>NC_004347.2:2472500-4945000 GCF_000146165.2 Shewanella oneidensis MR-1 | reverse complement strand
AGGTTAAGCGAATAGCGGAGCCGTAGGGAAACCGAGTGTTAACTGCGCGTTTAGTTGCAAGGCGTAGACCCGAAACCCGGTGATCTAGCCATGGGCAGGTTGAAGGTTGAGTAACATCAACTGGAGGACCGAACCGACTAATGTTGAAAAATTAGCGGATGACTTGTGGCTGGGGGTGAAAGGCCAATCAAACCGGGAGATATCTGGTTCTCCTCGAAAGCTATTTAGGTAGCGCCTCGAGCGAATACCATTGGGGGTAGAGCACTGTTAAGGCTAGGGGGTCATCCCGACTTACCAACCCTTTGCAAACTCCGAATACCAATGAGTACTACTCGGGAGACAGACGGCGGGTGCTAACGTCCGTCGTCAAAAGGGAAACAACCCAGACCGTCAGCTAAGGTCCCAAAGTGTATGTTAAGTGGGAAACGATGTGGGAAGGCTTAGACAGCTAGGATGTTGGCTTAGAAGCAGCCATCATTTAAAGAAAGCGTAATAGCTCACTAGTCGAGTCGGCCTGCGCGGAAGATGTAACGGGGCTAAACATACCACCGAAGCTACGGGTGCAATCCATTAGGGTTGCGCGGTAGAGGAGCGTTCTGTAAGCCGTAGAAGGTGAAGGGGTAACCCACACTGGAGGTATCAGAAGTGCGAATGCTGACATGAGTAACGATAAAGGGGGTGAAAAACCCCCTCGCCGAAAGACCAAGGGTTCCTGTCCAACGTTAATCGGGGCAGGGTGAGTCGACCCCTAAGGTGAGGCCGAAAGGCGTAATCGATGGGAAACAGATTAATATTTCTGTACTTTTGCTAACTGCGATGGAGAGACGGAGAAGGCTAGGCTAGCGCGGCGTTGGTAGTCCGCGTTTAAGGTGGTAGGTGGGTGACTTAGGCAAATCCGGGTCACTATACACTGAGAGCTGATGACGAGTCCCCAAGGGGATGAAGTAGTTGATGCCATGCTTCCAGGAAAATCTTCTAAGCTTCAGGTTAGTAGGAATCGTACCCCAAACCGACACAGGTGGTCGGGTAGAGAATACCAAGGCGCTTGAGAGAACTCGGCTGAAGGAACTAGGCAAAATGGTACCGTAACTTCGGGAGAAGGTACGCTCCTGTTGGTGATGAGACTTGCTCTCTAAGCTGACGGGAGTCGCAGATACCAGGTGGCTGCAACTGTTTATCAAAAACACAGCACTGTGCAAACTCGCAAGAGGAAGTATACGGTGTGACGCCTGCCCGGTGCCGGAAGGTTAATTGATTGGGTTATCGCAAGAGAAGCTCATGATCGAAGCCCCGGTAAACGGCGGCCGTAACTATAACGGTCCTAAGGTAGCGAAATTCCTTGTCGGGTAAGTTCCGACCTGCACGAATGGCGTAATGATGGCCACGCTGTCTCCAGCCGAGACTCAGTGAAGTTGAAATTGCGGTGAAGATGCCGTATACCCGCGGCTAGACGGAAAGACCCCGTGAACCTTTACTATAGCTTGGCACTGAACATTGACCCTACATGTGTAGGATAGGTGGGAGACTTTGAAGTTGGAACGCTAGTTCTGATGGAGTCGTCCTTGAAATACCACCCTTGTAGTGTTGATGTTCTAACTTGGCCCCATTATCTGGGGTAAGGACAGTGCCTGGTGGGTAGTTTGACTGGGGCGGTCTCCTCCCAAAGAGTAACGGAGGAGCACGAAGGTTGGCTAAGTACGGTCGGACATCGTACGGTTAGTGCAATGGCATAAGCCAGCTTAACTGCGAGACAGACACGTCGAGCAGGTACGAAAGTAGGTCATAGTGATCCGGTGGTTCTGAATGGAAGGGCCATCGCTCAACGGATAAAAGGTACTCCGGGGATAACAGGCTGATACCGCCCAAGAGTTCATATCGACGGCGGTGTTTGGCACCTCGATGTCGGCTCATCACATCCTGGGGCTGAAGTCGGTCCCAAGGGTATGGCTGTTCGCCATTTAAAGTGGTACGCGAGCTGGGTTCAGAACGTCGTGAGACAGTTCGGTCCCTATCTGCCGTGGGCGTTGGATGATTGAGGGGAGTTGCTCCTAGTACGAGAGGACCGGAGTGAACGAACCGCTGGTGTTCGGGTTGTCATGCCAATGGCATTGCCCGGTAGCTATGTTCGGAATCGATAACCGCTGAAAGCATCTAAGCGGGAAGCGAGCCCCAAGATGAGTCATCCCTTGGACTTTAAGTCCACTAAAGAGCCGTTCGAGACTAGGACGTTGATAGGTCAGGTGTGTAAGCGTTGTGAGGCGTTGAGCTAACTGATACTAATGACTCGAGAGGCTTAACCATACAACCCAGATGGGTTTTACTGAAAATGTTCCAGACATTTTCCAGTACTTCCTCCTTCCCTGGAGGTCGTACAGTACTTAGACGAATACAAACACTTAAGAAGTGATACTCAATACAGCTTTCTAAATTAATAAATAAGACAAGAGTAGGTTCTAGGACCTAGCAGCACACAGTGCGCTCTCGAGTCTTGTTTAAACCGAATTTGCTTGGTGACAATAGCATTGTGGTCCCACCTGATCCCATCCCGAACTCAGAAGTGAAACGCAATCGCGCCGATGGTAGTGTGGGGTCTCCCCATGTGAGAGTAGGTCATCGCCAAGCGCCTAATTTGATTTCACTTTTAAACGTGAAGACAAACAGTCTCGTAAGAGAGCATAAAGCCAGCTGAATAAGCTGGCTTTTTTGTTTTTCATTTTCAAACTGAACATATCGACACCTTTTCTAAAGTTTCATTTCAGCTATTTTAAAAATCAATAATTTCATTTGATTACAATTAATTACCCTTTGAGTTGTTGATCTGTTTAATGGTCCTTATGTTAAGTCTTTTTGCTTAATAACCGGTTACCCGTTAGCATACTGGGCGTCGACCATTTAATTTAAAATTATTAGCAACCAATGTTTCGCAAACTCTCGCTCGTTGTGTTGATACCTGTGTGCATGCTAACACTTTACTTAGTGTTGGTTACGGCTGAGTATTTTTATGAGAGTAAACAGGTGCGCAAGGAGTTGGCCGATCGTCAAGTGGGTCAAATAAAGCAGCAGCTTTTACGTATGCAGGCCATTGTGCAATCGGCACAAGCATTACAGGATATAGAACGCATTGAGCAGGAGGTCTCTCTCGCGACGTTAGATATGAATGTTATGGTCTATATCTTGCTCGATGCAAACAGCCGGATTCGATTTGCTAATCATGCAGTTTGGCGCGATAGCAATGCGATTGAAGTGATAGATGGGTACGATGTAATTCAGCACCATGCCGTAGTGCAATCAGGGTTGGCGAGTATTTCTGTTAATCCCGAAAGGTTGTCTATTCAAGCCTATTATCCTGTTGAAGCCCAGTATCCTGGAGCGACAGAGTTGGTTTATCTCGAGTCTGATTTAGCTCCTTTAGTAGCTAAAGCCTCAACTGAGTTACAACAACGATTTATGCGTGTATGGGGACTTGGCGCCCTGCTGCTTATTGGCTTTACCTGCGTGTTATATTATTTGTTGATACGTCCATTTAAGTTGTTAAGTAAATCGGCTAAGCATGTCGGTACACCGGAATTTACAATACAAGTACCTTGGAGTGCTGCTGAGGTTTTATCTTTACAGACGAGTCTCCAACAGGTGCATGAGCGCTTAGGTCGAGCGGTTAAGCAGCTTAATGATAGTGAACAGCGCTGGTTGTTTGCCGTTGAAGGCTCGCGCAATGGTATTTGGGATTGGGATCTTCGAACTGGTGAAGTATTTCTCTCCGATCGATGGAAGGAAATGATTGGTTACCTTCCAGATGAACTTGAAGGGGCATTCCAGACGTGGGAGGCGCGTTTACATCCAGATGATAAGCAAGCTGTGTTGAATTGTCTGGATGAATATGTGAGCGGCAAAACAAAGGAGTTTGAGAGTGTGCATCGCTTACTACATCGCGATGGCCATTATGTTTGGGTTTTCGACCGTGGCATGTTAGTTGACTGGGATCATTTGGGGCGACCTACCCGAATGATTGGGATTCATGTTGATGTGTCTGAGAGTGAGAAAAACCATGCTGCTATTGCGGAGTTAGTTAAGCAATCTGCAAGTGGCCACCGAATGCTTCCTGAAGCGTTTATGGAACAATTGTCTCAATACCTGTCTCAACGAAATCGTGCAGGTTATTGGGGGGCTTTATTATTCGTTAATGTGGATACTCATGATATTAGTGATTCGCTGTCAACCCATGAACTAGAGCGATTACTGTCTCAATTAGGCGCAAGACTTTCGAGCTATTTTACTGAGAATATTGTTGTTGCACATATTGAATTTGGTAATTTTGCATTTTTAGTCAAAGATTTAGCTGTTGATGCCGAAATGGCTGGGCGCCGTGCCTTGGCCTTAGCAACCGAGTTAAGGCAAATCACGATGCGTCCTTTCCATTATGGTGAGCATCATTTTAGTTTGGTTGCGAATCTGGGTATTTGCTTATTAGATTCGGTTGAAACACTTGCACCAGAACTTGTGGTTCGGCGTGCTCAACTCGCAATGGAGCATGGTAAGTCATCGGAACATGCAGGTTGTGCTTTCTATCATCCAGACTTAGCGCGTGCATTGGATCCTGAACCGTCATTACTCAATGCATTGCAACGGGCCATTACTGACAATCAGCTCTCATTGATGTTCCAGCCCGTTGTGGATGTGTATGGCAAGATAGAGTCTGCTGAAGTCTTATCTCGCTGGTCTTTAGCCAATGGAGAAATCGTCCCTGTTGCTCAATTTATTAGCTTAGCTGAGCAAAATGGATTGGTTGCCTCGCTTGATTTAAATGTTACCGAGCGAGTTTGCCAGTTAGTCAAACAGTTTAGGCAACTTGGCATTACGTTGCCGCGTTTGACGTTGAATATAAGTACCTTATCTTTCTGCCAAGCTGATTTTATTGAACAATTTATTGCTGTAGTTCGTTCCTATGAGCTTGATGATAAGCAACTGGGCGTTGAACTTGCTGAGAGTGTGTTCCTTACATCTAAAGCATTTGTTGAGCCACGGATTATTCAGTTAGTCGAGGCAGGGATTGCTATTACGTTAGATAACTTTGGTGCCGGGCAGAGTGCCTTAAGTTGCCTACATAACTACCCGCTAACTGAGGTGAAGTTAGATGTGCATTGTGCAGTAAGCTTGTTGAATGATGCGAGTTGGAACCAAGCACTTATTCAAGCGGTACAACCTTTTAAACTGCCGATAGTGGCTAAAGGCGTTGAATCGGTTCAGCAACAACAGCTATTTACCACCTTAGGATGTACCCATTTCCAAGGTTACAATATCGCTCGCGCCTTGAGTTTGAATGATTTTAAACAGCTTGTTTGTCCACGTCCCTTGTTGCGTAGCGTTTAAAAAAATCGAGTGCGTAATTCAGCGCTTGATTGCGATAGCTATCTTTCTCCATAAATATCTCATGGGCTGCTCCTGCAATCACCTTTAATTGGCAATTAGAGCTCACTGCGAGATTTTGCGCTGCATTGTCGACAATTTTATCCTCACCGGCCTGTAGGATCAGAATAGGTGTACGTATATGCGTTGTTGCCAATACACAAGCATCGGCTGCATCTAAGGATTCAGTAAGCCAACGGTTAGTCGGAGAACCTAGCTGCAGCTTTGGCGCCGCCTCATACAATTCTCGGTAGGCTTGGTAACGGCTCTGGCAATGGGTGAGATCATTTCCCTTAAAGGGGACTGGGACTGCCTTATAGTTTTGACCACTTAGCACATAATTAGGCTCTCCACCGTTGAGACTGGTATCGAGTTTACTGGCTAACCAACGGACAAACCCTTTAGGCATGGGTAACTTGATGCCATACATAGGTGCTGAAAATACGGCAGCGGTAAAGACATCGGGATGCTGTTTTAGATACAAGGTGCCGATGGCACCGCCCATAGAGTGCCCAAGTAAGAACAGTGGTGAGGTGGCGTGTTTAAGCACAACCGTTTGCATAAACAGCGCAAAATCATCAATGTAGTCATTAAATCTCCGTACATGTCCTTGATGGGGATTTGCGGTCATTCGACTCGATAATCCTTGACCGCGGTGGTCGATAGCAAACACCGAGTAGCCTTGCTGATACAAGTCAAAAATCAACTCTTGATACTTTAGGTAGGATTCCACGCGGCCACTGCTGATGACTATGCTGGCATGGGCTTTAGGATGCTTAACCATCATATAGGCCAAGGTTAATCCATCGGGCGTGTTGAGTGTGTCTTGGACAACGGTTTGCCAAAAGGCTTGCTGTTCAGAGGTATTTAAATCGTGTTCCGTTGAAAAAACTGATGGCGTTTGGCTCATTCTCTGTCGCGTATCTCTGGCAAAAGGTTCGTTAGAGTGTAACAGAGAACCTAGGGTGTCAGGAAAGGGAGCCTGAAAATACTGACTCCCTAGGATGACATTAAATCGCGGCTTTTTTCGCTTCAATAAAGTCGTTTATCTGTTGTTCAAGCACTGACATCGGCACAGAGCCATTTTCTAATACTGCATCATGGAAAGCACGAATATCAAATTTATCGCCTAAGGCTTGCTCTGCTTTGGCGCGTAAGCGTTTTATGGTGAGTTCACCAATCTTGTAGGAGAGTGCTTGCCCTGGCCAAGTAATGTAGCGGTCAATCTCAGTGGTCACATTGTGGAGTGATAATGCTGTATTATTTGCCATAAACTCAATGGCTTGCTCACGACTCCACCCCTGAGCATGCATGCCTGTATCGACAACTAGGCGGGCTGCGCGCCACATCTCATAGGTGAGGCGACCAAAATTGCTGTAAGGATCTTGATAAAATCCCGCTTCTAATCCCAAGTATTCGCTATACAATCCCCAGCCTTCGCCAAAGGCAGAAATATAGCTGTAGCGGCGAAAATCTGGCTGTGAGCTTAGTTCAGAATTGAGTGAAATCTGTAGATGGTGTCCTGGTACGGCTTCGTGCAGGGTTAATGCCTCTAGTTCATAGAGTGGGCGTTTATCTAAGGCGTAGGTATTGACCCAGTAGTAACCGGGTTCATCGTCACGATTCGAACCAGAGTAACGGCCAGAGGTATATTTAGGCGCGATTTCGGCGGGTACGGGGGCGATACCATAGGGTTTTCGCGGTAATTTACCAAAATACTTTGGTAACGTGGCATCGGCCTTTTTGGCAATAAACGCTGCTTCTTTCAGGAGTTGATCCGCACTGGTTGCATAAAACTGGGGATCGGTTCTTAAGAAATACAAAAAGTCGGCAAAGCTGCCTTTAAAGCCCACAGACTTAATGACTTGCTCCATTTCCTGGCGAATGCGCTTTACTTCTTTTAAGCCGAGTTCATGCACTTCTGCCGAAGTGATATCTAAGGTTGTGTAGTATCGAACACGGTTTTCATAAAAAGCATCCCCATTGGGTAGACTATTAGCAGCAATATTGTCCCGAGTGTTGGGCATATATTCCTGAGTCATAAAATCATAAAAAGCCTGATAGGTCGGGATTACATTTTGTTCGACCAAGGCTCGACCTTGTTGCGTTAACTGAGCTTTTTGCGCCTCGGTGAAATGGTTTGGGTACTGAGTAAAAGGCTTGAAATAACTGCTTTTCTCTACCGGTAAAATATAAGCGCTAATGCTGTTTTCAAATCCTTTAAGGGTCGCTTTGGGTGGGGTAATTCCTTCCTTTAATCCTTGCTTTAACCAATAGGTTTGCTGGGCAAAGTAATTTGGCAGCGCTTTAAGTTTATCCAGATAGTTTTGATAATCCTCTTGGGTGTTGAAGCGTCCTTGAGCAATGGAGGATATGTAGGCGTGGAAGCCACTTTCTGCGGTGATTGGTAGGTAGTAATCCTTGTACTTATACAGGTCGACTTCGTTTTGTAGTTGATCCTCAAGGATTTGAGCATTGATTTTATCTTCTTTACTCAGCTTACTGCGATCCAGTGCTTTCAATTGGACCAAAATCGCTATCTGACCTTGATTGAGCTTGGCTAAGGCTTCTGGGGACAGATCTTGCAATTTACCTGCGGCGCTCTTATCGCCCATTCCATAGGCCATTTCTGGGCTGGCACTGAGTTGGAGTTGCCAGCTTTGATCCACTATCGCTTGTAGTGCGGGGGCCATCGTCTTGACTGAGGATTGCGTTATTGCCACCGCTGTTTGGCTGGCGGATTCTGCAGGGGGCTTAGCCGTGCTACAGGCGCTCAGGACGCAAATGAGTAAGCTAGGGGTAAAGAGTTTATGCATGATTTATCTCGGATATTTTCGTTGTTATTGAAGTCATTATGCCTGAGGTCTTGCGCAGATTCTTGTACGCATATTAAGCGGAATTGTGACTGAATGTGAATTTAAATCCCTCAGTGCCATTAAAGAATGCGTGTTAAACTTAGGGTCCGCCCTAGACCAAATAACAAAAGCATTGGCTGGGTAGTTCACATAGGGGTTAATTATGATCAATACATCCATTCCATTGGTGGATTTGCATCGTCACTTAGATGGTAACGTGCGAGTGAACACCATTTGGGAGCTCGGACACCAACACGGCATTGCTTTACCTGCCGATTCTTTAGAGACTCTCGCGCCGTTTGTACAAATTCAGGGGAAAGAAACCAGCCTAGTTGCCTTCTTAAAAAAGCTTGATTGGATGGTGGCAGTTCTGGCTGATTTAGATGCCGTCAAACGTATCGCTTATGAAAACGTGGCCGATGCGGCGTTATCTGGCCTTGATTATGCGGAGCTGCGTTTTAGCCCATATTACATGGCGATGAACCATAAGCTACCGATTGAAGGCGTGGTTGAAGCGGTTATCGATGGGGTTAAAGCCGGTCTGAAAGATTACCAAGTTAACATTAATCTTATCGGGATTATGTCGCGCTCCTTCGGCCAACCCGCTTGCACTCAGGAGCTTGAAGGTTTGCTCGCCCATAAACAACATTTGGTTGCAATGGACTTAGCCGGCGATGAGTTAGGTTTCCCTGGCGAATTATTTAATGAGCACTTTAAGCGAGTGCGTGACGCGGGATTAGCTATCACTGCCCATGCGGGAGAGGCGGCGGGTTCACAAAGTATGTGGCAGGCGATTCAGGAGCTGGGGGCGACACGTATCGGCCATGGGGTGAATGCGATTCACGATCCTAAGCTGATGGAATATCTGGCTAAACACCGTATTGGTATAGAATCTTGCCCAACCAGCAACTTGCATACTTCGACAGTGTCCTCCTATGCTGAACATCCTTTCAGAACCTTTATGGATGCCGGTGTGTTGATAGGCCTTAATACCGATGATCCGGGCGTAAGTGCGATTGATATCAAGCATGAGTACCGCATTGCCAAGTTTGAACTGGGATTAAGCGATGCTGAACTGGCTCAAGTACAGCGCAACGGGGTAGAAATGGCATTTTTATCAGAGAGCGAACGCAAGGCGCTGTATGCGGCTAAAGCATAGAGTGGCTGATTAAAACCCAATAAAAAATCCGACATTTGAGTCGGATTTTTTATTGGAGATGTGTCAGTGTTAGATCACACGAGAGAACTGTTGTTGACGCGCTTTTTGACGGTAGTAAAGGTCGAAGCACATACAGATATTGCGGATCAACAGGCGGCCAGTGGGGCTGATGGTGATCTTTCTGTCGGCGACTTCAACTAATTTATCATCGATAAAGGTTTGCAGTAGTTTTAAGTCTTCGGCGAAGTATTCCTCAAACTTAATTCCCAGTTTTTCATCTATTTTGGCCATATCTAAGTCGAAGTGGCAGATCAATTGTTTGATCACTACGCGGCGGATTTCGTCGTCACGATTCAAGCTGCAGCCTTTCCAGAGCGCATGGCCATCTTTATCGATGGCTTCGTAGTAAGGGCGAATGTCCTTTTGGTTTTGCGCATAGCAATCGCCAATTTGGCTGATAGACGACACGCCAAGACCAAGCAAATCGCATTCTTCTTGGGTGGTATAACCCTGGAAGTTGCGGTGCAGTTTGCCTTCGCGTTGTAACTTAGCCAGCTCATCGTCAGGCTTCGCGAAGTGGTCCATACCAATGTATTGATAACCCGCGCCAGTTAAGGTCTCGATAGTTTGATGCAGCATCTCAAGCTTTTGTTTTGGCGAAGGTAAATGCTCATCTTTAATTTTACGCTGCGCGGCAAAACGCGCGGGTAAGTGAGCATAGTTGAATACAGATAGACGATCGGGCGACAGATCTAACACGCGCTGCATGGTGGCGGCGAATGTCTCTGGAGTCTGGTGTGGCAAGCCGTAGATTAAATCGATATTGGTTGAGACGAATCCCATAGCCTTGGCTTTGGCCATTAAATCGAAAATAAATTGCTCGTCCTGCTCACGGTTAACCGCGACTTGTACTTCTTTGTTGAAGTCCTGAACACCAATCGAAATACGGTTAAAGCCGGCTTCTTTAAGGGTGTCGAGCATGGAAAGTTCAATTTCACGCGGGTCAACTTCGATAGAGAACTCACCTTCATCGGCAAAGTTAAAGTTAGCCTTAATTAATGCGGTAAGTTTAATAATTTGCTCAGGATTTAAGAAGGTTGGTGTGCCGCCGCCCCAGTGCATTTGGGTGACCGAGTAATGCTTAAACAGTGGGGCGCGCTTAATAATTTCGTGGCTTAAATACTCAATGTATTGGTCGGCCTTATGGGCGTGACGAGTGATGACTTTATTGCAGCCACAGTAATAGCAAAGTTTGGCGCAGAAGGGGATGTGAATATACAGCGACAGTTTGTCACTCTTGCTGTTTTCAATCGCAGTTAACAGGTTTTGTTCAGTGAATGAATCATCGAACTCTAGCGCCGTTGGATAAGAAGTATAACGGGGACCGCTGTAGTTATATTTTTCGATCATCGACTGATCCCAGCTTATCTGAGTGGGCTGCTTCAAGGCGTGTCCTCCGAGGGTAAATTAGCAACAAACGAAGTATGCAAGGTTCTTAGGCAAATAACCTTGATCTAGGTTGTAAAAATGATGTCTGTCATTTTAGAAGTTACGCAATATCTATGAAAAAACAGCGTGTGTCTGTCGTTTTTTGGAGGTTTTGTGCACAGGCTCACGGGAAGTCGCACTCAAAGCACAGAAAGGATTTAGATTGATAGCCTCGATACCGATGTAAGCTTGGTTTCGAGGCGGAGTAAGCATTTTTAGTGTAGTGCTTTTAGCTGATAAGTAGATAACTTCTTGGCATCCTCGTTGATACCATCTGCCAGTTCGGCTTCGGATTTCATTCGTGCAAAATCGAGCTTCATACGCTCCTGTTTTGGTAGGGCTTGTCGTGCTTCCATAATCGGATGATCTTTAATTAACTCAAAATGTTGGAAGAAAGCAGGAAACTCAGGAGCAACCCTTTCGCTTAAGGATAAAATCTCGAATAAACGGCCAATCCTAACTACACCTTCGGAGATTTCGCAGCGGTCTTCAATCATAGCTGTCGCAATATAGCGGATATCTTCGAGTACTTTGGCGCGTTTAGTATTAGCAACAGCTTCGCGTTCGGCTAAAAGCGCTTGTTGACGTTGTTTTTGTTGCTTGAGTTTGAGGAGTAAAAAAGTGGCGTAGCTACTGAGGGCAACAATGATGATAAAACCAAGAACGGTAAGAGTGGTAGACACGAAAACTCCTTGTTCAGAAAACATAAAAACAAAGCTTAATCGCTTTGTTTTTATGCAAATTCTAAGATTTAAAACTTATCTTGATAATCTTTTAGCAGTTCGGCACCTGATTCAAAGCGGTCGAACAGATCGTCATCTGAGTCGGCTTTAGATTTAGCTGGCGCTTCATCTTCTAGCTCGTCGCTAATACCCAGTTTTATCATCAGGGCTTCAATCTTGTTGAGCTGTTGATCCAACCATTTTTGATCGGCATCGCTTAAATTGCGACCTTCTTCTAACATATCAAGCAACTGGTTCAGTCTTGGGTCTTCTTCCAGCTTCAGCAGTTTTTGCTCGTCGGTTAACTTAGGTTGCTTAACCTTCGGGGTGGCTGACTTTTCTGTTGTGGTCGGTAAGGCCAGTGCCACAGGCTTTTTGCTGCCATGACGTGGATCTTTCTTCTGCGCTGCCTTTTTTTGCGGTGCTTGAGCTTGGATCAGTGCTTCATTATGGCGGCTGCCGGATTTATTGCCCTTTTCTGCGCGCTTGCCTGTGACTTCAGCACGATCCTGCTTTTTCACTCTTGGCTGTTGTTTGGGGCTATTCTCGCCGCCCTTGCGTGTTTTCTTGCTACGAGACATGATTTTCTCAATTATTTACAACGTATGGCCTAGCCGATACAGGATCGACTAAGTGCTAAATTCGGTCGGCTGTTATACCAGATTATGATGTTTTTTGCATCAAAACGAGGTCCTTAGCGGCAAATAATAGTTCAAAATCACTATTGCTTGCTAGGTATTCAAAAGTTTGTCGTTGGTAAAAACTCACATGGGTGAGGTTGTTCTTATAGTGCCACTTAGCAAAGCCTTCTAAATCAATTAATAAAGGAGTACTTATTGCTAACCATCCGCCTGGTTTAAGTAAGCGGGTCAGTAAGCTCCATTCTTTTATGGGATACTGAAAATGCTCAAACACTCGGTAGCAGCAAATAAAATCATACTCTTGCTTGAGTGTTTCGTGGTCAGGAGCAAAGAAAGGGTCATACTGTTTGAAAGTGTGCCCCGCAGATTCAATGGTCTCTAGGCTGGTTTGATCTAACACTCGTCCAAAATTCAATCCCGTGAGGCTACCATTTTGCTGCTGTTGTATTTGCGTAAGCAAAGGCAAAATAAATTGCGAGAGGTGGCGTTGCTTTGACGCGATGCGTGATCGGCCATAACGCTGTTTTTCTGCAGCTGGTGGAAGATGACTATTCGCATCGGCAAAGGTTAGCCAACATGTCTGGCAAATATAAAAACACCGTTTTTTGTCCTGTAGGAGCAAGTGTGTTTGCGTGCTATGACAAAGAGGGCATCTGCGCATCGAATCAACTAAGAAAGTATTAAGGCTTTGATTGTAACAATTATATTGGTTTAGCGCACTTTCTAGATGTGAGTGTTTGTTGGTCAAAAATCACAAAGAAAAAGGCGGCAGTTAAACTGCCGCCTTACAAACGGTGCATTTTGCACCCTATTCTGATTCCAAGTATCCTTACTTGCTATGCGACTTTCCCGGTCGGTATCCTTCTTTTTTTTCTGCTTTCCCTGCATTATTTTTGTTAGTGGTCATCCAGACACTTAATTAGTTTCTGTCGCCATCCTGACCACAGTTTCCGTAGATGGTCTCAAGACACATCTTTTATAGCAGCGTCATCAATGACGTAAAGTTAACCATCCTTGTTACTTTAAGTACCTTCCAGTGATAACAAGCTTCCAGCCAGTGCATCCAAAGCTATTCGCTTCCTTTGCAACAGTTTACATCATGTAAGCTGTGTCCTGATGGGGCAAGTTACCCTGAGTGTAAGGCATTTTGCTTATTGCAAACTGGCGTTATCGGCCATCCCTTACAAAAATGTACTGACCGGGATTTCAAGGTGAAATCACTACTCTTGTTATTATTAGAGAGTGGTCTTAGTTATATTATTGTTATTGAGAGTCTTTATTCTTATATCTTTAATGTTAATTATACCGAAATCTGCAAGTTATTATTAATTATTTTGTACAAACAGATGGGTTTATCTCGGTACGGGGGTTATTAAACCCAAATCTGTGATCTATGTCAAGCATGAATCTTTGTCAGTTTACGTTAACGTAAACAAAAATAAGAATAAGGTGTTTATGCATAATGCCACCATTCACTTAAACGAGTGGCACTATGCAGTTGCAGGCTCTTTTAGCGGGGTTGGCAGATACTACAAAATACGGTGGTACGTTGGCCTAAACGGATTTCGCTAAGTAAATTACCACACTGTGTACAGGTTTCGCCGCCGCGGCCGTATACATGCAGCTTTTGCGCGAAATAGCCGGGTTTACCGTCAGCGTTGGTGAAGTCCTTAAGCGTGGTGCCGCCTTGCTTGATGGCGTGGGCGAGGATTTGTTTTACCTCAGCAACCAGTACCGTTAAGCGTTCAATATCTATCTTGCCTGCCTCGGCCTCGGGGTGTATTCCTGCGGCAAACAGTGCTTCATTGGCGTAAATATTCCCAACGCCCACCACAATATGGTTATCCATCAGACAGAGCTTGATGGCCTTTTTCTTGCCCGCCAGCGAGGCAGCTAACTGATTAACGTTAAAGGCATCGGTCAGAGGTTCTGGCCCGAGTTTTTCCAGCAGCGGATGGGCTTCCTCTGGCAATTGGCACCATAACCAAGCGCCGAAGCGTCTTGGGTCGTTAAAGCGCAGAATGCGGCCATTGGCGAGAACGAGATCGATATGGTCATGCTTCTCCACTGGCGTGTCATGGGGCAGGATCCTTAGGCTGCCCGACATCCCCAAATGCACTATGCTGGTGCCAGCATCCGTATCGATTAACAGATACTTAGCGCGGCGGCGCACTTGGCGTATGGTTTGGCCAATGATCTGTTTGGCAAGCTCAGGAACTGGCCAACGCAGGGAGGGGTTACGCACGATTAGGTCAACCACGGTTTGATCGACTAAGTAAGGGGTTATCCCCTGACGCGTGACTTCGACTTCTGGTAATTCCGGCATGATTGGGTTCTTTTATTCAATAGATTAACTTGCGGGTTTCGCATCGAGGATGGGCTGTAAATCAACCCTTAAGCTCGGCGGCACTAAGTACCAGTTTGCCGCAGGAGATTTGAGCAGGCCTTCATCGGGGAAATAAATCCAGCGCTGTGATTGGCGAATATCCGTAATTTGGATCACCAGTTCCTGCGGTTTGCCAGTGGGTTGTGGCGCGTCATTCAAGGGCGAGACCCTTAAGCCTTGCCAAGCTTTTGCCCATCGCTCGCAGTTGAGCACTTGCGGATCGCATTCCCAGCTTGAGGTTTGTTTGTGCAGCCATATACCCTCTAGCTGCAACTGAGCCAGCGGTGCATTGTCATCAAATAGCCGTTGCGCATCACTTGGCACATTTTGGGTTTTCTTATCCATAAACGTGAGCACGGCAATGATAAACACGCTGGCAAGAATAATGATGTTATTCCACTGTTTACGAGTGAGCGCCATAGGAGAAGTAACACAAAAAATAGGACTGATACCATGAGTGTATCACGGCAAAATTGAGATGCTAGCCCTGAGGTGAGGAGGTTAACCGCCGGTAGTGTTCATAAAACGCAGAATTTGCACTTCGTTATTATCAAATACATGTTGCTTAGGTTTACGCTTAATACCTTGGAGAATGGCGGTTTTTAGCCGCTCAATATCTCCGGGAAACTCTCTTATAATGCTTTTTAAATCAATGGAATGCTCATTACCAAGGCAGAGTAGTAATTGGCCTTCTACGGTAACGCGCACCCTATTGCACTCATGGCAAAAATTGTGGCTATGGGGTGAGATAAAGCCGATGTGAATTGGACTATCAGCCATTGTGTAGTAGCGCGCCGGTCCGCCAGTACGTTTATTGGAGAGCTGAAGGGGGTAATGCTCGCTAATCATGGCCTTAACTTCATCGCTACTGCAATGGCGCGCGCGTTTGCGTTCATCCATTTCACCCAACGGCATTTCTTCAATAAAGGCGATATCGAGGTTGCGGTCGCGGCAAAAGTTAACCAGATCGATGATTTCATGATCGTTTTGTTGTTTGAGGATCACGGCATTGATTTTAATGCGCGTAAAGCCAGCTGCAATGGCAGCATCAATGCCTTCGATAACGCGTGCTAATTTGCCGTTACGAGTGAGCTGAGTAAATAGCGCTGGGTTAAGGGTATCTAAGCTGATATTTAAGCGTTTCAGGCCCGCATCAAACATAGGTTTGGCAAACTTACTGAGCCTAGAGCCATTGGTGGTCATCGACAAGTCCTTGAGGCCAGGGAGCTTGCCAAGTAAGTTCACCAGTTGATCGCAATCGCTGCGCACCAGCGGCTCGCCACCGGTGAGGCGAATTTTGGTCACCCCAAGTTCAGTAAAGGCTTGGGCGATCCAAGCCAACTCTTCGAGGTGCAATACATGGTCCTTGGGTAAAAAGCAGGGCTCTTCCGTCATGCAGTAGACACAACGGAAGTCGCAGCGATCCGTCACCGAAAGTCGTAAATATTCGACCTGACGGCCAAAGGCATCCACGAGTTGGCTCATAGGGGCTCTCTGGATCTTATAAAAGATCGGCAAAGGGTTGAATAAAAACAGTTTCACCCGCATTAACAGCGTCAGCATCATCACCGATGATGATAAGACAATTGCCTTTGACCATCGAGCTGAGCATACCTGAACCTTGGTTGCCTGTGCTGCTGACATGCAATCTGCCATCATTAGCGATGCGATAAATGCCGCGGATAAACTCAGTGCGGCCTTGGCGGCTACGCAGGGTTTCATCGGTAATCGCTGGGAATAACGGCGCTTGCCAGTTTGTCTCGCCGCCGAGTTTACGCAGCGCAGGTTGCACAAATTGCAGGAAAGACACCATCACCGCCACCGGATTGCCGGGCAAACCAAAGAACAAACTATCGCCAACCTTACCAAAGGCGAGTGGGCGACCGGGGCGCATATTGATCCGCCAGAAGTCGATATTGCCAAGGCGTGCCAGTACGGCCTTGATATAGTCGGCATCACCAACGGAAACGCCGCCAGAGCTGATCACCACATCGGCCTGCGCCGCAGCCTTGGTTAAGGTGGTTTCGAGTGCGCTTTCGGAGTCTTCGATAATGCCTAAATCGATGACATCACACCCTAAACGTTTTGCCATCGCCTTGATGGTGTAACGGTTCGAGTCATAAATACAATTAGGATTAAGTGCTTCACCGGGTTGGCAGACTTCATCACCAGTTGAGAACACGGCTACCGTTGGGCGGCGATAAACCGTTACACGGTTAAGGCCGAGGGAGGCTAATAAGCCTTGTTCGGCGGCGCTTAGGCGTGTGGCTTGGGTGAGGGCGACTTGGCCTTGGCCAATGTCTTCACCCGCAAGGCGAACGTGTTGGCCCTGTTGAATGCGGCCTTCAAAACTGACCTTGGCATTGGCTTCGTTAGCCAGTTCTCGAGGTTGAACGGTGTCGGCTCCAGCTGGTACGGGCGCGCCGGTCATAATGCGCACGGTTTCACCAGCCTTGAGTGTGCCTGAATATTGATGTCCGGCTAAGACTTCACCGACTAAGTTGAAACTCTCAGGCATGGGTTCTTGATAGGCAAAAGCGTAGCCATCCATTGCTGAATTAGTTTGCTGCGGTACATCTACGGGCGAAATGCTGTCGTGGGCGAGCACGCGGTTATCTAAGTCGTCTAAGCCGATGTCTTCCACCTCAGTGACGGGCGTGACATGGGATAAAATCTGCGCTAACCCTTGGCTGACGCTCAGGTTTTTATCACTGCCTAAGGTGCAGGCATCGACTGTCGCAATCGGTAAGGTTGGGTTAGGGGCTTGCCAGCTATTGGCATATTCCATAACAAAGTCAGCGATTTGTGCGACATTGTTGAGATCGAGTCTTCTGAGCTCGCTCGGCAGTTCGGTGTCATCACAGCAAGCGATGGCGAGAATATTGTCGTCTTGGGTATAAATAAACGGCTTGCCGTGGGCGGCGCGGTGCAGCTCGATTTTTGGCAACGTGAGTTTTTTAAAGCCTTCGACTAAGACAATATCAACCTTGTCGGCTTCAATTTGCTTTAGCAGGTGGACAAGTTCTGGGTCGCCATCGCGGGCATCTTCGGTCATCAGCGCCCAACGCACATGGGAGGCGACTAACATTTGCCGTGCGCCAGCTTTACGCATCTCATAGCTGTCTTTACCGGGAATATCGACATCAAAATCATGGTGAGCATGTTTGATCACCGCCAGACGCAGGCTGCGCTGATTTAATTCGGGGATCAATTGCTTGAGTAGGGTGGTTTTCCCCGTGCCGCTATAGGCACAAAATCCGAGAACGGGAATAGATAGCGGATTGACGAAGGGAGTACTCATTTGCACCTCTAATCTAGGAAATTTGAAGCCTTAGCTTTGGTTTATCTCAGCAGCCAGTCGTTGCTTTTGTTCTGGCGTGTTCACATTTACAAAGGCGTTGGGCTGATCAGCGAAAGACTCAACGACGCAGTGATGTTTGGCATACCAAAAATCAATTTTACGCTCACCCGCTTCGAGGAAGGCTTTCATCGACTCGCGCAGGTTTGGCTTTAATAACATTACTACGGGTTGCTGATACTCACCATCGCTGGCCACGGCAAGCTCAGCATCGTTTGTCTCTATGGCGGCTAATAAGCGGGCGACTAAATCCCGCGGCAGCAGCGGACAATCGCAGGGCACCACGAGCAAATAGTCTGCTTGGGTGTGGCCCATAGCAGTAATCATGCCCGCCAGAGGGCCGAGAAACCCAGTATGTTCATCGCTCAACACCGTAAAACCGAACTCAGCATAGCGTGTTTGGTTACGATTTGCGTTGATCAGGATCTCCTTAACCTGTGGTTTTATCCGCTCGATAGTGTGTTCTATCATGGCCTTGCCGTTTAGCTCGACGAGGCCTTTGTCATCCCCGCCCATACGGCGTGCCATACCTCCAGCAAGAATAACCGCATCAATTTGCAACGACATATAAAGCTCCCTGTGTGGATGGAGTGGGCGTCTGTTGACAGAAGGTTATCACCTGTTGCTCTTCAATGTGCCACTGCTGCTCGCAAATCGCGGTGAGCGCACAGTTTTGGTGGCTGCTTAACAGCATTCCCGCTCCTTGCTGTTTGAGCTGCAGGATCATTTGTAATACTAGGGCTTGGGAGTCTTTGTCCATATTGGATGTCGGCTCATCGAGCATCAGGAGTTTAGGCTGTAAAATCCAAGCGCGGGCGATGGCGAGGCGTTGTCTTTCTCCGCCAGACAGATCGCTCGCTCTGGCCTGTAACAATGAGCCAAGTTGAGCCATTTCAATCGCTTGGCCTATTCTGCGTTTGGCCTCGATTTTTGAGGCAGCAAAATGTAGGCCGTAGGTCAGATTGTAATTCACTGTACCATCAAATAAATACGGATGCTGGTGGAGGTAAATTGCTTTACCTAACAAAGGATTACGTGTCCACCAAGGATCTTTTTTAAAGCCGTTTATCTCAATCTTACCCTTGGATGGCAGCTGTAGACCCGCGAGGATTTTCATCAGAGTTGACTTACCCGTGCCGTTATCACCCTGTAGGTAAATCACATTTCCTTGGCATAATTCGAGGCGCTGGGCTTTGAATAACAAGCGCGAGCCAAAGGACATTTCCAAGTCACGGGCAATCAGTTTGGCTTGGGTCATTGCTTAATGGCTCCTTGGCGTTTCTTTGCCGCGTAAACTACCTAAGGCAAAGTTGAGGATCAAGGCCAAGATTAGCAGCACTAATCCGAGGGCGATAGCTTGGGCGAAATCACCTTTGCTGGTCTCCAGTGCGATAGCGGTAGGAATATTGCGGGTCACATTTAAAATGTTGCCGCCAACCATCATCGAACAACCAACTTCAGTGAGAATACGGCTAAAGGCCGCCACAATCGCCAGTAATAATGGCATACGTAGTTCGCGACAAACAGCCCAAACCGCGCCAGCCCATGAGGCGCCTAAGGTGCGTGAAGTTTCCCAGGCTCTGCGATCGACACTGGTAAATGCCGCTTGGCTCATGGCGATCATCACGGGGGCACAAATCAGCATTTGGCCGAGGATCATCCCTTCTTGAGTAAACAACCACTTTAAATCCCCAAGTGGGCCATTACGGGTCAAAATGAGATATACCAGCAGGCCGATAACAACCGTAGGGATCGATTGCAGTGTCTGCACTAAGTTAGTGACAAACCACTTGCCGGGAAAATGGGCAAACGCCAACACAAAACCTAACACCATCGAAGGGACTAAGGTGATGAGAAGTGCCGCAAACGAAACCGAAAACGAGACAGAAATGATGGACCAAACGTCGGGGTCCAATGAAAACAGCAGGCTTAACGCCTGCTGTAACAGTGCTAGCCAGCCTTCGCTCATTCGCTATAGGTTGCCTTGAACAGTTGCTCGCCTTCAACTTTGAAGCTGTTGATCATGGCTTGACCTTCTTTGCTGATCAGCCAGTCACTGAAGGCTTTAGCGCCTTTGTGGTTTAAATCTGGGTATTTAGCTGGGTTGATCAGAATCACTTGGTATGGGTTTGCTAGGGTTTTGCCACCATCGAAATCCACACCTAAGTCCAACTTGGTTTTGTACGCCACGAAAGTACCACGGTCAGACAGAGTGTAACCTTGTAACTCGTTTGCCATCAGCAGGGTTTTACCCATGCCTTGACCTACTGAAGTGTAACCTTTGAAGTCTGGAGTCACGCCTGCTGCTTTCCATACTTCTAACTCTTTGATGTGTGTGCCAGAGTTATCACCGCGAGAGAGGAAAGGTAAGCCAGATTTCGCGATTTTTGCGAAGGCTTCTTCAGCGGTTTTGCTTTCACGTAGTTTTGCAGGGTCATTTTTAGGGCCTAAAACGACGAAATCGTTTTCCATAATGCCACGTGGCTCAACGCCAAAACCATCGGCAACAAACTTAGCTTCAGCACTTGGGGCATGGGTCATCACTAAATCCACATCGCCTTGCTCGCCCAGTTTCAGCGCTTTACCAGTACCCGTTGCGATAACTTGGACTTTATAGCCTGATGCACTTTCAAACTTAGGCAGTAATTCTTGTAACAGGCCTGAGTTTTCGGTGCTGGTGGTTGTGGCTAACTTAATGACTTCTGCCGATTGAGCGGGTAACACTGTGAGCATGCTGGCTGCAACAACCAAGCCCAGTAATGACTTCATGTGGGATTTCACGTTTAGCATGGATACTCCTTGATAAAAAATAGGGTTCCAACTCAAATGCCTAGTGAGTTGAGGGGGTCCAAATTGTAATGCGTTCGGTTGAAAGCAAATAGGGTGCCAAACTGATATTCATGCTTTTACCTTCACAGCATGATCTAAATTGTGAGCTCGATCTCATGCTCAGCAAATAGTTTGCAGACAAATTGTCTCAACGCATGCTTCTTGTGGTTCATAGTGACCTATTTGTCTAGTTTCAATGCTAGAATTGGTCGCAATTGAGTCAAAATGTCCAGAAGTGAGCACTATGAGCCAGATAGATAATAACCTCAAGCCCCTTCCTTCCGCTGTGTCGGTCCTGATCGTTGATGACGAACCAGGGATGCGCAGTTTTTTAAATAAGGCACTCTCGAAAAAATTCGCCTTAGTCGAAACTGCGGGCAGTATTGAAGATGCTGAGCAGCTACGTAGTCGCTGTCACTTCGACTTATTGATTGTCGATATTCGTTTACCCGGTCGCTCGGGTATTGAGTGGAGCGAAGCGTTAGATGAACAAGGTCGACGTTCCGATGTAATTTTTATGACCGGCTATGCGGATTTAGAAGTCGCGATTAAAGCACTGCGCGCTGGCGCGTCTGACTTTATTATGAAGCCATTCCACCTTGAGCAGATGATGTCTGCGGTTGACCGCTGTATTGAGCGCCGCTTGCTTCGCCGTGAAAACTTAATGCTGCGCCGTGAAGTGTCTATTGGCTATTCCTCCACCATTATTGGTAGCAGCGATGCGATGAAGTCGGTTAAGCAAGTGATTGAACGTGTCGCACCAACTAATGCGGTTGTGTTAATCCAAGGGGAATCGGGCACGGGTAAAGAGTTAGTTGCGCGGCAATTACATTTACTCAGCGGTCGCCAAGGGCCTTTTGTCCCTGTTAACTGTGGCTCGATAGCGCCTGAATTGCTTGAAAGTGAACTCTTTGGCCATACAGCAGGGGCCTTTACTGGCGCCAAGGGTAATCGCGAAGGCTTATTTAGTTTTGCCTCCGGCGGTACGATTTTCCTCGATGAAATTGGCGAGATGCCGCTCAAAATGCAAACCGCGCTGCTCAGGGTGCTGGAGCAGAAGGCGATTCGCCCAGTGGGCAGTGAAAAGGAAGTCAATATTGATGTCCGAGTGATCGCGGCAACTAACCGTACATTGGTGGATGAAGTTGAGGCGGGTAACTTCCGGCGCGATCTCTATTATCGTCTGAATGTGCTTGATATTTTAATTCCACCGCTGCGTGATCGTCCGGAAGATGTGGTCGAATTGACCCACCATTTTACCCGCCAATTGGCTGCAGAGTTAGGCGTGCGCGAAGTGGTGTGGAGCCATGAGGATATGGTGAAACTGCAACAACATGAGTGGCCGGGTAATATTCGCGAGCTACGCAATATGATTGAGCGCTGTATTCTGCTTGGTAAGCCTCCGGCAGAGTATTGGAAGCAACAGGTGAAAACTGAATCCTTGGCTTCCCAAGGTTATCCATTAGATTGGCCACTAAAAGAAGTGGAAAAACATCATGTGACTAGCGTAGTGGATTTGCATTCTGGTAATAAATCCGCAGCAGCTCGGGACTTAGGGGTTTCCCGTAAGACTTTAGATCGCAAGTATAAAGAATGGTTTGGCGTTAGCGACGAGCAGGAGTTTTAAGTGTCTTTTTTTACTCACTTTTTTGGGGTTAGTTGGCAGCAAATGCAGGCTAAAGTGCGTTATCGCATTCTGATCCTGACTTTATTGCCGATTTTGCTCACCTTAGTGAGTTTAGTGTTTATCACGATTTACTGGAATATCAGTTATACAGGTAAGCAACTGTTTATGAAGGTAAAAGCTGATTTGGCTGTCGCTGAGAACACTCTGCAGCAGGTGCAAGTTCGGCAGGAAAAACAGCTAGAAAGGGTGATGACTTCATGGACATTCCAGAATGATTTTAGACCCATCCTCAGTGGCGCCTTAGCCCATAGGGCGAGCATAGATACCTTTCTGCATGAGCAAAAAAAGCAGCTCGATTTAGACTTTTTACGGCTGGTCAGTGTCGCTGAAGCGGCAGCAGATCCTGATTTACGACAGATTTTACCAAAAATTGGTGGAATGTTGCCCTATTCTGGACTGATGGTGCTATCCCGTGAGCGCTTAGCTCGGATTGACCCAGATTTAGCGCAAAGGGCTAGTATTCCCTTGCTGGCGACTTTGCGGGCGCAAAGTCCGGATAAACAAGTTGAAGAGCGGGGTTTACTCAGTCGTAGCTTGCTGCCAATCCCAGATTCTGAAGGTAAAGTGGCATGGTATCTCGACGGTGGAGTGTTGTTTAATCGAGATACTCGCATCGTCGACCATATCCGCGATCTCGTCTACGACAAGGGCACCTTGCCCGAACGCTCAATTGGTACTGTGACGATTTTCCTCGATAACATTCGGGTATCGACCAACGTCCCTTTACACTTTTTTCCACAGCCGAATGAGTCCCAAGGACGCGCACTGGGTAGTTTGGTCTCGGAGGAGGTGCGGGAAAAAGTGTTAAATCACGGGGAGTTATGGGTTGACAGGGCGTTTGTGTACAACGACTGGTTTATTTCTGCCTATGCGCCGTTAGAAGATATCCGTGGACAGCGAGTTGGGATGATCTATACCGGTTTTTCCGAGTCGCCATTTATTCATAACTACCTACTTAATATCATTGAGTTAGGCACCATTCTAATGTTAGTGCTGCTTATTTCTGGTTTGCTGGTTTACCGCGGCGCCTACAGTCTATTGCAGCCGATTGAGCGTATTCACCATGTGGTGCAAGCCGTGCAGTCTGGGCGCAATGTGCGAATTGGTGCCTTGGGGCTAGATAGGGATAACGAGCTATCGAACCTCGCTGAGCAGTTCGACCGCATGCTGGATTTATTGCAGCGGCGTAATGCGCAGATCCAAGCCGCCGCCGAACAGCTAGAAATGAAGGTCGAAGAGCGGACTCGTAGCCTGCAAGATAAGACGTTAGAACTACAGCGCAACGTCGCCTTACTCAATGAGACACGCCAGCAGTTGGTGACCAACGAAAAGTTGACCGCTCTAGGTGAGTTAACCGCCGGTATTGCCCACGAAATCAATAATCCGACCGCTGTTATCCTCGGCAACATGGAGTTACTGCGCTATGAGCTGGGTGATAAAGCCGAAGTCGTAAAAGAAGAAATTGATCTAGTTATTCAACAGGTTGGACGTATTAGCACCATTATTCGAAGCTTACTGCAATATAGCCGTCCGGGTGAGTTCAATGCTCCGTTAGAGATGCATCCCATTACGCCTATTATCGAGGAAATGCTGGTATTAGTGCGACATTCGATTCAAAAACAAGAAGTTGTGCTGATAACTGAATTGAATGCCAGTTGCCCTGTGCAGGTCAATCGCCCGCAGTTACTGCAAGTGTTGATTAACCTTGTGGTGAATGCTGCCCATGCGATGGATGGCAAGGGACGAATTTGGGTTCGCACCTATGATTGGGTGCAGCAGGATATAGCGATTGGTGTCAAAATCGAGGTTGAAGACGAAGGTTCAGGGATTGAGCCTGAGCAATTAGGGCGGATTTTTGATCCTTTCTATACCACTCGTAAAGATGGTACTGGCCTTGGATTATCACTCAGTTATGGCATTATCAAGCGTATTGGTGGCACGATTGAGGTGAGTTCGGTGTTGGGTAAAGGCTCAATCTTTACGATTGGTTTGTACCATGAGGCGAAGGAAGACCATCAAAACAATCCCTACGACGGCTTACATTTTTCGGGAAATCACCCTGAAAGTTAAATGTGGCGCAAACCTAGACATGGTTAGCCTAATGCGCCTATTCGCTGAATAACAGGCAAAAAAAAGCCGGATGATGAATCCGGCCACAAAAGAGTGTGTGAGCAATGTCGTGCTTGCAAACTCAGGAGCACTTTAACAACGTCAGATTACCAGTCATCAGAGTTAAAGATGAGTTTTGGAACGCAAGTTAACGATAATCATTCTCAATTAGCTTTGCAAGCTATTTCTCGCAAATAATGCACATTTTTATTGATGGCGCGTTTATGCGGCCGCAATAGATTTGCTTAAATGCAGTTTATGATCGATCTGACTCATTGGATCGGCTTTAAGCTCGGTAATTAAATATTGGTTTCTAATCAACAGATTGAGCATCGCGGGGAAGCGATTCATGGTCTTCACTTGAATATGGCCATAGCCTTGGTTGCTCGCCCATTTCTCTAGGTATTCAAGTAGGCTTTGCGCCAACCCTAAACGTCTAAAATCGGTAGCGACACCACCTAACCAACTATAAAAAACTCCCTTTTCCTGTTCATAACCCAGCTTGAAGCCCGCCAGTTCGCCTTCCACATAGGCTAAGAGAATCAAGCAACTCTTGCCTGAGAGTCGTGCCGTTAAGCTATCGCTGCTCAATGGACGGTCGAGTTCAGGAATTTGCTTACTCAGGTCGAGGAGTTGTGTGGTCAACTCGGGAGTCAGAGCTGTCATTGCTTTGATTTCAATTGAATACATAATTTTCTCTCACAAAAAAACAGCCCCAATTGCGCATCAATGCTGTGGGGCTGAACACAAAACTGCTCAAATTATAACAGGTCTGGCCAGTTGGGTTAATCAGGAAAATGATTTTTGTGGGCTAGTTTGCAATATCTTGTCTTGTAAGACTTTGAGCAGAACGCCGTACGCGGGTAAGAATAGACCTAGGCTAACGAGTAGTTTAAAGCTGTAATCTACGGCCGCAATTTCAGGCCAGTTGGTGGCCATAAAGCTGTCCGTTGAGGCATAAAAAGCGACACTGAAAAATACTAAGGTGTCGACTAAGTTACCAACGATGGTTGATGCCGCTGGAGCGACCCACCAAGAGCGACTCTGGCGAAGACGGGCGAAGACGGTGATATCCATCAATTGACCAATCAAGTAAGCCGCAAAGCTGGCAAAGGCGATGCGAAATACAAAAGTGTTCCATTGGCTTAATGAATCTATTCCTTGGAAGCTACCTTGATGGAATACCACACCCATGACATAGGAAATCATCAGTGCAGGCACCATGGCCTTGAGAATGATGCTACGGGCTGGTGTTTGTCCAAAAATACGCACCGTCAGATCGGTTGCGAGGTAGACAAAGGGAAAACTAAACGCGCCCCAAGTGGTGTGATAACCAAACAATTGAAACGGTAGTTGTACCAAGTAGTTGCTTACGCAAATAATCAGTATATGAAATCCCACTAATAGCAGGAGTGCGCGACGAAGCTGCGCTGGGGTTAACATTAACATATGTGGCCTTTTTAGTTGTGTAGGGCGGGGTGAGGGAACCCGCTAAGTTGTCTATTGTTATTTTATCCGATACCAGCCTGCTGAAATCGGGGCCGCCATTATAGTGACCGTGCTTGAAGATGCAAGCTTACTGTCTATATTGCAAACGATTTAGCTGTTACTTCCGAGATAGTGGAGTAATAAGGTTCCAGCATAGGCATCGAAATTGTCCTACACTTTTAGGAAATGGTAGGAGAAACCGATGAGATCATTTCTTGCAGCATTGTGTTTGAGTTTATTGAGTTTCTGTGCTGGCGCTACTCCAAACAAGCCCGTCGTGATCAACCTTGTCACCGCGTCATGGGAAGGCTTTGCTAATCCTGATGAGACAGGGTACTACTTTGATATTCTCAATCGAGCTTTTCCACTCCCTAAATGGCAGGTCAATGTGCAGTTTATGCCTTTTGCCCGCACTTTGTACCTGCTTGAAACTGGTCGAGTTGATATGGTCTTCAGTGTTTATAAAGAGGATGTGAAAAATAGCTTATTGAGTGAAAACGCTGTTGAGCTAGATTCGATTGATGCCGCTGTAACCCCTCAAATTGCAGCTACGTGGTCAGGAATGGAGAGCTTATCCCATAAAAAAGTCCAAGCCATGTTGGCCTATCGCTACAATATGTTGACGCCAATTCCCATGTTTTATGAAGAAAGTAGCGACATGTTGAGTATGCTCAATAGCGTGAATGCGGGACGAATCGATGCCATGCTGGACTACAAAAAGAATATTGAGTCGCTTATTCCTCAGTTGAAGGGATCACAACAGTTTGTGATCATCCAAGGTGTATTAAATGCAGAGGTTTTTTTTGCCTTCGCCAATACCGAAAAAGGGAGAATGTTAAAGCTAGTATTTGATGCCGAGCATAAAAAACTTATTGAATCTGGTGAACAAGACAGGCTATATGCTGAAGCAAAAGCAAAGGGATTTTAAGTTTTTGGCATCTGCGCTAGCTGTCTGGTGCCTATAGCTCAATCAAAATTGACATAATAGTCGCTAGCTTGTTTTCAAGCTCTTGCCATTCAGCCTCTGGATCGGAACCTGCAATAATGCCTGCCCCTGCAAACAAATTAATTTTACCTGGCTCAATCAACGCGCTGCGAATTGCAACCGAAAACTCACTTTCGTCTTTATTAAAATACCCACAGGCACCTGCGTACCAGCCACGCATATAACCTTCACGTTGCCGAATAAACGTCATTGCCGACTCTCTAGGGAGACCGCCCACTGCGGGGGTGGGATGCAGTGCTTGTAGCAGTTGAAAGTCGCTGACTCCGGGTTTTAACTCTGCACGAATTGCGCGGTGCAAATGTTGAATATGATTCAACTTAAAGATGGTGGCTTCTTCTTCGGCACCCACATATTGGCTCAGCGGCGTGAGCATACTGACTATATGGCGACGGACCAACTGATTCTCGACGCTATTCTTGTTGTCTTCGAGCAGCGCATTGGCTAGCGCCACATCTTCCTCTTGGTTCAATCCCCGCACTGTGGTGCCTGCTAACGCCTCGGTAAAGAGTTCTTGCTGGCTGCGGCGGAATAAGCGCTCTGGCGAACAGGAGATATAAGTACGATCAGGGCTAAATTGGAACCCAAATTGGAAACTGTTTGGGTTACGTCCTTGCCAACAGGCTAAAACCATCCAAGGGTCAACCTGTTCATTAACCTCAAGCTCGGTTAAACGAGAAAGGACAACCTTAGGGGTATCTTGATTAAACTTAGGCTCAATCACTTGTTCGACTAAGGTTTTCCAGTGTGGAAAGTCAGGAATATCCTGACGACTTACTAAGGTGAGTTTGTTTGGCGGTGCCAAGGGACGCGCAGGCATAACAGCTTCAATGGCGGCGATAGCGAGGTCGATTTCATCAATCGGATTATTATCGGCAAAATTGAGATTCACCCGCAAACTAAACTGATTTGCGCTGCGTCTAAACTCAATTCTGGGTAGCACAAAGCGGGTATTACCAAACTCGGGCCAAGATTCGATACTGCGATCAAAGGCAACACCACCATAGTAACGAATGTCAGGATTGCTAGACAACATGCGTTGCTGCTCGTAAACACTGGCTAATGCCTTATCGTCGACGCCAGTTTCGAATTTGAAGTCTTTACATGCACCAATGGCCGCAACTTCTTCAACCTTATCACGTCCATGCCAGTAGATACGCGGATAGAGGGTTTGTGATGCCAGCCATGAAATCAAAGGGATAGAGACAGTTTTTAAGGATAACTGCACTATCGGCTCCGTTGCGGGAACCTGTTTCATTTGAATAAGTTTGTCGATGAGAGACTTGAGGTCTTCAGACAGGGCGTGAGCAGGCAAGTAAAACTCCAAAGGTAACGAAATGAAGGTGCTGGCTGAAGTTAACGCTCTCAGCGGTGAATATGAACCAAGTTAATGTATTCTTTTTAAAGTTATTTACACCAAGTGGGTGAGTATGTGTAAATAAGAATCTTTCGCTCAAATTAAAGGCCGAGACCGTCAGTGTCAAGATGCAACCCACGAGTGTGTGACTTTTGCCATAGTCTCATTTTGAGACGCAAAAAAATGTGACCAAGATGGGTCTTTTTGTCGATACCGTGGCTTATGTTGGACATTTTGTCTTTTTTGTGAGAGATGCGTTTTCCATTTGTTTCTATTAGTTGATCTAGGTTAGTTTTTGGGTTTTTAAAGGTTGAGGCGGAAATGTCCGAGACCACAATAGGGGGCACATTTTAAACTTCCAGTGTGACAAAGTTGTATGACCAGCAGAAAGCTGCCTCGAGATTTTCACGGATCACCTTGGCATGACGGCAGAGCTAACATGAAGTTACTCGAGCTTGAAGGTGTCAGCTTTAACTATGGTAGTCAGTTACCCTTGGTGTTTCAGGAGATAACGCTAACGATTGGCAGGGGGCAGTGTCATTGTGTGAGTGGGCCAACGGGGTCAGGTAAATCGAGTTTAATAAACCTACTTGCGGGCGCACAAAATCGTCCACATGAGGGGGATATTTGGCGTCACCCTCAACTGGTCACTGGTTTGGTGATGCAAGATCCACAAACGCAGCTGCATCGACAAACTGTTGGTGCAGAAGTCGTATTTTCCTTAGAGAATCTAGGCATTCCTGCCGAGAGTATGTTGCCTAAAGTGCAACATGCATTACGGCGAGTCGGGCTCTTTTTGCGGCTCGATACGCCAGTCAGTACCCTTTCCCTTGGTCAAAAATACCGCTTGATGATTGCGGCTCAGCTTGTTTGTGAACCGGATTTATTGTTGCTTGATGAGCCATGGGCACAGCTGGATGATCACGGTGTTAGCGAACTGCTCGTGGTGCTGCGAAATCTGATTAACGAAGGAATGGCGCTGGTGCTGGTGGAGCACAATGCCACGGCCTTTGCCGAAATCATCCAATATTACTGGCAATTAGAAGACGGCCATCTTTCTGCTGGTTTGCACCAGACGCCTGAGATATTGCCTGTTATTGCTCCTGCTTGGCGTACTGCGAGTAAATGTGAACCGTTTGGAAAAGTTCTCGTTCAAGCAGAGCCGTTTGAGTTCAGTTTTGATAGTGGGCATCTACTATTTACATGTCCGAACGGATTTAAGCTATATGCCGGTGAAATTGTGACTTTGATTGGGGATAATGGTTCGGGTAAAACCAGTTTACTCAAAACCTTAGCTGGCGCATTGAGCTTAAAACAGCGTTTACCGCTCAAAGTGCTAGGTCGACGCCCTAAATTGGGCGTGTACGGGGCTGAACTTGGACTATTAATGCAAAGACCTAGCCGACAACTCTTTGAAACAACAGTGCTTGCTGAAATGCAGTTTAGTCTTAAGCGTTTTGAGCTTCCCTGTGAACGAGCTGCACAGCTACTAGAAGAATTGGATTTGAACCATTTAGCCGAATTACCTCCCCATCAATTATCTTATGGTCAACAACATTTGATCGCGCTCGCATCTTTAGCCTGTATGCGCCCCAAAGTATTGTTACTTGACGATCCTCTCGCCGGTATGGATAAACATTACTCCAGTAAAGTATGGTATTTGCTTCAAAAGTTAACTGCGCAGGGCTGTGCGATTTTGCTCACCAGCCATAGAAAGATACCGCGGGACCAAATATCGCGACAACTGCATTTACATCACGGACAACTGTTTGAAGACGTACCTGAAATGCAACTACGCTATGTGGATCAGATGTCATCGACGTTAGTTGGCTGATTTATGCCTTTTATCTTGAAATAGACACTGATGCGTCAAGTTTAATCTTGGCTTCTTTACGGCGTGAGCTAAACATTTGGTTGGTCATTTAAGTTGCTTACCCCAGCTCAAACCATACAGACTTCATTTGGGTGTGAGAGAGTTGAGCATTTCGAATCTTTAAAATTAAAAACATTGAAATATTAAACGATTAGCTCAAAAAATAATAACCTCCTTGTTTTGTTAGTTTTTTGAACCATTCTCTCATTATCGCCAAATAAGTGTATGGTGATTTTGCGCTTCCCAGCTTAGAATGCCGCATAAATTGGCTATACTACCAAAAGTAAAAACAGAACCGAGTGAGCGAGTGTGGCTCATTATCGTATGGTGGATAGGCATCTATTAAGTCATCCTTGGGGTTGCAGTTATGAGTGAGTCGGCAGAATCGGTTGACCTAATCAAATTGCCAGTGTCGAAATTGACTCTGGGAATGTTTGTCTCGGCAATTGATAAAAATGATCAAGGTCGGCTGGCTATTGCAAATGCTGGGCAAATCAAGCACAAGGACGCGATTCTAAAATTAACTAAAAATGGCATCAAATATGTTTGGGTTGATACTGAACGCTCGGCTGAGCATTGCGGTTTTAAACGCAAAGTCAGCAACGATAGCCAAGTTAAAAAATCCATCGTAACCCGTGAAAAACAACAGGAGCAGGCTCAGGTTATTTTGACTGAAGCTAAGGATTTGATTCGGAAAGTGCTCTCTGAAACATTTGAGGGTAAAGCGATAGAAGTCGCACCATTCGAAGCCTTGGCTGATAGCATGATCGAGTCTGTGCTTTTGGATGAAGATGCCCTAAAGTGCATGTCAGCACTGCGTACTAAAGATGCTTATCTACTTGAACACTCAGTAAATGTTGCCTTTCTTTTAGTCACTTTTGGCAAATATCTAAAACTTGACCGCAGCATGCTAAGAGAAATGGCCGTTGGTGGCATTTTGCACGATATAGGCAAGATTAAGGTCGATAATAAAGTCCTGCATAAACCGGGCAAGCTTACGCCTGAAGAATTCGAGCATATGAAGTTGCATCAAGTGTATGCACTTGAAATTATGAGCGAAACAAAAGGCCTTTCCCAGATCAGTAAAGATGTCTGTCTAATGCACCATGAAAAGTTGGATGGGCGAGGTTATCCAAGGGGATTAAAGGGTGATGAAATCCCGCTCCATGGACGCATGAGTTGTATCGTCGATATTTTTGATGCCTTAACCGCCACGCGCTGTTACAAAGAGGCTATGAGTCCTGCGGCCGCCTTTAAGATATTGCTGAGTCTGACGCCATTCCACTTAGATCAGCAGTTAGTCTACGATTTTATTCGTTGTATCGGGGTTTATCCTGTTGGTTCGTTGGTGGAATTGTCCGATGGGCGCGTGGGAATTGTTTGGGCCTCTAAGGATAGAGATGCATTACACCCAATAGTTAAATGTTTTTATTCTCTAAAAGCAAAACGTTACACAGAAGTTGTCATAGTTGATCTGCTCAAGTCAGAACTACACATTGAACGTGGTGTGTCACCAAGCTCCTTAGATATAGATCCAACCCCTTTTTATTGATAAGCCTTTGTTGTACCTGATATCGGCCATGATGTCAGGTGCCATTCATTGCACTTGCGACGTTTAAGGCCTTACACTGAGCTAACGTTTATATTGGGCTCAGTTATGAATAATGTACGGAAATCAATCTTACCCATTCTCGTCATTCTGCTGTCTTTAGCACTATTGATCCCTGGTGTGACGCAACCTATTTTGAGCATTAGCGGCAGCATAGATAAGGCCAAACTTACCGAGCAAGGCATCGAACAAGTAGCGCGAAGTTTTGATGAGGATTTAGGGCGCGGCAGTGCCCGTGGCATGTTAAATATGGTCAGTGGTCTACTGGGGCTGCATACCCTCAAAGGTGAGGTGCAAGTATTACAGCAGACCCGCAGTATTTGGAGCACAGTCACTGAATTATATAATACAGGCAATGGCTTAGTCGCAGGGCTGGTGATGCTATTTAGTATTATTATCCCCGCCATTAAACTTAGCCTAATGTTGGCACAACAAAGCGTAAGTTCAATTGCGCTACAATGGCGAATTCATCATATTGTCGATTTGCTTGCTAAGTGGTCTATGGCCGATGTGTTTGTGGTGGCCTTGATCATTACCTTTTTGGCGGGCAATGCTTCGGGCGGTATGGGGGAAATGCTCAAGACACAGGCACAATTTGAGAGCGGATTCTATTTCTTTACCGCTTACTGCATTCTATCCATTGTAAGTGGTTACTTAGTGCGTCGACCCACACCTATTCTGTAGCAAATTTAAGGGTATACTGAGTTACTCACTCTATATGCCTTCTGTGATTAGCGAGCGGTTTGCTTATCAACGTTTATCCCGTTCATGCTGTCACCTCAACACGGGTTTACTGGCTTAGTTGTTATAGCTATTTGTTATTTTAAATCGATATTGGCCGGTTTTTTAGTTCTAAAGAATACTGAGCATCCCCTAACTTTGCTGGAGGATGCAAATGAAAAACTCGCTGCTGATTGTGTTTTGTCTTATTGCCCTAGTTGCATCCACGCAAACCACTGGACTACTTCGATCGTTTATCGAGTTTTCGGCCTTTTTAGGTGTGCTAGGGTTGGCTTGGCGGATAAAGCCTAATGCCGAATAAGCCTACAATTTATTGAAAATACAGAATATAAGCTAAAGATGTGACCCCGATCGCCATCCACAAAATTACCCCTAACAGCAATGGTTTTGGGCCACTTGCACGCATTTTTTGTACTGTAATCCCTGCGCCAATCAAGAACAGACACAGCACAAGCGTGTGCTTCGATACCATAAATAAGGTGTTGTAGAGCGGTTGGAATTGCGGTAACCAATGGGCGATAGCGATGGCTAAACAGTAAAAACCGATAAAATACGGTAGGTTAAGCTTGCGCTTATCACCACCAAAGATCAGTGCACTGACAAGGGCAATCGGAATAATCCACAGTGCGCGTGCCAGTTTAATGGTCGTTGCAGTTTTTAGCGCTTCATCACCGTAGGCGGAGGCAGCGCCCACCACGGAGGAAGTGTCATGAATCGCAATAGCACTCCACACGCCAAAATCATATTGGCTCATATTGAGTAAATGCCCAAGGGCGGGGAATAAAAACAAAGCTACCGAATTAAGTACAAACACGCAGGCTAATGCCGTAGCGGTTTGATCGGCTTTGGCATTAACAGCAGGTGCCACGGCCGCAATAGCACTTCCTCCACAGATGGCAGTGCCGGAGGCAATCAAGTGCCCTGTAATAGGGTCAAACTTCAGTGCTCGAGTGACTATAAAGCCTAAAATCAGCGTGAAAATAATTGAGCCGATAATGAGCCCTAAGTTGTGGCTACTGGCCTCAATCGCAGCGGTTAAGTTAATGCCGAAGCCTAGGCCAATAATCGAATAAGACAGTAATTTTTTGGTGAGTGCCGCGATATTCCAGTCTTTAGGTACCCACCCAAGGCTAGCTAAGGTAAAGCCGAGCACAAGCGCCATGGGAGATGACATAAATGGCGTGAGACATAGCAACGCAGCGCAGATAAAAATAAGGCGATGGGGATCTTTAAGTTGTGAGAATATCGATGAAAAATTCATAACGCCTTAGGGGGTAGCGACACAATCCTATCGTTCTCACTACAGCAGGACTCGCAATATGGCGATCATCTGATCAGAACGTGGACGCTGATAAAAGCGGGTATTATAGCGGCTAAATTAATCTTCAATAAAATCAATTAAATTTATCTTTAGAATCAATTAAGCTTATTCTTAGAGTCAATTTATCTGACTGATTAGCTGACGATGGTAATTAAAAGTTGAGGAGAACCACCGAGCGGTGTTTCTCCTCGGTAGTGTTCATAATTCTGTGTCATTTCAGTAAAATATTCAAAAACAGGAATGACACATGACCCAACCTTTTAACTTCGAACAAGCCCTTAAAGATCTGCAATCAGGTAAAAGCCTCACAGGTAAAGACAGCATTCTTGGCCCACTGATCAAGCAACTCACTGAAGCGGCTCTCCAGGCTGAGCTTGAGCAGCATTTAGCGCATGATCCTCAGCCTAATCGTAAAAATGGCAAAACCCCTAAGACCATTAAGCATCCGTCCGGTAACTTTGAGTTAGACGCGCCTAGAGACCGCAATGGCACCTTTGAGCCTCAGTTGATTAAGAAAAATCAAACTACGCTAACCGATGAAATCGAACGTAAAGTGTTATCGATGTTCAGTATAGGTATGAGCTATCGCGATATTAATCAACATGTTGAAGATATGTATGGACTCAATGTGTCTAACGCAACAGTCAGTGCTATCACTGACAAACTCATCCCCGAACTTAAAGCGTGGCAACAGCGCCCATTAGATAGCCATTATCCTATCGTGTGGCTTGATGCGATACATTATAAAGTCAAAGAGGATGGGCGTTACGTCAGTAAAGCCGTTTACACATTGTTAGCGCTTAATATGAAAGGAAAAAAGGAAATTTTAGGGCTTCACTTATCCGAAAATGAAGGCGCTAATTACTGGCTATCCGTACTGACCGATCTTAATAATCGTGGTGTAAAAGATATTCTTATCGCCTGTGTTGACGGCTTGACCGGTTTCCCTGAGGCCATAGCCAGTATCTTCCCTCATACGGAAACACAGCTATGCGTTATCCACCAGATCCGCAACTCAATGAAGTATGTCGCCTCAAAAAATCAGAAAGCGTTTATGGCTGATTTAAAGCCTGTGTATCGAGCCGTGAGTAAAGAAGCCGCAGAGATGGCATTGGACGAACTGGAGGCCAAATGGGGTGATGCTTATCCGCTGGTAATCAACTCTTGGCGTCGCAAATGGCATAATTTGTCCCATTATTTTAAGTACCCAGAACATATCAGGAAAGTGATTTACACGACCAATGCAGTTGAGGCTGTGCATCGCCAATTTAGAAAGCTCACCAAAACCAAAGGTGCATTTCCTAATGAAAATAGCTTGTTGAAGCTACTTTACGCAGGCATATTAAACGCCTCAGATAAATGGACCATGCCAATCCACAATTGGAGCCTTTGTTTATCACAGTTAGCGATTTATTTTGAAGGGCGTTTAGATAGCGTGCTAGAAATTTAAAAATTAGCCTGACACAGAATTTTGAACGCCCTCTTCTCCTCTGAGCATAGAGCGGTTTTAGAGGTTTACGATACTTTGTAGGCTGTAGTCCCCACCATCCTTAGCGGTAAACAGCTTGTCTTGAATATCGTTTGCGCTTGGCATTCCTGCATGTAAGAGGCTTAACCAGTGGCGAGATGCGGTGTTACGTGTAGTCTTTGGCTCTGCAGTGAGTTCCATTGGTGTTTCGATTTGCACATCTTCTAAATTAGCCAAATCCCGTGCGCCAATCATACCTGTGCGGTCAAAACATAGCTCTACATGGCAACCTTGATCCTGTAACACTATGGCGCTAGGCGCATCCTTTGTGCCATTAAAGGCCACAAACTGTTTGGCTTGACGTAATCCGCTGTGGCTACCGTCGGCAAAAAAAGCCAGCAGATGTTGGTAGTAAACCACATAGCTGATCACCTCTTGGTGTGAACCCGAATCCAGCGGGAAATGACGGTCGAGGAATTGCTTCGCATGAGCGAGTTTTTCATGTTCTGCCGCATTCACTTGGGCGACGGCAAGTACTTCTTCGGCGATGAAGCTGTTTAGATTCGGTTGGATCTGGTGGCTCTTGATAATTGACATATTCATCGCTAGTTCCTCTACACTTTCCAATTTAAAAAATTAGGGCCTTGATTTCACATCTAATTGTTCAACATTCGTCTTCAATTTGGCTTGTCCGACAGCGTTAATGGTTAAGCAGTATCAGGTGGATAACCTTTCCTCGATTGCTTGATTTGTAGTCTAGTGTATTTTTTACTACAATTTCACAATAAAAATTTTACAATGTGAATTTTACAAAATGCGCAATGACCAGAGCTTGATGAGAAAGTCACATTTCCTTGGCACCAAAATACGTAACCTACGGAAACGTAATAATTTAACCATGGAAGATTTATCGGCACGCTGTATCCGCGTCGATGCGAGTAGTGCGCCATCGGTGTCATATTTATCGATGATCGAGCGTGGTAAGCGCGTGCCCAGTGCCGAAATGCTGGCCGTGATTGCGACAGTGTTTCAAAAGGACGTTGACTGGTTTTTAGACGATGTGCCCGAAGAGAGTGCCATCACGCCAGACAAAGGCCGCCGTGGTGGGATTAGCGGTATGGCACTCGAACCCAGCTTTTTGTTTTCAAATGATATTTTGCAAATTGCTATACCAGAAATGTTGTCGCAGACCGGGATCTCGGGTCGGCAATTTGCCCATTTGTTAATCCGCGCCCATCAAGAACACCATCAAAACCATTTCCCCGATCTTGAACGTGCCGCCGAAGAGGTAGGGTTGAAGCGTATGCCCTTATCCCTCGATGAAATGCTGGATATTGCTAAGGGAGTAGGTTTAAAAATCAAGTGGATAGATAGCACTCCACAGGAAGTGATTGATGAGCGTGGTGTCAGTTCGCATCAGTTAGTCACGTCTTTTTTTGAGCCACCCAGCACGATTTATATCAATAAAATGCTTAAAAACCGCCCCAGTCGGCTTAAGTACGATCTCGCCGCCCATATCGGCCATTGCGTGTTACACAATAAGGATGGGCTTAAGAGTGTGATGATCTCCGGCCGTAAATTGCAGATGGATGAAGAAGTGACAATGCAATCTAATACCCTGAATGCACAGGATATTTTGCATGCTTGGCGCGACTTCGAATCCAGCTTTTTTGCCGGAGCCCTGTTATGCCCTAAAGTGCCCTATCGACAATTACTCGACCGTCACGGTTACGAAATTGAGGTGCATAAACAGCTACAAGTGTCGGCTTCGGTTGCTATGCGGCGGATGACCGTGGTATCGCCTTATCCCCATTGGCATTATTTTGATGCCTACGCGCCGGGCAAACTTAAAGCCGTTTACCGCGGCAACGGTATTCCCCTGCCTTGGGGCAATATGCGGCTGGTGGAAGACCCCTGCCAACACTGGGCGGTGTTTAGAATGATCAGTGAGCCTTCAGTTGGGACATCAGCGCAGATTTCGATTTTAAATGTGGGGAATGAACCGCGAATTTATTGCTGCGAATCGATTAAGGTCGAAGATTCGGCGGGCAACCCCCATGTGCTCTGCGCTGGCATTGATCTCAATCCGGCCATTGAAGCTCAAGGTAAAGATGCCCTCTCTATCGCCCATGATTTAAAGGCCGCCTGTGTTACTGGCGGCGGCTCAGTGGCGATTCCTAAGCATATAAAAAGTGACTTAGTCAGCATTGCTAAGATATTGAATATCAACTGGATTGAGCGCGGAATTAAAAACGATGCCCGCTTGATTTGCTCCCGCGGCGCCGTCTGCCCACGGCAACCCAGCTGTTATCAAGCGGGTAAATCCCAGTGTGATGGGGCTGAGTAAGATGTCGCGGAGGGGATTGAGGTTAAGCGCGCTCACCTGTTTAGCATTGTCGTAGCCTGTAGACTTAATAACCTTAATCAGCACGTTTTTGGACAGAAGAGCGTCGATCCATGGTATTTGCTCGGCGACACGCAGCGAGTCCATCCGTGGATGCTCGACCGCCCCGTCCATGGGGCGGACGGTCGTCTCGCTAATCACCATGGCTCACCTGTTTAGCATTGTCGAAGCCTGTAGACTTAATAACCTTAATCAGCACGCTTTGGACATTTCCGAGTTAAAGCCTTAACTCTAACGCGTGTGTTTCGGATACAAATTTCTATTGGGTAACGTCTGAATTCACCGGCGCTGCGCGGCTTTATCGGCAGCGTCCGGTGGAATGAAGGGTTAGCCCTGAACAACGAGAGAGCCAACCGGGATGGAAATTTCAGGAGGGGAGAGCTGAAGGTGCTCCTCAATGACCTCATGACCAGTGGCCCCTTTCACTCCCTGCCCCCAAAGAAACACCTCGGCTCCAAAAACGCTGGGAGCCATTATGACGCCAGGTTCGGTGGCGGCCGGAAATGTTTTTGCCAAGTGCTCTTTGCTACCGTAGGAAAAGTTTGATTCGACCAGACTCGACCTCACAAGCCCTTCGACTGAGTGAACAAGAATTGCTACAGCATTTTCCGAAGACGAAAACGACATGGCTTCTAGGTAGACCGAAACTGGAATATAGATAGACATTTGGGTGCAGTCGGTTCCAAGGCTCTTTCCTTTTCCCTTGTACATGCTGTGCACAAGCGAATAGAAGATATAGTGCAAACGAAGCTGGTAGACAGACAAAGACTTAATTATAGCAAGGACTGCAACGCCACGGTCATCGCGTTCGATCTCAGATTTTGACGAGGCAAGAACGCCTCCATAATAGTCAGCAACGATTGAGTCTTCGCAAAACCGACCCTCGTCGATTACGTGCTTTAGGACCCTCGGGCTAACCTGTCCATCTTCGTCAATTCGATTATCTAGTTTCTTTTGTGCTCGTATAAAAATGTTGTCCAAATTCACATTGCATTTTGTGACAAAGTTTTTTACTTCGCCCCCAACATAGTCGGCTGTGGGGCCAAGTATTTTTACTAGGATGTCCTTTGAGCCGATTACCGCAAGGCCGGCACCCACAGTTGAAATTGGATCCATGTGTTCTCCGAAAGGCTAACTTCTTAGTATTTATGCGCTGCGCTGTTTGCAAGACATAAATCGCTTGTTGGACTTGGCCGCTGCCACATCCATGTCAATTGGTATAAATGATGCTATAGGAATTTGCTTTTTTGCGGTAGCGGTTTTTTATACAGTTTGATTGGTAATTACTTGATATGGCCTACCTTTTTGTTCTTTCACGCTTATTTTTTTCTCATGAATCACTATCTAACGACTCAAAAATCCAAGGAATACACCTCCTCTCGGAGTTGCCGCTGGGCGAATAGACAAATTGCGTGAGTCTCGCCATGGATGGCGAGCTAGCTTACGCAGGTGCAGGGACGCATCCTTCGGAAGCGATAGCAAATTTGGCAATGAGCACAAGGGGCTTTCAACTCCGTTGGGGGCGTCTTGGAGCATCCAAGGAGGATAGGACGAGCAGTCCTCCTTGGTCGGGTGTGGGGTGAAGCCCCACGACTTTGATTTTGATTAAAGCATTCAAACTACGAAAAATATGGGATACATAACTTCTAAGTCGCACCATCAACTTTTCTATAGGTAAAGCTTTACTTGGCCACTGCGAAACACGCTTTGGGGCATTAGCTTTTTAGTCGGACGAACCAGTTCAAGGGTCGTGAAGATTGCCATTGTTGCAACAGTGACCTTCTAAAACATGGAGGTTTTAGTAGAGCCCTCATGGATGAGTTCACGGCGTGTCACTGGGGAAACAATGACAATTCTCTTAGTACACCTAACGAAAAGTTATCTTGTTTTGGGCATAAGCTTTTTAGAAAGCCAGTGTATCAATGAGTCAATAAACAAAGGCCAGAGAACGAGGCTCCGGCCTATCAGTTTTTCTACAGTAAGAACGTGTGTAGGTGGGTTTTCTACACTAACGCATCGTAACAAATTCCTCTGCGCCAGTTGGGTGGATGGCGACAACGGCATCGAAATCGGCTTTGGTGGCGCCCATTTTCATTGCTACCCCAAAACCTTGGAGGATCTCATCCATTCCAAAGCCAATGCCATGAATACCAACAACTTTATCTTCTTTACCCGCGCAGACTAACTTCATCTTGCAGGCTTGGCGATGGCTTGTTACAGCGGTATACATGGAGGTGAAGCTTGAGGTGTAGACCTTCACATTGCCATCGCCATATTGCGCGCGGGCTTCTGGCTCGGTCAACCCCATAGTGCCAATCGGTGGATGGCTAAAGACTACGGTTGGGATTTGGCTGTAATCCATTTTTGCATCGCTCATGGCATTAAATAGACGCTCGGAGAGTAAACGACCGGCTTTTACGGCGACAGGGGTCAGCTCTACACCGCCCGCCATAATATCGCCCACACAATAAATACCTTTGTGGGTGGTATTTTGCTGTGCGTCGGTAATCACATAACCTTTGCTATCCAGTTGTACCTCGGTGTTTTCTAAGCCGATATTGCCTGTTGCTGGTGAGCGACCAATCGCCCATATCAGGCAATCGACGGTAACGCTTTCGCCATTTTCGAGGTTCAGAGTCAGGCTGTCGTCGGCATTTTTGACCACTGATTGTGGGACGCTGTTGGTATGTAGGGTTGGGCCTTCGGTCTTCATGGCATCGACGAGGGCGTCGATCAGCATAGGGTCAAAGTTACGCAGCGGTGCATGTTTACGTACAAATAGATGAGTTTCACTGCCGAGTGCGTGTAACACGCCTGCGACTTCAACGGCGATATAGCCAGCGCCGACAACAGCGACACGTTTAGGTTGTTCGCGCAGGGCGAAGAAGCCATCGGAATCAATGCCATATTCCGCACCAGGAATGTTAGGGATGGTTGGCGCGCCGCCAGTGGCGATGAGGATATGGTCGGCAGTGTAGTGCTCGCCATTCACCTCAATGGTGTTACCATTCACAAAGCGGCCGTAGCCATTGAGTAAGGTGACTTTATTATTGGTAAAGCCGCGACCGTAGGCTTCATGGATGCGACCGATATAAGCTTCGCGGCTGTTGACTAAGGTGTTCCAGTCGAATTTGTTTACCGAAACATCAAATCCATAATCTTTGGCGTAGAGGTTCATGGCTTCGGCGATGTGCGCGCCATACCACATGACTTTTTTAGGCACGCAGCCCACGTTTACGCAGGTGCCGCCGACATGTTTTGCTTCGATGAGTAGCACTTTAGCGCCACGCATAGCAGCTCGGTTAGCTGAGGCGATGCCGCCGCTGCCTGCGCCTAGGCAGATATAGTCAAAATGTTGGGCCATGAGTTTCTCCGTCTAATCCTAAGAATGAGGTGCTTAATAGCAGAAGGCCATTGTAGGTTGGATTGAGTTTGCAGACCAGCCTATTAAGTTGCCTTGCTATAGACCTTGGTTTGCCGCAAAAAATCTCAATCAGCCTGATATCAAACGTATTAACAACCTGTTAATTCTGCGGAAGTTTAACGGCGGTATTGGCAGCGGTGGTGATCGTCTTGGTTTGGTCCTTCAACACCGCATTTAAGACATTGCCATTCCTGCCTGCGAGCGCTGAGCTCATCGCTTTGATAGTCGGCGGCTTTGTCTTGCTTATTGCCAATCTGCGTTTCGAGTTGTGACATCCGGGCATCAAGCCAGCGGCAACTGGGATCGTTAGCGACTTTTTCGCGGCTGGCGAGTTGTTGCTTGCGACTCAGTTTTTTCTTTTTAGTTTTAGTGGATTGCGTTTTGTCGGTCTTTGCTTTGGGTGACTCATTATCAATATTTACTGTGGGTGGTGAATAATCCAAAGCGCTTTGCTCTACGGGAATGGGCAGCAGCTTACCTTCGCTGTCGAGCAGTGTTCCCAATGGCAGTGGGTCAGTAGTGGTACTTTTTGAGAGGGATTCGAATACTAATTCAGGCTCGCTCTCAGGTACTGCGGCTAAGGATGGCAGACTGCAAAAGGTCAATATGATAAATGTGTTAGTGAGTATTTTTAACTGGTGAGCCAACATTCCCTGTGCCTCGCTAAATCAAGGTCGCTCCATCGACATCTTGAGTGTAGTTAGGTGTGGGATAGTTTGCCAAGCAGCAGTGATATCGATAAAACCTAGAAGCTCATATTGAAATGGATACCCGCATAGGTTTGGTCTTGCGAGTTCACATCACCATTGGCTGCCGCTTCTTGCTCGATATCGGCCTGCGCAATACTGTGGCTAATATGACCGCTAATGATGATATTTTCGGCGAGGTTATAGCTTGCTTCTAGCCCAAATTGGAGATGATTTTTGCCATTGTGTTCTTCTGTTCGATATTTAAAATCAAGACCTTGTGTTACATATGGTGAAAGCGTAAATTGCTCTGTAAGTTGCCAATAGCTGTGTAGACTCAGCTCTACAAAATAGCCTGCCGCTTCGGTGGAATAGACATAACTCACTGAAGGCACTAGCCAAGGCGCGGCGGTGTAAGCCAGTTCAGCAAACAGTTCGTTATCCTGACAGCGGCTATCGCTATAGCCTTCGATTCGTTGATATCCAAGAGTTGCTTCTAAGTGTTCGTTCAAGTTTAGGGCGTATTCTAGGCCGATATTCCACTCGGTATAAGCTTGGCTATCGCCGCGGCCCACGAGGGCGTAGGTGGTGAGATTGCCGTATTGGACGCTGGCATTCATCCAATAAATTCCGCCCTCTGCTAAGTTATTACGCCCTTGCGAAACATACTTGCTATCCCAGCCTAAATCTACGCTCACAGCCCAAGGATTGGTGGTGGTTGCAGGCAATAAGCTGCTCGCTACTCCTTCGGTTTGCGTCAAGCTCTCGTTAGCTAAACACGGATGGCTTAAGCACACTAAGCTAATGACGCCTGCGGCGCTAATGATGGATTTAATTGAAACTGCCATATTTAAGCCAATCTGATTGAAAATGCGGAATATGCGTAGATATTAGCCCATATAAACACAATCATTAATGAGAATGGATTTGATTTGCGATCAAACCGTCAAGATTCAAAGGGTAAATTTGGTGTAAATCCTAATTGAGAACTGGCTCACTTTTTTCTTTGTGGAATGTCGTTAAGCGTACGAGCGAAGATGACAATCGATTTTCTCGCCTTGATAAATCGAACATAAGCCCTTATTTATTAGCTACACAGATTGTAGAGGAATCATTATGAGCAACCCTTTGCTTAACGGCGCAAGCTTACCGCTTTTTTCACAGATTAAACCTGAACATATTCAAGTTGCCGTTGAGCATGCTATTGCTCAGTGCCGCGCCAAAATCGATGAGGTGCTGCAAAATCCAGGGCCCTATACTTGGGAAAACCTGATTGCTCCACTTGAGCAAGTGGACGATGAACTAAGCCAAATTTGGTCGCCCGTTTCCCACATGAACTCTGTCACTAGCACAGATGAATGGCGCGCGGCCCACGATGCTTGTTTACCTCTTTTATCCGAATATGGCACTTACGTTGGTCAACACCAAGGGCTATATGAGGCATATAAATCTCTGCGTGCATCCGAGGTATTTGAGCAATTAAGCCAAGCGCAGCAAATGGTGATTGAGCACAGTTTGCGTGACTTCGAGCTCTCGGGTATCGGCTTAGATGACGCGCAAAAACTGCGTTATGGTGAAATCGTTAAGCGTCTTTCTGAACTTACCAGCGGCTTTTCAAATCAATTGCTTGATGCGACCCAAGCCTGGACTAAGTTAATTACCGATGAGGCTGAACTCGCTGGCTTGCCAGATTCTGCCAAGGCGGCAGCGAAAGCAATGGCCGAGGCCCGTGAACTCGAAGGCTGGTTGTTTACCTTAGATTTCCCTTCCTATTTACCTGTGATGACCTACAGTGAAAACCGTGAGTTAAGGGAAGAGTGCTATCGCGCCTTCGTGACTCGCGCATCGGATCAAGGCCCGAATGCAGGCGAATTTGATAACGGTCCTTTGATGGATGAAATCCTCGCGCTGCGCCATGAACTGGCACAATTATTAGGTTTTGATAGCTTTGCCGAAAAATCCCTCGCGACTAAAATGGCCGAAACGCCTGCGCAGGTGATGGCATTCTTAAATGAATTGGCGCTGCGTTCTAAAGATCAAGCTAAGGCCGAACTGGCCGAGCTAAAAGCCTTTGCGCAGGAACAATATGGCGTGAGTGAAATGGCTTCCTGGGACTTAAGTTTTTATGCCGAGAAGTTACAGCAACATAAGTATGAGATTTCTCAAGAGTTGCTGCGCCCTTACTTCCCTGAAGATAAAGTGCTATCAGGCTTGTTTTACACTGTCTCACGCCTCTTTGGTTTGAAGATTATTGAGCAAACCGAGTTTGACCGTTGGCATAAGGATGTACGTTTCTTCGATATTTTTGACGAAACGGGCGAGCACAGAGGCAGCTTCTATTTAGATTTATACGCCCGCACTGGTAAACGCGGCGGCGCTTGGATGGATGATTGCCGCGTGCGTCGTCAAACCGCCAATGGCCTACAAAAACCCGTTGCCTATCTCACCTGTAACTTCAATGGTCCAGTTGATGGCAAGCCTGCGCTTTTCACTCACGATGAAGTGACGACTTTATTCCATGAGTTTGGCCATGGCATTCACCATATGCTGACCAAAATCGATGTTGCTGGCGTATCTGGTATCAACGGTGTGCCTTGGGATGCAGTCGAGTTACCTAGCCAATTTATGGAAAACTGGTGCTGGCAGGAAGAAGCCTTAGCGGAGATCTCCGGTCATTATGAAACGGGTGAGCCTTTACCTAAAGCGATGTTAGATAAGATGTTAGCGGCGAAAAACTTCCAATCCGGCATGATGATGTTGCGTCAGCTCGAGTTTTCACTGTTCGATTTTAGACTGCATCACGAATACGACCCTGCTAAAGGTGCGTGTATTCAAGAGACCTTAGACGAAGTGCGTCGTCAGGTGGCGGTATTAATCCCTCCGGCATTTAACCGTTTCCAACACGGTTTTGCGCATATTTTTGCTGGTGGTTATGCCGCGGGTTATTACAGCTACAAATGGGCTGAAGTGCTGTCGGCGGATGCGTTTTCCCGCTTCGAAGAAGAAGGCATCTTCAATCCTGAAACGGGTCGCCGTTTCCTGCACAATATCCTCGAAATGGGCGGTTCGGCGGAGCCGATGGATTTATTTAAGCAGTTTATGGGGCGCGAGCCGAGTATCGATGCACTGCTAAGACATTCTGGGATCGCCGCATAAATAGTGCAAGGCTCCTTAATGGGAGTGACTGAGCATAAAACGGCGCCGAATGGCGCCTTTTTTGTGAACTAGATCTCGCTTGCCCTGTGGTATGACCTCTGTTAGCCTGTGGCTCTTCTTTTTAGGGCGACTGGCTATGAATCTGTATTTCCGTTTGTTTTGGTTGTTGTTTTGGCGCACGCGCCACTGCCGTAAGATTGATTTTCTGGGCACGAGCCGCATTACTTACCGCGCTTTACCCAGTGATTGCGATATCAATTTTCATCTCACTAACTCCCGTTACCCGGCGTTTATGGATCTGGCTCGCACCTATATGTTGGCCGAAATGGGGCTGCTGAAGCGCTTCCTCAAATTAAAATGGATGCCTATCGTTAATGCCGCGGAGTTCACTTATATCCGTGATATCAAACCGTTGAAAAAATTTGAGATAGAAACCAAAGTGGTAGGCTGGGATGAAAAGTATTTCTATATTGAACAACGCTTCATCAGTGAGCGCGGCCTGCACTGCATAGTGCATGTGCGCGGTGTGTTTGTGTGTAAAGGTAAGCAAATCCCTTTAGAAGTGTTAGTTAAAGAGGCGGGATATACCGCCCCCGCTCCTGAATTACCGCCAGAAGTGGTGAAATGGAAGGCTTTTTTACAGTTAAAGAAAGAGCGCAACCTTTAGTGCTTGTTGCTGCTAGGGAATACTCCTAATCCCAGTGTTTTCTTCCATTTCGACCAGTAACACCTCTTCAAGCACGAGCATCCAGGCGCCGCGAAGCTGCGCTTGTTGCCAGTAACGCACTAATTCATCTAAATCCAATAGGTTTAAGTGGGCAAAGCTGTAGCTTAAGCAGGGGATCAGTGCACAGTCAGCTAAGGTAAAGCTGTCACCACAAACCCAATGATTCTGCCTAAGATGGCTATCTAAACGCTGGAATTGGGCAAACATCTGCTTTTCAAGCTGCTTAATTTCGAACTCATGCCCTTCAGGGGTATACTTTAATTTTTCTAATTGAAATAGTGGGTTATTGATATCGAAATCTATAAGACGGTCGAATAAGCGCACCGCCAAATTACGTTCAGCCTCCGCGGGTAATAACTCTGTACCGTTTTGAAAGTGCGTGTCTAAGTATTCAATAATGATGCTGGATTCGGGGAGCAGTTGACCTTCTTGCGTTTTGAGCAATGGCAGTTTGCCTGAAGGATAAAATTGCTGGAATGCTTTGCGTGCTAGCGGGTCGCGTAAATCAGTGATCCGCGGATAAAAGTTAGCTTGTTTCTCATAGAGAGCAATTAACACCTTCTGTGAATATCGTGATAACGGATGATAGAAAAGCTCCATAGGTGTCAACCCCGCAACCTCTAATTTTTGACTCTACGTCTTAACTTTAGTCGCTATCAATACGATTGCTGTGGGAATTTTCTCAAGGTTTAAGAAAGGACGTAAATGTGGTTTGCCATGCGTAATGATCTATTCCCGCTAAAATTCAGTACTATTAACGCTTAGAAATACCAGAGAACTATCGACAACCCAAGGTAACAGTATGAGTCAGCTAGAAAGTTTCTCATCCATCTATGCCAGAGCGAGTGAGCGCAAAGGCGGTAAAAAGGGGCTCGAAGCTTTGCTTTCAGGCTGCCTAACGAGCGCTGAAATTCGCCAGTACGATGATGCTACGCTGCTCTGTGCGATGAGCCGACAAGTGTTTCAGAGCGGTTTTGTCTGGCGTGTGGTCGATAATAAGTGGCCAGCCTATGAGAAATCCTTCTTTAATTTTATCCCTGAGAAAGTGTTAATGCTGTCCCCTGAGCAGATCCAAGCTCGCGCGGCAGATGCGACCTTAATCAGGCACTTAAAGAAGACTCAGGCGATCTATGATAATGCTTTGATGATCCACGATATTGCCCGTGAGCACGGTAGCTTGGCTAAGCTTATCGCCGATTGGCCAACGGAGAATATCGTTGGTCTTTGGGCATTATTAAAGCAGCGAGGTGCACGTCTCGGGGGAAATACAGGGCCATATTTCTTGAGGAGAATTGGTAAGGACACTTTTTTGTTAACCGATGATGTGCAAGGTTATTTTAAAGCACACAAGTTAGTCGACGCAGGTTTTAGCTCGCAAACGGCGTTAAAACAGGTGCAAGCTGTGTTCAATCAATGGCAGCAGGAATCGGGCCGTTGTCTTGCGGATATTAGCCGTGTGTTAGCCTGCAGTGTTGGTGATAATCGTATTTAACCTGAGCTCGGGATAAGCAGAGCCGCTGAATAGGCATCTTTTCGAGCCTCTCTGCGTTGCTCTGTCTCACCATAGCTCGCTATGGCGTACGACAGAGCGCCTTGATATGCGCAAAAATCTGCGCATTCAGTCAAAAAATAGATTTTCCTTTTCAAAATAATCAGTTATAGCATTGATTTAGTTTGTTAACTTTAGATCTCCCGGCACTCGTTACCCCGAGTTCAGGTTATTTCGATAAAAAAAGACCAGCCAATATGGCTGGTCAAGGCTCAATAAATCAAGCAATTGGAGTGCTGCAGGGAAGCAGCGGGATGAACGTGCAAGCAAAAAAGATTAAAAACTTTTACTGATCCCAATGACGACTCGGTCATCGAAGATTTCAGTTTGGGTGCCATAGACTTTATGGTCACTGTCTACGGTGCTGGCGTGGTAGCGTAGGTCGAAGTTTAGGCCATAGTAAGCTTTGCTGAGGCCGATGTTCCAGTGGCCCCAACCTTCGGCGCCATCACCCGTTAGGTCTTGATAACCCACAGATGCTGAGATTTTAACACCGTTGTCAAAGCTATAGCTTGGGTGCAGGGCGTAGTTCACCCCGTGCCAGCCATCAACACCAAACCAGTCATCCACCGTTGGTGTGATTTCAAGTTGCAGATTGGCGCGGCCGAATTGTTTACCCACTTTTAGCCATAATTCGGTGTAGTTGGAATAGGATGCACCGGGATAAAGGTACGAAAACAGCATGACATCATAGGTAAAGCCTGAGTCGCCAAACTCTCCCGCTTTACCAATAAAAGGTGCGGTCACAATTTCTAAATTTGGGTCGGCAAACTTGATGTTGGAGCTAAAGACTCCCGCATACCAGCCTTGATTGTGATCCCAGCTTAACTTGCCTTGAACAACGGGAATATCACCGTCTAAGGTTTCGGATTCTCCACGAAACACATAATCAGAAGCAAAATTAACATTGCCGTTAATTGTGCCACCAAAGAGTTGATTATCTTCAGCTGCGTGGGAGCTGGCCGCCAAAGAAAGTAACGCCCCAGTTAGCAGAAATTTAGTACGAATCTTCATAATCATCATCTCAAAGTGATTGGGAATGGTTAGCGCATGTTTATCGTAAAAATAAGTTGTTAATGGCCGTGTAGCTTGGGATGAACCAATAACGAAAAGATATGAATGAATATGAATAAGCAGAGAAATAATTGAGGCGATGGCAGTGTCATTTATAGAAATGCGTTTTATGGGAAGCTGAGTTTCATTTAATGAGGTGCAAAATGTGATATCCAGTTTGCCCTATACAATGCTTGACCATAAAATGTCGCGTCCAACAGTTTGAATATTTATCGTTTTCCTGACGCTATTTTTAACAGGGAGTTACATCGATATAGTATGCTTATGGATAGCTAGGCGTAGGCAATCACCGTTGTTTATCCAGTATGACCCTTCGTGGTTTGTATGCGTAAAATCTTATGTAGTACTAATCTGTTATCGCTTTATCAATTCAATGTGTACTCATGTTGAGGCGATAAACATTTGTGCAGTCAAACAGATTTGCAACATTTTAGATATAGAGTAGGCTGAATAAGAGTTTTGTATTGTATAACGCTAACAATCTTATCTACTGTTAACATAGTTCTTAAATAGGATAACAATTCCACTAATAAGGTATTGGTAAAGGTGTGAATATTTTCATTCGTTTACACTTTTGTTTGTTTATCTTTCTTGTTGATCCTTATAGGGTATACGATAAGTAATCGCTTTGATTTTAGTTATAATTATGGCCGTGCAATCACCCATGTTGTGTGAACACGGTGGCGTTAAAATTTAAAGGAGTTCTCATGCGGCAGACAATTAAACTTGCCTCAGTAATCAGCGTGGCGTTGTGGATGGCAGCTTGTAGCCCTCAAGAGGATAAAGCCGCTCATGGCGGCGCAGGGCCGCAGAGCATGGAGGTTGGGGTAATCAAAGTGGAGGCTAAGCCACAGGTTATCAAAATCGAATTACCAGGCCGTAGCAAGGCATTCCTTGAGGCCGAAGTTCGTCCTCAGGTAAATGGCATTATCACTAAGCGCAGCTTTGTTGAGGGAGGCAATGTTAAGCAGGGTGAATCTCTCTATCAAATTGATTCTGCTACCTATAAAGCCGCATTGGTGAGTGCAAACGCTGACTTAGCACGCGCAAACGCAAGTCTAGCTTCGGCTAAGGCAAAGGCCGCTCGCTATCAGCAATTGGTGAAGACTAACGCCATCAGTAAACAAGATTTTGATGAAGCAGATGCCGCTTATAAAGAAGCGTTGGCGAGCGTGACTGTTGCGGAAGCGGCGATCAATACTGCAAAAATCAATCTAGAATACACCGAAGTATTGGCTCCTATTTCAGGCCGTATTGGTAAATCCAGTGTGACCGCAGGTGCGCTGGTGACGGCAAACCAAAGTCAAACCTTGGCGACGATTCAGCAACTTGACCCTATTAATGTGGATATCGCGCAATCGAGTGCGCAATTACTGCGCCTAAAAGCGAAATTAAAACAGGGTAAATTGTTGGCGGCTGACAATGCTGATGTGCAGCTAGTTTTGGTAGATGGCACCGTCTACGGTCATACCGGTAAACTGCAATTTGCTGAAGTGAGTGTGGATCAAAATACTGGTTCAGTCATTTTGCGTGCTGAATTCCCGAACCCTGACGGGGTGTTGTTACCCGGTATGTATGTTCGCGCTATGTTGAATGCGGGAACTGATCCTCAGGCCATTCTTGTGCCACAGAAAGCTATTACTCGTAACGCTAAGGGCGAGGCTGTGGCGATGGTGGTCAATGCGCAAGGCCAAGTAGAAGCCAAAATTGTGACCACTGCTGAGGTGATAAATCATCAGTGGCGGGTGACATCAGGTCTTGCCGTCGGTGATCAGGTTATTGTGGAAGGATTGCAAAAAATCCGCCCAGGAGCGCCAGTCATTCCCAAAGTTATTTCAGCAACCCAAGCACAATAGGGCATAGCTATGGCACGTTTTTTTATTGATCGTCCCATCTTTGCGTGGGTGATCGCCTTAATTATTATGTTGGCGGGGGTGCTTTCAATTCGCACCCTGCCGGTTTCTCAATATCCCAGCATTGCACCGCCAACCGTGGTGATCAGTGCTAACTACCCTGGTGCATCGGCCAAGATTGTTGAAGACTCAGTGACTCAGGTGATTGAGCAACGCATGAAGGGTATCGATCACCTACGTTATATTGCCTCAACCAGCGATAGTTTCGGTAATGCTGAAATCACTTTGACCTTCAATGCCGAAGCCGATCCTGATATTGCTCAGGTACAAGTTCAGAACAAATTGCAGGGTGCAATGACCCTGTTACCACAAGAGGTACAGGCTCAAGGGGTTGACGTTAACAAATCAAGTTCTGGCTTYTTGATGGTGCTGGGTTTCGTATCGACTGACGGTTCCTTAGATAAAGGCGACATCGCCGACTATGTGGGTGCAAACGTACAAGATCCCATGAGCCGTGTACCGGGCGTGGGTGAAATTCAGCTGTTTGGTGCCCAATATGCGATGCGTATATGGCTTGATCCTTTAAAACTGACTCAATATAACTTGACCAGTTTAGAGGTGATCTCGGCGATTCGTGCTCAAAACGCGCAGGTGTCTGCGGGTCAGTTGGGTGGTACGCCGTCAATTCAAGGGCAAGAACTTAACGCCACTGTTTCGGCGCAAAGTCGTTTGCAAACCCCTGAAGAGTTTCGCAAGATTATCCTGAAGTCTGATACTTCGGGTGCGAATGTGTTCCTCGGTGATGTGGCGCGCGTAGAGTTAGGTTCAGAGAGTTATGCCGTTGTCTCGTTCTACAATGGTAAGCCTGCTACTGGTTTAGCGATTAAACTGGCGACAGGCGCAAACGCGTTGGATACCGCTGAAGCTGTTCGTGATAAAGTTGAAGAATTGCGACCTTTCTTCCCGCAAGGGTTGGATGTTGTTTATCCCTACGATACTACGCCATTCGTTGAGAAATCGATAGAAGGCGTGGTACACACCCTGCTCGAAGCGATTGTTCTGGTGTTTGTCATCATGTACCTCTTCCTGCAAAACTTCCGTGCGACCTTAATTCCGACGATTGCGGTACCAGTGGTCTTGCTGGGAACGTTTGCGATTTTGTCGGCCACGGGCTTCTCTATCAACACCCTTACCATGTTTGCTATGGTGCTGGCGATTGGTCTGTTGGTGGACGACGCCATCGTGGTGGTTGAAAACGTTGAGCGGGTGATGTCGGAAGAAGGGTTGAGCCCACTCGAAGCGACTCGTAAATCGATGGATCAAATCACTGGCGCCTTAGTTGGTATTGGTTTGACGTTATCTGCTGTATTTGTGCCAATGGCATTTATGTCGGGTTCTACTGGGGTCATTTACCGTCAGTTCTCGATCACTATCGTGTCTGCGATGGCATTGTCGGTATTAGTGGCCTTGATTTTAACGCCGGCACTTTGTGCCACTATGTTAAAACCCGTGCAGAAGGGACATGGTCATATTGAAACCGGTTTCTTCGGTTGGTTTAACCGTAACTTTGATCGCTTAACTAACCGTTACGAATCCAGTGTGGCGGGCATAGTGAAGCGTGGCTTTAGAGTCATGATGATTTATGTGGCTTTAGTGGTCGCCGTCGGTTGGATCTTCATGCGTATGCCAACTGCATTCTTACCCGATGAAGACCAAGGTATCTTGTTTACGCAGGCGATTTTGCCAACAAACTCGACTCAAGAAAGTACCCTCAAAGTGCTGGATAAGGTATCCGATCACTTCATGGCTGAAGAAGGCGTGAGATCGGTATTCAGCGTGGCGGGCTTTAGCTTTGCGGGTCAAGGCCAAAACATGGGTATCGCTTTCGTTGGCTTGAAGGATTGGTCAGAGCGTGAAGCACCTGGTATGGATGTGCAGTCTATTGCGGGTCGTGCTATGGGTGCCTTTAGTCAAATTAAAGACGCCTTCGTATTTGCCTTCGTACCACCTGCGGTTATTGAGCTGGGTACGGCGAATGGTTTTGACATGTACCTGCAAGATAAAAACGGTCAAGGCCACGATAAGTTAATAGCGGCTCGTAACCAATTGCTGGGTATGGCGGCTCAGAATCCAAACCTTATGGGTGTTCGCCCTAATGGTCAGGAAGATGCGCCAATCTATCAATTGCATATTGATCATGCAAAGTTGAGCGCATTAGGCGTTGATATTGCTAACGTTAACAGTGTGTTGGCAACTGCTTGGGGTGGTTCCTATGTGAACGATTTTATCGACCGCGGCCGTGTGAAAAAGGTATTTGTGCAAGGTGATGCCCAATACCGTATGCAGCCTGAAGACCTCAACACTTGGTACGTGCGTAACAACAAGGGTGACATGGTGCCATTTTCGGCCTTTGCAACAGGTTCTTGGGAATACGGCTCACCGCGTCTAGAACGTTTTAACGGTTTACCAGCGGTGAATATTCAAGGCGCAACTGCACCAGGCTTTAGTACGGGTGCTGCCATGACTATCATGGAGGACTTAGTTAAGCAGCTACCACCTGGCTTTGGCATCGAGTGGAACGGCTTATCCTACGAGGAACGTTTATCGGGTAACCAAGCACCAGCCTTGTATGCGTTGTCGATTCTGGTGGTATTCCTTGTATTAGCAGCCTTGTATGAAAGCTGGTCAGTACCGTTTGCGGTTATCCTTGTGGTTCCATTGGGGATTATCGGTGCTCTATTGGCGATGAATGGTCGAGGCTTGCCTAACGACGTGTTCTTCCAAGTGGGTCTGTTAACAACGGTTGGTTTGGCAACCAAGAACGCCATCTTGATTGTGGAATTTGCAAAAGAATTCTACGAGAAGGGGGCGGGTCTGGTTGAGGCGACCTTACATGCGGTCCGCGTGCGTTTACGTCCGATTTTAATGACGTCGCTCGCTTTTGGTCTGGGGGTTGTACCGCTAGCCATTAGTACAGGTGTGGGTTCGGGCAGTCAGAACGCCATTGGTACCGGTGTACTTGGCGGTATGATGAGTTCGACCTTCTTAGGTATCTTCTTCGTGCCACTGTTCTTCGTCATTGTTGAGCGGATCTTCAGTAAACGAGAGCGAAAAGCGAAAGAGAAAAATCCTACGTCGACGGATTAAGCTCGCGTTGATTAAATCAACATCCTGTATTGGCTTAATACAGATTGTTTAGTTTATTTGAACGATCTTGCTGGAGCCACATCATCAGCCGCAACCTACGTTGCGGCTGATTTTTTATGTCTGAGCAGACCAAAGTACTGCTGGTTATCGCTGAGTTTTTAAGGGCGAACTTTAATACCTTTGTGGCCGCTATTTCCATGGCGAGACTCTGTAGCTGGCATCATGTCTTGGCTCAACTTAGCCTGCGGTTAATTCTTATTCTTTCCCCAAAGGTGTGGTAATTATCACTGCTTGTGTCGCCCTGTGGGCCTCATTGAAGACTTGCTCTAGGTTATGCTGGGTATAGTGTGTTAAGACAATGTCCGCTAGTGGGGATAAAGCTGTATATGGGGAGCGTGAGGGAATTTGACTCGGTGTAAGTAAATTCGTCAGGAAATCATTGCGATGGCGGCACAACAGTTTGTCGAGCCGCTGAATCAATGCAGTGTTTTTAATCTTATATGGACTAGCTGGGAGCAGGCGCACTCCGTCTAAAGCGTATGAGAAGCAATAGAACGCTAAAATACCGCTATCTCGGAGCTGTACTCAATCACCCTGTTAAGTTATTCAAATAACAAGGCTATTCGCGATAGCGGGCATTTACTTTTTATTCTTTTAACCAACGCCCGGGGTGGTCGGTAAAGTATCGGTACTCACGCTTTGGCGCTTCGCACTGTGGCTTAAGCTCTGAAGCGGATAACAAAATCCACTCCTCACGGTGAGCAATACCCATGCTGTTGCCGCCTTTGATATCGAAACAACTTAGCTCTGCGCCGCTCGGCACTAACACATAACGCTGCTTGTTCTCCTGCATCCATAGCCATGCGTTACGCTCTTGTTCTTCGACCGGAGCAAGATAACTAAAGTGGGTCACGCTCATGGGGGAGAACAGAATAAACTGTTCTTTAAAGTTCACTAGCCCAAGTTCGGCATCCTCACCAATCACCTCAGCGGTATGCAGCATTAGGCTTCTGGGGGTGCGCATTTCATCGAGCAAGGAATAACCCCAAGTGCTCACCAGCACCCAGCCCAAGGCTGAAACCAGCCCCACCTTCACCAAGGCAAACTGACGGCGCGCCAGCCATAGCAGAACACACCAGAGAACACCGAGCAAAATAAACAGGTAACCAATACCCGTAAGATCATCGGTATAGTCCTTAAGCGCTTTAACCAGCGCAGGATGATGAATAAATGCCAGCACTCCCGCGACTAATACTAACGCGCCTAAGAACCAGAGCACGCCGCTAAGTAGTTTTTCAAACCATACCTTGGGTGACGCGCCCGTTAATACCGCCGACACAGCAAGGGTCAGCATAGGTAATGCGGGCAGAATATACACATTACGCTTACCCGGACTGATGCTAAAAAATAACACCACGAGCCCGACCCAAATTAGCAGAATCGCAATGGTGGGATCCGCCTTCACCTTTTGCAGCCATTGCTTCCAATAGGCGATTACCAGCAAGGTAATAGGGAACCACATCCAAGGGATCACGCTCAGCACGAAGAAATACCAAGGTTTGATATGATGCCAAGCATTGACGTAACGCTCACCCGTTTGCTTAAACAAAATGTTATTTTGATAAGCAATTAACTCTGGTGTGCCATGGGCTTGTACCGTGAGGACCATTGGCACTAACCAACAGGCAATCACAGCAAGCATGGCCAAGGGCCCTGCTAGGCAAAGCCAGGTTAAGCGGCCCTCAAAGCGGGTTTTATCTTTAATGGCGTAGATACAAATTGGAATGAGCAGTAATAAGGGCAAGAAGCCAACCCCCTTAGTGATCACCCCAAGCCCCATAAACGCCCAGCCGATAAAATACCAATGCCATTTAGGACCAAGCATAAAATGTCTGATTAATCCGTAACATCCCACGGTAATCCAACACATCACCATGGCATCTATCTGGGCATTTTTCGCCTGCATTAAAAATTGCGGCACGATGAGGAGCAATAAAGCGGCGTTGCGCCCAACTCTTACATTCCACAGCCTAGCGCCGAGATCATAAACCAGGAAAACGGTTAGCAAACCGCAGAGGGCATTAGGGAGTAAGAAAGCGAGCTTTAACGAGCCTGTGAGTTGATAACACAGCGCGATGGCCCACATAAACACGGGTGGCTTATCGGGATAATATTCCCCTCCTCGGGTTGGGAATAACCATTGGCCCGAGGCAACCATTTCCCGTGCGACCTCCACAAACCGCGGCTCATCGGCGGGCCAAGGGGAGCGAAAACCAATGCCGACGAGCAAGATAAGCAAACTCATCAACAGCAGCGGCCAGAGTACTTGGTAATAATCTTCGCTATTTAAACGACGATTTAATGCATCCATTCCTAATCCCTATTTAACCTGAACTCGGGGTAATGAGAGTCGAAAAAATCTAAATTTAACAAACCAATGATATAAGTGATTTTTTGAAGATAAAAAATCTTTTTTCTGACTGAATGCGCAGATTTTTGCGCATATCAAGGCGCTCTGTCGTACGCCATAGCGAGCTATGGTTAGACAGTGCAACGCAGAGAGGCCCGAAAAGATGCCTATTCAGCGGCTCTACTTATTCCTAGCTCAGGTTATTTAGTGTTCCAATTCATCCACCTGTTTACGCAGGCTAGAACGGTAAAGGTAAGCGCCAATAAGACTAGAGACAATAAACAACCCGATACTGATCCACAGCTGATTATGATCAGCTAAACCAATACCCGCACCCGCAAAACTAAAAATCAGCATCTGCGGTAAATAACCCAGCATGCTGCCAAATAAAAATCCCCCGGGGGAAATATGCGTCGCCCCTGCAAACAGGTTTGTCAGCAGATTACTGCCTACGGGCAACAGGCGGATCATTAAGACTTTTAACCAAGTCCGATGAATGATCAGCGCCTCAAATTTTTGCAAGCGATGGCCAAAACGTCGCTGTAGGCTACTGCGTATCGTCAATCTCGCGGTATAAAACACCAGCACACAGCCAAGCAAAGCCGCTAAGGTGGAAAATAAGCCACCATAGATACCACCGAGAGCAAAGCCAAACACAAAGGCGATAACTTGCCTTGGCCCACCTACAGCGGTAAATAAGGCGCCCACTGCCAGCAAAGCCATTAACGCATAGTTTCCTTCCGCTTTAATAAAGTGCGCCACCCAATTGCTATTGGTCACATGCTCGAACAGCCCTTGTTGGGATGCAAACATTAACACCAGCAGAATAAAGACGATAAACATCGCCTTATAGAGTCGCTTCATCTTAATCGTGCCAGCGGGTTTCGCTACGGGCGACCTTAGCGATTTTCGCCCTGCGCCCAAGCCAGATTACGCCCATAATGTCGACAATGCCGACCCAGACACGATTCCATGCCGTATATTTAGACACCCCTAGTTGGCGATCCCTATGATTTACGACAGAAATAAATACTTCTCCCCCCATTCGGCGCACTAATGCTGGGATATATCTGTGCATATGGTCGAAGTAAGGCATGCGCAGGAAGGTTTCGCGGGGGAAGAGTTTTAAGCCACAGCCGGTGTCGGGCACACCATCATGTAACAGTGCATCGCGAACTTTATTAGCAAAGCGAGATTGGAATCGCTTCCATGCCGTGTCCTTGCGATTTTTACGGTAGCCCGCGATACAAAAATGTTCAGCATGGATCTGCGGCAGTTGTGCCAGCATAGCGGGAATGTCGGCGGGATCATTTTGCCCATCGGCATCTAACGTCACGATATATTGACCGCGCGCATGTAAAACGCCTGTAGATATCGCGGTGCTTTGGCCTGTACTGCGCTCGTGACGAATGGCTTTTGCATTGCACAGCATCAGTTCAGCGGTATGAATAACTTCACCAAAGGTGTCATCCTGGCTACCGTCATCGACGACCAGAATTTCAAACTCAGTCACCCCTTGCAGGGCTTGGCATATCTCTTTCATTAATGGGCCAATATTGCCCACCTCGTCTTTTGCGGGGATGACAACTGAAATCACATTAATACTCCAGCGTTTATGACCATAAATACGGTAACATAGGATTGTTGCAAAATAAAAATCTGTATTGATGGGGTGTTATGACTTAAACCGAATGCAAGTCCAGTATTGTATAGGCGTAAAATGCGAGAAAAGAGTACTTAATTTGGAACTGTGGATTTCATTGAAATGACATATTTTATCGCCGCAGAAAATGCTAGGTTAGAGAACTACATGCCAAACCTTATTGAATCTATGAACATAGTTGTGGTTGGAATGGGCTACGTTGGCCTATCAAATGCGGTGTTGCTCGCGCAGCAAAACCAAGTGACTGCTATTGATCTGATGCCTGAACGTGTCAAATTAGTCAATGACCGAAAATCAACCGTCGCCGACAACCTGATTGAAGAATACCTGCGCAATAGCGCCTTAAATCTACGTGCCACGATGGACAAAAACGCAGTCAAAGACGCCGATTTTGTCATAATAGCCACCCCGACTGACTATGATCCGCAAACCAACTACTTTAATACTCAATCGGTAGAAAATGTCGCTAAGGAAGTCCTCTCCCTGAATCCTGACACGACGATTATTATTAAATCGACTGTACCCGTTGGCTTTACTGCGAGTTTGAGAACCAGATTAAATAGCGATAACATCCTGTTCTCACCCGAATTTTTACGCGAAGGCCAAGCACTTTACGATAACCTTCACCCCTCCCGTATCATTGTGGGTGAGCGTTCAGCTCGCGCCCAAACCTTTGCGACCCTTCTTGTTAATGCGGCGATTAAACAAGATATTCCGATTTTGCTCACCGACAGCACCGAAGCTGAGGCAATTAAGTTATTTGCCAATACCTTTTTAGCCATGCGCGTCGCCTATTTTAATGAGTTGGACACCTATGCCGAGAGCCGAGGACTCAATACGCGCCAAATTATCGAGGGTGTATGTCTCGATCCTCGCATCGGTGATTACTACAACAATCCTTCCTTTGGTTATGGTGGTTATTGTCTGCCAAAGGATACTAAGCAATTACTCGCAAACTATAACGATGTGCCCAACAACCTGATCAGCGCCATTGTCGATTCCAACACCACTCGTAAAGATTTTATTGCCGATGCCATTATCAGTAAGCAGCCTAAGCGAGTGGGGATTTACCGACTGATCATGAAGTCAGAGTCGGACAACTTCCGTGCCTCTGCGGTGCAAGGCGTGATGAAACGCATTAAAGCCAAAGGTATTGAAGTCGTGGTCTATGAACCCGTCCTCAAGGAAAGCGAATTCTTTAAATCAACCGTTATCCGCAATTTAGAAGAATTTAAAGCCATGTGCGATGTTATCGTTACAAATCGCATGACCAGTGAACTCGAAGATGTTGCCGATAAGGTTTACACTCGAGATCTGTTCCACCACGACTAAGCGTCCCCAACACCAAGGTTTACCATGAAATACTTAGTCACAGGCGCGGCAGGGTTTATCGGCGCCAACGTCAGTAAGCGCCTCTGCGCAATGGGCCATGAGGTGGTCGGTATTGATAATCTCAATGACTACTATGATGTGGCGCTCAAGTTAGCTCGACTCGCACCGCTCGAAGCATTAAGCAACTTTCATTTTATCAAACTGGATCTCGCCGATAGAGAAGGCATCGCAAAACTGTTTGCACAACAGGGCTTTCAACGGGTTATCCATCTTGCCGCGCAAGCCGGAGTGCGCTACTCCCTAGATAACCCCCTTGCTTATGCCGATAGCAATCTTGTCGGTCACCTTACAATTTTAGAAGGTTGTCGCCACCATAAGATTGAACACCTTGTGTATGCTTCTTCGTCTTCGGTTTATGGATTGAATCAAAAAATGCCGTTTTCGACCGAGGACAGCGTCGATCATCCGATTTCCCTCTACGCGGCAACCAAAAAAGCTAACGAATTGATGTCGCACACTTACTCGCATTTGTACCAGCTACCCACAACAGGTTTACGCTTTTTCACCGTGTATGGCCCTTGGGGGCGACCCGATATGGCCTTGTTTAAATTTACCAAAGCGATTCTCGCCGGTGAAACGATTGATGTGTATAACCATGGCGATCTTAGCCGTGATTTTACCTATATCGATGATATCGTTGAGGGCATTATTCGGGTACAAGACAAGCCACCCAGTCCAACTCCAGACTGGCGTGTTGAAACGGGGACGCCAGCCAACAGCAGCGCGCCCTATCGCGTATTCAACATAGGTAATGGCAGCCCAGTGCAATTGCTCGACTTTATTACCGCACTCGAGCGCGCGCTAGGCATCGAGGCGAAAAAGCAATTTTTACCCATGCAGCCCGGCGATGTGCATGCCACATGGGCCGATACCGAAGATCTATTTAAGGCCGTGGGATACAAATCCCAAGTTGATATTGATACTGGCGTGGCAAAATTTGTGGATTGGTACCGCAATTTTTACGCGCAATAATACCAATCGTATTAAATATCTGTTCATTCAGCGGGAGTTAAACGGGCTTTAGACAAGGCGAAGGCTTGAAGGCATAGTGGCGCTCTGTCGAAAGCCTTAAACGCAGTATAAAGCCCGTTCAACCCCGCCCTTCGGGAGCCTCACAGGCATCTCACTCCCGTGTTACATTGACTTAAAAGGGAATAACCATTTCTTCGTCAATGCGCCTTGGATTGAGATGCCTGTGAGGCTCTGAACTGATTAGATATTTAATGTGATTGGTATAATTACTTTAAGACATAAAAAGGCCTGCGTTTTAGCAGGCCTTTGTTTATAAAAATAAAAACTTAAAAACGATATTCAAAACTGCTAAAGAAGGTTGCGTTGGTATCGTTATCTTGTACCTCAAATTCTGATCTCGACACTGTGCCACCTACACTCCACATACCCTTCCAAACGGGCATACGGTAGGAAAGCTCCAGCATCAACAAATCTTCCTTCGGTGGCTGTGGAGCCCAAGTCGTCGCCACATTAGTGCCATCTTTATTTAATTTGGCATAACGTAATAACGAAGTGAATCCACGGCTGTTATGGAACTGACCTACCAAACCCAATACAAAGACTTGAGCATCACTATCATAGGTCGAGCCTAAGGCTCTGCCGTAGTAACGCGCTCCACTTAAATAGACAGGATCTTCATAGAAGCAATTTGCCTTGCCACCACATTCAACAAAGGTGTCTGAATACTCCATAAACAGCTTGAACTGTTTACCCGCTGTACCGAAATGGCTATCGATGCCCCAAAGCGAGCCACAATCGCTACCATTTTCGCAGCTATGCTCGAGATACAAACCGACGGGAATATCCTGCCAAGTGTCGGCATAGCGTAAATCGATGCTTTGGGTTTTATGGCCCGCGTCACGGCGCTGCTCAGCAAGACAAGAATCTGAACCGTCGATACAAACAGCATTGCCAGCCACAGAATCCCACCAGGAATCGAAGTCGCAATTTTGCCCTTCACCGCAAAAGAGTGTCGACCAAGACAGACCAACCTCTAGTTGTTTAATCGGTTTGGCAGTAAAGCGCATATCCCATTCAGCTGTTTTTGGCACAGCGCGCTCTTTTTCTGCCATGCTAAAACCGGTCTTGAAGGCCCAAGGCCCAATCCAAGCTAACCATGGGGTTTCAAAGGCGGCGGCATTATTGCGGCTGAGTGATAGTGACTGCATCGGGCGCGCATTATTTGAGCGATGGAGTGATGAATCAAATCCTGGGCCCCACCATTGCTCCACCGTACCTAAAGTCGCAATCCAGTTGCCCATGATCACCGCGAAATAAGACTCATCGAGGCGGAAGTTTTTGTTATCTTGCGGATCGTAAGTTTCTGCAACCGTGGTTTTATAGGCCACACGCGAGCCTAAATATTCGTAGGAAGCTTTAACCTCACCCTTTTCACGATAGTCGGAGCCATAATGCTGAAAACGAGCCGGATCGGTCGCGCCCGAGACTTTAACCCTCGCATTGCCGCGATTATCGACGGCGTTTTGATAGTAAAAATTAACCCGAGCAAAGGCTTGCACTAATCTGGGAGAAAGCAATTCAGGCTCTACTTTTGCTAAATCGCCACCAATTCCTGACCACATTAATGGAAAGGTATTCACAGGCACACGGATCACACCAGCATCGGCAAGTGCTTGAATATCAGCTCTTAAATAAATGTCAGAGGCATCCACCCAAGGAGCGGCAGCAACCGTCGATGAAAACCATAAACCAGATGCAACGCTAGCTGCGAGGAGAGTCGGGGTCAAAAAAGCCTTCATAACATCCTTCATAAAATCCTTTTCATTATCACAGTGAGGGCAATACCCCATAGTTTCACGAAAAAAGTTAAGCCTAATCAGGCCTTAGCGAGTTTGAGTTTGGCCGCCAATGCACTTGCTACCTCAGGGTGAACAAACTGGCTCACATCGCCGCCGTGCAGTGCGACTTCTTTCACTAAGGTTGAAGAAATAAACGAATTTTCTTCGGCAGGCGTTAAAAATACGCTCTCAAGATCGGGGCTTAATCTGCGATTCATGTTGGCCAATTGGAACTCATACTCAAAGTCAGAAACCGCACGCAAACCACGCACCAACACGCTCGCCCGCTGCTCCTTGGCAAAATCCACTAATAGGCCAGAAAACCCCACCACTTCGACATTATCCAAATGCGCAGTGACACGATTCACCAGCTCCACCCGCTCCTCAAGGGTAAACCTTGGCTGCTTGGAAGGATTGGCTGCAATACCAATAATCACATGCTTAAACAGCTTAGCCGCACGCTCAATCAAATCGGCATGACCATTGGTAATGGGATCAAACGTCCCAGGATAAATCGCTCTTGTGTGCACTTTGCTGGCTCGACTCAGATAAATACCTAAAAATCATTGCCACCAGTCTACTCGTTTTAGCCACTTGAGTGAATCTTCCAGATAAAAACCACCAAAAATCCCATTAAAAATTGAAATACTGGCAAGAATTCCTCGGATTAAGCCCATGTAAAGGCATGAACTGATATAATACCGACTTGCAATATATTGGATTAAGTAGGCAATGGTTTTCATCCAACCGAGGAGGATTAAAACCATACTGCAACCGATTAAGTCCACGTAATCAGAGCACTTATATGAAAAAAATCGCCATTTTTTGCCATAACTTTTTCTCGAATGGCACGGTCAAAATTGCCTTATCTCAGGCCGAAGTGCTGCAGGAAGCCGGGCAAGATGTTCACCTCTTTGTGTTCCATAAAGAGGGAGATTTTATGCCGCCAGAAAATGTGACGATTCATTACCTGTATGACGCCGGCCAAAAGCCAAGCCTACAGGAACAAAGACAACACCTGAAGGCCAAGGTGGCCGAAGCGGAACAATCAGGTAAGTTCTCGCTATTTTTAAGTAACTCGACCGACTGCGATGTAGTTGTATCGGGTTGCGACTTCGAACCCTGCTACTACTTTTGCCATTGCGCCCTTAAGCAAGAGCTATTGATGGAATTAAAGCGCGGTCCAGTGCATTTCTGGCGCCGCTGGAAAAAAGCCAAGGCACTGATAGGCAAAAAAATCATCACAGTTTCGAATGGTATTGCAGACGAACTAAGAGCCACTTCTTGGCTCAAGCCGCAAAGCGTCCAGACAATCTACAATCCCTTTAGATTAGAGGAAATCCGCAAGAAGACTCAGGAAGTTATTGCCGAAATCCCAAACGTGCCTTATATGATCCATGTCGGCCGCGTGACACGGCAAAAGCGCCACGATATTTTGTTTAAGGCACTTAGGGATATGCCAACAGCCCCTAAGCTTGTCCTGCTGTGCAACCGCCCCAAGAAGGCACGCAAACTGGCCAAGAAATACGGTGTCGAACACAGAATCATCACTCCAGGGTTTCAACACAATCCCTACGCCTGGATTGCCAAAGCCGAGTTGATGTTACTCAGCTCAGATTTTGAAGGCTTACCGACCGTTGTAATTGAGTCTTTAGCCTGTGGTACGCCTGTCGTCAGTACTGATTGCCCACACGGGCCCAATGAAATTCTCACAGGGCATTTAGCACAATATCTCGTCCCCGTTCGCCAACCCGCGCTGCTGGCGCAAAAGGCACTAGAGTGCTTAGCCTCACCACCTGCTTTAGACAATCTAGAAATATTAAAGGCAGTAGACAGCCAATATATTGCCGCTCAATATATTAACTTAGCGCAATAAATTACCATTTTTAATTAAAGTCGCAACAAATTGATACAGAGTGGGTGCGCATTAAATTTTTACATAACAATTGTATCAATTATGTTTTTGATTCAATTAATCACCCTAATGCTTTTATTAAACTGATACAAATTAAACACATTTAAAAAAACTAGCTATATAAAACTCCGTTCTGTATTAATAAAATAATTATTTAATTGATCAGCAGAATTAAAAACCTCAAAATACTCGTCTTCGAATAAATTTGTCTCACAAATGGACTTTGTGAGTATTTTTGGGGTAATTATGGGTAAACTAAAGGTCGCTTTATTAGTCGATGAATATTTTGGTGGTACAGGTACAGGTACAGTGTACGGTGGATACGGCTTTCTTGCCCGTCATCTGATCGCCAAACACTTACCCAATGAGAATATTGAAGTAGAAGTACTGATAAAGAAAGATTGTAGTAAACAGCGCTTAATTCCTCGTCGTTATATGATTGATGGTATCAAAGTGTATCGTCTTGCTGCTAAGTTTATGGATTTTCTTAATATTAGATTCTTAAAAAAGAAAAACTATGATCTTTTCTTATCCATCGAAATGACGACACATTCCTATCGAATTCTTAAAACAATCCCAAATATCGATAAAAAACTGTTGTTCTGGGTTCAAGATCCGCGCCCCGATTACGAGTGGGACGAGATTAATACCGTAAAACTTTTTCCTGAGAAAAGTTATTGGGATAGCAACATTTATCAGTTTGTCCACGACCTATGGGCCGCGGGTAAAGTTTCCTTTATTTCTCAAGCACGTTTTCTCGATAGAAAAGCGCGGGATCTTTACAACCTCGACGATAAAACCGAGATCAAATACTTACCTAATCCTATCGAAATCGATCACAGCTTCGATGTCGAAACCCATCTGAAGAAAAATCACATTATCTTCCTCGGCCGTATCGAGTCGGTTAAGCGTGGCTGGTTGTTCTGTGAGATTGCCAAACTGATGCCAGAATATGAGTTTTTCATGCTTGGTCAATCCTTCAGACAGTCCAAGAAAAACCAATCCATCATGAATAACTACCTTGATATTCCTAACTTACACTTTGTAGGACATGTTGAGGGCGAGAAAAAAGCACAGTTGATTAAGGACGCTAAAATTTTAGTGAACACCTCAATCCACGAGGCACTACCAATTTCGTTTTTGGAAGCCCTATCCTACGGAACGCTGCTCGTGAGCTGTCGTGATCCAGATGAACTCACCAGCCAATTTGGAGTATTTACCGGCACGGTATTAGGGGATGGTTTCGATAAAGTCCCACTCTTTGTCGACGGTATCCGCCATTTGATGGAAAACGAGCCGCTACGCCGAGAGCTGGCGCTAAAAGCGGTTAACTACATCAAAGCTAACCACAGCATTGAAGATTTTCAGAAAAACATGCAAGAAATTATCTTTAAGCTGGTCGAAGAGACTAAAGCGCAAAGCTAAAAACAAGGCCGACACTATGTCGGCCTTACTTTTTCTTAAAACAATTTCCAATAGCCTAACTTGCGGCGCATTTTAAAGTGTCGCAGTAGGTTCAATGGCTTAGGTTTAAGCCAAGCGGTTCCCTTATCGATCAGAGCATCGGTCGCCGCGAGTACACGCTGGCTCGACTGACCATCTCCCGTAGGGTGGATTTGATTACAATAATCATGGATATGCGCCATCAAATCATCGGTGCGGCTGAGCGCTCTAGTGATTGCAGGTTCAATCTCTTCGACTCGGTTAATATCGATTAAATGCGCCTTCGGTGACTGATTTTTAAAGGTCACTACAGGCTTACGCTGCATTAAAAACATCAATAAAATCGACGAGGTATCGCAGAGCATCACATCTCCTGCCTGCAGAAGCGGGATCACGTTGTCGGTTTCCACAAACTGGAGATTTTCATTTTCGAGAGTCTTATATTGCTCAACAATACTTGGCTTCATCTTAGGATGGAATTGTACTAACCAGCGCCACTGGCTCTTTTGCGACAGGGCTTTTATCTGCTCGAATACCTCAGGCGCACAGGTCAGACTGGGGGAGAATGTCGAGCAAAACAGCACTACTGGCCGTGGATCATCGGGCTTAATGTAAGGATTGTCTTTATTTTCAATAAATAAAGGATCGAGCGCTGGCCAGCCCGTTTCGGCTACGGTAAAGGTGCCGAATTTTTTCTCTAGCTCAAGGAAAGGTAGCGTCGTCGCCGGCCCTTGGGTGCAATACAGGTCAAAGCAATCGCGGATTTCGAAGTGATCTTCTCGCCCCTTATGATTCATTTTGCCCGCGTTAAAACCGTGGAACACCCCTACTTTTACCCCAGGGATAAAACTTGGCACCACGTTACCCGGCACGAACACAGCATCGGGTTTCCACGCCTTAACGGCATCGATATCGGGTAAGCGTTTTTCATCCGCTTTAAGGAATTTGGGGTCGACCTCACGGCCTTCGAGGAACCAACATACCTCATCGCCACGCGCCAGAATCACTTGCTGCAGCGGCCTGAGCATCGCATAGGAATAGTTCTGTGCTATGTACAACAAATAACGTCTTTTGCTTGATTTACGCACTTCCACCGCTTTCTCCTCGGGTAAATTATTTCGCTAGCGCTAGATATTGTTCGGCAATCGCAGTCGCATCCACCTTAGCTAAAATCTCCACATTTTCGAGGGATGGCGGCTGCGCGACTACGGCGTCAATCATCTTCGCCAAGGCCGCAGGATTACGACGGGGCACAAGATAGGGAGCCAGATTTCCGGTCAAAATCTCATTCGGTCCGTGTGGACAATCGGTACTGACCACTGGTGTGCCACAGGCTAAGGATTCGATTAACACCGTCGGCAATCCTTCGAAATCGGAACTCAGCACCAGTGCTTTCGCACGTTTGATCCAAGGAAAAGGATTACTCTGGAATCCAGGAATGATTAAGCGCTCCTCGATGCCGAATTTCTTTGCCGCTTTAATCGCCTTCTTATGGTTATGACATAACAGTACTACGGGTAGCTGATTTTGGGTCTGTTTAAGAGCCTCAAACAACACATCGTGGCGCTTCTGCTTAGCAAAACGTCCCACATGGATCAGATAGTCACCCTGAGGAATTTGCGGATTATCTTGCTGTGACTGAGCAACAATTTCATTAAATTCAAATGGATTGTAGATGGTTCGCATTGATGCTGGGTGCAAACGCCCCTTAGCTTGAATCTCTTTAGCGATGCCATTGGATACAGTGATCAAATGCTGGCCATTAAGTGCCTTTTTCGCCCGCAGTTTCTTGAAGTAGGCGAAGGGGCCTAACTTAAACTGACGACTCAATTCTTCTTCAACCGATGAATGCACAATCACATAGAGTGGTGTCACCCCGGTTTTGGTCATCATCAAATTGGTTTTATCAAGATTGGATAAAAACAGATCGAACTTACCGACTCGGGACTCAATCTCGGCAATCTTTGCCCGTAACTTATCGACCGATGCCCCTAGGCGCCCGAAGTGGTCATAATCTTTATCTTTGTCAGCAAAGCATTGATGAACAGGTAAATTGTCTGGGGTTTCGTAATAACGATTATCTTCCATGACCAAAAAATGCGGCTCATGCCCTAGGCTGATAAACTGCTTTGCCAAGTTAATCATGACCTTCTCGGCTCCACCACCCGCTAAACTGTCGATGGCTATGGCTATCCGCATGATTTTTCTCCTAAACGATAATCTAAAACTCAGGGTGACAGGCTAACAGTGGTTAACTGTGTGTCTGCTGAATAACCTGATCAAATTTATCTATCACTGCTTCAACACTAATGAGCGCCATTAAATCAGCCCCCTTTGCGCGTGTTCCCCATTTCACCTCACCGCTTTGTTGTGAGGCGATGGCCTCCTGATAGGCGCTCACCACATATTGCTGCGATAGGTAAGGCCCGGTGCGGCCAGGATTAGAATGGGCATATAAACCGATGACAGGCGTCCCTTGTGTGACCGCCATATGCGCAGGGCCCGTATCGGGCGCTAACACTAAACTGGCGCGTTTTAGCAGGGCAAGCAATTGAGTCAAACTGGTTTTACCGACTAAATTATCGAGTTTAGCCGGGCATGCCTGCAGAATTTGTTCAGCTAAAGCTTTTTCGAGCGCGGTGGGGCCGCCGCAAAGTATTACCCGATAACCTTTGTTGATCGCATGCTGCGCCACCGCGACATAACGCTTGGGCAACCAATTGCGCTCAGCTTTGCTGGCGGCCGCGCAAATAATCAACACCTTTTCACCCTCGGCAATATGGCTTTGGGCAAACTCAGTGTCCGCCTTGGGCACCGGAATATTCCACTGGGGCGTAAGATCGCTTACGCCAATCGCCTTGGCAAAACCCATAAAGCCATCGAGCACATGAGGCTGGGCTAAAGGTTCAACCCGATAATTAGTGACCAGCCATTGGCCTTCTTTGGCGCGGGTACGATCAAAACCAACCCGCACTTTGGCCGAAATCGCGAGGGATGCCAAGGTCGCACGCAGCGCCACTTGCATATGCAGCAGCACATCAAAGCGACGGCCTTTCAATGCCTTATGCAGATAAAAATAGCTACGCCAGCCTTGGGATTTATCGAAAATCACAAACTCAATACCGGGCAAGTGCTTCAGTAACTGATATTCAAGTTTGCCTATCACCCAAGTGATCGTTAAATGGGGATATTGGCGCTGAATGGCCTGCACCATCGCCACGGCATGACAGACGTCACCGATAGCCGATAGCCTCAGCAGGCAAAGAGAATTCATGGTGTTAATATCTAAACTCAAGCGAATAGCCCTTAAGGTTATTTGGCGCAAGCTGAGGATCTTAATGTAGAATGGCCGCAGGTGCCACGCTTAAGTCAACAAATCTCCGATGAACGCACAAATCAAAATCATAAATACTGCCAATGGCTATATGGCACTTTGCCAAGATACGCCAGAGGACATCACGCCGGCTTGGTTCTCGGTCGATTTTTGGCGCGAAAAATCTGCAGTTGTGGGGTCATCCAAGGGCCGCTATACCACTTGGTTTGTAGCATTTGAGCACAGTCATTGGGTACTGCGGCATTACTGGCGCGGCGGCATGATGGAAAAATTCAGTAAAGACGCTTACTTCTACACGGGGCTTGAAAACACTCGCGCCATGGGCGAATTAAGGTTGCTCGATGCGCTTTACCGCGAACAATTTGCCGTGCCTAAACCCATCGCCGCCAATATTGTGCGCGATGGCCTGTTTTACCGTGCCGACATTATTATTGAGCGGGTCGATGGTGCCGAAGACTTGGTCGCCAAGTTAACTAAAGGCACTATGACTCAAGCACAATGGCATGCACTAGGCGCGACCATTGCGCAGTTTCATCGCCGTGGGGTTTACCATGCCGACTTGAACGCGAAGAATATTTTGTGGCAACCGCAGCAAACGGACAGTGCGCAAGAGCGCTTCTATCTGATTGATTTTGACCGCGGTGAACTTAAAACGCCTAATGCCAAATGGCAAAAGGCGAACCTTGATCGGCTGCTACGCTCGTTTAATAAAGAACAAGGTAAGCAGCCAACACTTGCCTTTACCCCCGCTAACTGGGCTGCATTGCTCGAGGGCTACCACGCAGTAGTCCCTAAAGTCTAACAATACCAGACAGCGTTAGGCTGTTTGGCGCGTGAGTAACAATTCGGCGAGAGCAAACTGACGCTGCAAAGCACCGCGATTGGCTTCCACCACGGCAAGACCAGCTTTTGCCGCTTGCTGGCATAACACTGGCTGCTTAAAATACTGGATCAAGTTTTCAGCCAACTCTTGCCCTGAACTCACAATCCGCAAGCCCCCCGCATCTGCCAGCATTTGAGTAATTTGGGCAAAGTCCCAATGATTCGGCCCCACCATTACAGGTACACCCATGGCCACGGGTTCTAAGGGATTATGGCCGCCATTTTCAATCAAAGTACCGCCAACAAAGGCTTGATCGGCCGCGCCATAAAAGGTTAATAGTTCACCCATGGTATCGCCCACCAGCACTTGCGTCGTGGCAGTAATCGCTTGAGCGTCACTGCGGCGCACATATTCAAAACCTTGGCGAGCGACAACATCTGCCACCGCCGCAAACTGCTCAGGGTGACGCGGCGCAATGATCAGCAGCGCCTCGGGCCACTTGGCGAGCAACCGTTTATGGGCGCTTAACATGGCATCAAACTCACCGGGATGGACACTGCCCGCCACCCACACGGGCGCAGTCTCTTTCCCCCAAGTCTGCCGAAGCTCTCGCGCTAGGGTTAAGCGATCGGGCGTAATACTCAAATCAAACTTCAAACTGCCGCAAACAGTCACTCTGTCAGCAGCAACCCCAAGGTCGATAAAACGCTGCGCCTCGGCTTGAGTCTGCACCGCAATCACATCTAAGCGTTGCAGCATAGGGCGGCTTAATTGCGAACGCTTTGCATATTGCGCCGCCGATTTAGCCGACAGCCTGGCATTGGCGAGCATCAAGCGCACGCCGCGCTTAGCCGCTAGCTCCACCAGATTCGGCCACAACTCAGTTTCCATTATGATGCACCATTTAGGGGACAACTGGCGCAGAAAACGGCTCACACACCAAGGCAAATCGAAGGGCAAATAACAGTGCTGAACTTGGTCGCCAAAGGCTTTGCGTACCTCGGCAGAACCCGTGGGACTGGTGGTGGTAACCGTAATGCTTAGCTCAGGGTGCATTTGCATAATCAAACGGATCAAGGGAATGGCCGCGAGTGTTTCACCCATCGACACCGAGTGGATTAGTAAATCCGTCGGTTTAAGTTGGGCTAATCCGAAGCGTTCCCCCCAACGACCACGATAATCGGGGCTTTTAATGGCTCGAAAAGCCAAATAGGCAAGAAGTAGTGGAGATAAAAGATATAGCAGCGCACTGTAAAAAAATCGATTCATAAAAATCGTGCTTATGAGTTTTTGCCTGATGAATAGTGGCAATGTTAGCATAATATGCCCAAGCGACCTCAAGATACGAGTTTCAGCCTCTCGAAGTTGTTTGCGTATACCAATTGTATTGAATTTTTGTTCGTTGAGCTCAATTCATGCGATTTTAAATTAGGGATAATTTACCAGCAGTGTAGCGGTCGTTGGTTAGCCTTTTTTAATCAATTTTATATCCAAATAACCTAAAGGTACGAGTTGCAGCATCTTCAGGTTTTTTGGGGATATAGCGTTCACTAGCCACTTGGAAAACATATGAAAACCCGCGACAAAATTATTTACGCCAGCCTTGAGCTATTCAATGAACATGGCGAACGAAATATCACCACCAATCATATTGCCGCTCACATGAATATGAGTCCCGGGAATCTTTATTATCACTTCCGTAATAAGGAAGATATTATTCGCTCGATTTTCAGTCTCTACGAGGCGCACCTCGAATCGGGTTTTCAGCCCTATGAGGGCGAGCAAGTCAATGTAGAGCAACTGATCGGCTATTTTGATGCGATGTTTTACACCCTGTGGCAATTCCGTTTTATGTACGCCAATTTGGCCGATATTCTGGCCCGAGATGAAGAATTGAAGAGTCGTTATCTACATGCTCAGCAGCAAGTGCTAACACGCTCGAGTCACGTGCTCGGTAAACTCAAGCAGGATGGTTTTTTAAATATCGATAACGATAAAATCACCGCACTTGCCGATACTATCAAGATGATTGTGAGTTTTTGGATTGGTTATCAACTTACCCAATCAAGCACTTCCACCATCACTAAAGGCATTTTGTACGAAGGGGTATTGCGGGTATTGATGATTTTTAAAGCTTATGCCACGCCGACATCCCAAGCGACCTTTAGTCGCCTAGAACAACATTATCATGAGCTCGCTACTCAAGAATCTCTCTAAACGATTCCCGCCATTTCGCATTTAGCACTAAACTCAACACGTTATGTGTGCTAAATGCGGCCTTATTGCTTGCCATCGCTAATCTCAATCATTTCTCACGATCAAATAAAACCACAGTGCGGCAAATAATGTTAAGCATTAGTTTTTATAATGTAACGACGCCTTTAGCCCTAAACTAATTTATCTGGCTAAGCTGCATGAAAAAAAGGCTGTAGGCCGATAGGGTTTAGCGTTAGAATGCCGCAACTCCCAGAATCAGAATAAAGTTAACTAAGGAGATATCAGGTGGCCTCAACCTCATTCTACGCACAAATTAATCAACAGCTTGCTGATGTTAAAGCCGAAGGTTTATATAAAAGCGAGCGCATTATTGCTTCACCGCAACAGACTGCCATTCAAGTTAATCACCAAGAAGTTGTTAACTTTTGCGCTAACAACTATCTAGGCCTAGCCAATCATCCAGAACTCATCAAAGCCGCCCAACAAGGTTTAGATAGCCACGGCTTTGGTATGGCGTCAGTACGCTTTATTTGCGGCACCCAAGACATTCACAAACAGCTCGAAGCCAGCCTGAGTGAGTTCCTCGGCATGGAAGACACTATTTTGTATTCTTCATGCTTTGACGCCAATGCAGGCTTGTTTGAAACCCTGTTAGATGCCGAAGATGCGATTATCTCCGACGCCTTAAACCATGCCTCAATCATCGATGGTGTGCGTTTATGTAAGGCCAAACGTTTCCGTTACGCTAACAACGATATGGCGGATTTAGAGACGCAATTGATCGCCGCCAAAGCAGCGGGTGCGCGCAATATTTTGATCGCCACTGACGGCGTGTTCTCAATGGACGGCGTAATCGCCAACCTGCAAGGAGTGTGTGACTTAGCCGATAAATACGGCGCACTTGTGATGGTTGACGACTCTCATGCTGTCGGTTTTGTTGGCCAAAATGGTCGCGGCTCCCACGAACACTGCGGCGTGATGGGTCGTGTCGACATCATCACCGGCACCTTAGGCAAAGCCTTAGGCGGTGCATCAGGCGGTTTCACTTCAGGTAAAAAAGAAGTCATCGACTGGTTACGTCAACGCTCTCGCCCATACCTGTTTTCTAACTCATTAGCGCCTTCGATTGTGACAGCGTCTATCCATGTGTTAGAAATGCTCAAATCAGGCCAAGCGCTACGCGAATCGGTATGGGAAAACAGCCGATATTTCCGTGAAAAAATGTCCGCGGCAGGCTTTACCTTAGGCGGTGCCGACCACGCGATTATCCCAGTGATGATTGGCGATGCCAAACTGGCAAGCGACTTCGCTAACCGCTTATTAGCAGAACATATCTACGTGATTGGCTTCTCCTTCCCTGTGGTACCAAAGGGACAAGCCCGTATCCGTACGCAAATGTCGGCGGCTCACACCCGTGAACAACTCGACAAAGCGATTGAAGCCTTTACCCGTATTGCTAAAGAAATGGCGATTATTTAGGACCCTACAATATGAAAGCACTAAGCAAGTTAAAAGCCGAAAAAGGCATTTGGTTAGTCGATGCGCCTAAGCCTGAAATGGGCCATAACGATCTACTGATCAAGATTAAAAAGACCGCCATTTGCGGCACCGACATGCACATCTACAACTGGGACGAATGGTCACAAAAAACCATTCCTGTGCCTATGGTGGTAGGTCACGAGTATGTGGGAGAAGTGGTTGATATCGGGCAAGAAGTTCGCGGCTTTAACATTGGTGACCGTGTTTCTGGCGAAGGCCATATCACCTGCGGCCACTGCCGTAACTGCCGCGCGGGTCGCACCCACTTATGCCGTAACACCTCAGGTGTGGGTGTAAACCGCGAAGGTTCATTTGCCGAATACTTAGTGATCCCAGCGTTTAACGCCTTCAAAATCCCCGATGATATCAGCGACGATTTAGCCTCTATCTTTGATCCATTCGGTAACGCAGTACACACGGCACTGTCATTCGACTTAGTGGGCGAAGATGTGTTGATTACTGGCGCGGGTCCTATCGGTATTATGGCTGCGGCCGTATGTCGCCACGTTGGTGCGCGCCATGTAGTGATCACCGACGTTAACGAATACCGTTTAGAACTGGCCCGTAAAATGGGTGCCACACGTGCCGTAAACGTTGCTCAAGAAAACCTCAAAGACGTGATGAAAGAACTCGGCATGACCGAAGGGTTTGACGTCGGCTTAGAAATGTCTGGCGTACCTTCTGCCTTCCGTGCCATGTTAGATACCATGAACCACGGTGGCAAAATCGCGATGCTCGGTATTCCGGGTGGCGAAATGGCCATTGATTGGAGCAAAGTGATCTTCAAAGGTTTGGTCATTAAAGGCATTTACGGTCGTGAAATGTTCGAAACCTGGTACAAGATGGCAAGCCTTATCCAATCTGGCTTAGATATTTCGCCCATCATTACCCATCACTACAAAATTGATGATTTCCAAAAAGGCTTCGACGCTATGGGCTCGGGCCAATCGGGTAAAGTCATCCTCAGCTGGGATTAATTCCCTTAGCTATGCCAATCATGGGGCTGTACACATGCAGCCCCTTGTTGCACACTAATCCTATCGCTTATCCATTTTTCGTTATTTCAGGGTTTATTATGTCTTCTTTTAAACACTTAAGCGTCAATCAGTTAGTACAAATGACCGAGGCAAAGTCAGTGCAAATCGTCGATATTCGCGATGGAAATAGCTTTAACAATGGCCATATAGATGGCGCATTTAATTTGAATAACGAGAATCTCGCACACTTTATTGGCCAAGCAGATATGGATCGACCCTTAGTGGTGGTTTGTTACCATGGCATCAGTAGCCAAAATGCCGCGCAGTATCTCTGCGAGCAAGGTTTTGATGATGTGTATAGTCTCGATGGTGGCTTCAGTGCTTGGCATGAGGCCAATGCATGATAGAGATTGGCAGACTCCCTAATAGCCGCGCTGCGCAGGCCTTTGTCGATTACCTTAAAGGTGAACGCATTGACTGCCAAATTCAGCCGTTGCCGCAGGGAGTCGCGATTCTGGTTCTTCGCGAGCAAGATGTTGAGCAAGCCCGTAAAGAATTCGCTCACTTTATCGCTCATCCTTACGATAACAAATACTTGCAAGCCTCATGGGAGCACGGTGATACCAATGCTAAGCTCGATTATGGCGCACCATCATTACAGCTTTTTACCCAATTTATCACTGGCGCAGGCCCTATCACTCTAATTATTTTTGGCCTCTGCACACTGATTTATGCCGCCATGAATTTAGGCTTTGCCAGCCCTGTTTACCAAGCACTTTCTTATTTTGGTGCAGTGCCTGGCACGGGTGTTAGCCAATTTTGGCGTGTCTTTACCCCGAGCCTGCTGCACTTTTCGGCCATGCATATCATCTTCAACCTACTTTGGTGGTGGTATCTGGGTGGAAAAATTGAGACTCGCATAGGTACTGCACCACTCCTTATCCTCTTGCTGGTGGCTGGCACTTTGCCCAATGTCGTCCAATACTATGTCAGCGGCCCCAACTTTGGCGGACTGTCGGGTGTGGTCTATGCGGTTGCGGGTTACACTTGGGTCATGGGGCTACGTAAACCAGAGGCGGGCATTGGTTTACCGCCATCCTATATGGGGTTTATGCTGATTTGGCTGGCGTTGGGCTTTACGGATTTTTTAGGTATTTCAGTCGCAAATGGTGCCCATATTGGCGGTTTGCTGATTGGTCTAGCCCAAGGCTGGTTTGATAGCCGCAGTAAGTACGTCCAATAATTTCCCGATATTGATTTCCATACTCTGATACACACATGCAAGGTAAGCGAATCGCTTACCTTGCCGTGTTTAGGCGCAATTATTTAACTAGTTGCAACACTTTAGCGACGAGCTTTTCAATCCCTGAGTGGGCCTCTGCAATATTACCCGCCAGCATATATGCGGGAGTACTGACAATCTTATTCGCTTCATCCACCACGATATCATGCACTGTCGCTGCGTGATGGCTGCCACCCATAAGATTAAATGCCGCGACCGTATCCACATCATTACCAATAGTGCCCTTTGCGCCATGTCCGTATAAACGTGGGATCATCATAGGTGCGATACAAATAAAGCCCACGGGCTTTTTCGCAAGAATAAATTCATTAATAAAATCAGTGACGAGTGGATGAACCTCGCACTCACTACCATTAGTTGCAAAGTTACACAGGTTTTTCGCCGCCCCAAAACCACCGGGGATAATTAACGCATCAAAGGCAGTGATATCGAGTTCTGTGGTTGCCTTTATATCACCACGGGCAATACGCGCTGATTCAACCAGCACATTTCGCGTCGCCGTGTTATCTGCTTCGCCTGTGAAGTGATTAACGACATGCATCTGATTGATATCAGGAGCAAAACACTGATATTGAGCGCCGGCTTTCGATAGAGATAATAGGGTTAAAACCGATTCATGGATCTCTGTTCCATCGAAAACACCGCACCCGCTGAGTAATACTGCGATTTTTTTCATTATAAATATCCTTCTTATGTCATTTGGTTTTAACAAACCGTAAATAAAATAGTTGATCTGCTCAAAAATCATGCTAATTTAGTTCGTCGAATCTAGCGGTCGGTGAAAAATCAGCCAGCCTCTAGATATCTTACGGAGTCAATAAAAAATCCACAAATCAGGAAGATTTTTCAAGAAACAGTAGCGAACTCACACAAATATTATAAAAACATAAAAATCAACAACTTAAAAATATCGCACCAAGCCGTAATCGTCGCCATTATTCACAGTTGACATTTTAACTCACAGAGTTATCCACAGGCTGAGAGTCAATTTGCCGTGGCTGAAACACCGCATCTGTGGCATGCTTACCGCCATCTAAGTCATCGATAATCGAAAATTACTTATGCCGACCATAGCCAATAACCCACTTGTTCTTGTGGATGGATCTTCTTATTTATACCGCGCCTATTATGCGCCTCCTCATCTGACAAACTCAAAGGGCGAAGCAACTGGGGCAGTTTATGGCGTAGTCAATATGCTCCGCAGTTTATTGAGCCGTTACCAGCCTAGCCATATTGCCGTGGTATTTGACGCTAAAGGCAAGACATTTCGCAATGACTTATACCAAGAGTACAAAGCGCATCGCCCACCCATGCCCGATGATTTACGCTCACAAATCGAGCCGCTACACCGTATTATTCGCGCCTTAGGCTTGCCCCTCATTTCCATACCCGGCGTAGAGGCAGATGATGTCATTGGCACTATTGCTCGCCGAGCGAGCCGCGAGAATCGCGCTGTGCTCATTAGTACGGGTGATAAAGATATGGCGCAATTGGTTGATGAAAATATCACGCTAATCAACACCATGACAGATACCATCATGGGGCCAGAAGAAGTCGCAGCCAAATATGGTGTAGGCCCAGACAGAATTATCGATTTCTTAGCGCTGATGGGCGATAAGGCGGATAACATTCCTGGTTTACCAGGTGTTGGCGAAAAAACCGCTTTAGCCATGCTCACGGGTGCCGGAAGCGTGGCTAATCTACTTGCTGAACCTGAAAAAGTCTCTGAATTAGCTTTTAGGGGCTCAAAAACGATGGCGGCGAAGATCATCGATAATGCTGACATGCTAAGACTTTCCTACGAACTGGCCACCATTAAAACCGATGTGGAACTTGAGCAAGATTGGCATGAGCTTACCGCCAAACCCGCAGATCGAGACGAACTGATCAAATGCTACGGCGAAATGGAGTTTAAGCGCTGGCTTGCCGAAATTTTAGATAATAAAGCACCAGCAACCATAGCGACGGCGACTACCACAGTAGAAACCGAAGCAGACACTACGCCAAGTCTCGCACTTGAAACCCAATACGACACGATTTTGACCGAAGCTCAGCTTGATGAGTGGATTGCCAAGCTAAAACAAGCATCACTGTTCGCCGTGGATACCGAGACCACGAGCCTTGACTATATGGTCGCCGAACTGGTTGGCATGTCCTTCGCCGTGGAAGCGGGTAAAGCTGCTTACCTGCCTTTAGCCCACGATTATGTTGGCGCACCTCAACAATTAGATAAGCAGTTTGCGCTCGAAAAATTACGCCCCATTTTAGAAGATGCCAAGCTTAAAAAAGTCGGTCAAAACCTTAAATATGACATCAGTGTATTGGCCAACGCGGGCATTACACTCCAAGGTGTTGCGTTTGACACCATGCTCGAATCCTATGTGTTTAATTCTGTTGCTTCACGCCATGATATGGACGGTTTAGCACTCAAATACCTAGGCCATAAAAATATCGCCTTTGAAGATATTGCTGGCAAAGGAGCGAAACAGCTGACCTTTAACCAAATTTCGTTAGAAACAGCTGCTCCCTATGCGGCGGAAGATGCAGATATTACGCTACGCCTACATCAACACCTGTGGCCAAGGCTCGAAAAAGAAGCTGAATTAGCATCGGTCTTTACAGATATCGAACTGCCACTGATCCATATTCTGTCTGATATTGAGCGCCAAGGTGTCTTTATCGATAGCATGTTGCTCGGTCAACAGAGTGAAGAACTCGCGCGTAAAATCGATGAGCTTGAAACTAAAGCCTATGATATTGCAGGTGAAAAATTCAACTTAAGCTCCCCAAAACAGCTTCAAGTACTATTTTTTGAAAAGCTGGGCTATCCGGTCATCAAAAAGACACCTAAGGGCGCACCATCCACCGCCGAAGAAGTGCTGGTCGAATTAGCATTGGATTTCCCTCTACCAAAGGTGATCTTAGAGCATCGCAGCCTAACAAAATTAAAGAGCACGTATACCGATAAGCTCCCCTTAATGGTGAATGCAAAAACTGGCCGAGTGCATACTAGCTATCATCAAGCGAATGCGGCGACGGGGCGTTTATCATCGAGCGAGCCAAACCTGCAAAATATTCCGATCCGAACCGTAGAAGGCCGTCGTATTCGCCAAGCCTTTATTGCCCCAGAAGGGCGTAAAATTTTAGCCGCTGACTATTCACAGATTGAATTGCGGATCATGGCGCATTTATCCCAAGATGCAGGTCTACTTAACGCTTTTGCCGAAGGTAAAGACATTCACCGCGCCACCGCTGCCGAAGTGTTTGGCACCGACTTTGATAGCGTCACCTCAGAACAGCGTCGCCGCGCTAAGGCCGTTAACTTTGGCCTTATCTATGGCATGTCGGCTTTTGGATTAGCGCGCCAGCTCGACATTCCGCGCAACGAAGCGCAAACCTATATCGACACTTACTTCGCCCGTTATCCAGGAGTATTAAGGTATATGGAAGAAACGCGAGCAAGTGCGGCTGATCTCGGTTACGTATCAACATTATTCGGTCGTCGCCTGTATTTACCCGAAATTCGCGATCGTAATGCAATGCGTCGTCAAGCTGCCGAAAGGGCGGCCATTAACGCACCAATGCAAGGTACTGCCGCAGATATCATCAAAAAAGCGATGATCAGTATTGCCGATTGGATTAAAACTGATACCCAAGGTGAAATCGCCATGATCATGCAAGTCCACGACGAATTAGTGTTCGAGGTCGATGCCGATAAAGCCGAGACGCTCAAACAAAAAGTGTGCGAACTTATGGCTAAAGCGGCAAATCTGGATGTAGAACTCCTAGCAGAAGCGGGGATTGGTGATAACTGGGATGAGGCCCACTAAAATTTAAGTGCCTAGTCGCTTAAATTTTTAGCTCACGCTAAGGCCTATCTTTGACCGATGGGCCTTGTTGTTTTTGATGTGGAAAGAGATAACGCTAACAACAATAACAAAGAGTCGGTAAAACAATAACCTAAACGGATTCGGTTATTTTATAAATGCCCAATTAATCATGCTCATCGAGCCATGATCTCGCACACTAGATAGATTGCACCTTGAATAAGCATAAAGTTACCCATCATCTCCCCATCATCTAATTTTGCCTGCAGTTTTGGCTTAGCTTTACAGCAGTGTGTGCAGATTGACATCAGCAAATCATACTAAACAATCGTTCTCTGAAGGACACAACTAGGAACAATCACCTCAATAGAGTAAAAACATTAAATCAGAAAAATTGATCAGTTCTGTACTAAAAATACATTCAAATGAGTTAAATCAGTAGCTTAAAGTTGTTTTTAGAAAGTTGTAGATCAAACGCAGTTGCTTTTTTCACCTACAAGTTGAGATCTTCCGCACACAATTATCACTTTTTCAAAAAAACTGTTTTCCATTTAAAGATAAATGGCGTATTATTCTCTGCGTAGGGTACAGAGGTTAAGATGTTCTATCTTTCAGACCTTTATTTCACATATAGTGACGAGCCAAATTCTGGCGCCCCAGCAACTTGTTTGCTGGGGCTTTTTTTTTGCTCTTTTTTCAGTCACTGACCGTCCTAAATGGCGTTGATCCTTTGCAAACTCATGTTGGAGAGTATATTGACTTCAACAATTAAACTAAGATTGATAAATTTTAGAGTATTTACTTTAATAAGAGGTAAATTCGATGTATGCTGTCTTCATTGAGAACCATTGAAGGTAATTTGATGGTGCTTGAGTCTTGTTGAATTTAGCTTCTCCCCAAAAGAGCTATAATTTTGGCCGGTGACTATTGTTATCGGCTATTTTTTTGCCTGAAATTTAAGGATTGGCAAGTGTTAGAGGGAGTTATAACGGGGATAGAGCGGGAAACATGGCCGAATGTGTTTAGAGCATTCGACCATGTAAAAGAGAGGCTTACTCGGCGTTATCTTGATTCTCTAACTCATTGGCCAGCCATTGTGGATGGCACCATTCATTTAAGATGCTCAATACTTTAGGTTTCCCCGTGCCTTTAAGGGCTGAAAAAGACTCGACTTGTACCCAATCGCCAAACTCTGCGAGGGCTTTGCGAACTTCGTTAACGGTTTTCATCTTCGCGCTTTGAGCCAGTTTATCCGACTTGGTCAACAGGGCTAACACTGGGATTTCACTCGCAACAGCCCATTCAATCATCTGCATATCCAGATCTTTTAAGGGATGACGGATATCCATCAAAACTACAACGCCACTTAAGCAAGCACGCTTTTGCAAATACTCTGCTAGGGATTGTTGCCACTTCATCTTCATGGCTAACGGTACCTGGGCAAAACCATACCCTGGTAAATCGACTAATCTGCGCTGTGCATCGAGTTCAAACACGTTAATAAGCTGGGTTCGTCCAGGGGTTTTACTGGTACGAGCCAAGTTTTTTTGCTCAGTTAATGCATTGAGAGCACTCGATTTTCCGGCATTGGAGCGGCCAGCAAAAGCAATCTCAACACCAACGTCGCCGGGCAGATATTGATCCAAATGTGCAATGTCTGGTGCACTGATTAAAAACTTCGCCCTGCGAAAATCTATATGAGATTCAGTCACTATTTACTCCAATATATTTACTGCGCAATACCATAATTTATGAAGAATTGCTTACTTTTCCACGTTTTCGTGTAAAATATTACCCCGATCACATTAACCATATTTTACCACGCTTGCGGGTCACCCTAGTAAGCTCAGGATAATAATCTTAACCAGAAGTTGGAACGCCATGAAAAAGTTAGCTCTTGCGCTGTCTGTTGTAGTTGCCGCCATATCTTCACCTGCGATTGCAGAAGGTAATGCTGAAGCGGGAAAAACTAAAATTATCGTTTGTTCTGCCTGCCACGGTATGGACGGTAACAGTATGATCGATATGTACCCTAAGCTTGCGGGCCAACATGCCACATACCTCCAAAAGCAAATACATGATTTCCGCAGTGCTGCCCAATCTGGCGGTAAAGATGGTCGTATGGATCCTATCATGAGTGGTATGGCAATGCCTCTTAGTGATCAGGATATTCTCGACATTTCAGCATATTTTTCGACTCAAAAAATCCAAGTCGCTGAAGTCAAAGACGTTCCTGAGTTAGGCGCAAAACTTTATAAAGGCGGCGATGTTTCTCGTGGGATTACAGCTTGTATGGCATGTCATGGCCCAGATGGTAAAGGTGCTGAGTCAGCTGGTTTCCCTGCATTGGCTGGCCAACACGCAAACTATATCAAGCTCCAACTGACTAAATTCCGTGATGCAGGCCGTCATAACGACCTAAACGGCATGATGCAAGACGTCGCCAAAAAGTTAAATGACAGCGATATTGATGCATTATCTAAATATCTCGCTAGCCTGAAATAAGGCTCAGCTTAAAACGTAAAAAGTGGCGTTATCATATTGCTGATGGTTTAGTTTGTTTGCACCGTCTTGCAGTCGCCTCATCGTCAGCCGCAACATAAGTTGCGGCTGATTTTTTATATCTGAGTTTTGTGAAGAATGGCGTTTTGCGGCGCATATTCCCGCGGTGTGGGTTCATGACTTGCCTAGTCTCTCAACTAGCGTGAAGATTTCTTTCGGAGCATGTTGCTATGTATCTGTTTAGTCTTCAAATCCCAATGCCAGTTCGCTCCTAAGCAAGTGAGTGGTTTTTCATTCTCATTACTAAGATGGATAGCTTGGCTTAGTTAAATTCGGCATATTGATTAATGACGATAACTAACAGGAGTAAGGTGATGTCTATACAAGAGTTTCAGTCCGATACGCTGATCCAATTAGAGAAGTCCCTCGCGAAGGGTAAATGGTACTTTATCTTGGTGATTGGCGTACTGTATTGGGGGAGTATGACTTCACTTTTAGTGGCAGGGTTCCAATACTTCACCTCAGAGATACCATTTTGACAGGCGTTAAAAGTCGCGCTGTATATTTATCCCGCATGTGGCGTGCTATTTGGCTGGACGATATGGATGCAGTTAAATCACAGAAGAGATAAACTGCGCGGCAAATCTCGTCCATAATCAATGCATAGCGTTGGCTTAGGAGCAACATAGTGTCATCGGTGAGCAGTCTTATCACTAAGCAACTTATCGTGGCGATGATTTGCCATGGTATCGCTATTGGCATTTTAGCCTATGGTGCCTATGAGTTTTATCTTGAGCAGCTTATCGTCCCTGAGCTCACCCGCAGTCTTGCCGTGGCGGTATTTTTTATTGGCATGGGGCTCGAACCCAATATGTTTTTTACTCCGCTAAACCAGGTCATGACCCAAGCCGACGATAAATCACCTAAGGCAAAATTGCAGACTTTAGTGTTTAACCTTGGAGTTTTCTTGCTAATTTGTAGCTTTTTAATGGAATGGTTATACGACTAGCACATTAAGTGAGTCTATTAAAAAGAGCGTCGAAATCCCCTGATAATTCCTCTCAAATTAGCTGACATCAACAGTAGAATCTCTCACGTACAAGTTGTTGGATTAACGCTAAGGTAAAAGTAAAAATTGGCTGCAACCTATGGTAGTTCAGCTTTAAATGAACCTAAGGTTTGGCTAAAGCGGGATGAGGCTCGATTTAGGGTAAAAAAAAATGGACTCACGAGGAGTCCAGTATTCACGAGCAAAAAGTTTGCTCCTAACGTTGTGCAAATTAACTATAGCTCAGATTTTCTGTATCCAAGCTGAATAATTTCAATCATGTTGTAACGAAAAATGTAGTCGATGCTCTGACCAGCATGGTGAATACTCATATTAGATTGCATTAGCTAACGCTTTAGATGAAATTCTTGCCTATTTATGATTAGCTGTAGCCATTAAAAGCAACAAGAAGAACTAAGGATGGAAAATGGAAAAACTATTATTAGGATTAGCGCTGATTTTTATCGTGACCTATCTTTGGTACGTCAGCCTAGTCAAAAAACGCAATACCGCCCTTGAGGCACTGTCGGGTATCGATGTTCAGCTGGCTAAACGCGCCGATCTGGTGCCCAATATCCTTAAAATCGCTAAGCGATTTATGGATCATGAAAAATCATTACTGACAGAAATCACTGAGCTTCGCACGCAGTTAACTCGCCAATACAATAAAGCCGACCCCAATGCAATTAAAGCGCATATCGCTCAAGCCGAGCAGTTAAATGACAAAATGGGCGCGTTGATGGTGAGTGTTGAAAACTATCCCGAGCTGAAGTCCGACAATACTATGCTCGAAGCGATGCAAACCTATAACGAGGTCGAAGCCCATATCTCTGCTGCCCGTCGTTTTTACAATTCCGCAGTATCTGAGTTAAATACCGCCGTTGAAATATTTCCAGGATCAATTATCGCTTCTATGGCGAGCATAAAAGTCATGCCATTTTATGAGGTGAGTGAAGCGGCAAAAGCACCTATAGATGCGAGCGATTACTTATAACCTTATCAATGCAGGGTGAGTTATCACCTGGCAATACTATGATATCAATATGAATATTTTTACATTTATTTTAGGTAGTCCGATTCGGACATATCGTGGACACGTGGGCTTGTCTGCGGATTTGGATGAACTGCCTCAACTCGAAAAATATTATGAAGAACACATAGCACCCATTAGCCGTCAATATGAAACTAAGCGTGTGGCCTGTCTTAAGGCGGCGCGTAAACGCTTATATTTAAGCTTGATGATAGTGCTTGGGTTGACTTTGTTGACAGCAATCGGTTTTTACAGCGGCACAGCCTATTTCCCTCCTTTGCCATTTCTTGCGTTAATTGGGTTGAGTTGGTGGAGTTTTGCGCCAACTCGGGAGTTTACTCATTTGGCTCAGCGGGATATTTATCCGCTGATGTTTAAATATTTCGGTGAGGATTTTATTTATAACCGAGAGATGCGCCTCGATATGAATCGGCTCTCGGCAGCTAAAGTATTGCCAAATTATGATAAAGCCAGTTTTGGTGATTATATTCAGGGCCACTACAAAGGCATCGAGTTGACGGTCAATGAACTTACCCTGACCAAGAATGTGCAAGTCGAAGAGCTAGATGCCAGTACCAATCGGCGCAGAACCGTGACCCGCACGGAAAATCAGTTTAGAGGCTTAGTGGTTGAGCTGAGTAGCCATAAAGCCTTTGTTGGCCACACTGTGGTACTGAGGGATCGCGGTGGTTTAGCCAATTTTTTGTCTGATAGCCATGCTGGGCTGGTTCGGGTCAAACTTGAAGATCCGCAATTTGAAAAAGAGTTTGATGTGTTTTCAACGGATCAAGTGGAGTCTCGCTATTTGCTTAATACGGCATTTATGGAACGTTTACTGGAACTTGCTAAGCATTTTGACGGAGCAATTCAATGTGCATTTTTTCGTAACAAGTTGATTATGTTTTTACCAAATCGCAGAACGAATTTCCAAATACAATCTATTTTCCACGGGGCAACCTTTTCTGCAGAATTTAGCCAGTTAAACCGTGAGATGAAGCAACTCTTTGCTATTATTGAAGTACTTAAACTAAACGAATACACGGGACTTTGATGATTGCAGCGCACCAACCGCCAATTTACCTTAAGTCGATTGCCCTATTGTGGCTGGGTTTATTGTTGGCTTGGGGAAGTCTTGCAACCGTGTTTGCTGAAGAGGCAAAGCCTAAACCCCGCATTGTGGCGCGCTATTCCGACACTGGCATCATGAGCAGTGAAGGCCAAGAAAAATTCAAGGTTTATCAATATCAACAGGCCAATGGTGTCACAGTTTTTACCGATAAGGCACCAACGAGCACTGACTATCAGATCTTGCTGTACGAGTGCTTTGCTTGCCGCCCAGACTCCGATATCGACTGGAATGGCATTCGGTTATTTACCCGTAATTATGATAGTTTAATCAGCCGCGCCGCCGATAAACATCAATTAGATCCTGCACTTATCCGTGCAGTTATCCATGCAGAATCAGCATTTAACGCCAGAGCTGTGTCCCGCGCTGGTGCAATGGGGCTGATGCAACTGATGCCTGAAACCGCAAAAGATATGGGAGTAACTAATGCTTTTTTGCCGGAAGAGAATATTTTAGGTGGCAGTAAGTATTTGGCGCAAATGCTAAAACAGTTCAATGGGGATATTGCGTTGGCCTGCGCGGCCTATAATGCTGGGCCGACAACTGTGACCCAATATAATGGCATTCCGCCCTATCCAGAAACCCAGGCCTATGTGGAACGGGTGCAAATTCTGCTCAAGCGTTACCGTGACACCAAGGTTTAGGATTCGCCACAGCTTAAGATGTAGGTCTTTAAAAAAACAAAGCAGCGGGCCAAATAAGGTATTCGCTGCTTTAGGCGATAGCGCAATGTTAAATTGCAATCTGGCTGATGTTATTCGCCTACTTCCCATTTTACGCTGACATGACCATCAGCTTGGCCTAAGGTTTTACCTAAGTAATCAACCATTTCGTTAGCGATTTCATCAAGTTGCCACGGTGGATTGATCACCCACAGACCTGCGGCTGTCATGCCAAACTCATTAGAATCGGGCTTTATGGCCTGCTCGATGCGCAACTGGCGCTTAATGCCACTATTGGCTAAACGAGACAGCATTTCTTCTGTTTGCGCGCGGTTGACCACCGGATACCAAAGCATAAATACGCCAGTGGCAAAGCGTTTATGCGCCTTGATTAACGTGTCGGCCACCGTTTGATAGTCGGTTTTAATCTCATAACTGGGGTCAACAAGCACCAGTGCGCGGCGCTCTAACGGCGGTACTGCGGCAATCAGCCCTTTTAAGCCATCGCCCTTAATCACTTTTACTTGCTTATCTTGCTCGAAATATTCGTCCAGCAGCAGATGATCGGTGCCGTGTAATTCGTGCAGCACCATACGATCCTTTGGCCCAAGATCCATATCGATAAAGGCCGGTGATCCTGGGTAGAAGTTCAGCTCTTCTGGATTGTCTTCGTTAAAGTGGCGCACTGCATCGACATAATCCTGCAGGGATTTGGGTAGATCGGTCTTGTTCCACAGTTTTGCCACACCGTCGAGATACTCACCCGTCTTTTGGGCAAACTCATCCGTTAACGCATAACCGCCCGCACCGGCATGGGTGTCGATATACACCAAAGGTTTGTCTTTTTTATGCATTAACTGCAAGGTTTGCAGTAACATTGCGTGTTTCAACACATCGGCATAATTGCCGGCGTGATAACCGTGGCGGTAACTTAACATGGGATCTTCCAAGGTGAGCTGTGTGGGTGAGGTACCCACATTTGATGGGGCAATTATAGGGGCAATCCCCCTTTGGGTAAATTAGCTGCACTATACACAGCCCTGAATTCGCCATGTAGAGAGTATTCAGCTCTGTTTGCTTTTGGCATAATGGCCATAATTTCTGCCCGTTAAACAGTGATCCCTTTGCCTATACCAGTCTTTTTTAATCAGCAATACCCAACTCTTGTGGACATTTGTGCCCGCTGGCAACTGGTCTACGATGCGAATGCAACCTTCGAATTGCGTTTTGAATCAGATACCTTATCACTGCATAACCGTGATGAGCCCAAGCTCGATGGTATAGTGGTGGACTTTGTCACTGGCGCGGTTGCCCATAGACGCAAGTTTGGTGGCGGTCGTGGTCAGTCAATTGCCAAGGCTGTGGGGTTAAAGCAGGGCGTCACGCCCAAAGTGGTTGATGGTACTGCGGGTTTGGGGCGTGATGCCTTTGTGCTGGCAAGCTTGGGTTGCACAGTGACTATGGTGGAGCGCCATCCTGTGGTGGCGGCCTTGTTAGAGGACGGGCTACGCCGTGCCTATCAAGATGCCGAAATTGGCGATTGGATGCGTGAGCGGATGCAGCTTTTCCATGGTTCTAGCCTAGAAGCACTCGCTAAACTGGAGCAAGGGGTCGATGTCGTGTATCTCGACCCAATGTATCCTCACCGTGACAAATCAGCTTTGGTTAAAAAGGAAATGCGGGTATTCCAAACCTTAGTTGGTGCGGACCTCGATGCCGATGGTTTGCTCGCCCCTGCCATGGCGTTAGCCAGTAAGCGTGTGGTGGTTAAGCGCCCCGATTATGCCGAAGACTTAGCAGGCGTTAAGCCCAGTATGGTTATCGAGACCAAGAAAAACCGCTTCGATGTCTATGTGAAATCGGCAATGAAGTAGGTGATAAGCTGAGTATTAAATCGATATAGCTGTCGCTGAACCCATAGTTTGACAAATTTAAAGCATATTTTGACATAAAATGGTGTTCTGTAATTTACAAATAAAACACAACACCAATTAAATTAATCATTTACACTGGTGCTGAAGTGTTGTCTGACAAATCCATAAAAATAGAAGCAGTAATGCTTCTATCCAACCTCGTACTTCCAAAGTCTCTAACAAAGAAATGCCCAAAAGCGTGCTGTATATCTCCTTGAAAGCTATATGCTCAAAAGGTGGCTAGGCTGATTTGCGAGGCGACTTCGGTTCATTTTTAAATGAGTGGCTGGATTTTCCTGCCGAATTTTCCACTATAATGCTGCGGAAGTTTTGTGCTTAAGGTTACCTCGTGAAAAATTTCATAATCATATTATTGGTTTTATTTTCAAGCTGTGTTTTTAGTGCGCAGAAAGCTGATTCAGTATTGGTTAGTAAAAGCGAGAAAAAACTATACTTAATCGCTGATGGCAAACCATTCAAATCTTATCATGTTGTTTTTGGTGCGAATCCTGTGGGTCATAAACAGCAGGAGGGAGATGAGAAAACTCCTGAGGGGAAGTATTTACTTGACTATAAGAAAGAGGATTCTGCGTTTTATAAAGCCATCCACATATCTTATCCAAATCAACATGATATTGAGAGTGCCAAAAAACGAGGCGTTAACCCCTGGTGGGCTCATCATGATTCATGGTCAACATAATGGCTTAGGTTGGTTGTCGTTCGCTAGTCAATTTTTCAATTGGACTAATGGTTGCATCGCCGTGACAAATTCAGAAATGGATGAAATTTGGCAGGCTGTGGATGTGGGTGTTCCAATTGAAATTGTGCAATAAGCACATAACCATGCGTTCACTGGGAATGCGTTTCGTGACCCCTTAGCTTAATTGTTATGGACTAGGTAAAACATGAAGAAGTTCTCTATCAGTCGTATACACACTCGTTCCGGAATTTTCAGATTAATTGGGGGGATAGTTGCAACTGAAAAATCTGTTGAAATTGAGTATGAGAAAGTCGAGTTTATGGGTACCGATGGCTGGTGTGAGCTTGACTTAAATTCATCAAATGCAAACGCTATTCTGTCCATGATTCAGTCTGATATCATTCATCATGTTTTAACTCAACCATAAGAAAAATAAAGCAAATAAATGCAGATTCGACGTCAACTTACTGAGTTAAGTTTGGGCGTTAGCCATCATGACTCCCGGCCAAGGCGCGGTTCAATTAAATGCCATAAGGCATGATTACCGCATTATGCTCTGTCGAAGTTAGTATGGGCAATAGCGCTAATTGATCTAAGCGGCAGCCATAAATAACCTTAATGCGGCTATCAGAGTTGGTATTCGTTCCTCAACTCGTTAAATGTTTTGCTACGCTTGTGATTGATTTGCAGATTAAGGCATGATGGCTTCATTCTGATTATCGACCCATCAATACAAGGGATTATATATCAACGCATTTGCTTATATTCAGGTCAATTTATTCATAGCCTTAGCCTACTTTATCCTAGGTCAAATGGGCTTGATGATTGCCTTGCCTCCCGGATATTCTGCGGCAATTTGGCCTGCGGCTGGGGTTGCAATTGCTTCTTGTCTCTTGTGGAAAGGGCGTGCGCCTTGGGGTGGTGTTTTTATCGGGTCGTTGCTGACAAATATGAATATTGGTCAGGAGCTGCACTTAGGTTGGTTACCCCTCATTATTGCTTTGGGCACGTTACTGCAAACGATTATTTCAGCGCGCATTATTCAATATATTGATCCTCAGTTGACCTTAGACAAACCAGAAACAGTCATAAAATCAATGGTAAGTCTAAGTGCTAGCTGCTGTATTGCTTCTTTGTTTGGCAATGCTGCCCTTGTTTTGGGCGACACAATTACCAGTGCGGATGTTGTTAGCAGTATGTTCAATTGGTGGATGGGGGATTTTCTTGGTGCAGTGATTTTTATCCCGTTAACCATGTTAGTGTTCGATAGGCGAGCGATTTGGCGCTCAAGACGGATTCAAACTGGGCTTCCATTGTTGGTTGGTTTTTTACTCTGTATTGGGATTTATTACTACGCAGATATGAACCAGCGGCAACAACTGCAGGATAAATTTCAAATTCAATCCAATGCCATTATTAGTAGTGTGGAAAGTTTTCAGGGAACGAATCTACAGCAGTTAGTTGCTTTAGCCAGTCTATTTGATAACAGTGAAAAGGTCTCTGAAAATGAGTTTATTCAGTTCGGTATACGTAACCAACTGCAGTTAGATGGTTTTAGAGCTTGGGCTTGGTCACCGTTGGTTACACTAAGCGATAAAAATAGTTTTGAGTCAGCAACTAGGGATGAGCTGGGGGGAGCTTTCAATATTAAATATTTACAAGACGGTAAACCTAACGCCGATGGTTGGCTTGCGCCTGTTAAGTATGTGCAACCCCTGAACAGTAGCCGAAGCGTACTTGGATTGGATCTTAACAGTGAGCCAGTAAGGGCCGCGGCGATTGCAAAAGTGAGGGCAACACTTGCTCCTGTGATGACGAGCAAGATTCAGTTAGCAGAGGACCCTAATGGTCCCGGAGGCGCGCTACTGTTGGTGCCTTCCTTTGATCGTGTTGGTAACATTAAAGGGTTTTGTTCGGCGGTCATCGACATCGAAAGCATTATTAATAAAGTTGAACAAGTAAAAGGCTTGCATTGGCGGCTGACGGATATGAGTGCCGATGGGGCTTTGCTTTACGCAAACAGTCAGAAAAAATTTCCCAGTTTTTCAGGCAAGCTACATAGCGACAAATCCGGCCAATACTATCAAGCCCATTTAATGCTTGCCGATCGTCATTGGCATATTGTTATTTACGAGTCCTATGCCGCCCTGATGGGCGAAACCTTTAGTCTATCGTTACTCCTGCTACTTTTAGCCTTTATCACCTGTGCGGTGGTGAGTGGGATGACGTTAATCTCTTCCGGTGAGCGGTATCGGATTGCGGATAAAGTGGCCGAAAAAACTATGGCGCTCTCGAAGGAGATTGCGCGTAATCAAGCGTTTCAAGCCACCTTAGTTGAGAGTGAAGAAAAATACCGTAACCTGTTCGATAAGGCACCCGTAGGCCATGTGTTAAAACGCCTTGAGGATAGTCAGTTTGTTGCAATTAACCAAGCGTTTACCGAGATTACTGGCTACACATTGGAGGAACTACAAGCACTTGAACCTTGGGACCTCACACCGGTTCGTTACCGTGCAAGCGAAGCCGAGCAGCTTGAACGTCTCAAGCAAACACACCGTTATGGTCCCTATCAAAAGCACTATCGCCATAAAGATGGGCGGTTGGTAGCCGTCAGGTTAAATGGTTCTTTAGTGACGGCGGCCAATGGTGAGCCGCTCATCCTGTTTGTTGTGGAAGATATTACCGAGCAAGAGCGCACCGTTGCTCGGGTAAACCTGTTAGCGCAGGTTTTTCAGCAAAGTGGTGAAGGCATCACCATTATTGATGCTAATGACATTATTGTGGATGTAAACAGCGCCTTTACTCAAATTACAGGCTACTCAAGGGAGGAGATAATAGGCAAAAATTGTCGCTTTATTGAATCGGCTCGTACTGATAAGAACGTGGATGCTCAAGTGCGAGCAGCACTAGAGCAAACGGGTTTTTGGCAAGGGGAAGTGTGGGATCGCCACAAGGAGGGTTACGATTTCCCGAAATGGTTGATGATGTCCGTTGTACGCGATGAGACGGGGACGATCAGCCATTACATTGGTAGTTTTACCGATATCAGCGAGCGGAAAATAAACGAGGAGCGGATCTACTTTTTAGCCCACCATGATTCACTGACCTTATTACCCAACAGGCTTAGCCTGCAGTCACGCTTAGAACAAGTATTCCAAGATGCTTTCATTACTAACACGCAGATTGCAGTAATGTTTATCGATATGGATCACTTTAAAAATATCAATGACACCTTAGGCCATCATGTCGGTGATATGTTGTTACTTGAAGTGGCTCGGCGCTTAAATAGCATTGTCGGCAATGATGACATCGTTGCGCGCTTAGGAGGGGATGAATTTGTGGTGGTGTTATCCGAGACAGATCATGACAGTGTCGCTAAGGCTGCAGAAGCTTTGCGCAGTGGCTTGAATCAAGTCTATATCATAGATAACAAACCCCTACACTCCTCCCCGAGTATTGGGATCAGCCTATTTCCGACCGATGGCGACAGTGTTGAGGCGTTAATGAAAAACGCCGATATGGCCATGTATCGCGCTAAAGCGGCGGGGCGAAATAATTACCAGTTTTTCACCACCGCCATGAACACCTTAGTGACTGAGCGCCAATATATCGAGACTGGTCTTAGGCAAGCGATCGCTAGTAATCAATTAAGGCTTTTTTATCAGCCTCAAATTGATATTAGTACCGGACAAGTGGTTGGGGTTGAAGCCCTAATTCGCTGGCAACATCCCGAATTAGGATTGGTTGCTCCCGACCGTTTTATCCCTATCGCCGAAGAAATCGATATGATTATCCCCATTGGTCAATGGGTACTCGAAAATGCCCTCGCACAACTGGCGCAGTGGCGTAAAAAGGGCGCTAAAACGTTGCGGATGGCCGTTAATTTGTCGGCGCATCAGCTACGGAAAGACACAATAGTCGCAGATATTATCAATGTGTTAGCCCAATATCAGCTGGGTAAGGGCGCATTGGAGCTTGAGATCACTGAAAGTGTCGCCATGCAGTATCCAGAGCAAAATGCCAAGTTGCTGGCCGAGTTACGCCAGCTGGGGATTGAATTGGCTATTGATGATTTTGGCACAGGCTATTCGTCACTCTCGTATTTGAAGTTGCTGCCCTTAGACAGGCTTAAGCTAGACAGATCCTTTGTGAAGGATATTGAAAATGATCCAAACGATGCGGCAATCAGCGCGGCAACGATTTCGATGTCCCATGAACTAGGGTTAACCGTGGTTGCCGAAGGGGTAGAAAACGAGGCCCAACTGGTGCTGCTCTCAAGCATGGGCTGCGATTTAGTTCAGGGATATTATTTCAGTAAACCCTTATCTGCCGATGATTGTTTCCGCTTTATTGAACGTAATTTTTAGGCCGTTTTTTATCCATTTAGCACTATACTTGAGTCAATCTGGTGATGGGAATGGATCAATTAAGGACAGCGCTATGCAAGTTATCTTCACTAAAGGTTCAACACGTTACGGGCAGTTACGTTGTGTGCGTATGGACGGCAGTGCCACACAAACTCAGATGCCTGAGCAGGGAATCGCTCCCCACGATATGATTCACTACGTTGTTGAAAAGCGCCTGCGTATTCAAGGCGCTTTTTTCTCCCAAATACGTGCTGGCGCTGATATCAATTTTACCCTTGAGCATAACGAGGCTTCTTTAGCCGTTGCGGACAAAACTGAAATTTGGCAAACCGAATCGACGGTTGAAGCATTGCAATCTCTGTTGTGGTCCGCCGATGCGCCTAGCTATGCGGGATTTATCTATTTACTCGAGCAGGCCTGTAGTAACCGAAAATTAGCCATGCCTAAGATTTCAGAATCTGACTTTGAGCATATTCTCAACGAGATAATGGATCTTACGATCGAGTGGCAAGGCATGGGAGAAGGCCAGTCCTTGACCTTAAAGTTTTAGCGGCTTCATATCTACAAGAGCGCGAAAATTCGCGCTCTGTTGCGACACTCTTTAAACCGTTAAATGCCCTCCCCCAAAAACACTTTGGAATAGCGCGGCTGTATCCAAGCGTTATCGCCTTTACTGATCCCTAGCTGTTTAAATTGCACTTTGGACAGTTCAACGTGGATCAGTTGCTCATCGATTTCGGTCAACACTTCTAATCGCGCAACTGGACCGACGATGGTTACTAGATCTAAGTTTACTTTTATAGCATTTTCAGTCGGTTGGGTTAATACTTCAATTTCATGTGGACGTACATAGGCTAAACCTTGTTGTTCTTCACCTCCCGCGTGTTCTGGTGAGGGAATATGAATATTGCCGATAGTGCTATGGCCGTGTTTTACCCTTGCATGGAATAGGTTTACGTTACCCAGAAATTCATACACAAAGGGATTGCTTGGTGTGTCATAGACTTCTTCTGGTGTGCCTTGCTGCTCGATACGACCTTTATTCATCACTACAATTTTATCGGCCACCTCGAGTGCCTCTTCCTGATCATGGGTGACAAATACCGTAGTCACATTGATTTCATCGTGTAAGCGTCTGAGCCAACGGCGTAATTCAGCGCGGACTTTTGCATCAAGTGCACCAAAGGGTTCATCAAGCAGTAAGACTTTTGGCTCTACCGCCAATGCGCGTGCAAGGGCGATGCGTTGTCTTTGCCCTCCAGAGAGTTGTGATGGATAGCGATCAGCGGTCCAATCTAATTGGACGAGTTTGAGTAATGAATGCACCTTTTCGGCAATTTCCGCCTTGCTTGGGCGTGTTTTTCTTGGCCTGACCGTCAGTCCATAGGCCACATTTTCGAACACTGTCATATGCTTAAATAGGGCGTAGTGTTGGAATACGAAACCGACGCCACGCTCACTCACGTGTTGAGTGGTTATGTCTTCACCATTGAATTTGACGATTCCGCTGTCGGCCTGCTCGAGTCCGGCAATAATACGTAATAATGTTGTTTTGCCTGAGCCTGATGGACCTAACAGGGCTGTTAATTCGCCTGTTTTTATCTCTAAGTTCACAGAATCAACCGCGACAAAGTTACCAAAATGCTTATTAACTTGCTGGATATGTATGCTCATAGTGGTCTCTTTAATAAAGTGGTGCGCTTAGTTGGTTTTATGTTTACGTTCATCTTTCCACTCCACCATGCTTTTGAGCACGATAGTTACCAGTGCTAAGCCTGTGAGTAGTGACGATACTGCAAACGCGGCTGTAAACATGTATTCGTTGTAGAGCACTTCTATATGTAGCGGCATAGTATTCGTCTCACCGCGAATGCGACCTGACACCACAGCGACCGCGCCAAACTCGCCCATCGCACGGGCATTACAGAGGATCACGCCGTAGAGTAAGCCCCATTTAATATTTGGTAGCGTGACGTACCAGAAGGTTTTCAAACCATTGGCGCCTAAGGTTAGCGAGGCTTCTTCCTCATCTTTGCCCTGTTGTTGCATCAGTGGGATCAATTCGCGCGCCACGAAGGGTAAAGTGCCAAACATGATGACAATGATGATTCCTGGGACGGCAAATATGACCTTTAAATCATGGGCCGCGAGCCAAGGTCCAAACCATCCTTGGGCACCGAAGAGGATCACGAAAATCAATCCCACGACGACAGGTGAGATGGCAAAGGGCATATCAATAATCGAGATTAGTAAGGTTTTTCCCCTAAACTCAAATTTAGCAATAGCCCAAGCAATTGCTACGCCGAAAATGGCATTGGTTGGTACAACAATAATTAATACCAGTAACGTTAAGCGAATGGCCGCAAGCGCGTCAGGATCTGTGATTGCTTGCCACCAAACATTAATACCAGCCTCGAAAGCACCGTAGAGTACGACCGCTAAAGGTAGAACTAAAAATAACGCGAGAAAACTTAACGCAAGGCCAATCAAACTCCACTTTATCCAAGGTGCTTCTGTGGTGGCGTGGTTGGTTGCCGGAGATAACGTGTTCATTCAGTTAGCCTCTTTTACTCGCCCACCACTGTAGGCTATTAATGATTAACAATAAGATGAATGCGGCTGCGAGCATAACTACGCCGATGGCGGCGGCCCCGTTATAATCATATTGCTCAGCTTTGGAGACGATCAGTAGCGGAGTAATTTCTGTGCGATAGGGCAAATTGCCAGAGATAAAAATCACAGAACCATATTCGCCCACAGCTCTGGCAAACGCTAAAGCGTAACCCGTCAATAATGCAGGCAATACTGCAGGTAAAATGACTCGTTTTATCGTTGTGAATCGACTCGCACCAAGGGAGGCAGAGGCTTCTTCTAATTCCTTAGAAAAGTCGGCTAAAACGGGTTGAACGGTGCGAACTACAAAGGGTAAGCCTATGTAAGTTAAAGCAATAACAACGCCTATCTCACTGTAGGCGACTTTAATGCCCCATAAATATAGATATTGGCCAACCCAACCCGTGGTTGAATAGAGCGTAACCAATGCAATACCAGCCACTGCAGTGGGTAATGCAAACGGGAGATCCACCAAAGCATCAACGACTTTCTTACCTAAAAACTGATAGCGCACAAGCACCCAAGCGACTAACGTGCCAAAGACTGCGTTTATCGTGGCGCCAATAAAAGACGCCGCAAATGATAGCTTGTAGGAAGCTACAACCTGAGGATGACTAATTGCGACCCAAAAATCAGCCCAACTCATTTGCAGCGTAAACAGGATCAATCCAGCCACAGGGAGTAAAAAAAGGAGGCTTAAATATAAAACTGAGAAGCCCAAGGTAATACCAAAACCTGGCAAAACCGATTTCATAACTGCCTTACCCATATTCTTATTCCATGGTGAATCAAATAGATAAGCGGCTTCGCGTAGGGGAAACCGCACTAAGTTTATTTACTGATTTTGGTTAGAATGGTGTCGAAATAACCACCATCATTGAAATGAGTTTGTTGTGCTTTGTTCCAGCCACCGAAGACATCATCAATGGTAAACAAGGTTAATTGGGGAAACTTATCCTTATATTGTTTAGAAATATTTGGGTTAGCTGGGCGATAAAAGTGTTTTGCAGCAAGATGTTGCGCTTCATCAGTATAAAGCTGAGCTAAATAGGCTTCTGCCAGTTTGCGTGTTCCTTTGCGATCAACATTTTTATCGACAATAGCGACTGGTGGCTCAGCAAGAATACTGACACTCGGGACAATAATCTCAAACTCGCCTTTACCTAATTGTTCGACAGCAAGAAATGCTTCGTTTTCCCAAGCGATAAAAACATCACCAATTTGTCGCTGTACAAAAGTATTGGTTGCACCGCGGGCGCCTGAGTCAAGCACTGGTACGTTTTTATAAATTTGCGTGACAAACTCTAAGGCTTTTTCTTCAGAGCCGTATTGCTTCAGTGCATATCCCCAAGCGGCGAGGTAGTTCCAACGTGCCCCGCCCGATGTTTTAGGATTCGGGGTAATAACCTCTACACCTTTGCGGGCTAAATCATTCCAATCATGGATATTCTTGGGATTTCCTTTACGTACTAGTAACACAATAGTTGAAGTGTAAGGAGAGCTATTATGAGGGAGGCGGCTTTGCCAATTTTCAGGAATTAAATCTGCTTTTTGTCTCAATGCATCAACGTCATAGGCCAATGCCAGTGTTACAACGTCCGCTTCTAAGCCATCGATAACTGAGCGAGCTTGCGAGCCTGAACCACCGTGAGATTGACGGACGGTAGGAGCTTCATGGCCTTGTTTTTGCCAATATTGACTAAAAAGTTGGTTATATTCCCGATAAAATTCTCGGGTTGGATCATAGGAAACATTCAACAAAGTATTTTCAGCAAGCGCAAGAAAGCTAACTGAGGTGAATGTTAGGGCAAGTGTTGCTTGTTGTAACCGAGATAAAATACTCATACCGAAATCCTCATAATGTGAAATAAGGCTTCCGGTGGACCGGTCAGCGATGTGGGTTTGTTACTAATTATCTTTTTACAGCTACTTCGATTGAGATAATTGGTCTAATCGAAATTTTTCTTTCTTTTCTAGTTGGACTAATTTTCCATGGTGAAAGGTTAATTCCACCGTTCCAAACTCAATACGACCGAGCAATTTTTCAAGGTTGCTGAGCAGTGTTGGAACTAAGGTTTGTTCTAACTCTTCTTTGGTTGCCATAGATGTCCTCATTTTGTGGTTTTTGACACCATAATGCTGATTATAGGGTAACCATGATAACTAAAAAGGTATATTTTGCGATTTTATATTCCATTTGGAAATAAGTGTGGGGTGGTTTTGTCTTGAGCCGTTTTTATGGATGGTATTGGCGGCACATTTTCATTTTGAAACAAAAAATTACCTACCAGAACATCAATCAGTGGCCATTGCCCATGCCCTGAATCCACATTGATATGGCCACTTAAGCCCAGATTAATGGTGGGTAAACCAAAGGATTTGGCCAATGAAGCTGCTTGATTGAAAGGCATCCAAGGATCATTTTCACTGGCAATCACTAGACCACAGATTCCAAGTGTTTGTTTCGGTAATAAATTCCGGATCGTCGGCGTGTCATCGTGTTCGGGTAGAATATGACCATTTTCTGAAAAGCTTTCTGGTGATGCAGGTGCAACTAAAATCGCCGCGACTACTCGTTGTGGATGACGAGCAATTGCCAGACTTGAGGCTAAGCAGCCAAAACTGTGGGCTAAAATGAGGATTTTCCCCTCGATGTTATCCATTGCACGGGATATTGCATCGGCCCAAATATGGATTTTCGGCTCTAGTAAGGGTAAGTCATTGACCCATAAAGATGATGTGTACTTTTGAGCAATCCAACTTTGCCAATGTAAGGGGCCGCTGCCACCAAATCCTGGCACTATTAATAACGTAGTCATATTGTTTCCTCCGAGTGTGTGTCGATACAACCTCAACTCATAAAACGATAAAGCCACATTTTAGGCTTCTCTATGACTATATAACTAATTTTGGTTATTAAAATATGTTGATTTAGTTTATTTTGGAATATGAGATGAGTCTAGGATCTTAATCGAAAGACGGTTTAAAAACGCGTAGGAAGTCGGTTGGTCCTCACCAACGCAATAACATACTCAGAAAGGTAGTGGTTTGTGGGACTAAACGGGAAGCCGTGCTTAATTAACCTTAACTTTGGATTATAAATGCATATCAAACAGATCGTTGCACCGCTCATAGTGTTGAATTGACTTGTAATAAACTCGCTATTAACGCATCAATTCGCCCTATCATTGGTACAACGCGCAAGTTTGAGGGGCATTAGTTGAATTTTTTGCTGTATTGATGGCGTTTATCCATTGCTAACCTGAGTTGAAGTTAATTATTCCCGTTGGCGACGTTCTTGGTTCTGAGTCGAGCGGCCTTGATTATGCTCCACACTGCGTGTGTTGGCGCGATTCGCTCGGTCTTGTTCGCACTTCTTCCCGCTGCCTTGGCTGTGCTTGACGGGGCTGCTCGATACGTTGCGGTTCGGGGCGTCTTACCTCGGGGCGAGCTTCGTGTCGCTGTGGCTGAGCTCGGGTTTCAACATGGCGAGGTTGTTGATCGCTACTTTGATACTCTCGCTGTTGATACTGCCGCTGCCAGGTGTCATTAGTCTGCTCCCTCATCGTCTTCGCCTGATTTTGTCTCACTTGATTATCATGGCGGCCATTGTCGTTACGCTCTTTTTGGCGATGTTCTCTCTGGTAATTCTCTCTGTGAGTTTGAGATGAGTCCATTGGCGTCGCTCGACGCTCTTTTAACTCGGCCTGCGTATGTTGCAAGTTAGGTGTCCGTTCGCGGCTATACTGGTTGCCTCTGTCTTTATCATGGCGCTTGTCATCACGCTGGTTGTCTCGGTTATCACGCGTATCTTGATGTTCCCGTGATTTTGCATATTGGCTGGTAAAATGCTGTCCACTACCGCTGGAGTGAGAGTCACGACCACGGTATTTACTGTCACTGTAATAGCGCTCTTTTACTACCGGATGATGGTAAGCCACGCCCCGTCTGTGCTCGGGTTTATGCTTCCAAGGTTGAGCGCCATGGCTGACCGAGTACCTTTCCCGTGGGCGATAATGGTGTGAGTGATGGTGATCTATCACCACCACTTTATGACGATGCCAATGGAAAGAGCTAAAGAAGTAGTTAAAGGAAATGTGGATCCCGGGTGACCAGTAGAAGTAACTGTGACTTGGGCGATAAGGGTTGCCAACATAACCGCCAAACTGCCAATAAACGGGCGGATAGGCCACGCCCCAGCGCCAAGTGCCGTAAACTACGCGGGGATCATAATAGGGCACATATACAACTTCGCGGCGTACTGGTTCGATGATGATCTGGTTGTTGGCACGGGTCACCGCCATATTATCCATATTGGCCAAGCTGTTGGCTTTGTCCGCCTGTTGTCTGAGCGATTGAATGCCGTCCATCACTTGGCCCTCATTTGCCAAGAAGGCTTCGCCAAGTCTTTGGGTCCAATCCAAATCTTCACTCATTTTTTGCAATACATTGGGGAAAGCCATCAGTGCCTTAACACTTGGGTCCCAGCCCTTATCTTCGGTGCGCGACATCACTTGTTCGACCGATAACTTAGGATGATCCTCTAGCCAACGCTGTGCTTGTACCAATTCGAGGGGGTAGGTTGAGGCGATCAAAATATGGCTCAACAAACTATCGGGATAGAGGGCAATGGGCGCGAGCATTTGTTCGAGTTCGGCCTGACTCAGTGAAGCACTTGAACCTTGGCTGACTGATACGCCTGCGGCTTGGGTTGGCGTAGTGAAAGGCAGAGTAACTAATGCCGCCGATAACACTAACCAGTTCCATCGATGTAATCTGTTCATGGTTCGCTCCAATAATCCTATTTGCGGATGTTATTGGCATCATAGGCGCTTGAATATGAACATAAGCTGAAAGTATGTTGTGCGGCAAAAAGCGCGTTGTAGATTTATTTTCTTACCAAAAAAACGATATATAGTATTGAAAATAAAAGATTAAACTGAATGAGTGAAACTAACGGTAAATTTGGCGCCACCTAAGCTTTCTGAGCGCGATACGGAAATTCGGCCGTTATAGCTATCCACTAAATCGCGGACAATCGCGAGGCCTATGCCGTTACCTTGGTGATAAGAGTCGGCGCGGATCCCGCGCTCAAAGATTTGCGTTTGCAGGGCATCGCTGATCCCCGGGCCATCGTCCTCAATACAAAGTTGCAATTGATAAGCATCGCCAGTGACGGTTAATTTGACCGTTGATTTGGCGGCTTTGCAGGCATTGTCGAGCAAGTTACCTAAAATCTCAGTGAGATCAGCTTCATCACCTTTAAAGACCGCCAGATCAGCGATTTCGCCACTGAGGTTAATTTGCGGTTCTCGATAAATCTTGGCTAAGGTGCGTAGCAGTTTATTGGCCACCTCATCCACCTTAATGCCTAAATGCCAGGAGGCGGCCGCCGCAGTTTGGGCGCGTTTGAGTTGGTGGCTGATAATGCGGCTGATGTTCGACACTTGCTCACTCGAGGCCTCACTTAAATCCACCTGACTTTTAATCACCGCCAGTGGCGTTTTTAGGCTATGGGCTAAATCCGCAAGGGCATTGCGATAGCGCTTACGCTGGGTTTGCTCGGTATTGAGTAGGATATTCAATTGCCGCGCGACCGCCTGTAACTCGCTTGGGTACTGGCTGCTCAGTTGGGTTGATTTACCTTGTTCCACATCGTGCAGTTCTTGGGTAAAGCGCGCCAGCGGCCTAATGGTCCAAATCAACCAACTCAACTGAAACACCATCATCACTAGGATTAATATCAGCAGCCAAGTCCAAAGTTGTTGATTAAATTGGGCTATCTGTTGCTGAAACTCCTGTTCATCCTTAATGATATGGATAGTCACTGGCACATTTTCATTCAGGCTGGCAAAGCTCACGCTAAAGCTATAGATAAGGTGTGGCGCGCCCGCGAGGTCGATTTGCTCAAAGGCATTTTTGCCGGTTGGCGGAATGGTGAACTGTGCTGGTGGCGTGATGCCCATAAACGACTGCGAATGCCAGACGATGCTCTGTTTATGCTCGGCATTCTCTGTGGTCGCGATGGCATAAAGCCCTGATTGAATAAGGTTAAAGCGGTTCTCGAGTACTAATTCAGGGATAAAAATCCGTTTATTTTCAACCTCAGTGACCGCTAATATCGAATACACATAGGCACTCAGCTCATTTTTAGCGGCACTTTTTACCTGCTCGGCAAAGGCGTCATTGAGGGCGACGCCAATCAGCGGCAATAGCACTAAGATAAACAGCAGCGCGCTAAGGACGAGCCGAGTTTTGAGGGAGTTTAATAACTGCCAGGCAAGCGCGCGCTTACTCATCAACACCTTGCTCTGGCGTAATAACCCTTAAGCGATAGCCTTGGCCGCGCAGGGTTTCGATTAGATTGTATTGGTTATCGGGGTCGAGTTTTTTACGTAAACGGCGGATAAAGACTTCGATAACGTTAGAGTCGAGGTCAAAATCCTGATCATAAATATGTTCGGTGAGCGCGGTTTTGGATTTCACTTCACCCTGATGCAGCATAAAAATTTCAAACAGCTTGTATTCAGAGCCGCTGAGGGTAACGAGTTCGCCCTCTTTACGCACTTCTAAGCTACTGGTATTTAAGCTAAATGGTCCGTTAGTGATAATTGGACTTGCCTTACCTGCCGAGCGTCGGATCAGCGCTTTAAGGCGGGCAACCAATTCCTCAGGATGAAACGGTTTAGTGAGATAATCATCGGCACCGGCATCGAGGCCCTCGACTTTATCTTGCCAGCTGTCGCGCGCAGTTAAGATTAGGATCGGAAAAGCGCGCTCTTTTTGGCGAATGCGGCGGATAAGGCTAATGCCGTCGAGTTTAGGTAAACCGACATCGATAATGGCGGCGTCATAATTATATTCAACGGCTTGAAACAAGCCTTCTTCACCGTCGCTGGCGACATCTATGCTGTAATGGGCATCCAGCAAGTGCTGCTTTAAGTTGGTTTGTAGTGCTACATCGTCTTCAACGAGTAAGAGTCGCATATTAATTCCTCGACACGCGTCCTGTGGCGGCATCCACCGAAACTGAAAAAACTTGGCCATCATTATTGAGGATTTTGACGCGATAGCCCGAGCCGCTCGACTGCACGCTGAGCACTTTGCCTCGATATTGACGCTGCGCCATGGCTACGGCTTGATCTGGACTATTCACCACAAGGCGTTGCTCATTGTTCACGCCTTGGTCGCGCGATTGATTGCGATCATCGTGTTTACCATTGCCCGCCATGCTGCCGAAAGAGGCGCATAAGCAGGTGATGAGGATCAGTGTCAAACCAAGTTTCATATCTGTTACCCGTACAGGTTCGGCGATCTTAAGTAAGTTGCGGGGTGGATAGCTTATCGAGTCGACTAAGAATACCTCATCAACATAACAAACACATAGAGATCAGCCAATTGGTAAACACAATTCCTTTAACATTCACTGTGATTCAGGCAAGCGCTATTTACAAACTTGCGCCTGAACCGATGCCGCGCACACAAGTCATATCCAGTGTTCATCTGACATATTCGTAGTGTTAACCACAGCAGATGAATTGCGGCTGAACGGCTTGTTTACTAAAGAACGACGCAGTTAAATGTTCAGCTTATGTTCACCTTGAGTGCCCTTTAATGTCACCAATTTGAACGGATTATCCAATGGGGTATTCAAGATGAACACACAGAAACAAGCTATCGCAACCACGGCTTATGTGAAGGCTATGGCATTGGCTGGCGCATTACTGGCATCAACAATGGTGAGCGCGCAGCCGAGCGACGAGTCAAACTTGGAGCCCTTTAGTGCCGCCAGTATCGGCATGATGAAAAATACCGATGCCGAGCAAGCGGCTAAGCAAGAGCAGCAAGCCTTAAGCCTGCTGCAACAGTCGGCCCCTGCTCAAAATGTAAAGCAATCCACCGCCGCTGCGCTTAAGTCGTTGACGCCATCTTTTTCGGCACAGGGTGCGAATGTTTCGCGCGTGCAATTGATGGGCGCAACTCCCATGACCCGCGAACAAGTGATCGCCAAACATACGAGTCAGCCGATCCCCAGTTCAAGTGCGACCACGGAAGATCCCTATCGCGCTCCGATTTATCACAGCTTTGCGATTTATGATGCCAGCAGCCGTTTGTTTGAAGACTTTGATTACGATGGGTTTTATCGAACCTTTAGCGTGACCTTCGATGTGGATGTGTTTGGCTCATATCTTAATGAGCGCGCTGACCTGTTTGCCGAGTTATACCTCAGCCGTAACGGCGGACCTTGGGTGCATTATTACACCACAGGTGTGTTTACCATCTACGGTGACTCCACGCAGGATGATTACGAAGTGCTGACCACCCTCTACACCGGCTATCAAACTGATCACTACGATGTGTTAATTGATGTCTATGAGGTCGGTTATAGCGGTATTGTGGCAAGCATTAGCGCCGATAATACCGATGGCTTATATGCCTTGCCGCTAGAAAGTCGTGACCGCGATAGCTCAGGCGAGGTGATTATTGTGGATGAAGGCGGTGCATTTTCATTCTTCGCCTTGCTTGGCCTAGGACTGTGGGCGGTACTGCGTAAACGTGAAGAGTTTATGTAAGATTTGATTTTGATGTGCAATGTGACAGAGTTTATCAAAGGCCATACTGACTAATACACACAGAGTAAGAAGTCGGTCTCACCCTTACAAGGCAGCGTATCCATCGATACGCTGCTTTTTTATTTCAAAATGCACACCCAAAAAACAAACAGAAATCATGCGCTTGCGCTCTTTCTACCCAGAATGATTTTTGCTATTGTGGAAATCAAATTTTAAATCAGTGAGTTGTGAATAATTTTGCCAAGTGTTTGGGGTGAGGTTATGTACATGCGTACGATATAATTGCTAGCCTTTGAGAGTGTTCAGTTTGGAGCATAAGAGATGAGAGAACAAGCAGGTCCGCTATTGGCCGAGATTGATCGTTACCTTAAAGCGCCGCTCAATCAGGACGTGGCTGCACGTCTATTCGAGAACAAATGCGGGATAGTTAAACTACTCAGCACAATAGATCAAAAACATTTTAGTGCAGCCTTCATTGGAAAAATCGGCGCAGGAAAAACATCCGCAATATGTAAAGTCTCCGACCTCCAGTATGAAGACTCCAACAATGAGCCTGTTGAGGTTCTGAAGACCGGGGCTGGCCGAACAACAGTATGTGAAGTGGCGGTAGAATATGCTACTAAGTACTCCATCAAAGTTGAGCCTTTGCCGGAAGATGAAGTTCAACGAGTTGTAAGAAATTTTGCCGATTTCATATGGGCTAAAGCCAATAAGAACGTTGCTGATGAAGACGAAGGTGGCAACCTTCTGAGCGAGGAACTTACTCGGTGCATACGAAATATGCTCGGCCTGACGATTGAAAAGAAGAAAGAAGACGGTAAGTGGCGCTCAAGCGACAAGGCATTAGAGTTTTCAATGGGCTGTCAGTCTGTGGCAGAGGTGAACGAGCTAATGTTTTCCTGCTTGGACTTAGAGAGCAGAACAGAAACGGAGTTTTGGCCAAATTTAGAGGAATCAAAGAGCTGGCAGGTATGGCTCAGAGACAATTTCGCTCGGATTAATGACGGGAAGAACAAGGTTGTTTCAATACCCTCGCGGATCATTATTCGAGGCCCGTTTCCTTTAATGCGTGGCGACATTGTTTGGAGTATTGTCGACACTCGTGGCATCGATTCATACATTCACCGTGAGGATATCCGAAAAACTTTGGATACAGAGGGAGTGTTCCCAATAATTTGCTCCTCGTTCGTGGATGCACCAGACGCGGATTGTAGATCGTTTTACGAACTTGGAATTCAGTTGGGTTTAGGTCGGCGAGTTGCCCGAGACGTAACTCTACTGATCTTAGACAAGAACGAATCTGATAAGGTCTCAGACATTGACTGCGATATTACGGATCTCAATGATCGCAAAGGTATTGGTCGAAGCATCAGGGAAGAGCAGGTTGTAAATAAAATTTCACACGAGTACAAAATAAGCCCTAATATCATTACGTTTGATAGCAAGAACGATTCAAGCTCTGAAATTTGGGATGTACTGGAGGAGCGACGTTCAGCTTATATCACCAGCAAATTGAATGAACTCGTAACGCTTCTCGCCGCTTCACAGGAACTTCTGAGCGCGGAAGATAGCAAGGTTGAAGCCTTTGAGCGTGACAGCCATACCCTAGTGTCAGATTGGCGCTCGAGAGCTGATGCAAGGTCACCTGACTGGGCTCATTTTGGTGAATACATTAAGAATGTATTTTCCGCAACGCATCATCGGACTCTTGCAGCTAGCATTGATCGAAAGGGGTCTTGGTACAATCTAAACGTCTACGAGGCGATCAATCAACGTGCAAGGTCAAGCGCCGTCAAATTCTGTGGCACAGAGATTGCCGAGTTGAAGAATAGTTTGGCACTTTTGCGCAGTAAGTACCCTGAGTTTTCCAATCAGATTGATGCACTGGAAAGTAAGTGTGTTACTCAGTTCGACGCCTTCTCGGTAAACGTGGGTGAAATCGCGAAGGAACAATGGATCGAACAGGTGAGGACATTCGTATCCATTTGGCATTCAATGGCTGCCGAGTGGGGATGCGGCGCAGGCTATAAGAGCAGAGTTATCGAGCACTGGGTAGTTTGGACAGAATCGGATCTGTCTAAAGCTATCCATAATGCGCTTCTGCGGCGTATTGCATCGGCTTGGGGGCGTGTTCTTGCAAAGGTACAAGGCTAGCAAATAAGGATAGGCCGCGCGCCGCCGCGACTTTATCCCAAGTGTGGAACATAAAGGAAGCTGATACCCATCCTAAGGTGGGTACTTTGCTACGTCGATTTTTTGCTTATGAGAGAAGAAAGTGGGCACCCATCCTAAAACGTCGATTTTTTTCGATAATGCTGCCCAAGTACTTTTAAAGGCAGCTATTCAAGCCACTTTGGCCTGAGTAAGTTGTGGGCAAACCTAAAGTTCATTATGTTTTTGTTTTATTTGGGGTGGCCTTATTTATTCGCCTCATGTATTAGGAGAACTGTCAGATGTCATCTGTACCTGAAAAAGATTGGAAGAGGCTTAGCAGTCTCAAACAGAGTTTGCTCAATTCGGCATGCGAGACAATTTTTGAGCGTATAGAGCACATATCATCTACCCGTAAAGGTCGGGAGCATGAAGCTTACTTAGCTATTTGGAAAGTGATTAACAAAGAAGATAATGCCATCGCTGAGATGTTTGATGATCTTAAACGTAGTAATGCGGTCGTTAAAATAGCAGCCTTGAAGCATCATGGTGTATTGACTGATGAGCAATTGGCGCTGTTTTCGCAAGAAACACAGGATGAGGTTGCCCATCTTTGCAGTTACAGACGCTAACAGACGCATTTTATTGCTAGCAAAAACACTGGCTACGAAATCAATCCGCTGCGCGCTGCATTTGCCGTTAGCCGTTTCAAAGCTTGTTATGCTTATAGTGATAGAATAGTATCACTTTAGTGTTTTTCGGGAGCTGTTCAAATGAAAGTGGAACTCGTGACGTCACTAAAACGTCAAGCAACTAAGATCCTTGCCGATCTGCATGAGACCAAAGAACCAGTATTGATCACTGAGCATGGTAAACCGTCAGCTTATCTTATTGATGTAGAAGATTATGAGTTTATGCAAAATCGTTTGGCGATTCTTGAAGGTATTGCACGTGGTGAGCGAGCTTTAGCGGATGGAAAAGTCGTCAGCCATCAAGATGCTAAGGACAGAATGTCAAAATGGCTGAAATAATTTGGACGGAACCTGCTTTAGCTGATCTGAATGATATTGCTGAATATATCGCGCTTGAAAATATCGTTGCTGCCAAGCAACTGGTTCAAATGGTTTTTGCAAAGGTTGAGCGTTTAGTCGATTTTCCCGATTCAGGGCGTATTCCACCAGAACTAGAGCGGCTCAATTATCGTGAAGTGGTGGTAAATCCATGTCGTGTTTTCTACAAGTATGGCGATGAAAAGGTTCGAATTCTTTTTGTTATGCGTGCGGAAAGAGATTTGCGTCGTTTTATGCTGACTAGGGCGTGTTGACGTTTCAGGGTTGTTTTTGCAGCAATTTGGCTGGCTTTTATGCAAGGCAAAGTCCGTGCAGTGTAGTTATTCTACATAAACGGACGATAACGCGGCAGAAAAGCCAGCCAAATGCTGCCCGAAGGGTTCGTCTGGCAAGCCCTTGCTCTTTGTCACTCGTCATTTGAGTAGAATAACTACACATCATTCCTCGTTTCGCGAGCACGTGCTTGCCAGAACGAACAAAATCTAATCTCGAAACGTCAACACGCCCTAAACAGTAAGCTGGCTAAGCACTGAAACCTAGACTCATCCTAACCAGTATACTTTGCTCCTCCCTTTAGGGCGTTCCCGCATAGCAATATCGATTCTGCTGCTACAAATCCCCCTTTTTCTCTCGGTGTTTATCCTGTCGGATTCGGGCTAGTATGGGCGAGTTACGTTAACTAAAGGAAGAGAGACATGATTGCTCAAGGTCAAAAATTACCAGCGGCGACGCTAAGCCAATTAACAAAAGATGGCATGGTAAATCATCAAGTTACCGAGCTGTTTGCGGGTAAGAAAGTGGTATTATTTGCAGTGCCAGGTGCTTTCACACCAACCTGTTCTGAAGCGCATTTGCCCGGTTATGTGGTGCTGGCCGATGAGTTAAAAGCCAAAGGCGTTGATTTAATTGCCTGTGTATCGGTAAACGATGCCTTCGTGATGAAAGCCTGGGGCGAAGCGCAAAATGCGTCTGAGTTACTGATGCTTGCCGATGGCGATGCGAGCTTTACTAAGGCGCTCGGATTAGAGATGGATACCGCAGGCTTTGGCGGTGTGCGTTCACAACGTTATGCGATGATCATCGATAACGGCGTGGTGACGTTACTGAATGTTGAAGCACCTAAGTCATTTGAGGTGAGCAAGGCCGAAGTGGTGTTGGCGGCTTTAAGTTAAGATAAGCGGATGCCCCTGAACTTATGGGGCTGATGTGCCGCTTGCTTGAGCGAGAGAATTGCCAGCCTAGGCTGGCTTTTTTATTCGGGATTTTTATACGGTTATGGAGCGAGTTGAATGCTGTCGGCATCGATAGTGACTTCTGACCAGTCCTTATCCACTTCACCGCGAATAATCACTTGGGTTTCTGGCGTGACGGTATGTCCGAGCCACAGATCATCGTCAATTTCGATTTTAATATCGCCCGTGCTGTCACGGAAAATATAATCATCGTGGCCAATTGACGACATGATATGACCGGTTAACTCCACCTGAGTGTCATCGCTGGCATTGAGTGCACTGACGACATCATGAATGATTTGCCGTGCGCTGGGGCCTTGAAAGCCACCACGTAATTGGGGTTCGCCCGTTGTTGGTTGAAATCCAGCTTGGCTGCAAAAGGCACTCAATGACAATGTGATTGCTAACATGCTTAAGGTGATTTTATTCATCTAAATGTCCTCTTTCTAATCTTACGCCGCTGGGCGACTCATCTGCGGTGAGTATCATGCCAAGACGAGCGTGAAGCAGTTGTGAAGAATTTAAGCGGATTCATTTAGATGCTGTTGTGGCTCGCGGTTATCCATAAATTGGATTGTTGCCAGATAATCATCCCCTAGGCTTTGGGCCGAAAAGTGCCACCCCATGCGCTCGCAGATACGTTCAATAATAATCAAACCACAACCATAGCCCGTGGGCTCGGCGCTGTGGTGGCTAAGCGGATTTTTTATGGTTAGTTGATTGTTTTTCAGCGTGATTTCAATATCGCCACTGCTGTAGTTAAAGGCATTTTTAATTAAGTTGCCTATCACTATGTCCACAAAACTCACCGGCGCGCAAATGGCGGTATTTTGGTTAACGCTGAGCTGATGGCGGATTTCGTGTTTGGCAAAATGCTGCGCCATTTCACTTAATAGCTGCGTAAGCCGTGCGGCTAAATCAACTTGATCATAGTGTTGCGATTCAATTTGTTCCTTACCTAATAACAAAAAGGTTTCGGTGAGGGTTTTCATCTGTTGGCCTGCGTAATCAATGCGGGCGATGGCTTTGTTGGCGATCCGCTGCTGGGCTTCGTTCGCGCTGTTTGGCAGTTTTTTGAGTAATTCTGTCGAGCCTTGGATCACCATAATAGGCGTGCGTAGTTCATGGGAGGCAAAGCGGCTAAACTCCTGTTCCCGAGTAAAATAGGCGGCAATTTTGGTTTTATTTTCCAGTAAGGTTTGTTCGATATGGCGGGTTTCACGGTAGGGCGTGCTAGGGATAAAGCTCGGCTCCTCTGGCGTCAGCGCATTGATTTTTCGTTCAATTTCAAAAAATGGCGCCGATAGTAGCCGCACAAAATATAAGCCATAGGCCATGATGAACAGCAGTAAACCTACCCCGAAGAGGGATATCAAAATATGCAGCCTGTCCTCATATCCATCGAGAAAGTCATCCGCATCATCCTTAAACACCACATACAATAAACCTTGCCCCGATGGGTGCGGCGAAATCAAAAAGTGCTTATCTTCGGCACCCAACTGGTGTTCATAAAAACCCGTTTGTTGATAGGCTTGCAGCCATTGCGGCACAAACTCTTTGCTCCAATAGGTGGTGAGTTCGTGGATATCGGGGAGCTGGGCTTTATCGCCAAATCGTTGATAGTTTTTCTGGTATTCACGGGTTTCGGTCGCCAGTTTGTGTTCAAGGCTAATGACCTCAATTTGTTCTTCGGCGATATAAATCAAACCCCAGAAAATCGCGAACATTAGGCTTGTGAGCGCTAAAAACGTTAGGCGAATTTTTTTGTATAAGCTCGGTAATGGCTTAGGGGAGGAGTCGGTAACCTTGGCCATGAATCGTCTCTAGTTTGGAATCTGTAAAGCCCTTATCCAATGCACTACGCAGGCCATAAATATGGCTACGAAGCGCGTCGCTACAGGGGGCGTCATCCCCCCAAACCGCATCGATAACTTGTTCTTTACTCACAATGGCGGGGGCATGTTTGAGCAGTAGCGTCAAAATCGTGCGTTGGATTTTACTCAGCTTGATTTCCTTACCCGCGCGGCATGCTTGCTGCGTTGCGACATTTAAGCTGATTTCACCAAAGCGCAATATGCCTACATCTAAACGCGGCCCGCGATTATGCAGTGACCGTAGACGCAGACACAGTTCTTCCATGGCGAAGGGTTTATTTAAAAAGTCATCACCGCCCGAGGTAAATGAGTCAATTTTGTCCTGCAGGCTATCTCTGGCGGTTAAAAACAAAATCGGCGTATTACAAAACAGCTCTTCGCGCAGTTTTTTGACCGTACGGATACCGTCTAATTTGGGCATCATAATATCCATAATGATCACGTCATAATGGTTTTGCTGTATTAAATTGATGGCGCTTTCACCGTGATAGGCGCAGTCAGCAATAATGCCTTCGAGGGTTAAATAGTCCATGATTGTTTCTATAACATCATGATTGTCATCAACAATTAATACTTTCATTGCTTATCTTCATTTCTTCACGTTTGCTTGACGTTTCCCATACTAAGATGCGAGCCGTTGATTTAACAAGGTAAATAAGGGAGAAAAAATGAATAAGCACTTAGTAGGTATTAGCGCATTACTATTAACCGCCTGTGGTAGCGACGGTTCATCAACGGATGTGACGCCACCTCCCGCGAATTTACCCGCTAAAGTGATGGGGACTGTGACTCAGGTGTCCGCAGACCATCAGCAGATCACTGTGAATGGATACAAGATTAATATCGCCAATGCAGATATTCGTTATCAACAACAGCCTCTGGATGCCAAAGCTATTCAAGTGGGGATGCGCCTGGATTTGGTTAACCAAGGTCAGCAGGCTAAAACGGTGGTTGTCGATCCTGCGCTAGTCGGTGAAATCAGTGCTATCAATAAAAATAATATTACGATCAATGGTATACAGCTAGCTGTTGCATCAGCTAGCCAATATAAAAAGGGAGATTGGGTAGCGGTAAATGGCTATCCCACAGTGGTCGGACAATGGCAGGTAGAGTCGATTAACCTTTTCCCGAATCTCGCAATTGCTGAAATCGAAGGTCGGGTAACAGAGCTTGATTCTGTTGCGCAGCAATTCCGCTTGGGCTCAGCCTTGATCGATTATGCCAATGCCGAGTTAGAAGGGCTGTTAGCCGAAGGTGTGTGGGTTGAGGTTGAAGGTCAACAGGATGGCGCCGTATTTAAGGCCCATGAAGTCGACGTAGAAGATGCGAATGATGCGCCGACGTTCAACGAGATGGAGTTAGAGGGCACAGTGACTTGGGTTAACCAAGACAAGAGCCAGTTTGAGCTTAATAGCCGCACACGACTCTATGTGACTGAACAGACTCAATTTGAAGATGGTAATCGCGCCAATTTGCTGGAAGGTAAGCGCCTAGAAGTGGATATTCAATCTACTGCGCAGGGCTTGTGGGCCAAAGAGGTCGACTTTGAAAGCTCAGATGCGGGTGGCCCGTTACCCGATTTAGGCAACAAGTTTGAGCTTGAAGGGCGAGCCACGCTCGATAGCAATAACCAGCTACAAATCAATGGCTTTACCTTTATTATCGACGCGAGAACCCAGTTTGATGATGGCTTAACCCTTGCAACCCTTGATCAAAAATGGCTGCAAATTGAGGGCGTTGAATTAGCCGATGGCCAATGGCTAGTGAAGGAAATTGATCTTGAACAGCAGAGTAATGAGCTGGAGCTAACCGGAAAGGTGAGCCAGAACAGTCTGTGGGGTTACCATGCTAGTGATGCCTCATTAGCGACCTTTGATGGTAATTGGGTCAATGTGGAATGTCAGTTTGATGACATTCAAATCCACAGTTGCCGCATTGACGACTAATACTCGTTAACGACTAATGCTCGTTAATCCCTGCAAATGGCAGCAAGATTATTTTCTTGCTGCCATTTTTATGTGCTTAAGCTTAAGCCGCGCGCATTGGCACGACACGACTGTCGGCAATACCTAAACTGGTTTCGATATTTTCCACACTTTGCTGCACTTCTTGGGCGATGACTTCGCTCTGCTGTGAGCTGGTTTGCGCTTGGTCTTTTAGGTTGTCCATGCTGCGGACAAACTCATCGAGATAATCCACCTGTTCTTTGGCATTAAGTGAACCCTGTTTGGCGGTGTTTGCCATTTCACTTGCTTGATTTTGCACGTTTTGCGCAACTTGCCATAAACTTTGCGCCCGTAATTTTTGGCTGCTGGTGGCCTTGGCAATGCCATCGACACTTTCGCTAAGTGCATGATTCGACTGGGTGAGCTGTTGCAGGATTTTCACGATTTCATTTAACGATACCTGCGTGCGTTGGCTAAGGCTGCGCACTTCGTCGGCGACCACCGCAAAGCCGCGGCCTTGCTCGCCTGCGCGGGCGGCTTCAATGGCGGCATTAAGCGCCAGTAGATTGGTTTGCTCGGCGATATTGCCAATCACATCAATGATTTTGGCAACGTCTGTTACTGAGTTATTCAGGCTTTCGAGTGATGCATGGCACAGGCCAACGGCGGTTTGTGTTTGCTCGGTGGCGCTAAGTACCGCTTCTGCCTCGGCTTGGCTCGACTGCATTTGGCGCATGGTTTCGACCGCACTCTGCTCGACTAGAGCCGAGGTATGGCTGACCTCATTGGCGAGGCTACGGATATGCTCGGTTTGCGACTGCGTCTCGGCCACTATGGTCTGGGTGTGCTCAGTGTGCTGCGACAGTTGAGTAATGCGCGCGACCAACCGACTTAAGGATTGGGAAACCTTGGTCATTTGTTGGCGCTGCAGTTCATCTTCCTGTTCAAAGCGATTAAGTAGCTGATTAAAATGCCCTGCAATTTGGCCTGTTTCACAGCGGCGATTAATGTCCAAACGCTCGCGGCTGTTGGACTCGCTTAACTGCATAAAGGCTTGATTGAGGCGCTTAAGGGGCTTAACGACTCGGTTCTGTTGCAGGATTAAATAGCCGATAGCGAACAGCGCCATGATAGAAACCATCGTATAAAGAATAAGTTGTAGCTCATATTTTAAGTGTTGGTTTTTGACCGTTTGGGCTTCACCGAGGGCGATGAGTTGCTGTTCAACCATGCTAATGGCTTGAATTAATTGCGCTTGCATCTCTTGGTTGGCTTGGAGCAATTGGTGGGTATTGGCGACTTCCTTATTGTAGCGATTGGCAAGGCTTAGTAGCTCGCTTCGATCATTTTCGCCTACCTCAATTTGTTCAGGCTCACTGCCTCCGAGAGTCAGTTCATCCGCTTCTTGCTGTTCGTAAATACCGATTAACGGCAGAGTGTCGAGTTGATTGCGCCACTGGTTAAGCGCTTTGCTGGTGCTGTCGAGAATATTTTTAAGCTGCTGATTTTTATCAATGAGATAGCCATCGGTAAGCTGCGAGAGTTGGTAAACAATGCTGGGTAAGTCACGGCTTAATTGCAGATATTGCTCGGCCACTGCAGCATTAACTGCTAAGCCTTTGTCGGCATAACTGCCGAGCCTGCGGTTATAGTCGAGCATTTCGGATTCGGCATGGGCGAGTAATTGTCTTGGGTTGCCCGCGAGTTTGCCCGCCGCGCGGTATTTGTTGTCTAAGTCTTGGATAAACTGAGTTAATGCGGTTTGTAAATGGTCGTCAGCACTGCCGGAGGCTGCGAGATCCAGTTCGCCCAGTTGGGTTTTGATGCGATTGAGTTTGGTTTTGGCCTGTTGAAGCAGGGTTGCATTACCACTCGCTAAATAGCCATCAAGATCGCGGCGCACGCCAACGAGGAAATCCTGTTGTATACCTTGGAGAACTTGGGTTTGTTGCTCAATCTGTTGCCTTTGGTCGCTACTCCATAGCACTACGGCTGCTAATAATCCTGCAAGCAATAACAACAGCGCTGAAGCAGAGAGTGATAAGGTTGAAATCTTCATGATGCAATCTTCATTGGAAACTTAAGGTAAGTTAACTGCCTAAAGTTTATGAATGTTGCGTGACACAAATATGACAAATCGAACCCAATGTCAGCGTTGTCATTATGATTTTGGGATTATTCTCGCGGTAGCCAAACTTGGGCTTTTAAGCCGCCTGCAGCACGATTCGAGAGGGTGATTTGGCCTTGGTGACGGTCGATAATCCGTTTGATGATGGCGAGCCCAAGCCCAGAGCCGACACTACCGCGGGCAATATCACCTTGGGTAAAAGGCTGAAAGAGCGTAGGAATTTGTGATTCATCTATCCCTGGGCCATTATCTTCAACGCTAAAGCCTATGCGTTTACCATCAAATTGCGAGCTTATCCGCACCCAGCCGGAGCCATAACGAAAGGCGTTTTCAACTAAATTGCTCAATACTCGCTTGATTGCTAGCCCTTGAAACAGTGCTTCGGGGCAGTCGGCCAACGCCAACTCAATTTCACCGTCACGATTGGCTTCGGCCTGAGCAATATCTTGAATGAGTTTATTAATTTGCCCGGGCTCGCGACTGGCTTCCTGATCTTGGCGAATATAGGCAATAAATTGGCTGATAATGGCATCCATATCTTCGATATCGTTGACGATACCGTCTTTAAGATATTGATCATCTTCAACCATCATCTCTGAGGCGAGGCGGATACGAGTCAGCGGCGTGCGCAAATCGTGGGAGATACCTGCCATCAACAGCGCACGATCTTGCTCTAGCTGCTTCATGCTATGGGCCATCTGGTTAAAGGCGTTGGTTACTTCAACCAGTTCGCTGGAGCCTTTGAGGGGTAAAGGGTCGGGAAACTCGCCACGGGACACCGAAATTGCGGCCTTTTGTAAGCGTCTCAGTGGCCTGTTTTGCTGGCGGGCAAACCACCATCCACCGGCAACACTGAGTGCGCCGATCACCATTAAGTACAAGGTCAGCGGTGACAAATCGGAAACGTTTTGACCAATCAGCGGTACTTTAATCCATACAGATGGTGCCTGCGGCGGACGGATCCAAACTTGTAACACGCGGCCATGGGTGACACGGACTTCGGCATCGCCACCCAGATATTCGGTCATCTGCGATGACCAAAAACCGTAGTAGGTGGCTTGTTCGATACCTGCTTCGCGGGCTTGCTGTTGGTTATACACTTTCATGCCATCGTCACGGACTTTGGCATTAAGCGCATCGACTATGGTTAAGTGTTCACGGCCGATATCGATACCATCGACAAATAACAGATTGATTTGGCGGGCGATTAACTGGTTGATTTGTTGATAGCTGGGCTTTAACACATACACAGCGACGGTGACATAGGACACCAGCTGATTGATCAGCAGCAGGCACCCAATCAGCAGTACCGTTTGGCTAAAGGCGCTGCGGGGAAGGAGTCGCTGCCACCACTTTAGTTTCATAGTCGTGCCAAAACAGTGTCAACAACAGGCCAAAAGCGCATCATCGCCGGGCGGCACCGTCGGGCACAAACACATAGCCTAATCCCCACACGGTTTGAATATAGCGCGGATTAGCGGGATCTTTTTCAATCAAGCGGCGCAGGCGCGAAACCTGTACGTCAATCGAGCGCTCGAGCGCCGAATAATCACGGCCGCGGGCGAGGTTCATCAATTTATCCCGCGATAACGGTTCGCGTGGATGGGTGACTAACACTTTTAATACCGCAAATTCGCCACTGGTCAGCACGATGGCCTCATCACCGTGGTACATCTCACGGGTGGCTAAATCGAGGGAAAACTCACCAAAGCGAATTTCGGCTTCCTGCTGCGCCGGCGCGCCGGGCACATCCTGAGTTTGGCGGCGCATCACCGCTTTAATCCGCGCCAATAGTTCCCGCGGGTTAAACGGTTTTGGCAAATAATCATCGGCACCGAGTTCTAGTCCGATAATACGGTCGACCTCATCGCCCTTAGCCGTCAGCATCACAATGGGAATGGTGCTACCCTGTTGGCGCAGGCGACGGCAGATAGATAAGCCATCTTCCCCAGGCAGCATGAGGTCGAGCACAATCAAATGAAAATTTTCTCGCTCCAGTAAACGGTCCATCTGCTCAGCATTGGCCGCACTGCGTACCTGATAGCCTTGCTCCATCAGGTAACGCTCGAGGAGTGCTCGTAGGCGCATATCATCATCGACAACGAGGATTTTCGAGGTTTCTTGTCCCATGGGATGTCCTTAAATTGCTCGGATTATTGCTTTTATTTTTTATGCCGTTATACAACAAAGATTAACTGGCTGAAATTGAAAACGAATCTGCCAAGAATATGCTTAATATAGCTGGATTAAATCAGAGCGACTAGCTCATGATGTAAGCCAACGGCAGTCGAATGCGACAAATTGCCAACTCATGTTAATACTAAGCAAATGAAATTGCATGGGAATCGTTGAATATATTCACTATACATATGAAATTGTAACTAAATTGGCATTTCTGGCAGAGGCGATTTTTGCTAGTCCTTAACTTTGGTGGCGACTCTGAGTATTATCAGTGCACGCCTATGTAAAATTATGCTCGTTTTAGGGCGTGTTGACGTTTCGAGATTAGATTTTGTTCGTTCTGGCAAGCACGTGCTCACGAAACGAGGAATGATGTGTAGTTATTCTACTCAAATGACGAGCTGCTCTTATGACAGAAAGTAAGAGCAAGGGCTTGCCAGACGAACCCTTCGGGCAGCATTTGGCTGGCTTTTCTGCCGCGTTATCGTCCGTTTATGTAGAATAACTACACTGCACGGACTTTGCCTTGCATAAAAGCCAGCCAAATTGCTGCAAAAATAACCCTGAAACGTCAACACGCCCTATTTAACTACAGAGTCTTAGCATGAAAGCGCATTTGATCACCCGCCAAGGCTGGATGACCTTAGATAAAGAATTAAAATACCTGTGGAAGGAATATCGCCCGCAGATCACCCTCAAAGTGCAAGAGGCCGCTGCGCAGGGCGATCGAAGTGAAAATGCGGATTACACTTACAACAAAAGGCTTTTGCGTCAAATAGATAGCCGTGTTCGCTATTTGGTTAAGCGCCTCGAAGAGCTTAAAATTGTCGATTACTCGCCCCAGCAGGAAGGCAAAATTTACTTTGGCGCTTGGTTTGAGCTTGAAAACGACGCGGGTGAGCGGGTGCGTTATCGGATTGTCGGTAAAGATGAGCTCGATACTAAACTGGGTTATATCACCATTGATTCTCCCATGGCGCGGGCACTTATCGGCAAACAAGTTGATGATGAAGTGGTGGTGCAAACGCCCTCAGGCCCAAAGGCATGGTATATCAATGAAATACGTTATACGCCGTTCGACGCGCCGCTAGAGGGCGAGCACGAATAAACCTAGCGAGATCAAACTCTCGGCGATTTTCAGCCGCAAATCGCTCGCATCATATGAAACAACGACTGCGCCTGTGGTATCTTGGGCGTAATTAGGATTAATCAAACCGTTAGGCTCGATACTTTATTTATGCAGACTATTGCCCAAATTATTGCTCAGGAACTCAATGTTCGTGAGCATCAAGTCACTGCCACCATAGATTTGCTCGACAATGGTGCTACTGTTCCCTTCGTTGCCCGTTACCGTAAAGAGGCGACGGGTGGGTTAGACGACACCCAGTTACGTACGCTGCACAGCCGTTTAGGTTATTTGCGTGAGTTAAATGACAGACGTCAGGTGATTTTATCCAGCATTCAAGCGCAGGGTAAGTTAACGCCTGAGTTGCAACGGGAAATTGACGGCGCCGATAGCAAGACGCGTCTCGAAGATCTGTATCTTCCCTTCAAACCTAAGCGCCGCACCAAGGGCCAAATTGCCATTGAAGCGGGATTAGAGCCGCTGGTTGAAGCCTTGTTGGCGGATCACAATGCCGATATTGAAGCATTGGCTGCGGGTTATTTGAATCTGGAAGCGGGTTTTAGCGACACCAAAGCGGTGCTGGAAGGCGCCCGTTACATTCTGATGGAGCGTTACGCCGAAGATGCGGAATTACTGCGTAAAGTCCGTGAACACTTAAGCCAAAACAGTGTGTTAGAGAGCCGAGTTATCGCCGGCAAAGAGAAGGAAGGCGCGAAGTTTCGCGATTATTTCGAGCACAACGAACCTTTGGCAAAAGTGCCATCTCACCGCGCCTTAGCCATGCTGCGTGGTCGTAATGAGGGTTTCCTGTCGTTATCCATGAATGCCGATCCTGGTGCAGAGGCCGGTCAAGGCAGTTACTGCGAAGTCATTATTAGTGAGCACTTAGGCTTAAAATTGACGGATAGCAGTGTGGATCAGTGGCTCAAAACGGTTGTCACTGCCACATGGCGAATTAAAATTGCCCTGCAAATGGAAACCGAGTTTATCTCGCAAATGCGTGAGCGCGCAGAAGCGGAAGCCATTAACGTGTTTGCCCGTAACTTAGGTGATTTATTGATGGCCGCGCCAGCGGGTGCCAAGGCAACCATGGGCCTCGACCCTGGTCTTCGTACTGGCGTTAAAGTGGCCATCGTGGATAACACCGGTAAATTGGTGGCGCACACGACTATCTTCCCCCATGCGCCACAGAATTTATGGGACAAGTCGATTCGTACCCTCGCCAACTTAGTGCAAATGCATAAGGTAGAGTTAATCGCGATTGGTAATGGTACCGCATCCCGCGAAACCGATAAATTAGCGGCTGAGTTGATTGCCAGCCTCAAGGACAGCCAACCACAGCTAACCAAAGTGATGGTGAGCGAAGCGGGCGCCTCGGTGTATTCCGCATCAGAACTGGCGGCACTAGAATTCCCTGAGCTAGACGTTTCGATTCGTGGCGCGGTCTCAATTGCCCGTCGTTTACAGGACCCATTAGCGGAACTGGTGAAGATTGAGCCTAAGTCTATCGGCGTTGGCCAATATCAGCACGATGTGAGTCAAAGCCAGCTTTCTAGCTCGCTTGAAGCCGTGGTCGAAGACTGTGTAAACGGCGTGGGCGTGGACTTAAACATGGCGTCTGTGCCTTTGCTATCGCAAGTTGCGGGTTTAAATAAAACCTTGGCCAAAAACGTGGTTGATTACCGCGATGCCAATGGCGCATTTAAAAACCGTAAAGAGCTGTTAAAAGTGCCGCGTTTAGGCCCTAAAGCCTTTGAGCAAGCCGCAGGCTTTTTACGTATTCGCCATGGCGATAATCCATTAGATATGTCAGCAGTTCACCCCGAAGCTTATTCGCTAGTTGAAACCATTGCCAAGACCAAACAGGTGGAATTGTCGAGCTTAATTGGCAATTCGGAGTTACTGCGTAGCATCAAACCGCAGGAGTTTATTACGCCAGAGTTTGGTTTGCCGACAGTGACTGACATCCTTAGCGAGCTGGATAAACCTGGCCGCGACCCCCGTGGCGAGTTTAAGACTGCTAAGTTTAAGGATGGAGTTGAAGAGCTTAAGGATCTCAAGCCTGAGATGATCCTCGAAGGCGTAGTCACCAACGTGACTAACTTTGGTGCCTTTGTGGATATCGGCGTGCATCAAGATGGTTTAGTGCATATCTCGTCATTAACCGACAAGTTTATTACCGATCCCCATACCGTGGTTAAAGCGGGTGATGTGGTCAAAGTGAAGGTGATGGAAGTCGATGTGGAGCGTCGCCGAATTGGTCTGAGTATGCGTCTGGATGAGGCGATTGATCAGAGCAAGACGCAAACTCGTGCGCCTGCGCAGGGGAAGCATCAGGCTAACAAGCCGAATCAACAGCACAAATCAGCACAACATCAGTCGGGGCGTCCAGCACCTAAGTCCGTCCCTGTCAATGCGGCAATGGGTAATGCCTTTGCCGATGCCTTCGCTAAGCTTAAAAAGTAAGCTAACTCAATACGACTCGGGCGTTAGTCTGTGCCCGAGTCGACACTTTTTACCCCTTAATCACAAAATTGTTGCATATTTGCTAGGGCTGATAATATAAAGTCAGCAATTTAATGCAACCTTAAGCAAGATCGGTTGTCATAGAATCACTTCTGGTGATTTTTCAAATTGACACTCCAAAGCTGAGAGTGTGTTTAATGTTTTGGGGTAGTACATGCAGTCAGGTTTATCTTTCCGTGGTCGTCAGAACGTCCATGGACCCTTCCGCGCAATTATTATTTTCAGTCTATTAGTACTCGCTATTGCGACGGCAAGCCGTATCGGTTTAGGTCTGTGGCAAGCCGAACGTGTGGCCGCCGTTGATGGTTGGTCGCATCTATTGTTGCAAGGCATTCGTGTCGATATTGCGACCCTCTGTTGGTTATGGGGTTTAGCTGCCTTAGGTACGGCGTTATTTTCGGGTGATCATCTGATTGGCCGGGTTTGGCAATGGATTTTGCGCCTCTGGTTAACCTTAGGTCTATGGGCCATCTTATTCCTCGAAGTGTCGACGCCCGCTTTTATTGAGGAATATGGTATTCGACCTAACCGCTTGTATGTAGAGTATTTGATTTACCCCAAAGAAGTGCTGTCGATGCTGTGGGCGGGACGTAAGCTAGAGCTGATTTTTTCCGTGGTACTGAGCATCGCAACGCTATGGGGCGGTTGGGTACTGAGCGGTAAGTTGTCTAAAAATCTACGTTTTCCCCGTTGGTATTGGCGCCCAGTGTTAGCCGTACTGGTTATCGTTGTGACCCTGTTGGGGGCGCGTTCAACCTTAGGCCATAGACCATTAAATCCGGCGATGGTGGCATTTGCCGACGATCCATTAGTTAACTCTTTGGTGATTAACTCTGCTTACTCCTTGGTGTTTGCGATCAAACAAATGGGCAGTGAAGAAGATGCCTCTGAGGTGTATGGCTCCTTGGATAAAGCTGAGATTATTGCAACCATCAGGCAGGAGAGCGGTCGTCCTGAGAGTGCGTTTACCTCCAATGAAATCCCTTCTCTGAGCTTTAACCAAGCAAGTTTCACCGGAAAGCCTAAAAATTTAGTGATCCTGCTGCAGGAGAGCCTAGGAGCCCGTTTTGTGGGGAGCTTAGGTGGCCTGCCATTAACACCCAATATCGATGCACTCTCACAGGAAGGTTGGTATTTCGATAATCTCTACGCCACTGGTACGCGTTCTGTGCGAGGAATTGAAGCGGTTACGACTGGCTTTACCCCAACGCCAGCCCGTGCCGTAGTGAAGTTAGGCAAGAGTCAGACGGGATTCTTCAGTATCGCTGAATTGTTGAAGTATCACGGTTATACCACCCAATTTATCTATGGTGGTGAAAGCCATTTCGACAATATGCGTAGCTTCTTCTTAGGAAATGGATTTAGCGATATTATCGATCAAAAGGATTATAAATCTCCTGCTTTTGTCGGCTCGTGGGGCGTTTCAGACGAAGATCTGATGCGTAAGGCCAATAGCGAATTTGAGCGTCTTCATAGCGAAGGTAAGCCATTCTTTAGTTTAGTGTTTAGCTCGACTAACCACGATCCATTCGAATTTCCCGATGGCCGTATTGAACTCTATGAGCAGCCTAAACAAACCCGTAATAACGCGGCAAAATATGCCGATTATGCAATTGGCGAGTTCTTTAAACTGGCCAAAAATGCTGACTATTGGAAGGACACAATCTTTATTGTGGTTGCCGATCACGACAGTCGAGTGGGTGGTGCCGATCTGGTGCCTGTCTCGCGTTTCCGTATTCCAGGGTTAATCCTTGGGGATAATGTTGCGCCAAAGCGCGATCACCGGATCGTGAGTCAAATCGACTTGCCGCCGACCTTGCTATCCTTGATTGGAATATCAGGTTCTTACCCTATGCTAGGCCGTGACTTAACCCAAGTTAGCGAGGATTGGCCGGGGCGCGCTATGATGCAATATGATAAAAACTTTGCGCTGATGGAAGGTAAGGATGTGGTCATTCTGCAGCCAGAGAAAGAGGCACAGGGTTTCCAATATGATGAAAAAACCGAGCACTTAACTCCTTATGCGCCTGCAGCACAAGCGCTGGAGAAAAAAGCCTTAAGTTGGGCTTTGTGGGGTAGTCTAGCTTATCAGCAAGAGCTGTATCGCTCGGGTAACTCGAGCAACTCAAACAAGTAATTGCATAAAAAATGCCGCTAAGTTAGCGGCATTTTTATCTCTAAAATCTAAAGCCCATTAAGTCCAAGCCGACACTGCAGGCTCAGCCTCTGGCTGAGTCTGCTGCGTATAATATTGACCAATACGTTGCCCAACTTGTTGATAAAACTGAGGAGACTCGCCTTGAATAGGTTGGCGAGCCGTGGTGGTTTTTGCATTGGTATTGGCTGGGCGAGGAGTGTTTTGACTGACCTTTAAGCGAATATCCTTACGCTGTAAGGCGACAGGACCTCGTACTGGTACTTTAAGGTTTTTCGGTAGCGCGCGCTCTGCTGCAACCGCTGGGGCATGTTTTTCCTGTTGCTGCTGGCTCTGTTGCTGCGAGGATTGCTGTTGCTGCTGTTTTTGTTGAACTTGCTGCTGACTGTGCTCAAGTAAGCGAGCCTGTTGCTGTGCTTGGTCGGCTGTGCGTTCATTTTGCGGATTAAAGGCGCGTTCTTCGTGACCCTTTGTACTGGCTTGAGGTGGAATAATCACAGGTTTTAGCTGATTGTCGACCCGAGCCGAGTCCGTCGCGACATTGGTGGTCGCTAGCGGAACTTGGGGGTAATTACTGACAAGCAGCATGGAGAATTCCTTGTAGCCTTAATGGTTAAATACTAGCCACTAATTGCACAAAGATAAAGCATTAGTCCTTGAATTGTGTCAACCAAGGTAAGAGTGCTTGTAAGAATTCTTGCCTATGGGACACAAATGGCGCGTGGGATGCTTTGGCGAGCATCACATCGGTGATGTGGCTTGCCGTTGGCATTTGAGGTTGCACGCGTTTGGGCACGAGTCCATCAAGCCTGCCCCAAATCCGTAGCCAAGGTTGGCTGATGCTCGATAGCTGCATTCTGAGATCAATTTGATTCAGCATATCAAGGCCTTGAGTTAATGCCGCAGCATCGGGAAGTGGGCGAGCCAAGACTAAATCCCGCAGCTGCTTGATATCTTCTTTGGCGGTTTCACTGCCCATGGCTTGAATCGCTAAGAAACGCTCAATGGTTTTAGGTAAGTTTTGCCCAAGTTGCTCGCCAAACATACTGAGCACCTGTGGTGGAATACCGGGCCATGCTTCTTCTTCCCTTGCCATAAAACAGGGGGAAGAGGCGATAGTAATTAATCCCTTGATATGCGATGGATAGTCGATGGCGGCTTGGGTTGCGACTAACCCACCCAGCGACCAGCCAGCCCAAATCGCATTGGTGGGTAAGTTATTGATTAACGCATCGATCCAAGTGGATAAATTGCCTGCGATTGGCTGACTTAAGCCAAAGCCCGGCAGATCGACATAGTGCACTCTATACTCAGACAGTTGCTCATGCAGTGGCGTAAACACGGCGCTATTAACTCCCCAACCGTGGATCACCACCAAATCTGGCCCTTGGCCAATAGTTTCGATATGCAGTGGATGATGAGCAGACGTTGTAGCGTTCACTAAAATACCTCAAATAGGATGTTGTATGTCGAGCGATAGCAAATGGATTTGGTCGCAACAGGGGGCGAAGCTATTACGCTTAGTCTCGCATTGGGGTCATCGTTGCTTGGCGGGCAGTTTACCTAACCGCTGCTTACTGTGCCACCAATCCCTAAATTCAACGGAAGCTGGATTTTGCCATGTGTGCTTACACTCAGGGCTTTACCATAGCCCAATCTGTTTAGGTTGTGGCAAATCCATGCAGCTTGAACTCGAGTATTGCGGTGAATGCCAAAAGCATCAGCCGCGAAAAGTCATTGCGCCCTGTAGCTACCATCAAGGATTTGGCCCATGGATCGCGGCGATCAAATATCAAGGCCAATTCGCCGCGCTGCCCATTTTATGCCACGCCTTAGTTGAGAGGCTTTCCTTACTTGAGCAGCAAGGGTTGATCACGCTGCCGCAGGCCATAGTACCGGTACCGCTTCATGCCAATCGGCTTCGGCAACGGGGATTTAATCAAGCATGGCTGATTGCCCATGAGTTATCGCAACGCTTACAGTTGCCCTTAGTTGACCAAGGATTAACCCGGCGGCAGGATACGCGTCCACAGGCTGGATTAAACGGCGTTCAGCGGCGGCGAAATCTACAGGATGCTTTTGAATTAAATGTTGATTTTGCCTATCAACGTATCGCGCTGGTGGATGATGTGGTGACTACAGGCACGACGGTTGCGGAAATCGCCCGTTTATTTGAAGCGCGATACGTGCATGTTCAAATATGGTGCCTTGCACGAGCCGAAGCGCCAGGCTTGTTGGAGATAACGGACTTATAGTTAACAAAGATCGTTGCAGTTTAGCGTTACGAACGTCAAAACTATGTCAAAAATACGGGATATAAAAAATAACTTTTAATTTTGCGATCAAATGTAAGTATATGTATCTATAGATTTTGTTTGTTGCTTGTATTGAGATACCTTCTAATCATATTTTGTTTGGGGGTATTTATGGACGCTAAACTGGCGCTATCAAATGCCAATACGGCATCGACATTACAAGACGTTATTCAGGCGATAAGTGCTGCTTTGAAACCGCACGGTTTTAGTGGATTCTGGTTTCAAGGGATCGCACATTGTGCGTATGAAAACTATCACTTTCCAAAAGAAACCAATCTGTTCTCGCAAGCCTCGTTGCGTAAACCCACTGCCAGCGTAGCGTCATCCCCTAAAGTTGCCCAATTGCAGCGTTTTTATTTAAGTCAGATTGCCGCTTATGATTTTAATTTTGGTTTTTCGTTAGATACGTCAAAATCTTATATGTATCGCTTGTCGTGTGAGAAAAGTGATAAGGCTCGCCGACTTTTTAATAAGCACCATATTCAAACTGTATTAAGTTGGCCCGTTGCATGCCATAGCAATCGACATTGGGCAGGTCGCTTTATTCTGCTGAGTCATCTGAGTGATTCAGACATCCAATTAACGGGTTTGAGTGCGACCTTAAAGGATGCCCAAAACAAGCTATTTGAATGGAATAAGTCATTGTTTAATCCGTTTCTTCAAAGCTCTCTACTTAAAGATAATGCGAGAGATATCTTAGTTATGGTCGCAAACGGCCTGCAGAATGACGAAATTTCAACCCAGCTCCCGATAAGTATTAGGGGAGTTGAATACCATATGGAATCAATGCGTAGGAAGTTTGGGGCGACGAATCGAGCAAACTTAATTCATCTCGCCCATCAATATGAGTTGATCTAAATATGTTGGTATTACTGGTTGAAGACAATCGGCTTCTCTCTAACAACATCATTCAATATCTTGAATTGAGTGGCATAGAGTGCGATTACGCGTTCAACCTAGCGCAAGCAGAAATGTTGATCAGCCAGCAGCAATTTGACGCCATCATCCTTGATCTTAATTTACCGGATGGTGATGGCATTGAGGCGTGTGAACGCTGGAAAGCGCAATGTTTTAGTTCACCTATCATCATGCTAACCGCCCGTAGCAGTTTGAATGAGCGCTTGGCTGGTTTTGCTGTTGGCGCTGATGATTATTTAATAAAACCCTTTGCGATGGAGGAGCTGGTCGCGCGGCTGAAGGTGGTTGCCCAGCGTCGTCCTGCGCCCCAAAGGTTGACTATTGGTGACCTAGAAATCGATTTTGCAAACCACATGGTGTATCGGCAAGGGCAACTACTGGCTTTGTCTAAAACCGGATGGCAGATCATGGCTTTATTAGCGCGTCGTAGTCCAGAAACTGTGAGTAGAGAAGAGATTGAGCGAATGCTTTGGCCCGACAGCGCACCTGATAGTGACAGCTTGCGCAGTCATATTCATCTTTTGCGCCGAGTGATCGATCGCCCCTTTGAGCGGCAAATATTACATACAATTCGTGGCGTTGGCTTAAGCCTTAGGGATGAAATCAATGCAAGCGCCTAAATTTAGCCTCAAGCGTAGCTATCAAGTGTGGGGAGTTTTTTTTCTTTTAATAACCTTAGGTGTGAATAGTTTTATCCCGCTTTGCATGATGTGTGCAGGTATGATTTCTATGCATGAAGTCACAATGCATAATGCAGGGCAAGCGGCCGAAGCATTACTTAAGGTGGCACAGCCAACTCAGCAACCATTACAGCAGCCGATTCTAAAAACTGACAACTTAACAGTCTATCCTCATTGGCTAGATATTCCGCCGCACATTCGTGAGTTAAGTAACAATGAAGTCTTAACGGATGCGAGCAAAATTCGCTATGAGCATGCAGAAGGTCCCATTGTTAACGCGCTGAGTGTGTACTACACCCAAGCTGGCCAGCCGCTCTACGTTTGGCTGCAGTTTAGTGTTACCCATGATTTGCACTTTGCCCCTAAAAATATGACGGCCATTTTGCTGCTTGTCTTGATAACCTTTTGTGCCAGTGCAAGCTTAGCGTTTTATATGCAAAGCAAAGTGATTACGCCTGTGCATCAAATTAGCCAAGCGATTAAACAGCATGATTGGGAGGCAGGAGGACAACTGAGTTTGCCGCAACAACAGTATGCAGAACTTAAAGCCATTGTTGATGCTTTAGATTACTCGATTTTACAGCTTCAAGAGGCTCAGCAACGCGAACTTAATTTTTTACGCTTTGCTAGCCATGAGTTAAGAACGCCAGTTGCTATATGCCAATCTTCATTCGAAATCCTCGCATTACAACAAGGTGAGCTTACGGGGGCAACGCTGTATGCTTCCCAAGCGACCAATCAAATGAAGTCACTCATTGAAACCTTACTGTGGTTGACTAATAAAGAGTGTTCCAGCTTAGAAAAGGAAAATGTCGCGTTATCGCCTCTACTTGCCTGTATTATCGAGGAGCAGCAACGGGTACATGGTCATGAGCAAAAAATTCAATTATTTTCTGACGATACTTGTTTGCCCATTCAGCTTCATCCGCTAAAAATAATATTAAGCAATTTATTAAGGAATAGTATTGAGCATGGAGGGCGGGATATTCGCATTACTCAAGATGCTTGTTGTATAGAAATAACCAATTCCTACAATAGTAAGGGCCGCCATGGATTTGGTTTAGGGCTTTTACTGGTGAAACGTCTCGCAAACCAATTGGGTTGGTTTTTTACTAGCTCATCTGAAAATAATTTATTTACCGCTAGGTTGGAAATATCTAACAGTTAAATAATTGGAGCTGTAAATTTACTGCATTAAACCACACACTTTTAAAATGCAAAAGCGCCGTTGGGCTTAGATCACATAGTCATCATGATATTCGTAGTAACTTTATTATATAACGTTTACTGGTCTATGAGTATTTTAAAATACTTCCTAGAATACATGGTTGAGAGGGACTCTATGTGTAAAAAAAGTGTAGCATCTATTTTAGTCAGTGCAATTGTTTTTAGTGGTTCAGTATATGCTGATGTGAATAAAACGAGCGTGGATTTAGGTTATAAGTTTTATACCAGTGACACAAAAAATGATAACCCAGGTGTTTTTAATCAACCTTTTGTAAAGTTGAATCATTTGGGAATTGCTGATTGGGGTACTTACTTTGCTAATCTTAAGCTCGAAAACCCTGCTGAAATCGCGGAAAACCAGAAACATCTTGATGGCAAAACTACCATTAAGTCATTATTGATACTTGAAAATAAGCTCGGAGAATCGCAGTTCAACTTCTGGACCCAGAACTTTATCTCTGCGAGTGAAACGCTAGTTGAAGATAATCTTTATTTAGGTGTTACCCATAATGCAAAAATTCAAAATCTATCACTAAACTATGGTGTTGGTTTAAATTATACCATTGGTAGCTTTTCCCCCACATCAGAGAAGTTTAATGATCTTTCAGGTTATGCAGTGGTTTTAAATGCAAAGTATCCATTTGAGTTGCTAGGGTTTAAACATAGTTTAAGTTTGAATTATGAAGCACAAATTGATCGGGATGAAGCGCATCAAGCATTATTTTCATATGACAGCTATGGTCATCAGATCATCACAACGTTACAAACAGGCTTCACTGATTCAATTTTTTCAAAATTATATATCACTCATTATGATAGCTGGGGCTCGCAATATAATGATGGGATTGAATACGGTATATCTGTTGGTTACCAGTTTTAACGTTTTATCAAATAGGTTGAATTTTGAATAAGTAGAACCTCATTTAATTTGGTGCTGTTCTATTTTTCATAAAAAATAATAAGGGAATTGTAATGCATTATAAAAAATCCATTATTGGTATTGCTGTTACGGCAACAGCAATTATTGCAGGCTGTCAAGTTACCCATCAAATAGTAAAAAGCCAGGGAACCGCTCAAGGCAAGCATGGCGAAGTGCAGGTTGAAACTACATTTAAAGACGGACATATTGTTGCGATTGATGTACTCAAGCAAAAGGAAAATAAAGTCCTTGCTGGTGCCGTATTTAAAGATGTTAAACAGGCAATTATTGATAATAACTCTATCGAGGTTGACGGTATTGCTGGCGCCACCGTAACGTCTAAAGCGCTTAAAGAAGCCGTGGGTAAAAGTATTGAAGCCGCGGGAGTTACTCTTGTTGCAACGGCTTCTGCTAAGAAAAGTGAGGCGTTAACCCCAGCAGAATATACCTATGATGTGGTGATTATTGGCTCGGGTGGAGCAGGTTTTAGCGCGGGTTTAGAGGCGATAGCCGCAGGTCGCTCTGCCGTTATTATTGAAAAGATGCCAATTATTGGTGGTAACTCATTGATCTCTGGCGCTGAGATGAATGTGGCCGGTAGTTGGGTGCAAAAAAATATGGGAATTACCGATAGCAAAGAGCTGTTTATCAGCGACACGCTAAAAGGTGGCGATTTCAAAGGTGATCCTGAAATGGTTAAAACCATGGTCGATAATGCCGTCGGTGCAGCAGAATGGCTAAGGGATTACGTCAAAGTAGAATTCTACCCAGATCAATTATTTCAGTTTGGTGGGCACAGCGTTAAACGGGCATTAATCCCTAAAGGTCATACTGGGGCTGAGGTCATTAGTAAGTTTTCGATTAAAGCTGATGAAGTCGGTTTACCGATCCATACCAATACTAAGGCTGAAAAGTTAATCCAAGATCAAACGGGTCGCATTGTGGGTGTAGAAGCGGCACATAATGGCAAAACCATCACTTACCATGCTAAACGCGGTGTTGTGATTGCGACGGGTGGTTTCTCCTCTAATATGGAGATGCGCAAGAAATACAATCCAGAGCTAGACGAGCGCTACGGTAGTACAGGCCATGCGGGCGGCACCGGTGATGGTATTGTGATGGCAGAGAAAATTCACGCAGCGGCTAAAAATATGGGATATATCCAGTCATATCCTATTTGTAGCCCAACCTCGGGCGCGATTGCCTTAATTGCAGACTCTCGCTTTTTTGGTGCAGTGTTAATTAACCAGAAGGGTGAGCGTTTTGTTGAGGAATTGGAACGCCGAGATGTGATTTCACATGCCATTCTAGCCCAGCCTGGTCGCTATACTTATGTGCTCTGGAATCAAGACATTGAAAACGTTGCTCATACAGTTGAAATGCATCAAGGCGAACTGAAGGAATTCACCAAAGACGGACTAATGTATAAGGTCGACACCCTAGAAGAAGCCGCTAAAGTCTTTAATATTCCTGAAGATAAGCTGTTATCAACGATTAAAGACGTTAATCACTATGCAGCTACAGGAAAGGATGAGGCCTTTAATCATCGCTCAGGATTAGTCGATTTAAGTAAAGGACCTTATTGGATTTTAAAAGCGACACCTTCTGTGCACCATACGATGGGCGGCCTTGTGGTGGATACACGTACTCGTGTACTGGATGAACAAGGAAAGGTGATTCCGGGCTTGTTTGCTGCGGGTGAAGTGACTGGTTTAACCCATGGAACCAATCGCCTCGGTGGCAATGCGTATACAGATATCATTGTTTATGGCCGTATCGCAGGACAAGAAGCCGCAAAATAATTTGTCTTTTATAGGATCTTTTTAGCGACTCAATTGAGTCGCTTTTCTTTTTATTAATGCTTGTTTACTCATGCATAATGCTGATGTTTAAGTGTTATTTATAAATTGCTTAATAAGGCTTGAATCGTGATCACTATGGCAAAAATCCATAAACTTGCGCCCAAGGGGACTACAAAGCGCGAGTGACTAGGAGTATCATACGGCTAATTCTTACTAAAACACTCAGGTATCCCCTGACGGAGCTGGTTTCCATGATTACGATTTCCGATGCGGCTCAAGCCCATTTTGTAAAGTTGTTAGCAGATCAACCTGAAGGCACTCATATTCGTGTATTTGTGATAAGCCCAGGTACCGCACAAGCTGAGTGTGGCGTGTCTTACTGCCCACCAGATGCCGTTGAAAGTGATGATATTGAATTAGCATTTAATGGCTTTAGTGCCATGGTCGACGAGAAGAGTGCGCCTTTCTTAGAAGAAGCTTCAATCGACTTTGTTACCGATCAATTAGGTTCGCAATTAACCCTTAAAGCGCCTAACGCGAAAATGCGTAAAGTTGCGGGTGATGCGCCGTTAGTGGAGCGTATCGAATACGTGATTCAATCTGAAATCAACCCACAACTAGCAAGCCATGGCGGCAACATTATGTTGGTCGAAATCACCGGCGAAGGCGTTGCGGTATTGCAGTTTGGCGGTGGTTGTAACGGTTGTTCACAAGTGGATATCACCTTAAAGGATGGTATCGAAAAACAATTGTTAGATATGTTCCCTGGTGAATTAACCGGTGTGCGTGACGTAACCGATCACCAACACGGTGAGCACTCTTACGCTTAATCTTTTGAGTTGAGCTAAATAAAAAACGCGACCTTGAGTCGCGTTTTTTATGGGTTTTAATGCTACAACTGAGTTTTTAGGTTATCTGCTAAAAACTTATCCAGCGCCTTGAAAGTCGTTAACCTGTGGTCATTGTTACTCAAATAATGGCCACCATTTTCAAGCTCAATATATTCGACGTTTTTCTTACGTGATTTTAGCTCGTCAAACATTTCGCGGCTGTGTTGTACCTTGACCACTCTGTCCTTGTCACCATGCAGTAGTAATACTGGGATAGTGATTTTATCGGCTTTGCTGATGGGCGAACGTTCATAGAGGACGTTAAAGTCATCGCCAATTTGTTCTTTGACGACTTCATAATTGGTAAAACGGCGACTGGATCTAACCAAGTTAGCTACGTCCGTCACCCCTGCGACACTCACTGCGCAGCGATACAGATCGGGTGTCATGGCAGCGCCCATTAGAGCGGCATAACCACCATAACTCGCACCAACAATACAGATACGCTGTGGATCGCTAATTCCTTGATTAATTAGATAGCGAGTACCGTCTTCCACATCGTTTTGCATTTCGAGTCCCCAGCTTTTGAGTCCCGCTTTCATAAACTCATAGCCGTAGCCGGCAGAGCCCCTAAAGTTCATCCGGAATACTGCGTAGCCGCGGTTGGCAAAAAACTGTGCCCAGTAATCGAAGTCATTACTGTCGTAACTAATGGGGCCGCCGTGCGGGAAGATAATGGTCGGTAGGTGTTTCGCCTTAAAGCCCTTAGGCACAGTAAGGTAAGCATCAATTTTGAGTTTATCCCGCGCTTCGTAGCTTAAGTATTGCGTGTCTGCGAGTTGTTCAGTGCTGAGCTGGCTATATCTCTCGGCTATCGGAAATAGCACCTTTTCATCCCTATCGCCAAAGTAATAGGTGCCTGGCTGAGTCGAGCTGGTGGAGTAGACGATATAGCGGCGTTCATTGGCGCTAAATTGGGTGATGTAGTTGTGGGCATTGGGTAATACCGCTTTAAGCCCATTTTGTAGACCCGCATATTCAGGATCCCAGAAGGTGTACTCCTCGCCATCGCCCTCACTGATCCCAATGACTTTTTTCTTGAGTTGTGAATAGATCAGATCGCCTTCAACATCGGTATCTTCGTTGGCGTAAACCAGCTCCTTGGTGAGTTTTGGGTCGGTTAAGTTCACCTTAAAGATAGCTTCATAGCCCTTGTGATAGGCGCGTACGTACAAAATATTGGGGTCGGCATCAAACCCCAGTGGCCAGATGCTGTCTTCGGAGAAGGCTTTAAAGCTCCAAAGCAAGCGAGACTCGGATTTTTGCTCGGGCTGTTCGTAGATGCGGTATTCAGTATCATCGTTATAGATGGAAATACGGACTTTATGTTGTCTGTCGGTAATCCAGCCGATGATATTACGCTTAGCATTTTGAATATAGGAGGACTTTCCCTGTGACAGATTGATTTTGAGTACGCTGTCTTCCCCCGCTTTTTGGCCCATACCATCAAGGGATAGCAGAATATGTTCCGAGTCATCAGGCATCAAATCGATAATTTGCCCCTGATGTTGAGGGATCCAACTAAGTCGCTCGATAACACTAGGAGCGAGTACACTCGAGGTTTTTCTAGTGGTTAAATCGTACTTAACTAGACGAGTTTCGGTTGTTGGTGTTCCATCACGATTTGCTGGAAACTCAGCTTTTATGAGCAATGTCGTGTCATTTGCCCACGTGAGCGACAGCATTACAAATTTTTGGTTATCGGTATGAATTGCTACGTCTTTTGTTCCCGTTTCTAAGTCGAGAATGCTGACAACGGTTCCCTTGAGTTTGGGTTGTTCGACACGAACAATTGAGGCAATTTTTTTACCATCGGGTGATAATTGCACTGAGCTCACATCGGGAATGCTGGCAAAAGCTTCCACAGGGAGTTGGGGGACTGGTTCGGCAAACAGTGGCTGGCTCAGCCACAGGAGCAGTAGAGGTAAAATCCTTTTCATTTTATATCACATTTATATTACAAAAGTTGTGCATATATTAATCGGTCAAACCTCAGTAAGCTACTGTCTTTACTGAGTTAACTAACAATAAATGTCTTACTAAAGCGATAATGTGCAGCAAGGGTCAGGCTACGCATTAACATAAAGGCCGTCATGGCCGCCCAGAGGGCATGGTTAGCCTGCTCAGAAGGCAATAGCGATTGTAGTAAATACCATGTCGGAAAGAAGGCGCCAAATGTTGCAATTATCATGCTGTTACGCATCACTTTGCCCTGCGCCGCACCGATATAAACGCCATCGAATAGGTAAGAGCTAAAAGACCAAAGCGGTAGCAATACCAACCAAATTAGATAAATCTGTGCTGTGGTTCTGACCTCATCAATACTGGTCAACAGTTCGATAATATGGCTTCCCCAAAGGCTAAATATCAGGGTAAACCCAAGAGCCGTGATGGCAGACCAACACCAGGCCAGCACCACGGCTTCATGCAATTGCTGCGCGCGCTTTTGACCATAGGCTTTGCCCACTTCTGCCTCGGCATAATAGGCGATGCCGTCGAGGGCATAGGAGATTAATAGCAGTAAATTCAATAACACCGCATTGGCTGCGACGGTATTGTCACCAAGGCCTGCGCCGTGAAAGGTCATAAAGGCGAAGGCAGTTTGCAGGCATAGGCTGCGGATAAAAATATCACTATTGAGCCGAAGCAACTGGCCAAAACCAGTAAAGCGGATATGGGCGCGGATTTCGGCAAATGGGTAGTTTGGTATTAACTTAACTTGCTGTAATACCATGTAGAGCGCAACGCTAAAGGCGGTGATATCGGCAAATACTGAGGCGAGTGCTGCGCCTTTTACACCCCAGCCGAATCCTAATACAAACAGCACATCGAGGATAATGTTAGCCACATTGGCGAAGATCAACTGCCACATCGCCGCCTTGGGTTGTTGCCGGCCAAGGAGCCAGCCCAGCATGACTAAATTGAGCAGGGCGAAGGGTGTAGACCAGATCCGAATTTGAAAATATTCTCGGCAATAACGCTCAACTTCTACACTCGCCTCGGAGAAGCTGAGCGCTAAACTGAGAAGCGGGACTTGTAGCAGGATCATCGCGATGCCAAGTCCTGTCGCCAGCATGGCGCCTTGAACCAACAGTTTTAATTGGGCGTTAATATCATTTGCACCATAGGCCTGTGCGACTAAGCCGGTGGTCGCCATACGTAAAAAGCCTAATAACCAAATGATTAATGTGATAATCGTTGACCCGAGTGCGACGCCCCCTAAATAATAGGCGTCACTCAAATGGCCGATGACAGCCGTATCTACCAATCCCAATAGCGGAACCGTGATATTGGAGAGGATCATCGGCAGGGCAAGCGCGAACAGTTGGCGATTCTTGGTGCCATTAAATAGCAGCGCGAGTGCAGTGGATTTTGCAGTAGTCATTGATATTAGAGGTGTTCACATTATGGTTAAACGTGCGTTATTGGCACTCATCGGGCTGATGACTTTTTCGGCCAATGCCGTGGTCATTTTACAGTACCACCATGTGTCACAAACCACTCCGGCGGCAACGAGCGTAACGCCAGCGCAATTTCGTGAGCAAATGCAGTTTCTGGCGGACGATGGCTTTAAGGTGGTGTCGTTATCGCAGGTAGTTGAGGCGATCAAAAACAAACAAGATTTGCCCGCAAAAACGGTCGCGATTACCTTCGACGATGGTTATCGCAGTATTGCGACCACAGCGCATCCTATCCTAAAGGAATTTGGTTTTCCCTACACCTTATTTGTGGCAATTGAGCCGATTAAACAAAAGTTTACCGAGATGATGACTTGGGAAGAATTAATTCAGCTCTCCAAGGAAGGGGCCGATATTGCTAACCACAGTTGGGCCCATGAACATCTGATCCGCCGTTTAGACAACGAATCCCAAATACAATGGTTACCGCGAATTAAGGCCAATATTCTGGCAACCGAAAACGCGATTCGTGAGGCGACTGGGCAGAATTTTAACATGCTGGCCTATCCCTATGGCGAATACAATCAAGCGGTTCAAGACATGCTGACCGAAAACGGCTTTGTTGCCTTTGGCCAGCAGTCGGGTGCAGCGGGCCCATACTCGCCACTCACGGCGCTACCGCGTTTCCCCGTTGCCGGACAATATGCGGATTTAAAAAGCCTTAAGGCCAAGTTATACAGTTTAAACATGCCTGTGCTGGCACAAACGCCAAGTGATCCTGAGCTTAAGGGCGGGCAATGGCGTCCAGAACTTAAGATCAAGCTCGATATGAGCGATATTTCCGCCAAACAATTAATGTGTTATATCCAAGGACAAGGCGCTAAAGCACCCACTTGGTTAAGTGAAAACGAGTTTAGCATTCAAGCTGACTTAGCTTTGCCCGCGGGTCGTTCCCGTTACAACTGTACGGCGCCGAGCAAGACTCACAATGGTTTTTACTGGTTTTCGCAGCCTTGGGTGAGACCCAAAGACGATGGTACTTGGATAAAGGAATAGTGCGCCGTTTAATTTAATAACGACAGTCACTTTGGTTGGTATAGTCACTGCGGTTTATAGCTGTTAACGATTTTAGCGAAGTCACTGATCAAGGCTTCGTTGAGAACTTGAGGGGCTTGACCTAACGCCGCTGTGGGTTTAAAAACCGCCACCCGCGTGCCTTGGGGAGACACCAGCACATAGCCAGCACTATGGTCGACTTGATAATTTTCACCTTCACCGACCATTGCATAGGTGAATCCTAAACTGCGGGTGAGTGGGAAGATTTGGGTTTGCTTACCCGTGATAGCCTTAAACTCAGGATTAAAGAAATTCACATAGCTAAGCAGCTTATCTGGCGTGTCCCGTTTAGGATCGACAGATAAAAATACCACCTGAATTGGCGCAATTTTTTTTAGCTCATGGTAAGCGGCGGCAAGCTTGTTTAAGGTTGTTGGGCATATATCGGGGCAGTAGGTAAAACCGATAAAAAATAAGCTCCACTGGTCTGTTAAATTAGCATTGGTAAAAGCCTGTTTATGTTGATCAACAAGCTCAAATGGCGCGAGAGCAAACGCTTCAGGAAACATAAAACCACTTTGTAATTCGACGGGTTTAGGCGGGGTGAACTTCACCGAAAATAGCCCTCCGAGCCCTATCAAGAGTATGGCGATCACTAACAGCGTGTTGGGGATTCTTTTTTGCATACCTTGTCCTTTCTACATTCTCGATTGCGATTGCAATCTTGTGCTGCAACTTAGGCCCACAGATAGTGGTCGAGCAGTAATGCCATAAATAACAACATTAAATGATAAATCGAGAAGCGAAACACCTGCATCGCCAGTCCTTCGTGATCCTGATACTTTAATTGCCACGCCTTATAGATAAAGCCACAACTGAGCGCACTAGAGCAGACGAAATACAGTGGGCCACTCATCCCCACCAAGACGGGTAATAGGCAAGCAATCGCCAGCAAAATCGTATAGAGCAAAATACAGGTTTTAGTAAACTCTACCCCATGGGTGACGGGCAGCATGGGAATATCCACTTTGGCATATTCAGCGCGTCTATGAATCGCCAGTGCCCAAAAATGCGGTGGCGTCCACAGGAAGATGATGATCACCAGCAATAGCGCATGACCATGGAATTGATTAGTGACGGCAGTCCAACCAAGCAGCGGCGGCATAGCACCCGCTAAGCCGCCAATCACGATGTTTTGGGGTGTGGCTCGTTTTAAATAGGCGGTATAAATCAAGGCATAACCTATTAGGCTGGCAAAGGTGAGCCAAGCGGTGAGCGGGTTAGTGAAAACATACAGAATGACAAAACCAAGGCTGCCTAAGGCTGCGGCAAATATTAGCGCCCGCGTTGCCGAGATTCGCCCTTTTGGGAGAGGGCGATTGTAAGTGCGCGCCATTAAGCCATCGATGCGTCGATCAATCAGATGATTTAATGCCGCAGCCGAGCCCGCCATCATCGCGATGCCTAAAAGTCCTGCGATCAAAGGTTGTACGGGTAATATCGTTGGCATCGCCAAGCACATGCCAACTAAGACCGTGAGTAGCATTAAGGCTACCACCTTGGGCTTAGTCATTTCGAAATAGTCGCGCCATGCCACATTAACACTAGGCTGACTGCTGATTGAGAGTGGTTTTGCCATGGTTAAACCCTCGAAGTTGAAGATGACTTATGCCAAAGAAAATAGTTAATGGTGACCAGGGTAAGTAGCAATAATGCCGCGCCGCCGTTGTGGGATACGGCAATTCCCAGTGGTAAATGCATCACCACATTTGAAATCCCTAAACTGACTTGCAGTATCAATAAGCCAACCAGCAACAGACTGAGCGCCTTAAGTTGAGTGCTGACAAATAATCGATAGGCAAGCAGCAGTAACAGGCTGGCGGTAATAATGGCACCGATACGATGGGCAATATGGATTGTCATACGCGCATGGTAATCCAGCACCCCAAATTCAAAGCTGGGGTGTTGGCCTTGGAAAGGAGAAAATGCATCGGCGATGGCAAGGTTATCCATCCAGTTACCTTCACAAATAGGCAAAGCCGTGCAGGCTAGGGCGGCATAGTTTGACGACGTCCAGCCCCCCAGCATGATCTGACCGATGAGGACAAATAGACTGACTAATGCCAAGGGGGCGAGATTTTGAACCGAGGTGTCACTCGCCACAATCCGCCGCGGTCGAGTGCGAAGATAGAGGAGTAGCAGCAGTGAAATCAGGCTAAAACCACCAAGAAGATGCGACATTACCACGATAGGCATGAGTTTCATTGTCACTGTCCACATGCCTAGCGCCCCTTGAAACAGGATAAGCAACACTATGAACAGAGGTAACTTTTTCGGTGCATCTGGGGTTTTTAAACATAAAAACCAGATGCACAACACTAGCAAGCCGAGTCCGCCAGCAATATATCTATGGATCATTTCAAGCCAGGCTTTCTCTGGCTCGATATCGTGATCGGGAAAGAGGCTTTGCGCATGGGAGAGCTCATGGTCTTGGGTGGGGACTTTGATGTGGCCGTAGCAACCTGGCCAATCTGGACAGCCTAAACCCGCATCCGAGAGTCGTGTGTAAGCACCCATTAAAATCACTAACAGGGTAAAAACTAAGGTAATGCGTAGGAGCCAAGTCAGTTGCATTAGTCTACCCTCGAGAGTTTTAATAGCTTACGAAGATCGGCGAACAGCGCCTTACCTTGAGATAAATGCGCTGCTTTACCTTGTACTTGAGGGTAACGCAGTACGAGAGAACCAAGTGGGTCAACAATAATAAGTTGCTGTTGATCAAGCCACTCCTTGAGGCTTTGACTGGCTGGTTGTGTGTTGAAGTCAAAGTCACTTAATGCAGTTAAGTCGCTATCGGGATTCACAAGAATGAGGGGCGCGACCCGAGCCTGATCAGGTCCTAAGGCCGTATGACTTTGGCGCAGGATATACAGACGTTCGCGGCAAGCATCATCACATTGGGCGGGCAGTAAATACAGCAGTTGCCATTCCTTAGGCATAGGATTAGTCATGCCTAGACTGGCATAACTGGTCTCTGGGCTGATGAGCTCACCGTGATTGGTAGCGCCGCCGTGATACCAATGCAAGCTCAGTACTAACTTAGCTATGACTACAGGTGCAATAAATGCCAGTAGTAATAACCCCAGTGCGCGGTATTTGGTTTTGTTTTGGGAGTTCATATTTGCTCCTCTTGCACTATCCCTAATTAATTGTTTTGTTTTTATAATCAGTGTTTTGCTATTGCTCTGTTTTGGCCTAGTCCTTATGTAGTTGATGGCGTGAGCGTGATTTTTTGACGTACTTAATCCCCTGCCAGCCCATCAGTCCTGCAAATACGGTCGCCATTGCAAACCATTGCAGTGCATAGCCCCAATGCTTTTGTGCCGACAAGGGGAAGGGTTGCCAAGGGTGAGGTAATGCTGGTGTTGGTAAGAGATTCGCTAAAGCATCAGGCTGCAACACCACAGGCAAGATTGGATGCCCTAGCATCTTGGCCATCTCGGGCAGATTAAGATTTTGAAAACGAATTCGCTCACCTTGTTGTGTGGTAAAGGGTTCTGCCAGTAAATGATGGCTTAAGGGATTGATCTGCTTTTGATAGAGTCGACCTATTAGCGCTAAATCACCTGTAACAGGGGCAATCTCGGGCAATTCATCACGGTGAGATTTTGCGGCGATAAAACCAAGCTCGAGTAACAGCCAAGGCTTATCTGGTGTGAGTGCGCTATTTTCTTTGTGCCGAATTTGCAATATCTGAAAGGCCAAATAACCCACTTGTCCTTGATAGATTTGATTGTCTAGTAACCATATTTGTTGATTAATAGGTGTCGCTTGCACTTGTAAGCGGTAACCCGTCATGCTGCCGTTATCTAGCTTGTTTAATAGCGCTTCAATACTAAGCGCTGGAGCGGTTTGCCTTGCTTCCATATCTGCCAGTTGCTGGTTTTTTTCTATGGCTCTGTCCATTTGCCATAAACCTAACTTGACCAAAATCACGAATACCACCACAGTCAATAGCAGCAGTGACAGTATTCCTCGATGTAACCAAATATACCTTGGCAACCAAACTAATTTGGGCAATAAAACATAAGGATATCGCATGAACATCCCGCTCATTTTTAAGTGTGTTTTAGTACTGCTATTGTTGTTTATCATTTTTAATCTTGGCAGAGCCTTAATTATTATGGTTAAAGGTGGCGATCAAACCGCTGATAATCCAGTGCCAATGAGCCGTTACTTAGGTCGTCGAGTGATATTTTCGTTACTGGTTATCCTATTATTGCTGGTGGCTCTGGGGACTGGGCTTATTGGTCTCAATCCCACACCTTAATCTTAATATTTGGCGTTAAATGCTAAGATCTTGTTTTGATATTGTTTTAAAGTACATACACAAAAATAAACAGACAGAGCCAAACCACATCGACAAAGTGCCAATACCAACTGCCAGCCTGAAAGGCGAAATGCTTATCGGCACTAAAGTGTCCCTTTAGTACCCTGAAAAATAGGACCAATAGGAATATGGTGCCGAGGGTAACGTGCATGCCATGGAAACCCGTCAACAGGAAAAAGGTATTGCCATAGATACCTGAAGTCAGAGTCAGCCCCATTTCCTCGTAAGCATGACGATATTCCGCAACCTGTAGGGCAAGGAAGCCAATCCCTAGCAAAATCGTGAGTCCAAGCCAGAGTGTGATGGCCGAGCGTTTCCCCTTTTCTAAGCTGATATGGGCAAAATGTAAGGTGACTGATGACGTTAGCAGTACAATGGTGTTGATTAAAGGCAAACCATTCCACGGCATCGCTTCGGTTTTTGTGCCATCGGGAGTGGTAAGGAGTGGCCAAACGGCTTCAAAATTCGGCCATAGGACCTCGTGGGTCATGGCATTGTTGGACGCGCCGCCAAGCCAAGGCACTGCAAACATGCGGGCATAAAATAAGGCACCAAAAAAGGCGGCAAAAAACATCACCTCGGAGAAAATAAACCAGCTCATGCCTTGGCGAAACGATCTGTCCATTTGATGGGAGTAAAGGCCCGTCATCGATTCCTGGATAACGGTTCTAAACCAGCCTACAAGCATAAATAAGATCACGGCAATTCCCGCAAATAGGATGTATCCACCTCCAGAGTTGCCGGATTTTAATTGTGTTACAAACTGCCCTGCGCCAAAGGCTATTAAGAATAAGCCAATCGCTCCCACAATTGGCCATGCACTCTGGGCGGGGACGTAATAAGTTTCATGCTTAGTGGTCATTTTGCAGCTCCTTGCTCTATGGCAGACGCTAACTGCTTGTCGGTAATGTCGTAGAGGGTGTAAGAGAGGGTTAAGGTGTGGATCGACTCAGGCAATTGAGGGTCCACGAAGAAAATCAACGGCAGCTCAGCGCGACTCGCTGCCGCTAAGTGTTGTTGGTTAAAGCAAAAGCATTCGGTTTTATTGAAATAGGCCGCACCTTGCCCAGGTGAAACTGATGGTATCGCCTGACCCACAATCGGCCTATTTGATAAGTTTTGCGCTAAAAATGCCGTGTGGATCAGTTCACCTGGATGTACTTCGAGCCGTTTAGTTTGTGGCTCAAATTTCCACGGCATGCCCGTTTGTATCTGTGAGATAAACTCCACAGTCACCACGCGGTTTTTATCTACCGTGATTGCTTGGTAACTACTGGCGGTATTAGATGTTTTGCCATTAATCCCCAGTTTTTCGCACAGCACATCGTAGAGCGGCACCAACGCAAACCCAAAGGCAAACATCGCAAGACAGCCTAAAACCAGCAGGCTGATCAGCCGACGGTTTGATTTTATCCTTGGTTGTTTGGGTAGGTTTTGCATGTTATTTCACCTCGGGTGGCGTGGTGAAAGAGTGATAGGGCGCTGGACTTGGTAGGGTCCACTCTAAGCCTTCGCTGCCTTCCCATGGTTTGGCGGGTGCCTTTTCACCGCCCCGAATGCACTTAATCACCAGCACGAGGAAGATCAACTGAGATAGACCAAAAGCAAAACCCCCAATCGAGACGATTTGATTTACATCGGCAAATTGAATCGAGTAGTCGGGAATACGCCTTGGCATTCCCGCAAGACCTAAGAAATGCATCGGAAAAAACAACACGTTGACCGAAATGACTGAACACCAAAAATGCCACTGGCCTAACCTTTCGCTGTACATATGGCCGGTCCATTTGGGGAGCCAGTAATAGGCCGCCGCCATAATGGAAAAAATTGCACCTGTCACCAGCACATAATGGAAGTGAGCTACGACAAAGTAAGTGTCGTGATACTGGAAGTCAGCGGGGGTTATAGCGAGCATCAAGCCAGAGAAGCCGCCAATAGTGAACAGGATAATAAAGGCCACCGCGAATAACATTGGGGTTTCAAAACTCAGGGAGCCACGCCACATGGTTGCCACCCAGTTAAACACTTTTACTCCGGTGGGTACTGCAATCAACATAGTGCAATACATGAAAAACAACTCGGCAAACACCGGCATACCAGTGGTGAACATATGGTGCGCCCACACGAGGAAGGACAGAATCGCAATACTGGCAGTCGCATACACCATGGATGCATAGCCGAATAATGGTTTGCGACTGAAGGCAGGAACGATGGCGGATATGATGCCAAAGGACGGCAAAATCATGATATAGACCTCGGGGTGACCGAAGAACCAGAAAATATGCTGGAACATCACGGGATCGCCACCACCAGCGGCCTCGAAGAAGCTAGTGCCGAAAAACTTATCGGTTAATACCATGGTGACCGCACCCGCGAGTACGGGCATGACGGCGATAAGCAAAAAGGCGGTAATCAACCAAGTCCAGACGAATAGCGGTAACTTCATCCAAGTCATGCCTGGGGCGCGCAGGTTGACTATGGTCACGATCACGTTGATCGCACCCATAATCGAGCTGATGCCCATAATATGGATGGAGAACACAAATAACGCTGTGCTATCGGGACTATAGGTGGTTGAGAGTGGCGCATAGAAGGTCCAACCAAAGTTGGGGCCGCCTCCCTCCATAAACAATGAGCTAAGCAGAATGGTAAAGGCGAAGGGAAGGATCCAAAAACTCCAGTTATTCATCCGCGGTAGCGCCATATCAGGTGCCCCAATCATCATGGGGATCAGCCAGTTCGCTAGCCCTGTAAAGGCTGGCATTACCGCGCCAAACACCATAATCAGTCCATGAACCGTGGTCATCTGATTAAAAAAGTTAGGTTCAACGAGTTGTAATCCGGGCTGGAATAGTTCGGCGCGGATCACCATGGCCATCGCACCACCAGTTAAAAACATAATAAAGCTAAACCATAAATACAGGGTGCCAATATCTTTATGGTTAGTCGTGAGTATCCAGCGCATGATGCCTTTAGGTGCACCGTGATGATGTTCATCATGGCTGGCAATTTGATCTTGAGTCAGAGTGCTCATCTTAATTTAATCCCCTACTTTCCATGGCGTGCGATATCAGCGGGTTGCACCGTATCGCCAGTATTATTGCCCCATGCGTTGCGCTCATAGGTAATGACGGCAGCAAGCTGTTGCGGGGTGAGTTGTTTGCCAAATGCCTGCATGGCAGTGCCCGTTTTACCCTGCACCACGATATCGATATGATTGGTTGAGGGGCCTGTTGCGATAGCACTACCTGCAAGTGCTGGGAAGGCGGGCGGCATGCCTGCACCAGTGACTTGATGACAGGCTGCACAGAAAGTGACATAGACTTTTTCCCCTTCGGCCATCAGCGCTTCATGGGTGAGCGTGGGAAGACTCGCGGGATCGACACTGGCGATGGGCTCAGTCACCGCTTTGGGCGCATCGGTGGTTGAGGGGGGCTGAGTCGTTGCTACTGGTTCGCTATTGGTGCCACCGGATTTATGGGCATCAACGTCTTTGGCTTGCGCCGCATCACCCGTGTTATTGCCCCACGCATTACGCTCATAGGTAATCACTGCGGCAATTTCTTGTGTAGTCAATTGCTTGCTAAAGGCCTGCATCGCCGTACCCGCTTTACCATTGAGCACAATTTCAATATGAGCACCGAGCGGGCCCATTGCAATCGGGCTGCCTTTAAGATGTGGGAATACACCTTTAAGACCTTCACCATTCGGTTGGTGGCAGGCTGCGCAGTGGCCAAGGTAAACTTGCTCTCCCTGCGTCATCAGCTCTTCTTTGCTCAGGTTTTGTGATAATGCGGCCTGTGCAGCTTGCGCGGCGGCATCTGCGGCTTGTTTTTGCTCTTTGACCCAAGCCTCAAATTCGGCTTCGGGAAGTGCTTTTACAACTATCGGCATAAATCCATGATCTTTACCGCATAGTTCAGCACATTGACCGCGATAAATCCCGGGTTTGTCGATACGTGTCCAAGCCTCGTTGATAAACCCAGGATTCGCATCTTTTTTCACTGCAAAATCAGGTACCCACCATGAATGGATAACATCTTCAGAGGTCATCAAAAAACGGATTTTTCTATTTACCGGCAGAACAAGGGGTTTATCTACTTCGAGTAAGTAATGCTCACCTTTAACCTCATTTCCTTCAATTTGAGGTCTTGGTGTGGCGAGAATACTGTAAAACTCAATATCTTGGTCGAAGTAGCTGTAATGCCATTTCCATTGTGAGCCCGTCACTTTGACCGTGAGATCGGCATTGCTAGGGTCTTCCATTGCAATAAGCGTTTTAGTTGCTGGAATAGCCATTAAAATCAAAATGACGAACGGAATTACCGTCCAAGCAATTTCAACTTTAGTGCTTTCGTGAAAGTGAGACGCGACCGCGCCCTTGGATTTTCTGTGGTTGATCATGGCATAAATCATCACGCCAAAAACCACTAAGCCTATCGCGCAGCAGATATACAGAATCGTCATGTGTAAGTGATAAACCTTACCACTGATTTCTGTTACGCCAGGTGTCATGTTGTACCGCATGTCCGATGCGGCCAACGGTGGGGCGAATAGCACCACGAGTAAACAATACAACCATTGCTTCACAAGACTTCTCCTCTGCCAATTGCGAAAAGCAACTACAAAGAAGAGCAACACAGTAAGTCTCAACTCTATGCAAACTCTTCAGTTCCCAAAAAAGTGTTTCTGACTTCAACGTGCGTTGGCGGCTTACTTATGATCAAGTATTGTTACTGCTGGTATTAGCCACACTGGCACATACTGCTGAATAAACCCATTCTTCTCAATTTGTGTGGGCGAGTGATATTCGATAAAAACTCGATATCTATGCCTAAACTGGCGATATATTATTCACGCCTTAATCAACCATACTTGCTGTTTAAAAATTGATCAAGATCACTTCTTTTTCTAATTGTCTGAAAAATTGCCAAAAAAAAGCCTCACATTCATTGGTGAGGCGGCTTTCAAGGCTAAATACGGAGTACAAAATTTTAATGAACAGAGCTGAAAAAAGCGGGTTGAGTAAATTTGGTGGATGGCGCGAGATTGTCATTTGAGGGCAAGTCATTTGTTGCACCTTCAAGCACTATTCCCATTGCACGGGCGCTCTTTGCCACAATTTGTAAACGACGATTATCGCGGGCATCGAGGGCATGGGTCCAAGTTATCACAGCACTAGAAGTACCGCTGATTAAGGCTTTTTCCATTGCCCACAGGGTTTCGACTTCATCTTTTGCGTGCACCAGTAACACTCGATCCATACGAACGCCTGCGTTTGCCAATAGCTGCTTGTAGCCAATACTGGGTGGATTAATTAACACGATCCATCTTCCCTGTTGGCTCAGTTGGGCCAGTTGTTTGCTCAGTTGTGTCAGTTCTTGGCGGCCTTGGCTCTGGGTTGGCATAGTGACAATTGGCGTATGCTGCCAATCACTATCTGCGTCCCGAACAGTATCGAGCCATAAACCGGGGTGACGCGGGGCATTACCTAATAGTTTGTTCATAGCCAATCTCCGTTGCGGATCACCCCTACGGCGAGCCCTTCAATTGTTAAACTTTGGAAACTCAAATCGACTTTAATGGGTGAGTAGTCTTCATTTTCGGCATGTAGATAGACTACATTACCTTTTTTTTCAAAGCGTTTGACGGTTACATCATCGTCAACGCGAGCAACGACGACTTGTCCATTGCGAGCTTGTTGTACTTTATGAACGGCGAGCAGATCACCTTCGAGGATGCCGATATTTTTCATACTGTCACCCTTAACGCGCAGTAAGAAATTGGCTGTCGGGTGGAACATACTAGGATCGATTTGGTAATACTGTTCTACGTGCTCTTGAGCGAGAATGGGTTCGCCCGCAGCTACTTGACCGATGAGTGGAAGACCCGTTTCACTGTTATCTTCTTCCTCAACAGGGAGACGGATCCCGCGGGATGTGCCGGGCATGATCTCGATACAGCCTTTTTTTGCCAGTGCCTTAAGGTGTTCTTCAGCGGCATTTGCACTTTTAAAACCCAGGCGGGTGGCTATTTCGGCCCGAGTGGGTGGCATGCCTGTTTCGGCAATATTACGTTTAATCAGCTCTAAAATTTCAGCTTGGCGTGGCGTCAAGGGTCTCATGGTCTTTCCTGTTTTTCTATACAGTTACTGTTAGTATATACAGTATTATTCATAGTGCAAGTATTAACCACTTTTTAACGGGATTGGAGAGTATTAGCGAATATTCCCTAGAATCTGGTATTCTATTGGGCTAATGAACGTACTTACATTGCATAAGAATAATGCCTAAACAAGACTCTCTTTGGTTGAAATCATTACGCTGGATCCAAAAATACTTAGTGCACACCATTGTTGTGCCGCAGGATCCCTTTGCTGATCTGAATCTGGATGCCTCCAGACCACTCGCCTATGTAATGAAAACAGAATCCCTCAGTGATATTGCGGCTTTAAGCGAGATCACCGCTAAGCTTGGTTTGCCAAGCCCCTACGAGCCTTTAGTGGTTAATGGTGTAGTGGCGCCTCGCGTGGTGTGCCTTGAAGGGCGTAAACCGTTATTTGGTGATCGTGCGAGTAACGAGCCTTTCCTCGAATGTTTTATGCGCCTGTTGGCGGTGCATAAAGAGAAGCCTGAGTTAGATATTCAACTGGTACCTGTCAGTCTGTATTGGGGTCGTACTCCAGGTAAAGAAGATGACACAATGAAGGCCGCGGTGCTGGAGCGCGAAAATCCTACTTGGTTACGTAAATGTTTGATGATTCTATTTTTAGGTCGTCATAATTTTGTGCAGTTTTCCAATGCTGTGTCACTGCGCTATATGGCCGATGAGCATGGTACCGATATGGGGATTGCCCATAAATTGGCTCGAGTGGCTAGGGTGCATTTTCGCCGTCAACGCAAGGTGATGACGGGTCCTGTGTTGCCCAATCGTCAGGCGTTATTTGATTCTCTGCTTAAATCCGAATCCTTACGTAAGGCGATTCAAGAAGAAGCGGCCAGTAAGAAGATTTCTGAAACGCAAGCGCGTGAAACCGCCATTGAATATCTTGATGAAATCGCTGCAAATTATTCAGATAGCCTAGTGCGTATTGCCGAGCGTTTTTTAACCTGGTTATGGAACAAGTTATACAGCGGTATCAATATCAAAGGTGCCGAGCAAATTCGACAATTACACCACGATGGCCATGAGATTGTGTATGTGCCATGTCATCGCAGCCATATGGATTACCTGCTGTTATCCTACATTTTGTATTACCAAGGTATGGTGCCGCCACATATTGCTGCGGGCATTAACTTAAACTTCTGGCCTGCGGGACCGTTATTCCGCCGTGGCGGTGCTTTCTTTATCCGCCGTAGTTTTAACGGCAATAAACTTTATACCGCAGTATTTCGCGAATACCTCGATCAGCTGTTTGCTAAGGGATATTCGGTGGAATATTTCTCCGAAGGGGGCCGTTCTCGTACGGGCCGTTTGCTGGCACCAAAAACGGGCATGATTGCGATGACAATAAACAGCGTGCTGCGAGGCATTGAACGCCCCGTCACCTTAGTACCTGTGTATTTAGGTTACGATCACGTGATGGAAGTGGCGACCTATCATAAAGAGCTGAGCGGTAAGAAAAAGCAGAAAGAATCTGTATGGCAAGTCTTTGGTGCTATTCGTAAATTAGGTAATTTTGGCCAAGGTTATGTCAACTTTGGTGAGCCGATTACATTGCAGAACTTCTTGAATGAAACCGCGCCAAACTGGCGCAGTGAAGTGGCTGATGATCCAGAGCAAAAACCGACATGGTTAACCCCTGCGGTTAACGTATTGGCTAATCGGGTGATGACGCGCATTAATGATGCCGCCGCGGCTAGCTCTATCACGTTAACCAGTTTAGTGTTGCTGGCGTCTGAGCAAAATGCGTTGGAGCGTTGTTTGTTAGAGCGCCAATTAGATTTATATCTTACCTTGCTGAAGCGTGTCCCCTACACCTCGTTTACGTCGGTTGCTGAAGGTGATGGCAAGCATTTAGTGCAGCAAGGACTTGAGCTCAATAAGTTTTCCATCAGCGCCGATCCTTTAGGTGAAATAGTATCAATTGATGATAAACAAGCAATATCAATGACATACTATCGTAACAATATTATTCACCTATTTATTATTCCGTCGTTAATTGCGAGCTGTTTAATCAACAATAAACAGATTTCAAGGGCGCAAATCTTTGGTGTCGTGAACGACTTCTATCCGCTGTTGAAGGCTGAGTTATTCATGGGGATCAAAGATCTCCCAAGTTACGTGGATCAGGTGTTGGATCTGTTTATTGAACAAGGTTTAGTTGAAGAAACCGAGCTATTGTCGGTTGCGACTGAGCGCGCGAGCCAAATGCTATTGTTGGCCGGAAGCGTCAACGAAACATTGCAACGCTATGCGATTATTTTCAATTTACTTGCCCATAGACCTAAGATGGAACGCTCAGATCTTGAGTCTGAAAGCCATCTGCTGGCTCAACGTTTAGGGGCGTTGCATGGTATTACCGCGCCTGAGTTTTACGATAAAAAACTCTATAACACCTTGAGTGTTAAGCTAAAAGAGTTAGGCTATTTCTCTGGTAAAGAAGATAAGTCCGATGTCGAGCGTATTAGAGAACAAGCCAATAATTTACTCAGAGCCTCGGTGAGACAAACGATAGTCGCCAGCGTGACAGCGGAGCAATCGTTTAATGGCTAACCATATGAATGCGGTAAAAAATAAGCCGGTAGGGAAGTCTCTGCTCGGTGGCGCCATGATTATTGCGGGGACCACTGTTGGGGCTGGGATGTTTTCATTGCCCGTTGTTGGCTCAGGCATGTGGTTTGGCTATTCGATATTGATGTTGCTGGGTATTTGGTTTTGTATGTTGATGTCGGGGCTGTTACTGCTCGAAACCAATTTACATTTCGAGCCAGGCGCAAGTTTCGATACCCTCACCAAGGAAACCCTAGGCCAGTTCTGGCGTATAGTGAACGGGGTTTCTATCGCCTTTGTGCTCTATATCTTAACCTACGCCTATATCAGCGGTGGTGGTTCGATAGTAAACCATAGCCTACAGGGGATGGGGATTGAACTACCCCAAAGTGTTGCCGGATTAGTGTTTACCGTGGTGCTCGCCTGTATCGTGTTGATTAGCACTAAGGCTGTCGATCGCATTACAACCATTATGCTAGGTGGGATGATCATCACTTTCTTCCTCGCGATTGGTAATCTACTGATTGAGATCGATGTGACTAAGTTACTCGAGCCGGATGGAAATCAACGTTTTATACCATATCTATGGGTTGCATTGCCCTTTGGGCTCGCCAGTTTTGGTTATCATGGCAACGTGCCTAGCTTGGTGAAGTATTACGGCAAAGATTCCTCTACCATTATTAAGGCCATTTTTGTTGGTACTTTTATCGCGTTGATTATTTACGTTTGTTGGTTAGTGGCGACTATGGGCAATATTCCCCGCAGCCAATTTAGCGAGATTATTGCCCAAGGTGGCAATATGGGGGTGCTCGTCGGTGCGCTGTCAAAAGTGATGGAAAGTAGTTGGTTAAACAGTATGTTAACGCTATTTGCCAACTTAGCCGTCGCTTCATCTTTCCTAGGTGTCACACTCGGTTTATTCGATTACCTAGCCGATTTGTTTGGTTTTGATGATTCGCGCTCAGGCCGGATGAAAACCGCGATTGTTACCTTTGTGCCGCCAACAGTATTCGGTTTGTTATTCCCCGATGGCTTTTTGATTGCTATCGGTTTTGCTGCTTTAGCGGCAACCGTGTGGGCAGTGATAGTGCCCGCGCTGATGGCTTATAAGTCGAGGCAACTCTTTCCCAATCACCAAGGTTTTAGGGTTTTTGGTGGCACGCCGCTGATTATCCTTGTGGTGTTGTTTGGTGTGGTGACGGGGGCTTGCCATTTACTGGCAATGGCGAATTTATTGCCGCAGTTTTCCTAACATCATTCCTCGTTACGCGAGCACAAGCTTGCCAGAACGAACAATATTTAATCTCGAAACGTCAACACGCCCTAAGTATTTCGTGTACGACAAAAGCCCTCAATCGAGGGCTTTTGTTTATATGCTATATAACTCTTTTTATTGCCAAAACTGGACAGTTACATAAACTCCAGCTTAACTCGAACACATAATAAGCTAGATTGGAGTCAACCATGAGGATTACTCAGTACACACAAGGGCAAGCATGTTGGGTTGAATTGGCAAGCCATGACTGGCTGGGCGCGCAGGCTTTTTACCATGCATTGTTTGGTTGGAATACGGTAGAAATGCCGATCCCCATGGGGCATTTCTCGTTATTTAATCTGCAAGGAGACGATTTAGGGGCTATGTACCAAATTCCTCAATCTGAGTCTCAGACCCCAAGCCACTGGCGAATCTACTTCGCGGTGAAAGATATCGACGCGAGCATCGCCGCAATCTTGGCCGCAGGTGGTCAGTTGCATATAGGGCCTCATGTGGTGGGTGATGCGGGTGTGATGGCGCAGGTGAGCGATATAGAAGGCGCGCGCTTTGCCCTATGGCAAGCGAAACATCATTCCGGTTCGCGTCGGCAAGGGGAAGAAAATACGCTTTGTTGGGTTGAGCTAGCCTGTCGCGAACCAAGTCATGAAGCGGACTTTTACACTAAGGTGTTTCCTTGGACTTCCGTTTCCAGCCATGTGCCCGGCATTGATTACACTGAATGGCAAACAGAGGGGCAATCCATCGGCGGTATGATGCAGATAATGTCCGAATGGGGAGAGGTTGCTGCCCATTGGATGCCCTATTTTAGGGTGGCTGATTGCGATGACATTGCCGCCAAAGCACAGGCGCTCGGGGCACAACTGTGTGTGCCGCCGAGCGATATCCCTAATGTGGGACGTTTTGCTGTCATTGCCGACGCTCAAGGTGCTACGTTTGCGATAATTCACTTAGCGCATAATGAAAATGAGTGAGCATAGTGCAAGTCAGTGAGTTAGTTTGGCATATCAATTAATAACGGATCAGGACAATTCGTCTTTTTTGCTTTTGGTGCTTTGGCAAGCAGACTTGGTATTGAATCTGACAGCTTGATCTCTTGAGGAAGATTAATCCGTATTTCATTTAAGAGTCCTTTGGCACAGTCTAGGGTCACTTTAGTGTGCGCGCCTTGACCAAAGCTCGTATCAAAGCTTTGATTCAGCTCTTTTTGCGTGACTTTTTTACCGATTCTTTGATGGATAAACTCTTTAACCCACACCGAAGCGTTCACCTCTTGGGTTAATTGGGTCGCCAGCAAGAAATAGTCATTAGGATCTTGATCGCGGCAGGTGCCGTGTTTCCACCATTCGTGGCGCTCTAAACAGGTGCCGTAGCGGGCGCTTGGCATGACTTCTTCTAGATTCTTTTGTACAGAGGCATTGAGTGGCACCTCAGGATAATCACAAAAATCGCTCGGCTGCTGTTTCACGCTGCTGCAAAAGCCGTAACGAGTGCCACATTGCTGGCGATTCGGCCAGAGACCATGCAGGCTAAAGTGTTGCCATTGTGGCGCATCAGTGGTTTGGCGTAAGGCACGACATTCGGCTTTACGGCTGCCATAGAGTTCGCAAAAGGTGCTCTGCCAACTCAGGGCGAGCACATGGGAGTCATAATTATCCTCGATTTGACACAGATTGCCTTGGCGTTTTTCTGATGTGCCATGCTCTTTTAGGCTTTCACTGTTGATGGCGTTGATATCTGAAGCTGTGGTGGTTTGCACTGGCTTACCGGAGGATGAGGGCTGATAAGTCTCCGCCGCTACACTTGCATGATATTGTCCGCAATCACCTTTGATCCAACGAAGTGGCGAGGTGATAGCATTAGTGCGCACGCGTAGCCAGTCAGGATTTGCGCTGTTGCCTAACAGTTCGGCTACTGGATAACGTTCTCCAATATTGCTTTGCCAATCATCGGGATTAGTTTGTTTATTTTTAGACTGAAACAGTTCACAGCGTTTATTGGCAATAAACTCACCGGTGGCTGGGGCGGCGACAGTGGTGATTGGGGTTAAACCAATAAGCAATAAGCCAAGTACGCCCTGTAAATGGCGGCAAAGCGTGACGGGTTGCGAGTCTCTTTTGCGGATAGGGAGTGAAAATAAAGCGGTCATTCGCGGGCATCCTTTCTGCTATGGAGAAAAACATGGTGTTGCATATTGCTATTGTGCCGTGAAACAGTGAGATTCGCTAATCGGGATTGATGGGGAACGACTCACTACCTGAAAACATTAACACTTGATGTTATATAAAAATCTTAACATGATGAAATAGATAGTTTAATACTGGTATTGCCTTAAGATAAATAAACCCCTAAGACGTGACTCATTAGGGGTTCGATGTTATCAAATGCCGTTTATTAAGCGACTTGCTTTAATTTACGCGAGTAAACGAGCAGATACAGAGCCGGCAGTACAAATAGCGACAGAATTGGGGCCGTGACCATTCCTCCGACCATGGGCGCCGCGATTTTTTGCATCACATCATTACCCGAACCTGCGCCCCACATAATGGGCAATAGGCCGAAGAAGATGGTGGCAACCGTCATCGCCTTAGGACGTATCCGCATCACAGCGCCTTCAATTAGGGCTTCTTTTAAGTCCTCAACGCTGTGATACGTATTGTTATCCTGCCGATGCTTAATGGCGTTATTTAAATAGACCAGCATGATCACCCCAAACTCCGCCGCCACGCCCGCAAGGGCGATCATACCAACCGCGACGGCAACCGAGATGTTGTAATCCAGCAGATACAACAGCCAAGTGCTACCAACTAAGGCAAACGGCAGGCTTAGCATGATCATGCTTGCTTGCATGGTGGAGCCGAAGGTCAGCATCAGTAGGATAAAGATGACCCCTAATGCCATTGGGATCACTTGCTTGAGTTTGGCATCGACCCGCTGCATGTACTCGTACTGGCCCGCAAAGCTATAGCTGTAACGGGGCGGCACGTTAAGTTCAGCGCTGAGAGTTTGCTTGGCGCTAGTAATATACTCGCCAATGGAGGTTCCCTCTATTTCGATAAATACCCAAGAGATAAGGCGGCCATTTTCACTTGCGAGCATAGGCGCGCCTTCGGTGATCTCAATCTCTGCTAAGTTACGTAGCGGTAAATAATTCCCCGATTTAGTGATCACCGGCAGCTCACGCAGTTTCTCAATATTGTCGCGCAGTTCTCGTGGGTAGCGCAGGTTAATCGGATAGCGCTCTGCTCCCTGCACGGATTGGCCTATATCCATACCGCCAATAGCGTAACGCACAACATCTTGAATATCCTGTAAGTTCATGCCGTAGCGGGCCGCGACATCCAATTTGGGGGTAATATCGATATAACGTCCGCCACTGGTGCGCTCGGCATAGGCTGATTTAGTGTGTGGCATCCGGCTCAGAATGGCTTCAATTTGGGTGCCGAGCTGTTGCAGTTCATTGACATCGGCGCCAGTGATTTTGATCCCGACAGGCGTTTTAATCCCCGTTGATAGCATGTCGATACGGGTCTTGATAGGTTGCACCCAAGCGTTTGTCAGGCCGGGGACTTTAACGGTTTGCTGCAACTGATTAATGATGCCATCTAAGGTCATACCTTCACGCCACTCTTCATGGGGTTTGAGCATGATGGTGGTTTCGAGCATAGTCAGTGGTGCAGGATCGGTCGCTGTTTCGGCGCGTCCCACTTTACCAAAAACGCGAGCCACTTCAGGGACGGTTTTGATCAACCGGTCGGTTTGTTGTAGCACTTCGGCAGCCTTGCTGGCGCTAATCCCTGGCAATGCCGTTGGCATATAGAGTAAATCGCCTTCTTCGAGTTCAGGCATAAATTCACTCCCCATGCGCGTGAAGGGATACCAAGCGCTGACTAAAGCCAATAGCGCCAAAGCGATAGTGATTTTAGGGAAGTTGAGCACTAGATTAAGAGCTGGTTTATAGAGGGCGATTAACACTCGGCTAATGGGGTTTTTGTTTTCGCTTGGGATTTTCCCACGAATAAAATAGCCCATCAACACAGGTACCAGCGTGATGGCCAAAATGGCCGAGGCTGCCATCGCAAATGATTTGGTGTAGGCCAGTGGTGCAAACAAGCGTCCTTCCTGCGCCTCGAGGGCAAATACAGGCACAAAGCTTAATGTGATAATCAGGAGTGAGAAAAATAACGCAGGGCCCACTTCTGTCGATGCTTGTGTGACTATGCGCCAGTGCTCTTTGACATTAGGTTCGCGCTGATGCTCGCTGTGAAATTGCTCCAAATGTTTGTGTAGATTCTCAATCATCACAATCGCACCGTCGACGACAGCGCCGATGGCAATCGCGATGCCTCCAAGGCTCATAATGTTGGCGTTCACCCCTAGCTTATTCATCACGATAAAGGCGATCAGGATCGAAAGCGGTAGGGTCACTATCGCGACTAAGGTTGAACGTGCATGCAGCAAAAATAGCAGGCATACCAGCCCGACGACCAACATTTCTTCAACGACCTTGTTGAACAGGTTATCAACGGATTTCAAAATTAAATTTGAGCGATCATAGGTCGGAACGATTTCCACACCTTCGGGCAATCCGGCGCTTAATTCCTCTAGTTTGGCTTTAACTGCGTCAATGGTACTCAGGGCGTTTTCACCGTAGCGCATGACAATAATACCGCCGACGACTTCGCCTTCGCCGTCGAGTTCTGCAATGCCGCGCCTTGCCGCGGGACCTTTGCGGATTGTTGCCACATCTTTTAGGGTTAAACTGGTGCCTGAAGGGCTCGCAATGCCTAAGGGGATTTCGCGAAAATCTTCTAGGGTTTGGCGATAACCCTTAGCGCGCACCATGTATTCGGCTTCGGCCATTTCCACTACGGAGCCGCCTGCCTCGCTATTCGATTTTTCGATGGCATCTTTGATGCTGGCGATATCGAGTTTATAGATCGCCATTTTGTCTGGCTCGAGCACTACCTGATAGGTTTGCTCCATTCCACCCACAGTGGCGACTTCGGACACACCTGCGACACTTTGCAGCTCAAGTTTGAGATACCAATCCTGCAGACTTTTGAGTTGTGAGAGATCTAAATTGCCGGAGCGATCGACCAGCGCGTACTCAAACACCCAGCCCACACCAGAGGCATCGGGACCGAGGGACGGCTGCACTCCCGCGGGGAGTCTACTGCCTATTTGGCTTAAATATTCGAGTACCCGCGAGCGGGCCCAGTAGATATCGGTGCCATCATCAAAAATCACATAGACGTAGGAGTCGCCAAACATCGAGAAGCCCCGCACGGTTTTTGCACCGGGTACGGCGAGCATCGCGGTCGATAGTGGGTAAGTGACTTGTTCCTCCACTAATTTGGGGGCTTGGCCGGGGTAGGTTGTTTTGATGATCACTTGTACATCGGATAAATCCGGCAGGGCATCTAGCGGCGTTTTGCGCAGCTCCTGTACACCCCATAAAGTGATCATCATGGCGATAATGAGCACCATGAGCCTTTGTCTAATCGAGGCCTCGATAATATATTTCAACATAATGCGCTCCTAGTGCTGATGACCGCTGTTTAAACGCATTAAGCTGCCCTTGAGGCTTGCTTCGGAGTCGAGTAAGAATTGCCCCGATGTTACGACTCGTTCACCTTCGCTTAGCCCTGATACAATCTCGGCCTTACCTTGGCTCATCATGCCCACAGTGACGGCTTTAGCGATAAAGCTGTCGTCAGCCTGTTTGACTATTACGCGGTTTTCTTTACCCGTTTGGATGAGTGCTTCCTGCGGGATCACGAGCACATCTTTATTGGGGCCACCAAAGAGCGCGACTTTAGCGAGCGTCTTTGGTCTTAAGGAGATGTCTTTATTATTCAGCACTACGCGCACTCTTAGGCTGCGGGTGATGGGGTCTAGCTCAGGATAGATGTAGTCAATCTTGCCTTCGATACCTCTGATATTCATCGCGGGAACAGAGACTTCGGCTTTTTGCCCTAAGCTAATCCAGCTTTGCTCATTTTCAAACACATCGGCTATGACCCATACCTTAGAAAGGTCGACTAACGACATGACCTCGGTAGAGGGTTCAATATACATACCGTCACGGATAGAGAGCGTTTCGACAACCCCTTCCTGTTGTGCATAAAACGGTACGCGATACTGGGTTTGGCGTGAATTGGCTAATTGCTTGATTTGTTGCTCGTTAAATCCAAGGAATGACAGTCTTAAGCCTGCTCTGCGCACCAAATCTTGGTATCTTTGGTTGCCTGAGGTTTTTGCAGTATCTAATGCCAGCAGATAATCATCCTGAGCATTCACTAAATCGGGTGAATAGATCTCATATAGTAGTTGGCCTTTTTTGACGGTATCGCCCATCGATTTAACCATCAATTTTTCAACCCAGCCGGTGACACGGGCATGAATATGGCTGATCTGGCTCTCGTCATAGTCGATTTGTCCAACGGTTTCGACAAACTTCCATAGGGTATCGCGCTCAACTTTGGCGACCTTTAGCGCTAGGGCCTGTTGCATACTGCCAGAGACATTAATGTTGATCTCCTGCGTATTACCGCCCGTTTCGACCTTCTCTAAATTCATTCCACAGATAGGACAAGTGCCGGGAGCATCGCTAATAATATGGGCATGCATGGGGCACACATACTTAATGGTTGCCTCCGAGCTTTGATTTTTGACTAAGTGGTTGGCTTTAGGTGTTGGTGTCTCAAATACTTGAGTCGCATTTTGGCTTGGAGTATGTGCTTGATGCTCCGCAGCAGTGTTGGGATTGTCTGCCTTTTCAACAAGGAACATATTGCACTGAGGGCAACGGCCGGGTTCGTGGCTTTCTACCTCTGGATGCATAGGGCAAGTATAGGTTTTTACTTGATTGGTGGTATTGCTATGATGCTGATGCCCCGCTTCGGTCTGAGTCGCAGGATCAACGAGCTGAGCCTGGGCTAACCAAGGCGTACTCATCAGTAGACTACTGAGTATCAATACTGCCTTAGGGCTCGGCTTTGTTACTGTGTTAAATGGGTTCATATGCCTCATCTCCAGCCTAGCTTAGTGGTGTGCGTGATCTTTGTGCGCTGCAGCGTCAGTCTTTTTTTCTGTCGTCGCTTTAGGCTCTAAGTTCATGCCACATTTAGGACAGGTGTCATCTTTGTTGCCTGTCACTTCTGGGTGCATAGGGCATACATAGGTTTGAGCTTTTTCCTGTGGCGCAGCATTGTTATGGTGATGCTCATGGGGTGCTGCGTTGGCAAACACACTGGTGCTCGTCATTAACAATGCAACTAAGGCGAGATTGGTTAAGGTTTTCATATTGTTCACTCCATCGGGTTTTATGGCCGAATATGAGCGCATCAAACGTGATTGAGCTTATTTCTTGAGATCTTTAATCAAGAATGGACGCCACAGGTGGCGATAGGCTCAGTACAACGTTTTTGCTTTACTCTGGGTGCTTGAGATGTTGGCACCACAATAAACGGCGAAATAAATAGTTAGCTTGGTTCGCCCTGAAAAAAGGGCACAATGAGGCTAGGCTATCGGCGGTTTGAAGGCCGACGATAAAGAGATAGAGTGGAAATGAGGCATAGGAGTGGCCATTGGGGTGTCGTTCAGACTCACACTTGGCCAAAGGTGTGGACTGAAAAGCGTGCCAGCAACTGAAATCGTCAAACAATGTCCACAATCGTTAAGACACGATGTGGTGCCATCACAGCAATGCTGCTTCGCGCCGGGAAGCATTTGATCGTTACAGCAATCTGTATTATCGGCCATTGCATTGGCGTTAGTGTGGTGCTCTGAGTTCATCTGCATCATGGCAGCATGATCCATTCCTTGGTTGGAAGGGTTATGAATCATCGCGCTCATCTTCATTGAGTGGGCCACTTTAGCGTGACCATTAGACACTACACCTTGCCCGACCAACGCGAGTAAAGTGAATATGACTAATAAATAACGACTAAGTGTCTGATGCATAAATATTCCAAATAATGAACGTGTCGATTCTAGCATAGAGGCAGTATGCTGCAATGCGTTAATTCACATTTCAGTAAATGCCTCTGTTGATCGGTCCTAATGTTTTATTTGGCTGCGTGGCTTAGCAATAAACCGGCCATCAACTGGCGGTTATTTTGCAAAGCGAGTAGCTGCGGCGTGGTACCATCAACACTGAGTTGAATGCGGGGATTATTGATAAAACGCTTGGCATCGGCTTCGCTGGCTAATTCAGGCGTGCTGATCTGGTAATCCGACTGCGTTGCCACATCTAATATAAAAAATAAGGGTTCTGACTTTATCCAAGTGCCGTTGTCATCAGCGCGATAACTAAATAGATCTTGATATCTTACTTCAACCAGCACTTTACCTTCTGGCAGTTGTACAGGCTTAATCGTTTTAATTGCTTGCCCATTAATACTGACAACATTGAGCGTTTCAGTGCCTTTTAAGGTGGCAGCGGTGGTCGTCATACTGATAGTCATTGTGCTAATGATGAATGATGCACCAACTAAGATTTTACTGAATAAGGTTGTTCTCATAATAAACTCCAAAAATTTGCGTGATCGCGTGAGTGCCAAATCGTGGCGGCATCGTCGCGAAATCTTGAATCGATTTAATGATTAAAAAGATTAGCTACAGAAAATCGGAGTTAGGGGGAGGTGTGGTTAACCCTAATTCGGCGGTTTGAATCGCCCAACTTGAGCTCGTAATCTGCTTACTCGCATGACTCATTAATACCAGTGGAAGAGGTGGTGAAGTAATAAAAAGTTTTGCGAGACAATGGGTTTTGCAGTGATTGGTAAGGGAGTCTTGGCAATGAATCATGCATTCTTCTTGTGTGCCATCTGGCGCAGCACAATTCATGTTGTCATCGGCCATTTGCATACAGTGGGAATGGTATAAGTCATTTATCGCTGGCGTAGGCATAGCTCTCACTATCGTCGATTGACTAAACAGTGAAAATAACAGTGCTATGGTGATCCAAAACTTCGCCATAAAAAACCGATGCCAGTGTACCTACCCTTAAAGACCCACAAAGTGCATAAAAAGTTTCGTTTTGAGTTTGCTTTTATGCATCAGATTGTTACATCAAAGGTTAAATGTCGCCTTGATCACATTTTTGTATTCTAAAAATGATTTCATTGCCTTAGCTACTTAAGGTGGTACTTAATCATTTGTCGTTAAACATAATGATGAATGTATTAGCTGGAGTTGAAGTACTCTAACGCTCTGCTAAGCTGGTTTTAGTGAGTTGTAGTAATCAGAATTAGAGCTAAGTCTCATTTTGCACTTTAAGTTTTAATTAATCGGCATTTTTAGGCTTGAAATCAAACTTCTAATAAATAAAAAAACATAAAATAGTCTTATAAAAACTGATTTTGACAATATTTTTGGAGATAGAGTAATGAACTGGCGTGCACTATTTAAACCCAGCGCGAAATATTCCATCCTAGCGCTACTGGTTGTTGGTATCGTGATTGGTGTTGTGGGCTATTTTGCAACTCAGCAGACTTTACATGCGACAAGTACAGATGCGTTCTGTATGTCTTGCCATAGCAATCATTCCTTGAAGAATGAAGTGCTGGCATCTGCCCACGGTGGCGGCAAAGCCGGGGTTACTGTTCAGTGTCAAGACTGTCACTTACCCCATGGCCCTGTTGATTATTTAATTAAGAAAATCATCGTATCTAAAGATTTATATGGTTTCTTAACTATTGATGGCTTTAACACTCAAGCTTGGTTAGACGAAAACCGCAAAGAGCAAGCCGACAAAGCATTGGCTTACTTCCGTGGTAACGACTCAGCAAACTGTCAACACTGCCATACTCGCATTTATGAAAACCAGCCAGAAACCATGAAGCCAATGGCTGTGAGAATGCACACCAACAACTTCAAGAAAGATCCTGAAACGAGAAAGACCTGTGTGGATTGCCACAAAGGTGTCGCTCACCCCTATCCAAAAGGATAAGGTTTAACGCTGCAATAGTGTGATAACCAATAAAAAGCCCTCTGATGAGGGCTTTTTGCTATCTAGATAGATCTGCTATCAATTAACTCAACTCTGCGGGATAGGGCGCTAAGGGCGATTTGATGCACCATTTGTGTGGGAGCGGTACAAGCATCACTGATAATTTTGACCGAATAGCCGAGTGCTGAATGAGATAAGGCTGTATGCGTCACGCAGTTTTGCGTCATGATGCCGCATAACAATAAGTGAGTTATCTGCATTTCTTGCAGCTGCTTGGCCAGCTCTGTGTTGTCAAAACTGTCGGCAAACTGTTTAACGACGATGGAGGCATTAGGTAGAAGCGCCAAGAGTTTGGGATGAATTTCAACCCCCTGGGTGCCCGGGTTAAAAAAGGGAGCCACACCTTGAGTTGTATCGGCGATATGCTGCACTAGAATAATCGGCATTCCCTGTTGCTGCGCTTGTTGTGCACAATGCAAAGTGCGTTCTAACATCTCATTGACTTGCCATTGCGGGTAAGCCCCATCAACAAAGTAGTCGTTTTGCACATCAATAATGACCAATGCCGTCTTTGTCATGTGATTGTGAGTCGTCATCTTGGTGTTCTCCTGTTTATTTTCTTCGCAAAAGTATGTTTAGTGAGAGCAGTTTGCGCTAGATTTGGTCGTATTAAGAGTGGCAGAAATGACATCTTAGGTGCTTAAATTGACAAAATTTACGGATTGCACGCCATTGAACGTGGCGATTTTAGCGTTACCTGGCAGTTTAACTTCAGCGGTATATGGCTTAGAAGAAATGTTATTAATGGCCAACACCTTGGTGCTAAAAGAAGAACATCTGCCGTTGAGTGCGACACGATTCGTGGTAACTCGATTATCGCTTGCTGAGATCTCACTCGACGATACTTATCAATTAGTCATTATTCCGCCCAGCATAGAGACTGACTTTTATTTCAATGTGGCGCCTGAATTACGGATATGGTTGCAACGGCAACATGCCCAAGGGGCGATTGTTTGCTCCGCCTGTGCGGGAGCTTTTGTGTTAGCGGCGTCGGGGTTACTCGATGGGTGCAAGGTGACAACCCATTGGGGATTGGTTGATGCGTTTCAAACTCAGTACCCACAGCTTGAACTTGATATAGACAAAATCATGGTCAACGAGGGTGACATTATCACCGCTGCGGGCATGATGTCGTGGTTAGACTTGGGATTAGAATTAGTCGCACAGTTTTGCCATGTGAAGGTGATGCGCCAGTTGGGCAAGCATCTGGTTATCGACACAGGCAACCGTGAACAGCGCTATTATCAACAGTTTCTACCTAGGCGAGATCATGGGGATCAAGCCATCCTTGGTCTGCAAAATCGTTTACAAACAGGTTATGCTCAGCCCATTAGCATTGCCGCTTTGGCGCAGCAACTTTGCATGGGCGAACGTACCTTTTTGCGGCGCTTTGTGAAAGCGACAGGACTTAAGCCTAATGAATATCTGCAAAAACTCAGGATCCAAAAAGCTTGTGACTTACTCGAAAATGGTTCACTCAGTTTCGAGACAATTGCTCATCAGGTTGGCTATGAGGATGTAAGTGCTTGTCGCAAAGCGTTTACCCGTATTACGGGCTTGAGTCCAAGTGCATTTCGGCAGCGATTTAGCTCGATTTCACCTGTGCTAATACCTGTTGACGATAGCTCAATAAACTAAAAACACCGAAGATAAACACTTGCCGATAATCTTGCTTGCGTAGCACCAGCAGGTTTTTAAACAGCATATGGAAGATGGCGACTTGGAAGCAATGCATGAGGCAAGTAATACCGAGCAGTATATTTAAAATAATGCCAATATTACCAGCAAAAGGCATGGCAAGATTATACGCCATCATTAACCAAGCGATTAAGGTAATGGCTTTGCCAAAATTAATCAGTAACGACATGCTATTCCTCAGTGTTTGCTGGATTTTCTTCAGCTTGATATTGATATAAGCGATAGCTGACTTGCCCTGTGGTTTTATCTTTAAGTGGCTGCCAACTTGCCGGAATAGCCATTTGGGTCAATTCCGCCTCAATCTCCACATAAATCAACGCACCATCATTGAGCCAGCCTTTGCTGTCCAACAATTGAATGGTTTTTTCTGCTAAGCCTTTACGGAAAGGCGGATCGATAAACACCACATCAAAACCTTGATCACAGCCGTTTTGCAGCACGACTAAAGTATCGGCATTAATGACCTCAGCCTTATCGCACTTGAGGGTATTAAGATTTGCTTTAAGCTGCATGGCCGCAGTGCGTTGTAGCTCGATTATCTTAGCGTAACTGGCGTAGCGCGAGAGGGATTCGAGGGCTAACGCGCCGCTGCCACCAAAGCAGTCGAGCACGCGCGCATGAGCAATATCATTGGCGAGCCAGTTAAACAGAGTTTCGCGCACTCTGTCCGTGGTGGGGCGAAGGCCATCAAGGTCGTGGATAGGCAGTTTTCGTGATCGCCATTGCCCAGCAATAATCCGCACTTGGCCGCTGCCTGCTTTCTTATTGGCTGTTTGACCCTTTGCCGCTTGTTGTTTATTTGCACGATTATTAACCAAAGTGCCCCCGTGATTTTGCCTGAAGAAAGAAAGTGGTAGACTATGCCACCTTTATATACCCAAGCCACCTAAAGATACGAGTTTCAGCATCTTGGGGTTGTGTGGGTATGAAGACCAGTATTTTATATCAAAGTCAGCGTAAAAGGTGAGAAGGCTTAACGCGCAGAACTCATTGCCGACTTTTTGGGCGTAATTGCTGCGGTAATCTGGTATAACGGCTGGGTCTTATTTTAAATTCAATCATGAAGTAGAGCGCTGGAATTACACATGGCAAAGAAAGGTTTTTTCTCCTGGTTTCGTAAAGATAAATCACAAGATGAGGTTGTCGAGCAAACCCCAGTCGTTACTCCATCGCAAACTGAGCAAGACGAAGCATTAGCAGAGCAGCAAGCAGAGGCAGCGCGCCTTGCTGCTGAAAAAATAGCGGCCGAAAATGCAGAAGCGGAAAGAATCGCTGCAGAGCAAGCTACAAAAGCCCAAGTTGAAGCTCTTCGTCTTGCAGAAGCCGAAGAGCAAGCCATTAAAGCCCAAGCCGCAGCCGAACGTTTTGTCGAGCAACAGGCGGCCGAAACGGCTCGTTTAGCAGCAGAACAAGCACTTGCTGCACAATTAGCCGCTGAAAAGGCAGAATCTGAAAGAATAGCCACAGAGCAGGCCGCAAAAGCGCAAGCAGAGGTTGAAGCTCTGCGTCTTGCTGAAGAACAAGCCGAAGTTGCACGTTTAGCCGAACAACAGGCCGCAGAAGCAACGCGCTTAGCGGCGGAGCAAGCTTTGGCAGAACAATTAGCCGCTGAAAAAGCGGAAGCAGAACAAATCCAAGTGGAACAACCCCTTGAGCAGCAACCCGAACCACAGGCAAAACCCGCCAAAGAAAGCTTCTTTGCTCGTTTAAAGCGCGGCCTGATGCGCACTAGCGAAAATATTGGTAGCGGTTTTATCGGCCTATTCCGTGGCAAAAAAATCGACGATGAACTGTTTGAAGAGCTAGAAGAACAGCTATTAATTGCCGATGTAGGAGTTGAAACCACGGGCCGTTTAATTAAAAGCCTGACCGAACACGCCTCCCGTAAGCAGCTAAAAGATGCCGAAGCACTCTACGATCTGCTGCGCGATGAAATGCAAAAAACGCTCGATCCTGTGGCAATCCCCTTAGTGCCCGAAAATGCCAATGGTCCCTTTGTTATTCTTATGGTCGGCGTTAACGGCGTGGGTAAAACCACCACGATCGGTAAGCTGGCGAAGCAATACCAGCGCCAAGGTAAGTCTGTGATGTTAGCTGCGGGTGATACCTTCCGCGCTGCGGCGGTGGAGCAATTACAAGTTTGGGGACAACGTAATAATATTCCCGTTGTGGCTCAACATACGGGCGCCGACAGTGCCTCGGTACTTTTTGATGCGCTGCAAGCGGCTAAAGCCCGTAAAATTGATGTATTAATTGCTGATACTGCGGGTCGCTTGCAAAACAAGTCTCACTTGATGGAAGAGTTAAAGAAAGTGGTGCGAGTGATGAAGAAGCTCGATCCAGAGGCGCCCCATGAAGTGATGCTGACCCTCGACGCAAGCACAGGTCAAAATGCGATTAGCCAAGCGCAGCTTTTCCAAGAGGCTGTTGGCGTCACCGGTATGACCATCAGTAAACTGGATGGTACTGCCAAGGGCGGTGTGGTTTTTGCGATTGCTGATAAATTTAAAATCCCGCTACGTTATATTGGCGTGGGCGAACAAATTGATGATTTACGTACCTTTAATTCTAAAGAATTTATTGATGCCTTGTTCACTCAAGAGAAAGCGGATAGCTAATTTATGATTGATTTTCAGCAGGTCAGTAAGATTTATCCTGGTGGCCAAATGGCGCTGGAGGAAGTGAATTTTCACCTACAAAAAGGTGAAATGGCATTCTTAACCGGCCATTCGGGCGCGGGTAAGAGTACCCTGTTGAAATTAATCACAGTAATCGAACGTGCAACCACTGGCCGTGTGGCGATTAATGGTCACGATATTGCCAAAATCAGCTCTAAACATGTGCCCTATTTACGCCGCAATATTGGGATGATTTTCCAAAACCACCATTTGTTGATGGACAGAAGCGTGTTTGACAACGTCGCCTTGCCCTTGGTTATTGAAGGTTTCTCCCACGGCGAGATCCGCAAACGTGTCGCCGGCGCGCTCGATATGGTCGGTTTATACGGTAAAGAGCGCCATAACCCCATTATGCTATCTGGGGGTGAGCAGCAACGTGTAGGGATCGCCCGTGCCATTGTGAATAAGCCGCCCTTGCTACTCGCCGACGAACCGACAGGCAACTTAGACCCTAAGTTGTCGATGGATATTTTGCGTTTATTCGAAACCTTTAACGATGCAGGGACCAGCGTGCTGATCGCCACCCACGATCTAGGTTTGATCGCACGGATGAAGTATCGCACTTTTACCTTGAAGCAAGGGCGTATGCTCGGCGCACAGGAATTACACCATGGACACGCGACCGCTCGAGGTAATGCGCAATGAGTGACAATGCTAAGTTAACGCGCAGCAAGTTGCCGATATCGGGACGTATCGTGATGTTTTTTATTCGTCATGTGCAGCAAGCGATGGCGAGTATGGGTGAACTGTGGCGCAGCCCAGTTTCTTCTTTGATGACCATGGCTGTTCTCGGGGTAAGTTTAAGCTTACCCGCGGCGCTGCAGGTATTAGTTAAAAATGCCGAGACGATTACTAGCTCTTGGAACAGCGCGGCGGAGATTTCACTGTTTATCGATGAAAACCGTAGCGAGCAGACCATCCAAAGCTTGCTGACTCGCATTCGCACTTATCCAGAAGTGGAAAAGGTGCAGTATATCGACCGCAATCAAGCGCTTGAGGAATTTCAGCGTCTGTCGGGGTTTGGTGAAGCCTTAGCCTATCTCGATAAAAACCCGCTTCCCGCAGTGATTACCGTAACACCTACTCAGCGTTATTCGACGCCCGTGGGTGCCCGTGAACTCTTAACTAAGCTTGAGCGCGAGCCTGAAATCAGTTTTGGCCGCTTGGATATTGAATGGTTAGAGCGGCTGCAGGCCGTGGTGCGTTTACTCGAACGCACGGTAATGGCGATTGCGGCCTTACTCGTCTTGGCGGTGGTATTAGTAATAGGTAACACGATTCGCTTAGCCATTATGAATCGGCGAAGTGAGATAGAAGTGATGAAGTTAGTCGGGGCAACAGAAGCCTTTATTCAGCGCCCATTCCTTTACACTGGTATTTGGTATGGCGTCATTGGCGGTATATTGGCTTGGGTTATCATAAACTTATTGGTCTGGTATCTGGATTCTGCCCTAGCGGAACTGCTGGGTTTGTACGGTAGCCAATTAGAGATGAAGTCACTGACCTTTACCGAGTTGCTGCAATTAGTAGGCTTAGCCTCCTTCTTAGGGTGGCTAGGCTCCTATCTGTCGGTAAGGCAACATTTAAGATCAATAGAACCCTCATAATCATCAATGGCTTAGGGGAATATTTTAGCCGTAAGAAATGTAAGCGATGAACTTTTGTTCACTTGCAATGTCTATTCGATGGGGTTAAAAGTAATACCCTAGGCGGGCTAAGGTTGACATACTCTGTCAATTAGCCGATAGTTCGTCAGCTCATCTTTAAGGTGTTTTGAGTCAAACCTGAAGATGAAATCGACTTATATTTGATAAGTAGCAAGAGAGTAGGAGCGCGAATGACCTTTCAAACGCAATCAATGGCACTAACCGTCCCTCAGGGCAGTAGTAGTTTAGAGGCTTATATCCATTCAGTGACTAGCATGAACATGTTAGACGCTGAGACTGAGTATGAGTTAGCCAAGCGTTTGCAGGAAACCGGTGATCTGCAAGCGGCAAAGCAACTGATTATGTCGCATTTACGCTTTGTGGTGCATGTAGCTAAAGGTTATGCCGGTTACGGTCTGCCACAGGCGGATTTGATCCAAGAAGGCAACATTGGTCTGATGAAAGCGGTTAAGCGCTTCGATCCCGATGTTGGCGTTCGTCTGGTGTCTTTTGCTGTGCACTGGATCAAGGCTGAAATTCATGAATATGTGCTCAAAAACTGGCGCATTGTTAAAGTCGCTACCACCAAAGCACAACGTAAGTTGTTTTTTAATATTCGTAAAGCGAAAACACGCTTAGGTTGGTTTAGCGATGATGAAGTCACCATGGTGGCGGAAAACTTAGGTGTATCAAAGGCTGATGTGACTGAAATGGAGTCACGTATGGCTGCGCAGGATCCTGCGTTTGATCTTAGTAGTGACAACGATGATGAGCATGATTTTGCCCCTGTGCATTACCTCGAAGATCACTCATCTGATTTAGCCGAAAACATCGAAAATGATAACTGGGAATCCAATGCTCAAGGTCGTTTATTATCGGCCATCAAAACCCTAGATGAGCGTAGTCAGCATATTCTGCGCGCCCGTTGGTTAGATGATGATAAAACCACACTGCAGGAATTGGCTGAAACCTATCAAGTATCGGCTGAACGTATTCGCCAACTTGAAAAAAATGCCATGAATAAGCTTAAGGCTTGTATGGAAGCTTAACTTCCTCTTTGCATTCCGGTGTTTCCAATTAACCTAAAAAACCTGCTTCGGCAGGTTTTTTTGTCGCCTTTTAAACAAGACATTTACTGGAAAAATCGGCTATACGTTGAGCATATATGCTTCTAGGCTCTTTCGCTGTTATTGGCGGAATTGTCTTACTTATTGAATCCTAAAATAAATTTATTTACGAGCCTAAACCACTTGATTGAGAAAATTGCCTGAGCAATGCAGATTTTTCCTACAGAACTTGAGGTCGATTGTTGGCTATACTACATTCGATTTTTGGGCCTCAATTCAAAAGTCGTTCTCGATGTTTATTGTTGAGTTAAAATTGATACCGCATTATGAGTACTGCTTTTGTTAATGATAGGGACGTTTCACGGAAGTTTAAATAGGATGTTGACAGCTTGATAAAAGATATTTTAGTTATAAGCTGTTCATGGAAGGATTTATACTAAAGTAGGAATCTCATTTTGCGGTTTTTTAGGTAGTGTTCATAATTCTGTGTCATTTCAGTAAAATATTCAAAAACAGGAATGACACATGACCCAACCTTTTAACTTCGAACAAGCCCTTAAAGATCTGCAATCAGGTAAAAGCCTCACAGGTAAAGACAGCATTCTTGGCCCACTGATCAAGCAACTCACTGAAGCGGCTCTCCAGGCTGAGCTTGAGCAGCATTTAGCGCATGATCCTCAGCCTAATCGTAAAAATGGCAAAACCCCTAAGACCATTAAGCATCCGTCCGGTAACTTTGAGTTAGACGCGCCTAGAGACCGCAATGGCACCTTTGAGCCTCAGTTGATTAAGAAAAATCAAACTACACTAACCGATGAAATCGAACGTAAAGTGTTATCGATGTTCAGTATAGGTATGAGCTATCGCGATATTAATCAACATGTTGAAGATATGTATGGGCTCAATGTGTCTAACGCAACAGTAAGCGCCATCACCGACAAACTCATCCCCGAACTTAAAGCGTGGCAACAGCGCCCATTAGATAGCCATTATCCTATCGTTTGGCTTGATGCGATACATTATAAAGTCAAAGAGGATGGGCGTTACGTCAGTAAAGCCGTTTACACATTGTTAGCGCTTAATATGAAAGGAAAAAAGGAAATTTTAGGGCTTCACTTATCCGAAAATGAAGGCGCTAATTACTGGCTATCCGTACTGGCCGATCTTAATAATCGTGGTGTAAAAGATATTCTTATCGCCTGTGTTGACGGCTTGACCGGTTTCCCTGAGGCCATAGCCAGTATCTTCCCTCATACGGAAACACAGCTATGCGTTATCCACCAGATCCGCAACTCAATGAAGTATGTCGCCTCAAAAAATCAGAAAGCGTTTATGGCTGATTTAAAGCCTGTGTATCGAGCCGTGAGTAAAGAAGCCGCAGAGATGGCCTTGGACGAACTGGAGGCCAAATGGGGTGATGCTTATCCGTTGGTAATCAACTCTTGGCGTCGCAAATGGCATAATTTGTCCCATTATTTTAAGTACCCAGAACATATCAGGAAAGTGATTTACACGACCAATGCGGTTGAGGCTGTGCATCGCCAATTTAGAAAGCTCACCAAAACCAAAGGTGCATTTCCTAATGAAAATAGCTTGTTGAAGCTACTTTACGCAGGCATATTAAACGCCTCAGATAAATGGACTATGCCAATCCACAATTGGAGCCTTTGTTTATCTCAGTTAGCGATTTATTTTGAAGGACGTTTAGATAGCGTGCTAGAAATTTAAAAATTAGCCTGACACAGAATTTTGAACGCCCTCGTTTTTTAATTTTATTATGATGTGATTTTTAAAATTAACTGTTTCTAGATCTAATCAGTTTGTCTTTGTTGACTCTTGCTGATGGTATTAGTCATGATATCTATTTTATTTGTCGTACTGCTTTGTTTTATATGTTGTGAATATTTATTAATTTTTTATGATTAAAATTCTAACTATTAATTTCCCGCCTAGATATGTCTCTTTCCCCTTAAGCTAAATTGCGCTAATCAGTCATTTGTCTATTTTTGTTGTAGCTAGTTGTGGTTCAACGTTTCCACGATATCAGGATTTTCCTACAGAATTTAAGTTGTTCAATGCTCTATAGTCGCTAAAAGCTAATGCTAGCTATTAGTTTTCTTGAATTAATAGCGCTTATAAGTATTTGCTAAGTGAGTACTTTTGTTATAGTTAGAACCTTAATTCTGAGGTAAATCATGGATGGTTTAAATCTTGGTTTTTGGATATGTTCCTGTTGTAATCAAGTGTTTCATACTGATTTACAGCGGCCTGTAAATCTATTTGGTAATGAACTTTTTAAATGTGCGCTTTGTAATGCTGTGTTCTGGTCTAATCCCATCGGACACTTAATTTTGAGACAGTATGGTCAATAAATTAAGAGGTCTATATGAGTCTGAAAAAATCACATAAGAGTTATCCGCAGGCATTTAAAGATGAAGCCGTCTTGATGGTGCTGGAGCAAGGTTATAGCGTTGCCGATGCGGCAAAGTCTCTTGGAGTTAGCACGAGCCTGCTTTACAACTGGAAGGAAAAACACGAAGCCCTGCAACAAGGCATCACCTTAGAAGAGTCTGAGCGTGATGAGTTGAAGCGATTGCGTAGAGAAAACAAAGAATTACGCATGGAAAAAGAAATTCTAAAAAAGGCAAGCGCCTTCTTTGCGAGAGAAATGAAGTAAGATTTCGTTTCATCAAACTGCAATCTCACCTGTTTCCCATAACACTGTTATGTCGAGTAATGAGTGTCAGTAAGTCAGGCTATTACGATTGGCATAAACGCCCTGCAAACGTGATAAGCGTTGAAACACTGAAGCTTTATCGCCTTGTTCGACAGCTATTTAAGCAAAGTCGAGGCAGCTTAGGGAATCGTGAAATGGTGAAGAAATTGCGCAAGGAAGGCTACCAGGTTGGTCGCTATCTCGTTCGTAAAATTATGCACCGCCTTCGACTCAAAGCAACCCAGCGATGTGCTTACAAGGTGACGACACAGCGAAAACACTCAGATGCAGTGGCTGATAACCTGTTAAACATGAACTTTAATCCAGTATCGGCTAATCAGGTCTGGGCGGGTGACGTGACCTATTTAAAGACGGGTGAAGGCTGGATGTACTTAGCTGTGGTGATGGATTTATATTCACGCCGGATTGTGGGATGGCGCATAGACAAACGCATGACCACAGATTTGATATCCAAGGCATTAATAAAAGCCTACAACCTGCGACAACCAGCGCGAGGGCTGGTATTTCACAGTGACCGAGGCTCGCAATATACCAGTAAACAATTCGGTAGGCTGCTATCGAGCTATGGTATCCGAGCCAGCATGGGTGATGTGGGTGCGTGTTGGGATAATGCCGTTGTTGAGCGATTCTTTGGTAGCTTGAAACACGATTGGATTTTTAAAGTTGCTCAACCAACAAGGGAGTTTATGAAGCAAGATGTGACGGCTTACATCAAATATTACAACTTGGAGCGACTTCATTCTGCTAATAACGATCTGTCACCTGTAGAGTTTGAGAATTCTCAAGTAAAAGTGTCCAGTTTGGGTTGACCAGTACACTGTTAATCAAAAGCATGAATTAAACAGGACAGTTCGAACTGTTGATGAGCATGTACGCTCTGTCGCTGTAATGCAAACGTTGTCAAGTGTTTCTGAACGTTCTAGCCCTAGCTTGTCGCACTGATTTTGAGATTGTATTTAGCAAAGAGCTAGAAATGCTTTTTTTTGGCGTGTTTTTGAACGATTGTCACCGTAAATTGCATCTCAGTACAATGAATAAAATGTGCTGATGTGACCAATGTTTCGGCGTAGTGTCATGCATAGTGCCTTATCATTTATTATATTAAATCCGAAATCATTAATCCTTATTGCGGCATATCTATTCCCTCCTCACTGAAAAACGAAGAGTTCTTGTAATTATCTATCAAGCTGCAGATGAGTTGATGTCAGCGGATTGAATATCAGTAATTTCCTACAGTGTTTATGCTATTTGATATGTAACCACAAGAAGATAATACCTCTTAAGAGGTAGGTGTTTTATTGGGTTAAATAGCATTTAATCATTTAAGGTTTGTTATGACATCTGTAATTAAGTTTGTCCTTGTTATTGTTGTGGTGTTACTTGCTAGTATTACCCATGCCGCAGATGGCACCATTAAATTCGACGGGCATCTAGTAGATCAAACTTGCACAGTTTCAGTGGATGGTGTGGTAAGTCCAGCTGTTGCCACTGTGACACTGCCAACCATTTCCGCAGGCTTATTGAATGCCCCGGGTAAGGTGGCTGGTAGAACTGATTTTGAAATTACCCTCAGTAATTGCCAAGGTTTGGCCAATGGTGCGAAAGCTTTTTTTGAAGGGGGAGCCGATGTAGAGCCCATCTCTGGGCAACTAATCAACCGCGGTGATGCAACTAATGTGCGTTTGCAATTATTGGATAATGTCGACGGAGTTGGCGCACCAATCAAAGTGGGTGATGGTTTTGAACAGTTGATTTTTAGTGGAAACGTGTATATCAGTAATGGTGATGGTACGGGAGCGGGAGTGCTTCCATACGCGGTTCAATACATTGCAACGGGTATTGCAACCGCGGGCTCAATACAAAGTACAGTGACTTATTCTATCCAATATTTATAATCTATTCCTCTAAATAGCTGATCCGAATACTGCTACATTTTCGCGGTGCCGTGTCCGGAGCCAGGAAATGGGGAAACGGTTCCCATAAAATGCCATACCATGCCAAGCAGTTCCCGCATGTTCCTGCAAGCGTGATTGCGGGTTACCGTTTCATGCAGTGCGAGCCACAAGCGCTCTATCTTGTTGACCCACGGCGAGTATACCGGTTGAAACAATAATCTGAATTTGGGGTTGTGCTTGAGCCAAGCAACGGTCTTACGGCTCTTATGAATAATGTAATTGTCTAGGATGAGCGTGATGGTTTTGGCTTTGCGGTAATGACGCTTAAGCTTCTCCAACATGGCAATAAACAGCTCTGACGCTTTGCTATCGCTGCTCACATAAAGCACTTTTCCGGTGCTGGCATGCAGGGCTCCTGCTATGTAATGCTTACGGTTGTTGCCTGGGGTGACAACGCGTTTTTGCTGACCTTTTGGCATCCAATCTGCCCCGATTTTTGGGTTCAAGTCGATGTCCACTTCATCTTCATAGAAAACCGGATGTTCGACGCAACACTGCTCAAGAGCCTGATTTATCTCGGCCATTTTCTCATCTTGGTGTGGGTCTTTGATACGCAATGTCGGAGCTGAGCGGCGCCAGACAATTCCCGCCTTGGGTAGTAATCGACGGACGGTTGATGCAGCGATGCTGAGTTTAAGCTGTGCATTAATCACCATGGCAAGCAGTTCGCTGCTCCAGCGGCTACGTTGATAGCCAAAGTCCTGTGGGCATAGCTGAATAAGCAAAGATAGACAGAGCAATATGGGGTCTATGGGTAAGATTGCTGGCCGTCCCAGCGTCAGGGATTTAAGCCCATCAACGCCGCTTTCGGTGTACCAAGCTAACCAACGACCAATACTGGAGCGTGCAGCACCAGTAGCATGATGAACGTCGGTAATCGACTGCCCTTGATGCAGCATCAGCATAGCGATAAGACGTCGGGCGAAATGCTTATCCTTGGTTTTATGGAGCAATTTCTGTAGTTGTTTGCGCTCTGCGCGACAAAGTGGTGGTAAGATGGCCATTCTCAGTCCTCGGCGAGTGGTGGGTTTGTTTGGCGATAGATCAGATCGCTCAAACAGGACTGAGTTCCCTTCCTTTGATCTACTATTTGGAACAGCTATTTAGATGTCAGGCTGCTATTTCGAGTGTAATAGCCTTATCTCAAGCACTCAAAATGGAGTTAGTCATCGAGGGAATTGAAACAAACTCTCAGTTGACCTTGCTGCAGCAATTGGGTTGCACAGTTGGACAAGGTTATTGTTTTTCTCGTCCGATTGATGAGCAGACATTTGTGCAACGCTTTTTTCCTATCTCGATTGAAAGTGACAATTTTATCAGACTGAATTCTGATGTCTAACACAAACTACGTCACTGTGTTCAGACATCATTGCCAAGATTGATTATATGGCTAGCTTAATAATAAGTTGTCTATTCACTTTTAAGCCTATTTGCTCGGCATTTTCTGGCCAAGGGTAATAGCGGCGCGGTCTTTTAAAGCGAGCTATTTTATCGGCGAGAAACTGCTCGAGTTGTTTCTCTATTGTGCTCATATCTTGGCTAGTGTTACCGCGAATAATGTTGCCGCGGATTATGGCGGCGGGGAGTTGGCCGTAGGTGATGTCAGGCTGAGGAAAGACAATCGCCTCATCAATTAGTGGATGCAGTTTGAGCGCCGCTTCAATCTCTTCAGGCTGAATGTTTTCACCGCCGCAGATAAACATATTATCGACGCGGCCGAGAATCTTAAGATTACCGTTAGCATCCCATTCGCCTTTGTCTTTGGTATAAAACCAACTATCAGCATCGAGTGGCTTTTCGATTCCGTTTTCAGTGAGATAGCCCATAAATAAGCATTCACCCCGTACCCAAATTACGTCATCGACAATTTTAAGCTCACGCCTTGGGAGTAATTTGCCACTCGTGCCATCGCTGAGCGCAGGGCCCGTGGTGATTTGCGAGCCCATCTCGGTCATGCCGTAGCTGGTAAAGCTGGCAATATGCCGCTGTTCGAGCTGTTTCAGTAAATCGATAGAAACGGCGCCGCCGCCGAGTAGTAGGGCTTTAATACTGGTGAGCGAAGCCTGTTTGTCGGCGAGCAAGTTGAGTAACTGGGTCGGCACGAGGGATATATGGGTTAATGCATCGCGCTCGACTTGTTCTTGTAAAGCGAGATTCGACTCGGGTAATACCACTATTGCCGCGACTAAGGCGCAGCGGTTGAGAATCGCAAGGCCACCAATATGAAACAGCGGTAACGACAGCAACCAAGCATCACCTTTGATTAGCGGGATTAGGCTACGGGCGCCCTCGGCATTGGCAATATGATTAGCCAGATTGTGTACGGCAGCCTTGGGAAAACCACTGGAGCCAGAGGTTAAAATCACATTACAAGGGCGCTGAATATCAACGGTTTTGGCTGGTGTCGTACTAATTTGAGCAACATCTAGGCTGAGTTGAGTGCAACCTGTTAAACCAAGTTCTGTTTCGCTCCAATAGCAGGGGATCTGGTGGCTATCGATAAGACCTTGAACTTGCGCCAGTGGAAAACGTGGCGAGATCGGGAAAAAGATGGCGCCAATATCGATACAGGCCCAATAGAGGCAAATCATCTCTAGATTATTACGACTGATACAAGCTAGAGGTTGGCCTTGGCGAATTCCAATGCGCGTGAGTTGCTCACCCAATCCCAGTACCATTTGGCTTAAGCTAGCGTAGCTGATGTCTTGTCCATTGCACTTAACCGCCGTTTGCTCAGGGAACGTGAGCGCGGCACTATGTAATGGCGAGATTCGCATTGGTGAAATCTCTAGTGGTGAAACCATCTTATCGGCATGGCTATCAGTCATCTGCTTATCAATCCTGTACAGTGCTGGCGACTCGTTCGAGTTGATTCAGTGTCAGGCATTGAAGCGTAAGACATTGTAGTTTGCCCGATGGGACTAATAAGTCTTGACTAAAGGCCGTTAAGGTATCAAGCCCGGGGATTTCATCGGGCGTTAGTATGGCGGCTAAATGGGCCAAATCATTGATGCCTAAACTGCTTTCAAGGCTGGAACTTAAGATACAGCGCACGCCATGGTTGTGGGCTTCATCGATAAGGCGCTGAAGTTTTTCGATACTGCCCAGTAGCATGGGTTTGATGATGAGCGCCGTGAGTCCCTCATGCATCACAAATTGATAATCGGGATCATTGAGGGATTCATCTAAGGCGTAGGGCAGTGGAATGGCGCGATACAGAGTGTGATTATCCTGCGGATGTTGGCAAGGTTCTTCAATGTATTCAATGCTATCTAGTGGCAAGCAGGCGGCAAAGTCGAGGGCCTGTTCTAGACTAAATCCGCAATTGGCATCTAAGCGCAGCTTGAGATCGGGCCTTTGGCTTAAGATGCCATAAATCAAACTCAACTCATCTTCCATGGAGGTTTGTGCAACCTTCACTTTAACTGAGCGCACACTAGGTTTGAGGCTGGCAATTTTTGCTATTAATTCAGCTTTAGGCGCATCAGTTGGTTGATAAATTAAAGGTACAGCGGTGGTGAGTGGGCGCACCGCATCGAGTTTTCCGCTGAGTTTGGCATGCAATAGGCTTAAGCCAAAGGCAATGGATGGATAGGGACTCGCTTCGGCCTGCTCGAGCAAGCAATCAATAGATTGGTTTTGCAGCTTGGGTAATAACACTGTTAAGGCTTGCTGTACTTCATCGAGGCTTTCGCGGCTAAAGCCGGATAATGGCTGTTGGTCGATATCGAACCCTGAGAGTGGCGCGATTTCAACATGGGACTCCTTCACTTCACCCTCAGTGACTTCACTGTCAGTCACTTCAGCATTGGATATTTCGGTGTCGCAAACTTCACCGTCAGCAGTGGCCTTGGCTTGCAGCACTAAGCCTTTTCTATGGTCAATGCGTTGTTTGCCCACAGGCAAAAAGCTGTCTAAGGGCAGGCGATATAAATACAAGCTAAGTGAAGTTAAGATCATATTTTCCTTAACGCTTTATCGATTTAAAGGCGGTCTGTTTGCGTGTATATCTAAGGCAAGCGCTCGACGAAAAAACTTCTTATACAGGCCAGTAATCCGGCAGGATTGGCTTGATGTATGTTATGTCCAGCCTGCTCAATCCTATGCAAGATTATAGGTTGTTTGGCTTGCCACTCCTTTGCGATCGCAGTGAATTTAGCATCTTGGCTGCCTGCAAAAAAATGGCTCTCGCAGGCAAGGTTTGCTGGTAGATCCCAAAGTGAAGCTTGGCGGGCAAGTGAAGTCGCCAAAAAGATATGTTTGAGTGCGTGCTTAGGATGTTGGTCAAGCTGCGCCGCTCGTTTTGCTATCAAGGTATTGCGCACATTGTCTGACATATCGGCAAAAACGGCCTGTTGATACCAAAGCTGCAAAAAATCCCTGCTACTTAAGCTGTGTAGCCGTTTAGCCCACAGTTGGTCGTTCTTACTGCGCGCGGCTTGTTCTTCGGTATTAGTCAGCCCAGGATGACAGGATTCTAGCCATAAACTCAACACGCGATTGGGGTAAGCCTTGGCAAGATGCAAGGCAATACGGCCTCCGAGGGAATACCCATAGAGGTAAAACGCTTCAATACCGAGGCGATCGAGGCGGTTGATAATGTCTTGGACACAAAAGTCGAAGCCATTAGTGAGCATTGATGCGATTTCTGGTTGATTGTCGCCGTGGCCGGGTAAATCGAGGCAGATACAGTGAAAATGCTGGCTGAGTTGAGGGATTAGAGGCAGCCAATCGGCCTTAGATCCTAAAAAACCATGGATCAGGACCAAGTTTGGCTGCGAGACTTCCCCGTAACGGGCCAGCGTTGACATTAGCTTTGTTTTACCCATAGATTGAGCGCGGCGATCTGCTCGCTGGCTTGGTGTTGGCTAACGGTGACTTCGATGACAGAAGCACCCTGAAAATCCAGCGCTTCGTTATAACAGGTTTGAAAATCGGCTAAGTTATCCACTTGATTATAGGGAAGATTAAACATAGCGGCGGCATAACCAAACTCTAAACCATGGCTTAAACGATAGTAGTCGCTGCGCAGCTCCTCATTGGGGACGGGCAAAAGATTAAAGATATTACCGCCATCGTTGTTGAGGATAATAATCACCAGAGGACTGGTTAAACTGCGGGCGATGGCAAAGGAATTGAGATCATGCAACTGGGATAAATCCCCAATAATCAAGCTGGTCGGTTTACCTTGGTGGGCAGCAATACCGCAGGCGGTGGCCAGTAAGCCATCGATTCCCGATGCGCCGCGGTTAGTATAAGTGGTTGCTGTGCAACAGCTCACCGGCGCGTACATATCGTATAAACGCACTGGTAGACTATTGCCAATAAACAGTTGCTGCTCGAGTGGCCGCGTATTGGCTATCGCGCGGATAACCTGAGCTTCCCCAAATTCACCCTGATCGATATTGCGCACAAATAAGTGATGCAAGTCATCGTTATAGGTGATTAGGGTATTCGCCCAATTGGCCGAAGAGGAGCGATACCAATTAAGTTGAGCAAATTGGGCGGCATTGGCGTGCCAGATGTGTTTCGCATTATGGCTTGGGTCGAGCCTATCTTGCTGCGGCAGCACTTGCCAGTAACTGTGCCAGTTTTGCTCGGCAAGATAAGCAATTAAACGCTTCGACAGTAATCGTCCACCAAATACCAGTACGCGATCGGCTTCCTGTAATAGATTGCGTGCCTTGGGATGTTGTAGCAATTGATCGATATTGCCAATCGCCGCAGGGTGTTGTCGCAGTTGGGACTGAGCATCGGTCAGTAGTGGCCAGCCAATTTTTTGCGATAGCGCGATGAGTTGCTGTGGATCTTGCTCGGGTGTTAGCGTGCCCGCGATGATCACCCCTTTACCGTGGACGAAGCGCATAATGGCATCTTCGCTCGGGTGGCTTAATTGTTCACGCTTGCCATAGATAGTGTAAGGGCGTGCCTGTTGCAGCCACGTTTGTAGCGGCTTGAGGTACGGCGATTCACTATCGAGAATTGTGGCAGTTAATTCACTCGGATACAGCGGCTCGCGGTACATACAGTTGATATGAACTGGGCGTGTTTGATTGGCCACGGCTTCATCAAGCGTGGTGAGTAACATCTGCGGCGCGATGTGTGCATCGGGCGTCGGCAGGTTTACCTGCTGAGCGTAATTGGCAAAAATTGCCGGTTGAACAATCGCTTGATTGGCGCCGCAGCCGAGTAATTCTGGCGGTCTGTCACCACTGAGGACAATTAAAGGTACATGGGTGAGCCAGGCTTCGACTATTGCAGGATATAGGTTAGCGACGGCCGTGCCAGAGGTGGTAATAATGGCTACGGGCGCAGAGCTGGCTTTCGCTAATCCAAGCGCCATAAAACCTAAGCCGCGCTCATCGAAATGCAAATGACGTTTCAGCTTGGTTTGCTTTGCCGCAGCGAGAGTTAACGGGGTTGAGCGTGAGCCTGGTGCCATGCAGACATGCTGCACACCAAGACGTGCTAATTCTTCCAGAATAAGTGCGCCCCACATGAGATTGAGTGTGGCAGTGTTTTCGGTTCGCATAGCAAGATCGATCAGGATAAAGATGGGCTTAGTGTAACGTGTTTGCCAGTTAAGATGTATGTCTTGCTTAACAAAAGGTTGGACAGGTTAGGCATTATGCTATTGAGTTAATGGCGTACCTTGAGTGTATTTTGAACAAAAGAAAAAGGGGCCCGCACTGATGAGAATGCGAACCCCGCAGGGAACAGGTTTATTTTAATTGTTGATATTGTTGCATATGCATCATTGCGGGTAAGTTGTCAGGAGTGGCATGACACTGGCCGCATTCTTTTTGAAGCGTTTCTTGGCTCGGTAATACAGGAGGTAAATCATCACCCTCTTTCCATTGATGGCAGTCGGGGCAAGCAACAATATCAATATGATGCTCTGTTTCAATCCATATATGTGCCGGAGTAGATTGCCATTTCTCATCATGGCAGCCATTGCAGCCATCAATGGCATAGACGACATTTGACAGCAAGCAAGATAGAAATACTAATAAGATACGAGCCATAATAATCAGCCTTGTTTTTTTTTAAGATTGTATGCATTAATAAATAAATGACTTAGTCTTAGTGTTCATAAATGAGTCATTGCGCATGACTTTCTATTTCTGAAATATTCATTTTCAGATTTAAGTAATGTAGATGGTTTATGATTTAGATATTCAAACCAGAAATAGGATTTTAATATGCAGGATTGCGATGTAAGAATTTTTTACATATTCAAATCTCTTTATGATAGTGGTAGTGCAACATTTGTGTCGCAGCAACATTCTGTATCACCCTCAAAAGTGAGTCGTTATATTGCTGAAATGAGAGAGGTCTATAACGACTCGCTTTTTATTAGGAGGAAAACTCACTTTGTTCCAACAAAAAAAGCGAGAGAAATTTATCCTAAAATTTGTGAGATTATAGAGCTGATTGAAGGTTTAAGCGCTAATAGACATGAACTTGAGGTAAAGAAAGAGTGCGTGATTGCTGTGCCTGCAACGCTGTGCGTAGGGCTTCCTGAACATCTAAACCGTGTTATAAAGCAAGAAGGTTTGGATATCAGTTTAAAAGTAATGTCCTCGCATAGGGAAATTTGTACAAAAGTCATCAATGGTGAAATATGTATTGCCATTACTAATCGTGCCTGTACGCAAACCATGGATTGTAATCCAAAACATTCAAATTTACTGCATGTTGAACCCATTAGTGTTGGTGAGCATGTCTATGTCGTTTCAGCTGCGACTGGCGCAATTTGGCAAGAAAAAATTTCGCTCGATAATATTGCAAAATATCCATTTGTCGTTACTCAAGTTTCTGGATTTAATGATGAAAAAGATCCATTTGAGGTCTATTGTGAGCAGCGCGGACTTGCTTTAAATGTCTTTTTAAAAACACAAAATTTAGCCTCTATGATTGAAGCGTTGATGTCTGAAAACACTATTAGTTTTATTGGACCTAATAGTGCCGCCGCTTTTATCGCTAAGGTGCCTTCACTGAGGGTTGAGAAATTAGAAAATTGTGAATATCAAAGGTTACATGAAGCAATGCATAAACCCACATATTCTATGATTTACCTTAAGCGTAATATTGATGTCATTCCACCGTTGATTAAAAGTGAGGTGTTGCGTTTTATTTCTGATTCGGTTTGTGATTTTTAAAATTTAGAAATTTTAAAGTATAAATTTGTGAGCTAGTTAGAATTAGTGTCGGCTAATATTCGGCTGAAAGTAAAACAGGTTGTAAACATTTTATTAACCTGAATTCTTAACCTGAAAGTTATTGCTAGTTAGTTTAATTTAGTGTTTTTCAACATTTTATATTGTTTTTGAGAATATTTTTCTTTTATTAATTTTCGTGATTCAAGGCATATTTTTAGTGTTTTTTAGCTGTGAATAGGCTTGTTGCTCATTCATTGTTAACAATCGTTAACCTTTGTTGTTTTGTGGTTATTATGGTTGTGGATTTTTCATTGCTAAGTCATGTTAACCATAAGGCATTAAATATAAGATGGCGTAAAATTAAAACTCTGATAATGGGGGCGAGCCTGTTCCTTATATTATCTCCATCTGTTAAAGCTCAAGAAATTCCAGCAACTCACGAAACAGGAGAGCAAATAGAAAAGATACTCACAGATAAGTTTGCTGAAGGAAAATACTCTACTAAAGGTGCTGATAGCTGTTTTATGTGCCATCGTAAACCCAAACTCTCAAGTGGTACAAGTGGTACAAGTGGTACAAGTGGTACAAGTGGTACAAGTGGTACAAGTGCTCAAGGCAAACCCAACCCAAAGGGCTAAGTCCGATCTCGGTACTCGGCCAAAACTGTTCCGCATTGTGGCCAAATCAGGGGAGGTGGCACTATGAGCGCCCTACATTTTGATACGCTAGTGTGGCATTGGCCGATTGCGATATACCTGTTTTTAGCTGGGGCATCTGCTGGCGCCATGTTCTTTGCGGTGTTACTCAAACATTTTGTGCTTAAACATAATGCTTACCAGTCTGGTTTTGTGCAGGCGGCTTGTATTGTGGCGCCTGTAGCGGTTATGGCGGGTTTAGGCATCTTAGTTTTGGACTTAACTAAGCCCTTCGATTTTTGGAAGATCTTAGTTTTCTACAATCCAACATCTGTGATGTCGATGGGGGTGCTTATTCTGCTGATTTACCAAGTCTTTATGTTTATGTGGATTGGCTTATTGTTCCGTAAACCTATCGATGCTTGGTGCGAAAACCGCTTCCCGATTGTGCTGAAGTTGACAGCTTTGCTGAGCCGTTTCGAGGCGACAATTACCGGTTTATTGGTGATCTTCTCTCTTGCTCTCGGAGCTTATACTGGCTTTTTACTTTCGGCCTTACCCGGCTACCCAATGTTGAAAAATCCGGTGTTGCCACTGCTGTTTTTGGCCTCGGGGCTTTCATCTGGTGCGGCATGCTCACTGCTTGGCGGGGTGTTACTTAACGCCAATCCGAATGCGAAGGAAGTGCACTTTATTCATAAGGTTGAAATTCCGCTGATTTTGGTGGAGATAGTGCTGATATTTACCTTCTTTATGGGCTTAGTGCTGACCGGCGGCCAAAGTAAGCTCGCAGCCTTCAATGCGATAGGTTATGGATTCTGGGGGTGGATCTTCTGGCTTGGTATCGTTGGGATTGGCTTGTCGGGTCCCTTGGCGATGAACCTGTTTATGACAGCCACTTCAAAACGTAAATGGGCCTATGTAGCAGGAACTGCTTGTTTAAGTCTGATAGGGGTATTGCTGCTGCGTAACTTTATTCTCTACACCGGGCAAATGACGGTCGTTTAATTGGGCATGGAACGTCCAATATTATAGATAAGAAGGAATTACAGTGAGTAGCGAAGCGGTGTCTAAGGAATACACCGTGAGCTAACCCCTTTAATTACGCTGGCTGAAGTGATTAAAGGTGTGTTGTCTTGTCGCGATTTGCTGTCACAGGGAGGTTATTGGGAAAGGAAGCCATATTTGATATTAGGTATTGTTTGCCCTGCCTCCACAAGGGCCTCGCCACCTTTATTCCTTAGGGTGGCGTTTCTTGTTTGGGGCAAAGCACTTACTCGCCAGTATTATTAATCCATTCACTCATGACCACATGGGTTTTGATTTTAATGATATCCGTGTGGGTATCAATATACTCACGAATTTCATGCAAGCGGCGCATCGAAGGGGCGTGAACATACACCAGCAAATCCATATCACCAGAAATACCGCGGCAGGTAATCACTTCAGGAATCGCATGGAACACATGCACTACATCAGCGCAGCGCGGACATTTATGTTGGATTTCGAAGTAGGCCGAAACGCCTTCTTTTTGCGATTCACTCAGCAATACCTGATAGCCACGGATAACCCCTGTTTGTTCCAGCTTTTTAATCCGCTCCGCGACAGCACTTCGGGAAAGATTTACTTGTTCAGCAATACTTGAAACACTTTGACGAGCATCTTGGCGCAGACAATGGATGATCGCGGTATCAAACTTATCCAACTTGGACTCCGATAAAAACAGGTTATAACTAAACTGGGGCAGATTGCCGGTCAATGCTACCCAGCCTAAATGGGCAGTCTCTTGAGTCGTGCCGTCATTTTGCCGGAAATAGGCCTTTTTACCGCCATTTTGTTTGTGTATGCGATGAAGAACACCGAAATTGGCGGCAGATTGCGGCGTAAAATCTCACTATACTGACGGCTTCAAAACTACTGAATGTTAACAGATGAACTCACATAGCGGAACTCATGGCGGAACGATAGGACGGTGGCAAGGCGCCGGCTTAATGGCCACCACTTTGCTTGGTACCGGGGTGTTTATTCTCCCACAAATGACAATTGCTAAAGCCCATGCTGGGGCACTTATCGCTTGGTCGCTTCTCACCTTAGCCATTATTCCCGTAGCGCTGATTTTTGGCAGGCTGGCGAGTGTCTTTCCCCATGCAGCAGGGCCTGCTTATTTTGTGGAAAAGGCCTTTGGTCGCACCGCTGGCCGTACTATCGGGCTGATTTTTTTGCTGGTGGTGCCAATGGGCGCCCCTGCCGCAATTTTGATGACTTTTCAGTTTGTTAATGCCCTTATTCCCCTCGATGGTTGGTTCAAGGTATCGGCCGAGGTGTTGGTGATTTTCGGTTTGTTTTTGCTGAATTTACGTGGCATCCAAGTCTCGGCCAAACTGCAATTTGGCTTAACCCTCTGTATTGTCGCTATTGTGGTGGTGCTCTTTGGGGCCAGCAGTCTTCAGCCAGGGCATTTAACCTCACTCGCCAGCTATGGCACGCCAGAAATCTCCACCATGATGATTGCCGCAGGTATCGCCTTTTGGAGCTTTTTAGGGATAGAGGCGATGACTCACCTTGCCGACGATTTTCGTCGTCCGCAGCAGGATATGATCCCGGCAATGATGATGGGCACTGTGTTGGTGGGCATTATTTATGTGGCCTGTACGCTGATTTTACTCTTAGTGCCTACCGATAACAGCGTGGCGATGATCGGCGTATTCGATGCGCTTTTAGGTGGATACGGTGCGCAAGTGATTGGTGTGCTTGGGATTGCCAGTGGTCTTGCCACGGTAAACGTGTATGCCGCCAGTGCCGCACGCCTTGTATGGAGCTTTAGTTGCGAAGGTATTTTACCGCGCTGTTTTGCGGTTAAGAATCGTCATGGTGTACCCATCCGAGCCTTAGGCGCGTTACTGAGTGTGATGGCAAGTGTGATAGTGTTAACCCATATCACGGGCCAAGAGCTTGAACATCTTATTGCCTGGAGTAACGGCGTGTTTGTGGTTATTTATTTAATGGCAATGCTTGCCGCAGCTAAGTTACTGCCACGGCACAATTTGCCTTTAGTGGTATTAGGTTGTGGTTTTTGCTTGGCGCTCGGTATTGCCCTTGGGGCGAGCATGGCCTATGTGTTGGTATTAATCCTATTTGTTGCGCCATTCCTGTGGTGGCAAAAGACCCATATCAGCCGCAAACAAACTTTAGTGGATAATAAGGTTTCTTAACCCTTGACGATTTGAACTGCCAAGATCACCAAGACCAGAACGTACAGTTTTAAACGTTCTGGTCTATCAAGCATTAAATCTTTTGATCCAGTTTAAAGTCGAGTTGTACTTGTTGGTTAAGTTGGGGAACGGCTTTGCCCGCATCAAACTTCGGTTTGTATTTCCAATTTTGCACCGCTGACAGCGCCTCCTTATCAAATATGCGTTTAGGGTTAGCATCGAGCACGCGAACATTGCTCACTGTGCCATCCGCCGTAATATCAAATCCAACGACCACATAACCTTCCTTACCATTCTGCGCCGCTTCAATGGGATAGCGAGGGGATACTTGCACCAGTGGCAAGGCTTCTGCTGACATGGACGATTGGGTAAAGAGAGTCGTTTGAATCGGCATTTCGGGGGTAAAAGTTTGGGGGTTAAAGTCGACCACTTCAGTGCTTTCGCCCGGAGTTGTGATCCGCTCCCTTGTTGGGATTGGCTTTGGCGGTTCGGGTTTGCGACTTTCCTTTGGCGGGATAGGTGTTCGTTCACTCATCAAAATATTGATTTGCGGCGCATCGGTCGCTTGTCCGCTTAAAGGTTGTGGATTATGGATAAGTTGCGCCATAAAGACGAACAAACCCAAGGGGATTAATGCACTAACGACGATGATCCCAGTACGATTAACGATGACATTTTGACCCATGATGCTTCCTTACAATGGATGAACAATATTTAATCTATATCATCCATTACTTATTTTTAGAAACATTTCTTTACAAATAAGCCTAATTATTGAGCAGCGATCCACAAGGAAAAGCGTGAATCCCTGAGGATTATTCGGCGCTGCAGAAGCGTTCTGATGCTTTGCGAGCTGAGTTTTTGCTTAGCTAGTGATTACTGATTGTTGGCGGAAGAGCTTTACACCCTATTGATAAGTCTTCATATCCTTGAGGGCGGGGCGAGATTTTGTGTTCTATATTTTGATCATTCACTTAGAAGGAGAATGAATATGGATTCCGCCGCGCTACTGAGTCGAGTTGATGAGTTACCCCGTTTACCTAAAGCCATCAGTGAATTACTTGAAGTCGTGAACGACGACAATGCCACCGTAAAAAATATTGCGACTAAGGTGTCGCGTGATCCCTTAATCAGTGCCAAGGTGCTCAGATTAGCCAACTGCGCCTATTACGGTCACAGTCGCGAGGTTGGCAGCATTGATGAAGCCGTTGTGCGCCTAGGTATGCAAACTTTGCGTACCCTAGTGTTAGCATCTGCGGTGATGGGCGCGGTGCCTAAATGCAATGGCGTTGATTTGGCGCATTTTTGGGGGCAAACCTTTGAAATCGCACTCTATAGCCAAGAGATGGCTAAACGGTGTGGTGTTCAGCCCGATGAGGCTTTTACCTGCGGAATTCTCCACCGTATTGGTGATTTATTGATTGCGGCAATTTCTCCAGAAGACGCTGAAAAAATTACCGAAGCGGTCGCGCAAGGTAAAGATAAACATGCTTTTGAGCGTGAATTACTCGGTTACGACTCTCCTGATATTGGCGCCTTATTGGCACAAAACTGGAAGTTTACCCCTGCACTGGTGCAAGGCATTCTGTTTCAGGATCATCCCAAGGATTCAAATCCTTTTTCTAAACTGGCGGCATTGCTGTGTCTTGCCCATAAAGTGTTAGCGGATTGGGACACCATTGAGGATGACGACAAAACCAGCTGGTTATCGCAACTTGCTACCAAGAAAGGCTTAAAAATGGAGATGGGCGGGTTGCGAGTTAAGTTAATAGAGCTTAGAGGTGTCGGGTTTGAGATAGGAAAGGCGCTGGCTTAGTATTTCTAGTAGACGTTTTAATCTAGCCTAGCCGCTGAAATCGAAACCAATTGAAGTGACTCACATAGCCTGAATAGCACTGTTTGCTTTTCAGGCTTTTTATTATGGGGTTTTAGTCACTGGGTTTGATTAAGTCACTTAGCTTGCCTTGATAGCTTGATTGCGCATCTGAATAAGTTCGCTGTGTTTGAGATACAGCAAATCAGCGGTGCGGCGGATGATCTGATCTTCGTACTGTGACAGTTGCCCGTCGGCATAGGCCAGTTGCCACATGGCTAATAGCAACTGTTGCTTTTGCTCCAAGCTAAATTCGGCATTAATGGTATTGGTAAACTCAAATAATGAAGTGGCATTACCTTGGGCTTTTTTGGCCTCATCAATCAAGTCATTAGCATCCTGCGCTGACATTGAGAGGGTTTCCGTCAGTAGCTTAGGTAATAGCGCTCTTTCTTCTGCCGCGAGGTTTTCATCGGCAAACACCACTTCGAGCAACATGCTCGCTGCCGCTAATTTTAGCTGGCGAGCTTTCTCCTCTGGAGAGATGGCTTGGATGTGGGATTGAAGGAATCGTTTCAGCTTAGCAATCATAAAGTGGCACTGCTCTGGCGAGAAGGAATAACTACATAGAGTGATTTTACACGCTAAAGTTCACCCTAAGCGCGGGCTTAGGGTGAGGCGTGGCGATTAGCGTAGCGCGTTTAGACCCTTCATCAGCAGATCAGAACTGCCTTCGGCACCATTGGTTTCAAGGTATGATTTAGCGATGTTGATCATCGGCATCGCTAATTCCTTAGAAATCCCAAGTTTTTCAAAGGCATCTAACACCATTGCACTGCCTTGCAGGGAAGAGCCAATATTACCCGCCTTAGAGAGCAAACCAGATACCCCTGAATTGCCATCGAGTTTAGGTGCGGCGGCTAATAGGCTATCGGCATTGGGAATGCTGGCGGCTAATTTGGTGTAATCATTGCTGCCTAAGCTAGATTGTGCGAGGCCTAATAAACTGCCTAACCCACCTTCGGCTTGGGTCTGGCTCAAACCGAGTTGCGACATCACATTGCTGACTAACTCATTGGACTCGGTGACGGTGCTGGTTGCCGTTTTTTCGGTTTTTGCTTGTGTGCCAGCGAGGTTATCTAACCAGTTTGCGCTGGCGGAAGCGGTAAAAAGGCAGGTGCTGATTAGCATTGATAGCGTGAGAGTATGTTTCATAAAGTGGCATCCTTTGAGGGTTTGCGCGCAATAAAGGACACAGTGTAGCGGCTTTGAGACTTTTGTTGCAGCCCTTTTCTGTGATTTACGGTTCACTGAAGTGATTTGTGTTGTGCATTGGGCGGGGATTTTGGGTATCCTTAGCGGCAATTCACGGTGTTAATTTACTTCAATTATTTTTGGAAAGGCGCATGTCACTATCCGCAATTTTGACCGAAGCTTACAACTTTTTCCGTAATCATCTTACTCAGCTCGCCATGCTGACGGTGCCGCTACTATTAGTGCAAGTCGGTATTCAGTTATGGATGGGAACTGAGATGAGTAAAATCGATCTGGAGAACCCGAAATTTGGCGCGTCGCTGATGATTGCTATGATGATCCTTCTGCTGCTTTTCTCGCTGCTGATTGCGGCGTTAACGCTGTTTTTAGAATTAAGATCTCAAGGGCATAACCCATCGGCAGGCATGGTACTGAAAGCCAGCTTACCTTTTGTGCCGCCTTTACTCTTGGCTGGTGTATTCTCAGGTTTGGCCATTTTAGCGCCTGTGATGTTATTCGCAGCCTTTGGCCCTATGTGGCTAGTGGGACTCGTTCTCAGTTTTTATCTGTTTGCCCGCCTTGCTTATGTGAACTTTATGGTGGTGGTTGAACGCTTAACGCCGCTGGAAGCGATTAAGGCAAGCTTTAGCTTTAGTGGCCCGATTGTATTAAAGACAATTGCCTTATTAATGCTTTATTTACCGCTGTCCGTGATTGGTAGCCAGCTTTCGGCCCTAGCCTCCTTTGGTGGTTTACCAGTACAAATGCTCGTGGATACTTTTATGGCATTTATTGGGTTATTCGTAAACTTGGCGTTGTTCCGTTTGTATATGGTGTCTAAAAAGCCGAGCGCGGAATAATTTCGACTGAGTACAATCGATTGAGGTAAAGATTTATGGTGACAGAGGCTAAGTTACTGGATAGCGAATTTATCCAACGGTTTTCGGCCTCTCTTCTCGATGATTACCTCAATGCCAAAAACTATGTGCAAGATGTGCCAACGCAGTCATTACTACATATCCGCAGTTTTACCCATAGGCTGACAGAGTTGTTAGGGCAGAGTAAGGATGTCTCCTTCACTAGCCCTAATCTTTATGATCGCATCGAGCTGTTAAACCAAAAACGGCTTATCGATGTGAAGACCACCAGAGCCTTACATCGACTCCGTGGTGACGGTAACCGTGGCGCCCACCCTGAGAAATATCACCTCACCCAAGAGCAATTACTCGCCTTAGCCCAAAAAGCCATTAAGGATGTGCTCGCTCTGGTGGAACACTTGTATCCGAAGGTGGTTGGCAGCGAGGCTCCCGCGTACCGTTTCCAAGCCAGTGATGCCATAACGATAAAAGATCTCTGTTATCGCGCGGTGATGGAAGATGATCCCGAGGCACAGTATCTTGTTGGGATCTCTTTTAAAACCAAAGCATTAATGCTTAAGGAGCAAGAGATTGCCTTAGTCGATCAATACTATGGTACTGAAGACGATAGCTATGTTGTAAAGGAAGTCGCACAAAAAGCTAGCGACACCTTTGCTAAGGCCGCCTATTGGTTTGCCCTTGCAGCCCCAACACATATGCAAGCCCTCTATGAGCATGGTGTGAGTTTAATCCACGGTTACCAAGGTAAGGTCGATGCAATGAAGGGCGAGGCGGCGATTGCAAAGGCGGCAGAGGCCGGTGTGGTCAATGCGATGGCGCTGCTTGGTTATTTTTATCTGGTGGGCAGTGAGTCGTTTAAGCCGGATTTAGCGCAAGCAAAACACTTTTTACAGCTGGCGGCCGAAGGTGAGCAAACCGAAGCCATGGCAAATTTAGGTGTGCTCTACTATCAAACACAAGATCTACCGCAAGCCTATCATTTTATTAGTAAAGCAGCGCAGGCGGGTTATCCCCATGCTCAATATCATTTGGCCTTAATGCTCGCCAATGGTGATGGTTGTCAGCGAGATCCCATCGCGAGTGAGTATTGGATGGCCGAAGCGGCGGAGCAAGGTCAGCTCGATGCCATGCTCACCCGTGCGCAACATATGCTCAATGATGAAAGTGGCTTGGGCGGCGACGTGAGTCAGGCTGAACGTTATCTACGCGAAGTGATTAAATATGGCCACAGTGTGCCAGCCATGATTGAGCTCAGTATGGCGTTAGCTGACGGTATTTTGGGGCGCATTGATGTGGTGGGCTCTGCGGCGCTGCTAAATCTTGCGCGGCGCCATGCCAACGCCAAAGAGGCCGATATTATCGAGCCTCTGTGGCAATCGCTTTCCTTACAAATTGATACTGTGCTGGAGATGACTCAAGATCCCGGCGAAATTCATACTCTTAATCGCGCCAAGGATCTGCTAAGCGTTTAGGGATTAGCCTTCATCTTTTTGATGTTCAAAGGTGCGACCACGGTACTGATCCGCATGGAGTTCTCGCACGACATTTGCGGTTTGATTAAACGTCGAGGCTTGGCTTGCCGCTTCTCTTGCTTGCGCCTGCGCGCGATGTGCTTGTTCACGGTTAAACTTGCTCAATTGGCGAGCCACATAAATACGGCTAAATAACACTAAACTACCGAGAGCAATTGCGCCAAATAACAGAACAAAAGGCAATAAAAACAGGGATAAGCAGATCAAGCTGACAGTGACTGCCATCGCTAACCAAGCCCGAGGGCCGGAAATGCGTTGCTGAAATGGGCTCTGTTGAAATTGTTGATAAATCATAAGAACTCCTAATCAAAATGGGTGAGGCTGAAGGTGAGTAGCCCAAGGTGTTATGACGGGCTTAGCCAAATTGGCTTATACGAGAAGCCTCTCTCCCTCTGTTATGGAGGTCCAGTGTGCAATAAATAAACGATTTGAGTCACGTTAATTTGGGTTAATTTACGTTGTTTTACGTCGGCCGCATCGGTTTGTTGGAAAGTTGTGCTCGTTGTGATCCTTAGGTTGATATTTATTTTTGCTTTGATCGTTATTGGTTATCTTTATGTTTTTACTTAAATATTTATTAATTTGGTGACGAGTGATTCTTTGTTTGCGGTGTAACATGTGCGAAAATTTAGGCTAATTTTTGATTGGCTTTGGCTAAAACTGTAAATTTTTTACAGTAAATGCCTGTCAGTCTTACCACTCCTTCCTTTAAAGCTGTGTAAAACCGTAGATACCAACATGAACTCATACTCGCTTAAACAAAAGATCCTGATTTCGGTCGTGATTGCGCTTTCCCTCGTGATTGGCTTGCTCTCATGGCAAAGCTATTCCAGCCAAAAGTCATTGTTGCTGCAAAATAGTTTAGAACAGGTGCAGCGACTGGGCGATCAACAGGCTGAACGCATTCAAGAATGGCTCGCTGGACGTCAGGATATTGTGGGGGCGTTGGCATCTAAGGTTGAAGGTGACAGTTTAAACGCATTACAGCAGGCACAGGCTTCGGGCCGATTTCAGCTTACTTACTACGGTACGCAAGCGGGGCAGATGCTGGACTCCGACCTCAGCATAGATCGTACAGGTTACGATCCGAGAACTCGCCCTTGGTATAAGCAAGCGACAAATGAGCGTGGGCTTATCCTGACTAAGCCCTATGTCGATGTGGCATACAATGTGTTAGTGGTTACTATGGCGCAGGCGGTTTCCCAAGGTGTGGTTGGGGGCGATCTGTCGATTGCGAGTTTGGTAGAAAGCGTCAATCGTATGACCTTACCAGCCAATGGTTACGCCATTATGATGCACCAAGATGGCACTGTGATCGCTTACAAAGATACCTCTAAAGCGATGAAGCCTGTAAGCGATATCGACAACGACCTTAACCATAATTTACCCCAACAGAGCCGTCAGGCGGGCACATGGCTGCCGATGTATTTCGAACATGAAAGCCGCGATAAGTTAGTTTGGGGTGTCGATATTCCCAATACCGATTGGGAACTGGTGATAGTGCTGGACAAAGAGACTCTTGAGGCGCCATTAACCAATTTACTGCTGACTCAATTGGGTCTTTCAGCCGTGGTGTTATTGCTGAGCGTATTGGCTATTTCTTGGTTGGTGAATCTATTATTGGGGCCATTAGGACGCGTATCGCAGGCGCTTGCGCGCATTGCCGATGGTAACGGTGACTTAACCCAACGTATTGAGGTCGATACTCAAGATGAAGTGGGCGTACTGGCCGATAGCTTTAACCGTTTTGTTGGCAGTCAGCATCAGCTCATCAGTCATATTCGCCATTTGGCCGGTGAGCTGGATGCGGATGCTGAGCACAGTCTTAAAACCAACCATCTTGCCGTGGCCGAATTACAACGTCAGCAGCAGGAAGTCGCTATGGTCGCGACTGCGGTGACTGAAATGGCGAGCGCGACTAATGAAATTGCCGCCAATGCCGAAAATACCGCAACTGCGGCACAGCAATCAGCAGCGAGCAGCTTCCAAGGGAAAGAGTTAGTTAATAAAACCCGTAGTTCAATTAATTCCTTGGCGGATGAAGTGACTCAAGCGACTGAGGTCATTGAAGATTTAAGCCGTCATGCCCAGTCTATTTCCAGCATTTTGGCCACAATTCAAGGCATTGCAGAGCAGACTAACCTGTTAGCCCTCAATGCGGCAATTGAGGCTGCCCGTGCTGGCGAGCAGGGGCGTGGTTTTGCGGTTGTGGCAGATGAGGTACGAGTGCTATCGCGCCGTACCCAAGATTCGACCCAAGAAGTGCATGCAACCATTGAGACATTGCAACGAACAACGGCGAAGGCTGTTAGCTTGATGGAAAGTAGTCAAATGTTGGCGGGCAATAGCGTTGAAGATGCCAATGCAGCGGTCAAGGCACTGGAAGAAATCACTCAAGCCGTGAATGTGATTTCGGATATGGCGGGTCAAATTGCCACCGCCGCCGAGGAGCAAACTCAAGTGACAGGTGAAATCACCCAAAATACGGTGGCGATTAAGGATGTGACCGACGAAATCACCGAGGCGGCGAAGTCGGATCTCACTCAAGCTCAGGCATTAAAGGCGCGCGCCAATGATCTCAATGCTCAGGTAGCGACGTTTATTCTGTAAGTTTGCTTGAATAAAAAGCCCAGAATGCGTTAGTGTTCTGGGCTTTTTATGTAGTACTCAATTAACTCTGCGGCAGTATCAGTTTTTCAACGCTTTGGCAAATGGTGTCGCGCATCCATTTATGACCTTGATCTTCATCGTTGCGTTGATGCCACAAGAGCACATAAGCCATGGGCATAAACTCAAAGGGTAAAGGCAATAGTTTCAGTGGGTATAGCTTGCAGGCGTGCAGAGCAAAGCTTGAAGGCAAGGTAAATATCAAGTCACTGTGGGCGCAGACACTGGCCGCACCGTAAAAATCCGGAACTGTGGTGCTAATTTGGCGCCTGTGGCTGCGATCAGCAAGAAAATAGTCTAGTGCCCACCAATCACTCCCTTCGCAGCGAACCTGCACATGCGCCATATCCAAATACAAGGATAAATTCCACTGGGGCGAGTTGAGTGCTGCCATCAGTGGATGATCTTGGCGAACTAAACATACTTGTGTGTCGGTAAACAGAGTTTGGCAAGCAATACCTTCGGGCAGGCGATCTGTGTGTGAATCTGAGAGCGGATGTAGATCTCGTCCTGAAATCCCAAAGTCAATTTGCCCTTGCTGTAAGTCATGCATGGATTTTTCGGTCCAGACATAAGAGTCGAGCTTTATATTGGGCGCGGTATTCAATAATGGGCCAATAAAATAGGGTATCAGTGTTTCATAGGCGCTTTCGACCATGGCAAAGGAAAACTGCCTGTTACTACTAGCCGGATTGAAGGTTGGCGGTTGGGTAAGTTGATATAAATCCTGCAAAATATTAGGCAGCTTTTGCCCTATATTGAGCGCATGGGCTGTGGGTTTTAGCCCGTGGGCTGTGCGTTGGAACAGGGGATCATCTAAGGTGTCTCGCAGGCGATTCAAGCTCTTACTCAGCGCAGATTGACTAATATGCAAACGACTTGCTGCGCGGGTAACACTTTGTTCTTCAAGTAAAACTTTTAATATCACCAGCAGGTTGAGATCAATTCTGGCTAAGTTATCGAGATTCATAGATATTCCTGAAAGGAAATTCACTTTGGAAATTATACCATTTCTGTTCATACCTTGAGTTATTTAAACTAGCGCCCACTGAAATACCTTTTACTGTTAAACCGAGATAAGTGTTATGCGGCGCAATCTGTTACCTATTTTGATGTCTTTGGTGCTACTCAGCCCATTGGCAATTGATATTTATCTACCCTCTATGCCTACTATGGCGGCAGAGTTCGCCGTATCTGCCAGTGAAGTGCAGTCCACTCTGGTATTATTTTTATTTGCTATGGGCGTGGGGCAGATATTGATTGGCCCATTAGCAGACCGTTATGGACGTCGCCCTGTCGCACTCTTTGGTGTACTGCTATATGGCGCCAGCAGTTTGCTCGCGGCCGCAGCGATTGAATTCCATTGGTTACAAATTGCCCGTGTATTGCAAGGTTTGGCAGCCTGTTCGACCTCTATTGTGGTCTTTAGTGCGGTGCGCGATTGTTATTCGCCGAAGGAAGGCGCCAAGATTTACAGTTACTTAAATGGTGCTATCTGCGTGATCCCGGCACTGGCGCCAACCTTAGGGGGTCTGTTGGCTATGCAGTTTGGCTGGCGTTCAACCTTTGTGTTTATGACCCTGTACGCGATTTTAATGATGCTATTGGTGGGATACCGTTTACCGGAAACTCGCCCTGCCAATACCGTGAGTACTGGACCTTTGTACCGTTGGAGCCGTTATAAACCCGTTTTAAGCAATACGCATTTCTTGTTTTATGCCTTTGCTTGTATGTCAGCGATGGCGGCGATTTTAAGTTATGTGTCCTACTCACCCGTGTGGCTTATCGGCCATTTAGGGGTATCCGAGTTGGCCTTTAGTGGGTTATTTGGATTGAACGCTTTGGTCAATATTGTTGCTTGTTTTGCTGCGCCAGTGGTGATCCGTAAATTAGGTAATCGTCCAACCGCCATCCTTGCTTTAGCACTGTTGGTGCTCTCGGCAGTATTTATTATCGCAGCGCAAGCCTTTGGCCCGAGTGCCGGAATGGCTGCTGCCTTTGCCTTTATGTTACCTATGATGTTGTTGTGTATTGGTTTTGCATTCTTGTTAGGCCCTGCAACCAGTATGGCGCTCTCCGCTTTTGGCGAGCGTGCAGGAACGGCAACGGCAATGTTAGGTTTTATCCAAATGAGTGGCGCATCAGTGATTGCTGGGCTGGTGCAGCAAACTAATCTGACCGCACCCTATGCAGTGGCATTAGTGATGGGATTTTTCTCTATCGGATTACTTTCAATGATGGCGATCAGCCGATTTGACCACTGGCACCAAGAGCAGTTAGCCGCAGAGCATTAATCATACGGCTAACCTAAGATACACCCTTTGCCCGTAGCTTATTTGACCATGGCTACGGGCATTTTTTAATGATAATTCAAGCTGCTATACTGCTTGAAATTGTGTTATCGAGAACTCGCTGTGAGCCGCCACTATTGCCCCACTTGCTGTTATCCGATGAATGCGTGCTTATGCTCCCATCTACAGCAGATAAAACCGCAGACGCAGCTGTTGGTATTGCAGCATCCCTCTGAAGTCGAACATAAAAAGAATAGTGTTAGGGTGCTAAGCCTGGTGATACCCGATACTCAAGTGTATGTGGGTGAGTCTGAGGCGGATTTTGCTGCGCTGCGGGCGCAATTAAGCCGATGTCAGCGCCCTATCTATCTTGTGTATCCCTCAGAGCAGAGCGCGAGCGTTGAAAGCCAGTCTATATGCGTGGATTGTGTGCTGCTATTAATCGATGGAACCTGGCGTAAAGCATTTAAAATCTTGCAGTTAAATCCATGGTTGGCGCAATTTCCGGCGGTACATTTGGCACAGGGTTATGCGTCAAGATATAAGATCCGCAAATCGAGCCGCAGCGATAGCCTATCAACCTTAGAGGCGAGCGCTTATATGCTCAAAGCACTTGATGATGGTTTAGATGTAAGCCCGTTATTGGCGGCGTTTGATGCTATGGTGGCGATGCGACTTCAGGCTATGCCCGCTGAGGTGAGGTTACGCTATGATTAATTTCACTTTTTAGAATTGCGGTAAGTGATTTTCAGTTTTTGCATTTTTGGGACTCAGTGCGAATTAAAATAGTTAAAATCTTATTCAGATCACGCTAACGTAACGTAAAACAAGGTTTAATAGTGACGATTCATTTGCACCGCAAATGATGAGATAGCTTTGCCAGCCAATTGCTTTGCAGGGGAGTGATTCCATATCTTATGGTGTGCTGGCAGGGCTATCGAGCCTACCGATAGCTAATCTAAATTATCTTAATAACAATCAGTCACTGAGTTTTAAGCGCTTTTAATCGTTCCTGTTTAAGCAATACATTTCTCGGCCAAATAGGACTCAGTAAACTGCTCAACATAACTTGGATAACCAAATAAAAAGCCTTGGGCAAAGCCTTGTCCCATATGGGTAATAATATCTTTTTGCTGCTGGGTCTCGATGCCTTCCGCTACAAAGTGAATGCCGAGTGCCTGTGCTAATTGCACTATGGCATGGCAGAGTTTTTGTCCTGAGGCATCCGTCAATCTGAGGGCAAATTCAGCATCAATCTTCACGCTATCAATGGGTAAGGTTCCTAAACGGCTGAGCGAAGACAGCCCTGTGCCAAAGTCATCAATAGCAATGCCAACACCTAAGGCTTTAATTCGTTCAAGTGTATGACGAGCCTGTTCAGGTTGACGCAGCAGCGCGGATTCAGTGATTTCTAAAATTAAGGCTTCAGCGGGTAGGGCAACCATTTCAAGCGCGTTAACCACTTGACCTACAAAGTCCACATGCTCCAATTGCAATGGCGATACGTTAACTGAAATCTTAAAATCGGGCTGATATTGTGCTCGCCATACTGATGCCTGCTTACAGGCTTGTTCGAGTGCCCATTGCCCAATGCTGACAATCAGGCCCGTTTCCTCCAGCAAAGGCACAAACTCAGCGGCTTCATAATGCTCTGTGGGGGATTTTTGCCAACGTAGCAGGGCCTCGGCAGCAATCGGTTTATTGGTATGCAAATCGACTATGGCCTGATAGGCAAGTTTGAACTGCTTTAAACTGTGGGCATGTCTTAGGTTATTGATAAGTTTTAATTTAAGCTCGGCAGCTTGGCTCATGGATTTATCATAAAACACTAAATGAGGCTGGTTTTTTTTCGCGCAATACATGGCTGTGTCGGCCAAGCTAATCAGTTGGCCAGCTTGATCACTGTGTGTTGGAAAAAGCGCGATGCCAATGCTAGTGCCGAGGAAAAACTTTTGGCCTTCAATTTCAAACGGGCTGTCGAACAAGCTTAAAATTTGCTCGGCAAACAGTTGGATTTCTTCCTTGCAACTACAATCCTGCAGCACTAGGGTAAATTCGTCGCCGCCCATGCGGGCAATATCCGCTTTTTCGATGCAACCGGCTTCTAAGCGTGCTGCGACCAGTTGCAATACTCTATCGCCCATGGAATGGCCAAAACTGTCATTGATATTTTTAAAACCGTTGAGGTCCAAAAACATCAGTGCACCGAGGGCGAGGGGATCGTCCTTTAGTTTGTCGAGGGCGCCATTAAGGATCTGTTTAAGATGGAAACGATTTGGTAACCCCGTTAAGGTGTCATACATGGCACGAGTAGTGAGTTGTGTTTCGAGCAGTTTTTTAGTGCTGATATCACTAAAGATATTTACATGATACTCAAGACCATCTGCAGCGATGCGGCGACTACTTTGCCATGCTGGAAATGTGCTGCCATCAGAACGTTGTTTTAAGGTTTCGCCCTGCCAAAAGCCACGCTGTTTTAAAGCTTGCAGGCACTCGCTTTCGTCACTGGCATTGAGTGGGCTGGCTTCTAAAAAAAATGGGGTTTTATTGATTAATTGCTCTGCGCTATAACCGCAAATACGGCACATCGCCTTGTTGACCGCCAAAATTTTATTATCGATATCAGTGATATAAACCGCTTCGGCACTTTCTTCTAAGGTCGTCGAGAGGATTTCTTTCGGAATATGGGCAAAGCCGTCGGCAATGGCTGGCCTGACTTGGGTTCTACGGTTTAACGCTTGTAACTCGACCAGTACAACAGGCTGTTGCTGTAGATAGCAGCGATAGAGGTTCACCCGAGTAGGCAGTTCGTTCCCTTGTTGATTAAGGTGGAGCCAACTGAATTCGACATTAATCCCTGAAACGGCTTCTAGAATCATCTCCCGCGCAAATTCAACGCTGTTACGCCCAGATGATTGAATTCTAGGCGAAAAGTCATAGGGAGTTGCATTGACAAACGTATCATATTCGGTGCCAAAGTAGTCGAGGGTGGCACTGTTTGCACTGATAAAACTAAAACCTTGGATCAGCGCGAGGGGTGTTTTATGGGGATGGATTCGCCAAACAGAGAGCTTTTCTTGCAACAGTGGGTCATCTGTTGTGAGTTTATTTAGCAAGTGCTGCCATCGAATCATTAGGATACTCCCTCGGTGACATTGATTAAGGTCACATCCTTTCCCTTAGTTTGCTTGAATCAAAAGTTTGCTTGTATCAAATCGTACATCATTCATATGGGGTTAAAAATAAACCGAATCGATGTTTTGCTCAAATATAAATTAAAAAATAATAGTTTAGGATAACTTAATTTTATTTGCTGAAGCGAAAATAATGCTAACTGATCACGGCAAAATAATGATTTATGCTATGTTTTGCTCTGCAAACTCCGTTAGCTGTGGCAATAAGGTGAACAAGGATTCAAGGGGAATAAAGGGGAATATAGGATGCAAAGAGTCATTAAAACCATCTGTTTAGGGATGTGTCTTGGCGCGTTATTGCCCGCGGCACATGCAGCGGAGCAAGCCAAACCACGGTTAACCTTGGAGCAAAGGGCCGATAAGGCCCGTATCGATTCTGAGCGACTCGAACAGGCACAGCTCGAAAAAGCACGCCAAGCAGCAAGCGAGACAAGGTCGCGGGAAGAAAAAATAAAACAGCAAACCAATCCTCAGGATTGGGAGGCACAGCAAAAGCTCAAGGCGCAAAAGCAATTTGATGAAAGGGAAAACCGTGAGCAAAAATATCTGCAAGAAGCAAAGGAAGCCGCAGCCAAAGAGCGTAAAATCCCTAAACCTTAGCTGTTAATCGTTATCCACCTAAAGGCAATATTCGCTGTTTGCCTTACAACTCTTTTAGGAACTGCTGTTGAATACCTGTCCGCTGTGCCATAGCACCGATTTAGTGGCTTATCATCACGATAAACGTCGCCCTTACCAACAATGTCAGCGTTGTGCCTTGGTGAGTGTCCCCGCTGAGTTTTATTTGAGTCGCGATGAAGAAAAGGCTGAGTACGATAAACATGAAAATCACCCCCAGGATTTAGGTTACCAACAGTTTTTAGATAGGACTCTCGCTCCCTTATTGGCGCGTTTTGAATCCACAGCATTGGGACTGGATTTTGGTTGTGGTGAAGGCAAAGCCTTAAGCCTGATGGCGCAAGCGCGGGGTTATCGGGTCGAGAACTACGATCTTTATTACGCGAACCACCCCGAGTTACTGACTCGTCAATACGATTTTATTACCCTTACCGAAGTGATTGAGCATGTAAGTGATGCCGATGCTTTGCTGACACAGTTAAAGGGGATGCTCAAACCCAAGGGCATTTTGGCCGTGATGACCAAGCGAGTGCTTAATCCCACGGCATTTAGCACTTGGCATTATAAAAATGATCCCACTCATATTAACTTTTACGCCGAAGCCACTTTTCAATGGCTTGCCGAGCATTATGGTTGGCGGCTCGAAGTGATAGATAAAGATGTGGTGTTTTTGTATCAAGCTAATTAACCCGAGCTCAGGTTAATTAATGCGTTGGAGGCTTTTGTTGGCGTAGATAAGTTGGGATTTGCAAATTATCCACATCGTATTTAGCTTGCAGCGATTCTGGCACATATAGGGCTGGACGCTTAATAAAATCATGCACATTGATATAGCTATCCTCAATAATCTGTACTTGGTTAATAGTGGACATATATGGTCACCTCGGGGTTAGCAAGGTCAATGTCCTATTTTGTTCAAATTAATTTGTGCTAATCGATAATTCACCTTTCACAACGGGGTATCGGTCGTTAATGGTTTGCGGTCTTGCGACATATATCCGGCGTCTGTTGCGCCCTAATGAGATCCAAATTGACGTCTTACCCTCCTTGGCACCCACATGGCCTCAAAGGCCACTGTCCTCATCAGGTTTTGGGTAAGACAAACCGTTTAACTCATTAATACCATTACCGCTGTTGTGCTTTGATGGACATTTATCTATTTACATTTTGAGTCTATTTACGCAAAAAACACTGCATTACGTTGCCAATTTACAGGCCTTATTCATATCAAATGCTTGTCCGCGGCTCATCACTACAAACACCATCCGAGCCATCTTATTGGCCAAGGCAACCGTCACTTTGCAGACGTGTTGACGCTGTTTAAGCCGTTGTAACCACAGGCTAAGTGAGTCGTCTTTCTTATCGCACCAGTTCACCACGGTTCTTGCGCCATGGATAAGTAACCGCCGGAGCGTTTGATTTCCGCGCTTGGTTATCTTGCCGAGCCGATTGGTCGTGCCACTGCTGTATTGTGAAGGAGTGAGCCCTAGCCATGCCGCCAATTGCCGGCCATTTTTAAAATCATTAACTTCATTAATACTGGCTAATAATGTGGATGCGACGATAGGGCCGACACCGGGGATGGTTAGCAATAATGGATACTGTGGCATGGCTTGGGCAAGGGCTAATATGTCCTGTGCAACCTGGTCGATTTGTTCATTTAAATACAACTGAAACTCATAGAGTCGTTGAATAAACCCTCTGGCAACCGTGGATAATTCGTTGTCAGCATCTTCAAGAATGAGCGGAATGGCTAACATCAACTGGCGGCGGGTCTTTGCGACAATCAGGCCGTATTCCGCGAGAAAACCACGCAGTTGATTGCAGTTAGCCGTGCGATTCTCCACCAAGCGCTCACGAATGCGCAGTAAAGATTGAATATCCTGCTGCTCGACCGTTTTAGGGCGAAGTAGACTCACTTTAGGGCGGCCAGCCGTTTCTCCGATGGCAACCGCATCATTGGCGTCATTCTTATTACCAACCAGCATGGCTTTCACCATTCTGGCGGGGATAAGCTTGACGGTATGGCCGAGTTTTTCGATTGTACGCCCCCAGTAATTAGCGCTGTAGCAGGCTTCCATCACCACGAGTGTCGGCTCGCATTGCCTAAGCATGTCAAGTAATGCTGGGCGATTGATTTTACGGTTAAAAGCAATGGTGTTATCAGGGTTAAAGGCTGCGACTTGGAAGACAGTTTTTGCCAAATCAATGCTGATGAGTTTATAGTTCATATCGGTCACCTCGAGTCAGATTTTGTGCACCTAAATCATGGCACATTGCGATGCCGAGACCGAGGTGACCATCTCAGCACCCAACCTTAATGGCGCGGTAGCTAACCTCCGACTATGCTTTGATTAAGCATTGAACAAGGAGGTTTGTATGCCGCGCCCTCGCCGAACCCAGATAAGTCTTGAAGACACACCCTATTACCATTGCTGTAGTCGCGTGGTGCGGCGTGCATTTTTATGTGGCGATGATGCCTATTCGGGGAAAAATTATGACCATCGCCGCGCTTGGGTAGAGTCATTATTGTTTGAACTTGGAGCCATTTTTGCTATTGATGTGGCAGCGTTTGCGGTGATGTCGAATCATCTGCATGTGGTTTTTCGAATGGACATCGAGACGGCAAATCGCTGGACTGACCGTGAAGTACTGGAGCAGTGGCATAAGTTGTTTAAAGGCGATGAATTAACGCAAAAATTCGTTAAAGGTGAGTTGGTTGAACCTCATCAAATACTCAAGCTAAAACATTCAATCGCCATTTACCGCAGCCGTTTGTGCGATATTAGCTGGTTTATGCGCTGCTTAAATGAACCTATCGCAAGGCAAGCAAATCAAGAAGATAACTGTACAGGTCGCTTCTGGGAAGGACGGTTTAAATCCCAGGCCTTACTGGATGAAGCCGCCGTGTTAGCCTGTATGACTTACGTTGATTTGAATCCGATTAGAGCGCAATTGGCTGATACACCAGAACAATCCGACCATACCAGTATTCAGCTACGTATTCGGGCCGCATTAAAAGGTGAGCAGCCGAGCAATCTCCTGCCTTTTATTGGTAACGAGTGTAACAACCAACCTAATGGTATTGCGTTTTCATTAACGGATTACCTTCAATTGGTAGATGATACTGGCCGAATTATTCGCAACGATAAACGTGGATACATCAGTGAAAATAGCGCCAACATACTGATCAGATTAAATATCCCCCATGACAATTGGCTCAAGCTGACCACCGAGTTTGGAAAACTATTTCACGGTCCAGTAGGCACATTACAAGAACTAACCGATTACTGCGAACATCTTGAAAAGCGACGACGGCACTTTGCCGCAAGCTGCCAGCACTTTCATAGTAACTGACAACTGCTTATATCACTTCGAAAGCAACCATTGCCGAGCACCTCCCAAGTACAATGGGACGATATACCTCGTCTGAAATGCTCCATTTTTTAAGGGATTAGCGCAATTTATTGCCTCAGATGCTGTCCCTGCGACTTTTGATGGTTCTTTTTTAAACAATGTTAACTTTTACAAGTTGTAGGTAAACGGAAAGTGCATTATGTTGTTGATTTAAAATGGGTGGCCTGATTTATCATCGAATGGAGAAAGAGTTTGAAGATAGAAAGCAAGAGCGTCAATTACAGAGCGAGTTAGAAAAACACAACCGTGAGTTGGAAGTCCAAAAGTACAAAGCTAACCGTGAAGTTGCTGCATAACAAGGCTTTAAAAAAGGATGCAATTAAAGCTGGCTTTGCTCCTTCGTCGCCTGTTTAAGCCAGCTTTAATTTTGCCTTTTAAAACGGCGTTAGCTGCTTAGAAATAATAAGGAGAAACAATGGAACAAGAAGAAAGAGAAGAACAGAGGAAAAAGTCTCAGGAATTCACAAAGCGGATGCTGCCTGCAATGCTAGCCATTGCAGGATTCATGATCTTCTATTTCATATACGGCGGGTTTTATGAGAGAAGTATCGACAATCTAATGGTGGCAATGATCATTAGCACAGCCATTGCATCATTTATAGCGAGGGCGTTCAAAATTCTGTGTCAGGCTAATTTTTAAATTTCTAGCACGCTATCTAAACGTCCTTCAAAATAAATCGCTAACTGAGATAAACAAAGGCTCCAATTGTGGATTGGCATAGTCCATTTATCTGAGGCGTTTAATATGCCTGCGTAAAGTAGCTTCAACAAGCTATTTTCATTAGGAAATGCACCTTTGGTTTTGGTGAGCTTTCTAAATTGGCGATGCACAGCCTCAACCGCATTGGTCGTGTAAATCACTTTCCTGATATGTTCTGGGTACTTAAAATAATGGGACAAATTATGCCATTTGCGACGCCAAGAGTTGATTACCAACGGATAAGCATCACCCCATTTGGCCTCCAGTTCGTCCAAGGCCATCTCTGCGGCTTCTTTACTCACGGCTCGATACACAGGCTTTAAATCAGCCATAAACGCTTTCTGATTTTTTGAGGCGACATACTTCATTGAGTTGCGGATCTGGTGGATAACGCATAGCTGTGTTTCCGTATGAGGGAAGATACTGGCTATGGCCTCAGGGAAACCGGTCAAGCCGTCAACACAGGCGATAAGAATATCTTTTACACCACGATTATTAAGATCGGCCAGTACGGATAGCCAGTAATTAGCGCCTTCATTTTCGGATAAGTGAAGCCCTAAAATTTCCTTTTTTCCTTTCATATTAAGCGCTAACAATGTGTAAACGGCTTTACTGACGTAACGCCCATCCTCTTTGACTTTATAATGTATCGCATCAAGCCAAACGATAGGATAATGGCTATCTAATGGGCGCTGTTGCCACGCTTTAAGTTCGGGGATGAGTTTGTCGGTGATGGCGCTTACTGTTGCGTTAGACACATTGAGCCCATACATATCTTCAACATGTTGATTAATATCGCGATAGCTCATACCTATACTGAACATCGACAACACTTTACGTTCGATTTCATCGGTTAGTGTAGTTTGATTTTTCTTAATCAACTGAGGCTCAAAGGTGCCATTGCGGTCTCTAGGCGCGTCTAACTCAAAGTTACCGGACGGATGCTTAATGGTCTTAGGGGTTTTGCCATTTTTACGATTAGGCTGAGGATCATGCGCTAAATGCTGCTCAAGCTCAGCCTGGAGAGCCGCTTCAGTGAGTTGCTTGATCAGTGGGCCAAGAATGCTGTCTTTACCTGTGAGGCTTTTACCTGACTGCAGATCTTTAAGGGCTTGTTCGAAGTTAAAAGGTTGGGTCATGTGTCATTCCTGTTTTTGAATATTTTACTGAAATGACACAGAATTATGAACACTACCTTTATAGCGATAGAGCCTGATAAATTTAGTTACTTTGTGGTGAGAGCTTTAGCTATCTCGCTATTCTTTCTAACCTTATTCGGCGTAGGCTTTTCAATACTTTTCTACGAAAGCCTGCCCTTTGAGGACCCCGCAAGACTGCGTGAAGCTCAAGTATTTCTTGCAGTATCATCCTCGGGAATGATGGGCGGCCTTATGCGCTATTTTTCACATGATGCCGTTATTAAAAATGAATCGCTTAACCTATGGCATATGGTGCACGCAGCTATAGTAGGCTTATTTGTCTCTCTTGTTCTTTTTCTAATTTTGAGAGCAGGCATTATCAATCAAACTCAAATAGATACATTTAATGTCTGGGGTGTAACCGGTGTTTCCGCTATCACTGGCTTCTTTGCTGAGCGTGTGATTGAAAGATTTTCAAATTTATACAACGAGGTTGTCGGCAATACGAGCAAGCCAGGTGAAGGCAGCTAACAATGCGCTCAACTATCGCTCACTTCGTTCGCTGGACGTCCAAAAGCTGCGCTTTTGGACGCCCGTTAGCTTAATCGTTAAGCCATAGAAATTTAATCCTAAACAGACGAGTTAGAGCAAAGGGACCATCACGCTTTTGTCCCAAAGCTTGCCCAGCCTGAAAGCTGGCGATTAGCCCTCTTAATAATTGAAGAGGGCATTGCTATTTTAAAGCGAGCAAAAAGATAAGTGGGATATCTAGCCTCGCCGCCCAAGCGTGCTCACTATGCTCGGCACCTTCGAATATTAGGCTTTGCCAATTCTGACTTGTGTAGCCTTTCGCCTCAATGATCTTATCTGCTTTAGCTTGTAATTGTGGATACCAGGCATCTAAAGTGGCCGTTCCATGGTCAAAATAGAGTTTATGTGTCGAAGGATCGGGGAGTTTTTGCTGCATATAGTTAAAAAATGCAGGCGGAATAGGGTTGTTTTGCTGCTCAAACGTACCTGGCCAGTGAGTTGATAGGCAAGCCGCACCACCGAAAATATGAGGATATTCGCTGATCGCATACAGTGAAATTAATCCGCCCATACTCGATCCCATGACAAAGGTATGGGCGGCATCTGTATAAACAGAGTAATGGCTATCAATATAGGGCTTAAGTTCTGTCACTAGAAATTTGAGGTAGCGATCTGAGTACACTTGCTGGCTAAATAGCGCTTGGTTTTTGGTGCGTTGTAATTGATAAAGTGCAGTTTGTTGTGCTTGGGACAGATTTTCAAAGGGTTGCTGTGGAAAGTATTCGCTATGGCGATTTTCGCCTGCGTTATCGATTCCAACCACGATAAAAGGTTGAGTTTTTCCTGCTTTTATTAATCTCGATGCCACCTCATCAATTTGCCACTCCTGTTTATTCCAGCTTGTTGTCGCATCAAATAGCATTTGACCATCATGCATATACAGCACGGCATAACGTTGCTGTTTATCGTAACCCGCAGGTAACCAAATATCGATATTTCGAGGCGGAACAAAGGCAGAAGGGAAACTGGTGAGTCGCTCAATGCTGCCTGCGCTTACTTGCGGTAATTGCGCATATACATTGAAACTTGAGCTTAGCAGTATAAATAAAATGCCGAGTAATCTCATCATATTGGTTTTTTTTGGGATGGTGATTGAGAGCAGCTTAGCGTATTTAATCCTGCTTAAAAGTTTGAATACGATTGCAATCAGGCAGGCATGAGAAATGCCAAGGTTAATAAACTATGTTTGGCGGAATGAAAGGCTAAAAATGGTTGCTTAATCGAGTTTTATATTGAATTTAACTCTCTTTTTAATGTAAATGGCGCGGTATCTTCCGTGGTAAATACAACTGCTACTTAAAGTAACAAACTTAACAGGCGTTTTGCTGGAATACTGATTTGCTTTTTAAGCATCACAACACTAAAAAATACGTTTAGTTTAGGCATATCAAGTGGCGTTATAACGCGTACCGCATTTTTAATGTCATCATCAAATAAGGTGATTTGTGGTGTTAATGCGACAATTTGAGAATGTAACAAGGCGCCTTTTATGGGAGGGAATGAGTCGTAATGTAATAATCCCGAAAAGTCTGTTCGATACTTATTAAACAGATCGCCAAATTGTTCGCTAACGCCATAAGGTAAGTTTTTGGGTATGGCGAGCGGGTAGTTTCTAATATCCTCTAGCGTTAAGTGATCTAAATACGTCAACGGATGTCCCACTCTGGTACAAAACACCGCTTCAAAAGAAGGTAAATTAAAGGATTGTATTGCGCTTTCGTGACCAATAATTTCACCTTCAACATCTGTAATTAGCAGAGTGAGTTCTCCCCGCAGCAATTTTTCGAGTTGTTGCTGCCAGGTTCCAACCTCTAGATCGATATGAATATCTGGATATTGCTCAAAAAAACGCCCGAGAATGGGGCCTAGAATCGTATTTGCTGGCACAGGGCTTGCGCCGATGGATAAATAACCGCTGCTTTTCCCCTGCATATATTGCAATTCTTTTCGCAGGGTTTCGACATTTTGCAAAATATGCTGGCTATGGCTAAGAACCAACTCTCCTGCGGGAGTTAAAGAGGTTGATTGGCTTCCCCTAAGCAAAAGTTCGGTGCCAAGTAGGTGCTCGAGTCGTTGAATACTCCGGCTTAATGAAGGTTGAGCAAGATTTAATTTTTGGGCTGCTTTTTGGAAATTACGTTCTTTGGCTAAAATTTGGAAGTTTTTAAGATGCTTAAACTCAATCACAAGTTAATTTGCTAAATAATTGCAACATGGTTGCAACATACGCTTGTGGTTAAGTATCGACAAGCAGGCTTTAGTGACAATTTGTATCGCTAACTTAAGGGTAGAGGTAAATATCGATCTGTAAGGTTATGTTTTGTTTTATTAATTTTTACGTGGCTAGGGTGTATAGCTTTTTGTCATGGGGCGATACGCAAAAAGCATTGGCCTTAAAGTATGGCTGACGGTAACTATTCATTCCGCAAATAAACAAATTTGCAACATAACTCTAACAAAGGAATGAGTAATGAAATTGAAGAAGATCAGCATAATGACCTTTGCGGCGCTATACGCGACCGGAATAGGGACATTAGTTGCCAATCCTTTAGATAGGAACCAAGCTGAGCAGAAACTCATTGGTATCAAGCTGGCACCAGAACAAATATTAGCCAATAAAAATAAACCTACTCATCCGGCTCTGAATCGCGCTGACAGACCTGGCCAAATTGGTATGAACGTCCATCGCGCTGTAAATGGTAGTAGCCATAAGGCGCCATTTGCTTGGGAAAAGGACATTGATGGAACGCATACCTATATTATTCAATTAATGGATGCCCCGGTTTCACTTTATCAGGGTGATAGACCTGAGTTTGCCGCAACGTCACCCCGTAGCAATCAGCCTGCAATACGTTCCAATGAGCGTTTTGGGACTATCGATTTAAAGAGCAATACAGTTAAAAACTACCAAGCTTTTTTAACGCGTTCTCAGGATGACACGGCTAGCCAAATCAAGCGTGTTGCGCCAGATGCTGAAATAAAACGTCGCTTTAATGTGGCACTAAACGGCATGACCATGGTGTTAACTCAAGAACAAGCCGCTGAAGTAGCTAAGTTGCCCAATGTTAAAGTGGTGACTCGGGCGAAGGAATACCAATTATTCACCGATGTCGGTCCTAAGCATATTGGCGCTGATATGATTTGGCAGGGCACGAGCACTCCCGATGGCGTTGCTATGCGCGGTGAGGGCATCATTGCCGGTATTATCGATACTGGGATTAACTCAGATCACCCCTCTTTTGCCGCAGTCTCGGCAGACGGTTATAAGCACGTAAACCCATTAGGCGAAGGAAAATATCTGGGCGACTGCCAAGAATATCCTTTGATGTGTAACAGCAAGCTTATCGGTGTTCGTTCTTACGATATCATTACCGATACCTATAAAGATCCGATTTTCCAACCCGATCTGCCGCCATGGGAAGTTGATTATAAACGCCCTCCAAACGGTGAAGATTACAACGGCCATGGTTCGCACACTGCCAGTACAGTTGCGGGTAACGTGCTCTACAATGTGCCCTTTAAGCTCAATGGAACTGATGAAAAATCAGATGGTTTTGATACTTCTTTAGTCTTCCCTGAAATTTCAGGCGTTGCCCCGAGGGCCAACATTATTGCCTATCAAGTGTGCTATCCCGGTGGTGGGTCTTATGGCGAAACCTTCGGTGGTTGTCCTGGCGATGCATTGGTAGCCGCGATTGAAGATGCCATTATCGACGGCGTTGATGTGATTAACTTCTCCATCGGTGGGCTTGAAAATCTGCCTTGGTACGATGCCGTTGAAATGGCGTTTTTAGCTGCGCGTGAATCAGGGATCTCTGTTGCTGCCTCGGCGGGTAACTGGGGACGTTATGGCCCAGGTTATATCGACCATGTATCACCTTGGTTAACATCCGTTGCCGCCAGTACCCATGGACGCCAAATTGAACCTGTTGAAGGCAAACTGTCTTTTGTGGGTGAAAATGCTCCCGAAGATATGACTGGCTATGCCGTAACAGGTGATATTACGGGTAATTTAGTTGATGCTGCCGCTCACAATGACCCTCTCTGTTTACAACCCTTCCCCGCGGGCACTTTTAAAAGTGACGATGTTGTCATCTGTAAGCGTGGAGAAAATGGCCGAGTACAAAAAGGGATTAACGTTGCAGCAGGTGGCGCGGGCGGGATTATCCTGTATAACGCCGTTTCGTTTGATGATGGGACTGGCGCGAACAGCCTCAGCTTAAACCCTTTCCCGATCCCTGGAATGCATATTGATGCTGCATCAGGTAATCAGCTAGTGAAGTGGGTCGCCAACGCTACAGCACCAACAGTAACCATTACTGCAGGTAAAATTATCACCACAGAGCGTGAAGCCGATGTGTTAGCCGACTTTTCCTCCCGTGGCCCTAGCCATACAAACCCCAATGTGATGGTGCCTAACGTGTCCGCCCCTGGGGTGGATGTGTTTGCTGCCTACTCAGATGAAATGCCCTTCAATCTGTATCCATCGCCCAGCGATTATGTGGCAATCAGCGGTACCTCGATGTCAGGCCCCCATGTTGCAGGTGCATTAGCACTGCTCACTCAGGCGCACCCACAGTGGACGCCTGCGATGATCCAGTCAGCCCTGATGACCACAGCCGTGTTAGGTAAAGCACCAACATACGAGAATCCACCAAAATTAGTGGATGCGACTTTCTACGATATGGGTAGCGGGGTGATTAACGTTGCCAGAGCCGTAAAAGCGGGTCTGGTGATGGATGAAAACGGTGATAATTACCGCGCCGCCAACCCGATGGAAGGTGGCGATGTGACCGCGTTAAACGTGCCTTACCTGGTTAATGCTGAATGTAAAAGTAGCTGCACTTGGATGCGTACCTTTACTGCCACGACTGACGGTGAGTGGAACGTGAGGGCGACCGAAATCACCACAGAAGGCGCGCCTTTCCTTGAGCTAAGTGTTTATCCGCAAACGATTAAGTTAAAAGCGGGTGAGCAACAAAGTATTATGGTGACGGCGAAAATCCTCGATGTGACCTCAGTCAACGCTAACTCTTCCTCAAACGAAGTGTTTGGTAAAATTGACCTGAAACCAACGGATGCCAGTTTGCCAGCTCAATACTTGCCTGTTATGGCGCGCTTTACAGGCTCTAGCTTGCCAGAAATTGTCACGGGTAAAATCCATCGCGATACTGGCACCATGCTGACACCTGAGTTGATGACCAAAGAAATCAGCGAGCTTAATGTCAAAGTGAGCGGCTTAACGGCTGGTAAAGTAACTGAGCACAAGCTTAGCGCTGCCTATGTGAAGTTCCGCGATCCAGAAACCTTGGTCAATAACCCAGGTATTGTATTGCAGTTCTTTGATGTGCCAGAAGGTACTCGCCGCATTGTGTGGGAAGAGGTATCAGCTGATAAATCAGCATCGACGTCGTTAGATATTGGTATGGATCTCAATAATAACGGCAAAGTGGAATGGTATGACGAGGCGATTTGTTACTCTTATACCGATGTTACCGACTATTGCGCGATTAATGATCCAACGCCTGGTCGTTATTGGGTGATGTTAGGCAACTTTAAGCGCCCATGGGGAGATGAAATTGATACCAAAGACAACATTAAAGCGAGTCTGGCGATCATTTCCGACACTGATACTAAGCAACTTAATGTGACTGGGCTTGCCAGTACCAATGGTATCGATCCTTACCAATTACAAATGAACTGGTCTGCCACTGGCAGTAAAGCGGGTGATCGCTTATACGGTTTGGTTGAAGTCGGTAATGGCGCGCAAAACGTAGGTAGCATTGGCAAAATGGCCGTGCATTTAGTGCATGAGGGCGATGATGTCAGTATCACGACCAGCCAACAACAGGCCAAAGAAGGCGATGTTGTTGAGGTTAAGATGGTGATGGCACCAAACCTACTCGGATTAGAGCGCGATGTGAATATTGCCTTAACGCTGCCCGAAGGTTTGCAATTATTGCCTGACACGCTAAAAGCGAACAGCAATAACCAAGATCTTAAAGCTGGCCTGACTGTTGCTGCACAGCAAATCACCCTGAAAGCGATGCAACAGGCGAGTAATGCGCAAAAACGTCAATACACCTTTACCACCAGTGAGACCGACGAGAGCTGTCGAATTCCTATCGGTTCGAATCCTTATTATTTGGATTTATTTACCGAGGCAGGAATTGAGTCTGAAACAGCGATTGCTGGTCGGGTGAATGATACAGTAACTGTGCCATTAAGTACGTTTGGTATTGATCGTATCCCGCTGTATAACAACCCAGAAGAATACTCACACAAAGATACCTTAAGTATTTCTCCTGGTGGCTTTATTCAGCTCGATCAACTACCACTGTTCTGGGCTGCTCACTACCCAATGGAAGAGCAATATTTCCCTGATACAGTGATTGCTCCGTTATGGCGTGGAGATGGTATTACCATCCCAGAATATAATATGGATAGCGAAAGCTTTGACGGTGTATCCCTTGCCGTGACGAACGACCGCCGCTACCTGATTGTTGAATGGGACAATATGCGTCAGGAGTTTGCCTTTGGTGTTAACCATGATCCTGACTACGATGCTCGCTACAGCTTTGAGCTATTAGCTTCGACGCAGCTTAATTTTGCCCCAGGTGAACATGAGTTTATTTTTGCCTATGACAAATTAACGGGTAACAAAGCGCATTTAGGTTCAATTGGTTTACATGGTTACCATGGACCACGTGGCACCTTCGGCCCAGCGTATGGTTATATTGGCGATGGTTTTGCCTTTAACGATCTGGATAAGAAAATTGCAGAAGGCTTAGTGGTCTGTGCTAACTACACTGGACCTGAAGCGACGGCAATTGAACTATCATTCTCGGCCCGTGTTGGTGCTAAAGCTGTAGGTCAAGATCTGCAGATTATTGCTAAAAGTGATTACACCGGCAGCAATAGTATGACCTCTAGCGGAAGCTTCAAAGTACCTTCAAACCTTGCGATAGGTGCCCTTGGCAATATGTCCGTTGCTGAAAACACCAGCATCAGTTTTGAGGTGCTAGTGCAAGATAAAGAAAATACCGCTAATGGTATCCAAGTGACAGGCGCGCACATCACGTCAGTCGTTAATGGCAACAAAGTCACCATCACACCCGAAAAAGATTGGCACGGTACAACCACTGTCACAGTGAAAGCCTTTGATAAGGTTTATCAAAATGACATGGTGCAAACGAGCTTCAACTTAGTCGTGAACTCTGATGGTGTGGAGCCAACGCCGCCGACTCCACCTACGCCTCCAACGCCTCCTGTGGAAGAGACTAAAGATAGCAGTGGCGGTAGCTTGGGCTGGCTTGCTGTCCTGATGCTTGGATTGATGGCAGTATCACGTCAAAAATGGAATGTTAATAAGTAAACTTCACCTTTAAGCAGTACCTTGTCTTTGGGCCTTCTAACGAAGGCCCTTTTTTATGCGCTTAAGTTTGGGATTGTCTTGCCTATGATTCTGATACCAGCAATGGTCAATACAAATCGACATGACCAACCTAAGCATTAAATCTATTAACAAATCAGTGATGTACCTGTAGTTTAGGTCGCTTATAAAAACAACAATAGGGTATCGCTATGGCCGTATTCTCTGTCCCAGCTTATGTACCAACATCATCCATCCTGAAACCATGCATCGGTAAATCAACAGCTTATCCATCGCGTTTTGTGGAAAACTTGCTCGCGTCGGCCTTAGCTTTAGGGTTAATCGGGGGAGGAAGCAATGCGGTCAAATTGGCGTTGAAGCCATGACCAAGGTCGCTTTAACGGCGCTCAAGGCGCAATAAACCGCTTAAGCCTTATTCCGTCAGCTTTGCGGTATAACTTGAGCTTACAAAAATTTGGGTGGGAAGATCTTTTTGCCCTTGATTTGTTAATCAATATGCCCTCTTATGTGAATTTTTACAGCAAGGAGCGAACAAGATGAAGCGCACGCTATCGGCTCTGGTGTTGGCCATGGGACTTTTAAATCCCCTGAGCCAAGCACAGGCCACCACGGCAGAAGACATCAAGAGTTTTACACTCGCCAATGGTATGAAAATCATGGTGCTAGAGGACTCTTCTATTCCCAATGCCAATATGTATCTGTTTTGGAAAGTCGGTTCCCGTAATGAAGTCCCTGGCATTACTGGTATCTCACACTTTTTCGAGCATATGATGTTTAACGGCTCGAAAAAATACGGCCCGAAGATGTTCGACCGTACGATGGAAGCAGAGGGCGGCGCTAACAATGCCTATACCACAGAGGATATGACGGTTTACACCGATTGGTTCCCCGCTAATGCGCTAGAAACCATGTTCGACCTTGAAGCCGATCGTATCGCTAACTTGGATATCAATCCTGAAATGGTGGAAAGCGAGCGTGGCGTGGTGCAGTCGGAGCGTTCGACTGGGCTTGAAAACTCCAACTGGAATACCCTCGAAGGCGAAATTAAAGGCGTAGCGTTTTTAGCGCACCCTTACTCTTGGTCTGTGATTGGTCATGAGTCGGATATCGCCGCGTGGACGCTAGAAGATTTAGTGCAATACCATAAGACCTATTACGCGCCAAACAACGCTGTGGTGGTGATTGCGGGCGATGTGAAGCTTGCCCAAGTAAAAGCCTTGGCCGACAAGTACTTTGCGCCTATTCCTGCACAAACTCCGCCTAAAGCGATTCGTACTGTGGAGCCTGAGCAAAAGGGTGAGCGCCGTACCTTTGTACAAAAAGCCTCGGTCAGTACGCCTAATGTGATGCTGGCTTACCATATTCCGGCGGCGACTCACGCAGATTTTTATGCGCTGGATTTATTAAGCTCGATTTTAAGCCAAGGTAATAGCTCGCGTTTATATCAAGCGCTGGTGGATAAACAAGTGGCCTTAGAAGCGCAAACTTATATGCCGATGTCGGTCGATCCCAATCTCTTTTACGTCATGGGTGTGGCTACGCCAGAGGTGAAAGCATCGACGCTAGAGCGGGCGCTGATTGAACAAATTGATGCGATTGCGACCAATGGCGTTAGCCAGCAAGAGCTAGATAAAGTTAAAAATATCAAGTTGATGGATTTTTACCGCGCGATGGAAACCATTAATGGCAAGGCCAACACCATCGGCACCTATGAAATGTATTTTGGCAGTTACGACAAGTTATTTAATGCGCCAGAAGCCTATAACAAGGTCACGAGCGCGGATATCCAACGTGTTGCCCAAACTTATTTACGCAAATCGAATCGCACGGTAGCGGTATTGGCGGCAAACGAGGAGAACTCTCAATGAAATCGATGGCAATCAAACTCTCCTTTGCAAGCTCATCCTCGAGCAAATCCTCTTGGCAGCCGACTAAGTTAATGCTTGCATTGGCTTTCGGTGCCAGCTTGGCGTTATCCGGCTGCGTCTCCACCACGGCGCCCAAACGTGTCGAAACTGGCAGTTTTGCTATGCCAAGTTACGATAAGTTGGTGTTAGATAATGGTCTGACAGTGTATTTAATGCCGCAGCGCGAAGTACCGCTTGTGACCCTAAACGCGGTAGTGCGTGCAGGGGCGGTAAACGACACCACCGCGGGTATCGCTCAAATGACCGCCGAAGGTTTGCTCCTCGGTGCGGCGGGTAAATCCAAGGCCGAGATTGAGCAGCAAGTGGATTTTCTTGGCGCCAGCTTAATCGCGGAAGCCGATAAAGAAGGCAGTTATCTGGCAGCTGACTTTATGACCAAAGATACCGATGTGATGCTCGGCTTATTTAGCGCCGCGCTCTTAACGCCCGACTTTAATACTGCCGAGTTCGATAAGCTTAAACAGCGTGCCATTGCGGGTTTGCAGCAGGATAAAGAAAGCCCGCGCGCCGTGATTGGTCGCTACTTTGATAAACTCGTGTTCGGTGTCCATCCCTACGGCAATGCGGCCTCGGGTAATCGTGAGTCACTTGAGCAAGTCACAGTGTCGCAGTTACGCGCCTTCCATAAGAGCTACTATCAACCTGCCAATACCGCATTAACTGTGGTGGGGGATTTTGATGTGGCGGCGATGAAGACCAAGTTAACCCAGACTTTTGGCCAGTGGAAAGGCAGCGAAAAACTCGCTCAGCCCGACTTAAACCAAGGTTTACCTAAGTTAACTGAGGCCAAAGTGCTGCTGGTGGATAAGCCAGATGCAATGGAAACCACCTTTGTTATCGGCGGTTTAGGCATTAGCCGTGATAACCCAGACTATGTGGGGCTAACGGTAGTGAACACCATTTTAGGCGGTCGCTTTACCTCTTGGCTGAATGATGAGCTGCGGGTGAATGCGGGGCTAACCTATGGCGCGCGCTCCGGCTTTAGTCCTTATACTGACTCGGGCGTGTTTACCATAAGTACCTTTACTAAGACGGAAACCACTCAAGAAGCGATTGATTTAGCCCTAAAAACCTATGCTCGTTTATGGGAGAAAGGCGTCGATCAAGCGACTCTTGATTCGGCTAAGGCCTATGTTAAAGGTCAGTTCCCGCCTAAGTTCGAAACCTCGGGCCAATTGGCAGGACTCTTATCTGGCATGTATCTGTACGACTTCGATGATAAGTTTATCAACGAGTTCCAAGCGAAAGTGGATGGCTTAACTTTAGAAGAAACCCAAAGGTTAGTGAAAACTTACTTCCCGCAAAAGGACTTACAGTTTGTGCTGATTGGTAACGCCAGCAAGATTGTGCCGATAGCTGCCAAGTATGGCAAAGTGCAAACCGTTGATATCAATGCGGTCGGTTTTGGTAAGTAGCAACAGGCGCTAGTTTTATTTCGCCCAATAAAAAGGTCTGCAGAGTGCAGACCTTTTGCTTTTCTGTTCTAGGTGCTATTGCGCACCAGGCTTAGCGTAGTGAGCCATCCAATCTTTCACTTGGTTATACCAATAGATGGAGTTGTTAGGCTTCACAATCCAATGGTTTTCATCGGGGAAATAAATCATCCGCGATTCCACATTACGGGTTTGTAGGGTGCGGAACAGCTCAAAGCCTTGGCCAACGGGCACACGGTAATCGAGTTGACCATGGCTGACTAAGGTTGGGGTGTTAAAGTTCGCCGCAAAGTAATGGGGCGAAATGGCTTTATACAGCTCAGGATTATCCCAGTAGTTACCAAAGCGAGTGCTGTGAACGGCAAAGTCGGCCGACATTTGTGCGTACATGTCGTATACCGCGGCATGGATCAGCAGGGCTTTGAAGGGGTGTGGCTGGCCTAAAATAATCGAGGTTAAGTAGCCCCCATAGCTGGCGCCACCGGCAACCATACGATCGCTATCGATCCAGCTTTGTTGCTTAAACCAGTCTGTCGCTTTGAGCACGTCTTCGAGGGATTTGTTTTTCCAATCTGGGTTAATGGCATCGGCAAAGTCTTGTCCGAAACCGCTAGAGCCGTGGAAGTTTGGCCACGCGGTGACATAACCCCAAGAGGCAAAGGTTTGCGCATTCCAGCGGTAATGGAAACCATCGCTAATGGCGTTGTGCGGACCGCCGTGGATCAACATAAACAACGGATACTTTTTGCTGCGATCGAACCCGGGTGGATAGTGCACCCACATTTGAATGTCTTGGCCTTGGTAACCTTTGTAGGTGACGGACTCATAGGTGCCTAAATCGACATCCTTTAAAATATCGTCGTTAAACTGCTCTAAGCGCTCAGTTTTACCATTGCGCGGGTTGATGCTGACTAAACGCGCTGGGTACAAAAAGCTTTGATTAGTCGCAATCAACTGGCCATCTTTGGCGATAGCGGGTTGGCTAAAATCGGTGGCTTGGGTGATAGCCTTAGCTTTACCGCTCTTGGCATCGATATGGTATATACGGTTAGTGGCGGCATCTTCTATGCTGGCATAGAAACCTTTGCTGTCTGGTGTCCACTCAAATTCGGACACGGAGCGATCCCAATCTGGGGTGAGCGTGGTGAGTTTGCGACTGCTCACATCCAGCAGCATTAGCCTTGCCGTATCGGCATAAAATCCGGGGATTTTTTGGCGAGTAAAGGCCAGCGTTTTGCCATTAGGGCTAAAGGATGGATTGAGATCCGGCGCGGGGTTTTCTGGAGTGATGTTTTCAGCCTTGTTGCCGCCGATGGTGGCGAGGAACAAATCTAATTTTGGATCGACCCGATTATCCGAACCATAGGCGCTAAAGGCGATTAAGCGTTCATCGGGGGAGATATCATAACTTTCACTGCTCTGGCTAGAACGCGGCAGCTCATGGCCTAGCGGCTGAGTCACGGCTTCGACCGTGCCGCCCGTTGCAGGGATCCTAAAGACATGGGCCTGACGGCGCTCATCTAACCAATGATCGAACTGCGAATAGGGCAGCGCATTCCACTGGCGGGCGGAGACTTTATTATCTTTATCAGTCTTAAGCTGGGCCTTCATTTGCTCCCAATTCTGCTCAGGGAAGATATTGCTAATAAAATACAAATGCTTACCAACCCACTTGATGCCATTGACGCCGGTGGGAATATCCGTGAGCTTAGCCGCTTCTCCCGGGCCGTCCATAGGTAACAGGTAAATTTGGCCCGCGTCGTCATCGTTACGTTCACTGATAAAAGCTAAGGTTTTGCCGTCTGGCGAAAACACTGGCTCGCTAACTTTTAAGCCTTTGGCGGTAATCGCACGGTTATTTTTCCCTTCGACATCGAAGCGCCAAAGTTGGGTTGAGCCTTTGTCTTCCTTAAGGTCGTATTCAGTCACAGGCGCAATAATATGCTCGCCTGTCGATGACACAACAGGGCTACCTATGCGTTTGAGTTGCCAAAGTAATTCGACTGAGAGTGGTTTGCTTGCTTCTGCAAATGCCGTGCTGAAGGGCATGAGTAAGCTAAGCAGTAAAATGCCTGCCTTTTTCACTAGATGTCTCCTTATCATTCAGAGTGTTATCGTTATTTTTTCCATTAAACATCACAGTATAGAAACCGAGCATGAAATCAAACTGAGTCTATCGGTGGCAAGAGTGACTTTTATGTAAGTAACTGTAACTGGAGTCGGGTTGTTAAATCGTTTGGAATACTCACCAAGTAATAGAGTGTCAGTGGGGTATTTGTGGCAAAGGTGTTTTAACGTTAATGTATTGGAAGATTGAAATAGGACTTGAATATGGCGTTAATCATCCCGCGAAGACTGAGCAAGCTATTGATCAAAAATGTATTGATACTCGCCTTGGGCAGTTTGGCTATCTTTCCTGTGCAAGCCGCTAAGGTAAGCTTTAAGGCGTTTTGCCCGCAAATGGTGGGGCAATGGCAGGGCAATGCCGCTAAGGCAAGTGACACCCCTAGACAAGTGACGGTTAATGGATTTTGCTCCTATGATCAGCGGCAGTTGATCCTCTCCGTGAGTGTCGGTACGCACGCTCCCTACAGCGAGACATGGTGGTTTAGGGAGCAAGGCGAGCAAGTGCTCTTAACTTATTACGACGGTGTCTCGCAGGAAAAGCAGCAACTCTTTAGTTTATATCAACAAAATGGCGATTATTCCCTGCTGGGCGAGGGGGTCGTGAATGCGCGCGCAGCCTTAATCCAGCTGTTATTCGAAGCTAAATCGCCCCAAGGCGCATGGCAGTGGACGCAAAACATCCAATATTTGGACGACGATATTGACCGCTATCAGCTCTTTCGTGGGATAGAGATGACACCTGTCGTGCCATCGCATTAAGTCGACTTATTCATACTCGACAATACGCAACTAACTTTGGGACAAAAATGGAGGCTGTTCATAATTCTGTGTCAGGTTAATTTCACAGGTCGATATGGTTTTCTAAGCGCCCCTCAAAATGGATTGAGAGCTGTGATAGCGTCAAATTCCAGTTTTGGATAGGATGAGTCCAGCGCTCAGAGGCCTTCAATATACCCGCGTAAAGCAGTTTGAGTAAACTGTTCTCGTTAGCAAAACCACCTTTGGTTTTAGTTAACTTCCTGAATTGCCTATGTACCGCTTCAACGGCATTGGTGGTGTAGATAGCGGTGCGGACATAGTCAGGGTATTTGAAATACACCGATAGCAGTGCCCATTTGTTGCGCCATGATTTAATCACCACGGGGTATTTATCGCCCCATTTCGTCTCCAGCTCATCCAGTGCCATCTCGGCCGCATTCAAGGTGGCAGCCTTATAAACGCACTTTAAATCCGCCATAAAGGCCTTTTGATGCTTAGAGGCAACATACTTCATCGAGTTGCGAATTTGGTGGATGACACACAGTTGCACTTTCGTCTGCGGGTAAATGGTTGCAATCGCTTCAGGAAAGCCTTTAATACCAATCTCCTTAATTATGTGATCTAATTAGCCAACACGTTCTCAGCTTCCAGCTCATGAGCCATCCAGACATTGCTGCATTAGTTAAATCCGAGAAAAGCGCACGTAAACGGATCCGCTATCTCGCTCTGCTTCACTTCACAGAAGGTCATTCCCGTACTGCTATCGCCAGTATGTTGAAGGTCAGCAGAACCAGTGTGAATAAGTGGGTCTCCACTTATCTTTCCTTGGGACTGTCCGGCCTAAATGACAAGCCAAATCCGGGACGTCCCGCTAAATTGTCCTCCTCGCAACTAGCAACCCTAGCAGAATTCGTCCAGCTCAAAAGTCTATCTGAGCAAGGTGGCAGACTAATGGCCAAGGATGTCGGCGACTTTATCCAGTCTGAATTTGGCGTGACTTTCAAGCAAACTAATCTCTACCGTTTACTACATCAATTAGGCTTTTCGTGGATCACTACGAGAGCACGTCATCCGAAGCAATCTGAAGCTGTGCAAGAGTCTTTTAAAAAACTTCCCAATGGCAATGATCCTTAACACCCCAGGACACGTTGCACTCGATCGCATTGATGTTTGGTTTCAAGATGAAGCCAGATTTGGTCAACAAAACACCACCACTCGTATCTGGGCTGAGAAAGGGACTCGGCCACGAGCAGTAAAACAGCAACAGTTTGAATCAGCGTATTTATTTGGGGCTCTGTGTCCGGCAACAGGCGCCACGGAAGCCATTCTCGCCCCGTTTGCCAACAGCGATTATATGCATGAACACTTAAAATTGATCTCGGCCGCAACAGAATTTGGACGACATGCACTGGTCATCATGGACGGTGCGGGCTGGCATCAACGAGATTTAGCCGATGACTTTGATAACCTAAGTATCGTCAAAATCCCCCCATATTCACCGGAGTTGAATCCGATGGAGCAGGTCTGGCAATGGCTGCGTCAACATGTGCTGGCAAATCGCAGCTTTAAGGGCTACGACGATATTGTCGAGCAATGCTCCATCACATGGAATACATTTATAAAAGAACCGCTGAGGGTAATGCAATTATGCTCTAGGCAGTGGGCAAAGATGAACAGTTAATTAATGTAATTGGTATAAGGCCATCAACGCAGGCGATGAGGATGTCTTTAACGCCGCGATTATACAGGTCGGTTAGCACGCTTAACCAATGGTGAGCCCCTTCATTATCAGGCAGATGAAATAAATCTGGCCACCCATTTTAAATCAATAACATAATGCACTTTCTGTTTGCCTACAACTTGTCCGAGTTAAAATGGGTTAAATAAGAACCATAAATAGTCGCATGGACAGCATCGGGGCAATAAATTGCGCTAATCCCTTCAAAAATGGTGTATTTCAGACGAGCTATATCGCCCATAGCGTTTGGAAAGTGCTAGGTAAAGATTGCTTTCAAAGTGATAGGTATGCCGTCAGTTGCTTTTAAAATGCTGGCAGCTTGCCGCAAAGTGTCGTCGTCGCTTTTCTAAGTGTTCGCAGTAATCGGTCAGTTCTTGCAATGTGCCCACGGGGCCATGAAATAGCTTGCCAAAATCTGTGGTCAGTTTAAGCCAATTGTCATGGGGAATATTTAATCTTGTCAGTATCTTGGCACTACTTTCACTGATGTATCCACGTTTATCATTGCGAATGATTCGGCCGGTATCATCTACCAATTGAAGATAATCCATTAATGAAAACGCAATGCCATTAGGTTGGTTGTCGCACTCGTTAGCGATAAAAGGCAGGAGATTGCTCGGCTGCTCACCTTTTAATGCGGCCCGAATACGTAGCTGAATGCTGGTATGGTCGGATTGTTCTGGTGTATCAGCGAGTTGCGCTCTAATGGGATTTAAATCGACGTAAGTCATACAGGCTAACACCGCTGCTTCATCGAGTAGGGCTTGGGATTTAAAGCGACCTTCCCAGAAACGACCTGTGCAGTTATCCTCTTGATTTGCTTGCCTTGCGATAGGTTCATTTAAGCAGCGCATAAACCATGAAATATCACACAAACGACTGCGATAAATGGCAATTGAATGCTTTAATCTGCTGACCTCATAGGCTTCAACTAACTCACCTTTGGCGAATTTTTGCGTTAATTCATCGCCTTTAAACAACTTATGCCATTGCTCAAGTACTTCGCGGTCAGTCCAACCATTGGCACTGTCTATATCGACCCTAAGCACCAGATGCAGATGATTCGACATAACCGCAAACGCTGCCACATCAATAGCAAAAATGGCTTCAAGTTCAAATAATAATGACTCAACCCAAGTGCGGCGATGGTCATAGTTTTTACCCGAATAGGTATCATCGCCACATAAAAATGCACGCCGCACCACGCGACTACAGCAATGGTAATAGGGTGTGTCTTCAAGACTTATCTGGGTTCTACGAGGGCGCGGCATACAAACCTCCATGTTTAATGCTTAACCAAAGCATAGTTGGAGGTTAACGGCAGCGCCATTAAGGCTGGGTGTCCAACTTTACCCTAAAGGCTGGGTGTCCAACTTTACCAACTTTAAAAAGCATCTCCACACATTAAATTGCGCCTTCAAACCCGAGCTGACGCCAGGCTTCGTAGCTGATAATCGCCACTGCATTGGAGAGATTGAGGCTGCGGCTGGTGGCCGCCATGGGAATGCGTAATCGTTGCTCGGTCGGGATCGATTCGATAATCGACATAGGTAAACCGCGGGTCTCTGGACCAAATAACAGCACGTCATCCTTGGCAAAACTGAGTTCAGAATGCGGGCGACTGCCTTTGGTGGTACAGGCCATAATGCGTTTGCCCGCCATGGCTTTGAGGAAGGCATCGAAGTTTTTATGGCGAGTCACATTGGTTAAATCGGCATAGTCTAAGCCCGCGCGGCGCAGCTTTTTTTCTTCAAAATCAAACCCAAGTGGCTCAATCAGATGAAGTTGGCTGCCGTTGTTTGCGCAAAGGCGAATGATATTACCCGTGTTGGGTGCGATTTCTGGCTCATAGAGTGCGATATGGAACATGCTTGCCCGCCTATAAAAAATGACGCCCGATTATACGGCAAACCGCTATTAAGCACAGCCGCATTATTTTAGGTGAAAGTGTCGTCCAAGGATTCTGCTATGCTTCATATCAATAACAGTTAACAGCGTTATCCGTTTTACTCCCACAGAAGTATCCACAAGGAAGTGCGAGGCCAGTTGGGTTCGCTGCGGATGTGTATCACTGCACTTTCTACAACCTTTAAGGTTATGCCGTAGCTCGCTTGGCCGATGACCCTTCGTGAAATAATTAAATAACCAGATAGTGATACTTAGGCATTAGCCACCTCAGATAAAGGAGCAAGTGATGAGAGTTCCGTTGGTGCGCGTGATGATATTAGCCAGTGCTATTTCCTGCTGTATAGTGATGGCATCTAGTACTGTGCCTGAATCTCTACAATCCAATAAGTTAACGACTGATGCTGAGTCGCAAGAAGTGTTATCACCGCCGCGGCAGATCACCGCATATCTAGGTGAAATTCCGGGGCTGATCAATGCCGATGGCTGTGGTCCCTTTGTCGAGTTAGTTAAAGCTATTGACAGAGCCGATCCAGAGGTCGACATTTACATTAAGGTGTTCCCGATTTCCCGGGCTATGCTGGGTGTCAGTATTGGTCGTGCTGATTTTGGCTTGCCTGCGATCCGCAACAATGCCACCCTAAACGAATTACCCTATCGCTTTAGCTCTACCTCCTTTGGTTTTGTTACCCATGTACTTTATACCCATGTAGATAAACCCGTTACACGGGCCATGCTGTTCGATCAAGCGCAAACAGGCCGAACCTTTGTTATCGAAGCCATCCCTGATTATATGCCGATCCCTACAGAACCCTCGATTACCATTGAACGTTCCCTGCTTAAGCTATCCTATGGCCGCATTGATGGCTTTATCTGGGCACAGGAAGAAGCAGACATGATGCTTAAAAAATTGAAGCTAACGAATATTAGGCGGGAGTTTTTTGGCGATTTTGAAGATGTCTTTGTGATCCAGAAAGGCGCAGCTGGGGATGAAATGGACGCCTATTTAACCCGCATGATAATGCAGCTTAAGCAGACTGGTGAACTGAGCCAAATTTATCAAACCATTCATTTGTCCTACAACGATTGGCAACCCTAAGTCTTCATTCAGCCATTAATCACATGACTTTGCTTGCTTGTTAAGTTTTCTTGAAATAATATATCTCAACATCAAGATACTTTTTAAGAAGTCATTATGCCGTTTGTGATTGCGTTACTCGCCCCGGTGTTTTGGGGGACCACTTATGCACTGGTGAGTCTTTACTTACAGGATATGTCGCCCTACTGGGTGGCGGTTTGGCGTGCGTTGCCAGCGGGGGTTTTACTGCTGATGCTGCGCCCGCGTTTGCCGACGCTGGCGTGGTCTAAATTAAGTTTGCTGGCGTTTTGTAATATTGGCGCCTTCTTTACGCTGCTGTTTATCGGTGCCTATCGGCTACCCGGCGCTGTGGCGGGCACGCTGGGAGCGACGTTGCCATTAATCTTTTTGATCCTCGCTTGGTTGATTGATAAAAAACGTCCGGGGATGAAGTGGCTGCTGCTCGGTTTGATGGGGCTAGGTGGGGTGATCTTACTGCTAAATCCATCTGCTGATCTCGACCCGATTGGGGTCTTGTGTATGTTGAGTGCGACGACTTTAATTGCTTTTTCTTCCCGCTGGATGCAGCGCTGGGATGTGGGTGACTTTTTAGTGCTTACCGCATGGCAATTACTTTTGGGAGGACTGATGTTGATCCCGCTGGCGTGGTTAATGGCGGGGCCGCCACAGATACCGAGTATGGATGTGGTTCCCTCGTTAATCTGGTTGGCTACCGCCAATACCGCAGTGGCTTATTGGGCTTGGCTCTGGTCAATGCGAAATTTAGGACCAGAAATCATGGGCATGGTCGCTTTAGTCAATCCCGTGGTTGCCGTATCATTAGGCGTATTGATTGTGGGTGAAACCTTAGATATGCGCCAGTGGGCAGGGATTTTAGTGATTTTACTATCGCTACTGCTGATGAAGTTGCCGCAAAAATTGAGGTGGAATCCCTTAAAAGCGAGGGGCTAGATGCTAAAACACTTAGACTTAAACTTACTGCCGGTACTAGAAATTCTCCTCGAGGAGCAGAGCGTCACGGCCGCGGCGGCGCGACTGCATTTAAGTCAGTCGGCGGTGAGCAAGCAATTGACTCGCCTGCGGGAAGTGTTTGATGACCCCTTATTCGAGCGTACCGCTTACGGGCTAAAGCCGACGCCCAAGGCGCTGTCGCTGGCGCCCGACTTACGCCAATGCTTACAGCAATTGGCGCAATTTACTCGGCCCGATAGTTTTGAGCCCGCCTTAAGCCAAAGGCAATTTCGAATGCATTTGGTCGAAACCACCTATTCGCTGACCTTTCCGTATTTTATGCCCTCATTGCTCGTCCAAGCGCCCTGGGTGAGTCTCAATTGCCAAACCTGGCGGCTCGATACCATGGACAGACTCCTGCGCTGCGATATCGACTTGGCTATTGGCTGCCGCGAATGGGATGAACGCTCACCCATGCATGTTAACCATATTCCGGACGATCTCCACTATGTTGAATTAGTGCAGGATTATACGGTTTGCCTGATGCGCCGCGACCATCCTGCATTAGCGCAGGAATGGGATCTCGACACCTTTTTAAGTTATCGCCAGTTGCAGGTAGCCTTTGGCGGTTTAGAGCATTGGTTGTTAGATGATGTGCTGCAAATGCAAGGGCGGAAACGGGATATTGCGGTGAATATGACCGACTTCCAGAGTGCGCTGGCCCTGTGTGAGCAAAGCGATTTAATTCTTTGCGCGCCGTCCCGTTATGCTTTAGCGGTGATGAAGTCGTTTGATCTTAAGTATTTACCACCGCCGATTAAGCTGATCCCCGGTGCATATCTGCTGATGTGGCATAAGCATTTTGAACACGACCTTAGCCATAAATGGTTACGAGAACTGATTATCGGCAAAGTCCATGCCTCACTGCCTAACATTAGTGCTAAGCCAAGCCTGTAACTTGGGCAGAATCGCCTGTCCATCGGCCAACCCTTGATGGTACACGGCGGTGACTTTATCGATATTGCGGTCAAGTCGCGAGAGATTAAGTGGCGCAGCAGGGCGGATCACAAAGGTATTGCCGCTGGCAACACTTTGCGCCAATTCATCAAGGGAGTGATTATAGCGTTGGTGGCGTACCTTGAGCGCAGCGGCCACTGTGGGGTATGTTTGATAACGCTTGCGAGCTAACCAGTTGAACTTCATCGGCGATTTTCGATAGTTTGCATCTTGAGTCAGGATCACCACCTGGCGTTTATAGCCATCTTGCTGCGCCTGAGCCATCGGTATGGGGTCGGCAATACCACCATCAAGATAAGTTTGATGATTAATTCGGTAGGGGTTTGCTATAAATGGCAGGCTAGAAGAGGCGATAAGTACATCGAGTAGCTTGTCGTGATCTTGAAAATCGGCCATGCCAAAGTAATCTGTTTGCCCTGTATTACAGTCAAATGCCCCGACCTTAAACTCAGTACCGCTGCTTAAAAAGGTTTTAAAATCAAAAGGCAGTAACTCATAGGCCATGCGCTTATAGGTAAAGTCGGTATTGACATAATTCACCGTGGCCAACCAGTGGCGCAGCCCCATGTAGCGTTTATCTTGTAGGTATTGCTGCTGGATCGTTAAATTGCGACCAAACTGGCGCGATACATAGGAAGCGGGATAAATCGCCCCCGCCGATACGCCAATCACATAGGGAAAATACAGTTGCTGCTGCAAAAAGGCATCTAACACGCCAGCGGTATAAATTGCTCTCAGGCCGCCGCCCTCTAATACTAAGGCCACATTTTGCATTGCGTTACTACTGTTTAGCCAATGGATAGCGCAGCATACTCCAGCTCGATATAGAAATAAAACCCGTGCTTGATGAGCGAGTTAAACGGGTATGGCTAATCCATAGATGAATTTTGGTGCTAGCTCGGAGGTGCTGGGTGGAGCAAGTGGCTGAGTTGAGCTCGGGCTAAAATCGATTTGGCTAAAATATTGGCTAAGGGCTGCAATGGCTTCTTTCACTTTGGCGGGTTGTTTGTCCCGCGCCGATGTTACGCTGTAAACACTGTAAGTGCGTAGTGACCACTCGGGTAAGAGTGTCACCAGCTGTCCCGATGCAAGATATTGATGCACTTCGGGTTCTGGCAACACGGCAAACCCCAATCCATCAAGCGTAAGTTGAATCAAAGTTTGCATATTGTTCACGCTGATACGCTGCGCCGAGAGCTCGACTCGCTCTTGAGTCTGTGAATGGGTTAAGAACTCGGGCTTAGCATAGCTGTGGCTGATGCGATTGAACGCTTGTAACTCGCCAGGGTGTTGCAGGATCTGATGCTGCGGAATATAGCTCGGGGCGGCACACAGCAGCATGCGCCAATCGGCCAAGGGGCGGGCGATGAGGTTTGAATCTGAGAGGGGGCCGATGCAAATCGCCAGATCGATTCCTTCATTTACTATATCGATCGGACCGTCCTGCAACTGCAGATTGAGGCTGATCTGTGGGTGAGCGGCTAATAAATTGGCGAGCGGTTGGCTGAGTAAACCACTGCCAAAACCTACAGGTGCGGCGATTTTAAGCTCCCCCGAGGGTGTACCCTTTAACGCATTGAGCTTGTGTTCACCACTCTCAACTATTTTTATGATTTTTATGCAATTTTCATAAAATAAATGCCCCGCCTCCGTGAGCGTCAGATGGCGAGTATTACGGTGAAATAGACTAATTCCCATGTCCATTTCAAGCTTCGCAACTTGCTGGCTCACCGCCGATGAGCTGAGATTTAATTGCTGCGCCGCAGCACTCATCGAGCCTTTTTCCGCAATGGTGGCAAACACGATCATGCCCTTGACCATATTTCTATTCATTCTTAAGCAACTCTTACAAGTGATTACTCAAAGTCTAACTTGAGCTGATTGTAACATAGGGATACATTCCGGTATTGAAAATTATTATCATTTAGAAAGCTGTTAAGGGAGACTCGTTGGTTATGTTGTTACGTCGTAAAAAGATCCTCGCACAGGTGGTTTCTGCTGCATTGTTACTGCCCGCAACTTACGCATTTGCAGAGGCCGCGCCTGATAAAGACAAGATAATGGAAAGGATTGTCGTTACTGCGTCAGGGTTTGAGCAGCAAGTACGTGACGCGCCCGCCTCTATCAGCGTGATCACCCGTGAGGATCTCGATACGCGTTTTTACCGTGATTTAACCGACGCCATGTTAGCAGTGCCCGGTGTGGTGGTGACTGGTGGCGCAGACCGTCGGGACATTAGTCTGCGGGGCATGGGCAGCCAATACACGCTGATTTTAGTCGATGGTAAGCGCCAGTCTTCCCGCGAGACACGTACCAACAGTGATGGCCCTGGCGTTGAAGGCGCGTGGACGCCGCCGCTCGCGGCAATCGATAGGATTGAAATTGTCCGTGGCCCCATGTCATCGCTTTATGGCTCTGACGCCATTGGTGGGGTGATCAACATTATCACTCGCAAAGTCCCCAATGAGTGGCAGGGGGAATTGCGCCTCGACACCACTTTGCAGGAGAAGTCGGTCTCGGGCAATGTCTATCAAGGCAACTTTTTTGTGAACGGTGGATTGATTAAAGATCTGCTCGGCGTGCAGTTATACGGCCAATATACCCAACGTGAAGAAGATAATATCTACGGCGGTTACCGAGGTCGCGATGCGGATAATCTCACCGCCAGATTTGCCCTCACGCCTAACCAAGACCATGACATTATGTTGGAAGTCGGCACCGCCAACCAAGAACTGGACAGCACTTTGGGGAAAACCGTTGCGCCATTGGCACCGGGTGCCAGTTGTGGCCGCGGTGGCTGCCCCGCATCGTCGACCACCGAGTATGAAAACAGCACGATTTCGCTATCGCATACTGGGCGTTGGGACTTTGGCACTTCGGATACTTATATCAAGCACGAAGTGTACGATAACAAATCCCGTAAGATGAAAATCAAAAATACCGATGCTCAAACCAGTGTGATTGCCACCTTAGGTGAAAGTCATACGGCAACCTTTGGTGCTGCCTTCAATTATCAAGATTTAACCGATGAAACCGGCAATCAGGTTAGTGATTTACAAGATATTAGCCGCCGTCAGTGGTCGGTATTCTCAGAGGATGAATGGCGTATCGTCGATGATTTTGCCTTAACCTTAGGGCTGCGGTTAGATGATGATGAAAACTTTGGCGAGCATCTTAGCCCACGGATTTATGGTGTTTGGGGGCTGACCGGCAGCACCACCTTGAAAGGGGGGATATCGACGGGTTTTAGGGCGCCGAGTTTAAGGCAAACCGTGCCTGATTGGGGGCAAGTAAGCCGCGGTGGCAATATGTACGGTAATCCAGATTTGCAACCTGAAACCTCAGTGAACTATGAGCTAGGCATTTACACCGATCTCACCGACTCCATCACCACCAGTGCTGGCGTGTTCTATAACGAGTTTAAGGACAAGATCACCCGGGTTGCTTGTCCTGCAACCCAATGTACTGACGGGCCAAACCAGTTTGGATCCGATCCGACGACCTATGTGAATATCGATGAGGCGGTCACCCAAGGGGTTGAGCTGAGTATCGACTATAAGATCCTGAGTAACTTAGCCCTAACAGGTAACTACACTTACACGGATTCAGAGCAAAAGACGGGTGCCTACAAAGGGAGTCCATTGAATCAGTTACCTAAGCATTTAATACAATTGTCGGTTAACTATGAGCCGATAGATAACTTAAATACTTGGCTGCGGGTCAATTACCGTGGCGAAGAGAGCCAACCGACCACAGGTCCTTCTTCGCGTAGTTTGATTGCGCCGTCCTATACGCTGTTAGATTTAGGGGCCAACTATCGCGTAAATGACAGCATTAAGTTCAGCGCGGGTATTTATAACGCTTTCGATAAGGAAATCACTCAAGAAGAATATGGCTACATCGAAGATGGCCGCCGTTACTGGTTAGGTATGACTTATAGTTTTTAATTTAAAAACAGTGATTTATAAATAAGCCAGCACCTAGCTGGCTTCTTTTTTGATTATTCAAAATTCGGTTTACGAATAAACAGGATGCTGAGATCCTGCGTTGGCGTGAACTGTTTTTGCTGGAATTCAAAGGTGAGTGGATCGGTTTTTTTAAGCTCGCCATCAAAACACAGGCTAATGAGATCAGTGGGCTGGGATTTTTTAATAGTGAGTTTGAAGTCCTTAATCGCCCCTTGCCAGTTATTGGCCGTGACCAAAATATAGCTAAGGTGGCTCCATTCCACGCCATATTCAACATCTTCGCCGTCTTGTTTGACAACGAGATTACGCTTCCGAATACCTTGCTTGGCGCTTTCATCTAAACAGGCCAGTTCAGTGTAAGTATCGATAATACTATTGGCGGTATCGGGGATGCCCGTTGAGAGGCTCGGCGTATAACTGTGGCTGATGGAGACAGATTGGCCCGCGGGAAAGGTTTGTTCCCACACAAAGTAATCGCTTAGGGTAAAGGCGATTTGTTGGTCCTCATCCAACCATTGCTGGGGGAGCGCGGGTTTGCCCTCGGGGACTTCGGCATATTCGGCAAAGTAAGCGACTTCATCTATCCCCCAACCAAGCTGTTTCAGCTCGGCTGAAATATCGGTTTTATCGGCAAGTTGGGCGACGAGCCTATGCTGAGTTGGCTGGGTTTTGCCATTCACTTTAAGGGTGAAGTTATCAATGCTGCTGTGATCGGCGGAGCCAAAAAACATCGGTGGCATGGGGAAGGCGATGGGGACGATAAGATCCTGCGAACTGGTATTGGTAAACACGTAATCGACCCTGACTTCGGCCTCGCTGATAAAGAGTGACTCTTTATCCATACTGATATGCGGCTGATATTTAAGGGTGATTGAACCATTGGCATCACCGAAACTGCTGTCGTTGGCAAAGGCCGATGTGCTAAATAGCAGCGCGGTTATACTGTAAGCTAAGATGCGAAAATAAGATGGCATAAATATCTCAACGAATTAGAAATAATAAGATTACTGGCGGCGGGCAAGTTCAATGGCCGCGGCAATAGCATTGCGTGCCTGCGGGCTATTTTTCCAGCAAGTGGTGCGCAACATGCTAGCGACGAGGTTGGCAATATCCTCGACCTCATGCTCGGCTAACTGGGCGAGTGAGGTGATACCAATTTCTTCAAAGCGTTTAATTACGGTAGGGCCAACGCCCTTCACGGCCAGTAGTGCTTGTCTTTCTTGATCAGTAAAACCCATAACGAATACTCCTTTATTACTGGGTTGGTCACTAATGCGAATTAACTGAGGCAAGAGTAGCGCGAAATCACCTTAACAAAAAGGCCCATAAAGGGCCTTTAGTGGTTTAACGTATGCTTACATATCGCAGGGTTTGAGCGGTTTACGCAATTGAGCGCGCACGTTATCCATACCAGCGTAGAACTCTTTCATCATTAATAAACCCATCATCTTACCGTTATCTGTGATGATCAGATTATCGGGATCCGTTGGGTCGTTCTTGATGGCGCCAATCAGCTTCATCGAAGTCATTTCTTTAAACAGCGCGGTGTCTAAGTTTACGCCAAAGGTTTCGCGGAAGTATTTGCGCGACAGACGACCGGAGAACATACCCAGCAGGAAGCGATATTGCATCACATCTTTTTTGTTGTAGTTCTTCTGTTGCTCGACGCCCATCTTACCAGCGGCGATCCGCTCTTGGTATTTACGCAGGGAGAAGGTGTTGACGTATAAGGTATCATTCAAAAAGCTAAATGAACCTGAACCGACCCCTAAATACTCATCGTAGTCGATCACATATTCATCAAAACCTTCGTCATTCGCCTTACCAAATGCCCATGCAGATAACTGATTATATTGACCATTTAAGCTATTTAAGATTTGGCGATATTGGTTGGCCATATCCGCCTGTGGTGCTGCCAGTTTACCTTTAACACTCTTACGCGTTTGGTGAGTAATCATCAGTGGGTAGGTGGTGATCTGTCTTGGGTCGAGGCGCGAGGCCATGTCTAAGTCGTGCTGGATCACTTCATCGGTCTGACCGCGGAAGCCAAAAATTAGGTCGACGTTGATAATGGGGAACAGCTCTTTAGCCGCCATGATCTTGTCGAAGGTTTGCTGACCTGTGCCGAATTTTTCGAGGCGGTCGGTCATTTTTAAAATATCGTCATTAAAGCTCTGTACGCCGATAGACATGCGATCCACTAAACCCTTGAGTTGTTTAAAACCTGGGCTGTCTAAATGCTGTGGATCTGACTCGCAGGAAACCTCTTTAATGCTGGGGAATAAGGTTTTAGCGTGTTCAATGGTGCGGGCGAGCTCGTCCTCTAATACCGTGGTGGTACCGCCACCAATGTACATAGATTCAAAGTCATAGCCGAGGGCCTTGACCATTTCCATCTCTTTACGTAATGAGATGAAGTAAGCACGCGCCTTGTCTTCCTTAAACATGAAACGGTGGAAGGTACAGTAAGAGCACAAGGTATGGCAGAAGGGCACATGGGCATAAAGCATGTACTTTTTACCTTCGACCGGGGCAGGCATGATGTCAGCGGAGAGTGTATCAAGGCGAAGATTCTTATCGACATAATACTGCATGACTCGTTCCATCGAGCTGAGCATCCAGTTAGGGACAGTAATATTTGCTTGATAAGGCGTTGCGATCGCGCCGTTGAGCGTTTGAATAACAGAAGACATAACGATTCCTATCTGAGAGTGCTAACCGTAAACACCGAAATTGCTTTAGGTAATTCACGACCACCTAGCGCAATTAGACTACCTCGAATGGAGTAAATAAAACGTGAACTGGTTATAAGTTACGGTTTCCTAACAAGGAAATCACTAGTTTTTTGTTAAGCAGATCATGTTTTAGTGATTGCAGATGCATGCCTGCTGAGGTTTTTAAGCGCTTCTAATTGAATTTGGGCGATTAACTTATGCAGCTTAATCGAAAGGCTGAAATTTGAACGAAGGTGTTTTTAACCTGTGGATGCTTTGGCTTGTATAGCGGGAGTCTGGCTGTCATTATCCCTGTGGTTATGGCTTTAAAAAAGGATTTCCCGTGGTAAATGTCAACCGCCTGTTTCCGCTGTTTGCCCTGCTCGGGGCGGTAACGGCGTATCTCATGCCAGCTTGGTTTGTCGTATTTAAAAACAGCATAGTACCGCTGCTGGTGGTCATTATGTTATCCATGGGCTTGACCTTAGATTTACAAGATTTTGCAAATGCATTCAAGCAGAAGCGTGCTGTTATCACGGGCTTAATTTTGCAATTTACCCTGATGCCCTTAAGCGCCCTCGCGATCAGTTTGCTCTTAGGGCTCGATAGGGAACTGACTATCGGCATGGTGCTGGTGGGGAGCGTAGCGGGCGGTACGGCATCGAACGTAATTTGCTATTTGGCTAAGGGCGATGTCGCCTTATCTATCACGATGACGGCGCTATCCACTTTAGCGGGTGTAGTGCTCACTCCTTTGATTATTCAGCTCTTAATCGGTGAGATGGTCGCTATTCCGTTGATGGATATGTTACTCAGTCTCGTCAAAATCGTGCTTATCCCTGTGACTGTCGGTGTGGTATTGAATCACTTCTTTAAACCGCAGGTGGCTAAACTTTCTCCCGCGTTACCGCTGATTTCGATCGTGGCGATTGTTATGGCAATTAGCATCATTGTGGCCTTAAATGCGGGGCAATTTGCCCAGGTGGGGCCAGTGATTTTACTCGCGGTATTTTTACATAATGGCCTAGGGCTCACCTTGGGCTATTTATGCTGTCGCTTGCTCGGCTTTAGTCACACTGTGTGTAAAACCATTTCGATTGAGGTAGGGCTGCAAAACTCTGGTCTCGCGACCGCTCTGTGTATCAAGTTTTTTAGCCCCATCAGTGCGATACCCAGTGCAATTTTTTCGATTTGGCATAATCTCTCAGGCGCCATGCTGGCAGGATATTGGGCGAGCCGAGTGCAGAAACAGACAGAGGCATTGGAGTAATTCCTGTAATGGCAGCGCTCGATTTATGTATTGATAAGGCGAGAGTTACTGAGGGAAGATTTTTGCTCTGACTAGGGGAAACTTTGGTATCTATTGCGTTTTACCTCGGACGAACAAGCAGAATATCAACTGCATTCAAAAAGATTTGTACCTGCGGAGTAGCCCAGTGTTGGTAATGAATTTACGACTGGCTATTTGCTTCACGACTATCACTTCATTCAGTAAGCATGTGATCGAAATCCTTATCGCCAATACAGGGCAAAACTATGGCCACTAGGCGCTTAATTTGCCGTTATATAAATCCCCCCACGATACAGGTAATAGGCTGATTGATATAAAGAAAGACGCAATTCGAAATTGGTGACTATTAGAGGGAGGAATTCCGACCATTAGTACTAACCAGCCTAATATGGATGCAATTGCTAAAAATAAATTGCTTATCGATAGTGAGAGGTTGCCAATAATGTTCCCGATGAACACTCCTATCGCTAGGTACATCAATTTTGCTTTTGAAATATCACTCATGGTTTCCGTATTTCCACTAAGCCTCCAATTAGCAACTTAGAATATAGGCAGTAGCAGAAGAAAGCTATTGGATGACGGCTTCAGTCTTAGTCACCGAATATTTGTAGAAATAAGGCTATTGTGACTGACTTATCTTATTAACATTTAAAGTGTTTTCCTCTTCAATGCCTAATGTATTTGCGCAATATCACAAAGTCATCTTTTGAATGTAAATGATATTGGTTATCAATTGCGATTAAGGTTGTTTTAATATAGATTGTCGGCATTTTTAGTTAACACCTTTTTATCAATGAGTGCCGTCGAGGTTTTTATGAAATGCAAGGCGTTTAAGAAAAGTACAATTGCCGCAATAGTTTCGAGTTTACTGATATCTTCCGCTTATGCCGCTGCGGATGCTGAGTCTTCAGAACCGATTGAAAGAATTACTGTTTATGGTGAGAAGATTGAGCGTAGCCTGAAGGATACGACGTCATCAATTTCTGTGATCGACAAGGAAACCCTCGATAGTGGTCAATATCAATCCACCTCCAGTGCCTTATCTGAGGTGCCCAATGTGGTAGTGCTATCAGGTTCTGTGCCCGATATTCGGGGTGTTTCAGGTAATGGCTCGGCCTCCGGATTTAACTCTTTCACCGGTGGGGCTCGTGCGCGGGTATCAACCTTAGTCGATGGTGTGGCTGAGCCCTTTGTTGCTGATCTCTCCGGTGATACCGGGTTGTGGGATATTCAACAAATTGAGGTGTTCCGTGGCCCGCAATCGACCATCAATGGTCGTAACAGCATTGGCGGTACGGTATTTATTAAAACCGAAGATCCGACCTTCGATTGGCAGGGCGCGGCTCGCGTTGGTTATCGCGATCAAGATAACTTTATCGATAGTGCGGTGATGCTCTCAGGCCCGATCCTCGATGATGAATTGGCATTTAGGGTGAGTGGCCAAAATGTGACGGGCGAAACCTACAATAAAGGTTTGGAATACCCGACAAATCCCGCCACATTTGATCAAAATGAACTCATTACCAATCGCTGGCGCGGCAAATTTTTGTGGCAGCCGAGTGCGATTGAAGATCTGAAAGTACTCTATAGCTTGTCATACAATGATGAGAAAGGTGACTCAGGACGTAACTACTTTACCGGTGATGATCCTTGGGCCTACAAGCCGATTTTCCAGCGCTATATCGAAACTAAATCTACGACTCACTCTGTAAAAGTGGATTATGAGCTTGGAGAAGGGCAAGCCTTCGATCTGATTGTCGCCTACATGGATTATAACTGGGGCTTTGAATCCTATGAGGCCCTTGCCACAGCTCAGCAATATGTGGATATGAAGGACAAGAGCTATACCGTGGATGGTAAATATAGCTTTGGTCTTAAGGATAAGGATTTTAACGGTTTTGTGGGATTAGCCTATTTTAAGCGTAGCCAAGATTTTGGTAGCACTGGTAGCTCAATCTATAGCGGTGATGATAGTACTAAGTCCGCCTCCGTTTATGGTGAGGTCACCTATGGGCTCGCCGACTCACTCTGGATTACTGTCGGTGGCCGAGTGATGCGTGAGGAGCAATTACGTAACTTCACTATGCTCTATCAAGGCAGTCAACTGCTAGAAAAACTCGATGACGCCAATACCGTTACCCTGCCGAAGTTGGTTCTGCAATACGCGCTGAATGATAATACCACCTTAGCGGCCAGTGTTCGTCGTGGTTATAACTCAGGCGGTGGCGCGCTGTCTTTGGTGGAAAGCGAGTATTACTACTACGATGAGGAGTTTGTTAATACCTATGAACTGAGTAGCCGTAGCGCATTTGCCAATGGCGATGTGAACTTAAGTGCCAACCTCTTCTACAACGATTTTGATGGTTATCAAGCGTCTAATAGCGCACGTAAAATTACCAATATCGATAAAGCGGTCAGCTACGGGGTTGAGGCCGAATTCAGCGCCATGTTAACGGAAAACTGGCAGTTTATTTCGGGCGTAGGGTTACTCGATAGTGAAATCAAACAAGCCGATCCTAGCTATGGCGACATTATCGGTAATCAGTTGAACTCGGCGCCGCACGTTACAGCCAATGCTGGCTTGAAATACTGGCTGAGTGACGCGTTCTCATTCGGTTTTGCCGGCCATTATGTTGGTGAGTATTTTGCGGATATCAATAATACCGAATCTAGAGTGGCGGGTGATTATGTGGTTGCGCGTGTAAGCCTTGATTATCAAACGGATAGTTGGAGAGTCAGTGGCTTTGTGAATAACTTATTTGATGAACAAGCAATGACAGTCAATGAACCCGCAAGCCGCAGTTATCCCGACGGTTATGCCGCGATTATTGACCCAAGAAATATTGGTGTATCTGCGATGTATCGCTTCTAAGCAGTTGGTTTACTGAGCACTCAAAATCTACACCCATAAAAAAACCTCCACAGTTTGCTGTGGAGGTTTTGTTTTATCAGAGTATGTTACTCTTTATATTGTAACGTGCCGTTGGCTTTGATTTCATCAAACCATAGATTGTGATGCTGGCTTGCCCAGTTTTCATCGCAATAACCAGACACCATACACTCCATACCACCTTCTGACATGACAGTTGCCATAAAGATGTGCACGATAGAGAAAGCGCAGATCACGATGGCACTAACAGAGTGCAATACCAGCGCGATTAAGCTTAAGGTGCGGCTTGGCTCGAACAGGTTTGGGAACAGTAACAACATACCTGATGCTGAAATGATCAACCCGAACAGGGCAAAGGCCCAGAACCACATTTTTTCGCCGGCGTTAGCAAAGCCTGCGTCAGGGTGCTTACCTTTGAATGGGCCGAAGTTGATGTAACCACCAACGACCATAAACCACTTCACATCGTACATTTTGGGTAGCTGGTTTTTCGCCCATAGGGTGATCATCAGTGCCCAACCGATCATGAAAGGAATGGCCATCACGTCGTGGACTTGTTTGGCACCATAGACTAAGCCTGCCCAGAAACCCTCACCCAACCAAGGTTGGAAGAAGAAGCGTCCAGCGAGCAATACCAAGCCTGTTAAAATTAATAACAAACAAGGGATTGCACCTAACCAGTGGATTGAAACGTCAAACTTAGACCAGCGATATACCATCTTGCCTGAAAAACCATGGTGTAGCTTGGAGATGCCGTTCACCTTGATAAATAAGACAAAGATAATGATCATACCAAATAGCGCCGCCATTAGAGCGGGTGCTAACCAGTCGCTACGCAGTTCCAGCACGCGCAGATCATAGGTATTGATCGGCTGCGCATGGAACTCACTTTGGGAGGCAGTGTATCCCGTGGCGCCATCCTTCAGCTGTGCCCAAATTTGGGCATCAGCGGCTTGAGGTTGGATCGCCTGTCCATCACCACCATTGGCTAGACACACGGCACTAAATAGCAGTGCTATGGCTAAACCTATGTGTTTGAACCATTTGTTCATCATACATCCTCTCTCACTTAGTGGCGCCTGCCAGCAGGCGCCAAGCTAAGTCTGTGGACAGATCCTGTGACCTGAATTAATTCCAAGCCGCGTTTTTAGCACCACGGTAAGCCACGCGCTCACGGAAGATGTTAGAAACAACTTCAGCATCACCAGCGAGCAGGGCTTTAGTGGCACATAGTTCTGCACACATTGGTAGTTTGCCTTCAGCAATACGGTTTGAACCGTACTTCTGGCGCTCTGCCTCTGAGTGAGTTTCTTCTGGGCCGCCAGCACAGAAGGTACATTTGTCCATCTTGCCGCGGTTACCAAAGGCCCCTTTTTGTGGGAACTGTGGTGCGCCAAAAGGACAGGCATACAAACAATAACCACAACCAATACAGGTATCTTTGTCGTGCAGTACGATGCCATCTTCGGTTTTGTAGAAGCAGTTTGCTGGGCAAACAGCCATACAAGGCGCGTCTGAACAATGCATACAAGCGACAGAGATTGACGCTTCACCGGGTTTACCATCATTGATGGTCACGACGCGGCGGCGTTGGATACCCCATTCGAGCGCGGAGTCGTTTTCGTTTTTACAAGCAGTGACACAACCGTTACATTCGATGCAGCGCTTGGTATCACACAAAAATTTCATTGTAGCCATAGTGGCAATTCTCCTAGCTTAAGCTGCACTTATGCTTTAACGATCTGACAGAGCGACGCTTTGGTTTCCTGCATTTGGGTCACAGGGTCATAACCATAGGTCAGTGCCGTGTTACAGGATTCACCGATAACGTAAGGCACAGTGCCTTCTGGATAGTTAGCCGCTAAACTTTCTCCGTGCATCACACCCGCAAAGTGGTATGGCATAAAGGTTACACCCGGTGCTACGCGTGGCGTCACCATGGCTTGTACCTTGATACGACCGCCTTCAGCACCTTCTACCCATACAAACTCACCGTTGCGGATAGCTCGGTCAGCAGCGTCAGCAGGGCTGATCTCAATGAACATTTCCTGTTGAAGCTCAGCCAGCCATGGGTTACAACGAGATTCTTCACCACCACCTTCGTATTCCACTAAACGACCAGAGGTCATGACTAATGGATATTTACCGCTTAAGTCGTTCTCTTGGAGCGTCTTATACAGTGTTGGTAGACGATGTACTTGCATATCGTCATAGGTTGGGTATTTAGCCACTAAGTCACGGCGGGCTGTATAAATTGGCTCGCGGTGTACAGGGGCTTGGTCTGGGAAAGTCCAAACAATACAACGGGCTTTCGCATTACCAAACGGAATACAACCGTGCTTGATCGCCACGCGCACAATGCCGCCTGACAAATCAGTTTTCCAGTTTTTACCTTCTGCAGCCGCTTTTTCTTCTGCAGTCAGATCATCCCACCAACCGAGTTGCTTAAGCAGTTTGTCAGAGAATTCTGGGTAACCGTCTTGGATTTCAGCGCCCTTAGAGAAGGTGCCTTCCGCCAGTAGGTTTTTACCATTGTATTCAACGCCGTAACGGGCACGGAAGTTACCGCCGCCGTCTTTAACGTGCTTGTCTTGGTTATACAGAATTTGGGTACCAGGGTGCTTGGCTTCTGGTGTGCCCCAACATGGCCAAGGTAAGCCATAGGTTTCACCTTTACATGGACCACCTGCAGCTTCAAGCGTCTTGTTGCTAAAGGTACCCCAGTTTTGGGTGTGCTGTTTGATACGCTCTGGGCTTTGACCGGTGTAACCGATAGTCCACATACCGCGGTTGATTTCGCGAGAGATATCTTCAACCACTGGCATATTGCCTGCGATGTTCCAGCGCTTAGCCCATTGCTCAGAAATGCCCACTTTTTTCGCAAGCATGTACATAATTTCGATATCGTTTTTAGATTCGAATAGCGGCTGAATCACCTGCTCACGCCACTGAATTGAACGGCCTGAGTTAGATACTGCGCCAGAGGCTTCAAATTGAGTACAGGCTGGTAACAGGTACACGCCGTTTTTACGGCTGTGCATGATACCTGCGATGGTTGGGAATGGATCCACGACCACAACCGTATCTAATTTATCTAAGGCATCGCGGACATCACGTTGGCGGGTGCCAGTGTTAACCGATTGTCCCCAGAAGAAAGCCATGCGGATATTGTCTTTCTGTGCCAGTTTATCTTTTTCTAATAACACGCCGTCAAACCAGCGAGAACATGGCATACCAGGTGTGGTCATTGGCTCACGACCAAGGTAGGTTCCGTGATCGAAGCGACTCTTCATCCACTCCATATCCAGTTCCCACACGTTAGTCCAATGTTCCCATGCCGCAGTAGTCAGACCGTAGTAACCTGGTAAGTTATCAAATAGCAGACCTAAGTCCGTTGCTGCTTGAACGTTATCGTGACCACGGAAAATGTTAGTACCGCCGCCAGATACGCCCATGTTGCCTAAGGCTAATTGCAGAATACAGTATGCGCGGGTGTTAGCGTTACCAACGTGATGCTGAGTACCACCCATACACCAAATAACGGTACCTGGACGGTTTTCTGCCATCAGTTTCGCGGCTTGATAAACCACTTCTTCGCTTACGCCTGTGATATTCGCCACTTCTTTAGGTGGGAATTTTTTCACTTCTGCACGGATGGTTTCCATCTCGAATACGCGGTGTTGGATAAAGGTTTTATCTTCCCAACCGTTTTCGAAAATGTGCCATAACATACCGTAAATAAACGGAATATCGGTACCTGGACGAATCGCGCAGTGCAGATCTGAGTGTGCTGCAGTACGAGAGAAACGAGGATCAACGACGATGATTTTCGCGTTGTTTTTCTCTTTGGCGATCAGAATATGTTGCATAGAAACTGGATGCGCTTCCGCAGGGTTTGCACCGATCAGGAAGATGGCATTGGCATTCTGAATGTCGTTGAAAGAGTTAGTTTGCGCACCGTAGCCCCAAGTGTTAGCAACACCAGCTACCGTGGTAGAGTGACAAATACGAGCAGAGTGGTCGACGTTGTTGGTGCCCCACATGGCCGCCAGTTTGCGGTATGCATAACAACCTTCGTTAGAGAACTTCGCACTACCCATAAAGTACACAGAGTCTGGGCCTGATTCTTTACGAATGTTGAGCATTTGGTCGCCCACTTCGTTAATCGCGTCTTCCCAAGAGATTTTTTTCCACTTGCCATCAACCAATTTCATTGGGTATTTCAGGCGTTTTTCACCGTGGCCGTGTTCACGTAGCGCAGCACCTTTAGCACAGTGGCCACCGGCATTGAATGGGTGATCGAATGCAGGCTCTTGACCTGTCCACACACCGTTTTGTACTTCGGCATACAGACCACAACCGACAGCACACGCACTACAAATAGTACGTTTGATCTCGATTGGAGCATCATATGGCACATCTTTGGCTTCTGCGCGGCGCATCATGCCAGTACCCATTAAAGAAGCGGCGGCGATACCACCTGTAGCAATACCTGCTTGCTTCATAAATTGACGACGGCTAATACCTAACGTCGGTTTGTTGGCCACTTGGGCGACATCGGACTTGCGAGTTAACTTCATCGCTGACTTCTCCTAGATTAGCTACGCAGGCTATCGTAATAGCTGATAATGTGCGCAGTTTCGTGGTAACCCTTAGGCTCTTTAGTTGTTACCTTGCTGCTCTCGCTGGCTTGGGCTGCACTGATGCCGGTAGCGGCAATTGCTGCGCCGGCTACGCTGCCAACGGTGAGTGCTTTAAGCAAAGAACGGCGAGATAAATCGCTAGGTTGTTGCTTCATGCTGACTCCTGAAATAGGGGTTATGGTTTTTGGGACGGCGCGACTTTTCGAGGAGATGGTGCTTGTTATCAAAAAGTGAAGATTAGAGGTGAAAAAGATAATTAAATCATCTTGCTTGCCGTTAATCATCGCGCGTGACGGCAATATAGTAGGAAAAAATTGAGTAGGATTTGATCTAGAACAGTTTGCGACTACAGAAGGTGACGCGCATGTCCAAAAGCGTTAACTTGCTCATGGTTTGGCTATTCGGTTGAGATGGCAAAACAGTGCCGTGTTTATTGGGATATTAATCACTTGTTAATAATGTGTTTTTTTGTTTTTGGGTAAAAAAACACCCCGCAGTGCGAGGTGTTTTATCGGGTTTAGCATATCGCTTTAGTTAGTCTTTATAACGCAAGCTGCCGTTGGCTTTGATTTCGTCATACCACAAATTGTGATGCTGGATTGCCCAGTTTTCATCACAATAGCCTGACTTCATGCACTCCATACCGCCTTCGCTGAGCACGGTCGCCATCCAGATATGCACAATCGTAAAGGCTATTAGGATAACGGCACTGATCGAGTGGATCAGCAGCGCGGCCATTGAGGCTTCACGGGGCAGGTCTAAGCCGGGGAGCACTAACATGATGCCTGAAACACTGATAAACAGCCCGAATAGGGTCAGTGTCCAGAACCACATTTTTTCACCAGCGTTAGCAAAACCACTGTCAGGGTGCTTACCTTTGAATGGACCAAAGTTGATGTAGCCACCGACCACTAAGAACCATTTAAGATCATACATCTTAAAGGTTTGTAGCGGCATCCATTTCACCACGCAGACAATCCACGACACGATAAAGATAGGGCCTGCCCAGTCGTGCACGGTTTTACTGCCATAGATCAGCGGTGCCCAGATATCCGGCCCGAGCAGTTCTTGCACTACATGCTTACCGAGCATAATAGTTAAGCCGGTAAACATCAGCACAAGACAGCTAATTGCCATGATCCAGTGGATCCATAAATCCGCCTTTGACCAACGTACAACCATTTTGCCTGAAAAGCCGTGGCTGAGTTTTGAGGGGCCATTCACCAAATAAAACAGTAAGAAAACGCCAAACACACCCGTAACCGCAAGGGCCATAATCGGGGTGATATATTGATTTCTCAGTTCTTTACCTTGGTTGCCGGCAACGTTAATCAACACTCCAGCTTCGACGCCTTCGGCCGTGGTGTAGCCAGTTTCACCTGACTTTACCGCGCGCCACAGATCGGCTTCGCTGGTTTGCGCTTTCGCCTGTTGTTGGCTCGATTGCTGATCACTTGCCTGTACTGGGCTTGCGCTCATTACTGAGCCTAGTCCCAATCCCATCACGAGTACCATCAGAGCAAACAGACTGCGCAGTGATTTGTTTAACTGTTTGTTTAACATTTTCACTCCTTGCCAGAGGTTAGGGATGACTCCCTAACCTTCACTCTGCTTAGTTAATCTCACCGGTCTTGGGGTTGTAGCCCCAAATCACGTTAGGATTGCCTCGAGAGGCCATACGTTGACGGTAGATGTTTGATACCACTTCCGCATCACCCGCAAGCAGTGCTTTGGTTGCACAAAGCTCTGCACACATGGGTAGCTTGCCTTCGGCAATACGGTTTGCACCGTATTTCTTATGCTCGGCTTCGGAGAAGGTTTCTTCTGGGCCACCGGCACAGAAAGTACACTTATCCATTTTACCGCGGCTACCGAAGGCAGTTTTCTTCGGAAATTGTGGTGCACCAAACGGACAGGCATAGAAGCAGTAACCACAACCGATACAGGTATCTTTGTTATGCAGCACAATGCCATCGTCAGTACGGTAGAAACAATCTGCCGGACATACGGCCATGCAAGGAGCGTCGGTACAGTGCATACATGCTACTGAAATGGATGCTTCACCTGGTTGACCATCGTTAATTGTCACCACGCGGCGACGTTGAATACCCCACTCTAGTGCAGAGTCGTTTTCGTTTTTACATGCTGTGACGCAGCCGTTACACTCGATGCAGCGTTTGGTGTCACATAGAAATTTCATGACTGCCATAATGGCTTATCTCCTCATCAAGTAGGTTAGGCTTTGCTTATTTGGCAGAGGCTGGACTTAGTTTCTTGCATCTGAGTCACAACGTCATAGCCATAAGTTAAAATGGTGTTTGCTGATTCGCCTATCACGTAAGGCACTGTGCCTTCAGGATAATTTTTCGCAAGGCTTTCACCTTCAAATACCCCTGCGAAGTGGTACGGCATAAAACATTCACCCGGAACAACCCGTGGTGTCACCATTGCCTTCACTGTGATCTTGGCGCCTTCAGGGCTATGAACAAAGACATTGTCACCGTCACGGATACCACGGTCAGCAGCGTCTGCCGGGCTTATTTCGATAAACATTTCTTGTTGTAGCTCAGCTAACCAAGGGTTAGAGCGAGTTTCTTCACCACCGCCTTCGTATTCCACTAAACGACCCGATGTGAGCGCCAGTGGGAAGTCTTTGGCAAAGTCCTTGTCCTGAATGGACTTATAAAGCGTCGGTAGACGTGCAACCATACGGTCTTCGTAGGTTGGGTACTTAGCGACTAAGTCTCGACGAGGAGTGTAAAGTGGTTCGCGGTGCAGCGGGATATCATCGGGGAAATTCCATACCACCGCGCGGGCCTTACCATTGCCATAGGGAATACAGCCATGCTTAATGACAACACGTTGAATACCGCCAGAAATATCTGTTTTCCAGTTTTTTCCTTCAGCGTATTTTTTCTCGTCTTCGGTTAAATCATCCCACCAACCCAATTGCTTGAGCATGTCAGCGGTAAATTCAGGATAACCATCTTGGATTTCACTACCCGCAGAGTAAGCTTCTTCTGAAAGAAGATTGACGCCATTTCGCTCGACACCAAAGCGGGCGCGGAAAGAGCCACCACCGTCTTTAACATGCTTTGTTTCGTTATACAAAATGTGGGAGCCAGGGTGTTTCATCTCTGGCGTACCCCAGCATGGCCAAGGCAAACCATAGGTCTCACCTTTGGCTGGGCCACCAGGTGCTTCTAAGCTATCAACATTAAATGTGCCCCAGTTTTCTTGGTGCATTTTTAAACGCTCAGGGCTTTGACCTGTGTAGCCAATTGTCCACATACCTCTGTTGTATTCACGGACAATATCTTCAATCAGCGGTTCTTCACCATTGACCTTAATATGCTTGAATAGCTCTTTATCAATCCCCACCTTTTTAGCAAGTTTGCACATAATCACGTGATCTGGCAGTGATTCAAACAGTGGCTCAATCACTTTAGAGCGCCATTGAATTGAGCGGTTAGTTGCAGAGACTGAGCCATAGGTTTCAAATTGGGTCGCAGCAGGTAACAGATACACACCATCTTTACGTTGGTGCATTACACCAGCCATGGTTGGGAATGGGTCGACAACTACCACTGTATCCATTTTATCCAATGCTTGACGTACTTCGCGGCCACGAGTTTCGGTGTTGACCGATTGGCCCCAGAAGAACGCTAAACGGATATTATCCTTCTGTGCGATCTTGGTTTTATCTTCCAGTACACCATCGTGCCAGCGAGAACATGGGATCCCAGGAGAGGTTTGGGGAGACTGACCTAAGTACTCACCTTGATCAAAACGGCTTGTGACCCACTTAGGATCTAAGTCCCATACGTTTGCCCAGTGAGCCCAGGAACCAGACGTTAAACCGAAGTAGCCGGGTAAGTCGTCAAACGATAGGCCAAAGTCTGAAGCGCCTTGGACGTTATCGTGACCACGAAAAATGTTAGTGCCACCACCTGTAACACCCATGTTGCCCAGCGCTAACTGTAAAATACAGTACGAGCGGGTGTTAGCGTTGCCAACGTGGTGTTGAGTGCCACCCATGCACCATACAATGCTACCGGGTTTCGTTTCAGCCATCATCTTAGCGACGCGATACATTTGTGCCTTAGGCGCGCCCACCACGTTTTCAACTTCTTCTGGAGTATACTTTTTCACTTCTTCGCGGATACGTTCCATGCCGTAAACGCGGCGCTTGATAAAGTCTTTATCTTCCCAGCCATTTTCAAAAATGTGCCATAACAGGCCATAGATAAACGGAATATCGGTACCTGGGCGGATATGCACGTACTCGTCAGATTTCGCTGCAGTACGGGTGAAACGAGGATCAACTACGATAATTTTGGCGCCGCGCTCTTTAGCTACCAAAATGTGTTGCATAGCGACAGGGTGCGCTTCACTGGGGTTAGAACCAACAAATAAGATACATTTTGAGTGGCGAATATCGTTAACTGAGTTGGTTTGCGCACCGTAGCCCCATGTGTTTGCAACACCGGCTACTGTGGTAGAGTGACAAATGCGGGCTGAGTGGTCGACGTTGTTTGTGCCCCACAGTGCCGCGAATTTGCGATATAAATAAGCCTGTTCGTTAGAAAACTTAGCACTACCCATAAAGTAGATAGAGTCAGGACCTGATTCTTGACGAATCGCCATCATTTTATCGCCTACTTCATTGATGGCCTGATCCCAAGAGATCTTCTTCCACTTGCCGCCTTCTAATTTCATTGGGTATTTAAGGCGTTTTTCACCATGGCCGTGTTCACGCAGCGCAGCCCCTTTAGCACAGTGACCGCCTTGGTTGAAGGGGTGGTCAAATGCAGGTTCTTGGCCTGTCCACACGCCATTTTGCACTTCTGCATACACACCACAACCTACTGAGCAGTGAGAGCAAATGGTACGCTTGACTTCAGTTGGCGCATTGTGGGGGATATCTTTAGCTTCTGCTTTACGCATCATGCCTGTGCCAAGCATTGAAGCCGCAGCAATACCACCCGTGGCAAGACCTGCGGATTTTAAAAATTGGCGACGATTGAGACCGAGGGCGGGCACTTTGGGCTCGACAACTGGGTCTGTTTTGCGGGTTAATCGCATCACACACACTCCTCTGGTTAGTTGTTCAACGACGCATAGTAATTACGGATATGGTCGGTTTCGCGATAGTTGTCACTCTTAGGTTCGCTTGGGGCAACAGTGGGTGTGGCAGCCAATGCTTGGCTACTCACCGTCGCGACCGCGCCAGCCGCACTGCCAAGAGCCAATGCTTTGAGCAGTTGACGACGGCCCATGTCGGAAGCTTGCTTCTTCATAGTGTCTCCTTGTGTTACTGAGTGAGGTGATTTGTAGCCAGACCACCTCGGTTACTGTGGAAGCTTAAGCTTCCTTTTTGTGGCAAAGGTGAACTTTAAGCCCACCTTTGCCTATCAAACTTATATGCGGTAGGCATGCAGATGCTCATCGCAAGTTGCCTTTTAGTTCATTAATTCCGCTTGTTTTTTTACATCACTTGCAGCGGGCTGTAGCTCTGCACTGCCAGGACAATTAACGGGAATATCTAAACTGAGTTGTTCAAACTCGGCGGCTTCCATCTTGAAAAATGCTTTCGCAAGCTCTGCGACTGTGGCATAAAAGGCGGCGCTTGGTGCTTTAGCTAAATTGTCACAGAAGCGTTGGATCCAACTGCCCATATGGCGTTGGTAAAATGCCAGTTGGCGATAGCCTGGGGCTTCAAGGATCAATGTGCCCATGACTTCGCACAGCGCAGCCACATGATCTTCAGGCTCTTTAACGTTTTCTTCGCGCTCAAAACCGAGTTGCATCAAGTCTTGGCGCAGCAGAGCCAGTGGCTTATCCATTAATGAACCTGTCATAAACCAACTGCCATAGGGCAGGATCTCGCCGCAACCTACGCCGAGGAATAACGCAAAATATTCATCCTCTAATTGTTCACTGGTGAACTGTTTTGCCGCCAGTTGCAGAGATAACCAAGCCTTGGTCATCTCATTGTCTTCATTGGCATCGATTTCAAGATTGGCCAAAAATTGCAGCAGCTCAAGGCTAGGATGGCGACGCAATAGGGCGGCCAACAGTTGATAGATATCGGCTCTCAACTGATCGTTTTCTGATACTTGTCTTACTGATTCGGTCATAGCGGATCTCTTATCGCAGTTGCTTTTCAGGATCTTGAAGAATGTCTTCAAACATGTCTTTTACCCGGCAGTCGCCGCACATTTTCAAGCGTTCAATATTGGCTGAAAATGCACTGTGCGCGCCGACCATATCCAGCATCCGATGCACCATAGATTGGGTCGCAAAAGGAGAGCCGCAGCGAATACATTCGAAGGGGGCTTCTTCTTTCAGGGTGTGTTGTTGCTGACGAGCAGCTTTATCAAAGTTAATTTGTGGTGTGAGACTGATGACCTTTTCAGGGCAAGCAGACTCGCATAGGCCACACTGCACACAGTTTTGCTCAATAAAGTGTAGTGCAGGTTTGTCGCCACCATCTTGTAATGCCATGGTCGGGCAAATCGCCACGCAGGACATACAGAGAGTGCATTTTTCGACATTGACACTGACTTTGCCGTAGGGAACGTTGTTGATACTTAAACAAGTATTGATTTCGCCCGCTTGGCTGTTCAGATGGTCAATCGCTTCAAACAAGGTGTTACGTTTAGTGGATGAAGCAAAGGCCCCGGGCACTATCACTGGCCAATCAAGGCTAATGTCGAGCACGGATGCTAAATTGGCCAGCATACTTGGGTCGATAAGACTGAGCCGCTGAGGCTGACCCATTTCATCTAATATGCTGTTTGCTAAGGCAAGTTCACCTTTCAGCATTTGCGTGAGCGTGGGGGCCGTCGCCTCAGTATTGAGAACTAACACTTGGCGGGCGCCCCAAGCCAATGCCGCTAACCAATGGTCGATACTGGCAACGGTGATTTCTTCAAGGGCGACTGGTAATACATCCCCCGCTAAGTCGTCGTTGATAAAGCCAGCGCCAACCGCGTTGTCGTGAAATAGGATCACGGGTGCAGTTTGGGCCTGCTCGCGGTAACGACTAATCATTTTATTCAGGTAAGAATGTAGAGCCTGCGGTGTTGGCAAATCGTAACTAATGGCTCCCGTTGGACAGGTGCTCGCACAGCTTCCGGCGCCATGGCACAGGTAAGGATCAACCTCAATTTTCTTCGCGACGCTGCTAATCGCATCTGCTGGACAGAAGTTGAGGCAACGGTTACAGCCGTTGATACCATTGCGGTCATGGGCACAAAGATCAGCATTAATTTTGACATAGCGAGGTTTATCAAACTTGCCAACAAGTTCAGGCAGTTGCTCCAGCGCTTCGGCAAGCTTCGCTTCGTCTTGGCCGACATAGAAATAACCCGGTGGTAGCATTTCAAGATTTAAGCAAGGGGTGCTGCTTAAATCGAGTACCATGTCAAAATGCGGTTTACGAATCGCCACCAGACTCAGCTCCGCGGCGCCATTTTGATGCTCAACGCTAACTTGGAATTGACCTAAAAATCCTTTAATGCCAATGAGTTTGTTGTAGTAGCTTTCGACATTCGTCGCCGCTGCCATCACGCGCTCAAGGTGTGTTTCGTCTTGGCTGGTAATGGCTTCGTTAGCCAAAATCACTCGACTCGCCATAGTGGACAATTTGTCCGCAGCGAGGCGTGCAAGATCCTCTGGACCGATAATTAGCACTGTTCCTTCAGTGGTATAACTCACTGTTGGTGGGATCAGATTCTGTAAAATCTGCGTTTGGGCTAACACATTTTGCCGCGCTTGTTTTAGCGCAAGCTGGGTTTGATTGGTCATCAAATGAGTGCTCACATTGCGTTCCTGAACAGTACTTTGGCTGCTCTATTAAAGCTGTTTTGCTGCAGATTTGGGCGGTGGTGTGACACTAAGTTATTGCCTTTTCTGCTTTTATCTAAGTTTTATTCCTTAGTACAGCAATTCACATACCAAAGTTGTGGACATAAAAATTAGCTAAACTGACGTTAAACAACTGGCTTTTGCATCTGAGCTAACGGCTCTGGTGCATTTTGGGGTAGGTCATCAGCCTCCCCATCCAAATTGTCCGCAATCTGCGAGGTAGCTAATTGGGTTTCGACATCACTGTTTTTTGATTCTATTGTATTTTCTGCGCTCATCACCGCATCCTCTGGCCTTGAGGTCGGATCTTCGTCTGACTCTTCATTGTCTTTGGTGATAAAGCGGAATACTTTTTGGGCTAACTCGGCGGATACCTCGGGTGTCAGCTTAGGCTGATTGCTGTAGTCGAGCGCATATTCCAAAAGACCATCTATCTCATTGAAATGCGGTTGTTTCCACAAGGCTCGTAGCGCTGCTGTTTTAGCTGCGGGGTCAACATTTGCGCCCATAAATTTAGCGAAACTGCCGCCAATCTCAATCTCGTTTGGATTGGGTAGATCCTCTGCGGTGAGGATGCGATTAGGATCTTCATCAGGTTGAGTGAGCGAAGCTTGGGATTCTTGCACAGCGACAGGCTCTAGTGTGACCTCTTCAGCCTTGTCTTCAGTGAGTTCCTCTGCCGTTGTTTGCGTTTTTACTGCCTTGTCTTCAGCTGCCACTTGCTCACGACGTTGGCTCCAACGGCTAAAAAAACCGTTTGCCTTCGGGGTTGAATCTGCCATTAGTCCCTCCGCAATGGGTCGTGGCTAGGGCCTTGATTTTTACGGTGATCGACATGCTTACGACGATAAGCAGCGATTTCAACTTCACCGTATTGGGTGATAAAGGCTTCAATCCAGCAGGCGATTGCTTCAGGCATAAGTATATTAATAACTGGAGTGTTACCTTCAAGGCAGCCTGCGGCAACATTTTGATCTGCCGAAAGTAACGCGGGTACCCAAGTACCGTCAGCCATCTCATCGCAGACTAAGAACAACATGGTATTGTCCATATCGAGGTTGATGCGGTAACTGGCGCGTTCATCCTTATGCAATTCGAGCAGTACTAGGGTTGCGCCTTCTGGGGCTTCGTGGGTTGCGGGAAGCAGATGATCGATTTCCCATTGTACTGAGGTCCAACGGCCTATTTGTTTCTCTACTTTTTTGAGGGAAACATACATAGGCCAAACACTAGTGGTATGTTGCATTGTCTCTCCGTTTCAGCCGTTAGGGGGAACCTTGGCTCGCAGCTCTCATTCCCCTGCTTCTCGTGATAAAAGGTCTCTGCAATATTAATGCCATTAAATGGGGTGAATTAGTTTGAAGTGGATCATCAAAATAGGGGTGAAAGCGAGACATTTTGTCTGAGTGGACATTTTGTCTGGGACATTTCGGCTCAGCGAAATATTTAGGATTGCGACGGATCACGCATTTTATCCTGAGTTTCATACCTAGGTATAAATATTGCTATGCTGGGGCCATCACTCGTAAAGCGGTAACAGTATGATTTCTGATAACAGTTCGAATATTGCTCAGCAGACTCAGCCCAAGGACAGCCCTTCGCAGCCCAAGCGAAGCTTTACCTTCGTTAAAACTCAGGCTGAAGTGCCACTCACTATTGCTGTTAAAGCGGTGGATGAGACGGGAGAGGTGATTGATAAGCATGTTGCCTGTGAGCGCCCTTTAACGGTTTACCTTAACTGGCGCCCGATTGTGACCTTGATGACATTAGGGGCTAAGCCTGAGTCACTAGCGCTTGGTTATCTTAAAAATCAGGGGTTTATTTCTGATGTTAGCCAATTAGAGTCAGTGATTGTTGATTGGGGTGTCAATTCTGCAGCGGTATTAACCCGTGAGCAAACTGCTGATATTGATAAAAAATTATCAGAAAAAACCGTGACTTCAGGTTGTGGGCAAGGGACAGTCTATGGCAGTTTTATGCAGGATTTAGAGGGTATTCAGCTCCCGAGACCAAGCCTTAAACAAAGTACGCTCTACAGTTTGCTCAAAAACATCAATGAATATAATGATACCTACAAAAATGCGGGTGCTGTTCACGGCTGTGGTGTCTGTGAGGCCGACCAAATCCTCGCCTTTGTAGAAGATGTTGGGCGTCATAACGCGGTGGACACTTTAGCTGGTGATATGTGGTTAGCTCAGGATAGAGGTGATAACAAAATCTTCTACACCACGGGTCGGCTAACCTCAGAGATGGTGATTAAGGTCGCCAAAATGGGGATCCCTGTATTGCTGTCGCGTAGTGGTGTGACGCAAATGGGTTTAGAACTTGCGCAAAATCTTGGCATTACCATTATTGCCCGAGCGAAAGGACGCCACTTTTTGGTCTATCACGGTAGTGAAAATCTCGAATTTGATGTGAATACCAGTCCAAGCAAATAACAACCTTAATAATGGTAACTATTGGACTCATAAGAGATAGGAATACAAGGGTAAAAGATGACATCCGCAAGTGAATTGATTTACATGAGCGCTAAGCAGGTTGCTGAGTATTTGGATCTTAATGAGAAGAAAGTCTACGCGATGGCGAACGACCGGATTTTGCCAGCAACTAAGATCACAGGTAAATGGTTATTCCCTAAGGTACTGATTGATCGTTGGGTGATGGATTCCTGCCACAGCGGCATGTTAACTGACCGACTATTGATCACCGGTAGTGACGATCCTTTGCTGTCTATGTTAGTGGCTCGCTTAATGGCGCAGGTCGGTAGTCGCGAGCTGATCAGCTACAGTGCCACTGGTTCACGTTTGGGGTTGGAGTTATTGGCAAAGGGCTATGCTGACGTGTGTACTTTGCACTGGGGGAGTATGGAAGATAGAAATATCCGTCATCCGGCGCTGCTTAAAGGTTATAACAATCATCAACAATGGATAATGGTTCATGGTTACTCCCGTCAACAAGGCTTGATCATGCGTCCCGATATGCACCACGGATGCCAAGAAGAGGATAAAGTCCTCACCTTGCCGTGGCGCTGGGTGAGTCGCCAAGGCGGTGCGGGGAGTCAGCAACATTTAGAACAGTGGTTATTAAAGCATGGGGCACGTTTAGATCAGCTCAATGTTGTGCTCACTGCTTATAGCGAGCGCGAGCTCGCTGGCTATATTGCTCGCGGAGATGCCGATATTGGTTTTGGTTGTCAGTCTGTTGCTTTAGAGAGTGGTTTAAGTTTTGTTCCACTGATAAAGGAGTCCTTCGACTTTGTTATGCCGCAAAGTATTTACTTCCGCAGGCAACTACAACAGTTGTTTACTATGTTAAGTAGTGGACATACGCGGCAAATGGCGGCCCTTTTAGGAGGGTATGATCTTACCGATTGTGGACAGCTTCTGTGGAGTGCAAGTTAAGTACCTATATAAGTACATATATAGTGCATCGCGTTACGCTACTTTATATCTCAATAAGTATAAAGTAGCGACTGACAGCAATTGTCCTCATCTTGCTTGATAATGCAGAACTCCTCAGTTATTCCTTCTTCTATCAGTAGCACTCACTCGTTTACTTAATTAAAGGCTAGCTGTTAGGTTTATTTTGCGTATAAATTCAGTTTTGTGGATAACTTTGGGTATAACAAGTGCGTAGGTTGTGCCTAGCTTGGGTGTAAAAATCTATTTGAAAAATAATCATAAAAACCTGCAAAAAGCGCTTGCACAAAAAGTTCTGCTGCCTATAATGCGCATCCACTGACACGGCAGGCAGCGAAAGCGGATGCGGTTTCGGTGTGAATCGAATGCAAAATGTGCAGTTGATTCGAAAGCCTCAAGAAGTTTGTAAAAACGCCTTGACGCGACAAGGGAAATGCGTAGAATACGCAGCCCTAGCCAACTGGAAGCGTTAATCGCCCAGTGTGGTGCTCAGGTTCTCTGATGAGACTGAGATGCTCTTTAACAATCTAAACAAGAAATCTGTGTGGACACTCACAGGTGTTGAGTTAATCGAAATTACTCTGCCGTTTGGCGAGTAATCAAAGAATTAAATCAATGATTCCAAATCACTTCGGTGATGAGTGTTCATAGCAATATGTACATAATTTTGGTTTCGCTTTCTTCTCTTTATGAAGAGATGGCGGAAACAAATGACAGAATTCATTGAGCTGTTTCTTCGGAAACAACAAAACTTTAATTGAAGAGTTTGATCATGGCTCAGATTGAACGCTGGCGGCAGGCCTAACACATGCAAGTCGAGCGGCAGCACAAGTGAGTTTACTCATGAGGTGGCGAGCGGCGGACGGGTGAGTAATGCCTAGGGATCTGCCCAGTCGAGGGGGATAACAGTTGGAAACGACTGCTAATACCGCATACGCCCTACGGGGGAAAGAGGGGGACTTTCGGGCCTCTCGCGATTGGATGAACCTAGGTGGGATTAGCTAGTTGGTGAGGTAATGGCTCACCAAGGCGACGATCCCTAGCTGTTCTGAGAGGATGATCAGCCACACTGGGACTGAGACACGGCCCAGACTCCTACGGGAGGCAGCAGTGGGGAATATTGCACAATGGGGGAAACCCTGATGCAGCCATGCCGCGTGTGTGAAGAAGGCCTTCGGGTTGTAAAGCACTTTCAGTAGGGAGGAAAGGGTAAGTCCTAATACGGCTTATCTGTGACGTTACCTACAGAAGAAGGACCGGCTAACTCCGTGCCAGCAGCCGCGGTAATACGGAGGGTCCGAGCGTTAATCGGAATTACTGGGCGTAAAGCGTGCGCAGGCGGTTTGTTAAGCGAGATGTGAAAGCCCTGGGCTCAACCTAGGAATCGCATTTCGAACTGACCAACTAGAGTCTTGTAGAGGGGGGTAGAATTCCAGGTGTAGCGGTGAAATGCGTAGAGATCTGGAGGAATACCGGTGGCGAAGGCGGCCCCCTGGACAAAGACTGACGCTCATGCACGAAAGCGTGGGGAGCAAACAGGATTAGATACCCTGGTAGTCCACGCCGTAAACGATGTCTACTCGGAGTTTGGTGTCTTGAACACTGGGCTCTCAAGCTAACGCATTAAGTAGACCGCCTGGGGAGTACGGCCGCAAGGTTAAAACTCAAATGAATTGACGGGGGCCCGCACAAGCGGTGGAGCATGTGGTTTAATTCGATGCAACGCGAAGAACCTTACCTACTCTTGACATCCACGGAAGACTGCAGAGATGCGGTTGTGCCTTCGGGAACCGTGAGACAGGTGCTGCATGGCTGTCGTCAGCTCGTGTTGTGAAATGTTGGGTTAAGTCCCGCAACGAGCGCAACCCCTATCCTTATTTGCCAGCACGTAATGGTGGGAACTCTAGGGAGACTGCCGGTGATAAACCGGAGGAAGGTGGGGACGACGTCAAGTCATCATGGCCCTTACGAGTAGGGCTACACACGTGCTACAATGGCGAGTACAGAGGGTTGCAAAGCCGCGAGGTGGAGCTAATCTCACAAAGCTCGTCGTAGTCCGGATTGGAGTCTGCAACTCGACTCCATGAAGTCGGAATCGCTAGTAATCGTGGATCAGAATGCCACGGTGAATACGTTCCCGGGCCTTGTACACACCGCCCGTCACACCATGGGAGTGGGCTGCAAAAGAAGTGGGTAGCTTAACCTTCGGGGGGGCGCTCACCACTTTGTGGTTCATGACTGGGGTGAAGTCGTAACAAGGTAGCCCTAGGGGAACCTGGGGCTGGATCACCTCCTTACCTATACGACTAACTCGATGTTTGCTGAGTGTTCACACAGATGGCTTGTTGAACTTCCTGTAAGGGAAGGGAGAGCGACATGCACCGCGAGCCGGTAAGCATTGTTCTTTAACAATTTGGAAAGCTGATAGTAATTAACACAATGATGTCTGTCGTTGTGTTAATACGAAAAAAATTGAGTTCTTAACACACTTTTTAAGTGTCTTGAATATTCAAGTCTAAGGCGAGTCCATCTTCTTGGTCGAAGATGAGACAAGTAAAACCAGCTGGTCGCAACAGCGCAAGTGATGTGAAACTCATTTGGGTTGTATGGTTAAGCGACTAAGCGTATACGGTGGATGCCTTGGCAGTCAGAGGCGATGAAGGACGTAGTAACTTGCGAAAAGCGTTGGCGAGCTAGTAACAAGCATTTGAGCTAACGATGTCCGAATGGGGGAACCCGGCCGCATAAGCGGTCATCATGTGGTGAATACATAGCGACATGAGGCAAACGAGGGGAACTGAAACATCTAAGTACCCTTAGGAAAAGAAATCAACCGAGATTCCCCTAGTAGCGGCGAGCGAACGGGGATTAGCCCTTAAGTCAGAGGGGTGTTAGTGGAATGGTCTGGAAAGTCCAGCGGCACAGGGTGATAGCCCCGTACACGAAAACTAACCTTTGATGAAAACGAGTAAGGCGGGACACGTGATATCCTGTTTGAATATGGGGGGACCATCCTCCAAGGCTAAATACTCCTGACTGACCGATAGTGAACCAGTACCGTGAGGGAAAGGCGAAAAGAACCCCTGTGAGGGGAGTGAAATAGAACCTGAAACCGTATACGTACAAGCAGTGGGAGCGGTTCTTGAGACCGTGACTGCGTACCTTTTGTATAATGGGTCAGCGACTTACGTTTTGTAGCGAGGTTAAGCGAATAGCGGAGCCGTAGGGAAACCGAGTGTTAACTGCGCGTTTAGTTGCAAGGCGTAGACCCGAAACCCGGTGATCTAGCCATGGGCAGGTTGAAGGTTGAGTAACATCAACTGGAGGACCGAACCGACTAATGTTGAAAAATTAGCGGATGACTTGTGGCTGGGGGTGAAAGGCCAATCAAACCGGGAGATATCTGGTTCTCCTCGAAAGCTATTTAGGTAGCGCCTCGAGCGAATACCATTGGGGGTAGAGCACTGTTAAGGCTAGGGGGTCATCCCGACTTACCAACCCTTTGCAAACTCCGAATACCAATGAGTACTACTCGGGAGACAGACGGCGGGTGCTAACGTCCGTCGTCAAAAGGGAAACAACCCAGACCGTCAGCTAAGGTCCCAAAGTGTATGTTAAGTGGGAAACGATGTGGGAAGGCTTAGACAGCTAGGATGTTGGCTTAGAAGCAGCCATCATTTAAAGAAAGCGTAATAGCTCACTAGTCGAGTCGGCCTGCGCGGAAGATGTAACGGGGCTAAACATACCACCGAAGCTACGGGTGCAATCCATTAGGGTTGCGCGGTAGAGGAGCGTTCTGTAAGCCGTAGAAGGTGAAGGGGTAACCCACACTGGAGGTATCAGAAGTGCGAATGCTGACATGAGTAACGATAAAGGGGGTGAAAAACCCCCTCGCCGAAAGACCAAGGGTTCCTGTCCAACGTTAATCGGGGCAGGGTGAGTCGACCCCTAAGGTGAGGCCGAAAGGCGTAATCGATGGGAAACAGATTAATATTTCTGTACTTTTGCTAACTGCGATGGAGAGACGGAGAAGGCTAGGCTAGCGCGGCGTTGGTAGTCCGCGTTTAAGGTGGTAGGTGGGTGACTTAGGCAAATCCGGGTCACTATACACTGAGAGCTGATGACGAGTCCCCAAGGGGATGAAGTAGTTGATGCCATGCTTCCAGGAAAATCTTCTAAGCTTCAGGTTAGTAGGAATCGTACCCCAAACCGACACAGGTGGTCGGGTAGAGAATACCAAGGCGCTTGAGAGAACTCGGCTGAAGGAACTAGGCAAAATGGTACCGTAACTTCGGGAGAAGGTACGCTCCTGTTGGTGATGAGACTTGCTCTCTAAGCTGACGGGAGTCGCAGATACCAGGTGGCTGCAACTGTTTATCAAAAACACAGCACTGTGCAAACTCGCAAGAGGAAGTATACGGTGTGACGCCTGCCCGGTGCCGGAAGGTTAATTGATTGGGTTATCGCAAGAGAAGCTCATGATCGAAGCCCCGGTAAACGGCGGCCGTAACTATAACGGTCCTAAGGTAGCGAAATTCCTTGTCGGGTAAGTTCCGACCTGCACGAATGGCGTAATGATGGCCACGCTGTCTCCAGCCGAGACTCAGTGAAGTTGAAATTGCGGTGAAGATGCCGTATACCCGCGGCTAGACGGAAAGACCCCGTGAACCTTTACTATAGCTTGGCACTGAACATTGACCCTACATGTGTAGGATAGGTGGGAGACTTTGAAGTTGGAACGCTAGTTCTGATGGAGTCGTCCTTGAAATACCACCCTTGTAGTGTTGATGTTCTAACTTGGCCCCATTATCTGGGGTAAGGACAGTGCCTGGTGGGTAGTTTGACTGGGGCGGTCTCCTCCCAAAGAGTAACGGAGGAGCACGAAGGTTGGCTAAGTACGGTCGGACATCGTACGGTTAGTGCAATGGCATAAGCCAGCTTAACTGCGAGACAGACACGTCGAGCAGGTACGAAAGTAGGTCATAGTGATCCGGTGGTTCTGAATGGAAGGGCCATCGCTCAACGGATAAAAGGTACTCCGGGGATAACAGGCTGATACCGCCCAAGAGTTCATATCGACGGCGGTGTTTGGCACCTCGATGTCGGCTCATCACATCCTGGGGCTGAAGTCGGTCCCAAGGGTATGGCTGTTCGCCATTTAAAGTGGTACGCGAGCTGGGTTCAGAACGTCGTGAGACAGTTCGGTCCCTATCTGCCGTGGGCGTTGGATGATTGAGGGGAGTTGCTCCTAGTACGAGAGGACCGGAGTGAACGAACCGCTGGTGTTCGGGTTGTCATGCCAATGGCATTGCCCGGTAGCTATGTTCGGAATCGATAACCGCTGAAAGCATCTAAGCGGGAAGCGAGCCCCAAGATGAGTCATCCCTTGGACTTTAAGTCCACTAAAGAGCCGTTCGAGACTAGGACGTTGATAGGTCAGGTGTGTAAGCGTTGTGAGGCGTTGAGCTAACTGATACTAATGACTCGAGAGGCTTAACCATACAACCCAGATGGGTTTTACTGAAAATGTTCCAGACATTTTCCAGTACTTCCTCCTTCCCTGGAGGTCGTACAGTACTTAGACGAATACAAACACTTAAGAAGTGATACTCAATACAGCTTTCTAAATTAATAAATAAGACAAGAGTAGGTTCTAGGACCTAGCAGCACGCAGTGCGCTCTCGAGTCTTGTTTATACCGAATTTGCTTGGTGACAATAGCATTGTGGTCCCACCTGATCCCATCCCGAACTCAGAAGTGAAACGCAATCGCGCCGATGGTAGTGTGGGGTCTCCCCATGTGAGAGTAGGTCATCGCCAAGCGCCTAATTTAGCTTAATGTGCAAACGTTAAGTTAAAGGAGCGGTAGTTCAGTTGGTTAGAATACCGGCCTGTCACGCCGGGGGTCGCGGGTTCGAGTCCCGTCCGCTCCGCCAACATTAATGAAGCCCAGGCTATTTAATAGCTTGGGCTTTTTTGTTTTAATCATTTTTTAATTTCAACCCAATTCTTGTGACCGTGACCAATATGTGACCATTTCGTGACACAGAGCTGCGATTGACCGGAGGTCATGCCATGGGCTATTGCTGTGTGATACCATTCCGCATTGAAGTCTGATCTAATAGCAAGCAACCCAACAGCTTAAAATTGGATTATGAAATCTAAAACTGCTGAAAGTCTGCTTAGCCTCTCCAAAAGAGAAAAAATCCGCATAAGCGCATGCGATTGCTCGCGGTATCGCTATTTTTGCAATGCCATAACCGCACTCAGGTGGCAAACCAGTTAAGGGTAGCAAGATTCAGCGTCAACTTATGGGTCTCCAGCTATCTTAAGCAAGGACTGGCAGGACTTGAAGATAAACCACGCCTAGGGAAGAAGCCGTCATTGTCAAATGAGCAAAAAAGGAGACTCGCCAGATACATTGAATTCAAAGCACAATCAGATGAGGGAGGCAGACTCACTGGGGCAGACATCCAGCAATACATCTCGAGTGAGTTTAATGTCGAGTACCATCCCAATCACATCTACAAGCTACTCAAGAGCATGGGATCCTGTTGGATAACCAGCCGCTCCAGGCATCCAAAACAAACTCAGAGCTTACAGGACGCTTTTAAAAAAGTTTCCTCTGGAAACGCTCCTTCACACTCCCATTCATATCCAACCACACCAGATTGATATTGGGTTTCAGGACGAAGCAAGATTCGGCCAGCAAAATACAACGACACGCCTTTGGGCCCCCAAAGGCAGTAGACCAAGAGCGCTAAAACAGCAGCAGTTTGAATATGTGCACCTCTTCGGCGCAGTCTGTCCTGCAACAGGAGAAACTGAAGCCATCATCACACCATTCGCCAATAAGGACATCATGCACCAGCACCTGGAGCTAATTGCAAAACGCACCAAACCTGGCCACCATGCAGTCGTGGTAATGGCAGGGCAATGCCGCTAAGGCAAGTGACACCCCTAGACAAGTGACGGTCAATGGATTTTGCTCCCATGATCAGCGCCAGTTGATCCTCTCCGTAAGTGTCGGTACGCACGCTCCCTACAGCGAGACATGGTGGTTTCGCGAACAAGGCGAGCAAGTGCTGTTAACTTATTACGACGGTGTCTCGCAGGAAAAGCAGCAAGTCTTTATTTTATATCAACAAAATGGCGATTATTCTCTGCTGGGTGAGGGAGTCGTGAATGCACGCGCCGCTTTAATTCAACTGTTATTCGAAGCAAAATCGCCCCAAGGCGCATGGCAGTGGACGCAAAACATTCAATATTTAGACGATGATATCGACCGCTATCAGCTCTTTCGTGGGATAGAAATGACACCTGTCGCGCCATCGCATTAAGTCGACTTATTCATACTCGATAATACGCAACTAACTTTGGGACAAAAATGGAGGCTGTTCATAATTCTGTGTCAGGTTAATTTCACAGGTCGATATGGTTTTCTAAGCGCCCCTCAAAATGGATTGAGAGCTGTGATAGCGTCAAATTCCAGTTTTGGATAGGATGAGTCCAGCGCTCAGAGGCCTTCAATATACCCGCGTAAAGCAGTTTGAGTAAACTGTTCTCGTTAGCAAAACCACCTTTGGTTTTAGTTAACTTCCTGAATTGTCGATGTACCGCTTCAACCGCATTGGTGGTGTAAATGGCTGTGCGAACATAGTCAGGGTATTTGAAATACACCGATAGCAGCGCCCATTTGTTGCGCCATGACTTAATCACCACGGGGTATTTATCGCCCCATTTCGTCTCCAGCTCATCCAGTGCCATCTCGGCCGCATTCAAGGTGGCGGCCTTATAAACGCACTTTAAATCCGCCATAAAGGCCTTTTGATGCTTAGAGGCAACATACTTCATCGAGTTGCGAATTTGGTGGATGACACACAGTTGCACTTCCGTCTGCGGGTAAATGGTTTCAATCGCTTCAGGAAAGCCTTTAAGGCCATCAACGCAGGCGATGAGGATGTCTTTAACGCCGCGATTATACAGGTCGGTTAGCACGCTTAACCAATGGTGAGCCCCTTCATTATCAGACAGATATAAGCCTAATAGTTCTTTTTTACCTTCGACGTTAAGCGCCAAAATGGTGTAAACCGCTTTGCTAATAAAGCGGCCGTTCTCTTTGATTTTATAGTGAATCGCATCGAGCCATATGACGGGGTAAAGCGGCTCTAGTTCGCGCTCCCGCCATGCTTGAAGCTCAGGGAGTAACTTGTCAGTAATGGCGTTCACCGTGCCGTTGGACACCGACATGCCGTACATGTCTTCGATATGCGCGCGAATATCTTGATAGCTGGAGCCTAATGAAAATAAGCCAATGATTTTACGCTCCATTTCATCGGTAAGTTGGGTTTGGTGCTTTTTGACTAATTGAGGTTCGAAGGTGCCCGCCCTGTCTCTGGGCGTGTTCAACTCGAAGTTGCCAAGGGGGCTTTTAACCGTTTTAGTGGTTTTACCGTTTTTACGATTGGCACCTTCAGTGCTTGCCAAGTGGCCATCCAGCTCAGCCGCCAAGGCCGCTTCAGTGAGTTGCTTAATCAAAGGGGTTAAGATGCCATCCTTGCCGGTGAGGTCTTTACCTTCACGTAGTGCTTGAATGGCCGCATTGATATCAAAAGTAGGTGTGGTCATAAATCATCTCTTTTTGGTATAGCTTAAAGAAATGACACAGAAATTTGAACACTACATTCAGAACATGAAAACAGTGCAAAAATTATCGACATCGCAAAACACTTCCACTCATTTATGCAGAGTCATTCCTAACTGTGTTGATGCGATGGCAATGCCGATAGCATCATTAGCGTCTGTTTTTTTGATTGCTGATATAGGGTTTTACTTTTTTAGGTGCCCCCCCTCTGACTTCATGTCCAAATGATTGTGCGACTCGAGCCCAGTAGTGAAAGCTAGCACAGCCTTCCATCGCAACGACACAAGGAGGAGAGTTGGCCAGAAGGTCTTTCGTTTTTTGTGGTGACATGGCTTTATTGAATAACAACTCACCATATGGATTCACTTTACAAACTTGAATGACTTTTTTGCAAGGTCGAGAGAGATTATTGTAGGCTTACTCATGTATGGACTCCTTTTGTTTTGGTCGACACCAACTTACGACTGTAGGTTGGTGGAGTCCATACATCGAGCTCAGGTTAATAAGTATGAAGTACCGACTGACAGCAATTGTCCTCATCTTGCTTGATAATGCAGAACTCCTCAGTTATTCCTTCTTCTATCAGTAGCACTCACTCGTTTACTTAATTAAAGGCTAGCTGTTAGGTTTATTTTGCGTATAAATTCAGTTTTGTGGATAACTTTGGGTATAACAAGTGCGTAGGTTGTGCCTAGCTTGGGCGTAAAAATCTATTTGAAAAATAATCATAAAAACCTGCAAAAAGCGCTTGCACAAAAAGTTCTGCTGCCTATAATGCGCATCCACTGACACGGCAGACAGCAAAAGCGGATGCGGTTTCAGTGTGAATCGAATGCAAAATGTGCAGTTGATTCCAAAGCCTCAAGGCGTTTGCAAAAACGCCTTGACGCGACAAGGGAAATGCGTAAAATACGCAGCCCTAGCCAACTGGAAGCGTTAATCGCACAGTGTGGTGCTCAGGTTCTCTGATGAGACTGAGGTGCTCTTTAACAATCTAAACAAGAAATCTGTGTGGACACTCACAGGTGTTGAGTTAATCGAAATTACTCTGCCGTTTGGCGAGTAATCAAAGAATTAAATCAATGATTCCAAATCACTTCGGTGATGAGTGTTCATAGCAATATGTACATAATTTTGGTTTCGCTTTCTTCTCTTTATGAAGAGATGGCGGAAACAAATGACAGAATTCATTGAGCCGTTTCTTCGGAAACAACAAAACTTTAATTGAAGAGTTTGATCATGGCTCAGATTGAACGCTGGCGGCAGGCCTAACACATGCAAGTCGAGCGGCAGCACAAGTGAGTTTACTCATGAGGTGGCGAGCGGCGGACGGGTGAGTAATGCCTAGGGATCTGCCCAGTCGAGGGGGATAACAGTTGGAAACGACTGCTAATACCGCATACGCCCTACGGGGGAAAGAGGGGGACTTTCGGGCCTCTCGCGATTGGATGAACCTAGGTGGGATTAGCTAGTTGGTGAGGTAATGGCTCACCAAGGCGACGATCCCTAGCTGTTCTGAGAGGATGATCAGCCACACTGGGACTGAGACACGGCCCAGACTCCTACGGGAGGCAGCAGTGGGGAATATTGCACAATGGGGGAAACCCTGATGCAGCCATGCCGCGTGTGTGAAGAAGGCCTTCGGGTTGTAAAGCACTTTCAGTAGGGAGGAAAGGGTAAGTCCTAATACGGCTTATCTGTGACGTTACCTACAGAAGAAGGACCGGCTAACTCCGTGCCAGCAGCCGCGGTAATACGGAGGGTCCGAGCGTTAATCGGAATTACTGGGCGTAAAGCGTGCGCAGGCGGTTTGTTAAGCGAGATGTGAAAGCCCTGGGCTCAACCTAGGAATCGCATTTCGAACTGACCAACTAGAGTCTTGTAGAGGGGGGTAGAATTCCAGGTGTAGCGGTGAAATGCGTAGAGATCTGGAGGAATACCGGTGGCGAAGGCGGCCCCCTGGACAAAGACTGACGCTCATGCACGAAAGCGTGGGGAGCAAACAGGATTAGATACCCTGGTAGTCCACGCCGTAAACGATGTCTACTCGGAGTTTGGTGTCTTGAACACTGGGCTCTCAAGCTAACGCATTAAGTAGACCGCCTGGGGAGTACGGCCGCAAGGTTAAAACTCAAATGAATTGACGGGGGCCCGCACAAGCGGTGGAGCATGTGGTTTAATTCGATGCAACGCGAAGAACCTTACCTACTCTTGACATCCACGGAAGACTGCAGAGATGCGGTTGTGCCTTCGGGAACCGTGAGACAGGTGCTGCATGGCTGTCGTCAGCTCGTGTTGTGAAATGTTGGGTTAAGTCCCGCAACGAGCGCAACCCCTATCCTTATTTGCCAGCACGTAATGGTGGGAACTCTAGGGAGACTGCCGGTGATAAACCGGAGGAAGGTGGGGACGACGTCAAGTCATCATGGCCCTTACGAGTAGGGCTACACACGTGCTACAATGGCGAGTACAGAGGGTTGCAAAGCCGCGAGGTGGAGCTAATCTCACAAAGCTCGTCGTAGTCCGGATTGGAGTCTGCAACTCGACTCCATGAAGTCGGAATCGCTAGTAATCGTGGATCAGAATGCCACGGTGAATACGTTCCCGGGCCTTGTACACACCGCCCGTCACACCATGGGAGTGGGCTGCAAAAGAAGTGGGTAGCTTAACCTTCGGGGGGGCGCTCACCACTTTGTGGTTCATGACTGGGGTGAAGTCGTAACAAGGTAGCCCTAGGGGAACCTGGGGCTGGATCACCTCCTTACCTATACGACTAACTCGATGTTTGCTGAGTGTTCACACAGATGGCTTGTTGAACTTCCTGTAAGGGAAGGGAGAGCGACATGCACCGCGAGCCGGTAAGCATTGTTCTTTAACAATTTGGAAAGCTGATAGTAATTAACACAATGATGTCTGTCGTTGTGTTAATACGAAAAAAATTGAGTTCTTAACACACTTTTTAAGTGTCTTGAATATTCAAGTCTAAGGCGAGTCCATCTTCTTGGTCGAAGATGAGACAAGTAAAACCAGCTGGTCGCAACAGCGCAAGTGATGTGAAACTCATTTGGGTTGTATGGTTAAGCGACTAAGCGTATACGGTGGATGCCTTGGCAGTCAGAGGCGATGAAGGACGTAGTAACTTGCGAAAAGCGTTGGCGAGCTAGTAACAAGCATTTGAGCTAACGATGTCCGAATGGGGGAACCCGGCCGCATAAGCGGTCATCATGTGGTGAATACATAGCGACATGAGGCAAACGAGGGGAACTGAAACATCTAAGTACCCTTAGGAAAAGAAATCAACCGAGATTCCCCTAGTAGCGGCGAGCGAACGGGGATTAGCCCTTAAGTCAGAGGGGTGTTAGTGGAATGGTCTGGAAAGTCCAGCGGCACAGGGTGATAGCCCCGTACACGAAAACTAACCTTTGATGAAAACGAGTAAGGCGGGACACGTGATATCCTGTTTGAATATGGGGGGACCATCCTCCAAGGCTAAATACTCCTGACTGACCGATAGTGAACCAGTACCGTGAGGGAAAGGCGAAAAGAACCCCTGTGAGGGGAGTGAAATAGAACCTGAAACCGTATACGTACAAGCAGTGGGAGCGGTACTTGAGACCGTGACTGCGTACCTTTTGTATAATGGGTCAGCGACTTACGTTTTGTAGCGAGGTTAAGCGAATAGCGGAGCCGTAGGGAAACCGAGTGTTAACTGCGCGTTTAGTTGCAAGGCGTAGACCCGAAACCCGGTGATCTAGCCATGGGCAGGTTGAAGGTTGAGTAACATCAACTGGAGGACCGAACCGACTAATGTTGAAAAATTAGCGGATGACTTGTGGCTGGGGGTGAAAGGCCAATCAAACCGGGAGATATCTGGTTCTCCTCGAAAGCTATTTAGGTAGCGCCTCGAGCGAATACCATTGGGGGTAGAGCACTGTTAAGGCTAGGGGGTCATCCCGACTTACCAACCCTTTGCAAACTCCGAATACCAATGAGTACTACTCGGGAGACAGACGGCGGGTGCTAACGTCCGTCGTCAAAAGGGAAACAACCCAGACCGTCAGCTAAGGTCCCAAAGTGTATGTTAAGTGGGAAACGATGTGGGAAGGCTTAGACAGCTAGGATGTTGGCTTAGAAGCAGCCATCATTTAAAGAAAGCGTAATAGCTCACTAGTCGAGTCGGCCTGCGCGGAAGATGTAACGGGGCTAAACATACCACCGAAGCTACGGGTGCAATCCATTAGGGTTGCGCGGTAGAGGAGCGTTCTGTAAGCCGTAGAAGGTGAAGGGGTAACCCACACTGGAGGTATCAGAAGTGCGAATGCTGACATGAGTAACGATAAAGGGGGTGAAAAACCCCCTCGCCGAAAGACCAAGGGTTCCTGTCCAACGTTAATCGGGGCAGGGTGAGTCGACCCCTAAGGTGAGGCCGAAAGGCGTAATCGATGGGAAACAGATTAATATTTCTGTACTTTTGCTAACTGCGATGGAGAGACGGAGAAGGCTAGGCTAGCGCGGCGTTGGTAGTCCGCGTTTAAGGTGGTAGGTGGGTGACTTAGGCAAATCCGGGTCACTATACACTGAGAGCTGATGACGAGTCCCCAAGGGGATGAAGTAGTTGATGCCATGCTTCCAGGAAAATCTTCTAAGCTTCAGGTTAGTAGGAATCGTACCCCAAACCGACACAGGTGGTCGGGTAGAGAATACCAAGGCGCTTGAGAGAACTCGGCTGAAGGAACTAGGCAAAATGGTACCGTAACTTCGGGAGAAGGTACGCTCCTGTTGGTGATGAGACTTGCTCTCTAAGCTGACGGGAGTCGCAGATACCAGGTGGCTGCAACTGTTTATCAAAAACACAGCACTGTGCAAACTCGCAAGAGGAAGTATACGGTGTGACGCCTGCCCGGTGCCGGAAGGTTAATTGATTGGGTTATCGCAAGAGAAGCTCATGATCGAAGCCCCGGTAAACGGCGGCCGTAACTATAACGGTCCTAAGGTAGCGAAATTCCTTGTCGGGTAAGTTCCGACCTGCACGAATGGCGTAATGATGGCCACGCTGTCTCCAGCCGAGACTCAGTGAAGTTGAAATTGCGGTGAAGATGCCGTATACCCGCGGCTAGACGGAAAGACCCCGTGAACCTTTACTATAGCTTGGCACTGAACATTGACCCTACATGTGTAGGATAGGTGGGAGACTTTGAAGTTGGAACGCTAGTTCTGATGGAGTCGTCCTTGAAATACCACCCTTGTAGTGTTGATGTTCTAACTTGGCCCCATTATCTGGGGTAAGGACAGTGCCTGGTGGGTAGTTTGACTGGGGCGGTCTCCTCCCAAAGAGTAACGGAGGAGCACGAAGGTTGGCTAAGTACGGTCGGACATCGTACGGTTAGTGCAATGGCATAAGCCAGCTTAACTGCGAGACAGACACGTCGAGCAGGTACGAAAGTAGGTCATAGTGATCCGGTGGTTCTGAATGGAAGGGCCATCGCTCAACGGATAAAAGGTACTCCGGGGATAACAGGCTGATACCGCCCAAGAGTTCATATCGACGGCGGTGTTTGGCACCTCGATGTCGGCTCATCACATCCTGGGGCTGAAGTCGGTCCCAAGGGTATGGCTGTTCGCCATTTAAAGTGGTACGCGAGCTGGGTTCAGAACGTCGTGAGACAGTTCGGTCCCTATCTGCCGTGGGCGTTGGATGATTGAGGGGAGTTGCTCCTAGTACGAGAGGACCGGAGTGAACGAACCGCTGGTGTTCGGGTTGTCATGCCAATGGCATTGCCCGGTAGCTATGTTCGGAATCGATAACCGCTGAAAGCATCTAAGCGGGAAGCGAGCCCCAAGATGAGTCATCCCTTGGACTTTAAGTCCACTAAAGAGCCGTTCGAGACTAGGACGTTGATAGGTCAGGTGTGTAAGCGTTGTGAGGCGTTGAGCTAACTGATACTAATGACTCGAGAGGCTTAACCATACAACCCAGATGGGTTTTACTGAAAATGTTCCAGACATTTTCCAGTACTTCCTCCTTCCCTGGAGGTCGTACAGTACTTAGACGAATACAAACACTTAAGAAGTGATACTCAATACAGCTTTCTAAATTATTAAATAAGACAAGAGTAGGTTCTAGGACCTAGCAGCACACAGTGCGCTCTCGAGTCTTGTTTAAACCGAATTTGCTTGGTGACAATAGCATTGTGGTCCCACCTGATCCCATCCCGAACTCAGAAGTGAAACGCAATCGCGCCGATGGTAGTGTGGGGTCTCCCCATGTGAGAGTAGGTCATCGCCAAGCGCCTAATTTCATCGTTGATGATAAAAAATTGCTGATATGGCTCAGTCGGTAGAGCGCATCCTTGGTAAGGATGAGGTCCCCAGTTCGATTCTGGGTATCAGCACCATACAGTCTAGTGTAGTGTCCTAGAAAAAATTTGTTTGGTGACAATAGCATTGTGGTCCCACCTGATCCCATCCCGAACTCAGAAGTGAAACGCAATCGCGCCGATGGTAGTGTGGGGTCTCCCCATGTGAGAGTAGGTCATCGCCAAGCGCCTAATTTCTCGTAAGAGAGCAAAAAAGCCAGCTGAATAAGCTGGCTTTTTTGTTATTTCAATTTTTACATTGACGACTCTGCAAAAATATCTTCCTAATCTCCTGACTTTAAGGTGCTGTATTATACTATTCCGCATTGAAGTCTGATCTAATAGCAAGCAACACAACAGCTTAAAATTGGATTATGAAACCTGAAACTGCTGAAAATCTGCTCAAGTGCATGGGATTCTGTTGGATAACCAGCCGCTCCAGGCATCCAAAACAAACTCAGAGCGTACAGGACGCTTTTAAAAAAGTTTCCTCTGGAAACGATCCTTCACACTCCCATTCATATCCAACCACACCAGATTGATATTGGGTTTCAGGACGAAGCCAGATCCGGCCAGCAAAATACAACGACACGCCTTTGGGCCCCCAAAGGCAGTAGACCAAGAGCGCTAAAACAGCAGCAGTTTGAATATGTGCACCTCTTCGGCGCAGTCTGTCCTGCAACAGGAGAAACTGAAGCCATCATCACGCCATTCGTTAATAAGGACATCATGCACCAACACCTTGAGCTGATTGCAAAACGCACCAAACCTGGCCGCCATGCTGTCGTGGTCATGGACGTGCGGGTTGGCATACCAATGACATTGCTGCAGATATCCCCAACCTGTCGATACTCAAACTGCCGCCATACTCCCCAGAACTAAACCCCATCGAACAGGTATGGAGTTGGCTGCGCCAACATTATCTCGCCAATCGCTGTTTTAAAGGAGATGAGGACATAGTGGATGCCTGCAACCAAGCATTGAACAGCTTTATCAGTTGTACAAAACGCGTGATAAAGATGTGCTCTCGGGAATGGGCAAAGGTGACTGAACTTTAATGCGGAATGGTATTACTTAACGTTTATAAGACATTACTTGGCGATTATTAAGCTATCAATATTGGGATGAATATATTTGCTGTAAGGTGGTTTTCTTCCTTTTGCCCTTCAATGACTCTTACCCGCTAAACCTATTTCCAATCAGTTACTGATGGCGAATCACACTGTCACTGAATAAATCTTTATTTTTCTCTGTTGAAAAGAATTGATTTGCCCCAAGATAGTCTCAAGTGCTGCAATCTAGTGGCGTTTATTACAGGAGTTTATGTCATGCTTTATGATTTAACGGCTGTCCAATTTAGCAAGATGCTGAAAAACTTGAGTCTTATTCTGGAAAAGGGTGAGGTTTTTGCCAACTTGAAGAAGGTCGATATGGTGGTATTATTGAATTCTCGGTTAGCGCCCGATCAATTCAATCTTATCCGCCAAATCCAGATTGCCTGTGATACGGCCAAAATCGGTGTAGCACGTTTAACGGGTAATTTAGAGACTGTACCTAAACATGATGATACAGAGACCACATTGCCAGAGCTACAGGCGCGTATTACCTCGGTTATTGAGTATCTAGCCCAATTTACTGAGGCGGATTTTGCAGCTGCGGCGACAATTCATGTTTCTCAACCCCGTTGGGAAGGCAAATATTTAACAGGTTATGAGTTTGCAATTGAGCATGCGATTCCAAACTTATACTTCCATATAACAACAGCCTATGCCATTTTGCGTCATAATGGTGTGGATATCGGTAAAAAAGACTATTTAGGCCCTATGCCATATAAGTCGTAAACCCCTTCCAAATGTAGTACTGTTGCGTGGCTTTAATGCGACGTAGCAGTATTTACAGTCAGTTTCTGCCGTTGCGTTTACCTAGCGCTATGTTTGTTTCGTTTATTTTTTGCCTGTTGGCCTCGAGTCTTCGAGTCATATTGAGCGATTGGCTTGTATTAATAGCCTTTGGCTGTGTTTGTGTTATGGGCAGGAGTCATCTTCTGGCTTAAGTTTCATTTTGCAGCACCAGATGATGGGCTGCATTGATGTGACGCTGTCTCATGTTGATAGCAAATTGATGGTTTCCTCTTCTACAAAGATCCAATATTTACGGAAAGATCCTATTTTAGGTGGCAATTAAAGGAGTTAATAATGTCTAGTGAATCGACGCTGCTGCAGCATCCTGCTTCTACTGAGGAAGTAGATTTGTTAATTGAGGGACGCAAAGCTAAAAAAGCTAAGGCTGCCAATGGAATACGTGTAAAGGATAAGTTGGCACAAGATACCCGCAGACGAATTGAACTTCTACATGAGCAGCGAGAATTGTCTTATCTATACGGTATCGAGATTGATATAGATATAGATATAGACTAGCGTCTTGGCTAGCAACTTGATATAGGCCCATTATCAAGTGATCTCCGCAAGGATGATCGCTTGATGGAATGATTCAGGGCCGATGGTTGCTTAATTATTTGACTAATTGGTACGCCATGATTGTCACCATCTCGCCCTTGTAGTCTTCTTCTGAGACGATCATCCACCCCTGCGCGCGATAGAAATCTGCTTTGTCGGGAGTAAATAGGTAGATTTCTTTCAATCCTAAGGTTTGTGCATGGGCAATTACGGCGTTAACTAGCAGCTTTCCCAGCCCTTTGTTTCGCTGGCTTGCATGAACATAGACATTGGCGAGCCACGGACTTAGGTCAGTTCGTGTGTCCATATCCGCTGCAACTAATGATGATGACCCTGTGACGCTCCCATGTGATTCAGTGATAAACATTTTAGGAATGCCGTCACCAGTGAGGTAGGCATTCATTTGTTCAATGAGCGTGCTTTCGGATAATTCTGGGCTAAGGTGGGCCCATTGCTGATAATGCCACTGTGCAAGTTGGGGGATATGCTGTGGTGCGGCAATGAGATCGATTACATTCATGGAGTTCTCTAAATGTTGTCGTATGAAATTGATGTTGCTTATCGCGATGTTTGCTTGAAGATCTACTCCATGTCACGGCGAGCGGGATGCGGTTAGATACATCAGCATGATTTGGCGAGTATACCATTCAATTTGGAAGTGGCAGAAACACCTTGGCTTCGAGTCCACCTTGTTTGGCATGGTTAAAGTGAAGCTCCCCCTGATAGCTGTCGACAATGTCTTTGCAGATTGAAAGCCCTAAGCCATGCCCTTGAATGCTTTCGTCTAGCCTAATACCGCGCTCAACTATGATGGACATTGCGGCATCAGAGACGCCTTCGCCGTCATCACTTGCTATGATCCCATAACCTGGGTTTGGTACTGATTGTTGCATAATGCAGAGTTCGATGTGTTTGTGGCCATGCTTGCAGGCGTTATCCAGCAAATTGCCGAGGAGTTCCAGTAAGTCATCTCTATCAAAGGGCATGACGAGATCTTTGTCATAGTGGCAGCTAATCCGCCTGTGGGGATAAATGCGTTGCATGACTTGGATCAGCGGCGATAGATCGTCATTAAGCACGGTAAAACGTCCCGGTGTGGAAAGCCCGACGATTTTGGTTCGCTTAAGCTCTCGTTCAATAATATGGTGCAGTTCGGCCAGCACTTTACTGCCTTCGTGTCTTTGTTCAGGCGCTTGGCTATCGAGGTAGGATTGCAGCCCTTGCAGAGGGCGTTTCATTTCGTGGGCAAGATTACCAAGGGCATTGCGTGAGCGTTGAACCCTTTGGCCGAGCTGGTTTACTAGGCGATCGATTTCAGCAATCAAAGGGGTTATCTCGCTGGGCGTCTGCTGAGTATCAATCTCTCTTCCTTGGAGCCGCATTTGTCTGATGGCTTCAGGTATCTTTTCGAGTGGTTTAAAACCCCGTTTGAGGAGTTGGTGCTGGGCAAAAAGTAAGATCAATATCGTTAGCAGCACCATTGTGGTCGCAAAACCTAAAAAGCGTAACTGGGTTTGCTCAAGTGAGCTGATGTCTTCTGTCACCCAAAGGCGAATAGATTGCCCATTTTTGACGATTGTCTGGCTGAGCATCAGCCAATGTTCTTGGCCAACATATTGGGTGGCTTGCTGCTGTTCCCCGACCTTCAGGCTTGGCAGGGTAACGGCATGATCAAACAGTGAGCGGGAGCGTAGTTGTTGCTCACCGATTTGAATTGCAAAGTAGTGACCCGAGTTTACCCTGTGATACACATTAGGTAGGCGATCGGCATTGAGTGACCAAGTGCCATCGACTTGCGGCTCGAGGGCGGAAATCAGACTATCGGTATCGTGCTGCAAACGCGAGGCAACAAAGTCTTGGGTTAAGATTTGAATGCCTTGAAACAGCAAATACAACAATAACGCCATGGCGCAGGTGAGGGTGATAAGCAGGTTGCGAGTGAGATAAGCCTTAAGTGAATACACGCTTATGCATCCTTGAGTCGATAGCCTTGGCCGCGGCGAGTCTCAATATAATCCTTGCCTAAGCGTTGGCGAAGTCGGTTAACGTACACTTCAATCACATTGCTGTCTTTGATTTGATCTTCTTCGTAAATTCGTTCACTGAGTTCGGACTTAGAGACTATTTTGCTGGGATTGGCCATTAAGTAATGCAGCAAGCGGTATTCAATCTTAGTGAGTTCGATAACTTCCCCTTCGGCATTGGTGGCGGTTTGTTTATCAACATCGAGGGAGACGCCGGCGTGTTGCAGTAGGTTATCGGCACGGCCAAAGTGGCGGCGGATCAGCGCTTCTAATCTGGCAAGTAACTCTTCAACATGAAAAGGCTTGCCAAGATAATCATCGGCGCCGGCCTTGAGGCCATCAACGCGTTCGTGCCACGCATCGCGGGCGGTAAGGATAAGGACGGGCATAGCCAAGCCTTTTTGACGCCAGTGACTTAGCACGCTTAAGCCCGGCTTACCGGGCAATCCTAAGTCGAGGATCACAGCCTCAAATGCTTCTTCCTCGCCCAGAAAGGCGCCATCGATGCCGTTATCGGCGTGTTCAACCGTATAGCCCGCTTTGTTAAGTGCGGGAATAAGGCGAGCCACTAAGTCGATATCATCTTCAATCAGCAGTAAGCGCATTAGTCGACCTTTTCCTTTAACCATTCGCCGGTTTTAGCATCGATCTTAATTTCATAAACTATGCCGTCATCACGGAGGATTTCGAGTTCGTAGATGATACGATCATGTTTTTGTTCGACTTCAAGATCGAGCAGCCGTCCCTTTAGCCTTGATTCATAACGTTGCATTATGGTGTCGAAGGGCAATACTTTGCCCTCCTTGACCCATTCGACCACTTTGCTAGAGAGGTCTTCATCATGGGCGAGACAGCTTGGGCTGTTAATCATCCCAACGACCAACGCCAGGAATATTAACGGTATCTTCATCGAATATGCCCTTCTCTGCGAGGTTATGGCAGTTACTGCATTGGCTGAATGAGCCGACTTTGGGGTTATCTTGCACCATGCGCCTTGGGATCTCATCATGTTTACGGATAAAAAATGCCTGCTCGGTAATTTTTTGAGGTCCCATTCCGGCAATCAATGGTTTGCTATTTTTCATCACCTTACCATTTTGTGCCGCATGTTGAGTGAGATATTGCTCAATTCTCGCCGTTGCCTCAGGTGTGAGACTGGCATTATCGCCAAAGTGGTTGTTTAGATTGCCCGTGATTGCCTGCCACTTGTCGGCGGGCAGTAAATTTGCGGGATACGCCATATGGCAGCTACCGCATTCAGCTGAATATTCAGCATTTTGTGGGATGGCTTGATTCAGCTCGCGACCATCATCGGCATAACCCGTACTTGAGAAGGTTAAACTGATCCCGATAATACCTATCGTTAGGGCGAGGGCAGTGAGTGTGCTTCCTGCAATCCAGCTTAGGGTGTGGGTTGGTTTAGTCATGATATTTCCTTAATTTTTTTACTAAAATGGCTTCGATACAAGTTGATAAACGTTTATTGCAGGCTGAGCCAAAGGAGAGCATCGCCTTTTTCCTGCGGTGTACACTCGCGTTTAAAGGTCCAGTTACAGTTGCGGCTAAACCATTTCTCTATCTTGGCGGCGTCGGTTAAACGATTGTTGGTCATCGACGGCGCCATGGCCTCAATGGGCTTTTGGGTGTTTTGATGTATCCCTTGTGCGGTCGCTTTGGCGGTATGGCAGCTGGTGCAGCTGCGATCCTCACTCTGTTGAAGCCACAGTGCTTGTCCTGCATCGGCGCTAAAAGGGCCAGCGCCTTGCGCTTGATACTGTTGCAGTTGTAAGCCAATTCGCTCGGCACTCAGTGGCAGGCTAGTGACAGCTGCATTTGCTGCGAAGGCATTAAAACTGGCGAGTAGTACTGCGGTGATCGCAAGTTCTAAACGGTGTTTATTTAAGTGGTGGTTCATTTCTGACTCCTTCAATCTGTGGGGTAGTGGTTTCTACTGGCGCTCATCTTGCTGAATGAGCGGACGCTGCTTTTTACCTGTTACCATGGCTCTGATAAGGTTTTCTTTGTGCAACAGGCTGCTGACAATCACGCCGCCGATATGGGTAGCTATTAGGAACAGACTGAAGTTGGCAAAAAACTCATGAACCTCTTTAAGTGCCCCTTCGGGCCAAGTGGCAAAAAAGCTGGTGGCCAGTGGACCTTGGCTATCGGTGGCATAGAGCGCCATGCCGGAAAAGCCCGCGACTGCGATGGACGTGATCAAGGCGATAATCATCAGTGCGCCCGCGGGATTGTGGCCGATGTAATCTTTGGCATTGCCAGAGAAGAGTTGCTTAAGGTATGTCCAAGCGATACTTGGGCGGGTGATAAAGTGATTAAAACGCGCATGGTGAGTGCCAATAACGCCCCATAACAACCGGAATACCAGTAGCGTTAAAATGCTATAGCCTGCGTAACTGTGGATGTTCATCCACTCATCTTCGCCTTCGGTAAGGTAGGCTAAGGTAAAAAAGCCCACCAATGACCAGTGAAAGATTCGGATCAAGGGATCCCAGACATTGATAGTTTGCTGCATATTTGAGGACATGATCTGTTGCTCCTAAGGTGGTGTAGTTGCAGGCTACTAAAGCCAAACTTAAACGGCGCTTAAATTTTGCCGGAGCAAATTGCGCGGTTCTCTCGTTGATAAACCTTGGGGGCAGGATAAAAATCCATCAAAGGATGCTTGTTAAGCTATTGGCATTAAGATAGATTTTGCCGCTTCATCTTCGAAGTGATAGGGAGTAGCGTGTTATGCCTGTTAACGTTTTTAGCCGTCAGCCCGATCGAAAATCTTTTTTAATTTATGCCGTGTTGCTGTTTGTTATCGAAGTCTTGATTGCGCGTTTTGTGCCTTCGGGGTTTATTCGCGGCTTTGTCGGTGACGTATTGGTGGTGATGTTATTGTTTTGCATGGCGCGTGCTCTAGTGCCTGTAGTCAATGTGAAGGGGGAGCCAATCAATCGGTTATTGCATACGCCTTGGTTGGCATTGGCCGTATTGCTGTTTGCCTTTGCCATTGAGTTTGGTCAGTATTGGGGCTTAGTGGACAAGTTGGGTCTTGGCGGTAATCGCTTGGCGCGAATCGTGATTGGTAGCCATTTCGACCCACTCGATTTGCTGGCTTACTTTGTGGGATACCTGATATTGATGGGTCTGTATTGGAAGCGAAATTAGCCATTTCACGGCAAAGGAAGGATACAGCATGCAGCCGATAACAGCATTTACCCTGCGAGTGTCCGATACCGAGGCGATCACTCAGCCTTTGTTTTTCAATCATCAGCATACTGGTGTATCGATTGCGGGTGTACAGATAGAAGCCCAGTATCGTTGCCAGTTACCCAATGGCGCCCAAGGCTATCTGCTGCTGACCTCATACGATTGCCCCTTTGAAGAATCCCTAGAATTTAGCTTGCTTGATGATGCATTTAGTTTGGTGACCACCGCATCCTTAGCGAGGGAATATGCCTCATTTTTGCTTTACTCCCATTGGCCTATTGCTGAAAACCGCTTAAGACTGCACTTTTATAACCAATTGGTATTGGATTTAGTGATTGAGCCTCGCTCGTTTTGGTTTAGCTTGTCACCCAAACTGTTACTGGCTGAAGTCGTGGCTCCTCAAGATGATCCGCATACTAAAGCCTCGATGGAAGCATTGGCGCAGTATTTTGCTGATGTCAGTCAATCACATGATATACATCGAAAATAAAGGGCGCATCGATGCGCCCTTTGATATTTCGCTAACCCTATTTGCTGCGAATTCATCCATGAAGAGAGGATGATATTCGTGTTAATCCTATCCTTAGAAGAAACCGAGCGGATTGATATCGTAGCTGACCAACAGGTTTTTGGTGTTTTGGTAGTGATTGAGCATCATCTTGTGGGTTTCACGGCCGATGCCTGACTTCTTATAACCGCCAAAGGCCGCATGGGCAGGATAAGCATGGTAGCAGTTAATCCAAACACGACCAGCCTGAATACCTCTGCCCATACGTTGGGCGCGGTTCATATCCCGCGTCCACACACCTGCGCCTAGGCCATATTCAGTGTCGTTGGCGATCGCTAAAGCTTCGGCTTCATCCTTAAAGGTGGTGACCGAAATAACCGGACCGAAGATTTCCTCTTGGAAAATCCGCATCTTATTATGGCCCTTCATAATCGTTGGGCTGATGTAATAGCCTTTGCTTTGCTCGCCTTCGAGTTGGCAGAGTGAGCCACCTAAGAGCACCTGTGCGCCTTCATCTTTACCAATTGCGAGATAGCTTAAGATTTTATCGAATTGTTCTTGGGAGGCTTGAGCGCCGACTTGGGTTGCGGTATCCAGCGGGTTACCCTGCTTGATCGTTTGCGCACGGGCGAGGACTTTTTCGATAAAGCGATCGTAAATCGATTCTTGGATCAGCACCCGTGATGGGCAAGTACAGACTTCACCTTGGTTGAAGAAAGCTAGCAACATGCCTTCGACGGCCTTATCTAAGTATTCGTCTTCTTGATCCATCACATCGGCAAAATACAGGTTTGGCGATTTACCGCCGAGTTCGACGGTAGAGGGGATAAGCGATTCGGCGGCGCATTTTAAGATGTGAAAACCCACTTCGGTGGAGCCAGTAAAGGCCAGTTTAGCGATACGTTTGCTGGTGGCGAGGGCTTGGCCCGCTTCGGCGCCAAAACCGTTGACGACGTTAAGTACGCCGGGCGGCAGCAGATCTTCAATCAGTTCGAGCAGCACAAGAATAGATACGGGCGTTTGCTCGGCGGGTTTGAGCACCACACAGTTACCTGCGGCTAAGGCGGGGGCGATTTTCCATGCTGCCATTAATAGCGGGAAGTTCCACGGGATGATTTGCCCGACCACACCTAAAGGCTCAGGAAAGTGATAACTCACAGTGTTGCCATCAATATCCGCGGCGCTACCTTCCTGCGCTCGAATACAGCCAGCGAAATAGCGGAAATGATCCACAAATAATGGTAAGTCGGCATTGAGAGTTTCACGCACGGCTTTGCCGTTTTCCCAGGTTTCGGCAACCGCTAAGTACTCGAGATTTTGCTCAACGCGATCGGCGATGCGCAGCAGTATATTTGAGCGCTCGGTAACCGAGGTTTTGCCCCAAGCGTCTTTGGCTGCGTGGGCAGCATCGAGTGCCAGTTCAATATCTTGTGCATCGGAGCGGGGAATTTTACAGAAGTTTTGCCCGTTGACGGGGGAGCGATTATCGAAGTATTTGCCGTTGACTGGGGCGACCCATTTGCCACCGATAAAGTTGGCGTATTTTTCTTTAAAATTTACGAGTGCACCTGCGGTTCCGGGTTGAGCATAAATCATAGTGTTATTCCTTCTGTGGCCGCTTGCGTGCAAAAAGCCATGCGTTTAAGCGGCGGGTCTTGTTGAAATGGTTGTAAGCACTGTTGTTATTTTTATCCTTTACCGACTAAGTTAACTGGCAAAGTTATTGATTAAGCTGTGTTCTTTTATGCAACACTCGACTGTTGCATACCAATGACTATCGCAAGGAGGGTGCCAAACTGGCAGGAGTTGTACACTTGTTGAGCTAACAGTATGATGAAACGCTAATTTTGCAGATCCAAATCAATAGGGCATTCAAGGAAAGAAAGATGCCCAATAGTCATTTTGTCATTCAGTGGCACACTGCAACTGTGCCGAAGCGGAACACTGCTCGGGGAGCACGGCTATGACAGCAAAACCGCATTTTCCAACAATACAACCATGGCTAGCCGATTCGTGGCAACGCAGTATCGGCGCAGGCTTGTCGGAGTTTCATGCCGCCGATGATCTTAGGCTCTCTCATGCAGACCTAAAGCATAAACATGAGCAATATCAACAGCTCATCGAGCTGGTGCAATCCCATGCTTTACCTTTATTTAACCAACTCATGGCGCAATCCAATAGCCGGTTATTGCTCTCCGATGCTGACGGTTATGTGCTGAAACATTGGGGCGTGAGTCGTTATTCCAGTAAGTTAGCGGATGTGGCGCTTGATATTGGGGTTAACTGGCTTGAACAGTATAAAGGCACCAATGCCATTGGCACGGCGCTCATGGCTAAGCAAGCGGTCTCAGTGGTTGGAGAGCAGCATTTTATCCGCCAAAATCGTTTTATGAGTTGTACTGCTTGCCCGATTTTTTCGCCCCAAGGCGAGATGCTCGGGGTACTCGATATCACCAGTGAGCAACAGCGGCATTCACAACAGACCTTAATGTTAGTGTCGAGTTTGGCGCAGCAGGTTGAGACGGCGTTGTTGTGCCATTTGCCCGATAGTCACTATCGGATTGATTTAGCGGCCGAGCCAAGTTTATTAAGTTCTGGCTGGCAAGGCATAGTGATTGCCGACAGCGAGGGGCGAATTGTGGGTTGTAATCCCATGGCAAAACAATTGCTGAGTCAAGCCAAGCTGGGCGATAGCCTAGAGCTGCATTTGGGGGATAGCTGGACGCGTGCCGGGGGCTTCCATCGGGATTTGGCCCTACATTTACACACCCAGGCGTTGGGTGTTACGCAGACCAAAAGTGCGAAGACGATTCAAGATAAGCCGCAGAGTCAATTGGGGGTAAGGTTTCGCGATCCTTTACTTGAGCGGGCTTGGCAGCAGGCGAATAAGGTCATCACTAAACAAATCCCTTTGCTGGTGCTCGGTGAAACTGGGGTGGGTAAAGAGCAATTTGTCAAAAAGCTCCATGCCCAGAGCTCGCGCCGCGCGCAGCCTCTAGTGGCGGTGAATTGCGCCGCGCTACCAGCCGAGTTAGTTGAGTCGGAGTTATTTGGTTATCAGGCGGGCGCTTTTACTGGGGCGAATCGTAGTGGCTTTATCGGTAAGATCCGCCAAGCCCATGGTGGCTTTTTGTTCCTCGATGAAATTGGCGAGATGCCGCAGGCGGCACAGAGCCGATTGCTGAGGGTGTTGCAGGAGCGTGAAGTGGTTCCCGTCGGCAGTAATCAAAGCGTTAAGGTCGATATTCAGATCATCGCCGCGACCCATATGGATTTAGAGTCGCTGGTGGCCCAAGGGCTGTTTCGTCAGGATTTGTTTTATCGTTTGAATGGATTGCAAGTGCGATTGCCTGCACTACGTGAGCGGCAGGATATTGAGCGTATTATCCATAAATTGCATCGGCGCCACCGCAGCGGTCCACAAACCTTATGCACTGAGTTATTGGGGCAACTGATGCGTTACGATTGGCCGGGTAATCTGCGAGAGTTAGATAATTTGATGCAGGTGGCTTGTTTGATGGCCGAGGACGATGAGGTGTTAGCGAGAGCGCATTTGCCCGAACATTTAGCCAAAAAGTTAGTCAATAAGCCGCTTGCGGTTTATGAGAGACAACATGTTGAAAATCCGCAAAATCCCCGCGATAAGGATGATATCGGTCGTCACTCGGCCGACTCGCTCCACGGAGCGATAAATCAGAATGTGCTGCAAGCTTACCGAGCCTGCGAAGGCAATGTCAGCCAATGTGCTAAGCGTTTAGGTATTAGCCGTAATGCCTTGTATCGCAAATTAAAGCAGCTTGGGATTAAAGATTAAGTTTGCCAACCCGCTTTAACTGTAGCGTCTCGTTTGCACCATGTGAGCCCGATAGCTGCAGCTATCGGGCTTGTATTTTAGGTGGGTAAACTGATATTGACTTCAAGGCCGTGTGGCTCACGGTTTTCGGCTTTTATCTTACCTTTATGGGCGCTAATCGCGGCTTCAGTAATTGCTAACCCTAGCCCCCAACCACCACTTTCCCGCTGTCTTGCGGAGTCTGGGCGATAGAAGGGTTTGAAAATTGACTCAAGCTCCGCAGGATCAATACCAGGACCGTCATCCTTTATCGTGATTTGGACTTGGCCACTTGTTTGACTCGCGTGCAGATGAATGTCGCTCTTGGCGTAACGAATCGCGTTGCGCAGCAGGTTTTCTATCGCACGGGACAGGGACTTAGGATAATGGCTGAGTTCGATGGCTTCATCGATATCGATAGTGATCTTCTTACCTTGCTGATCGGCTTCAAACTCGGCGTCATCCAATACTTGGCTTAGCGACTCGGCTAAACCGAGACATACTTTAGTTTCATTGGTGCTGAGTTTGACCCGTGATAGCTCCAGCAGCTCGGCAATCAGTTGCTCTAATTGCTCAGCTTCGTAGGCGATGCGGTCGGTTTCTGTGGTTTGTTGGCCTTTTTTACGGGCCAGCGCCAATGACAGTTGCAGGCGGGTCAGCGGTGTGCGCAGCTCGTGGGAAATATCCCCCATTAATCGCTGTTGATTTTTGACCATGGCTTCAATCGAGTCCGCCATGCTGTTAAACGCGGTGGCGAGTTGGCCAATTTCATCATTACGTTGAGTGGTTGTTTTATCGACTCGGTTGCTAAGATCACCTTCGGCGAGGGCGTCGGCACTTTTTTTAAGTGAACGGAGTGGCTTACCTAGATGCCAAGCGAGTAGAGCGCAGAGTAACCCCGAGAGCAAAATGGCTAAGCTGAGGGTGAGCAGTTTGTTTTCTATAAAGAAGAAGAACCAAGGCCTAGGATGGGTATCTGGTAGTCGACCATAGAGGAAATAGGTTTCACCCTCAAGGGTAAATTGGTAAGGGCCAAATACTAATTCATCTTTAAATTGATGACTAATTGGCTGCTTTTCTTCATCAGCCATCAGCATAAAACTGCGCACACCACGGCTGATTCTATTAGTGTTTATCACTTGCCCTTGGCTGTTGGTCAGGTAAAGCCGTAGTGGTTTGCCTTCCATATCTCGATGCCTTTCCCAACGGCGCAGGAAATCAGACTTAAGCAGTGTTGGATTTTCCTGAATGCGCTGCGCTATGGTCGCTAGCACTTTTTGCAGATGGGGCGGAATAGGGGCGCGATCGTGATTTTGTTGCAGCAGGGGCAGCAAACCAACTAAGGCGATAATCAGCGAACTACAGAGCCAAAATCCGAGCAGTAACTTGATAAATAAGCGATTAGGCACAGTTGTTCCCGCCGTTATGGTAACCAGATATAGCCTTTGCCACGAATAGTTTTCACCCTAGGTCTGCCGTCGCTACGCTCGGGAAGTTTTTTGCGTAGATTCGACAGATGCATGTCTAAACTGCGATCGAATGGCATCAATTTTTTACCTAGCACAATTTCATTGAGTTCTTCTTTATTCATCAACTCGCCAGCATGGAGTGCTAAGGTGTGCAGCAGAGTAAATTCTGTGCCCGTGAGGATAATAAGTTGCTCATTACAATAGGCTTCTTGGCGTGAAGGGTCTAAACGTAAATCACCAAACTCCTGTGCCGGTGTCGCATGGATTTCTTGGGCGGTTAAATGGGAGCGGCGAATGATGGCGCGAATTCGGGCGATAAGTTCTCTGTCATTAAAGGGCTTAGGTAAATAGTCATCGGCGCCGATTTCAAGGCCTACTACGCGGTCAATCTCATCACCTCTGGCGGTTAACATCAGCACTGGAGTTTGCTTGTGTTGCCGCAGAGCGCGTAACACTTCAAAGCCGTTTAACTTAGGCAGCATTACATCGAGTAAGATCAAATCGTAATCTGTAGCCAAAGCAAGTTCTAAACCTTGTTTGCCGTCGTAGGCCAATGTGAGTTTGAACCCTTCGAGTTCGAGAAGTTGCCCAAGAAGTTCCGATAAACCGAGATCATCATCGATTAATAGTATCCGACTCATAGTGTTCCTTAATCTGGATGAACGGTGCTGCAGACCGAGATCGGCTCGATAAACCGCAGGCACTTTTAGTACTTTGCCTGAGTATACCCTTTTTGATGTCAATTGCTGTGTAGCAATGTAAGCCAAAGTAAAGAATAGGAAATCTGTATACCCAAGTGACCTAAAGAGTTGAGTTTCAGGCATTTTGAACCATTCTTACCGCAACTTTACACTGATTTACTCTGGTCACGCTCTCACTTACATATGAGGCTTTAGACTGTAATCGTCGAAAGTGATTCGGCTTTTAAAAGGGTCGTCACTATCTCTGGTCTTTACAACATGAAGTTGAATTATTGAGGTCAATATGATGAAAACATTATCTCCTTTAAAAGCTAGCTTGTTTGCCATCTTAGCAAGCTCGACGGTATTGGTGACGACAGTGAGCGCTGAGCCTAGCCAAGAGTGCGATCATCCTCGCAGTGAGTTTCATAAACGTGGCGATCGCATGGGCCATGACGGCATGCACAAAATGTTTGAAGGCTTGGAATTAACCGATACACAAAAGGCAGACATTAAAAAACTGTTTGCCGAGCAACGTGCTGCACGTAGCGACGATAAGCCCACCAAGGAGGAGCGTTTAGCACGCCGTGCAGAAATGCATGCGTTGATCACCGCAGCTACATTCGATGAGACACAAGCTAAGGCATTGATCGGTGCCCAGCAGGAAAAACGTCAAGCGCAAGCCATTGAAAGAATGAAGATGCAGAATCAAATTTACAACCTGCTGACGCCAGAGCAACAAGCTAAGTTTAAAGCGCGATTTGAAGCACACACTGGTAAAGAACCTCGCAGTTAAGTCGCCAAGCTGATATACAATGGGGTCATAGCTTCCCGATATAGACCCCTATGACTCAAACTTCCCAATACGATTTTTGGGTCAAACTGGCTAGTCGCGCTTCCGTGGCTACCGCTTTGACCCTTATTACAATCAAACTGTTAGCTTGGCTGTATTCCGGCTCGGCCAGTATGTTGGCATCCTTAACGGATTCTTTTGCCGATACGCTCGCCTCGATTATCAATTTTATTGCCATTCGTTATGCCATTGTCCCTGCTGATCATGACCACAGATACGGCCATGGTAAAGCTGAGCCGTTAGCGGCGCTGGCGCAATCGGCCTTTATTATGGGCTCGGCGTTTCTGCTGTTGTTTTATGGTGGTGAACGTTTGCTAAATCCCTCTCCCGTAGAAAATGCGACCTTAGGTGTGGTGGTTTCTGTGGTGGCAATTGTACTGACATTAGCCTTAGTCTTGCTGCAGAAGCGGGCGCTGGCGGCGACCAATAGCACTGTGGTTGAGGCCGATTCGTTGCACTATAAGTCGGATTTATTCCTCAATGCGGCGGTACTTTTGGCGTTAGTGCTGTCCCAATATGGCTGGTGGTGGGCGGATGGTTTATTTGCCGTACTTATAGCTTGTTACATTGGTCAGCAGGCCTTTGATTTGGGGTATCGTTCGATTCAGGCGCTATTAGATCGTGAGTTAGATGAAGACACTCGCCAGCGGATAAAACTCATTGCCAAGGAAGATCCAAGGGTGTTGGGGCTTCACGATTTACGGACGCGCCAAGCGGGTAAGACGGTTTTTATTCAATTCCATTTAGAGCTTGATGGTAATTTGAGCCTAAACGAAGCCCATAGCATTACCGATACAACAGGGCTTAGGGTGAAAGCGGCCTTTGAAGATGCAGAGGTGATTATTCACCAAGATCCCGTGCAAGTGGAACCAACTACTCAATAAAAGCAAGCGACACTGAATCGATTATTCAACAATCAAAGGAGTGGTTATGCCATGGATGCAGTAACAGGCTCACCCATTTGCCGACAATAAGCGACTCATTTGTCGGTATCATCGATTGTCGACACGCTTTGAGCTGATCGCCGAACATACCCCCGCCGCGAGTGAATCGAGCGGGGCGCTTATGCCACCAGCAATGACGGAAAACTCACCGACTGCTCGTCCCGTTGGCGTCAAACATGAGCTTATTCTGCACCAATGCCTCTATTTTTTACCAAGAACGATTTCATTTAGCATTGATCAACGGGGCTACCAATTGCATATTTGGCCGTCGTTTTTATGGCGCAGTCGTATTATTTGCGCTGTCTCAGGGCAAGCAGTCATTCGCGAATGCCTCGATGAACGTAAGCGCCGCTCAATTATTCGTTGGTGTTATTTCACTCTCATGAATCTATTGAGGGTAATAAGTTAATGCTTAAGTTTTAGAGATTAATTATCGCGTTATTTAAAGCTGAATGCTTGCTGTATAAAGTGAATTAAGCACTGATAGACTATCACTCTTCTTTGGCGTTTATTGTATTATCCGCAGCGTTTACTACTTAAGTTAACTCATTAGGGAATTATAATGAAAAAACTATCTTTAGTTGCGGGTTCTTTATTATCGATATTAGTGGCAGGCCAAGCTTTAGCGGCAACTGACACCACAGGTTTTTATGTGGGTGGTGCACTAAACCGCGTGACTGTTGATGTGCTTGATGATGCAGAAACAGGGACTGGTTTCGGTGTATACGGTGGTTACAATTTTAACGAGTGGTTTGGTTTAGAGGCCAATTTATTTGCAACTGGCGATTTAGGCGATAAGGATGTTGATATCTCTGCGGGTGCATTAACGTTTACTCCTAAATTTACTCTGCAAATCAATGATATGTTCTCAGCCTATGCAAAAGTAGGTGTTGCATCTATGGCTATGAATGTTGACGGTGATGGATTTGATGAAGACTTCACTGGTTTTGGCTGGACCTACGGCGTAGGTGTTAATGCCGCTGTGACTGAGCGTTTAAATGTTCGCTTGAGTTATGATGTGACTAGTGGTGATTTAGACGCTGACCACCATTATGTAAACTATGTAAACGTGAAAGATATCGACACTGATATTAAGCAACTGGCTATTGGTGTGCATTACCAGTTTTAATTAGTTAGTGCGAGCTTGAAAATAAAAAAGGGATAGTGATATCCCTCTTTTTTGCAATTACTTGACGGCTTAATCCATCGATAATTCTTTCAATTTTCGTGTCAGTGTATTTCGTCCCCAGCCCAAACGTTTTGCCGCTTCTTGTTTATGCCCTTGCGTATGGCGCAATGCAGTTTCAAGCAAAATACGCTCAAAAGCGGGCTGCACTTCGGTTAATAAATCACTATTTCCTTCGGACAGTTTTTGGTCGATCCACTCGGTGAGTGCCGATTGCCAATCTTGGCTGCCTTTCGCCATTGGATTGATACTGGTAGGTTCCTTAAGTAATTCTGGCGGCAAGTCTTGGGGGAGAATTTCTTGTCCTGAGGCCATGACGGTAAGCCAGCGACAAGTGTTCTCGAGCTGCCTGACGTTACCCGGCCATGGCAGTTGTGACAGTTTAGCTGCGGTCTCTTTGGTGAGGATTTTGGCTTCGACACCAATCTCCTTGGCGGCAGAGGCTAAAAAGTGGCTTGCAAGCTGTGGTATGTCCTCACGGCGTTGTGACAGCGGTGGCAAGTGGATACGAATCACATTGAGGCGATGGAATAAGTCTTCCCTAAATCCGCCTTTCAACACTAATTGCTCTAGGTCTTGGTGGGTGGCAGCAATAATCCGTACATCCACTTGAACAGCACTATGGCCGCCGACGCGATAAAACTGCCCATCGGCAAGTACGCGCAGTAAACGGGTTTGCACGTCCAGTGGCATATCGCCGATTTCATCTAAAAACAGGGTGCCACCATTGGCTTGCTCGAAGCGTCCTTGGCGCACATTGGCCGCACCAGTAAAGGCGCCTTTTTCATGGCCGAATAGTTCGGATTCGATTAAATCCTTAGGAATCGCCGCCATATTCAAGGCGATAAAAGGTTTATCCTTGCGCGGACTGTGCTTATGCAGTGCGCCTGCAACCAGCTCTTTACCTGTGCCTGATTGGCCATTGATCAGTACGCTGATTGAAGAGCGCGACAGCCTGCCGATGGCGCGAAACACTTCCTGCATGGCGGGCGCTTCACCGATGATTTCAGGGGTTTTGACTTGAGTTTCCTGCGCAACTGGCGTTGGACTTTGCTCTGTTGCATGGGTCAGAGCGCGCTCAACGAGGGAAATTGCCTCATCAATATCAAAGGGTTTTGGCAAATACTCAAACGCCCCAGCTTGATAGGCACTCACGGCACTGTCTAAGTCCGAATGCGCCGTCATGATGATAACGGGAATATGCGGATAGTGGATTTGTAGTCTTTCAAGCAGAGTTAAGCCATCGGTTCCCGGCATACGAATATCCGAGACGATGACCCGTGGCTGGGAAATCTCTAATGCTTGCCAGAGTGATTCTGCTGCGGCAAAGCTGGCGGTGCTAAGTTTAGCGCCTTGGAGCGCTTTTTCGAGCACCCAACGTATTGAGCTGTCATCGTCGAGGATCCACACTTGTTCACTGATTCGCATTTTGCTTCCTCATACGGTATGTGTTGGTTTTGCTTGATTATTTGGCACTTAAAATCGGTAACGAGATAATAAATTCTGTGTGTCCTGGGCTGGATACGCAATCAATCCTGCCCGAGTGTAATCTGGCAATGTTGTGGGCAATCGATAGACCAAGCCCCGAACCCTGTTCACGACTGGTTACCATGGGATAAAACAGTGTGTCCATGAGCTCTGGCGGTATGCCAGGACCGTTATCGATAATCGATAAGGTCAACACCAGTTTGTGGCGCTGCGAGCCAATGGTGACTTGGTGTTGTGTGCGGGTGCGGATCAGGATTTCGCCATCTGTGTGTTCTAGGGCTTGCACCGCATTCTGCAAAATATTCAACACCGCTTGCTGCATTTGATCTGGGTCCATCTCGATATCGGGGATCGAGGGATCATAATCTCGCTTCAACTGGATATTGGCGGGCAGCGCGATTTCGACTAGTTTATATACTTTTTGCACTACTTGATGAATGTTATGCAGGCTATGTTGAGTGGGACGCTGCGGGCCGAGCAGTCGGTCGACTAAGCTACGCAGACGATCAGCTTGTTCGATGATGAGATTGGTAAATTCCTTTTGCGCGGGATCGTCGAGTTCCCGCGAGAGCAATTGTGCAGCGCCACGCAAGCCGCCTAAGGGGTTTTTAATCTCATGGGCTAAGTTACGCACTAAGAATTGTGCCGCCTGCTGCTGTGCGTCTTGGCTGAGTTGCTGGTGGATACGTCGTTGTTGATCGACTTGCCTAAGCTCAAGCAGACTCAGCAGCGCTTCATCCTCTAGTGGAATAAGCGTTAGATCGACGGTGTGATGCTGAGCATCTAAGGTGACTAACGTCGCGGTGTTAACGGTGAGACTTTGCCCAGCTTTTACCGCATCGCTAAGGAGCTGAGTGTCGACACCTAGGGCTTGATAATGCTCTGGCAATGCTTGTTCGACCAGCCTGTGGCTACCGACACCTAAAAGTTGCTCTGCAGCGGCGTTGGCATAACAAGGCTTAAGATCCTTATCGATGACAAGTACCGCGGTCACTAAATGATTGAGCAGAGTCTCTTTATCCATCTACCGTTCCTGAAAATAGGGTTGCACCCTTATGTTGCACCGATTTGGTGCATGCTGCAACTCGGCTTCATCAAACGGCTCAATTTATTGCTGACAACTTAACTAATTATTATTAAACAATTTAATTGGATCTTGGCTGCTTTTTAGGTGCAGGAGTCATTGCCGCTTGATGAAGAAATATCTTTCTTGGAGAGCTAGATGCAAAGACTTTGCCGTTTTGAGTCATCGCATCGACAACAATGGTATGTTCACCTCTGTCGATGTTGCTTAACTTAAATGTGCCGCCGATTTGGGGTTGGCCGATGGTTTTACCATCGAGTTTAAGGGCCATCAAATATTGGCTCTTGATTTCTGGAGTGACTGTTGCTGTGACTTGGAAATCGCCATTGTTATCCCTGACGGTTTCCTCTTCTGCAGGGGAAGTAATGACGACTTGATACTTGATTTGTTCAATGACTTGCGAATCATTGGAGTCAGCGCTTACCAGTGGTAGGGTAATTTGATTAAGCGTTTTTTCTTTTAATTCAACAATCTCAGCATTGGGATGCGGCTCATCGGAGTAATGGACTTTACCGTCCTTATCGACCCATTTGTACACTGTTGCCTGTGCTAATAGGCTAAGCAGCAGTAAGCTGATGAGGGTTAATAAACGCATGCGAAGATCCTTTTACCTGTGAGATGAGATTATTCAAGAGTAGTTGTTTTTCCATCAAAAATCATGGTGTTTATGTATCAGTAATGAGGTTTTATCTGCGATAAATGGGTTTGTTAGATGAGTAAGGTGTGACCGAATGATGGCGTTAACGCTATTGCAAATATCATTTTAAAGTTTGATTAGCCTAAGCGTGATTATCCTTTGCCCTGTTTAAGGGAATATAAACGCACCATGATGGTGCGTTTATATCTTTCAAGGCTTACCGCTGCATGGGATTGCAGAGGTGTGAGGTTGAACTATAAGGCGAGGGTTAAAATGTTGCGGCTCATGGCTGGATCGATATTGCCATGCTCACCCAAGGCAACCATGCCATGTTTTTCGAGTTGACCCACAACGGCGTCGACAGCTTCCTTACCTAAATCATAGCCGGATAAGTGTGTTGCAATGCCCATGGCTTCGAAAAACGCTTGGGTTTTCGCAATTGCCGCCTCAATACGTTCGTCTTCGGAGCCTGTGTTGATATGCCATACTCTGTCTGCAAATTGCAGTAACTTTTCATGTTTCGCGGCCTTAGTACAACGTAATAATGCTGGTAATACAATGGCTAAGGTGCGGGCATGGTCGATATCATAGAGTGCGGTGAGCTCATGGCCAATCATATGAGTTGCCCAGTCGTGCGGAACGCCTGTGGCAATCGTGCCATTGAGTGCCATAGTTGCGACCCACATCAGATTGGCGCGGATATCGTAATCTTCAGGTTTTGTGAGTGCTTGTGGGCCTAATTCAATCAAAATTTGCAGTAAGCCTTCGGCAAATCTGTCCTGCACTGCGGCATTCACCGGGTAGGTAAGGTATTGCTCGGTGATATGCACAAACGCATCGACGACACCGTTTGCCACTTGTCTTTCCGGTAGGGTAAAGGTTTTAGTGGGATCGAGGATGGAGAACTGAGGATAAACCAAGTCGTTACGGAACGGCAGTTTGGCTTTCAACGACTTACGAGTCACCACGCTGGCATTGTTCATCTCTGACCCTGTCGCAGGTAGGGTTAATACCGAACCGAAAGGCATGGCTTTAGTCACCTTAGCACCCCAGCTCGTGAGAATATCCCAAGGCTCGCCTTCGAAAACGGCGGCAGCGGCAACAAACTTAGTGCCATCGATGACCGAACCGCCACCGACGGCGAGTAAGAAGTCGATGTTTAATTCACGTACTTGCGCGACGGCAAGCATCAGGGTTTCGTAGGTTGGATTGGGTTCGATACCCTCGAATTCGACCACAAAACGCTTTCCAAGCGCTTGTTTTACTTCAGCTAGGGTGCCTGTTCGTTTGGCGCTGCTGCCGCCAAATAACACCATAACTCTGGCATTGCTGGGGATTAACGTGTCGATTTCTGCGATGGTATTTTTACCAAAATGGATGCGAGTTGGGTTGTAGTAGGTGAAATTGAACATACTGCTAGTTGTCCTATGGTTGAATAACGAATTTAGTAGACCAGTCGTCTAGTTTGTGACTGTAAAATCGATCGATAAGCTATCTTACAAGGTAATATCTCTATCAATTGGTTGTTGTGGTCGCCTTTCTGGCTAGCACACCGTTTTATGCTTCAAAATGGATTCAGTTGTTACAAGAGCGCGCGTTAATGCCACATGACTGTGGCCGAGTTTATTCATCAAACTTGCGCCGAGCCACATGTGATATAGCAGCTCTGCCGTTGCTTGGGCATCCTGATTACAGATGGAGCTATCTTCAATACCATCTTGAATACAGTGCGTTAAGCGTTCAATAATGCCTGCAGAACCCTTTAACAGAACAAGGCGCATAGCCTCAGACAGATCAGCCACCTCGGCACTTAATTTAACCACTAAGCATTTTTGGTCGATGCAGCCATCTTGTTGGACATGCAGCCACTTTTGCCAATATTGCATTTGGCGATCAAAGCCAGAGAGCTGTGGGTTGGCAAATAAGCTATCAAGCTCTACTTGATATTGCTCAAAATAGCCCGTTAATAATGCCTCACCGAATTGCTCTTTGGATTTAAAGTAATGGTAAAACGAGCCTTTTGGTACTTCAGCTGCCTTGAGTAATTGGGCTAACCCCAAGCATGAAAAGCCTTGTTTAATGATCAGTGAGTAACCGATATCGAGAATATGCTGACGGGTAGATTGGGTTTCTGTTTTCATGGAAAAGGAGCATATAGCAAATTAGACCAGTCGTCTAGTGGGCGTTATTTATACAAATTGTTGGTGCAAACTGAGGAATGCTCAATACGCTCTAAGCATTCCATCGATTTAACGCTATAGATAGCGACAGCAATATTCAGCTATCGCATTGTTGCGGATTTTAAAGCTGACATTGGCCGCAAGTTCGAACTGGCTGCCTTCGCTAAACGCTTGCCAAGTTGAACTATTTGGTAGCAAGACCTCAAAGCTGCCGCTGGTGACGTGCATGATTTCGCCTTGGGAGGTGGAAAATTCGTATTCTCCTGGGAGCACTACGCCTAAGGTTTGTTTACTGCCGTCACTGAAAAATACACTGCGGCTAGCAACTTTACCCTCAAAATAGATATTGGCTTTTTTGGCTACCGCGACTTGCTCTATGAGTTCCATCCTATGCTCCATTAGTTAATATATTGTGAATATATATGCAATTCAATGTGATTTTAATTCGGTCGTCAATCTGGTTTTTTTACTGTTCAGCGACTCAATGATCCAGATGTTCCTCACATTTGGTTTGTTTTAAAGACCAATTGCATAAAATTTATTAATTATTTCAGGTTATTACTACGTTTGCAGACAAGGTGCTTAATAAAATAAGCGGCCTAGCTTTGTCGAGCATACATTCTTCACCTATAGTTTTAAACGTTAGTAATTTAATTCCTATAGCAATGGAATGTTGAGTTCGACAAGGAGTGTTCCCATGGGATTTACGCGCAAAATTCAACTGATTAGCTTATTGATCGTTCTCTTACCTCTCATCCTATCAACAGCAATAGTGACCTATCTTGCGAAAAATGAGTTATTTGCAGAGGCTCAGTCACGTTTAGTGGCTGTTCGTGAAATTAAGCAGCGACAGATCAACAGCATGTTTCAAGACTTTTCCGATAACTTGCAGTCCGTGGGTGCAGTGATCGCAAATCAAACGAATTTGGATACCTTAAGTGAGCTCGATTCAACACTAAAATCCCTGAATAGGCTGCTTGGCTTTTATGATCTGTTCATCATTTCCGATGATGGTACGGTTTTTTACACTGTGGCTAAGGAACCTGATTATGGAACGAATTTACGCACAGGGTCCTATCGCTCGTCTGGATTAGCGCAATTATTTGAGAAGACACTGACTTCATCCGGCACGGTTTTTTTGCAGGACTTTTCAGCCTATGCGCCATCAAACGGGCAAGCTGCGGCCTTTATTGGGCAAGCCATGCTAGTCAATGGGCGACATATTGTGGTGGCGGCGCAAGTTTCCATTGAGCGGATCAATCGGGTGATGCAGATCCGCGAAGGCATGGGGCAGACGGGGGAGACTTATTTGATTGGTCCCGATAATCGTATGCGTTCGGACTCATTTTTAGACCCCATCAATCGTACCGTCGTCGCTTCTTTTGCGGGAACAATCGCTAACAATGGAGTTGATACGCTTGCGGTGAAAGCGGCCTTAGCAGGTAATCAAGGTGTTATGCAGGTTTATGATTATAAAGATAATTTAGTGCTTTCAGCCTATTCGCCTGTTGTTGAGATGGGGCTTAAATGGGGGCTAATGGCGGAAATAGATGTGAGTGAAATAGCCGCTCCTGCCTACCATATGATGTTTATCGGTATGCTAGTTTGTGCTTTATCCATTGTGCTGGCGATTACCGCTGCCAAATTGGTGACAAGCTTCGTGCTTAAACCCTTAGGAGGGGAGCCTGAAGATATGTGCCATTTAACCAGCCTTATTGCCTCGGGCGACTTAACCCATAGTTTGTTGCACACCCAGTCGGATAACCATCTGATGAGTTGGTTAGCAAGGATGCAGACTAAATTAAAAGAAATTATTGGCCAATTGATCGGTATGGGTCATGAATTGGAGTCAGCAGCGGAACAAAACTCAGCGGCAATGTATCAGGCGGATTGTAGTATTCAGCTGCAGGCGAAAGAAACCGACATGTTAGCCACCGCGGTGGAGGAGATGAGTTATGCCGCGGCCGAGATTAGTACTAATACCTCGAAATCCTCCGATGAGGTTTCTGCATGTACCCATTCGAGTCACATTCTTTCGCAAAATTTGGTCAGTACGCGCCACAGTTTAAAGGTCACTTTAGAGAGTTTTGCTGCCATTCATCAGCAGGTCGGTCATCTTGAAGCAGACAGCCAGAAAATAGGCAGTGTACTTGAGATGATAAATGCTATTGCTGAACAGACCAATCTCTTATCTCTCAATGCGGCGATTGAAGCCGCCCGTGCAGGTGAGCATGGACGAGGGTTTGCTGTTGTCGCCGATGAAGTGCGGCAACTTGCCGTGAAAGTGCAAGAGGCGACTCAGGATATCGGTAAGGTATTGCAGGGGATACAACATCAATCGGGTGTTCTGGCTCAGCACAGTGTGACTTGCTCATCCGAGGCGTCAAAAACTGCAGAGGATGCCGAAGGCATGCAAGCGGCAGTGGATGATATTGCTAAGCGACTTGAGACGCTGAGGTCATTAATGATCCAAACGGCTACGGCGGCAGAGGAGCAAACTACAGTATCGGCAACCATAGCGCAGGGGATTGCGGGATTAAGTGCTGCAGCAGAGGAAAATAGTGCGGCGATAAGCCAAGTGGCCGCCAGTACACGTAGTTTGTTAGGGTTAGCGAATCAACTTGGTTTAACAACGGCGCAGTTTAAGGTATAGGAAACCAATACCAAGCAGATGCAGTGTTCTTGCCATTGGGGACTGCGATTGTTACTGAGCTGTCTGTTATGCATCCGCCAGAAAGGATTCTCTGGCGGATTTTTTCTTAAATGTTCTCGGTTATCGTTTACGCCAGATGGTCATTTCTGAGAGGGAATGTTGGAACTTGCGTTTAGTTTCCCGGATAACAAAGGGAATTTCCTTTACCGCGACTAGCTCAAATTGGCCGATCAATGTTTCGGTCAACCCATCTAAAGTGGTGAAGTTTTCCCCTTTCACTTTGATGCCTCCGAGCCATTTTTCTTTGGGTGTGTAATCCTCAAGCCAAGTATAAGGCGATGCAATCACTAGGTAGCCACCTTGGTTAATGCGTTTGCCAATACTGGTGAGGAACTGTTTAGGATCGTTCAATCTGTCGATAAGGTTTGAGGCATAAACTAAGTCGTAACCTGTGTAGATGGGCTTAAGATTGCAGGCATCGCCTTGCATAAAATTGACTTTTTTTGCTTCTTCTTGGTAGCCCAGCTTAGTGAGGCTGGCACTTTTAAATTCCTGTAGATCCCCCTCGGTGCGAATGGTGTAGCGTTTTTCGCCTTGTTCAGTCAGCGCGTAAGCTTGTTGAATGAAACGTGCCGAAAAATCGATACCGTCAACATGGTCGAACACTTTGGCTAACTCAAAGCTGGCTCGACCCACCGAACAGCCGATGTCTAATGCCTTAGCGGTATGCTCAAGTTGGATTTCGTTTAACGCCTGTTGAACGCCATTAACGCAGAAATTCGGGACGCCAAAATATTGAGCGCCATAATGGAATTCTAAATATTGAGAAATCAGTTCATCGGTTTCGTACACATTAACCTCGGCCATTTGCTCTGGGTTTTGGAGGGACTCCACGTAACGAAATCCGGCATGTTGGTAGAAGTGACGGCGAAACGCGTAGCGAGAGGCTGCAATGGCTTCGTTGCCCGTCGAGATCCAAGAGCCCCCTTTAATCAGGTTATGTTTACCATCGAAAGTTGGCGTTGAAAAATCATCGTAGAGTGGATGCACTGCAAAGCCATTAAAACCATCGATAGCGGTTTCGGTCCATTGCCAGACATTACCGACAATGTCGTAAAATTCATTATGTTTAAAGCGATTCACCGGACAAGAAGAAGCGTAATAAGCCAGCGAGATATTCCCTGGTACTTCTTGCCAGTCGGGGGCGTCGGTTTGAATTTTTTCTCGCAGAATATACCACTCCGCCTCTGTCAGAAGGCGGATGTTGCTTTGAGTCTGGTGAGCTTTCCAATAACAAAAGGCTTTAGCTTCGAGTTGATTGACCTCAACTGGCCAATTAAGGGGAAGCGGGATTTCGCTGGTGAGATTTCGTTGCCACCATTTACCGTCATAACGGCGCCAAAAACGTGGCATCTGGGCTTGAGTGTAAGCCAGCCATGCTCGGCCTTCTTCATTCCAAAACTCGGGCGATTGATAGCCTCCTGCTTCAACAAAGCTCAAATATTCTTGATTACTTACTAAATATTTTGAGGCTTTAAAGTCTGCCACTTTAAAACTCTTATTGCCGTATTCGTTGTCCCAACCGTAGGTTTCATCTTGCTCTTTTTTACCTAAAGTGATTTTTTTGCCCGCCACAGCAATCAGCTGGTTAGCGTCGATAGCGCCGTGATCTTGGCACTCAGGCCAGTGAGTACTTTGGGATACTTCCTCTAAAGGCAGCTGACGGATAATGACTGATGAGGTTTCTAAATGGATACGTTCATGCTCAATCCCCATCAAAATGACCCAAGCGGGACTGTCCTGAGTGATAGGCAAGGAGATAGGCATAGTATCAATTAATTGGTTAACAACGCGATTTACCTTGTCTCGATAGTCTTTTACCTCGGCGACCGTAGGCCATTGGTAGTGGGTTTCATTGAGGTCGTCCCAAGACATCTCGTCAACACCAATGGCAAACATCGACTCAAAATGATCGTTGACTCTTTCCTCAAGATATTTGCCCAGTTTGAGCTTATTGATGTAGAAAGTTGCGGTGTGGCCAAAGTAAAAAATAAGCGGATGGCGTAAAGGCTCTGCTTTTAAATAATAGGCATGGTCGTGTTTTATCAGCTCGAAGAGCGACTCATAGCGCGCCCAAGTTTGGTTGAAGTAGTGCTTAAGCGCTTGACGTTTTAGCGTTTCATTCTCACCCGTTAGTTTGAGTGTTTGCAAAACAGGCATGTTTGATTTCTCCATTGGGCAAGCGGGTGCCATTGTTGTTGCCATGGGTTGTCAGGCTCAATACGTCACGGTTGGTTATCGGATCACTTTACCAACAAAATGTGGCAGTTATTTATCTGAGCTTTCAAGCTAACAGAAACCAAGCCTGAGATGAAACTAGGATTGTATTTTTGTACTCAAGATTGATTGATGCAAAAGACGACAAAACAGCTAATTGTAAATAAAATGTTTCTTCGCTGATGTGATTCAGTTTTAATGAGCATAATAGGGTTGTGTTGTGAATGGGTCTTGATATGCAGCAGTTATTTGTCCAATTATTAGAAGAGCGTTATTTCAATCGCTTACCTGAGGCGTTAGTGCTCAAGTTTGCAACTGAGTCGGCTGATTTTGTGCGTTTTTGGTTGGTTCACTGCATGCGAAGTATGGTTTCTGAAAGAGAACTGGCCATCGCTTTGTTTTTTAGTGCTGAGTGGGAGCTAGAGGAGCTGGCGAGTTTAAAATCGTTCTGGGGTTCCTATGTCGCGATGGAAGAAGCGCAAGAAGTTAAAGCGACATTTTGTCATTTTGTTCCTTGGTTAAAAACCATCTCGCCTCATCATGAGGATGCGATCTGCGTGTTTTCTGCGTTATGGTTTTTTGAGCACAGACCAACATCTGTCGGGAAACAACTGCAATCGGCAACGCTGTCCCACTCCCAACTTCCAGTGAGTTTATTAGACGATATCAAGCTATTTTCATTGCCCCATTTGCGGCCTATTACTGTGTATGGACATCAGGGGAAGGGGAGTGTCGAGAGTGGTATCCGCAACAACATGCATTACCCAACACCGATCCCTAATGACAATCTTGCAATGGCTTGCGTCGAAAGGGTTATTGCAAAGTTTGCAGGGATTAAGTTGGCGTTTGCAGAACCCATCGTTGTACTGCGGTACGAACCTGGCCAGTTTTATCAATGGCATTATGATGCAATACATGCATATACGGCTGAAATTCAAGCTGAATTGGAGCGTTTTGGCCAAAGGTCCAGAACAGCCATTTTATATCTTAATGATGATTTTGAAGGAGGAGAAACGGAGTTCAAAGCACCGTATATTCAAGTTAAACCCGAGACTGCCGCTATTTTGGTGTTCGATAATACGGATCAAACTGGCAAACCCATTCCTTCCTCATTGCACCGCGGCTGTGAGGTGACTGCTGGGAAAAAATGGGTTTGTACCCAGTGGTTTAGAGATAAGCCATTTTGGTTAAGAGCGGGATTGTTGGCTTAGTTTTGTCTGAGTGCAATAAAGGAATTGTGGTTTACAGGTGTGCTCAATAGTAAAAATTATTTATTCCTGACCAGTATTTTATCGGTCAAGGTTAGGGCAGAATGTTCACGTCCGTAAAATTATTATGCAGGATATAACGGGATGGCAATGAACGCATTATGGATACCCGCTTGGTATGAGCTTGATCCGTCGATCGTTGTGGGCGTGACTGAAGAGTTTGTATTTCATAAACCCGCTACTAATGAGGCATTGAGATTTTACAGCGGTGCGAAGGAAACTGAAGTTGTAAAAGCAACTGGAGAAATAGCAAGCATTCATCACCAAGTCTTGGGGGATATTGACAGTGTGGATGCGCAGGGGCTTGATTATACAATTGTTTTAAAAGATGGGCGTCGTTTATTAGTGAATGCGGAGGAGGAGCCAGGTCTAATTTACGAATGGGTTGATGACAGTTGGCAACCCTCAGAGATGGTTATTCAGGATTGGCAACTTGAGGTCAAGTTTGCATCGCTTTCACCGCTTAAGTCTGCGGTCTAGTTTTTGTGTTAGTTTTCGGAGCAGTCAGGCTCACATGGTTGAACCGACTGCTCCTCAAACAAGGTTTGTAGCAACTGATATTCGAGTTGAATTTTGGCTACATAAACATCATGAAAATCCAACTGATTAAATTCCTCCACACATTGTTTATAACGGCGTAATTGTTCTTCGCCATCCAGATCCTGATGTATCCAGTCCATTAACATACGAATTCCTTTCGTCTTTATCCTTGGCCCTAAGCTTAATCTTTTTCTAATCTAAGACTAGGTTGAATCTTGGTGATATTTTTATGTGTTTATCAGTAAAACTGACGGTTTTAAATTATTAATCATAATATTAATCACTGCATATTTTTAAATGTTTAGCACTAAATGTGCTGTTTTGCTGAATTTGATTCTGGTCAACGTCTTACCGCTAAAGTACGTTTAAGCTGCCATTTAATGAAGATGGGGATTAGGGCGTGTTGACGTTTCGAGATTAAATTTTGTTCGTTCTGGCAAGTTCGTGCTCGCGAAACGAGGAATGATGTGTAGTTATTCTACTCAAATGACGAGCTGCTCTTATGACAGAAAGTAAGAGCAAGGGCTTGCCAGACGAACCCTTCGGGCAGCATTTGGCTGACGTTTCTGCTGCGTTATCGTCCGTTTATGTAGAATAACTACACTGCACGGACTTTGCCTTGCATAAAAGCCAGCCAAATTGCTGCAAAAATAACCCTGAAACGTCAACACGCCCTAGATTCTCAGATTGTGCCACCCCACATTTTGGTCTAGATTGAGGGCTCTTTTAGCCCATAACTCGTCCCGATTTGGTGCGATAATTTCTTTCTCATGGAGCCTTGTCATGGCAAATATTTTGCTGGTGGCCAATCTTAACTGTGACCGTGTATTACTCCTTGATAAACCTTTAAAAACCGGCGGGCGCTTTCATTATCAAGATGGTGGCCAAAGGCTGGGCGGCGGTGGTGCCAATACTGGGCTTGGACTTGTTTGGGCAGGTCATCGAGTTGCATTAGTCAGCCAAGTGGGGCGAGATGAGATGGGGGATTGGGCCATTGCAGAGGCCAGTACCCAAGGGCTCGATTGTCGTTTAGTGCAGCGCCGTGCGGGAAATACCTGTGAGATGCTGCTCGTAATGACACCGGATGGTGAGCGTACAATCATCCGCCCGCAGCGCCCTGTTTTTGAGTTATCAGTACCTCCTAAATGGCAACATTGGGATGCGTTGTATTTTAATACGTCGGCGGAAGGGACTGTGAGTTGGGCTAAAACGGCGCTCGATCATTGCCTCGTTATCGCGCAACTTGCCAAGGATGATAGACCGCGCCCTTGCCACGTATTACTTGCCTCGGTGAGTGATATGCAAGGACGATGTGATCTTGCCTCTTGGGATTACGGCGTGAGTATTGGTGGTGAATCTTTGCGTTATTTTGTGGTGACCGACGGTGTCCGTGGCGCGAAGGTTTATACCCAAGATGATGTTCAACATGTGCCAGCGGTGCCTGCTGAGGTTGTCGATACCACGGGTGCAGGGGATGCCTATGCTGCGGGGCTTATTCATGCTCTTTGTGCCGGCAAATCAATTACTCAAGCGATGGCAGAAGGTGCTGTTTGGGCCGCTTTTGCGGTCGCAACGGACAGTTCTATTCCTGGTGAGGCTTTAAAACAGTATTTAGAAGCATAGCGTGGGTAAAAGGCGCAACCGTTAACGGAGTTGGGAGTCATCTTTCTGTCATCTAGGATTGTTAGAGTATGTGCTGTGACAGATAGCTCTTGTTCCTTAACGTTTTCTTGTGCTTTTCTCCCATTTTGTTGGTTCGCATGTTTGCCTCGTTTCCCCAACGGGGCATTTTTTTACCTCGAATAATGTTATTTCATCGAAGAATATTCATATTGCGGAAATGTTGTGCGGTTGCTGAGGGATTGCGTTAACATTTAGGCAACTTATCAAGTTGATACAAAATAATAAGCCTACTGCTGTTGGAGTTGGAAATGGGCAATCACGTCTGGAATGATAAAAAGAAGTTTATTTGGCTACTTTCGGTTTTGTTGTTAGTTGCCTTTTTAGTGACCAGTGGTATTAGCTATAAAGTGGCCCATGATTCTTTGAGTCAGCAAATTGAGAGCAATACCCTTCCTTTAACGAGTGATAATATTTATTCGGAAATTCAACAAGATCTTCTACGTCCGATCTTTATTTCCTCACTAATGGCGCAGGATACCTTTGTACGAGACTGGACACTAAATCACGAGCAGGAACCTGAAAAACTGATCCGTTACCTCAAGGAAATCCAAGATAAGTACGATACCGTCACCAGCTTTTTTATCTCCGAGCAGAGCCGCAATTATTACCACTCATCGGGTGTATTAAAAAAAATTCAAGATGTTGAGCCTAATGATGCCTGGTATTTTCGTGTTCGTTCGTTGCCAGAATCAGAACATTATGAAATCAATATCGATGCCGATACTGCGGATCGCACTAAGACGACAGTGTTTGTTAACTATAAAGTATTTGATTTTGAAAGTAAGTTTATTGGCGTAACTGGCGTTGGGCTTGCGGTTGAAAAGGTGAAGGCGCTGATTGAGCTCTATCAGAAACGTTATAATCGTCGAGTTTTTTTCACCGATAGGCAGGGCAATGTCACTCTCCATGGTGATGAATATGATGGCGCTAATTCACTGCAAGCCAGCACTGGCTTGGAGCAGCTAGCAACGCGCATTTTAACTAGCCCAAGTGCCGCATTTAGCTATCAGCGAAATGGTAAAACGGTTTATTTAAACAGTCGATTAGTGCCTGAGTTCAAGTGGTATTTAGTCGTTGAGCAAGAAGATGCCCCACAAGAGCAAGAACTGCTGAATACTTTCTGGGGAAATTTAGCCCTGAGTTTGGTGGTGACCATCGGTATATTGTTTATTTCAAACATGACGTTAGGGCGTTATCAGCGCAAACTTGAGATTATGGCATCAACCGACAAGCTCACCGGTGCCGCTAATCGCCAAGTCTTTGAAGAGTATTTCCATCAGGCATTAGATAAGGCAAAGCTATCGCAAACATCCATTTCAATTCTCCTTATTGATATTGACCACTTTAAAAAAGTGAATGATAGCTACGGCCACAGTGTCGGTGATTTGGTGCTAAAAACGGTTACCAATTTGCTGCGTAGCCAGTTAAAACCGCAAGATATACTTTGCCGTTGGGGAGGAGAAGAGTTTTTGGTGTTATTGCCGGAGATGGATTTAAGCCGTGCGGCAGAGTTGGCGGAACGTTTCCGCGATTCCATCTCCCAGCGAGAATTGAAGGTCAATGGTGTACATATTGCTATCACAGTCAGTATTGGTGTTGCAGAATATCAAAAGCTGGAACCTGCAGAAGATTTGATAAAGCGCGCCGATTTAGCCTTATATCAAGCGAAAGAAGCTGGCCGTAATCAAGTAGTGTTAAATCAGTGAGGCAACGATCTTAAGGGGGCGTATACTTGGCGTGTTATTTAGCCCCTGTGGCGACAATGAAGGGAGTAACCAATGTCGACCTTATTAGTAAATAGATTATCGGGTTTGTATTCAGGGACTGTTCTGCATGAGATGGACGGCGTTGTTACTGGTATCGATGGTAAAAAATCGGCGCAGCAATTGACGGTCAATATTGATCATGTGGAAGGCGATGCACAGGCCGATCCTAAGCACCATGGTGGTCTTGACCGAGTATTACACCATTTTCCCCGTGAGCATTATGGCCAATACCGTCGCTGGGATTTAATCACCCAACTTGAAGATGCGCCGAGCATGGGCGAAAACATCAGCACAGTTGGCCTGAATGAATCTGAGGTCAATATCGGGGATGTGCTGCAAATGGGTGCTGTGACAGTGCAGTTGACTCAGCCTCGCTCACCTTGTTTTAAGTTAAATCTGCAATTTGGCCATAGGGATTTTGCCCTTGCAATGCAGCAGAGTCAGCTATGTGGTTGGTTTTATAGGGTGTTAACGCCAGGCATTATCCTTTTAGGTGATAGGATAGAATTAGTCGAGCGTAAAACGGATATCAGCGTTGCTGAGGCGATGGCGTTGTACTTTTCACCCGAATACGATGCTAAGGCCTATGATAGACTTGTATCCTGTGAGGGGCTGGCGCAAAGCTGGGTGAATAGTTTGCAACGGCGTTTAGCCACACAGCAGGTCGAAGATTGGCAAATGCGCTTGTATGGACCTAAGGGTCGATAATTCTTATTTTTCAAACAATAATACAGGAAAAGCGTAATGATGGAGTCAGTGACTAAGAGCGAGAAAGATTTTGGCTTACTCGTGTATGCCTCCAGTTTACTTGGTTATTTAGTGCCATTAGGCTCGATTCTCGGACCGCTCATTTTGTGGTTGATGAAGCGTGAAGAGTCTGCTTTTGTCGATCAATGTGGGCGCAGTTGTTTGAACTTTAAGCTAAGTTTGCTGATTTACGTGATTATCAGTGGAATACTATTCTTGGTTGGCATTGGGTTTATTTTCCTAATCATCCTCGGTATTTTGGACTTTGTATGCACTATTCTTGGGATGATTAAGGCGAGTGAAGGGCAAGTTTATCGCTATCCGCTGACGATTAAGTTTCTCTCCGATAACTAATCGACTTTTACGCTGCGTAATAAAAAAACGCCTTAGGGTGATATCCGCTAAGGCGTTTTTTTGTCTCAACGAGGCTTAGACTTTGAACTTCGCTACCAAGGTATCTAAACGGTGGGCGAGTTGATTTAACGCTAAACTGGCCTGCGCCGCTGCCTGTGCCGTGCTGGCGGTGCGTTGGGTGATGTCGTTAATTTCGGTCACGTTACGGTTAATATCCTCTACAACGGTCGATTGTTCTTCCGTTGCCGCTGCGACCTGAATATTCATATCACTGATAAGGCCAATACGCTTGCTAATGCCAACCAAAGACTGGCTAGCCTCATCAACTGCAGTCACACCTTCGTGGGAGCGTGCGCGGCTCTGCGCCATAGCACTCACTGCGCGACTTGCCTCTGACTGCAATTTATCGATCATGCCTTGGACTTCGTTAGTGGAAGCAGCGGTTCGTGATGCCAGATTACGCACTTCATCGGCGACCACCGCAAAGCCACGCCCTGCTTCACCAGCTCGCGCGGCTTCAATAGCGGCGTTAAGGGCGAGTAGGTTAGTTTGCTCCGAAATGGCGCGGATCACATCGAGAATCCCACCGATAGATTTGGTATGAGTTGCGAGGGATTCAATCACTTCACCTACTTGCTCTACATCATGGGAGAGCTGATTGATCGTATCCCGTGCGCGTGTTACCACCACTTGGCCACTATTCGATTCTGTATCGGCATCTTTTGCGGCGACAGCGGCTTGGGCGGCATTGCTGGCGATTTCATTTACGGTTGCGCCCATTTCATTGATGGCGGTCACCACCATCATGGTGCGATCTTTTTGCTCATGACTGTCTTCAAGGGTTTGCTGCGCTTGATTAGACACATCTTTCGCTGAGAGACCGAGTTGTTCGCTGGTCTGTGCGACTTCAATCACTGAGTCTTGGATTTTGCTAATAAAGCTATTAAATCCTTGGGCAAGTTGTGCAATTTCATCTTTGCCATTTACTGGTAAGCGCTGACGTAAATCGCCTTCACCTTCACCAATATCGCGGAACATCGCTGCGACTTGGGCGATAGGGCGGCTAACAGAGCCTGCCACAACAATGGCGAGCATAATAAAACCTGCGGCAATAATTAAGGTCCAAATCAAGATTTGGTAAACCGCGTCCCTGAGTAGGGCAAAGACTTCAGCTTCTGGCACTTGAGCGACCAAATACCAATCCATCGATGGAATATAACTGCTAGCAACGAAGGTTTTTTCACCTTGGATTTCGGTATCAATCAGATTGAAATCGCTACGATTGAGTAATGAACCTATGTTGGCCGCAGAGTATAAGCTCTTGAGGCTCGTTTTGCCGATTTGACTGGGGTCTGGATGCAGTTTGACCTCGCCTTTGGCATCAACTAAGTAGACAAATCCTGTTTCTTCAATTTTAAATGAGTCGAGAAGTTGCACCATATCATCGAGGGATTTGGCAAGGCCAACGAGTCCGCGACCGTTAGGTTGCTGATAATTGATAAAGAGTTTGATCTCGCCATTGGCTTCGGTAAATACGTTTAGCATCCGTTCTTGGCCGCTATCGCGATAACTAAAAAACCAACCGTCTTGCGCGGGGGTGAGTTCACGTAAAAAACCGTCTTGAGTGTAATAAGCAGCGGTTTGTCTATCAGCGTAGGAGGCTTGGGCTAAATGGTATTGGCGGGTGATGTCTTTTAATTGGGCAACGACTTGGGGTTCTTGCTCCTGCGGCCGACCATTTTCCAGCCATTGCAAAAGCATACGGCTGCTGGCGAGTTGTTCGGCAGCATTCATCAAGCTCGAAATATCCAAATCAATTTTATTACGGATCTGCATCATTAGGCTGGGCATTTCCGACCCCAGCATGCGCTGCTGTACCACGTTTTTGGCGCTACGTTGGCTGATCACACCAACAAGTATGGTCGACAAGAGTACCGCAAATGTGACTGTTAGCAGGATTTTCTGCTTAATCGTAAGGTTATTCAATATCATAAATATCAACATGCCTGTGTTAAACGTTTAGAAATATCGGTCGACGATTTGCTGCCAATAACATGTATTGAACAGAACTGCAAAAGTTAACCTTGGTTTAGGTCGATTGCCGAATAAAACTGCTTACAAGACATTTATTGGGCTTAACCTGTTGCTCTTACGGTAGATCTTTATATGTAGAGTATAGATGGAAATGAATTGCGGATTTGAAGCTTGTAATATTTATGGCGTAATTGTTACCAAAGTATAAGGTTAAGGCAAGTAAAAAGAAGGCGCTCAGTGAGCGCCTTATGTATATCAATTACATATTCGGATAATTAGGACCACCGCCACCCTCTGGGGTAACCCAAGTGATATTTTGGCTTGGGTCTTTAATATCGCAGGTTTTGCAGTGGATACAGTTTTGTGCATTGATGACAAACTTGGGCTTGCCTGCTTCTTCAACAATTTCGTATACGCCAGCAGGACAGTAGCGCTGGGCGGGTTCGTTAAATTGCGTCAGGTTGATCCCGAGCGGAATGCTGTTGTCTTTGAGACGCAGGTGGCAGGGCTGATCTTCCTCATGATAGGTACTCGACAGATAAACTGAGGAGAGTTTATCGAAGCTGAGTTTGCCGTCAGGTTTGGGGTAATCAATCTTGCTGTAGGCGCTAACCGGCGCCATTTGCGCGTAGTCAGGATGCTCATCACGCAAAGTGATAGGGAACTTACCGCCAAACCAGTTTTGATCTATGTAGTTAAAGGCGCCACCAAGGAAGGTGCCAAACTTGTGCATCGCTGGGCCAAAATTACGAGACTTATACAGCTCCTCATACAGCCAGCTTTCTTCTAGATGGGTTTGGTAGCAGTCAAGATCCTTACCGCCTTCGACCTCGGCCATCATGGCTTTAGCTAAGGTTTCGGCCGCGACTATACCGCTCTTCATCGCTGTATGTGTGCCTTTAATCTTGGCAAAGTTTAAGGTGCCTGCATCGCAACCAATTAGCAGGCCGCCGGGGAAGCTCATCTTCGGCAGTGAGTTCAGGCCGCCCTTGGTAATTGCACGTGCGCCATAGGTCAGACGCTCGCCGCCTGCTAAATATTTCGCGATAACAGGGTGAGTTTTATAACGTTGAAACTCATCGAACGGGCTTAAGTGTGGGTTCTTGTAGTTGAGGTCGATAATTAACCCCACTGCAATTTGATTGTCTTCCATATGATAGAGGAAGCCGCCACCCGATGCGCCATCGGTTAATGGCCAGCCACCCGTATGCACCACTTTACCTTGCTCGTGTTGCTCGGCGGGGACTTTCCAAATTTCTTTAAAACCTAGGCCGTAGTGTTGCGGCGTTTTGCCATTATCTAAATGGTATTTCGCGATCAGCTGTTTGCCTAAATGCCCGCGGCAACCTTCTGAGAATACGGTATATTTTGCATGCAGCTCCATGCCGGGCATAAAGCTGTCTTTTGGTTGGCCATCGGCGCCTACGCCCATGTCGCCAATCAAAATACCTTTAACGCTATTGTCCTCATTGAAGAGCAATTCGCTGGCCGCAAAGCCGGGGAATATTTCTACGCCAAGTGCTTCAGCGCGGGTTGCGAGCCAGCGGCAGAGGTTGCCGACGCTAACAATATAGTTGCCTTCGTTGTGCATGGTTTTTGGCACAAACGCATTGGGCATAAGTTTGCTATCGGTCTCTGAGCTGAGTAGATAGATTTCATCGTGGGTCACCGCTGTGGTAACAGGGGCGCCGTTGTCACGCCAGTCGCTGAATAGCTCATCTAACACTCTGGGTTCGAATACGGCGCCTGATAGAATATGCGCGCCCACTTCGGAGCCTTTTTCTACCACGCAGACGGTAATTTCTTTACCTGAATCCTGTGATATCTGCATTAATCGACACGCAGTCGCCAAGCCCGCAGGGCCCGCGCCGACGATAACAACATCGAATTCCATTGATTCGCGTTCCATCAGTTCACCTTTTCCTTCGCGTATCCCCGATTTTTATCGGGTGTTGTAGTTTGTAAACGGGCGTTTTATTACTGCTGTTCACCTTACCTCAAAATAACCGCATGGCACAGAGGCTAGGCTGGATGTTTAGCCTAAATAATGACAAATCTTTGGGTGAGCACTGTCACAGATTGTTCACGCGCACTTGAACCTGATCAAGAAATACCTGTTTAGGGGTATAGCTCGGCAATACTTTCGGCTTATAATCACAGCTGACGGTTCTCCGAGCTTGCCTACCTAAGTCAACAGATATGGGGGTGTAGCCGTGGCAATAAGGCCACTGGGGTGAGTAAAGAAATGCTCTCGCCTCCCACACTTGGAAAGGTGATCATGTCTCAATTACAAGACAATTTTGGTCGTAAATTTCATTACTTACGGATGTCAGTCACTGACGTTTGTAACTTCAAATGCAGTTATTGCCTCCCCGATGGTTATCATCCCAATGGCAAGCAGCAGTTTTTATCTCTCAGTGAGATAGAAAACTTGGTGTCCGCATTTAGCCTCGTTGGCACTCAAAAAATCCGTATCACTGGCGGCGAACCCACGCTGCGTAAAGATTTTACCGATATTATTCGAGTCGTTGCCGATAATCCGCGTATTCATACTGTTGCTACTACCACTAATGGATATAGGCTCGAGAAGCATGCCAAAGAGTGGTTTGATGCAGGTCTGCGCCGCATTAACGTGTCGGTAGACAGCTTAGATCCTAAGATGTTTTACCAGATCACCGGTGAGAACAAGTTCGATGAGGTGATGCGCGGTATCGATGCCGCCTTATCCGCGGGCTTTGAACGCGTAAAAGTCAATGCGGTATTGCTCAAAGGCATGAACGATAAAGATTTACCGCGCTTTTTGAATTGGATTAAGCATACGCCCATCGATTTGCGTTTTATCGAGTTGATGGAAACGGGGCTGGGCCGCGAGTATTTTCAAGCTCACCATTTAGCGGGCGCTGACATTAAAGCACTGCTGCAAGCTGAAGGCTGGCAATTGGATATACCCAGTGCCGACGATGGCCCTGCACAAAACTTTAGCCACAGTGACTTTAAGGGCCGCATTGGTTTGATCATGCCCTATGCCACAAATTTTTGCGCCAGCTGTAATCGCTTGCGGGTGTCGGCTAAAGGTAAGTTGCATTTGTGCCTGTTTACCGAATCCGGCATTGATTTGCGTGATCTACTGCAACACCCAAGTCAGCAAGCGGAATTAATCGAGCGGTTACATGGACAACTGGCGCAGAAGAAAGAAACCCATTATCTGCATCAGGGCATTACTGGCGTAACGCAGCATTTGGCCTCGATTGGCGGTTAATCTAACTTAGGTTTTAGTCTGCTTATCGCGTTATCTTTCATTGCGTTAGATTTCGCGATTGCGCTTAATTTCCCATATGCTTGAATTTAGCAGCAGTTTAAAGGATCGCTTCAATGAGCAATGTATTTACCCATATTAATGCCGACGGCAATGCCCACATGGTCGATGTGACCGAAAAAGCCGTGACCGAGCGTGAGGCCCGTGCCGAAGCTTTTATCGAGATGGCAAGCACGACTCTTGAGATGATTATGAGTGGTAGTCACCACAAAGGTGATGTGTTTGCCACTGCCCGCATCGCGGGGATCCAAGCGGCGAAAAAAACCTCAGATTTAATTCCGCTGTGCCATCCATTAATGCTCACCAAGGTGGAAGTGGAGCTAGAAGCTCAGCCTGAACATAATCGTGTTCGCATCACTAGCCTGTGTAAATTGTCCGGCAAAACTGGTGTCGAAATGGAAGCGCTCACGGCGGCCTCTGTCGCGGCCCTGACGATTTACGACATGTGTAAAGCGGTGCAGAAAGATATGGTGATTTCACAGGTGCGCCTGCTCGAAAAACGCGGTGGTAAGTCGGGACACTTTAAAGCTGAATAACGTAAAGCGAGATAAGAATATGATTAATGTGTTGTTTTTTGCGCAGGTTCGTGAGCTTTTAGGGACTGCCCAACTGAGTATTGAAGCGAGCGAACAGACACAAACTGCAGAAGGATTACGCGCGACACTCGCGGCCACCGATGATAAATGGGCCAAAGTGTTAGCCTCTGACAAATTGCTGGTGGCAGTGAATCAAACCATTAGCCAGTGGGATACCCGAGTGAACGATGGTGATGAAGTGGCCTTCTTCCCACCTGTGACAGGAGGTTGATATGCGTTTACTGCCGAATGTGCGGGTGCAGACCGTCGATTTTAATGTGGCCGACGAGTACCACCAATTAGCCCAAGACAACAGTGATGGCGCCGTTGTGACTTTTGTTGGCAAAGTGCGTGACTTTAACGATGGCTCAGTGGTGACTGACCTGACTTTAGAGCACTACCCCGGTATGACGGAGCGCATTCTTGAGCAAATCGTTGCCGAGGCGCGTGAGCGTTGGCCGCTCAATAAAGTTACGGTTATCCACCGTGTGGGGACTATGGCGCTGGGTGAGCAAATTGTGTTTATCGGCGTCACCAGTGCCCATCGCAAGGCGGCCTTTGCGGCCTGCGAATTCTTAATCGACTTTTTGAAAACAAAAGCCCCTTTCTGGAAATTAGAAGCAGGGGATAAGGGTAAGAATTGGGTCGAGGCCAAGGATGCCGATGAGCAGGCTGCGCAATTGTGGCAACACAAAAGCTAGTGACTGTAAAAGGCGATTATAGGATCAGTTTATGAGCAGTTTGAGTCGGTTAGGCAAAGTATTTGGCTTAGTGTTGTCTTTCAGTATGGTATTGATGCCTTTTATCAGCCGCGCCGAAACTGTGCCTGCGATTGCGGCCGCCGCCAATATCAAGTTTGCCCTCGATGATATTGTTAAAAACTTCAGCGCCGAAACAGGGCTTAAGGTGCGGGTGTCCTATGGATCATCTGGTAATTTTGTCGCGCAAATCCAACATGGTGCACCCTTTGAGATGTTGCTTAGTGCCGATGAGCGTTATATCCATGAGCTGCAAAAAGCTGGCTTTGCCCGCGATGAAGGCGTGCAATACGCGGTGGGGCGCTTAGCGTTAGTCGCACCCAATAAATCCCCCTTAACCTTAGATACCGAGCTTAATGGCGTAAAAGTCCTGCTTGCTGCGGGTAAGTTGGAGCGCTTTGCGATTGCTAATCCTGAGCATGCGCCCTATGGCGAACGCGCCCGCGAACTGTTGCAAAAACTAGGTTTGTGGGACGGCCTACAAACTAAGTTAATCCTAGGTGAAAATGCCTCCCAAGCGGCGCAATTTGCCGTAAGTGGTTCTACCCAAGGCGGCATTATTCCGTTATCCATTGCTTTAGCGCCCCAGTTTAAAGCATTAGGTCAATCCATTGCTTTACCCGCAGAGCTGCATGGGCCACTTTATCAGCGTATGGTGTTAACGCCTAAAGCGGGGGCGACTGCCGAACGCTTTTACCTTTATCTTCAATCTGATGCCGCCAAATCCGTATTTGTGCAATACGGCTTTGGTTTACCCGCTCAGTAAGGTTAGCAATGGATTGGCAGGCGCTTTGGTTATCGGTCAAGCTCAGTAGCATCACAGTCTTGGTGCTGGTCCCCCTATCGATTCTTGCTGGACGCGCCTTGGCCTATCGCCAGTTTATCGGTAAGTCTTGGGTTGAAGCGCTCATCATGGTGCCCTTAGTCTTACCGCCGACTGTGATTGGTTATTACTTGCTGGTGGGGCTTGGCAGCCAAAGTTGGTTAGGGCAGTGGTTAGAGCGTCTGACTGGGCAGCAGTTAGTGTTTCATTTTTCTGGTTTAGTGCTGGCATCCGTGCTGGTTAATATTCCCTTTGCGTTGCAACCGATACAGCGTGCCTTTGAAGCGGTTCCCCACGATGTGCGCGATGCCGCCGCGTGTTGCGGTATGAGTAAACTCAAAATTCTACTTAAAATTGAACTACCTATGGTCTGGCCGGGGGTGTTGACCGCCATAGTGCTGTGTTTCTCCCATGTTCTGGGGGAGTTTGGCGTGGTGCTGATGATGGGCGGTAATATCGCTGGTGAGACCAAGACGATATCGATCTCCATTTATGACAGCGTGCAGGCCTTTGATTTTGGTGCAGCAGGTACTATGTCTTTGGTATTGTTGTTATTTGCCATTACCGCATTGGCTCTTACCACCAGTTTATCACGGCGTTTAGGAGGTCAGCGTGGCGCAAATCATCGCTGATCTACATTGCCAGATCCAAAACCATAAGCATATTAAACTGAGCGCCGAGTTTAGCTGTAAGGCGGGTGAGGTGTTAGCGGTCGTTGGGCCTTCGGGTGGCGGGAAGACGACGTTACTGCGGATGATCGCAGGGCTTAATCATCCCGATGCAGGCAGTATTGTGTTTGGTGAGACGCCATGGTTCGACAATAAAAGCCGCACCGCGCTGACGCCGCAGCAGCGTCATATTGGCTATATGCCACAGCATTTTGGCTTATTTCCCAATCTTACCGCGCTCGAAAACGTGGTAGCTGGGCTTGATCATATTCCTAAATCGGCGCGAATTGCGCGGGCAAAAGATTGGTTAGATCGAGTCAATTTACAAGGGCTGCCTGATAGGTTGCCGATGCATCTCTCTGGCGGTCAGCGCCAACGGGTTGCGCTTGCCCGCGCCCTTGCCCGTGAACCTTCAGTGTTATTGCTCGATGAGCCATTTTCGGCGGTGGATAGGGAAACCCGCGAGCGTTTATATCTTGAGCTTGCTCGCCTAAAAGAACAGTTGCTTTGCCCCGTGATCATGGTTACCCACGACTTAAATGAAGCCTTGTTGCTGGCCGATTCGATGATTCTGATCAGCCAAGGTCAGATGTTACAGCAGGGTGTGCCCTTTGAGGTGTTGTCGCGTCCACGTAACGAAGCGGTGGCGCGGCAGATGGGCTTAAGGAATATTTTCGATGGTGAAGTGGTGTTCCAAGATCGCACTAAAGACATCACCTGGCTGAAGTTTGGTGAGCAGCTGATCGCCAGCGATTTTGGCAAAGACCGCAGTGTTGGCAGTAACGTTCGCTGGGTCATCCCCAATCAGGGAATACGGTTTAACGCTATCACTAATGGTCGTTTATGCCGTAGTTTTAATAAGTTAGATATAACCATCGACTCCTTGTTGGTGATGGGCGAATCGGTTCGTGTCGTCTGTTATGTTACTGGAACTAAGCTGCTACTTAATACGGAAGTTTCACTGCATCTTGCACAAAAGCTTGGGTTAACCAAAGGCATGCAAACTACAGTCGCACTCAAATCAGAACAAATTCATATTTTGGAATAGTGCACCTCATCAGTTACTTGTGTGGATTATGGCGTTTAGCTCGCTTATCAATTGGATTATTATCGCCCGAAACTCAGTTAATTCGACTTCTCCGTTGTTGCTGTCTTCTTGTCTGATTTTTTCTTCTAGTAGCCAAGCCTGCTCTGCAATTGATGTGAGACCTAGCATACTAATTGTTCCTGCAGTTCGATGGATATTGTCCGCAAGTTGAGGAGCTGTCAGTTGAATATCCTTAAGTGAGCTTTCGAGTTCATCTTTAAACATTAATAGCATTTTACTTAATGCCTCCCTGCGACCAAATGCATTCTCTAATATTTTTATATCGATAAGTGCAGGTTTTGAGTGTGGGAGCCATTTCAATAGCATTTCATGCAGTTCATTTAGATGCAGCGGTTTTGCCAGTAGGTCATCCATCTCTACTGCAGCACATCGTTGTTTTTGTTCATTTAATACGTTGGCAGTTAGAGCAATAATGGGGACGTGTTGTCCATCTATTTCCTGTGCTCTCACTTGTTGGGTAAAAGTGTAGCCATCCATTACTGGCATGCGGCAATCACATAATATTAAGTCGTAATGCGTCTGTTGCATGAGGTCGAGCGCTTGGACACCATGTTCGGCAATATCACAGTCTAATCTCAATTGCTTTAGCTGTCGTTGTACCAATATCTGATTAAGCTGATGATCTTCAATTAATAAAATTTTACATTCAGGCCAATTTACCTTAAGCGTAATGTCCCTCTGCGGTGTCGAGACTATGGTATCAATCCAACCCATATTGATATAACAAACATCCTTTACCGCTTGCGATGTTAGAGGGTTTACATTTAATAAACATTGATCGTTTTGATACCTATAACCAAGTGCTTCATTAAAGTGAGTGCAGAGTATATGTTGCCGATCATCCGAAGCATTATCAGTAAACAACAGGTCTGCATTGGCTTTATTCTGAGTTAATACAATGCCTAATGACGCTAAATGCCAAGATAAAGTGTGACGTAATTTTATATCGCTGATAGCAATATATGCCTGTAACCCTTGTAATTGTTCATCAAATTCATCTTGAGCAACTACAGGTAAACGAATGCGTAAACCAATAAATGTACCTAAATGAGGAGCGCTATTCAGGATAATGTCACCGCCCATCATTTCAGCGAGTGTATGGCTGATAGCAAGACCCAAGCCTGCACCACCATAGCTACGTGTCGTCGAGACGTCTGCTTGCTCGAAAATATTAAATATTCGCGCTTGAGTATCAGCGTTCATGCCGATACCTGTATCTTGTACGCCAATCAGCAGTAATTGTTGGCCCTCTTCTTCGGCTTCAAGCTTGACCGAGACTTCAATAAACCCGCGTTCAGTGAATTTAATAGCATTACTTACCCAATTGAATAGGATCTGCTTTATGCGAAGACTGTCTCCTGTGACCCGTGCTGCTACGCCTTGGTCAACGTGTAAGTAGAGGCTTAAGTCTTTAGTGCGTAAATCATTCATGACCATATTAAGCGTACTATCGAGAACTTCACGCAATAGTATTGGTGTCGATTCTAGACGCATTTTTCCCATGTCTATTTTAGAAAAATCGAGAATATTATTAATGATCTGAAGGATTTCTTCCGCGCCATTACTAATGATTTGCACCATTTGTTTTTGTTCTATACCTAGGGGGGTAAAGCTTAGTTGCTCTGCCATGCCCACGAGCCCATTCATGGGCGTGCGGATCTCATGGCTCATAGCTGCAAGAAATTCTGCTTTTCTTTTAGTCGCTAGTTCAGCATTTTCCTTGGCGATAGCGAGGGCATTCTCGACAATACGGCGCTTGTTAATTTCTTGTCTGAGTTTTAAATAGGCTATGGTTAAGCCGCCAATGAAAAGCAGTAAACCTATCGCAATAGGCAGCAGTGTTGTGATCAATGTATGCCAAGAGATGCCTTCGCTGTAATTTACAGCTAGCCAAGTATTGCGGATTTGCTGCTTTTCTTTCTCACTCATACTGGAGAAAACACGGTTAATTAATGGGATCAGTTGCCAATAAGGTTCACGAATGGCAACAGCGAGTTCATCTTTATAAGGTGTTGGTGCCGCTACTCGTAATTCATCAATAAATTTGTTGTCAATGAGCATAGCCACAACGGCCAAATTCCCCATATAAGCCGCTGCGTTGCCCTTTGCGACTAAGGTCAAACCTTCATCGGGATTGGCAGAAACTACAACATCGATATTCGGATAGGCTTTTTTAATGCTTGGCAGCAGTAGATTATCTGTGATGACCACGCGTTGAAAGTTGAGTTCTGACAGCCCCGCGATTCGCGGACTGTTGCGAGCAGTGGCTATCACAATAGGGAAAGACGTAAACACTTCGCTCATGTGCCAGTCTGGATATTGTGCTTTCAATCGAGTTGGAATAATGGCGAGATCAATCTCATGGTTAATGAGTGCGCTTTGGATCTCATTCCAGGTTCTGGTTTTTTGTGCCGCATAATCTAACCCAAGTTTTTCTCTAAATTGCTCAAGATAATCAGCAATTAAGCCTACTAAGATGCCGTTATTGTTAACCGAAGAGAATGGCATCCAATCATCAACAAATCCGACTCTGAGTGAAGGTAAACCTGCTAGCCATTCGCGTTCATTGGGTCTAAGTAGAAAATTACTGTGGCCTAAAAAATGAAGATCGCCCATACCCAGCCAAGTCACTTCGAGAGCATTACGCTCTTCTACACTCAGAGCCATTAAGGCGTTATCGAGTTGTGTTACAAGCAGGCTATTGTTCTTCGTGATCCCTAAATGTAAGTTTTCCATCATCAGGGGGGCTTGGGCAACGATAAGAAGTTCTGGGTGTGCACTAATATATTGGTTAGCAACATGAAGATTACCAATATAGGCATCGGTCGTTTTATCAATGACCGAGGAAAGTGCTTGTTCTGTATTAGAAAATGTTACTTCTGTTACGGTTGGATAATGCAGTTTGACTAATTTCTCAGTCGAGAATCCTTTTTCAACGGCGATCCGAGCTTGGCCAAATTCACTCACATCGCGAAAAAATCGGCTGTCGTAACGAATAACGACGACGGTGGGTGAGGTGTAATATGAGCGGCTAAACATGAGACATTGAGTGCGCTCTGTGGTACGAAAAGCGTCAAGCAAGACATCGACCTCCCCATTACAACCTGCGGAGTAGAGGCTCATCCAATCGGGATAAATCTTCCAGTCAATTTGGTAATGAAGATTTTTGGCGAGCAGTTGTATCAGCTCAACACTAAATCCCGTTGTTATCTGGTCATTTACTTGCTGAAAAGGTCCCCAGCCATTGGCGAGTACGCCTACGCTAATTGTTGTGGTGTTGGGCTGTTCAGCATGAGTGATAAAAGTCATGCACAGTAGGGGTAAGTAACTCAAGATGCAAAGAAGTTGATAACGTATTTTTTGAATTGCACTCATCTATATGACCAAAGTGGATTAAGTCTCGAAAAAAACACCGATGCCAAGTAGTATAGATAAGGTATCCATAAGTTCACATTATCACGGGAGTTGAATATGGCTTTTAAGATCATCCTTGCCGACGATCACCCTATTATACTCACTGGCGTGCGTAGTTTGATGGCTGAAATGCAGCCAAGTTGTGACATTGTTGCTGAAGCAAATAATGTTTCCGAATTATGGCGTACATTAGAACAACATGAATGTGACTTATTGATCACAGACTTTAGTATGCCTAATGATGACAATGTCGATGGTATGGCCATGATTAAACAGCTAAGACGAAAATATCCAAACTTACCCATAATAGTGTTGACTCAAGTACATAATTTAGGTGTATTACAAGCGCTGTTACAGATTGGGATACAAGGCTTGTTATTAAAAAAATCAGTTATTGCCGAATTAGAGAAAACAGTTAAAAAAGTATTATTAGGTTCTGTTTACATTGGCGAAACTGTCCATGAATTATTAAATGAACAAGGTATTAATCAATATGCCATCCCAGTTGAACTTTCACTGAAAGAAATAGAAGTGGTACGTTTACTGGCAAATGGCATGTCAGTGACTCAAGTTGCCAGTTATTTAAATCGTAGTGTAAAAACCATTAGCACCCAAAAAACCAATGCAATGCAAAAACTCGGTTTAAAGAGTGACAGTGAGTTGTTTCATTATGCACAGCAACAGGGCTTATTCTAATGTTAAAGTGGAGGAATTTCAGCCTCGAACATAATCGTTACATCCCCTTGGTAAGTGCTTCCTGGATATTTCATCATTTCAGTTAAGTTGGTTTTGCTAATTTCAAATAAAAATTTTCTTGCAACATTGATATATGTTCCATCTGTATTTGTAAACTTGTACTTTGATGTTGATAGCGGATATGATTTCCCTTCACCATTGATATAACTGATTTCAATATTTGTTTTGTGACTGTTTTTAATGTTGTTGAGTTGGCATTGGCCATTTTTTTGATATTGGCAATAACTCAATGAAACATCAAATGGTGCGCTAAACCAAAACTTAAACGGCAATTCAGCCTTTAAGTTGGGCGGTGTTTTCCCGCTGTTCATCCATGGTGCCCAGCCCTTGGGCGGTTGCAAGATTACTTTATTGCTGCCAGCAGGGAATTCAACCTTAAGTTGATGTGTGACCCTTAAGGTAAATTCTATCGTTACGTTTGAGTCAGAATAGGTTGCATCACCAAAATCGAGATCTTTATTGCGTCCAAGACTCAAGGTTAAGCTGCCCTTATAAGTGCCATTTTCCATTTTTAAAGGATCGGGAAGTTGCAGTTTATAACCAATATAAATCCTTTGAAGGGTAATATTTTTTGAGGTGAATGTAGTGTTAAATATATTGTTGTAACAAATCCCCCCTAATTTTTGGTTGGCATTCTTTATATCATAGAAATATTCAAATAAACTTGGGCTAGCCCAAGTTTGTTGTCTAAAACTACAATCACCCTGCACAGTTTTTTCTAGCCAAAGTGTCCCACTTGTGCCAGCTTCTTTTATAATATTTGGTGTTTGACTTGCGCCAATTTGCGTTAATTTAAACTTCATTCTATGAGAGAAACTGTACTGGTCAACCCAAACTGGACACTTTTACTTGAGAATTCTCAAACTCTACAGGTGACAGATCGTTATTAGCAGAATGAAGTCGCTCCAAGTTGTAATATTTGATGTAAGCCGTCACATCTTGCTTCATAAACTCCCTTGTTGGTTGAGCAACTTTAAAAATCCAATCGTGTTTCAAGCTACCAAAGAATCGCTCAACAACGGCATTATCCCAACACGCACCCACATCACCCATGCTGGCTCGGATACCATAGCTCGATAGCAGCCTACCGAATTGTTTACTGGTATATTGCGAGCCTCGGTCACTGTGAAATACCAGCCCTCGCGCTGGTTGTCGCAGGTTGTAGGCTTTTATTAATGCCTTGGATATCAAATCTGTGGTCATGCGTTTGTCTATGCGCCATCCCACAATCCGGCGTGAATATAAATCCATCACCACAGCTAAGTACATCCAGCCTTCACCCGTCTTTAAATAGGTCACGTCACCCGCCCAGACCTGATTAGCCGATACTGGATTAAAGTTCATGTTTAACAGGTTATCAGCCACTGCATCTGAGTGTTTTCGCTGTGTCGTCACCTTGTAAGCACATCGCTGGGTTGCTTTGAGTCGAAGGCGGTGCATAATTTTACGAACGAGATAGCGACCAACCTGGTAGCCTTCCTTGCGCAATTTCTTCACCATTTCACGATTCCCTAAGCTGCCTCGACTTTGCTTAAATAGCTGTCGAACAAGGCGATAAAGCTTCAGTGTTTCAACGCTTATCACGTTTGCAGGGCGTTTATGCCAATCGTAATAGCCTGACTTACTGACACTCATTACTCGACATAACAGTGTTATGGGAAACAGGTGAGATTGCAGTTTGATGAAACGAAATCTTACTTCATTTCTCTCGCAAAGAAGGCGCTTGCCTTTTTTAGAATTTCTTTCTCCATGCGTAATTCTTTGTTTTCTCTACGCAATCGCTTCAACTCATCACGCTCAGACTCTTCTAAGGTGATGCCTTGTTGCAGGGCTTCGTGTTTTTCCTTCCAGTTGTAAAGCAGGCTCGTGCTAACTCCAAGAGACTTTGCCGCATCGGCAACGCTATAACCTTGCTCCAGCACCATCAAGACGGCTTCATCTTTAAATGCCTGCGGATAACTCTTATGTGATTTTTTCAGACTCATATAGACCTCTTAATTTATTGACCATACTGTCTCAAAATTAAGTGTCCGATGGGATTAGACCAGAACAAACCTCCACCTTTTTTAGTTAACTCAACGGTCTTTTCGCCTGTAAATTTCTGATAGGTAATGGCATGCTCCAATTTATCATCATTGCTGACGAGTCGTGAGGTCATCTTTATTGGTATATTTATAGCCTGCTCTTTTTCTAGTGAGGCAGTGCCGTTACACCAGAATCCTTCCGCTTGCCATTCTACTGAACATGGTGTCGTGTTAATAAACTTACTGCCATTAATATCATAGGGCGCAGGTTTATATTCAGCAGTAACTTGAATGGTAGCTGCCTCTGTTAATGGGCTGAGTAGTAGATATCCCATCAAGGCATATAAAGCGTAACGATAATTCACTTGGCTAGGTTCTCTGTTAATGTTTGCTGTGCCCATGCTTGGGCGTTGCAAGTGATATTGCCTACTAGCAATAGGTTCTGTTCACGTTTTACTCGGTGTAAATCGAGTTCAAGGTTGCACTCTTGTACACCTTGATACTCCACTTGCAAGCTCGGGTGGCGTTCACTCATTTCTACGGCAAAAAAGCCATCGGCCTCACTCAGGCTGCGCCCCGCATGGTTGGCGATGAGCGCGCCTTTAAGCGGCAATCCCTGTTGATTTACTAAGCGACCAATCACTGTGACAGTCTTCATGACTCTGATTTGTTGGTAACTGACGCCTCCCTTATTGAGGTGGTAATGCAATACGCTCGGTTGGATGACTGAAGGTGTGTCATCGTAGTCCTGTATGGCGAGTTGTACGCTACCACTGCGATAGGCGGTCACTGGCACTAAGTTGCGTCCAGGCTTTAAGGTGACACTGCCACCGTGCTCATCTTCTGCTTGTAAAATGATGTCAGGGGTATCAGCCATGACATCGATTATCATGCCCGCATCGTGGTTTTGGCTTTGGCCTGAGATGCCGAGTTTACCCTGTTGCCCTAGTGCAACCATACTATCAAGGTTGATACCTCCTGTGATGCCGCTGTTATAGGACGATGATTGTGCATAGGCATCCCCGCTAACAATATTGTTGCTAAAGCGGCTATTGGCGGTTGCGCCAACACCATAGCTATCCGTGTTTAGTCCCATCCCTATGGTTTCAATGCCACGCCAGTCTAGTTGCTGTTGGTAATCAACATAGGCATGCTGTTCTTGCCCGCCAGAACGTGAAGTTCTGCTGCCTAAGCCACCACCCATTCGACGCTTTTGATCGCCTAAGTTCATACTGAAATAAAGTGCTCCGCCTTGGTCGCGCTGGCCTGAAGTGTTAATGCTGCCGGGACGATCGAACGCATTTAAACTCCAGCTCATTTGGCGTCCCCAGAGTTTGCCGCTGTACTGCCAACCTAAGTCAATGCCTTGACCTTGCTCGGATTGATGTGACAAATAAGCAGAAACAGAGTGACCTCTCCCTAGGTTATGTTGCAGCGATGCACTCGTCTTTTTGGGATTAGAGTTCGTAATATCACTGCTTTGCGATTGGCTGAGTTGTTGCTGATGGCTGAGTACAAAACTACCTTGCCTGTAGCTATAAACTGCTTGCAAATCAAAATCGCTGCCCTGTTGATCATTCATCACCCAGTTACCAAAAAAGCGCAGTTGTTGGTTCCAGTCCCAATCGGCCGAAACGCTATAATGCCAACCTTTATCAACAAATTGGGCCGCTGCGCCGAGGATGATCGCCGGTGTTAATAAGTAGTTTGCGAGTACCCCTGTGCTGAGTCCGCGTCTGCTTTCATCATCCCAATTCGTTATGTCTTGTAACTTTTCTCCAGCAAACAAGTTCACCCGAAAGGGTTCTTCAGTGTTTTGCCATTGAATGGGTTTGTTAATGATTTCTCGACGACGTTCAGTGACTTGGCCATCTTCTAGAATACGAATTTCAACTTCATATATGCCAGATGGTAATACTTTTGTATCAATGGCTTGTAAGCCCGCGTTAATCTGTTGCGAGTTGATCAATTGTCCATTTTGGTAGATTTCTACCACACCTGCACGATTCGGAGTGACATAAATGGGTGTGGCACTGGCATAGGCTTGATCGACCAATAACTGATTAGAGTCACCCAGCATCACGCCCATCACAGCTTGTGAGCTGCCGCTATAAATGATGGGCTGACGAACTAAACCTTGGGCATAAGGGGAGAAATACCCGAGTCGATAGAAGTGTCCTTCGTTTTGACGTTCTGTATACAACTGTTGAATAGTCGAGTTGAGTGTCTCTTCATTATTTTGAGTGACTTCACCTTCAAGCAGTGTGGTCCACTGGCCTATACTTGCTTGGGCTTGCAAATTATAACGGCCTGCGTAATCGCTCTCATTGGATTGACTCCAATTGAGTTGTCGTCGAAATAGCGCGCCGTAGCTTCCCTGTTCAGGCAAGGCATAGTAGTGCGAGCTTGATGGTTGTTTTTCGATATTGGCCGTTAAAATAGATAATTGAGAGTTCTCCAAATTATATTCAATCGCTAATATGCCGCCCTGACAGCCTTTTTGGCACAAACCCAACTTATGTTTTTGGTTTAATTGCGCTATCCATAATTGTTGCTGACGTTCGTCAAGATCGCTTTCGCTCACGTCTATGAGTTTTAATAGTTGCACACTGGTATCGAGTCCTAACACTATTTCACCTTCGCCAAGCAATTTATTATCAATGGTGATTCTTACTGTTAATGGGGCATTGAAAAAATGCTCAGAAAATCCATCAGGCAAGTCTTGATATTGCTTTAGCAGCTTTAGCAAGTCCGATGACGTATTACTCGCCAAAGAGCAAGAGCTAAAGATTAGCGTTGCGATCAGGATCGTCAGGATCAAAGATGACAAGTGTGTTGCCTCATATCGAAAAAATGAAAAGCATGAGTCGTTAACTTGAAAATTAATAAAGCTCCCTTCGCGGGAGCTTTTTTGAAATTTAACTTAATAAATCTCTATGGTTTTTTAATTGGCGCTTCCGATTCGAAAATCATATTGACCATGCCTTGGTAGTTGCCTGCTACATAGCCGCTTGCTGGGACAGTTGGTATGATCTCTAGTGCAAGGGTTTTACCTGTTTTAGCATTGTCGACATCGACTAATTCTGTCGCAGACGTCTTCAGTTCAATACCGCCCACTTTAACTGTTAGTGCAATATTATCATTGCCACTGGCGATAATGGCTGGGTTTGATAAGTAACCCGTAATAGCACCAATGGTACTTTTCACTTCTAGTTGCTTATTTAATTGATCTAGCTTTTTTGTATGGACGTTATATGCTAACTTTTGCTGGCTGTTGATAAGGGCTATCCACTTAGCACGACCAACCACTATATATTGTGGTTATCGATTTTTAATTGATTGGTACGTTATCGGCTTAGAACGCACTGCTCTGTAGGATCCCCTCATAATTCATAGCCCCAACAACCATGAGTTAATGAGAGTTGGGCTAGTTTCTTCGCAGCACAAAGCAAATCATCTGCTGATATGGGGTAGTCATGCCGTCGCCGCAGCAGTTCTTTGCCCATCCTGATTGTTGATAGCACATTCCTTTTCTTTACCGTGTTGGCTTGGAAGTGCCGCTGTAATTGCTGTGTTTCTCCGTATAATCCTACCCACCAAAATGCCAGTTGTACCAATAATGCTATCAATAGCAGTATGTCCATCCTCGCCGCATAACGTGTTCTGCTATGACGTAAACCAAAGCCATAAGCGGGGCTTTTTAAATCTCTAAAGGTTTCTTCTATTTGCATCCGTTTTTGGTAAATATTAACCAGTTTTTGAGGCGACATGGCTTCTATGGTCAAGTTGGTCACCAGTGCCCAAGGCTCTTTGGCGGTCAGTTCATACGTCCATTGCGCCGTATGGTGACAGTCTGTTGTCGTACTTCGCTGACCTTTTCTGCCTTTACTTGGAGCCCTGAACAATACCATCTCGCATAACAAGGGTTTCTTTACCGATAACGCCACTCGCCCAACATGTTTTGCGCGACGACTGGCTTTGGGATAAAGCGCTTTTAGCGAAAATTGGCGACCGAAGGGGTGCAGCCGATAGACACTTAATCCTCTGACACGACCCAGCCAATACCAACCGAGCTGCTCGACTTTTCGAAACCATGGATTACGGAAGCCCGCGTCAGTGACTATCAGCGGGGTAATATTGTCAGGTAACACTTTATGGAGTTCATTCAGAAACTGATTATGGGCAGTTTGTGTGCCTTGTAGTACTAACGGAAATGTTCGCTCGTAGAGCGTGATAGAGCGGCCCTTAATCGCAATAGAGGCGCGTAGTGCAATCAGTTCACGACCTTCACGCATATCAGACCAATCCACCAGTATGGTCGGCATCGTATGTGCTGTTAGCAGCCACTTTGCATGCCACTGATAAACAGCCAGTCTTTCATGGTGAAGGTGCGGGTTGCCCAATAATCTATCCATGCGTTTTATTGAGTGTTTAGTATGAGTGCTGGTGCCATCAATGTGCCGCCCTAAATGCGTGAGGGTGAGACAATCCGCGTTGATGAGGGCTTTGCAGGCGACCATGAGTGTATTCAGTCGCTTTTGATGGATTTCTGGACAATGTTGATAGAGAGATTGATGTAAGATAGTTAACACTTGCACCTTGATGCCCTGTGATTGATGTTTGTTCGCACTTCCATCTGATCACACTTCAAGGTGCAAGTTCACTCTAATTTAATGATTTATCTGAAAATCATCAGGGGATTCTTCAGCGCACTGCTTGCTCAAGCAACCTGTAGAATAATAATCCCCGAGAATCTGACTTTCTTCTGTTGAAGCGAAATGTAAATTCATCTAAATAATAATCAAGTTGCTTAGCCTTTACCGCACCTTGATACGTACCTAAAAGCCATCTTTTACATAATGATGAGACTCGATGCACCCCAGCCATTGTTTCATGTGCAGGTACAGATGAACCTAAATGCACCATCCGATTATGCTTATATCCTTTTTTGTCTATTTGCTTGTATGCTTGAGAACCATCACTACAAATTGTGCTACCAGGCTCTATTACATCTTGAATGAATTGATGGATATGTTCTTTAGTTGCACTTTCTACTTGCCTTAAACGTATCCGCCCAAATCCAGAGGGTGATAGCAGCTCAACAGCCACCAAAACTATAGCTTTACGCTTACCCTGTTGATTTTTAATAGATGATTTTGGAATGACCCCACCTATTAATGTTTCGTCAACCTCTACGATGCCGGACAGTTTATCTCTTTCAGGGTCAACCATGGCATATCTTAACTTGTGCATTAAAGACCAAGCAGTTTGATAACTCCCAAGACCTAATAGCCTTTGGACTCCAAGAGCGCTGACCCCATTCTTTTGATTTGTAATAAACCAGACAGCTGCAAACCAACTTTTCATGGGGGTTCTTGTTTTGTCAAAAAGTGTACTTGATGTTACTGAACACTGAAAACGGCAAGCATGACATTTTAACTTGCCATTACTTAACTGATAAGGTGATTGATGGCTCGAACAGCTTGGGCAAATGAATCCGTTTGGCCAACGAAGTGCGTAAAGGTAGCTAGTGCAAGATTGTTCATCATGAAACCAATCAACAAATTCGTCCCAATTTGTAGGGTAATCGACGCCAGCTTTTAATAAATACGATGAAGTTTTCATTACTACATATTGACACTGGTGGCGCTAAATGGATAGCCCTTCTGTTGATCCAGTTATCATTGCCTGTTGGTTGCACAAAAAAGTTCTCTGACGGAATTTGTGCAATCACAGTGACTTGATGTTCAATCTTTTCAGCCGCAAATGAGTTCATGGCCACTAATAAGGTTATTGGGGCCGCTTTCCATATTTTCATTACAGTCTCCTTTAGGATGCATTAGTTACCAATAACTATGCTTTTGGTTTTATCACCTTCAATCAATTGAAAGTGATAGCTTTCGTTACTATTTTTTACCAGCTGTTTTTTTGAACCGGGTAAGATGTGCAATTTGGTCGCAGTGGAACACTCTTTGTTTTTTTTTGTTACATGATTCAAAAAAATCTAAAATAATAGTCGTATTGCCATTGTTTTTTATTTCTGCGCTATTTGTGTCTTCCGTTATTTCAGTCGAGTATTTAGGGTTGTCTGGGGTGATAAATAAAAATGCCCCATAACCTGTTAGTATTTGTATTCCCGCGGAGAGTTCTTCACGAATTTGTTCAGTTTTTTGTTCTGTTTTTTGCTCATCAAAGCCATCATTGTCTTTTTGCTGTACTGGTATAAAGCGAACTCTAAAGTAACGTTCTGTGTCTTTTTTATCTAAGAATAACAATCTCGTTGCTTGTACTCCCTTGGCGGGAATAATTAAGCGAGACGGGCTTGCTATCAAGGCACGGTTCTCTGCCTCTTGTTCTGGCACTTCATAGGGTTGGCCATTTTCATCATATTTTATTTCGTTAATCGATATTTTAATAAATGCAGTCGAATCGCCCATATTCATTATTTTTTTCAAATAAGTGGTTTTGTTGCTAGGCATATAGTCAAATAAGGTGCCTATGCTTATTTCTGCCGCAGCATAAACTTGAGAACTATAAAAAATAATACCAAACAGCGCTAAATATAATCGCATTATTATTGAGTTACCTTATATTTCATTTTCTAAGTTGATGTTGCAGTGGGGTAATGTTTGATTTTTTCAATATCATATATGGATGATTCTTATGCGTTAATAGGAATAGTCCTATAATAAATAACAGTGGTTTTTAGGATTTATCTGATAGAAGAGAGTGCCAATTTAGTTAAAATAAATCAGATATATTAATATTCTGTAGGTATCTATGCTGTCAGTTAAGCGTAAAAAAGTGAGTGAAGATATTGCAACCTGCATTATGTCTGATGTAGTTATGCCTTTTTATCAGCCTATTATCGGGGTTGATAAAACCGTTATAGGATATGAAGCACTCGCACGCCGTTGGGATGCCAAGCGTCATGCATATACAGGTATTGATTTTTTATTGTTAGATAAAAATGCTTCTTTGCACATTGATATATGGATGTTGAGGTCGATTATCAAAGACTTACCTCGATTAGCCGATCAAGGCGTTGGCATACTGTCCATTAATTTAAATCCCATGCCATACAGTGTGACTTATCAAAATTTATTACAAATGCTGTTGCTTCAAGCAAAAGTGCTGTGCATCAACATTTGGTTTGAAGTGTTAGAACACACTTTATTAGATGATAAACAGCATGAGTTGATTGAAATGTTACGGGCACGAGGAGCCAGCATCGTACTGGATGATTTTGGCACCCAAGAATGTAATTTCTTACGTATGATGGTATTGCCCTATGATGTCATCAAGTTAGACCGTTCCCTTTTGCTGCAAGCTTGTCGCTCTTCACATTCAATGCTGAAGAATCCCCTGATGATTTTCAGATAAATCATTAAATTAGAGTGAACTTGCACCTTGAAGTGTGATCAGATGGAAGTGCGAACAAACATCAATCACAGGGCATCAAGGTGCAAGTGTTAACTATCTTACATCAATCTCTCTATCAACATTGTCCAGAAATCCATCAAAAGCGACTGAATACACTCATAGTCGCCTGCAAAGCCCTCATCAACGCGGATTGTCTCACCCTCACGCATTTAGGGCGGCACATTGATGGCACCAGCACTCATACTAAACACTCAATAAAACGCATGGATAGATTATTGGGCAATCCGCACCTTCACCATGAAAGACTGGCTGTTTATCAGTGGCATGCAAAGTGGCTGCTAACAGCACATACGATGCCGACCATACTGGTGGATTGGTCTGATATGCGTGAAGGTCGTGAACTGATTGCACTACGCGCCTCTATTGCGATTAAGGGCCGCTCTATCACGCTCTACGAGCGAACATTTCCGTTAGTACTACAAGGCACACAAACTGCCCATAATCAGTTTCTGAATGAACTCCATAAAGTGTTACCTGACAATATTACCCCGCTGATAGTCACTGACGCGAGCTTCCGTAATCCATGGTTTCGAAAAGTCGAGCAGCTCGGTTGGTATTGGCTGGGTCGTGTCAGAGGATTAAGTGTCTATCGGCTGCACCCCTTCGGTCGCCAATTTTCGCTAAAAGCGCTTTATCCCAAAGCCAGTCGTCGCGCAAAACATGTTGGGCGAGTGGCGTTATCGGTAAAGAAACCCTTGTTATGCGAGATGGTATTGTTCAGGGCTCCAAGTAAAGGCAGAAAAGGTCAGCGAAGTACGACAACAGACTGTCACCATACGGCGCAATGGACGTATGAACTGACCGCCAAAGAGCCTTGGGCACTGGTGACCAACTTGACCATAGAAGCCATGTCGCCTCAAAAACTGGTTAATATTTACCAAAAACGGATGCAAATAGAAGAAACCTTTAGAGATTTAAAAAGCCCCGCTTATGGCTTTGGTTTACGTCATAGCAGAACACGTTATGCGGCGAGGATGGACATACTGCTATTGATAGCATTATTGGTACAACTGGCATTTTGGTGGGTAGGATTATACGGAGAAACACAGCAATTACAGCGGCACTTCCAAGCCAACACGGTAAAGAAAAGGAATGTGCTATCAACAATCAGGATGGGCAAAGAACTGCTGCGGCGACGGCATGACTACCCCATATCAGCAGATGATTTGCTTTGTGCTGCGAAGAAACTAGCCCAACTCTCATTAACTCATGGTTGTTGGGGCTATGAATTATGAGGGGATCCTACAGCATTCAATGCGTATGTTGACGAGCTTAGTTGAGTATTTACAGCGATTAGGAATGCAGGTTGTTTGTGAAGGTGTGGAGACTTTGACGCACATTGATGTAGCAACCTTATTGGGATGCGATTATCAACAGGGGTATGCCCATGCTATGCCTGCGCCGATTTCGCACTGGGATAGTTAGGGCGAATCACGCACTAGCTGCAAATTAACTGAGACTGTTTATTTCGTTTTTCGCTTACCGAGTAATCCAATCCAAAATGTTCCTTCCAACAGCATGCCTAAGATGATAAATGTCACGGCGCTTGTGGCGCTGCCATAGGCGTAAGCGCTTAATGCTGCAAGCAGTAGCAAACTTAAGCTAATCCAGCGTGTAATTGGTTTCATGTGCACTCCGATTCAAATGGCCGTTTAGTTGACGGTAGAGCAACGGGATTGAATTGCCAATCGTACTTTTTGACGACACAGAAGCGCTAAAATACCCGCTGAAATTTAATTAGGGTGATTTTAAATCGCTAAATGATGGGGTTTTACGGTAAATGTCATGCTTCAAAATTCCTAGATGATCAAAGCTTAATCTGGTTTCCATCGGTGTTTTAGTTACTCTTCGGTAAACTGAATGCATTCATCTGTGTTTACCAAAACAACCTGAAGATTCAGAAACACTTATTTTTAGGTCGCTTAGGGTATATGTTTGTGTGCCTTTGTCGTGGCTAGATGAAAGCGGACCGAGTAAGTTTTATATTATCCACATAGGGTCATGACGTCTGCTGCCGTAATGAACAAACAGCGATTGAGCTGATGGGATTGTGGCGTGCCATCGACATCTAACTAATTGTCTCATAAGATACAAACTTAGCCGATTTTTATGGAGGAGCCATGAGACTATGGTTGCTAGGATTCATGTTGATATCTGGAATTGCGACCGCAGCCCAGAGCATGTATTCGATGCTTGCGAGTGGTGAGTATCAGCTGCCGTTAAATGTGATGCAGCAGATAGAGAAGGATTTTCCTGGCGTTATCGCCGAGTTTGAAATGGAGATACAAGAAGGCGAGCTGGTCTACCAGTTTGAGCTGATTAACCCGCTGGCGAATGCCATTACCCGTTTCGAATATCGGGCTCGAGATGGTAAATTATTGAAACAAAAAGCAGGTAAGGTCACGGCTGACGACGTTGGTGAAGTGGAAGCTGCACGGCTTATTAGTGCGAAACATCAAACCTTTTCCGGTATTATTGCCATGGCGACTCAGGATCACAAGGCATTTTTGACCGATGCTAAATTGGATCATGACTTAGGTATCAGTTACTTAGAGTTAAAGTTGCTGAATGATACTGGCAAGTATAAATTGGCATTCGACATTGAAAATTTACGGCAATTACCTTTACTTAAGTGGGATTAGCCCATTGAGTTCCACCATGAGTCAGTGGGAATTGGGGAGCGCAGCATACAGATGAAAATACTTTTAGTTGAAGATGATGCGACAACGATTGATTACATCGTTAAAGGATTTCTTGAGCAGGGACATAATATTGAAACCGCCAGTGATGGTCACCAAGGACTACTGCAAGCCACGAGTGGCCAGTATGATCTGTTGATCCTCGACCGCATGTTGCCTCAACTCGATGGTTTAAAACTCTTGGCCGCCCTCAGGGCTACTGGCAATCAAACCCCAGTATTGATCCTGTCGGCGCTTGCCCATGTGGATGAACGGGTAAAAGGTCTGCGCGCAGGCGGCGATGATTATATGACAAAGCCCTTTGCTTTTTCGGAGCTGTTAGTGCGTGCCGAAAAGCTGATGCAACGGGGCCAATCCACGCCCATTACCACAGATTTAGTGGTTGGCGGATTAAAAATGGAGCTGCTAACCCGCAACGTAACCTTAGATGGCCACGATTTAATGTTACAGCCCAAAGAATTCCAACTGCTTAAGTACCTGATGGAACATGCTAATCAGGTTATTAGTCGCACGTTATTATTCGAAGCCGTGTGGGATTATCACTTCGATCCTCGCACCAATGTGATTGATGTGCATATTGCAAAATTACGCCGTAAATTTGAAGAGTTAGGCCACGGTGAGTTGATTGAAACCGTAAGGGGAGCGGGTTATCGCTTACGCCAAAGGCATTAAGCCTTATCAAAGCAGCGCCTGGCGCATCACTATTATCTTCTCGACCTTAGTGACTGTGATCATAGGCGCTTTGCTGTTTGCTCTCTATCGGCAATTGATTATCGAGCAGCAGTATCAAGTCACTCAATATCTTGAGTCAGAAACTCAGCGTTATCAGCAGCTTGCGCTTACAGTCGATCGCCGCAGTTTTGCGGCACAAATTCGTGCCGCCGATCCGCAAACCGCGCTTATCGCTTGGCGCAATAGTTACGATATGGTCGGTGCTTTAAGCTTTATGCCCGAAGGCATGCCCATGCTGCCACAAACGCGGGATTTTCCGATATTAACCGGTGGGCCAGATAAGCTGCATATTCTTACCGGTGGTCTGGTAATGACCCGCTATGGCCCCGTCTTGATTGCCACTCGTACCGATAACTTAGCTACTCTTATCGATAAATTTATCAGCGCGGCAGCCACTGCCGTGATGTTGACTATCGTGCTGACCTTGGCGTTGGGCTATTTGTTTTCTAAGGCAATTTTACGCCGTTTAGTGCAATACAACCGTTTAAGTGAGCAAATTGAGCGCGGACATTATGACACGCGTTTGCCACTCAGTTGGCGTCAGGACGAGTTCGATATGTTAGCGCTGCAATTTAATAACGTGCTGGATATTCTCGAAAATAACCTGATGGCGGTACGTGGTGTGACAGATAATATCGCCCACGATTTACGCACACCCTTATCCCATATCCGGATTGGTATTGAGGAGTTGGCGACCAAGTCCCCCGATGAAATTAGCGAAGGTTGTGCGATTTTGACCGAAGAACTCGATCACTGTCTTGCGACTTTTGATGCCATGCTCTCCCTCACACGGATTGAGGAGGGTCAGCAAACCTTAGATTTACAAGAGCTGAGTTTGGCCCAGCTCTGCACGGATTTGCTGGAAATGGCCGATGCGGTAGCTGAGTCGAATGAGCAAACCTTGAGTCTGTCGCTACTTGCTGATCATAAAGTTCATGGCGATAAATATTTGTTATTCCAAGCCTTATATAATTTGGTTGACAATGCTATGAAGTACTCAGGCCAAGGCGCTCGTATCGATATTATTCAGTCCGGCGCTCAAATTAAGATTTGCGATAATGGCCCAGGGATCCCCGATGACAGCAAAGAAAGAGTGTTTGAGCGTTTAGTTCGCCTCGACCCAAGCCGCCATTTGCAAGGCACAGGTTTAGGATTATCTATGGTCAAAGCCATTCTATCGCGGCACAATGCGCAGATTACTCTTTCGGATAACCATCCTGGCCTTGTGGTCACTATCCAGTTTTAGGCCTATATCCGCGTGACACTGTTGAGAACTCCATGTACCGAATCATAGCCGATGAGGCTGATTTCCTTGTTATTTCTAAATCGCCGAATGTGCATTTTCACAGTCAAGACGGCAGTGCTGGTGTCGTTGCACAGCTCGAGCAGGATTTGGGGATTAAGCTCTTTGCCGTGCATCGGCTCGATACCCCAACATCGGGCCTGTTGCTGTTAGCCAAACATCCTGCGGCAGCGCGGCAGTTCACTGAGCTTTTTAGTGCCCACCAAGTGCAAAAATACTATCTTGCCCTCGCCAAAGGTAAACCTAAAAAGAAGCAAGGATGGATTATTGGCGATATGGCCAAATCCCGTCGCAGCATGTTTAAATTACTGCGTACAAAAGAAAACCCGGCGATAACGCAATTCTTCTCCACCAGTGTTGCTGATGGGCAAAGGCTGTATTTACTCAAACCTCATTCGGGGAAGACTCATCAGTTGCGGGTCGCTCTTGCTAGCCTTGGGGTGCCGATTTTGGGTGATGCCCTTTATGGTGTTGATGTTGCAGACCGTTGTTATCTTCATGCCTATTGCCTGCATTTTCGTTATCAACATGAGGATGGCACTTGGCAAGATTATGCGTATCTCGATAGGCCGCAGCAGGGTGAGCTCTTTTTAACTGAGACTGTCAGCGAGGCGCTTGCCCTTTGGCAAGCGCCAGAAACCTTAGATTGGCCTGAGCGATAGGTTTTTATTGGGTGGTTAAGGCTTGGCAGATCCGGTCCCTCCCTTCGGATTTCGCGCGGTACATGGCATGATCGGCCTCAATCAGCAGTTTGTCTGGTTGACATCCTTGATAAATCGTTGCGTAACCAACACTTGCACAGAGTTGGACTTTTTTATCCTGCCAGTTAATCGGGTTTTCCCTCAGTATCCGATGTAATTTGTCCGCAACAACTCTGGCTGCTTGCGAGCTTGTGGCAGGTAGTAACACTAAAAACTCCTCCCCACCATGACGACAGAGGACATCGTGTTCTCGTAATGCACTGCTAAATAATCTTGCCGCACTCAGCAGGGCGATGTCGCCAACATCGTGGCCATAGTGATCGTTTATGTGTTTGAAGTGGTCGAGATCGAGCAAGATCACGCTATAGGGCTCAGCTTTTTTTTGCCAGCGTTGGTGGATGTGGCTGAGCCTTTTTTGCATTGCGCGTCGATTCCAAAGTCCTGTGAGCTGATCTTTTTCGGCTAATACTCTGATTTTACTGACAAGGCGAGTCATCGCATTACCTATCATTACAATATTGATAAGTAAGGCTAAGAACACATAAAACCATAGCATAGGAATGGCTTCAACCGTGTGTATGGCAATAAAGGTCTGGGTTTCATGGGGTGCAAACAGGGCGATAAAAAATCGAATCGCGAAGATGATGACCATAGCAATTAGTGGCATGACCATAGCAATAGCGACCTTATTGCCTGTTTCTCTGCGGATGGCGTAATAATTATCTCGAGTGAGCATCACAAAGGATAAGGCGGCATTTGCCGAGAAAAGCATTGCGAGCACTGGCTCAGAATGAAAATTGGGCGGAACCATCAACATCAGAACCGCTGTGATCGCAAGCGTAGTGAGATCGAACCTTGCGCTGTGCTGCAATCGGAACAGGTACTGTGTGCCCCAACGCAGCATAATAAATCCGAGTAAAATGGCGATATCTGCGCAAAACCAGTAGAAGTAACTATCTGATTCTGTTCGCTGGGTGTTGAGTGTAATACCGAGGAGAACACAAATATTGGCAAGGGAAAAGCGCATGCTGGCTAAGGTAGCAATTTTTAATGGCTGAGCGATTAACCCCCATGCAATGGCTGCTGTGCCAGTCAGCAGACAGATAAATTTAATGAGTAAAAGGGCTTGGGGATCAAATTCCATGGCAACGTTCAATTTTCCTTTAACTATAGATGGCTTTTGGCATTTTTGTTGAAAGGGTTGAATGTTAATTGAAGGCGAGTTCGAAAGCGACTTAAGCAAAGCAGTTGATAATGAAATGGTTGCAAACAATCACACTAACTGCGAAGTTAGCAACTGCTCACTTGTCACTTATTACGGTTTAAGGATGGCCAGCCATGGATACAAACAAATTACTATTAGGGCGTGTTGACGTTTCAGGGTTATTTTTGCAGCAATTTGGCTGGCTTTTATGCAAGGCAAAGTCCGTGCAGTGTAGTTATTCTACATAAACGGACGATAACGCGGCAGAAAAGCCAGCCAAATGCTGCCCGAAGGGTTCGTCTGGCAAGCCCTTGCTCTTACTTTCTGTCATAAGAGCAGCTCGTCATTTGAGTAGAATAACTACACATCATTCCTCGTTTCGCGAGCACGCGCTTGCCAGAACGAACAAAATCTAATCTCGAAACGTCAACACGCCCTAGTCATCATTGCGATTCTATTGCCTCCCGTTGCGGTATTTTTAAAAGCGGGCGCCGGCAAAGATCTGTTAATTAACATAGTGCTGTGTTTATTTTTCTGGTTCCCCGGTTTACTGCATGCCTTGTGGGTGGTCACTAAGGAATAGCGCGTTTCAATGAGCCAATAAAAAGCGCAACCTAAGTTGCGCTTTTTATTGATTTAACTCGTGTGTTAATTAAAACGCCACGGTATAACCCAAGGTGGCGGTACGGCCCATGCCTTTGAAATAACGATCATTTGTACCCATTGTTTGAGAGTAGTAGTTGAAATAATCCTTATTAAACAGGTTTTGTACACCAATGCTTAAGGTGCCAGTGTAGAGCGGCATCGATAATGACGCATCGACAGTGGTGTAACCATCAAACTCGGCATATTTAGCACCTTTGGCATTTTCAAAATCACGGTCCATAAAGTAGTTTGCTTGAACACGTGTCGACATTTCATTATCGAAGTTGTGGGTCCAGAATAAGTTGATACGATTTGGTGAAATATTGGCGCCATCGAGATCGGTATCGACCTTATTATCGCCGTTTACATCGTATTCGCCGCGCTGCAGTGCGATGTTCATGCCCAAATCATCATTGCTTGTCAGGTAAGCGGTGACATTGGCTTCGATACCATCAATGACGCTTTTTTCACGTTTTACATCGTAAAAACCGTCGCTGTTTAAGGCTAAGCGGGCACCTAAATCGGTTGCAGAACGGTAGTAAGCAATTTTAGCGCTTAAGAAACTACCTTGATAATCGGCACCCAATTCAACGTTATCAGTCACGATTGGGGTTAAGGCTAAAGAGTCATTAATGCTTGGATTTGCATCGGGGAAACTGTTCCCGTCACGCAGAATGCGGCCAATGTCTGGCATGCCAAAACCTTGGTTGTAGCTAGTGTAGATGCGGATATCCGGCGTGATTTTATAGGATAAACCGACATTGAATAAGGTTTCATCAAAGGTGGCTTCGCCCCCCGCAATTTGCTTATTGCCAGCACCATAGAGGGTTTTGTAGTCATCAACACTGAGGGTAGCGTGCTCGTAACGCACACCGGTTGATAAGGTTAAATCTTTAATTAAATCATAGTCTAACTGCAGATACGGTGCGAAGTTATCATAGGTGCTTTCAGGCACCCAAGAAAACCCCGTTTTTACTAAATCCTGCTCAGTAGTATCGCGGAATAGGTCGATACCATAGGCGGCATCGATGCCCGTATCAGCAATGTTTTTAGCGATTAACGAGGTTTTTAGACCCCACTTAACCGAAGAGTTGCGCGATTGCTCGTAGTATAAGTGCTCGCCTTTGCTATTTACGCCACATTGAACCACTTGATCGCTGCCTTCAAAGGAAGGATCGTAGAAGCTATCGAAGCATCCTCCACCGTATACGGCTTTAAAGTCCTGATTAAACAACTGCATGCTCAGTTGTTGACCTGCAATATTTTCGTGGGTATAGGTCAAACTCGTGGTGGTGACTTCGTTATTAGCCGCTTCCCAGGGTTGTTTTTCTTCTACTGCACCCGTTGGAATACCATTGGGTTTATTACCTGCAACGGCCATCCAGTCGCCATTGTTATCCATGTTGTAATGGTTAACCATTAGCTCTAAGCGTGACTCGGTAAAGTTGTGGCCTAACTTGATGAAGAAGTCCTTACTTTGGCTATCCATGGACTCGCCTTGCGTGGTGTCCACCCCAATCACATCGTGATTGGCATCGTAGTAAACACCGTTATTACGATAGCTGACCGAGCCTAGCATATCGATCAATTCTGACTCGCCTGAAAACGCATAGCTGGCACCAAAACTGACACCGTTAGACTTGAGTGAGTCTGGGACTGTGACATCAAAGCTGGCGACGTGCTGGTTATCACCCGTGGGCTTTTTGGTTATGTAGTTGATGATACCGCCCTGTGCGCCTAAGCCGTGCATCGCATTGGCACCGTGAATAATTTCGATGCGTTCAATCATCGCAGGATCGATAGTTTGTCCTGAGCGGCCACCACTGCGCAGCGGGTTCGATTGCGGCACGCCATCGATCATAATTAATGGCGGACGACCACGCAGGGTTTCACCCGTATTGCTCATCTTTTGGCGGCTGGGTGAAAAGCTGGGTGCTAAGTTACCAATAATGGTCGACAAATCTTTGGTGGTGCGGAACTGCTCTTCGAGTTGCACGCGGTCGATAATGGTCACCGTATTGGGGATTGAGCTTGGGGATTTATCCATTCGGCTCGCTGTTACGGTAATTCTTTCTATTTCTTTGTTTTTATTGATTTCAGAATCAGACTTTTCTTGTGCAATAGCGGATTGGGTGAGTGCTGTAAGGACAGCGAGAGCAACAAACGAGGTTTTGAACGTCATATAACTTCCTGCTAAGGGCGTGTGAATTTGCTACACCGAATTCCTTGGCATCAGACTCTTCCGTTAAACAACATTGCAAATGGTAACGATTTTTATTAGCTGTGGATTTTAAGGAAGTCATTTAGCGTTGTCTAGTCGATCTTTAAATCAAACTAGCTAAAAAAGTGGCGCTTTTTGCAACTTGTGATTCGGATAGCAATTATAGGTGTATTTAGATTGAGGGTTTATCTTAATCGTCCTGATTTGTTGCTGTGGCCTAGGATGGCTATAATGTCGGCTTGAATATTGCTCAAATACAGCTCTTATGAACCGCAAAAAGAAAATTAATCAAACGCTTAAGCAAAAGGCGAAAAAAGCCAATGCCAAGCTTCACACCAGTAATAAACCTAAATACATTGCGAAAGCGGAACGAGCGGCGCAGGTTATCGCGGCTGAAAATGAGCTAGAAATGCCAACAGAGGTTGCGGTTAACTCGTTAACGGAATAAGCGCTACTTAGCCTCTAAATACTCAATGGGATTGAGATAAAAAGCCTTTTTATATCCTTGAGTTGAAGTGTCTATTCGCCAAAGTCTTGGGAACAGGCTTAAAATGGAATAGTGCAAATGGGGCGGCTTACCTTGAGCATTGCCAGTGCTGCCGACGGTACCTAGCGTTTCTCCACGTGTGGCGAATAAGCCTGTCGATGTCTCAATACTATCGAGGTGAGCAAAATAATGGATTTGCCAATTTGGTCCTAGTCCAACGACGACTTTTCCGCCTTTAAAAAAGTCACCTTTGTACAGCAGTAGCATGGGCGTGGGCGCGATAACGGGAGTATTCGTGGTTGCAAAAATATCGATACCCTTGTGTGTGCCCGAACTTCCCCAAGGCTCATACCAAAAAGTTTGGCTATTCCAATCCTTATTCGTGGCACCTTTTACGGGGATGATAGGCTGCTCTGGCACTAGGCATCCGGCAAGGATAAAAAGTGCGATAACGAGGGTGATATATTTCAGTTTCATTGTTTACCTCTTACAGCTCGCGTTTAGTGAAACTCACTGAATTCACGCCAGTTTGTTGGATATTGCAGGCGTTCGATATCATTGAGTGAAAACCAATATGGCCGCCAAAACGCATCGCACCAAAACTCAAGGTTCCCTTGCAGACTCCCGAGTGTATCTGGATCAACATCGGGAAAACTTTCCCAAGGAGCAGGCGGCGCAGCCTTAAAGGCAATAAGCTGTTGCAATAGATTAATATCATTGGTGATGAGCAGTACACAGAACCCTGCAAAATCAGCATATTGCTGTAAAAATACTGTTGTTTGTTGGCTGGTGTGATGCTGTACGCCATAAAATGGCGCGTCAGAACCTACCACTTGCTCGAATCCCGCCCGGCAAAGTAAAGTGTCGAGTCGCTGTTTATCTTGATAATTCAACAAGCAATGGAGTTGATAGGCGGATAATTCAGTCTGAGTTGTTGGCGTGACTAAGGGATAATCTTGGTGGCGAGGCAAAGATAGACTCGACGTTGCCGATGCACCAAAGAGTGCTTGAAGATCAGTTGCCTGCGAGTGAGTTGTCGCTTTTATGGCTAATAGCTGTTTTACCCAGTTAAAAATCCCCACAGCTTATTCCTTAATGACCATTACGGGGTCGATAAAGCCGCTATTCTCAGTTGCCACATTGGGGCTGGTTGCTTCCCAGCGCAACCAGCCTTTGGCGCGAGGCGCATCGATATACCAGAGCCCATCTCGTTGTATTAACGGAAAATATTCCCGTGATGGTGCAAATGGGCCGGGGTTTTGCTGGGCAATTTCGATACCCTTGTCTGTTACGGCCGCGATGATGGCAACATGGCCATAGGGATTTAAAATCCATGGTGCAAAGACCAGCAAATCATCAGCCATAGGTTTGCTTTGGCTGCCATTGGTAAATTGGCGCAGCGCACGTTTTTCATTCCAACTGCCATCAGTGAGCAGATTATCGAAGAAGTCTCGAGCGTGCCCAAAACTGTCAGGCATTTGGTGCTGATATCGTTGGTAAAAGTAGCGCTTAACAAATTCTACGCATTGATATTTTATGCCGAGATTATAGCCGTCGAGGGAGAGGTTGCGTCCCTCATTCGTATTGACGCCACCGTTATAGTAAATTTCGACCCCATTGAGGGAGTCGATAACATCACCCACTTGGTGATCAGTGTTGAAGTTATAGCGTGTAAGCCACTGATAACCGAGAAAACTGAAGCTAAGCCCCAGGCTCACAATCAGTATCCATAAGCGAAAACCTTTAATCATCTTTAGTACGACATTCTCAAAAGATAAATTGATTCAGTATGATATAAGGCGGGATTGTATGCTGCTGTTGCTCAAGACGTCTAGCTGATAAGGGGATTTAGTGGGAGCTTAATACTTTCGTACAAAGCATTTTCATCTATTTCAATAAATCAGGCCGATAACAATGAGGCGTTATCGACCTGACTATATGTGCTTATTAACACAAACCAACTTTACAGTAGCGCAGTTGCCAGCAGATAACCGACAGTTGATGCGGTACCAACACCAATCAGCCCTGGGATAATAAAGCTGTGGTTAATGATGAACTTACCAATTTTAGTGGTGCCAGAACGGTCGAAACCGATACAGGCCAAATCGCTTGGATAAGTTGGCAGCACAAAGTAGCCATAGCTGGCGGGTAAAAAAGCAATTAACAGCTTAGGATCTACGCCTAAAGCCAATCCCATCGGTGCGATTGCGGTGAGCGCAGCCGCTTGGCTGTTGACCAGTTTAGATATTAAAAACAGCACTAGGGCATAGGTCCAAGGCTGGTTTTGCACCACGTGGGAGAGGTTTTCCTTCAGTACATCCATATGGCTGATAAAGAAAGTATCGCTCATCCATGCCACGCCAAATACCGAGAAAATCGCCACCATACCCGCTTTAAAAACCGGACCATTGGCAATCTCAGCCGGTTTGACTTTGCAGCTCATCAAGATAAAGGCGCCCGCGATCAACATCATCATTTGGATCACCAGATTCATCGACAGTGGCGCTAGCTTGCCTTTCTCTTCAAATACTGGGCGCAACTCGCTAAAGGAGCCGAGTAATACCACGGCGGCGATAGCGGCAAAGAAGATCCCCGTTGCCCAATACGCTTGCTTGGGGAAGGTTTGATTGAGCAGCGTTTCGCCCTTGTCGTAGATAAAGGCTCTTTGCACCGGATCTTGAATTCGTTCTTGAAACTCTTCGTCTTTATCTAAATCTTTGCCACGACGCAGGCTCCACAGTGCTGCCACTAACACACCGCAAAGGGATGCGGGAACGGACACCATTAAAATTTCCAGCATGCTATAGGCATGACCGACGCCCTGCTGCGCCGCCAAAATCGATACCATAGAAACGACGGCAACCGATACGGGCGAAGCACAAATTGCCATTTGCGATGCGACCGAGGCAACAGCCATCGGGCGTTCTGGACGAATGTTTTTCTTCAAGGCGATATCAGAGATAATCGGGAACATGGTGTAAACCACATGGCCCGTACCGCACAAAAAGGTCAGTGTCCACGTGGTTAATGGTGCCAGAATGGTAATGTACTGCGGATGGCGGCGCAGTAAGCGTTCGGCAAACTGCATCATCACATCTAAGCCGCCCGCGGTTTGCAATACTGCAGCACAGCCGATAACTGCAAGAATGGTTAACATCACTTGCACTGGCGGTTGTCCGGGGGCAAGGCCAAAGACAAACGTCAGTAAAAACAAGCCAATACCACTAATCAGCCCGAGGCCCATGCCCCCATAGCGGGTGCCCAGCAGCAAACAGCCGAGTACGACAATAAATTCCATTAAAATCATTTTGATTTACCCCAGCGGAACCTACCGCACTATTTGTATTAGGACTATCTGTATTTGGCGCTATTTTGCGAGGCGATTGGCTTTAAGAACTTGCGCTGGCGCAAGGTGTAAATAAAAAGTGGCATTAGATTTTCCATAAATTTGAGCTAGCGCTAGAAACGCACCGCCAAAAGTTGCATCCTTGTTAACTCGGAAGCGCTAATGACGCCTGCAGCCAAGTAAACATGCCCTAGTACTTGCGCCGGTAAAAATAACCATAACAATCGCCAAGGATGTCCAAGTGAAACCTGCCACCTATAATACTGAAGCCTTCGATGAGTGGATCCGCAGTCGCTTTGTGGAACTCAACTCGCAGCTTGAACAGCTTTATTACCAGCAGACAGACCGTGCTAATGTGCAAGAGGTTGGTACTGAGCTTAAACACACATTGGAAAGTGAAGGGCGCGAGCTTGTCAAAGCGCTGCTCGATGAAGGCAATACCGATGAAGGGTTTGATAGTGCTTTTGATTTACTAGGCAATGTTGGCCTGTATATGGCCGCCTGCCGCCGCCACGAAATTACCGAGCCAACGCGGGAAACCACCTCTCCACTCCTCGAGGCTTCGGCGCTGGCGATGCATATCGGCGCCTCGATTGGAGTCACACCGCGCTTTGCTACCGCCCATTTAACCACCCATAACCGCGCCCATAATGGTATCTACAAACGTTTTACCGATTTGCCCGATGAAAAGCTGTTTGTGGATTACAACACAAAAGGCATTTTGGCCTATAAGCGTGCAAGTGATGCGCTATTAAAAATTCAACCCTTAGGGATTTCTCACCCCATTAGCCATGATTTACTGCGGGTGACTAAACAAGCGCTACAGGATGTGATTGAGTCAAACCAACAGTTATTCAATCGCTTAGATACCGATCGTTTCTTCTACTGTGTTCGTCCTTATTACAAGCCTTATCGGGTCGGTTCTGTGGTGTATCGTGGCGCTAATGCGGGTGACTTTGCTGGTATTAACGTTATCGATTTAACCCTAGGTTTATGTTTTGCCAACGAAGCTTCTTATTCGCAAATGCTGGTGGATAAGTTTTTATACATGATGCCGGAGGATCAACAAATCCTGCGGGAATGCATGCGCCGCCCTAATTTGATGGATGACTTTTTGCAAGCCAAGGGCTGTATTCATCAGGACTGGTATCAAGAAAACCTCAAGCTGTTTATCGAAGTCTGTGAATTACATGGGCAAACTGCGATTCAACATCACAATGAATTAGTGACTAAATATATTGCTGAGCCTTCGGTCAGCATGGAACAACAACATTTAGCCAAAGTGACCGCCAGTGGCCCACCATTGCATGTACTGCTCGCCTCCCTTGAGCGTTTAAGGGATAGACGCGCCGCCGTATTGCGTGACGATATTCGCACCCGTTACTACGATTTGAAAAAACTCAAAGACAGTTTGAGGTAAGGCTATGTTGTTAAATGTAAAACAGGACTTTTGCCTTGCAGGCCCTGGTTATCTGCTTAACCATTCTGTGGGGCGACCGCTTAAATCAACCGAGCAGGCGCTTAAGCAGGCGTTTTTTGCGCCTTGGCAGGAGTCTGGGCGTGAGCCTTGGGGTCAATGGCTAGGCGTAATCGATAACTTTACCGCGGCGCTGGCGAGCTTATTTAATGGTCAGCCACAGGATTTTTGCCCGCAGGTGAATCTTTCGAGCGCTTTGACCAAAATCGTAATGTCCCTCGATAGATTAACGCGGGATTTAACTCGAAATGGCGGCGCCGTGGTGCTGATGAGCGAAATTGATTTTCCTAGCATGGGATTCGCCCTTAAAAAGGCATTGCCCGCAAGCTGCGAATTGCGCTTTATTCCCAAGAGTTTAGATGTTACTGACCCCAATGTGTGGGATGCGCATATTTGCGACGATGTCGATTTGGTCTTTGTCAGCCACGCCTATTCAAACACGGGACAACAGGCGCCCCTCGCGCAGATTATCTCCCTTGCCCGTGAGCGTGGCTGTTTGAGCCTTGTGGATGTGGCGCAATCGGCGGGGATTTTGCCGCTGGATTTAGCCAAGTTACAACCGGATTTTATGATTGGCTCGAGTGTTAAATGGTTATGCTCTGGCCCTGGTGCGGCGTATTTATGGGTTAATCCGGCCATCTTGCCCGAATGTCAGCCGCAGGATGTGGGTTGGTTTAGCCATGAAAATCCCTTCGAGTTTGATATTCATGATTTTCGCTACCATCCAACGGCGTTAAGGTTTTGGGGCGGTACGCCTTCCATCGCTCCCTATGCCATTGCCGCCCATAGCATTGAATATTTCGCCAATATTGGCTCACAAGTCATGCGCGAGCATAACCTGCAACTGATGGAGCCTGTGGTACAGGCATTGGATAATGAACTAGTTTCGCCACAGGAAGTAGACAAACGTAGCGGCACGATAATCCTGCAATTTGGTGAGCGGCAGCCACAAATATTGGCCGCCTTGGCTGCAGCGAATATCAGTGTCGATACCCGCAGTTTAGGGATACGCGTATCACCGCATATCTATAACGATGAAGCCGATATCGCGCGGTTGCTTGGGGTGATAAAGGCCAATCGTTAACGGATTGAACTTGGTTTACTCAGCCGACACGGCGTAATTGCCTCGAACAGGGAGCATGGCTCTAGGGCGCCAAGGCACCCCCTAATGCCGATGTCGTTAACCCATGCCCTGAGACTGAGGTAATTTATGGGTGGCGAATATGCTTAAATGCTGTAGTTATAGCGGCAGAACATAGAACGCGGGGTTCGGAGCTTGGGATCGCTGGGTGTGATCGCTAAATCTGCTGGTAGCATAACAGCGTCGACGATCAGCGCACTGCCCATATCCACGATAGTCAGCGGGATGGTAAACAACAGCAGAGGCGGTGCGGACAATGCGGAGATAATCATACACTCCTCGCCATTATCAACAGCCGTTTGAACACTGGAGAAAGAGTGGCCCCAAGTTGAATCTTCTCCCATCCTCGATGTTACTGTCGCACACCCCGTGAGAGAGCAGCACACGACCAACCAAGTCAACCAACGCATAAGCACTCCATTGTTTATATTTGAAAAACGGCATTGCTTTCGGTGCAACCTACTCGCTTGATTAACTTCGAGCCTTAGTCGTGTGGAACCAGAGCTAGTTTTATTCGACGCCGATATGTCCAGTTTTAGCCAGTTGGCATTCTAACCATATGAATATATGTGTCAATTATTCACCAACAGTAACGAGAGGCGGATCAGTAGCGAGAGAGTTAATCTCCGACCATGCTTTGATTAAGCATTAAACAAGGAGCTTCGTATGCCGAGCCCCTGCAGTTTAGGGATACGTGTATCGCCACATATCCATTAAAAATATCCCAGCGGCAAACCGATTTAGTCGGCAGTTTACCATGCGTAATTAAGTTCAATATCAAGGCATGAGTCTGCAATATTTGTGATGTGATTTGATACAACGTGAATCAGATTTACCTGATGTAGTTTACATATTAAAATTTCGTTCAATTTCCCCTGTAACACAGGGGAAGGTTGGTAACAGTCGTTCTTTATGTCGTTCTACATGATAAATAAAAGAGTGGTAATAAATTGTTTTATAAAAAAATTAATGCTTTTTTGAACGCAAATATGCGGGCCTTAGAAATGGTTGGCGTCCTAATGCGGATATTTAGTTTTTCGCTTGTTAGTTGGCTTGGCCCTGAAAGTCCTTTTATGTTTGTTTGGGTGTTCAACACAATAGATGCTGTTTTACTAACATGGTGTGCTGCTTTGCGCAAAGATGCCGCTTACACCTTACTCAATGGTTTTTGGATTTTGATTGGTATTATAGGGATTGTAAGAGCTGGTGGATTGATCCACTAATTTTTCCTATTCATGTCAGTGAATCACTCCAGCCCAGAGGGGGTCACACCATTCCCTAAAACCCGCTATCGCTCCCCATTTGCGGTTATTCTGGGGCGGTTTTACCCTTAAGATGAATCAAATCTTTAGGGAACTGATTCAGCGGTAGTTTTATTTCGTTGTATTATCAAAATAGCGATAAAAAAAGCCCCAACAGCAAAACTGTTGGGGCTTTTATACTTTATGCATGCATTTATACCGTGAGTAATTGCATGCCGTTAGCCATTACAGGCTGTAGTACATTTCAAACTCTAATGGGTGAGTTGTACGTGCAACACGCTCAGCTTCTGCAGATTTCAGTGCAATATAAGACTGGATGAAATCTTCGCTGAATACACCACCGCGAGTTAAGAACTCATGGTCAGCTTGCAGGTTCTCAAGGGCGTTTTCTAATGAAGTCGCCACCTGTGGGATTTCAGCCGCTTCTTCTGCTGGCAGATCGTACAAATCTTTATCCATTGCTTCGCCTGGATGGATCTTGTTTTGGATACCATCAATACCTGCCATCAGCAGTGCTGCGAAACCTAAGTATGGGTTTGCATGTGGATCTGGGAAGCGAGTTTCGATACGGCGACCTTTAGGGCTTGGTACCACTGGAATACGGATTGAAGCAGAGCGGTTACGCGCTGAGTAAGCTAGCATAACTGGCGCTTCGAAGTGTGGTACTAAACGCTTGTAAGAGTTGGTGCTTGGGTTAGTGAACGCGTTCAGCGCGCGAGCGTGCTTGATGATACCACCGATGTAGTACAGGGCGGTTTCACTTAAGCCTGCGTATTTGTCACCCGCGAACAGGTTTACGCCATCTTTAGACAGAGATTGGTGAACGTGCATACCGCTACCGTTGTCGCCAACGATTGGCTTAGGCATGAAAGTCGCAGTTTTGCCATAGGCATGAGCCATGTTGTGCACTACGTACTTCAGGATTTGGATTTCGTCCGCTTTCTTAGTCAGGGTATTGAAGCGAGTAGCGATTTCGTTTTGACCAGCAGTCGCCACTTCATGGTGGTGAGCTTCAACCACTTGACCCATTTCTTCTAACACTAAACACATAGCACTACGCAGGTCTTGTGATGAGTCAACTGGCGCCACTGGGAAGTAACCACCTTTCACGAATGGACGGTGACCGGTGTTGCCGCCTTCGTAGCTAGTGCCTGAGTTCCAAGCTGCTTCTTTTGCGTCGATTTTAACGAAACAACCAGACATATCAGTGCCGAAACGAACATCGTCGAACAGGAAGAATTCTGGCTCTGGTCCAACTAATACTGTGTCAGCGATACCGGTTGAGCGTAGGTATTCTTCCGCTTTTTTAGCGATAGAACGTGGGTCGCGATCGTAACCAGTCATTGTGCCTGGTTCGAGAACGTCACAGCGGATCAGTGCTGTGGTTTCTTCGGTGAATGGGTCCAGTACAAACGTCGTTGGGTCTGGCATCAGTACCATGTCTGATTCGTTAATGCCTTTCCAGCCAGCAATTGATGAGCCGTCAAACATTTTACCGTCTTCGAAGAAGTCAGCGTCTACCTGATGAGAAGGGATAGATACGTGCTGCTCTTTACCTTTGGTGTCGGTAAAACGTAAATCAACAAACTTAACTTCTAATTCTTCAAGTTGCTTTAAAACTGATTCAACTGACATTCTCAAGTCTCCGGTAGGGTAAAGGGATGTCCCTTCTATAATCTTTTAACTCAAGTTGTGCTTGAGCAAACTTACGAGCTATATAGCGATATCCATGCCAATAATTTAAATCATTGATATTTATAAAGTATGTTTTTTATTACACCAGGTTAAACTCTTGATTGCACTGTGTTGGTGCATTTGTATGTGGCATTTTGGTGCATTCATCCATTTTGGTGCGAGCGGTTCGTCCCCCATTTTAGTGCAGTGACGATAAGCGCAAGCTTGCTTGGCGAATTTGTACCTATATTTTCGCTAAACTGCATGCTGGTAGAGAGCTTGTTACCACAGATTGTGCCCAGCAACGCAGAATGAATTTAACACATAATTGAGCCTTGATAGTCGCCTAAGCTCACTGTTTTAAGTGCTTGTCATAATGTCACAAAACGGTGGGATACTAAGCTGTTTTTTTGATGGCAATGTTAATGGGTTTTAATTAATAACGTTTCAAAATCAATCAACTAGTTCCGTTGTTCGCGGGTGGGAATAGAGTTTGTTGAAACTTAGCCTAACGCTATTAGCGTCAGTGTTAGCTGCAAAGTGTGGCTTGGTGGTCTGGCTTATTTATATCACTGGGTGAAAAAGTACGGCGGCTTAACTTGGGTTATTGGCTATACTTATGGCGGTCTTAAGCGCATAGTCTGCTACGCCATTCCCGTGAAAAATAGTGATTTCAGCTGGTTAGCTATGCTGGTATCGAAATAATATGGCAAATTGCCTGCGCTGTAACGGTGCATTTGGGTGATTTGTCTTATCGTCATAACTGATTCGTTAGCACGGGCCCCAAAAAATAGTTTTATAAGTGTTCAAAAATAATCCTGTGCGATATGGCCGCTCTGGAGTAGAATGTCACGCTTTTTTATGGCGACTCAACGTAGATTGCTGTAACGAATATTTGTAATATCCCTAATTTTTGTTTGATGGTAAGAGGTTTATCCGTGCTAGAGAATTTACGTAACATCGCCATTATTGCGCACGTTGACCATGGCAAAACGACCCTGGTTGACAAGCTGCTGTCGCAATCAGGAACCCTTGCAACCCGGGGAGAAGCTACTGAGCGGGTGATGGACTCCAACGATCTTGAAAAGGAGCGTGGAATCACGATTCTGGCAAAGAACACTGCCATCAAGTGGAACGACTACCGCATTAACATCGTAGACACCCCTGGCCACGCCGACTTCGGTGGTGAGGTTGAGCGTGTTCTGTCTATGGTTGACTCAGTATTGTTGCTGGTTGATGCCGTTGATGGTCCAATGCCACAAACTCGCTTCGTAACCAAAAAAGCGTTTGCCCAAGGCTTAAAGCCAATCGTTGTTATCAACAAGATTGACCGTCCAGGTGCTCGCCCTGATTGGGTTATCGACCAAGTATTCGACCTATTCGATAACTTAGGTGCGACCGACGAACAATTAGATTTTCCAATCGTTTATGCTTCTGCATTAAACGGTTTTGCAACCTTAGATCCAGATGTTGTCAGCGAAGATATGACGCCACTGTTTCAGACTATCGTTGAAAAAGTGTCATCACCTGATGCTGATGCGGATGGTCCATTCCAGATGCAAATTTCTCAGCTCGATTACAACTCTTACGTGGGTGTTATCGGTGTGGGTCGCATTAACCGTGGTAGCATCAAGACTAACCAACAGGTGAGCGTGATCGGTGCCGACGGTAAAGTACGCAACGGTAAAATGGGCCAAGTATTAGGTTACATGGGCTTAGAGCGTACCGAAGTTGATGTAGCAAACGCGGGCGATATCGTTGCGATTACTGGTTTGGGTGAGCTTAAAATTTCGGACACAGTGTGCGCCGCTGGCAATGTAGAGGCGATGCCGCCTTTATCTGTTGACGAGCCAACGCTGACCATGACCTTCCAAGTCAACACTTCACCTTTTGCGGGTAAAGAAGGTAAGTATGTGACTTCACGTAACATTCTTGAGCGTCTGCAACAGGAATTAGTGCACAACGTGGCACTGCGTGTTGAAGAAACCGACAGCCCAGACCGTTTCGCGGTATCTGGTCGTGGTGAATTACACTTATCTATCCTGATCGAAAACATGCGTCGTGAAGGTTACGAATTAGCAGTTTCTCGCCCAGAAGTTATCTTAAAAACCATCGATGGTGAACTGTGTGAGCCATTTGAAACTCTGACCGTTGACGTTGAAGAAGAACATCAAGGGACAGTGATTGAGAAGCTGGGTATCCGTAAAGCTGAAATGAAAGATATGCAGCTTGACGGTAAAGGTCGCGTGCGCGTTGACTTTGTTATCCCAAGCCGTGGCTTAATCGGTTTCCAAACAGAGTTCTTAACAGCAACGTCAGGTACCGGTTTGATTTACCACTCATTCGATCACTACGGTCCACATAAAGGTGGCGACATTGGTCAACGCGCTAACGGCGTACTGATCTCTAACGCAACGGGTAAGGCGCTGACATTCGCACTGTTCGGTCTACAGGACCGCGGTCGTCTGTTTATTGGCCACGCTGCTGAAGTTTACGAAGGTCAAGTTGTGGGTATTCATGCTCGTTCAAACGATCTGACAGTTAACTGTCTGAAAGGTAAGCAGCTGACTAACATGCGTGCTTCTGGTACTGACGAAGCTCAGGTTCTGACTACGCCAATCACTTTAACGCTTGAGCAAGCGCTTGAGTTTATTGATGATGACGAATTAGTTGAAGTGACACCTAAGAGCATCCGTGTTCGTAAGAAACACTTAACTGAAAACGACCGTAAGCGCGCTAGCCGCGGCTAATGGTGGTTTTGGCGGCCACGATAAAGTGACCGCCATACAGTGAATGAATAAAGCCCCGCTAAGGCAACTTAGCGGGGCTTTTTAATGGTTATATTTGAGTTCCATTAGGTGGTGCTGAGCGTATGCAGTTACGGCCTGCAGACTTAGCCAAGTAAAGGGCTGTATCTGCTTGGTGGACTAATTCTAGGGCGTTATGTTTATCTGAGGGGAGTAAACACGCGACACCCACGCTGACGGTGACAATGCCTAGGTTGGTTTTAATATGGGGAATAGCAAGCGATTGGATAAGTTGATGTACGTGCTTGGCTGTATCGAGTGCCGTTTGTAGATCCGTATTGGGGAGTAAAATAACAAATTCTTCGCCGCCATAGCGTGCGACCAATTCACCCGCCCGACGACCTGATTGAGATAAGCCGTTCGCCAGCATCTTGAGACAGTCATCTCCCGCGAGGTGACCATAGTGGTCATTAAATAATTTAAAGTGGTCAATATCGAGCATGATGAGCGAGAGTGGCGTGTTGTTGCGTTGTCCACGGCTCCATTCCTTTTGTAGCATTTGATCAAACAATCTACGGTTGCCAATATTGGTTAATCCATCGGTATTACTGAGTTTTTCTAGCCTGTTGTTTGCTTCTGCAAGTTCATAGGTTCGCGCTTGTATAATGGACTCTAGCTCTCGATTGCGCTCTTCTAAACTTGTCATTGGATAAATTTCACCTTTTTTGGCTATGCCATAGGGAATCGAAATTCCACTATGGACGATTTTCCAATCTTTGCTTTCTTGCTGGAAAACCAGCATTAATCTTGCTGTTTCTTGGCTGAGTATCGAGTCTGGAACAGGGAGATGAATATGAAAAAATGCAGTAATAACAATAATATCTTCAGCAAGATCCTGTAGTGATAGATCTAATACCTCAATACGGATCCGTTCGGGGACTTGGGCGAAGTCCTGACGGGTTATTTTTATCCATTCATCTTTACTGGTGACAAGGATATCGCTGCTACCTGCATAACCACTAAAATCATCACTGAAACGGGCTGTGAGCTTGTCATCCCGGGCAGCGTACATCTCAATATATTCATCAAAAAGTGACTGCATAAGTTGCAAGCGTCTCTGCCGCATAGGTTCACTCCGATTGAGAGAATATAAACGTATTCTTGTTCTTATTTGAGATGAGTATTGACGATAAACTCGTCCCGCGGTCTGATTAAAATCAATATAGTGCCGTAAAAATCACGGATAGTGTGATCTTAGCCTGTTTTTTGAGCTATGGTTTTATGTTCTCGTTACTGTCTCCTCGCTTTAATTGCTTAACTCTGAAATGTTGTCATGTTGTTCATTTAGCATACTGATTGAAAGGTGCATTAATCGTCACTTTGGCTCAATGCAAAAGGAATTAATGCCAACGGTAAAACGCTCAACCTGATTAGCCTAATGGCACTGTACAGTGTCATTCCCTTCGTTAGCCATAAGTAAAGGAATATCCCATGGATAAGACTCAACGCTCCCAAGGTAAATGCCCCGTGATGCATGGGGCCAATTCTGCCGTTGCCAGTAACAATATGGACTGGTGGCCTAAGGCTCTTAACCTCGATATCTTGCACCAACACGATCAGAAAACGGATCCGATGGACCCTAACTTTAGTTATCGTGATGCATTCAACAGTTTAGATCTCGCAGCAGTGAAGCAGGACTTACATTCCCTTATGACCGATAGCCAAGATTGGTGGCCAGCCGATTGGGGGCATTATGGCGGTTTGATGATCCGTATGGCATGGCACTCCGCAGGAACCTATCGGATTGCAGATGGCCGTGGCGGTGCGGGGACGGGGAATCAACGCTTTGCGCCGCTCAATAGCTGGCCAGATAACGCCAACCTTGATAAAGCCCGTCGGTTACTTTGGCCGATTAAGAAAAAATACGGCAATAAACTCTCATGGGCGGATTTGATTATTCTGGCTGGCAACGTGGCCTATGAATCTATGGGATTAAAAACCTTTGGCTTTGCCGGTGGTCGTGCCGATATCTGGCATCCTGAAAAAGACATTTATTGGGGCTCAGAAAAACAATGGCTCGCGCCGAGTGATAATCCGAACAGTCGTTACTCTGGTGCTCGCGACCTTGAAAATCCCTTGGCCGCCGTAATGATGGGGCTGATTTATGTGAATCCCGAAGGAGTTGATGGTAAGCCCGATCCACTGCGCACCGCCCAAGATGTGCGTATCACCTTTGCGCGGATGGCGATGGATGATGAAGAAACCGTCGCCTTAACTGCGGGTGGCCACACTGTAGGTAAATGCCATGGTAATGGTAAAGCTCAAGACCTTGGCCCCGAACCAGAGGGTGAGGATGTTGAAGCGCAAGGTTTAGGTTGGTTAAACAAAAAAGGCCGTGGCGTTGGCTGTGATGCTGTGACCAGTGGCCTTGAAGGGGCTTGGACGACTCACCCAACCCAGTGGGATAACGGCTACTTTTACTTGCTGTTAAATTACGACTGGGAACTAAAAAAGAGTCCCGCCGGAGCGTGGCAATGGGAACCCATCAATATTAAAGAAGAAGATAAAGTTATCTCTGTGGGTGACCCTGCGAAGAAGTTTAACCCCATCATGACGGATGCGGATATGGCGATGAAGATAGACCCCGAATATCGCAAAATATCCGAGAGGTTTTATCAAGATCCCGCCTATTTCTCCGAGGTGTTTGCCCGTGCTTGGTTTAAGTTAACTCACCGTGATCTTGGGCCTAAAAGCCGTTATTTAGGGCCAGAAGTCCCGAGTGAAGAGTTGATTTGGCAAGACCCAATCCCGAGCGTCGATTACCGTTTAGTTGCCAGTGAGATTGTCGAACTTAAGGCGAAATTATTAGCCTCGGGACTCAGCGTATCTGAGTTAGTGGCGACCGCTTGGGATAGCGCGCGCACCTTTCGAGGCTCGGATTTCCGTGGTGGGGCCAATGGCGCACGAATTCGTTTAGCGCCACAAAAAGATTGGTCAGGAAATGAGCCTGAGCGTTTGCAAAAAGTATTGAAAGTATTGAGCGCGTTGCAGGCAAGCTTGAGCAAAAAAGTCAGTATTGCTGATTTGATTGTCCTCGGCGGCGCTGCGGCGATTGAAAAGGCCGCCCACGCTGCGGGAGTCAATATCACAGTACCTTTCATGCCTGGCCGTGGTGATGCCACGAAGGAAATGACCGATGTGGAATCCTTTGTCGTGCTTGAACCTTTGCACGATGCGTATCGCAACTGGCTGAAACAGGATTATGTGGTTCAGCCTGAGGAGATGATGCTCGATCGCTCGCAACTGATGGGGTTAACCGCCCATGAGATGACGGTACTGATAGGCGGCATGCGGGTATTAGGCACTAACCATGGCGGTACGCGTCACGGTGTGTTTACCGATAAAGTGGGTGTGTTAAGTAATGATTTCTTTGTGAATCTCACCGACATGGCCTACAGCTGGAAACCCGTTGGCACTAACCTGTATGAAGTTGTTGAGCGCAAAACTGGTACGGTGAAGTGGACGGCAACCCGCGTCGATTTAGTGTTTGGGTCTAACTCTGTGCTGCGCGTTTACGCCGAGGTGTATGCACAGGATGATGCTAAGGAAAAGTTTGTGCATGATTTTGTGGCTGCTTGGACCAAGGTGATGAATGCCGACAGGTTCGATTTGGCTTAGTCACTAGCGCTTAAACTAGGGCGTGTTGACGTTTCAGGACGGGACATCGCCAAAATAAAAGGTGCAGCCAAAGCTGCACCTTTTTTATGCCTACTTATATGCAAATAAAATCGTTAATGGCCAACTCGATCAATCACTTGGATTAGCTCCATGCGGATATTATCCGGCGTTTGGCTATGCCAAAATCCGGCTAAATAGGCCGTCAGCGGTAGCGCAAATAGCGCCAGTAATAATAAGACTAATAATCCCTTATGGCTAACTCTGTGGCCGGATTTAAGACTTAAGCCGAGCGCCGCCGATTTAGGGCAGGCCGCCACACAGCGCATGCAGGCTTGGCATTCGTCGCTGCGAACCGTGGTTTTGGTATGCACTATGATATTGGCGGGGCAGGCGCGGGTGCATTTATCGCATTTCATGCCCTTGGCTTCAATCAGACAATGCTGAGTGTTGCGGCGGATCTTGAGTGGGCTGGCAAAGCTTAACAGTCCGAGTATGGCACCATAGGGACATAAATAACGACAAAAACCTTGGCGACGCCATGCAGCGAGGGCGAGGATCAGGGCGAAGCAGGCTAAGGTAATGAGTCCAGGCGTGACAAAAAACAGCGCCATCTTAAGATCGGCAATTTTGTGGTAATTGCCTTGCAGATAATAGGGGATCGACTCGCTTGGCATACCGATCACAATGTAAAAAAGCGCCAGCAGCAATAGATACTTAAGCATTCTAAGCGGCCAGTCTAGCCATGCTGGTGGCGCGAGTTCTGCTTTGATAAAACGTTTGCGTAGGGCGTAGAGATATTCCCCTGCTAATCCTAATGGGCAGGCCCAGCCACAAAAGGCGCGTTTGCAGAGTAAGCCTGTGAGTAGCACGGCGGCGAGCATCAAGGCCGCGGCGGGATGGGTTTGATCCCACAAGTTAAGCGTTACTATGGCTTTTAATTCAATCCCGCCGGCGATGGGCAAAAAGGCATCGACAACATCGGGGCGCATTAACCAAGGTGTGCTCCCTTGTTTGAGTTGAATGGCATTGATGCAGTATTGAATGGCGACTAAAAACAGTGAAAGCGCGAGCAGCTGTTGGCAGCCTTCGCGTAGGGTGTTGATTTTTATCTCGGTCTTAAACTCCTCTGGGGCAAACTTGTTGGCTATCAGGCATAGCGGCAAGGCAATGAGGAGGGCAAGTGCCAGCGGCCAATACAGGCTAATGGCCACAGCACCGATACTTAACAGTAAGGTCACCACGGCGCCCCACTTTTTTCCGCTCCAATAGCTTAGGGAGGCGATATACATCAGGGCCAGCATTAGGGTTAGGGATTCAATAAAACTCATGTTAATACTGCATAGAATACACGTATTCAATCTGAGCAATCTTTTGTAGATAAGTTTATGAGCCTAAAGCAAATTTGTGCGATAGATCCAATATTGATTGAATCGTCACATGAAAGCGCGCTATGGCTCACAAAGCCCAAAATCGTAGCCTTGCACAAATGAAAGCGGCAATGCAGGGAAACCGAAATCAATAGCAAAACGGCTATTTTGACTCGGTAATGTATCAGAGCGAGTAAAGTCTTCGGAGCAAACAAGCTGTTAATTCAGATTGGATTGACTGAATCAACAGCTTATTTAAGCGAGTAAAACGGCATTAACCTTTTGCGTTCTCAAGGGCTTCGATAAATCGAGTCGACTCGTTGATAGACTTGTTCATCTCTTTGATTAAGCCTGAGATATCCGTTTGCAAGCTGGCAAATTCGCCTTTAATCGCACCAATCGCTTGGGCATTCAAGTTATGCTTTAAATACAGCATATTGTCTTTCATGGCGGTGAGGATGGGCGGCATCTTGGATTCGGCGCGGCGCATGGTTTTGATCAACTGCTCGTAGGAGCGGCGGGTTTCCTTGAGCTTAGTTTCGCTGTTGCGGCGCAGGCTAGCTTTGCTGATCTCAGCGATTTCTGTTTGCCACTCATCAAACAGGGCTTCGGCAACATCTTCGACCTTGTTGATGCGATTACTCACATCATCGGCGGCACTTTGGGCTGACTCGTATTCATCCTTGGCCTTGTTATAGGCTTTTTCCAGATTGCCACCGTTGTGATTAAGCAAGGCTTGCATCTCTTCGAGTGCCGAGCTGAACTCTTTTTGTGCATCCTCTTGGGATTCTTTCGCAGCCTTGACCCTGTCAACCATAATGTCGCGTTTGTGGTAGCCCACTTTTTCCATCGCACCGTAATAGGCTGTTTGACAGCCCGTCAGCAGTAGCGTTGCCGCGATTAAGCTAGAGGTGATCAATCTTTTCATGGGATATTCCGTCACTGAGTCAGATGAAGTTAATCGGCTTGAAAGCGCGCCGCATCGATAATGCTCCAGAGGTGAAAGATAGCACCTAGTACCGCAGGCACAATTAACCACCAAAGGGCGTAGCCGACCACAGTGACCACGAAGAATAGCAATGCAGCCAAAATTCGTCCTTGTAGTAGTTGGCCTAGACCGGGAAAAAACAGGCTTGCGATTGCGGCGATAACATTGCCAGTGGATCCTTGTTGTGACATCAATTCACTCCTTAGACTTGTAAATTAAGTGTTTATTGTACGAAGATAACGAGTCTATACCAACAGAATCAAGAGAAACCCGTGACTAAGAAGATAGATCTGGCACAAATTCGAGTCTTACTCCTCGGGATCTGGCACTTCCTGCTGCATTTACGCCAGCGCCTAGTTGAAGATCAAATCAATATTCGTGCGGGCCACTTGGCCTATGTCACCCTGTTATCGCTCGTGCCTATGGTGGCGGTGACTATGTCGATGCTATCGGCGTTTCCTGTGTTTAAGGGGATCCGTGGCCAAATTGAAGCCTTTGTTTACGAGAATTTTCTACCCGCAGCGGGCGATACGGTACAAGTTTATATTAATGAATTTGTGGGCAATGCCTCGAAGGGGACTGCTGTGGGGATCGCGGCCTTAGTCGTGGTGGCAATTATGCTGATTTCGGCCATTGATAAATCGTTGAATAATATCTGGCGCACCAAGGAAAAACGCTCGGTCGTGGTGGCCTTTTCCATGTATTGGATGGTGATTACCTTAGGCCCTGTGCTGGTGGGCGCGAGCTTAGTGGCGACCTCCTATGTGGTGTCGCTAAAACTGTTTGAGGGTGATGCTTTATCTGGCATGATGCCGCTGTTTATTGAGCGTTTGCCGTTGTTATTTTCGGTGGCTGCATTTTTACTCTTGTATATGGTGGTGCCTAATCAAAAGGTGAAGTTTTGGCACGCGCTGTTGGGCGCTGTGGTGGCGGCGCTGCTATTTGAATTGGGGAAAAAAGGCTTTGCCTTTTATGTGACAAAATTCCCAAGTTATGAGGCAATTTACGGTGCGCTGGCGACTATTCCGATCCTATTTGTTTGGGTGTATTTATCCTGGATGATCGTGCTGCTGGGCGCCGAAATTACCGCCGCCATGCCGGAATATTTGGATTATGAGTCCAGCAGCAATGCTGGCGAAACTCAGCCCTTGGCAGAGTAAGCAAGGTTAGCAGAGCAAGAAATTTTAGCCCAGCGAGAGGCCGAGTTAGCACAGCTCGAATCCTCCTCTTTAGCATCTGCTCATGTTACAGAGAACACAGCTTTTGATCCGACGCGCTCAACTACACAGGAAAAGCCATAGCGAGGTTGTTATCTGAATAAAAGTTGTCATGCGTTTTAACCATCGCGAGTTTTATCCCAAATATGCTTACTGATGTCTATCAGGTCGCCCCTTTTATCCGCCGTGATTGGCTGATGATGGGCAGTGGGCAGCAGTTGCATCTTGCCCAATATGGTAATCCGCAGGGGATTCCGTTGTTATATCTACATGGCGGCCCAGGGGCGGGTGCCAGTGTGAGTGAGCTAAGTTTATTTAACCCCGAGCATTATTGGATTTTACTGCTGGATCAACGTGGTGCGGGGCAATCACTGCCTTCTGGCGAGTTAGAACACAATCATTTGAATGGACTTATTTGCGATATTGAGGCAATTCGTATCCGTTTAGGGATAGAGCGTTGGTGCTTAGCGGGTGGTTCATTTGGCGCCACCTTAGCTTTAATTTACAGTGGATTATTTCCCAATCGGGTGATCGCCCAAGTGTTATGGGCACTGTTTATTCCATCAAAAGAGGGGATTGAATGGCTCTATACGCCATCGGGCGCGGCGCAGTTATATCCGCAGGCTCACCGTGAATTTGCTGCTCCTTCTATTGGATTGGCGGATTTATTTACGCACTATCAGCTAGGATTTAACGCCCAAGATGAAGCAACTCGCCATGAGTTTGCCCGCCGTTGGATCCAATGGGAATTAACCTTGGCGGGGGTGCCAATAGCGCTGCCAAGAAGGCTCTCGGCCCAGCAATTGGCCTTAGCTCAGATAGAGCTACACTATGCGCAAAATGGTTACTTCAATATGTTCAGTGTATTACAGCGGGTGACATCTCAGGTCACAGCGCGTACCCTGTTATTACAAGGTACGCAGGATGCCGTCTGTCCGGCACGTTTATTAGCCACCTTTTTGACAAAGGTCGGCAACCATAGGATAGAAATCCACAGTATTGTTGATGGTGGGCATTCACTGAATAGTGAAATACTCTCCCTTGCCGTCACACTCGAAATTCAAGCCATGTGGGCTTGGATAAAGCGACAGGAGTTAACATGAAATTAGCCATTATTATTGCCGCCATTTTAGGATTAACAGCCTGTGCGGCCACACCATCCGCCTCTGTTGCAGAAGGCGAATTAGCTAAGCAGCCGTCAGTTAGCGCGGCATCGACTGACGCGCGCGCACCTGTTGCGCCTAAAGTGGTGCAATTGGCTGGAATGACTAACGAGGTCGCTGCCGATGCCTTGTATCAGGCATTACTCAATGCCAATTACTTGGCAAACAAAGTTGGGCCAGATAAAGTAGCGGTGCAGTTTGGCAATAATGATTTTATGTTAGAACCCAGCATGAATGCCGCGGGGATTGATCGCATCCTAATGAATCGTTTTTATGCGGTGCATCCGCAGTTGCAGGCAAGCCCAGAGCTACCAGCGGTGATTGGTGAGCTTAATGCCAAACTCAATTTCGCTAAATTTGTATTGCGCGAGCAAGGCGCGGTAATCCAAATCCAAGGTACAGTGACCTTTGCCGATAAGGTCGAAATTGAAGAGCTGCGCCGTTTTATGCTGTGGACCGATGGCGGATTGGCACAAATCGCCCAGTCCTTGCCTGACGGAGTTGAGCAGTATCTGCGCCCAATCCCCTTGATGCCCGTTGTTAAGTCTTAATCTAAAGGAAAAGTGGTGATCGCCTTAATTCAAAGAGTGAGCCGCGCCAGCGTGGTTGTAGATAATCAAACCATAGGTGCGATTGATAAAGGCTTGTTAGTCTTGCTCGGGGTTGAACGGGAAGATAACCGCGAAAAAATGGAAAAATTAGCTACTAAAGTGATGAGTTATCGGGTGTTTTCCGACGAAAATGGCAAAATGAATCTCAATTTGACTCAGGCGGGAGGCTCGCTTTTAGTGGTATCCCAATTTACCTTAGCCGCTGATACGGAGCGTGGGCTAAGGCCGAGCTTTTCGGGCGCGGGCACGCCTGAGCAAGCGCTTGGCCTGTATGAAGAGTTTGTCGCCTTTTGCCGCACCAAGGGCGTGAACACCGAAACAGGGCAATTTGCTGCTGATATGAAGGTTGAACTCGTCAACGATGGTCCAGTGACCTTCCATTTACAGGTTTAGTCTGCATCAGTAAAGGAACATGCACATGGATGAACTACTCAATCGATTACGCCAGACTTGGCACAGTACTATACCTGTGAGTGAGTTTATGCAGATAGCACCGCTGTCATTTACTGATGGTGAATTGAGTGTGAGTGCGCCACTCGCGCCGAATATCAATCTGCATCACACCATGTTTGCGGGCAGCATTTATACCATCATGACGCTCACTGGTTGGGGCATGGTATGGCTGCAACAGCAACTCCTCAATGTGGATGGCGACATAGTATTGGCCGATGCCCATATTCGTTATTTGGCGCCCGTTACCAGCGCGCCTGAGGTCAAAGTGCGTTGGCCAGATACGAATTTAAGCCCGCTGCAACGGGGGCGAAAAGCCAAGGTGAAGCTTGAGGTGCAACTCTTTTGTGACGGAAAACTCTGCGCCCAGTTCGATGGTTTGTATGTCAGTGTGCCAAAAATGTAAAACCGTTCTACTTTTTAGAAGGTAATCTCAAATTTTATCCGCTTTTATTCTCTTTTATGGGCTAATACACTAAGCCTATAGAGTCGAGATAAAGTGTAAAGACTCCCCCAAAATTTCAATTTTCGGAGCAGATTATGTCTAAAGTCCTTGTATTAAAATCCAGTATTCTTGGCGGTTATTCACAATCTGCCTTGTTAGTTGACTACTTAATCGGTAAATGGGAAAAGCAGGGCGCAACCATCACGGTACGCGACTTAGCGGGTAAAGATGTGTTACCTATGGTTGACGGTGAAATCGCCTCTGGCTTACGTGGCGGCGCTGAGCTAACTGCACGTCAGCAAGAGATGCTCGATCTGTCTAACGCCTTAGTGGAAGAGTTAAAAGCGAACGACACTATCGTGATCACTGCGCCAATGTACAACTTCAATATTCCAACCCAGCTGAAAAACTGGATTGATTTTGTGGCCCGTGCGGGTGTGACCTTCACTTACACCGAGAATGGCCCTAAAGGCTTAGTGGAAGGTAAACGCGCCGTGTTGATCACCACCCGTGGTGGCGCCCATAAAGATGGTCCAACCGATCACATGGTGCCTTTCTTAAAAACCTTCCTCGGTTTTATTGGTATCACCGATGTGGACGTGGTTTATGCTGAGGCGCTGAACATGGGCCCAGAAGCTAACCAAAAAGGGATCAGCGAAGCTAAAGCCAGTATCGATAAGTTAGCTGTTTAATAGTAAAAATAATAAAAATGTCAGCATCTTAGCTGGTATTTTTGTTTATGTAGAAAGCCTATTACTCGCAAAGCTTGCAGCCAAGAGACATAGCGCTGGTTTCGATATAACGCACTTTGACGCTCGCTTGGCCACGATTACGGCTCATTGCGTAACGTGCTTGGCGAGCGGATTTAAGCTCAGCAGGTTTTTCTGCTTGGCGAGGTGCAGGACAAGATGTTGTCATTCATTCCTCCTTAGCGTCGCTCGCTTAGGCTAAATAAGGCTAAGGATTAGGTTGGCAGCAGACTAAATCTTTTAGTGAACCACCATTAACCACACATTCAAAACCATTGGCCCTTAAAATATCACAGCCCTTTTGGGCACGAATGCCTGCGCCGCAGTAAAGTACAAAGGGATGCTGTTTATTTTCAACCTGATGTAACCATTGGTCGAGCGTTGGCAGTGGCACATTGATGGCCTGAGGCAAATGACCCGAGGCAAACTCCTCCGGTGAGCGCACATCGATAACGCGCGCACCCTGCTCAATCAGTTGCCAACATTTTTCACCGTTGCTGCTACCAGATAATTTAGCCAGTAAAGATTGAAACATAGCTTTGCCTCTATGATTAGAAAATTTTCAATAAGTTTATTCTAATGAACTGGTGGGCGCAAGCTTGAAAAAGCAGTGCGAGCAAAGAGGCCTAGTGACGAGCTTTATCACTCCACTGCGCACAGGGAGCCGCTATATGTTTTTGGTCATAAATACGCTATTGGGGTCGAGCACGTAATCGGCAAAGGGGCCACATAGCTCGAAGCCAAACTTAGCGTAGAGAGAACGTGCGGGCTGAAAAAAGGTCATTGAGCCCGTTTCTAAACTGAGGCGTTGCACGCCAGCGGCTTTGGCGTCATTGATCAAGTGCTGCAATATCTGGGATGCCACGCCTTGCTGTTTGTAAGTCGCAGCGGTTCGCATCGATTTGATCTCTGCATGTTCAGCATCTAACCATTTTAGTGCACCGCAGCCCGCCAGATTACGGTCATCCCACAGTGTCCAAAAGCGAATATTGGGTTGGCGCAGGCCATTAAGGTCTAATGCGTGCACACTTTCTGGTGGCGAGGTTGCTCGCATATCGTCGAGGTGTTCCTGCAGCAAAGCCGCTATCTCTGGCCCTTTAAGGTCATCTAAGGTGATTTTCATGGTTCTTATGGTGGATTTCATGGCGGATCGGGTACTCCCTATTATTGTGGCTTATCCATAATGGCGTCATCGCTTTGTAATCTGTTTGCCAATGCGCTGCAGTGGATAAGCAAATGCTAGGCCACCAACTTTTTATCAAAGCAAAAATCAAAGTCGTGGGGCTTCACCCCCTGATTTTTAATCAAGAGTCGACCAAGGAGGACTGCTCGTCCTATCAAAAACGTCCATGTAAAACTACCAGCTCGATATCCCTATCTCGCGCTCAAAACGGCCGTTGGCCTTCGCCCTTGGATGCTCCAAGACGCCCCTAACGGAGTTGAAAGCCCCTTGGGCATTAAGCGTTCTTATGCTATCGCGTCAGACGCTCGTCCCTGATTCGACTGACGCTATCTCGGCATCCATGCCTCGCTCACGCAACGACCGCAAATGCCCTGCGGCAACTCCGAGGGGATGGTGTATTCCTTAGGCTCAGGTGTTATTGGTCAAATGTTGAATGAAAAAAGTTATGCCTGTCCGATCATATTCTTATTCTGGCTTTAGCCCGTCCCAGAAAAGTTATGCCTGTCCGATCTTATTTCCGAGGAGATGGTGTATTCCTTAGGCTCAGGTGTTATTGGTCAAATGTTGAATGAAAAAAGTTATGCCTGTCCGATCTTATTAATGAATTATTATTTGATTGGTGCTTTATATAAATCTGATTGCTTAACGTGTGCATCAATACCGAAGGTTTTTGACACCGTGTTAGTTAGATCGACTAACCATTTAGGTGCTGTAGGTGAAACATGAATTGATTTGATTAACTGATTCAAATCGATATCTAGTGATATGCCATGTTTATCATTTACAGCTTCCCAATCGAAACCAACTCCACTTTTTGCCCTCGGTATCTCCTGCACTATGATTCGAACCTCTTTCTCATGCTCGAAAGATTTTCTCTTATGTACGAAGGGGTAAGTTGTATTATTTTCCGGCATCCATTCAGTATCAAAATCGATATATTCAACAAGACCTAATTGAGCATCGGAAGGTAGCACTACTGCTAATGAGTTATAATCCGTTTCAATAGCAATTGCTTCTTCTGTCTTGGCGTACAAATCCCACATTGCTGCTGATTCATACTTGTTTGCATGCCAGCAATTCACATAAGTCCATTGTCTAGAGAAACTATTAAAGTCGGATATTGCATTAGCAACTTTATGGGGATCAATTTCAGAACCCGCATATTGAGCTTCATAAATGCTATTTCTGATTCGGTTATTTAGACTCGAAAAATGACCTTCATAAGGATCCGTAAATCTATCAACTCGATTCAAGAAAAGTGATTTTGATGATATTAGCGCAACAAATTTTGAAAAATCCATATAGCGCCACAGTCTAATATTGCCATCTTCTGGTTGTCTCATTATTGTTCCTGTTGTATTCGCTGCCATATAACCTCCGAGTTAAATAAATTCACCATTTAAAAAATGAAAAACAAGTTTCAAAATTTAATAGATTAGAGCATAACAGTGTATTACCCGCACTTCTAATGAAACCCAAACCATAATGGACTCGAAGTTTGAGAAATAAGAGTAAATAATTCAAATGTGCCAGTAACTTAGCATCCATTAGGGTGAGTTTTCAATCTTTTTTCATGCAGAAAAAGCGAGACTTTATATACCAAGAAGTATTTTGGCGCGGTATGTAAATCAGAAAATATGAAAAGACATATATTTTCAGTTGCTTAATGTTTTTTTGAAAATAAAAAACGATACTCCTTTGGCTCGTTTTCCCCGAGGGCTGTCACTTTTCTATTATACCTGTACTCTGAAGAATCCCCTGATGATTTTCAGATAAATCATTAAATTAGAGTGAACTTGCACCTTGAAGTGTGATCAGATGGAAGTGCGAACAAACATCAATCACAGGGCATCAAGGTGCAAGTGTTAACTATCTTACATTAATCTCTCTATCAACATTGTCCAGAAATCCATCAAAAGCGACTGAATACACTCATGGTCGCCTGCAAAGCCCTCATCAACGCGGATTGTCTCACCCTCACGCATTTAGGGCGGCACATTGATGGCACCAGCACTCATACTAAACACTCAATAAAACGCATGGATAGATTATTGGGCAACCCGCACCTTCACCATGAAAGACTGGCTGTTTATCAGTGGCATGCAAAGTGGCTGCTAACAGCACATACGATGCCGACCATACTGGTGGATTGGTCTGATATGCGTGAAGGTCGTGAACTGATTGCACTACGCGCCTCTATTGCGATTAAGGGCCGCTCTATCACGCTCTACGAGCGAACATTTCCGTTAGTACTACAAGGCACACAAACTGCCCATAATCAGTTTCTGAATGAACTCCATAAAGTGTTACCTGACAATATTACCCCGCTGATAGTCACTGACGCGGGCTTCCGTAATCCATGGTTTCGAAAAGTCGAGCAGCTCGGTTGGTATTGGCTGGGTCGTGTCAGAGGATTAAGTGTCTATCGGCTGCACCCCTTCGGTCGCCAATTTTCGCTAAAAGCGCTTTATCCCAAAGCCAGTCGTCGCGCAAAACATGTTGGGCGAGTGGCGTTATCGGTAAAGAAACCCTTGTTATGCGAGATGGTATTGTTCAGGGCTCCAAGTAAAGGCAGAAAAGGTCAGCGAAGTACGACAACAGACTGTCACCATACGGCGCAATGGACGTATGAACTGACCGCCAAAGAGCCTTGGGCACTGGTGACCAACTTGACCATAGAAGCCATGTCGCCTCAAAAACTGGTTAATATTTACCAAAAACGGATGCAAATAGAAGAAACCTTTAGAGATTTAAAAAGCCCCGCTTATGGCTTTGGTTTACGTCATAGCAGAACACGTTATGCGGCGAGGATGGACATACTGCTATTGATAGCATTATTGGTACAACTGGCATTTTGGTGGGTAGGATTATACGGAGAAACACAGCAATTACAGCGGCACTTCCAAGCCAACACGGTAAAGAAAAGGAATGTGCTATCAACAATCAGGATGGGCAAAGAACTGCTGCGGCGACGGCATGACTACCCCATATCAGCAGATGATTTGCTTTGTGCTGCGAAGAAACTAGCCCAACTCTCATTAACTCATGGTTGTTGGGGCTATGAATTATGAGGGGATCCTACAGGGTCGAGCATCCAGGGATGGACTTGCTGTGTGTCGTTGAGTCAATACCATGGTTTGCCTCACTCCTTGGTGTGTTATCTGGCCAGCATCATGGTTTGCCTCACTCCTTGGTGTGTTATCTGGCCTGTACCATGGTTGGCCTCACTCCGTGGCGTGTCGTCGAGTCACTACCATGGTTGGCCTCTCTCCGTGGAGTGTCGTTGAGTCAGTATCATGGTTGGTCTCACTCCCACGGAAAATACATCAGTTCTATAAAAAGGGTGAGCTATTTCAGATGATTTGGGGGTAGCTGTGGTTGACCTAACAGGGCAACGATGAGGATGAAGTCGTCTTCTTTGGTGAAGTAGGCGGTGTGTTTACCGATAGGAAAGTAGAAACCTTTGGGGTAAATATCGTTGCAGCTTCTGCCTCATTCGGAGTTACCGGCTAACATTTGCCCGCCAAATTTAATCGGTCATATGGACGCTCACGGTGAGTCTAGGCAATACTCGTTCACAGAAGGTTTTTGGCCTTCGTTTTCTGTTCAGCAATCTCACTTTTATCGTTGCTTTTGATGCGACTTATTTATCGCTTAAAGCGGTTTTACTGCCATATATCCTGGCTTAACAGCACAAACTATGCTCCTAATGAAATTCATACCATTGCGCCATAAATGTGAACCCCCCATTCTGCTCAGGTAATGCTTATTCTTGATACCGGTAGCCATAGCCGTGAATCGTCTTGATTAATAAAGGTGTATTAGGATCTGATTCAATCATTTTTCTGAGCTTTGAAATATGTTGATCTAATGTCCTGCTGTTAGGTAAATGATCAACGCCCCACACCCAATCCAACAGCATGTCTCTGGTCACGATTTGGTTTTTATACCTGTGTAGACATGACAGAATTTTTATCTCCCGCAGTGATAGCTCAATCGTTTGTTGTTGCCGTTTAGCACAGAGTTCCATCGGGTAAATTGTCAGATCACCGAAAATGAAGCTTTGATCTGGTGAATTCTGTTTGGCTTTCAGACAGCGTCGGGCAATTGTTTTGATTCGCGCCCGAACCTCGTGAATACCAAATGGTTTATTAATATAGTCATCCGCACCAAGCTCAAGCCCCAGAACTTTATCAAGCTCTTCACCTTTAGCGGATAAAAAGATCACCGGCGTTTGTTCATCGTGCTTTCTGATTTCTTTGCAGACTGAATAGCCATCTAACTCAGGCATCATAATATCCAGAATAATAAAATCCGGCTGCTCTTGTTGATATTTTAACAGGGCAACTTTGCCATTATCAGCAAGCAGAACGGAATATCCCTCTCTGGAAAGCATATCGGCCAACCCTTGGCGGATATGAATATCATCTTCGGCGATAAGAATTTTCATTATTAATTATTCCATTAATTGTTGTAGCGGGCTTAGCGTTTTGGAAGTCTTAGCGTAAACGTCATTCCGGGCTCATTGTTGATTGCGTTAATCTCACCGCTCAGCGTTTCAGCTAACTGGCGGGCAATGGTGAGTCCGATACCTGTTCCGCTCACTCCTTCGGTAATCGATGATCTAACCCGATAAAACGGCTGGAATATTTGTTTTAACTCTTTAGCCGTTATGCCGTTACCGTAGTCTCGGATATGTATAAAAATATTGTCGTTATCTTGTTCGACATTAAGGTCAACCTGCTTACCTGTTGCAGCATATTTTTCGGCATTACTGAGTAGGTTACTGATAATCTGGGTTACCAGATCAACGTCTGTTTTCGTTGATAATTGCCCATTAATATTGAGGTTGAGATGGATTTCTTTGGCTTCAAATACGGGTTTGAACGCAGTATAAATTTGATTCATTAATTGATTAATATCGACTTGGCGAATGCAAATTTGTGGCAGTTTGGTGAAGGTCAACACGTTTTGAATCAGGCGAGATAGGCGTTGGCTTTCACTGATAATGACTCCAAGATAATGGGCTCTCTGGTCGTTTTCCTCTGCTTCCATTTCGTTAAGCATTTCAGCATAAAGCGTGATATTCGTCAGTGGCGTTTTAAGTTCGTGAGAAACCTGTCCGACAAAACTAACCTGTTGGCTTGCTAATCTGGTTGCGCGATTAAACTCGCGATATAGCATAAATGCCATAAAGCCAACGGCCAAAATAATGGTGACAATTAATATGGTGCCTAGATAGTAAAGAGATTGCCCTTTCACAGGTGCGGTATAATAGTCAATCTGCCAACCGTGTAGCGGAAAAGGTAAATTCTGGCTATAAGAAGGCGTTTGATTATTACCGATAGGCTCTGGGGACAGTTGGTAAAGTACCTGGCCGTTATCGGAAATTTTTATACCATCAGGTGTAAAATTTGTATCGAGAGCAGAGATAACATCAGCTAAAAATTTAACGTAAGAGAGTTTTATACCTACCGTATCTTCATCGGTTTTACGCCAGTAAATAAGTGCTGGATAGTTATTGTCTTGTAAGACTAACCAGCCAGAGTTAGGGCTTTTATCTTCAGATGTGGGTTGTTTAGCCATTAACAATGTAGGGTCATGGCTTATTGGCATAATCAGTTCAGCCAGCGTTTGATCTTTCAAACTTAAAGGTTGAGATATATCAGGAAAAGCGAGCTTATTTTTTTGCAGAACAAAGATGTTCTCGATATCGCTGTCTTGGGATATCAAGGTATGTAGCGCATTTTTATCTAGAGACAGATAGGCTAGCATGGCATCTAATCTAACCTGTTTTTGATTCAGCTGTTGCAGAATAAATGATTGAGTTTGAGCTACGTGGCTTTTAGCCAATTGTTGAGTTTGGTATTCATTCAGGGTGCTTTCTTGTGTCAGCGCTCGAAAGCCAAAATAACTAATAACTCCCATTATCAGGCCAGTGATGATAACAAATAGAAAAAGGTAGTGTTCATAATTCTGTGTCATTTCAGTAAAATATTCAAAAACAGGAATGACACATGACCCAACCTTTTAACTTCGAACAAGCCCTTAAAGATCTGCAATCAGGTAAAAGCCTCACAGGTAAAGACAGCATTCTTGGCCCACTGATCAAGCAACTCACTGAAGCGGCTCTCCAGGCTGAGCTTGAGCAGCATTTAGCGCATGATCCTCAGCCTAATCGTAAAAATGGCAAAACCCCTAAGACCATTAAGCATCCGTCCGGTAACTTTGAGTTAGACGCGCCTAGAGACCGCAATGGCACCTTTGAGCCTCAGTTGATTAAGAAAAATCAAACTACACTAACCGATGAAATCGAACGTAAAGTGTTATCGATGTTCAGTATAGGTATGAGCTATCGCGATATTAATCAACATGTTGAAGATATGTATGGGCTCAATGTGTCTAACGCAACAGTAAGCGCCATCACCGACAAACTCATCCCCGAACTTAAAGCGTGGCAACAGCGCCCATTAGATAGCCATTATCCTATCGTTTGGCTTGATGCGATACATTATAAAGTCAAAGAGGATGGGCGTTACGTCAGTAAAGCCGTTTACACATTGTTAGCGCTTAATATGAAAGGAAAAAAGGAAATTTTAGGGCTTCACTTATCCGAAAATGAAGGCGCTAATTACTGGCTATCCGTACTGGCCGATCTTAATAATCGTGGTGTAAAAGATATTCTTATCGCCTGTGTTGACGGCTTGACCGGTTTCCCTGAGGCCATAGCCAGTATCTTCCCTCATACGGAAACACAGCTATGCGTTATCCACCAGATCCGCAACTCAATGAAGTATGTCGCCTCAAAAAATCAGAAAGCGTTTATGGCTGATTTAAAGCCTGTGTATCGAGCCGTGAGTAAAGAAGCCGCAGAGATGGCCTTGGACGAACTGGAGGCCAAATGGGGTGATGCTTATCCGTTGGTAATCAACTCTTGGCGTCGCAAATGGCATAATTTGTCCCATTATTTTAAGTACCCAGAACATATCAGGAAAGTGATTTACACGACCAATGCGGTTGAGGCTGTGCATCGCCAATTTAGAAAGCTCACCAAAACCAAAGGTGCATTTCCTAATGAAAATAGCTTGTTGAAGCTACTTTACGCAGGCATATTAAACGCCTCAGATAAATGGACTATGCCAATCCACAATTGGAGCCTTTGTTTATCTCAGTTAGCGATTTATTTTGAAGGACGTTTAGATAGCGTGCTAGAAATTTAAAAATTAGCCTGACACAGAATTTTGAACGCCCTCTAGAAAAAGGGATTTTTGGGATTTCATCAATTTATTAGCCGTTAAATCATTAACCGGAGATAAGATACTCTTATCTCCGGGAATTTGTTACTTTTTAATCTGCTGTTTTTCTGTGCTATAGGTACTTTCTTTTAAACTTTTTCGCGATGAAGAAACGTCTTTAGTTTCAACTTCTGTTGCCAGTTTTTTATTGGCTTCCATACCCAATATCGCTTTAGTTTTGGCTGCAGGGGTATTGACGCTGATAGCGAGTGCATCCATATCCGCTGCGTTTTGTTGGATGATCTTATTGGCTTCATCCTTTTTACCTTCATCCAATAATTTTATGGCCCGTGTATTCTCAATGTTGGCTTTTTGTATGGCCGAATCAACGACAATCTCTTCTTTAACTGCAGCTTGTACTGCTTGTGGTGACTTAGAGTAGCTGATGTTTACCTGATCGTTAAAAGTATCTTTATGATGGGTTTTTAAGTTGTCATAGCTGATTGAAACATCAGCCAGTAGTTTGTTTTCGCTCTCTTTTCCTTTAGGCGGAACCACTTCTAATAAGACGTATTTTTCTTGATTAGAGTAGAGTTGGTTCATTTTAACGGTAACATTATTACCGAGAATATCGCCATCACGGCCCAGCAAACGAACCGGTTTTACGCCGTCTTGCAGTTTGATCGTAACGACTACTTCTTGTGCAACGACTGACATCACGTCGTTAAATTCGCGAACAAAGGCGGTTTCTAAATCAGCGGAGTTTTCTACGTAAGCGTGGTTGCCATCGCTAAAGCCAGCCAGAGCGGTCATTAAATCTTCGTTATATCCATTACCAAGGCCAATTGTCGTTACTGCAATACCTTGTTTACCCGCGACCTGACCTAAGTCCGCTAACTCTTTCGTAGTGCTTGGTCCGATGTTTGCCTGACCATCAGAAAGTAAAATAATACGATTAACCTGGTTCTTTTTAATGAATTTATTAACTTCTGTAATGCCTTTACTCACACCTGCAAACAGTGCGGTAGAACCTCCTGGTTTGATTGTGTCATTAATAATTTTAATCATTTCATTTTTATTTTTGACTTTAGTTGCCGGAATAATCAGGTATGCGTTATCGCTATAAGCAATTACCGAGACGATATCATCATCTTTAAGCATGTTAATGGCCATAATGGCCGCTTCACGAGCTTTTTCTATACGATCGCCAGACATTGAACCAGAGCGGTCAATAACCAGTGACAGGTTAATCGGGCTTTTTTCTGTTTCATCTTGCTTAAAACCAGTTAGCGATATTTTTAGGTAGTTATTTTCTTGAGTGTTTTCTAAAATTATTGGCGCAGAAAGTTCGGCCTTGGTAATAATTTTAGCCTCGTTATCCGTGGGCATGGCGCTAACGTTTAGGGTAAAAGTAGAGCAGGATAAAAAAGCAAGAGCAGACAGCAGATATTTAAGGTTCATCACAGAACTCCTGTATATGTAGTTATGCTGCTATTATTAATAAATTATTTTTCGAATTGTATGTTAAATCCATAAAAGTGTAACAAGTTGTAAACTTCCTCCCGGAAACATAAGTCTTTTCAACTTGAATATATCGATTTCGGTTGCTGAATAATATCTCAAAGGCAAACTATGGTGATTGGCGAGAAGATCGTTTGAGCGATATAGATAAACAAGCGCATAAAAAAGCCGAGATGATTCTCGGCTTTTTGTTAACGCTTTTGCTAACTCAAAAGAGATTAGTAGTACTTCTTCAAATAGCTCTCGGCGTAGCTTTTGAGTTTTTTGTTGGGGTTATTGTTGGCAATGTTTTCAATCACTTCCCTATATTGGGTATTGCCCGACGCCGCGAGAGCTTTAGCCATATTGGCGTAGGTATCGATGGCCAACTTATCGTTACTCATCAGGCGTGGATTTTTAAGCTCAACGCTCAGGCGTTCTAGCAAAAAGTCATCATAGTTTTGATCATCCATCATGCGTTTGGCTGCTAGGCGCATTAGCTCTAACTCATTGCTTTTAAAAGCGTTAGCATAGGCATTGTTTTTAGTACTTTGCTCGGCCACATATTGGCTTTTATCGCCTAAAATAGCGTTCCATTTTTTATATTGATCAAGATTTTCAAGGGCTTGGCTGGCGTACTTTTTCAGCTTTTTATGGTAACTGCCTTTGACAATATTGTTGATGGTGCCGCTGTATTTATCGTTACCTGAGTAAGCTAAGCCTTTGACTAACCAGGCGCTATAGTCGATAGCATTTTTCTCGGTGGCTTGTGGCAGTGATGCGATAAGTTTGGCCTCTAACACATCGTAAATGGCGGGATCGGACAATCCGGCAAGCGTCAGCGCTTCGATGGCTTGTTTTTGCTTAAATTGGTTGTCACCTTTAAAAATTTCCTGATAGGTTTCAACCGTATAATCCTGCGCCCATGCGGGTGAGGTCAGTAAGCTGATACCGAGTAAAATGCTTGCAACTAATGGTTTCATTGATATGTCCTTATGTCGTTTTCCAGCGTTTAAAAATCAGTGAGGTGTTGATACCGCCAAAGGCAAAGTTATTGCTCATCACATAGTCGGTGTCGAGTGCACGTGGCTCGCCGCGAATGTAATCGAGCGCGGCACATTCTGGGTCGATATTGTCGAGATTGAGCGTGGGGGCAAACCAGCCCGCATTCATCATTTCGATACTCACCCAAGCCTCTAACGCACCGCAGGCGCCTAAGGTATGGCCTGTGTAGCTTTTAAGGGATGAAATTGGCATATCCGCACCGAATACCGCGTGGGTCGCATGGCTTTCGGCAATATCACCTCGGTCGGTGGCGGTACCGTGGGCATTCACATAACCAATGGCGTCTGGCGTGAGCGCCGCATCCTTAAGGGCGAGGCGAATGGCGATTTCCATGGTCTCGCTATTGGGTTGAGTCACATGCTGACCATCGGAGTTCGTACCAAAGCCGACGATCTCGGCGTAAATCTTAGCGCCGCGCGCTTTGGCGTGTTCTAACTCTTCAAGCACTAGCGTACAAGCGCCTTCGCCAATCACTAAACCATCGCGCTGGGCATCAAAAGGGCGTGGCGATAATTCTGGCGTCGTGTTTTTCGTGCTGGTTGCAAATAGCGTATCAAATACCACGGCTTCAGTAGGGCAGAGTTCTTCACCGCCGCCCGCGAGCATTAAGGTTTGCTGGCCATATTTAATCGCTTCATAGGCGTAACCTATGCCTTGGCTGCCTGAGGTGCAGGCGCTGCTGGTGGTGTGAATGCGCCCTTTAAGGCCAAAGAAAACCCCCACGTTTACCGCTGTGGTGTGGGCCATCATGCGGATATAACTGGTGGCGGTAACGCCTGACATATCGCCAGTTTTCAGCATATCGCCAAAGGCGGTAATGGGATCGGTACTGCCCGTGGAAGATCCATAGGCAATGCCCATCTCTCCCGAAGTGACGATAGGATCGTCCAAGAGTCCCGCATCGATAAGTGCAAGTTCGCTGGCACGAGTCGCCATAATCGAGACTCGCCCCATGGAGCGGATTTTTTTACGCGAATAATGGCTTGGCACTTCAAAGTCGGTCACGGGGGCGGCAAGGCGAGTGTTTAGCCCGTCATATTTGTCCCAATCCGCCATCGTCACTACACAGTTTTTTTGTGCCTTAAGGCTGCTTTCGATACTTAGCCAGTCGTGACCTAAGGCGGTAATGCCACCGATACCAGTGACAACTACTCGTCTACCCAAGCGGGTTGGATTTGTCGGCTCACCCATTTAGATCATGCCTCCATTCACCGAAATCACTTGGCGCGTGATATAGGCGGCATCGTCCGACATTAAAAAGGCTGCTAAGGCGGCTATTTCATTGGGTTTCCCCATGCGGCGCATCGGTACTAACTGCTCGACCATATCCTTAGGAATATCCGCCACCATATCGGTTTCGATTAAGCCGGGGGCGATACAGTTAACGGTAATCTTGCGTTTGGCCAGCTCTAAGGACAGCGCCTTGGTTGCGCCAATCAGCCCAGCTTTAGAGGCGCTGTAATTGACCTGACCACGGTTACCCGCGATACCCGATACTGAGGCTAGGGTGATAATTCGTCCGCCCTTGCGCGCTTGCACCATAGGCATAACGCAGGGATGAATCACATTATAAAAACCATCGAGATTAGTGTGGATTACGCTATCCCATTCGGCTTCACTCATCGCCGGAAAAGCATTGTCACGGTTGATCCCCGCATTGAGCACCACGCCATAATAAGCGCCATTTGCCTCGATATCGGCCTCTAGGGCGGCTCTGACGGCAACGCGGTCGGCAACATCAAACTTTAATAGGCTGACGTTAACACCAAGGGCGCGAAGCTCTGCGGCGCTGGCATCGGCTGCAGCCTGATTGCTGTGATAATGCAGCGCGATATCATGACCTGCCGCAGCCAGTTTAAGGGCGATGGCTTTGCCAATACCGCGGCTCGAACCTGTGACTAATACTCTGTTATTCATCTTTATTTCTCCACCCTATGACGCTGGATTATTGGCTGGTAATGCATCAAAGGGCTAAATCCTTTTGTGATAATACTTGTTGCTGCAAAGCATAACTCTGGGCATTAAGCCTGCTGGCTTGAGGCGATATACGCTTGGGTGTCCTGTGGCTGGAACACATTCACATTCGCCTCGGCGACTAACAGTGGTGTTTGCTGTGCTTGCGCCTCTGGCAATAGATAAATCTGGCAATCGAATACCGCCAGTCCCGACTCTTCTTGATAGAGGCGTTTAACCTGAGTGCGGTAACGACGGTTGAGTTCGTACTGCGCCGTGTGTAAGGCTAATTTACGCGATCCCAATAAAAATCCCACGCGGATTTTATCGTGACGCAGTTTAGCCTCAACGCCCGCTAAAGCGGCAATGCTCTGCGCCATATATTCGATGCCCACATAATTGGGGACGGCTTGACGATGCTCGTCAAAATAAGCGCTCTGCGGAGTGATCAGCACTTCGGTTTCGAGCGCATCCTGCTGATGGCTAATAATCTTATCAATCAAGATCATTGGCGCACGATGCGGAATAAAATCGGCAATATTCTGCTCGGCTAAGTGTTGCAGCCAAATCGGCTCGGCGGCTGCCATTGCAGTGTCAGTAGAACTGGACATAAATCTTAAGCCCCTTTACGGCAAAAAATCAGGCTAGCATTGCTGCCGCCAAAGGCGAAGGAGTTGCTCATCACATAGTTAAGCTTGCCATGCTCGGCACATTGCATGGGCGCGACTAGCGCAATGCTGGGGTCCTGCGGATCTTGCTGCCCATCAAATCTATGGGGCGGCAGAGCAAAGCTGTGATTATGCTGTGACAGCAAGAGGTAACAAAATGCGGCTTCAATTGCGCCCGCAGCGCCTAAGGTGTGGCCGACCAGCGGTTTGGTTGAGCTCGCGGGAGGCGGTGTGTCGCCAAATACCGAGAGTACGGCGCGGCTTTCCATTGCATCATTTTTGGGCGTTGCTGTGCCATGTAAGTTTATATAATCAATATCTTGCGCTGATATTTGCGCATCGCGCAGCGCGGCCTTCATGGCGGCAATCGCCCCTGCGCCTTCAGGATGCGGCGCTGACATATGGTGTGCATCGCTCGACTCGCCAATACCAGCGAGCAATACGCAGGCTTCATTTGCTGTGTTGTCTGTCGCTAAGGTCAGGGTAAATAGCGCGGCGCCTTCACCGATATTGATGCCATCGCGGTTGGCGCTGAAGGGATTGCAATGTCCCTTGGAAACCGATTCTAAGGCGTGAAACCCGTTGACTGTGAGTTGGCACAGGCTGTCGATACCGCCGACAATCACCATATCGCACAGCTTGGCCTCAAGTAGACGTTTGGCGCTGGCAAACACTTTGGCGCTGGAGGAGCAGGCGGTTGAAATGGTGTAGCTGGGGCCTTGGAGCTCAAATAACTGGCGCAAAAAGTCGCTGGTACTGCCTAATTCCTGTTGAAAGTAATGATAATCAGCTGGGAAGTGGCCATGTTGATTGCGATAGGCTAACGCTAATTCGCCCTTAGCAATCCCCGAGGTGCTGGTGCCTAACACCACACCAATGCGGTCGGCGCCATATGTCTGTTTCGCCAGTTCAACCGTGTCGGTAATTTGCAGCGCGGCTGCAAGGAGTAACTGATTATTACGACAATCGAATTGCGTCAGCGCGGCAGGAATCGTCGGTAACGACTCTGTGACGGGCGCAACCAGTGTCGACTGCCCAAATAATAGGCTATCGCTAGTTTGCATGGCACTGGTATCGCCTGCGATCAAGCGGGCTAATACTTGCTCGGGCGTTTGCCCTAACGGGGTACACAATCCAATCTGTGTAATGGCGACTCTGTTATTCATTGCGGCTTGCTATACCTATTACCGAATCTGGGTGGTAAATATAAGTGGCTAATATTGCTGAGTTTAACATTGTGATTATGGCTTAGCCGTTTTTAACGTAACGCTTAAATCGGTTGTATCTCTAACTCAAACTTTGCCTGCGGCATGGTTAAATTAATGTGCGCCTGCCAAAGGGTATCGTCGGTTTGGTGCTGATAACGAATTTGTATCACTTGGATCTGGTTATCGCTGCTACTGATAAGTGTGTCTTGGCTATAAAACTGGCGACAGGGAATAGTGTCACACAGTCCTGTCACGAGTTGACCACCTTCTAAATGGCTGCGAATACTCTGTTCTGGCCAATAGATAAGTTGCATCATCGCCATAAGATATTCGGCTTTAAACTCATTCCCGAGTAGCTGACTCTGCTCACTGCTGAGTGTATTTCCATCGTAAACCAAGGTAAACAACGCTTGCCCTAGCGGAGCGAGCCCAACCAGCGTCATGCGTTCCCCTTCAAGTTCGAGCTGGGTGAGCAGTTCATGGGTGTTATCGCCCACTTTAATGCTCACCTTCTGACTAAAAGATTGGGAGGATACCTTTGCTTTGCTGTCGCCTTGCTGGCTCAGGCTCGGAGAGTCAGTGCCAGTCTGGTTTGCGGTAGGCTGATTGCTAGTTGGTTTAGCGGGCGTTTTATCCGTTGCAGGGCCAAAATGCTGTGGCAGTGGCGCTAAGCAATAACGCATATCTTTTGTGAATCCGACGCAGGTTTGCCGATAGAGCAGCTCACTGCAGCCTATCAAGCCGAGGCTTGAGAGCATTAGGGCAACTGTCACTATCGCTTTTGTGCGGCCTTTGGCGTTAGGGCTTAGACGCATCGAATTACACCTCGGCTAATTCGCTAATGGCTGGTTCGGCGGTTATTAGTTCAGCATCCTGCCGACATAGCTCGACCACCATATTGAGACGTCGCTCGGATTCTTTAACAAAGGGATTTTGCACATCCCAAGCATAGCCCGCCAAAATCGAGCAAATCATCTGCTTGATTTTAGGGTTCGGATCTTCATAAAAAATCACATCTTGGAAGCGGCCATCGTACCAAGCCTGCACATAGGTGCGGAAGGTGTTCACCCCTTGCATTAACGGCGCTGAGTACTCGGTAGGCCAATCCACTGTGCCACCATTAAGTTGTTTGGTCACGCATTTGGCTGCCATGGATGCCGACTGCATCGCGATAGTCACGCCCGATGAAAACACGGGGTCGAGGAACTCGCCGGCATTGCCCAGCAACGCAAATTTATCGGTGGCGAGGCGCGACACGTTGGCGGAATAGCCCTTGAGTGTCGCGCAGGGTTGGGCGACTTTGGCATTGGCAAGCAGTGCGTTAAGGCCTGGCTCTTCCTTGACTATGGTCAGTAACTGCTGCTCTAAATCGCCTTCGAGGCGCGCGAGTAATTGTGGTTCGGCTACCACACCAAGTGAGCAGCGGCCGTTGCTGAAGGGAATCAACCAGTACCAAATATCCTGATGCAGCGGATGCACGCTAATTAAAATCTTATTTCGGTCGAAGTTGGGATCGCTGATGTTATCTTCCACATGGGTGAAGATGGCGCTGCGGGTGGGTAGTGAAGACGGCGTTTCTAGGTCGAGCAGCCGTGGTAATACGCGGCCAAAACCGCTGGCATCGAGCACATATTTGGCCTCGACTTGATAAAGTTCACCCTGCTCGTTACGCACAGTTAAACGTGGTGCGGCAGTTAAATCTATCGCCTCAACGGTTTCACCGTAACGGATCTCCACCCCAAAGCTTGCCGCAGTATCGGCGAGTAATTTGTCGAAGTTTCCCCGTTGCACTTGGAAGGTTGTCCCCGGTCCTGGGGTAAATTTGTCGGTAAAGTCGAAGGTGGTATACACCCCGTTACGGCGGAAGGCTGCACCATTTTTATATTGGAATCCCGCGGCATTCAGCGCCTCTAACATGCCAGCTTCTTCAATAAATTGCATACAGCAGGGCAGCAAACTCTCACCGATCGAAAAGCGCGGAAAGTGTTGTCTTTCAAGCACGACGACACGTTTGCCTTGCTTATGTAGCAGGCTAGCGGCAATCGAGCCTGAGGGGCCCGCACCAATAATGGCCACATCGACGCAAAGGGAGTAGGACTGTGTGGCACTAGCCGCAGTAGAGGTAGACATTTAAATAACATTCCTTGTAGGTATCGAGACCTTGTTGGTGGTTAAAACCTGACTTGTGGTCAAAATCAATGGCGAAAGTACAAAGGTAAAGCCTATGCCTAGGGATAGGGTTAATCCAAAGTAATGAATAGCTTGGGTTTGGCTAAAGGCGAGTAAGCCAAAGGCCAATAGGGTCGAACAGGCGGACATAAATACCGCCATCATGACCGCCTTGCCATGTTGCTCAACGGAGGCAAAAAACAAGCTGTAATCTATCCCAATCCCGAAGATTAAAATCAGCGCCAGCGCATGGAATAAGCTTAAGGGAGAGCCGACTAATCCTAAAATGGCTAAGGTGAGTACCGCGGCGAGTGCAGGCACGGCGACGACCACAGTGGCCTTTTTGAGTCCAAAACTTAGGCTAAATAGCAAGAGCGCGATAACGAGTGCTAGCCCCAATAATTTAAGGGTAAGCAGGCGATAATGCCCCATCAAGGTGGAAATATCCGCGACTTTATCGACGAGTTGCACCTGTGGATCTTTGGCAAAGCGCGCTTTGAGAGCCGCAATATCTTCAATACCACCGAGCAACACTATGGCGCCATGGCTGTCGCTTCCTAGTTTTGTATTATCTGCACTGGCCGTTGGGTCCGTTGAGTGTTCAAGCGGCGCTAATCCCAGAGGTGCAAGCCAAAGTGGCGCTAGCTGTTTACCTAGGCCAAGTTCGAAAAAATCCGTCGGGGTGATATAGCTATCCTTGGCGGCAAGATAGGCTACAGAAAGGCTTGGCGCTAGGCTGTCATCTAGCCCTATGCTACTGAGTACTGCGGAGAGTTGCGATTGATAAATCTCGCCCTGTAACCGATATGCTGCATCTTGTTTTTGCTTGCTTGGCAGGTAACTGCTGAGGCTAACATAGTTGCCCAGTTCTTGCTGTTTAATGGCGATATCGAGTTGTGGGCCTAGGCTTTCGAGTTTCTGCAATAAGGCTTCTTCGCTGGGCGCGCGCACTAATAAAAACTGGTTATCCGTGCCACCACTGAGGAGTTTTCTGAGCTTATCTTCAGGCTCTGTCACGCTCACTGGGCTTTGCTGTAAATGGCGAATATCATCATCCACCTTAAGTTGACTGATGCCCAGCAGGCAGACACCTGCGAGTATTAAGGTGAATAGACTCAAACCCCATGGCGACACTAGCTTGTTTGAGAATTGCGCCATGCGTGCAAGATAAGCCTGAGCAAGATTCAGCGGCTGCTCTCCCGAAGGTAACTTGCTGCCCGCTAAGAGTGGGTAAGCCAGCACTAACGTCAGGTAGGCACCGAGTAAGCCAGAGGCGCAGAAAATCGCCACTTGCTGCATGCCGGGAAACGGCGCGAGGCCAATGCCGACATAGGCCAAGGCGCTGGTGATAAAGGCGAGTGACACTGTGGGGAAGATATAGGCCACAGTCGCCTGAGCGCTGTGATGTTGCTCGTTTAGGCGTTCGCAGTAAAAGTGGAAACTGTAGTCGATGGCTATCCCAATCAGGCTGGTGCCAAAGACGAGGGTGAGCAAATGCAGTTCCCCAAACACGCTTAAGGTAAAGGTCACCGCCAGCAGTAGGCCGCTGGATATTGTCACTATCGCCAGCAGCAGCGGCATGACGGAGCGAAAGGCCAGCCAGACTAATAACACCACGCCAAGCAGAGAGGCGAGGCCGAGGATAGAGATTTCACTCTTAGCGGTATTGGTGGCTTCAATGGCATGAAACAGTGCGCCCGCCTGTAATACTTGTATGCCGGCATATTGCTCAGTCACTGCGGTAAGTGCTTGTGTTAACGCTGCTTGCTGAATGAGTTGGGCATTGGGATTAAAGGCGCTGTCTTTGCCCTTTGCCATTACAATGGCGGCCACGCCTTCACTGTTATCAACACCTTGGTTGGGATGAGCAAGTAAAATCCCTTGCTTGGCGCTCAGTTTCGAACTGGGCGCGAGGGCGAGCAAATTGGCGGGAAATAACAGCAAAGGATCTTGGGTCAAGAGTTGGCTATTGGCGTAACTAAAGGCGCTGTAGAGCTGAGTAGTTGCCGAGGCAACTAAGCTATCGAGGCCATTATGGGTTAATGCATCGGTTTGCTCTGAGGTTAATAGCTTAAATCGATGGGGAAAATAATATTGGCCTAGGGCTTCACCCATCTGCATATCGGCGCTGCGAATATCGGTAAAGGCGCCGTTTTGAGCCTCAAGCTGCTCAATCAAGAGTGTTGCCGCGGCAATTGCTTGTGTTTCATCCTTGGCAATCAGGGCAAGATACACTTGATCGGCGAGTGTTGATTCCACTTGCTCAAGGGCGCGTGCCGTGAGTGTGTCTTGCTGCAGATGGGGCAGCATGGCGAGAATATCACTCTGTACCTTGGCCCCATTGTGCCACAGTTGCAGCGTCCATAGACTCGCCGCCAGCATCAGGCTCAGCCAAATAGCTAAACGCCATTTGATCGATGTCTGCATTAAAGTGTGATTTATGCGTGCGGCAATCTTGAGCGTCATTATTTTGCCTTACTCTCTTTAGGATCTGTCTCCCGTGGAGGATTTTTTTGAGTTAGCGCGATAGAGAACTGGGCTAATTCGGCGTCGCTTAGCTTACCTTGGCGCAGCTCGCGAAAATCGATACGGGTGATATCCTGCGGACTCACGCTGGGTGCGGCGCTGAGCAGCACTAAGGCATGAAGAGTATCGCTGCCTTCGAGCACCATGTTAGCGATGGCTTTTTTCATCAGCGGATCTTTAGGGGTTAATCCTAGCTGCCAGTTTTCCTTAGCTGACTTTTCTTTTGTTAACGTTTCTTGAGCTAAGAAATGCAGCTCAAAATGATTGCTTAATCCTGAAATATCGCCGCCCAGCATGGCACTCACCAGACTTGGTAATAAATCTCCCATGGCCGCAGCACTTGCCGAAGCATCGGCGTTGCTGACTTGCACTCGTCCTTGGCTATCCCGCTGAATAAGTTGCTTATCCTTTAAAATGAGCAAGGACTCAAAGGGCGCAAGCTGCTGCCAAATCAGCCCTTGATCTTTGTCGAATACAAACTGACCTTGGCTAATGAGGGGCTTTTTTAACACTTTAAGTTGGCGGGATTGTACAAAGTGGCCGCGTACCGTCTCGCCAAGGTTAAGCTTTTGGCTGAGAGCAAGTAGCGCGGCGTTATCGGCTCCTTGGTTAAACAGGGGCTGATATTGGCTCGCATCTGTGAGAAGAGGCTCTGGGGAGAGGCTTTGTGCCTGTACTGAGCCAAGCAGTACAGTGCAGCTTAAAAGTGCGCCTTGGCAGAAGCATTGCACCCACTTAGCTCGCGACCAGGTTTTGAGGATGGCATTCATTCGTTATCAACCTTTGCCAGCAGCGGGGCGATTTTGCTGCGAAACACCTCAGGCGTCACAAAACACATTTCTTGGCTTGTCATATCGACCGCCGCTTGAATGGTATAGCCCTTAGTGATGCGCTCGCCCGTTGCGGTATCACGGATTTGATAATTGATTTTTAGGCGATTTTCCCACTCAACTAACTCGGCACGCACGGTAATATGTTGCTCAAAGGTGCTGGGCTTAACGTATTTGATTTGCACATCAATAATCGGCCAAGCGTAGTTCGAGGCTCGCATTTGGCGGTAGTTGTAGCCTAATTCATCAAGCAATTTGCAGCGGGCGACCTCAAAGTAACGCAGGTAATTCCCATGCCAAGTGATCCCCATCGAATCCACATCGTGGAAGGGGACCTGCATGTCCATTTCTATGCTAAGCAAGGCTTTCATCGGCACACTTCCCATTCACCGGCTTGGATTTTAGCGACGGTTTGGCGTAGCACGGCTTCGAGCGGTCTGTCTTCGACTAATGGCTCAAAGTCAGCGCGCACTTGGGCGAGCGTGGTCGCCAGTGATGGCGTCAGTGAGGCTTCGTCTAACTCGTTTTGTGTGATACGCAGATCAATGCCTTGAGTCATAGCAAGTAGCGCCGCGGCGGCGACTTGTTCCGTTAGTTGCAATACACGCATACAGTCGCGGGCGGCAATGGTGCCCATGCTGACTTTATCTTGGTTGTGGCATTCGGTTGAGCGTGAGAAAACGCTTGCGGGCATAGTGTGTTTCAGTGCTTCTGCCGTCCAGGCTGAAACGCCGATTTGCACCGCCTTAAAGCCATGGTTGATGGCGCGGCGTGGCCCGGTTGAACCCGAAAGGTTAGCGGGTAAGCCGTTGTTAAATTTAGGGTCCATCACTAATGCCATTTGGCGATCAATCAGATCGGCGATATTGGCCACAATATTTTTTAAGGAGTCCATCGCAAAGGCGATATGCCCGCCGTAAAAATGGCCGCCATGGAGAATATGCTCGCCTTCAGCATCGACAATCGGGTTGTCGTTGGCGCTGTTAACTTCGGTTTCGATAAATTGGCGCATAAAGGGCAGCGCATCCTGCAGCACGCCAATAATATGCGGCGCACAGCGGATGGAATATCTGTCCTGCAATCTGTCGGAATTGCGCGGGTGAACATGGTGGTTCAAGTCTTCCCGTATCCAAGTGGCGATTTGGTTTTGCCCTGGATGAGGTTTGGCGGCAAACAGAATATCGTCGAAATGGTTGGAGTTGCCTTTAAGGGTTAACGACGCCATGGCGGTAATGCGGCTGGCTAAACGCGCTAAATATTGTGCGCGATCAAAGGCTAAACAGGCTAACGCTGTCATCACTGCCGTGCCGTTCATCAGGGCTAAACCTTCCTTGGGACGTAGCACATGGGGCGTGATATTCAGCTCGTGATAAACCTCTTTGGTGGCTCGGCGCTCGCCTTGGTAAATCACCTCACGCTCACCAACCAGCACGGCGGCAAGGTAAGACAGTGGCGTTAAGTCTCCGCTGGCACCGACTGAGCCTTCTTCGGGGATCACTGGCACGATATTGAGATTAAGCAAGGTTTGGATGCGCTTTAATAGCTCATATGTCACGCCGGATTTGCCAATGGCGAGGGAGTTTAAACGGCAAGCCATCACGGCGCGCGCTTGCATTACGCTTAAGACTTCACCAAGGCCACAACCATGAAAACGGGATAAGTGCAGCGGCAACTCGTGGACCAAGTCAAGACTCACATTCACTGTGCAAGAGTCGCCATAGCCTGTGGTGACGCCGTAGACCACGCCTTCTTCGTGCAGCAAACTATCGATAAAGCGGGCGCCCTTTTGGATATATTCTTGATAATCGGCATCATCACAGAGTTTGACCTTTGCGCCCTTAGCCACGGCGACGACCTGCTCTAATGTGAGTAACTGACGGCCAAATTCGATTGGCGACTCAACGGTTGTCGTTTGAGTAACTACGTGGCTCATAAATGCTCTGTCCTGTCTGTAGTGCGCTCCTGCTCCGGGAGTGCTGCTGTCGTTTTGTGGGCGGATGTCGCGCGGTTAACCTGGTTATCATCCCGCCAAAAATCAAAGAAGTTAAACCATTGCAAGGGCTCACGCCTTGCATAGTGTTCGAGGCGTTCGCTGTAGCGATAAACGGCCTGTTGGAGTCGTTCCATTCTGCCCGCTCGTGGGCCTTTAAGTGTCTCGGCGAAGCGTTCTAAATGCACTCGATAACGCCCTTGCTCACGCAGGCAAAACATCAGATAAACCGGGCAATCTAAGAGTCCGGCCAAAATAAATGGCCCCTGCGGGAAGGCTGCATCTTGACCCATAAATGGCGCGTACACGACTCGCCCTTGGGCGTGGGATGAGGTTCTATCCCCTGCAATCACCACTAACTCGCCGTCTTCAATTTTTTGTTGTAATAGCATGGAGGTTGCGGGATTTAGCTCGGTTACTTGAATCAAATTCAGCGAGCTATTGGGGTTTAATTGCTTGAGTACATTATTAAAGTTTTCGGCATGGCTGGTTAACACCATGACATTCACTTTGACCTTACGCTGGTGGATTGAAATCGCGCGGCACAGCTCGAGATTGCCTAAGTGGGACACCAGCAGCACGGCACCTTTGCCACTTTCTAGCTGATCGGCGAGCACTTGACGGTCTGGAAAGTCCACTTGGCTTAATTGGATGCGATCGCACCAAGCATCGATTCTATCGAGCGCCGCATTTCCGAAGGCGATAAAGTGATTCAGACTGTCGCGCCAGCCAACAGGCTGATTAAGCTGAGGATGCTGCGGTTCGAGGTGTTGCACTCGGCGCAGAAAATCCCTCGAGGCCTCGCGGCTGACTTTGCCGGTCAGGAAGAAGTAGCAAATCACTGGATACATAATGGCGCGGCACAGCCAATGGCCCCCAAAGCGGTAGCTTTCGACTAACAGTTTGATGCCCCAATAACTGCCGCGCTCCTTCATGGCTGACCAATGGGTCGCAGTATGAGCGGATGACGTCGATTTAGCCGCTTGTTTACGGCGCAGCAGCTGCGGCAGACGCTTTAACATGCCGAAAAATAACCGCGTGTGCAGCTTAGATATACGCACATTGTCGGCCACACATTGAAAGTGGCTGACGCCATTTTCGGGATAAATGACCTTGGTGGGATGAAACAGAATTTCCACCCCCTGCCAGTAGAGTTTTACTAGAATTTCGATATCAAAATCCATCCGTTCTGTCAGCGCTTGCTTGCTGAAGAGGCGCTCAGTGGCGGCTAAGGGATACACCCTAAATCCGCACATAGAATCTTGAATATCAAAGCTTAAGGTTTCGACCCATACCCAAAAATGGGTGAGATAACGGCCATAGAGTCGCCCCTTGGGGACGGACTTGTCGTACTCGGGTTTGCCCGAAATCAGCGCATCCGGCTTGGCCTGCGCCTTGGCCAGCATGGCGGGGATATCGCTCAGATTATGTTGGCCGTCGGCATCGACCTGCAGCGCATGGGTAAAACCATCGCGATAGGCGCTGCGAAGCCCAGTCATCACAGCGGCGCCTTTGCCCCGATTGTAGGGGTGTTGCAACAAAGTCACCCAATCGTGTTGCTCCGCTAAGGATTGCAGCAGATAGCGGGTCTCATCATTACTGCCATCGTCAATCAAATAGCAGGGCAGATTGAGGGCGGCAAGCTCGGATAAGGCTTGGCTGATGGCGGCACTGTGATTGTAATTGGGGATCACCAGCGCCAGCTTTATTGGGACTGGGCCCATCAAATCACTCGGCGGGGTTATCACAATGTCGCTCACTGCGCCGCTCCATCATCTTGTTTGCTGGCAAAGCTAATACGGCCTGAGGCATAGCGGTGGTCGCCATCGCTGTAGGCGAAGGTGAGTTTTTCCTTGGTGGCATTATGACTAATGACTAAGGTCACTTCCTGCCCAGGCAGAATAAGTTGCTGAAATTTTAGTACTTCTAGATTGGCGACCGCAGCGCTGTAACCAAAGTGTTCGCAGCCTAAGCGTACGGCCCAATCGAGTTGAGTCACGCCGGGGAGCACGGCTTGCTCGGGGAAATGGCCGTTAAAATACTCGAGATCGGCGGCGACCAGCAGGCGTAATTCGATGCTATCAGGGCCGATCTGCGACGTGAGTATCGGCGGTAAACTCGACTTAATCATGGTCAAATAACTCAACTAGCTGGGCGGCGACACGCTTACCCTGAGTGTTTAACGGTAGGATGTCGGGGTAACGCCAGCGGCGCGGCAAGGTTACTCGTTCAAACTGGGTCAGCAGATGCGCTTTTAAGGCATTGTTGATACTGAGTTTTCCCTGCTCTTGATGCACGCTACGGCCCAATGGCGACAGGGTAATGACGGCTCCTAACTGGGATTTGAACTGGGGCAATACGACCAAGGCGGCCTGCTCGACATAGGCATGGCTACACAGTAGGGTCTCCATTTGCGCCAGCGACAGGCGTTTTTCTTCAATCTTAACAATGCGATCGAGCCTGCCTTTGAGTCTAAATTGGCCATTGGTCGTCGGCTCAATTTTATCTTCGCAGCGTAACCATTGATCGTCGGCTAAATAGGGTGACTTAAGCAGCAGGGCGCCATCGTCAGCGTCTTGGTCTATGGTAATTTGTTCAAACACTTGCCAAAGTTCATCGGCCTCATGTTGACGGCGATAGGCAATACCGCCGGTTTCGGTACTGCCAAAAATCTCTATGGGTAAATGGCCATAACATTGGGCGACACCTTGGGCGGCGGTGAAACTTAAGGGGCCGCCGGAGCTAAAGACCAAGCTGGGTGAACGTAATTGGCGTTCATGTTCCAGTGCCTTCGGCAAACGGGATAATTGTGCCGGACTACTGATTAAACACAAATTCGGCAACAGCGCCGTGTAGTAGCTTAAGGTCTCAGGGTATTCAATCTGCTCGCTTAAAAATGGTCTACTGGCGGCTAATGGCCAGAGAATTTTAAACAGCAAGCCATAGATATGCTGATGGGAAACGGTTGAAACCACACTGCAATGGGGTAAATGTTCGGCGAAGGTATGCTCGAGCACCGATACTTCGGCATCAAGCTGGCGTAAGCTTTTGCCAATGGCTTTAGGCTCGCCACTGCTGCCCGAGGTAAACAGCAGCAGTTCACCAAAGGTGTCGCTCTTGGGCCAAGGTTTGGTGGGCAGGCTCAACTCTTTATTCAATAGGATAAAAGCGTGACTTTCGCACAATGGTTTGTCGGACAATATGCCTTCAAATTGGTGTGTTAGTTCGCTCAAGGTGCCGGTTTGGGTGTTGGGCGGCAAAATAATTTCTTTACCCGCCAAGAGTGCGGCGCATAGGCCGACGGCAAACAGATCGCTGGTATCACTCGCCAGTAGCCATTTTTGCTCAGGCGTTTGGCGCAGCTGCTCATAAAAATGGGCCACCTGATTGGTAAACAAAACACCTGTGACTATGTCATGGTGGTTAAAGCTGATCAGTTGTTGGGCGAATGGCCCCTGGATTAACCAGTTTTTGAGTAGCTGTGTCATGTTTTCTTCAACCAAAAGCTGCGATATAACCATTCCCCACCGAGGAGCAGTCCCATGAGTACATATGCAATCAAACCGTTGTACAAAGTCCAAGTTGCTAAGCTGGTAAACGAGGCGGTATAAGCCGCCATGGTGCCATTTAAGATAAATAAGCCACACCAAAGGAGGGTGACTTTTTTAAGGTAACCTATGGCTTCATCCGGCAAATCAGGCTCTTTTAACCGCGCGAGCCGCTCTATCATGCTTGGGCCTTGGTATAGCGAATAGCTAAACAGGGCTAACATGGTGAGGTTAATCACCACTGGGTAATACAACAGCCAGTCACTACGCTTTGCCACAAAACTGCCGGCTGTGAGTGCAATCCCCACAAGCAAAGGCAAGGCTAAGGTTTTAACCCTTTGCTTTTGCAGCATTAAACGCACTATCAACAACAGACATAGCACTAAGGCGATCGTGCCTGCGGGTAGATAATTTAGCCCCAAATACACGGCAACTGGGTAGGCGATCAGCGCGAGTGCGGTGAGCACCTGTAGCAGGACGCGCATTAGTCTTTCACTAGGCCTTCAATGGCGTTGACCACATCATTGACGGTGCGAACTGATTTAAATTCATCGGGCTGAATTTTTTTGCCTGTCAGTTGCTGCAGTTTTATCACCAGATCGACGGCATCAATGCTGTCTAAATCTAATTCTTCGTAAAGATTGGCGTCGGGGGTAATCGCGTCGGCATCGATTTCAAACTCATCCACTAAAATCGTGGTCAGCATAGCGAGGATTTGTTCACGGTTTTGCATTTTCCTCTCCTATGGGCGCTGTGATTCGATAAATTTAGCAAGGCTGGCCACACTGTAAAAATGTGCCTTAGTGCTATCCGAGTTGGCTTCGATTTTGACATCAAATTTTTTTTTGATGGCTAACCCTAACTCGAGGGCGTCGATAGAATCGAGTCCGAGTCCGTCACCAAATAGGGGCGCATCGGTTTCAATATCATCAATACTGACATCTTCGAGGTCGAGGCAGTCGATAATTAACTGTTTAATTTCATTGTGTAAAGTCATAATTGCTTTCGAGTTGTTGTTGATAATATTGTTCAAGGTCCCGAGTTAATTGTCGGGCCATTTTCGCATGCTCACCCAAAGGGGCTTGATAGGCTTGGTGAGAAATTGTATTGCCGATTTCGACGGCCATTCCCATGGTCTGCCTCGGGATCTCATACCAAGGCTGCTCCTTTGTCAAACCGCGCACATTGGTGCGTAACACCACGGGTAAAATATCGGCTTGGGTACGAATCGCAATATTGGCCGCGCCCCGGGCAAACTCATTGATTGTTAGACCAAATACCGTGCGAGTACCTTCAGGGAAGATAATTAAATTGGTGCCTCTGGCGAGCACTTCACGGCAATCTTCGAGCATCAACTCAGCGCCGCGATTCGGGATGTAGCCCGCACAGGACACCACACCGCGCAAAAACGGATTACGCCAAAGGCCTTGTTTAACGATACAACCTGCATTGGGCATGAGGCTTATCAACACTACCACATCCACTAGGCTTGGGTGATTGGCAATGACGATCACCCCCTTGGCGCGATGAAGTTGCTCGGCATTATGGGTGCTAACTTTGATAACCCCAGCCCGCGTTAGCATGGCGACAAAGCCCTTAAACATAAAATGCACGGCTTTTTGTACGCGGATAATCCTAGCCTCAGGTGTGCCGGGCCAAAAACGCAGTAATGGTAATATGGTGAGCGAACTTAATAGTCCACCCAAGCCAAAGGCGATATAGCAACTGACGCCACCGAGCCAGCGGGGGATGTAGTGTATCCCCGCGCGGCGTTTTTCAGGCAGCGTATAAGCGACATTGAACTGTGCACCCTGTGGAGCGGGATTAGCCATGTTCTACGCTCCAGTGCCAATGGGATAAACAGCCAGCAATGTTTTGTGAGGTGGCTAACGCATGGATTAACATGCCGTAGGATAGTGCTGGAGTGTTTTGTTGTTGTGCTTGGGTCAACTGGCTGAGCGTGAGTTTGACTGGCGCAGTATGACTGGCAGGCGCGAGGATTAAACCTAAAGCTAAGGGGAGCTCATTCTCTTGGGTAAACTCATCGTATACCGGCGGCACAGGGTCATCGCCAAAAACCAGTAATAGCGGCTCGGCGGATTGATGTAGCTGGGCGAAAGCTTCTACCATGGCTTGGGAAAGGGTTTCAGTGCCCGCGGCAACCGAGGTCGAAGGGGCGGTGTTATGGGCTAAAATGCCAAAAATACCGCTGCCAGTGTTATGCACTGATTGACTAAAACCTAAGGGCGAAAGCGGTTGCTTAGCGATAATATCTTCGAGCAAGCCAATGGTGCGATGTAGTTCACCGTGGCGAGAAGCGAATATCGAACGGCAGTTAGGCGGAGCATCGCATTGAAAACTCACATCCAACATCATTTTAGTTAAACGACTAAAGCGCCTGCGCTGCATGGCTGGCACTTGGGGAAGGGCTGGAGAAATTCCATCGGTGAGATCATGCTCTTTGGTTGTTTCAGCCAAGTGCTTGCACCAAGTTTGCCAGTCATCATGCTGCTGATACTTTGGAGACCATGCGCCCCAAGAGAGGATGCTGAATCTGAGTTGCACTACTTTGCCTCGACACGATTTAAAGCTGTCTTAGTTATCCCTAACTAAGCGAAAATACTAATGAATTGATTAGCTTATCGCTGTTCGCTCGTTGGATTTACGAACACAATTCCCCCATTTATTGAATGGCACATTCTACACTAAGTCCCTAGTTTTTATGAAGCCATTTGCATACCTGAGGTTAATAAAATGCAATGGGATAGCGATTTGTCACTGTTGGATAACATAGTTTTCAGGTCGGGGAGTGAGAAGAGAGGCAGTGTAGACTAAGTTGCTTAATCCCAGTTGAACAGACAACGAGATCATTAATAAACAGGCGCTCGAGGCGCCTGTTTATTATTTATGTTGTAACAACGGATTGGATATCAAGCTATTGTGCGAGTTGATTTTCCATTTTACGCAGCGCGGCTTTCACTTTGCGGGTGTTCTCTGGGCCCATACGGACAAGCAATTTTTGGGCGCTGGGCAAGGCTTCTAAATTGGGATCGACGAAGCGATAGTTTACGCTAATTGAACTCAGTTCTATGGGTTCTTCAATGATAGGCGCTGCGAGCATTACCTTAATCGCTTGTAGCATTCTGTCATTGAATTTGGCGTTGCTATAACCCAGTTCTGCAAAGGCCTCATCAAACAGCGGCGTGAGTTGCTTGTAGGTGTGCATTAAACTTTGCTGATCCATATTAGCAATCACGGTCGCGTAGGCATCGTATCTGTGGTAACTCTCTGGATTTAAATACACTTTGTTAGTAATTTCAGACACAGTAAATAACTTTTCAGGGCCTTTCACTGGGCTGACTTTGCGGGTGAGTTCGCCCTGAGCCAAGTTATCGACAAAGACCACAAACTGACGGATCAGATCTTGATTGACTAAGGATGATCCAACGACATTGTTATTGATGATCGCTAGCGCTTTTTGATGCACAAAAGCATCGCTCTCAGGCAAGCTTGGTACGATTTCAGCGGGCACTTGAGGCTCCACAGGTGTAACAGTTGTGTCTGTGGGGGTTGTGACTGCTGGCGTCTCGTTAACCACGGTTGTCGTTTCAGGTTCAGGGGTTGTTTCCAGCGTGAGTGGTTCAGAGGACGGAGGCTCTGGTAGCACTATCGGTGCATTAGGAATGAGCTTTGGAGAGTCATCTTTACTGTAGTAGTAATAACCTCCCGCAGAGAGCAGGATGACGAGCACAATCGCAATCAATGCAAAGCGATTACTGCTAGAGGAGGTCTCTTGAGGTGTAATTCTATCATCTTGATTAACTTGCATTTTACATCCTTCGCTTAAGTGTCAAGGTAACGTGGTGAATATCATAGTGCTAACATTAAAGTGCAAGTGCCGCCTTGGTTCAGGTTGCAAGTTTATTTTGCAAGTTTACACGCGCTTGTCCATAGAGGTTAGCTGAACAGTTTGAATTTATTTTACCTTGAAGGGGTTAGCTTAAGGTTTACGCTTGAACATATTGTTGCCTGTGTCCAAGCCAACGATGAATAATGGCATCAACCGCATCGGGTGCTTGCGACATCACATGATTCGCAAGCTTTTGGATATGTGGTATAAGCGCTTGATCTCGAACTAAATCAGCTATCTTAAGCTCGGCTAGCCCTGTTTGTTTAGTGCCTAATACTTCGCCGGGACCACGTATCTCTAAGTCTTTCTGGGCGATAACAAAACCATCATTACTCTGCCGCAGTACATTCAACCGCTGACTTGCGGTTTGACTCAATGGCGCCTTGTAGAGTAACACACAATGGCTGGCTACGGCACCGCGCCCTACGCGCCCGCGCAGTTGATGCAGCTGTGCAAGCCCCAATCGCTCGGGGTTTTCGATAATCATTAAGCTGGAGTTAGGGACATCTACGCCGACTTCAATAACTGTCGTTGCCACCAATAAATTGATGGTTCCCGCTTTAAAGTCCGCCATAATCTTTTGCTTTTCAGCACTTTTCATCCTGCCATGTACTAAACCTATGGTCAGCTCTGGGAGCGCTTGGCGCAATTCTTCAGCGGTATCTTCGGCGGCCTGACACTCGAGCACTTCAGACTCTTCAATTAAGGTGCAGACCCAATAGGCTTGGCGCTTGTCCGTGATCACGCTGTTGCGGACGCGCTCGAGTACTTCATTACGGCGCGAATCGGGTATGGCGACTGTGGTAACGGGCGTGCGTCCAGGGGGTAACTCATCGATAATCGAGGTATCTAAATCGGCGTAGGCCGTCATGGCTAACGTCCGTGGGATCGGGGTTGCCGTCATGATCAATTGATGCGGATGAAAACCTTGGTTGATGCCTTTTTCCCTGAGTCCCATGCGCTGGTGGACGCCGAATCTGTGCTGTTCGTCGATGATGATCAAGGCGAGCTTGTGGAAGATAACCTGCTGCTGAAAAATGGCGTGGGTGCCGATCACTATTTGGGCGGCGCCAGATTCAATATCCGCTAAAGATTGCGCGCGAGCTTTACCTTTAAGCTTACCTGCAAGCCATCCGACTTTTAATCCTAACGGCTCAAACCACGCAGCAAAATTGGCAGCGTGTTGCTCGGCGAGTAACTCGGTAGGGGCCATCATGGCCACTTGATAGCCGTTTTCGATGGCCTGCAGGGCGGCGAGGGCGGCAACTAAGGTTTTGCCCGAGCCAACATCGCCTTGCACCAAGCGCATCATGGGATGCGGTTGTGCTAAATCTTTACCTATCTCGGCAACGACACGTTGCTGCGCGCCTGTGGGTTTAAAGGGCAGTGAGGTAAGAAAAGGGTTTAGTAATTGCCCTGTGGCATGCATGGTCACGGCGGCGTCTAGATTACTGCGTTGTCTAAGACGCAGCATACTGAGGTTGTGGGCGAGTAACTCTTCTTGTACCAGTCGCTGCTGTGCGGGGTGTTGACCAAGCTCTAAATCAAATTGTGAAATCCCCGCATGGGGGCGATGCAGGGTTTGCAGCGCCTGTTTTAGGCTCATATTGTTCGGCTGCAAATCGGCGGGTAATAACTCGGTCAAGCCGCCATCTTCTAATAATTCGAGCGCCTGCTCGGTGAGCTTAATCCAACTCGCTTGCTTGAGCCCTTCAGTCGTTGGATAAATGGGCGTGAGTGTATCGCTTAGGTGAATATCCTCACCCGGATAGACGATTTTATATTCGGGATGCACGATTTCTGCTTGATGATTGCCGCGGCGAATCTCGCCATAGGCGCGGATCATTAACCCGTTTTGCATCGCATTGCGCTGCGCCATTGAAAAGTTAAAAAAGCGCAGGCTCATACTGCCAGTATTGTCACGCACATTGCAGACGAGCATGCGTTTACGGCCTTGAAGGATTTGAGTCGACTGGATTTCGGCCTCAATGGTGCCGTAATTTCCGGGCATGAGTGCGGCGATGGGGTAGATTTGCGTGCGGTCTTCGTAGCGCAGGGGCAAGTGAAACAGCAGATCTTGTACTGTTGTGATGCCGAGTTTGGCGAGTTTTTCCGCGACTCTTTTGGCGACACCCTTGAGTTCGGTGATCGGAACAAGATCCAATTGCTGCAAGTCGTTAGCACTCAATCACTGTGAATTTATACATATACTAACAGAGAATAGGCGTAAGGCAATCTTAGGGTTTATTAACTCAAGGCTAAACATTCTGATTCATTACTAAACAATAGTGTGTGGCGCTTGCATGTATAGTTCATAGTTTGCAAATTGATTATTTTAGATTTTCATAAAGTTTTAATGTTACAGAGGAAAATAGCGAAATAAAAATGTCTCAATAATGAGAATTCCAGAATGTTATTTTTTCAAATAAAGATAAAACTTATATAGTCATAAATTAATCTTTAAAATTAAGGTGATTAAATATTAGCTATTGGTGAATATGTTTAAACTATAACTTGACAGTGGTCACAAAAAATGACTTTGTGTCATGAAATGTAAATAGGGTTACAAAATTTATTCAAACTATAGGTTAATTTTGAATTGTAAAGTGATTAGATGTTGTTGGTATATGACTAATTTTATTAAACATATAAACTATTTAATAGTAATAATAGGGTGATTTTGATGAGCAAATCCTCATTTGACTATGAACTATATGCAGGTGCTGGGTCCATGCTTGGATCATTAATTTATAATTACCCTAATGATGTTGAGTATATTAATCAGCTTAAAGCAGATGAGTTTGCACAAGCGTGGCCACGCTTTGATAACAGTACTCTCGAAGAAACATCAATCTCAAAATTAGATAGGTATATAATTTCTTGGCAAGAAACCGATGCAGAATTGACTAAGTTACAATTAGACTTTGGTCAGTTATTTATTGGCCCTAACAGCCTTAAAGCAGTGCCGTGGGGATCATTTTATCTGTCCATCACAAGGCTGCTAAATGATAAAAGTACATTAGAGTTATCCAAGTTTTATGACAGTGTCGGAATTAAACTTGAGTGCCGAGCAAATGAGCCTATCGATCATTTTGCATTCTTTATGCAAACACTAGGGCATATGTTAAATAATTTACATGATGATATGAATTACCTGCAAAATGTGCGTCATATCGACATTTTACTAAAAGAGCATTTATTACCTTGGTCGGAACAATTTTTGAATAATTTACTGGCTGCTGCCAGCACGGATTTTTATCAGGCTATTGCTGGGCTTTCCAAAGTCTATCTTGATAATTTAACCATAATGATAGAACGCATCATGATGGCAAATAATCTAAAAAATATTAGGTCAATTTGATGAGTTTACTGTTTACAGTGAATGTTCAATATGCTAAGTCAATACTATCTAATCGATTATCAATTAGCATGTGTTCCCATCCGGAGATTGTTGATCTTTTTAAAGGCGCGACGACGATAGCGAGTATTAGCAGTCTCATTTCTATGGCAGTGTTTAATGAAATGGATAGCGCTAGATTGGATGAGTTCATTCGTTCGCCTGATATGCCTCTGGATGATGAAAGTTTTACCCAGTGTTTACTGTTTGTTGCTAATGATGTTGTAAATACTGTGTTGATAACCGCAAAGATTGAACAAGCACAGCAGTTGATTATTTCAATGATCAATATTTGGTTAGAAATTAATAAGCAAGGAGCTGTAACCGGTCAAACACCTAACCTGTATCAAGCATTGTTAGTTGCGTCGGATGTATTTGCACAGATTAATAAAAACGTATCATCCTCAGTCAAAAATATGCTTTCAAAATAACCCATTTGAATGGGGTTGTTTGTTGCTATGTTTGGTAAAAAAATCAATATTGGGATTGTATTTTAATATGAAAAAAATACTTTTATTTAAGCTAATATTTATTAGCGCTTTTTGCCTGTCATCGCTTACCATTGCTGCAGAAAATCTAGAGTCATTATTAATTAAGAAGTTTGAAGAGAAGCAATATTCTAAGAGTGGTGCAGATACCTGCCTCACCTGCCATAAAAAAGATGAAAAGGTTAGCAGTTTTTTTAATTCAGCCCATGGCATATCCAATCAAAAAGGGCCGATGGCAGGTTTACAATGTGAAACCTGTCACGGGCCACAGGGTAAGCATCGTGGAAAAAATGAACCAATGATCACCTTTGGTGAGCAAGGAAATATTGATATCAATAAACAAAATGGTATTTGTTTATCTTGCCATAAAAATGAGATGCAAAGTGATTGGCATAATGCAGCCCATCAGCAACAAGCTTGCAGTAGTTGCCATAATATTCACGCAGAGGTGGATCCTATATTGGCAAACGCAGTAAGCCAAAATAAAGTGTGTGCCGATTGCCACCAAGCAGAAAGTCATCAGACATTAATGCGTTCATCACACCCGCTAACAAATGGGCAGATGACATGTACTGCATGTCATGGAGCACATGGCACAATTAATGATGTTGATTTGATAAAAAATAATATTAACCAAACCTGTTATACCTGCCATGCGGATAAAAGAGGGCCACTGCTTTGGGAGCATGCCCCCGTCGTTGATGATTGCACCCATTGCCATAATGCTCACGGAAGTGTGAATGACAATTTATTAAAGACCAGAGCGCCATTGTTATGTCAGCAATGCCATAACGGTAATCCCCATGCTGCTGTGGATCAAGGCATTGCCGGCACGAATGTATTTAATAGTTCAGGTAGTTGTTTAAATTGCCACAATCAAATACACGGTTCAAATCATCCTTCTGGCAATAAGTTACTGAAGTAATGGAGTGAGTAATGAAGTTAAGTAAAACGACAATTGCTTTAGCGATGGCAGGATTTTGCTTTCAGGCATATGCGCTTGACACGACATTTGTGAATAAAGAACCGCAATTAGTTGATATTAAAAATTGGACATGTAAACAATGTTCAGAAAAAACGATGTCAGGCAATATGCAAGTTGGTGTTGCCCATACCGATAGTGACAATAAGCGTACACTTAATAGCTTGGGGACGACAGCTGGCCTTGATGCACTTGTTGATGCGAATGTCAAAATGCGTACAGGTAGTCAGCAACTGCATGCTAAAGCCTATATGACAGATCCTAATATAGCCTATGGTCAGGTCAGTATTGGTGAATATGGCTTATATCGTGCGAGTGTCTTTGGATCTACAAAATTCCAACAAGATGCGAACAATGCTTATTCGGCTCAATACATCGATCAGAATGGGTTGATCACAAATAAAGCTTATCGTGATGATTTATACAAACAAAGGGATGAGTTTGGTTTTAAAGTTGACCTAGAGTTCAATTTGTTTGATTTGAATGTGTTTAATGGGATTACCTATAAGTATGACAATGCCTATGGCAACAAGGCTCTCGGTCTTTTACAGCGGCAAGCACCTTTAAAGCAAAAAGTTCAGAATATCATCAAACCCTATGATACAGAAACGAATACTCTAGATGCCTTTGTGGGATTGTCTGGTGAACAATGGCAATTAAAGCTTGATTACAGCGGTTCTTTATTTAGTAATTCAATTGATGCTATAACTGATTTTAATGGAAATCAGTTATATGCCGATGCGCCTGATAATGAAAGTCATCAATTGGCAGTAAGCGGTTTTATGCAGCTAGATAACACTTTATTCGCGATGAATGTTGCAAGAGGTGTTCAGCAACAAGATGATGACCTGCTTTATCATAGCGACAGTGATTATTTAGCTTGGAATGGTAAAGTCGAACTGAGCAACAATCACCTTTCAATTGATCATAGGTTCAATACTCAATGGAAGGTTAAAGGTGCTTTTGAGTCGAGCTCCAGAGAGCATTCAGGCGCGCGTTACCAATTAGGTGATTATGGGCAAGTTACGCGATTGCTGGATAAGGAAATTAATAAATACAATCTGAGTACTCAGTATCAGTTTAATCGTGAACTGAAGTCTGAAGTAGGCTTCGAATTAAAAAATACTGTACGCCAAGATCAAGAGCGTGAAGAGGTTGATGAAAACCAGTTTTGGGTAAAGGCTGATTATCGATTCAACCCTAATCTTAAGTTAAATGCAAAATTGAGTTATCTGCAACGTGATGGTTCGGCCTACGAGGCCAATCAACTCACCTCAGAGAGTAGCAATGCTATTATCAGGAAGTATTACCTGGCTGATATGGAGGGGGGGGCATTTAACTTCGGTGCAAATTACACCTATCAGTTTTTGGATTTGGGTGTCAAAACCCAATACAAATATAATGACTATATACATACTCGCTTAGGATTGACTGAAAGCACCAGTATCGGGGTGGATGTATATTCAAATGTAACGGTAAATAATCAGCTCAGAATTTATGCCAATGCAGGTGTTGAGCAAATTGATAATAACCAAAGCAGCGGCTTTGAAAGTGACCTAAATTGGTTAGCAGATACTCAAGACTCTTTTGTCTATGTTGGTGCGGGTGCCATATATCAAGAGTTATTTGATTTGCCGTTAAGCATTAATATGGATTATCGCTATAGTGAATCAGATAGTCAGAGCCGAATTCAACCGCGAGCGTCTGCTGATTATTTTAATTTTACGCATCAGTTTGATATTAGTTTAAATTATGAATTATCAAAGTCAGATAGCCTCTCATTGAGTTATCGTTATGAACGTTACTTTGATACTGATGCCGCGAATGTCGATATTGATGCTATTTTGGGTTTAACCACCCTGGGATTAATGGATAATAACTTTAATGCCCATCAAGTCAGTTTCTTATATAAGAAAAGCTTTTAAATTTAGGGGATGATTCTAATGAAAAGACGTGCATTTTTGAAAATGTCGGCCTCATGTGCGGCTGCTGCTACCGTTGTGGGTTGTGGTTCTGATAAAAATCCAGTATTAAAGCCAGAGGTATCGCCTGAGCAGGTGCCTGAAATATCCAAGCTTTCAGCATGTATTGGTAATTGTTTTCAGACTTGTCCATTAAGAGTTTATAGTCGCAATGGCATTATTACACGAATTGAATCTGAAAGCGGTGGTGATATCAAATTTGTGGATAACTGGAGTGTCGATGGTGCTCATCATGAAATTCGCCCTTGTTTAAAAGGTCGTGCACAAAAACAAAAGGCTTATAGTGCCGATCGTGTAAAATATCCCATGAAGCGTGTTGGACCAAGAGGCAGTGGCCAATATGTCCGCATTAGTTGGGATGAAGCTATTAATACCGTTGCCCAAGAGTTATCCACTAAGATTACTACTTATGGTGCACAATCCATTTATTTACCCGTAGCAACCGGAGATTATGATTATCAAGTCGATGGCATGTATGCGGCAATGATGTTCTTGCATGAAATAACCAAGAAGAAAATTCCACTTTATATTCCAGAGATGGATTTTACGATGGAGTTAGATGCATCTGGCTATCTCATGTATCACGATAGTTATTCGGCCGCGCAGATGAAAGATGCGGTAAAGAGCACCTTTGGTTGGGACGATCTGTGGGGAACGGGGAATACCTTACTCGATGTCAAAAATGGCACCGATTTGATGATTTGTTTTGGTTATAACCCGATGGAAAGTCGGATGGGCGGCGCGGGTTCTGCTTACGATTACACTAATCTGAAGCGTCAATTTGGATTTAAGACTATTTATATCGAACCACGTTATACCGATACTATGGTGGTTTGTGATGATCAGTGGGTCCCTATTCGCCCAGGTACCGATGCAGCGCTTGCTGAAGCAATTGCCTATGTATGGATTGCTGAGATGGATGAAGCGCCGCTGGATATGGCATTTTTGCAGAGTAAAGTTTATGGCTATGGCGCAGAAGCGGCTTTCGATCATTATCCTGAGTTGCCATTAGCAAAAAGTTATAAGGGGCATATTTTAGGGCTAGATGATGGCCAAGCTAAGACACCCGAATGGGCAGCAGCAATTACGGGGATTCCTGTCGATACCATTCGCGCACTGGCCAGTGAAATTGCGGCGGCAAAAACACCGTTCTTTATTCAAGGTTGGGGTATTCAGCGTGCCCAAAATGGTGAAAATGCCGCCCGTTCATTATTTATGTTGCCAATTTTGCTGGGCAAGGTTGGTGATAAAGGCACCAATTTCTGCTCTGTACCTGGCGCCAAAACTTACGCCAAACCGATTGTTGCAGGGATGGAAGCCGACAGTGTCGGTAATAGTGTGGGGTCAGCTGTCATTAATGGTACAGAATTTACCATTCCTGGCTATAAATGGTTAGAAGGGGTTCAGCGTCCACTTAATTCTCGGGATGATGGTCTGCGACATATGCTCGGGGAAGAGCAAAAAAAGGATCACGATAATATTCTCGAGTTGAAAAATCCGATTAAGTTTATTTTTGGTAATGCCTGTGGCACGACATTAAATCAAACTGCAGATATTAATCATACTTTAGATATTCTTAATAATGCGCCTGAAGCTCAGGATCTGTTTATTTTGGCGATAGATCATATGTTTTCTCCGAGTGCAAAAATGGCGGATATCATTTTACCTTGTATTACTAACTTAGAAAATTCTGATATTGTGACGAATAAGTTAGATCATGATTCGGGAATGATGGTGTATTCCTATGTGTTTGAACGTGCTATTGAACCTATGTATGAAGCCAAAAGTACTTGGGAGATTTGTCGATTATTAGCGGCACGAATGGGTGTTGAGCACTCTTATGCTCGCTTAAAAACGCAAGATGAATGGGTTAAATGGAGTTTTGAGCATTACGCTAAAAAAGTGCCTAATTTATATAATCCAGAAGATACCTATGAGTCGGTATTAGGCCGCAGTCCTGTGCGCCGTATTGCCTCTGAAAATCCATTATTTAAAGGATTGCGTGAATTTAAATATGGTGGCGTAACCTTGAATACTCCTTCTAAAAAAATTGAGGCTTATTCTTTAACATTATTAAATCGCACTCGATTTGAAAAGTTTGAAGAAACAGAGACCAGCTTTATTGGGAAATATATTCCGGCAACTGAAGGCGCTGAGGATAATGAGTTTGCTGCAGAATATCCGTTCCAGTTGATAAGTTGGCATCATAAGGGGCGGGTGCATTCAACTCATGCTAATTATCCTTGGTTAAAAGAAGCCAATGATCAAGTGGCGTGGATTAATCCACTTGATGCGCAGCGCTATGGTGTCGTTAACGGCAAAAAAATGACCTTGACCAACCCTCGCGATGCAAAAATGGTGATCACCGCCAAAGTCACTACGCGAGTCATGCCCGGCGTGATTGCCATGGGGCATGGGGCATGGCATCAACCGGATGCGAATGGGGTCGATCATGGCGGTAGTGTCAACGTGCTAGTTAGTCGCAAAGCTAGCCCGACAGCGCGTGGGATCCCCGCCAATACTGCGCGTATCAGAATTGTTCAGGCTTAATTGAGAGAGATATTGATCATGCAAGAACCAACCCAATACGGTTTTTATGTCGATACCACTAAGTGCAGTGGTTGCAAAACGTGTCAAGTGGCCTGTAAGGATCGCAGTGATATCGAGGTCGGTAAACAGTGGCGCAGAACCTACGAATATTGTGGTGGAAATTGGACTGCTGATGGGCAGGGTGCTTACCATCAAGATGTATTTGCCTATTATATTTCAATAAGTTGCAACCATTGTAGCAATCCGGTGTGTGTTAAAGCTTGCCCTACGGGGGCTATGTATAAAGAGCGCAGCACTGGCTTAGTGAAAGTGAATCAGGATCTGTGTATTGGCTGCGAAAGCTGTGCTCGTGCTTGTCCTTATGATGCACCACAGATCGATCCACAACGTAAAGTGATGACTAAGTGTGATGGTTGCAGCGACCGTGTTGCCAAGGGCCTCAAACCAAGTTGTGTGATGTCCTGCCCGCAGCGCGCCTTAGATTTTGGTTTAATTGCCGAGTTAAAGCAACAGTATGGCAACGATAGCGATATATCAGGTTTGCCATCATCTTCTATTACTCACCCAAATTTAGTGTTAAAGGTGCATGCTAAATCAGGGCAGCGTGGGGAGATTATTAACATCACAGAAGTGTAATAGTTGTAATAAATATGGATAGCGCTAAAGCCCGCTATCCATATTAACTCAGTAAAATTTTATAATGTGTTCAATACAAAATTGTTACCAACGTATATAGAGTAGAGTTATTTAATTCACTCAGCATTGTTAAATAAATTTAACTACGATGTGACTTTCATTTTTTTTACACAATATGATTGTTAGTGCAAGTTACTTATCAACTTAGTGGTTACATCAATATCCGCTAAATGGCTATGTAATTAAAGAATAAGTGTTATAAAAATACCGACCAACAACCTTAAATAGGATGGATTTGATGAAAGTATCCAAAATTTCCAACTTAGTTGGATTAGTCGTAATTGGTACGACGTTAATCGCATGTTCTAATAATGATGATAATAATCCAACGTCACCGCTGGAAACTAATTATAAATATGCAAGAACCACCATCGCTCCTGTAGATGAGATTTATTATGGTCGAGCACATGTTAAGAATGAATTTGCACCCTACAAAGGCCTAACTGACGAAGATGCCGCTAATGATTTATTGCCCGCTAAGGCGCGTCGTAATGGTTCATATGCTTGGGGGGTTGCTGAATATGGTAATGAAGTCTGGTTTGGTAGCCTAAATAACGGTTGGTGCGGTTGGATGATGAAGCATCTTAAGTTGCCTATTTATAGCACGGCATTTGATTCAGATATTCTAGCCTGTAATTTAGTAGATATACGTCGTCCAGGTCAGCTATATATTTATGATGTTACTAAAGGGAAAACAGAAATAATTGACCCAAGCAAATTTAATAATGCTGCTGGCCAAAATTATGCCTATGACATCACTACTGGGCCTACAGCGATAAAAGATGGTCAATATGTTGGAGAAGAGGCCAAAACTTACGGTTTCCGCTCTGCAGGTCAGTTTGATGGCATCGTGTTTTTTGTGGGGCACGCCAATTTAAGTCAAGATGCTAGTGCTGCCGCTGAAGGTTTTTTACGGTTATTTGCTTTTAATGCGGAAACGCGTACCTATTTAGGTAAGGCGGATTTCCCTTATGATTCAGTTCGTCGTATGACCATCCTTAAACATCCCGATGGCAGTCAGGCCCTGTATACCTTTATGGGACCAGATACTTCATTAGGTCAAGCCGGAACAGCTGGTACCGTGGGATTACGCTGGGTGGGGACCAAAGAAGCGCCATTAACCGGTGGCGATCTACATGGCTTTGAAGTAGTAACTACGGCAGATTTTAATTATGAAGGCTTACCGGGTGAATTTGTACAAACACCGGATGAAAAGGGTAGTTCACGATTAGTGGTCACAACTTGGGCTCATCCTAAATTGGGTAAGGATGAAGGTTATCAAGGTGGCAGAATGTTGGCATCTAATCCTATGCCACAGAATGGTTTTAGTAAGGCAGACCCCATTAACTTTGAGATGATTTTCTCAACTGATGATTATGAAGTAGATGCAAACATTGCTAAAGGTTACGAAATGGGCGCAATGACTATGCATAATGGTTATCTCTATTTCGGTACTATGCACGTGGGCCACTCCGGTGGTTATGATAAGGTCAAACAAGCCTTCCCTGATGTCTTCCCAGCAGTTGGCGATGGCGAATACTCTAAAACAGAGCAAGAGTTATCGATTAATTCATGGAGAGCCTCCTCTTTATTTAGAATGAAGATGGATAAGTTTTTGACTCCAGAGCAGTTTAAGCCTGAGTTGCTTTATGGCTATGACAAAATGTGGACCTTTGATGGTAATGTTTGGGCTGAAAAGCCAAATAAACTGGGTTTAAGCCCTAAATTTGGCCCAGCAGGTTGGGGTGAGCCGTTAAACGTCTATGCTTGGACGGCAGTGACTCACAATAATAAAGTCTATTTTGGGGGCTTCGATTTAGGTAGTGGAATCCGCGATTATTATGATCTCGTTCGAGGTGTGTCAACTCCTCAGGCTGATGAGCGTAGGCTCGGTTTAGAAACTAAACAACCAGATTCTTTTTGCATGGGGCCTAATAACTGTGTTGGTGTTGAGTATATAGTTTCAGGAAAGTCTTGGTTTGACGTTGCGGTTAATAATCCGATGTTTTATATCTATGAATGGGCAATGAAGCAACCAGGGGCGGCGAATAAATCTGGGGCCGATCTTATCGTGTTTGAAGATTTAGACAATCCTGCTAAAGTGATCACTTATAATGGTTTTGGCAATAGCGGTAATAATGGTATCCGTAATGCCTCCATTATTGATGGTGAGCTGTATTTTGGCACCTCAACTTATTCGAATTTGGGCAGTAATGCTGGATTTGAATTTTATAACGTTGCTGAAGAACAGGAATAGTTGATAAAAGTGGCCAAGCAACAATGTTGCTTGGCCATTTTCTATACCTGTAAATAGTATTAAATTTTGAGTACGTAATTAGAAACCTTTGAGTTTTTCTGTGAAGTATGACGAGATATCAACTGACAACTCTGCTTTTAATGCTGCAATGTTTAAAAGTGTAATTTTTTTATATTCAGTTTTTATGATGCCTTTGTGTTCCAGATTATGAATAAAACTACTGTAGAACTGTCGAGTCACACCAACGTGATTGCACATAATTTGTTGTCCAACAGAATAGCTTGGGTCTTTGTTTTTTACATCGACTGAAAACATCAATATCATAGTTAGAATAATGTAGTCTCTTTTGCTAAGTAACGTTCTTAAATATCCTAGTTCATTCATGAAAATAATTTTTTTTATGAATAGTTTAAGTAGTTCTTTTTCTAATTTTCGGTTGTCTTTGAGAACCTTATCCAATATTGATGGATTCCAATGAAGAATAAGTGCTTCTTCTAAGCAGATATAGTCACAACGACTATCATCAATTAAATCAGGGAGTGAGGTAAATAAAAATGTGTTTTCAGTTGTATTTGATGGGATTATTTCAAGTCCCTCGCCAAAATTATATCGAGTGATTATTGTACCGCTTGCAAGATAACAAATGCCTTTTGAACTTCCGGTAGAACAAAATATATCACCCTCATTCAGTTTTTTTATCTGAATAGCATTCAACAAAATAGATATTTCATCTTTAGTAGCACCAAAATAGGCCAACCTATCGGTTAAGTTCTTTTTTGCCTTAATGAGCATGATTCTCTCTATTAGATGGTGATTATTAATGAGACTATTATACATAGATTTTTATGTAATGCTTTGATTTTAGTCACGTATTAAAAGTTGGTAGGGTATGGCCGTTATTTTCTTATTTATATACTAGAGTCTATATTATTTTTTATTCAAGGTATTTATAACAGGTTTGCTTTGCTTCTTTTTTTTGCCTGCTATAATTTAAGCTCATTAATGTCTAATGTTGGATTTTAGAGTGTCAAATCGTAGTAAAAATAATGTGTTGGTTTTTAATATCGATGACTTATCAACCTGGCAAAAATACCGTAGAGGCTTGTGTGATACCTGTTACGCCACCTGTTGTACACTTCCCGTTGAAGTGACCGTGAGTGACTTAGTCCGCATGGCTTTAGTGGATGAGTTTGAAGCAGAAGGTGACCTTAAAGCTATCGCCAAACGCCTGCAAAAAGCGCGGATTATCGACAACTTTAACCATAAAACGGCGATATTTACCCTTGCACGTATGGCGAATGATGATTGCCTGTATTTAGACAATAAAACCCGCCGCTGCACTATTTACCTCCAACGCCCTGAGACTTGCCGTAATCATCCACAAATTGGTCCTAAGGCGAATTACTGCCCTTATCGTCCCCGTGGGTAAGTTTTTGGATATGGAATTGGTATAGAGCATTTAGCTCATGATGAGCCTGCATTTCTGTTACCCGCTTATTAAACTCGCGAGCAATCAGATCTTTATGAGCTGAACGTTTAGAGATCAGCATATAAAAAGGTTCCTGTTGGGTATGGGGAGAGACCTGTGACGCTAGGGTTTTAGGGAGTTCAGCGATCTGCGCTAAGGCTAGGGTGCCCGCCAAAACTTCTTTGCGGGCGAGAAAGAATTTACATCTTCGTTTTAATAGCATTTCGGGTAAATGCCTTAGGGAGTTAATTGCGCTGATAGGCGTATCTTTACGCCAACCAAAATTATGGTAGTTGAATCCTTTAACACCGCAAACCGTGCCAAAGTTAGCTAACTGATTGATATCATCGATATGAAATTGCGGGTCCAGTTCAGCTTTTAAATAAAAATAACTCAGTTTGAGGTAATAATAAGCAACAGATGGGATATAATCAGTCGCCCTTTGTCGGTTGAGCGATGCGCTCATCGCGGCATCTATGCTGCCATTTTGAACGTCTTTTTAACAGTTTAGCCAAGGCAAAGCCAGTACTTCATAATCAATTCCAATGGGGTTAAAGGTGCGTTCTAGCTGGTCGATATCGTAGCCGCTAAGCGTGGAAGTCTTAATGCCATCTTGTCGAACAAAGTAATTAAATGGTGGATATTCAGTCTCTTCGACACAAAAGCGTAACCTAAATGGGGAAAGCTCATCTGCGCCATGGGCAACAGCAGAGAGCAGAATCACGCATAGTAGGGCGATTAGCGGATATAATAAACGCATCTTACTCTTTAAGCGCCGTGGCGATTTTTTAAAGTGTCGCAAAGGGTTTTTCGCCTTACTGCTCTTTATCGCCACATCTCAGCCCTGCGCTCGAGCAATATTCAACTAACCACGCGAAAATCACTGCGCGGGTTGGTGCAAGTAAGTCAAGTGTGAAACAAAAGGTGTTACATGAGTCTCTTAGATAACGTGATGATTATATTGTGTTTAATTGGTGCAAGCTGTTTCTTTTCCATGTCAGAAATTGCTTTGGCCGCATCACGGAAAATCCGTTTACGTCAGTTAGCCGATGAAGGCGATGCCAGAGCTGAAAAAGTGCTGCATTTACAGTCGTATCCCGGCAGTTTTTTTACTGTGGTACAAATTGGTCTTAATGCTGTTGCGATTATGGGTGGTATTGTGGGTGAGTCGGCATTTCGCCCCTATTTCTATCAATTCCTTTCATCTTGGTTAGCCGATCCTTGGCTGAGTCAGGTGAGCTTTTTAATGTCATTTTTACTCGTGACTAGCGCCTTTATTTTGGTCGCGGATTTAATGCCAAAACGTATTGCGATGGCGATGCCAGAGCAGGTTGCCTTGGCCGTAGTTGGTCCGATGAGTGTTTGTATAGCCGTGCTTAGACCATTAGTCTGGTTTTTTAATGGCATGGCCAGTGGGATTTTTAAGCTGCTACAAATCCCGACTGCCCGTAATGATGAAATCACCTCCGATGATATTTATGCGGTGATGAATGCGGGCGCTGAAGCGGGGGTGCTAGATAAGGGCGAGCAACAAATGATGGAGAACGTGTTTGAAATGCAAACCGTTTCAGTCACTTCTGCCATGACTGCCCGTGAGAGCTTAGTGTATTTCTTGCTGCAAGATAGTGAAGAGGATATCAAACGTAAGATTGCCGAAGATCCCCATACAAAGTTTTTAGTCTGCGATGGCCAATTGGATATGGTCAAAGGATTTGTGGATGCTAAGGAATTGCTGATCCGTGTGATTAACGGTGAGAACATCACCCTAAAAGACACCAGCCTTGTGCATACTTCGTTGATTATTCCCGACACCTTAAGCTTGTCAGAAGCGATGGAATACTTCAAAAATAGCCGCGCCGATTTCGCCGTGGTGATGAATGAATACGCCCTTGTGGTAGGGATTGTGACCACCAACGATTTACAACGCGCGGTGATGGGTGCTTGGTCGCTACACGAAAGCGAAGAGCAAATTATTGCCCGTGATAGTAATTCTTGGTTAGTGGATGGGGTGACGCCAATCACCGATGTGATGCGTGCCTTCGGTATTGAAGAGTTTCCCCACAGCCAAAACTACGAAACCATCGCTGGTTTTATGATGTATATGCTGCGTAAGATCCCTAAGCGAACTGACTTTGTAAATTACGGCGGTTATAAGTTTGAAGTGGTGGACATTGATTCCTACAAGGTTGACCAATTGCTAGTGACGCGAATCGACACTAACGAGAAGTTGATGTCGCCAGATACCTAATCGAGCGCAATAAAACGGGATAAAACGGGACTCAGTCACGTTTTATCCCGTGTAAGCTTAAATCGCCTCTAAAAACGCATTGACAATCGGATCGCCCAAGCGTTTGACCTTACAGCAGCAGCCCAGCTCAAAGGGGGCAATACTGACTGGCGAAGGTAACAACTGAATACGATCCCGTACCGGACTATTATTGATCACCACTTCTGGGCTAATGCTCACACCACAGCCAAGTGCCACCATAGACGCTATGGCTTCCTGCCCTGACACCTGAGCATAAATATTCGGACTAATCCCCATCTGTTTGAACCAATTATCGGCTCTGCGCCGCCCTGGTCCATGGTCTGGAATGATAAAAGGCACTCGTGCCCAGTCTATCTGAGTTTGGCTAATCTGTTGCTGCACCGCGCAGCGCATGGTGGGAGCGATTAATGAAAGCGGTACATCATCAATCTTGGCAAAATGCAGTGTGGCAGGAAAGGGATCAGGTAGCGCGGCAATCGCAATATCGGCGCGATTTTGTTGTATTTCGGCCAGTGCATTGGCAGCATCTCCTGTGGTGAGCGCAATTTCCACAAAGGGATGTTCCTGGCGAAAACGCTCCAATAATTGCGGCAGATGGCTGTAGGCTGCGGTAACTGAGCAATAAAGATTTAAGGTGCCGCGCAGCACATCTTGCTTGAGATCGATACTGTGCCGCAAATTGCGCCAATGGTGCAATGTCTGCTCGGCGAACAATTTAAACTCGCGTCCCGCATGGGTTAAGGTCACGCTGCGGTTATCCCGCTCAAACAGCTTTGCGTTCACTTCTTCTTCAAGGCGTTGTAATGCGCGGCTTAAGGTCGAGGGGCTGACATGCATCTGCTCCGCCGTCTTGGCGAAGTGCAAACTGTCACATAAGTGCAGGTACAATTTGAGGGAGCGTATGTCCATAACCTTGTCCTATTGGCTGCTTATCAAGGGTGCTGTAATCGAAAATGGTATTGCAAAAAACGCAATATGAGGTTTCGAATATATCATTTTAAGCAACGATAGCCATAGGTTATAGTGACTTCAATCACAACCAATCGTTAACAATAAGTTGATATTGGTTGAGTCCCCAATTCCCGACTGAAAGGTGGTATCTCGGATGGCTAACTATTTTAACTCTCTGAATTTACGTCAACAATTAGCACAACTTGGCCAGTGTCGTTTTATGGACCGTTCCGAGTTTAGTGATGGCTGCAATTACATCAAAGATTGGAATATTGTTATTTTAGGCTGTGGTGCTCAGGGCCTTAACCAAGGTCTGAACATGCGTGACTCTGGGCTGAATATCGCTTACGCCCTGCGCCCAGAAGCCATTGCCCAAAAACGTGCCTCATGGCAAAAAGCCACCGATAACGGCTTTAAAGTCGGCACCTTTGAAGAGCTGATCCCGAGCGCCGATTTAGTGCTGAACCTAACACCCGATAAGCAGCATTCCAATGTAGTGAGCGCAGTGATGCCGCTGATGAAGCAAGGCGCGACCCTGTCTTACTCCCATGGTTTCAACATCGTTGAAGAAGGCATGCAGATCCGCCCAGATATCACGGTCATCATGGTGGCGCCTAAGTGCCCAGGTACCGAAGTGCGTGAAGAATACAAGCGTGGCTTTGGTGTGCCGACCTTGATTGCTGTGCACCCCGAAAACGACCCTAATGGCGATGGTTTAGACATCGCGAAAGCCTATGCGAGCGCCACAGGCGGCGACCGTGCTGGCGTGTTGCAATCCTCTTTTATCGCTGAAGTAAAATCGGATCTGATGGGCGAGCAAACGATCCTCTGCGGTATGTTACAGACTGGTGCCATCCTAGGTTATGAAAAAATGGTGGCCGATGGTGTTGAGCCTGGCTACGCCGCTAAGTTAATCCAACAAGGTTGGGAAACCGTGACCGAGGCGCTTAAGCACGGCGGTATCACCAACATGATGGATAGATTGTCTAATCCTGCCAAGATTAAAGCGTTTGAAATTGCAGAAGATTTAAAAGATATCCTGCAACCATTATTTGAAAAGCACATGGATGACATCATCAGCGGTGAGTTCTCTCGCACTATGATGCAAGACTGGGCCAATGACGATGCAAACTTGCTACGTTGGCGCGCCGAAACCGGTGAAACTGGTTTCGAAAATGCGCCAGTTTCGAGCGAGCATATCGACGAGCAAACCTATTTCGACAAAGGTATTTTCCTGGTCGCGATGATCAAAGCGGGTGTGGAGCTGGCGTTCGATACTATGGTGTCTGCGGGGATTGTTGAAGAGTCGGCTTACTACGAGTCATTGCACGAAACGCCGCTGATTGCTAACACCATCGCCCGTAAGCGTCTGTACGAGATGAACGTGGTGATCTCCGATACCGCAGAATATGGTTGTTATCTGTTCAACCATGCCGCTGTGCCACTGCTGCGTGACTATGTAAATGCCATGTCGCCAGAGTACTTAGGCGCAGGTCTGAAGGACAGTTCTAATAGTGTTGATAATCTGCAATTAATCGCGATTAACGATGCAATCCGCCACACTGCAGTGGAATATGTTGGCGCCGAACTCCGCGGTTATATGACTGATATGAAAAGTATTGTTGGAGCTTAATTGATAAATGCCAAGCCCTATGGATGCGGGGCTTGGCGTAACAAATTGATTCCCTGCTTCGTAGGTTGTCGAGCGGGCAAAACTGACATGGGTTAGTCGGCGTTCATGCTCACTAACGCGATTTTGTTAACGTTTTACTTTGTTGTTTTGCATTGTCTCGGCAGGGAAGCTGAATTTTTTTACATAAGAAAATTATTTATTGTGTTTGGCTGTCGCTTTATGGTAAAGCTAATAGCTCGCGGCGGGGTAAGTCTCCTGCCGTAAGCCGTCTCAGTCAGGGACGCAAGAATTAACGCGATACTCATATAGAATACCGATTAGGAATCCATATTGATGTTTAACCAAGCTGCCAAGCTCATTCTCGTGATTATTACCGTCGTGATTATTAAATCACAGCGGGGGCGGCGCATGGCAAACTGGTAGACCTAAAAGGTTAAAAGTTTCGAAAGAACCCCCCGCTCCGAAAGGACCGGGGGGTTCTTCGTTTTCAGGCCCCAGGTTTTGGGACTTACATTTCGAACCAGCACAGATTACGAGTCGATTTTCGACAATTCAGAATTAAGGTAGCGAGAGAAAATATGGAACCAGGGCAGATGATAAGAGGCGCAGACGCGGTTATAAAAGTGTTGGCAGCACATGGTGTGACCACAGTATTTGGTTACCCAGGTGGTGCCATTATGCCAATCTACGATGCCCTCTATGGAAGCCCTGTCGAACATCTCTTAAGCCGTCACGAACAAGGCGCAGCCTTTGCTGCCGTGGGTTACGCCAGAGCCAGTGGTAAAACCGGTGTGTGCTTTGCAACCTCTGGCCCTGGTGCCACTAACTTAATCACTTCACTTGCCGATGCGCTATTGGATTCTGTGCCCGTTGTTGCGATCACCGGTCAGGTCTCAACTGCCGTGATTGGCACAGATGCGTTTCAAGAGATCGATGTGTTGGGGATGTCGCTAAGTTGTACCAAGCACAGTTTTATGGTGACGGATGTAAACGATCTTATCCCAACCTTATACCAAGCTTTTGAAATCGCCGCATCGGGTCGACCAGGCCCAGTGCTGGTGGATATCCCCAAAGATATCCAAATCGCTCACCTTGAATACCGCACACCTTTACTGGCCGTGACCAATGAACCCCAAGCCGAGATGAGTGATATCAATGCTGCCCGTGCGCTGTTGGCGCAAGCGAAACAACCCATGTTGTATGTGGGTGGCGGTGTGGGTATGGCGGGGGCGGTCGATCAACTGCGGGATTTTATCAACACGACAGGTATGCCATCGGTCGCCACGTTAAAAGGCTTAGGCAGCATCGCCCATGGTACGCCCGGTTATTTAGGTATGTTGGGTATGCACGGTGGTAAGGCGGCCAATCTTGCGGTGCAGGATTGTGATTTATTAGTGGTTGCGGGTGCGCGCTTTGATGACCGAGTGACTGGCCGTTTAGCGACTTTTGCCAATAAAGCCAAAGTTATCCATTTAGATATCGATGCCGCCGAGCTCGGTAAATTACGCCAGCCCGATGTTGCCATCGCCGGTGATTTACGCCAGATTTTCCCCGCCCTTGCTATGTCGCTGAATATCACTCCTTGGCAAGTTGAAGTGGAGCATCTTGCCCGCAAACACCAATGGGATTATCAACATCCCGGAAGTTTAATTTATGCCCCCGCCATGCTGCGCCGCCTTGCCAATAAACTGCCCGAAGACAGCGTAGTGTGCTGCGATGTGGGCCAGCATCAAATGTGGGTTGCCCAGCATATGTGGTTCCGCCGCCCTGAAGATCATTTATCCAGCGCGGGCTTAGGCACTATGGGATTTGGTTTACCTGCCGCCATTGGCGCTCAAGTGGCACGCCCTGATGCGACCGTAGTGACCGTATCTGGCGATGGCTCTTTTATGATGAACGTGCAGGAGCTGACCACCATCAAGCGTCGCAAATTGCCAGTGAAGATCCTGCTGATTGATAACCAAAAACTGGGGATGGTGAAGCAGTGGCAACAGCTGTTTTTTGAAGGGCGCTACAGCGAAACCGATCTGTCTGACAACCCTGATTTTGTGCAACTCGCCTCGGCCTTCGACATTCCCGGCCGCACGATTTTCTCTTCCGACGAAGTGGAGGAGGCCTTAACCGAAATGTTAGCGGCTAAGGGACCTTATTTGTTACACGTTGCAATCGACGATGCTTTTAACGTTTGGCCACTGGTGCCCCCCGGCGCATCAAACAGCGATATGATGGACGAAATGGAGAAACAAACATGATCCACTCCCTAAAATTAACGGTTCAACAACGACCTGAAGTGATAGAACGTGTACTACGTGTGACCCGTCACCGTGGTTTTACGGTCACCCAAATGCAGATGCGGATGAATGATGATACGAGTCTGTCATTGGATATGGAAGTGGACAGCGAGCGCGCCATTGAGCTGCTCAGCAATCAACTGAATAAATTGATTGATGTCACTCAATGCATGGTCCTGTTACCGCTAAACTTGCAGCAACAAAAAGTACACGCATAAGCTTCAATGGCTGCGGACGTCGCATCTGCAACAACGCCTCTGGGCACGATTTTCGATTTGAGATAAAGGATAGAGTTAATGCCAAAGTTACGATCAGCTACCAGTACGGAAGGCCGCAATATGGCGGGTGCCCGTGCGCTATGGCGCGCCACCGGGGTGAAAGACAATGATTTTGGTAAGCCGATTATTGCGATTGCCAACTCCTTTACTCAGTTTGTTCCCGGCCATGTGCACTTAAAAGATATGGGCTCACTGGTGGCGAGTGCGATTGAAGAGGCGGGCGGTATCGCCAAAGAATTCAATACTATCGCCGTCGACGATGGTATCGCCATGGGCCACGGTGGCATGCTCTACAGTTTGCCCTCGCGGGAGCTGATTGCCGATAGTGTGGAGTACATGGTCAATGCCCACTGCGCCGATGCCTTAGTGTGTATCTCCAACTGCGACAAAATCACTCCCGGCATGTTGATGGCGGCGCTGCGTCTCAATATTCCCGTGGTATTTGTGTCGGGTGGGCCGATGGAAGCGGGTAAAACCAAACTGTCGGACAAACTTATCAAGCTCGATTTAGTCGATGCCATGGTGGCGGCGGCCGACTCGAGTGTGAGCGATGAAGATAGCGCCAAAATCGAGCGCAGTGCTTGCCCGACGTGTGGTTCCTGTTCGGGCATGTTCACCGCCAACTCTATGAACTGTTTGACCGAAGCCCTGGGGTTATCGCTGCCGGGCAACGGCTCCATGCTGGCAACCCATAGCGATCGCCGCGAGCTGTTTTTAGAGGCGGGCCGGCGCGTGATGGCGCTGACCAAGCGTTATTACGAGCAAGATGACACCTCGGCGCTGCCGCGTAATATCGCCTGCTTTAAAGCTTTTGAGAACGCCACCGCATTAGATATCGCCATGGGCGGTTCGTCTAATACTGTGTTGCACTTGTTAGCGGCGGCGCAGGAGGCGGAAGTCGCATTTACTATGGACGATATCGACCGTATGTCGCGCCTTGTGCCGCACCTTTGTAAAGTCGCCCCATCGACGCCTAAATATCATATGGAAGATGTGCACCGCGCCGGTGGCGTGATGGGCATTTTAGGCGAGCTTGACCGCGCCGGATTGCTGCATACCGATGTGCCACACGTTGCCGCCGATGCAGGCGGAAATCTCAAGTCGGTGCTTGCCAAGTACGATGTCATGCAAACCCAAGATGACAACGTAAAACAATTCTTTATGGCGGGACCTGCGGGCATCCCCACCACTAAAGCCTTTAGTCAAGACTGCCGCTGGCCATCGCTGGATGATGACAGGCGAGAAGGGTGTATCCGCAGCCGCGAATTTGCCTTTAGCCAAGAAGGCGGGCTGGCCGTGCTGTCGGGCAATTTAGCTGAAAATGGCTGTATTGTTAAAACGGCGGGCGTGGATGAGTCGAATTTGATTTTTGTTGGCTCGGCTCGCGTCTACGAAAGCCAAGATGATGCGGTGGCGGGCATTTTAGGTGGCGAAGTAGTGGCGGGCGATGTGGTCGTCATCCGTTACGAAGGGCCAAAAGGTGGTCCGGGTATGCAAGAAATGTTGTACCCCACCAGTTACTTAAAATCCCGCGGCTTAGGCAAGGCCTGCGCGCTAATCACCGATGGACGTTTCTCTGGTGGAACATCCGGTTTATCCATCGGCCATGTGTCGCCCGAGGCGGCGGCTGGCGGCACGATTGCCTTGATTGAAAACGGCGATCGCATTGAAATCGATATCCCAGCGCGCAGTATTAAGCTCGCTGTGAGCGATGCCGAGTTAGCGGGGCGTCGTGAGACCATGTTAGCGCGTGGTCCAATGGCGTGGAAGCCTGTTGGTCGCGAGCGTTTTGTATCTATGGCACTAAAAGCCTACGCCATGCTTGCCACCAGTGCCGATAAGGGCGCGGTGCGCGATCGCAGCAAGTTGGAGGACTGATATGTTATCTCTCGCATCGTCGCAAACGGAACAAGCGGAGTCTCAGCCAGCTCAGGCTTCTCCCGCTTCAGTTGAGAAAAGTCAGCTAGCTCAACACTATCTGCAAAAGATCCTACTATCGTCGGTTTATGATGTTGCGAAAGTGACACCACTCTCGAGCCTCAATAAACTCTCGGCGCGTTTAGGCTGCCAAGTGTTTTTAAAGCGTGAGGATATGCAACCCGTACATTCCTTTAAACTGCGTGGCGCCTATAACCGCATCGCCCAGTTGAGCCAAGCCGAATGCCAGCGTGGCGTGGTGTGCGCCTCGGCGGGCAACCATGCCCAAGGTGTAGCCATGTCGGCGGCGAGCCGTGGTGTGGATGCGGTGATTGTGATGCCCGAAACCACGCCGGATATTAAAGTCGATGCGGTGCGCCGCTTGGGTGGCAACGTGGTATTGCACGGCCAAGCTTTCGATCAAGCCAATGGTTTTGCGATGACGATGGCCCAGCAGGAAGGTCGGGTGTATATCGCCCCCTTCGATGATGAAGCCGTGATCGCTGGCCAAGGCACTATTGCCCAAGAAATGCTGCAACAGCAGCGCGATCTTGAAGTGATTTTTGTGCCCGTGGGCGGCGGCGGTTTAATTGCGGGTATTGCTGCCTACTACAAGGCGGTGATGCCACAGGTGAAAATTGTCGGCGTTGAGCCTGAAGATGCGGCCTGCTTAAAGGCGGCGATGGAAGCGGGCGAGCCTGTGACCTTATCCCAAGTGGGCCTGTTTGCCGACGGGGTCGCGGTTAAGCGTATTGGTACTGAGCCATTTCGTGTCGCCAAACTGTGTGTAGATGCCGTGGTGACGGTCACGTCCGACGAAATCTGTGCAGCGGTGAAAGATATTTTTGAAGATACCCGCGCTATTGCCGAACCCGCAGGTGCTTTATCTTTAGCTGGGCTTAAAAAATATGTCAGCACTAATGCTACAGGTGAGAGTGGTCGCGGCGAAAAGGTCGCGGCGATTTTAAGTGGCGCGAATGTGAACTTCCACAGTTTGCGCTATGTGTCCGAGCGCTGCGAGCTGGGTGAGCAAAAAGAAGCGGTGCTGGCGGTTAAAGTGCCCGAGCGTCCGGGCAGCTTCCTGCGTTTTTGTGAGCTGCTCGAAAAGCGGGTGATGACCGAATTTAATTATCGCTTTAGCAGCCGAGATATGGCGGTGGTATTTGCGGGTATCCGTTTGACCAAAGGCCATGGTGAATTAGAGCAGATCATCAATACCTTAGAAGACAATGGCTTTGAGGTGCAGGACTTATCCGGTGATGAAACTGCGAAATTGCATGTGCGTTATATGGTCGGTGGTCATCCGCCAGAGCCGTTAGAGGAGCGCCTATTTAGCTTTGAGTTTCCCGAGCATCCGGGTGCACTGCTGAAGTTTTTAACCACCTTGCAGAGTAAGTGGAATATCAGTCTATTTCATTATCGCAACCACGGCGCAGCCTTTGGCCGAGTGCTGGCGGGGTTTGAAGTGCCCGCGAGTGATGCCTTGCCATTTCAGCAGTTTTTAACTGAGCTGGGATTTGTCTATCAAGAAGAGACCCAAAGCCCTGCTTATCAACTGTTTTTGAATGCCGGAAAAGGAAAAAACAACCTGCCTGTGTAGTCATTTAGCGTTAGGTGACAACTTAGGCTAAAGGAGGGACGCACAGGCGCCCCTTTTTGTGGTAGTTTGGTTTAACAAATCAAGAGTGAATGCTCTAATCATATAATCAGACCTCGACCCTACGTATTAAGGAGACATGATGTTACCTGCACCGCATTTTTCTGCCTTTAATCCCCCTCGCCGAATTTTAATGGGCCCTGGTCCATCGGATGTTTATCCCGAAGTGTTAGCCGCGCAGGCTAGACCGACCGTCGGCCACCTCGACCCATTGTTTGTCAGCATGATGGATGAACTTAAAAGCCTGATCCAATATGCGTTTCAAACTAAAAATGAAATGACAATGGCGGTGTCGGCACCCGGTAGTGCGGGCATGGAAACTTGTTTCGTGAACCTAGTCGAACCCGGCGAAAAGGTGATTGTCTGTCGTAACGGTGTGTTTGGTGAGCGTATGCGCCAAAACGTTGAGCGCGTTGGTGCAATTGCCGTGCTGGTGGATAACGAATGGGGCACTCCTGTCGATCCCGTCGCCGTTGAAGCGGCGCTGAAAGCCCATCCTGATGCCAAGTTTTTAGCTTTTGTGCACGCCGAAACCTCGACTGGTGCATTAAGTGACGCTAAAACCCTGTGCGCGCTGGCGAAGCAATACGGCTGTTTATCGATTGTCGATGCGGTGACTTCCCTTGGTGGCGTGGAGTTAAGAGTCGATGAATGGGGCATAGATGCCATTTATTCTGGCAGCCAGAAATGTCTCTCCTGCGTACCGGGTTTGTCGCCTGTGTCTTTCTCGCCTGCTGCCGTCGAAAAACTGAAGAATCGCAAAACCCCAGTGCAAAGTTGGTTCCTCGATCAAAGCCTAGTGATGGCCTATTGGACTAGCGCTGGCGGTAAGCGCAGTTATCACCACACTGCGCCTGTCAATGCGCTTTATGCCATGCACGAATCGCTGCGTATATTGGCGGCCGAAGGTTTAGAAAATGCGTGGAAGCGTCATCAAGACATGCATTTAGTGCTGCGCGCAGGCCTTGAAAAACTCGGCCTTAAGTTTGTAGTCGCCGAAGCCTCACGCTTGCCGCAGCTTAATGCCATTTATATCCCCGAAGGTGTTGACGATGCCGCGGTGCGTGCGCGTCTACTTAAAGATTACAACCTTGAAATAGGTGCTGGTCTTGGTGCACTTGCAGGTAAAGCGTGGCGCATCGGTTTAATGGGCTTTGGTGCTCGTCGCGAGAATGTGGCGCTCTGTTTGCGCGCCCTTGAAGAGGTGTTGAACTAATATGTCAGTTTCGCGTATAGGGATGTTACGCAGAGTGAGTTTGCGCTTAGTGAGCTCACGTTTAGTGATTGGCGGTTTGATTCTGATCCTAAGTGGTTGTGCCTCCTCCAATATGAGCAATGCCAGTTGTGATTTTGTGCGAGGTACAGCAGGCAATCAGAGTCAACGCGAGGCCAGCGGTGATGATAGCAATGCCCGGCAGATGGATGTGGGCATCGGGATTTTAACCGCAATCTTCGGCAGCATTAGCCGAGCACTTTCTTCCGATGATGAATCGGATGAGAAGTGTTTGTAACTTAGTTAGTTTTAGTTGTCTTTGATAGTTTATAAATCCCCGTCATGCGGGGATTTTTATTTTTCAGCTGGTTGCCCTTAGCTGATATTTTCTGAACTCATCCAGAATAATGTTCCGCGGGCTCTAGAGGATTCTTGGCTTTAAAGTTGTACTTTATTAAACATACTTGCGGCCTAACGGCCGAGGTGAATCAAAGTCGTGGGGCTTCACCCCACACCCGACCAAAAGGGAAAAAGCGCCTGTTCCCCTTTTGGATATCCCCCGGCGTCCCCAACGGAGTTGAAAGCCCCTTGGGCATTAAGCGTTCTTATGCTATCGCGTCAGACGCTCGTCCCTGATTCGACTGACGCTATCTCGGCATCCATGCCTCGCTCACGCAACGACCGCAAATGCCCTGCGGCAACTCCGAGGGGATGGTGAACTTCTGTGATTTCAGTGTCGGCTGTTAGTCCCAAAAGAGTTATGACTGTCCCATCTTTTGCCTAAATGAACCGCCCTGTGCGGAGCCGCATGCAGTGTGGGGGCTAGAGGCTAGATACCTCCAGCTACTCTATTTATACGTTAAAAACCGTAGAACTTGCTGATTGCTGTTGCTAATAAGCTACCTGCAACTCCAATATTTATATCCCAAGCTGTAGACGCAGCTTTAGATACCATATTTCCAATCCATCCAGAAACATTTGAGCCAAAATTACCGTTAGCTAATTCTTTTGCACCTTCATCAGCCTGAATCGCTGTATTTAATCCTGCAATATCATCTTCTGCGACTCCATTTTCTCGAAGAGTTTGTCGTAACGACTCGAAATCATTTTTTATTATTGAATTAGTGATTTTCTGTTTATTTGAATCACCAACAACTATTGTTACGTTATCACCAAAAACTGCGTTATTAAATAAGTCTGACACACCAACCTCCTTAGACCTTATTTTCATTTCAGAAGTTTGAAGTTCTTCAGGGAATTTTTCTGAGAGTTCAAGTACAAAGTCTAAAAGTCTTGATTGTACCTCTGTCAGTATTTGGGTCATTGCTCCGGCAGAATGTTGTCCCCAAGCTGACTCTATTTCATAACCATTACCTAAGCCCTTAGATAGAAATCTATAATATTCAGGAGCTATGGTAATTTGAAGATCCTCATCGTTTCGAGAATACTTTTCTATTACAGCAATGCTATGTGTTAAATATGTAGTTTCTAATTTATTTTTTATTTTCTTATCTAAATGCATTGTTGGAAGAATCTGCCTTGTATATCTATACGCCATATTGCTAGAGTTACCTATCACTGTTACTCGCAAGATACGATAATCAGGTAGGTTATCTACGTTAGGGTAACCTTTAAGTTCACCATCAACCCACTCCAACAGCTCTTTTTCTCCAAGCCTATGAAGAAGAACTTTTGTCTTCATTAGGGCTGTCGTTAAATTTGGCTCATTTGAGCTTAGTAAATCGACAATTTCTTCAATTAATTTCATTTAAACTCGTAACTATGATTAACGTATAACATCTTAGTATTTATGCGAAGCGCTGTTTGCGGGGCATAAATTACTAGTTGGACTTGGCTGCTACATCCATGTCATTTGGTATAAATGATGCTATAGGAATTTACTTTTTTGCGATAGCGGTTTTTAGGAAAGATAGGATAGGTGCAGCTCTTTCTAGATTAACAGTCCACACATTGGCTACAGAAGTTCACCCTCCCCTGCGAAGTTGCCGCAGGGCATTGGAATAAATTGCGTGAGCCCGGTCATGGATGACCGGCTAGCTTTCGGGGTACAGGATGTACCATCGGAAGCGATAGCAATTTGTCCATAAGACCAAGGCTAGTATCTAATGCATGCAACTTCGCTAGGGCGGCAAGGGAGATCCAAGAGGGAATTGCTGTTGATCCCCTCTTGGTCGGGTGTGGGTTGAAGACCCACGACTTTGACTTAGCTAAAAATAATTAATTAACGAGCTGATCATGGTTAAATTTACAGAGTGTATGTTTGTAAGAAGGGGGTGCAGATTCCTGTAGGGAATGACAGTGCTTAATCGAAACTCATTAAATATGCACAAGACAATCAGCTCCCGCTTTTTCATAGTTGACATATAATGTCATCCCGCTATGATGCCTGCACCTCTGGTCATACATACAAAGAACTTATAAATGAAAAAGTTATTTATTATGCTGGCGATGATTTTTGCGGTTAGCTTGGCTGCTAGTCCAGTCGCAGAAGCGAAAAAATTTGGCAGTAATAAGTCTATTGGCAAAAGTCATCAAACGGCGCCGGCTCAGCCTGCGGCAACCAATACTCCCACAACCCCACCTACCGCTGCGCCAGCACCTGCTGCGGGCAAGAAAGGTATGATGGGCGGCATGTTAGGCGGTTTATTAGCGGGTGGCTTATTGGCTGCGCTATTTATGGGCGAAGGTTTTGAAAATATTCAATTTATGGATATTTTGATTATCGCTCTGTTGGCATTCGTGCTGTTTAAAATCGTCCGTACAGTGATGGCATCAAAAGCCAGTGCGCAGCCAAGACCTGCCTATGCGGGTGCTGGTCAACCTAATCCGAATCTGCAACGCCAGCAAGCGGAACAAACTGGTTTTGCTAGCAGTGCAAACAGTGGCAGCAATGGTTTTGCTCAAGCGGCGAGCACCGTGCCTTTCCATTTGCCTGCGGGTTTTGATTTACCCGGCTTTTTGGAAGGGGCGCGTAGTCATTACAAAACCTTGCAAGTAGCATGGAACGAAAACGACTTAAGCAAAATCCAAGAGTATGTTTCGATTGAGCTTTATAATGAACTCAGCAACCAACGCCGTGAGCTCGTTGGTGAACAGCATACAGAAGTGATGTTCTTAGATGCTGAACTGGTCCGCGCGACACACAATGCTAATCTAGCGGAAGTAAGTGTTAAATTTAGCGGCCGCTACCGCGATACTGTTGAAGGTGTCGAAGAAGACATTAAGGAAATCTGGCATTTAGAGCGTAACCTTACGCAAGCCAACGCGCCTTGGTTAATCGTCGGTATCGAGCAGTAATCTGTCCGCCTTCAAAAGCAGCTCTAATCTGTTAATTGTTAAATAAAAAATCCCCGCACAAAGCGGGGATTTTGTTTTTTAAAGAGTTACACAAATTGCCTGATCGCGATCGCGATGATTAGTACTGGGCAAACATACTTCACGTACCTTGGCCAAATGCGCCAGAAAAGCCCCGTGGCATCGACACCCTCTTGTTTACTTATCGCCTTGAGTAACTGGCTTTGGCGCCAAATCCAACCTAAGTAAATCGCAATACCGAGGGCGACCAGCGGTTGGGTCATTTGCGTGGTTAGCATGATAGTGAAACTAAATAGCGTCTCAAAAAATACCGCTAGTAATAGGGATAACGCGGTCAGTAGTAGACCGATGATCAAGGTGGCACGTTGGCGGCTGAATCCGCATTTTTGCATCACATAGCTCGTCGGCACCTCGGCAATGGAAATGGCTGACGTCAGGCCGGCGATGATCAGCAGCATAAAGAACACCACGCTAATAATGAGGTTGGCTGTGTCGCCTAGGGTTGAGAATAAGGCGGGTAAAACAGTAAACACCAATGCATCCGAATCGATTAACTTGCCTTCAGGGCTAAAAATCTGCACGCCATTATGCTGGGCTACATACATGGCTGGGATGATTAAAAAGGCGGCGAGAAAGGCGATGCCGCTATCGGTAAAGGCAACCCAGACGGTTAATTTGGCGATATTCTCTTTTTGGCTCAAATAGCTGCCATAAACCATCATGGCACCTGTGCCTATGGTGAGTGAGAAAAAGGTTTGTCCGAGTGCGTTGATCAAGGTATCTGGCGCGATAGCCTTGGCAAAGTTAGGCGTTAATAGTGCGCTAATGCCTTCGCTTGCGCCATTAAGGCTGAAGATATACGCCACGCCCGCGATCAGCATAATCAACAATAGCGGCATTAGGCGTTTAGACCATTTTTCGATGCCTTCTTGCACGCCTTGCAGTAATACCAAAAACACTAGCGTGCTAAAGATCAGTGTGAACACCAGATTACGCGACAGCGAGAAATCCATTAACCAAGCGGCGGTATCATTCGAGCCAAAGGCTGTGGCGATAGGCGCGATGGCAAAGCTGACAAACCAGCCAGAAAGAATGCTGTAGAAGGTGTAGATCAGCCCGGCTGTTACGATGGAAATCAATCCTATTGTCTTGCCTAAACTGCGAGTGAGCGAGTTGCAACCGAGTTTACCCATGGCATCGGCGGGGTTGGTTTGTCCGTGGCGACCAATCATGAGTTCGGCCATCAGCATGGGAATGCCGAGGATAAAAATAAGCACTAGGTACACAAGTAGAAAGGCACCGCCGCCATGGGTCGCCGCTTGGGTGGGGAATCCCCAAATGTTACCCACACCTACGGCACTTCCGGCGGCAGCCATTATAAAACCTAAGCGTGAGCTGAAGTGGTTAGTCGAATTTGTATTGGCCGATTGCATTGTGCCTCCCGTAAAAAGAAGGCGTATCTTAGGTGGATAAATCAGAAGTTCAACGCAATTTTAGTGCGTTAAATTGCTGTTAAATTGCAATTTATATTCTTATTTTTCTTTTATTTTGAGGTTATTTTCCGTTTTTCGGTATTTGGCGAGATTATATTGCTGGTGGCAATTACTGACGGCCTCGCTTTAGCGATTAATTGCGATGGTAAAAACCTAATAAATTGTGATCTTACCGCCAAAAATACCTTAAGCAGAGGTGAGCAGCTTGGGGGTTAGCGACATTGCAACTCTGGCTGCATTGGTCTTACGCTATCGCTGCGGCCGTCACTTTTACTGCGCTTAGGGTTCAATGGTGATATGGCTTAAGGGGATGGCCGTGTGGTCCTTGACCTTTTTCAACACGAAGCTGGAATGTACACCTGCGATATGCACATTGGTGGTGAGTTTATCTAACAGGAAGGTGCGAAAGTGCGCCATATCTTGTACTAGCACTTTGAGTTGGTAGTCGGCTTCAGAACCGGTGATCAGCGCGCATTCTTGGACCTCTTCGTACGCCAATACATTGGTTTCAAATTGGTTGAGGATCGCTGGCGTGTGTTTTTCCATCCGTACATGGATATACGCAGTCAAATGCAGGTTGAATTTATCCGCTGACAGACGCGTCGCATAATCAGCAATATAACCCGCTTCTTCTAGCGCTTTAACGCGGCGAGAGCAAGGGGAAGGTGACAGGCCGACTTTCGTTGCTAGTTCAAGATTCGATAACCTGCCGTGGGTTTGCAGTAAACGCAAAATGGTTAAATCGAGTTGGTCGAGTTTATATGGGTGAGTTTCAGTCATGGAAAGTTTAGGGGTAGCGGGATCTACCCCTAGTTTGCCAGTGTTAGCGCTGTTTGCCAAAAATCTTGTGTAATACCAATCACATTAAATATCTAATCAGTTCAGAGCCTCACAGGTATCTCAATCCAAGGCGCATTGACGAAGAAATGGTTATTCCCTTTTAAGTCAATGTAACACAGGAGTGGGATGCCTGTGAGGCTCCCGAAGGGCGGGGTTGAACGTGCTTTATACTGCGTTTAAGGCTTTCGACAGAGCACCACTATGCCTTCAAGCCTTCGCCTTGTCTAAAGCGCGTTTAACTCCCGCTGAATGAACAGATATTTAATACGATTGGTATAAAGGTCTGATGGCGAATTGTCGGTCTAGGGCGTTATTGCGAAGAGGCTTTCACAAACGCTTGCGTGAATATGCGTATTTTACTGACTAAAAATATGCTTAAGCTGCTGATGATCGCCGCGAGTAGGGTGGAAAAGAGCACATCCTGTGGCCAGTGCATGCCGAGTAACATACGGCTGAGGCCCATTAGTAATCCCCACGCTAATAACGCACTGGTGAATATGGGTAAACCCGCTAAGAGCAAATAGTAGCTGGCGGTCAGTACTAAGGTCACTGCAAAAATCGTGTGTCCAGAGGGGAAGGAATAACCGATTTCATCCTCCCAGTGTTGCTTGATATTGGGAGTGAGTGTTAACCCTGATGGCCTTGTTTGTAGCTCGGTCAGCGCCTCTGCAATGACCCGTGAGCGATCGGAGTGAGCTAATTGATAGAAGGTGTCAGGGGTTAATTGTGCCTCCTCTGGGAGAGCTTGCTCGGCAAGATACACAAGGTTGGGCCTTGGCTCTTTAAAAAAGCTTTTAAGGGCATGGCTAGTGCTTAGGCTTAATACTTGGCTTAGGCTGATGGCTAAAAACAAGTTAATAAATAACGCTTTAGGCATATAACGATAGGCGAGTGCCAGTACGACTAAAACGGTCACAACGCCATAGGGCGCGGTGCCTGTGGTCGTGAGCCAATACAGTGCTGTGGCTAAAGGGGATTGCAGATCGATCAATGGAAATAATTGATTTTGGGTGAGTAACAGTAAGCTTGGAATAGTTGCTAGCAGCAACCATACAAGCGCTAAACGACGTAAAAGATAGGCTGGATGAGTCAAAAGATTCGCCTCCGAGTAAACGCAATAGGCTACATGGGACACTTGTACTTGCCAATAAAAAATCCCGACAGCAAAAAGTGCGCTGTCGGGGGCTTCAACGGTGGAACGGTTGGGCGCTATTGCGCCGTATTCTTGGATTGATGGCGGGTAACAAACATCAAAATCAATAAAACCACCACTAACAATCCTGTGCCCATCAGGAGGGCGTAATCTTCTAATTGCAGTATCGAGTACAACACCGCATACAAGCTCACCAGCATAGTGCCGACAATCACGCCACGCTTAAGGCTGGCGGTGGCGCTGCCTACGTAGGTGGAAACCGACAGCACAGGAATACAGGCGGCAATCAGATACGCCTGCAGGAAGGCCAGGTGCTCGGATAGCGACAGTAACAGCAGGTAGAACAGGGCCATGGCACTGCCGACCAGTATATATTGCACTATGCTTAGGCTGGTCTTTTGACCCAGCTCGAAGATGAATAACATGATAAAAGTCAGTACGATAAATAGCAGGCCGTATTTAACCGAGCGATCAATCTTGCCGTAATGGGTTACAGGTTCAAACAATATGGCATTGGCTACGACTTCGGTGAGTGTCGATTGATTACTCTTAACAAACTCCTGCGGATAGTTACGGGTTAAGTGACTAATATTCCAACTCGCAGTAAATCCTTTAGCGTTAATCTCGCGTTCTGCTGGGAGTAGTCCTTTAAAGCTTGGGTGCGGCCAATCTGCTTGGATGTTGATCAGGGTTTGTTCGCCTAATGGCAGGGCGCTAATGGACTGTGAGCCACGTAGTGTCATCGCAAAATTCACGCTAAAATCACTTGCTTCGCTGACTTGGATCCCTTGATTAAAACCTTTCTCTAAGCCGCCAGTGGTTAACCCCGTGCCCGACATTAGCGAGCCAGAGAGCAACGCAGAGTCACCTTTAATTTCAATTTTTTCTACTTTATCAATTGCTTGGTTAGATGAAACACCAAAGACTAGACGGGCGTTTTTATTATCCAAGGCAATAAGATTGGGAATATCATAACTGTTTAGGCTGAAGTCAGCCTGGCCCTTAAGCGCGGCGCTATACACGAGCGATTGGTAAATGCCGCGGGTACGGAAATCATGTTTTAGGTCTAAATCGAGCGCGAGTTTTTTCGGCAGGATCACTAGCTCATCTTGATAGGTGCGCTTCACTTCACGGCGGGTTTTACCGTCGTTGCTGACTTCCTCCTCCATCACAAAATAGCGGTAGGGGATCACCAACGCTGGGCCAGATAAGGTTTGTTGCTCGCCCCATGAGCGGCCAATTTCTTCAACCACACTGTGGTAAAGCATTTCGCGATCGGATGTCAGGTCCATGATGATCCCTAACGGGATCAATGCAAGGATAGAGAGTATGCCGATGGTTAAGGCTTTTAATAGGGTGGTATTTTTTAATGCTGTTCCCTTTGCTGTGGCTGCTGTCCACGGTTCTTGTGCTGACATGTCGATTCCTTGATCTCGATTAAATTTTTTGAGGAGTGCGCGTACCACGAAATAGGCTGCGGCACCAAATAACGCCAAACTAAGCAGGGTGAGTAACCCGAAAATAATGCTGAATAACATTGGATTTCATTCCCTATGAAATACGACCGAGTCATCCGTTGCCATTATGTAGGCTTGACTCGATACCGTGGCGGGTATTAAAACAGATTCGTCTGTAAAAGTTGCGGGCAAGTTGCTGATCAATAGTGGCAACATTATGGCAATCGCCTTTATGTGCGCTAAAACCTATTTTGAACCTGTGCGTTGTTTGCCAAATTTAGGGTGCTTAGCCTCATAGTCATCTTCCTTGCGGATATGCTTAAGTAGTGCCTCTAAACATTCCTTAAAGACATTGATTTCTTCCGAGTAGACGGCTGCATGGTGTGAAAACCATTGGTGTTTTTCACGCTCACGATTATTGCAGTCGGGCCAAATACGTAGCTCATACTCATCGTCGATCACTACAATCGCATAGTCGATTGCGCCATTGCTAAACTTGATGCATTGAGGCAGATACACAGACTCTTCACCTTTGAATAGCTCGTACCAAATGGCTTCACTGCGCCAAGAGACAATAGGCAAAGGCGCGACAATCGAACAGCCAATGGATTGATGTTTGTTAAACAGGACTGCCTTAATATCGTCGATGCTGAAAGGTTGCAACTCGCGATTCTTTTCACCGAGTGAGTACAGTATATTCATCAAAAATGGCAATTTAGTGCCATTGCCGGTTTTGCGGCCGCAGAGTTTGGCTTCGCGGTAATAGATATTCATTCATCAATCCTTAATGACTAGCTCACTCTCAGAAGAGTACGTCGTTTGTCTCGCGGTAAAGCGATAGCCCTAGGCTAGAAAATGCCATATGTTAACCGAAGTGTTCCCTAAGCTGGCAAATTTGTGTCAAGTTTGGGAAATATCCGACAAAAGTAAGTGGGCTATCCTGTTGATCATACGCCAATAATGACACCGATCTTAGGTCGCAGTTGCTTTGATGATTTTGGGAGAATTCATGTCGAGTCCTTATTCACCCCGTGAGTGGTTACAACTGAATATGCAACAGCAGGGCTTGTTACAGCCACAGACTTCGGTGGGCCAGCTGATTGCCTGTCTCGGCTATGTGCAAATCGACTCCATTAATGTGGTCGAGCGGGCGCATCACCATGTGTTGCACAGCCGGATGCCGCAGTATCAACCGCAGATGCTGGATACGGCGCTAGCACAGGGCGAGATTTTTGAATATTGGTCCCATGCGGCGGCATATTTACCCATTGCCGACTACCGTTTTAGTTTGCAACGTAAACAACAACTGCAAAATGGCGGCAAACATTGGTTTGAGCCAGACGATAACGCGATGCAGGAAGTGCGCGCCCGCATTCGCGCCGAAGGTCCGCTCAAGGCCAGCGATTTTGAGCATACCGAAGGTAAAAACGGCGCATGGTGGGATTGGAAACCCGCTAAAAAGGCGTTGGAACAACTGTTTATGCGCGGTGAATTAATGGTGGTGCGACGGGAAAAGTTTCAAAAGTGCTATGATTTGACTGAACGTGTGTTGCCTAGTCATATCAATACGCTAGCCCCGAGTGATAGCGAATTTGCCCGCCATTTGATTAGTCGTTACCTCGATGCCCATGCCTTTGGCTCAGCAGCGCAAATCGCCTATCTGCGTAAAGGGATTAAAGCCAATGTGAATCAGCAATTAGCCGCAATGCAGTCTCAAGGTGAGTTGGCAAGCTTTAAGGCTGAGGGACAATGGTATTTTTATCGCCCTGAGTTGCAAATAACCGCTGCCATGCCCAACCGAGTCTGGTTACTCAATCCCTTTGATAATCTATTAATTCAGCGGCAACGATTAAAGCAATGGTTTGATTTTGATTACCAAATTGAAGTCTATGTGCCCGCCGAAAAACGCCAATATGGTTATTATTCCCTCGCTATTTTGTGGCGGGATCGCTTCGTTGGCCGCGTGGATGTTAAAGCTGATAGGCAAAGCGGTTTACTGCTATTGCAACAACTGACCTTAGAAGAAGGATTCGATGGCATGGATGAAGGCTTTTGTAGCGCATTTGAGGCGACAGTGAGTGAATATGCCCGTTTTAATATTTGTAGTCGTTGGAAATTAGTAAAGGCTAACCATAAGGCGTTTAAGCAAAAATATTCACGGCAACAAATGAGTTAATCAGTGCTGTCGGTATTTTTGCGGTTCAAGGGCGCATCCATCCGGTGAAAGCAAAGATAAAGTATAAGGAGATAGACTAGCGGAATGGCGGCGTAGAGGAAGATAGCTGGGCTGTTTCCCCCCCTTGCTAGCCAGTAACAGGGCAAGTAAACCACCGGATAAGCGATGGTTCCCCATAGAAAACTTTTATTCATCAGCCAGTAAAACCAGTGCACTTTAACTTTGGATTGTCCGGCTAACCCCATCAAACTGGCGAGAAGAACAAAGGGATAACTGAGTAGCGGCAGGCCGCCAAGGAGCAATAATCCCCAAAGCAGATAGTCTTGATAGTGTGTGCTGATTGCGATATCCATGGTCTTCTTCCCTGACGATTCGAATTCGAGCGCTTAGGTCTAGGCGCCGACGGCTATTTTTACTCGTTAAGCCCTTGCTGCATCTTAAGCCAAAAGCGCTGCTGACAGAGATTACTAAAGGACTTTTGCTGCGGCGAAATCGCGATATTGGCGGTGACGACTCGATAACTTAGCCAATAATCTTCACAAACTGCGTCTGACTCATCAACCTGTTTATCTTGCTCGCTTAAGAGGCTGACCACAACCCCGTTATCAAAGTGATACAGGGTTAAGGATTCGCAAATCGTAGCATTATCATCCCGATAACTGTGTTGTTCTTGGCTATGGCTTATCACCGAAACCGGGCTTGGATAGCCTTGAATGGCGCGGATATAGCTGGCGAGTGACCGCATACAAAAACTCGGCGAATGGGTTTTAAGGTCATAGAGTATAAAATGAAGGCTATAGATAGCAAAAAGCACAGCCTTGAGTCGCTGTGCTTTTGTGTCTTAGGTCGCCATTAGCATCTTTAGCTAGGTCGACAATTCCACCCGTGGCGAGTGTGAATCCACGAGGAGAGATTAATCTGTGGCGTTGAGCTTTTTCTCAAGCTCATTCACTTGAGCTTGCAGGGCTTCTAATTTCTCGCGGGTTTTCAGCAATACATGCTGCTGTACTTCAAATTCCTCGCGGGACACCATATCCAACTTGAGCAATTGATTTTGCAGCACTTGCTTGCTGCGCTCTTCAAATTCGCCGGCAAATTGCTTAAGACCACTGGGCAGGCTATCGCTCAGTTGCTTCGCCATTTCTTCGATTTTCTTTGGATTGATCATCTTCTTGTCCGCCTCTTTACTGAATGGGTGGATTGTAACCTAGTACGTTGGCTTTCAAAAGAAAACCGCCGCAACAAACCTACGCCTTAGGGGCATAGGTTTGTTATTTTGAGCGGTTAACTGTTGTGGGTTAACCCATCTGCATCTTCGTCAAACACAGGCAAAGGCTCATGTTTTTCAGCAAGATAGGTATAAATTACCGGTAATACAAACAGGGTGAAAATCGTTCCAATAGACAAACCAGCAACAATCACAACACCGATATTAAAGCGTGCTACCGCACCTGCGCCGGAAGCAAATAATAGCGGTAATAGACCCGCAATCATCGCTGCCGTTGTCATTAAAATTGGGCGTAAGCGGATGGTTGCCGCCAGTTTAATCGCCTCAAGTTTAGATAGCCCGCGGTGGAGTTGTTCCTCTTTGGCCACTTCGCACATCAAGATCCCGTGTTTAGTGATAAGGCCCACTAAGGTAATTAATCCGACCTGGGTGTAGATATTAATCTTGGCTAAGCCAAACACATGGGTCCACCCGAGTACAATCAAGGCGCCACTGATGGCCAGCGGCACAGATACTAAGATGACTAATGGGTCTTTAAGGCTTTCAAACTGGCTGGCGAGTACTAAGAAAATAATCGCAATCGCCAGCAAGAAAGTGGCATAAAGCGCCGAACCTTCAGTGACAAACTGACGCGCTTCACCGAGGAAGTCGTAGCTATAGCCCTTAGGTAACTCGTTATCGCCAATATTTTGTAAAAAGCTAATAGCATCACCAATGGCTACACCTGGTGAGGCTACGCCACCCACAGTCAAGGCATTCATTTGGTTGAAGTGGGGCAGTGAGCGAGGCTCGGCCACCATTTCAATTTCGACTAAGCTGGACAGTGGAATGGATTTACCATCGGCGGCTTTGACATAGTAATTGGCCAGAGACTCGGGATTGGCGCGCAGTTTACGCTCAACCTGTGGGATCACTTCGTAGGAGCGACCATCCAAGTTAATACGATTCACATAACCATCACTCATCATAGTGGCGAGTGTGATCCCTATATCTTGCATGGTAACGCCGTAGGTACCTGCTAAGTCACGCTTGATATGCAGTTTCATTGTGCCTGAATCAAATTTCAGGTTGATCTCTGAGTACACAAACAAGGGACTCTTTTGCACCTTTTCCAGTACGCTGGTACCGATTTGGAAGAGGCTGGCGAAGGAGTTTGATGTGGTAATCACAAACTGAATTGGTAAACCACTCGACGCCCCAGGCAGCTCAGGCATTTGGAAGGTGGTAATTGCCATTCCAGGAATGCGCTTCACTTCTTTAGCAAAAAACTCCTGCATTTGTTTTTGGCTCTTATCCCGCTCACTCCAGGGCACTAATGGCGCGATCCCGAAGGCTTGGCTGGAACTTGGTACGCCCACGAAGGCGAGTGACGCGGCTGATTCAGGCTGTGCCTTAATCATATCCGTGACTAAGCCCATATTGGCTTGGATGTAGTCCAAGTTAGCGGTCGAAGGTGCCGTGCCCATCATCATCACTACGCCTTTATCTTCGTTCGGTGCAAGTTCTGACGGGATAAACTTAAACAGTACCGGCAGTGAAGCGAACACGATAATCGCAAAGGCGACGATCACAGGACGATGTAACATCACCGCATCTAGCATGTTGCTGTAACGGCGAGTTAGACCGGTGAGGAAGTTTTCTACCCCCATTTCGAAGCGATTTGGCGTGGTATGGGGTTTGAGGATTTTGGCACACATCATGGGTGACAGTGTGAGTGCCACTATGCCCGAGATAAACACAGAACCTGCGAGTGTAAGGGCGAACTCTTTAAATAATGAGCCTGTGATCCCGCCCATTAAGGCAATCGGTGCATACACCGCGGCGAGGGTAATGGTCATCGAAATAACGGGCACCGCGATTTCGCGAGTACCGATAATCGCCGCTCTAAAGGGCGACTCACCCAGCTTAATATGCCTGTCGACGTTTTCGACCACCACAATCGCATCGTCAACCACGAGACCAATGGCGAGCACCATGGCGAGCAGGGTCATCAGATTGAGAGTAAAACCAAACATCTGCATGATGATGGCAACCCCAATCAGCGAGAGCGGAATGGTCACAATCGGGATCACCACGGCGCGAAGCGAACCTAAGAAGAGAGTGATTACCACGATAACAATAATCGCGGCTTCACCAATGGTTTTAACCACTTCTTTAATCGATTCATCAATTGCGAGTGAGGAGTCGTACAGAATGCTCGATTCAATGGATGGCGGTAAGTTACGCTCGATTTCGGGTAGTAGGGCGCGGGTATCTGCCGCGACGGTAAGCGGGTTAGCCGTTGGCGTGACATCGAGGCCAATGACCACCGCCTCTTTACCATTGGCTAAGGCGCGATAGATATCATGGCTCTTTTCGAGGCTAACATCGGCAATATCACCGAGACGGACGACTAAACCGTCCTTACTGCCGATCACTAAGCGTTTTAACTCTTCGATGGTGGCAACTTGGGTGTCTGCGGTACCGTTGAAAAGGGTGTAAACACTGTTGGTTTGACCCACAGCTGACTGATAGTTGTTCGCCTGCAATACTTGCATCACATCGCTGGCTGAGAGGTTAAACGCGCCCATTCTGGCCGGATCGAGCCAAATACGCATGGCGTATTTGATACCGCCGTATAAATTCACTTTAGCAACGCCGTCAATGGTAAAGAGCTGAGGTTTGACGACGCGTTCAAGGTAATCCGTTAGCTGGCTTGAGTTAATTTGGTCACTAAAAAATGAAATATAAAGCACAGAGGTTTGCGAGCCAGTGGACATTTCAACACTGGGATCTTCAGCCTCTTTGGGCAGTTGCGATCTCACCGAGTTTACTTTGGCGAGAATATCGGCCAAGGCACCATTGGGATCGGTATTGAGCTTCATATATACCGAAATTTTCGAGGTGCCGAGGAAGCTCTCTGACGTCATAAAGTCAACGTTATCGGCCTGCGCTAACGCTTGCTCTAACGGTTGTGTAATAAAACCTTGGATTAGATTTGCATCCGCACCGTAATAACTGGTCGATACCGTGACTACGGTATTAGTCATCTTCGGATATTCACGCACTTGCATGCTATTGAGGGCGTTAAAGCCTAACAGCAGCAAGAGAAAGCTGATTGAGGCGGCGAGTACAGGTCGCCTAATAAAGATATCTGTAAAGCGCATTATCTTGCTCCTATTACAGCTTTGGCATAGTGTCGGAGTGGATCAGGGCTTGGTCTTCAACCACTGTCACTTTACTGTTGTTACTGAGGCGAATTTGCCCTGAGGTGACAATGCGATCCCCAGCTTTTAACGCTCCACTCACCAGCGCGTTATTGCCGTTACGCTCTAACACCGTCAGGTTGATTTGCTCGACTCTAGCCAGCTTTTTACCGTTTTCTTCGACATCTTTGATGAGGTAGATAGAGTTGCCATAGAGGGTAAAGTTGATGGCCGTTTGTGGTAGCACAAATTGATCGTTCAGTTCTGGCAATAGGATAGATACTCGGGCAAACATCCCGCTACGCAGTTTGGCGTTATCGTTAGGAATGCGTGCTTGAACTTGGATCAAACCGCTTTGATAAAACACCGCGGGTTCAATCGCAGCAATCTCACCTTCAAAGGGTTGTTCTGGATAGGAATCCACAAACACATGGATTTTTTGGCCTACAGCAATGCGAGGTAATTGGGTTTGTGGAATGGTAAAGCGGATTTTCATTGTGCTGATATCTTCAAGGCGCACAATATCCGTACCGGGCTGAAGATATTCACCTAAGTTAATGTTACGAATACCCACTAAACCACTGAAAGGTGCACTGATTTCACGGCGTTCGATGGTGGCTTTTAAGCTTTCAATATCCGCCTGTAAGGCCAGATATTTCGATTCACTATTATCTAAATCCTGTTTAGATACAGACTTTTGCGCATAGAGTTTTGACAGGCGTTTAAAGTCGGCCTCAGCGGCGGGCAGTTGTACCATTTTGCTTTTAAGGTTGGCTCTTTCGACTTTGGCATCGAGTTCGGCCAGCAGTTGGCCCTTTTCCACACGGCTACCGTTTTCAAAATTAATGCTGGTGACGCGTCCCGCTAATTCATTGGAGATGGTCACACCTTGGTGTGGTTCAACAAAGCCAATGGCATCAATAGTGGGTTGCCACTTTTGCATCTCTAATGCCATGGCTGTCACCGGGAACTCTGCCTCTGGCATATTGGCGATCGCATCGGCGATTTTACTTTTTACCATCAGGTTAAAGCCGATCACTGAGCCAAAGGCAAGTACAGCGATCGCTAGCATACTTAGAGTCCATTTTTTCATGGTGCTAAAGATTCCTAGTGTTAAGTTAAAGAGTCACAGAAATTGCCTGAAGGCATAATTCACATGCCTGCTGGATTTCATGTTCTGTACATTGCAAATGGCCTCGGCGTAGACGTTTAGCTATGGCGACAGCCGGTTCAAAGGCGATAGAAAATAACAAGGCATTATTCAATGGTTGGATTACGCCTTGGCCTTTCGCCTGTTCAAACAGTTGGTGTAGTGGTTGAAATATTTCTCTTTCAAAAGCTTGGTGCTCAGGTGCATCAACACCGGGGAGGTGAGAGTACTGAGCAAAACTCAAATTAGCATGTGACTGCTCGCGGCCTAGTTCAACAATGTTGAACCACAGGCGGCGAAATTTTTCGTCAAAGCTGCCTTCATCAATGTTTTCAAGCAACTTGCTGGCAATTTGTTGTAATACGTCTTTACGCAGCTTAATGATCAAATCTTCTTTGTCTTTGAAGTAGCGGTAGATCGTACCTGCGGCAACGCCTGCATCCACCGCTAATTTTTGCATTGAAAGGTTATGTAAGCCTTCTGTAGCAATAATTTTTTCGGCAGAGCGAAGTATCAAATCGCGTTTGCTATCCATTCTATTTCCAATGCTCATAGATATGAATGAACGTTCATTCATTTTGGATTTTACTGCGACTTATCAATATTAGCAACAAGTTAGCTTAAAAAATGGCTAAAGTGTGAGTTTATATTTTAATTTTGTGCCGAGTTTGCCTGCATGCTGATTTCAGTATCTTCAGATGGTTTTGGGGAATGTCATCTTCAAAGGTTTGCTCATTTGAAGAAGCTATGAATTCTCATTGCTTGCTCAGTTGATATCTGGGGATTTGTTGGCCTTAAAACCTTAGCTTCTGCTATGATCCCATCCCCCTTCTCAAGACTTGTTTGGATATTGCGCGAAGATGAAACTCAATCCTGCCCAAAATGATGCCGTTCATTATGTTTCGGGGCCTTGCTTAGTATTAGCGGGCGCGGGCAGTGGCAAAACGCGTGTGATTATCAACAAGATTGCTTACCTAGTGCAAAAGTGCGGCTACAATGCCCGTAATATCGCCGCGGTGACGTTTACCAATAAAGCTGCCCGTGAGATGAAGGAGCGGGTCGCGCAGTCAATGGGGCGAAAAGAAGCGCGAGGCTTGTGGATTTCGACCTTCCATACTTTAGGGCTTGAGATTGTAAAGCGTGAGCATAAAGTGCTGGGATTAAAGCCTGGCTTCTCACTGTTTGATGATCAGGACACGCTTGCACTCCTTAAAGAGCTGACCCAAAAAGAATTACAAGAAGATAAGGATTTACTGAAAGCCTTGGCGGGGGCCATTTCCAATTGGAAGGGCGGGTTGATTATTCCCGACCAGGCACGAAAGCTGGCTAAAGATGAACAGCAGCAATTGTTCGCTCTGTTATATCAACGCTATGCCCAGCATATGAAAGCTTATAATGCCTTGGATTTTGATGACTTAATTCTGTTACCGACGCTATTGCTGCGCCACCATGAAGAAGTGCGTACTCGCTGGCAAACCAAGATCCAATACCTGCTGGTGGACGAGTATCAGGATACCAACACCTCCCAATATGAAATGGTCAAGCTACTGGTGGGCGAGCGCGCGCGATTTACCGTAGTGGGTGACGATGACCAGTCTATCTATTCTTGGCGCGGTGCTAAGCCACAAAACTTAGTGTTGCTGGGCAAAGACTTCCCTAAGCTTAAGCTGATTAAATTGGAGCAAAATTATCGCTCCAGTCAGCGTATTTTGCGGGCGGCAAACATCCTTATCGCCAACAATCCCCATGTGTATGATAAGTCGTTATTTAGCGAACTGGCTTATGGTGAGCCGATGCGGGTGCTGTTTGCCGCCAATGAGGAGCAAGAAGCAGAGCGCGTGGTCGCCGAGATTGTTCGCCACAAGTTTGTCGGCCGTACGCAATTTGGTGACTACGCGATTTTGTATCGCGGTAACCATCAGTCTCGCCTACTTGAGCGGGCGTTGATGACAAACCGCATCCCCTACAAATTGAGCGGTGGCACCTCGTTTTTTTCCCGTGCCGAAATTAAAGACATCATGGGTTACCTCAAACTGGTGGTAAATCCCGATGATGATAATGCCTTTTTGCGGGTAGTTAACTTACCTAAACGTGGGATTGGCCCATCGACCTTGGAGCGTTTGGGTAACTTTGCCAACGAGAAGCATATTTCCATGTTCGAGGCGATTTTTGCCCCTGAATTGAATCATCATCTGCCACCTAATGCCATGTCGGCACTCTATCAATTTGGCCGTTTTATTGTTGATACAGGGGAGCATGCCGACCGAGGTGAGCCTGTTGAAGCGGTAAAACAACTGATCCGTAAGATTAATTACGAAGACTACTTATACGAGACCAGTACCAGTGCCAAAGCCGCCGAAATGCGGATGAAGAATATCTCGGAGCTGTATCGCTGGGTAACTGAAATGCTCTCAGGGGATGAGTTAGAAGAACCTATGACTTTGCCCGAAGTGGTTAACCGTCTCACGCTGCGAGATATGATGGAACGCAATAGTGAGGATGAAGGCGGCGATCAGGTGCAGCTTATGACCCTACATGCCTCTAAAGGGCTAGAGTTTCCATTTGTATTTATGGTGGGAGTTGAAGAGCGTATTTTGCCGCACCAGACCAGCATAGATGAAGATAACGTCGATGAAGAACGTCGTCTTGCCTATGTGGGGATAACGCGAGCGCAGCGTGAGTTGTGGTTTACGCTTTGCCGTGAGCGTCGTCAGTTTGGTGAAACAATGCGTTGTGAGCCCAGCCGCTTCCTCCACGAGTTACCCCAGGACGATTTAGTATGGGAAAACCGTAAGCCCCAACAAACCGAGCAAGAGCGTATGCAAACAGGCCGGAGCCATATTTCGAATTTAAGGGATATGTTTAAAAAGTCGTAATGGCTTTTCAAAGGCATGTTGAGAGTTCAGGGCTATTTGTGCAACTAAATGCTGCCTGAAGGGGGGGGGCTGGCAAGCTCAACTGTGACTTTATGTCATAAGAGCTGCTCGCCATTTACGTAGCATCACTACACGTCATTCCTCGTTTCGCGAGCACCAGTTTGCCAGAACGAACAATATTCAATCTCGAAAAGTCAACACACCCTAGTCATGTGATTGCGGTGGTTATGCGCAAACCAGTTGCTGCGTTTCCACTAAGGCAAAAGGAGAGGCTAAGGCACAACCTTGGCCAAAGCGGTAACCTAGCGCATGAAATATATTGATTTGCTCAGGGGATTGCAGCCCGTCGACAAAGGTTTGTAACTCCAAGGTTGAGGCCGCCTTTTGATAGGCCGACATTAGCTTAATATGTTGTTCATCCTGTAATTGTTTAGTGATATTCGCATCAAGCTTGAGGCCTTTTAATGGCAGAAACAACAAACTATTTAACGGACTATGACCGCTTCCGTAGTGGCTAATCCCTAAGTTCACGCCCAGTTTATTTAATAATTCAAAGCCGCTAATGTGATTCTCCGTTTCTTGAACCAAGGCTTTTTCATTAAAAAATAACCATAACTGAGAGAGAGGAAGCTGAGTTTGCTTTAGGGTGGTTTTAAGCCCACGTAGTACATGCTTATGCTTAAGGTGTTGACTGGAAAGCATAAGATGTAAATCAAGGTTATCTCCATGGCTTATCAATAGTTGGTGATAACACTTATCCAATAAGCGAATCGCATACTTATCCAGCTCAACTTGTAAGTTTGCTTGCTCGGCTAATTTGTTCAGGACTTCCTGTGGGATACTTCCCCATTGGGGGTGCTCCCAGCTTAATCGACATTCTAAGGAACGGGTTTGTCTGGTTTGTAAATCGACAATCGGCAGGAAGTTGAGCTGTAACTCATCCGCTTGCAGTGCCTGTCTAAAATCATTCTCGAAAGCAATATCCTGCATTTTTTGCTGTGAGGCACTATCGTCAAAAATCACATAACAACCTTTACCATTTGCCTTGGCTTGGTACATCGCTGTGTCGGCATTGCGTAACATTGACTCACTGGTATCCAACTTATTACCACTGATAGTAATCCCGATGCTGGCACCCGAATGGAACTCGATCGTCCCAAAATGATAGGACTGGGAGATTTTTCGGATAACCCGTTCGGCAACATCACGCGCATCGTTCATGTCGTTGATGGTATCGAGCAGGATGACAAACTCATCACCACCGAGTCTGGCTAGAGTATCGTTACTGCGGATACAGGAACGTAAGCGAGTGGCTGTTTCAATTAAAAACCTATCGCCCTCTAAATGTCCCATGGTGTCGTTAATGAGCTTAAAGCGGTCAAGATCGATAAACAACAGGGCAAACTGCTCTAGGCTATGGCGGCGAACGTGTTTAATAGCGTGATTAAGTCGCTCCATAAACATGGCGCGATTGGGCAGTCCGGTTAGCGCATCGTGTTTAGCATCATGGACGAGTTTTGCTTCCATATTGCGGCGCTGGCGGATCTCTTTCTCTAGATCTTTATTGAGTTCAGCAAGGGCTGTTGTCCGAGCAGCCACTTTTTCTTCTAGCTCTTCATAACTACGGCGTAATGACTCCGCGGCGAGTTTTTTCTCGATCGCAGCCCCAATATGCTGTGATACAAAGGTAAGTAACTCCAAATCTTTCGTTTGGTAGTTTTGAGTCATGCTAAAGCTATAAATGGTTAGCGCGCCGCGTACTTCATCATGGATAAACAACGGGATGCCAATCCATTGATGCATCGTTTGGGTGTGATTAAGCGTCGGCGCCTTAGCGTAAATTTCTTTTGCGGCAATCAGGTTATTAATATCATTTTGGTCTAGTAGCAGGGGGCGCTTGTGTTTGAGCATATACTCTGTGAGCCCATCCTGTAATGGCCGAGCCCCAGGGTGTTGATTTTCTATTTGGGAGACATAAAACGGGAAGGTTAAGTGGGTACTTTCCTCATTTAACAGGGCAATGTAGCAGTTATTGGCTGGGATCAGATGACGGATTACATTATGTAGCTGAGTGTAAAACACTGGATTATCCGAACCAGAGCTTGCTAGTTCTGCAATTTCAAATAAGGATTTTTGGAGTCGCTCAGCTCTGCGCCTCTCATACACTTCTTGCTTAAGCTTATCGTAGGCTTGGCTAAGCTCTTTAGTACGTTGTTGTATAGCTTGCTCTAATTGTTCTTGATGCTTAAGCCTTTCCATCACGCCAGTAATATGGTGGCAAATAAAGGTCATTAACTCGACTTCGATATCGCCATAACTCACATTGGTATCATAGGTTTGCACTACAAGTACCGCAGTGACTATGTCTTCATGCTTAATGGGCACTCCCAGCCAAAGGTGACAAGGAGAACCTAGGTTGACAATCTCTTCTGCGTTGACTAGCTCATCAACTTTAGATTCATCGCACAATAGGGTTTGTCCCGTGCGAAATACATAACCTGTTAACCCTTGCTGTAACAGTGTTGATAGTGACTGCTCTGGATAAAGTTGGGAAGGATGCGCGTCTTTCTCATCCGCAAAGAAGGGAACTGAAATGGCACCGCTATTCACATCGAGAGTCGCGATAAAAAAATTATCCGCGGAGATAAGCTGTTTTAGATGGTGGTGAACCCCTAAGTAAAATTCCTCCAGCGAGGAAACCTGAGTGGCAATATGGGACAATTCGAGTAACGCATTTTGAACCACTTCCGCACGCTTGTACTTATGTGCCAAATATTTAAGGCGATAAAGTCTCTTTTTTAAGCGCTCAACCTCACGAGCTCGAGGTGGGGTAGTCTCATCTTCATCCCTAAACATGATACTCACTAATCAGTTCTGCGTTAATTGTTGCTAAACGCTATAATTAACATGAAATACCGTAACATCCAAGTCATATTTAAACTGTGTTTTCGCTGAAAAAGCATGCTAATGTATCAAAACTTGAGCAGTCAGCAAAAAAGTGCAAAATAGCTATAGACTCAAGGACTATTTGTCCATACTATATGCGGCGCTAACCAAGGCGAGCGCCCATAGCTCAGCTGGATAGAGCGCACCCCTCCGGAGGGTGAGGCCGAAGGTTCGAATCCTTTTGGGCGCACCACTTCCGAATGAGTTGTGAGCTTCTTTGTTAGCAATATAAGTGAAAGTCAGTGGTGATTGTAGCTCAGTTGGTAGAGTCCCGGATTGTGATTCCGGTTGTCGTGGGTTCGAGCCCCATCAGTCACCCCATTTCATTTACATTTTCGGTGATTAGCGCAGTCCGGTAGCGCATCTGGTTTGGGACCAGAGGGTCAGAGGTTCGAATCCTCTATCACCGACCACATTCTTCGCATAACTAGCGCACTTGAGTATTCAGGTAAATAGTTAACAGTTACGGTGATTAGCGCAGTCCGGTAGCGCATCTGGTTTGGGACCAGAGGGTCAGAGGTTCGAATCCTCTATCACCGACCAATTACATTTAAGCCTCAGAATTTCGAAAGAATGACTGAGGCTTTTTTGTATCTACTTTTTTGTTCTTTGTTGCTGGTGATTAGATCTAGGCCTGATGGGTTAAGGTTTTTTGACCACATGCTACTTATAAGGTTTACCACATAAATGAGGCTCCCGAAGGAGCCTCATCACAATGACGCTTAAGTTATTCGATATTCTCTGGTGGAGCAATAAAGCCCTGATAGGCGTCTGTTTTAAGCTCATTAAAACGTTCTAGCTGTGCTTTTTCTTGAATGCCTGTAACGATGACTTGAATATCCAATCCCTTGGCGACATTGATAATAGCGCGGCAGAGCTCGCTATTATGTGAGGCCTCATCATAGTAGGCAAAGGATTGATCGAGTTTCACATAGCTTGGTCTTAAGCCTTGTAGGTAAGACATTGAGCCAAATTGGCGGCCAAAATGGTCAATACCAAATTTAGCACCATTATCCCTAATAATATTGCAAAGGCGCGTACAGGATTCTAAATCGCTATAAACGCCCGCTTCTGGGATTTCGAAACACATTCGTTCAACCTGTGGGGCATTACGCAGGAAGTGATTGAGCCATTGATGAAATTGACTATCACTGAGACTTTGATGGGTTAAGTTTATTGCCAATGGCTCGTAGTTGCGCTCAAGCAGCTTTTGCTCGTAAACCGTTTCGATTAAGCATTTATCGAGCAGTGAACCCAATGATAATAGCTCTATATAGGGCATAAACTGCCCAGCATGGGTAAGTTTATCACCCAGTTCGAGTTGGCAGTAGAGTTCCCGTTGGGTGACGCCATCGCCATTACAAAACTGGATCGGCTGCCAGCGGAATTTAAATTTCTTGTTGCTAATGGCGTGGCTTAGGTTGTCGCGCCATTGCTCACGAGTGAAGATCTGTTGTTCTGTCGTCTCAAACCAATGAAAGGTTTTGTTGTCTTTTAGCGCTTTTTGCAAGGCATTATCCGCTTGTGCAAGAATGTCGGAAACCTTCATTTGTCCAACGCGCTCTGCAACTCCTATCGCAAAATTCTCATTGGGTTTACAACCCGCTTTAGAGATTTCTTGATTGATTGTGCGGATCAGTGTTTGCAGGTATTTGCTAATTTGATCGTGCTCGACATCGGTAACAAGGAAGGCAAACTCAAAAGCGGCAATCCGTGCAATGACCGATGGTGTGATTTCATTTAATTGTTGTACTAGCTTCTCTGCGAGCAGGCGAATCGTTTCATCGCGAACTTGGTATCCATACTTACTGTGTACTTCTTCGAGCCAATCGAGTTTAGCTAAAAATAGTGCGCCACTGCTAGGTTCGCTTAGCCAGCCATTAAGACGACTGACCACATATTGACGATTAGGAAGTCCAGAGGCGGGATCGGTGAGGTTCTTTTTACGTAATGAGCCGACTTCTTCATCTAGGGATTGAAAAAGGTGTTTGAGTTGGGCTGACATACTATTAAATGCCGTGACCAAATCCTTTAATTCGGTGGTGCTAGGGAGTGGCATATCGGGGCCAAACTGTCTCGCTGCAATCTTTTTGGCATGTTCAGATAGGGCATTTAATGGTTTTAAAATCCACGTTAGTCCTAATCTTGCGGTAAAGATGGCGACCAAAAACAGCAATGAAAATACGATAAGAGTGTTGGACATGATCCGCCATAATTCATGGTAACCAAAGCCGGGATGGGCCGTAATTTCAAGTTGTGCTAGTTGTAACCACCCTGAGGTAATAGTGCTTTCTTTTTTGATGGTTTTAAAGAGATTCAAATTGATAAACCATTGAGGTACATCATCAATTTTAATAGGGTTATTCCATTCCTGCTGTTTGCCGTCAACCATCCATATCAGTTTGATATTGTTATAATAGCCGCCTTCAAAAATAACGTTGACTAGGGTTTCTGCTGCAACGGTATCTCCGGCCTCAAGTGCGGGTGTCAGCATTAAACCAAGCGAGGTACTGGCATTGTTTAGATCCGATTCCATTTGCTTGGTTAAAAAGCTTTGAGTCTCCGTAAATTGCACATAGCCAAGACTTGCTACAACTAACAAGAACAGGCTAAAAAGCAGCGAATAAATCTGTCTAAACAGTGTCATCTTGGGTGCTACTCCAGTTTTAATTTGGGTTGTCTTAAGCGATCAACCCCTAACCTATGGGTTAGGTCATTCCATTTTTCGAGTCGTGTTGACGAGCCAGCTAAAACGCCTCGTCCCTGTTCTTTGTTAAGCCATAATTGTTTACCGTTAAAACTGTAAACGGGGATCAGATCTTTACGTTGAGTAGCAGGTTTGATGACATGATCGAGATTATCGAGCACTAAAGGGATGGACGCAGGCGTATCATAGTAAGCCAATACCATATGATATTGATTCACGCTGGTTGCTTTAACCATGGTGATCCGCATCTTATCTTCGGGTACACCTAACTCAAGCAGCGTGAAATACTTGGCGATTGAAAAATCTTCACAATCTCCACCATTGACTCCAATAAACTCCATCGGAGTGGCCCAATAGTTTGATTCTCCCCATAATTTTATGTCATCGACGAAGCGGAATAAATTGAAAAAATTGTTAACTTTCAATAGCTTTTCTTTTTCGTCAACCGTGCTTGCCTCCGCCAACACTTTAAACCAAGCTCTTGCTCGCATACCTGCTCGCTCACCATAACGTTTTTCTAACGTAGAAGTGATTTTGGCTTCATCGAGTTTTTGAGTTGGAGCAGCATATAGACAGCTAATCCCTAACGCAGACACAACTAGGCATGAGCGGCAGGCTCGAAAAAACGCATTGTTACCTTTTAGCCTGCCGTTCATAGCCTACTCTATTGGTGTTTAATTGGTGTCATCGACGGAATAAATCGTCCATTTCATATCTGTTGCTGTATCGTCACCCGTCACCTCTGCAACGACTCTACGGTTACGTATTTCAGCTTCAGGAGTCTGCTCTAAAACAATTGGACGACTTGAACCATAGCCTATGGCTGTCAGTCGGCTTCTGTCGATACCGAAACGTTCGGCGAGAACGGCGGTAACAGCATTAGCACGCTCCTGCGATAATTCCTTGTTTGTTTCGTCCGTGCCTGTACGACTTGTGTGTCCTTCAATGGTCACTTTAGTTGTGGGATATTGACGTAAGAATATCGCCACTTCTTCGATTTGAGGATAATACTCAGGTGCAATATAAGCTGAGTTGTTAGGAAATAATACGTTGATTTCCTTACGTTCATTAATTGACTTTATTTGACCACAGCCGTAGTTATCCGTGCCTGCACCCTTTGCCGTTTCGTTACAACGTTCACGGGCTTCAATGACACCATCACCATCCTTATCAGAAAGATCGGATGCCTGGGTCGTGGTCATCTCGTCAATATTGACTGTATCACGTATGGAGCAACCCGCTAAAAGCGTCACGCTAAGTAATAGGATAGACGTTTTCATTGATTTGCTCCTCCTTCGTAGTTACGTTCTCCACGCCATGCTTCAGGACGGGTTACTTTGAGTGAGTCGAGTAGGCGGCCAGTCGAATTTAGTACACGATATTTCGCAATGGTTTCATCGTATTCAGCTTGTAAATAGTCCTTACGTGCTTCGAACAACTCATTTTCAGTATCAAGTAAGTCGAGTAAGCTGCGTTGGCCAAGGTTAAATTGCTGCGCATAGGCAGACTGAGTATCTTTGGCGGCTATCACATGGTCACGTATGTATTGCTTTTGAGGCGCTAACATTTCGTAGGCATTCCATGCCAGATTGACCCCTTCTACGACTTCTCTTTGTGCGCGCTGACGGATTTCTTTGGCTTCACTGAGTTTGTAAGCAGATTCTTTTTCGCGAGCAAGGTCTTTACCGCCTGCAAAGAGGTTATATTTGACTCGCACCATGGCGACGATATCGTTACTGTAACCACCTACGTTTTGGCTTGCTATTGCGCTTACACCATCTTCACCCCCAACATCATTGTTCCAGCTACCATTTAGCTCTAATGAAACTTGCGGATAATAGTTGGCTTGGGTTGATGAACGCTCATTTTCAGCCGCACGAATATCGTTTGCTGCAGATTTAAGGATGGGATGATTTTTCTCGGCATCAGCAATACTGCTGTTTAAATCCTTAGGAAGCATATCGGCATCAGGAACGGGTTGAATCAAGTCAACGGGGTCGGCCGCAACGACTCGCACAAATTGTGCTTTTGCATCGAGTAAATTGTTACGCGCGGAAATCACATTCGCATTAGCCCTTGCAAGACGTCCTGAAATTTGTGAAAGATCGGCGGTTGAGCCCAAGCCAGAGTCAGTACGTTGCTTAATTTGATCATAGATTTCTTTATGGCTGTTGAGGTTTTTCTCCGCCAGCTTTAATACCTCATCGGTGCGCAGATAGTTGAGATACGCTTTACTGACATCTAACGCCATATCTTCGGCGGCAGCGAGAAGTGCCCATTGGTCTGCACTGGCTTCAAAGCTATAACGGTCAACTTCGCTACTGGTATAAAAGCCATCAAACAGCATTTGTTTTAGGCTAATACCAAACTCACCACGGTTTAGTTCTGCTACGCCATTGCTATCGACATCGCCGACATTTTTACGTCGACGGGTTGATACGCTATCTGTTTGCTCGTAGCCATAACCACCAGTGAGATCAACTGTTGGCATGTAACCAGCAATTGCCTGATTCACTTGCTCTTCTCTCGCTTTAAAGCGGTTAAACGCCACTCGTAGATCTGGGTTTGTATCGAGTGTGTGTGCAACCGCTTGCTCAAGTGTTTGGCTTTGAGCGGATAGTGGCAGCAAAATAGCTGACAGCAGGACCGCTATTTTTGAACATTGAAATTGGCGTCTTACTAAAGTCTTCATTGCAAACCTCCCGGTTTATAACAGGCTTAACGCTCTCTGAGCGCTGTGTCCTTAGCCCTTAAAATTGGATTTAAAATGTACTCAAGAATGGATCTTTGTCCGGTGATGACGTCAACGGTTGTTAACATCCCCGGTATAATTGGCATCTGTGTGCCATCGTCTTTTATCAAACTCGATTCTTCGGTTCTGACCTTTATAAGGTAGAAGCTATTTCCTTCTTCATCCTGTGAGGTATCGGCACTTATATGCTCGACTGTACCTTTGAGCCCACCGTAGCGGGTAAAGTCATAGGCCGTTACCTTAACTACTGCAGGTAAACCTGTATGTAAAAACGCAATATCCTTAGGTAAGATCTTGGTTTCTATTAGTAATTGGTCTTCAGAGGGGACGATTTCAATGATATCAACCCCTGGTTGAACTACACCACCTAAGGTGTTGATATGCACTGTCTTAATGGTGCCGTTTACGGGGGAGGTGATAATCGCTTTACTTACCTTATCCTGAGCTCCCACCTGAGCTTCATTCATTCGGGATAAACGGGTTTGTGTTTCGTTAAGCTGTGCCCGCAGGTCCGCCGCGTAAACAAATACCGCTTCACGTCGCTTTAATATCGCTTCGTCTAATGCTGCTTTAAGCTTCGGTCTCAGCAGTCGTAATGAATTTAACTCACCTTGCGCATCGTTAACTGCGCGTTCAAGTTTTAGCAGTTCAACCTCGGGCACAATTCCTTTTTTAGCGAGTGGTCGAGTGAGTTCTAATTCCCTAGAAATCAACTGCATACTGGTTGTTAACGTCGTTGTTTTTGATGCGAGATCATCAATTTCTTGCTGTCTTTGCTGGATTTGACGAACCAGAATTTCCAGTTGGTTACTCAGATTATCTAAACGACCGCTATATTCTTCCTGCTGCCTTTTCACGAGGGCAGGCTCTGCCTGAATAATACTGTCGGGAAACACTAAGTCTTTTTTGGTGATTTTGACTTGTTCACGCCAGTCGGAAGTCATATCCGATATGAGTATGCTATCTAACTCTGCGCGCATACGGATTGCATTCGTCTTTAAACCAAAGACTTCTTGCTCCTGCTGGGCAAAATCAGAGCGAAAACGCGTATCATCAATCCGAACGAGTGGTTGGCCTTTAGTGACAAGATCACCGTCTCGAACAAACAGCTCTTGCATGATCCCGCCATCAAGGCTTTGAATAACTTGCACTTGAGAAGAAGGGATCACTTTACCCGAACCCGTGGTTACTGTATCGAGTTCGGCAAAACCAGCCCATAGTAGAAAGCAGGCAACCATGGCGGCTAAAGCCCATATGATGAGCCTATGCCCACTAGGTGCATCTGTCATCATGGCGCCATAAACGTCATCAACCATGTCTAAATCATTTGCCGTTAGGTTTTTACTCATTTTTAGCGCCTCCGTTAACAAGGCCAAAATTGAGTTTTTCCAACACTTCAGCTTTAGGACCATCAGCAACAACATGGCCCCTTTCAAGCACAATAATACGGTCAACCAATTGTAATAAATGCATTTTGTGAGTGATTAGCAGCAGAGTTCTATCCTTGCTGACATTTTGCATTGAGCGAATAAACTGTTGTTCTGCCCGAGCATCTAAACTCGCAGTAGGCTCATCCATCAACAATACGGGTGGGTCATTAAGGGTCGCTCGGGCAAGGGCGACGGTTTGCCGTTGTCCGCGGCTAAGAGACATTCCACCTTCACCAACCTGTTGATCTAGGCCTTCAGCTTCCAAGTGCGTAAATTGACTGACACCTGAAAGCTGCACCGCACGGATAAGCTGATGCTCTGTCACTTGGCGAGTACCAAAGAGAATGTTATCTCTGATCGTGCCATGAAATAGGGTGACATCCTGCGGCAAATAACCAAAATTACGGCGTAGATCGCTAGGATGAATTTGCGCCGAATCGACACCATCGTAACGTAGGCTACCAGTTGTTGGTTGGAAGAGTCCGACGAGAAGTTTGGCTAAGGTACTCTTACCAGAACCATTGCGGCCGATAATCGCAATACGCTCACCTGGATTGATGGTTAATGAGAGCGGGTGAAGCACGGGTTTTTCAGAGCCTGGATAACTAAATCCAACGTGGTCGGCGTTTATTTTGCCTATTAAACGCTGTTTACTGACTAAGTGGCCTTTATTTTCAAACTCGTCTTCTTGCAGCATTAACTCATTGAGCTGGCGCAGTGCGCTGGCAGTATGGTTGGCCCGCGTCATTAATCCAGCTAACTGTGCCATTGGTGCAATGGCGCGGCTTGATAACATTACCGCAGCAATGATCCCACCCATGGAAATTAGGTTATCTGAAACGCGGTAAACCCCTAAAATAACCACGCATACTACGGTAAATTGCACGATAAAATTGGCAGTATTCGATACGGAATTTGAGAGTTTTTTGGATTTTAATTGCCAGTTTGCACTGTGGCCGATCATCTGTTGCCAGCTTTTTTGAACAATTCCTTCAGCGCCGTTGGCTTTAATCGACTCAAGTGCAGATAGGCTCTCAATCAAATGCCCGTGTTTTAAGCTGGAAAACTTATTACCTTCCTCAATCGCCGCTTTTAATTTGGGTTGGGTATAGAGTGTAAAGCCAATGATGATCATACCGCCAACCACAGGTATCACCGCTAAATCGCCAGCAACAATATAAATCACGATCAGGAAAAAGAGCGCAAAGGGCAGATCGACTAAGGTCGTTATGGTGGCTGAGGTTAAAATTTCTCGGATGCTATCAAATTCACCCAGTTGTTTAGCCATCCCGCCGATGCTGGGCGAGCGTTTTTCAAGCGGTATGCCAATTGCTTTGGCAAAGAGGCGAGATGATACGATGATATCTACTTTTTTACCTGCCACATCAATTAAGTAGCTTCTTAATTGCCGCATAACAAGGTCAAATAAATAGGCAATAGAGGCACCAATCGCTAACACCCACAGGGAGTCAAATGCAAGGTTAGGTACAACTTTATCGTACACATTCATGATAAACAGCGGCGAGACTAACGCGAAAATATTCACGAGAACCGAGGCAATTAAAGCATCACGGTAAATTGGGGCAGAGTCCTTTAAGGTTTGGACTAACCAGTGAGTTTTATTGTCGTGTAAATAGACATCGAACCCCATGTCGCCACGATATTCTTGCTTAACGAGGAATAGATAGCCCACATACAGAGTTTCAAGCGATTCTATTGTGAGTATTTCTTCCCCGCCAGTCTCAGGAAGTTGGATGACTGCACGGTCAGATTCGAGGTCAAATTCTCGCAGAATACAGGCTTTCTTATCTTTTAATAACAAAATACAAGGTAGCAATATTGGCGATATCTCATTTAAGCCTTTACGAGATAATTTTGCCGCTAACCCTGCTCGAGATGCTGCTTGTGGAAGCAGATCGGGTGTTAACACTGCTCCAGACAAAGGCAAGCCCGCCGCAAGTGAATCACTTGAGCATGGATTACCAAAATGTTCAGTAAGAAGCACTAAACAATCTAGCAGTGGGTCAACAATAACTCGCTGTGATGCAGAAATTGTCCACTGCTCAACCTTTTCAGACGCTGTAACAGGCACCTAATTAACTATCCTTTGATTTTATTATGATTCCTACAAGTATCCACCACGATGGCCGATATTTCTATAGGCCATCATGGGAATAATTGATGTCAGATTAATGACCTATACAGGATCGACTGTTTTTAAGGGATCTAGTTTCACCTCAAGGTCGACAGGGGTAGGTTGGGTATCAATGATTAATGGGCCTTGGCCATTGCTGCCGAGTAATCCATTAATAATACCCGCATTATTAGTCGCTCCATATTGGCTATAGAGGTTAACCCCATCAAGCACAATATGTTGATCGAACGTGCCATCCTTGTTTGCATCGATATCGATCACGGTTGAACCATTGTTTAAGCTAAACTTGAGATAGCTTTCAAGTGTATTAGCTGTTTCCCCTTGAAGTAAATCACTGAGATCGAGCTTATCTTCACCCACCTTAAAGTCCATAATGTGGTCAGTACCTTTGTCTGCATCCGCATAGCGCCATACGAAGGTGTCTGCGCCACTATCGCCACGTAGTACATCATCACCAAGGCCTCCGATCAGGGTGTCGTTTCCGTCACCGCCACGTAAACCATCGATGCCTTCGCCGCCAATCAGTAAGTCATCACCGCTACCACCGTAGACAAGTTGACTACCTTGACCACCATTGACCGTATCGTCACCGCTACCAAGGTTAACTGTGTCAGTTTTGGGCTGCAGTGGCTGCAGCACATCAGACTTCAGTGTACCTGCATTGGTGGTGATCGCATCCTGAGCCATAAATTTGCTACTAAGGATTTCTGCCTGAGTGACTACAGGGTTATTAAGGTTTGGCAAAGAGCTGCCAGTGTTCACTATATTGTTAGCAGTTGAAACACCAAGGTCGACGTAATCATTACTATTGCCTGCATTAATCAGCAACTCAGTATCTTTAGCAATGTACTCAGTCTTGGATGATGAAGCGACAGTGCCGTAGCCCCCTAAGTTGACAGCAAATTGTGCCGAGTTGCCTGTCCAATTTGTCATGATGAATGAATCAACACTCTGACCACCGACAACATTATTGGGGTGCAGAACGGTAACTTGGAAGTCAGCAGTGCTTTGCGCTGTATCCTGATTACTGGTTTCTGTCGCCGTAGCCACAACTGTGATGGTGAAGTTGCCATGGTTGGCGACTTTAATCTGCAGGCTGGATTTATCCCAGTTGGTGATGTCCACAGTGCCATCTTTGCCTACCGTCGCTAGGTTGCCCAAAGCATCTTTCAGCACCGCGCCTTCTGGCAAGCCCTGCAATTTAAGGCTCAACGTTTCTGAAGTATCAGTATCTTTAAGTGACGACGAAATATTGCTGAGTTTAATAAACTCACCGCGATAACCCATATTGTCGACTACTTTAAATGCTAAATTATCCAGCAATGCGCCGTATGAGTCCCCATTGTCTCCTTCAAACTGCAAACGATATTTACCAGATTGGTTAATGGGTAAGGTGATCTTTTGATCTCTTAACCAATTCGCGTTAGTCGGATCGAAGTCATATAGCGTAATGGCTTGAGCATTTAATGGGTTGCCTTGAGCATCTAGCGGGATTAGCTTAATCGTCAGTCCAGAGGTGCTTACGCTACCTGAGCGGGCCGCAATATCAAATCCGAGTTCGTAGAATCGACCAGCATCCGCTTGGATATCGGTATACAGGGTTTTATCACCACTATTGAACTCTATTTCCATGACTTTATTGCTATTGGAGCCACCAGAGACGTAGACACTTTCATAACCAATTTCAACTTGGCCACCTCTATTACTGGTATGCCAAGTTCCGATGGTATTTAGGCCCTTAATGTCATTAGCTTTAACACCATCCCAACTGCCAGAGAACTTGGCATCTTCAAAGTTGATGGCTGCGACAGAGGTGTAACCATTAATTGTCAGATTAGGGGCATCTGCCACTGCTTGAACTGTGATGTTCAGTGTACTTGTGGCACCCGTATTAGTGGTGTAGGTGATCACAGGTAATGAACCGCTCCAGTGATCTTTGGGATCGAAACTGTATTCACCATTCGTCTTTAATTGCAATGTGCCTTCAGGCAATTGATACCAAGTATTGCCTGCGTTATAGGTCACGCCATTCACTTGGAAGCTGGTTACGGATAATGTGTTATCCACATCCGTATCATTTTCCAGTACGTTCCCCTTCGCTAAGGCGTCCTCTGCAATGGTCTTGCTTTCTGGTTTAGTTACCGTTGGATCATCAACAGGCGTTACCACTATGGTTAGTGTGCTTGTTGCTCCCGTATTCGTCGTGTAGGTAATAACTGGGACCTGGCCGTTCCAATCGGCCGCGGGTGTAAAGGTGTAGCTACCGTCAGCATTGAGAGTCAGCTCGCCCTCTGCCAAAGTAATTTTACTGCCCGCAGTATGCTGAGTTGCACTGTTAGCCACCGTAAAATGGGTGACTGACGTATTCTTATTGCCATCATTTTCCAGCACATTACCGATTACAGCAGTATCTTCAGGACCATTTTTTTGATCTTGAACTGCTTTAAGCGCATTCGCATTAACGGTATTTACATTGATAGTCAGCAATGCACTGGATTTATCACCATCAGCATCTTGCATGGTGTAGGTAAAGGTTTCCGTTGCTCCAGTCGGAATCGCTGAGGCGTTGGCTGTTACTGTGTAAGTGTAACTACCATTGGCGAATACGATTAACGTGCCGTATTGGCCATTGATTATGGTCCCAACGTTGCCAGAGGTGCCTGAACCTGTTTGGTTGCCAGCTGCTGCACCTACTACCATGAGATCGTTATCAGCACCGATGACGTCATTGAATAACACATTGCCAGTAGTTGAGGGGAGTGCATAGCCATCACCTGCGACTATACGTACAACCAGTTCATAACTGCTTGCCGCATTTTCAGCCGTTTTAATTTCAGTAACAACTTGGTTGGTACCAGGAACTCTAAAGCCTATTACTTGCAGCGTATACACTTGGCCTTGGTGTTCAAAGGTTACATTGGTATTGCCGACTTTAATAATATCTTTTGATGCCTCAGGATCGTTGTCGTTGTTCGGTGTTTCATTATGGTCAAAGTTGACTTTGAGAGTTACTGGTGTAACTACCCCATAGGCATCAGTCACCGAGAAGGTAATATCCATGGTTGCTTTGGTGATAGCGCCACCAGAAGAGATTGGGAAGTTATAGTGGGTAAACGTACCCAAAATAATATCTTGGTTTAAGGCAAACTGACCATTTAATGCACTGTCATTATCGATAAAACCATAACCAGATTTATAGGTATTTATTGGATTACCCCATCTGATTTGATCTAAACCACTGTCATTATCCGTGCCGCCGCCATTCGGATTATTGTTACCATCGAACGTGGTTACGCTTGTGCCATTTGTCCAATTAGTCCAATTTGCCTCCACGCCAGAGACTCTAAAGCTGTCTACGATCACATTGACACTGCCGGTGTCGTCGTTGGCATCAGGGACATCATCAACAATTTCAACGTTAACATTGCCTGTTACTACACTACCGTTAACGGAGGTTCCTTCAATAACAATACCATTGATCAGAGTACTTAGGTTTTCACCGTTTAAGCCATTAATTTGCAATAGATTATCTAGCAACTCCACATTGACAGTAATACTGCCAGATGTTCCTGGAGCGATCGCCGAGATATCGCTTAAGGTTAATATGATAGCTTGAACCCCATTGATAGAACCAATCAACGCACCATTAGTCGCAATCGCCCAAGTTATGTTGTGTCCAGCAAGGTTCGTTGCGGCATTTATCGATGAGGAATTAAAGTTAAATGCTGTAAGTGCTTGCGTACCTGCAGTGAAATTAATCGTTCCACTTACAATATTGGGTACACCGTCACGTAAAGTACTTTCATTAACAACAATGTTACAGTTACCAGGGGTATAAACTATTGCTGTATCAGTGCTTTGTACGGATGTGTTGCCTGCTTTATCTGTTTGCGTCGCGGTGACCGTGATGCTTTGACCGTTAGCTGGGGCAGTTTCAGTCCAGCTGATGGTGCCGTTGTTATAGGTAAAGCCAGTCGCTGGAGTGCCGTTGGCAAACTGCAGCTCGCCATTCACCAGCTTCAGCTCCACATTGCTGGTCGCGGTGCCATTGACGATAGTCAGGTTCACGTGACCGCCAGCACTGAAGTCCGCGGCATTGATGCTCACGGTCAACTGTACGCCTGCGCCATTGCTGTTGATTTCGCCTTGTGTCAGCAGGCCATCACCTGGGGTACCGTCATCGACGATTAATACGGTCGGTGCAGTGGGGGCCTGGGTGTCGACCGGCGCAGTGTCCTGGCCGCCGGTGCCCACGTTGCCGTTGAGATCGGTGTAGCTGCCGTTGTTCACGGTGACGCTGGCGGTGCCAGTGAAGCCTGGGGTCGGCGTGAAGGTCCCGGTCCAGGTCTTGCCGCCGTCGGTGGTCTTGAGGTCGGTAACAGTGCCGCCCACCACGGTCAGGTCGCCCACTTCGAAGTCTTTGACCTTCTCGCTGAAGGTGAAGGTGACCTCGCTGGTCTCGCCCACAGTCAGCTTGTCGTCAACGATGTTGACCACCACGCTCGGGGCCTGGGTGTCGACCGGCGCAGTGTCCTGGCCGCCGGTGCCCACGTTGCCGTTGAGATCGGTGTAGCTGCCGTTGTTCACGGTGACGCTGGCGGTGCCAGTGAAGCCTGGGGTCGGCGTGAAGGTCCCGGTCCAGGTCTTGCCGCCGTCGGTGGTCTTGAGGTCGGTAACAGTGCCGCCCACCACGGTCAGGTCGCCCACTTCGAAGTCTTTGACCTTCTCGCTGAAGGTGAAGGTGACCTCGCTGGTCTCGCCCACAGTCAGCTTGTCGTCAACGATGTTGACCACCACGCTCGGGGCCTGGGTGTCGACCGGCGCAGTGTCCTGGCCGCCGGTGCCCACGTTGCCGTTGAGATCGGTGTAGCTGCCGTTGTTCACGGTGACGCTGGCGGTGCCAGTGAAGCCTGGGGTCGGCGTGAAGGTCCCGGTCCAGGTCTTGCCGCCGTCGGTGGTCTTGAGGTCGGTAACAGTGCCGCCCACCACGGTCAGGTCGCCCACTTCGAAGTCTTTGACCTTCTCGCTGAAGGTGAAGGTGACCTCGCTGGTCTCGCCAACAGTCAGCTTGTCGTCAACGATGTTGACCACCACGCTCGGGGCCTGGGTGTCGACCGGCGCAGTGTCCTGGCCGCCGGTGCCCATGTTGCCGTTGAGATCGGTGTAGCTGCCGTTGTTCACGGTGACGCTGGCGGTGCCAGTGAAGCCTGGGGTCGGCGTGAAGGTCCCGGTCCAGGTCTTGCCGCCGTCGGTGGTCTTGAGGTCGGTAACAGTGCCGCCCACCATGGTCAGGTCGCCCACTTCGAAGTCTTTGACCTTCTCGCTGAAGGTGAAGGTGACCTCGCTGGTCTCGCCAACCGTTAGCACGTCATCGACAATGTTAACCACGACGCTTGGGCCTTGGGTATCGATGAGCACATCTTGGGTGACGGTTTTGCTGTTGCCGGCCAGGTCGGTGACGGTGGCGCTGACGGGGTAAGTGCCATCAGGCAGCACGGTGCCAGTCAGGTCGACACTCCAGTTGCCTTGTGCATCAATCACTAAGCCGTTGGCGGTGGTGTAGACCACGCCGTTGATGGTGACGGCTAAGGTGCTGTTGTCACCTAAATCGACGGTACCTTTGAAAATCAGGGTGTTGTCGTTGGTGATAAAGTCACTGCTGGAGCTGCCAGTGTCTTGGGTGATGGCGGTGATGGCCACGGTGTTACCGTCGCCGTCTTGGTCAATCTTGGTGTCAATCACCACATCTTGGGTGACGGTTTTGCTGTTGCCGGCCACGTCGGTGACGGTGGCGCTGACAGGGTAAATGCCGTCAGGCAGCACGGTGCCGGTCAGGTCAACGCTCCAGTTGCCTTGTGCATCAATCACTAAGCCGTTGGCGGTGGTGTAGACCACGCCGTTGATGGTGACGGCTAAGGTGCTGTTGTCACCTAAATCGACGGTACCTTTGAAAATCAGGGTGTTGTCGTTGGTGATAAAGTCACTGCTGGAGCTGCCGGTATCTTGGGTGATGGCGGTGATGGCCACGGTGTTACCGTCGCCGTCTTGGTCAATCTTGGTGTCAATCACCACATCTTGGGTGACGGTTTTGCTGTTGCCGGCCACGTCAGTGACGGTGGCGCTGACAGGGTAAATGCCGTCAGGCAGCACGGTGCCTGTCAGGTCAACACTCCAGTTGCCTTGTGCATCAATCACTAAGCCGTTGGCGGTGGTGTAGACCACGCCGTTGATGGTGACGGCTAAGGTGCTGTTGTCACCTAAATCGACGGTACCTTTGAAAATCAGGGTGTTGTCGTTGGTGATAAAGTCACTGCTGGAGCTGCCAGTGTCTTGGGTGATGGCGGTGATGGCCACGGTGTTACCGTCGCCGTCTTGGTCAATCTTGGTGTCAACATTGCCGTTATCGCTGGCTTTTCCTGTATTGCCCGCTGGGTCTGTGACTGAAGCCTCTGCAGTATAGCCACCTTCAGCGATAGGATTGGTCACATCAACTGCATAAGTTCCATCTGGGTTAACCGTAGTTGTAAGAGTTTGTTGTGCTCCCGTACTGTCGGTAACAACGATAGTGATAGTACTACCTGGAGGAGCATCGGTTGTACCAGTGATAGTGGGCGTTGTATCTTGCGTGTCATCGGGAGCACTCACAGTGATCACTGGACCTGTAGTATCCAGAACTGCGGAATCACTGCCTTCTGGCGAAGTGTTGCCTGCAGCATCGGTTATGGTCGCAACGACAGTGATTGTTTCACCTTCAGCAGGGGCTGGAAGCGTTAGATTAACAAATCCATTATCAATGTCTTCCTGCGTTAGGATGTAATCAACACCATTAACTGTGAGCGTATCTCCCGTATTCGCGCCAGTACCCTCCAAGCCAATAGTGACGTTTACTTCGGTTGCTCCACCAAGTTCTTCATTACTGATGAAACCGTCATTGTTAGTGTCTGTATTGATAGTGACACTAGGACCACCATTTGCAACTGGAGTGATATTAATCGTTAAGGTCGCCGTTGATCCGGTGTTGGTGGTGTAAGTAATCACCGGCACTTGGCCGTTCCAATTGGCATTGGGCGTAAAGGTGTAAGAGCCATCGGCATTGATGACTAAGCTGCCGCCTTCTAAGGCCACGGTGGTACCTGCCGCAACCGTTTGACCGTTAACAGTAAAGCTGATCACCGAGAGTTCGTTGTCCACATCGCTATCATTGCTGAGCACGTTACCAGTGGCAACGGAGTCTTCCGCAACAGTATTGCTGTCGTTGGTTAACACAGAAGCGTCATCCACTGGGGTGACATTAATGGTTAAGGTCGCGGTTGAGCCGGTGTTGGTGGTGTAGGTGATGACGGGCACTTGGCCGTTCCAATTGGCATTGGGCGTAAAGGTGTAAGAACCATCGGTATTGATGACTAAACTGCCGCCTTCTAAGGTAACGGTGGTGCCAGCCGCAACCGTTTGACCGCTTACCGTAAAGCTGGTCACCGAGAGTTCGTTGTCCACATCGCTATCATTGCTAAGCACGTTGCCAGTGGCAACGGAGTCTTCCGCAACGGTATTGGTGTCGTTAACCACAACAGATGGGTCATCCACAGGGGTGACATTAATGGTTAAGGTCGCCGTTGATCCGGTGTTGGTGGTGTAAGTAATGACGGGTACTTGGCCATTCCAGTTGGCGTTGGGCGTAAAGGTGTAAGAGCCATCGGTATTGATGACTAAGCTGCCGCCTTCTAAGGCAACGGTGGTGCCAGCTGCAACCGTCTGACCACTTACCGTAAAGCTGGTCACCGAGAGTTCGTTGTCCACATCGCTATCATTGTTGAGCACGTTACCGGTGGCAACGGAATCTTCAGCTACTGTATTGCTGTCGTTGGCTAGTATAGAAGGTGAATCTGTTGCAATTGATTGTTCAGGACTATTTGTTGCAAAGGCTGCAAGTGTCTGACCAGATGTTGAATATCCTGATGTGGCGAGAGATTCTGAACCGTCACGAGCAAGGCTAACATAGCCTGAGCTTCCGTCACTAGCAGGTGCATTGCCTGCTGCGGTTTCCGGTAAGTTGGTAGTTGGGTCTTCACCAGATGCAATGAGATCTTGTAATGCTTGGATTTCATCAGGTGTTGCTTCACCCGTAACAGGAAGTGCCATAGCCTCAGTGGCAGGCGCTACCTCGTTAGATAGCTTAGTGCCATCATCAAAGGTGATTTCATAAGTGGCATTTTCGCCAATGTGGAGAACTGCACCCTTTGGGAGTTGTTCGCCATCCTTAGCGGGTTGTTTTGAACCATCAACTTCGATATTGATCTGCCCGTTAACTAACTTGAGCAAACCTTTCTTTGATGTAATTACCGATCCCATAATTAGCTCCCAACAGCCAAAGTGTGTTAATCCAAAGACGCACAAATTCAACAAATATGCTGAATAGTGATACAAGTGGTGAAATTTTAACTTGCAAAACGGTGTAAGTCAATTTTTTGACGCGCCGGGATGGCTTGCTATGGCTGGATTTTAAGGGGAAGTGTGCGAAATAATGACGCTTAAGTATGGCGTAACTAGATGTAGTGTCTTTAAACACAAATGAAACTGCATTTAGTGTTTTCGATCTCTATAAAGAAACATATTTATAACAAATTATTCTGAATATAGGGATTAAAATTTTATGAATATTGTATGTTAGGTATGATCGATGGTTGGATGAGGGCTTGCCGCAATCCTAGTAATGGATTGCGGCAGATGAAAGTTATAGAGTCACAGCCTGACGATAACTTTGATTAGCATGACCTTGTTCGCCAAGTTGCTCTTGTATGCGTGCGAGCGAGAGCCAAGAATCTTTGGTAGGTGCAATACGGCAAACATTCTGCCAGCAGGTTTTGGCTTCTTTCATGTCTCTGGTTTGTTGATACAGTAGCGCTAAACATCTTTGGTAATCGGCATTGTTCTCATGGGTGATTTCGTGCTTAAGCAATTGCTTGCGAATGTCAGTATCATGTGCGGTTACTATCTGTGGTATTACTTCTAGCAATGCCGATTCTGGTGAACTGCGCAGCTTTTTCGAGAGCAATTTAATGGCTTGCTCTTTGCGATTGAAACGGCATAAGCCCATGGTGTAAATCGCTAAAAATTCAGATTGGTTTCGTTCATCACGTGATAACCATTGCCAGCATTGTTCTAAGGCATCTTCCCCTTTGAGACTCGCTGTTTGTAACAAAGCGCTATGGGTTTCAACACTGAGGGAGTTAAGCTGAATATCATCAAGGATCTGGCGTTTTTTCAGTATTGGTAGCAGTAATTTAAGTGCTTCCCAATCCTGCTGTGCGCGGTACAACTCAAGGGCGAGCTTGAGGACTGGTGCTTTACTCTTGCTGGTAGGTGCTAACTTATCGAGCTCGGCTCTGGCTAAGGTGAACTCGCCTTGTTTTAGTAAGTAGCGGGTGCGAGTAGTTGCAACGGCATTTGCCGCCAGAGGTTGGGTTTCGGCGCGGGCAAGATATTGATCTCGCTCGGCAGTTTTATTTTGATGTTGAGCCGCACGCGCTGCCGCTAACAAATTCAGAGCGGGCAGTTCACCATTGTCTGCGCCTTTAATCATGGCGCGCTCAGCGGCTGGCCAATCTTCCTCTGCAATGGCGAGAGCACCCATTAAGGTGTGTTTTTTTGCAGAGCGGCGACGCCATTGATGTGGAATAAAGCGGCTGCGTAACAGCAAATTAATCACTGTGATCACCAGCCATTCCAGTACTTGGAATAGCGCATAGAACACGATTAACATGATAATCCCAAAGGCTAAGCTGGTTTCGAGCTGATAATCTCCCGCTGCGATATATACATAACCCGTATTACCAACAATCCAAGGGCTAATACATAGGCCTAAAAGTATAATTCCAAAAAATATTAATACTTTAATCATAGCTGTGGTTCCTCTAATGAGGTGAGTTCACCATAGCTAGTTAACTGTAATAACAGGGGTTTAGCTTCGAAGGCTTTGAGCGTGATAGGGTCAAGCTCAAGTGTGGCTAACTTATCGATTGCGGCAATGGCCTCGCTGGTTTGATGGGCTTGAACATCAAAATAGCTTTGGATCCATTGGCGCGCCATCATCAGTGATTGATGGTAGGCCGCTCTATCATAACGGTAGAGTGCAAGTTGCGATTGCAGTAGTTTATGGCGGATATTCTCAACCAAATACCATTGTTGGTCTGGCGCAAGTAGGGCTGGCACATCGGCAGTGCGATGGCGAATGGTAATAAAATCTTGCGTCAACGCCTTCCAAGTTTTACTTAGATTGCTTTGCCAGTCATTGAGATCGCCTGAAATCGTCGTATCTTCCGCCGTGCTTGCTTCACCGTCGGCACGATTGAGTGGCAGTTTATCGAGTTGGCCAATTAATGCATCAAGTGCCAATACACTGCCTTCAATATCTGCGCTCTTAAGATTGGTGGTTGCGGCGATATCCTTTGCCAATGCCTTACGGATCGGTAGCAAAGCAGGGTTATTCATTGCGGCAATGGTTTCATCCGCTGATTTTAATAAATCCGTTGCCGTGCGCGGATCTTTTTCGAGCCAAAGTTTACGCCCTGCCATATTAACCAAATATTCGGCTTCCGAGGCCATCCAGTGGGTTGGGCTGCGCTGGGCGAGTTTATTTAATCTGTCCTGCAATTGGCTTTGATCTGTAGCCAGTTTAGAGAGTTCTTGAAACGTTTTCGCATCCGAGAGTTGTTGCTGTTCAAGTTGTGCAATGCGTTGATTCGGAACGATTAGAGCCTGTTGTAACTGATCCTGTAAGGCAATATTTTGCGCCGCTTGGACTTGGATTTGTTGCTGCATGTGCTGATACAGTAAATATCCTCCAGCGAGTGTACTGGCGGTTAACCCTAAAGTGAGGAGCACGCCAAAACGAATCGCCCATGAGCTGCGATTCACCTGCGTAACCTGGCGTGAAACGGTTGCCGATTTTGCGATTTGCGGCTCTGGCTTGGCTTCTAGTGGCTTAGCTTCTTGATGTTTAATTTCTTGTGCTTCGGCTTTTATTGCCTGTGGCTCTGGCGCTGCGCCTTTGGCTGCAACGTCATCAGTGTTGACCGACGATGTGAGAATTGAGGTAGCCTGTGACTCTGGGCTTTGGGCGTCGTGCTTGTTGTTATCCATTTTACAGTCCTTAAAATCATGCTACTGCCGATATTCGAGTAAAATCGGGCTAACTAGCGCTTAGAGTTTAAGGGCGTTTAGCACGGCTTTGCTGTTGGCGGCATTGGCATTGGTGACTTGGGTTATACCAAAGGCATGAGCTTGAGCTTCTACTCGGTTACTGGGGACTATGATATGACATGAGCGCAGCCATGCAAATAACTCTTTTGGCACTAGATTAATCAGATTATCCAGTACTTCTCCGCTTGTCACCACGACAGTATCTATCCCTAAGTCTATCCACTGTTGGGTGATAATAGTGCCATCCAGCGGCGGACAAGCACGTTGATAGACTTCCCAATAGCGCACCTGTGCGCCTCTAGATGTCAGTTGTTCAGCGAGCGCTTCACGGCCACCAACACCGCGAATAATGGTAATCTTTTTGCCTTGGATGTGTTGCAGCGTAGGTAGAGTTAGTAACCCTTCAGTCTGCTGGCAATCATCGGGCGCCTCAAGGGCATCGATGTCGATTTGTTGTAGTGCTTCCCAAGTGGCATGCCCTACAGCGAAATAAGGCACTTTTGGCCAGCCTTTAACGTTGGCATCATTGGCTTTAAACGTATCGTCAGCAAAGCTAACCGCATTGGCGCTGATACAGACAACCATATCGACATTAGCGAGTGGATGTGAGGTTTCAGGAGGTAGAGCCGGTGTCGCCTCAACACAAAGTAGTGGCGTAACGCAGTGTTCGATGCCTCTTTCATTCAAGGCATCGACCATGGACTGATTGCGCCCCTCGGGGCGCGTCAGTAAGACTTTCATCGACTTAGGCTTTGGCGTAAACAGCATCGAGGATGCTTTTGGCGCCTTTGCTGAGTAGTTCTTCCGCAAGGGCAACACCTAATTGCGTGGCTTCGGTCTTAGGACCGGTGATCACGCCTTCGATGATTTCACTGCCATCTGGGTTACCCACTAATCCGCGCAGTGTCATCTCATCACCATCAATTTCGGCAAAGGCGCCAATAGGGACTTGGCAACCACCTTCAAGGCGAGTATTCATCGCGCGCTCGGCGATCACGCGGTAGCGTGTCTCTAAGTGTTCTAATGGCGCTAATAATGCTTTAACGCGCTCATCATTGGTGCGACATTCGATACCGACAGCACCTTGACCGTTTGCGGGTAAGGACTCTTCGGCAGAGATAAAGCTGGCGATACGCTCAGATAACTTCAGGCGGATTAAGCCTGCCGCGGCAAGAATAATCGCATCGTATTCACCGTTATCGAGTTTCGCGAGGCGAGTACCTACGTTGCCACGCAGATCTTTGATGATAAGATCGGGACGGGAAGCACGCAGTTGGCACTGACGGCGCAGGCTAGAAGTACCAACCGTGGCACCAAGTGGCAACTCACTGATCGACTTATAAATATTGGAGACAAAAGCATCGCGAGGATCTTCACGCTCACAAATGACTTCCAGTCCTAATCCTTCGGGGAAATCTACAGGCACGTCTTTCATTGAGTGCACCGCGATGTCGGCTTGATCTTCCAGCATGGCGACTTCGAGTTCTTTAACGAACAAGCCTTTGCCACCGACTTTAGCTAATGGCGTGTCTAAGATAACATCGCCCTTAGTGCTCATTGGCAATAGCTCCACCACAATACCAGGGTGAATGCGTTCTAATTCTGCTTTAACAAATTCTGCTTGCCACATGGCCAGCGGACTCTTGCGGGTAGCGATACGTATGCGGTTTTCAGACATGCCTAGTTTCCATCCGAGATCTTAGTTGCGCCAATGCTAACATTGGCTATTGGTGAATGTAAGGAAGCCGTATCGATTCTTTGAAGTCGGCTGCGTTCTAAATAGTATAAAAGTGTGATGGACCTCTCATTTAGTTGCTCAGCTTGGCAAAAGTGTTAACATGAGCACAATCTTAATTGTGTTTGAGTGTTGTGTTCTAGGATGGATCAGCAAGGTCACTTTCCTGATATTGCAGAAAGACTTAATCAGGTTCGTATTGCACGAGCCTTAGCCTTGTTGTCGCCGTTGCAAAAGCATCTCTTCCGGTTGATCCCCTTTTTAATTCAACAGAATAGTGTTCAGTATCCCGGATTCGTTGACCCCAATACGCCTTGCGGTATTTATGGTTACAAGGCGGGATCATTAGAAGCCCAAGCCTGTGATGTGTTTAAGCTACCTTTTATCGCAACCGAGGTGGATTTTTATGCCTTTGAAGGGGTATATGCCATGGGCAGCACGGCCAGTTTTGGCCAGAATGCTAAGAGCGATGTGGATGTGTGGTTGGTCCACCATGCGGATTTGTGTGATGACGACTTAGCCTTAATTAAACTGAAAACGGAGCGACTAACCGCTTGGTTTGCAGAGTATCAATTTGAGGTGAATTTTTACTTGGTTCATCCACTGCAATTTTGTGGTGATATGTCGCAGCGAACAGTTTGCCAGTCTTCAATGGCCCATGAGCACAGTGGTAGCACGCAGCATTGGTTATTGCTTGAAGAGTTTTATCGCAGCCAAATTCGCTTGGCGGGTAAAATCATTGCATGGTGGCCCGATGCTAAGCTCAATCCTGAACTGTTATCCCTTGGCAATGTGCACGAGCTTCCTGCTAGTGAGTATTTTGGTGCTTCGCTTTGGCAGCTTTATAAGGGCTTAAACAAGCCGCATAAAGCGTTGATTAAAGTACTTTTACTCGAGGCTTATGCCAGCGAGTATCCCCACTCACAACTACTGTGCGATCGACTCTGGCAAAAAACGTTGGCAGGGGATTTTTCTACCGCTAACGATGCTTATTACGCGATTTATGAGGTGATTGAAGCCTATTTATTAAAGCAGAATGATAGTCGCCGGTTAGAGATTGTGCGCCGCTGTTTTTATCTTAAATGTGGTGTGTTTTTAAGTTTGTCAAACCAAGGCAAAGACTGGCGCTACGCCAAAATGCAGAAGTTAGTACAAGAGTGGCAGTGGCCCAACAGTTTAATTACTACCTTAGACGATTGCGAACATTGGCACAGTGGCCAGCTCAATTGGTTTAATGAGCAGCTCAACGAATTGCTCTTGGCCAGTTATCAAACCTTGCTGCGCTTCGCTTCAACCCATGAATTAAATGAAGGGCTCAAGATCGAAGAGTTGGGGATGTTAACCCGTAAACTGCACACTTACTTTAGCCAAGATGAAGACCAAATCGCCAAGTTGAATTTGCTTTGGAGCCGCTCGGTTGCTGAAGCTGAAGTGACTATGGTATCGAGCACCAAGGAAAACCAGTATTACCTCTATCGCCAAGGGCCAAAGCCGCTAAATCTGTTAGGTGATTCAGCTATTTGCAAAGGCAAAAGCCCGTCAGCACTGATGATTTGGGCTTGCTTAAATGGGGTGTCGACGCCTGAAACTAAATGGTATGAATTTGGCCAGAGTAAGGTCAAATCTCAACGGTTGACTGACGCCTCAAAGCGATTACTTAATTTTATCGATCATGATTGGCGGGTCTCAAAGCTTGACCTGTGTCAGCCTTGGCATTTTAGAAAGCTTATTTTTATCTTAAACCTCGACTGTGACCCGACTATTGGCTGGCGTGGACAGGAAATGATGGTCGATGTCATGAATGCCAACGTGTTTTCGTTAGGTCGTAAGCAGGAAAATATGCTCGGCGCCCTCGATGCCATTTGCCTTAATAGTTGGGGGGAGTGGCAATGCCATCGTTTTGAGGGCGAAACCGCAGTATTGCAGGCGCTCGCGTTTGTGACTCCTGGATTAAGGCGAGCGACTCATCCGGTGGATATGGATGTGATTAGCTGCTCTCAAAGACTCAGACCACAACTTAAGTTAGCGGTTAAAAACTTGCTTAAACAAACGGTGCGTCTATGCCAGCAGGTACAGCAATCGAGCACCTTAGTGCAGCCGCTGCAGATTAGCCATACTCGTTACGGGATCTTTTTTAATCCTCTGGGGATGGCCTATCAGGACTTGAGTGATGCCAAATCCTTCTATCAGCAACTTGCTCGTAGTCATTTAGTGCAATTGCCACGGCCAGAGTTGGGGGATGATCCCTTTTCTAGCATGCCGAATATTATTCAAAACTTTGCCGCCAAGGGAGCGATCCAGTACTTTCTGCGGCAACGCACCGATAGCTTAGATGTGTTTATTCTCGATGAGGAAAATCAGTTGAGCCATTATGTGCAGTCTGGTTCGGATATGAGCGAACTGGTCAACAAAGTCAGTCATCATTATGTATTTGATGAATTTTATGCATCCAAAGCACGTTTTAATATTCCGCAGTTTTTCCATTTAGTGCGGGTGGCCGGTGAACTGACGGTAAGGCCTTTCGGTGTGGATATGAATAACGCCAATGTGGAGTTTTAAGCGGGAGCTACCTCCCGCTTAGGAATAAAGCCGTGGCCTATTAGAGGCTGAGTTCGATACCGCTTTGACGTAGAATCGAGTCCTGCACAAAGGGCATAAACTCACCGCCATTACGACCATCAAGCCATTTGCCCTCTACATAACCAAAGTGATAGCCACCGAAACGCGTTGCTACCCAAATCTCATGCAAAGGTTCTTGTTTGTTGATGACGATTTTCGAACCATCGACAAATTCCAGCTGTAGCACGTTACCGCTGGCATCGATATCCACATCGGCATCTTGTTCATCAATCGCGGTTTCGATAGCGGTTTCTATCGCTTGGAACATGTCATCGGCGAGCTGGTGAAATTCTGTATCTGTCATGGCCATGCATTTCTGTCCTTTGCTTTCGTCAAGATGGGTGCGATTATAAGACGATTAGCCACCAGATGCACAGATGTTGAGAAAAATGAGACTGTTTTTATTGTTATTGATTGGTAGCCTATCTATTACAGCCTGTGGTCAAAAGGGCCCTCTGTATAAATCCTCGCCCGCCGAGGTGAATCAGTCTAAAAAAGACACGCCAGCTAAGCGTGACGGTATGCCAGCACAAACTGCTGAGCCTCAAGCCGAGACTGATAAAACACAATAATAATCAGCATAATTACCACAAAGCGCAGTAAGGAATCGGACATTGGATCACTTTCTCTACCAAGATAATACCCTGTACGCCGAAGGCTGTCGGGTCAATGATTTAGCCCAAACCTATGGTACGCCACTGTACATCTATTCCCGTGCGACCCTCGAGCGCCATTGGCATGCCTTTAATAATGCGGTGGCAGGCCATCCCCATTTAGTGTGTTACGCGGTAAAAGCCAATTCGAACTTAGCGGTGCTTAACGTATTGGCTCGCTTAGGCAGTGGCTTTGATATTGTCTCCGGTGGCGAGTTAGCGCGGGTGATAGAGGCCGGTGGCGATCCGGCCAAAGTGGTGTTTTCGGGCGTGGGTAAAACCGTTGCCGAAATGGAGCAGGCATTAAATCTTGGTATCTACTGCTTTAATGTGGAGTCGAGTGCCGAGCTTGAACAGTTAAACTTGGTCGCTGGTCGTTTAGGTAAAGTGGCGCCCGTGTCGCTGCGCGTTAATCCCGATGTGGATGCGGGCACTCATCCTTATATTTCTACTGGCCTTAAAGAAAACAAATTCGGCATTGCCATGGACGAAGCAGAAGCGGTATTTGCTCGCGCCCATGCCCTGCCACATTTGCAGGTGAAAGGCGTTGATTGTCATATCGGCTCACAGCTCACTGAAATCCAGCCGTTTCTCGATGCAATGGATAGAATGCTGTCGCTCATCGACCGCCTAGCCGAGCAGGGGATTGTGATTGAGCACTTTGATGTCGGTGGTGGTTTGGGGGTGACCTATGATGATGAAACCCCGCCGCACCCTGATGTGTACGCCGCTGCACTGCTCAAGCGTTTAGGTCATCGCAAGCTCAAACTGATTTTTGAACCGGGCCGTGCGATTGCCGCCAATGCGGGGATTTTTGTGACTGAGGTGCTGTACCTGAAAGAAAACAGCGACAAACGCTTTGCGATTGTCGATGGCGCCATGAACGATTTAATTCGCCCCGCACTCTATAGCGCATGGCAAAAGATTATTCCGGTTACTCCAAGGGATGATCAGGCCCATGTATTTGATATCGTTGGCCCTGTTTGCGAAACCGGTGACTTTTTAGGTAAGGACCGCGAGTTTGCCATCGCCCCAGGCGATTTACTGGTCGTGCGCTCCAGTGGTGCTTACGGTTTTGCAATGGCGTCGAACTACAATACTCGTCCGCGTGCGGCCGAGGTCATGGTGGATGGCGATAAGGCTTATCTGGTGCGAGAGCGAGAAAAATTACCGCAGCTCTGGCAAGGTGAGCAACTCCTGCCGTAAACTAGAAAATTATATTGATTCAGGCGCTTGGCTACTCAGTGGCGGCGCCTAGGCTTAAAGGATAAGTATCTTGATCCAATTCACTAAGATGCACGGACTTGGCAACGATTTTATGGTGGTCGATGGTATCACGCAGAACGTGTTCTTTTCGCCTGAGCAGATCCGCCGTTTAGCTGACCGTAACTTCGGCGTGGGTTTCGACCAACTCTTGCTGGTTGAGCCGCCCTATGATCCTGACCTCGACTTTCACTATCGGATCTTTAATGCCGACGGTGGCGAAGTTGAAAACTGTGGTAATGGCGCCCGTTGCTTTGCGCGCTTTGTCCGTAATAAAGGTCTAACGAATAAGAATAAAATTCGTGTTAGCACCTCCGCAGGTAAGATGACACTGCGCCTTGAGCGCGATGGCACTGTAACGGTCAATATGGGCGTGCCCGTGCTCGAACCTAGCCAAATCCCCTTTAAAGCCAAAAAAGCCGAAAAAACCTACCTACTGCAAACGCCGCAACAAACCTTTTTGTGTGGTGCGGCCTCCATGGGTAATCCCCATTGCGTGCTCGATGTGGAAGATGTTGCCAATGCTAATGTCGCCGAAATCGGTGCACTTCTCACCAAACATGAGCGATTTCCGCGTGGGGTGAACGTCGGTTTTATGCAGGTGGTCAATGCTGGGCATATCAAACTGAGAGTCTATGAGCGCGGGGCGGCCGAAACCTTAGCCTGCGGTACAGGTGCTTGCGCCGCCGTTGTCGTGGGGCAAATTCAAGGCAAACTTGACCAACAAGTACAAGTGGATTTACCGGGCGGCAGCTTAACCATCAATTGGGAAGGTGAGGGCAAACCACTGTGGATGACGGGCCCTGCACAGCATGTTTATGATGGACAAATTCAGTTATGACAGAGCCAATGATGCCACGAACGGATTTGCCCTTTGACGAGTTGATTATTCGCGAATATCTGCTGGATAACCCCGACTTTTTTAATCGGTATCCCGAGCTGTTATTGGCGATGCGTCTGCCCCATTTGGAGCGCGGTGCGATTTCCTTGGTTGAGCGACGCCAAGAATTACTGCGCCAACGGGTTAATCAGCTCGAAGAAGAAATTACCAGCCTGCTCACCATGGCGGCGCGCAATGAGAAGATTTTCTTATTTAATACTGAGCTGTCTTTTAAACTGCTTAATTGCGTTAATTTAGAATCGCTTAAGGAAGTATTGGCTGATAATCTCAAGGCGCAGTTTAACTTTACCCATGTGCGCCTTATCAGTGTGTTAGAGGCCGATGTGGAGATGAAGGCGATTTGGGCGGAGCGTTTACGCAAGGAATACTATTTTGGTCGACTGACGCAGCAGGAGGCGAAACGCTTATTTGGCAGTGAGGTTGGCTCGGTGGCGTTAGTTAAATTAGCCGATGATATTCCAGTGATTTTTGCTGTTGCCAGCCACGATGCTACCCATTTTCATCCCGATATGGACAATATGCTGCTCGAGCAGATACGTCGATTGCTCGCTCATATGCTCGCTAAACTTTAAGCCCAGATGAGGAGTCCGATATGAACCCGCCAGCTGATGATATGCCTGCGCGTTGTCACTCCTATTTACAACAATTTGAAGCCTATATGCAGTCGGAGCGACAGTTATCGGCGCATACTGTGCGCAACTACCTGTACGAGTTGCAGCGTGGTCGCGAATTATTGCCCGAAGGGATTGATTTACTCAATGTCGGGCGTGAGCACTGGCAACAAGTGCTCGCCAAGTTGCACCGTAAGGGGTTGAGCCCACGATCGCTGTCATTATGGTTATCGGCGGTAAAACAATGGGGAGAGTTTTTATTGCGCGCAGGTGCGATAGAACTCAATCCCGCCAAGGGGCTCAGTGCGCCCAAGCAAGCTAAGCCTTTGCCTAAAAATATCGATGTCGATTCTCTCACGCATTTGCTGGAAATTGACGGCAATGATCCGCTAACGCTGCGCGACAAAGCGATTATGGAGCTGTTTTATTCCAGCGGGTTACGTTTAGCAGAGCTCGCTGCGCTCGATTTATCCAGTGTGCAATACGATCAGCGTGAGGTGCGGGTGTTAGGCAAGGGTAACAAAGAGCGTATTGTCCCCGTGGGGCGTTACGCGATTGATGCCATTAGCGCTTGGCTTGAGTGTCGCAGGCAAATCCCCTGTGAAGATAACGCATTATTTGTCACCGAAAAGGGCAAGCGTTTGTCCCATCGCAGTATTCAAGCGCGCATGAGTAAATGGGGCCAAGAGCAGGCGTTATCGATGCGGGTTCATCCCCATAAGTTACGTCATTCTTTCGCCACGCATATGCTGGAATCCAGTGCTGATTTACGTGCAGTACAAGAATTATTAGGCCATGAAAACCTGTCTACCACGCAAATTTATACCAGTTTAGATTTCCAACACTTGGCGAAGGTGTATGATAACGCCCATCCTAGGGCGAAAAAACAACAGGATAAATAATGCGTTGTTATCTTAGACCGCAGAATATTCGCGCGATTAGTTTTGATCTCGACGACACCTTATACGATAACGAACCTCACATTATCAATGCCGAAGCCGAGTTAATGCAGTTTTTGCATCAGGCTTTTCCGTTGACACAAGCTTGGCAGCCGCAGCAGTGGCGACGACTCAAATTACAGCTGCTACAGCAAAATCCGGCCCTAGCCCATGATACTTCAGCGGCAAGAATCGCCACACTCCACCATGGTTTATCACTCCTAGGTTACAGCGAGTCGGAGGCGAAACGCGGCGCAGAGGAAGGTTTGGCCTGTTTCTATTTTCATCGCAGCCATTTTCACGTTTCAGACGAGGTCTTGGCACTACTCTCGCGCTTGTCGGCCCATTTTAGGCTGATTGGGATCACCAATGGTAATGTGGATGCCGAGCGGGTTGGCTTAGGTGAAGTATTTGAATTTGTGCTGCATCCGGGAAGCGGTGTGCGGATGAAGCCAGCAAAAGATATGTTTTCAGAGGCTTGTGAACGCCTAAATATCGGCTTAGAACAGTTGTTGCATGTTGGCGACAGTATGAATGCTGATGTTCGTGGCGCGCGCTTGGCGGGATGTCAATCGGTTTGGTTAAATCCCAGTTTTGGCCGCGTGGCATCGTTGCCTATTGCAGCACTCTTGCCCCATATGGAAATAGCCACACTTGATTCATTGCTAGAGATGTTATTGCCTTGAATAAGTGTCTTAACCGAATTAGCGCCCATTTTAGGTGATAAGGATCAAGGATTAGCGGTTAGCTTTACTCTAGAGTATTAGCAATTATTTAACCTGATGACACCAATTACTGACAAGGAATGGCTATGGTGCGTTTAAGTTTGTTGATCCTATTGAGTTTGTTGATTGCCCCCGCCTCTGCACACGAAATCCACTCCGGTGGTGGTTTTATGGCAGGCTTTAACCATCCCGTTTTAGGCTTTGATCATCTACTCGCCATGTTAAGTGTGGGGATGCTGAGCACGCAGCTTGGTGGGCGGGCGATTTGGACTGTACCCTTAGCGTTTGTGTGTTTTATGTTGGTTGGCGGCATACTTGGGCTCTATGCCATTCCGGTGCCCTTTGTCGAAATGGGTATTGCTTTATCGGTACTATTACTCGGTGTTGCGATTGCGAGTGATCGTCAATTGCCTCTGCTGTTTGCCATGGCGTTTGTTGGCGTGTTTGCGATTTTCCACGGCCATGCCCATGGTATGGAAATGCCTGAACTCGCCAGCCCAGTTCTTTATGCCTTTGGTTTCTTATTCGGTACTGCGGTTATCCATTTAGGTGGCGTTATGCTGGGGCTTGGCATGCAGCGTGTAACCGGACAGCGCAGTCTAATGCGGCTGTCGGGCGTGGCGATTGCCGCTATGGGTGGCTATTTACTCGCGGGTTTTTAGAAATACTACCGCGCCTTGAACAGCTTATTGCAGTGATGGGCGCGGCGTAGCATTTGCATCACCTGCTTGCGGCTGGCATGCATATCGGCATCCCCAACCCGAAAATAGCTGCCAGTGTAGACATCGGTGCCAATAAATACAGGTTTTAAATGCTCAGGCGCGAGCGGAACCCGAATCCTTATCAGTTTTTTATTCATAATTTCAATAAGCTGCACATCAGATATCGCCAAAATATTGCAGCTGACCCGGCTAGGATTGTCGATGATCTCCCAAAATTCCTGTAATACAGGCTGCGGATTAGGGATGCCTTCAATGGTGAAATGGCCGCGGTCTTCGCGTACCCCAAGAATAATCTCTCCGCCTAAGGTATTGGCGAAGGAACTATAGGTTGCCCAAATATCTTCCGGTAATTGACCTTGCCCATCACGGCCCCGCGCAAGCTTAAACTCCACCTGGGCGGATTCGTGTAGGGAAGTAATATCATCGAGTGCGAATGTTGGGTATGTCATGGCGGCTTATCCTGGCAAGGCACACCACTTTTTGTAACACGCCACAATTACAAAGGCCAGCAGTTGTGCCGGCCCTTGTGGTTAATCAATCCTATTGATTAGGTGAGTTGCAGCGCCTTGGGGAAGAGAATGTTGTTCTCTAAGTGAATGTGCCTGTGTAGATCCGCCTCAAATTCTGCGAGCGTGGCATAACAAACCCGCCAAGTGGTACAGGCATATTCTGGAGGCGTAAAGCCGTTGGTTAACTCATGTAGCTTTTGTAAAATCAGCCCAGCGTCTTCATGCTCGTGTTGCATCGCATTGATAGGATTGCCGATATGACCAAAGCAGCCTTGCACTTGCTCACCTTGGCTCATGGCGCGAATTGCGGGGAAGAGAATGTTTTCTTCCTTCATCAAATGCGGCATTAAGTCTTCTATCAACGCTCGAACCCAACCCGCAAAGGGAACAATTTCGGCATAATGCTCGCCATGGGCGCGTACCATTTTTTCGGAGTATTCCAGTAATAACGGTGCTTTAGCACGGACATATTGATGGTGAGTACGCTCAATATAATCAATCAGTTGTTCAAGTGGCAGTTGATTCAGTTCATCTTCCTTGGCGCCTGAATTTGTCATGTACTCTAATGCAGCGACAACTTTATAGGGGTCGGCTTGCGCTCGCTCACAGGCGTTGATCAGTGCTCTACCACCGCCACAACAGAAATCGATACCAAATTGGCTAAACACATGGGCGCGGCGAAAATCCTCCGCGACCAGCTCGCCCACTTTACGCTCAAGCCACGGGGATAAAGGGGTTGATGGTTGTTCAAGCTGAGACGCTGACGCAAGGCTGGCAGATGACATAGCAACACTCCAAAGCACAAATAATTTACATGCATATTATTTGCAGCTTTAAAGTGATGCAATAAATCTTGACTAAAATAGTCAAGATTTGCAGCAACAGTCACATAAATAGAGTCTGTTAAAAAAGTCGCATAAATGGAGTTCGTTAAAAAGTCGTATGAAAGGCTTATCAAGCTGGCGTTGGATGAGTCTGGTGTCGAGTGATTCACTACTTTATTTGTGGATATTGCAGAGTTAGACCTTTAACTCGAATTAGTGTTTCGGATTAAAATTTGTGATGAACTGATTGACATCGTTAATCACCACCTAGTCAAAAATCACACAAGTAAGCATAAGATGCTAACTAGCTTGGCCAATCATTAACGGAACGTTGGCTAGATTGTATTGACTCTTCGAGTCAAACATAATCGGAAAGCTGGTCAAAAGGTGGCGTTCAAATTTTGTACGTTCCGTCCCGGTGCTTCCACCATTCCGAAACAGATTGGCCAGCATTCCGAAAAAATTAGTCAGTCTACCAGTGAAAACTAGCCACTTGGGGCTTATATTAATTAGCCGTACTTACCTATTAAGATTGGCATAATGAATGCCAATACGGCTAATGTAGTACCTATAATCAACAGTACTCGACAAAAGGAGGCGGGTTGTTCTGGTCTAATCCCATCGGACACTTAATTTTGAGACAGTATGGTCAATAAATTAAGAGGTCTATATGAGTCTGAAAAAATCACATAAGAGTTATCCGCAGGCATTTAAAGATGAAGCCGTCTTGATGGTGCTGGAGCAAGGTTATAGCGTTGCCGATGCGGCAAAGTCTCTTGGAGTTAGCACGAGCCTGCTTTACAACTGGAAGGAAAAACACGAAGCCCTGCAACAAGGCATCACCTTAGAAGAGTCTGAGCGTGATGAGTTGAAGCGATTGCGTAGAGAAAACAAAGAATTACGCATGGAAAAAGAAATTCTAAAAAAGGCAAGCGCCTTCTTTGCGAGAGAAATGAAGTAAGATTTCGTTTCATCAAACTGCAATCTCACCTGTTTCCCATAACACTGTTATGTCGAGTAATGAGTGTCAGTAAGTCAGGCTATTACGATTGGCATAAACGCCCTGCAAACGTGATAAGCGTTGAAACACTGAAGCTTTATCGCCTTGTTCGACAGCTATTTAAGCAAAGTCGAGGCAGCTTAGGGAATCGTGAAATGGTGAAGAAATTGCGCAAGGAAGGCTACCAGGTTGGTCGCTATCTCGTTCGTAAAATTATGCACCGCCTTCGACTCAAAGCAACCCAGCGATGTGCTTACAAGGTGACGACACAGCGAAAACACTCAGATGCAGTGGCTGATAACCTGTTAAACATGAACTTTAATCCAGTATCGGCTAATCAGGTCTGGGCGGGTGACGTGACCTATTTAAAGACGGGTGAAGGCTGGATGTACTTAGCTGTGGTGATGGATTTATATTCACGCCGGATTGTGGGATGGCGCATAGACAAACGCATGACCACAGATTTGATATCCAAGGCATTAATAAAAGCCTACAACCTGCGACAACCAGCGCGAGGGCTGGTATTTCACAGTGACCGAGGCTCGCAATATACCAGTAAACAATTCGGTAGGCTGCTATCGAGCTATGGTATCCGAGCCAGCATGGGTGATGTGGGTGCGTGTTGGGATAATGCCGTTGTTGAGCGATTCTTTGGTAGCTTGAAACACGATTGGATTTTTAAAGTTGCTCAACCAACAAGGGAGTTTATGAAGCAAGATGTGACGGCTTACATCAAATATTACAACTTGGAGCGACTTCATTCTGCTAATAACGATCTGTCACCTGTAGAGTTTGAGAATTCTCAAGTAAAAGTGTCCAGTTTGGGTTGACCAGTACAGTTTTATTTAAATCTCCATCGTTAAGTTCTCGATATTCCTCTTTTAATAAGAACCTAATTACTTTATTTGAATTGCTAAGACTATTGTTGTTAATAAAGCCAACTTTACCTAACACTTCCCACTTTTCTGGATACTTGCTTTCCAATAGTGACGACATTCTTTTAAAGGAAATAAAATACCAGACCGTAATAGGGAAAAGGCTTAAAACACAAACGGTCCAAAAAAAATGCATGAACGACACTCCATTTCCTAACTAATTATTTTCTAAAAAACCTAGCTACCCATTTTAAATCAAAAACATAATGCACTTTCAATTTGCCTACAACCTACTCAGGCTAAAATGGCTTGAATGAGGGGCATCAAAAGTCGCCGGGCTGCATTTGAGTCAAAAAATGGAGCTAATTCCTTTAAGAATGGTGTATTCCTATGTGGCAAGTAAAGCCACTGCACTAGATGCAGAGGATGGGTTACTGTTCTTCATTAGCACAAGTGCAAAGGCCACCAGGTCAATAGCTAAAACCGTTTCAAGTTCAAACAGTAGTGACTCAATCCATACGCGGCGATGGTCATAATTTTTACCCGAACAGTATGCAAACCTCCTTGTTTAATGCTTAGCCAAAGCATAGTCGGAGGTTTATTATCAAGTGCTTAGAGGTGGATGCCCATGCATTTTTCCTGCCTTTCCCTAATCTTTCTCTTTTTAGATGGCAGCGGTTTTAAGCGTTTGAACTTTGCCAGATGCGGTAAAGGCCTGCTATATCAGATGAACACAAAAGAGGCATAGCTTGTTCAATTTGCTCTAATGGCCAGTCCCACCACGCCATTTCCAACAACATTGAAATTTCCTGTTCTGAAAACCGCTTCTTTATTGGTTTTGCTGGATTTCCGCCAACAATAGTGTAAGGCTCTACATCTTTTGTCACCAAGGCGCGACTCCCTATCACCGCGCCGTGGCCAACCTTGACGCCAGGCAAAATCATCGCTTCTGAACCAATCCACACATCATTTCCAATCACGGTATCGCCAGTGGTTTGAAATGTATCAACAGCTTCTGAAAATGCAGGCTCCTCATTCATGTAGAAAAAAGGGAATGATGTCACCCAATCATGCCTATGTCCTTGATTGCCAGCCATAATAAAAGAAGCACCAGAGCCTATCGAGCAAAAACTACCAATAATCAATTTATCAACGTCATCACGATCTGGCAAAAGATAGCGAGCACAATCATCAAATGAGTGGCCGTGATAATAGCCTGAATAGTAACTATAACGGCCAACCTTAATATTGGGATTCTTGACCTGTTCGCTGAGAGGCTTCCCTTTAAACGGGGTCTCAAAATAGTTTTTCATATAATTTTATTCCGCACATTGCTACAAAATCTGTATCAGTGAATAACGCTAGGTAAATTTGAGTCAACATTATCAACACCTAACCCTTTTTAGATCCATCAGTTCGGATATTAACTCTGCCTATATAGGTTTGGATTTATCGCCTTTAGCAGTAACTGTGTTGCTTGATAGCGCATTCAGTTTAACTACTCAGCAATAAAAGCAGTGAGCGCTTTGGGGTCGATAATATGCAGCTGCTGATCGCGTTTTTCGACAAGGCCGAGTTCAATCAGGGAGTTGAGTGCGCGGCGGTAGACGCGACTGCTGGTGCCGAAGCGTTCGGCTTCTTGCTCGACCTTGTTAAAGGCTCCGAGGGCGAGATTGTTTTGGCTGCGTTGTAGCAAATCGAGGGCGATATTGACGGCGATGGGGTGCAATAAGCGGTTGGTGTAGATTGCCATTGAGTCTTGATAATCCCATGCCAGCGCGGAGGCAAAAAAGAGTGCTAATTGCGGTTGCGTGATGATGCATTGTTGCAGTTTGGCGGCACAAATTACCTCGGCTTCTATTTGCTCTTCGGCCATCACAGTCCATTGGCAGGGCAGTTTAGTAAAAAACTCAATTTCGCCAAAAATATGTTGGTCACAATTTAGCTCGCCTAGTTGAAAGCGCCGACCATTATTGGCGCTGGTATACATGGCGACTTTCCCTACTGATACCACGTAGAGCTCACGCACATTTTGCCCCTGTTGCAACATGATATCTCCGGGGGCAAATTGGCGGCTGGCCGTTTGGCACTGAAATAAGGCTTGCTTAAAGAGTTCGCGCTGCTCGCTTAAGGTGTCGCCAAAGCGGCTAGAGAGTTCAGGATGTAACTGCATGTTGATGATAGTTGCGGATTACTAATGCAATTAAGGTACGCATTTCACCGCAGAATTGATACTTATTCGATCATAAAATCAGTAAGTCCGTGCATGCGGGCATTATGGTTGTAGCGGTGGATGATAGCGCGTAATGTGCGTCGCCGCTGTTGTGGCGCTGCAAACGTTTGTTGGACAGATTGGTGTAAGTGTGAATGTAAGTGTGGGTTGAATGGGATGATGGCGCATTGACTGCGCCATTAAGAGGATGATTTGGTGGTTATCTGGGTGCTGCGTTTAGCGGCAATGCGCGCCGCTTTAGCCTCAACAGGCTTTAATCACACAGCGCGTTGAGCGCGGCTAAAATGGCATGTTGCTCACCTTGGGCGCTTGCCTTGGACGATGCTACATAGTCATTAACTCCTGCTTTAACATCCTGATCAAACAGCACTACGTTGGTGAGTATTGCCGCCACTTCAAGTTGGCGCAGTCGGCCGACGGTGAATAACGCAGCGGTTTCCATATCTGCCCCGAGCACGCCTTGACGATGCCAATAGTGGCAGAGGTCCTGTTCTTGATCGGTATAAAAACTGTCGTGGGAGCGCACTACGCCGCTATGGGCACATATATGATGCTGCGCGCAGTATGCTTGCAGTTTGCCGACCAAACGATGATTGGCATAGGCCGGAAAACCGGGCTTTACATAGCTGGCAGAGCCGCCATCATCACGTACGGCGGCTTCGGCAATAATCACATCGCCTATGGCTATTTGCGGTTGTAGCGCACCAGCAGAGCCGATGCGGATAAGTTGTTTTACACCGCATTGATACAGTTCCTCAAGGGCAATGATCGCCGAGGGCGCGCCAATACCTGTGCTGCAAACGGTGACGATAGTGTCGCCATAACGGCCCCGCATCAGTCGAAACTCGCGGTTATCCGCCAAGGATTCGACATCAGTTAGATGCGCCACGATGCGGTTGACTCGATTAGGCTCGCCGCAGACGACGGCTTTTTCACTGACTTGGTGGGGCGCGACGAGAATATGGGGTTGAATACTCATTGTTGACCTTTATCAATTACTTAGCTTGGCGGTAGCCCTAAGTTTTATCGGGCTACCGCGAAGGGAATACTTAGATAAACAAACTGACAATTGCAGCATTCATTAAGTTTGCTAACGTTGCCGCGAGCAGTACTTTCATCCCCAGCTGGCCAATCAGCCCTGCACGTTGCGGGATCATTTTACTCAGGGCGCCACACACCATGGCTACTGAGCCGATATTGGCAAAGCCACACAGGGCAATGGTCATAATGGCATTACTACGTGCAGACAGTTCCACATTGCCCATATTGGCGAAGGCAACAAACTCATTCATGGCGATTTTTTGCCCTAGGAAGGCGCCGGCTGTGCTTGCTTCGACCCAAGGAATACCAATCAACCAAGCTACTGGCGCAAACAAGGTGCCGAGGATCATATCTACGGTTAAGGTTGGCATACCAAACAGTTCACCAATCGCACCCAATCCGCCGTTCAACAAGGCCATGAGGCCAATACAGGCAATAATGACTGCGCCGACGATGGCAGCGATTCCCATACCAGCAATGGCACCTTTGGCTATGGCATCAATAAAGCTGCTCGGCTTTTCATCATCGGGTAATTCTGGCACTTCGTTAACGGTTGGCTCGGTTTCTGGGATAAGCAACTTCGCGAACATCAACCCCGCTGGAGCGGACATAAAGCAAGCCATAATTAGATAGTTAAGTGCAACGCCCATCCCCGCAAGGCCCGCTAAAATGGAGCCAGCAATCGAAGACAATCCACCGACCATCACCGCAAAAATTTGCGCGCGGGTGAGGACGCGGTGGTAGGGCTTGATCAGTAACGGTGCTTCGGTTTGACCGAGAATAATATTGCCCGCTGCATTCATTGACTCCGCCCGTGATGTGCCGAGCACCTTTTGCAAACTGCCACCAATAATCAACACAAACCACTGCATAATGCCTAAGTAGTACAGCAAAGAGGTGAGTGCGGCAGTAAAGATAATTTGCGGTAATACCTGTAATGCCCAGACAAAACCAATGCCTTCAACACTGAAATTGACTAAGCTGCCAAAGGCAAATTTAATCCCTTCAGTACCATAACCAAAGACTTTGCCTACGGTATTCGATACGGCCAGTAGCACATCGGCACCGATCTCGGTTGCCAGCACAAAAAAAGCGAGCGCGATGATAATGCCAAATGCACCGATAACGGCGCGCCAGCTGATCAAACTGCGGTTGTCAGAAAACAGCAAACCAACGCCTAAGAGTACAAAAATACCAAGGATGGACTGGATCATTCTGAGTGGTCCTTATATGAATTAACGGCTGCAATCACACGCTCGGCATGGTTCTTTGCAAGGGAAAGGGTGTTGGACTTATTGCCACCTTCGGCGGCAGTGGAGTTCATCTCAAAGCTAATAATGGTATCGATAATCTCGACAGCGGCTGCGCGAAATGGGTGTTCGTAAGCTTGCTGGTATGCGTTAAAGGGTAAAAAGTTAAAGCCTGTCTCGCTGTAAGAGTCCTCAGTCGCCCCCGCGGTGATAGAAAATAGGACAGGTTTACCTTGGAGCTGGCTACCATTAGGGCCAAAGGCAAAACCATAAGTAAATACCTCATCGATCCAATGTTTGAGCACGGCGGGGTAGGTGCTCCAATAGAGCGGGAATTGCACCACAATCACATCGGCATCGAGCAACTGTCGCTGCTCCGTGGCGGTATCCCCATCAAACTGAGCCACTGAATTGATATGCCAGCCCGGTTGCTCAGCCTCAAGGGCAAGTATGCTGGCATTGGCCACAGACTGGGTTAAGTTGGGGTGCCCGTTTAGCACGAGTATGTTCATTAGCTAGCTCCTGATAGGAAACGGTGCTGCCATGCAGCCAAAACCAGAGGCTCAAGCACCGAGTTACGAAGTCATGGCGTGGATTATAGGGAGATAAGAGGGAATGCCAGAGGACATTTGTCTCCTAGCTCTTGATGCAGTTCATACTGTACTGGTCAACCCAAACTGGACACTTTTACTTGAGAATTCTCAAACTCTACAGGTGACAGATCGTTATTAGCAGAATGAAGTCGCTCCAAGTTGTAATATTTGATGTAAGCCGTCACATCTTGCTTCATAAACTCCCTTGTTGGTTGAGCAACTTTAAAAATCCAATCGTGTTTCAAGCTACCAAAGAATCGCTCAACAACGGCATTATCCCAACACGCACCCACATCACCCATGCTGGCTCGGATACCATAGCTCGATAGCAGCCTACCGAATTGTTTACTGGTATATTGCGAGCCTCGGTCACTGTGAAATACCAGCCCTCGCGCTGGTTGTCGCAGGTTGTAGGCTTTTATTAATGCCTTGGATATCAAATCTGTGGTCATGCGTTTGTCTATGCGCCATCCCACAATCCGGCGTGAATATAAATCCATCACCACAGCTAAGTACATCCAGCCTTCACCCGTCTTTAAATAGGTCACGTCACCCGCCCAGACCTGATTAGCCGATACTGGATTAAAGTTCATGTTTAACAGGTTATCAGCCACTGCATCTGAGTGTTTTCGCTGTGTCGTCACCTTGTAAGCACATCGCTGGGTTGCTTTGAGTCGAAGGCGGTGCATAATTTTACGAACGAGATAGCGACCAACCTGGTAGCCTTCCTTGCGCAATTTCTTCACCATTTCACGATTCCCTAAGCTGCCTCGACTTTGCTTAAATAGCTGTCGAACAAGGCGATAAAGCTTCAGTGTTTCAACGCTTATCACGTTTGCAGGGCGTTTATGCCAATCGTAATAGCCTGACTTACTGACACTCATTACTCGACATAACAGTGTTATGGGAAACAGGTGAGATTGCAGTTTGATGAAACGAAATCTTACTTCATTTCTCTCGCAAAGAAGGCGCTTGCCTTTTTTAGAATTTCTTTCTCCATGCGTAATTCTTTGTTTTCTCTACGCAATCGCTTCAACTCATCACGCTCAGACTCTTCTAAGGTGATGCCTTGTTGCAGGGCTTCGTGTTTTTCCTTCCAGTTGTAAAGCAGGCTCGTGCTAACTCCAAGAGACTTTGCCGCATCGGCAACGCTATAACCTTGCTCCAGCACCATCAAGACGGCTTCATCTTTAAATGCCTGCGGATAACTCTTATGTGATTTTTTCAGACTCATATAGACCTCTTAATTTATTGACCATACTGTCTCAAAATTAAGTGTCCGATGGGATTAGACCAGAACAATACTATTGTGAAAATTTGATTAAAACGTCGATGTAAAAATAAATGAAGTGATAAATGCAGCGCCTTGCCTTAACGAAATCGCAGCATCTAATCAGCCCACCGCTATCAGTCTACAACCTAGGTGCGTAAGCCGTGCTCAGTGCATATGATCAATCTCGAACGTTAGTTAGCGTTCTGCCATTGACCTGACTTGCACGTAAGAATGTCTTTGTACATTCAACCAGCTGATGAAGAGAAGGCTCTCGAGTTAAGTCTAGGCGATTCACTGATTTGAATTCAAAAACGCCATAATTAAGTAATTTTCCAATATATAACGATGGAAGATGGTAAACAAAAATTAATAAAAAATTCATCTATTTGTAAAAATAACTTATCCACATCAGGCATTACTTCAACATGAATTTAGTCTTAACCAAGCCACCCATCACCCTCTAGAACAGCGTGTTAAAGCCATTTTTGTTAGTTATAAATGAAAATACCTAAAGTTATCCACAATAACTAAAATTTACCTTCTTATAAAAAACATTCAGAGCGAAACTGGTAATAAAAACTGTAATAAAATTGTCATAATTATTTGTATTAATGTGCACGTTTTCATACAGAGAGAGCAGAAAGAGCTCTCTGTTAACTCTTTCCAATGAGACTTGAAATGAATAAATATATTAACCTGCTTACAGCGATTGGTTTACTAGTTGCTCCATTTGCTCAGGCATCTACAGTCACCGTATCAGGCTCAACTTCCGTTGCACACCTCATGGAGGTGCTTGCTGAAAACTTTCAAAAAATAACAACCCATAGTGTCGAGGTACAAAGCACTGGTTCTTCTGCAGGTATTCAAGCCGCAATAAATGGGACCAGTATGATTGGCATGTCTTCACGCAATATAAATGAAAATGAACTAAATGATACAACCAAGGCAATAGTGATTGCTCATGATGGTATCGCCGCAGCAGTGAACAATGCCAACCCAGTACAAGACCTAACTCAAGAACAAATATCTAAAATCTATCGTGGGGAAATTAAAAATTGGCGCGAAGTTGGAGGTGAATCACGTCCGATTGTCGTGGTAACACGTGAAGCTGGCTCAGGGACCCGAGGCGCCTTCGAAGAAATCATGAAACTTCAACGTACAATTAATGGCCATAAAGTTTCAGCAATTACACCTAAAGCTCATGTTGGCAGCGGTAACGGCATGATCAAGACCATCGTCGCAAATAACCCTTACGCCATAGGTTATATATCTCTTGGCTCAGTAGATAATTCTTTACGTGCGATTAAAGTAAACGGCGTTATTGCATCAGATCAGAATATTGCAACAGGTCAATATCAAATAACGAGACCATTCATTCTATTAGTGAATAATAAACCCCATCAAAATGCACAAGATTTTATAGATTTCATTATATCAAACGATGGTCAGCGCATCGTCGCAGAGCAAGGTTACAGCCCTACCAAATAAAAACATCTCTTAATAACATAACCTTATACTTATAACCAAGGTGTCATGATGAATTCAGGGATTCAACTCCAAGCGCCCAAAATGCCGCTTCTTTTAAAAAAATCAGGGGACTTAATAGAAACCAGTTTCAAAATATTATTCCTATGTTGTGCTATGGCAGGCGTGATTTCTGTTTCCACTATAGGATGGTTTGTCTTTAGCGAGGGGTTACCAGCACTTAAAGAGGCAGGTGTAATCTCATTCGTTTTAGGTAAGGAGTGGTTACCACCTGCGTTATACGGCATTTTACCCATGATTATCGCTTCACTCATCTCGACAACGGGTGCAATAATTATTGGGGTTCCAATTGCGATTTTTACCGCCATATTTCTTGCTGAACTTGCACCAAAATGGCTAGCAAATCTTGTCAGGCCTGCAGTTGAGCTGCTCGCTGGTATTCCTTCTGTAGTATATGGTTTTTTTGGGTTGGTTATTATTGTTCCGGGAATAGAAGCTATTTTTGATATTCCCGCAGGTAATACCCTCTTGGCAGGGATTATTGTTCTAGCGATCATGATTTTGCCGACCATCATCACCATTTCAGAAACTTCATTACGTGCATTGCCATCGGTTTATAAAGAAGGTGCATTGGCTCTAGGCGCATCCCATATTTACACTATTTTTAACGTGCTTGTCCCCGCGGCCAAAAGCGGGATTCTAACAGGCGTAATTTTAGGTGTTGCTCGTGCTATTGGCGAAACCATGGCCATCATCATGGTGATGGGTAATGCTCCTGCAATGCCAGGATCGTTACTTGAACCTGCTAGAACACTAACCGCTAATATCGCGATGGAAATGTCTTATGCAACAGGCATCCACTCCAGTGCTTTATACGCAACAGGTATAGTATTACTCGCGTTCATCGTATTACTTAATGGTTCGCTGTTGTATCTCAATCGTAAGAAGGCTTACTAATCATGCCTAAATTCACACAATCCATATCCATGCTAACGAGAAAGCGCAAAGACAGGCTGCTTTATTGCGCCATTTGGGGCTCAGCAGGGATAACAATTCTGTTCTTACTATGGGTCGTTTGGCACATTCTTGCTAATGGCCTAAGCCATGTAAGCTGGGAATTTATTACGGGTGCTTACACGCGAATAGGAGAGATATCGGGTATTTGGGCGATGATAGTCTCAACCGTTTACATGGTATTACTCTCACTTACATTTGCAGCACCGATTGGCATCATGACCGCAATTTATTTAACAGAATATGCCTCCCCTGTTAGTAAAGTCGTTAGAGTCATTCGTTTTTGTACCGAGTCATTAGCGGGTATACCCTCTATAGTTTACGGCCTTTTTGGCATGACTTTTTTTGTCACACAACTAGGTCTTGGATTTTCAATTTTGTCAGGCGCGCTCACCCTCGCTATGCTGATTTTACCAGTCATTATTCGCACCACAGAAGAAGCCTTGATGTCAGTACCTATGAGCTATAGAGAAGGTGGCTATGCATTAGGTTGCAGTAAAATTTATATCATTTGGCGATTGATTTTACCCAGTGCTTTACCCGGTATAGTGAACTCTATCATCTTAAGTACTGGCCGTGTCGTCGGGGAGTCGGCCCCAGTATTTTTGACTGCAGGAATGGTGACTCAAATTCCTGAATCAGTTATGGACTCAGGCAGAACATTGACCGTTCATTTATATAAATTAACGCAAGAGTTATTTACCCAAAATGAATGGGATCAAGCTTATGCAACTGCGACCATTTTGATTGTATTGGTGCTAATGCTAAACCTAGCAACCAAACTCATTGCAACTAAATTAAACAAATAATAGAAATAACACATCAAAAATATGTATAGAAAAGGCTAAATAATGAGCAAGTTTGAAGTAACACATTTGAATTTATTTTACGGCGAAAACCATGCATTAAAAGACATTTCGATTGATATACCCGCACGCCAAGTTACGGCCTTAATCGGTCCATCAGGTTGCGGGAAATCCTCTTTACTCCGTACGCTAAACCGCATGAATGATTTAGTTGAAGGAGTCAAAATCACCGGGACAGTAACTTTTGATGGTGATGATATTTATGCCAATATTGATGTAAAACACCTACGAATGAGTGTTGGCATGGTATTTCAAAAACCCAATCCATTTCCTATGAGCATCTATGAAAACATTGCTTTTGGACTAAAAGCTCAAGGCGTCAAAGATAAAGCCGTTTTAGATGCAGTCGTTGAAAACTCCCTTCGCGGTGCAGCATTATGGGAAGAGGTCAAAACTCGCTTACATACACCAGCATTTGGTTTATCGGGTGGTCAGCAACAACGATTATGTATTGCCCGAGCCATTGCGATGGAGCCGGAAGTCATTTTAATGGACGAACCGACCAGCGCTTTAGACCCGATTGCGACCCATAAAATTGAAGAATTAATGGATGAATTACGTAAAAAATTCACAATTGTGATCGTTACTCATTCAATGAACCAAGCTAAACGTATTTCAGATAAAACTGCATTTTTTTGGATGGGTGAATTAGTTGAACACGGGGACACAGAACAAATCTTCAATAATCCCAAGGATCATCGCACTCAAGGCTACGTTAGCGGCCATTTTGGCTAATCAAAGTAATAAAAATGAGCTAAAAATACCCAAGAGCCAGCAAACTAAAGGGATGTTATGAGTAAGATAGCCTATATTGAGAGGAGATGCATTGCTGAAGAACAGGCAACGGGACAAAGTGGGTACATTTTATACTATTGAAAATCAATGCTATATTGAGAAGACAAGTGATAACAATCTAACCAATTTGCTTAACATTAAAAACAGAAAGAAACCTTTAAAAATGGTCCTAATAAAACAAGGATATAATGTGTGAATGACCTCTCAAAAGATACACAATTAAAGCTTTCTGATGCGCTACAGTTTACATCTGATGCAATTGAAACTGACCATGTCAGCCTACGTAATCTACTGTGCCTTGTTGGGGAGCAAGGCATGTTATTATTTTGTATCCTATTGACAATTCCATTTTTATTGCCTATATCAATCCCAGGCACTAGTACACCATTTGGCCTACTGATTGTTTTTATTGGAATTGGTGTCGTCTTGAATAAAGGACCGTGGTTACCAGCAACGTTAATGGAGCGTCACTTTAGTTCAAAACAGATAAAACTAGTTTTGATGAAAGGAGCGGCTTTACTCACTCGAATTGATCATCTTAGTAGACCACGTCTATTTTTGTTAACAAGCAATAGTACCAATCGCTGTAATGGCATATTAATCATCCTTGTGGCTATTTTGTTGATGTTACCCCTTGGCGCAATCCCATTTACAAACACCCTACCAGCTTGGGTTATTCTATTAATTTGCATTGGTATGTTACAGCGGGATGGTATGTTCATAATTTGGGGTTATCTTTTGGCCATTGCTACCCTAGCTTGGTTCTGTTTCTTAGGTATGGGATTGTTTGTGACGGGTCAAAATGTTTCAGATATCCTGAGGTAAACTCATATTTTAAATAAAAAACTGGAACACATGAATTCACATCTTGAATTTAGTAGATTTTCCTTATAATGTGTACTTTGGAACAAAATTCGCCACAAACAAAAAACAATTAAAACATAGAGTTATACATAAGTTCAACATTCTACAGCTTACTAATTGAGAGTCTAAGATGAGTTTTATAGGTGTAATTGTTGCGCTAGTTTTTATCCTCGTCGGGAATCTAATTGAAGGTGGGCATCCAAGTGCACTATTAGACCTACCTGCATTTATGATAGTCATAGGCGGAACCATTGGTGCTACAGTGGCACAGTTCCCTTTTTCTGTCATTATCGCTTCAATGAAACGTTTTAAGTGGCTCATTTTTCCTTTACGAACTGATTTAAACGAGCGTGCCGAATTCTTGATCGAAATCGCAGGCGATGTGAGAAAAGGTGGTTTACTATCAATTGAAGATAAGATAGATCAAATTGACGATCCTTTTTTACATAAAGGACTTGAATTGCTAGTTGATGGGTATGAAAAAGACAATATCGTAGAAATCTTAGAAAAAGAGATTGAATTTGAACAGCATGGCATAGAACAAACTGTAAAAGTTTATGAGGCAATGGGTGGCTATTGTCCTACAATGGGTATTGTAGGTGCTGTATTTGGACTCATTCATGCTATGGGGTTACTTGATGCGCCTGATAAATTAGGTGGTGCAATTGCAGTCGCATTTATTGCGACTATTTATGGGGTTGCTGCGGCTAATATAATCTTCCTTCCCTTTGGAAATCGTTACAAAGCGTTTGCACATCAGTTAAGTTTATTTAAAGAGATGACGCTAACAGGCATAACTGGTATCGCTGACGGTGAGTCTCCACAACGGTTACAAGCTCAATTAAATCCATATTTAGAGCACTAATAAGATGAAAAAAAAGAAAGTTGATCCACCAGAAAATCATGAGCGTTGGTTAATTTCTTATGCTGATTTTATGACTCTCTTATTTGCATTATTTGTGGTGCTATACTCATTTGCGATGAGTGATAAAAATGAAGCTAAATTTATGGTTGAAGGTCTTATAGATTCGTTGTCTAAAATCGGATTAATATCAACACCTGCCGTAAATGCATTAGCACCTGGAGGAACAAGTATACTAGAACCTAATACAGTAACATCCGCTGTAGATGCAGAGCCCAAGCTTATTGAAACTGCAACAACCGCTCCTTCAACATCAGAGAGTAATAATGACCTAACAAATGCCAAGAGTAATGACACAATAAGGAAATATAAAGAGATAATATCTGCCAAGTTAAAAAATGAAATAGAAAATCAAGAGGTTGAGATTGATGAAGTGAGTGATAACTTGATCATTCGAATCGGTGACAACAATACTTTTTTTGCATCTGGATCTGCATTTATACAACCTAAATTCATACCTCTCATTGATAAGATTGGTGAGGTAATCGCATCTGTGCCAGGCAGAGTAGTAATCGCAGGGCATACAGATGCAACGTTGCCAATGGAGATTTATGCTGACAATTGGGATTTGTCTTCTTTAAGAGCGACTGCAGTAGTTAGAATTATGACCAAAAACAAAGGTGTAAATCCAAGTAGAATTATTGTTCAAGGTTTGGCAGATACACAACCTCGTTTTCAAAATGATACACCAGAGCATCGTCAGAAAAATCGCAGAATAGAGATAATTCTAAATCAAGGCAATACCGTTGAAAGCCATATTCCCATTCCTGAGTAAAGAATACTCCTTCTTAGATGTGTTTTAATTTGACAGTAGTAAAAAAAAATTCTGTTCAATAAATCTTTCTCAAACAAAAAAATAGTGAACTAGTTGAAACTAGCCACCATTCTTAACTAATTAAAAAATGTTAGCTAACATTAATGTTAGAGCATAACCCAAGCAATAACATAAGAATAATGCGGTGACATATTTGATATAACTGACAAAAGTAAGTTCTTTTACTTTACTCATTGCAACAATTCCCGCTGCCGAGCCAATTACTAACAATAAACCACCAACACCGATGCTATAAGTTAAACCAAGCCATTCCGATGTATTTAGAACTGGTTCCGCCTTGAACAGAGCTGCAGTAAGCGGAACGTTATCAATTAAAGCAGAGCAGAGCCTAAGCCTGAAAAAATTGAAATATTAGGGTCAAATATTGCATATGCTCTCGCTAATAAATCTAAAGTTCAAATCTCTTTAAACATTCCAACCAACAGTAATATACCCAAGAAGAATAATGTGTCATATTCAACTTGACGAACATATTCAAGAATCTTTATCTCCCCCTATGTCACTACGAAAAATATTACCGATTAAGAACATAATAGATAAGCCAGTTAAAAAAGTTAACACTGGTTGGATTTCGAATAGAATGTTAAACAACATAGTCATCATAATAGTACAAAAGAAAATGAATGCTATAAGTACATCACCTTTTGATAATTAGAGGCTGTTCATAATTCTGTGTCAGGTTAATTTCACAGGTCGATATGGTTTTCTAAGCGCCCCTCAAAATGGATTGAGAGCTGTGATAGCGTCAAATTCCAGTTTTGGATGGGGTGAGTCCAGCGCTCAGAGGCCTTCAATATACCTGCGTAAAGCAGCTTGAGTAAACTGTTCTCGTTAGCAAAACCGCCCTTCGTTTTGGTTAACTTCCTGAATTGCCTATGTACCGCTTCAACGGCATTGGTGGTGTAGATGGCAGTACGGACATAGTCTGGGTATTTGAAATACACCGATAGCAGTGCCCATTTGTTGCGCCATGACTTAATCACCACGGGGTATTTATCACCCCATTTCGTCTCCAGCTCATCCAATGCCATCTCGGCCGCATTCAAGGTGGCGGCCTTATAAACGCACTTTAAATCCGCCATAAAGGCCTTTTGATGCTTAGAGGCAACATACTTCATCGAGTTGCGAATTTGGTGGATGACACACAACTGTACTTCCGTCTGCGGGTAAATGGTTGCAATCGCTTCAGGAAAGCCTTTAAGGCCATCAACGCAGGCGATGAGGATGTCTTTAACGCCGCGATTATACAGGTCGGTTAGCACGCTTAACCAATGGTGAGCCCCTTCATTATCCGACAGATATAAGCCTAATAGCTCTTTTTTACCTTCGACGTTAAGCGCCAAAATGGTGTAAACCGCTTTGCTAATAAAGCGGCCGTTCTCTTTGATTTTATAGTGGATCGCATCGAGCCATATGACGGGGTAAAGCGGCTCTAGTTCGCGTTCGCGCCATGCTTGAAGCTCAGGGAGTAACTTGTCAGTAATGGCGTTCACCGTGCCGTTGGACACCGACATGCCGTACATGTCTTCGATATGCGCGCGAATATCTTGATAGCTGGAGCCTAATGAAAATAAGCCAATGATTTTACGCTCCATTTCATCGGTAAGTTGGGTTTGGTGCTTTTTGACTAATTGAGGTTCGAAGGTGCCCGCTCTGTCTCTGGGCGTGTTTAGCTCGAAGTTGCCAAGGGGGCTTTTAACTGTTTTAGTGGTTTTGCCATTCTTACGATTGGCGCCTTCAGTGCTTGCCAAGTGGCCATCCAGCTCAGCCGCCAAGGCCGCTTCAGTGAGTTGCTTAATCAAAGGGGTTAAGATGCCATCCTTGCCGGTGAGGTCTTTTCCTTCACGTAGTGCTTGAATGGCAGCATTGATATCAAAAGTAGGTGTGGTCATAAATCATCTCTTTTTGGTATAGCTTAAAGAAATGACACAGAAATTTGAACACTACCGATAATTATGGCTATTAGAAGCAATAGTTACTAACCCTTCAACTTTACCAGCAACTAGCAAATAAAAACATCACATGTTATCAACACATTGTCATCTAGGTTAAAATAGTGCAACGCAGATAATTTCGATTAATTAAATTAAAATTAATTTTAATGCTTTTTATTACCATCACTTTTAACTGCGGATGTAGTAAATAGATCAAAACCATTTGTTGAATACTCAATCAGCTCATTATTTTTATCAGTAATAAATAATGCATTGATAGAATTTTCATTGGCAATATCAATCCCTTTTTCATGACCTAGACAGAGAAGTGCAGTTGACCACGCATCGGCAAGCATTGGATTTTTATGCAGTACTGTAACAGAAACTGTATTGTGCGTTACAGGATACCCCGTTCTTGCATCTAAAATATGTGATAAACGAACACCATTATTATCAAAATAATGGCGATAAGTACCCGATGTCATTATCGCCTGATCCTGTTTTATCATTAACAGTTTGTGCAATATATTTTTATCGGGCAAAGGTCGCTCAATGGCAACTTTCCAGCTTTCACCATTTGGTTTATATCCTTTTACAACCATTTCGCCGCCTATCTCAACCAAATAGTTTTTTATATTATATCGTTCTAGTATTTCAGCTAATTCACCCACACTATAACCCTGAGCAATGGAAGACAAATCTACATGAACTTGTGCTCTATCTTTAGCCATAGAATTAGATTTAATTTTTATATGTTGCATACCGGTATCTTTAAGCGTTTCCGCAATAGCTATCGCACTTGGGTTCATTAATTGATATTTATCAAATCCCCACAAATCAAATAATGATTTTACAGTTAAATCATAACAACCAAGACTCTTATCGGATACTATTTTAGCTTGTGCGACCAATTCCACAATTTCTTCACCAACTACAATAGGCTCTGTACTCAGAGCCGAGTTAAATAAGCTTATAGTGGAGTCAGGTCGATAATTGGATAAGTTTTTATCAAGTTCATCAAATCGATTATTTATATTGTCTTCAACCAACTTTACATTAATGTTATTTGGACTCCAAAAGCTGATGTGCCATGTCGTTCCTTGAGCTTCTCCTTCAATCTTAACCATTTTAGGAGTCGGCTGAGGCTGACAACCAATCACCATTGTACAGATAGAAATTGCAAAATAACGAGTCAATCTCATGCTAATTCTCCCCACTCGCACTAAGTTTACCCGATGGTTAATTTAGTTTCAGGATAACGTATACGTTTTGATTTTGGGCTCGCTAAAAAATAGGCAAGGGTTAGTGGACCCAATCGTCCCATAAACATTAAAAAAATGATTATAAACTGTCCAGTTACCGTTAAATTAGATGTTAGTCCCCTTGATAGACCTACAGTGCCGAATGCTGAAACAGCTTCAAAAATGATATCTATCATAGAAGCATTTTCACTTAACAATAGGAAAAATATTGATGCCCAAATCGTTCCCACTGATATCATCGCTAATGCTAGCGCTTTACTGATGGTATCTTTAGATATGCCACGATGATAAACGTAAACAAAGTCATAGCGCCTTAAATAACCATAGGTTGCTAATATTAGCACCATGAATGTGACGACTTTTATTCCGCTTGCTGTACTTAAAGATCCCCCGCCGATAAACATTAACATCAGCATTATCGCGGTCGTAGCATCTTCAAGTTCATTCATTGCAAGTGTATTAAACCCAGCGGTTCTTGGAGTGACAGCTTGAAACCAAGATGCTAACCATTTACCTGTCTCTGATAATGGTACCAATGTTTTAGGATTATTATATTCGATACAATAAATAGCTAATACGGCAATTGCATTAATCGAAATTGTACCAATAATCATCATTTTGCTATAGGTAGTTAATTTATCCCAACGTTTTTTACGCCATAAATCAATCCAAACTGTAAATCCTAAACCACCAATTATAAATAGTGCTGTAATGGTTAAATTTATAATAGGATCTTCAACATAAGGCATGAGGCTATCAGGACTCAATCCTATCCCAGCGTTATTAAATGCGGAAATTGTATAAAAAAAACCATGGAATAAACTTGTTCGCCAACCAAGCTCATCCGACCATGAAACAGCTAAAATTATCATGCCGATTAACTCGACACAAAGGGAAAAAATTAATACAGATTTTGCCGTTGTCACTAATGTAGCTGTATTTGTACTATTATAGGCTTCCTTGGCGATAGTGTTTTGTAAAAAACCAATCTTAGCCCCTAAAGCGAGTAAAGTCACAATTGCAAAGGTCATGATACCAAGACCACCAAGTTGAATGAGTAACGCAATAACAACTTGACCAAATGTGGTATATACGGTTCCCACATCGAAAACAACTAAACCTGTTACAGTAACCGCGGAGGTCGCATTAAATAAACTTTGACTCCACGTAACAGGGACAGTTGTAGATATTGGTAATTTAAGTATTAAAGTGCCAATTAATATTAAAAAAATAAAACTAATTGATAAAATTAAAGGTGGTGCAGCCAATATGTTCTTTGCTGCTTTAGATGTCCGCTGTGCTAAGTAAACAGATGGATGCCAAGAAACCATAATTTACATTAACCTTGTCGCAATTGACTTAAGTTCAGCTCGAGTGCCGCAGAGTAAAAACACATCATTTTCATATAATCGGAAATCAGCATTTACACTAGAATAAACTTGAGTTCCTCGTTTGACTAATATTGGTTTAATACTCCCCTTTAAAATATCGGATATTGGCGAATTATGTAATTTATTGCGAATATGAACTTCAACAACGTATAAACCACTCCCTAAAGATAAGTAATTATTTACCATAGGATAGTTTAACGCCTGAGCAACGCGAATACCCATTTCTTCTTCTGGATGAATAATTCGGTCAACCCCTAGTTTTGAAACGATTGTATGATGGGCTTTTGTACTTGCTTTAACCCATATTTGTTTTACGCCAAGATTTTTTAATGCCAAGATACACAATAAACTTGATTGCATATCTTCGCCAATCGCAACTAACACTGCTTCACTATTATCAAGGTCTAACTCACGTAAAGCGTTTTCATCAGTTGAGTCACAGACTACAGTTTGTGTCAACTCATCGACATACTTTTCTGCAAGCTTAGGATCACGTTCAACCCCTGTAACCGTATGCCCTAGATGAATTAATTCTAACGATGCTGCAATCCCAAAACGACCTAGTCCAATCACTGTAAAATGTGCCATGTTTGCCCTAAAATTCAGGTTACAAAAAAACAGCAAAACAATAACCTATGGCATTTTCTATAGCAACATAAAATTAGCGGTTTTCATAGAGATGAATATTCGACATTAATGCTATTTTAGAAACTAAATTTTGATTATAAAATCTATGCCATGGCATAAGCGGTCACTACAATTTTGTTCATTATTCCAGCTGTTAAACCTAGTTATTTAACTTAGTTTTTGTGCTTTAGCAGTTGAATTCGGGATGTAGCAAAGCAAACTAGGACAATGGAATAGACCCATCTACTTTTAATCGGCCTCGCAATAGGCAACGATATCGTCACTAAAAACCATCAGTTCGAGCACTAGTTCACCAATGAAATGGGATGTGCAAGTTCGTTTTACTCGAATTTCTCTCATTTAATGCCTAATAGCTGGCATCGTTCCATTTATTGCCTTTTATGCGGTTACAGGAGGTGGCAAAGATTTCATTAATGGCTGGTATTTTCGCCTAGGTGTGACTTGGTGGAACACTGTAACAAAAGTCAAAGTAACCTCCTTGCATTGTTGCTGTCTCCAATAAAACTGGCCAACAAAATTAAAGTTTATTAATGATATTTCAAGTGATTGCAACCCAATAGTTACTTCGTCTACGATGAAATTGGTAATTAATGATTGAACTGGATCACAAAAATGCTGTTCAGGTGTGTTGTTGTTTGGCTATTTGCTTTGACAATGTTACTTGGCACACACCATGCCTGTGTCCAACAACAGTTAGCTATCGGGCCGCTCTTTCATGAGCATACAACCGATACAGTCAGTCTACAGCCCTCAGTAGACCACTCCATCAATTTACTTCGACCATATTCCGATACCTATGAACTGCAGCCAACTCAGCCTTCGACGCTTATCGCTCAGTTTTCTGTCTGTGAATGTTGCGGCAATCGCACTCTGGTTGAGTCTCTTGGAAGCCTTTGCCGTGGCATGCCAATTGGCCAAGCACCTCCCTCTGTTTGTTGATGATTTAAACCTAAATAAAATTAATAGACTGAGGATCTTTACCATGAAAACATTGCACCCTTTTAACTTAGGTTCTTCACCTTTATCCGTTGCTCATCAAACCCTAACGGAACAGTCTCCTGCTATTGCGGCCATGCAACAGATTGATGATCACCACTTATGGTCTTTACCTCGGGACATGTCCGTCGCCGATGCAAGAAAACGGCTATTATCAGCTCCCGGCATTACGTTTTTGGTGACTGCAGCATCGGGATGCTTGGAAGGTGTTGTAAGCTCTGCAGAATTAGCCTCAGATCGTATTCTAACAATGGTGAGTAAAACAGTTACGCCATTTTCGTTAACGTTGGCTGATGTGATGCTGCCTAGAGAAAAACTGCAGGCTGTCACCCTAAATGAGCTCCAGTTTGCTACCGTAGTTGATGTTTTTCGCTCCTTAAGCAGTAGCCCTACAGGGCTATTATTGGTGGTTGATGCCGATAATAAGCTTTGTGGTATTATCGGTAGTGACGACATTACAGAGCGACTCAGTCTGCCAGTCCCATCAAAACAACCCCTTGCAGCAGAGATAGTGCATCAGTTGCATGAGAGCCATAAACTGGTAATTAATACTTAATATTGATAGATATCTGAGGACAATGTAGTTGGAGATTCAACTGCATTGGCTTACGGAACAGGTAGTTAAACATTCTCGTCAACTTGTTAAAGTATTTACTAGCTATTTGCAGGCAAAACCAGCTAGCTAAAAATCAACGTAAAATGGGACTTTTATGTGTGGAATCAGACTAATATTTTCTTACCTAGCCTGGTTCTCTTTGATAAAAGTCCACTTCTCTCAGTTTTTGACTTACTGATAAAGTCTTAAACGACCGATATTTGCTTGATGCTGAACATTTGGGATGCGTTGTATGCATCCTTACTCTGTAAAAGCACTTATTGTACAAGTCGATCATTTTCACATCGTAAATTTGTCGGTTTTCCACCACAAATTCTAGAGTTCGTCTGGTCACTTTTTTGTGCATCATATTTACACTCTTGCCATATCCCTTTTAAATCGCTGCACTTGGCTTTTTCAAGGCCTGCTAGTTCATCTCAACTGATGCAGTTGTAGCGTAAGCAGAACTAAAAACTCGTACTTAGGAAGCACTAATTACGCACGAAAAAGGCCATCGAGCATCTGCTTAATGGCCTTGATTTATCTATATATTACCGTCGTTACTTCTGCTCGCGTGTCTTCCACAATGAGAATAAAACACCCGCAAGCAGTAGACCAAAGGTGACGCCTAGGGATAACGCTGTTGGGATCTTAAAGTCCACAATGCCTTCGTGATTAAAGTACACCAGCCCCACTTTAACACCGATAAACACCAACACGACCGACAGCGCGTACTTGAGGTACTCGAAACGATGCACCATAGCAGCGAGAGCAAAGTACAATGCCCGCAAACCTAAAATAGCAAAGATATTAGAGGTATAGACGATAAAAGGATCTTGGGTAATCGCAAAAATCGCTGGAATACTGTCAACCGCAAACACCAGATCCGCAGTTTCTACTAAGATCAACGCCAAAAACAAGGGCGTTGCCCACCAGCCTTTACTGAGTTGATGATCCTCACCCCTTACCCAAAACTTCTCTTGATGCAGGCTTGGAGTAAAGCGCATTTTAGAACGTAACCATTTGTAAAACTTATTATCTTGAATATCACCATGCTCATCGTTCGAAAAGAGCACCTTAATACCAGTGAAAATCAAGAACAGACCAAACAACACCAACACGCCTTGGTATTGCGCCACCAGCGCCGCGCCTAAGCCAATCATAATGGCGCGTAGCACGATAACGCCCATAATGCCCCAAAACAGCACTCGGTGTTGATACAAACGTGGAATACCTAAGCTGCTGAAAATCAAGGCGATAACAAAAACGTTATCCATTGACAGCGACTTTTCGATAAGGTAACCCGTGAGGTATTCCATCCCCGCGGTTGATCCCTTGTACCACCATAACCAAGCGCCAAATAATAGCCCCATACAAATATAAAAGGCCGATAACTTGAGGCTCTCTGCGACAGTAATTTCATGCTGCTCTTTGTGTAGCACGCCTAAATCAAAGGCCAACAACGCCAACACAAATCCAAAAAACATTAACCAAACCCACATCGGGTAGCCCACAAAGAGTGTGGTAAAAAACTCCATATTGATCCTTAACAACCTAAAATACCGAACTATTTCGGCCTATTTACTAACCAGCATTTTAATACTTAATCGACTCTAAAACAGGTAAATGAAATAAAAAACTAAATTATCAGATTAAAACTCACGCTTTTCTATCGAAGTGACCCGAAAAATGCATTTATGAGCGCACCTAACTCAAGAATGATATGTTCTGGTCTAATCCCATCGGACACTTAATTTTGAGACAGTATGGTCAATAAATTAAGAGGTCTATATGAGTCTGAAAAAATCACATAAGAGTTATCCGCAGGCATTTAAAGATGAAGCCGTCTTGATGGTGCTGGAGCAAGGTTATAGCGTTGCCGATGCGGCAAAGTCTCTTGGAGTTAGCACGAGCCTGCTTTACAACTGGAAGGAAAAACACGAAGCCCTGCAACAAGGCATCACCTTAGAAGAGTCTGAGCGTGATGAGTTGAAGCGATTGCGTAGAGAAAACAAAGAATTACGCATGGAAAAAGAAATTCTAAAAAAGGCAAGCGCCTTCTTTGCGAGAGAAATGAAGTAAGATTTCGTTTCATCAAACTGCAATCTCACCTGTTTCCCATAACACTGTTATGTCGAGTAATGAGTGTCAGTAAGTCAGGCTATTACGATTGGCATAAACGCCCTGCAAACGTGATAAGCGTTGAAACACTGAAGCTTTATCGCCTTGTTCGACAGCTATTTAAGCAAAGTCGAGGCAGCTTAGGGAATCGTGAAATGGTGAAGAAATTGCGCAAGGAAGGCTACCAGGTTGGTCGCTATCTCGTTCGTAAAATTATGCACCGCCTTCGACTCAAAGCAACCCAGCGATGTGCTTACAAGGTGACGACACAGCGAAAACACTCAGATGCAGTGGCTGATAACCTGTTAAACATGAACTTTAATCCAGTATCGGCTAATCAGGTCTGGGCGGGTGACGTGACCTATTTAAAGACGGGTGAAGGCTGGATGTACTTAGCTGTGGTGATGGATTTATATTCACGCCGGATTGTGGGATGGCGCATAGACAAACGCATGACCACAGATTTGATATCCAAGGCATTAATAAAAGCCTACAACCTGCGACAACCAGCGCGAGGGCTGGTATTTCACAGTGACCGAGGCTCGCAATATACCAGTAAACAATTCGGTAGGCTGCTATCGAGCTATGGTATCCGAGCCAGCATGGGTGATGTGGGTGCGTGTTGGGATAATGCCGTTGTTGAGCGATTCTTTGGTAGCTTGAAACACGATTGGATTTTTAAAGTTGCTCAACCAACAAGGGAGTTTATGAAGCAAGATGTGACGGCTTACATCAAATATTACAACTTGGAGCGACTTCATTCTGCTAATAACGATCTGTCACCTGTAGAGTTTGAGAATTCTCAAGTAAAAGTGTCCAGTTTGGGTTGACCAGTACAATAAGCCTAAATCTACTCGGTGTGGTCGTCTCAAATGCCAGACAGGTCTTCAATCGATGACTATTTTTTGGCTGGAATATGAAATATTGGACTTGCATGCCTCACCTTGTACGAGCCTAGCTCCCCCATTACTAACTGATTTAGCGCATTAATCTAAGTTAATTGACCTAGTTTTTTATGGGTTTCGTTGTGATTAACGATATTTGGGAGGCGTAAAATACAAACAAATAAGAAATGTGTGGTTTTCCTTTGTTCCAATATGTCTAGAGCATTAATGTGAAACAGAAGTGTCCTTGAGCAATGATGTAACATATTGATTTAGTTAATTACTAAAGCGAATCATTTAGCCATGACTCAACCATATGTTTCTGCGGAGTAGAGCCCCAGTGTACTAATCTTTCGTTAATAACTACTGCGGGCGAACTCACCACTCTATAGTTCATTATTACCTCAGGATTTGACTCCATAGTTAAGTTAATAGAGATACCATGATCCGAAGCGGTAGAAGTGATTAACACTGCTGTACTTGTGCATTTTGTGCATCCATGGCCCAAAACTTTTATGTATAGCATTTTTACACTCTCAGAAAATGGGAAATCAAATAAATACAACAAGTTATTTAATGTATGTTAAGGGTGTTCAGCAAATCCCTATCTCAATGTGATCAAGGTCAAAATTTATTTGCGCACTATGCCTTTGTGTTTTGTTCGAATCAACTAGGAGTTCATTAAGATTTTGATGATTTTCTTAAATTTTTGTTAACCTTGGAATGCTTCGATTGGTCAAAAATTTAAGTGTTCAGTATGACTGGGTAACCTTAGTAAGCTTTGCCGTCCATACACTTAAGCTATATTGTTAATATCATGACACCATTATCCACATCAATCATGTTAATCACCAATAGTTTACAATTCACCATATTAACATTCTGATAACAATCAGTTTTTATGTAAGATTATAGACCCTAGCCGACGATATGCTGAGACTTCATTTTCTTTACGCCCTGGCGTTGCCACTAACAGTTGTTTCCCTCGAAAGCCCCACTCTACATCGATCTTAGGCTTTAAATTGATATCTACTTCGTCTTCACAAAAAACGGGATTATTGGCATTGCAGTTATCCAAGGCCACTTTAATCGCTGCAAGCTTTTCTTCCTTATGCGGGTCACGAATTATCGCGTTGTAGCCGCCCGACACCACACAATCCAGAGTTCAGGCATCCGTCGACATAATGTTGCGCTATGAATATCAATTCCTATGTGTTTTCATAATATTTTGTCTAGCAACTATGTACTCCATCGACTGCGTTGATAGCCTTAATCCTGTGATGAGCATGGGGATAAGGCTTAAATACAGAGCTCTTCCTGAATGCTAGGGCGTGTTGACGTTTCGAGATTAAATTTTGTTCGTTCTGGCAAGCTCGTGCTCGCGAAACGAGGAATGATGTGTAGTTATTCTACTCAAATGACGAGTGACAAAGAGCATGGGCTTGCCAGACGAACCCTTCGGGCAGCATTTGGCTGACGTTTCTGCTGCGTTATCGTCCGTTTATGTAGAATAACTACACAGCACGGACTTTGCCTTGCATAAACGCCAGCCAAATTGCTGCAAAAATAACCCTGAAACGTCAATACGCCCTAGTATGGTGCTCAAAAAACCGTGTTTCATCGTCAATCGTTCATCTGTAATCAGAATATAATTTTGATTTAAACCCGACAAACGCTGGATTTCACTATTAGGAAACAAAGCCTTATACAGTTTAAAAAATAGGTGTCTGATAGAATTAGACCAGAGCATAGCCTCAGCAATCTGTCTAAGATAAATGAAAAATATTGAATATAGTTTGAAATCGTATAACGAACATTAAATATAATTAACGTAATCACAACAGAAGTAAAAACTGATATTTTATCCACACATTTTTAGCACAACACGATTTTTTATTCTTAGAGGTTGGGTAATGGATTTAATTTATTTTATAAAGGCTTTTTTTCTAGGAGTTATTGAAGGCATTACAGAGTTTCTACCAATATCTAGTACAGGCCATCTTATTTTAATTGGTGATTGGATAAATTTCTCATCAAACGAAGAAAAAGTATTTGAAGTCGTTATTCAACTAGGTGGAATCTTGGCTGTATGCTGGTTATTCAGAGATAAAATAATAAACTTAATAAATGGCGTGCTAAAGTCTGATCCTGTAGCACAACGCTTTGCAGTTATCGTGATGATCTCATTCTTACCTTCAGCAATTATTGGCGCATTGTTTATACATGATATTAAAAATGTATTATTTAATACCACTGTAGTTGCTACAGCTTTAATTGTTGGCGGGTTAATTATACTTTGGGTTGAAAATAGAAAAGATAGTGAAAAATTTAAAATAGAAAACATAGAAAAAATTGGATTTAAACAGGCTATTATAATTGGGATTGCACAATGCATTGCTATGATCCCGGGAACATCTAGATCTGGTGCTACAATTGTCGGTGGAATGCTATCAGGAGTATCGCGCAAAGCTGCAACTGAATATTCATTTTTCTTAGCGATCCCTACTATGTTAGGTGCAGCTATATATGATGCATCGAAAAACTATCATTTATTAAATACGGACGACATACTGGCAATACTAATTGGATTTAGTGCTGCATTTATTTCAGCACTCATTGTAGTAAATGCTTTAATACGATTTGTAGCTAAACATTCTTTAAGTGTTTTTGCGTGGTATAGAATTGCATTAGGTTTGATCATATTTTCTGTTAACTAATACAGTGCTGAGGCTTTACTTTATAAATATTTTTAATTCAATCAGTAACAGTTGGACACACTAAAATTTCGCGCCATTAACCCTGTGCAAACGAAATTATGTTGGTAACAGTTGTTCTTAATGTAGTTCTACATGATGAGAATTAACTTATAAATAAAAGAGGGGTAATTAATTGTTATATAAAAAATTTAATGCATTATTGAACACACATATGCGGACCTTTGAAATGGTTGGTGTTCTAATGCGAATATTTAGTTTTTCACTTGTCAGTTGGCTTGGCCCAGAAAGTCCTTTTATGTTTGTGTGGATTTTTAACACAATAGATGCTGTTTTGCTAACTTGGTGCGCCGCTTTACGCAAAGATTCCGCTTACACGTTACTCAATGGTTTTTGGATTTTGATCGGCATTATAGGGATCGCAAGAGCTGGCGGATTTATTAACTAATTTTCCAATTCATCAATCACTCTATATCGGACGTACTAACATTACTCTGTAGGATCCCCTCATAATTCATAGCCCCAACAACCATGAGTTAATGAGAGTTGGGCTAGTTTCTTCGCAGCACAAAGCAAATCATCTGCTGATATGGGGTAGTCATGCCGTCGCCGCAGCAGTTCTTTGCCCATCCTGATTGTTGATAGCACATTCCTTTTCTTTACCGTGTTGGCTTGGAAGTGCCGCTGTAATTGCTGTGTTTCTCCGTATAATCCTACTCACCAAAATGCCAGTTGTACCAATAATGCTATCAATAGCAGTATGTCCATCCTCGCCGCATAACGTGTTCTGCTATGACGTAAACCAAAGCCATAAGCGGGGCTTTTTAAATCTCTAAAGGTTTCTTCTATTTGCATCCGTTTTTGGTAAATATTAACCAGTTTTTGAGGCGACATGGCTTCTATGGTCAAGTTGGTCACCAGTGCCCAAGGCTCTTTGGCGGTCAGTTCATACGTCCATTGCGCCGTATGGTGACAGTCTGTTGTCGTACTTCGCTGACCTTTTCTGCCTTTACTTGGAGCCCTGAACAATACCATCTCGCATAACAAGGGTTTCTTTACCGATAACGCCACTCGCCCAACATGTTTTGCGCGACGACTGGCTTTGGGATAAAGCGCTTTTAGCGAAAATTGGCGACCGAAGGGGTGCAGCCGATAGACACTTAATCCTCTGACACGACCCAGCCAATACCAACCGAGCTGCTCGACTTTTCGAAACCATGGATTACGGAAGCCCGCGTCAGTGACTATCAGCGGGGTAATATTGTCAGGTAACACTTTATGGAGTTCATTCAGAAACTGATTATGGGCAGTTTGTGTGCCTTGTAGTACTAACGGAAATGTTCGCTCGTAGAGCGTGATAGAGCGGCCCTTAATCGCAATAGAGGCGCGTAGTGCAATCAGTTCACGACCTTCACGCATATCAGACCAATCCACCAGTATGGTCGGCATCGTATGTGCTGTTAGCAGCCACTTTGCATGCCACTGATAAACAGCCAGTCTTTCATGGTGAAGGTGCGGGTTGCCCAATAATCTATCCATGCGTTTTATTGAGTGTTTAGTATGAGTGCTGGTGCCATCAATGTGCCGCCCTAAATGCGTGAGGGTGAGACAATCCGCGTTGATGAGGGCTTTGCAGGCGACCATGAGTGTATTCAGTCGCTTTTGATGGATTTCTGGACAATGTTGATAGAGAGATTGATGTAAGATAGTTAACACTTGCACCTTGATGCCCTGTGATTGATGTTTGTTCGCACTTCCATCTGATCACACTTCAAGGTGCAAGTTCACTCTAATTTAATGATTTATCTGAAAATCATCAGGGGATTCTTCAGAACATTACTGGAGCGTCTGCTTGGAAAAACCTATTCGAAACCACATGCTCTGATTTTTAACTCATATAGCCATTCCATCACTATGGGAGGCAATGGAATCGCAATACCCACTCCTGATTTGCTTCTGTCTTTGGACTGATTCCACTCCTTATCATCAAGATTAAGGCGCTTCAGCCAGCTCAGACTTACGTACTCCCAATGTAATCAGTAGTGCACAGGCTAGGTAGTTGTCACGGCTAAAGCTGTTACTATTTTCTCTGGCGATTTTAAAAAACGTGGTGACTTCCTCTAGCGTTAAAGCGCGGTCTTTACTTTTTTCTAAGCCACCAGCATCTGATATAGAAAATGCACTGGCGGGATTTGTGCCAAGCAGATCCAGCTTTATGCCGTGTTTAAAAAGCTGCTTGCAGTACATTAGAGCATCGTTAGCGATGGCTGGGCGGCCTGTCGCTGCGATAGCTTTAAGGATGTTTCTGATATCTCTAGCTGTAACAGTATCGATATTAAAGCTGCCTATATGCGGCGCTATATCCTTGCTGTAGATACGTTTTGGAATATTGCGTATTTAAGTCGATTGATGTTACCTAGATGCCAATCAGCAAAAAGCTCATCAACAGTTTTGATTTGGGATTGCTCTGCACGTTTTTTGGCTACGAGCGGGTCGAGACCATCGCGAAACTGTTTCATTTTGGTAGCAGCTTCCGCACGCGCATCAGCAAGAGACATATCACTGTATTTTGCTAAGGTCATTTCTTGGCGTTTGGATTTCGCCGTGTAACGGAGCATCCAATATGGAACGCCAAGTTTTGGGACAACAAAATACTGACCGGCTCCATCTGCATACCGGCCTGGCTCTCCTTTAGCCTTGGACTCAATCTCTTTTACTGTCAAGTTTCCCATAAATCCATTCCCCATCATGACCTTAAGGTTGCTTTTATGAAAGCCAATAATACCCACCACTGACGATCGGGATTATTGTAGTATACCCACCAATATACCCACCATATGGCGGTGGGTAGTGGTGGGTATATATGGATGGTATTGACGATTGATAGGTTAAAATTTTTTAAAAACAATGGATAATGATGCTAAATCGATGGTTGCGGATATTATTCCACGTTCTGGATCAGAATGTTGATTGATGATTTTATTTTATTTAAAATCAATAATTTGATTCTATTTTTACGTTTGCTTTTTGGTTTTAGTAACCGATTTAGTAACCACTTGGTTGTCGTTAACATACTTGATTCTAAATAATGCGGCTTAATATATAGGTTCTAATAAACAACCCCATATACGCCCGTAGCACAACTTTGGCAGGTATCATCATCGAACATATGCCCTGCATTCATAGACTCATTACAGTGCTTACACTTTCCACGGGCAATCTTACTATCGTGGATAGCTTTTGCTGCAGACTTAACCTGTCGCGGTGTAGAACTAAGAGCCATTTCCCGTTGAATAACCCATTCAAAGCTCGGTTCATGCGGATGCGGCCAAGTGATTAAACCAATGGAGATGGCTATGTAATCGTCAAATATATCGACACTTATATCTTTATTATATAAGGAGCTTGTGACTTTATCGGATAGAACATCAAAGTGTTGTTCCACAAACCTGCCGCAAGCGCTGTAGGCACATGTGGCCGTTCCATCTTGAGACTTAAAATTGGCATCAATTAATTTATTGCACTTAGTGCAGATAAAGAATGCTGGTGACTGGTCTATTGCCCGCGTTACCGCTTTTAGGCTGTGCGTTAACCTTTTAGGGTTCACGCCAATTTTTTTGTGGATTAGCTTATCAAAATAACCATTATTACACCGGACATGTGCAGTGACGGTGAAATCCTCATCAAGATGAACGGTATAAAGTGGTCTATTAGGTAACGTAATCGACTCCTTTAGAGAAAGGTCATCGCAATCGAGTGTAGGGGACTCTTTCACTTTGCTGTTCTTCGTTTCAGAGCCGTAAATGGGATACGAATTCCACTCAAAAGATTTGAAAGGGCTGCCTATCTCATCAAGCAGTGCCATTGTTTCTATTGGTATTATTAAATCCATTAAAACCAGATAACGGTCAATTAAATCTGGACGCCCAGTAAAGCAGATGGCGTTTTGCTCCAGCAGTGATTCAATAGTTGGAATGCAATCGAGATCCATGTCGTCTTCCATGTGACAAAATAAAGCTGTTGATTAAACGCATTCTAACCAAAGCACCGAAACAGTGTTAGCGAGAGTTTTCAACTCGTACTAATAATGAGTGGGTTAACAACTTCTAAACTTAACTGGTGATTAAACTGGTAATCCTCCCATTTTTAACCGAAGTTAAAAGTAGAGTTCATGCAACCATCAATGGCGGCTTTCCGCCATTGGCTTTGTGCGGCCGTTCATGATTGTAAAACCATAACCATTTTGTGGCATAGTCCTGAACTTCTTCAAGCGTATCAAATAAATGTTTGCTTACCCAGCTGTACCTGATGGTCTTATTGTGTCGTTCTATGTACGCATTTTGCTGTGGCTTGCCAGGTTGAATGTAATCAATCCTGATCTCATGCTTTTTCGCCCATTCCGTAAATTCGTGGCTAATAAATTCAGGTCCATTGTCACAACGGATCGCGATTGGTTTTGTTCGCCCTTCAAGTAGCTGATTTAGGGTCCGGATCACCCGCATTGTTGGCAATGAAAAACCTGCTTCAATCGCGAGCCCTTCACGTTTAAAGTCATCAATCACGTTGAACAGTCGATAGCTTCGTCCATCTGATAACTGGTCATGCATAAAATCTATCGACCAAACCTGATTGGCTTTAGTTGGCTCTTTCAGCGGCTCTGGTGCATTTCGTTTTAACCTTCTGCGCGGTTTTATCCGCAGATTTAACGCTAATTCGCAGTAAATTCGGTATACACGCTTGTGGTTCCAAGCAAAGCCTTTTACGTTGCGTAAGTAATTAAAACACTGACCAAAGCCCCAATCCGATTCTTTTTCAGTTAATTCAACAAGAAATTCTGCAATCTCTGCATTTTCGTCATCATTAACGCGCCGGTAGCGATAACAGGTTTCGCTGATACAAAATGCTGCACAGGCCAAACGGATACTGATTTTTCGATTTGCAACTGCATGCTGAGCCATCGCTTTACGTTGCGACAGCTTTACCACTTTTTTGCCATGGCTTCCTGAATGACATCGGCCTTTAGCCGCTCTTCGGCATACATCTTTTTCAGTCGAGCATTTTCAGCTTCAAGCTCTTTTAGACGAGCCATCAATGACGCATCCATGCCGCCAAATTTGGCTCGCCATTTGTAAAAAGTCGCTGAGCTCATGCCATGTTCGCGGCACAATTCTGGGACTGGAGTTCCGGCTTCAGCTTGTTTAAGGATTGCCATGATTTGGCTATCGGTGAATTTTGATGTTTTCATAGTGAATCTCCTGCGTTTATGTTACGAGAAAATTCTACTTTTGACGTCAGTTAATTTGAGGGGGGATTACCAACTGTTTGTAAAAGATATGATTATATTGAAAATAATCGCGCTACGAGGGAATGATGGCATTAGACACACAAGGCCAGAGTACTGAAAAGGACTCTGCTAACTTTAGTTTTCTCAAACCATACGACCCTATTTTTATCGATTTGGCCTGCAGTGCTGAACGTGCGTTTACCAGCGATCCCAACACTACCTTAATTAAGCTGCGCCAGTTAGGTGAAGCGATGGCGCAAGATATTGCGGCTCGGTGCGGCATAGAGTTTGATGACAAAACGACTCAAGCAGATTTACTCTTCAAAATTAATCGTGAGTTAACCTTAGAGCCTGTGGTCCGCCAGTTATTTCATGCCTTAAGGATTGAAGGCAATAAAGCCACTCACCAATTTCGAACCCAACATAAAGAAGCATTAGAAGGCTTAAAGCTTGCTCGTAGCCTAGCGATTTGGTTCCATCATACCTTTGGCGATCAAAAGACCGCATTTAAAGCCGGCCCGTTTGTCCCACCTGAAGATCCCAGTAAGCAACTGCAAGAGTTACAAACTCAAATTGAATTATTGCGTAGTGAACTTAACGATAACCACCAGCAATTAGCCGATAATCAGCAATTAACAACATTACTGGCCCGTGAAAAAGAAGAGTACGCGGTATTAGCTGAGCAAATGGATGCAGAGGCGCGAGCGTTGTCAAAGTTGGCCGCGCAGCATGAGCAAGCTCTCGTAGCGCAAAAGCATCAATTCGAATTACGCATTAAAGCGCTACAAGCAGAATTAGTACAGCTTGCTCAAGTCGATAACCAAGCGGCGACCAAAAATAAGAAACAACTCAGTCAGCAAGCGAGCAAAGCGGGTAATCACATTGAGTTAAACGAAGAGTTAACGCGGGTGTTGATTGATCAACAACTGATAGAAGCTGGCTGGATTGCCGATTCCCAAAGATTAGATTTTCGTAAAGGCACTCGGCCAGAAAAAGGTAAAAACCTTGCAATAGCCGAGTGGATAACATGGCATAAAGGTAAAAAAGGTCGAGCCGACTATGTGTTGTTTTGCGGCTTAATCCCCGTTGCTGTGGTAGAAGCAAAAAAAGAAAACACCCACGTTGCCGGTAAAATATCCCAAGCCGAGCGTTACTCCAAAGGCTATAAACTGATAGCGCCTCAACAAGGTGCATGGGAAATTGAAGGCCGCACAGTAGCATGGGCCGATGACGCAGACGGCCATTACCATATCCCTTTTGTTTATTCCTGTAATGGCCGCGAGTTTAATAAGCAACTGGCAGAGTTATCAGGCACTTGGTTTCGCGATACCCGTAAACCCAGTAACACCAAGCGGGCGCTGCAACAGTTTCACTCGCCTGATGGCCTGCTTGATAAATTAAAGCGCAGCCGCGAAGCCGCCGAGCAAACACTTCAACAAGAAGGCTTTGATTACCTCGGTCTGCGCGATTACCAGCAAAAAGCTATCGCAGCTGTAGAGTCGGCTTTAGCGCAAGATAACACTCAGTGTCTGCTGGCAATGGCCACAGGTACAGGCAAAACCCGCACTATTATTGGTTTGATGTATCGATTTTTAAAGGCCGAGCGTTTTAGGCGTATCTTGTTCCTCGTTGATAGAACCGCATTGGGTGAGCAAGCGTGCGACTCCTTTGACGAAGCCAAGCTTGAGCAAAACAAAGTGCTGTCGTCTATCTACAATATTGCCGAGCTTGGCGATATGAAAAGTGAAGCTGAAACTCGCATTCAAGTCGCGACAGTACAGGCCATGGTCAAACGGATTTTTATGTCGGATAACCCGCCCCCGCTGGACGAGTTTGACTGCATTATTGTCGATGAAGCGCACAGAGGTTATGCCCTAGATCAGCAAATGACCGAAGGTGAACTTGCCACTCGCGATGCCAGCCAATATCTGTCCAGTTATCGGCGGGTACTCGATTACTTTGATGCGGTGCGTATCGGCTTAACCGCAACGCCTGCCAAGCATACAAGTGAGATTTTCGGTAAACCGGTTTACACCTACAGCTATCGCGAAGCGGTTGCCGGCGATTGGCTTATCGACCATGAGCCACCGATCCGCTATGAAACCCTGTTAAACAAACACGGCATTAAGTTTGAAAAAGGCGAAACCGTCACCTCCATCAACACCCAAACCGGTGAAATTGAAACGGCCGATTTAGAAGACGAATTAAAGTTCGATGTTGAATCCTTTAATAAAAGAGTGATTACTGAGTCGTTTAATGAAGTCATCTGCCAAGAATTAATCAAAGAGTTAGACCCTTTTGGCGATGAGAAAACCATGATTTTTTGTGCAACCGATGTGCATGCAGACATGGTAAAACGCTTATTAGATAAAGCCTTTCTTGATATGTATGGCGATGACTACAATCAAGCGGCAGTGGCTAAAATTACCGGTCAAAGTGATAAAGTCAGCCAGTTGATACGCCAATATAAAAACGAGCGTTATCCTAATATCGCCATTACTGTTGACCTATTATCAACCGGTATCGATGTGCCTAAGATTTGTCATTTAGTGTTTTTACGTCGAGTCAAATCACGCATTCTGTACGAACAAATGATGGGCCGTGCCACTCGCCGCTGTGACGACATAGGTAAAACGGCTTTTAAGATTTATGATCCGGTTGATATTTACAGCGCGCTTGAAGCTGTTAACACTATGAAGCCGATAGTGAAAGATCCCAACATTACCCTTGAGCAGCTGGTGGACGAGTTAACTGACGATACCTTTTTAGAACGCGCACTTAATACCCCTGGTGAACAAGTCGGTGCAGGTGCAGATAGTCACACCAATAGCCATGCCCACGACGTGCTTAATCAACTTGGGCAGAAAGTGATGCGGGTGATGCGAAAAGCGACTAAAAAAGCCGAGAATAAGCCAGAGCTTAAAGCCAAGCTCGAGCAACTTGAAGAGTTATGGGGCGTAGCACCAGCGAAACTCCACCAGCATCTACATCAAATTGGCCCCAGAGAGGCGGCACAATTTTTTAAGCAGCACCAAAGTTTGATTAATCAGTTAGCCGAAGTCCGTTATCTGGTGGGTAGCGACAGTATGCCGCTCATCTATGAAGGGCGTGATGAGTTCATAGAGCGTCAGCAAAATTATGGTATACACGAAAAGCCCGCTGATTATCTTGAAAGCTTCAGTCACTTCATTAAGCAAAACATTAACCAATCAGCAGCCTTGTCCGTTGTGGTAAATCGACCTAAAGATCTCACCCGAGCTCAGCTAAAAGAGGTCAAATTACTGCTTGATGAGGCAGGCTATAGCGAAGCCCACCTGCAAAGTGCGTGGCGTAAAAACACCAACCAAGATATCGCCGCGAGTATTATCGGTTATATTCGCCAAGCCGCATTGGATGAAGCCTTAATCCCCTTTGCCCAGCGGGTGAATAACGCCATGCAACGCATTTACAGCGAACATGATTGGAACCCAAATCAGCGTAAGTGGCTAGACCGTCTAGCAAAACAATTGGTGCATGAGGCTGTGATTGATAAAGCCTTTGTGAATAATCGTTTTGCTAGTGACGGTGGTGCCAAACGCTTTAACAGTGTACTCAATGACCAACTCGATACCATTTTAGACGAGCTCAATGCCTACCTGTGGCAAGTGGGTTAGTGGGCAAGTAGGCTATCGAGCAGTGTTAAGACTGTTGTCGTCTGCACGTGTATAGATAGTCGTATTATCTATACACGTGCACTGAATTTGTATAGATATTGGTACTTTCTATACATGTCACTGAACACAAAATGGCAGCCCTAACGCTCCCTTGATGTTGATGCTATCGACATGAGTCTCAAAAACAACCCAAACATGTCGATTAAACTAAGTTTTGTAAACATGTTTTCTTTACATGTCGATTGAATCGACATAAGCTCACCTCAATCTCTATTTATGTCGATAAAAGAAGGTTTTTTTAAACATGGAATGGCAAGCTGAACAAGCATACAACCATTTACCGCCACTACCGCTAGACAGCAAACTAGCTGAGTTGGCCGAAACCTTACCTATACTCAAAGCCTGTATTCCAGCCCGCGCCGCCCTTGCAGAGCTAAAACAAGCGGGTGAGCTGCTACCTAATCAGGGTCTGCTCATCAACTTACTGCCACTGCTCGAAGCCCAAGGCAGTAGCGAGATTGAAAATATCGTTACCACCACCGACAAGCTGTTTCAGTATGCTCAAGAAGACAGTCAAGCCGACCCCATGACCAAAGAAGCGCTGCGTTATCGCACTGCGCTTTATCAAGGCTTTACTCAGTTAAGCAATCGCCCCCTGTGTGTCACTACCGCATTAGAAATTTGCAGCACTATTAAGTCCGTGCAGATGGACGTGCGTAAAGTGCCTGGTACTAGCTTAACGAATCAGGCCACAGGTGAGGTTATTTATACGCCACCAGCAGGCGAGAGTGTCATTCGTGACTTACTCAGTAACTGGGAAGCCTTTTTGCATAATCAAGATGATGTTGATCCACTGATCAAAATGGCTATGGCCCACTACCAGTTTGAAGCCATCCATCCTTTTATCGATGGTAATGGTCGTACGGGTCGTGTGCTCAATATTCTCTACCTTATCGACCAACAACTGCTTAGCGCACCTATCTTGTATCTGAGCCGCTATATCGTCGCGCATAAGCAAGACTATTACCGTTTATTGCTTAACGTGACGACTCAGCAAGAGTGGCAACCGTGGATCATCTTTATCCTTAACGCTGTCGAGCAAACGGCTAAATGGACCACCCATAAAATTGCCGCTGCGCGCGAACTCATCGCCCATACCACAGAATATGTACGTCAGCAGCTACCCAAAATTTACAGCCATGAGTTGGTACAAGTGATTTTTGAGCAACCTTATTGCCGTATTCAAAACCTTGTCGAAAGTGGCTTAGCCAAACGTCAAACCGCTTCCGTTTACTTAAAGCAGTTATGCGACATAGGCGTGCTTGAAGAGGTGCAATCGGGTAAAGAGAAGCTGTTTGTCCACCCTAAATTTGTCACTTTGATGACCAAAGACAGTAACCAGTTCAGCCGTTATGCGCTTTGAACAGGGCAATTAAAACAGAGTCATTAAACGATAGGCCATGACAGCCAATAAGCTTGAACCTATCTATAAACCAAATACCTAAGCCTAATGCATCAATCATTAGCCAAATTACAAAATTGAGAATCCAATGAGCATAACAAGCAGCAACAGCGATATCGTCCAAAAACTGTGGAACCTGTGTGATGTCCTGCGCGACGACGGCATTAACTATTCCGATTACGTTACCGAACTGGTGCTATTACTGTTTATCAAAATGGTGCACGAAAATACCGAGGCAGGTTTACTCAATAAACACACCTTGCCAACCGGCTGCCGCTGGACCGACTTAAACGATAAAGATGGCCTCAACCTACTCGATGATTACAAACGCATTTTACTCACCCTATCGACGGGCAAAGACAGCGAAGGCAATACCCTACACGCCGATCCGCTGATTTTAGCCATTTATGCCGATGCCCAAACCCGCCTGCGTGAGCCACGCCATTTAAAGCAGCTGATAAAATCACTGGATTCGATTGACTGGTTCAGCGCCCAAAAAGACGGTTTAGGTGACTTATACGAAGGCTTGTTAGAAAAAAACGCCAACGAGACCAAATCCGGCGCGGGCCAATACTTTACCCCGCGTGCCTTGATTGACTCTATGGTGCGGGTCATTAACCCACAAGCGGGCGAAGTGATTCAAGATCCCGCCGCGGGTACTGCTGGCTTTTTAATTGCCGCCCATGAATTTATCAAAAATGCCGACAATTACGATGATCTCACCTTAAAAGAAATTGAACACCTGCGGAACAAGGCGTTCATTGGCGTTGAGCTAGTGCCATCAACCCGCCGTTTAGCATTGATGAACTGTTTACTCCATGGCATGGAAGGTGACGATGAAGGCGTAGTGCATTTAGGCAATTCTTTGGGTCAAGTCGGCATGAGTTTACCCAAGGCTGATATTATCTTGGCTAACCCGCCTTTTGGCACCAGTAAGGGCGGCGATGCGTCCATCACCCGTGACGACTTAACCTATCCCACCAGTAACAAACAGCTGGCGTTTTTACAGCACATCTACCGCAACCTAAAGCCTGGTGGCCGCGCCGCCGTGGTATTGCCCGATAACGTCTTGTTTGAGGCGGGCGTCGGTACTGACGTGCGCCGCGACTTAATGTACAAGTGCAACCTTCATACGATTTTACGTCTGCCGACAGGTATCTTCTACGCCGCTGGCGTGAAGACTAATGTGCTCTTCTTCACTAAGGGATCAGAGGCCGACAAACTACAAGAAGAAAACTGCACCACCAATACCTGGGTGTATGACTTGCGTACCAACATGCCAAACTTTGGTAAACGCACCCCCTTTGGTGAGCAACACTTAACCCCGTTTGAAGCTGTTTATGACCCGTCTAGTCATTCCCGCGAAGGCGGGAATCCAGATCTTTCAGCAAGGAAAGAAGGTGAATGGTCGTTTAATGCGGAAGCCGTCGAAATCGAAACGACCGAAGTCAATCAAGGCATAGATGAACGCCTAGCCAAAAGCCGCTGGCGCGTATTCAGTCGTGAATTTATCCGTGATACTAAGGGTGACTCGCTAGATATCTCATGGCTAAAAGATAGCAACAGCGTCGATGCTGCGGATTTAGGTACACCAGAAGAGTTGGCGGGTGAAGCAATGACAGAGCTTAAAGGTGCATTGGCCGATCTTGAAGCTTTAATGAAATCACTAGGTGCTGAGTTAAAAACTGAGGTGAAGGGATGAACCAAGTGATTCCAGAGGGCTGGTTTTCAGCTGTATTAGGCAATGCTGTAGATGTAAAAAGTGGTGTTGGTTTTCCGAAGAAATATCAAGGTAAAAATAGTGGTGATTATCCCGTATATAAAGTGGGCGATGTTTCTATTGCTGTGACATCTAAGTATGGGGGACTATCTGAAGCTGGTCATTACGTTAGCCAATCAGAAGCCGAAGAATTGAAAGGTGTTATTTTTAGAGAAGGCACTACTCTTTTTGCAAAAATCGGTGAAGCAGTAAAACTAAATAGACGGGCGTTTGTGGAACGTAACGGTTTGGCTGATAACAACGTTATGGCAGTTGTACCTAATTATACTGAGATGGATCGTTTTATTTATTATTTTATGCGAACAGTTAATTTATCAGACGTGTCTCGCTCAACAACTGTTCCGTCAGTACGAAAAGGTGATATTGAAGAGCTAGTTATATCGTACCCCCCTCTAGCCGAACAAAAGGTCATTGCCGACAAGCTGGATGAACTGCTGGGACAGGTTGAAAGTACCAAAGCCCGCCTCGATGCCATTCCCGCCATCTTAAAATCATTCCGCCAATCCGTCCTAGCCGCCGCAGTCAGTGGCAAATTGACGGAAAAATGGAGAGATCGAAACAATAGCGAAATGGTTCATGGAGGAGAGCTTTACTCACTAGCTAAAAAGCATCACCTAAAGTTTTACGGAAAAAAGTACAAAGCACCTGAACCTCTTGATTTAAGAATGCTTGAAACTTTACCTCAAGGTTGGGTATATGGTGTTGTATCACATTTGGTAGAGCCTGGTTCTGAAATTATGTATGGGATAGTTCAACCGGGTCCCAAATTAGATGAAGGAATACCATACGTTAGAGGAACTGATATACAAAATGGTCAAATATTAGTTCATCAATTAATGAAAACTAGTCCGGAAATAGCGAAAAAATATGAAAGGGCTACATTATCAGGGAATGATATTTTGCTTGGCATCATTCGTGCTACGAAAGTTGCTATTGTTCCAGATGAACTTAAGGGAGCTAATATAACGCAAGGTACGGCTCGTTTGAGAGTCTTTGAGGGCGTTCTGACCTATAAATATCTGGCTATTTATTTAGAGTCACCCAAAGTGCAATCATGGTTGCACTCAAATTACCGAGGCATTGATATGCCTGGTTTGAATCTAAAAGATGTTAGAAGGCTACCTATAGCATTGCCATCAAAAGAAGAACAAACAGAAATCGTCCGCCGTGTCGAAGACTTATTCGTTTTCGCCGACAAAGTCGAAGCCCAGGTCAATGCCGCGCAATTACGGGTCAATAACCTCACTCAGTCGATACTCGCTAAAGCCTTCAGAGGTGAACTCACCGCCGAGTGGCGCACTGCTAACCCTGAACTGATTTCCGGTAAAAACAGCGCCGAGGCGCTGCTGGAAAAAATCAAAGTCGAGCGTGTAGTAGCCAAGTCAACTAAAAAGAAGTGGGAGTAGGGTCAGACAGATGAGTGAAATCTATAACGTATATTGTGATGAATCCTGTCATTTAGAACATGATGGCCAACAAGCGATGGTGCTAGGTGGTGTTTGGTGCCCAGAAAGTAAGAGACAGGAAATAAGCCAACGAATTAGAGAGATCAAGGTCAAACACGGCTTAGGGAAAGACTTTGAGATTAAATGGACGAAGGTGAGTAAGTCTAAGCTGGATTTTTACATGGACATCATTGACTATTTTTTTGATGATGACGATTTTCACTTTAGAGGTTTGATTGTACCGGATAAAACCAAGTTAAATCATGATGCTTGGGAACAAACGCATGATGAATGGTATTACAAGATGTATTTCAACATGCTTAAGGTAATATTTGACCCTCAAGCGAAGTATCGGGTGTATCTGGATATCAAAGATACGCTTGGAGCGGATAAGATTAAAAAACTCCATGATGTGCTTTGTAATAACTCATACGACTATTCACGACAGGTGATCGAACGAGTGCAACAAGTACATTCACATGAATCAGAGCAGTTGCAGGTGGCGGATCTGCTAATCGGTGCCTTGTCTTACCTGCATCGTGGATTAGATACCAATGTTGCTAAACTCAAGTTAATAGAAAGAATAAAACAAAGAAGCCGATATCGACTAACATGCAACACCTTATTGCGTGAGGCTAAATTTAATTTGCTGATTTGGAATGGGGGAGCACTATGACCGCAGAAACCCAGGCTGATTGGCTGCCAGATTTAGTTTGCTTGCAAGATTACAATGGTAATTGGCAACGATACTTTGATGAAATATACCGACTATTTTGCGTCGATTTTGTTGATGGTAAACCAATATTTCGAGGCCAACGTTTAGGTTTAAAGCGTTATCCGGAATATAATGGTAAGTCTGCAACATTCTGGCACATGATTAGTGAAGGGAGCTTAGAAGCAGAAAGGGAACCAGATCTTAGGCGTTGCGAGCGGATCACTTGGCCACGGCCACATATCGAAAATGATAGCGCTTCTACAGTAAAGATTTGGGCTGAAAAACGAGGTTCAGATAAACGCATCCATATTTGGCATGAGCAAGCTGAGTATTTGGTCGTTCTTAATAAACGAAAAGATTACTTATTGCCTTGGACGGCTTATACGGTGGAAAGAACGCACGAAAAAATCAAGTTGAATAAGCGTTGGGAGAGAAACAAGTTAGAAGAAATTTAGGTAAGCTAGCCTCGCCCGTTGCCGGGCGGAGCCGTAACTCCTTCTACGCTAACACCGTTAGGATGGTAGATGAGATAGCGCAAGTGTAGCGGTATTCGGGGCTCTTTAGCAAGTTTAATTTCCCTGCCAAGTTAACGAAAACCTCGATGGACTCACCGGGATTTAGACACTGGCCAGGTACTCTCAATCCACTTAGCCTTAGTGTTGATGGACCTTATTGTTTTTTTCAGACTCATATAGACCTCTTAATTTATTGACCATACTGTCTCAAAATTAGGTGCCCGATGGAATTTGACCAGCACAAAGCTGTTGGTCCAGATCAAGTCAGGCATTGGCACCGTAAAAATGGGTGCCAACTTGCCCTAGATTGAGCGACTAAATTATATCTGATGGGCAGCTTTGGATTTCTTTAGCTGCCTTTTTAGTGCTTTGTGTATGGGGTCAGTAGGTATGCGGCCAACGTAACCAAACCCTTTTTTGCGTTCGGTTTTAGAAAACACCCTCATTTCATGTGTTAGTTCTGCATTAGAGCCGCTTAATCGATTGAAATAAGGGGTTGGGAAGACTGCTGAGTAGATGTGAAATTTAAGGTGCTCAGCCGCCGTATCCTTATAATAATGATCCAGCGCGGACTGGATAATGAGCAGCGCCTCAGAACCATCAAATTCAGCAATGTAATATTTTGTGGTTTCTAATTCAAATCTGTATTGACTGACTATCTCTGTGATCTCATCTAATCCACGAGCCTGGAGTTTAGTTAGCTCAATTAAACGTAGGTAAGCACTTAAGGCGTTTGCTATATATGCCTGTTTTATTTCAAGATTGAACCGTTTATTAAAATGCCACATGAAGGGATTAAGTAATGCGTTAACTCGTACCGCCAACTTTCCTTCCTTAGTTTTTGCACCTGTAGAGCGCCCACCATGCAATTTGCAGCGCCCATTAGTTTTGTTGCCATAACGCTGACATTGGTTGCCACTTCGGGTCTTTGCTCCGCAGCGCGGAAGCGTTTCTAAATTAAATCTACTCATTAATATTTTTCTCTTTGGATCAACAAAAGTGGATCTACAACTGCTGGATCTGCTTCGGTTCATGGGCTTTGTTTTGCATTTCAAACAAATACGCGCTGGGATAACATCCTCAAATACCTCTGACAGCTGTGAGCTGTTGGTTTTTGTGCGTTTTAGTTTGTTTTAAGCAAATCTGCTGGTGGATCATCTTCCGTAAATGGATCATGAACTTTTATCGGTTCATAGGGTGCTGAAGCTGTGATCCACTCAAAAGCTGATCCACTATGTGATGTAAACTTGATGTTCTCGAGCTAATGGATTCTTTGAGTTGCTGGGCATGGCTTAGCTCGTTAAACCAAGCAAATGTTGTCCACCTTCTGTTATTGATAGCCTTTACTGTGCTATCAGTGTTTTCTCGTTTCTTCTTTCGCTGATTCATTTCAAAGGTGATCAAAGGGTTAACCAAGAGAATGTCTTTGGTATCATCAAATGTTGCTGATGGCTTGACCTTATTGCTGAGAAACGTGCGCGCTTTGATATTGAGCTCCTTTGTAAATGCTTTCGCAAAGTAACTAAGGCGGTAAATGGCATTCTTGAGTGATGGCTTATTTCCACGGCGCATAATGTTGAAAGGGCTATCAACTAGTGAAGCCGTTCCACCAGCACGATCCCACTGTGATTTAAGCTGATTTAACAGCTTGTGTGGATAATGGATCTTGTGTCCGCTAAGCATGAGTGCAACATGATAGTGTTGCGTTTCTGAATGATGTCGCTCTCTGGCACAAAGGTATTGCACTTTGCATTTGTATTGCTTTGATAGCTTTTCGACTTGCAGATCAAGAAACTGAGAAATTTGATTATTATCAGCAGAAAACTGGTGTGGATGTAGATCAATTCTGACAACCATCACTTTGCTGTAGTGACTTAGGTAGTGTTCATAATTCTGTGTCATTTCAGTAAAATATTCAAAAACAGGAATGACACATGACCCAACCTTTTAACTTCGAACAAGCCCTTAAAGATCTGCAGTCAGGTAAAAGCCTCACAGGTAAAGACAGCATTCTTGGCCCACTGATCAAGCAACTCACTGAAGCGGCTCTCCAGGCTGAGCTTGAGCAGCATTTAGCGCATGATCCTCAGCCTAATCGTAAAAATGGCAAAACCCCTAAGACCATTAAGCATCCGTCCGGTAACTTTGAGTTAGACGCGCCTAGAGACCGCAATGGCACCTTTGAGCCTCAGTTGATTAAGAAAAATCAAACTACACTAACCGATGAAATCGAACGTAAAGTGTTGTCGATGTTCAGTATAGGTATGAGCTATCGCGATATTAATCAACATGTTGAAGATATGTATGGGCTCAATGTGTCTAACGCAACAGTAAGCGCCATCACCGACAAACTCATCCCCGAACTTAAAGCGTGGCAACAGCGCCCATTAGATAGCCATTATCCTATCGTTTGGCTTGATGCGATACATTATAAAGTCAAAGAGGATGGGCGTTACGTCAGTAAAGCCGTTTACACATTGTTAGCGCTTAATATGAAAGGAAAAAAGGAAATTTTAGGGCTTCACTTATCCGAAAATGAAGGCGCTAATTACTGGCTATCCGTACTGGCCGATCTTAATAATCGTGGTGTAAAAGATATTCTTATCGCCTGTGTTGACGGCTTGACCGGTTTCCCTGAGGCCATAGCCAGTATCTTCCCTCATACGGAAACACAGCTATGCGTTATCCACCAGATCCGCAACTCAATGAAGTATGTCGCCTCAAAAAATCAGAAAGCGTTTATGGCTGATTTAAAGCCTGTGTATCGAGCCGTGAGTAAAGAAGCCGCAGAGATGGCCTTGGACGAACTGGAGGCCAAATGGGGCGATGCTTATCCGTTGGTAATCAACTCTTGGCGTCGCAAATGGCATAATTTGTCCCATTATTTTAAGTACCCAGAACATATCAGGAAAGTGATTTACACGACCAATGCGGTTGAGGCTGTGCATCGCCAATTTAGAAAGCTCACCAAAACCAAAGGTGCATTTCCTAATGAAAATAGCTTGTTGAAGCTACTTTACGCAGGCATATTAAACGCCTCAGATAAATGGACTATGCCAATCCACAATTGGAGCCTTTGTTTATCTCAGTTAGCGATTTATTTTGAAGGACGTTTAGATAGCGTGCTAGAAATTTAAAAATTAGCCTGACACAGAATTTTGAACGCCCTCTACTCTGAACCACAACCCCTGATCTTCAGCTCTTCGAACCATGATACAACCGTATCTGGAAGTGGGATTGATATTGCTACTGAGCTTTTTGTCCTTGGTTGTGGTAATTTCCAGATCTTTAAATTTAGGTTGACCTCACGCCAAGTGAGTTTGAAAAGCTCACCTTTTCGAATTCCCAATGAAACTAATAAAGCTGCTGCTAAGTAATTATCTCTCCCAAAACTGCTTATATTTTTTCTGGCTACATCAAAAAAAAATTCTAGTTCTTTAACAGACAGAGCTCTTTCCCGACTTTTTTCAGCCCCGCCAGCATCAGCAGGTTTAAAGTGGCTCGCTGGATTGCCATCTTTTAAGCCAAGCTTACAAGCATGAGCAAAAAGCTTTTTGCAATGAAGTAGGGTGTCGTTAGCGATACAGGGACGATTACTATGAGCGACCTTTTGAATTATGTTTCTGATATCAAGGGGCGTTACATCTTTAATTTGCAAGCGACCAATATATGGTTTGACTTCTTTTGTATAGATTCTTAGTGGGATCTCGCTGTGTTTAAGCTGTTTTTTGGCATCTACAAACCAGTCATCGAATAGATCATCAACAGTATGAATTTTTTCTTCACTGAGTTTTGCTCTTTCAGCTAAAGGATCAGATCCTTTAATAATAGACTGTCTAGCAATTGCGGCGGCAGCTCTAGCATCAGCAAGTGACATGTGAGGATACTGGCCTCCCTCTAAAGTCATAAAACGCCTTTTGCCATTGACTGAATATCTTATTTCCCAGCTGGCTATGCCTGCCGTCTGTACTCTAATGTAAAGTCCATCACTAACAGCCTTTCTACCTACCTCTTTACTGCGAATAAATGCCTTTATTTGCTTATCATTCATTGTTTTAGGCTCTAAATGGTTACTAAGTTAACTTTAAGTGGTTACTAGCTTGGTTTAGTAACCACTCTAGTAACCACTTTTGACATAACAATAGCAAACAATCACGAACCTGTAAAAACATTAAACCCAGCAAGTGCTGGGTTTGATTGGTTATTTATAACCTGTTAGAACAAGTTGAAACCTTATTCCACATTCTGGATCTGCTCTCTCATCTGCTCGATAAGAACTTTAAGATCAACCGCGGCGGCTGTGATTTCGGTGCTGATGGATTTAGAGGCTAGGGTGTTCGATTCGCGGTTAAATTCTTGCATCATAAAATCTAAACGACGACCTTCACTGCCGCCTTTTTTGAGGATGCGACGGGCTTCGTTAACGTGGGCTTCGAGTCTGTCCATTTCTTCGGCGACATCTTGTTTTTGGGCTAAAAGAATCATTTCTTGCTCGATGCGAGCAGGATCGAGCTCACCCTTAATTTCAGCGAGGCGGTTGGTGAGTTTATCACGCTGATATTCCATGACTTTAGGCATATGCTCACGCACGATGGCGATTTGCTCGCTGACGCCATCTAAACGACTTAGCAGCATGTCTTTGATGGCTGCGCCCTCACGGCCACGGGCTTCGATAAATTGGTCGATAGCTAAGTCAAATGCGGTCATTAAATCGGCGCCAATTGCGTCCATATCTTGCTCAGCACTCGAGAGTACACCTGGCCAGCGCAAAATATCGGTGAGGTTGACTTCGCCTTGTCCGGCTTCTTGTTTGAGCCAACTGGCAGCGTCGAGCAGCTGTTTGGCTAACCCTTGATTTAATTTAAGTTCGTTATTGCTATTGTCGGCTAACTCGTAGCGTAAGTTCACCTCAACTTTACCGCGGCTTAAGCGGTTGCGTAGGCGATCGCGCAGCACTGGCTCAAAACTGCGAAATTGTTCGGGTAGGCGAAGGTAAGTTTCGAGATAACGCTGGTTAACTGAGCGAATTTCCCAAGAGGCAGTGCCCCATTGTGCTTTGTGCTCAATGCGAGCGTAGGCTGTCATGCTTTGGATCATGGGTTGTCCTAATGGTTTAATCGTCATAATGAGAGGCGATTATAGAGTCAATGGCTGTAGGATTAAAGGCATACCACCAATAGCGAGCGGGATTAGGTGTTTGTGTGACGAGTTTGCTAGAGAATCACCCTAAGCATGGCATCCTAAGGCACAAAACCCTATAATATGCAGCCAAAATCGGTCAATGACTCAGAATACAGGAATCTCGCATGCGTCCAAGTAACAGAACGCCAGCACAAACACGTCCCATCACTATCACTCGCCAATTTACGGCCCATGCCGAAGGTTCTGTGTTAGTGGAGTTTGGCGAAACCAAAGTGCTTTGCACCGCCAGTTTTACTGAAGGTGTGCCACGTTTCCTTAAAGGTCAGGGTCAAGGCTGGGTGACGGCGGAATACGGCATGTTGCCACGCTCAACCCATAGCCGTATGGACCGTGAAGCCGCTCGTGGTAAACAATCTGGTCGTACGCAAGAAATTCAACGCCTTATCGGTCGTGCGTTGCGTGCCTGTGTCGATATGAAAGCGCTGGGTGAAAACACCATTGTCATCGATTGTGATGTGATCCAAGCCGATGGCGGTACCCGTACTGCGTCAATCACCGGTGCCTGTGTTGCCTTAGTGGATGCGCTGAACTGGGCCCGTGGTAAAGGCATTATTAAATCTAACCCGCTTAAGTTCTTAATTGCAGCGGTCAGCGTGGGTATCTACAACGGTGAAGCGATAAGCGATTTAGAGTATGTGGAAGACAGCGCTGCCGAAACCGATATGAACGTGGTAATGACAGAAACCGGTAAGATTATCGAAATTCAAGGCACTGCCGAAGGTGAGCCGTTTACTCACGAAGAGTTGATTGAGCTACTCGGTTTAGCGAAGAACAGTATTCGCGAAATCGTTGATGTACAGAAAGCCGCTTTAAACTAATGTGTACTGATAAAAAGCCCCGTCATTGATAAAGTGCGGGGCTTTTTATTAGCTGTCGCTTTTTGTGTATAGCAACACGCCCTAGCGTGAACCAACTCTGTACCGATTTAAATGTTATAAAAATAAAATTTCCTAATAAAAACTAGTTACATACAAAGTCGTAAGGAGAGATTGTGAAAGCCTATCAACGTGAGTTTATTGAATTTGCCCTTGAGCGTCAGGTGTTGCGATTCGGCGAGTTTACCCTTAAATCGGGCCGTATCAGTCCTTATTTCTTTAATGCAGGCCTATTCAATACTGGCCGAGATTTAGCGCGTTTAGGGCGTTTTTACGCCGCTGCGTTAGTGGATTCAGGTATTGATTACGATCTGCTATTTGGCCCTGCCTACAAAGGTATCCCGATTGCGACGACTACCGCAGTGGCACTCTGCGAACATCACAATATTGATATTCCTTACTGCTTTAACCGCAAAGAAAAAAAAGATCACGGTGAGGGTGGCAGCTTAGTGGGGAGCGAGCTTAAAGGTCGGGTGATGTTGGTGGATGATGTGATCACTGCCGGTACGGCGATCCGTGAGTCGATGGAAATCATTGAAGCCCATCAAGCGCAGCTCGCTGGCGTATTAATTGCGCTGGATAGACAAGAAAAGGGCAAGGGCGAATTGTCGGCGATTCAAGAGGTTGAGCGTGATTTTGGCTGCGGTATTGTGGCGATTATCAAACTGGCCGATCTGATCAGCTATCTGTCTGAAAAGCCGAGAATGGAAGCGCAGTTGGCGGCGGTGAGCCAGTATCGTGAGCAATATGGTATCGAGGCCTAAGCAAGACTTAACTTTGTTATAAACACCTAAAACAAAAACGCTGCGATCCTGTCGCAGCGTTTTTTTATGCCTCGCACAAGGCAGGATATTACTTTGACTGATGCAAAAACTCTGCGCGGGTCGCTGGGTTGGATTTAAAAATGCCACCTAAGGCCGTGGTAGTGGTGGAGCTGGTGGAATCCATCACGCCGCGGGATTTTACGCAGTAATGTACCGCATCCATTTTAACCGCAACATCTTTAGTCTCGAGTAAGGTCTGCAGCGCGACTAATACTTGCTGAGTCAAACGCTCTTGTACCTGAGGGCGTTGGGCAAAGAAACGTACAATGCGGTTAATCTTTGATAAACCGATAATTTTTTTACGTGGAAGATACGCGATGGTTGCCGTACCATCAATGGTGACAAGGTGATGCTCACAGGTACTGGTCAGGCTAATATCCTGCACTCGCACCATTTCATCAAAGCCCATTTTGTTATCAATCACAGTGATCTTCGGGAAGTTTGCATAATCTAGACCGGAGAAGATTTCGTCGACATACATTTTGGCGATGCGGCGTGGGGTATCGGCAAGACTGTCGTCAGAAAGATCCAGTGACATGAGCGTCAGGATTTCCTTCATATGGTGTTCAATCTTGTCCTTACGCTCTTCAGGAGTAAACACACTGGGGAGCATGGGGGTTTCAAGTCCGCGCTCTTGCAGGGCGGCCTGTACTTTTACTGCTGCTTCACTTAATGGCATTTTTATCCTCCACTACTTTTGTAGCGGCTATCACTGAAAACCTAGCACTGGTCGCTGAGTATCAGCAATCAGGCGCTAGGGTACAAATCGATTCGTTGTCACTTGGACAAGCATAAGGTGGGGCAGAATAGCGCGAATTGCGGACAATTCATACCAAAAAACGCGCACGCCGCAGATGAAAAAGCCGATAGTCTTTATCGATTATCGGCTTAGTTGGGTACTAAAATGCTTTTATCTTGATGAAGATAGCTTTTATTTTAGTTAAGGCTAAAGTTTTAAGTTGGTTTTTAAGAAGCTCAGCATCTGATCGTAATACTTGGCTCTATGAGTATCGTTATAAAAACCATGACCTTCGTTATCCATCACCAGTTTTTGGTAAGGGTAATTATGGTTTTTAAGGGCTTTTTCAAGCGATTCCAACTGTTCAATTGGCGCGCGCTCATCTTCACCACCGTGAACGAGTAAGAGGTTCGCTTTTAATTTGGCAACGTTCTCAGAGGGAGACATGGCTTTTAGGGTGGCTTTGTCTTGGCCAAGTACGTCCTTAAGATAGCTTGTTCCTGAACGTGTTCTGGCGACATCGCCTTCATCAAACATCAACTCAAGATCATACACACCTGCAAACCCAACCGCGCATTTAAACATATCGGGTGCTAATACCGCACTTTGCAAAGCGCTATAGCCGCCAAAGCTACCGCCCGCAATACAAATCCGTTCTTTATCGACAAAGCCTTGACCAATCACATACTGAGTCGCATCGATAATATCGTGCTGAATATCTGAGCCCCATTTTTGGTAACCTGCTTGCTCGAAACGCTCGCCATAACCGCCTGAGCCACGGAAGTTAACCTGCAACACCGCCATACCATTCTGGGCGAGTAATTGATTTTGTGGATCAAACCCCCACCAGTCACGAATACCATGGGGACCACCATGGGGATTAACGACCAGCGGTAAATTTTTGGCTTCTTTGCCGTAGGGTAAGGTTAAATAGCCATGGATTTTCTGACCATCGCGGTTGGTGAAACTAATAGGTTTAACCTCCGCCATTTGCTCTGGGTCGAGCCATTTGCGAGCGGCGGCGAGGTACTCGAGTTTGAGCTTTTTAGTATCAAATAAATAGTAATCACCGGGATTGCGGTCGTTAAATGCAATCACCACCAGTTGCTCGCCATTACGGGTTTCACTAACAATCTGTACTTGATGCCCAGGTAGGGCGGCAATTAAATCCTTAAGCAGTTTGGCGTGGTTATCGTTGTTATCGACAAAGGCATAGCTTGGATAGCCATTTTCAAACTCAACGGCATACAGCTGTTTGTTAGTGCCATTGATCCAAAAGTTACTCGGATCGACTACCTCATCTTGAATTATCTCGGTCTTCTCGCCCGTTTCGAGATTGATGCGATAGACGCCTAAGGTTTCAGTGCCCACGCGACCCGCAGCATAGATGGTATTTTTATTATCAGCGAAGGAGATAGGCGTAAAATCACTTAAGCCTAGGTTGAGTTTATCGGTATTCACCCAGTCGCCGTCTTTTCGGTAAAACACTTTAGTGACGTTTTGGCCATCTTCCCCAGTTACAAAGCGGACTTCACCTTCGTGGTCGGTCATAAAGCGAGCTTGGCCAATGGGGGAGCCTGTGATGCGTTTACGAACCCCGCTAAAAAGGTCAACTCGATACACATCTTGCTTTAATTCAAGATTGAGGCTGCTCTCGTTATTCCATGGAATGGCATTAACCAGCATATAGCGTTCATCATCCGGTAGAGGGTCCAGAATGAATGCTGTGGCCTTTATGGCGGTGTTTTTCTTGATATTTGAACCCGTTTGTTGCTCGCCACTATTAAAACCAAATAGGTAGGCAGGACGCGAACCGTCGGCGTTGACCGCCATTAATTCGCCGTAGTATTGGGGGACATCGCTCCAGCCCTTAAGGTATTCTTTTGCCAGCACGATGCGTTCGCTGCTGGCCCATTCATAGGTCCCCACTTGTGCATTGCTTGGGAAGCGAATCGCATTTAACAGTTTTTTGGTTTGAGCATCTAATACTAGGAGTACATTTTTACCTTCGACACTGGTAATTGCACTTAAGTATTTACCTGTTGGGGATATTTTTACGTTAGCGTATTCATCGCCTCGACTAAATAATTGTGATTGTGATAATGCATTCGTGGCCGATGTTTCAGCCGCAAATGTGGTGATAGGCATCATGGGTAAGCAAATGGCAGCCAAAACGGCAAAAGACAAAATCTTCATCTGACATCCTTGTAAAATTATTGTGGTTTTTGTTTTAAAAAGGTGTGTTTTAGACTAAAGCAAAAGAAATGCTGATACAAGATGTATGGATAAAAGAAAGGACGGAGAGTTCCGTCCTTTATGCTAATAAATCATTAGCTTTGCAACAGCTGATGCTGAATAAAGCGCCACTGTTCATCGAAGTGTTGTGTGGGTTTGAGTTTAAACTCACTGCGGACAAATTGAGCAATTCGTCCTTCTGCGAAAGCTAACAGTAAATTGGCTAAAATAGCCTCATCTAAATTAAAGCCTTTGCCTTCTCGCAGGGTCTTTTCTCGCAAAATTTGCTTAAGTTGGGTTTCTATTTTGGCAAATAACGTACTAATGCGGCTACGCAGACGCTCATTTTCGCCCAATAGCGCATCCCCATTGAGTACGCGCGAGATCCCCGGGTTACGCTCAGCAAAAATCAACAACAGTTGCAGCACTAATTGACAGCGTTTCATCGTATCTTTTTCATCATCCATGATGATGTTGATGCGTGAGAGTAATGACTCTTCAATAAACTCAATTAACCCTTCAAACATCCGCGCTTTACTCGGGAAGTGGCGATAGAGTGCCGCTTCCGATACACCCACTTCAGAGGCAAGTTTGGCGGTGGTAATACGTTGTCCGGGGCTGGTTTCTAGCATTTGTGCTAGGCATTGCAGTATATGTTCACGACGATTAATTTTTGGGCTTACAGCCATTGCAGTATCCTTCGCTCAATAACGATTCAGGTTATTTAGTGCCAGAATGGCCAAATCCACCTTCACCACGGTCTGAGCTGTCGAACTCATCAACGAGTTTGAATTGCGCTTGTACCACAGGGACAAACACCAGTTGTGCGAGACGATCACCAATTTCTAAGGTAAATGGGGTATCGCTTCTGTTCCAACAAGAGACCATCAAGGGGCCTTGGTAATCAGAATCGACAAGGCCGACTAGATTTCCAAGGACGATACCGTGCTTATGGCCAAGGCCTGAACGGGGCAAAATCAAGGCGGCAAGGCCGGGATCGGCTACATGGATGGCGATTCCGGTTGGGACTAACTGAGTTTCTCCTGGGGCTATCGTCATGGTGGTATCTATCATGGCGCGAAGATCCATGCCTGCGCTACCTGGTGTTGCGTAGGCGGGCAGGGGAAATTCGGAACCAATGCGGGAGTCGAGGATCTTTAATTCAATCGGTGTTTTCATCTATTTTGTTTTTTCTTTCACTATCAACGAAAGTAATTGCCGTGCCAACGTGAGTTTATCGGTAGCAGGCAAATCTTGACTACCCTGTGGCCAGAATACGCGCAGGGCATTGGCATCGGCGTTAAAGCCTTGGCCAGCAACGGATACATCGTTTGCGGCGATCATATTCAAATTTTTACGTTTAAGTTTATCGCGGGCGTAGGTTTCTACATCGTGGGTCTCTGCGGCAAATCCCACCACAAAAGGACGGTTTGCTAAGCTTGCGACCGTCGCTAAGATATCAGGATTCCTCACTAGCGCAAGTTGCATTTCTTCCGCTGACTTTTTGATCTTACAGGCGGCAATATCGTTGACGCGATAGTCGGCAACAGCGGCGCAACCGATAAAAATATCTTTTTTATCAACATTATCCATAACGGCATCGAGCATGTTTTGCGCCGATTCGACATCGATTCGCGTCACCCCTTCAGGCGTGGCTAAATTTACTGGTCCTGCGACCAAGGTCACAGCCGCGCCCATGTCGGCCGCTGCCTTCGCTAATGCAAAGCCCATTTTGCCAGAGCTGTGATTAGAGATATAACGTACAGGATCGATGGCTTCGCGGGTTGGGCCTGCAGTGATCAGCACCGACTGGCCTGCTAGCGGTTGTGATTCCTGTTCAGCATAGACATCTTTTGTTGCAAAAAAGCGACTCGCGAGTTCGGCAATTTCGAGTGGTTCGAGCATGCGGCCAGGGCCCACTTCACCGCAGGCTTGGCTGCCACTTGCTGGACCCCACAGGGTATAACCACGGCTTTGTAAACTGGCTAAATTGGCTTGAGTGGCGAGATTGCGATACATCTGCTGGTTCATCGCGGGACAGAGTGCAATTGGCGCTTCAGTGGCAAGACAAGTGGTAGTGATTAATTCATCTGCCATGCCTGCATTGATGCGGGCGAGCAGATTTGCCGTCGCGGGGGCGATAATGACTAAATCGGCCCAGCGCGCCAGTTCAATATGGCCCATCGCTGCTTCGGCGGCGGGATCGAGTAAGCTTGATGATACCGGATGCCCTGATAAGGCTTGCAGTGTGAGTGGGGTAATAAATTCCATCGCACTTTGGCTCATCACCACACGTACATCAAAGCCGCGTTCTTTTAAGCGGCGCACTAAATCCGCACTTTTGTAGGCCGCAATGCCGCCACCAATACCCAGTAGGACGTTTTTCGTTATCAGGCTCACAGACATCATCCGAGATTGAAATAATGTCGCCAACCATACCACAAAGCGATGAATTGGCGTGACTGTCCCAGTTCAAAAAATCTCGTCCATACTTGCTAAAGTAAAAATAGGAAATGACAGGAGGTCACATGGCGATTAAGGATTGGCCAGAGGGAGAAGGGCCGCGGGATAAGTTATTGCTAAAAGGCGCCAGCCATCTCTCGGATGCAGAATTGCTGGCGGTGTTGCTGCGTAATGGCCTGTCGGGACTGAACGCCGTAGACCTTGCTCGTTCACTTATTCAAGAATTTGGTGGCTTAAGAAGCTTACTTTGCGCACCAAAGCATCAGGTGTGTCGACTTCCGGGCGTGGGACCTGTAAAATACGCCCAGCTTCAAGCCGCGGCTGAATTAGCGCGACGTGTGGCACAAGAAAACCTGCAGAGAGGTCAGGTTTTGACAAATCCCGATTTAACTCGGGATTATTTAATGAGACAATTAGCTGACCGCTCCTATGAAGTGTTCGCAATTTTGCTGCTGGATAGCCAGCATAGAGTGATTCAGTTCGTCGAATTATTCCGCGGAACAATAGATTCAGCCTCAGTATACCCACGTGAAGTGGTAAGCTTAGTGCTGGAAAAAAAGGCTGCTGCCGTCATAGTGTGTCACAATCATCCGTCTGGTATTGCCGAGCCCAGTCAGGCTGACAGACGAATAACTGAGCGATTAAAAAATGCGTTGGCAACCATAGATGTATCCCTATTGGATCATATGGTTGTTGGTGATAGAGAGATAGTTTCCTTCGCGGAACGAGGCTGGATTAATTAATCTAACGCTTGATCTTACCTCTATGATCGTGTATAAAATGCGCCCTCTTTGTGCCTCGGGCGACGGCCATACGAGGTACATTAATGCTCGAGCGTTAAAATTGTTTTTGGAGAAGACTGACATGTCAAGAGTATGCCAAGTTACTGGCAAGAAGCCGATGGTTGGTAACAACCGTTCGCACGCAAAAAACGCGACCCGTCGTCGTTTTTTACCTAACCTACAAAACCACCGTTTTTGGTTAGAAGAAGAAAAACGTTTCGTACAGTTACGTGTATCTACTAAAGGTATCCGTCTGATCGATAAGAAAGGTATTGAAGTTGTTGTTGCTGAACTTCGTGCCCGTGGCGAGAAGGTGTAATAGATCATGGCTAAAGCTAAAGGTAATCGTGAGAAGATCAAATTAGTTTCTACAGCTAAAACTGGTCACTTCTACACAACTGAAAAAAACAAGCGTAACATGCCAGAAAAAATGGAAATCAAAAAATTTGATCCAGTTATTCGTCAGCACGTTATCTACAAAGAAGCAAAAATCAAGTAATCCTTGGTTAGTGTTTCGAGAAAAGCCCCTTATCTAAGGGGCTTTTTTTTGGTCTTTTTCCGCCTTTAGTCATCAAGTTGAGATAAATCTATCCGACACTGAATCAGCATTGCTTAATTGCCCACAGTTAAAAAAATGTGAATTTTTATCAAAAGTGCAATTTTTTGAAAATATAAGCACTTTATTGTATTAAAACTGCATTTTAATGAGAATAAATTCTTTATTGGTGAATTAAAATGCAATACTATACGCGGGTTTTCGTTATTCACTCCTGGTAAGCCATTGTGGGGTTGCCAGCTTCAATATGAGGTGTAAACAACGCGTGCGTACCACTGAACTGGTTGATGGATTTCGTCATTCCGCCCCTTACGTCAATGCCCATAGAGGGAAAACCTTTGTGGTGATGCTGGGTGGAGAAGCTTTGGCACAAAATCAATTTCGCGGCATTCTGAATGACGTGGCGTTGTTGCACAGTTTAGGCATTAAAGTGGTGTTGGTGTATGGTGCGAGGCCGCAAATCGATGCAGCGTTAGCCGCTAATGGGATTGAACCCGCCTACCATGATGGTGTACGTATCACCGATGAAGACTCGCTAAAAGTGATTAAGCAAGTGGCGGGTGCATTGCAGTTTGATATTACGGCGCGTTTATCCATGAGCTTAAGCAATACGCCCATGCAAGGCGCACAAATCAACTTAGTCAGCGGTAACTTTGTCATTGCCCAGCCCTTAGGGGTCGATAATGGCGTGGATTTTTGTTTAAGCGGCAAGGTGCGCCGGATTGATGCGCAGGGGCTTAAGCGTCAGCTCGATAATCACTGTATCGTATTGATGGGGCCGATTGCGGCATCCGTTACTGGTGAAAGTTTTAATCTTACCGCTGAAGAAATTGCTACTCAGGTAGCGATAAAACTTAAAGCAGACAAGATGATTGGTTTTAGTTCGCAAAATGGCATTCTCGATCGCAATGGAGATGTGATTGCCGAGTTAATGCCAAATGATGCGCAAAAGATTCTTAATAAGCTCGCAGAGCAGGGTTCAGCCTGTATTGGCACTATGGCCTTCCTCAAGGCCAGTATTGATGCTTGCCGCAATGGCGTGCCCCGCTGCCATTTGGTTAGCTATCTCGACGACGGCGCTTTGCTGCAGGAACTGTTTTCCCGCGAGGGGATTGGTACGCAGATCGTGACCGAGAGTGCTGAACGTTTACGCCGTGCATCGATTAGCGATATTGGCGGTATTCTCAATCTGATCCGTCCGTTAGAGGAGCAGGGCATTTTGGTGCGCCGTAGTCGTGAGCAGCTCGAGATCGAAATTGAGCAGTTTATGCTGATTGAGCGTGATGGCTTAGTGATTGGCTGTGCGGCTTTGTATCCGTTCGAAGAAGATAATGCCGGGGAGTTTGCTTGCCTTGTGGTGCATCCAGATTATCGCGATGCCGACAGGGGGAGCTTGCTGCTGAAGAATATTATTGGTCAGGCCCGCAGCCGTGGTTATTCACGGTTGTTTGCATTAACAACCCGCAGCATTCACTGGTTTTTAGAGCATGGCTTTGTGATTGAAGATGTGGATGCATTGCCGCAGAAGAAAAAGCAGCTGTATAACTATCAGCGCCGCTCCAAAATTCTCGCCCTTGATCTATAAGCTTAAAGTGCAACTTTATTAATGCCAGCCGAGTGCTGGCATTTTTGTTGACATAATATGTCTTTATTGGCAGGTTAAGGCTTTACTGCATAGGAGATGCTGCCATGACCCCTCAAATTTTCGAGCTGGCACCTTTAGCTCAAACCTCTATTTTAAGCTTTATTATCTTACTCTTAGGCTTGAGCGGTCTGCTGTTCATGCTATGGCTAAAGCAGATGCCTATAGTAACCAAGTTTGCCAGTCTGGGATTATTGCTGACTATGTTAGGAGGGTTTTCTTGGGTCTTCTATCAATCGAGTCACGCTCAGTTAGTGTTAACCGATACAGAGCTCACATTGGATGTGCCTTTCTATAAAGTGCAATTATCCCGCTCGGATATATTGCCCGCCGAGGCGCGCATAGTCGATTTGCGGCAAGAGGCGCATTTAACGCCGAGCTTTAAAACGAATGGCATAGGCATGCCAGGGTTTCAATTGGGCTGGTTTAATTTGCAGGGAAAAGGTAGAGCATTTTTGGCAATAACAGATCAGTCACAATTAGTGTTAGTACCAACGACTAAAGGCTACAGTTTATTACTGACAGTGCCGCAAGGGATTGAATTTTTAGCACAGTTACAGAAGTGATTATGCCATCACTTCTGTAACTGTTTTATCGGCGTGATAATGTTTACGACGTTTTGCGTTTATAGGCCATATCGAAGGTGAACACCAGCAGTGCGCTCCAGATAAAGCCGAAGGTGATGCTTTTCTCGGCATCAAAGGGTTCATTGAACAAGGTTACCGCGAGAATAAACATAATACTCGGGCCGATATATTGGAAAAAACCTAGCATAGACAATGGAATGCGCACAGCAGCGCCCGCAAAACACAACAGTGGAATGGTGGTGACAATTCCTGCGGCCATCAACAATAAGTTAAGGTGCCAATCGTTGGTGAGCATATTGGCTGTGGCGCTATCTAGGGTTGCGACGAGATACACTAATGCGACCGGTAGCAGAATAGCGGTTTCCACTAACAGCCCTGATTTCGCATCCACATTGACCTTTTTTCGCAGTAGCGCATATAGCCCGAAGGTGCCAGCTAACGCGAGGGAGACAATGGGAATTGAGCCAAATGAAATCAACTGAATTAGCACGCCTGCACTGGCTAGCGCAACGGCAAACCACTGCAGCTTACGTAATCTTTCCCCTAAAAACAGCATGCCCAGCAACACATTGAGCAATGGGTTAATAAAGTAGCCTAAGCTAGCATCGAGCATATGATCATTATTGACAGCCCAAATGAACAGCAGCCAGTTACCAGCAATTAGCAGAGAGGTGATAGTCAGTACAATCAGTTGTTTTGGTTGTTTAAACAGTTGGCGCAGTTTGCCAAAACCGCCAATAAACATCATGATGATCACCATAAATACAAATGACCAGATCACCCGATGCAATAAAATTTCGGTCGCAGAAACATGATGAAGCAGTTTGAAATATAAGGGCGCAAATCCCCACATACAGTAAGCACTGACGGCGAGCAGGATCCCTTTGCGGTATTCAGTATCAGGCATGAGACATCTTCGATAGATTACAGGACGGCGATTGTAGGAGTGTACGCTGCTCGACTCAAGGTGTGTGCAGCCTCCTTTTTCGTTACAGGATGTCTCAAACGACGGGAATTTAAAAATAACTAAGAGGAAAACAACTGAATAATCAAAGTTTTTTCCTCCAGTTTATCGAAGATGAATACGGTAATGTATTTCCGAAGACAAGTCCGAGGCAACTGATTAGCCAACCATATAAGTGCCTGTGCCGAAGGCAATATGGGTTCCTTGTTCATTGTGTAACTCCATTCGGCAAACCGAGACACGATTACCGGCTCGGATCACACTGCCAGTGCCAGTAAAAATCTGTCCGCGTCCAGGTCTGAGATAATCGACTCGCATATCGATGGTGCCTAAGGTTTGCAGCCGTTGTTGTAATTCTTCAATTGTCCAATCATCACGGCTGGCAACGAGGCCCGCAAAGGCCGTGAGTCCACCCACGACATCGAGCACTGTCGCAGTTACGCCGCCGTGGAGAATTTGCTGGTGAATATTGCCTATGAGTTCTGGCTTCATATTAATCGCCACTTCAACCCCATCGATATCGTAGCGTTTGATGTCCAGACCCAATAAATTATGAAAAGGCACATGCTGATCAAATACTTCAGCAACGCGCTTGAGTACTTCGGCTTGAATGGGGTTGCTCATGTTATTCGTCCTTGTTGTTATTCGGCTTCTTAGAATATGAGTGGGGACGCTTTGAATGTGCGCCCGACTAGAGTAATTAATCTACAGTGAAGCGTGCACAGAATGCAACTTAAGCCATATTGATTAAGGTTGCGGACGAGGGCTTCTAGCCGGTGCTATTTCAGCCAGAATGGGTTTACGACAAGATGGCGCAAGACAGGAGCGATTCTGTCCTTTAGAATAGGCGCCCTTACATTTTAGCTAGAAGATCCATGGAAACTCAGTTACTCAACACGCATGATGATCCGCTTTCAGAGCGCCTCGCGCAGGTGTTTGGCTACCGTGACTTTAGGGACGGTCAGCGCGAAGTCATCGAGCGGGTATGTCGTGGTGAGGATTGCCTAGTGATCATGCCTACCGGTGGCGGTAAGAGCCTGTGTTACCAGTTGCCAGCGCTGATGATGCATGGCATCACTATCGTGGTTTCGCCACTGATTTCATTGATGAAAGATCAGGTTGATAGTCTATTGCAGACAGGTGTGAATGCCGCCTATTTAAACTCCTCACAGCCAAGAGAGCTGAGTTTAGAAGTGCTTCGGCAGTTGCATCTCGGCGAGCTAAAATTGCTTTATGTGTCCCCCGAGCGCTTACTCACGGCAGATTTTATTGAGCGAATGCAGTCTCTGCCGCTGTCTATGTTTGCTATTGATGAGGCGCACTGTATCAGCCAGTGGGGGCATGATTTTCGGCCCGAATATGCCGCGCTCGGCCAGTTAAAACAACTGTTTCCCCATGTGCCAATGATGGCGCTGACAGCCACTGCAGATCAGGCAACGCGGCAGAATATTTGTGAACGTTTAGGCATCAATCCCTTCAAGTTATTATCAAGTTTCGATCGGCCTAATATCCGTTATACAGTGGCTGAAAAACTCAATGCAGCTAATCAATTACGGCAGTTTTTGCTGCAACAAAATGGCAGTAGCGGCATTATTTACTGCAGCAGTCGCCGCCGGGTTGATGAAGTCGCTGAGAGGCTCACGCTACAGGGGTTTCATGCTAAGGCTTACCATGCGGGAATGACGCCAGAAGAACGTGGCGAAGTGCAAGATAGCTTTCTTAAAGATCAAATAGATATCGTGGTTGCGACCGTCGCCTTTGGCATGGGGATCAATAAATCGAACGTGCGCTTTGTGGTGCATTACGATATCCCTAAGAGTATCGAGGCCTATTACCAAGAAACTGGCCGCGCAGGACGTGATGGACTCGAGGCGGAAGCCTTTATGTTGTTCGATCCTGCCGATATTGGTCGAGTGCGCCATCTGATAGAACAGTCTGAACCTGGGCCGCAGCAACAAGTTGAATTCCATAAACTCAATACCATGGCCGCTTTTGCCGAGGCGCAAACCTGTCGGCGCCAAGTGCTGCTGCATTATTTTGATGAAAGTGCGTTAGAGCCCTGCGGTAACTGCGATATTTGCCTTGATCCACCTAAGCGCTATAACGGTAGCGAGGATGCGCAAAAGGTACTTTCTTGTATTTATCGACTCGGACAACGCTTTGGCATTAATCATTTAATCGAAGTATTGCGAGGCTCAAAGGGCGCTGCAATTGTTGACCGCGGCCACGATAAGCTCAGCACTTGGGGAATTGGTAAAGATAAGAGCCATGAATATTGGCTGAGCGTTATTCGCCAACTGATCCATTTGGGCCTGGCAAGTCAAGATATTACTCGAGGCTCATCTATCACCTTAAACCCCTCCGCAAGGCCAATTTTAAAAGGCGAGGTCGCGCTGATGTTGGCGGAGCCGCGTATTCAACTTACCAGCATAAAGCGTAAAACGACCCAATCGAGAGTGCCGCTTAACTATGATCGCAAGTTATTCGCACGCCTTAAAACACTGCGCCGTGAGATTGCCGAAGAGCAAGACGTACCGCCTTATCTGGTATTTAACGATGCGACCTTAGCGGAAATGGCTGCCATGATGCCGACAAGCCCTGGAGAAATGCTTGCCGTTAACGGCGTGGGAGAGCGTAAACTCAGTCGATTTGGCGGCGAGTTTCTCGATGAAATCGCGGCTTATTTAGCGGGTGAGTAGTCGTTTGGGGCGTCGCTGACCTTGAGTTTACTTAATTGATTGATGCTCGCTCGTTTCACCAAAGAGTCAAGAGTATCAAAGTGTTGCATTACTGCAATCCCAATATTGACCTTGTTTGTACCTTGCCATGTTTGAATCGTGGGCGTTAATTGGCTAACCACCCGTTGCGCGCCGACGGCCGAGGTGTAAGGTAGCACGATCACAATGTCATCCATCGAATACCGTAATAGTATGTCTTGCTCACGGAGTTTATCTTGTAACTTATCAAGCAAGGTTGGCAGATCAACTTGGCGAATTTGACTGGCATTAAAAAGTAATAATGTCAGCGGATAATCGCCCTGTTTGGCACTATGTAGGGTGAGCTCAAGCTGTTGAAGGGGAGGAAGGCGATGGGGCTTGGTGTCGGGAGAGGGGGCTCGCTTACTTTGCTTATCGATAAAGTACCAAATCGCGCCACCTAATAGTGTCATTGTCATTAAAAGCAAGATGCTAAAGGCCCAGTCTACATTCAGTTCATCTAACAAACTAGGATTGCTCTGTGGAGCATCCACGCTGAGTTGGGACAATCCTTGCTGATTTAATCTGGCTTTAAACTGCAAAATTCGGGTGTGATTCATGGACTCGTTAGCAAGTTCTGCCGCATCGAAGCGTTTTTGTAAAAACTCGTAGGCGAGTTTATAGCTATCCTGGGCCTGATAATAATCACTCAAAATACCATAGAATCCTTTTAGATCAGTATATTGCTTGAGGGCTTCGCCCTGTTCAATGGCGGAATGCATGAGCGTAAGAGCCGCTTCATCCCTGTGCTGGGCAAATCGAATTTGAGCGAGTAAACGGGTTGAACGCATCACTGCAACCCGTTGGTTTTGTTGCTTAAAGGTGTTCATTGCAATGGAGATATATTCTTCGGCTGTGTCGATTTTGCCTTTATCAAGCGCAATAGAAGCTAAAATCGCATAACTATAGGCGAGTTCGAGCGGGGAGCCAATTTCTGGCAGCAGAGTTTTGGTCTGTTTTTCTAATTGATCGCTGTATTCACGCTCTCCATTATCCAGGGCAATACGTGCGGCGTTTAGCAGTAACACGTGCTGTACTTTTCCTTTGGCATCAGCGCTGTTCAGTGCAAGCTTGGTGTAATACATCGCTTGGGGTAAATCTTGGGTGGCATACAACAAACTCCCCATTGCAGCATAGACATAGGCCTCTGGCGCTGAAGAATCCCCTGATGATTTTCAGATAAATCATTAAATTAGAGTGAACTTGCACCTTGAAGTGTGATCAGATGGAAGTGCGAACAAACATCAATCACAGGGCATCAAGGTGCAAGTGTTAACTATCTTACATCAATCTCTCTATCAACATTGTCCAGAAATCCATCAAAAGCGACTGAATACACTCATGGTCGCCTGCAAAGCCCTCATCAACGCGGATTGTCTCACCCTCACGCATTTAGGGCGGCACATTGATGGCACCAGCACTCATACTAAACACTCAATAAAACGCATGGATAGATTATTGGGCAACCCGCACCTTCACCATGAAAGACTGGCTGTTTATCAGTGGCATGCAAAGTGGCTGCTAACAGCACATACGATGCCGACCATACTGGTGGATTGGTCTGATATGCGTGAAGGTCGTGAACTGATTGCACTACGCGCCTCTATTGCGATTAAGGGCCGCTCTATCACGCTCTACGAGCGAACATTTCCGTTAGTACTACAAGGCACACAAACTGCCCATAATCAGTTTCTGAATGAACTCCATAAAGTGTTACCTGACAATATTACCCCGCTGATAGTCACTGACGCGGGCTTCCGTAATCCATGGTTTCGAAAAGTCGAGCAGCTCGGTTGGTATTGGCTGGGTCGTGTCAGAGGATTAAGTGTCTATCGGCTGCACCCCTTCGGTCGCCAATTTTCGCTAAAAGCGCTTTATCCCAAAGCCAGTCGTCGCGCAAAACATGTTGGGCGAGTGGCGTTATCGGTAAAGAAACCCTTGTTATGCGAGATGGTATTGTTCAGGGCTCCAAGTAAAGGCAGAAAAGGTCAGCGAAGTACGACAACAGACTGTCACCATACGGCGCAATGGACGTATGAACTGACCGCCAAAGAGCCTTGGGCACTGGTGACCAACTTGACCATAGAAGCCATGTCGCCTCAAAAACTGGTTAATATTTACCAAAAACGGATGCAAATAGAAGAAACCTTTAGAGATTTAAAAAGCCCCGCTTATGGCTTTGGTTTACGTCATAGCAGAACACGTTATGCGGCGAGGATGGACATACTGCTATTGATAGCATTATTGGTACAACTGGCATTTTGGTGGGTAGGATTATACGGAGAAACACAGCAATTACAGCGGCACTTCCAAGCCAACACGGTAAAGAAAAGGAATGTGCTATCAACAATCAGGATGGGCAAAGAACTGCTGCGGCGACGGCATGACTACCCCATATCAGCAGATGATTTGCTTTGTGCTGCGAAGAAACTAGCCCAACTCTCATTAACTCATGGTTGTTGGGGCTATGAATTATGAGGGGATCCTACAGCCTCTGGCGGCCATATCCAGTTTTGCGTTTGAGTATGAATATCGGGATAGATATCGATAGCGATGCGTAAATCCTCAATCGCGGAGGAAAAATTATCCGTATTGGTATCCAGTTGCCCTCTTAAACGGAGCGCATCGATAAGGGCTTGAGGTTGTTGATAGCGTCGAGCAAGGGTGATTGCAGAGTCTAATAGGGGCAATGCGTCTTGAATGTTGTCGTAATTAAGATAAGCATCGGCCTGACAATTGAAAAAATAGGGGCGTGCTTGATCTAACTTAAGCTGTTTCGCATGGGCTTCACCCATTTGCGCTAGGTTAATCGCAGCTTCGTTCTCGCCGAGTTGCAACAGGTTTTGACACTTCAATATGCTCAGGCGAAGCTTATCAATATTGCTAGTATTATCAGTTTGTTGCTGCTTTTCTAATTCGGTGATTTGTGCCAAAGCTTTGGTTGGATACTGATAAACTTGTTGTGTCAGTTTATCGAGCTGGTCATTAGCACAGGCCCATAATGGGACAAGCCATAGTAATAGGCTCAGCGCTAAGGCGCGAAAATCCATTTTTTGCTCCATACCGTGCATTGATTCTTCTATCCGTGGCCTCGGGCGAGGATTATAACGTGTCTCACGCTATTTTTGCATAAAAAATGATTTCTTTGTTAAAAATTTGAATGGTGACATTTAATTTATTTTTCTTTGATAGCAAGGAATTAACAAAAATGGCTTTAGGTAAAAATTCAGTTTTTTGCCGTTTCGCGGCAGATATTTTGGGGAACATGAAAAAAATTGTGGTTGACACATTTAGTCAAGCGAGTTAAATATTAACCCCGTTAGATATTCAATCAACAGAATAAATATTTAGATTAAATGAATAGAATTAGCAGCAAACTCGACCTCCTCCTTCTCTCTCTCGCGCCAAAAACGCGGAGGTCTTAGTGTTGCTCGCTCGATAGATAGGCAAAACACTCATAAACCCCGCACTAATGTTGCGGGGTTTTTTGTATCTGAATACAGCAAAAGTTCAATAATGAACGGTGATGTTCCATGGAGAAGCGAGATGTCTAACAGAGTAATTATATTTGATACCACCTTACGTGATGGCGAGCAGGCATTAGCCGCTAGCTTGTCAGTCAAAGAAAAGTTACAGATCGCCATGGCGCTGGAACGTCTTGGTGTTGACGTCATGGAAGTGGGATTTCCCGTATCTTCCCCCGGTGATTTTGAGTCGGTGCAAACCATTGCTCGCACCATTAAAAATAGCCGAGTGTGCGCCTTATCCCGCGCCTTGGAAAAAGATATCGATGCCGCCGCTCAAGCGTTATCGGTGGCTGAACAGTTCCGTATTCACACCTTTATCTCCACCTCGACCATCCATGTGGAGAGCAAATTAAAACGTTCATTCGAGCAAGTGTTGGAAATGGCGGTCGGTGCGGTGAAATATGCCCGTCGCTTTACCGATGATGTTGAATTCTCTTGTGAAGATGCAGGGCGTACGCCGATTGATAATTTGTGTCGCATGGTGGAAGCGGCTATTCATGCTGGCGCGCGTACTATCAATATTCCCGATACAGTGGGCTACACGGTGCCAAGCGAGTTTGGCAGCATTATTCAAACTTTGTTTAATCGCGTACCGAATATCGATCAGGCAATTATCTCTGTTCACTGTCACGATGACTTAGGTTTATCGGTCGCGAACTCGATTACTGCTGTGCAGCATGGCGCGCGCCAAATCGAATGTACCATGAATGGTATTGGTGAGCGTGCGGGTAACTGCTCCTTAGAAGAAATCGCCATGATCTTAGCCACCCGCAAGAATTTGTTAGGGTTTGAAACGGGGATAAATGCGAAGGAAATTCACCGCACCTCAAATTTAGTCAGCCAATTATGCAATATGCCGATCCAGTCGAATAAGGCGATTGTGGGCGCGAATGCCTTTACCCACTCTTCGGGCATTCACCAAGATGGCATGTTAAAAGCGCAAAACACTTATGAAATTATGACGCCAGAGAGCATCGGCTTAAACCGTAACAACCTGAATATGACCTCGCGCTCAGGCCGCCATGTGATTAAGCATCGCATGGAGGAAATGGGCTATAGCTCGCAGGATTACAACTTGGATGCCCTGTACGAACAGTTTTTACATTTGGCGGATAAAAAGGGTCAAGTCTTCGATTACGACTTAGAAGCCTTAGCTTTTATAGAGGCGCAAGCCGCGGAAGATAACTTCTATCAATTACGGCAGTTAGTCGTGCAGTCCGACTCGACCGAAGGCGTGGCCACGGCCACTGTGCGCATCGAGGTGGGTGGTGAGATTAAAACCGAGGCCGCTACAGGCAATGGTCCTGTCGATGCTGCCTATAATGCTATCGCCCGTGCCACTGATCGCCGTATCGATATCATCAGCTACAAATTAGGTGCGAAAGGCGTAGGGCAAGATGCGCTCGGCCAAGTCGATATTACTGCGGTTTACCATGAACAAAATTTCCACGGTGTGGGTTTAGCCACCGATGTGGTTGAAGCGTCAGCGCGTGCATTAGTGCATGTGATGAACCTGACTTGCCGTGCCGATAAGGTCGCAGATTACAAACAGAATATGCATAAAAACAGAGAGCTGGGCGGCGTATAGCCTAAGCAGTATCGAGAATAAAGCATTCACATTAAAGGAGTGGGCGGGCGTATGAGTTATCAAATTGCAGTATTAGCGGGTGATGGTATTGGGCCTGAAGTGATGGCCGAGGCGCGTAAGGTGTTAAAGGCGGTTGAGGCGCGTTTTGGCCTTAATATTGAATACACTGAATATGATGTCGGCGGTATCGCTATCGACAATCATGGTTGTCCATTACCCGAGGCAACGCTTAAAGGTTGTGAGGCGGCCGACGCCATTTTATTTGGTTCAGTCGGTGGTCCCAAATGGGAAAAACTGCCGCCCAATGAGCAGCCTGAGCGCGGTGCACTGCTGCCTCTACGGGGTCACTTCGAGCTGTTTTGTAACCTACGTCCCGCTAAATTGCATGATGGATTAGAGCATATGTCGCCGCTACGCAGTGATATTTCTGCTCGGGGTTTCGATGTCTTGTGTGTGCGTGAGTTAACCGGCGGGATTTACTTTGGAAAGCCTAAAGGCCGCCAAGGTGAAGGTGAGAGCGAAGAAGCCTTCGATACCATGCGTTATAGCCGCCGTGAAATTAGCCGTATCGCCCGCATCGCCTTTGAAGCCGCCCGTGGTCGGCGTAAAAAAGTCACTTCGGTCGACAAGGCAAACGTCTTGGCTTGCTCGGTATTGTGGCGTCAAGTGGTCGAAGAAGTGGCGGTGGATTTCCCCGACGTTGAACTGGAGCACATCTATATCGACAACGCGACCATGCAGTTGCTGCGTCGCCCCGATGAGTTTGACGTCATGCTGTGTTCTAACTTGTTTGGCGACATTCTATCGGACGAAATCGCCATGCTGACTGGTTCTATGGGCTTACTGTCTTCGGCGAGCATGAATAGCACTGGCTTTGGTTTGTTTGAACCCGCTGGTGGCAGTGCACCGGATATCGCCGGAAAGGGTATTGCTAACCCGATTGCACAAATTTTGTCTGCCGCATTGATGCTACGCCACAGCTTAAAGCAAGAAGAAGCGGCGAGTGCGATTGAGCGCGCTGTAACTAAGGCGCTGAATTCTGGCTACTTAACCGGTGAGCTATTAAGTAGTGATCAAAGACACAAAGCAAAAACAACCGTGCAAATGGGCGACTTTATCGCCGATGCAGTCAAGGCAGGTGTGTGATGACAGTTCCTTCAAAAACAATCGCCCCAAAAACCTTATATCAAAAAGTCTGGGATGCCCACATAGTGGCTACACCAGAAGGTGAAGCGCCCATCATTTATGTTGATAGGCACTTAGTCCATGAAGTGACTTCTCCCCAAGCCTTTAGCGGCTTAAAAGTCGCGGGTCGTCAGTTACGTGCGCCCGAAAAAACCTTTGCCACCATGGATCACAACACCTCGACCCGCAGCGCCAGTTTAGACGCCTTAAGCCCAATGGCGCGCATTCAGGTGGAAACGCTAGCGCAAAATTGCAAAGATTTTGGCGTGCTCTTATATGATATTCACCATCCGAATCAAGGAATTGTGCATGTGATGGGGCCTGAGCTTGGCATTACCTTGCCCGGTACTGTGATTGTTTGTGGTGATTCTCACACCGCGACCCACGGCGCCTTTGGCGCTCTGGCCTTCGGTATTGGCACATCTGAGGTTGAGCATGTATTGGCAACCCAAACTTTGCGCCAATTAAAAGCCAAAACGATGAAAATCGAAGTCCGCGGCCAAGTGACGGATGGTGTGACCGCTAAAGATATCGTACTGGCGATTATCGGTAAGATTGGCATGGACGGCGGCACGGGTTATGTGGTGGAGTTTTGCGGCGAGGCGATTGAAGCCCTGTCGATGGAAGGACGCATGACCGTCTGCAATATGGCGATTGAAATGGGTGCTAAGGCGGGCATGGTCGCGCCGGACCAAACCACCTTCGATTACCTTGAGGGCCGTGAATTTGCACCCAAGGGCGAAGATTGGGCGCAAGCTGTCGCTGAATGGAAAACACTCAAAACCGATGTTGGCGCTGAGTTTGATGCCACTGTAGTGTTGGATGCGGCTGATATCGCGCCGCAGCTAACGTGGGGCACAAATCCTGGGCAAGTCGTTGCCATTGACGCTCCTGTGCCGAATCCTGCCGATGAAGTCAATCCAACGATTCGCTCTAGCATGGAAAAAGCGCTGGATTATATCGGCTTAACCGCAGGCACGCCGATGACAGAAGTCGCGATTAATAAAGTCTTTATCGGTTCTTGCACTAACTCGCGGATTGAAGATTTACGCAGCGCGGCGAAGCATGCCAAAGGGCGTAAAGTGGCTGCGGGCGTTACGGCAATCGTAGTACCGGGTTCTGGCCAAGTGAAGGCACAGGCCGAGGCGGAAGGCTTAGATAAAATCTTTATCGAGGCCGGATTTGAATGGCGTTTACCGGGCTGTTCTATGTGTTTGGCGATGAACGATGACAGATTAGAAGCGGGTGATCGCTGCGCATCGACCAGCAACCGTAACTTTGAAGGTCGCCAAGGTCGTGGTAGTCGCACGCACTTGGTGAGTCCGGCGATGGCGGCAGCTGCTGCAATTGCTGGGCATTTTGTCGATATCCGTAAACCTTACTAACCGTCATCCCAATAGGAGAAGTTAATGCAACCTTTTACTTGCCATACCGGGCTTGCGGTGATGATCGATAGTGCGAATATCGATACGGATCAGATTATTCCGAAACAATTTTTATCTAAGGTGACCCGCGATGGATTCGGCGTGCACTTATTTCACGATTGGCGTTATCTCGATGATGCGGGAGATGTGCCAAACCCTGAGTTCACCCTAAACAAACCTCGCTATAACGGTGCTTCGATTCTGCTGGCGCAGGAAAACTTTGGCTGTGGCTCTAGCCGTGAACACGCCCCGTGGGCATTGGCTGATTTTGGCCTGCGCGCCATTATCGCCCCCAGTTTTGCTGATATTTTTTATGGTAACTCAATCAATAACGGTTTATTGCCAGTAAAGCTGAGCGCGAATGAAGTGCGTCAGTTAATGGATGAGGTGGCGAGCGAAGAAGGCGCACAAATCACCGTCGATTTAACCACTTGTCAGGTGACATCACCTTCTGGTGCTCAGTTTAGCTTTAGTCTGGCGGAGTCAGCGCGCCACAAATTGCTGAATGGTCTAGACGCTATAGGCTTGACCTTATCTCACGGGGCGCAAATTAGTGAGTACGAGTCACAGATCCCAAGTTGGCGACGCTGAGCTATTCGGCGAACACTTGTACCTTAATAGATGTTAATCTTAAACGCCTAGTTCGAAAACTAGGCGTTTTTGTTATTTTAACTTAAATGCTGTAACTTTAATTTATTGTATTTATTGGTTTTAAATAGTTTTTTTATGTTTACAATATTAGGTTTGATAATTGGTAGTGATTTGTGCTGAAATTTTGATATAAAGACAGCTTACAGGTGTTTATTGGTTTTTGTGTGTTTATTGTTTTGTTTTTAAAGTGTTTTATTGATTGCTCTTACTGATTTTTAAAGGGCTTCAGCAAGTGTTTTCTCTGATTTGGCTTAACTTCTTATGTTTTAAAAGTGATTTTCGTCACTAAAAATATTGAACCATCTATCATATCCAGTTTTTTTATCTGTTTTACCTCCACTTGTTGCAAACATCTTCTGTATCAGTAAACTGCCGTGCATTCAATATGGAGTGTTTGCTCTATTTTGTGTGAGCGCCATTGTGATCCAGTAAATGGCACAAGATAACAATAATATTTTTCGAGAATAATGATGCAAAAACGTCTTCTGACTTTGGCTGTGACTGCAGCCCTATTAAGCACAACGACTCAAGTCCATGCCGCTGGTTTCCAACTTGCCGAATACTCCGCTACCGGTTTAGGCCGTGCCTTCGCGGGTGAAGCCGCTATGGCGGACAATGCCTCAGCTCAATTCCGTAATCCTGCTATGTTGACTTATCTCACTGGCACGCAAATGACCACTGGCGCTATTTTGGTTATGCCTAATATTGACGTTGAAGGTGAGGTTACTGTTGGTAACGTGACCCAAGCTACTGCGGCGAAGGACATGGCTGGCAATGCTGTTATTCCTAATTTTTATGTGAGCCATCAGCTTAATCAACAGTGGTTCATCGGGGTAGCTTTAGGCACTAACTTTGGTATGGCGACTGAGTTAGACGATGATTTTCTTGGCTCACAATTTGGTAACGAGGCGTCTATCAAGGCGATTGAGATCAATCCCAATGTTGCCTATCGTATCAATGAGCAATTGAGTGTCGGCGGTGGTGTTCGCCTTGTACTGGGTGAAGGTAGTATCGGTGCTAAGAGTTCGGCTGATGCAGTTTTACCTACACCGATTGGTAATCTACCTGTTCCTAAGGGCACGACTCTTAAGTATATGGAAGGGGATGATATTTCTTGGGGTTGGCAATTAGGTGGCGCTTGGCAGATTAATGCTGATCACCGCATTGGGTTAAACTATCGTTCTGCTGTGGATCAGCGTCTTGAGGGTGAGGCAAATGGCCTAGCTTTTAATCCGTTAGCACCAAATCAGAAGCTTGCTGGCTCTATGGAGCTTAGCCTGCCTGCGACAGTTGAACTGGCTTCATTTCATCAATTAACGCCGCAACTTGCTGTGCATGCGAGTGTTAACTGGACTGACTGGAGCTCATTTGAAAAATTGGAAGCCGTGATCCCTTCATTAAAAGTACCAACTCAATTAGTGAAGCAAGAGAATTGGGAAGATAGCTATCGTTTTGCTTTGGGCGCGACTTATCGCTTAGATGATCAATCAAGCCTTCGTGCAGGTGTTGCCTATGACATGTCTGCGGTATCTGATGCTAACCGTACGTTAACGATCCCAGAAATGAATCGCGTGTGGTTAAGTGCGGGTTACGGATATCAGTTTAGCAAACAACTGGATTTGGATTTCGGTGTGACTTATATCATTGCCGATGAATCGCCAGTGGTCGAGCCACGTCCAGGGATTGATTCAGATAATTCAGCAGCATTATTTGGTGGGACCTTTAGCGGTACTACCAGTGGCAATATTTTACTATTTGGTGTGCAGGCAAGTTACCGTTTTTAGGTGTTAGCCTTCTACAAAAAAGCTCTGAATCCTCAGGGCTTTTTTGTCTCTAAGCGTTAGGGGGCTACTCAGTATCTTTTGGGCCATGTGTTCGATGGATCCCTAAACTTCCGAGCACGTATTTTTCGTAAATAGGCTCGCTGGTGCCGTTGCGGACTTTGTAAAGAAAGTATTTCTCAAAGGCAATTTTGGCCACATGCACCCATTTACCCATGGACGTCCAGTTAGCATTACGGGGTGGATTTTGCGGCAGAGCCACAAAAGCGGCGCCTTTATCTCCCATATCAGCTAAACAAATGGCGTTGAGTGTTGGATGGGTTTGTGGTGGCTCTCCTTTTAGGTTGGCAAGGATGTTATCCACAATTGCAGTCGTCATCGATTCAATCATAAAACCTGTTTTGGGTACGCCAATCGGTACTGGGGGTTTTCCAGTGGTGGCACCGCGACACAAACTCCAGCGGCATAGATTTCTGGGTAACGTGGTGATCGTTGGAAGGTGTCGGTGAGAACAAAGCCTTTCTCGTTACATAGCTCAGGTACCGCTGCAATGGCAGCACTGCCCTTGAAGGGCGGTAAAAACATCGCCAATGAGAAGGGTAAGGTATGTTGGAATTCTACTTCGCCCTTTCGATCTAATTCGTCAACATAAGCTATACCTGATTCAAAGTGGGTTGTTTTAGCATTGCAAATCCACTTGATGCTACGTTCTCTAAATTCGTGCTCCATAAGTGACTTAGAGTCCCCAACGCCACCGAGCCCCATATGACCCACATAGGGCTCACTGGTCACAAAGGTAATAGGGATATGCTGACGAACTTTATGTTTACGTAATAAGCTTTCTAGGGATAACACATACTCATAGGCTGGACCAAAACAACTTGCACCTTGCAATGCGCCTACTACCACTGGGCCGGGTTTTGCGAGCAGTTGTTGAAAGCATTCATAGGCTTTTTCGGCGTGATCAATGGTACAAATAGATTGAGTAAACCCTTCAGGGCCCGAACCTGGGACGTTTTCAAAGGCGAGTTTAGGGCCTGTGCAGATGACTAAATAGTCGTAATTATTTGTTGTACCATCCCCTAAGGTGAGCTTTTTGTTGAGTGGGTCTATATGGGTAACACCTTCACCCGAATAACTTATTTTGCGTTTAGCCAAGTAAGTCCCAATGGGTAGGCTAATGTCTTCACGTGTACGTTCACCGAGGGCGACCCAAGGATTAGAAGGCACAAATTGAAAATCAGTGCCCTCACTTATCACGCCGATTTCACAATCGGAGGGTAATCGTTGTTTGAGTTCAAATGCCACTGATACGCCACCTAATCCCGCCCCAATCACAATGATTTTTTTCATTATCTACTCCTTCGAATGGATATTGTTAACAAACAACCTACCTTGGTCTTTGTGTTATCTAAATATGGTTAATTAGATTTTTCTAATGATTTAAGCGTAGAAGGAATGTCATTTTTTGCAATCCAATCACAATGCTTTTTATCAATTAGTTGGGATGGTGCTCTGATTTATAGAGCGCTGGTCAAGCGGGATTATTACGAATATATTCAATCCCATGATAAATCCCGAGTGGAATGTCTTGCATCGCTTCTCTGATTTCTGCTTGGTGTAATGGAAGGAAATAACAGTGCAAAAGAAATATGTGGTGGCCCTAGATCAAGGTACAACCAGCTCAAGGGCGATTGTGTTTGACCACGATGCCAATATTGTCAGCGTCTCCCAGCGGGAGTTTACTCAGCTTTATCCCAATCCTGGCTGGGTTGAACACGATCCAATGGAGATTTGGGCGAGCCAAAGTTCAGTGCTGATTGAGTCGCTGGCCCGAGCGGGGATTCACAGTGATGCAGTGGCGGCGATTGGCATTACTAATCAGCGGGAAACCACCATTATTTGGGAAAAGGCGACCGGCAAACCCGTTTACAATGCCATTGTGTGGCAGTGTCGCCGTAGCGCTGAGATCTGTGAGCAACTTAAGGCGCAGGGCTTAGAGGATTATGTGCGGCAGAATACCGGCCTTTTACTCGACCCTTATTTTTCAGGCACTAAGATCAAATGGATCTTAGATAATGTGCCGGATGCACGTGCTAAGGCCAAACGAGGTGAACTGTTATTCGGCACGGTCGACACTTGGCTACTGTGGAAACTCACGGAAGGCAAAGTGCATGTGACCGATCCCACCAATGCCGCTCGCACGTTGCTGTTTAACATCCATAGCTTGAGTTGGGATAGCAAGCTACTTGAGGCGCTCGATATTCCTGCCGCCATGTTGCCTGAAGTAAAACCTTCCTGCAGTGTTTATGGCACCACACGCATCGCTGGTGAGGGCAGTGAAATTCCACTGGCGGGGATTGCGGGCGATCAACAGGCGGCGCTCTTTGGCCAACTCTGTGTTGAGCAGGGAATGGCCAAAAACACCTATGGTACGGGCTGCTTTCTGCTGATGAACACTGGAAGCAAAGCTGTGCGCTCATCCCATGGTTTATTAACGACGGTGGCGGTTGGCGCTCAAGGCGAAGTGAATTATGCCCTCGAAGGCTCTGTCTTTATGGGCGGCGCAACTATTCAATGGTTACGGGACGAGTTGGGGCTTATTCGCGATGCCAGTGATACCGAATATTTTGCCTCCAAAGTGGCGGATACCAATGGCGTGTATTTAGTCCCCGCTTTTGTAGGGCTCGGCGCGCCCTATTGGGACCCCAATGCCCGTGGCGCATTGTTTGGCCTAACCCGTGGCGCCAACCGTAATCATATTATCCGCGCTGCGTTGGAATCGATAGCTTATCAAAGTAAAGACTTGTTAGATGCCATGATCAAAGACAGTGGCGTCAGCCTTAAGCGTTTGAAAGTGGATGGTGGCGCAGTGGCGAATGATTTTTTGATGCAATTTCAAGCAGATATTACCGATGTTGAAGTATTAAGGCCCAGTGTATGCGAGACCACAGCACTTGGCGCTGCCTTTTTAGCCGGGCTGGCCGTTGGATTTTGGAACTCGGTAACTGAGCTTGAACATAAAGCTTGTATCGATACGCACTTTAAACCAAGCATCAATGCTGATTATCGGCAGCAGCTATACGCTGGTTGGCAAGATGCAGTAGCAAGAACCCGTTCTTAACAGATTGGCAGTGGTGGATTTGCTCGCAGATTAACATTACAAGGGCGCATCTTGAGGATACGCCCTTGGAGATGTCGAAGACAGTTCATTACACTTCAATATCAATAATATGTTTGCTGGGTGGTCTTGCCATTTCAGCGGTATCGTCTGTGACTTCGAGTACCTTTCCTTCTTTTAAATCTTGTTTGTCCGCTGCGCGGCGTTTTTTATTGCGGTTGGCATTGTCGTTTTTGCGTCTTTCCCTGACGTTAGCCTCGAAGGTCGGTGGTAATTGCGACTGTGGTGTTTCATGGCTATCGGGCGCATTGGCGGTCGTCCCGCTAACCTGATCGACGACCCGTTTAGGGGTCAATACAGGTTTCACAGGTTGTGCCAGCATAGCGTAAAGACAGTCCAATCCACTCATAGCGATTCCTTGGTTTATTACCTCTTAACTCGTTATCGGCCGGAGTTGCCTAATTTTTAGACTATACGCCGTTTGATGTCGATGTGCGACATTCGCCTACAGATCTACGTTGGACCTGAATCGATGACAAATCTTAGCTAATGGCTTGTTTTTATATAATTGTCTTGTGCTGGTAACTCAGGCTAATTCCCTGTGTTTCCTGTGCCGCTCAGTCGCGGTAAGTTTATTCTACTCAGCAATTGCAGTACGGTCAGTAGTGCGAACCATTTGTGGTAGATGCGGATTTGAGTTGCTGTCATGGGTCACTTATTTTGAATTATTCGCATGTAAGTTTTGATCTTCCTCGCAATCGTGAAATAAAAATTATCATCTGATTACAGAATAAATCTGCAATAAAAAATAAAATTTCAGCTATTTATGCTGATGGTTGATGTCATACAGGATCGCAAAAAGGTTAGCTTTGGGCTTATTTTGTTGCGCTTTGTGAGCCTAGCGTGATTTACCTACGGGGAAAATCCCACATTTGCCGATTCGTTATAGCTCAAATTTCAGTGCAACTGCCTGAATGCAAAAGGCTGCTGTTTTTTTGTCCGCTTTATATTCCTATGGTTTCCATCGTTTAGCTGATTTTAAGTTGATCTTTTTGTCAAAACTTTGTCGCTAAGTTATAGCGCCAACATGCTGCTAACCCGCTTGCCGACTGGCTTTATAAAAGGATCGCATCCCTTGACAATGCTTGCCGACTATCCCTAAACTTAGCAATTGTGGGAAATAGTGGATATTTGTGGATCAAAAAAGCAAAGGATGGGATGAATTAGCGTGTTTCGTGGAGCCAGTGCTATCAACTTAGATACAAAGGGACGGATCGCGATTCCAGCGCGATACCGCGAACCTTTGCAGCTAGAGCATCAAGGCCGCATCGTTATCACGGTTGATATTCAATCTGCGTGTTTACTCCTTTATCCCATCCACGAGTGGGAACTGATCGAAGCAAAGTTACTCAAGCTATCGGATACAGATAAAACCCAACGTTCCCTTAAGCGCATGCTGTTGGGCTATGCCCATGAGGTTGAACTCGATGGCAACGGGCGCATATTACTGCCGCCACCGCTAAGGCAATATGCCAATTTAGATAAGCGCATCATGCTGGTGGGACAGTTAAACAAATTTGAGCTGTGGGATGAGCAAGCTTGGCTGCAGCAAATTGATGAGTGTCAGGAAACGATTCGAGGCGAGGAGCTTGCTAACAACGAGCGTCTGGCGGATTTTTCACTCTAATGAGTCGCATAACTAAATAAGAAGAGAGTAATGAGTCAAGAATTTGCCCATTTATCCGTTTTGCTTGAAGAAACGGTTGGCGGTTTAAACATTAAAGACGATGGCATCTATATTGATGGCACGTTTGGCCGCGGCGGTCATTCAAGACAAGTTCTGCAAAGACTGGGTGAAAAAGGTAGATTAATTGCTATCGACCGCGATCCGCAAGCCATTGAGGCCGCTAAACAATTTGCCGATGACCCTCGTTTTCAAATTGTGCACGGCGGTTTTGGCCAATTAGCCGATTACGTCGAAGATCTTGGTCTGGTTGGCAAGATTGATGGTGTGTTACTCGACTTAGGTGTGTCTTCTCCGCAGCTTGATGATGCCGAACGTGGCTTTAGCTTTTTGCGCGATGGTCCGCTCGATATGCGCATGGACAATAGCCAGGGTGAAACCGCTGCCCAGTGGTTAGCGCGCGCCGAAATTGAAGATATGGCCTGGGTATTTAAAACCTATGGTGAGGAAAAAAATGCTCGTCATATTGCCCGTTGCATTGCAGCAGACCGTGATAAAACCCCGTTTTTGCGTACCAAAGATTTAGCCGATTTAATTGCGCGGATCACCAAAAATAAAGAGCGTAATAAGCATCCTGCAACCCGCGTGTTTCAGGCGATCCGTATCTATATCAATAGTGAGTTAGATCAGATTGATCAGGCTCTTGAAGGTGCGTTAACCGTACTCGCGCCTCAGGGGCGTTTATCGATTATCAGCTTCCATTCCTTAGAAGATCGCATCGTCAAACGCTTTATTCGCCGTCATAGCCAAGGTGAGAGTGTGCCCCATGGCTTGCCCATCACCGAAGATCAAATTAACAAGTCGCGTAAATTGCGCGCCATTGGTAAGGCGATTATGCCATCTGATGAGGAAATTGAACGCAATGCTAGAGCCCGTAGCTCAGTGTTACGCATTGCCGAGCGATTGGATTATTAGAGGGCAAGCACATGAGTAAGCCCTCATTGACCCTGCCACGGATTGTGTTACACGACCTGTGGCAACACAAATGGATTTTGTTACTCGCACTACTCGTGCTCAGTAATGCTGTGGCTGTGGTGTATACCAGCCATGTGAGCCGAAAGCTCACTACCGAATGGGACCAGCTGCTGCAGGAACGTGACAGGTTAGATATTGAGTGGCGCAATTTATTATTGGAAGAGCAATCCCAAACCGAACATAGCCGGATTACGCGGATTGCATCAAAGGATCTCAACATGAGTCGACCATTACCCAGTGAAGAAATCGTGGTAAAGGTGCCGTGAGTATAGGGAAGATATGATTAGGCAAGCAAAAACCAAACAGGCCAGCAAAAAGCAAAAGCCACAACTGATCCACTGGCGTTTATACGTCGTGGTTGGTTTTGTGTTTGCGATGTTTACCTGTCTTGTGGGTCGTGCTGCTTATATTCAAATTATCGAGCCCGATAAACTTCGCCATGAGAGTGATATGCGTACCTTGCGTACCACCAGTCGAGAGGTTCAGCGTGGCTTAATAACCGATCGTAACGGGGATATGCTGGCGGTGAGTGTGCCCGTGCGCGCTGTGTGGGCAGACCCTAAACAAGTTAACGATAACAATGGCTTTGCCGACATGCGACGTTGGCAAGCACTGGCTGATGTGTTGCATGAGCCCGTGGAAGATGTGCTCGATAAGGTGCGTAGCAATCCAACCAAACGTTTTACCTACCTTAAACGCCAAGTCACCCCGGCGGTAGCGGACTATATCACTCAGCTTAAATTACCAGGGGTGTTTTTAAAGTCTGAATCCCGTCGTTACTACCCAGGCGGAGAGATCACTGCCCAATTAATTGGTATCACCAATATCGATGACGTTGGTATAGAAGGCGTTGAAAATGCCTACAACAGTTGGCTTACTGGTACGCCATCCAAGCAAAAAGTGCGCAAGTCCCGTGATGGGCATGTGGTTGAGCGCCTCGATATTGTCCAAGAGGGCGAAAGCCCAAATGATCTTGTCCTGAGTATCGACCATAGAATCCAGCAACTTGCCTACCGTGAGTTAAAGCGCACCACGGAAATGAACCAAGCGACGTCTGGCTCGATTGTGGTGCTCGATATCCACACGGGTGAAGTGTTGGCGATGGTCAATACACCCTCCTTCAACCCTAATTCCCGTGATAATTTTCAAACCTTCAGAATGCGTAACCGCGCGATGACGGACACCTTCGAGCCCGGCTCGACCATTAAACCTTTTGTGGTTGCAGCGGCGTTGGAAGCGGGGACGGTCAAATCTACCGATGTGATCCCAACCTCGCCAGGCTGGATGCGTTTAGGTGGTCGCCAAGTACGTGATGCATCCAACTATGGTGATATGACACTGGCGCGTATTTTAGCCAAGTCCAGTAACGTCGGGATCAGTAAATTAGCGTTGTCGATTCCAGTGCAACAGCTACTGGGCACCTATCAATCTATGGGGTTAGGCAGTTTTTCGGGCATTAACCTTACGGGTGAAAGTGCCGGCCTTATCCAAGATCGCCACCGTTGGTCTGATTTTGAGCGCGCCACTTTATCCTTCGGCTACGGTTTAACCGCGACGACGCTGCAGCTTGCGCGGATGTACGCCACTTTAGGTAATGGTGGCACGTTATTTCCCGTTTCAATTTTAAAACTGAAAAAGCCGCCTGAGGGTGAGCGAGTTATTTCAGAAGCCGTCGCCAAAGATGTACTGCAAATGATGGTGAGCGTGACCGAAAAAGGCGGAACAGGTACGCTCGCCCATATCGATGGTTATCCGGTTGCCGGTAAATCTGGCACCAGCCGTAAGGCGGTAGCTGGTGGTTATGGTGATGATTATGTTGCATTATTTGCTGGCGTTGCGCCTGTAAATAATCCAAAACTCGCCATTGTGGTCGTGGTTAACGAGCCTAAGGGCGATCTCTATTATGGTGGTTCAGTCGCAGGACCGGCATTCGCTAAGGTGATGTCAGGCGCACTGCAAATGTTAAATGTTGAACCCATTTCCGATAAAGAACAGGTGCAATTGGCGGGACTCGCCGGGAGAGCTGAATGATGTTGTTAAGGGAGCTACTCGCGCCTTGGTTTCCCTACGCGGGTGAACAAACTTTCTTAGATTTGACCTTAGACAGCCGCGCAATACGTCGCGGCGATGTGTTTTTGGCGCTGCCAGGGCATAAGGTCGATGGTCGACAATTTATTGATAAAGCTTTAGCCCAAGGTGCGACTGCGGTGTTAGTGCATACGGATAATCCGCAAGAGCAGGGAAAGGTCATTGTGGCTGAGCAAGGCGTGCAGATTTACTTCTATGAGTTAGCTAAGCACGTTTCAGCGGTGGCTGCGGTGCGATACCCCGTCATCCAAGGGCACGCTATGGGCATCGTGGGGATTACAGGGACCAACGGCAAGACTTCGACAAGCCAACTGTGCGCGCAATTAGTGACCCTGCTTTCAGGTAAAGCGGCGGTGATGGGCACGCTAGGCAATGGCCTGTGGGGCGAGCTTGTTGACAGCGGCAATACCACCGCCGATGCCATTACCCTAATGCGCCAGCTCCATGAATTTGCAAATAAAGGTGTAAATACCTGTGCGATGGAAGTCTCGAGCCATGGTTTAGTCCAAGGGCGAGTCGATGCGGTGCCCTTCGATGTGGCGGTGTTCACTAACTTAACGCGGGATCACTTGGATTATCACGGCGATATGGAAAACTATGCCGCCGCCAAGCAAATGCTATTTCGCTTCGACTCCCTGCGCCACGGTTTACTGAATTTAGACGATCCCATCGGGGGCGCTTGGTTAGCCGAGCTTAAAAATGTGCCTGCGAAGATTTGGGGTTTTAGCATTGAAGCGCATAAAGCCGCAGCGTTTTACACTAAGAATGTCAGATTTAACGATCAAGGCGTGCAGGCGACGTTAGTCTGGCCTGAGGGCGAAATCGATATCAGCTCCCCTTTATTAGGTGCTTTTAACCTATCGAATTTACTCGCTGCGCTATCAGCCTTGTATTTACAGGGAATGGATATGCGTGCATTAGCTGCCAAGGTGCCTTACTTAGTGCCTGTGGCTGGCCGCATGGAACGTTTTACTACCGCAGATAACATCACCTTAGTGGTCGATTATGCCCATACCCCCGATGCCATTGAACAGGCGCTTAATGCCCTGCGTCGTCACTGTGCTGGGGTGCTTTGGTGTGTGTTTGGCTGTGGTGGTGATCGCGATAAGGGCAAGCGGCCATTAATGGGGCAAGCGGCGGAGCAATTTGCCGATCGCATTATGGTGACTAGCGATAATGCCCGCAGTGAAGATCCTAACCAAATTATTACCGATATTATCCAAGGGCTAACTCATCCTGAGCGAGCACTGACCGAGGTTGACCGTGTGGCTGCGATTAAACAAGTCGTGGCACAGGCTAAATCTGGGGATGTGATTTTGCTTGCGGGCAAAGGCCATGAAACTTACCAAGAGGCGGCAGGTGTGCGTCATGACTATGATGAACGCGCCCTGGCACGTCAGTTATCGGAGCAAAGCTAATGATCCCAATTTCCCTCAAGGCACTGAGTCAACACTTAGGTGCACATCGAGTCGGTGACGATGTCACCGTCCAAGCATTAAGCAGCGATAGCCGCAAAATCGGCCCCGCAACCTTGTTCGTCGCCTTAAAGGGTGACCGGTTTGATGGCCATGACTTTGCTGCCACAGCAATTGAAAATGGTGCCATTGCACTGTTGGTTGAGCGTGAACTTGCCTTTGATATCCCGCAGCTTATTGTTGCCGATTGCCAAAAAGCTATGGGTGCGATAGGGGCTTATGTGCGCGACCAAGTGAATCCCATTTGTGTGGCATTGACTGGTTCAAATGGCAAAACCAGCGTGAAAGAAATGATTGCCACTATTTTGTCTGCCAAGCATCAAGTGCTTTACACCGCAGGTAATTTTAATAATGAGATCGGCGTGCCTTTAACCCTGCTGCGCTTAACACCTGAAGACAAATATGGGGTATTTGAGCTAGGTGCTAACCATAAAGGCGAGATTGATTACACCTCTGGTTTAGTCCGCCCGCATGTGGCTTTAGTCAATAATGTCGGCAGTGCCCATTTAGAAGGATTTGGCTCACAGGCCGGTGTGGCCCAAGCAAAATCGGAAATCTATAACCATCTACAAGAAGATGGTACAGCGATTATTAACGCCGATGACGCCTTTGCTGATGTGATGCGTGTTAAAGCCAAGCACTATAAGCAATTGAGCTTCTCCCAGCAGGAAGGTGCGGCTAAGCGCCAAATTGATGTCATTGCGACTGGGCATAAAGCCAATAGTGATGGCTGTTACCGCTTTATGCTTAATTATGCGGGCGAGTCCTGTGAAGTGGTTTTACCCTTAGCGGGACGTCATCAAGTCAGCAACGCTTTGGCTGCTGCAAGTGTCTGTATTGCATTGGGATTAAATCTAACAGAAATCGCCGAAGGCCTGAGCCAGCTTACCCCAGTTAAGGGCCGTATGCAGCCTACTCAATTAGGACGTGTTCGTCTAATCGATGATAGCTATAACGCCAATCCTGTGTCTGTAGGGGCGGCTATCGCTTGGTTAAAGGAAATTTCTGAAAATCGTTGTTTGGTACTGGGAGATTTGGGCGAATTAGGCGACAATGCGCCCCTTTTACACGCTGAACTGGGACAACTAGCAAGGCAACAGGGGATCGATGCCCTGTTCTGTACTGGTACCTTGACTCAGCACACGAGCCACGCTTTCGGGGCGGAGCACCATGACAGCGTGGCGACGTTAGTAGAAAAACTCATAAAACACATCAACCAGTTGCCGGGACAGGTGACGGTTTTAGTTAAAGGTTCACGTAGTGCCGCAATGGAGCGGGTCGTGGATGGCCTAACAGTAGCCTTCGGGCGTGGGGAGTTAGTGTAGATGCTGGTGTATCTGGCCGAGTATTTAACCCGATTTCATACGGGGTTTAACGTATTTTCCTATGTGACATTTCGAGCCATTTTAGGCTTGTTAACCGCATTAATGTTTAGCTTATGGTGGGGTCCTAAACTTATCGAGCGCTTGCAGTTGATGCAAATTGGCCAAGTGGTGCGTAATGATGGGCCTGAATCGCATTTTAGTAAGCGCGGAACGCCCACTATGGGTGGCCTGCTTATTTTAGGCGCCATCTTTCTCAGTGTGCTGTTATGGGGCGATCTTGGTAGCCGCTATGTGTGGGTGATGCTGTTTGTATTGGGCAGCTTCGGCATGATTGGCTTTATTGATGATTATCGCAAAGTGGTTCGTAAAGATACTAAGGGATTGATTGCGCGCTGGAAGTATATTCTGCAATCCTTAGCGGCCTTGATCATTGCCTTTTTTCTTTACACTACAGCCGCTAACCCTGGTGAAACGCAATTAGTGGTGCCCTTCTTTAAAGATGTGATGCCGCAACTGGGCGCGGTGTTTATCGTATTGGCTTACTTCACCATTGTGGGTTCTAGCAACGCGGTGAACTTAACCGACGGTCTCGATGGTCTTGCGATTATGCCAACTGTGATGGTGGCTGCAGCATTTGCGCTGATAGCTTATCTGTCGGGCCATGCTCAGTTTGCTAATTACCTGCATATTCCGCATTTACCTGGCTCTGGCGAGCTGGTGATCGTTTGTACCGCGATTGTGGGCGCAGGTTTAGGCTTTTTGTGGTTTAACACTTATCCAGCACAAGTCTTTATGGGCGATGTGGGCTCACTCTCTTTAGGTGCGGCCTTGGGAGCGATTGCTGTATTAGTTCGCCAAGAAATCCTCTTAGTGATCATGGGCGGTGTGTTTGTGATGGAAACCGTGTCAGTGATTTTGCAGGTCGGTTCTTACAAATTACGTGGACAGCGGATCTTCCGCATGGCGCCTATCCATCACCACTACGAGTTAAAAGGTTGGCCGGAACCGCGCGTGATCGTGCGCTTTTGGATTATCTCTATTTTCTTAGTTTTACTCGGCTTAGCCACGTTGAAGTTAAGGTAATTGCTCATGCAAAGTCAGTATTCACACATAGTATTAGGGTTGGGAGCCACTGGGCTTTCGGTAGTGCGCTATTTGTGTGGAAAAGGCATTACGCCGTTGGTGATGGATAGCCGTCGCCAGCCCCCAGGCGCCGAGACGCTGGCAAGCTCATTCCCTGAGGTGAAGTTGATTGCTGGCGGATTTGATTGCCGCTACCTAGTGCAGGCGACGCAAATCATTATCAGCCCTGGGATTGCGATGAATACCCCCGAAGTGCGCGCTGCACTGGATATGGGCATTGAAGTGATTGGAGATGTTGAACTGTTTGCCCGTGAGATTGCCGATCGTAAACCTTGTGTGATTGGGATTACGGGCTCAAATGGCAAAACGACAGTGACCACCTTAGTGGGTGAAATGCTGCGAGAAGCGGGCATTGCTGTTGCCGTGGGCGGCAATATTGGTATTCCGGCGCTGGATTTGCTGAAAGAGAATGCTGATATTTTTGTGCTTGAGTTATCGAGTTTCCAACTTGAAACCACCCATAGCTTGAACTGCGTTGCCTCAACCTGCTTAAACGTGACGGAAGATCACATGGACAGATACAGCGATATGGATGCCTATCGTAAGGCTAAGCTGCGTCTGTACCATCAAAGTCGTTCCATCATTTTTAACCGTGATGATGCGCTGACTATTCCAACTGAACCCATGAACCAAAACAGCTTTGGTTTAGCGCCGCCTGAGGGTGATGAGTGGGGCATTTGTGACAGTAAGATTTATCATGGTCACAGTGAAATCATGCCGATCACTGAAGTGTCGCTGATTGGCAGTCATAACCATGCCAACTTACTTGCTGCCATGGCGCTGGTCTATGCCGTGGGCGTGGATAAACAAGTGATGGCCAACGTGGCTCGCACCTTTACGGGACTTTCCCACCGCTGCGAAGTGGTTGGTGTCAAAGGTGGTGTCACCTATGTGAACGATTCTAAGGCGACCAATGTGGGCGCCACCGTCGCGGCGCTTGATGGATTAAGTGATCACCTCGGTGACATTATTTTGATTGCCGGTGGCGATGGTAAGGGCGCGGATTTCAGCCCGCTTGAAGAGCCATTAACAAAAGTGACTCACCTTATTACCTTAGGTCGCGATGGCAATAAAATTGCCGCGTTGAAGGAAGGTGCTATCAAGGTTGATTCTATGGCGGCAGCCGTTGCCAAGGCAGCTCAATTAGCTACCTCGGGTGATATTGTGTTGTTGTCGCCCGCGTGTGCAAGCCTTGATATGTACAGCAACTTTATGGCCCGTGGCGATGATTTTAGAAGCCAAGTGGAGCAACTCGATGGCGAGTGATACAAGACAGCTTAGCCTGTTTGGACGAGTGCTGCATGCACTGCCCAACTGGCAACGTGATACCGAAGTCCCGGGCGTGCAATTATACGATCGGGCTTTGCTCACGGCTGTTTTGTCCTTGATTGGCTTTGGTTTTGTGATGGTGATGTCAGCCTCTATGCCTGAGGCGCAAACGCTGACCGGCAATCCATTCCATTTTATGACCCGCCATGTGGGTTATTTGTTGGGATGTTTAATTATTGCCGCATTTGTCCTTAGGGTGGATATGCAGACGTGGCAACGCATGAGCCCAATCATGTTGCTGGTAGTGTTTTTTATGCTGCTGGCGGTATTAGCTGTGGGTACCACAGTTAACGGGGCGACACGTTGGCTATCACTCGGACCGATCCGTATTCAGGTCGCGGAGGTCGCGAAATTTGCGTTTTCTGTGTATATGGCGGGTTATTTGGTACGTCGTCATCAGGAAGTGCGTGAAAATGCAAAAGGCTTCTACAAGCCGATTGCAGTATTTGCGATTTACGCGATTTTGATTTTGATGCAACCCGACTTAGGGACAGTTGTGGTGCTGTTTGTTGGCACTGTGGGATTACTGTTCCTTGCTGGTGCGCGGTTGCTGGACTTCTTCGCACTGATTTTTGCGGGCATCTTGGCCTTCGTGGCACTGATTTTACTCGAGCCTTACCGTATGCGCCGGGTGACATCATTTTTAGACCCTTGGCAAGACCCGTTTGGCAGTGGTTATCAGTTAACGCAATCACTGATGGCCTATGGCCGTGGCGATTGGCTTGGTCAGGGACTTGGCAACAGTATCCAAAAGTTGGAATACCTTCCTGAGGCGCATACCGACTTTATCTTTGCCGTGATTGGTGAAGAGTTAGGGTTTATCGGCATTATCGCGGTGTTATCCGTGTTGTTGTTTGTGGCATTGAGAGCCATTCGTCTGGGCAATTTATGCCTGGTGATGGACAAAGCCTTCGAAGGTTATCTGGCCTATGCCATTGGGATTTGGATCTGTTTCCAGACCGTCGTTAACGTGGGCGCAAGCATTGGTATGTTACCCACTAAAGGGTTAACACTGCCCTTTGTGAGTTACGGCGGTAGTAGTCTATGGGTCATGACAGCGGCAGCAATGACATTGCTGCGCATCGATTACGAACGGCGCATGAGTTTAGTTCAGGCCGTGCAAGGGAGATTGAAGTAATGACCGACGCGGGTAAACGTATTTTAGTCATGGCAGGCGGCACGGGAGGACATGTGTTTCCGGCGCTTGCGGTGGCAAAGTATTTAGCGCAGCAAGGTTGGCAAGTGCGTTGGTTAGGTACGGCTGACCGTATGGAGGCGCGCTTAGTACCTCAGTATGGCTTCGATATTGATTTTATCGACATCAAGGGTGTGCGTGGCAATGGCTTAGTACGTAAATTGGCTGCGCCTTTTAAAGTGGTGCGCTCTATTTTGCAAGCTAAAGCCGTAATTGCTGAGTTTAAACCCGATGTGGTGCTTGGCATGGGCGGTTTTGCTAGTGGCCCTGGTGGTGTGGCGGCTAAATTAGCGGGTGTGCCCTTAGTGCTACATGAGCAGAATGCTATACCGGGAATGACTAATAAGCTGCTCTCGCGGATTGCTAGCCAAGTGCTGTGTGCCTTTAAAAATACCTTCACCCAAGTGAAGGCGAAAGTCGTGGGCAATCCCATTCGTCGTGAGTTGATTGCCTTAGGCGGCGAGCCTAAGCAAACTGCAGATGAGGCGCTAAAGGTGTTGGTTGTGGGCGGCAGCTTAGGTGCTAAAGTCTTTAACGATTTAATGCCCGAAGTGGTGGCCGCGCTGAGTAAACAGCAGTCGATTACCGTTTGGCATCAAGTAGGTAAGGATAATCTGGCTGGGGTCAAGTCCGCTTATCAACAGCAAGGACAAGATGGTGGCGTCAATGTTGCCGAATTTATTGATGATATGGAAGCCGCCTATCGTTGGGCTGATGTGGTATTGTGCCGCGCCGGCGCGCTGACGGTATCCGAGTTAGCGGCGGTGGGACTTCCTAGTATTTTGGTGCCTTATCCCCATGCGGTGGATGATCACCAAACCCGTAACGCTCAAGTGTTGGTTGAGGCTGGCGCAGCTTTCCTATTGCCACAGGCCATCTTGGACGTGAATAAGCTGGTGAGTAAATTACAGTTACTCGCCAATGACAGAGCAGAATTAGCCCGTATGGGCCAAAGAGCGAGAGATGTTGCCGTGTTGGATGCGACCGAACAGGTGGCCCAAGTGTGTATTGCTCTCGCCGAGAAAGGATAGGTATGACAAAGACAGAAAGATACTTACAGCTAAGAAGTATGATCCCTGAAATGCGCCGGATTAAGCGTATTCATTTCGTCGGCATTGGCGGCGCGGGCATGGGCGGGATCGCTGAAGTATTAGTAAACGAAGGCTATGTTGTCAGTGGTTCTGACATCGCGCAAAATGCAGTGACCGATAGACTCTGTCTCTTGGGCGCGAAAATTCATATCGGTCATGGCGCTGATAACGTGCAGCAAGCCGATGTGGTGGTGGTATCGACGGCGATTAATCCCCAAAATCCAGAGATTATTGCGGCAAAAGAACTGCGTATTCCTATCGTTCGCCGCGCCGAAATGCTAGCTGAGTTGATGCGTTACCGCCATGGTGTAGCGATTGCGGGCACTCATGGTAAAACCACTACAACCAGTTTGATTGCCAGTTTGTATGGTCAAGCGGGGCGTGATCCGACGTTTGTGATTGGCGGTTTGCTCAATAGTGCGGGTACTAATGCCCGTTTAGGTACCAGTCGCTATCTCATTGCCGAGGCGGATGAGAGCGATGCGAGCTTCCTGCACTTACAGCCTATGGTTAGTGTGGTGACAAATATCGAAGCTGATCATATGGATACCTATGGCGGTGACTTTGAAAAGCTCAAATCAACCTTCGTTGACTTTCTGCATAACCTGCCATTCTATGGTGTGGCGGTCGTCTGTATTGATGATCCTGTTGTGCGTGAGATAATGCCACGTATCAGTCGCCATATTGTGACCTATGGTTTTAGAGACGATGCTGACGTGCAGGCGCTCAATTTCAGTCAGCAAGGGCATCAATGCCGCTTTACGGTAAGACGTAAAGGTAAAGAAGATTTGGATCTGCTGCTCAACCTGCCAGGCCAGCACAATGTATTAAATGCATTGGCGGCGATTGCCGTAGCGACAGAAGATGAAATCGATGACAGTGCCATCATTCAAGCCTTAGCTGAATTCCAAGGTATTGGCCGTCGTTTCCAGCACTTAGGTAAGTTCGCCACGCCAAAGGGCGAAGTGATGTTGGTGGATGACTATGGTCATCACCCGAGTGAAGTGGCGGCGACCATTAAAGCGGCTCGTGCAGGCTGGCCAGAAAAACGTTTAGTGATGGCCTATCAACCACATCGATATACGCGTACACGTGACTTGTACGAAGACTTTATTGAAGTGTTGTCACAGGTCGATTGCCTGTTATTACTCGACGTATACAGCGCGGGCGAAGCACCCATTCCTGGCGCGGATGGTCGGGCGTTATGCCGCTCAATTCGTCTTCGTGGACAATTGGACCCCATCTTTATTGCCAGCCCTGAGCAGTTAGCTGAAGTGCTGCCTGATGTGTTGCAGGAGGGGGATTTATTGTTGACCCAAGGTGCGGGTAATATAGGCGCTTTGTCGCGCAAGTTGGCAGCTTCTGAATTGGGTTTTAGTACCGGAGCTACAACTGAGGTAAAACCTTGATGTATCGCGTGACTCCTCAGGTTTAAAGGAAATTTGACCCGAGGCTTTAGCGCTATATAATGGCCGATTTTCTGTGGTTTTTAGTAGTGTCGTTGAAAGGTGGAAACAAACGTGTCTTGGAGTGATAAGAGGCGACACTGGCGGGCGAGGAAGTCACAGGTTAATTGGTACCTGTGGAGTGGGATTGGTTTTTTATCGTTAGTCATTGGTAGTTTTGTGTTTGGCGGCTACCTGCTGCATAAGTTTTTAAATGATGCCAGCACCTTGCCCATTGAAGCTGTCGCTATTAAAGGTGAACGGACTTACACCACTGATAAAGATATACAAATTGCACTACAGGATTTAATGCAACGGAGTTTTTTCAGCGCAGATATAACCTTAGTGCAACAGGCGTTAGAAGCTTTACCTTGGGTGTATCGCGCATCAGTCAGACGTGAATGGCCAGCGAAACTCAGGGTGTATTTGCAAGAGCAGCAACCGGCCGCCCATTGGAATGGTACCGCTTGGCTTAATGTGCATGGCGAAGTGTTTGAAGCGCCATCGCACCCTGAGCTGGAACATCTGCCGCATTTATCAGGGCCAGATGATATGGGCACTGAAGTGTTAACCGCCTATGCGCAGGTTAACTCGCTATTGAAGATTAATGGCTTTACCTTAGCAAGTTTGAATTTAACGCCACGCCATGCGTGGCATGCGACACTAGGTAACGGTATTGTTTTAGACCTAGGTCGAGAGGATAAAATGGCAAGGATACAAAGGTTTATCACAGTTTACCCATTACTGGCGAAACAAGATAAACCCATTGCCAGAGTGGATTTGCGCTACGACACAGGGTTGGCCGTAGGCTGGGGCGATGCACAAACAAGAGAGCCGATAATTAATGACGAAAAACCAAGATAGAAATCTGATCGTCGGATTGGACATAGGAACCTCTAAAGTCGCAGTGATCATAGGCGAAGTTCTGCCCGATGGCGAAATCAGCATAGTCGGCCTTGGTAACCACCCCTCAAGGGGCATGGATAAGGGTGGCGTTAACGATTTAGACTCCATCGTGCGCAGTGTACAACGTGCGCTCGATCAAGCGGAATTAATGGCAGATTGCCAAGTATCATCGGTTTACCTGAGTATTTCCGGTAAACATATCGCCTGCCAAAACGAAAATGGCATGGTGTCGATTAACGATGAAGAAGTGACACAAGAAGACGTCGACAACGTGATCCATACCGCGCGTTCGGTGAAAATCCCAACGGAGCGTCGGATTCTGCACGTGCTACCACAGGAATATGCTATCGACGTACAAGATGGCATTCGTAGCCCTATCGGTATGTCAGGCATGCGAATGGAAGCCAAGGTACACATAGTGACCTGCGCCAATGATATGGCCAAGAACATTACTAAGAGTGTCGAGCGTTGTGGCTTGAAGGTCGATGACTTAGTGTTCTCTGGCATTGCTTCGGCGGATGCGGTACTGACCTTCGATGAAAAAGACTTAGGTGTTTGTATTGTCGATATTGGCGGTGGCACGACGGACATTGCCGTGTATACCAATGGCGCGCTGCGTCACTGTGCGGTTGTGCCGGTTGCGGGTAACCAAGTGACCAACGATATTGCGAAGATTTTCCGCACGCCATCGTCACATGCTGAACAAATTAAAGTGCAATTCGCCTGTGCGCGCAGTTCTATGGTGAGCCGTGAAGACAGTATCGAAGTGCCCTCGGTCGGTGGTCGTCCATCGCGTAGCATGTCGCGCCATACCTTGGCCGAAGTGGTTGAGCCGAGATATCAAGAGCTGTTTGAGTTAGTGCTCAAGGAGCTAAAAGACAGTGGTTTAGAAGATCAAATCGCCGCTGGTATCGTGCTAACAGGCGGTACGGCGTCGATTCAAGGCGTGGTGGACATCGCGGAGGCAACCTTTGGTATGCCGGTTCGCGTCGCCTCACCATTGCCAGTTAAAGGGTTATACGAATACGTGGATCAGTCTATTTACTCCACAGGGGTAGGATTGCTCCATTATGGTGCGAGACGGGTGCTTGAGCGTCAATTTGAGCGTCCTGAGCGTCAAGGGGTTACCAGTGCTTGGAATCGGGTCCAAAGCTGGTTTAAGGGTGAATTTTAATAACGCAGGCAACACGGAGATCAGACAATGTTTGAGATCATGGACACTCACTCAGACGACGCGGTGATTAAAGTCATCGGCGTTGGCGGCGGCGGCGGTAACGCTGTCGAACATATGGTCAAACACAACATTGAAGGTGTTGAGTTTGTCGTTACCAATACAGACGCACAGGCGCTACGTAAATCTGGTGCTGGCTCAACGATTCAATTAGGTCGCGATGTCACTAAAGGTCTCGGCGCGGGCGCCAACCCTGAAGTGGGTCGTGCTGCGGCGGAAGAAGATCGCGAGAACATTCGCGCAGCGATTAAAGGTTCAGACATGATCTTTATCGCGGCTGGTATGGGCGGTGGTACTGGTACTGGTGCTGCACCTGTTGTGGCACAAATTGCCCGCGAAGAAGGTATTTTGACCGTTGCGGTAGTGACTAAGCCGTTCCCATTCGAAGGCAAAAAGCGTATGGCTTATGCTGAGCAAGGTATCGCCGAGCTCGCCAAGCACGTGGATTCGTTAATCACGATCCCGAACGAAAAATTATTAAAAGTATTGGGCCGTGGAACTTCATTACTCGATGCGTTTGCCGCAGCGAATAACGTGTTACTTGGCGCAGTACAAGGTATTGCTGAGCTTATTACTCGTCCAGGTCTGATTAACGTCGACTTTGCGGACGTGAAAACCGTTATGTCCGAAATGGGTAATGCCATGATGGGTACGGGTGTTGCGCGTGGTGAAGACCGTGCAGAAGAAGCTGCAGAAGCTGCTGTCGCCAGTCCGTTATTAGAAGACATCGACTTAGCCGGTGCACGTGGTGTGTTAGTTAACATTACTGCGGGTATGGACATGAGCATCGAAGAATTCGAAACTGTCGGTAACCATGTTAAAGCTTATGCATCTGACAATGCGACCGTGGTTGTGGGGGCGGTTATCGACCCAGAAATGAGCGACGAACTACGTGTAACTGTAGTTGCAACGGGTATAGGTGCTGAAAAGCGTCCAGATATTCAATTGGTTTCTAAGCCTGCGCCTCGTCCAGAGCCAGTCGTTGTGGAACCAAAAGTTGAAGCTTATGTCGAAGAAGCAACCCATGTGAGCTACGCGGCGCCAAAGGGTAACGTATTACCCGCAGCGCCAGCACCAGCTCCTGCGCCCGCGCCTTCAACGAAGCATGAATTGGATTACTTAGATATCCCAGCATTTTTGCGTAAGCAAGCTGACTAAAACAGGTATTTGAGTCCAGCGTATCGGGTGGCGTGTTGCTTTATCGGCAATACCATCCAATGACGACATTTGTATGACATGGTCAACTTATGTTACCATGTATTACCTATGTGGTCGTTTTGCTGCCGCTGCGTGTGCAAATATTAGGCTTAATTATTGAAATCTAAACGGGTAACTGAATGATATTTCAAAGAACTGTTCAAAAAATGGTGAAAGCTACCGGAGTCGGTTTGCACTCTGGCAATAAAGTCACTTTGAGCATTATGCCCGCACCAGTTAATACAGGGATCGTACTCGTGCGTACCGATATGAGTCCTGCCGTTGCTATTCCTGCAAAGGCGGAACAAGTTCGCGAAACCACGATGTGCACGGCACTTGTCAATGACGAAGGTATTCGTATTTCGACTATTGAGCATTTGTTTGCAGCCTTAGCGGGTTTAGGCATTGATAACGCCGTAATCGAGGTGGACGCCCCTGAAATCCCAATTATGGATGGTAGTGCGAGCCCATTTGTCTTCTTACTTCAGTCTGCGGGTATTAAAGAGCAGTCTGCACCTAAGAAGTACTTAAAGATTAAACGCCCTGTGCGTGTTGAAGACGGTGATAAGTGGGCCGAGCTCAAGCCTTTTAAAGGTTTTAGAGTCAACTTTAAAATTGACTTTGCTCACCCCGAAATTGCTCGCAGCCAACAGCATGTGGTGATGGACTTCTCTACTTCAGCTTTTGTTAAAGACATTAGCCGCGCTCGTACTTTTGGTTTTATGCGTGATATTGAGTATCTGCGTGCGAATAACCTAGCATTAGGTGGCAGCATGGAAAACGCAGTTGTACTTGATGAATATCGCGTCCTCAACCCCGACGGCCTGCGTTATGAGGATGAGTTCGTTAAGCACAAAATTTTAGATGCGTTTGGTGATCTCTACGTGGCAGGACACGCCATTCTTGGTGAGTTTACTGCCTATAAAACGGGTCATGCTCTGAATAACCAGTTAGTACGTGCCTTATTGGCGCAGCAGGATGCGTGGGAGTTAGTGAGCTTTGAGAAAGAAGCCGATGCTCCCGTCAGTTTTACTGTGCCTGGCGGTGTGGTTTTCGCCTAATCGCGTTTGCTGTTTACTTATTACGGCTGGCCAAATTGGCCAGCCGTTTTAGTTTTTCGCCTAGTGTTCCGCTCACATTTTCTGCAAGCGCAGCAATATGTTCCGCAGCAGCAGGACTGAGTTGTTTATGCGTCTGTTTCGGCTTTGCGTCATACAATGCTAATCTCGGGTTGACTTTAACTTCAATTGCGGTAAGGATTGGGAGCGTTTCTGTTTGAAGCTGCGTGAGTAGCTTCTGCTTTTGGAAATTAATTCGTGCGGCCCACGCTGCCGAAGTGGTTTCAACCACAAGAACACCCTGGCGGAAATTAGCGACTTTCAGCTGTTCCGCAACAGGACCTGCGACAATCTGCTTCACGTGCTGATCCAGATATAAAAGTAGTTCCGCTTTCTCAGCTATGTCGGGTAATGTGCCTGACTGGTGTAGTAATTGGCTGAGATCCTGAGGGGGCTTTTTCATATGATAATAAGATGGCTGAATTAGGCTATGAGTGTAACAGTATTTATTCAAGGTCGGAATGGCGTCACGCGCTGGCAACCCAGTAAACGCTGGTTGATCCTTCCCATGCTATTGTTGGCTACTGGTGCCGGTATTTATCAACACAACTCTGCTAAGTTTGAAAATCAGCAAGCCAGTGTCGATAACGATCGGATCCAACGCGAGCAACAAAAGAAGCAAGTCTTAGAGCTAAAAAGTGCCACAGAGTCCCAGCTAGCGATGCTGGCGACCCATGTTGCACGCATGCAAGCTAAAATCACCCGTCTCGAGGCCTTAGGTCAACAAGTCGCTAAACAAAACAAATTAGATGAAGACTTTGATTTCTCATCTGAAGTTGGGGTTGGTGGTTTAAGTGAATTAGGCTCGAATATCGAAATTAGTCAGCTTATCGAAGATATGGATAAACTGGCGTCACGAATTGACAACAATAATGTTCAACTATCACTACTTGAAACAGTGTCATCTAACCACCATATAGATGCTGAACGTTATGTATCAGGGCTCCCACTCGATAAAGGTTGGTTATCGTCGCCCTACGGATTACGTAATGACCCTTTCAACGGTCGTCGAACCATGCACAAAGGGATCGATTTTACCGGTCGGGAAGGGGCTAAAGTTGTCGCGACTGCAGCAGGCGTGGTGACTTGGGCTGGGAATATGTTTGGTTATGGCGAATTGGTCGAAATCGACCATGGTAACGGTTTACGTACACGCTATGGCCATAATAAAGCTTTGTCAGTAGCTGTAGGTGATGTGGTCGCTAAAGGCGAAACCATCGCCAGTATGGGAAGCACTGGGCGCTCGACTGGGGCTCATGTGCATTATGAAGTGTTGCGTGGCGGACAGCAGATAGATCCACAAAAGTTTGTCTACCGCAAAGCAGGTTAATTGAAACATTGGCTTCTAGTTTCCATCATGGACTTGGCCTACAGAAAATAAGTGATTCAGATGTTTGGTAAATTACTGACAAAAGTATTTGGTAGTCGCAACGACCGTACCCTTAAAGGGTTACAAAAAGTAGTTAATAAGATTAATGCGCTTGAAGCCGATTATGAAAAGTTAACCGATGAGCAGCTTAAAGCGAAAACCGCAGAGTTTCGTGAGCGTTTGGCGGCAGGTGCTTCGTTAGATAGCATCATGGCTGAAGCGTTTGCGACGGTGCGTGAAGCGTCAAAGCGTGTGTTCGAAATGCGTCATTTCGACGTGCAGTTACTTGGTGGTATGGTGCTTGATAGTAACCGCATCGCTGAAATGCGTACAGGTGAAGGTAAAACCTTAACCGCAACATTACCTGCTTACCTTAATGCTTTGACGGGCAAAGGTGTTCACGTCATTACCGTCAACGATTACTTGGCGCGCCGTGACGCGGAAAACAACCGTCCATTGTTCGAATTCTTAGGTCTGACGGTCGGTATTAACGTTGCCGGTCTTGGCCAGCAAGATAAAAAAGATGCCTATAACGCGGATATCACCTATGGAACCAACAACGAATTTGGTTTCGACTATCTGCGCGATAACATGGCGTTTTCACCACAAGAGCGTGTTCAACGACCATTACACTATGCACTGATCGACGAAGTCGACTCAATCCTTATCGACGAAGCGCGTACACCATTGATTATCTCTGGTGCAGCAGAAGATAGCTCAGAACTTTACATCAAAATCAACACGCTGATCCCTAATCTTATCCGTCAAGATAAGGAAGACTCTGAGGAGTATGTGGGCGAAGGCGACTACACCATTGATGAAAAAGCCAAACAAGTGCACTTTACCGAACGCGGCCAAGAGAAGGTTGAAAACCTGCTGATTGAACGAGGCATGTTAGCCGAAGGTGACTCACTTTACTCAGCTGCTAATATTTCTTTACTCCATCACGTAAACGCTGCACTACGCGCTCATACCCTATTTGAACGTGATGTCGACTATATCGTTCAAGATGGTGAAGTGATCATCGTTGATGAGCACACAGGCCGTACTATGCCTGGCCGTCGTTGGTCTGAAGGTTTACACCAAGCTGTTGAAGCTAAAGAAGGCGTTCGTATTCAAAACGAAAACCAAACACTGGCTTCGATTACCTTCCAAAATTACTTCCGCTTATACGAAAAATTAGCGGGTATGACGGGTACTGCCGACACAGAAGCGTTTGAGTTTCAACATATCTATGGGCTAGACACTGTCGTAGTGCCAACCAACCGTCCAATGGTCCGTAAGGATATGGCGGATTTAGTTTACTTAACCGCTAATGAAAAGTATCAAGCGATTATTAAAGACATTAAAGACTGTCGTGAACGTGGTCAGCCTGTGTTGGTGGGTACGGTTTCTATCGAGCAATCTGAACTCTTAGCGCGCTTAATGGTAAAGGAAAAGATCCCGCACCAAGTACTTAACGCTAAGTTCCATGAAAAAGAAGCCGAGATCGTTGCCCAAGCTGGCCGTACTGGGGCCGTGACGATTGCCACTAACATGGCGGGTCGTGGTACCGACATCGTACTAGGCGGCAACTGGAACATGGAAATCGATGCCCTCGAAAATCCAACACCAGAACAAAAGGCTAAGATCAAGGCCGATTGGCAATTACGTCACGATGCCGTTGTCGCCGCTGGTGGTTTACATATTTTAGGTACCGAGCGTCACGAGTCTCGCCGTATTGACAACCAGCTGCGTGGTCGTGCGGGTCGTCAAGGTGATGCTGGTTCTTCACGTTTCTACCTCTCTATGGAAGATAGCTTAATGCGTATCTTTGCCTCTGATCGTGTCTCCGGCATGATGAAGAAGCTGGGTATGGAAGAAGGTGAAGCGATAGAACATCCATGGGTGTCTCGCGCAATCGAAAACGCTCAACGTAAAGTTGAAGCACGTAACTTTGACATTCGTAAGCAATTACTTGAATTTGATGACGTCGCTAACGATCAGCGCCAAGTGGTTTACGCCCAGCGCAACGAGTTGATGGATGCTGAAAGTATTGCGGACACCATTCAAAACATCCAAGACGATGTGATTAGTGCCGTGATTGACCAATACATTCCACCACAATCAGTTGAAGAGTTATGGGATGTTCCTGGGCTTGAGCAGCGTCTACATCAAGAGTTTATGCTGAAACTGCCAATTCAAGAATGGCTCGATAAAGAAGACGACTTACACGAAGAAAGCCTGCGCGAGCGTATTATCACTTCTTGGTCAGATGCTTATAAAGCGAAAGAAGAGATGGTCGGAGCCTCAGTATTACGCCAATTCGAAAAAGCAGTGATGCTACAAACCCTCGATGGCTTGTGGAAAGAGCACTTAGCGGCAATGGATCATTTACGCCAAGGTATCCACTTACGTGGCTACGCACAGAAGAATCCAAAGCAAGAGTATAAGCGTGAGTCTTTTGAACTGTTCCAACAATTGCTGAATACGCTGAAGCATGATGTGATTAGCGTGTTATCTAAAGTTCAAGTTCAAGCTCAATCGGATGTGGAAGAGATGGAAGCCCGTCGTCGTGAAGAAGATGCCAAGATCCAACGCGACTACCAGCACGCTGCCGCAGAAGCATTAGTTGGTGGTAGTGATGAAGACGACGCTATTGCTGCACATACACCGATGATCCGTGACGGTGATAAAGTGGGCCGTAACGATCCTTGTCCTTGTGGTTCAGGCCGTAAGTATAAGCAGTGTCACGGTAAGCTAAGCTAATTCAATACGTGCACTTAATTCTAAAAGGCGACTGTGATAGTCGCCTTTTCATATCTACTCAAAGCCAGATACAAATCATTGAATCTGTCTGCATCTATATAAAGCCTATTTAAATCACCAGCCTTATTCATTAGATAAGTCATATTTAGTTCAAAAATAAAGCAATTAAGAGTCGTTTGTGGATAACTTTGGGGGTAATTGGTGGGTACATTGTGACTAACTGATACTATTGAAAAAAGATCGAAAAAACGCAAAAAAGCGCTTGCACAAAAAGTTCTGCTGCCTATAATGCGCATCCACTGACACGGCAGACAGCAATACGCAGTTGCAAGTGCCAGTACATCAAGTGATTAAATCCTTGATGAGCGAAAAGAAAGTTTTAAAAACTACTTGACGCAAAAACGGGAATGCGTAAAATACGCAGCCCTGACCCGCTGAAATCACTTGTGATAAAGCTGATGGTCAACGCTCTTTAACAATTTATCAAGCAAATCTGCGTGGACACTCACAGGTGTTGAGTTAATCGAAATTACTCTGCCGTTTGGCGAGTAATCAAAGAATTAAATCAATGATTCCAAATCACTTCGGTGATGAGTGTTCATAGCAATATGTACATAATTTTGGTTTCGCTTTCTTCTCTTTATGAAGAGATGGCGAAAACAAATGACAGAATTCATTGAGCCGTTTCTTCGGAAACAACAAAACTTTAATTGAAGAGTTTGATCATGGCTCAGATTGAACGCTGGCGGCAGGCCTAACACATGCAAGTCGAGCGGCAGCACAAGTGAGTTTACTCATGAGGTGGCGAGCGGCGGACGGGTGAGTAATGCCTAGGGATCTGCCCAGTCGAGGGGGATAACAGTTGGAAACGACTGCTAATACCGCATACGCCCTACGGGGGAAAGAGGGGGACTTTCGGGCCTCTCGCGATTGGATGAACCTAGGTGGGATTAGCTAGTTGGTGAGGTAATGGCTCACCAAGGCGACGATCCCTAGCTGTTCTGAGAGGATGATCAGCCACACTGGGACTGAGACACGGCCCAGACTCCTACGGGAGGCAGCAGTGGGGAATATTGCACAATGGGGGAAACCCTGATGCAGCCATGCCGCGTGTGTGAAGAAGGCCTTCGGGTTGTAAAGCACTTTCAGTAGGGAGGAAAGGGTAAGTCCTAATACGACTTATCTGTGACGTTACCTACAGAAGAAGGACCGGCTAACTCCGTGCCAGCAGCCGCGGTAATACGGAGGGTCCGAGCGTTAATCGGAATTACTGGGCGTAAAGCGTGCGCAGGCGGTTTGTTAAGCGAGATGTGAAAGCCCTGGGCTCAACCTAGGAATCGCATTTCGAACTGACCAACTAGAGTCTTGTAGAGGGGGGTAGAATTCCAGGTGTAGCGGTGAAATGCGTAGAGATCTGGAGGAATACCGGTGGCGAAGGCGGCCCCCTGGACAAAGACTGACGCTCATGCACGAAAGCGTGGGGAGCAAACAGGATTAGATACCCTGGTAGTCCACGCCGTAAACGATGTCTACTCGGAGTTTGGTGTCTTGAACACTGGGCTCTCAAGCTAACGCATTAAGTAGACCGCCTGGGGAGTACGGCCGCAAGGTTAAAACTCAAATGAATTGACGGGGGCCCGCACAAGCGGTGGAGCATGTGGTTTAATTCGATGCAACGCGAAGAACCTTACCTACTCTTGACATCCACGGAAGACTGCAGAGATGCGGTTGTGCCTTCGGGAACCGTGAGACAGGTGCTGCATGGCTGTCGTCAGCTCGTGTTGTGAAATGTTGGGTTAAGTCCCGCAACGAGCGCAACCCCTATCCTTATTTGCCAGCACGTAATGGTGGGAACTCTAGGGAGACTGCCGGTGATAAACCGGAGGAAGGTGGGGACGACGTCAAGTCATCATGGCCCTTACGAGTAGGGCTACACACGTGCTACAATGGCGAGTACAGAGGGTTGCAAAGCCGCGAGGTGGAGCTAATCTCACAAAGCTCGTCGTAGTCCGGATTGGAGTCTGCAACTCGACTCCATGAAGTCGGAATCGCTAGTAATCGTGGATCAGAATGCCACGGTGAATACGTTCCCGGGCCTTGTACACACCGCCCGTCACACCATGGGAGTGGGCTGCAAAAGAAGTGGGTAGCTTAACCTTCGGGGGGGCGCTCACCACTTTGTGGTTCATGACTGGGGTGAAGTCGTAACAAGGTAGCCCTAGGGGAACCTGGGGCTGGATCACCTCCTTACCTATACGACTAACTTGATGTTTGTTGAGTGTTCACACAGATTTGCTTGATAGAAGATAGAGTAAAAGATGGGTCTGTAGCTCAGCTGGTTAGAGCGCACCCCTGATAAGGGTGAGGTCGGTGGTTCAAGTCCACTCTGACCCACCAAATCTTCGTTCTCCTTTGTTAAATTAACACTCGTTTAGTGAACTAAACGTCGCGTTAATTTGCCGCGGATAACTCGATTTGGCAAACCAATCCTTTAAGAGGTTTGGAACATCTTATTTACTCGCACTGCATGTAAATGGGGCTATAGCTCAGCTGGGAGAGCGCCTGCCTTGCACGCAGGAGGTCTGCGGTTCGATCCCGCATAGCTCCACCATTTACTGCATTATGGTTAGAGATGCCAAAGATAAACTTAAACATTATCTTTGGCTTTTTTAAGCCCGTTCTTTAACAATTTGGAAAGCTGATAGTAATTAACACAATGATGTCTGTCGTTGTGTTAATACGAAAAAAATTGAGTTCTTAACACACTTTTTAAGTGTCTTGAATATTCAAGTCTAAGGCGAGTCCATCTTCTTGGTCGAAGATGAGACAAGTAAAACCAGCTGGTCGCAACAGCGCAAGTGATGTGAAACTCATTTGGGTTGTATGGTTAAGCGACTAAGCGTATACGGTGGATGCCTTGGCAGTCAGAGGCGATGAAGGACGTAGTAACTTGCGAAAAGCGTTGGCGAGCTAGTAACAAGCATTTGAGCTAACGATGTCCGAATGGGGGAACCCGGCCGCATAAGCGGTCATCATGTGGTGAATACATAGCGACATGAGGCAAACGAGGGGAACTGAAACATCTAAGTACCCTTAGGAAAAGAAATCAACCGAGATTCCCCTAGTAGCGGCGAGCGAACGGGGATTAGCCCTTAAGTCAGAGGGGTGTTAGTGGAATGGTCTGGAAAGTCCAGCGGCACAGGGTGATAGCCCCGTACACGAAAACTAACCTTTGATGAAAACGAGTAAGGCGGGACACGTGATATCCTGTTTGAATATGGGGGGACCATCCTCCAAGGCTAAATACTCCTGACTGACCGATAGTGAACCAGTACCGTGAGGGAAAGGCGAAAAGAACCCCTGTGAGGGGAGTGAAATAGAACCTGAAACCGTATACGTACAAGCAGTGGGAGCGGTACTTGAGACCGTGACTGCGTACCTTTTGTATAATGGGTCAGCGACTTACGTTTTGTAGCGAGGTTAAGCGAATAGCGGAGCCGTAGGGAAACCGAGTGTTAACTGCGCGTTTAGTTGCAAGGCGTAGACCCGAAACCCGGTGATCTAGCCATGGGCAGGTTGAAGGTTGAGTAACATCAACTGGAGGACCGAACCGACTAATGTTGAAAAATTAGCGGATGACTTGTGGCTGGGGGTGAAAGGCCAATCAAACCGGGAGATATCTGGTTCTCCTCGAAAGCTATTTAGGTAGCGCCTCGAGCGAATACCATTGGGGGTAGAGCACTGTTAAGGCTAGGGGGTCATCCCGACTTACCAACCCTTTGCAAACTCCGAATACCAATGAGTACTACTCGGGAGACAGACGGCGGGTGCTAACGTCCGTCGTCAAAAGGGAAACAACCCAGACCGTCAGCTAAGGTCCCAAAGTGTATGTTAAGTGGGAAACGATGTGGGAAGGCTTAGACAGCTAGGATGTTGGCTTAGAAGCAGCCATCATTTAAAGAAAGCGTAATAGCTCACTAGTCGAGTCGGCCTGCGCGGAAGATGTAACGGGGCTAAACATACCACCGAAGCTACGGGTGCATTTCATTAGAGATGCGCGGTAGAGGAGCGTTCTGTAAGCCGTAGAAGGTGAAGGGGTAACCCACACTGGAGGTATCAGAAGTGCGAATGCTGACATGAGTAACGATAAAGGGGGTGAAAAACCCCCTCGCCGAAAGACCAAGGGTTCCTGTCCAACGTTAATCGGGGCAGGGTGAGTCGACCCCTAAGGTGAGGCCGAAAGGCGTAATCGATGGGAAACAGATTAATATTTCTGTACTTCCGCTAACTGCGATGGAGAGACGGAGAAGGCTAGGCTAGCGCGGCGTTGGTAGTCCGCGTTTAAGGTGGTAGGTGGGTGACTTAGGCAAATCCGGGTCACTATACACTGAGAGCTGATGACGAGTCCCCAAGGGGATGAAGTAGTTGATGCCATGCTTCCAGGAAAATCTTCTAAGCTTCAGGTTAGTGGGAATCGTACCCCAAACCGACACAGGTGGTCGGGTAGAGAATACCAAGGCGCTTGAGAGAACTCGGCTGAAGGAACTAGGCAAAATGGTACCGTAACTTCGGGAGAAGGTACGCTCCTGTTGGTGATGAGACTTGCTCTCTAAGCTGACGGGAGTCGCAGATACCAGGTGGCTGCAACTGTTTATCAAAAACACAGCACTGTGCAAACTCGCAAGAGGAAGTATACGGTGTGACGCCTGCCCGGTGCCGGAAGGTTAATTGATTGGGTTATCGCAAGAGAAGCTCATGATCGAAGCCCCGGTAAACGGCGGCCGTAACTATAACGGTCCTAAGGTAGCGAAATTCCTTGTCGGGTAAGTTCCGACCTGCACGAATGGCGTAATGATGGCCACGCTGTCTCCAGCCGAGACTCAGTGAAGTTGAAATTGCGGTGAAGATGCCGTATACCCGCGGCTAGACGGAAAGACCCCGTGAACCTTTACTATAGCTTGGCACTGAACATTGACCCTACATGTGTAGGATAGGTGGGAGACTTTGAAGTTGGAACGCTAGTTCTGATGGAGTCGTCCTTGAAATACCACCCTTGTAGTGTTGATGTTCTAACTTGGCCCCATTATCTGGGGTAAGGACAGTGCCTGGTGGGTAGTTTGACTGGGGCGGTCTCCTCCCAAAGAGTAACGGAGGAGCACGAAGGTTGGCTAAGTACGGTCGGACATCGTACGGTTAGTGCAATGGCATAAGCCAGCTTAACTGCGAGACAGACACGTCGAGCAGGTACGAAAGTAGGTCATAGTGATCCGGTGGTTCTGAATGGAAGGGCCATCGCTCAACGGATAAAAGGTACTCCGGGGATAACAGGCTGATACCGCCCAAGAGTTCATATCGACGGCGGTGTTTGGCACCTCGATGTCGGCTCATCACATCCTGGGGCTGAAGTCGGTCCCAAGGGTATGGCTGTTCGCCATTTAAAGTGGTACGCGAGCTGGGTTCAGAACGTCGTGAGACAGTTCGGTCCCTATCTGCCGTGGGCGTTGGATGATTGAGGGGAGTTGCTCCTAGTACGAGAGGACCGGAGTGAACGAACCGCTGGTGTTCGGGTTGTCATGCCAATGGCATTGCCCGGTAGCTATGTTCGGAATCGATAACCGCTGAAAGCATCTAAGCGGGAAGCGAGCCCCAAGATGAGTCATCCCTTGGACTTTAAGTCCACTAAAGAGCCGTTCGAGACTAGGACGTTGATAGGTCAGGTGTGTAAGCGTTGTGAGGCGTTGAGCTAACTGATACTAATGACTCGAGAGGCTTAACCATACAACCCAGATGGGTTTTACTGAAAATGTTCCAGACATTTTCCAGTACTTCCTCCTTCCCTGGAGGTCGTACAGTACTTAGACGAATACAAACACTTAAGAAGTGATACTCAATACAGCTTTCTAAATTATTAAATAAGACAAGAGTAGGTTCTAGGACCTAGCAGCACACAGTGCGCTCTCGAGTCTTGTTTAAACCGAATTTGCTTGGTGACAATAGCATTGTGGTCCCACCTGATCCCATCCCGAACTCAGAAGTGAAACGCAATCGCGCCGATGGTAGTGTGGGGTCTCCCCATGTGAGAGTAGGTCATCGCCAAGCGCCTAATTTGATTTCACTTTTAAACGTGAAGACAAACAGTCTCGTAAGAGAGCAAAAAAGCCAGCTGAATAAGCTGGCTTTTTTGTTTTTCATTTTCAAACTGAACATATCGACACCTTTTCTAATACTATTCCGCATTGAAGTCTGATCTAATTGCAAGCAACACAACAGCTTAAAATTGGATTATTAAACCTGAAACTGCTGAAAGTCTGCTTAGCCTCTCCAAAAGAGAAAAAAATCCGCATAAGCGCATGCGATTACTCGCTGTATCGCTATTTTTGGCAATGCCATAACCGCACTCAGGTGGCAAACCAGTTGAAGGTGGCCAGAGCTAGCGTCAACTTATGGGTCAGAAGCTATCTTAAGCAAGGACTTGAAGATAAACCACGCCCAGGGAAGAAGCCGTCATTGTCAAATGAGCAAAAAAGGAGACTCGCCAGATATATTGAGTTCCAAGCACAATCAGATGAGGGCGGCAGACTCACTGGGGCAGACATCCAGCAATACATCTCGAGTGAGTTTAATGTCGAGTACCATCCCAATCACATCTACAAGCTACTCAAGAGCATGGGATCCTGTTGGATAACCAGCCGCTCCAGGCATCCAAAACAAACTCAGAGCTTACAGGACGCTTTTAAAAAAGTTTCCTCTGGAAACGCTCCTTCACACTCCCATTCATATACAACCACACCTGATTGATATTTGGTTTCAGGACGAAGCAAGATTCGGCCAGCAAAATACAACGACACGCCTTTGGGCCCCCAAAGGCAGTAGACCAAGAGCGCTAAAACAGCAGCAGTGTGAATATGTGCACCTCTTCGGCGCAGTCTGTCCTGCAACAGGAGAAACTGAAGCCATCATCACACCATTCGCCAATAAGGACATCATGCACCAGCACCTGGAGCTAATTGCAAAACGCACCAAACCTGGCCACCATGCAGTCGTGGTAATGGACGGTGCGGGTTGGCATACCAATGACATTGCTGCTGATATCCCTAACCTGTCGATCCTCAAACTGCCGCCATATTCCCCAGAACTAAACCCCATCGAACAGGTATGGAGTTGGCTGCGCCAACATTATCTCGCCAATCGCTGTTTTAAAGGATATGAGGACATAGTGGATGCCTGCAGCTAGGCTTGGAACAGCTTTATCAGTTGTACAAAACGCGTGATAAAGATGTGCTCTCAGGAATGGGCAAAGGTGACTGAACTTTAATGCGGTATGGTATTATTTAGAGTTGAGTCTTGGATGGCGATGGGGGATTGGTCTGTTTACCTTAACGCGACAAAGTTAACCACTTCGTTCAGGGTTCAGGCAAATAAAAAGAGCGGCGTTTAGCTGCTCTTTCTGCATAAGATCGATTTCTAAATCCGATTATTTAGCTTCTTTTAACCACTGTGCGGCACGTTTTGCGAAGTAGGTAAGGATGCCATCGGCGCCAGCGCGTTTAAAGCATAGTAGCGATTCCATGACGATTGCCTTTTCTGCTAACCAGCCATTTTGGATTGCAGCCATGTGCATGGCATATTCACCACTCACTTGGTAGGCGAAGGTGGGGACTGCTAATTCAGTCTTTACACGGTGAACGATATCGAGGTATGGCATGCCAGGTTTTACCATCACCATATCTGCGCCCTCTTGGATATCCAGTGCGACTTCGTGCAGCGCTTCATCGCTATTTGCTGGGTCCATTTGATAGCTATGTTTATTGCCACCTTTTAGGTTGCCTGCTGAGCCAACCGCATCGCGGAATGGGCCGTAGTAGCTTGAAGAGTATTTGGCAGAGTAGGCCATGATTTGAGTGTTAACATGGCCAGCAGCTTCTAGCGCTTGGCGAATGGCGCCAATGCGGCCGTCCATCATATCCGATGGAGCGACAATGTCTGCGCCCGCTTCAGCATGGGAGAGTGCTTGTTTCACTAAGATCTCTGTGGTGATGTCATTCAGGATATAGCCTGTTTCATCAATAATGCCGTCTTGACCATGGGTCGTGAAAGGATCTAGAGCTACGTCGGTCATAATGCCAAGTTGCGGGAAAGCTTTTTTGAGTTCACGCACTGCGCGTTGCACTAGCGCATCAGCATTGTATGCCTCTTCTGCCATAAGCGACTTTTTCTCGGAAGGCGTAACAGGAAAGAGGGCTATTAAGGGGATACCTAATTCAACTAGCTCTTCTGCTTCTTTTAGCAGTAGGTCGATAGAGTAGCGCTCTACACCTGGCATTGAAGCCACTTTTTCGCTGCGATTGCTGCCTTCGAGCACAAACATTGGATAGATTAAGTCATTCACTGTTAGGTGATTCTCAGCCATCAGGCGACGACTAAAATCATGTTTACGCATGCGGCGCATTCTGCGCTGTGGGAAGGCACTGGTAATGATATTCACATTAGACTCCTAATTAGGTTCTGTTTGTGCTGGCGCATACAATTTTACTTGATTGCGTCCGCTATTTTTTGCTTGGTAGAGGGCTTTGTCTGCTTGCTCTAATAATTCGGTACTGTGTTGTTCATTCATGATAACGTCGGCACTCACGCCAATACTGACGGTGAGTGGAATGGGCTTTCCTTCCCATGTTAGGCCGATACAACTTACTGTATCTCTTATACTTTCAGCGACTTGAAGCGCGCCATCTGCAGTTGTATTGGGAAGAATAATAGCAAACTCTTCTCCACCAAAACGTGATACTAGATCGGTTGGTCGTTTTAAATGCTGCTGTAAGGTTTGCGCAATGAGTTTTAATGCTTGATCGCCCGCTAAATGGCCGAATTGATCATTGATGGATTTAAATCGGTCGATATCAAGCATCAATAGGGCAATTGGCGTTTCTTGACGGCGGCTAATACGGCTCTCTGCCAACAGGCGTTTATCGAAGGCGCTACGGTTTTTGACTCCCGTTAAGCTATCTATGGTGCTTTGTTCGGTAAGCTTTTGATTGACTTCGTGTAACTCGCGTAGCGTTATCTCAAGTTCTAAGGTGCGCTCTTGCACCTTTTGCTCGAGTCTTTCATTCGTCTCGGCCTCAACCTTTAAGGCTTCTTCCCGCGCACTACGAATTTTTTGCGCTTGTTTTAGTGCTTCCTGCTGAATGCGTTGTTTAGCTTTACGTTCATCGTTATAGCGAATCGCCAGTACAAGTGACATAAAGATAATTTCGAAGGTTAATCCCAGCATCACAGGTGTCTGCGGTTTGATATTCAGTTCAATAACACTCAAATACAATAGGCTACTCAGGCATGCCCCCGTCAGCATACTCACCCAGCCAATAGTATATAGCTTGGCTAATTTCTGTCCCCTAACAGCTTGAATAATAGCGAGTATCATCATAATGATACTGAGTACGGCAACAGAGACTATTTCGATGTAGAGTACGGTACCGTAACGGGTAAAGGGGACTAATAAGCATACTAAGAGGATATAGACTGCACTGTAACGGCACATCAATAGCATGTGACGATTATAGTATTTCAGTTGTAAGATTTTTTCGGTAAACATCAAGGCAAAGCCCATAACTAAAGGCAGTAGCATTGGAACCATCAGTTGCTGCAATGCGGGCCAATTAGGCCAGAGAAATCGGAATGCAAACCCATTAATGGTGGCGACCAAGAGTGTCATGCAGAGAACATAGCCGGAGTAATAACTGTAACTGAATGAACCCGAAGCCAATGCGATAAATAGACTGAAGATCCCGATGGCTGCGAGCACACCAAGCTGAAACCCATGCTCGACTGCTGTTGATTCGGCAATTTGTACCAAATCATTAGCTGACCATAGATTAATAGGAACGGCAGCATTACCTTCAGTTTCTATATGCAGATAGAAGGTGTGTTGTTCATTTGCATTGATTTTAAAAGGGTATAGAAAAATATTACTCAGTAGTGGGCGTTGCTGATAGGGAAGCGTATCCCCCATATAGGTGGTGTTGATGAGCTGGTTACCCACTAAATGATAAAGGGTCACTTTATCTAATAACGGATTGTCGAGGGCGAGAATACGGGAGAGGCTTTCGTCACCACTTTGGATGCTAAATGTCAGCCAAAAATTATGTTGGCTAAGGCGTTGAATATCGCCACTGGTAAACTGATGCCATTTTGTTTTTGGGAGTGCTTGAATATCTGCTAATTCACTTGTGGTATTTAGGTGAGTTACCGTAAGCCAAGGCATTAGATTGAGCGGTGTTGGTGTATGGTCATCTATGCTCATCGTGTCGGCATAAACAGCGGATGACATAAACATGCTGATAAGCAAAACCAATATGTTGCCTAACTTAGCCATTGTGTTGACTCAGATTAAAGAACGCTAGGCTATTTTTATAGCATTGCTTAGCAAATTCAGCCGGATTTTCACCACGTAGATTGGCAATATACTGAGCGATATAGGGTAAATATTCGGGTTTATTTTTGCTGGATTTGGGTTTAGGCCGCATGCTACGAGGCAGCAGATATGGGCTATCTGTTTCGATCAATAAACGATCTTTTGGAATAAAGGGCACTAGCTCTGCTAATTCTTGGCCGCGTCTTTCATCACAGACCCAGCCTGTAATCCCTAAGTGTAAATCGAGATCGATATAAGCTTCCATGTGCGCGCGGGTGCCAGTAAAGCAGTGCAATAAAGCGCCGCGAAGATGGGGACGGTACTCGCTAACGATGCTTAAAAAATCACTATGGGCATCTCGCTCATGCATAAGAACGGGTTTTTGAAGTTCAATCGCCAGTTCTAATTGGGTGATAAATGCTTGGCGCTGGGCTGGGCGGGGTGAAAAGTCCCTGTTATAGTCAAGCCCGCATTCGCCAACGGCAACGACCTGTGGTGCTAGGCATAAATCTGCTTGAATTTGCTTGGAATCTGTTTGCCATAGGCTGGCATGGTGTGGGTGCACACCGGCAGTGCAATAAAGTTGGTTAGGGTAGTTTTGGCATAATTGAATAGCTGCTGCGCTTTCGGTTAAATCGCTACCAATAACGATGAGCGGCGAAACCCCTTGGTCCGCCGCTGCTTGTACAATTTGCGCTATGTCTGGTTCGAGTGCGCTGCCAAGCAAGTTGACAGCGATATCTATATAGGAAGCCATTATTTGAGGCGCTTTACCCTCACCTTCGCATTACGATTCTCAGTCCCCATTAAAAATGAGCCAAAGGCCGCTTTCTCGATGAAGATTTTCTCGCCCGCTTTTAAGTTGTATTTACGGCCTTCGGTTTGTTTCCAAACTTGGCCATTGGTGAAAGTGATTTTTAGGGCGCCGTAGGGATCTTCTGCGATAGATTCCACATCAAGATAAAGCTTGTCGATGGTATCTTCTTGGGCTCGTTTAGCTTCCATACCGAAATTATCTTCGATATTGCTTGCCGCAGCAGTGGGAGTTGGAGCTGCAACACCCTGCGCTATAACTGCGGTTGCTACAGCCGCAGATGGTGCGTTCGAATCAGTAGGCACAGAACTTACAACTTGAACGCTGCTCGCTAAATTGTCATAGCAAATTAAACGTTCAAGTTTGTCTGTCATTGCAGCACATTGAGCTAATTGTTGCTCAATACCAGCATTGGCCTGTGCCGATACCATAAATATGGCGGCAGTCAGTAGAGTAAAACGCATCCCAGTTCCCTTATTATTTTCCTCTAATGCCTTCTAGGCATTAGTTGTTCGTTGATTCTTCTTCGTCGGTCTCGTCATCAGGTTTACTGTAAAAACGAGCCGCAAATAATCCGGCTTCGAACAATATCAGCATTGGCACGGCAAGCATAGTCTGGGAGATAACATCGGGTGGCGTAAGTAGCATGCCCACCACGAATGCGCCGACAATGATATAAGGGCGTTTTTGCTTGAGATCTTCAGGTGATGTGACACCAGCCCAACAGAGTAGGACAACGGCAATAGGGATCTCAAAGGATAGGCCGAATGCAAAAAATAATTTCAGCACAAAGTCGAGGTAGCTGCTGATATCGGTTGCGACTTGTACGCCCTCGGGTGCTGTGTTGGCAAAAAAGCCAAACACGACAGGGAATACAATGTAATACGCAAAGGCGATCCCTAAATAAAACAGTACAGTGCTGCTAAAAAGTAGCGGCATGACTAAACGTTTTTCATGCTTATACAAACCAGGCGCAACAAAAGACCAAATTTGATAGAGCACATAGGGGACTGCCACAAAAAATGACAACACTAATGTCAGTTTGAAAGGGGCGAAGAAAGGCGCGGCGACATCGGTCGCAATCATGCTGCCACCTAAGGGCAAAGACTGCATTAAAGGGATTGCCATGTAATGGTAAATATCATTTGCCCAATACACGCTGCAAATAAATACAATTAAGACACTGGCAATGGATTTAAGCAGCTTGGACCTAAGTTCAAGCAAATGGCTGATAAGTGGCTGCTGTTGCGACATGAATTATCCGTTAGCTTTCGTGTTAGAACGGGGATCCTCGCCCTGAATGGACTCACTTTTGGGGGCGGAAGAAGCCGAAGTAGAGCTCGCCTCTGTAGAAACAGTTTGGCTTGCAGGGTTGTGGATCTGGTTATCCTGTGCACTGGGAGTATCTTGCACTTGGTAAGGACGATTCACAGACTGCGCGGCTTGTTTCAACTGCTCGATTGATTCTTGCAGTTCGGGTGAGAGGTTAGATAGGCCTTTACTCTCCGCTTTTTTGAGGTCGGCGTGCAACTGCTCGATCTTTAGCTCTTGCTCAAGTTCTTCTTTGACTGAGTTGGCCATGCGTTTCATCGCGCGGACCCAACTGGTTACTGAACGTACTGCAACCGGTAGACGTTCGGGGCCAAGAACTATTAGCCCCAAAACACCGATCAGCAGCAGCTCCATAAAGCCGATACCGTCAAACATAAAGAGTTACGCCTGTTCTTTGTTAGACTCAGGTTTCTTTTCAGTCGCCTGTTGAGTTGGTTGCGCACTTTGCACTGTTTGTGCTGTTTGCACCGGTTTTGCTGCTTCAGCATCTTCTAACGCCTTTTTATCTTCTTCAGAAGACATGGCGTTTTTGAAGCCCTTAACTGCACCACCTAAGTCACCACCCAAAGAGCGTAATTTCTTAGTTCCAAACAATAAGACAACGATTAACGCGATGATAAGAAGTTGCCAAATACTAATGCCACCCATGAAGGTATCCTCTTAATTGAAAACGGTTCTATTATGAACCTCTGATTAATTAGTGCTAGCTAAAATTTACGATTCTTTGGCCTAGATCGCCATCCGATAATCCACAATACTGCGCCTGAAATCAGGCACACATAAGGACTCAACAGTGTAGCGTCTTGGTTGAACAATAACGTGCCACAGATCAATAAAATTGCAGAAGTGATGAGCAAGTAATTACTCTTATGCGCTTGCTGCTGATATTTCAAATACTTATCTAGCATTTGTTGCTGAGAACTCAGCAATTTCCTGCCTAATTTAAGGTTGTCGTAAATTAGTTCAGGGAATTCCGGTAGCTTATCAGACCAATATGGCAGTTTTGTGGATACCTTTTTAAACATGGCTTTAGGTCCCACTTGCTCGGCCATCCACTGCTCTAAAAAGGGCTTGGCGGTCTGCCAGAGATCCAGTTGCGGATACAGTTGGCGGCCTAAACCTTCAATATAAAGCAAGGTTTTCTCGAGCAAGACAAGCTGAGGTTGCACGACAATATCAAAGTGTCTAGCGGTGCGAAACAGCTCTAACAACACATGTCCGAAGGAGATTTCATCTAAGGGTTTGTTAAACATAGGTTCACAAACGACCTTGATGGCTTGCTCGAAGGCTTGCAGATCGGTTTTTTCCGATACCCAACCTGATTCAATATATAGCTGGGCGATGCGGTGATAGTCGCGATTGAAAAATGCGAGAAAATTTTCCGCGAGATAGCGCTTATCGACCTCGCTGAGCGTGCCCATAATGCCGCAATCAAGACCAATATAGTAAGGATTCTCCGGATTTTCGCGGGAGATAAAAATATTCCCCGGATGCATGTCGGCATGGAAAAAATTATCGCGGAATACTTGAGTGAAAAACAGCTCAACGCCCCGTTCGGCTAACAGTTTAAAGTTAGTGCCTTGTGCCTTTAAAGCGACGATATCCGATACAGGAATGCCGTAAATCCGCTCCATCACCATTAAACGTGGATAACAAAACTCTTCATACACGTAAGGAATGTAGAGCGCATCTGAATCGATAAAGTTATTGCGCAGTTTAATGGCATTTAAAGCTTCAAGCTTAAGATTTAACTCGCCTAAAATGGTGACGCGGTAATCTTCAATCACCTCTGCTGGACGTAAACGATTACCTTCACCAAGGAGATAATCGATAACCTTTGCCGTTTGTGACATCAGCAACAGATCGGCTTGGATTTTGGTTTCCACATTAGGCCGCAGCACCTTTAACACTACCGCCTTGCCGTTGGATTTGAGCGTGGCGGTATGCACTTGCGAAATTGAGGCCGAGGCTAATGGCGTTTCATTAAAGTCATCGAAGAAGGTTTCTATCGGTGCTTTAAGTTCAGCTTCAATTGCAAGCCGTGCGAGTGCGCCATCAAAAGGCGGGACTTTATCCTGCAACATGGCTAGTTCAGTCGCCCATTCATCACTCAGTAAGTCACGGCGGGTGGAGAGCATTTGGCCGAGCTTGATATACACTGGGCCTAGCTCCTGCATTGCTAGCTTTAAGCGCTCGCCACCGGATTTATCTTTGTGTTTATTGCGGATCCAAAACAGACTATTGCGGGCGAGTGTAAAGTACCAAGGGGTCATCTTTGGCGGTAAAACATCATCTAACCCATATTGCAGTAGGGTTTTAATCACATGATAACCGCGGCGGATACTGGCAAGGGTCATGGCTTAATTTGGTCTCTTAATTTGGCTATCCGTTGTTCGAGCGTGCGAGTGTCGCTCACTAAATCATCCATTTGATCGCAAAAATGAATGAGCTCAAGTCGATGGGGCGCGATGCGGTACTCTTCGATAGCGAGTTGCCCTAAATGGGAGCGAGTTTTACGCAATACTTCAAGTGCAAAACTTTTTGCCTGATGGCCAGTGCTGATGAGCTTGTGAGTGGGGCCATCGCCCAAATAACTTGATATTGGCTCAGCAAAATCAAACTCTATGCTGCGTAGATACTGGCTAAAGCTTTGTAGTAAATTCAGATCACCTTCGAGCTTGAGTTTATCTTGCTTGATAAGTTCAGTCAGGTTGGCGCCTTCGGACACGTGATAAAGCGTGGTTGCATCTGCATGAAGGCTTACATCAACATCGCCTTCATAGCGGCTCAGGACTTGGATCTCTTTGGCAAAGATTAAGTAAATGGGCCAGCTAAGTTGGGTTAATTGAATACGAAATACTTTGCCATGTAACTGGCGCTGGCGAGCATAGGCGCCGCCCGCTTGGGTCTGAAGTTGTTTCAGACCCATCTCAATAGCGGCGCAGACAAGTAACACCACTTCTTGCGGCATCATTAGAATTTATAACCACGGTGCAGGGCGACAATGCCATCGGTCATATTGGTGTAATCGACCTGTTCAAAGCCCGCATCCACCATCATTTGCTTAAGGGTGTCTTGGTCTGGGTGCATACGAATTGATTCGGCCAAGTACTCATAGCTGTCAGCATCTTTCGTGATGAGTTGGCCCATCTTAGGTAAGACTTTGAAGCTATATAAATCATACACTTTACGCATGACTTCATGCTGAGGCTTAGAGAACTCTAACACCAATAACTTGCCGCCTGGCTTAAGCACGCGGTTCATGGAGCGAAGGGCGGCGTCTTTGTCAGTCACATTACGTAGGCCAAAGGCGATAGTGATGATATCGAAGTGGTTATCGGGGAAGGGCAACGCTTCGGCATTGGCTTGCACATAGCTCACATTGCTAACAATGCCACGATCACGCAGTTTAGTGCGGCCCACCTTGAGCATAGAGTCGTTGATATCCGCTAACACGACTTCGCCTTTATCGCCCACTAAATGAGAGAATTTAGCGGTTAAATCGCCCGTACCACCCGCAAGGTCAAGTACCTTCATACCTGGGCGAGCGCCAGACACTTCAATAGTGTAACGCTTCCAAAAACGATGAATACCGAAGGACATAACGTCGTTCATGATATCGTACTTGGCGGCAACCGAATGAAACACGCCAGCAACGAGATCGGCCTTTTTATCCGCCTCTACGGTTTTATAACCAAAGTGGGTACTTTTAGATTCGCCCTCAGACATCAATGTATTCCTATTATTTTGCAAAGTATTAGTGGCGAGTGTAAGCCATCGCCTGCATTTGCTGAATCTTTGATCTATCACTCTGTGATCGAGCTAGTAAACTCTCCTCAAGGCGTAAGCTTGAGGCGTTTGGCTTTTGCCATTGTTTAATGCGTCGACCCGATAAAATGGATTGGCATTAGACCACAATATCAGGATTTGGTGAATAGCTTCGCGCCCACAAGGACGCAAGCGAGACATGCTATTGAGCTAAAAATTGGCGCCGAGCCTGTACATAGGCATAAATTAACTCACTTATACTCTGACCTACATCCCTAAAGCCCGCCTCTATGCCTGCCTCATGGCAACTAGGGGCTGCTTCGGCTAAATGTAAATAAGCACAGGGGCAATGGCTGGCGATATAGCTGATGTAGTGAGCTGCATCGAGTAGTGGAATTCCTGCTGCAGTAGAGGCGCTACTTGGCATTTTGGCAATGGCATCGACATCCAGTTCTAATGCCACAGGGAGTGCGGTTTGATTGAGTTTGTCGGCTATCTCCTGCAGCGCCTGTGTGAGGCTTATCTCTCGGCGAATCCAAATTTGTTGCAGACTATGCCAAGTGCCACCAAATTCGGTGAGTTGTTGTAAATTGGCCTCACTGTTTTTGAGCTCGTGTAAACCGAGCACATGGTAATAACCCAGCGCACCGCGATCGGCCGCGTAACTAAAGCCGTTGCCGCTATGGCGTCCTTCGAGTAGGCGAAAATCGCTATGAGGATCTAGATTCACCGCTGCAACTTGGCGTTGATAATGGGCTGAGGCCGCCATTAATAGTCCATAGGCATTATTGTGGCCGCCACCAATCAGTATCGGTTCGAGTCCTGCATCTAAAATTGCGCGAACGATGTTAATCACCCGCTCATCTAATTGCTCTACCGCGGCACGTAAAGCCGTTAAACTCGCGCCTTCATCGGTTTTAACCTGTAATTGCAAATCAGCGGTATGCACTTGCCCTAAAATGAGGCATTCGGTACCCGAAAGAAAACGATTCGACTGTAAGTTCAGCCATTGGCGCATGCTGGTGGTAAAGGCGTCGGTGGCACCTCCTCGGCCTAAATTGGCTCGCGGGCCGATATCTTCGCCTACTCCAACAATGGCAAATTGGGCGCCATGGGCTTTGGCGGTAGCAAGTATCGATTCTAATGAATGTTCACCATTGGCCAAATGCACACATTGGCCTATTTTAGTTTCACCTGCTCGAGGGCTGACGAGACTGGCAACATCGGCTTGGGTAAATGGGATAAATTCAGACATAGATTAGCGTTCTTATTGGTAGGGACGGGAATATTGTGGCGCACACTTGGGCGAATATTCAATGGTATTTCGCGACGTTAGCCAATAAAAAAGCCAGCTTAGCTGGCTTTCTTGTCTTGGAATTCGTCATTACTCAATGTCGAGTGGTTCAGGCGATAAAATGATGCCCGTGTTGTCGGCATAGATATGATCACCGGGGAGGAAGGTCACGCCGCCAAAGTTGACGGGAATATCGACTTCACCCACTGAATTGCCATCAGCGCCCACAGGAATAGAGGCAAGGGCTTGAATGCCGATATCTAATTCTTCCAGTGCATCCACATCGCGTACTGAACCGTAAACGATAATGCCTTCCCAGTTGTTGCTAACCGCAAGCTCTGCGATAGTGCCATCGATAAGAGCACGGCGTAATGAGCCACCCCCATCGACGAGTAGGACTTTACCTTGGCCGTCTTCTTGTAAGACATCGGTAATTAGGCCGTTGTCTTCAAAGCACTTAATGGTGCTGATTGAACCGCCAAAAGAGCTACAACCACCGTAGTTACTGAACATGGGCTCGACTACATCTACGACATCTAAGTACATGTCACATAGTTCTGAGGTGTTGTATTCCATATTTACACTCCTATTGATCCGCGTTGCGTACAGTTTAGCGAGTTTACGCCAGTATAAAAGGGATTCCTGAAAAGAAAAGTGTTATCAATCACGGTATTGTTGCACTTGGACGTTAACACTTATGTTGTAAACTTTCGTCACTTAACAGGTGTTTATCCTCAAAACTTGATATCGGTCATTAAATAACGGTTTTTTATTACAACTCTGTTGCGTGTTTTGGTATTATATCTCAAGTTTAAATTAACTTACTTAACTTAATTTGCTTTAGGGGCAAGGACCCCCCGTTACGCTTATGGACGGCAGAGGGCCTTCGAGAGGTGCCTATGGAAGCTGTAAATACGATTGAAATTATTGGTTATTTTGCCTCTGTGATGGTGGCGATTTCACTCATGATGAAAAATATCATCTGGTTAAGATGGTTAAACTTTGTTGGTTGTACCCTGTTTGTTATCTACGGCGTATTCATTTCTGCTTGGCCTGTTGCGGGTATGAATGCCTTTGTTGCCTGTATCAATATTTACCATTTGACGAAAATTTACCGCGCCAAAGCACTGGAACAAGCCGTCGCTTGAAATTTATCTTAAGGTGTTGCTCGAGCTACAACGAGGGCAACACTGTTTTACCCTCTTCATTTGGCTTTATGCTCCTCAAAAAATCACTCGTGTCATAAAACTTTAGGCCAGATGTCACGTTGCCGTCATCGAGAGTTCTTAGTCTCAAAGTAACACTGAGTACTTAAGCGATATCTGTTTGGGTCAATCTAGGTTTTAGCATGAAGTTCTATCGTGAAATAGTCGTCTGATCTTGTGAGTAAAAAGACGCTAAAGGCTGTCGAGAGAATGCACTAATTAACATCGCCATGATACTCGCTGGCATGCCAGCAAGGAGCCTGTTTTATGTTGAGTTACATTGCAGACTTAGATAAGCGAATGTTTTATCGCATTGTTGCTTTCACCCAGCGTCACGGCTTTTATGATTGGGCAAAGCGGATATCGGCAACTGGTGATGGGCATGTGTATTTGTATCTCTCCGTGGGGTTGATGTTGACTCATTCGCAGGGACAGAGCTTATTTAACCTACTGTTGGCGAGTTTTTTGATCGAGTTGCCACTGTATTTGTTGCTTAAAAATAGTATCCGTCGCACTCGGCCCTGTCACGCATTGGTTGGGTTTGAAAACGCCTTTGAACCTTCTGATCGTTTTAGCTTACCCTCGGGACATACCGCTGCCGCGTTTGTCATGGCCGCGAGTGTGGCGCAGGTTTATCCTATTGCGACTCCTTTTGCTTACGCTTGGGCACTCAGTATTGGTGGTTCGCGAATCGCCCTTGGGGTGCATTATCCCTTAGATATTGCCGCGGGTGCTCTGTTAGGTGCGGGGGCAGTTTTACTCGTACATCCAGTGATTTAGCTCTCAACTTCCCATTCGTTGGAATTCAATTTCATTTACAGTTGAAGGATAAGCAATGCGAATACTCTACGGAGTTCAAGGCACAGGGAATGGCCACTTAAGCCGTGCTCGGGTGATGGCAAAGGCATTAGTTGAGCACAATATTCATGTCGATTTTTTGTTTTCAGGCCGTAAACCCGAACACTTTTTTGATATGGAGTGTTTTGGTGATTATCGCGTTCAGGCGGGGATGACATTTGCTACGCACTCTGGGCGAGTCAATGTGTCACAAACGGTGAAGCAGAATTTTTCATTGTCTTTGCTTAAGGATATCCAAGCCCTCGATCTAAGTTACTATGACCTAGTACTGAATGATTTTGAACCCGTATCCGCTTGGGCGGCGAGGCGTCAAAGTGTGCCCTCCATCGGTATTAGCCACCAAGCTGCATTGACTCATCCTGTGCCTAAATTGGGGAGCACTTGGTTTAATGAATTACTGCTTAACTATTTTGCCCCAGTGGATGTGGCTTTAGGTTGTCATTGGCATCATTTTGGGTTTCCGATCTTACCTCCCTTTGTCGAAGTGGATGCCAGCCCCATTGAACATACTCATCAAATTTTGGTGTATTTACCCTTTGAAGATGCGGATGTGATTGCCGAATTTTTTAAACCTTTTAGGGATTATCAATTTTTGGTGTATCACGCCAAGCAGCCGACGGAACCTATTGCCGAGCATATTCAATGGTATGGTTTTAATCGCGATGGGTTTAAACAACACTTGGCGACTTGTGGTGGTGTAATCGGTAATGCGGGATTTGAGCTTGCCAGTGAAGCCCTAACATTAGGTAAAAAATTATTGGTAAAGCCATTGATTGGCCAATTTGAGCAGCTATCGAATGTTGCGGCACTGCAATTATTAGGCGCAGGCGATAGCATGATGAGCCTAGATACGAATGTGGTTAAGCGTTGGCTTAAGGCGGCATCGCCAAATCCGATAGCTTATCCTCAAGTGGGTAATGCTTTAGTAAAGTGGATTTGCAGTGGTCAGTGGCAACATACAGAGACCTTATGCCATGACCTTTGGAACCAAGTTAAGCTTCCCGATACTTGGCGTTAATTTGAGATGGACATAGCGATAAAAGGCCATTTCTGCTCTAGCTGGGACGGTAGGGTTCGCGTATAATTTGGCCAATTTTTGCTGTGAGCCCTTGCAGCGTGTCTCTATTGGCCTAGCCAGAATTTAGTTGTCATCAATGAGCCTTAAGAAGTTTACTCAGTACAAGTTACTGTTTTTAATGTTGTTGTCCCTCGGTATTTTGCTTCCTTTTATTCCTGATCAAGCCTATCACATGCCCGGCCCTGAGACTGCTAAGCAAAATCTGCATGTGATTGAATTTAATGATCAAGGTCAGCCCCACAACGATGGACAATGGCAAGGGCTTAAGGCACGCATTTTACAGCCCAATAATGGCACCGCGCCTGAGTTGCTGATTTTTGTTCATGGTTGGCACCATAGTGCAAATCCTAAGGATGAAAACTTTGTCGCTTTCGAACAGTTTTATCAGCAGATGGCGGCCTCCGACTCCCAACGAAACTTGCTCGGCTTATACATAGGCTGGCGTGGGGATAAGTACGATCCCTTCTGGCTTGATGGCTCGGATGATGCCACCAGTTGGATTGAACCGTTGGATTTTTCCACCATTTTGCAGCGTAAAACCGTGGCTAAACGCATTGGCAAAACCGGTTTATCTCAGTTGCTCGATAAGCTTGATTCGTTAGTCGCTGAGCAGCAACTACTGCGTTATACCGTAATAGGTCATAGCCTTGGTGGCTTAGTGGTGCTGCATGCCAGTAAAGATAGAATTAAGGCTGCTATCGACAATGAGCAAGATAACCCGAATCTTTTCTTACTGTTAAACCCAGCTGCGCCCACGCAGGATTTTAAGCCACTTGACACGCTAATGAGTTTAGATAGGCAAAAGCCGAGTATGGTGGTGTTGCAATCCAAGGGCGATTTTGCGGTAAAAGAGGCGTTTAATTACATTAAAGATGGCGAGCGGGCACTGGGTAACTCTTGGGCAATTACCCATGATATTGATAAATGCTCTGGCGGCAACTGCGAAACGCCGATGAAAATGCCATCAGCACTGATGGCTCACGATCAGCTTCCCGGTTGTATGATGACGTTGCCGCATTCTGGCTGGAAAATTCGTGCGCGCTTACAGGCTCGGCGCAGTGTACAAACCTGTGCTGATGCCAATATGCAGGCGGTTTGGGTACTGGCGGTATCTGATGAAATTGTCTCTGGTCATAATGGCATCTTAACGCCTGATCATGGCAAAGCGTTGTCGGAAGTGATGGGCATGATTGATTTATATCGAAATCAACTCCCCAAACATGCCGTTGAAAGTCCTGCCAATGAAGATTTAGCCACGTTGGTGCCAGAGCCAGAAGCCGCAAGCACCACCGATACCCAAATGAGTACGCCGGCTGAGCCTGTGGTGATTGTCGAGGCTGCTTCTGAAGCTGAAAACCAACCACAGCAACAAGAGGCTCCTGCGCCGATGAAGCCTGAACCAGCCATAGCGCAGCCAGAGTCAGAAGGTGCAAAGAAAGATTCGCCATAGGCTAATCCAGTTGCAGTAAGTGAAGCGTTAAGGTTACCGAGCAAGAGATAAAACCGCAGGTTAGTGTGCTTGCGGTTCATGCCAAACCTGTAACTCAGGCCAATTTAGCTAACGAGTACCAGCCGATAGACGGAACTCCGCCTCAACCTAAAGTTGAGAAGGAGTAACGCATTGTCACAATTTAATTGCCGCAATCACGGCGATAAAATTAGCGCGTGAAAATAAGTACTTTATTGATTTTTCACTTGCCATTTGCGCCAAGTGAAGAGAAGTAGCGCCATCAGCATCAGGCTAACGATCGCCCATGTAGGGTATTTATGCTGATGATAAAACGCGAGTATTGGTGCGATTTCATCGCGGATTAACACGGGGCCTAAACCAAACAGACTCACCCAGATGCTGGTGGCGAGCAGATTGCCCATCACGAATTTCCTAAAGGGCATTTTGGCTAGGCCGCAGCCAATAAACATAAATTGTTTAAGCCCTTCGACAAAACGACTGAGCACTAGAGCGGCGATACCATATTGGCCAATGACAGCGTGAATTTTGTCTTCCACCTTAGGTTTGATCCAGCCCTTTTTTAACAACACGTCACCGAATCGGCGCCCGATAAAATAGCCCAATGTGTTGCCACATAAGGCTGCAAAGGTGGCGACCAGCAACACTAATGACAGTGACATTTGCCCCGTGGCCGCCAGCAAACTGGCAACGATCAATAAGGATTGCCCTGGTGCGGGAATGCCAAATCCTTCGACGGCAATGGCGATAAACAGCAGTAGATAGCCGTATTGCTGCAACCAAGGTGTCATTTCAGCGATAAGATGTTGTAGGGCTTCAGGCATTCAGAAATAAGCAATCTTGGTGACAATAGATAGCACCATCATACTCGTCAGAACTAAACTTAGGGTAGCTTTATGAGCAAAGTTTCATGTCCGCTTTAAGGAGTGAGACACAATTTGGACGGGTCAATAGGCACTAAAAAGCCGAACTGAGTTCGGCTTTTTAGTGGATTTACGACTTAATTGATGATTAAGCGAAAGCTGCTTGCAGTTGTGGTACCACTTGTTTCTTACGGCTTAATACGCCATCTAACCACACTTTGCCATCGACAGGAGTTTTACCGTAGGCACGGTTAATCAGTTCGGCATCATCCGAAACCACTAACAGCTCTGAGCCTTCTTTCATGATGTCGGTCAGCAGTAACAGTACGCTGTGGCGGTTGCCTTCAACTTTCAGAGCTTTGATATCGGCTTCTAGTTCGGCTTTGATTGCATCAAAGACTGACAGATCAATCACTTCTAACTGGCCGATACCGACTAAGTTACCGTTCATGTTGAAGTCTTTGAAATCGCGCATCACGAGGTCGCGTGCTGGCGTGCCTTCAACGGCTGATTTCACTTTGAACATTTCCATGCCCAGGGCTTTATAGTCTTCGATGCCAGCGATTTCGGCCAAGGCTTCTACGCAGCGAATGTCAGCAGTGGTGCAGGTGGGCGATTTGAAGATCACAGTGTCGCTCAGGATGGCGCACATCATAATACCAGCGATGTTTTTAGGGATGGCGACTTGGTAAAAGTCATACATCATTTTGATCACTGTGTTGCTGCAACCAACTGGGCGGATCCAGCACTCTAATGGGGTATCAGTGGTCAGATCGCCCAGTTTGTGGTGATCCACAATACCCACGATAGTCGCTTTGGCGATATCGTCCGGCGCTTGAGTCAGTTCAGAGTGGTCAACAATGTAAACCTGCTCGCCTGCATAACTGGTTTTGTATTCTGGTGCTTCAAAGCCAAAACGCTCTAGAATGAAAGCGGTTTCGGGTGATAACTCACCTAAACGTGCGGCAACGGCTTCTTCACCGATTTGGTTTTTTAAATAAGCTAACGCGATAGCACCACAGATTGAATCAGAATCGGGGATTTTGTGACCGACAACGTACATAGGCATTTCAGGGACTCTCCTTTAAATTTGTGCCAATTTTAACAATATTTCGCCCGATTCGGAAATAGCCAAAGCGCATATCGCTGCGCCTTTAAGTGGCTATTCCACTCAACATCGACCTCAGGCATGAAGCATGATTACATCTCGTTTTAGATTTTCACTTTTATCACGACTTTACGCACGGCCACTGGGGAGTCGCTTGTGCCAGGCATATGCATGTCCCCTGGGAAAAAGAGCGCAAACATGCCTGCTTTAAGCTGAATATAAGAGGCATTTTTTTTGTTGGACTCGTAATCAAATTCGGCGTAGTCGTGTTTATCGAAATAAGGCTTTGATGGGGTTTGGTCAGCTAATGGCAGATAACCAAACTCTTCTTCACCACTGACCACATACTGTACATCAATATATTTTTGATGTACTTCAAAGGGTTCGGTCGATTGTGGCTTGGTTTGGTAATCATTGACGATCACGAAAATATTATCGCCATCGAGAGGGTAATTTCCAACGGGCAGTTGGCTAAAATCCGTTGTGGCTAAGTGTGCTAATGCTGTGGCAATACGTGGGCTGAGTGATTGATAAATATGGCGATTAGCTAAAGTATCGACAATCATGGGGTACTCGATAGCGCAGATAAAGTTAAATTGTAAAGATTATAATCAGATCACTGCCGTTAGGACATAAGCTTTAGACATAAAAAACATACTATAAATAACGAGCAATGCGTTTGAGCTCGGCGTAAGTGATGAGTTGGCTGAGGTAGAGATTGGTGTCGATAATGGGCTTGGCTTCGGGTAAGGTGGTTTTGTTTACCAATAAAAACAGATCGCAAACTAAATATGTTTCATTGCTATTTTAATCAGTTGAATCTAAATAGTCCGTAAATGAAACTCATTAATGGAGTGACCTCATGAAGCTAAAAGCGACCGCCCCTTGTACACTCTTTGCTTGCTAAGCCTTTTTTCTGTAGGTGGTTGCAATGGTAGTAACAATGACAAGGCTGAACAGATATCCGTCGAAGATCAACCTGTAGTAGCTGAGATGCGGCGCAGTTCACCAGAACCACGAGAGGGCTACGATTGGAAGTTGTGGATCGATGAAATGGACCAAGAAGGTGATCGTCGGGTTTTTCTGTTCTATGCACAGAAAAATGACGATGTCGATGCGGCTGAACTCAGATTTCTGTGTCTTGCATCGGAAGGTGAAGTTTATGCGGCCGTTCGCGTCGTTGATGATAATCTATATAATGAGGTGGATTTAAGTAGCCAAAACGAAAAGCTGACTCTAAAAGCCAGTAGCAGTGATAGAATGGTCAGCTCTGAACCATTTACGAGTAACTCTACTTTTATGCAAGATTTCGCCAAAAGTGGCTGGCTGCAATTGAATGTTACGCAAAATATGGAGGGTATAAGCGATGGTTTTATGGTTGAAATGGCGATCAGTACACCGGAGGGCATGCAAGCGATAGCTGATTTCGTTAACAACTGTAATCCCGGTGATATGAAATAGTCTAGCATTCCTATATCCACAACTTTTAGTTGCATGCCGCTCCAAGCACATAAATTGTTTTAGCCATAAAGTACCGTTGGCGGTGGGACTGGTTATCGCCGCAGCAAGCATTTTATTTAGCAGTAAAGCCTTAGGTTGGCATTTTGAGCGTGTAGTCTTTAGTCAGCAATTCGTGGCTTCACCCTTTCGGCTGCTAGAGGATTGACCAACTCAGCAAGCGCCGCTCACCGCGGCCAATATGGATGCCGTGATGTTAGCAACGGATTCCATTCCACTGTTGCTTGCACTTGTATCTCAAATAGAGGGGTCACTGCCCTTTGGTAAAGTCCCCGACCGTGAAGGTTTCAAACAACTGAGCGCATGCAATATTGCTGTCGCCTTAAGTGAGCGTCTTGCCGATGAATTTGCTGAGGTTTACGTAAAAGGGAAGGTGTTAGACCACTTATCGCCTCTGCAAGGTTAGGGGCCAATCAAGCTAAAATCTTTTTTGCTGTCAGCGACTTTGGGATGGAAATAATTTCTGCTGCTACACTCTAATTTTGTAAGGTGGTTGTTTTTTGAACGCATCTTCTAACTGTTCTGGTCTAATCCCATCGGACACTTAATTTTGAGACAGTATGGTCAATAAATTAAGAGGTCTATATGAGTCTGAAAAAATCACATAAGAGTTATCCGCAGGCATTTAAAGATGAAGCCGTCTTGATGGTGCTGGAGCAAGGTTATAGCGTTGCCGATGCGGCAAAGTCTCTTGGAGTTAGCACGAGCCTGCTTTACAACTGGAAGGAAAAACACGAAGCCCTGCAACAAGGCATCACCTTAGAAGAGTCTGAGCGTGATGAGTTGAAGCGATTGCGTAGAGAAAACAAAGAATTACGCATGGAGAAAGAAATTCTAAAAAAGGCAAGCGCCTTCTTTGCGAGAGAAATGAAGTAAGATTTCGTTTCATCAAACTGCAATCTCACCTGTTTCCCATAACACTGTTATGTCGAGTAATGAGTGTCAGTAAGTCAGGCTATTACGATTGGCATAAACGCCCTGCAAACGTGATAAGCGTTGAAACACTGAAGCTTTATCGCCTTGTTCGACAGCTATTTAAGCAAAGTCGAGGCAGCTTAGGGAATCGTGAAATGGTGAAGAAATTGCGCAAGGAAGGCTACCAGGTTGGTCGCTATCTCGTTCGTAAAATTATGCACCGCCTTCGACTCAAAGCAACCCAGCGATGTGCTTACAAGGTGACGACACAGCGAAAACACTCAGATGCAGTGGCTGATAACCTGTTAAACATGAACTTTAATCCAGTATCGGCTAATCAGGTCTGGGCGGGTGACGTGACCTATTTAAAGACGGGTGAAGGCTGGATGTACTTAGCTGTGGTGATGGATTTATATTCACGCCGGATTGTGGGATGGCGCATAGACAAACGCATGACCACAGATTTGATATCCAAGGCATTAATAAAAGCCTACAACCTGCGACAACCAGCGCGAGGGCTGGTATTTCACAGTGACCGAGGCTCGCAATATACCAGTAAACAATTCGGTAGGCTGCTATCGAGCTATGGTATCCGAGCCAGCATGGGTGATGTGGGTGCGTGTTGGGATAATGCCGTTGTTGAGCGATTCTTTGGTAGCTTGAAACACGATTGGATTTTTAAAGTTGCTCAACCAACAAGGGAGTTTATGAAGCAAGATGTGACGGCTTACATCAAATATTACAACTTGGAGCGACTTCATTCTGCTAATAACGATCTGTCACCTGTAGAGTTTGAGAATTCTCAAGTAAAAGTGTCCAGTTTGGGTTGACCAGTACAAACGTTGGGCAGGAGGTTGCTATGCAAACACGAGAAATGGCGTTAATTATGCGCGATGCCTTGTTACTGCCACAGGGAAGGATTGAGGTCCGCGTGGTCGAACCGGGTCAATTGCGTATGGTTGCTGATGTCTTAAAAGGCAAATACGATTTGGCCTTTGCGGCGATGAAACCCAGTGGCAATCCGCCCTGTTATCCGACTGCGACACAATGTGAGATTATTGATTTTAATCAGTTAGAAGATGACACCCTCAGCATCGTTTTAGAGGGGCGCCAAAGGGTGAGTATTCTTTCGGCGGCGCAAGCGAAAGATAAACTGTGGATGTCCCGTACTTTACCGTGCCAAAACTGGCAGGAAGAACCGATAAAAGGGGAGTTCGAGCTGATCAGCGCTGCCCTTGAACAGTTTTATGAGGTGAACCCCGACTTGCTGGAGTTATACTCTCAAGTGCATTTAGAAGATGCGGCTTGGGTCAGTCAGCGTTGGTTAGAAGTGCTGCCCATGTATAATCGCGATAAGCTGGTGCTGGCAAATCAACCCGATTGCCACAAAACTATGGACTTTGTTTTGCAACTCATCAAGTCCCATGTGGACTGAAAAACCACACCGAGGCTAAAATAGCGGCTCATTGTAGCCGCTATTTGTTGATATGACCCAAACCGCCCGCGCCGCCCAACCTTCCTTTGTGGTACTTCCTTTAGAAGTGGTGGATAAACCCACGGTATTTTCTTTTTTGATTGACCACTATGCCCATATTGGCGAAGCGGTTTGGCGCCAGCGCATCCTCGATGGCAAAGTGCATTGGCAAGACGGCAGCTTGATTGGGCTCGATACCGCTTATCGCCCGACGGCGAGGGCCTATTACTATCGCGAAGTGCCGGTGGAGGCAAAAGTCCCGTTCGCGGAGCAGATTTTATTTCAAGATGACAACCTTATCTTGGCCTACAAACCGCATTTTTTACCCGTCACCCCCAGCGGTGATTATGTGAATGAGTGCCTCGTGCATCGTTTACGCCTGCGAACGGGTATCGACACTATCGCCCCTGCCCACAGGTTAGACCGGGAAACCGCTGGCGTAATTCTGATGACGACTCGCCCAGAAACGCGGCATATTTATCACCAACTATTTGTCGATGACGCTATTCGTAAAGATTATCAAGCGATTGCCAAACTCACGCCTGAACTTTTGGCGCAACATGCGAGTGGCGAATTAACTTTGCCACGACATTGGACGGTCAAAAATCGTATGCAGCGCAGCGAACCCAGTTTTACCATGAAAATAGTCGAAGGCGAGGCAAATACTCACTCGGAAATAAGCTTGATCGCGATTAAAGGGGAATTTGGATTATTCCAATTAAGTCCGATTACCGGCAAAACTCACCAACTGCGGGTACATATGCAAAGTCTTGGTATGCCATTATTAAATGACCGCTTTTATCCAATGTTATTACCTAAAGGGCCAGATGATTTTGCGAGGCCACTGCAACTGATGGCGCAGCGCTTACGCTTTATCGATCCCGTCACTGGCACGAAACATGATGTTCAGGGTGAACAATTGTATCTATAAATAGGTTGATGTTACTTATTTGTTTATTTTTATTTTGTTATTTTTTAATATTCGGTCTTTGGTTGAAATATTGATTTAATATGTTTATATTGATTTTTAACATAAATAGTTAAGATCAATATTGCTGTGATTAAAGCGAGTTTTGATATTCTTTTTTACACTATTTTGACTCCTACCTAATCTATACTCAGTGTTAGAACGACTTTCTAATGATAGCTGAGTTTAGGGTCTACTCCTTATGGGTTATTACACGGATGTTTATATCTGTACAAGGTTTTTTATATGACATCTAAACTTTCTTTGAATGCTATAAATAATTGTTATTTAGATAATTTCGTCTGGATTGGTCCCTGTCATCAGCACCCTTGGCACCCTGAGTTTGAAACGTTTAATTCAGTGGAGGCTTTGTTAGAGCAAGGGCGGACAGTTGAACTAATCGTATTATCATTGCAAGCTGAAGAACAAGATAAGTGTTTACGTGCACTGAGGAAAAATGACTCTACCTTTTTGAGTCATATATTAGTTTGCCATGAGAGCGCTTTGTCTCCTTATTTAGCGAATGGATTGTGGGATGCTGGTTATGATGAATGCTATCAAATATATCAACTTAAGAAAAAACAGATTAAGTTAGATTATCACGATGATCCCCGTTACAAATTACTGACTTATTTGTGGTGCCATGAAAATACCATATTAGAACCCCATTCCGTTCCTGAAAAAACCTACCTCTATGATTACCCATTATTACGCTGTTTTGGTATTAATCCAGAGGAAAGTTTTGCTTGGTTGGGGGAATTACAAAAATCTCAGTTGATTGAAAAGGCAGAATTATCTAATCGATTACGTTTTTGTCCCAGTTGTCATTCAGGACATCTGAATTACATCGATGTCTGCCCTCAATGTCATAGCATAGACACTGAGCTACAAAGTAGTTTGCATTGTTTTAACTGTGGGCATGTTGGTGCACAAGCATCATTTCGCAAGTTGAACACCCTAAGCTGCCCAAACTGCTTACAGAGTTTGCGTCATATTGGTGTGGACTATGACAGACCGATCGAGAATCAACATTGTAACAGTTGCCAAACTTTGTTCGTTGATGCTGTGGTGGAAGCAAAATGTCTACATTGCCAGGTCAGTAGCAAGTTGAATGATCTGCATGTGAGGAATGTGTACAGTTTTAAACTGGCGATAACTGGCCGCACCCTTGTGCGACAAGGACGCTCGCTATCTTGGTTTGCTTTGGAGCCGGGTGAGCAAATGACCAGTGCTCAGTTTTATTGGTTGCTCGATTGGCAAAATAAATTGGCGAAACGTCACCATCAAACCCATTCTATTTTGTCGATTCAAATGCTGAATGTAGATGAGTTTTTACGGGCAGAGGGTGAGGCGAAGGGCTTTGCTCAGCTTGATGCTTTGCAAGATCGTCTGCGAAGCGTTATTCGGGTGACTGATGCGTGTAGCAATTATACCCGTGATGGTTTGTTGATGTTGTTACCCATGACAGAGATGAGCCAGCTAAATAGTATTTATAAGAAGTTGTTTGATCTTAAAGAATTGCAATCCACATCTAAGATTGAATTTAGCGTAAAAGCTCTGACCTTACCGGCGGAGATTGGCGAAAATGTGGCTGAATGGCTCACGGATCAATTAGTTAAAGCTAAGCCAATATGACTGAATTCAACACCATCAGCTACATGGTGCTAGATATCTGGCATCAATTGGCTGAACACTTAAGCTTTTTCGCTTGGCTGGTGCCGCTCATACTGCTGTATGAGGCTCCACTGATGTTGTTGGTGCTCACTGGCATTATGCGGTTTTACTACACCAGTTTCGTGCAGATCCCTCGGCAGTCGCTTTATAAACCTAAAGTGTCCTGCGTGATCACTTGTTATGCCGAGGGGGAAGCGGTCAAATCGACAATCGACTCCTTTATCGAACAGGTTTACGACGGTGAGATTGAGATCATTGCCGTTGTCGATGGCGCTGTCCAAAACGCGCTGACCTATCAAGTTGCGATGGCGGCGGCTAAGGCTTGCCAAGTACCAAATCGCAAGGTGGTGGTGTTGCCTAAATGGCAGCGGGGTGGCCGAGTGTCGACTTTAAATGCGGGTCTATCGGTTGCCACGGGCGAGATTGTGATCAATGCCGATGCTGATACCTCTTTCGATAACGATATGGTGTCGCAGATCGTGCCCTATTTTGAAGATCCTAATGTGCCCGCTGTAGGGGGGGCATTAAGGGTGCGCAATGTGAACGAATCGATACTGACTCGAATGCAAGCGATTGAGTATCTGATCTCAATGCAAGGTGGAAAAACCGGACTTGGGCAATGGAATCTGCTGAATAATATTTCTGGGGCTTTTGGTGCATTTAGGCGGACTTTTTTAATTCAAATTGGCGGCTGGGATACTCATACCGCCGAAGATTTGGATTTAACCGTGAGGATTAAGCAATACTTTAAGCGCCACCCTGACTGGCATATTCCTTTTGCGACCTTGGCTGTTGGCCATACAGATGCGCCAGCCGATCTCAAAACCTTAGTGTTACAGCGCCTGCGTTGGGATGGGGATCTGTTATTTCTGTATTTTCGTAAACACTGGCCAGCATTTACGCCTAAGCTGTTAGGCACTGGGACTTTTCTCTTTACCTTGCTCTATGGCTTTTTACAGAACGTGTTGATGCCCTTCGTCATCGTATTTTATTCCTTAGGGATAGTGCTGAGTTATCCTTGGCAGTTTATTACCTCGATTTCGCTCACGATTTATGGCTTTTATCTTGCCATTTTGGTGTTCTTTTACTTAGTGGTGCTATTGGCGATTTCGGAGCGACTATCCCAGGATTTACGTTTAGCCATCTGGTTACCTTTATATCCTTTTTATGCGCTGTTTATGCGTTTAGTGTGTCTATTTGCGCTCTTGAATGAAGTTGTTCGCCGCTCCCATGAAGAAAGCTCAATGGCGCCATGGTGGGTTTTGAAACGTGGGAGAAAGTTTTAATGAAAGTGAATTATCAGCCTAGCCATAAGGCACAGCGACCAACCGATGACAAAGGTATCGGGGTAAAATATGCCGCAGCTAAAAGGGGGGGCTTTAAAGGGCGTTGGTACTTGTTATTAACCTTAGTTATTGCACCTGTAGTTGTGGTCGGCTGGATATTACTGCGTCCCCATTTGTTTATTTTGGCCAGTGGCATAGTGACGACTGAGCCCTTAGAAGTGCGCGCCCCAAGTGCTGGGGATGTGGCCGCGATTATGGTGAAACGAGGTGATGTGCTCGCCAGTGGTGCCAATATTCTCACCTTAGTCGATACGCAGTTAGGTGCCCAAATTCAAGAGTTAGAGAAGCAATTGTCTCAGCTTGAGTTTGATCATCTCAGCCTCAATGCTGAAATCCTTACGCAATTACAACAGCGTATCGCTGTCGCGGCAGAAGGCGTTACGCGGCAGGATGGTTTGCTCGACAGTTTTGAGCGTTATCAGCGTCAAGGAGTTGTTCCCACCGCGGATATGGCGGCAGTGTTGCAGGCGCATACGGCTTCAAAAATGGCACTTGAACAGGCAAAAGTCGACTTAATGCAGGCGCGTCAGGGGCAGAAGACTGAGTTGCTCGCGGGGGCCATCGCGCAATCAAAATACAATATCGAGCTGCAGTTGGCCCGATTAAAAGCACAGGAATCGCAATTACATATTAAGGCACTTAATCCTACGCGGGTTGTTGATGTGTTAGTGCAAGTAGGTGAGCATATCGTTGAAGACAGACCCTTAGTCTTACTCTCCGGTCGTGAGGCTGCGGTCATTTTTGCTTACCTTGAACCTAAGTATCTGGAATATACCAACATAGGTCAAAAGGCGACCATTAAGTTACCCAATAGTACTTGGCTTCGCGCTGAGATCTCTGAGCCCACCGAGCTGGTGGGTCGCTTACCTAAACAATTGTCGGGTCCCTTTGATGGCGAAAAACCCGTTTTGAAAATTACCTTAAAACCGGAAACTGCGTTGCCTACTGCGATTGAGGGCGTGCCAGTTGAAGTGAGTTTTGACTATCTTTGGTAGCCATTTCGATCGAGGCAAATGCAGTTCTTAATAAGGCCAAGCGAAGATGGTGTACAAATTTTATTACTGTTCTGTGTGTTACACCTTTGGCTTTAAACTAGTTGGCGGTAGTCTTGTATGGTTATGATAGGTCCTACTAAAGTGTTAGTGCTGCGTTTTATCGGCCCATTTGGATGGTAAGATGACCCAATCTGCAATCATTTCAATTTTGCTCTGTATCGCAGTGCTTTTAGGTGCCATGTATTTTGGTAGCTGGACGAAGCATCCCTATGTGCAAGAGTTGACGACAGAGATCTGTAAAGCGAGCGCGGTGATCGAACCCAAAAAACCAAGTGCAGAGGTCATGCAGGAGGATAAGAGTAAAGCCGAGTCATCATCCTTACCAAAGGTCATTTGGGATCAGATGTTAGATAATACCTCGCCACCTAAGCCCCCTGTATCGCCGTTATTTAATCAGAGTTTGCCCAGACAAGAAGATAGCGCAACTACACCTGACCATTCAGGGGCGGATGAAACGCGTGTTGAACCGTTGGAATAAACTACTCTTGCCTTGGTGGTTCGAACCGAGTTTCGCTCATATCCCCATGTAATACGGCAATTTTAGTGGGCTCGCCATTATCCGCTAATACCAAAATACCTATGCCGCTGCGGTTGACTAAACGCTTGCTCCGTTCGCCATTTGGTCGTCTGCCGCGCAATGACATCCGCTTTCGCTTGGTAAACAGGTTTAACGGTGAAAAATGGCCGTAAAGCCAACCATTGAGTTTGTCGAAAAGTGGTAATAGTTTTTCAGGGAACTGATTTTTAATCCCACTGCAGGTAATTTGGTAAATATTCGGGCTGCTACGGCGAAAGCGAATGTTGATGTCATAGGCAAAGGAGTAGTGTACATCCCCTGAAAGGATGACGAATTGCTCTGGGGTTTTTCGGTGCATAAAGATGCTTAGCAAAGCATTGGCAGCGCCCGGATGCGCCATCCAGTTTTCCGCATCGACCAGTAGCGAAGCACCTATCAAGGTAGCCATCCGTTGCACCGCTTCAATCACTTTGACGCCAAACATCGGCGCGGGCGAGACGATAATGACCTTAGATTGGCCGAGCAGCGCCTGTTGTAAGTCCATCAAGGCTTCCCAATCCATCAAGCCCGAGGGTTTGGCAAGATTCGATTCACTGCGCCAACGGCGGGTGCGAGTATCGAGTACAACCAGCTTGGGTGAGGTGTCTAAGGTGTAATGCCATTGCTCAAATGTCAGTAAGATATCAATCAAGGCGTCCTGAGTGTTAGGCTCGGGGCGATTGAAAAACGCATCCAACTTTGGGCGAACTTCTGCATTAAATTTACGCGGTGCATTACCTAACCCTTGGAATAAGGTATAGGCAATCAAGGCGTTACCAATTATTCGTTTAGAAAAGGCATGGCCGTAGGCGGCCTGCTCCCACTTGGTGGTGAGATTCCAATCATCGGTAATATCATGGTCATCAAACATCATATACACGGGAATATGCGCCATAAGGCGCCTAACCTGAGTGAGTCCCGCTTTAAAGGCCAGCAAGTTTTGCCATTCCTTTTGCCACCGCAGCTTATTTGCCAGCGAAAGGCCGTCGACATCCTTGGGTAAATCAAGTAGCTCCCATAGCTCTGGCGACCAAGTGAGTAGATACTGGGCGATCATTTCACTCAGGCTAACTAAATGGTTTTCTGCGATGGATGAGGTAAAAATCGGATGATTGACATACCAGCGCCAGAGTGCGGTTTTAGCGGAATATTCGGTGCGTGGCAACAAGGTTTTATGGCGTAAGTACAAGCTATCGGCTTGATAACTGATTGATTCACTTCCCGAAATATTGGCGCCACTAAAGGTTTCATGGTGCAGGCCGAGTTTTTCGATCACCTGACCAATGGCGCATAACATGGGGCCAGCCACATCATCCACATAAACTTGATCGCCACTGAGCATCAACAGGGCTGGGCGCTGCTGCGGATCTCCATCGATAAGCTGTGCTAGCTTAGTATCTGCGGCGACTAAGGCATCCTCGCTGTGGTGGTGGGGGTTGCGACATGAGCCGTGCCATACCTGTTTGAGTTCGGTGCAAAAGTAAACATGGGGTGAGTCGGCACCGCTATAGTGCAATCCGTTGACACCATTGAAAATATCGCCAATCCCCTTAGCTGATACGCGGTAAAAAATGCTCGAGTTAGGTGTGAGCAGATGAGGGCGAGACAGGCTAATCAAATATTGAAAGGCGTGCTTGCCGAGTGGGATGCAATGCACTTCTTCCTCAGCTAACCCATAACTTTGCTCCCCTAAGACCAGTTGTAATTCGGTTAATGGCTCGCGGCTCACAAACCAGAGGGTAAAGTGCGAGGTATCGCAGTGGCGCAGCATCGGGCCTGCGAGGATAAGGGGAAGTGCTTGAGTCAAATTCAGCCTTTTGATCGTTAATTGGGTTACCTTGAGTCAAACCTATGCGGTTAAGCACAGGCAAATAAGAGTAAACAAGTGCGTTGAATATGAAAAGCTTTTAGAATTATCCGCCAAATGAATGGCTAAGGAGCTTGGGGCAATATGGCAAATATCATGGTGACGGGCGCAACCGGATTGCTCGGCAGGGCGGTGGTTAAACAGTTAACTGCCGCAGGGCATCGGGTGATAGCCACCGGCTTTAGCTGCGCCGAAGCGAATATCCATAAACTCGATTTAACCCAAGCGATTGCGGTAGAAGCCTTTATTGCCCGCGAACGGCCAGAGGTTATCGTGCACTGCGCCGCAGAGCGTCGCCCCGATGTGTCTGAGCAGTCTCCGGAACAGGCTTTGGCGCTTAATCTTAGTGCTAGCCAAACCCTAGCTAAGGCCGCTAAACAGCATGGAGCTTGGCTGCTGTATATCTCAACCGACTATGTGTTTGATGGCACAACGCCGCCCTATGCCGAAGATGCCGCGCCCAATCCGGTTAACTTTTATGGTGAGTCTAAATTACAGGGCGAAACCTGTGTGCTGAATACCGACAGCCGTTTTGCGGTATTACGTTTACCGATACTCTACGGCGAAGTGACTCAACTGAGCGAATCTGCGGTATTAGTGTTAATCAATCAATTGTTGGATAGCAGGCCGCAGCGGGTCGATGCTTGGGCTATTCGTTCGCCTACCTCGACGGCGGATATTGCTGGCGCCATCGCTAAGTTGATCAAGCGGCAGTTACATGCTGCCGATGTGTTAGGGATTTATCATTTTAGTTCGCCGCAAACCATGACTAAGTACCAAATGCTACTGAGCTTAGGTGAGTTATTGGCGATTGACACCGCGCATTTAACTCCAGAACTTACACCGATGGATAGCGCTAAAAGGCCGCAGAACTGCACCTTAAGTTGCGGGCGTTTAGCGGCGCTGGGCATTTATTCTGAGTTGGAATTTAGCGCAGGGCTTAATCAGGCGCTCGCTCAATCCAGTGCAGCACTTGCAGCTGTTGGCCTTAAGCTTAAGGAATAATGATGGTTAAAATTTTAGGAGCGAATCTGCAAGCGGCCGACCAAGTCGCGCTGCTGCGCACCTTAGGGTTATTGCTGCAAATCGGTTTGACGTTGTTTGCCGCCGATACCTTTGGCCTGAGTTTGCAAATGGAGCCGCTCATGCACGTTTTTGTGCTGGAGGTGCTCTATCTTTCGCTCACATTAGCATTACGTAAACCCTTGTTTGCCAAAGAGCGTGGTCTGTTTATCGCCCTAAGTCTGGATACGTTGTTTTGGATTTCTTGGCTGTATTTTTCGGGCGGGGCGACCAATGCGTTTATTTCGCTATTATTATTACCTATCGCCTTGGCCGCGGTCACATTGCCCATTTGGGCCCCTTGGAGCCTGACCGCGATATCAACCCTCGCCTATAGCGTGATGATTTTTACCGTGCCAGAGTCGCAGATGCAGCACCATGGCATGGATATGAGTTCCCACTATTTAGGCATGTGGTTTAATTTTGTGATTTCCGCCTTAGTGCTGACCACCAGCGTGGCGCTGATTGCCAAACGTATGCGCCGTCAGGATGCGCAGCTTGCCTATATGCGTGAAGGGCAGTTAAGACAAGAACAGTTAGTGGCGCTTGGTACTGTGTCAGCACAAATGGCCCATCAATTAGCGACGCCACTCTCAACACTGCATTTATTGCTCGATGAGTTAAGGGAAGAAACTCCTGAACCCTCAATAACCTTAGTTGAAATGGAAACTGCGCTGGGGCGTTGTGAACATACTTTGGCGGAACTGCGATTGGCTACCGAGTCGATTCGTGACCGTCGTCAGCGGCCTCAAAATATCACTGAGCTGGTGGTCGGATTAAAACAGAAAACCCAGTTATTGATGCCACAAACTGCGCTAAATTGGTTGATAACCTGTGAGCCTAAGCTGCTAGAAGAAAAGCAGATCTTAACCGATATGAGCTTAACTCCCGCGATTATGGCCCTGATTGAAAATGCCGCCCGCGCCAGTGTCGAAACCATAGGTACTTCGCAGGTGGATATAAGCGTCGATTGTTCGCCAAGCGAGGGGCAGGCCTATTTGCAGATCCGTGATTATGGTGCGGGTATCGCCCCCTCATTATTGCCACAATTAGGCACCTTATTAATCGAAAGCCCTAAAGGCTTAGGCGTGGCCTTGTTACTGAGCCATGCCAGTCTTGAGCGTTTAGGCGCGGAGCTTATTTTGGCGAATCACCCCCAAGGCGGCACTGTGGCGCAAATTCGTTTTACACTCTTGGCGCCTAAAGTGCCAACTGGAGAAATAGTATGAAACGGCTATTGATTATTGAAGATGATCAAGCGCTTGCAGGTATTTTAGCGCGGCGTTTGACCCGCCATGGGTTTGAATGTCGTTTAAGTCACGATGCCAGTAGTGCCCTGCTGGTGGCGCGGGAGTGTTGCCCAACCCATATCCTGCTGGATATGAAATTGGCCGAGGCCAACGGCCTGAGTTTAATTGTACCGCTGCGTAATTTGTTACCTAAAGTGGTGATGGTGCTACTGACGGGCTACGCCAGCATTGCCACCGCGGTGGAGGCGATTCGTCTTGGCGCGGATAACTATCTGGCTAAACCCGTTGACACCCAAACCCTGTTGGCCGCCTTTGAGCTTGATGTTCATTCCAATAACCTGCAAGAAGATGACGTTGACGACTCGCCGCTTAATCCTAAACGGCTGGAGTGGGAGCATATTCAGCAGGTGCTCAATGCTAATCAGGGCAATGTGTCGGCCACCGCTCGGCAACTGGGTATGCACCGCCGTACCCTACAACGCAAGTTATTAAAGAAACCAGTGAGTGAAACTGGGCCGCTCAAGTAAACGAGAATTCGCTGAATGAAGGAGTCGTGGAATGCGTGAGTATGATGGTGTTGAGGTGCGTTATCGCAGGCCCGATGCTGATTTAGCCAAAAGCTTACAAGTGATTGAAAATCTATTGGGCTTTGCCCCCGAGCCGCAGCAGTTAGACTTTGATTTATCCTTTTGGGCGGGCGGTGCTGGGGTATACGATAAGTTGGCGATCTCCTGCAATGTCACGCCCGACCAGCGGCAACGACTACAACAAAAACTGGATTTATATTCTCCTGAAGATGCCGTAGCACGGGACTATTGGTGTGATGACTTTATTTGGTTAGTCGCCGACGATGAAGAATGCCGTGATATTTTGGCGGCTTCGGTGCAGTTTATTAACGACAATAAAGCTGCCTTCCAAGAAACTTGTCTTGAATCCCATACCATTTATTTTAGCTATATGAGCGACGTGAACGGCTGGACCGCCGTATGGGAGCTAGGCGGCCGCATCAATTATGCCTATTTTTGTCAGGGTTAAGATCTGCCAAGGTTAATCCGTATCAGTGCTAAACGCTTGTGTCGCTACCAAGGCAGTTCTACCCCATCGTAGGCCAAAAATGTTCCTGTTTGAGTTGGGGTGGCATTGGCAATAATACCCACTAAACACTGGGCAACATACTCTGGTGTAAACAATTTATCTTTGGGCACACTCTGCTGAAAAGGTTTGGATAATGGTGTATCCGTGGTGCCGGGATGCAGTGACAGCACCACGCAGTGTTTGATGCTTCTTTGCCATTCAATCGATAACGTTTTGAGGAACATATTCAGCGCCGCTTTGGAGGCGCGATAGCTGTACCAACCACCTAATCTGTTATCGCTAATGCTGCCGACTCTCGCCGAAATCACCGCAAATCTTGCTGAGTTACTTTGTTTTAAGGCATGGCTGAAGTGTTTTGCCAGCAGCATGCTGGGAAGGGTATTTAGCTTGATATTATCTAGGAAAAAATCCCCATCGAGGGTCTGTAAGCTTTTTTCTGGTCCCTTATCCTCGGTGTGCAGCATGCCAATACAATTGATTAGCCAATCTAATTGGGGAATGTTTTGACTCAGTTGCTTAATTTCCTCCTCAAGGGTGATATCCAACTGATGCCAGATAACGCAATCGTCTCGCCCAGTATCTGGCCTATGATGTTTATAGGTCGCATGAATTGTGGCCTCGGGATAGGTTTCGCCAAGCTTATTGACCATCGCTTGACCTATACCACCGCTGCCGCCCAGTACTAGAATATGCATGGCTTTTCTCCTCAATACTCAGTCGTTATAGCCGTTCAAGTTGCGCTAGATGCTGTTCCGCAGTGGCCAAAATTGCCTGTTTAACCGACTTCTCAGTGTTATCCCAAGTGCGGTACAGCATGGCGATGCGTGGATTATGGGTGAGCTGCGCGCGGTGTTTATCCATAAAGCGCCAATACAGGCTGTTCAATGGGCAGGCTGATTCGCCGCTACGTTCTTTTATCTTGTAATGACAACTGCCGCAGTAATCACTCATTTTATTGATATAACTGCCGCTTGCGGCATAGGGTTTAGTGCCGACAATACCGCCATCGGCGAATAGCGCCATGCCGCGAGTGTTGGGCATTTCGACCCATTCAATCGCATCCACATACACGCCTAAGTACCATTTATCCACTTCATCGGGGGCGATTTCGGTCAATAAACAGAAGTTGCCAATCACCATTAAGCGTTGAATATGATGGGCATAGGCAAAATCCAGTGACTGAGATAAGGCGTGGTGCAGGCAATTCATTCGAGTCTTGCCATGCCAAAAGTAGTCGGGCAGCTTGCGCGTGGCCTCGAGGGCATTAATGCTGGCGTACTTTGGCATATTCGCCCAATAGATGCCGCGCACATATTCACGCCAGCCGAGGATTTGCCGAACAAAGCCTTCGACCTGGGCTATCTCAATAAAAGGGTTGGCATGATAGTGCTCAATCACCGCATTGATCACTTCTAATGGGCTGATAAGTTTAGCGTTTAGGCTAAAGGACAGCCGACTGTGATACAGGCTCCACTGCGCTGGATGTTGCTGGGTCATCGCATCTTGAAAGCGGCCAAATGCGGGTAGGCAGTATTCACAAAAATACTGAAGTAATTCGAGGCTTTGCGCGCGGTTTATCGGCCAGAGTAAATGCGTATCCGCCTTGCCCATAGTATTAATCCCATGGCGTTGAAGGCGAGCGAGAATATCTTGTACATTGTGGCCAAACATCAAGGGTGTAGGTAAAGATTTGATATCTTGGGATTTAAGTTTTTGCCTGTTGTTGACATCAAAATTCCACTGTCCGCCAACGGGCTTGACATCCGTCATTAAGATATTGAATCTTTTGCGCATTCGCCGATAAAAATGCTCCATCAGCCTGTGTTGCCCTTGGGGAAATTCCCTATCAATCTCGTCAAAGGGGAATAAAAAGTGCTCAGTATCGACGCAATTCACAACGGCATTGGCCAACTTCAACTGGCTTAATTGCGCGAGGAGTCGATATTCGTCAGGCCGTTGATATTCAAACTTAATCGCCCCCGTTTCGGCGACATAGTATTGGAGTAAGGCATTAAGATCGGCAAAGTCTTGGGTATCGTCGAGGGTGAGGTAACGCACTTGATGCCCCGCAGCGCCAAGCTCGCTGGCAAACTGCGCCATGGCACTAAAGAACGCACAGATCTTTTGCACATGGTGCGTCACATAGGTATTTTCTTGATGCAATTCTGCGATTAAATACAGCACCTTAGGGTCGACTTGCTGATACCAAGTATGCTCGGCATTAAGCTGATCGCCCAAAATCAGCCTAACCGTATGGAAGTGCTGTAATTGCTGCTGTAATTGCATTAAGTGGACTCTGGTGAATGATTGTCGCGGTTACACATTTCGCGATGATATATTGCTGAACGTTACGGATAGCAGCACTGTGAGGATCACAAGGTAGGGTATTTGTCGGGATTCCGACAATAAGGTTTATTTGTAAACTTCGTTTATTGCGTTTAAAAGGCTTTAAAAGCAAAGTCAAAGTCAACGTCGTGGGGCTTCACCCCCTGATTTTTTTATAAAGAGTCGACCAAGGAGAGCTGCTCGTCCTATCCTCCTTGCCTATTGTTTTCACATCAGCCAAGACGCCCCCAGCGGAGTTGAAAGCCCCTTGTGCATTAAGCGTTCTAATGCTATCGCGTCAGACGCTCGTCCCTGATTCGACTGACGATATCTCGGCATCTGATAGGCAGGATGCCTGAATGTCGTGAAGTGCATGGATGCACGAGAACGACCATGCCTCGCTCACGCAACGACCGCAAATGCCCTGCGGCAACTCCGAGGGGAGGTGAACTCCTTCAGCTTTTGCGTTGTTTGCAAGTCATACAAAGCAAACCGAGTAATGCTTACTGCCACATTTAGAAATTTAACAATGGGTGGCTCGTTAAATTGAAGCTCGCTGGCAAACTGCGCCATGGCGCTGAAAAACGCACAAATTTTTTGCACATGGTGCGTCACATAAGTGTTTTCTTGATGCAATTCTGCGATTAAATACAGCACCTTAGGGTCGACTTGCTGATACCAAGTATGCTCGGCGTTAAGCTGATCGCCTAAAATCAGCCTGACCGTATGGAAGTGCTGTAATTGCTGCTGTGATTGCTGCCGTAATTGCATTAGGTGGACTCTGGTGGATGACTGTCGCGGTTACATATTTTGCGATGGGATATTGCTGAACATTACGGATTGCAGCACTGTGAGGATCACAAGGCGGGGTATTTGTCGGGATTTCGACAATAAGGTTTACCTAAGCTCGGTTTGATTGCTTTTTAAAAGCAAAGTCAAAGTCGTGGGGCTTCACCCCACACCCGACCAAGGAGGACTGCTCGTCCTATCCTCCTTGGATGCTCCAAGACGCCCCAACGGAGTTGAAAACCCCTTGGGCATTAAGCGTTCTAATGCTATCGCGTCAGACGCTCGTCCCTGATTCGACTGACGCTATCTCGGCATCCATGCCTCGCTCACGCAACGAACGCAAATGCCCTGCGGCAACTCCGAGGGGATGGTGAACTCCTGTGCTCTCGGCGTTGGCTTTTAATCCCCAATAGATCAATGCCTGTCTAATATTTGCTCTGAACAGTTATTTAGTTGAAGGAGCTGAAAAATACAAAAAGATATGTCCTAATATTTCTGTAAAACATAATTTTTTTAATAATTTAGCTTATTTTTATGTCTCAGCTTAAGCCCTTCAACGTATGATAACTTTCATTGAAGCTATTTTAAGCAGAGTAGGTTGTAGACAAGCTGAAAGTGCATTATGTTGTTGAACTAAAATGGATGGCTAGATTTTTTTAGGCATTGTAGCGTCAGCTGAAATTTCGTAACAATCGGCTGCAGGGCGACCTATTTTCTGCGGCTACACCGCGATAAACTGGCACGTGTGACCCTGATGTTACGTTTACAATCAGAGGCTTGGAGAATTATGGAAGTAAAAGTTGGAGAAAGTACATCGGTAGATGAATCTCTTTGGCGCTACATGTCGCTCGATAAATTGATTAATTTGTTAGAAACCAATCAATTATATTTCACGGCCTTGGAAAGCTATAATGAAAGCGATCCATTTGAGGGCTATATGCCAGATGTTGCCGCCAAAGCCTATGCTGAAATATTTGGTTCTGAAGTTAGTGAGTTAAAAAAGGCTTATGAGTCGCTAAAACAAATAGATGCAACTCAAAATAACCCTAAACTTGATGACTTGAGAGATGGTATAGAGAAACTTAGTTCTCTCATGCAATTAGCTTTCCATAAAATCTCAAAAGGAATAACTGTAAACTGTTGGCACAGCAATCGCGTTGAATCTGAAGCAATGTGGAAATTGTATTCAGACGGTGGTAAAGGTATAGCGGTAAAGACATCAGTACAGCGTCTACACAGTGCTTTAAAAGATCAAGTTTTTGGCAAAAAAATTCAAATCGGTAAGGTAAAATATCTCGACTTTTCAGATACAAACCTAACACCAAAATGTTGGAGGGCGTTCAAAATTCTGTGTCAGGCTAATTTTTAAATTTCTAGCACGCTATCTAAACGTCCTTCAAAATAAATCGCTAACTGAGATAAACAAAGGCTCCAATTGTGGATTGGCATGGTCCATTTATCTGAGGCGTTTAATATGCCTGCGTAAAGTAGCTTCAACAAGCTATTTTCATTAGGAAATGCACCTTTGGTTTTGGTGAGCTTTCTAAATTGGCGATGTACAGCCTCAACCGCATTGGTCGTGTAAATCACTTTCCTGATATGTTCTGGGTACTTAAAATAATGGGACAAATTATGCCATTTGCGACGCCAAGAGTTGATTACCAACGGATAAGCATCACCCCATTTGGCCTCCAGTTCGTCCAATGCCATCTCTGCGGCTTCTTTACTCACGGCTCGATACACAGGCTTTAAATCAGCCATAAACGCTTTCTGATTTTTTGAGGCGACATACTTCATTGAGTTGCGGATCTGGTGGATAACGCATAGCTGTGTTTCCGTATGAGGGAAGATACTGGCTATGGCCTCAGGGAAACCGGTCAAGCCGTCAACACAGGCGATAAGAATATCTTTTACACCACGATTATTAAGATCGGTCAGTACGGATAGCCAGTAATTAGCGCCTTCATTTTCGGACAAGTGAAGCCCCAAAATTTCCTTTTTTCCTTTCATATTAAGCGCTAACAATGTGTAAACGGCTTTACTGACGTAACGCCCATCCTCTTTGACTTTATAATGTATCGCATCAAGCCAAACGATAGGATAATGGCTATCTAATGGGCGCTGTTGCCACGCTTTAAGTTCGGGGATGAGTTTGTCAGTGATAGCACTGACTGTTGCGTTAGACACATTGAGCCCATACATATCTTCAACATGTTGATTAATATCGCGATAGCTCATACCTATACTGAACATCGATAACACTTTACGTTCGATTTCATCGGTTAGTGTAGTTTGATTTTTCTTAATCAACTGAGGCTCAAAGGTGCCATTGCGGTCTCTAGGCGCGTCTAACTCAAAGTTACCGGACGGATGCTTAATGGTCTTAGGGGTTTTGCCATTTTTACGATTAGGCTGAGGATCATGCGCTAAATGCTGCTCAAGCTCAGCTTGGAGAGCCGCTTCAGTGAGTTGCTTGATCAGTGGGCCAAGAATGCTGTCTTTACCTGTGAGGCTTTTACCTGATTGCAGATCTTTAAGGGCTTGTTCGAAGTTAAAAGGTTGGGTCATATGTCATTCCTGTTTTTGAATATTTTACTGAAATGACACAGAATTATGAACACTACCAAATGTTGTGTTGTTGATGGTCATATTAGTCCTCTAATTAAACGTTCATCATTTAGTCACGAAAATGAGCTTAGATGTTTTATTGTTAACCAATTACCTCCTGATAATATTGAGAATTATCGTCCAAGTGCAGATAGTGTTCCTGTTGATTTAAATGAGTTAATAGAAGCCGTCTACATCTCTCCGTTTGCAAAGGAGCCTTTCATTTCAAGTGTTTTTGCGATATGTCATAAATACGGGATCGGAGATAAAGTTATAAAGTCCACTTTACTGGATAGTAGTGGTTTCCTGTCAAAGCTAAGTGACTGGTAAACCTAACCAGTTTATCTAGACATCCATTGTTAAATTTAGCAATACCGATGACACACTGATGTTACAGAAGTTCACCTTCCCCTGCGAAGTTGCCGCGGGGCGTTGGAATAAATTGCGTGAGTCCGGTCATGGATGACCGGCTAGCTTTCGCAGGTGCAGGGACGCATCCTTCGGAAGCGATAGCAATTTATCCATAAGACCAAGGCTAGTAATCAATGCATGTAACTTCGCTAGGGGCGGCAAGGGAGATCCAAGAGGGAATTGCTGTTGATCCCCTCTTGGTCGGGTGTGGGGTGAAGCCCCACGACTTTAATTCGATTAGTTGTACTTTATATTCATCGCGATCAGGGGTTCGCGTGAGGCCTTTTCTGCTCGTAGGCGTGCTAAGTACTTTTCCCATAATTCCACTTGGTGAGTGGCAAGATCATAAAGCACTTGCCAGGAGAATAGGCCTGTATCGTGGCCATCGTCGAAGACGATTTTAACTGCGTAGTTACCTACGGGTTCGATGCGGGTGATATTGACGTTTTTCTTGTGGGTGACCAGCTTAGGATTACCGTGACCATGCACTTCGGCGGAGGGGGAATAGACGCGTAACATCTCACAGGTGAGCTGATATTGCTCGCCGTTATCGAAGCTGATTTCTAAAATGCGCGATTTACGCTTGAGCTTAAGATCGGTGACATTGGGTGTGCTAGTGGTCATAGTGGGCGCCAAGAAAATACGGGGAATGGACAAGCTGTAACATAACAATTTGTGGCTAAGGTTACAAAGTGTAAGCCTTAGCCACTGTCACAATTTCGAACTTGTCTCCGCCATATGTGCATGGCGGATGTTGTGTGCTAATCGCTTAGAGGATAAAGCGGCTTAAGTCTTCGTCTTGAACCAGATTATCTAAGTGAGCACTCACATAATCGGCATCAATCACAAATGAGCTGCCAGACTTGTCAGAAGCCTCATAGGAGATATCTTCCATCAGCTTTTCCATCACGGTATGCAGACGACGGGCACCAATGTTTTCGGTGCGCTCGTTCACTTGCCATGCCGCCTTGGCAATGCTCTCAATGCCTGATTCGGTAAACTCAATAATCACACCTTCGGTCGCCATCAGTGCGATATATTGTTCTGTCAGTGAAGCGTGTGGCTCAGTTAAAATGCGTTTAAAATCATCGGCTGTAAGCGCATCTAGCTCAACGCGGATCGGTAAACGGCCTTGTAGCTCAGGGATTAAATCCGATGGTTTCGACATCTGGAATGCGCCCGAGGCGATAAACAGAATATGGTCGGTTTTCACCATGCCGTGTTTAGTGGTTACCGTGCAGCCTTCGACTAAAGGTAATAGGTCGCGCTGTACCCCTTCGCGAGAAACGTCTGGGCCTGAGGTTTCGCCACGCTTACAGATTTTGTCGATTTCGTCGAGGAACACGATACCGTTTTGCTCAACCAATTCAATGGCTTGCTCTTTTAAATCTTCTTGATTTACCAGCTTAGCCGCTTCTTCTTCGATCAACAGCTTAAAGGCTTCTTTGATCTTCATCTTGCGACGTTTGGCCGGTGCTTGGCCCATGTTTTTAAACAGGCTTTGCAGTTGGTTGGTCATTTCTTCCATGCCAGGTGGCGACATGATTTCAATACCAATTTGCGGCTGTGCCACGTCGATATCGATTTCTTTGTCATCTAATTGGCTTTCGCGCAGCTTCTTGCGGAAGATTTGACGGGTATTGGAGTTGCTGTCGCTGTCGTCCCAGTCGTTTTTCGGCTTAGGCAGCAGGGCATCAAGAATGCGCTCTTCAGCGTGTTCTTCTGCGCGTTGGCGGCATTTGCCCATTTGCTGCTCGCGGGTCAGCTTGATGGCGATGTCGGTTAAATCACGGATGATTTGCTCGACTTCTTTACCCACGTAACCCACTTCGGTGAACTTAGTGGCTTCAACCTTGATAAATGGCGCGTTGGCGAGTTTGGCTAAGCGGCGGGCTATTTCAGTTTTACCTACGCCCGTTGGGCCAATCATCAGAATGTTTTTTGGGGTGACTTCTTGACGGAAGTCGGCATCCAGTTGCATGCGGCGCCAGCGGTTACGTAGGGCGACGGCAACGGAGCGCTTGGCCTTTTTCTGGCCAATGATATGTGCATCCAGCTCGTGGACAATCTCACGGGGGGTCATTTCAGACATAATATTCCTCACGCCCTGTTAGTAATTGAGTTCTTCAATCGTTTTGAATTGGTTGGTAAATACGCAAATGTCACCGGCAATCGTCAGCGACTTTTCTGCAATTTCCAGCGCCGATAATTCGGTATTTTGCAGCAGTGCCAGTGCCGCCGCTTGGGCATAGTTTCCGCCCGAGCCAATCGCGACTAAATCATGCTCCGGCTGCACTACATCGCCGTTACCTGTGATGATAAGTGAGGCTTCGGCATCGGCGACCACTAGCATGGCCTCGAGTTTGCGCAGCATTCGGTCGGTACGCCAATCTTTGGCCAGTTCAACGGCCGAGCGTAATAGGTGACCTTGGTGCATTTCGAGTTTGGACTCAAAACGCTCAAATAGGGTAAAGGCGTCGGCGGTGCCGCCTGCAAAACCTGCCAATACTTTGTTGTGATACAAGCGACGCACTTTTTTGGCGTTACCTTTCATCACGGTATTGCCTAGGGAGACTTGGCCATCGCCAGCGATGACAACTTGGTTATTACGGCGTACTGATACGATAGTGGTCACAATGAATCCTCTTCTCTTGCCCGCAATGAAAATCCTGCGGTGGATGATGGACTAAATATGGGGATGGATAGCCAGAATTCAAGTTATTGCAGAAAAAGCCAATGGGGTTTGCGAGTTTTCGCACTTTTTTGGTTGCCAAAATAAGTGCTTACTGGGGAGGGGCTGCTTCAGTCTTGCCACTACTGAAGCGTCCGCTGATACGCAAAGACTGCCGTTGGCGCTATTTCGGCAGTCTCGGTTTTACCTTAGGCGATCACGAGGTTTTTAGTAGGCTAATGGCTGCGGGAATACTATCAATACCACATTCCTGTAAGGTCTGATTGATGCCCTCGGCAAATTTCGCTTTATGCTGGCGCACAACGCTATAAAGCTGAAAACACAGCACGATATCGCTTTCTGTCAGTCCATTATTTTTAAATGCCATGGCAGATAAGTAACAGCGGATCATAAAGCAATCTATCACGAGCAAGCGAAATGCCATCCAAGGCTGCTGCGAATGAATCATGGGGAAATGCTCATGGTAAAGCGAATATAAAATATAACGGTCAAATAAATCCTGATAATTGCTCAACGCGGGCAAGGCTTTTTCTTCCCACGCTTTATTTAAATGGTCAATTTGATATTGATTACCCTCATTACACAACAAACCAATTGCTTCATTAAGCGAGGTAAAGCGAGGCTTTAAACTTCTTGAGTGGAGTTTACATAATTGATCGTGTATCGACACAAAAGCATGGGTTTGGGGCTGTGGTGTATAGGGTATTTTTTGATATTGTGCAGTGATTTCCTTGGTTTGAGCCAGCAAGATTAATTGTTCAAAACGCTGATCTATCTGTGCGATGGGAAGGGCATTTTGCCTCACTTGGTCACTGACTTTTACCAATAATCCTATGGCCATGAGTGCCTGTTGCCAATCCACGCCCATATTTATTAATAGATCCAAACTGTAATCGTAGGTTTTTTCTAACCATGCAGGATTGGCTGCAGTTGGACGTTTTGCGCCACCGCTCTTTGCCTCAAATTGAAATGCATTGGCGTCAAATAGCACCAGACGAGCAGCTTCTGGGCATGATAGCGATAAACTTTCATATTTGGTGGTTGCGATAACATTGTTAATACGGGGGTAGGTTTTACAGGTATGACTTAAGGCTGTTTCACCCGCCGCGGCATGGATGGCACACAACTGCTGCTCGTTTACAAATGGGCAGGTGCCATTGGCGTTAAGTTTGATTTGCGCCCACTGATTAGCATCGGTTTTGGTTTCAATAAATGCCTCTTTGGCGAGAGAGGCGAGTTTGGGATGGTTAAGGGTATTTTTATAACTCTTTTTGTCAAAAATGATGGTCCAGTCATGGCAGCAACTGTCTTCACATGCGGAGCCTATACAACTGAATTGTGAAGCGTAGCCTGGTGTAACAATGAGATTATTCATTGGCGTTTATTCATCTGAGTGTTCCATAAACAAAAAGGTAACAAATCTGCGGGATTAAGGCCAATCTTTGGTGAGTTTGACGGCCGTATCAGATAGGTGACCCTTGGTGTCAGCTAGCAACGAAAATGCTGCGGTGGAAAGCGAAGCCGCTATCGGAATGCTTAGCCAAAATTCACATTATTGCGCAAAAAACACTGGGAGTTGAGGATTTAGCTCCCAGCGGCTAATGCAGATGCGCTTGGTGTTAAGGCGCTGATAAGGTGGAGCGACCGACAACCGTGCGGCCATCGAAGGGATAGTATTTTAGATCCCAATTCTCGCTGCCAAGGCGGCGATCATCCGACACGTAGTTAAAATAACAATAAGTGTTTGGGTCGCTAATGGCGCCGCCGCTGTACCAATAGACAATATCGACATTGGGCGTGGTTTGCCAATCAAAATGGTTAGCTAGCACAGTGCCTTGATTATCTAATAAGGATTGCCACAATTCACCGCAGTAAGCGCCTTGTAACTGGGTGCCTTGGGTGCTGCTTTGGTCAGTATCTTCACCCAGTGGAAACCCTGTGGTGGTGGAGTCCAGTTTACCATCGCCATAACAGGCGAGATCTTGGGTATAACCCGAGTGTCCGCCAGCAAGCCAGCAACTGTGATACAGCTTTACGCCAGAGGTAAAAGCAGCAAAGGCGGCCTTGGCTCTGGCATCGTGGGCGTCTTGGCTGAGATTCATAAAGCGCGGCGCTGCTACCACGGCCAAAACCCCTAAGATGATAATCACCACCACCAGTTCGATTAAGGTAAATCCTTTAGATGTCTGTAAACGGCTCATATTACTGACCTGTTGCTAAGATAGTCGTATTCTAACTTAACTTTGAAGAATGATCATTAAGCTATTGATAGTGTTTAAAATTGCAACTTTATTTTTACATTTGTCACCTGCTGAATTAGTTCGTGTCTTAGATCATTGGGTGATGAATGCGCAGGGATGAATGGCTTAAATAAAAAATCCCCGAGAACACTGGCCGAACTCGGGGGAAGGTTCAAAAGCAGTGGATCTTTAATGCCTACGGGACATAAAGGAGAGAACCTGAGCTGAGTGTGGCTGTGAATGGCGTTAGACACAAAGCTTATGATGCAAACTGCGACAGCTTGTCGCAGGTGCTCAGTTGATTGCTGTTGGTTAATCGATTGCAGGCAACAGATAAGCTAAGTGTCTATGCCTTGAATCGGTTAACTGGCTCTCAATCGTTTCATCTTTTGAGGTTTATTGGATTACTCCGGTAAGAGTGTATTTAGGTGGGCTAAGTGCTGTACTAATTCTGCCATATTACTGACTTCGAGCTTTTTCATGATCTTAGCGCGGTGCACTTCAATGGTTCTTAAGGATAAATACATGGCCTCGGAGATCTGCTTGTTGGTCATACCTTGAACCACATGGGCTAACACTTGTTGTTCACGGTCGGTCAGTTGGGCAAATTTATGCTGCAGACTCTGTTGCTCAAAGCTGGCTTGGCTTTCTTTATGCGCTTTTTTAATGGCTTGTACTAGGGCTTTGCCAGATACCGGCTTTTGAAAAAAATCGCATGCACCCTTACGAAAGGCGCTTAATGCCATGGGCAAATCACCGTGCCCCGTGAGAAAGATAACTCCCAATGGGCTTTGGGTTTCAAGTAGTTTTTGCTGCACTTCTTGGCCGGTGATCTCCGGCATTCGGCTATCTAAAATCACGCAGCCAGCCTGTGTTAACGGACATTGGGCTAAAAAATCCCGTCCACTGCTAAAGGTTTGTACTTGGTAACCAAATTGCCTGAGCATAAACCCTAAGGAGTCGAGAATCGCTTCATCATCATCGACTAAATACAGTGGCAGCATGGTGGACATGGTTTTCCTTTTTGTAGTGAGACTCTCTATTAGCTTAAGCTTGGCGTGTAGTTGGCTCAATTTTAAGCCTATGTCTTGGGAGGTGTATCACTAAATTAGCCAAATCATATGGGGTGAATGCCAGAGTTTGGCGCTATTCACAGCATCATTTTTGCCTAGCGGGTAAAGTGCTCCTAATACAAAAGCATACAGGCTATAGCAATGGCAACTTGGTGTAAGACAATACTTGTGAGCTGTATATTGAGCATGATTATGCTTAATTTGTCCTATGCCGATGAAGACCTTCCCGTTCATGAATTTAAAGTAGGGGTGCTGGCAAATCACGGGGTGTTGCAGGCAAAGCAACGCTGGCAACCTATGATGGATTACTTGAGTGAAAATGTTCCCAATAGCCGCTTTGAAGTGGTGCCTTTGGATTTCGATGGCATGCGCAGCCAGTTACTCAGCAATGAGTTGCAATTTATTGTGACAAACCCTGGGCAATATCTGCACTTAAGTAATAACTTTCCACTGTCTTGGCTTGCGACTATGAAAAGCCGCAAACATCAAGGCAGTACTTTTACCATTGGCGCAACCATTATTGTGCGCGCCGATAGTCCTATCCGCAGCTTGCAGGATTTACGGGGTAAGAATGTGGTTGCTAGCGATCCGCAGGCGCTCGGTGGCTATCAAGCGGCGATGGGATTGCTGCATAAAATGGGTTATTTACCGGAGCAATTCTTTGGCCAAGTGCGATTTTTAGGGTTCCCCCTCGCACCGCTGATCTATCAAGTGCGAGATGGCAGTGCCGATGCGGCCATTGCGCCTTTTTGTACCCTAGAGGAAATGATTGAAACTGGGCTTATCAATAAGGCGGACTATCGGGTAATCCACCCAACTAACCCGCCTGGATATGATTGTGAGGTCAGTACGCAGCTCTACCCTAATTGGTCATTTGCAGCGGCGGATACGGTTTCACCATGGATCACCATGCAAATCACCCGCGCTTTGTTTGATTTGCCCGCCGACCATGTGGCAGCGATTACCGCCGATACCTTAGGCTGGACAGCGCCAGTAAGCCAATTAAAGGTAATTGAATTATTTAAAGAATTACAACTGCAAGGTGCATCACCGCCGCTATATCAAACCGTGTATAAATGGATGGAGAAAAACAAAGAGTGGGGCGGGGTATTACTGCTGATCTTTATTGTGTCGACCATCTATCACCTGTGGCTCGAATATAAATTTCGCCAAAAAAGCGAGTTTTTAGTCAGCACTGAGCGGCAATTAAAAGACAAGGCATTGCAGCTTGAACGCTTGCAAAGTGCGGCGATCCTTGGGGAAATTGGCGCAGGTCTGGCCCATGAATTAAATCAACCGATTGCGGCGATAACTCAATACAGTGAGGGCGCTATGATACAGCTGGAAAGACTCGGGCACGATAATCCAGAACTCTATGATATTTTGGGCAAAATCAATGCGCAGTCGATTCGAGCTGGCGCAGTTGTGCACCGTATCCGCGGTTTGCTTAAACGCCGTCAAGCGAAGGCTGAGTCGTTGAATGTGACGCTAGTCGTCAAAGAAGCCTTAGCCTTATTACGCCGCGAGTTAGATCGCGCCGGAGTACAAGTCACTGTAGAAGTTGAAGGTCATCCCTACGAATTGATGGGCGACAACGTTGGCTTAAGCCAAATGTGGGTCAATTTGGTGAAAAATAGTCTCGATGCCCTAGAAGCCTGCAAGGATAACCGTTCGCGCCAACTAAGGATTGAGATTTATTATCTACCGAATGAAATCAAAGTATTAGTCATCGATAACGGCGAAGGATTACAGGGGCAAGCGAGCGAATTAATGGCCTCTTTTGCCTCCACCAAAGATACTGGGCTCGGCTTGGGCTTAGCGATTTGTAAAGATGTGGTCAGCCGTCACCACGGCAGTATTGAAATTGAAAACTGCAAGCAATCGACACAAACGCCATTGCCTTGGCAGCAAGGCTGTGTGGTGACGGTGATATTACCTCGGGGCTAGAATGAATCGCCGCAGAGTTTTTAAGTATCTATCTTCAGTTGCGGGTGCAAGCCGCTTTTTATCTGGCCCTGTTAACCCTTAAGGCGCTGGATATTCTTGGCTAAATTGCTGCAGTTTTTGCGCTAAAAACTCAATGGTGCGGCGAATTTTATGGCTAGGGTAATCGGTTTGTAGATAAACCAGTTGCAGGGGGATAGGTGGGGCGATTTTATCGGCTAATACTAGCTTGAGTCTGCCTTCGGTAACATCCTGCGCCACATCGAGCCAGCTTTTATAGGCGATGCCACGGCCATCTAGCGCCCAGTCGCGGATCACGGCGCCATCATTGCAGAAGCGTTTTCCTCTCACTTCAATTTCTACGGCTTCACCATTATGGCTGAATTTCCACTTCTGCCACGGCTCGCCGCCACGGTTGAGGATCAACACTGAGTGCTGACTCAGCTCGTTCAGTGTTAGCGGCTCACCATATTGAGCAAGATACGCGGGAGAGGCGACGAGCACCCTTGGGGTCATCGACAGTTGGCGCCGCTTTAGATTGGAATCTTCAAGCTGGCCATAGCGCAGGGCTAAATGGATATTTTGATCGATGAGATCCGTCATATGGTCGCCAAAGTACAGCTGAATCGACAATTCTGGCGCGCTATCCATTAATTCGTCTAACCAATAGCGGATCCGGCTGCGGCCAATATCCGAGGGCAGGGCGAGGCGCACTTCGCCTTTAAGCTCGCCCCTATGCTCGGCCAAATTGGCGGAAGCGGTTTCGAGTAACGCAAGTGCTGGCTTGGCAGCATCGAGAAATATTCGGCCTTCTTCCGTGAGCTGCAACCGCCGAGTTGAGCGCGCAAACAGCTGACAACCTAACTTTTTTTCAAGCCGTTGCAGTGCCGCGCTCGCGGCGGCGGGTGTCATGCCGACTTCTTTACTGGCGGCGGAGAGGCTTTCTAGCGCAGCGATACGCAAGGCAAGTTGCAGATCGTTTATATGATACATATCAAATTATTTTTGAAAATGATTTAAATAATAGGCTAATTATCAATATAGATTAACTAATGCACAATTGCACTCAGATATTCAATCATCATTTATGGTTCGGGAGTGTATATGAGTGTATTTACCGCATATGAGTCAGGGGCGCTGACTTTGCAAAATCGTATCGTGATGGCGCCGATGACACGGGCGCGTACCACGCAACCGGGTAATATTCCCAACGACTTAATGGTGCAATATTATGCCCAGCGTTCGTCGGCAGGGCTGATTATTACCGAAGCGACCCAAATTTCTAACGACAGCCAAGGCTATTCTTTTACCCCCGGCGTTTATACCGAGGCACAAATTGACGGCTGGAAAAAAGTCACCGCAGCAGTGCATGAAGCGGGTGGCAAAATCTTTAATCAAATCTGGCATGTGGGCCGGGTTTCCCATCCGATTTTTCAGCAAGGCAATGCGCCGATTGCGCCTTCGGCTATAGCGCCCGTCGGCACCAAGGTGTGGATTGTCGATGAGGCACATCCCGAAGGACAGATGGTGGATTGCCCTGAGCCGAGGGAAATGACCCAAGCCGATATTGACCGCGTGGTGGCCGACTTTGCCAAGGCAGGTGCTAATGCGATTGCTGCAGGTTTTGATGGCATCGAAATCCATGGTGGCAATGGTTATCTCATTGACCAATTCCTGCGGACTAATTCTAACCATAGAACCGACGCCTATGGCGGCTCGCCCGAGAAGCGTATTCGGTTTTTATTGGAAGTCGTTGAAGCGGTAAGTGCCCAGATTGGCGCCGATAAAGTGGGCGTTCGCCTTGCACCCTATGTGACCTTTAAGGATATGGCTTGTCCTGAAATAGTGGAGACGATTCTGTTAGCCGCCAAGCAGTTATCGGCTTTTGGGGTAGCGTATCTGCACTTATCTGAGGCTGATTGGGATGATGCGCCGCAAATCCCCGAATCCTTCAGAATCGAGTTACGTAACGTCTTTAAGGGCAGCATTATTGTGGCGGGTCGCTACGATGTCGAACGTGCTAATGATGTGATTGAAAAAGGCTATGCCGACTTAGTGGCCTTTGGTCGTGCTTTTATCGCCAACCCTGATCTGCCCTATCGATTAGCTAATCAATTGCCCTTATCCCCCTTTGATAAGGGGCCATTATTTGGCGGCAGCGCTGCGGGCTATACCGATTACCCAAGCTACCAAGCGGCACTGCGCGCCGTCATCCGCTCCAGCGATGATGAGGTAGCATAATGCAAAACCGTATTGATTGCCCTGTTTCTCCGTGGATAAAAGTGGGTTTATTAAGTTCAGGGTTACTCGGCTTAGCACTTTTAGGCTTTGCAATTGCCGGCCTCAGCATGACGGTTTTTGCCGCTCAAGGTAACTCAACTCAGGCGAGTGTCGATGTGAAAACAGCCTTAAGCCCTAAGGTGACGGCAATGGAGCTGATCAGTGATGGCTCACCACAGGCGCAATCCATTGCTCGTGCAGCCCTGTTATATGCCAGCTTTTGGGATACCGGTGACCCTAGATTTGCCCACTGGGCATTAGCGACAGGTTTTATTGACCGCACTCTGCCCCAAGGCCGAGCTCAAGGGATTAGCGGACCGCTTGAAGCCTCTAAAACCTTTAGGGTGGCAGTGCCTGATCTCTCGGTGACCGTTGAGCATTTACTGGTGGTAGGCGATCACGCCGTAGTACGCCTCCGCTTTAATGGCCACTTTACGGGAGTCTTTGGTGAGCAACGTGGTCAAGGGCAAAAAATCGATTTTCGGGCGGTAGATATGTACCGCGTACGTGAGGGGTTTATTACCGATAACTGGCACCTTGAGGATTATCAAACATTGTTTACCCAACTCGCCTCAAAGGCCGTGACAGCAGGAGCGAAGTCATGAATCAACGTCGACAATTTTTAAAGACCAGTTTACAGGCGGGCGGCGCTTTTATTGCAGGGGTAGGGCTAAGCCAGTCTGCATTTTCAATGGGAGTTTCGGGCTTAGTGACACTCGATGATAAGACACAAACTTCGGTAGGAGGCAGTATGAATAACCGTTTTTGGCCTAATGGCGAGCAACTGGTGATCTCGATATCCATGCAGTTTGAGGCTGGCGCGCAGGATAAAAACGCTGAAGGGCCATTTCCACCAATGGAGCAGGGTTATCCGGATACCATTACCCCCAGTTGGTACGACTACGGGATGAATGAGGGAATACCGCGTTTGCTGCGTTTATGGCGTAAGCACCACATTCAGGTGACATCCCATATGGTGGGCCGCGCTGCTGAGTTACATCCACAACTTGCCAAACAAGTCGCGGATGAAGGCCATGAGATTGCTGGCCATGGACAAACATGGACGCCACAATTCAGCATGTCGCCAGCGCAGGAGCGCGCCTCTTATATTGAGAGTATCAACACCTTAGAGAAGATCACCGGCCAGCGTCCCATTGGGTTTAATGCGTTTTGGATGCGCCATAGCACCCAAACCTTAAATATCCTGCAGGACCTAGGCTTTATCTATCATATTGATGACTTATCGCGGGATGAACCGTCGATTACTCCGGTACAAGGTAAGCCATTTGCCGTGGTGCCTTATACCTTGCGTAACAATGATATAGGTCGCTTTGGTGGTAACACTGCGATGACTGCCGCCGACTTTTTACAGGAGCTTAAAGATGAATTCGATATGCTCTATCAAGAAGGCGTATCCCAGCGGCGGATGATGTCGATTAGTGTGCACGATAGAATTGGTGGCACGCCAGGTCTTGCCAATGCCTTAGACAAGTTTATTCAATACGCGAAAGAACACTCAAAAGTGGGTTTTATGCGTAAGGATGCGATAGCTAAATGGGCGCTGGCGCAAAAGGATACGCCAACCAATCCTGCGAGAACATTTTAAGGGATAAAAACACAGCGCATGGATGTGCTGTGTTTCTTACTTTCTTGCAGATATTGGCGCTTAACGCATCGCGAGCATGGCCCAAGTGCGGCGACCTTGCTCTAGAATAATCCCCACGGCAAGCCCAGCCGCGGCGTTAATGGCAAGGCAGGTCACTGCGGTAGATAAGATTACAAAGATACAGAAGGGCTTGCCGTCGATCAGGCGTTTTGACCAGGCTAATTGCAATCCGCCAATCGAAAGTAAGCTGCCGAGAATCGCTACAGGAATAAGCCCGAGCAACCACGCCATTTGGCTATCCCAAAACAGGGCGATGACAAGACAAGTGCCGCCAAAAATCAGTGGCGCAAGGTGAGTTCGGGCGCCAAAGTGATACTGCACTGCCAGCCCTCCCGCACCGTGACACATGGCTGCAGCGCCAAAAGGCGCGAGTAATAGATTCGCCAGCCCAGAACTAATCGCTAAGTTTTTAGGGGTAAGTTTGGCGGCATCTTCAGGGAATTTTTCCTGCGCCATCACCGAGGTTGCAATCACCGCATTGGTTAAGGTGAGTGCCAGTTGCGGTAACACCAGCAAAATCGCGGCCGAACTCCATTCATTTAATGTCGGCCAAGCCAGATGTAAAGATGCACTCAAGGCGGGAATGCTCAGACTGGTAGCCATATCGGTTTGGCTATTGGCTTGCCAGATCATGCCTGCTGCGATAACGAGTGGCATGGCAAGGTAGCGTAATGGCAAGAATTTACTCGCAAATAGCAAGGCAAACGCGCCGAGTCCGAGCAACCAAAAATCGCTCATCATCTTAGCGCCCATCCACATCAATTGCAGACCAATCGCCAATTGAATCCCCACACTGACGGCTTGGGATAATTGCTTGGCAAGCCAAGTGATGGCGCCGCTAAAGGCCAAGATTAACAGGATAATGCCCATCAACATGGCGCTAGCCTGCAACATGCCTGGGGTTAAGCCTTGGGCGATAACGAGGGCGGCGATGACTTTCATGGGTTGGACTGGCATAGGGCGGCGGTAAAATAACGCACTTAATATCGCGAATACGCCAAAGCCTAAAAATATCCCTTGGGGTGAAAACTGATTCAGGGCGATAAGCCCTAACACTAGCGGTAAAAACGTGCCTAAGTCAGCAAAGGCGCCACTGGTTTCACCGAGTACACGGTTTAGCGGTTGAGTCGTAAAATGGGTTGGGGTTTTGCCCGCGGTCATAGAGGTTACCACAATTGAACATAGCCTCACTACGCAAAATAAATGCCAGATTTTTAAGGACTTCAGGGGGGAATAGGGAACGATTTTCTGCAGTTTTTTTAAGCGAAGAGACATTTTGGCTACCGAACGGATGGTGCCTTGGCCTAAATGTCAGCGATGGACTTTTAGCGGAATAGACCCTAGGGTCTATTGCGCTAAAGTTATGCTCTGCTAAGGGATTGAATGTTAGGTACTCTCGCCCCCTGATTACATTTGGTTGTGCATGTCGTTGAGTGCTGAATGTAATAGGTCATCGTCATTCGGATTCGTGTGAAGTTCTGTTACATCAAATAGGTCGAAATGACGATCTTTATGTTGCTCCTTGTCATTATCTAATAATGGGTTTTCAAAATGGTTCACCTCAGGGATAGCGTACATCGGTGCATCAATATCATTGAAGTGATCGCTTGAGGATAGCGATGGCAATAACTCCACTGGCACAGAAGGAGATAGGTTCACTGCTGTTGGGCTAAGTCCTAACATTTGCAGGTAGTGATCAACCGGTGAAGCTTGGGCTGCAAAGTGTGCATCCGTTGTAGTGAGAGGAGTTGTCCCACTAGTACCATGACTGGATGATAACGAAAGCTCGTTGAGATTCCCTTTATATTCCGTGGCAGCATTCAAAGGGAGAGGGTAGTCGTTATTACCTATTACGGCTTCATCACCGGCCTTTACTCCTGCCGCTGTCATGGACTGCATGCTATCTTCGTTTCGTATCACCTCATTGAAGTTCAATATTTGAATTGGCTCATCGTCCTGCTCGTCGCTGGCAGGGGGGGCGGGGTAGGCAATGGCCGGGCTTAATGATAGTTCACCGAGGGAATACTCTCCCACCCAACCATTGAAGCCGGTGCCGTTGGGCAAGATCACTTGGATATTGTGCATATCGCCAGTGTTATGCAGCCACATCCGCGTGGAATCGAATCCGCTATCGCTAGTAGCAATGATGCTGTGGCCTTGCGCGTGCCAGAGTAGTACATCGCTCATATGCAGAGTGGCGGCATTCTCGGCGGTGGGCGAAATGCTTTGTACCACCTGCCCGAACTTGTCGACCACTTGTGCATGCACCCCAGTGATACTCAGATCCATATTCCCCACAGCAGCTAAACTGCCTTTATCCAGCTCGTCGGCAAGACCCTGATACTGGTAGCCTCCAGCGCGGACTGCAGCCAAGATGCCAGCAAACACATCATGACCGGCCACAGGCTGCCCCTGCACTGCCCCCCAGACCTGCGGCAGGGCCACATGCTGGACATTGGCGCTGTCCGCTGGGGCGCTCAGTTGGCTGCCGGCTGGCGCGCCGCTGACCTCAATCTCGATGTCATGGGCCGTGCCATCCACGCTGTGCACCGTCAGCTGTTCGGTGATGTAGGAGTTGGGCAGCAGGTGCTGGACGAAGCTGTCATGCCCATCCACTTGATAGGTCCAATGGCCCTGGGCATCGATGCTCAGGCTGCCGAAGCTGCCCTTGACCGTGCCGGCCTGGAAGCCGCTCTGGCCGGCATCGTCATCGCTGGCGTGCAGATCGCCCGAGGTCTGGGGGTGCACACCGGCTTGCACATTACCGCTGTCCACGCCGTAGATGAAGGTGCTGTCGTTGCGGCCAGTGATGTGGATGCTAAGCATCTGGATAGAGCTGGCCCCGGCGCTGTCGGTGACGACGATTGGAATGTCGATGTCGCGCACCTGGCCAGCGGTCAAGCCCTGATAGTCATGGTGGCTAGGGTCGAAGCTGTAGCTGCCGTCGGCGTTGAGCGCGAAGCCCCCCACCGCAGCATGGGTGGTGAAGCGCAGCACATCGCCGTGATCCGCGTCCTGCGCCACCATCTGGCCGCGCAGCAGGCTGCCGTCCTCGGTGACTGACTGGCTTTGCGCTTGCAGCACTGGCGCATCGTTGCTGCCCTGCACAGTCACCGTCAGCACATGGGTGGTGCCGTCAACGCTGCTAACGGTGAGATGCTCGGTAAGACTCTCGCCAGCCTTGAGGGCTTGCACATCGGCTTTGTTGTTGTCGACTTCATAACGCCAGGCACCGCTGGCGTCGATGCTGATGTGGCCGAACTGCGTGGCCACGGCGTTCTGCGCTACGAAGGCGGCTTCGCCGGCATCTGCGTCCGTCACTGTCAACTGGCCGTGAGCCTCGAGGGTGCTGGCGGCACTGACGTTCTGATCTTCCACCAGCTGGCCGGTGTCGGCACCGCTGATCACCGCGCCGTCGTTCTGACCGTGAATGGTGATGTTGACCTCATGCGGGGTGCCGTCGGCACTGTGCACTGTGATGGTTTCGAGCAGGGTTTCGCCGGCTTTGAGCGCCTGCACATCGGGGCGGCGGCTGTCGAGCTGGTAGACCCAGTCGCCGTTGACGTCGATGCTGAAGGTACCGTGCGCCGCGTGGTGGTCGGTCATCGCCTGCATGGACGACTGGCCCTTGTCGGCGTCCTGCACCTCGATGAAGCCGGAGATCTGCTGGCCATTGTCTTCCAGCACATGCGCAGCGTCATACAGCAGCGGGGCGATGGCCGGCACGAAGGCGCCGCCTTGCACCGCGCCGCCGCTGCTGGCCGCCTGCATGTCCGGGTACAGCACGACGGCCGCATTGAAGGGCCCGCTGAAACCGGTCACGTACTGGTTGAAGCCCGACAACTTGTCGGGGTCGCCGGCGTCGTGGGGGAAGACATTGACCGGCATACCGGTGGCGTCCACCAGCACCACCTCATAGCCCTGGCCCTTGTTGTGCCAAGCTCTCAGGTCCATCACCGGCACGGTGGTCATGCCCCCCTCCGCGTGGTAGACCTTGGACAAACTGCCGTCGGGCGCACGCAGCGCCACCCCTGTGTTGGTGAACGACATTTCAGCATCGATGTAGTTGCGCGGGTCGGTATTGGCTAGCAGCACCTCGCCCATGAATTCGAACTCGCGGTGCTGGCTGTCCAGCAGCTGCACGCTAATCTGGGTGTAAACGTCGGCCGAGTCGACCTGCGCTGCTTGAGCCTGCGGCACAAAGGCAGCGACATCATCCTGGCCCTGGATAGTCACGGTGATGGTCTGCGGTGTACCGTCGATGCTGTGCACGGTGAAGCTGTCGGTCAGGGATTCGCCGGTCTTGAGCTGCTGGATGGCGGGCAATTTGTTGTCCGCCTCATAGAGCCAATAACCGTCCCCGCCAATGGTGTAGCGTCCGTACTGCGTGTTCACCGCATTCTGGGCAACGAATTTAGCCTCACCGGCATCGGGATCGCTGACATTCAACTGGCCAAAATGCTCGAGGAAACCCAGAGCATCGACCTGCTGATCCTCGGTCAAGGTGATGGCGTTTTCCCCACTGATCACAGCCGCATGGCTGACCGGCACGAGACGAAGCTCCAGGGTCAAGTCGGCCGCATTGGCCGTCTGGTGATTGCTGCCCTCTTCGGCATGGGCCGTTACCTGGATGCTGACTGTACCCTGGAAGCCCTGCGGCGCACGCACGGCCAGGGTGTCCTGGTTCCAGCCAGCGGTCTCAATCACTTGACCGGCGCTGCTGACGATGGCGCTGTGCGTTCCATCGGTGAGTGTGAAACCCACCGGCAAGCCATGAATCCCATAACTCAGCGTTTCGCTGCCATCGGTGTCGGCGAGCTGAAAGCCTAAGTAAGGCTTGAGCAGCGTGTCGTGATCGCCCAGTAACACATGCTCGGGCGGGCCGATCTGTATGTTGTCGATAAGGACGCGCGCTTCCCCCTGCCCGCTGGCGCGTAGCTCCAGCCGCGAATTGCTGCCGTTGGCGAGCAGATCGTAGTCATGGTGCAGCATGGAATAGCTGCCCGCCACCGGGGTGATGGTGTCGATCACCTTGCCTTCCCACAGAACCTCGAGGGGCGTCACCGCAAAACCGGGACGAGCCGAGAGATCAAAGCCCAAGTGCACTGCCTCACCGGCTTGGGTGGGAAGTTCGCGGTAGATATTGCTGCCCCAGCTGGCGGTCAGACTCAGTATCTGATTGTTGCCGCTGCCGCCGTAAAGCCGCTCCTGGCCGATTTCCACGCCGCTACTCTCGTCCGTGTGCCAGCCCGTCGGGGACGGGTCAGTCTGCGTCCAGCCAACACCGGGCAAGGAGATGCTGTCGAAATCGGTGGTGATAGTCGGCGCCGTCACCCGCAGCGGTGCATCAGCGACAGGTGTGATGTCCAGCTGCACATGGGCCTCGCGGGTGGCGCTGCCATCTGTCACGCTGAACTGCAGGTCGATGTCCTGGCCGCTGAAATTCGCCGTCGGGGTGAAGGTGAAGCCGTGGGCGGCATCGCCGGTGAACGTGCCGTGCGATGAGGTCAACGAGCCGGCGACGATGTGCAGGCTGCCGCCGTCGTCGGGGTCGGTCGCGCCCACGGCTTGCAGCAGCTCGGCTTCGGTGAACACGCGCGGCGTGTCTTCGTTGACCGCGCCCAGGTCGCCGGCCGTGGCCGCCGTGGCGTGAAGCACCTGCGGGCCGTCGTTGGCGCCGGTGAGGGTGATGGTCAGGTCCTGCACCGAGCTCGCGCCCATGTGGTCGGTGACGAACACCGGGATCACGAGCGTCTGCGTCTGGCCGGCGGCCAGATGCTGATAGGCCGCGTTGGACGGGTCGAAGCTGTAGCTGCCGTCGGCGTTCAGTGTGAAGCCGGCCACCGCCTGGTCGATGCGGAAGCTCAGGGTGTCGCCCGCATCCACGTCGCTGGCGTGCATCTGGCCGCTGAGCAGGGCGCCGTCTTCACTCACCGACTGACTTTGCGCGAACAGCACCGGGGCGTCGTTCTTGCCGTAGACCGCCACCGAGATCACATGGCTGCTGCCGTCGGCACTGGTCACCATGAAGCTGTCGGTCAGCTGGGCGCCAGCCTGCAGGTTTTGCACCGCCGCCTGGCCGTTGTCCACGCTGTAGACCCAGTGGCCGCTGGCGTCGATGCTGAAGCTGCCGTAGGTCCCGGCCACATCCTTCTGCGCGTTGAAGTGGTTTTCGCCGGCATCCGCGTCGCTGATGTTGAGCTGGCCGCTGGTCTGCAGCTGGCTCGCGTGATCGACGCTGATGTCGGTGACCGAGATGGTCAAGTCGCTGACATCGGGCACGGTCCCCGCCGCGCTCAAGGGGGTGGGCAGGCCGTCGATGGGCAGCTGGCCCATGGGGCTGTTGGCCTGGTTGTAGTGGGACAGGCCGCGGAAGTGCAGCTCCATCACGTCGCCGCTGTCGTGCAGATAGAAGCCACTGCTGCCGCCGACGTTGCCGTCCAGCACCAGCCGGGCGCCCGGGTGGCTCTTCAGCAGGTCCACCACCTGGCCCATGCTGATGTCGTGGCCGAACGCGCCGAGACTGCTGCCGCTGGCCAGCACATGGCCGTTGGCATCCACCACGCTAGGGTTGCCGCTGGTGAAGGCCAACCTCATGGAGCCAAGGGCGCCAACATCCCCGGCATCGATGGCGTGGCCGATCAGGTTGTAAGGCGCCCAATTGCTCTTAATGGTGCTGACGATGCTGGACCAGATGTCGTGCCGGGGCTCGTCCGCGCCCTGGATGCTCAGGCTCAGGGTGTGGGCCGTGCCGTCAACGCTGTGCACGGTGAAGCTTTCGGTGGCGCTTTGCCCGGCGTGCAGGGCCTGCACAGCGGGGCTGTTGTTGTCGGCCTTGTAGACCCAACTGCCGTCCGCACCCAGCGAGAGGTGGCCGAACTTGCCAGCCAGGTCTGAGAGGGGCGTGAACTGGTCGCCGCCGGCGTCAGGCGTGCTGGCATGCAGCTGGCCGTGGGCGATGAGCTGGCCGCCGCTGACGTTCTGGTCCTCGGTCAGGGTCTGGTGGTCCTCACCGGTGATGACCGCTGAATCGTTCTTGCCGGCGATGCTGATGTTGACCGTGTGCGCCGTACCGTCGGCGCTGCGCACGGTGAAGCTGTCGGTGACGTTCTGGCCGTCGCGCAGGGCCTGCACCTCGGGCTTGCTGTTGTCGATCTGGTAGTGCCACTGGCCGTTTTCATCAAGGCTGAATTGCCCATAGCTGCCCGCCGTGCCGCTTTGCGCGATGAAGTGGGCCTCGCCATCGTCGGCATCGGCCACCGTGAGCTGGCCGCTCAGTGCATCGGACCGGTCTTCCTGCGTGGCGCCGGTCTCGACCCCGCCAAAGGTGGCGGCGTCGTTGGCGCCCCTCAATAGGATGCTCAGGGTCTGCGTCGTGCTGGCCCCTGCGCTGTCGGTCACGGTGATGGGGATGCTCAGCGTCTCCCTCTGGCCGGCGGCCAGGTGCTGGTAGCTCGGGTGGGCCGGGTCAAAGCTGTAGCTGTCATCGGCGTTCAGCGTGAAGCCGTCCACCGGGTGCCCCAGGCTGAAGGCCAGAGTGTCGCCCACATCGATATCGCTGGCGTGGAACTGGCCGCTCAAGGCGGGGCCGCCTTCGGTGGCGGTCAGCAGGCCGCTGTCGGTGGCCGTCCCGGTACCACTACCGGCACTGGCCTGCCAGGCGTGGAAAGGCGGCCAGATCATGACCTGATTGACGTAGAGGCTGGCCTGGCCGTGCGGCCCGGTAATGTGGTTCGGGTCGCCGGCATCGTGGAGGCTGAGGTCCAGCTCGGTCGTGCCCTTGGGGCCGAACACGCGGAACTCGTGGCCAGGGCCCTGCTGCTGCCAGTCCACCAAGGTCTGCAGCTTGAACTCCTGCCCGGCCGCGAAGACCTGGGCCGCCTGCCCGTCCGGCCCGATCAGGGCCAGGCCGCCCAAGCTCACCGTGACGCAGGTGTTGGCATAGGCGCCGATGGGGGCCTGGCCTTGCAGGATCTGCTGAATGTCCAGGTACTGCGCGATCCGGCTGCTGCCGATGTTGTTGATGACCAGGGGCAGGACATCGCTAGATTCCACCTCGGGGTGGTAGTCCGGCGCCACCTGCAGATGGAACTGCGGCGCGTCATTGGTACCGGTCAGCGTCACCGTCACGGTGTGCTGGGCGCCATCGGCCCCTTGCACCGTGAAGGAATCGTTCAGGGTGGCGCCGGCGGCCAGCTGCTGGATGGCCTTCTGGCTGTTGTCGGCGCTGTAGCTCCATTGGCCCTGGGCGTCCAGGCTGAAGCGGCCGAGGCCATCACTGCCGAGCACATCGGTCTGCGGGATGAAGTGGCTTTCGCCGCTGTCGGCGTCGGTGATGGTCAGCTGGCCCGAGGCCTGCAGCTGACCGGACTGGACGGACTGGTCCTCGGTCACCGCGCCGGTGAAGGCACCACCGATCACGGCGCCGTCATTGGTACCGGTGATGGTGATCGTCAGGTTCTGCGTGTGGCTGGCCCCGGCGCTGTCGGTGACGGTGACCGGGATCACCAGATCCTCGGTCTGGCCAGCGGTGAGGTGCTGGTAGGCGGCATTGCTCGGATCGAAGCTGTAGCTGCCGTCGGCATTGAGCGTGAAGCCATCCACCGCCTGAGCGATGCTGAAGGTCTGCGTGTCGCCGTGATCCACATCGCTGGCCACCATCTGGCCTTGCAGCAGGCTGGCGTCTTCGCTGACGGATTGGTGCTGGGCCTGCAGCACCGGCGCGTCGTTCGTGCCTTGCAGGGTGACGGTGACGGTGTGGGCTGTGCCGTCGGCGCTGTGCACGGTGAAGTGCTCGCTCAGGCTGTCGCCGGCCTTGAGCTGCTGGACCGCCGCCTGGCTGCTGTCGGCGCTGTAGCGCCACTGCCCGTCTTCGCTGAGGCTGAAGCTGCCATGCAGGCCCTGGATGTGGGGCTGCGCGACAAAGTGCGCTTCGCCATCGTCGGCATCGGCAATGGTCAGCTGGCCGGTGGTGAGCAGGGTGCTGTCTTCGCTGGCTGTGCCGGTGCTGACACCGCCGATGGTCGCACCGTCATTCGTACCCGTCAGGGTGATCGTCAGGTTTGCGGTGCTGCTGGCACCCACGCTGTCCGTGACGATGATCGGGATGGTCAGGGTTTGCGTCTGACCGGTGGCCAGGTGCTGATAGCTGCCATGTGCAGGATCGAAGCTGTAGCGGCCGTCTGTGTTGAGCGTGAAGCCATCGACGGCGTGGGCGAGGCTGAAGATTTGTGTGTCGCCTCTATCCACATCGGAGGCAGTTATCTGGCCAGTGAGCAGCGTACTGTCTTCGGTCACTGCTTGGCTTTGCGCGGTGAGCACCGGTGCATCGTTGGTGCCCATGACCGTGATGGTGACGGTGTGGGTGGTGCCGTCGGTGTGGGTGATGCTGACCGTGTCTGTGGCCGTTTCACCGGCCTTCAGTGCCTGCGTGCTAGCGTGGCTGTTGTCCAGTGTGTAGGTCCAGGCGCCACTGGCATCCATCGCGAAATTGCCCAGCGTGGTGTGCTGCTGCAAGGGGACGAACTCGGCGCTTTCGCCGGTGGCCACCAGATGCCCTCCGGTGACCGCCGACACGTCTTCCTTAACCACGCCGACATCCACGCCGCCAATGACGACGTTATCGCGTTGCCCTTGGATGGTGATGGTGATGTTGTGGCTGCTGCCGTCAGCACTGTGCACCGTGAAGGTGTCGGTGGCGGTCTCGGTGCTCTTGAGTGCCTGAACTTCGGGCTTGGTGTTGTCGAGCTGATACTGCCACTGCCCATCTTCGCCGATCGTCAGGCTGCCATAGCTGCCCGTCGTGGCTGTCTGGGCGATGAAGTGAGCTTGGCCGTCGTCTGCATCGCTGATCGCCAACTTGCCGCTGACGGACAGGGTTTGGTCTTCGACGACCCGACCAACATCGGCGCCACTGATGTGGGGCGCGTCATTAGTGCCGGTCAGCCTGATCGTCAGGTTCTGCGTTGATGTAGCTCCCTCGCTGTCCGTCACCGTCACCGGGATCGTCAGGGTTTGGGTTTGGCCTGCCGCCAGATGCTGGTAGCTTGCGTGGCTTGGATCAAAGCTGTAACTACCATCCGCGTTCAGCGTGAAGCCATCGACCGACTGAGCGCTGCTGAAGGTTTTTGTGTCGTTTGCATCCACATCAGTGGCGACCATGCGGCCTTGCAACAAGGTGCCGTCTTCTGTGACGGCCTGCGTCTGCGCCGCCAGTACCGGTGCGTCGTTTGTGCCCTGAATGGTGACGGTCACGGTATGGGTCGTGCCGTCCGTGCTGCTGACGGTAAAGGTGCCCGTAAGCGTCTCGCCGGCCTTCAGTTGCTGGATTGCGCTTTGGGTGTTGTCTGCGCTGTAAGTCCAGTTTCCCGATGGGTCGAGCACGAAGTTACCGTAACCGTTTGCACCAGCGCCATGCTGGACGGCGAAAGCAGCCTCACCGGTGTCGACATCCGTCACATCAAGCTTACCGCCACAGCTCAGAGTGTGAGTGGCGCTGACGCCTTGATCCTCGGTGATCCTGCCATTGCTGACGCCGCTGATCACGGCGCGGTCGTTGACGCCGGTGACGGTGATGGTGAGGTTCTGCGTGCTGACTCCCCCTGCGCTGTCGATGACCGTGACGGGGATGACGATGTCTTGTGTCTGGCCCGCAGCTAGATGCTGGTAGGACGCGTGCGCTGGGTTAAAGCTGAAGCTGCCGTCAGGGTTGAGAACAAAGCCCGCAACTGGGTGAGCGACTGAGAAACGCTGGGTATCGCCAGCATCGACATCGGTGGCCAGCATCTGACCGGTCAGTCGCGCGCCATCTTCGGTGACGGCATGGGTCTGGGCTTGCAGCACCGGCCTGTCTTCAGCACCCTTGATGGTGATGGTGACAACCTGCTGCGTGCCGTCAGCAGTCGTCACGGTGAAACGGTCGGCCAATGTCTCGCCAGCCTTGAGTTGCTGGATGGCCGTTTGGCTGTTGTCGGCGGTGTAGCTGTAATGGCCGCTCGCATCGATGCTGAAACTGCCGTAGTGGCCAGCACCGGCCACGCCAGTTTGCGCCACGAAGACGGCTTCGCCTGCATCAGGATCGACAACCGTGAGCAGGCCGCTCGCTCTGAGTAGTCCGCCGGTAGACACCACGCCGTCTTCATTGACCGCATTGGCAACTCGACCGCTCACCACGGCGGCGTCGTTCGTGCCGGTAACGGTGATAGTCAAGTTCTGGGTGCTGGTTGCGCCCGCGTTGTCGGTCACCGTGACGGGGATGACCATGTCTTGCGTTTGACCGGCGGCCAAGTGCTGGTAGCTGGCATGGGATGGATCGAATTTATAGCTGCCGTCAGCATTGAGCGTGAAACCATCGACAGTCTGGGCCGTACTGAAAACTTGTGTGTCTCCGGCGTCTGCATCGGTGGCGACCATCTTGCCTGTGAGCAGGGCGCCGTCTTCAGTGACAGCCTTCGTTTGCGCCGCAAGCACCGGGGCATCGTTGCTGCCCTGGATCGTGACGGTCACGGTATGAGTTGTACCGTCTGTGCTGCTGACGGTGAAGGTGTCGGTAAGTGTTTCACCGGCCTTCAGTTGCTGGATCGCTGCCTGCGTGTTGTCGGCGCTATAGGTCCAGGTGCCCGATGGGCCGAGCACGAAGCTGCCATAGCCGTTCGCCCCTGTGCCGTGCTGGACGGCAAACGTCGCTTCCCCAGTATCGACATCGGTGACAGCCAGCTTGCCGCCGCAGCTCAGGATATGCGTGGCACTGACCTGCTGATCTTCGATCACCGAGCCGGAGTCGGTACCGCTGATGACGGCGCCGTCATTACTACCGGTGACGGTGATCGTCAGGTTTTGCGTGCTGGTCGCGCCCGCGCTGTCTGTCACGGTGATGGGGATGAGCACATCCTGAGTCTGGCCCGCCGCTAATTGCTGGTAGCTGGTGTGACTAGGGTCAAAGCTGTAGCTGCCATCGGCGTTGAGGGTGAAGCCATTCACCGGCTGCGCAATACTATAGATGAGCGTATCGCCGCTGTCGGGGTCGGTAGCGGTGAACTGACCAGTGACCTGCGCGCCATCTTCTGTTGCGTGCACTGTCGCAATGGGGTTGAGTGTGGGGGCGTCGTTAGTGTTGGCCACCGTGAGCGCGAAGGTGGTACTGACTTGTGCACCGTTGGCATCGGTGGCAGTGATAGTCACTTGCATGGTGCCGACATCGCCGTTGGTGGGCGTACCCGAGAAGGTGCCGGTGGCCGCATCGAAGTGTAACCAGGCCGGCAAGCTGCCTGCGCTCAAGGTCAATGTATCGCCGGCATCGATATCGGCAAAGGTGCCCGTAGGGATGCTGAAGCTGAAGGCCGAGTCTTCGGTGGCGGTGGTTGTGGTCAGCGCATGTGCCACTGTGGGGGCATCGTTGCTGCCGGTTATCGTGATGGTAATGGTGTGCGCCGTGCCATCCGTGCTGAGTACGGTGAAACTGTCGGTGGTCTGTTGACCTGCTTTGAGCGCTTGTACGGCGGTGTTGGTATTGTCAGCTTGATACATCCAACTGCCGTCGCTATGCAGAATGAAGTCGCCCAACTGACTTTTGGTCGAAGTCGCCTGAAACACCGCTTCGCCGGCATCCACGTCGGCTACCGTGAGTGTGCCAGTGACCTGCAAGAAGTGGCCACTACCTGCGGTTTGGTCTTCTGTGACTGCAGCGACATCTGTTCCTGTAATCACGGCGCCGTCGTTGCTGCCGTTGAGCTTGATAACCAAGTCCCGTGTACTGGTCGCGCCAGCCACATCGGTCACAGTAACTGGAATGGTGATAGTCTGCGTCTGGCCAGCCGCCAGATGCTGATAACTGGCATGGCTTGGATCGAAGCTGTAGCTGCCGTCCGCGTTGAGGGTGAAACCATCAACCGGCTGAGCGATGCTGAAGCTCAAGTTATCACCGGCATCGGCATCGGTCGCGACCATATGGCCGCTGAGCTGGGTGCCGTCTTCAGTGACGGCTTGGCTTTGGGCCGCGAGCACTGGTGCATCGTTGGTGCCCTGGATGGTCACGGTTAACGTGTGGATCGTGCCGTCGGCGCTGGTGATGGTCAAGGTATCGGTGAGGCTGTCGCCGGCCTTGAGCTGCTGGATAGCTGCTTGGGTGTTGTCGGCGCTGTAGGTCCAGGCGCCAGTGCTGTTCAGGCTGAATTGTCCGTAGCCGCTGCTGCCGGCCACATCCGTTTGGGCGGTGAAGTGGGATTGGCCAGCATCGGGATCAGAAATCGTGAGTTGACCACAGGCTTCGATGTTCCCTGCGATGACATTGGCATCTTCCGTGGCCGTCGCTGTATCTACACCTGCAATGATAGCGCCATCGTTGCTACCGTTAATCGTAACGGCAATAGTGTGTTGCGTACCGTCAATGCTGTTTATGGTGACTGTATCTGTGAGTGATTCGCCGGTTTTTAGGGCCTGAACTGCAGCGTTGCTGTTGTCGAGCGCATACGTCCAGTCGCCGCTTGCGCTGAGCGTGAAACAGCCATGCGTTGCGGCGAGATTATTTTGCGCAATAAATCCGGCTTGGGTTGAGTCCACGTCGCTGATGGTGAGTTTTCCGCTGGCGGTGAGCGTGTTGTCTTCGCTCACTGCGCCGATATTGACGCCACCAATTACTGCACCGTCGTTGGCACCCGTGACTGATATTGTGAGGTTTTGATAGCTGGTCGCGCCAGTGCTGTCGGTCACCGTGATCGCAATCACCACGTCTTGCGTCTGACCGGCGGTCAGATGCTGGTAGCTGGCATGGCTTGGGTCAAAGTTGTAGCTACCATCCGCGTTGAGCGTGAAGCCGTCAATGGCGTTGACAAGGCTGAAGGTTTGCGTGTCGCCCGCATCAACATCGGTGGCAATCATTTTGCCGCTGAGTTGTGTGCCGTCTTCCGTCACACTTTGCGTTTGCCCAACTAGCACGGGCGCGTCATTGCAGCCCTGTATCGTGACAGTCACTGTGTGGCTAGTGCGGTCGGCGCTGGTGACGGTCAAGGTATCGGTGAGGCTCTCGCCAGTCTTGAGTTGCTGAACGGCAGTCTGCGTGTTGTCAGCGTTGTAAGTCCATACCCCTGAGGAATCAAGGCTAAAGTGTCCGTAGCCGTTGCTGCCAGCCACATCGGTTAGCGCAGTGAACTGGGCTTGGCCTGCATCGGGGTCGGTAATGGTGAGTGTGCCATGTGCCTGTAATTGCCCATGCTGGGGAGATTGATCCTCGACAAGCGTTGCGGTGTCGGTTCCACCGATAATTGCTTTATCATCAGCACCTTTGATCAGAATCGCGATCTTTTGGGTTGTTCCATCCAAGGCTTGTACAAACAGGGTTTCAGTTAAGGATTCACCATGCTTGAGGGCTTGTATGCTGGGATTGTTGTTGTCTGCTGTGTAGGTCCAATGGCCATGGGTGTTGATGGATAATATGCCGAATTGACCTTGGAGTTGTTCAGCTGCAAATCCTGCTCGCCCGGTATCGGGATTGCTTACCCAGAGTTGACCGTCTGTATGGAGTTGTCCTTGAGAAAGGCGTTTGTCTTCAAACACTCTCATCACTGATGTGCCCATAATCACAGAGTGATCATCGGTACCATGAATGCTGATGGAGATGGTTTGCTGTGTGCCATCTTGGGTTTGTACCACAAGGGTATCAGTGATGGATTCTCCGGTTTTGAGTGCTTGAATTGCCGTCTGCGAGTTATCTGCGGTATAGGTCCAGTGGCCTAATTCATCAATGATGAGGGTACCAAACTGACCATATTGCTCGGTCGCTGTAAATAAGTGTGGTTCGTGGTCGTTATCTGTAATGGCAAGGTTGCCATTAGCCCTAAGCATGCCTTGATGAATGTTGTCATCTTCGGTGAGTGAGGCCGAGGTTGTACCTGATATTTCGGCCTTATCATCGGTCCCGTTAATCGTGACTGTGATGTTTTGCGCGGTACCATCGGCGCTGTGGATGGTAAAAGTATCAGTAAGATGCTCACCCGATTTAAGGCTTTGAACGGTGGCCAGTGAGTTATCGGCGCTGTAGATCCAATGGCCGTTTACATCGATCGTGAGATAACCATATTGTCCCTGTAATGAGCCTGCCGAAAAATGGGTTTGATCCCTATCTGGATCTTGGATGCTTAATTGGCCTGATACTGTTAATTGACCGTTGTTCGCCTGAGTATCTTCCGTCACTAAACCTATTATCTCGCCCTGAATGATGGCGACATTATCAGCGCCATTCACTTGAATACTGACTTGTTGGCTAACAGGATGGCCTGATTGATCTGTTGCGGTGACGGTAAAGGTTTCCGTCACTTGTTGGCCAGAGACTAGAGCAAGCGTGGCGGTTGCATGGGTGTTCAGTTGGTATTGCCATTGGCCCGTGAGTGGATTGATACTCAGTTGGCCATATTGACCTTGCCCGTCAAGTACAGCCCAAGAAACTGCATCGTTATGATCTGGATCGATACTGTGAAGCTGCCCTGTAACAGCAGGCAAGGAGTCCGCCGCATTAATGCTGGCGAGGTGCGACCCTAAAATTTGGGGCAGATCGTTACTGCCTTCGACATCGATGATGATGACAGTGTTTACTTGTTCGCCATTGGGGCTGCTGACGGTAATAGTAAATTGTTCGGTTTGATGCTCACCTTCGGCTAATGCATCAGTGCTAAGTGCATTATTATCGAGTTGGTAATGCCATTCGCCCGTTGTTGGATCGATATCAAGGCGACCAAATTGACCTTGATTAACTGCGACAGTCCATTGGAGTGGGGTTACTGTTCCCCCATGGGCATGCAGTTTTCCAGAGGCGCTCGCGACTGGGGCATCTTCTTTAACCGATTGATGGCCGGCTTGTTCGTCAATGGTGAGTGGGTTGTGCTGTTCAGTGCTAATGATTTGGGGGCGCACAATTTGAGTTAATGTGGTTCTTGCCATTGATACCGTTAATGCTGCCGGTTCAATCTGCTGCTTAACATGTCCAATTTCAGGGAGTTGGCTGAGGGTAACAAGGGGCAATTGTGTGTCGTCAAAATGTGGACCTTGCCCTAAATGGGTTGATTCACTCGAGCCATAATCTTGGAACTTAGGGGCATTTTTGGTTTGCGTTTCATCCGCTTGCTGCGGCAGTTCTGACAAGGTTTTTTCCGAGTCTGTGCTAGAGCTAGCTGACTGGGCTGTTAAATGACGGTTATCAATGTCTACCGTAGCGGATTGCGAATCAGGCTTTTGCTCTGTCGATTCTTCGGTATTAACAAGCTGCGTTGCTGCGTGCGAGGGTAAGCGCCAAGACTTGCTTGCCACAATATCTGGGGTTGCAGTGCTTTGGACTTCACCCTCTCTAAATTCCTTTACCTTGAGCTTGGCGACATCTTTATCGAGTTTTTTAGCGGCAATTTCAGACTTTTTGGCGAGTTTTGCTGAAATGCGACTTTTACGTTTTGCGGTTGAGAGCGTTAATGGTTTTTTTGGGCTCATAGTTCGTGCTCCCTAGCGTTCACCAAAGGCTTCTGTCACATTGGTAAATACGGGTTTCCACAGGTATTGGAAGACGGTTTTATCCCCAGTGACAATATCCGCTTCACCTGTCATACCGGGGATCAGTTCAAGCTTATCGGGTTGATCGCCAAAGTAGGGCTTATCAATCGAGATTTGTACTTTATAAAAGACACCGCCTTTTTCATCAGCATCAGTGCTTGGGGAGATGCGTTTGACGATACCATCAAGTGCCCCATAGCGACTGTAATCAAAGGCATCAATTTTTATGCGCGCTTTTTGTCCCACACTGACAAAGCCAATATCCCGAGGGGAGAGTTTGGCCTCAAGTAGGGCTGTCGGCGTGGTGGGAACAATCACCGCAACTGTGCCACCTGGTTGAATCACACTCCCTGATGAGGTGTTCGGAATGGATTGAATAATGCCATCAACAGGAGAGGTTATGGTGTTTTGTTGTACCTGCGAATCGGAGGATTTTAAACGTGCGGTAATCCCTAATAATTCAGCTTGTGCATCTGTGCGAGCTTCACCAACCTCTTTTAGCAATGTGGCTTGTTTTTGCTCCAACTGCCGTTGAAGATTTTCAATATCCCTTGCCAATACCTGTTGTTTACCTTCCATACTTTTTAGTTCACGTATGTAGGAGTCTAATTTTTGTTGCGATTCCAGCATAGTGAGCTTAGAGACTGCCTGTGATTCTTTGATCGACTCCATCATATTGATGGTTTGTTGGGCTGAAGTGATTTGATGTTTCAGTGGCGGAATTTCTTGATCAAGACTTGCCAACTCGGCTTTCGATTTCGCGATTTCCGCGAGGGAAGATTGAATGATGGCTTGTTTTTCGTTATTCATCCGTTCGAGATCACTAATATGTCCTTTCACAAGATTGGGATGACTTTCAAGGTAGCTAGCAAAGTTGGCCTCTCTGGATTCGATAAAAGCACTGTAACGTTCAATTTTGAGCACCAGATTAGCTTGTTTACTTTCCAGTTCTTCAGCGGCAGCTTGGCTATCGATGGCGATAAAGTTGGCGAGAACATCGCCTTTTTTCACTAAATCTCCCTCAGAGACCAAGATAGAGGCTAAGGTTCCCCCTGAAAAACTCTGAATCACTTGTTGATGTCCAAGGGGGATAACTTGACCTTTCGCTTTGGCAATTTCTTCAATATTAGTGAACAGTGACCACACAAACATAATGAACACTGAACCCGCAATAAAGTAGGTGATTTGTTTGATGATGCGCTTTTCTGCAGGTGCTTCAATGGCTTGAGTGAACTCGTGTTCTGGCAAAGAACGATGGTTAAGTTGACGATCATTCATTGTGTGTGGTCTCCATGCTAGCCATTGATTGGTTTTCATCGCTTGCTGCGGGTTTGTTTGGGATCGGACCTGCATAAACCACAGAGCCTTTATCTAAGATAACGACCTTATCAGCGTGCTGGATCAGTTCTTGATCATGGCTAGTAAATAAAATAGTGGTTTTGCCCTTTAACTTGGTTAAGGTTTCGATAAAGGTTTTTTTCGCAAAAGGATTACGGTTGGCGATAGGTTCATCCATGACAAGCAAAGGCGATTTTTTTAATAGGGCACGAGCTAGGCTGATATAGCCACTCCCTACCACCGAAAACATATTGGCTCCCTGTGCGGATAAACTGCGATGTAAATCGCCACCGAGCACCTCTTTTAAAGCGTCTCCACCTGCCTCATACAGTGCTTGGCACAACTCCTCATCGGTGGCATCGGGTTTAGCCAGACGTAAGTTATCTGCTAACGATCCCGGCAGTAGTTCGGTGTGGGTCGGGCTGAATGCGGCCCATTGGCGTAAGGCTTCAGGATCAAATTGTTTCAGGTTTTTGCCATCTAAAGTGACAAAGCCGGCTTGGGTATCAATCACGCCTACGGCTGTCAGCAATAAGGTGCTTTTACCACTGCCATTAGGGCCGATAATGGCGACAGTTTCTCCTGCTTCAACATCAAATGTGACGCCAGAGAGTGCAGGTTCTGCTTCAGCAGTGTAACGAAGGGTGACATGCTTAAAGTTGAGTGCAGGCGCTTTATTTAAGTTAGGCCCATCGAGGCGGAGTTGATTAAATTCGGTCGTCACCTCCATAAAACGATCAAACTGGGTGACAGTGCTGTTTATCATGTTAATTTTAGGCGCCGAAGAAAAGGCTAATTGGGCGGGGCCTGTGATGCGCCAAATCAACATTCCACAGGCGATTAAAGCGCCGGGTGAAATGCTCTGATTTAACACTAAAAAAATGCCACAAAACACGGTAACTAGGGCTGTTATTAGCCCCATGGCATGGGCTACTGCCGCATTAAGTCCATTACGTTTGGCATATATAAATTGTTGTCGGCAGTGCTCGCGGCAACGACGGATAAAATCTGCGTACCAGCCTTCGGTTTCCCCTGCGGTTTTCAGCTCTAATACATTCTTGGCTAGTTCATTGAGGCTGTTTTGGTAGTCATTGCTGATGGTTGGGCTGGTGGCTTGGGTATAACGGTTTAGGGCTTTCATCACTAGGTAAAACAGAATCAACATACAAAGTGGTACTAATACCAGCCAACCACTGAGAACTGTGATGGCAATAAGCGCCACGATCGTAAAGGGCAAATCAATCAGCCCACCCCCGCTAGGGCCTGACAGTAATCCTCTCACCTTTTCGGCGTTACGAAGTCGTGCCAAATGATTTGATAGTCCAACTCGGGATAACATCATCAAGGGCATACTGAGGAGTTGATTAAAGGATACGGCTGACAGATCTCGCGCCAATTTATTGCTTGCGCTGGCCAGCACTTTGGCCCGCAGCAATCGGCTAGAAATAAAAATGCTTAAAGCAAGGAATGCACCAATTGCGATACCAGGTAAAATATTGGGGGCTTGTCCTCCTATTACTCTGTCGTATACCGCCATGGTAAAAAGCGGTATCGCTAATCCGGTTAAGCTGGCTACGAGGCTTAATAAAAAAACGGGTTTGAACCACTTTTTTTGCTGCTTAAACTGGCTGGCAAAGCGACTCCTTTTTTGATTGAGGGAAGGCAGGCTGTTAATAATAAATACTTTTCCATCAGAAGGGAGTGTGATTGGCTGCCATTGATTGTGTGGGCCTAAATATTCAAAGGTGTGCTGGTTGCGCCGTCCTATCTGCGGCTCTCCCTCTTCAGGTAGGATAAGGAAAGGATAGATTGTATGGCTGAGCGTCTCGGGATCAATAGAGCGTAAATCGGCCACAACATGATGTTTTTTAAATAAGACATACGCATCTAAATAACTCGCATCATCCACTAATGCGCTGCGTTCAATATTCTTGGCTTGGGCATTAAGTCCGAGTTGAGTAAATAGTGTGACTAATAGGGATTTTAAGTTTGGGACAGACTGCGCTTGGTTATGCATTGTTAAAGCTCCCCATTTGACGACATAGTTGCGTCCCCTTGCGATGAAATATGGATGCGATAGTCACTGATCGCTGCAATTTCCGTAAAATAGGAGGCCACAATCAGGGTGATGTGGTTTTTGAGTTCGAGTAACAAAGCGAGTAGGCGTTGCTGAGAGTCTGCATCGAGGGAGACCATAGGCTCGTCGAGTAACAGTATCGAAGGGGATTGGGCAAGCGCTCTGACAATGGCGATGAGCTTGATAGCCCCCTTATTGAGCATTTGGCTGTCATTATTACCCACTAAGGTTTGATAACCCGCAGGTAACTGCGCAATCGTGGCAGATAAGCCCAGTTTGTCTGCGAGAACCATGGCATAGGCTTCCCGCTCATGGCGAAACAGAGTCAGATTATCCAAAATGGAGCCCGCAAGTAACGTAGCCCATGGCGACACATAGCTAATGGATTGGCGATACTCCAGCGGGTCATGTTCAGTTAATGGGATAGAATCAATCTTGATGGCACCCTCTGTCACCTGATGATAGCCGCCCACGGTACTTAACAATAAACTGGCATGTGTGAGTGGATTTGAGGTTACAGTGACAAGGCTACCCGCGGGGATTGTTAGGTTAATTTGCTTAAGTTTTGCCCCTGTTTGTTGTGCTGATACCTGCTCAAATTGAATGGGGCCTGAAGGTAATTTTTGCTGGTAAACCTGAGTACCATTCAAGGACTCTGGAGGGGAGGCTATGATTTCGTTAACATCTTGCATCGCAGACTGAGCGGTAACAAACTTCGCTTTTAAACTGCCAATTGCACTTAAGGGCGCGACGGCTCTGCCTGCAAGGATTGAACATGCCGCTAATCCCCCCGTTGTTAGATCGCCATTTAATACTTCAAAACAGCCAATCAGCACCAGTGCCAGTGTGGTAGCCTGCGAAGCCCCCTGAATCCATTCTTGTAACTGGGATGATAGCCAATCAACCTCATTTTGCTGCGCTAACCTTTGGTAGTTGATTTTTTTGTAGGCATAAGTAATTCGCGATTCCAACGCGAGGGATTTTGCCGTCGTTAAGCCTGATAACACTAAAATGAGTAAGCGGGTTCGTTCATCGTCACTGATGGCGAGTTCTCGGGTGGCGACGGAGAGTTTTTTGCCTATTTGCCACACGCCAATGCCAGCTATCCCCCAAACCAATATTGGGATAAAGACTAATGGTCCGCCAATATAGGCTACTAAGGCTAAAAATATGATAACAAATGGAAAATCCATTAAGGCGACAGCAGCTTGCCCTGAGTAAATCTCCCGCATGGTAGCAATGCTGGTGATACCGTGGAGTATTTTACCTGATCCTAATTGCTCTACGTGGTGGTAATCCGCCTTCATCAGTCGATCGACAAATTGAGCTGTGGTTTGTAGCTCATAGTTCGACGCGTTGAGGGCAAGTAACCAGCTGCGTGTATAGCGTAGTACTAGTTCTAGTAATATGGCGATTCCAACGCCAATCGCTAATACACTGGCGGTGCCGTAAGCTTCATTGGGCAAAATCCGATCATATATTTGTAACATTGTGAACGGTAATGCCAGTGACAGCACATTAATCAGGGTAGATGAAAGCAAAAGCTCGGTAAATGATTTGTGTTGTGCCAATAGACGTAAAGACTCAATCATGTTTCGTACACCTTAAATAGCATTACATTCATCACGAAAATCAAAAACCGCATTAACATCTTAATTAACACTATCATTAACAATTTGTAGTGTACAACACCAAGCAAATGAATTTTATTGCTTATTTAGTTTAACTTTTAATGTTTTTACTCTGCTTTGTTGTTAACATTATGTTTGCTTTATGTTAGTTGCTGTTCAGGTGTTTTCAGTGTTGTAAGGCAGCTTAATCATTATTTGGGGCGATAGTTGTGTATGAGTAAATTATGGGCAAAATAAAGTACATCATCATTTTTCTCGTCGTGTTTGCACTCGGATTGGTGCTGGTGAAGGGCGTGGATCGCATCATTGCTAATAGCGTTATCGCGCGTGATTCTGAGATGCTTGCAAGTAAATTTCAGATGTATATTACTGAGTCAGCAGAACAAATACTTGAAATGCCGCGCTTAGACCCAGGTGTGACTTGTACCGCAGAATTAGAAAGCCTATTGAAACAGAAAACCTTTGATTCCAGCTTTGTCCGCTGGCTGGCGATTTATAAAGATAACCAAGTGCTCTGTCAGTCTGGCGTAATACCCCATGATTTAACGGCATTGAAAGCCCATAAGGTGAGAGAGAATTTAAGTATTGCGGTGGCAAGCCATAATACTCAGACAAGTCACGAATTATTTTTAATGCGTCACATGGAGGGGATTGATTACATTGCCAGTATCACTCCCCTTAGGCCGAGGTATTTTGTTCCAGTGGATTGCGAGCGATGTCTTGAGTACAAGGTGAGCTTAGATTCAGATCCTTATATTGAGTTTGGATTTGATAATTTTGCTGATGAACCTGTGGTTTACCATGTCGTTCAAGAGCAAAATCCCTACTACCATGCGACCTTTGAGCTATCGGGGAATCGTGTTTTCCTTGAACAATATTCACAGCTAGGTTGGCGGGTCAGTGTGGCAACCGGGATTGTCTTAGGTTTGTTGGCGTGCTTAGTGTATTGGCGCTGGAACAACCATCAAATTTCCCTTGATAGTCAAATAAAACGGGGCATTCAGCGGGGGGAGTTTATTCCCTATTATCAGCCTATTGTCGATAGTAGTACGGGAATGCCTGTGGGGGCAGAAGTGCTGGTGCGCTGGCTTCGGCATGATAATCGGATGATCCCACCCAATCAGTTTATTCCCTTTGCTGAAGCGAGGGGACACATTCTTCCCATGACGACGAGTATGTTGAACAAGGTCATTAATGATATTCAACTGCTAGGGGGGCAATCCCCGCCGTTATTTTTTAGTATCAACATTGTGCCTGCTCATCTTGAAAATGATGATTTTTATCATCAATTACAAGAGATTGTCGAATCAGGAATGCTGGGGCATCACAGGTTGTCTTTAGAAATCACCGAGCGACTCCCAATTAAGGATATGACGCTAGCTCGCCAGACACTCGATAAGATTTATGCGCTGGGTATTGATCTTAAGTTGGATGATGCTGGCACGGGCTATGGCTGTTTTAGCTATGTTCAGCATCTAGGGATCAGTACATTGAAGATAGATAAGATGTTTGTCGATACCATTGGTCAATCCCATAACTTTAATGGCAAAACCTTAGATGCCATTATCTCGTTTGCAAACGAGTCTAAGTTGCATGTTATTGCGGAGGGGGTGGAGACGGTTGAACAGCAAGGATATTTAGGTGAATTAGGGGTTAAACTTATCCAAGGTTACTATTACTCTAAACCATTGGCTGCGGAAGATTTTTTCAAATTTACTCTTGCTTAATGCTTGTAAACTATCGCCGTGCGATGCGTAAATTTGTCTTGTTATCATCGCAAAGCACAAGTTGAGGTTAACTCATTTTGTAGATTGTATTTACCTATCTGTTAACCCGAGTTGAGGTTAGCTTGTTAGATAAAAAAAGAGAGCTTAGCCAACGGGATTCTAAGCTCTCAAAGGTTTGCAGGGGGAGCGATACTCGCGTTGGCCTCGATTAGGCTTTAGGCGAGTCAACATGGTTATTGCTTATGTTTAGGGCCTTGTTTGTTTTTCATTGGGTCGCCTTGATATCCTAAAGCTTGCCAGTCGAGGCGTGTGCCTTTGTTGTGGCAATCATTACAGTTAAGCGCTTGCTCTTTAGGTGACACCATGTGGTTGATACGCCACCACATTTCAGTGGCTGCAAAGTCATATTCACCGCTGTATTTGATGCCTTTTTCCAACATGGTTGGGTTAGCTTCCATACCCAGTTTCGCCGCTAAATTCCAATCAAACTCGCTCCAATATCCGCCTTTGCCATAGGTTTTTGGCGTGATAAAAATGTTGAGCTTTTTATCGTAAATTTGCTTACCAGTATGGACCTTAAAGGGATAAATTTTGGCTTTGGCATCGTTAATGTCGCCCATGGGGTAGGTCAGTTTAGTGACGACATTCGAGTCCATTTTGTCCCCAGCCATATATGCGTTTGCAGTGCCGTTATACCAAGCGTATTGAGGCTTAACCATTTTTTCCCAAACGAAGTTACCTTTTTTCTTCTGGTAAGTATGTTTGCCATATTGATCAACAGTTTCAGGCTTATCATCCCCCGCAGTTGACCAATCCCACTGCATCTTGGTGGGTTCATTCTTAGCAAAGAAGGGAATATGGCAGGTTTGGCAAGCCACGGTGGCGGTATGGGTATTGAGCTTTTTGTTGCTGTGCGGCGCGCTATCGTGGCAGTTTTCACAACCGATATGGTCGATACCACCTGGTGATACGCCCATGGCATTACCTGATATTTGATGTTTTTCAGTGGTATGGCAGTTTTGGCATTGGAAGTTATTGCCATCACTGTCCATGTGAACATCGGTTGCTTTATCGGGATAGGCCATGGAAGAGTCGAGATCGCCGTGTTTGACCGCATCACCACCGCCGCCGTAGAAGTGGCAGCTACCGCAGTTATCCCGCACTGGCGCTCCGACATTTTGGGCTATCTTCGCTAGATCGAGCTTAGCCATAGGTTCGCCAGCGCCCGCAGGATCTTTTACATAGGTGCCAGTAGTGTCGTGACAAATTAAGCAGTCAACTTTAGTTTTATCTTTAAAGTCAAAGGTATTGTCCTTCCAACCATAGCCAGCGTGACAGCTAGTACAGCGAGGCTCGTTGCTGGATATGGCGACACAGAAGTTATTAATACTGTTTTTCTTACCCCGAACCACGGTTCTATCGGGTAGCTTTTGTTCTAACTCCCATGTCCAGTGGGAGGTTTTCATCATATCTGTGGCTTGTTCTTCGTGGCAGGTTAAGCACTGAGTTGTCACCTCAGAACCTGTGGTGAAGGGCCCTTTGAGCACGTCTTTATGGGGATTGGCGGCTTGCGCTTGCAGTGCCATACCCGCTAAGGCGATAAAGAGAAGTTGTTTCATTTTTGGTACTCCTGCCCCCAGCGATGCCGTAGGCTGATAGCAATGATCAATGACGGATTAGAAGTTAATGGTCAGTGAGGCGTTAACATCAAAGGCCTTATCCACTACCGGCAGCATTGAGTAGGCTGAGCCCGCTAACACATCATCAATTTTTTGAGGGGCACCCACTGGCGTACCGCTGCCTGTGTATTCATAGTCGTAATAGAGTCCGGCCAGCTTGATAAACATTTTTGGATTGATATCAAAGATGTAATAGGCTTCGCCGACGTGTCCACGGGTGGCTAACTTGCTGCCGATAGGGTCATCTTGGGCTTGGGTAAAGGGCGTCCAATATTCGGAACCATAGTTATATTCCAAACCGAATTTGCCGTAGGGGGCGGGGATTTGAATGCCCACATAGATGCCATAGCCGTCTTTGGTATCGGTATCATCGCTGGTTTTAGGCACCATGATGATTTCAGTGCCAGTGCTATTTAACTCGGCTTCAAATACGGCGTCGGATAACATGCCGCCAAACATACCAGCATTGCCATTAGGCTCAGCGCGTGTCCAGCCTAGTGAGGCAAACCATTTGATATCGTTAGCCTCCTCACGCGCAAAGCCAATACCGCCGAGGTACATATCACCAATTACGCCGCTAGGTTGCACTCGGGTGACAAAGTTAAAGTTGTCGAACTTTTGCATATCTTGGTACATGGTGGGGGCAAAAATGCCCGCCAGTTGGGTTGGGAAAGCCATTGTGCCCTTAAAGCCGTCGTTCACGTCTTTGGCACCAAACAGGGTAAATTGCAGGAAGTTAGTGCCATCGTTAATGGCATCGATATTAAAGCCGCCGAGGTGAGTATCTTTGGTGACGATATCGCCAAACATTTCGCCATTACCCCATTGGGATTCAAAGCCTTGGCCATAGCAGAAGCGTACTATTTGTCCTTCAATTCCAGTGAGTTCCCCTAGGTTGTAACCTAATGTGGCACCGTCAAAGTTAAAGTTGACTAAATGGCCTGAAGGCGTGCCGCCGCGCAGTTCGTTTTCGCGGTAGTGGCTTGGTGGGCCGTAGGTGGATGGGCGACGACCAATAGAGAGGTAAAACTCAGAGCCATTGATATTTTTCCAGTCGAAATAGGCGCGCTCGACCCGTAGCCAGTCACCGCTGGTGTTGCCGCTGCTGGTGCCATCCATAGTGAATGACCGCCAAGAATCAAATACTTGTACGCCGGTTGAGTCGCCCCAGTTTTTATACATGCTCAAACGACCAGCAAAGCTGACGTTATCCCATACTTTGGCTTTCAGATTTAATCGCAAGCGAGTGGTGTAAAAAATATCGTTATCTATGTCCTGTACACTTTTGGGGGCGAGTACATAGGGCATCACGCCTTGTAACATGCCATTTTGGAAGGCGGCTGCAAGGTCTGGGTTGGCTTGCATCATTTTTCCGAGTGGCGAGTTAGGATCGTTTGGCATACCAAAAACGCCCGACATTGCTTTGGCACCAAAGTCATTGAAATTGACATTAATCGCAGGGTTCCAAACCACATCTCTGTAATGCAGCGAGTGGGCTTTGGTTCTAAAGTCACCAGTAATTTCAAGGCGATCTAATGACGTGTGTCGCTCGGTTTTATCGACACGACTATTGAGTTCATCGAGTTGTTCAGTTATATCGGTAAGCTGTTGTTTAAGCTCAGCCATCTTTTGAGTATCTGCTTGAGTGTTATTGGCTGCGGCAAAGGCTTGGCCTGACATAAACAGCGCATTGGCAACCAGTATCGAAATGAGTGTACGCATAGGGTTTCTCCCTGAGTATTGTGTTGGCACCGATTCAAGACCCTGTGCCAAATTTACCCAACAGGAGTCCCTGAGGTGTGCTCCCCATGTTGCTCTTATTGGGCTTTGATTTTTATATCAATGGGTTAACTTACAGTTGCAGGCCTGTGGTTATCCCTTTGCTTTAGGCTTGGCAGCGATTAACCGCAGGTTTGCGGCTGCTCAGAGTCGGCGGCATGGTCATACAGGAATTGTTGTATGTCCTTGAGGTCTTGCTCGGTGAGGCCGTTGAATGCCTCGGGTTTGAGTTTGTGCTTATCTTTATCGAAGAAACGATCCCATTGGCTCATGGTTTTGCTCATTGGGGTAAGCTCTCCACCTTCGCCTGCTTGGCTGTGGCAGGCTTTACATTCTTTTTTATAAAGGTGTTTACCTTTTTTAGGATTCCCACCTTCAGCAGCATAGGCTTGGGTAGCTAAGCAACCCATCAGCGCGGCTGCAATTGCGATCTTAGTTGAAGTTTTCATCATCTCATCCTTTCTTAGGTGTCATCTGAATGACTTTGTTGATGGAATGTAGCTATTGATTCCACCTTGTGAATAAATTTATCAAAGGTCGTGAATTGTTTATTTGAGGTGTGTCACTTTCATTAAAAAAATCTAATTGATAAAAATCTAATTGAACGGATGTGATGGTGAGTTTGGTAAAATTAATCTAATTAAAAACAATTAGTTATTTTTGGGTTGAAATTGACTTTTTGCGGAAGGTAGCGGCTGGTGGGAGAAAAAGTGCTAATAATGGACAGTGATCGAGCTAACATTTTGTAGAATTGGCTATATCTAAAGTAGTCGTTCGTAATCATTTCTCGAGATGAATGCGCATTTTTACTCTGCTATTTCGAGCACATTTTGACTCTAGTGTTTCGAATAAATGTTGGGGTCCAAAGCCGACGCTTGTTTGAGCCATAAGGGGGCTTTTTGTAGATACTGCGCGCTATCAAAAGCACGCAGCGTCTACATCAGAGTATCGCCCGTCTGTTCCTTGCGTTTACTGATTAAGGTTGTTGGCGAGTGGGAGCCAATACAATCTCACGTACACAAACATTTTGTGGTTGTTGCCAAGCAAATAATGTAGCTGCAGCAACGTTTTCGGGAGCAATCACGCCACCCATTTGTTCTTTCCAATCATGGTAACCCGCTTTGATGGCCTCATCCGTGGTATGGCTTAGGAGCTCTGTTTCAACTGCGCCAGGGGCGATAGTGATCAGGCGTACGTCATCCATTGCCACTTCTTCACGAATGTTTTCGGTTAAGGCATGCACGGCAAATTTAGTGGCGCAGTAAGCCGCATGATTGGGAAAGGTTTTACGACCTGCCACCGAGCTGATATTGATAATGGTGCCGTTTTTGTGCGCCTTCATGCCAGCTAATACAGCGTGAATACCATTGAGTACGCCCATTACATTGATATTGAGCATGCGGCTCCATTCGTTAGGATCTTGAGTATCAATTTGCCCAAGTAGCATGACGCCAGCATTATTGATAAGGCAACCCACAGGGCCAAACTGCGCTTCTGCTTGGCTAATCGCAGCCTTGATAGCGTCTGCATCGGTTACATCAACGCTGATGGATAAACTGTTTGGTAAAGCAAGGGCTTGCATTGCTTCTGCGCGGCGAGCCAGTAGCAACAGCGGATGTCCTGCTGCACTAAAACTTTTGGCGATAGCTGCGCCAATGCCGGATGAGGCGCCCGTGATAACAACGAGGGATTTATTAGCGTTGGTCATTTGAGTTTCCTATCTTTACTTACGGATAATAAGATTAATTGCTGAATATCTAGCTTGGGTATCAGTATAGGTGGGGATTTTTAGGCTGGAAAATACTTATTCCCACTGGATGTGATAGGATTTGCCTATGACATATGCTCGGCAGACAAGGTGAAGGCTGATGGTAGATTTACGCTTATTGCGCTTTTTTATCGCAATTTATGAGGAAAACAATATTACCGCGGCGGCAACACGTTGTTATGTCAGCCAACCTTCTCTTTCTGCAGGGCTCAAGCAATTAGAGGAAGAACTGGGCGGCCCCCTATTTGAGCGCAGTAAAAAGGGCGTTAAGGCCTTAGACAGTGCACACTATCTTTATCCTCTGGCGGTAAAGTTAGTGGAGGAGGCGAGTAAATTACCCGCGCTGTTTATGGCGAAAGCGAGTCGGCAAAAGTTGCGCTTAGCCGTGATGCCTGATTTGAGTCAACGCCGCCTAGCTGGGCTATTAACGCAAATTAATCAGGCCATTAGCCATTTAGATTTAGAGCTGGTGGACTATCAAAGCACTGCGGATTGTCGTTTGACTTTAGATAGCTTACGCCATGAGGATGAGGTGTTTTTTCCGCTTTGGGAGGAGGATTATGTGCTGTGCGTGCCGACTGAGCATCCGCTGGCACAGGCCAACCGTATTCGCCCCGAAGAGTTAAGCCAATATGACTTTATTGAATGTCCGCCCTGTGAAGCGCACCAGCAAACCATAGGGTTATTGGCATGCAGTAATTTGTCACTGAATCTGGTCGCAAAGGCAGATTCGAAATCTTTGGTGATGTCATTGGTGTTGGCGGGATTTGGTGTGAGCTTCCTGCCCGATGGATTAATCGAGGATGAGCCTCGGCTTAAACAGATTAAATTTGATGGTCCGAGAATGTTCCGCCGTATTGGGCTGTGTTATCCCTCCCATCAGGCAGTTGCGCCAACCTTAGCCAAATTGTTGCGGTATTTAACTCAAGCAACCGCATAAATACCGCTCTTAATCATAGGATTTGGCTAAGTAAAAAGGCCAAATCCTATGTGACTAAGATTCAAACTGACTAAGATTCAAACTGACTGATGAGTTTCTAGGTAAGGTGTTAACAGGGCTTCAATGCGCTCGATTTCGCTCTGGGCATACAAAAGCTCGGATTCCGTTAAGCGCGATTGAGCTTGCTGTTGATACAAGAGTTGATCGCTATTCATCCCGTATTTGCCAAAGTTGCGCAGCAGTATGCTCGACCAAATAAAGGCTTGTACGGGTTTATCCATCAATTCATGACGATAGATTTCTACCAAGGCTTGCATCGCATTCTGATTGCCCAAGTCGGCGGATTTACGGTACCAAGTTTCGGCGGTTTGCAGCCCTTCGCGACTCGGATGGTCACCCTTGCGGTAGATTTCTGCTTGGTTAAGGTAGTAATAAGCCTGCTGCTCATTGGGGATAGGATGTTGATGCAGAAAGTTATTACACAGGCTTTGGGCTTCGCGGATCTCTAAGGTTCCTAAGCGTTTACTGAGCTTATCGTATGCGGTGAGATAGTCGGTATTGTGGCTCATAGCCGCCAGTTGGTAATACATTAAGGCTTTAATCGGTTGGCGTGAGACTCCTAAGCCTTCTTCGTAGATTTTACCTAGGCCGAATAGGGCTTCCTCTTGCCACTGGGGCGCCAAAGCTTCGAACTCAGTTCGTGCCTGTAGATAGTCCTGGTCATTTTTTTGGGCTAGTAGCTTAAGGTGTGCCAGCGCCAACTTAGCAAAGACATTGCCAGCAGCACTGGATTTTTCTAACCAATGGCGTGCCTTGTCATAGTCGACTGCAAAATCTTCACCATAGAGGAAACGTTTACCTAGGTAATACTGGCGAAAATCATCTTCAGCCGCATATTCGCTGAGTAGGTGCTCGGCGCGAACGAGATCCTTCGGACCGCCCTGTCCTGTAGCCAGCATATGAGCTAGGTTATCCTTCGCTAATTCATCACCCGCGGCGACGGCTTTTTCAAAGTATTTACGAGCTTTATTATAGTCGGAGGTGATGCGTTCATCATCCTTGTAGAGTGTCCCTAAGTGGTAATTTGCCTCTTGTTTGTTTTGTGCTGCGGCTTTTTCGAACCAGTAAATGGCTTGACTCGCATCGGGATCGAGAAAAGGTTGCCTTAGATACAAGTAGGCGAGCTCATATTGAAATTCGGCTTGCCCCGCTTCGGCATTGGGTTTGAGCTGTTCTACCTGCGCGATTAACTCATCGGGGGTTTGCGCCTGCGATGAGAGCAAATTAGGTAGTGTTAGCATAGCTAAATATTGGGGATCTAATTCAGCGGCTTTTTTATACCAATCGTTGGACGCCTTGGCATCGGCGGGCACTTGTGGAAATCGGCCCGAATACAATTCGGCAAGGGCAATGGCCGCAATTGCAAATCCTTTATCCACCGCTTGATGGATAAAATCTAAGCCAGTTTCTACTTGATTTTGGTTGATCAGTGTTAGGCCATGATTGAGTAGTGCCGAAGGATCACCTGCGGCAAGCGCTGCGGCTTGAGCTTGTTTTTTTTGATATTTAGCAAAAAAAACAAACAGCACAACAAAAGCGATAATTATCAGTATCAACAACATAGTATTCCGTCACTATCGATATTTTGGCAGCACAGTAAACGTGGAACAGACTAAAATTGCAAGTTTACAGTAGGACGTAGAGTCGCAAAGTCCAATACCCGCCATAAACAAGTGCTGCTATTAAAGACGTATTTGCGATGCATTGTGAAGCGTATCATGTAATGACTCGGATTAAATGAGCTGGTTACGAGACTCAGGTATGCTATTGCCCGTATTTAAAATGGAGCTAAGTGTTTATGAGAAAGCTGTTGTTGTGCCTGTCCTTCCTTTTCACTCCCATGATGGCGTTGGCTGCAAGTTATGTGGCGGGTGACGCGATAAATCCTATTTCATTGCAAGATCAAAATGACAGGGCGGTCAGTGTTACCGACCAAACTAAAGTGGTGCTCTTTAGCCGCAGTATGAAAGGCGGTGATATCATCAAAGAAACCCTCACCTCTTTAGCGGGTGATAAGTTTCCTGCGCAATTAGTTTATGTGGCTGATATCAGCGGTATGCCGTCGCTGATTGCTAAGTTTGTTGCTGTGCCGCAAATGCAAGAATTACCCTTTGCGATTGGGTTAGACAGGGAAGGGGAAGTGAGCCGTTTACTGCCGGATTCTAAAGATATGGCAACTATGATTTTATTGAATAATATGAATATTCAGGAAATTGCCTACTTCGACTCCAGTGAAGCCCTAGGCCAAGCCTTAGCAAAATTAAATGAGTCACAGCAGTAATACCGCTGCAGTAAATCCGATTTGAGGGGGAATTTCCCCCTCGCTCATCCCCGACTTATTCCTGCATAATGTGCAGATGATGATTTTCCATTCACTATCATTTCAGACTCATCCTATCGCTCTTTCCCGATAATCCATCCTTGCATAAGGCAGGATTACCCGCTTTAACAATGCATTGTTGGGCGTTAACAAACATCAAGCTCTTTAGCGGGACTCTTATGCATAATTACTTGTTTTAAAAATAGTTTTTTTCAGCTTATTCGAACTTAACAATTGGTGGAATAAAAAGTTAGTTATTAAGCATAAAAATTCGTTGCGTTAACTAAAAAAATATCGTTTACTGCGCACGTTTTTATGACACATAGCGACTTTTTACCATCTGACCCAAAGGAGACTCTGGCCCAATGAGCCAATTTCAATCTATTGATGTTGCTGATTATTATGATGCTCAAACCTTCAAGCGTATCGAAGAGTTTGCCAAGGATAAAGCGACTCCATTCGTAGTGATTGATACCAGTATCATTGCGAAACAATACGATGACATGGTTAATAGTTTTCCTTATGCCGATGTTTATTATGCAGTTAAGGCGAACCCTGCGGCGGAGATCCTCACGTTACTCAAAGACAAAGGGTCAAACTTTGATATTGCCTCGATTTATGAGCTAGATATGGTCATGAATGTCGGGGTTACAGCTGACCGAGTGAGCTATGGCAATACCATTAAAAAGCGCCAAGATGTGCGGGCTTTTTATGAACGTGGCGTGCGTATGTATGCATCAGATTCTGAAGCCGATCTGCGAATGATCGCTGAGGAAGCACCGGGTTCTCGTATCTATGTGCGTATTTTGACTGAAGGTACAGACACTGCTGATTGGCCGTTATCGCGCAAATTTGGTTGCCAAAACGAGATGGCCTACGAGTTATTAGTGTTGGCGAATGAATTAGGCTTAGAACCTTATGGAATTTCGTTCCATGTCGGTTCACAGCAGCGTGATATCGGTGCGTGGGACTCTGCGATAGGTAAAGTGAAGAGCATCTTCGACCGTTTACGTGATGAGCATAATATCGTCCTGAAGATGATCAACATGGGTGGCGGCTTCCCTGCTAACTATATTGATAAAACCAATCAATTGGGTGTGTATGCTGAGCAAATCACTCACTTCCTGAAGGAAGATTTTGGTGATGACTTGCCACAAATTATTCTGGAGCCGGGCCGTTCGCTAATCTCTAATGCTGGAGTATTGGTGTCTGAAGTGGTGCTAATCAGTAAAAAATCTTACACCGCATTAGAGCGTTGGGTGTTTACCGATGTGGGTAAATTCTCTGGGTTAATTGAAACGATGGATGAGGCGATTAAATTCCCAATCTTCACCCATAAACAGGGTGAGTTGGAGAAATGTGTTATCGCTGGCCCAACCTGCGATAGCGCCGACATCATGTACGAACACTACAGCTATGGTCTGCCGAATGATTTAGCGATTGGAGATCGTATGTATTGGTTAACTGCCGGCGCGTATACTACGACCTATTCGGCAGTGTGTTTTAATGGTTTTCCGCCACTGAAAGATTACTATCTGTAATTGGCTTAATGGCAACAAAAAGGGCGCTTAGGCGTAATGCCGTTCACTTAAGAGTGAACGGCATTTTTCTTTGATCTAACCGGAAACTTATTTTTGCTCATTTTAAGGATCCTTGGATAAGCCCTTTCCCGTTTACCATCCAATTTAAATTGTCGTGCATTGCGTTCTATATCCAATACGTCTCTGGGAACATTTCCCGGCGTTTGTGATGACAACTGTGTCAACTTGAAGATGATATGACTCGCTGCATCACGAAAACTCAGTTGATTGGGATGAACCGATGGTAAGCTTTTGGCCATCAGTAACATCTTGTATCTAATGAGATTGTAGGCCAGTAGCACCCCCCATAGCTCTTGGAACACCAGCTCAGGCAGTTGGCTGCGGAGCGTAAAACGGCTCTCCAGTAAATGTTGTTTCATCTCTCTGTAGCCCAGTTCGATTTCCCAACGATGGGCATATAAGTCGACGATGTCTTCACTTGGGTAACGCATTGGGTCTGTTAACGAGGTCAATATGGCGACTGACTTACCTTTCACCGTCTTAGTCAGTAAGCGCGCTTCAAGGGTGTCAGGGAGCTGCGGCCATTTCTTTCTTGCTTGAGGCGTGGTGGTGAGTTTCACCCACTGGTCATGTTTTCCCAGCGTTCTAACCACCTCATATTGAGTGCCTTTCTTCAATGGCAACAACCAGTGGCTATTAGGTTGTGCTTGCTGCCAAGCGTGCAGCAGGCCGAGCGAATAAAATCCTCGGTCAAATAGGGTTAGATTGTGATTGGGGATGCTAGAAATGAGCTGAGAGGCTAAGTTCATTTCATTTTCGACAACCGAATCAAAGGCGCTGTTGACCAACAAATGGCTGCTTAACTCCATCAGGCAAACCATGCGAATTTGCGGATAAGCCGCTTCGCCGGAAGCGTTGGCGGTTCGTCCAAAGGCTGCTTGATTTTGAACACTATCGGGTGTCCGCCACACCACACTATCGACGCCATACAGGTTCAGACCACACCAATGAGGGTGTTCGGCTCTCGCGTGCCAGGTATTCGCGCTACGGCTGAACACTTCTCGAACGACCTCACTGCCTAATCGTTTACGCGCCTGAGTCACGGCACTACGGGCAACATAATCAATCTCTTGCGGCAAAACAATGTCGAGTTTGTTGATGAGTGACCGAACAGACTCCCCTCGGAACAAGGCCATTCCGATAACGGCCCAAATCATCGCGTCCATCGGCAATTTGCGTCGTCTGAGAGTAGCAACGCCTTGTGAGTCTAAACAGGATTGAATTAACTCAGGCTCTAACACATCAGCGAGGCAGGTGAATTCGGTTAGGCGGGTAATATGAGTGCGAGCAAGTGCTTCTGAGAGTTGCATAAAAAATCCGATGACATGAGGTCATCGGATTTTGATCTTTTTAGCGAGATCGTCAAGCGATCTGTCTTAACTGATCGGCATTACGCTTAGGCGCCCTTAGTTTTTCCCGCGATAAAAACTTAGCTATGGGATTTGAGAATTTGATAGATCTCTTCTTTTAAATGGAGCTTTTTGCTCTTAAGTTCTTTTACTGCTGGATTGAAATCACTGCCAACTCGTTTTTCCAGTTGTTTGATTTCCTCATCTAATTGATTGTGCTCGTTGAATTTACGTTGAAAATGAGCATCTTGAGTCTTTAATGTGCTAATCAGATCTCGATATTCTGGAAACATTGGCGTACTCCTTGTCGTCTTTTATCGTGCTTTGGTCTCGTCTTAACCCTAACCCTGAGCACGGCTATGAAACGTGATCTGGATCAATATTTATCCTTCTACAGATTAATACTAAAGCGTGATTTCAGCAAACTTTAAATAAATCAATGTCATATATCTTTTGTGCTGCCGGCAGTGGCGATAGAGTCAGATCTGACTCACACTTTATTCCTCGAAATTGATACAAGCCGACAGAAGCATCACAGATTTGCTATCTTTGTGATCAAGCTGTAATAGGTTTGGTAATTACATTACGGATGAACAATTCTTCTTGCCGATAATTCTGTGATCAAGTTAACCTTCACCGCTTCGATACTAGGTTAAAGTCGATTATATAAGAATTTTACTATCAAAAATGAAAGGGGTTTTCACGATGGCTGATGTATTTCATTTAGGTTTGACCAAAGCGATGCTCGATGGTGCAACGTTGGCGATTGTGCCAGGCGATCCTGAGCGTGTAAAACGTATTGCCGAGTTAATGGATAATGCAACATTCCTTGCAAGCCACCGCGAGTACACAAGCTACTTAGCCTATGCTGACGGTAAGCCAGTGGTAATTTGTTCCACTGGTATTGGTGGTCCATCAACCTCGATTGCTGTGGAAGAATTAGCGCAATTAGGCGTGAATACCTTCCTGCGCGTAGGTACGACAGGCGCAATTCAACCCCATGTAAATGTGGGTGATGTGATTGTGACTCAAGCGTCAGTGCGTTTAGATGGCGCGAGTTTACACTTTGCACCAATGGAGTTCCCAGCGGTAGCCAACTTCGAATGTACCACTGCTATGGTTGCAGCGTGCCGTGATGCGGGCGTCGAGCCTCACATCGGTGTGACGGCGTCTTCAGATACTTTCTACCCCGGTCAAGAGCGTTATGACACTGTGACTGGTCGTGTGACTCGCCGTTTTGCTGGCTCAATGAAAGAGTGGCAAGACATGGGCGTGCTGAACTATGAAATGGAGTCTGCGACACTATTTACTATGTGTGCGACTCAAGGTTGGCGTGCTGCCTGTGTGGCGGGTGTGATTGTGAACCGTACTCAACAAGAAATCCCTGATGAAGCGACAATGAAGAAAACCGAAGTCAGTGCGGTTTCTATCGTGGTTGCGGCAGCTAAGAAATTACTCGCGTAATTTAGGTTTGATATCACTCCCCTGCAAAGCGAGTGGCTCGATAATAAAAAAGGTGCCTTTGGCACCTTTTTTATTATATTTCAAATTGTTACTTGAAAACGTGTCATTCTGCGCTTAAAAGTGATACTGGGCAATCACTGAATAAGTGTCTTGGTCGACACCTTTTACGCCATACTTATTGGTCCATAAATCGTATTCAATACCTACCAGCAGCTTATTAGCCTTATGATCACCAAATAGGCTCTTACCTAAATCGTATTTTAGCTGAGGGTTGAAGTGGAAGTTTTCTTCATAGCCGTCATTGTCGCTGGCAAATACCCAATCGATAAAACCATCGAGGATAATATTGGCTGAACCCACTGGAATATCGATTCTAAAGACTGGGGTAAACTGCCAGCCATCACTGATATTGCCTGAACTCATTCCATTACGGCGATAGGTGTTGAAGTTCAGATAGGTAAAATAAGGAACCGCGACATCCACACCTAAGCCATAGAGTAAGCTATGCACAGGGCCTTCACCTTCTTCATAGGTGAGTGCTAATGAAAGATCGGTAATCGGGCCGAAGGCAATCTTCTCGCCAAGGATTTTGCTGGCACTAAAGCGCGGTGAAATTTCACCATAGGTGGTGCTATCCATGCCCGTGTGGTCGCCTTTGAAATAAATAAAATCTTGGAAAGCAAACCAATCACCGTATTTCCATGCACCAGCGGTTTCGAGTGTGACTGTGGCTTGTTTGTCCGAAGGAGCCAAGTCGTAGTCTTCGCCATAAAGGGCAGTTGCACTGAAATCCCACCACTGTACTAAGTCACCAGCAAATGCTTGAGGTGAAAGCATTAATGCTAGACATAGGCATGTCTTTTTCATTGTTATTTCCTGTTGTAGGGGTAGAGGCTAAATAAGGTTGTACTCAGTTCCTGCTCGGTAAACAGTACGGCAAAGCGACTCAGAATTAGTGGCTTGAATCGGCTCCGACAGAGAGCGAGGTAAAAAGTGCGGGCAATATATGCAAAAATTTACAATTGTTCAAAGTTTTTTATCGAATGTTGTTGTGAAAATCACATAATCATATTGTGGTTTTATGTGCGTTTAATTTATTGATTTTGTATGATTATTTTTAAATTCATGCTTTGTTGTTGATGTTTTTTGCTAACTTTTTGAATTGATTATGCTTAATTTTAAAACATAAAAGGCCCACTTTTACCATCACGCTACCCAGATTCTTAGCAAGCTTTGGTGATTACTCTTGCCGTTATTTTATAATCAGCGTATAACAATTGACATATTATGTCGCATATCTATTGTTCTGCTGCTATAGTGCGGCACAGGATGCTCTCATTTCAGGGGGGAATATGGAGTTTTCGAATCTGATTGTAGTCTGGTCTATTATCGGGATTATCTTGATGCTAGCCGAACTCGTGATACCGGGCGGGATAGTTGTGCTTCTTGGTGCGGCCTGTTTAGTGGTGGCTGGTGCCTTAGGCATTGGGCTCGTGGAAGGGCTGGTGCAGAGCCTGACACTGTGGTTCATTTCTGCCATTGTCTTATTGCTTGCCTTTCGGCAAGTCACACAAAAACTTGTCGGTGGAGATTCCCATGTGGATAACACTGACGAAGAACTTGATATCTACAATAAAATCGCCCGCGTTAAGCAAACCATAGGTCCAGGACAAACTACAGGAAGAGTTGAGTTCCAAGGGAGTGAATGGCCCGCACTGGGGGATGGTAGTATCATTGCGGTGGGGTGTGAGGTCAGGATTATCTGTCGTGAAAACATTGCCCTTGTGGTTGAGCCTGTGAATCAGGCAGCGTCTTAAAACTAAAGGATGAGTCTATGTTTGTGTTTACCTTAGTCATTTTATTTGTCTTATTTATTCTCTATAAGCTGATGTTGATTGTGCCTATGCGTGAGGTGCATGTCATTGAGCGTTTAGGGAAATTTCGTACCGTACTGCAACCGGGATTTCATTTCTTAATTCCTTTTTTTGACCGCGTCGCCTACCGCCACGATACCCGTGAGCAAGTGCTTGATGTGCCGCCACAAAGCTGTATCTCTAAAGATAACACTCAGCTTGAAGTCGACGGTCTAGTGTATCTCAAGGTGATGGACGGCAAATTAGCGAGCTATGGTATTGAAAACTATCGTAAAGCTGCTGTGAATTTGGCGCAGACCACTATGCGTTCTGAAATCGGTAAACTCACATTGAGCGAAACCTTTTCTGAGCGTGACCACTTAAATGAATCAATAGTGCGTGAGATTGATAAGGCGTCTGAGCCTTGGGGGATCAAAGTATTACGTTATGAGATCCGCAATATTACGCCATCGCGCCATGTGATCCATACCCTTGAAAAACAAATGGAAGCCGAGCGCCGTAAACGCGCCGAAATCACCTTAGCCAATGCGGAAAAGGCCGCGATGATCAATATGTCAGAGGGCGAGCGCCAAGAGGCGATTAACATTTCCGAAGGCCAAAAACAGAAGCGCATTAACGAAGCTAAAGGTACGGGACAAGAGATTGCCATTATTGCTAAGGCTAAGTCTGAGGGGATGGCGATGATTTCCCAAGCGTTAGCGGTGAATGGTGGTAACGACGCGATGAACATGCTGCTAAAAGAGCAGTTCATCGCTCAGCTCGGTAAGATCCTCAACGATTCTCAAGTGTCAGTTGTCCCCGCTGAAATGGCAAAACTTGAAGGTTTCTTCGAAGGGATGGAGCAAGTCACTCAAACCGTGGGTGGCCATAATGCAATGAGCAAAGGAGCACGCTAATGGATAATTTACCACTGAATACCGATGTCGCAGTTATGGCTATTTGGGGGCTGATTTTTGCCATCTTCGTCATTAAGTTGTTTCAATCGATTCGTTTAGTGCCGACAAAATCGGCCTATATTGTTGAGCGTTTAGGTAAATATCACTCAACCTTGGATGCGGGGTTCCATACACTGATCCCCTTTGTTGATAAAGTGGCTTATATCCATGATTTAAAGGAAGAAACTATCGATGTTCCGCCACAGGAGTGCTTCTCAAGTGACGAAGTGAATGTAGAGGTTGACGGGGTAATTTATATCTCTGTTACCGATCCTGTTAAGGCCAGCTATGGTATTACTGACTATCGTTATGCGGCGATTCAGCTGGCGCAAACGACAACGCGCTCTGTGATCGGTACATTAGATTTAGACCGGACTTTCGAAGAAAGAGATGTGATTTCAGCTAAAGTGGTTGAGGTGCTCGATCAAGCGGGTGCCATGTGGGGGATCCGCGTGCATCGTTATGAGATTAAAAACATCACACCGCCAGAGACAGTAAAAAATGCCATGGAAATGCAAGTGAATGCTGAGCGTGAGCGCCGCGCATTACTGGCAAAAAGCGAGGGTGATAAGCAGAGTAAGATCAATCGTTCCGAAGGGATTAAAGCCGAAACTATCAACCGTTCTGAGGGTGAAATGCAGCGCCGTATTAACGAGGCTGAAGGTAAAGCGGAAGAAATTTTAACGTTGTCGCGCGCAACGGCGGAGTCTATTGAGCGTTTAGCTAGCGTGATTGCCGCGCCCGGCGGCCATAATGCATTGCGTATGCAGCTTGGTGAGCAATACTTTAAACAACTTGATGGGTTAAGCCAAAAGTCTAGCCGTATTGTGTTGCCCGGTAATATGGTTGATTTCGACTACTGGATGAATAGCATCGGCTTAAAAGAAGAACGCTGAAATTGAGTAAAGCGAGTGAGTCTCATCGCATCACCAGTTGATAAACCTAAGGCCAAATATTGATATTTGGCCTTATTTTTTTACGGTTTAGCATGGTTATTTACAAGGAAAAAGCTGTTTAAGGCAAGCGCTGGCGTGATGATAGATAACGCTTGTGCGGCAATACAGATGCTTAAATCATGGCGCATCAAGCTGACTTAATAGGCTAAACGCTCGGAAATCAAAGAATGGGAATGGGTTTCTATGAGGCGCGCAATTGTGTCTTGTTCGAGTTCCGCGAGCGCTGAGATCTCATGGTATATTTTATCTTGTACATCTAAAGGCATGTGCACATGCTCCATAAACATTCTGATACTTAAGGCATCGCCGCTTTTGAACAGTTGGCTGAATTCAGAAGCTTCAATCTCTATTAATGCATTCATAATACGTCACCCTAGGGTTAGTTTTTGATGAGTCAACAACAGGTATTGCTGTTATTTAAGGGATACGCCTAAGTTTGATTTAGGTCAATTAAACGCAATATTAACCTTTCTTAATAAATAAATTTTTTATTTAAAAATAGATAGTTATTATTTTCATAAAATGAAAATTTAATGTTGGCAGTGTTTGAAATCTAGATGCTGAGGGGCGATTTTTGCCATGTTTAAATGAAAAAAGATAAAAAATCGCGGCGAATGATGATTCATTCGCCGCGATTCGTAGCCTACTTTAGATAGGGGATGATTATCCTAAGATGAGGTTACTTGGGTATTGGCAACAATTGACAGCCATTTATCCCAGCGTTTTGCAAGACATGGCGTTTACGCTCGGCATCACGCTTACGTTCGTAAGGACCTAAAATCACCTTGTACCACGTACCTGAGGTGCCTTCAATCTGTCTTACCTGCGCTTCTAATCCTTGGAAGGCAATCACAGCTTTCATCTGATTCGCCTGCGACTCTTGGCGGAACGAGGCACACTGTAATTGATATTGCTGGGGTGCTCGGGTTGCTACAACGTCGGGAATATCCACTTCGACGTGCTTGTTTTCAAGCTCATCCAGATAGGTCCATTCTTCCTTCGGTTTTGGCGGCAAGGCATTAGGATCTTTCTTCGGCGCTTCAACAACAGGTAGTTCTTCTACCGGAGCGACGACGGCGACCTCTTGGCGTTCAGTCTCTTTCACCTTTGGTGTAAGGAGCGCTGCAGGTTCTTTTGGCTTCACCTCTTTTTCGGTTTTGACTTCAACAGGCGCTTCCTGCTTAGCTGTGTCTTTAATGCTCCACAGAAAATACCCAAAACTGCCTACTGCTACAAAGGCAAACAGGATCAGAGGAATTGGAAGCTTACGGCGAGGCGGGGCCTTTTTAGCCGCAGGCTTCGCTCGTGTCGCGCGAATGGGGCGCGGTTTTGCGCCCGATTGCGGTCTTCTGTTGGCATAGTCACGATTGCTCATGGCTTACATCCGTTCTAGGGTTTCGATACCTAGTAGATTTAGGCCTTTTTGCAGAGTGCTCGCCGTCAGTTGTGACAGCAGTAAACGACTGTGTTTTTGTTCATCATTATCGGCAGCAAGCACAGGGCAGGCCTCATAGAAGCTAGAGAAAGCACCTGCTAATTCATAGAGGTAGCCGCAGAGCACATGTGGTTGGCCCTTGTCGACAACACGGCTTAGGATTTCACCAAACTGCGCCAGTTTGTTGCCTAGATCTTTCTCTTTTTCGTGTTCGAGTACGATTTTGGCTTGGCTTAAGTCAACATCGGTCGCACGCTTGAAGATGCCCGCTACGCGAGTGTATGCGTACAACAGGTAAGGCGCGGTATTGCCTTCAAAGCTCAGCATTTGCTCGAAGCTGAAGATGTAATCGCTGGTGCGGTTTTTCGACAGATCAGCATATTTCACTGCGCTGATCCCGACTACGCGGGCGATTTCAGCAAGTGTCGCTTCATCCATATCTGGATTCTTGCTGCGAACTAATTCCAGCGCGCGGGTGTTGGCTTCGTCGAGCAGATCAACTAATTTCACCACGCCACCAGTGCGGGTTTTAAATGGACGACCATCTTCGCCATTCATGGTGCCAAAGCCTAAGTGCTCAAGTGACATATCCTCGCGGACAAACTTGGCCAGTTTGGCGAGGCTAAATACTTGCTGGAAGTGCAGCGCTTGGCGTAAATCAACAAAATACAGCACGCGGTCAGCCTTGAGCACGTTTGAGCGGTAACGCATAGCTGCTAAGTCGGTTGTGGCGTACAGGTAACCACCATCGGCTTTTTGAATGATAACCGGCAGTGGCTCGCCTTCTTTAGTGCGGAATTCTTCTTGGAATACCACTTTGGCGCCGTTGCTTTCAGTCAATAAACCTTTGGCAGCTAAATCGTTAACGACTTGCTCTAAATCGGCGTTATAGGCGCTTTCACCGTGGACATCGGCGCGGGTTAAACTCACACCTAAACGCTCGTACACTTCATGGCAGTGGCTTAGCGAAATATCGTTAAATTCGCGCCACAGTTTGTTGCAGTACTCATCACCTGATTGCAGTGCAACCACGAGCTGACGGGCGCGGGTAGCAAATTCGGCAGACTCGTCAAAACGCAGTTTGGCGGCGCGGTAGAAGGTTTCCAGATCCGATAACTCTAATTGGGCTTGCTCGCCATTGGCTGCACGTAATTCTTCCATGTAAGCCAGCAACATACCAAATTGGGTGCCCCAGTCGCCTACATGGTTTTGACGGATGACTTTGTGACCTAAAAACTCGAGGGTGCGAACCACGCTATCGCCAATGATGGTTGAACGCAGGTGACCCACGTGCATCTCTTTGGCGAGGTTTGGTGAGGAATAATCCACCACAACAGTTTGTGGCGCGGGCAGTTTAATCCCTAAATGCTCATCGCCAATGGCGGCTTGTAACTGGTTAGCGAGTGCGCTGTCATCGATGAAAAAGTTGATAAAACCTGGGCCTGCGATTTCAACTTTTGCCACATAAGCGGAGGCGGGAAGGTTGTCGATGATCAACTGCGCTAATTCGCGCGGATTTTTACCCGCCGCTTTGGTTAGCATCATGGCTACGTTGGTTGCCAAGTCACCATGGCTCTTATCCTTGGTTCGATCTACTTGAATTCGGGCCTCAAAATCCGCAGGTAAAATACCTTGTTGTTTAAAGGATTCGATAGTTTGTTCAAGTAATGATTGGATATGTGATTTCATGGATTAATTAGCTACTAACTTTAAGAGTGAATACAGGGAATAACCGCGTATTTTAGCCGTTTGTGATGACTAATTGCTATCTTCCCGATGATTTTTTATCAAATTATTGAATCACAACAGATCCTGCGGATCCCTATCTAAGCTCCAGCGGCAGCGTTTGGCTTCGGGCAGTTGTTCCACAAGCGGATAAATACGCTCAAACTCCTGCTGCAACCTATGTCTGTGCTTGGCCTGAAACATCAACTGGCGGCGGAACTTACCTGCTTTTCGATCGAGTGGCGCGGGCATAGGGCCGATAATCTCAAACTCTTTATCTTGGGGCAGCAAGGATGCAAACGAATTAAGAAAATTGTCAGCATCTAAGGCAGAATGGGCCTCGGCGCGCACCAGTACCATATGCCAAGCGGGTGGTAAGAGCGCCATTTGCCGTTCTTTTAATTGGCTGCGGGCAAACTCACCATAACCTCGGTGGAGTAAATCCCTAAGGATCGGGTTATCGCTCTGGTGAGTTTGCAATAGTACGGTACCGAGTTTATTGGCCCGCCCTGCGCGGCCTGCGACTTGGGTATAAAGCTGGCCGAAGCGCTCTGGCGCCCTAAAATCGGCGCTAAAGAGTGCGCCATCAACATCAAGTAATCCCACTAAGGTGACATCTGGAAAGTGGTGCCCCTTGGCCAGCATTTGGGTACCGACGAGGATCTTATACTCGCCCTTATGAATCGCACTTAAATGGCTTTCAAGTGAACCTTTAAGGCGAGTGGTATCGCGATCGATACGCACCACTGGATATTTTGGAAACTCTAATTGCAGTGCTTCGGCGAGCTGCTCGGTACCAATACCTTGTCCCATCAACATGGTACTGCCGCAATTGTGACACTGCCTTGGAATGGCATATTGATTACCGCAGTGGTGGCAACGGATCTCGCCTAAGGATTGATGCACAGTAAAAAATGCATCGCAGCGGTCGCATTCATGTAAGTGCCCACACTCGTGGCAGAGCAGTGCTGGCGCAAAGCCGCGGCGGTTTAAAAATAGTAATACTTGATTTCCGGCATCCAAATGGCTGCGGATTTCATTGATCAGTGGCGCCGACATGCCCGCTTTGAGCGGCAGGTTTTTAATATCGATAATGCCTTGGCGTACTTTTTTAGCATTGCCAGCCCGTTCACCGAGTTGCAGATGATGATAGCGGCCACTGAGTGCATTTTGCAGGCTTTCTAATGACGGTGTTGCTGAGCCTAAAACCACAGGGATCGATTCTAAATGCCCGCGCATCACTGCTAAGTCGCGGGCGTGATAGCCAACACCTTCTTGCTGTTTAAAGCTACTGTCGTGTTCTTCGTCGAGGATGATGACGCCAGGAAATGCCATCGGCGTAAACAACGCGGAGCGAGTGCCAATAATAATGGCAGCTTGGCCGCAACGGGCTTGGCGCCAGGCTTCGAGGCGCTGATTGTCGGTTAAACCCGAGTGCAGCACGGCAACATTCACCCGAAAACGGCGCTTAAAGCGATTGATGGTTTGCGGGGTGAGGCCAATTTCAGGTACAAGAATAAGTGCTTGCTTACCTTGCTTAAGAATATGTTCGAGCAAGGCTAAATAGACTTCGGTTTTACCCGAACCGGTAATGCCTTCGAGCAGAGTACAGTGGTATCCTTGCTGCTGCGTTAATACCGTCACGGCGACGGCTTGCTCTTTATTTAGCCTGTGAGGCGTTTCATCGAGTTCGAGTTGGCTGCGCCAATCGAGATTGAGCTGCGCGATTTTTTCGTGCTGGGCAATCCAGCCTTTCTCTTCTAAGGTTTTGAGCGCGGTCTTATTCAGCTCTAAGCTGATGACTTCTTCCTGTGTGAGACTGGTTTGCTTTAAATGCTCGAGTAATTTTTTTTGAGCGGGCGCGCGCTTTAATGTTTCTGGCGCAATATTGCTGCCTATTGTAGTGATTTGCCAGTATTGGATTTTTTGTGGTGCGGCATCTAAGCCCTTGCGCAGTGCCACCGGCAAGGCTTGCGTGAGCATTTGTCCTTGGCTGCAAAAGTAATATCTTGCGGCCCAGAGGGTTAATTTATAAAGCGATTCTGGCAATAAGGGGGCGTCATCAATAAACTCTATGACGGATTTGAGTTGTGTTGGCGCCAGATCGCAGCTGTCGGTGATGGCGGTAACGAGACCAATAAGTTGCTGCCGCCCAAAGGGCACTTTTACCCGTACGCCAATCTGTGGTTTGGCTTGGGGGCTATCATCGTTTTGTTCGTTTGTCTTTACGCGATAAGTAAAGTTTTGCCGCATAGGCACAGGTAACGCAACTTCAACAAACAGTGACATATGCTGGGCGAGTCTAAAAGGGAAATGAGGTTTAGTGTACTCAGCGCAGCGAGTTAGGGCTAGTCTTTATCAGGGAGTGTCTAGGGATGGTTGGGAGTATGTATGAGTAACGTATTAAAGTTACTAGGATTGTTAGCCTTAAGCTATAGTTTTTCCTGCTTAGCTCAAGTGTCTCATGTTAGCTTTAATGGACCTATGTTTGAGTTAGGGTCCCACCCTAAGATGCGCGTTAATGTGGTCACTGATGATCAGGATATGACGCGTTTGGAGTTTGTATTGCGTCAGTCAACGCGGGAAGAAAAGTTGATGGCGCTGCCAGTGAATCGTTTTATGTTGTTACTGTTCGGGTTGGAGAATGTGACAGATCCTAAAGCGCGATTGTTAGTTCGCGAATATCGAGTCGATCGGTGGTATGAGGTGAAAAACCTGCCACTGTTTGAGAATGCAGGCTCTGGCGAATCATCGACATTGCTAGCAAAGACAACGGTTGTTAAGCCGATAAAGGCCTCAAAGACGGAAGCTAATTCGCTGACTGCAAATGATAAAGCCACAGCTGTTAAATCAACCAAGAATGCGACCGAGGTTAATCTCGTGACCGCTGAAAAAGAAGTGGCGCCTATTGTTGTTGCCGCCGCTAGTGAATCGGCAGTGGTGCCTCGTTCCAGCGGATTTACCTTCCCAGGGGATAAGCTTGAAGCCGAGGTATCAAAGCCGCAGGCCTCTACAACAGATAAATCAACTGCCACAGCACAGGCAACGCCGGATGTGAATACTCGTGGATCTGATAAGGTTGGCTCGAGTAATGTGCCCGAAACTCAAACACAAAAATCTATGCCAGAAGCGGCATCATCAGCCGACAATAACGTTGTGATTGCGGCCAGCTCGGGGGGATGTACTCTGGATTATCATAACGAAACCCTATGGCGTATTTCCAATCGCTATGCTGTTGAATGGCAAGTGAGTGTGTATGGCGCGATGTTGGCAATTCATGATGCCAATCCTAAGGCATTCTTTAAGAACCGCATTAACGCTTTAAAGAAAGACGCGACTTTGTATTGTCCATCAATCGAGATACTCGCCCGCTATCCCGATGCAAAGGCTGCGAAGGCAAGTTTTGAGGATCGAGAAACTGGGAAATAGAAGCAGAGAAATAATTATTAGCAAGCATCGATTATCGAGAAAATGCGCAGATAATCTACTTGTATCCACTTAGGCGATACTGTAATATCCTGCGCCCTAACATATCGTTATTAACTGCATGTGGTGTCCGACTTCGGGTTGGAAGAGCGACATGGCCTTACTTGAGGTAACCCAAATGAAACCAGGTATCCACCCAGAATACGCAGAAATCACTGCAAACTGTACTTGTGGCAACGTAATTAAAGTGAACTCTACTGTAGGTAAAGACCTGCACTTAGACGTTTGTGGTGCATGTCACCCATTCTACACTGGTACACAAAAAGTTGTTGATACAGGCGGTCGTATCGACAAATTCAACAAGCGTTTCGGTATGCTTGGCAAGAAATAATTGCGTTCGCAATGTTTCTAAAAAGGCGCCTCTGGCGCCTTTTTGCATTTCATATCTCCGCTGGCACGTAATCGGTACTTTTTTACCTTTCTGGTACGACTTCAATTAAAAATCATCATTATCGCTTTCTTCATGTTTCCATTGCGATAAATCGACTTATTTATAGCAATAAACTATAAGATAACGCTGTTAGCTGTCTTTATTGTAATTTAGTCAACATTTTTTGGCTTTTTATGGCCTTTTTACCATTGTTTTATTATATATTTTCGTTTGTTTTCTACAGTTTTAAACGGGTAATCGTCCTTTATTGGGTCACATAAGATAATAAAACATAGCTTAGAATGGTTGTTCGCTGGTAAAGGCGAAATTTCTCAAGATCTTATTTAAAATGTGACCTAATTGACGTATCTTACCGCGACCTGCCACACTGTTTAAATCACCCACAAATGAGGTGATCTTGAGTCGGTCGGCTTTACTTCACTTCCATACTTATAAATGTCGCATTTCAGGATGTTAAAATGTCAGATATTCGTCAACAAGCACTCGATTATCATGAATTCCCCGTTCCCGGTAAAACTGCAGTATGCCTCACTAAACCCGCTGAAACGAGCCACGATCTCGCACTAGCCTACAGTCCTGGTGTGGCCGAGCCTGTCCGTGAAATTGCCGCTAATCCTGAAAATGCATATCGCTATACAAATAAAGGTAACACTGTAGCCGTTATCTCTAACGGTACTGCGATTCTGGGCTTAGGCAACCTAGGCCCATTGGCTTCAAAACCTGTGATGGAGGGTAAGGCGCTGTTGTTTAAACACTTTGCTAATATCGACTCGACCGATATTGAAGTGACTCACAACACTGCGCAAGAGTTTATTAACACAGTTGCGGCCATTGCTGGCACATTTGGTGGGATTAACCTTGAAGATATTAAAGCGCCAGAATGCTTTGTTATCGAACGTGAGTTAATTGCGCGTTGTAATGTGCCTGTGTTTCACGATGACCAGCATGGTACGGCGATCGTAACCGCTGCTGGCATGATTAACGCCTTAGAAATTCAAGGTAAACTGATTAGCGATGCGATCTTTGTGTGTATGGGCGCTGGCGCAGCGGCTATCGCCTGTATGACCATGTTAGTGAAGTGTGGCGCCAACCGTGCCAACATCTACATGCTAGACACCAAAGGTGTTATCCATTCGGGGCGTACTGATCTGAATGAATATAAAGCCTTATTTGCGAATGAGACTGACAAGCGTACCTTGCAAGATGTGATTAAAGGCGCCGACGTTTTCTTAGGTTTATCTGGTCCTAATGTGATTGGTGCCGAAGAAGTAGCCATGATGGCGGATAAACCGGTGATTTTTGCTTGCTCAAACCCAGATCCTGAGATCAAGCCAGAGCTTGCCCATGCTACTCGTAGCGATCTGATTATGGGAACTGGCCGCAGCGACTATCCAAACCAAGTAAATAACGTGCTGTGTTTCCCGTTTATTTTCCGCGGCGCATTAGATGTGCGCGCATCTTGTATTAACGATGAGATGAAGATTGCCGCAGTGCATGCCATTGCCGAATTAGCGAAAGAAGCGGTACCTGCAAGTGTCCTTAAAGCGTATCCAAAGGTGAGTTCATTAAGTTTTGGCTCTGAATATGTGTTGCCAAAACCCATGGACCCACGTTTATTACCTCGTGTGGCCCGTGCTGTGGCAAAGGCGGCCATTGATTCGGGTGTTGCGACAATTACCACTTTGCCCAAATATGCGGATTAAGCAACTGTACGGTTAATGAAAAAGAGGCTAATTAGCCTCTTTTTTGTTTTAGCCTTGGATGATATTTCTGCAATTGACGCGATTTTTAGCGTCTTTGAAAATAAATCCTGGGTTGCCTTTTAGCTTATGCTACTGAATAATCTTGAGTAGCATTTGTTTAGCTCATGTTAAGAGTGCGCCGATAATTATAATAATTCTGCAGGATAGCGGATCGATGAAATTCACTCGAATGTTAACAACAAAATTAACCAGCTTTTGGTTGATGTCTTTGGCCGCTATCGCCTTTGTATTTTTACTTTGCGCCATGATGAGCTTTGTGCAGTTGACCTATAAGTTTCAGCAGCAGAAAGTGGCAGAGCTTGAAACCTTGCTGATAGAGCATTACCACACTCAGCCAGATTGGGAGTTAGAATCCTGGCTGCCTCCCATGTTGCTTGCCTTTAACGCCGTCGAATTTCGTTTAACCATGAAGAGCGAAGTGCTATTTGCCTATCAAGGCAATGTGCAAACTCAAAATCCCATGGTGTATACCCATTTGCTTGATCCTCAGTCGGGCCTCAGTATGACATTGAGTTTGCCGCAACCTTTCGACCATTACAGTATCAGTTGGTATGAGCTGCTCATTTTGGGCGTTGGCTTGCTGGCGGTTATCGCGCTGGTGCGTTTCGGGCATATATGGTTATCACAACAGTTGGATGGGATTGAGGAGCTTGCACAGCGTAGTCGATTGATTTTACAGGGTAAACATGAGCAAGCCCTCGCTACGCCCGGTAATGGCAAACCAAGGTTAATCAATCGAGCGCTGACCAAGCTGCTTGAGGAATTGCAGGATGCTCACAAAGAACGCGGTCGTTTCGATAAATTTATTCGTTCCAATACTTTTTTAGATGCACAAACCCGTATTGGTAATCGGTTGTTTTTAAATAACCGTCTTGATGCCTTGAGTCACGACCAAGGCATGGTCGCTCATGGGGTGATTTATCTGCTAGAAATGGATGACCTCGATTTTATACAACAGGCAAAAGGGGAGGGCGCTGTTAAAGATCTACTCCATGCGACGGTCAATGGCATTAACTCCATTTTGCAAAGTTTACCCAATAGCATATTTGCGCGACGTACCCACAATCAATTTGCGATTGTAGTGCCCCATGTCTCCCTGATTGAAGCCGACCAGCTCGCGAGCAAATTGCTGAAAGTCTGCTTGAGCCAACCTTTGCCCGATGGCGTTGACAATCGGGATAACTTTTACCATTTAGGCTGCGCTTACTTTACGGCGGGGGATAATGTTAATCAGCTGCTCGATGAAGCCGATATGGCGTTACGTGCAGCCCAATTACAAGGTAACAGTAATTGGTTTATGTATGATAAAGGTGCGATTGATGAAGAGTTTGCAAAGGGTTCGGTGCGTTGGCGCAGCTTCTTAGAGAATGCTTTAGTTCAGCGGCGTTTTTATCCCTTCAGTCAGCCGATTATGGATTCCGACGGGGTTGAGCACCATAAAGAGATCTTTACTCGGGCGAGGGATAATCAAGGAGCATTAGTGCGGGCGACGTTGTTTATCCCTATGGCTAATAAATGTGGTTTGATGCCGCAAATTGAGCGGCAAATGATTGAGCGTGTGTTGGTTTTGCTTGGGCAAGAACAGCATAAAGGCCAAGTCTACAGTGTGAATCTTAGCCTAGATACTTTGATGAGCCGCGCTTTTACGCATTGGCTTAAAACCACCTTGCTTGAATATCGCCATTTGACGCCTCAACTGATTTTTGAGGTATCTGAGGACATAGTGGTCCAGCATCAAGATAAACTGCAGCCTAAACTCGATATGATCAGTAAGATGGGGGCTCGCCTCTGTGTTGACCATGTAGGGCAACAGGTTGTTGGCACTTACTATATCCGAGAGTGTCATTTCGACATGATTAAATTGCACCGTTCTATCGTGCGACATATTCATTTGCGCCCTGAAAATCAATTATTTATTCGCAGTTTAATCGGTGGTTTATATCGTACTGAAGTGCTAGTGAGTGCTGAAGGCGTTGAAGTATTTGAAGAATGGCAAACCCTGCAAATCCTTGGGGTGGGGATGGCTCAGGGCATGTATTTTAGCGATCCCGTAGAGTTGCAATAGGCCATATTTCTCTCTGTGAGTGATGTGATCCCTGTGGAATAATAGGGCCGAATTGTAGGATTTCTCTATAAAATTCACTGATTAGCGGCTAAACTAGCTTGTGCCAAAATTATGACGCTGGATATAACAGCTTTCACATTTCAAATGCAGTGAGCTTATATCCTCCTCGTGGTTTAGAAATAGTGCTATTTGCAGGCTTATCACTCAAGCTTTAACTTTATCGGAAGACAGGCATTTTATGGATAAAGGACTTTTTGCTCGGTTGGCCTTTTGGCAAGCCAAACAGGCCAGTATCACACTGGGTGTGTATGTCTGTGCCGATAAGCTTTGGGTCTACGCACCTGCCACTGACCGTCAGGATGAGCAGTGGCTTTCTTTTGAGCTACAACAAGATCAATGGCAAAGTGCCTTCACCGAACTTGCCAGCGCTTTTCCCCACAGCGCATTGCAAATCGTACTTGGTAGTGGCCGCTACCAATTACTCGTCGCCGATAAACCAAATGTCGATAGTCAAGAATTATCCCAAGCCTTGATTTGGTCTATTAAAGATATGGTCACGATTCCTGTGCCGCAAATCCACTTAGATTATTTTGAGTCGCCCCTACCCAGTAATAAGCTCAATGTTGTCGTGGTCGATAAAGACAAATTGACTAATATGGTTCAAGCCATCAATGAGCAAGGGCTCACTATTTTAGGCATCAGTATTGAAGAGCTCGCGATGACTAATCTGTTTATGGATGATAATCAGGCAAGATTGGTGGTTAGTCATCATCCAGGGCAGGAGTTGTTGCTTACTGTGGTTAAACAGGGGCAGCTATACATGCAGCGCCGTGTGCGCGGCTTTAGTCAATTAGATAAGGCTGAAGTGGATGAGCTTAATTATGGATTGGCAGATAACTTAAGCCTAGAAATTCAGCGCTCTATGGATTACTTTGAGAGTCAACTGCGCCAGTCTCCCGTTAACTCAATTGAATTATTTGCCGATGGCGCGGTAGATGCCTTAGCTAAGTTGGTTTCGGCTAACTTTAATCAAGCTGTTAATGTGGTGAATAAGACCTCCGTTGGCGCAAAAATGGCGGGATTAGCCTTCAGTGAACTTTCACGGGGTGCCGAGTGATAAAATCGAGAGTTAACCTATATTCTGCAGCGCTCTTACCGCCAAAGCAGAGCTTAACCTTCGCGACATTAATGAGTTACACCGCGGGCTTATTATTCGTCTGCGGTGCAGTCGCTGGCTTTAGCTATTGGCAATTAACTGAGTCTGTACAGGCGTTAAGCCAAGCGTCAGCGCTAAAACAGCAGTACGACCAACAAAAAGCCGATCTCGAAACGCAAATTGCCAACCGTAAGCCCGACCCTGATTTAGTCGCTCGGGTCACACTTGAGTCACAGCAGTTGGAGTTAAAGCAATTGTTGTTGGGCGAACTTGCGCTGCGTTCATCCCTCACTAGCCGAGGTTTTGCACCTGTGCTGAAGGACTTAGCCATGGTGTCCGATGCGAGCGTTTGGCTGAATCATATTGTGATTAACGAACAACACTTTATGTTTGAAGGTTTTGCCGACCATCCACAGAACATCCCGCTTTGGGTAAGCAAGTTAAAAACGACCCAAACCTTAAAAGGGCAGGCGTTTTCTTCCATGACGATGGATCGCGGCGAGGATAAACCTTTGGCGTTCACGCTGACTAGCGAGACACCTGAGGAGAGCGCACGATGAAAGCACAATTTAATCAATTAGCGCAAAAGTTTGATGCGCTGAGCCAGCGGGAGCGGGGATTAATAGCACTCGCCGTTTTAGTGCTTCTCGGCATGCTGGCATATATGCCAATCGAATCTCTGTGGAAACAACAGCATTCAACCACGCAGCAATTAGAAGCACTAGAGCAGGAAAATAGCGTGTCGTTGCAACAGATTGATTTATATCAGCAGCGATTAGCGATGGATCCCAATCAGGACTATCGTCAGCGTTTAAATCTACTACAGCAACAAAATCAACAGATTGATGCGCAGCTTAACGAGCAGATGGTTGATATGGTGCCCGCCGATTATATGCCAGAGTTGCTGGGTAATCTGCTCGGGCAGGTGCAAGGAATTAAGTTACTGAAGTTTACCTCTATTGCACCTGTTCCATTGCTCGCCGTGGGTGATGAGAAAAAGTTGAATCTCTATAGCCATGGGATCCGCATGAGTTTAGAAGGGGATTATTTCTCCGTGTTGCGTTTTGTTGAAGCGGTAGAGGCCATGCCTGACAAACTTTACTGGAAACGACTCGACTATAAAGTGGCCGATTACCCGAAAGGGAAAATCGACATTGAACTTTATACCTTGAGTATTAATAAGGACTTTATCAGTGTTGCTCAATAAGTCTTATATTTTCATTGCATTACTGGGTATTTCAGCACAAGTGTCGGCCGAAAGCTTACGGGATCCTACTTTGCCCGGCAAAGGCTATTCGGGCGCAGGCGCAGTGAGCCAAAATCAGCATCAAGCCTTAATACTCAATAGCATCGTCAGCTCCGGCAATACGGCTTACGCTGTGATTAATAATAAAATTGTGTCCGTGGGTGATAGCATCCAAGGGGTCAAAGTGGTGCGCATTACTCCCGCGTCGGTATCACTTTCTGACGGACGGAAATTAGCAGTATTTCAAGCAATAATAGAGAGATAGGGAATAACATTCAGATGACAGCCATTAAATACTTCACACCTCTACTCTCACTTTGCCTTATGGCTTGCCAAACAACGGATAGGCCGCAACCTACGGCTTCAAAAGAAGCGCTTTCCGCCTCGATGCAGACCGCGAGCCAGCCAACGCCGCCCCCGCCAGCCACTATGCCAGATGCGGTGCAGCGTGAGCTGAATGCCAATACTTTAATGGGTGGCTTAACTGCTCCCATGGAGACTGAGCGTCGTATCGATGTCTCTGCCCATGATGTGGATGCGAGGGTGTTTTTCCCTAGTCTCGTGCAGGGCACTCCCTTTAGTGTGGCGGTGCACCCTGATGTGCAGGGCACTATTTCATTATCGCTAAAAGGGGTGACACTAAGCGAAGCCATTCAAGTGGTGGAAGATATTTATGGTTATGAAGTCAGCCGTGAAGGACGTATTTTGCGGGTATTCCCTGCGGGGATGCGTACTGAGACTTTCCCTTTAAATTACTTATACATGGAGCGTGATGGCCTGTCGTTAACCTCGGTAAGTTCGGGCCGAATTTCCGATAATAACAACTCAAATAACAATAACGGCAATAGTAACTCGAATAACGGCAACTCAGGTGGAAATAATAGCAATAGCAATTCGAGCAACGGCAGTAATGCTAGCAGTAACAGCAGCGATAGCACCAATGGCACCTTTATTCGCTCGCGTACCAAAACCGATTTTTGGGGCGAGTTAAAAGAAACCTTAACCGCCATTGTGGGTGACACGGGCGGCGGCCGCCAAGTGGTGGTGACTCCGCAGGCGGGATTAGTGACTATTCGTGCTTATCCAAATGAGCTGCGCCAAGTGCGTGCATTTTTAAGTTCGGCCGAGAGCCATTTACAGCGCCAAGTGATCCTCGAAGCGAAAATCCTCGAAGTGACCCTTTCTGACGGTTATCAGCAGGGTATTCAGTGGGATAATGTGCTGGGTCATGTAGGCAACACCAATATTAATTTTGGGACATCAGCGGGTACTGGCTTAAGCGATAAAATCACCTCCTCACTGGGTGGGGTGACATCGTTGAGCATTAAAGGCTCAGATTTTAATACCATGATAAGCCTGCTCGATACCCAAGGTGATGTGGATGTATTATCCAGCCCAAGGGTGACGGCATCTAACAATCAAAAAGCGGTGATTAAAGTCGGTACCGATGAGTATTTTGTTACCGATGTTTCATCGACCACGGTTGCTGGTACGACACCTGTCACTACACCTCAGGTGGAATTGACTCCATTTTTCTCAGGCATCGCGCTGGATGTCACTCCGCAAATCGATAAAGACGGCAACGTATTACTGCATGTTCACCCATCGGTTATTGATGTAAAAGAACAAACGAAGGACATCAAAGTCAGCAATGAATCCTTAGAATTACCTTTGGCACAAAGTGAAATCCGCGAGTCTGATACCGTCATCCGCGCGGCCTCTGGCGATGTGGTGGTGATTGGCGGACTGATGAAGAGTGAAAATATTGAGGTGGTGTCCCAAGTGCCGCTGCTTGGTGATATTCCGTTCGTGGGCGAACTGTTTAAAAACCGTAGCAAGCAGAAAAAGAAAACCGAGTTAATTATTATGCTTAAGCCTACCGTGGTGGGTAATGATACTTGGAAAACTGAGTTAGAGCGCTCTAAGACGTTGCTCGACCGTTGGTATCCAGAAAATAAGTAATTTTTCATGTACTTGAAGCACTTTGGACTGGGCCAAGCACCATTTTCGTTAACCCCTAATACCGGATTTTTTTTCGGGTTATCCCCGCACGTAGAGGCATTGCAAGTGCTGCAGACCGCCCTACAAACCGGGGAAGGTTTTATTAAAGTCACGGGGGAAGTGGGGACGGGTAAAACCTTAATCTGCCGCAAGTTGATTAACGAACTTCCGCAGGGATTCCACTGTGCCTATCTTCCTAATCCTTATTTAACTCCCGCGGAGCTGCGCTGGGCGGTAGCCAATGAGCTTGGCCTTAAATATACCAGCGAAATTGATCAGCAGCAGTTGACTGGGCTTATTCAGCAGCAGTTGCTCGCCTTAAGTACCCATGGTCATGCCATTGTGTTAGTGCTTGATGAAGCGCAGGCGTTGCCCGATGAAAGCCTCGAAGCCCTGCGACTGTTCACTAATCTTGAAACTGAAAGTCGTAAGTTATTGCAGGTGGTGTTATTTGGTCAGCCCGAGTTGGATGAAAGATTAAAACGCCAAGCCTTTAGGCAATTAAGACAACGTATTACTTTTAGTTACAATCTGCGGCCGTTAACCTGGGATGAAACCGATGCCTATATCCGTTACCGGTTAGCGGTGGCTGGACATGCGGGGCAAGCGCTGTTTAGCCCAAAGATCACCCGCAAGATCGCTCAGGCATCCCGTGGGATCCCTAGATTGATCAATATATTAGCCCATAAAGCCCTTATGCTAAGTTTTGGTGAGGGTGCAACGCAGGTGCGGATGTCCCATTTGAAAGGCGCCATTTGCGATACTGAAGATGCCAGTCCGACTAGAGTACAAAAGTGGTCGACCTATTTCGCTATCGCCTTTATGGTATTTGCTGTTGCAATGTTGGCATTGCTGCTATCGGGTACTAATTTCCTGCAGTGGTGGGGAGATGGCGCATGAGCGTGATCAACAAGATGCTGCAGGATCTGGACAAGCGCCAGCAGGGGCATTCGCTGAGTAATATCACGGTGAATCAAGCCCAGTATCTGGGTCGGACAAGCTCGTCACGTAAATGGTTAGCGATTTGTTTGCTATCTCTGTTACTGGGAGGCTTATCTATGTATGCCTTTCAAGCGAGTTACCGGTCGCAACAAACGACGATCATTCCTTCGAATACTGTTGCAACTCCGTCAACTCATCAGCTTGAGTCATCGTCCCAATCAAGTGTGCCCATAGAGGCAACAACGAATACAGCCTCTATCGCGACAACGACTGAAGTTGTGCAAACCAAGCCGCAGCAGTCGACGGGCACTCAAGCCAGCGATAAGCTTGATACCAGTGTTGCCCAGCCAAGTCCTACTGACAAAGCGACACTCGAGGCGACTTCACAAAGTGTGCCTGCGCTGGCTAAAGAGTCTTCCGCCCCTGTTTCTGCGGTCAATCTTCCTTCGGCAAATGTTGCGCAGGCTCAAGCGAGTGATACTAATCGCCTTATCGATCGCGCTAAAGTTCACCAAACGGAGCCAAATGCAACTGTCTCCAATCAAACAGCGCAAGTCGCTCCTGAACCAAGCCAAGCTAAAGCCACTGCAAACGAACAGGCAGAGTTTACTGGTGTTCAATCAAAGGCGGCTGGTCAAATGGCGGTCAAGGAAGTAAAGCTTTCACCGAGTCAATTAGCACAAAAACAGGTGGCACTGGCGAGCGATGCTGAAAAACAAGGTCAGTTGCTCAAAGCCATGGGCTACTATGATAAAGCGCTCAAGTTAGATCCGAGCTTGCATGAGGCGCGCAAACAACTCGCGGCACTACATTATGGCCAAGGCGAGCTAGCACAAGCGGCTGAAGTGCTCAGTCAAGGTCGATTACTGTACCCGCAAGAGTATGAATTTTATCTACTATTAGCAAGGATACAACACGCAATGGGCGATACTGACTTGGCCTTAGCGAGTCTTGCACAAATCCCTGATCGCCATGTATTAGCAAGGCAAAAGTGGTTAGCTCAGACGGATTTAGCCCAAAAACAAGGCCAATTTACATTAGTAGAACAGGCGTACCGCCAGTTATTACAGCAGGAGCCACAGCAGGCGAAATTGTGGATGGGATTGGCCTATGCACTAGACTCACAACAACATTTCGCTCAAGCCAGCCAAGCCTACCGCACAGCATTAAGCTATTCCGGCTTATCAACTCAGGCCACGGCTTTTATTGAACAACGCTTACTACAACTAGGAGATAGCCAATGAAACCCAGATTAAAGATGCGTTTGGGCGATCTGTTAGTTCAAGAATCCATTATTACCGAAGAGCAGTTGCAGCAGGCTTTGGGTGAGCAACGCAAGACTGGCCATAAACTCGGCCGAACATTGATCGATCTGCGTTCGATTACCGAAACTCAACTACTGCAATTTTTGTCGCAGCAACTCAACCTGCCCTTACTCGATATCAGTAAACGTTCGATCCCCTCTGAGGTGGTCAATCTGATCCCTGAAGTACAAGCAAGGCGTTTTCGTGCCCTAGCGGTAGAAGATAGGGGCGATAGTGTACTGGTTGCTATGAGCGACCCTGCAGATTTACAGGCGCTCGATCACTTAGAAACCATCATCGCGCCTAAAAAGCTCAGTGTCGCGGTCGCGCCTGAGCAGCAGTTACTGCAAGCCTTCGATAACCTCTATCGCCGCACCGACCAGATCGCACAAATTGCTGGCAAGCTAGAAGAGGAATACGCCGCCGATAAAATGTTTGATTTGGCAAGCTTAACTTCGAGCGACAGTGATAATGAAACCACTGTCGTTAAATTGCTCCAGTCTATCTTTGAAGATGCGGTGCAAATGCGTGCCTCGGATATTCATATCGAACCTGGGGAAAAGGTGCTGCGGATCCGTCAGCGGATCGATGGTCAGTTACATGAGACCATACTGAATGAGGTTAATATCGCCGCAGCTTTGGTTCTGCGTCTTAAGCTTATGGCGGGCCTCGATATTTCTGAAAAACGTCTGCCGCAGGACGGGCGTTTCCATATGGAAATTAAGGGCCACAAAATTGATGTGCGGATGTCGACCATGCCGATTTACCACGGTGAATCCGTGGTAATGCGTTTGCTCGATCAATCCGCAGGACTACTGACCTTAAACGAAACGGGTATGCCGCCGCATATTTTGGCGCGTATTCGTAAGCAGATTAAACGTCCGCACGGCATGTTACTGGTAACAGGCCCTACGGGTAGCGGTAAAACCACCACCTTGTATGGCATCTTAAGTGAGCTCAATACCGCGGATCGCAAGATTATCACGGTAGAAGATCCGGTCGAATACCAATTACCAAGGATTAACCAAGTTCAAGTTAACCATAAGATTGGACTTGATTTTTCGAACGTGCTGCGCACTACATTACGTCAAGACCCAGACATCATCATGGTCGGGGAGATGCGCGACCAAGAAACCGTTGAAATTGGCCTGAGGGGCGCACTTACGGGTCACTTTGTGTTATCCACTTTGCACACCAATGATGCGGTAACCAGCGCGCTGCGTTTGCTCGATATGGGCGCTGCCAGTTATTTAGTCGCAAGTGCCTTAAGGGTGATTATTGCCCAGCGATTAGTGCGCCGTGTATGCCATAACTGCGGCGTAGAACATCAACCTACTGCGCAGGAAAAAGCGTGGTTAAATAGCGTAAGCCGTCAAGATTTTACCCATGCGAATTTCCGTATTGGTACGGGTTGTCAGAGCTGTAATGGCAGTGGTTATCGTGGCCGTATCGGTATTTTTGAAATCCTCGAACTGGATGAAAAAATGATTGATGCCATGCGCACTGGCAATCCGCAGGATTTTGCCTGCGCAGCACTACAAAGCCCGAACTTTACCCCGTTAGCCGAATCGGCATTGCAATATTTAAGTGAGGGTATGACGACCATTGAAGAGGTGGCTAAGCTGGTAGAGGATGTGAGTGAATCTCAAGTGCCACTCTCACGGGATATTATTAGTCAACAAGGCGTCGAGGCCTAATTATGCCAGTTTATCAATACCGTGGACGCAGTGGACAAGGTCAAGCCGTAACGGGTCAGCTCGATGCCGCCTCCGAAAGTGCGGCGGCCGATATGCTGTTATCCCGCGGCATTATTCCTTTGGAAGTTAAAGCGGCAAAGGTCGCGAAGTCATTTTCACTGACGCAGCTCTTTGGTAGTAAAGTCGGTTTGGATGAATTACAAATTTTTACTCGGCAAATGTATTCACTCACGCGTTCGGGGATCCCGATTTTGCGGGCCATTGCCGGTTTATCTGAAACCGCGCATTCCCAACGGATGAAGGATGCGCTTAATGATATTTCTGAGCAACTCACCGCAGGTCGCCCGTTGTCATCTGCTATGAACCAACATCCAGATGTGTTTGATTCACTGTTTGTTTCTATGGTGCATGTGGGGGAGAACACAGGTAAGTTGGAGGATGCCTTTATTCAGCTCTCGGGCTATATCGAGCGTGAGCAGGAAACTCGCCGCCGGATTAAGGCCGCGATGCGTTATCCGATCTTTGTATTGATTGCGATTGGCCTGGCGATGGTGATCTTAAATATCATGGTGATCCCCAAATTTGCCGAAATGTTTTCCCGTTTCGGTGCAGATTTGCCTTGGGCGACCAAGGTGCTGATTGGCACATCTAACTTATTTGTTAACTATTGGCCTTTGATGTTGGTGATGTTACTTGGCGCCATCATTGGGATCCGTTATTGGCACCATACGGAAAAAGGTGAAAAACAATGGGATAAGTGGAAATTACATATTCCCGCAGTGGGTTCGATTATTGAGCGTTCGACCCTTGCCCGTTATTGCCGCAGTTTTTCGATGATGTTAAGCGCGGGCGTGCCGATGACACAGGCGCTGAGCCTTGTGGCGGATGCGGTGGATAACGCCTATATGCACGACAAGATTGTTGGTATGCGCCGCGGCATCGAATCCGGCGAATCTATGCTGAGGGTATCGAATCAGAGCAAGTTATTTACACCATTGGTGTTGCAAATGGTCGCAGTAGGAGAAGAAACCGGGCAGATTGATCAGTTATTGAATGATGCTGCCGATTTCTACGAAGGGGAGGTCGACTATGACCTTAAAAATCTTACCGCCAAATTAGAACCGATCTTAATTGGTATTGTGGCCGTTATTGTATTGATATTAGCCTTGGGTATTTATCTGCCCATGTGGGATATGCTCAATGTGGTCAAAGGTGGTAAGTAATGCTTTATGTTTTCAGGATCAAATAGATGCAGAGCCAACAGAAGGCTGACAGCGATCTATTACGGGTATACGGGCGACTAATTAGCCTTTGCCTGATCTTGATTATCTTAGCCGTGATTGGAGTTAAGTACTTTTCCACCATGCCACAGCTTGCCGCCCGTACTGTGGAATTAGAGCATACACGTTTCTTAAATGTATTAACCATGGTGCGCTCCCAATGGTTATCCCTTGGCAAACCGTCACAAATGCGGCTAGATTGGGAATTATTAAATGAGCAAAGTGCCAGAAATGACCAAACGCTGGTGATGATGAATTCACAGGGCTGGCCGCAGCCAAATACGCTTGATGACCAAGGTTGTCAGGCGCTATGGCAACAATTTATGGGGCAAGAGCTAGCGGAAAATACCTTAATGGGTGCCTATTTTAGTAAGGATAATAGCTGCCGTTATCGCTCAAAAAATGGGGACAGCATCGGTTACCAACTAAACTCTGGCAGGGTCATTTTTTTGACTAATTCCTAAAAGATTGTTAAGTAACGGGCTTTTATAAACTGATTTAGCTGTTAGAATGGACTTTCATCAAGATAGGGAGAGACTAATGAAGACGAAGCAAAATGGTTTTTCATTGATTGAACTGGTCATAGTGATCGTCATTTTGGGTTTGTTAGCGGCAACAGCGATCCCACGGTTTTTAAATGTCACTGACGATGCTGAAGATGCCAGTGTGGACGGTGTGGCTGGTGGTTTATCGACTGCGGTGAGTTTTGTGCGCTCACAATGGGAAGTCGACGGTCGCCAAAATAGCAGTGTGATCTTAGACGGTACCTCAGTATCCCTCGACCCACGTTTTGGTTATCCCACGGGGACATCGGGTACCGATGCTACAGCCATGACAGATGCAAGCTGTCAGCAGGTATTTAATACGGTACTGCAAAGTGCACCGCGTAACGTATTGTATTCTCAAGATGCGCGTAATCAACGCTATACAGTGCGTGTGATTGATGGCGCAGGTGGCAGTGCTAATTCGATTACCGGAGCAGCCGTGAGTGGTTTGGATTTATGTGTTTATCACCAAGTAGCCTCACTAGTGTTAAACCAAACCACGGGTGTACCCTCTCCAGCCCCTGACTTATCTACCACAGGAGCTAAAGGGGTGGTTTATAATCCAGGTACGGGTAAAGTATTAAGCTTCACTCAAACACCATTTACGCCTTAATTTAATGTTTTATTTGGTTTATCTTTTAAGTAGTTTGTTTTTAAGTTACTTAAGTTAATTGGTTCTCAAAAAAGGGTAGTTTTATATGAAAAGACAACAAGGTTTTACCTTAATCGAATTAGTCGTAGTGATCATTATCTTAGGTATTCTTGCTGTCACAGCAGCACCTAAGTTTATTAATCTGCAAGGCGATGCGCGTGCGTCTGCATTACAAGGTCTAAAAGGTGCAATTCAAGGTGCAAATAGTTTAGTGTTTTCTAAAGCTGCATTAGCTGGTAAAGAAAAGGGATCACAACCAACCTTTTCATTGGGAGACACTGGAACAATCGCAATTCTTGATGGTTATATGCTAGCAACAAAAGCTTCATTAGAAGCTGGTATGGATATTACTTTTGACGCTAAAGCTGATCCTCAGCCTGTTACTGCAGATTGGATTATAGATCCAACAGCTGGTACACCAGGTACTGCTAAGATTTATCAACATGGCGCACCTGCAAATTGTTTTTTAACTTATACAGAAGCAAAAGCTGCTAATACTTCAACAAATCCAGCCACCCCAGGTGAACTGCCTAAGTATGTTATTACAGATAGTGGTTGTTAATTTGAATTACGGAAAAAGGCCTGCCTAGCAGGCCTTTTTTTTAGGTCGATAATCTATTGATTTTTTTAGTTCTAATAAATTGAATTTACGTATTATTTATCTTGGTTGTGCGAAATATTTGCCTTACTAATCAAGTTGGTAGAAACTGAACCTAGAACCTTATATCAACAATGGCTAATTTTTGATGGCGAAACAGGCTGGATTTACCTTAGTCGAACTTGTGACCACCATTATCCTGATTGGGATTTTGTCGGTGACGGTATTGCCGCGCTTATTTAGCCAGTCCTCCTATAGTGCCTTTAGTCTACGTAATGAATTTATGGCTGAGCTGCGCCAAGTTCAGCAAAAAGCGTTAAATAATACTGACAGATGCTTCCGTGTTGCGGTTTCGACTACGGGTTATCAGGTGAGCCAGTTTGCAAGCCGTAATAGTGCTGGTTGCACAGGTGCGGCACTGGCACCCAATCCGTTATATACCCAAGCCTTTCAAGGTGGTGCACAGTTAGTGCTCACTGGCAATAGCGCAAATAGTTTCAATCTTGATTTTGATATTAATGGTAGACCTTCGCTGGCTTGTAATGGCTCATGCATTAAAGTGATTGCCAATGATACTCTGGTCATTAACATCTCCAGCGAGGGTTATATTTATGCGAATTAATCCTCGGCTGTTTTCAATGAAAACATCGATAGATACATCCCCAAACGCCGCTCAAAATACAATCCGGCAACAGGGTTTTACCTTAATCGAACTCGTGGTCGGCATGCTGGTAATAGCCATTGCTATTGTGATGCTCAGCAGCATGTTATTTCCGCAGGCGGATCGCGCGGCCAAGACTTTACATCGAGTAAAAAGTGCTGAACTGGCCCATTCGGTAATGAATGAAGTCTGGGGCAAACGTTATGACCAAAATACTAATGCCAATGGCGGTGTGCCCGCCTGTGGGAGTCCATTAGGCAGTAGCTGTTCAGCCACATTGGGGCCTGAAGCAGGCGAAGGCCGTAACGATTTTAACGATGTGGACGATTATCACGGCTTAAGCCAAAACGACGCTATGCTCAATTCTAGCCAAACCTATGCAGAGGCGTATCCCAACTATCAACTAAGTGTGACTGTTACTTATGGGGCCGCGCCTAATACCAAGTTAGTGACCATTAATGTCACTACCCCGGATAACGAAGTGATCACTTACAATCTGGTGAGGAGCAATTACTAATGGGCTCTTTATCCGTTAAGCGTAAGCATCAATGCTCGCGGGGTTTTACCTTAGTTGAAATGGTCACAGCGATCCTTATCTTAGGCATTCTTGTGGTTGGGGTGAGTAGCTTTATCATTTTCGGCACGCGGATTTTTGTGGAGTCGAGTTCGGTCGACCAAGTGTTAAGTCAAAGCCGTTTTGCCATTGAGCGTATAACCCGTGAACTAAGGAGCGCGCTGCCTAACAGTGTGCGACTTAATGGCAATAATCTCACTTATCAATGTGTAGAGTTTGTTCCCATCGAGGCGAGCACCACCTATTTAGCGATGCCGATTGCGCCGGGGGCTGCAGCCTTAACAGGAACCGTTATTTTAGATAATGTGGCCAGTGATATTGCGGTTAACCAATATGCTTGGATTTATCCTTTGACCGATAGCGATGTGTATAACAGTGCTAGGCAAAAACGTGCGCAGATAAACAGCATTAGCACCGCTGCTAATCAAGTGAACTTAACCTTTACGGCTAGCGCAAGATTTGCCGAAGCTTCTCCGCGCCAACGGATCTATTTTGCTTCTGCCCCCGTCAGTTATTGCTTTGAAAAAGCGCCATCCAGTAATGAGTTAATCTTAACGCGTTATACTGGTTATGGGTTGACTGCTAGCCAGCCAGTACCTGCGGATATGGGGTCTGGCGTGTTGATGGCACAAGGTATCGCAAATGCCTTAACCAGTAGTGCTGATTTACCGTTGATCTTAACGCCGTCGAGTCTAGTCAATAATGCGATGGTGCATCTACAGCCACGATTTAATGTTAATGGCGAGACATTTCAGTATCGACATCAAGTGCAGGTGATCAATGTCCCTTAACTTATTTAGCCTATCACGCTCAACATATTGCCCGTACCCCGCTCACCGCCAAGGTGGCAGTGCTTTAGTCATCGGCATTTTTGTCATTACCGTCATGTTTTTACTGGCGGCTGCGTTAATCAATATTGTTGAAGATGCGGATACTGGATTAACCCAAGAAGTGTGGGGGACTCGCGCTTTAGCTGCGGCCAACAGCGGTGCTGATGCTGCATTGGCGCAATTATTTCCGCTGAATGCGGCGGCAAACTTCACTCCAACATGTGCAAGTGTTTCAAACACTTGGACGCCGCCAGCTGTTGTTGGCTTTCATGCCTGTAGCGTTGGGTTAAGTTGCTCTGCGTATTCGGTTGGCGCCATAACTCAGTATCGAATTAATAGCACAGCGGTATGCGAAAGTGGTGAAACCCGTGTTAGCCGTCAAGTAGAGGTAGAAGCCCGTGGTTAGAGCATTTGGGATTGGTACTCAATTATTTTCCGTGTTGGCAATATTGCTAATGACAATGATGTCTTCACATGCAGCGATTGATTGTGGCAGCGTATTTCCAGGGCCAATACAGAGTTTTAGTTCTAATGGGCAGTTAGAAATGCAAAACCAATCTATGGTTGTTAATTATGACAACCTAGATGTGTGTTTTAAAAAAGCCAAACCTAACGGAGTGAATAATTCTTCGTGTGGTATTGGTCAGTGTAAAGTCAGTGGAATTCCAAGTTTAGCCAAGGCTATTCCCGATATACTTGATAAAACAAATAGTTCTATTAACAGTAATTCAACAGTGGCAAGTTGGACAACACCATCGGTGGAGCTGGGCGTCACTTTGGGATATGGTGCCAAGTTTGATACAACTCGCTGGGATATCGGTAATGTTGAAGTCAATGGCGGTAGCGTCACTGTTTCTGACGCCTATGATGCTTATGTGTTTAAAAGCGTGACATTCTACCAGAATGGCACAATGACATTAAGGGCGGGAAAAACGTATATCATAGATGGTGATCTTAATCTTAGCTTAGGTGCGATTAATATCATTGGTACAGGCAATACTCAGTTTTATGTGAGAGGTACTTTTACAACATCAGATACATCAGTATTTAATGCTTCGAGTACTACAGATATCTATGTTGGTAGAGAATTGGAATTGCAAACAGATTCTAAAGTACAAGGCAGTTTCTACGTTGCTGGTGATGCTACGTTATTTACTCGCTCAACTTTGACTGGTCGTTTAAGTGCACAAAATGTGCGTATGTTTTCAAATTCCAAAGTGATTTATGACACCAGTCCAGCCCTTGAATGTTTTACTGATGATTTTTCCCGCACAAGCCTTGGAAATGATTGGGCGATAAAAGTGCTGGGGAGTTCAACTCCGCCGAGTATTGTCAGTAATCGACTTCGAATTACCCCCGCATCGGGGAACCAAGCAACCGCAAGTACCTTTCAGCGGCTATTTCCTGCAGAAAATAACTTAGTGACGGTCGAGTTTGATTATTATGCGTGGTCGCCATCTTCAGGAACGGGTGGTGATGGGGTTGCGGTCATTCTCTCCGATGCGGCGGTCACGCCTCAACCCGGTAGTTTTGGTGGTGCGCTTGGATATGCACAACGTAATGATGGTACGCCTGGTTTTGCGGGTGGCTGGCTTGGGGTGGGATTGGATGAATATGGTAATTTTTCCAATCCGAATGAAGGGAAAGTCGGGAGACCGGCCACCCTACCATATTTCAGACCACAATCAGTGACTTTACGCGGCTCTGCTGCGGCAAGTTACACCTATTTAGCTGGTACAGCAGCGAATTTAAATCCTAGAGTTGACGTTCGTAGTACGTCAACTGCGGCGCCTAATCATAAATATCGGATTAAGGTTGATTCAACTATTCCTAGCCAAGCTTGGGTTTCAGTTGAACGTGATGTGCGTAATGGGCAAGGGTATCAAGTACTGGTTCCAGCATTTAATGCTAGAGCGATACCTAATCAAGGTGCTGTGCCTGAAGATTTTTACTTGTCTTTTACTGGCTCTACTGGCGGCGCCAACAACAACCATGAAATCGATAATTTTAAGGTGTGCGCCCTAAAATCTCGCCCCGTAGGTCAACAGGTGCATCATTTCGAATTTGATTATTCGAGTTCACCGTTGACCTGTAAAGCGGAAACGATGGCCATTCGTGCTTGTGCAAATGCTAATTGTAGTCAGCTATTTACTGATCCTGTTACTGCGCAATTATCGTTAAATCCCAATGCTAATGGCGCTTGGTATGTGGGTGGGGTGAATACTCCGAGTGTCAATTTTGTCAACGGCTTAGCAACTGCCAGCCTTCGTTATAATGTCAGCACGCCTCCTGTAACCATTGGTGTTAGTAGCTCTATCCCATCCACCATTGCAGGGAGTAATACTCTTTGCCGTAAAGGCTCTGGCCCGTTAAATACGGCTTCCTGCACTTTGAGTTTCGCAGAGAGTGGGTTTATTTTCGATGTCCCTGATAAGTTGGCGAATAAGCCCACCTCTATCAATATTTCTGCCGTGAGAAAGTCCAATTCAAGCCTTGAGTGTGTCCCCGCATTTGGGAATGCGACTAAAAATGTCGGTTTTTGGAGCACTTATGTTTCCCCGTCATCCATTCCGAGCGCTTTGCAGCAAGCGATAACGATTAAGGGGAATGTTACGGGGGCAATAACGGCAATTGGCAAAACCCAAGCCTTGCGTACTCAAATTCCTTTGCGGTTTACTAATGGCGTGGCCTCCCTTGAGATTAATTACCCCGATGCTGGGCGAGTTCAACTCGACGCGAGGCTTGATGGAACTGGGGAAGATACAGGTCTAGTGATGACAGGCTCTGATCAGTTTGTCAGTGTACCTGCGGGATTATGCGTTAAGGCCGCAGATGCCAGTGCTTACTGCCCAAGTGCTGATATGAGCTGTAATGCTTACCGTAAGGCGGGGCAAAATTTTGGTATGACATTACAAGCCATGGCATGGGAAAAAGATGGCGATACGGACTTTTGTTCGGGCAACTTATCCACACCTAACTTTATCGATGCGCAGATGAAACTTGCGAGTGATGTGGTTGCACCCAGCATCGCCAATGGTGGCCATGATGGTGTACTAGGTATGACATCCTACAGTCACACGGCGCAGACCAATAACCTTAATACCATCAGTAATCAGAGCATTAGTGACGTCGGCGTATTCCAAATTGCGGCGCAGGCGACGCCCAATTATTTAGGGACGGCAAGCAGCCTGAATATTCCGATTGGCTATTCAGCCAATATTGGCCGTTTTGTGCCCGATAGGTTTTTAGTCGGTGATATCTCCGTCTTGCCCGCCTGCGGTGGCTTTAGTTATATGGCTCAACCCTTCCCGATGTCGATGAGCATCAAAGCCTTGAATATTGGTGGTGCAGTAACGCAAAACTATTTCCCGCCGTTTTCCCATGCGAGTGCCAAATTAGTGGGAGAAAACAATAATAACGGCGTTGATTTGCAGAGCCGTTTAAGCGCCTTGCCAGTAAATGCGGCAAGTTGGAACCAAGGCGTGGCGACAGTTGATGGCAGTTACCGAGCGAACGTGAGTCGTATGACACCAAATATCGCTGCAAATCAGTATCAGGACGGCCCCTTCGAACTGCTCGATATTGGCGTGCAATTGATGGACAACGACCCAAGACCAAATGGCTTATACAGCTATGTAGCCTTAGCGGATATGGATGCGGCATCTACGGGCACTTGCACTAACTGTAATGCGAGAAAAATCACTACTCAGATCCTACGTCACGGCCGCGTGGTGATGGATAACACCTATGGCCCTGAAACTGAAATCCTCAAAATGCCAACCAGAGCTGAGTATTGGAATGGAACTAACTGGGTGTTAAATGGGGATGATAGCTGTACTATCGCCACCTATGGCTTAGGTTCGCAGGTGGATAATGCTGGCCTTGGCTACAACTTTGATCCCGATTTAGCCGCAGGGCAGAGTATCAATCGAACAGGTGCATCTTTAGCTTTTCAAGCGGGGCAATTTGATTTGCTGTGGCGGGCAGTGACCTCAAGCGGCAATTTATATCGCGGCCAAGTGACTGCGCCTTTGGATGTACCCACATGGTTAGAATGGTATTGGAACTGGAATGGTGTCACGCCCAGTAGCTTATCAGATCCTCGCGCCAGTGGATTTTTTGGGCGTTACCGAGGTCATGACAGAATCATCTATTGGCGAGAAGTCAATTAAGCTGTTTTCAGTTAGGTTTTGCTGAATTGGAATTAGCCTATGGTGATTTATCACGACGAGCTGATCTTTTGGGCACGATCTCAAAGCATCATGCTAAGGCAAAATTGCAAGAAACAGGTTTTACGCATGTTGCCGACTTGTATTTGACATGGTTTTTAACTGTTGGATTTTTCATCAATATCGCGTGTTTTTCGATTAAATAGTGTTTTTGAGCGGCCTAATTAAAAAAAAATCACTCCATTAGCGATTGTTAACCTCAACGGTCTTGTGGAATCAGGGTGGCATTGATAAAGTTAGCTGATTTTTCTTTTCTTCTGACTTCACAGAATACAGGCTAGTTACATGTTCAAGAAGCTGCGTGGCATTTTTTCTAATGATCTATCGATCGATTTGGGTACAGCTAACACCTTAATTTATGTTCGTGATGAAGGCATCGTCCTCAATGAGCCTTCTGTTGTTGCTATACGTGGCGAGCGTAACAGCTCTGGTCAGAAATCTGTAGCAGCTGTCGGTACAGAAGCTAAACAGATGTTAGGCCGTACTCCTGGCAATATTCAAGCAATCCGCCCGATGAAAGACGGTGTGATTGCTGACTTTTATGTGACAGAGAAAATGTTGCAGCATTTTATTAAACAAGTGCATAACAACAGCTTTTTTCGTCCAAGCCCACGCGTTTTAGTCTGTGTTCCCGTTGGCGCAACCCAAGTTGAACGCCGTGCCATTCGCGAGTCAGCCATGGGCGCGGGTGCCCGTGAGGTGTATTTGATTGAAGAGCCAATGGCCGCGGCCATCGGTGCAGGTTTACCTGTTTCTGAAGCCACAGGTTCAATGGTTGTTGATATCGGTGGTGGTACGACTGAAGTCGCCATTATCTCCTTGAACGGTGTTGTATATTCCTCCTCAGTGCGTATTGGTGGCGACAAGTTTGATGACGCGATCATTAACTATGTTCGCCGTAACTATGGCAGCTTGATTGGTGAAGCTACCGCTGAGCGTATCAAACACACGATCGGTACTGCTTACCCAGGCGATGAAGTGTTAGAAATTGAAGTTCGTGGTCGTAACTTGGCCGAAGGTGTGCCTCGTAGCTTCACGCTCAACAGCAACGAAATTTTAGAAGCACTGCAAGAGCCATTATCGGGTATTGTGAGTGCCGTCATGGTGGCATTAGAGCAATCGCCACCAGAATTAGCCTCTGATATCTCTGAGCGCGGCATGGTATTAACTGGTGGTGGTGCCTTACTGCGTGACCTAGACCGTTTATTAATGCAAGAAACGGGAATTCCAGTCATGGTGGCGGACGATCCTCTGACCTGCGTTGCGCGTGGCGGTGGTAAAGCCCTTGAAATGATTGATATGCACGGCGGCGATCTGTTCTCCGAAGAAACCTAATCTAACTTCGGTATAGGGCGGCTAATCACCGCCTTAGCTTTCCTATGAAGCCAATTTTTGTTCGTGGTATTTCGAACCAGTTCCGTTTAACACTGGCAATTATCCTGTCGGTGATTTTGCTCGCGGCAAATCACCGTCTTGAGCCTGCCCGTGAATCCCTTTCATCTGCTTTAAGCCCTATTCAATACCTCGCGAGCGTCCCCAGTGCGATCCTCGATTGGTCATCTGAGAGTTTTGCGACCCGCAATATGCTGGCATTGCAAAATAAAGAGCTGTTAAGGCAACAATTATTAATGAGTGAACGCCTACAGCGTTTCGAACATCTGCGTCAAGAAAACGAACGCTTACGTGCTTTGCTTGGTTCGCCAGCCTATCAGGATTCCCGCAAGATGGTGGTGGAGGTGATGGAGGTTGCCAGTGAACCTTCCCATCACTATGTGGTCTTGAATCGGGGTTCCCGCAGCGGTGTTTTCGTCGGTCAGCCGGTGGTGGATGCGCAGGGGGTTGTGGGGCAAGTTGTACAGGTTAGCGAGATGACCAGCCGAGTGTTACTTGTATCTGACGTTTCCCACGGTTTACCCGTGCGGATTACCCGTAATGATGTACGTTTAATTGCTAATGGTACGGGTGAGCTCGATGAGATTGAGCTGCGCCATGTGGCTAAGAGTACCGATATTCGAGTGGGCGATTTATTAGTCACCTCTGGCTTAGGTAACCGCTTTCCTGAAGGCTATCCTGTTGCGCGAGTGATGAAAGTCTTTACCGAAGATGGCCAAAGCTACACGCGAGTCACGGCTCAGCCTCTGGCGGCACTTGATCGCATTCGTTATCTGCTGCTGATTTGGCCATCACCTGACTCGGGTGTGACTTTGCCTAATCAAATCCCTGTGCCTGCGGCGGATCATCCGGTAGAAGAAGCCAAACCAGATGCTGTTAATGGTGCCATCAATCCTCAAGGCGAAGCGCAGGGCACAAACGCCACTGTTCCTAATGCCACTGTTCCTAATACCACTGCTCCTAATGCCACAGTTCCAAACGCGACTGCGGCACCGAGAAATGCCAATGGTGCATCGAACGCTGCTACCACCCAACCGCCAGCAGAGGTGCACTAATGAGTTTACAAGCGGCTAATGGACGTATCGTGGTTTGGCTGACCTTGTTTGTCGGACTCTTAAGCCAAATTATGCCTCTACCTACGATTGTTGAGGCTTGGCGGCCGGATTGGCTACTGATGATTTTGATCTACTGGTCCATTGCGTTGCCACACAGGTATAACATTCTCACAGCATGGGTAATGGGTTTAGCTCTCGATATTCTCTTGGGCGCCACCTTAGGGGTACGTTCTCTGGCGATGTCGCTAGTGATTTATATTGCGATTTTACATTGTCAGCGTTTACGCAACTTCCCTAAATGGCAACAGTCGCTGGTAGTAATGCTGCTCATTGCTATCTACCACCTGATTGTTTATTGGGTCGAGTTTGTGATGGATGGCGCAACATTCCACGCGGAACTGTTTTTGCCTGCGCTATCGGGCCTGGTATTTTGGCCTTGGATTTTTTGGATTTTACGTCGTATCCGACGTCATTATAAGGTTCGTTAGTTGTGAATTTAGTCTTAGCTTCGACATCGCCGCGCCGTAAAGAATTACTAACCCATATTGGATTAGGGCGGAGTGATTTTACCTTTGAGCAAGTGGCACCGGATATCGACGAAACCCCTAGGTCGGGTGAGTTACCACGGGATTATGTGCAGCGCCTCGCAGCCGAAAAGGCGCAGGCTGGGCTTGCATTATGTTCAGATATGTCACAGCCTGCTGTATTAGGTTCTGATACTATCGTCGTGCTTGAAAATGAAATATTAGGTAAGCCTGTTGATGACGCCGATGCCAAGCGAGTGCTGCGTGCGCTTTCGGGAAGAGCGCACACTGTGATGACGGCTGTGGCCTTGGCAAATGCCAACCATACTGCAATGCGTTTAGTCGAAACCTTAGTGCGTTTTTGTGTGCTTTCTGATGCGGATATTGATGCCTATGTCGCCTCACAAGAACCCATGGATAAAGCAGGCAGCTATGGGATCCAAGGTTTAGGTGGCTGCTTTGTCGAGTCGATTGATGGTAGTTACTCCTGTGTTGTAGGCTTGCCATTAGTGGAAACTCGCCAGCTCTTATCTGAGGCGGGCATTATCTAGTCTGCGGATTGGGCGACTTGCAAATGGGGAGCAATACAGAGGATTGGGTTTTCAACGCTCAACTCTTCTGCGGTATTGGTTTTCAGGCTTATAACATACTGAGATTAATTTAATTTCCCTAATGGGGTGAGTCGTGAATACCGGTCGCTTAAATCCGAATAAAATTCAGCGCAAGATGGGTTCAGAGTTACTTATTAACGTAACCCCATCAGAGGCCCGTGTCGCTTTGGTTGAGCACGGCGTGCTGCAAGAAGTCCATATTGAACGCCGCATGAAGCGTGGCCTTGTGGGCAATATTTACAAAGGTAAAATCAGCCGTGTGTTGCCCGGTATGCAAGCCGCCTTCGTGGATATTGGTTTAGATAAAGCGGCCTTTTTACATGCCTCCGACATAGTGCCGCACACCGAATGTGTCGCCGATGTCGAGAAAGGCCATTTTGTGGTCCGTGATATCGCAGAGCTGGTGCGCCAAGGGCAAGATATTATGGTGCAAGTGGTGAAAGACCCGCTCGGCACTAAAGGTGCACGCCTGACCACGGACATTACTCTGCCTTCCCGTTATTTGGTGTTTATGCCGGGCTCCAGCCATATAGGGGTGTCCCAGCGGATTGAGCAGGAAGAAGAGCGCAGTCGTCTCAAAAAAATCACTCTGCCTTTCGTCGATGAAGACGGCGGCTTTATTATCCGCACCGCCGCCGAGGGCGTAGGTGAGGATGAGCTCGCGCAGGACGCCGCTTTTTTGCGTCGAGTCTGGTCTAAAGTCTCGGAGCGTCGTCAGCGCCGTGGTGTTGCGTTACTCTATCAAGATCTCGCTTTGCCTGTACGGATTGTGCGTGACTTTGTTGGGACGGAATTAGATCGCATTCAAGTCGATTCGCGGCGCACTTTTGCCGAGCTGCAAGCCTTCGCTCAAGAGTTTATGCCGGAAATCGCCGACAAGATTGAGCACTATTCTGGCCCAGCGCCGATTTTCGATCTCTACGATGTTGAGAATGAAATCCAACGCGCCCTTGGACGCAAGGTAGAGCTCAAATCGGGTGGCTATCTGATTATCGATCAGACCGAAGCCATGACCACGGTCGATATCAACACAGGTGCCTTTGTTGGCCACCGCAATCTTGAAGAAACCATCTTTAACACTAACCTCGAAGCTACCCAAGCCATCGCGCGGCAACTTAGGCTACGTAATCTCGGTGGCATCATCATTATCGACTTTATCGATATGCTGAGTGACGAGCATAAAACCCGTGTACTCAATAGCTTAAACAGTGCGTTAGCCAAGGACAGGGTTAAAACCAATGTCAGTGCTTTCTCTGGGTTAGGATTAGTGGAAATGACCCGCAAACGCACCCGAGAGAGTTTAGAGCATGTGCTGTGCGGCGAGTGCCCTGCGTGTAAGGGGACGGGGAGTATGAAAACAGTCGAAACAGTCTCTTATGAAATATTCCGTGAAATTATCCGTTTGAATAGAGCCTATGATGCTGATGAGTTTTTGCTGTACTGCTCGCCTGCTGTGTATAACAGCTTAAGTGGCGATGAAAGTCATCTAGTCGCTGAGCTTGAGGTCTATATCGGTAAACGTATTCGTCTGCAAAATGAGCCTATGTATTCCCAGCATAAATACGACGTGGTGATGATGTAGTGGCAACGCTTTTTACTGCTAAAAAACTAAGCCGTTTTTGCTGGCAACTATTGGCGCTGATCTTAGTCTTGTTTGCCTTGACGGTAAGCTTGATCCGAGGACTATTGCCTCAGGTCGATGAGGTTCGCCAGCAGTTAGTTGAGTATGTAAAAAGCGAATATCAGATCAATATTCAGGTGGGTGAGTTATCTGCCCAGTGGCAGGCCTTTGGCCCCGCGGTAACCATTGATGACCTAGTGATCCCTCCGCAGGAAAAATTACCCGTCACAGTGTTAGTGAAGCAAGTCCAAATCAAGTTGGATTTTTGGCAGTCTTTGCTGACCACCAGTCCGCGCATCGAAGATGTGAATTTTGAAGGTGTTCATATCGCCCTCGATATGGATAAATTGTCTGGCAGAACAACGGGCCGAGTCTCTGGACAATCCACGCAAACCGATTGGTTGTATATATTACTACTCAAGCAGCTCGAACGATTTTCGCTGGAGGATGCTTCGGTGCAGCTGCTGAGCTTGCACAATGAGTATCGACCCATTCATATTCGCCACCTCAATTGGCGTAATAGCGGCATGCAACATCGCGGTGCAGGGGAAATTTACCTCGATAACAATGCCATGGTAAAGGAATCCCTCAGCCTACAGCTTGATATTACTGGTGATGCGACTGCGCCCGATACGCTGAAGGGACAAATCTATTTGGCGGCTCAGTCACTCGATTTAGGCGAATGGGCATCGCGCCAACCTAATCCCTATGACCCAAGCAAAAAGCTGCCCCTAGAGGGCATAGTGAATCTTAAGGCATGGTTTGATGTAGCCCATCGTAGTATACGTTCTGGTCTGGTGCAGTTTGAACCCAGTTGGTTGCAGTGGTCGATGCAAGGACAGCCACAAAAGTTTGAGATCCAATCCGGTAGTATCCGTTGGGAGCCCAAGGCGACAGGATGGGAGATCAGTAGCGCTGATTTAGATTTTGTCACTAATGGTGAGCATTGGCCTGAACTAAAATTAGCGGCGAAACAACAAGATGATGCTTTATATGCCTATGTGAGCCGTGTAGATTTACCGACCTTGTTTCCATTGTTGCCGCTTTTCCCCGGTGTCGATTTAGCCGTACTTAAGCAATGGTTCCATCTCGCGCCCGAGGGCAGTGTTGGGCCTATTCGCCTCTATCAAGCTGCCGATCAACCTTTGCTAGCAAGTACTAGCGTCACGCAATTACACTGGCAGAAAGTGGAGGGGATACCCAATACCCAGCCCTTAGATCTTAAGTTGCAATGGCAGGATGAAACGCTCGTTTTTTCGCTTCCCGAGCAAACTTATACCCTCGATTTTGGCGATGAATTTTCTGCTCCCTTAGTGCTCCAAGGCGCTGAATTAACCGGTGCATTTGATACTAAGCGTGCGACGTTATCTATGCCCCATGTTCAGCTTGCAAACGATGACATTGGCCTCTCTGCCGCCCTAAAACTGGATTTTAGCACCGCAGCCAGTATGTCCCTTGCTGCTAATGTTGCAGTCAAAAATGCTGCTAATGCAGATAAATACTTTCCTATCAAAGCTATGGGGGAGTCTTTGGCCGAGTATCTTGATGGCGCGATAAAAGCGGGACAGAGTCAAAATGCGCAAGTACTGTGGCAGGGTGCGTTATCGAGCTTCCCCTTTGAGGATAATAGTGGCGTGTTCCAAGCGGCATTTACCTTAAACAATGCCGAATACCAATTCCAACCTGATTGGCCTGCAGTCACAGATCTTTCCCTTGATGCGTTATTTGAAAATGCCCGTATGGATATCTGGGTCAACCAAGGCAAACTGATGAATGTGGTGGCCGATGGTGCCCATGTGTTTATTCCTGAACTGGGTGAGCGTTCCCTGTTAAAAATTCAGGCAGACCTCGTCACCGACGGCAGTGCGGCGACGAAAGTGTTACAGGCATCTCCCCTTGCAGATACGGTGGGCGAGACCTTAAAAGTTGTGCAGGTTCAGGGCGCGGTAGCGGGTAACTTAGACATCAGTATCCCCTTGTACGAGGGAGAGGCCGAGGATATTCGTGGTCAAATTGTATTTGATAATACGCCAGTTTTTATTGCCCAGCCTGGGTTACAACTGAAAGCCGTTACGGGCACAGTGCAGTTTGCCAATGAAGTCGTTGAAGGACAAGGTATTAAGTCACGCCTATTTGAGCAGCCCTTGGAGTTTAGCTTTGCAACTAAGCCCGAAGGTAAAGATTTCACGCTGAATTTAGATATGAAAAGTCGTTGGGATCTCAGTCGCTTACCTCAAGAACTCCATAATCCACTGAGTGGTTTTTACCAAGGTAAGGTTGCGTGGGGCGGCAATTTGAGCATGGTATTCGATGAGCAAGGCTATCAAATTCAAGCCAATTTAGGCTCAGATCTGGTCGGTGCAACCTTAAAATTACCTGGTGTTTTTGCAAAGCCGACTGATGAGCCTAGACCCTTAATGGCCGAGTTTTCCGGCGATCAGCAAGCCGCAATCCTTAGGGTCAAACTCGATAAACAGGCTGAGTTTATTGGCGGTTTTGAGGCTGAAAAAGGCACTCAATTTAGCTATTTTGATCTGCTATTAGGGCGACTCTTTGAGGCTACCGAGGTGCCCAATACCGAGCTTGGACACATTAATATCGATGTAACCAGTGGTAAGTTAGCCCATTGGCTACCCGTGATTAATGCCTTTATCGGTACTGATAACAAGCCCGTCCGTACTGGTATTTTGGTAGAAAAGGCAAATCATTCCGCTCTGTTCCCTGCCGTTGTTGGGATAGACGCCAATATCGGCAAATTTGATTTACTGGGACAGGGACTGACAGATTTAAGACTGAGCGCCAACCCTAACGACAATGGCTGGCGTTTCGATGCTAAAGCCAGTGAATTTGAAGGAACTATTGATTTTTATCCTAATTGGATGACACAGGGTCTGAAAGTGGCCGCCAGCAAGTTTTATTTTTCGCCTGAAGTGAAGTCCGAAGGTGAAGCCGATTTTGCGGCGGATCAGGTGCTGACAAACTTGCCACCCGTTGCGGTGAATGTGGACGATTTTCGCTTTTTCGATAAGTCATTTGGCAAGTTAGTGGTGCAAGCGAGTCCACAAGCCTCTGGCTACCGTATCCAGACACTGTCTTTGACGACGCCTGAAGTTTCCCTGCAGGGTAACGGTATTTGGCAACAGCAGAATGGTCAAAACCAAACCGAGTTATCCGTCAGCTTAAATGCTAGCCAATTTCACCACTTGAGTGACCAGCTTGGGATAAATCCGGGTGTAGACGAAGCACCATTAAAAGTGAATGCCGATCTTGCTTGGCAAGGTGCACCCTATGCATTTTCCCTCGAAACCTTGAACGGTAAGGTCAAATTTGAGTTAGGCAAGGGCCATTTATCCCAAGTGAGTGATAAGGGCGCGCGGATTTTCTCGCTGTTTAGTCTCGATTCATTAGTTCGTAAATTATCCTTAGATTTCAGTGATGTGTTTGGGCAAGGGATGTACTTCAACTCCTTTACTGGCAATCTGCAAATTGATAATGGTGTGGTGAAAACGACAGACACTGAAATGGATGCGATTGCGGGCAATATGAAGGTGCGCGGCTATACGGATCTCACGACTGAAAGCTTAAACTACGATATCCGCTTTGTACCGCAATTAGCCTCCAGTGTACCGACTGTGGTGCTGCTGAGCACCAGTGCCTGGACGCTCGGACTCGGCGCTTTTGCCTTAACCAAAGTACTTGAACCTGTGATTGAGGTGATTTCTGAAATCCGTTTCCGCGTGAAAGGCACTATGTCTGAGCCTGTGGTTGAGGAGCTTGAGCGTAAGAGTAAAGAGATTGAAATCCCCGAGTCGATTTTGCCTATGGTTGGCGGCGAGTTACCTGCTACAGCTGAGGGCGATAAGCCTAAGGCGGATGGCGCAGCGGTAAATAAAACTATACCAGCACCTCAGACTGAATCTGAAGCAAAAACTGAGCAAAATAAAGTCGGATCTAAGGAAAAGATTGAACAGCCAGCGACAGATATTCGTAAACCCAATGCTGAACCAGTGAGTTCCAAAGCTGCCCTGCCGATAAAACAAATTCAAGGAGAGAGTCATGCGCATCAGCTTGTTGCAATGTCAGAGCAGTCGCGACGTCAGTGCGAACCTGTTGTTTATCGAATCGCAGCTTGAGGAATTAACTCAGGAGCGGCAGCAGTGGGGCGATAATTCCCCTCATTTGGTGGTGTTACCCGAATGCAGTTTATTGTTTGGTGGCCATGAGAGCCAGCAACTTGCCTATGCGGGCGATAGTCATCACAGCCAGTTAAAATCAGCGTTAAGTGCTTTAGCTACGCGCTATCGGGTGTTTATGGTGGCAGGGACGATTCCTGCGCTAGCGGAGGGTGGTCGTGTCTATAGCCGTTGTTATCTGTTTGATGATAAAGGTGATACCTTAGGGCATTACGATAAACTGCATTTATTTGATGTTGATGTTGCCGATGGCACCAAACAATACCGCGAGAGCGAAACCTTTTGCCCCGGCGATCATATCAGTGTTATCGATACACCTTTTGGCAAAATTGGCCTATCCATCTGTTATGATTTACGCTTTCCTGACTTATTTCGGGCAATGCGTCTCGCTGGAGCCGAGATTATTACCGTTCCTTCGGCCTTTACTAAGGTCACCGGAGAAGCCCACTGGCAAGTGTTATTGCAGGCCAGAGCCATTGAGACTCAATGTTTTATCGTAGCCGCTGCCCAGTGGGGAGCCCATAACCAAGGTAGCCGTGAAACTTGGGGGCAAAGCATGGTGATTGGCCCTTGGGGCAACATCATTGCCGAGCGGAAAACAGGAACGGGTTGGGTACATGCCGATATCGATTTAACCGAGGTGAATAGCATCCGCAGCAAAATGCCCGTAATGCAACATAATCGGTTTAATGTACCGATGATTAAACGCTAAGCGTTTAATCCTGAATGCGTTAAACACTGAACAAAAGCCATAGATAAATAGACTCACAACGAATTTAGATAATTTTAAAAATGAGTGAGTTGCGAATTTCAGCCAAGCAAGATCGCTTAAGCGAATAGAGAGAACCTCGATGCCTTTTTTAGCACAAGTAGAGCAAAGTTTATTAAAGGGTGGCTTAGCCCTAGATGGTTTACAACAGTATTTAAACAGCATACACCAACATAAAGTCGATTTTTCTGACCTCTATTTCCAAGGTAGCCGCCATGAATCTTGGGTGCTCGAAGATGGCATTATTAAAGATGGTAGCTTCCACATTGAGCGTGGTGTGGGTGTGCGCGCCATTAGTGGCGAGAAAACCGGTTTTGCCTATGCCGATGATATTACGCCTGCTGCATTAACGGCTGCGGTTGAAGCTGCCCGTGGCATTGCTAGTGCGGGTGAGCAAACTCAAGTGCAAGCCTTTAAACGTCAAAAAGCATTGGCGTTATACGACAGCTTAGATCCGATTGCGGCGATGGAAGAAGTCAAAAAAATCAACCTGCTGAAAGAAGCCGATGCGTTTATTCGCAGTCTAGATAGCCGGATTATTCAAGTGGTGGTCAGTCTTGCGGGCGTGCATGAAGAAATACTGGTTGCCGCCAGCGATGGTACGTTAGCCGCGGACATTCGTCCCTTAGTGCGCTTTAACTGCAGTGTGATTTTAGAAGAAAACGGTAAACGTGAACGTGGTGGCGCTGGTGGTGGTGGTCGTCACGATTACAGCGTGTTAATGGTCAATGATGACACTGGTTTGCCGATGTGCTTTGCTTTCGCCCGCGAAGCGGTGCGTCAAGCGCAGGTCAACCTGAATGCCATCGATGCTCCAGCAGGGGAAATGACCGTGGTGTTAGGCAATGGCTGGCCGGGGGTGTTACTCCATGAGGCGGTTGGTCATGGACTTGAAGGTGACTTTAACCGTAAGGGCAGCAGTGCCTTTAGTGGCATGGTTGGTCAGCAAGTGGCGTCGAAACTCGTGACTGTGGTGGACGATGGCACGCTTGCGAATCGTCGTGGCTCACTGAGCATCGATGATGAAGGGGTACAAACCCAGAGAACCGTGTTAATTGAAGACGGTATTCTCAAAGGTTACCTACAAGATAAATTAAATGCGCGCCTGATGGGCGTTGCACCAACGGGTAATGGTCGCCGCGAATCCTATGCGCATCTGCCGATGCCGCGAATGACCAATACCTATATGACATCGGGTGAGTCCGAACCGAGCGACATCATCAAGTCGGTGAAGAAGGGCATTTACGCGCCTAACTTCGGCGGTGGTCAGGTCGATATCACCTCTGGCAAGTTTGTGTTCTCAGCCTCCGAAGCCTATTTGATCGAAAATGGTGAAGTGACTCAAGCGATTAAGGGTGCGACCCTGATTGGTAATGGTCCTGAGGCCATGAGCCAGATTTCCATGGTGGGTAACGACATGGCGCTAGATAAGGGTGTCGGCGTATGTGGTAAGGATGGCCAAAGCGTGCCTGTGGGTGTGGGTCAACCGACCCTTAAGCTCGACAAACTAACCGTAGGCGGTACTGCATAAAAGCGAGAACCTAGAGCCTAGAATCTAGAAACCTCGAACTTACCCAACACTTCCAGTGGTGGGTTCTGGCTGCCTTTCACTATGGATGTTATCATTTGCAAAGGAAATTAGAGTAACTACTCTAGAGGTGTTAATGAAACTATCACGTATGGCATGGCTGGGTTTATGGTGTTTGCCCTCGCTCGCCCCGTTAGCGACCTATGCCCAGCCCAGTAGTTTTACTGAGGCTTGGCAGCAAGTCCTTAAGGTGAGCGATAAACTTCAGGCCCAATCCCAAGAGGTGAATCGCGCCAAGGGAGAGCAAGAGGCGGGCGAAAGTTTAAATCTGCCGTCCCTCAGTCTGAATGGCAGTTATACCCACCTTGAAAAACCGATTGAATTAGATTTAAGGGATCTCAATCCCTTAGCTTCACTTGATCCTGCGACCTTGCCACCCGCCCTCGGCGGCGCCTTGGCGAGTATTCCGGGATCATTATTTGTTACGCCTTTTACCGAGCAAGATATTTTCCGCGCCAGCTTACAGGCGATGTGGCCTATCTATACTGGTGGGCAGATCACCGCAGCCCAAGGCATTCATGCCGCCATGGTGGCCGAGAAACAACAGGAATTACAGTTAGCTAGCCGCGACTTATTCACTCAGTTGGTTGATAGGTACTATGCCGTTGATGTGACTCAGTCTTTAGTTAATACCCAAACTGAGCTGGTGGCCTCCTTAACTAAGCACGTTGACCATGCGCTAGCCCTTGAACGTGAAGGACAAATTGCTAAAGTCGAGCGCCTCAATGCCCAAGTCGCCTTAGATAATGCTAAGGTCAATTTAGGTAGCGCCCGCCGTCAACATGAAATGGCCGTTATCGCCCTATCACGTATGTTACAGCAGAGTGATGTCAGTACTAACTCGCCGCTATTTGTGCTGCCACAGGCGCCGTCATTGGGGGACTTGACCCAAATGACCTTAAATCAACATCCGGCGCTTAAACTGCTTGAGGCTAAAGAGGCGCAAGCCAATGGTTTGGTTTCCTTGGAGAAAGGTAAATATCATCCCACGGTTTTTCTCTTTGGTAATTACACCCTATACGAAGATGACAGCTTGTTTTCTAAGGTCGAGCCGGACTGGATGGTCGGCGTTGGAGTAAAAGTGCCCTTGCTGAGCCGCGATGGCCGCAGTGGTAAAGTCGAAGCGGCTAAGAGCGCTTTGCTGCAAGCCCGTTACACTAAGGCGCAAACACGCCAAGACTTAAGTTTGCTGCTCGATCAAAGTTATCGCCAGCTGTTGCAGGCCGAGGAAGAGGTCAACTCACTCAATACCTCACTTGAATTGGCGAGTGAAAACTTACGCCTAAGGGAAATCGCCTTTAATCAAGGGCTTTCAACCTCTATTGACAGAGTGGATGCCGAATTAAAACTGAGCGCAGTTAAAACTCAGCAACTCGGTGCCCGTTATCGTTATGTGCAAGCCTATGCCAGATTAATGGCCATCAGTGGTCAATTAGATGAATTTATCGGTCGCAGTGCCACAGGCATTCAATCGCAGGAGACTATCAATGCGCGCTAACAGAATTCTTGCTCTAACGGCGTTGGTCGCATTAGGCCTTATTTTAGCCTATGGGCTCAAATTGGCTTATAGCCCAAAGCCGAGTGTGCTGCAGGGGCAGATTGAAGCCCGCGAATATAACGTTTCCTCTAAGGTGCCTGGGCGGGTCGAGCAAGTGCTTGTGCGCCGTGGCGATAGTGTCAACGAAGGTGATTTACTGTTTGCTATCCACAGCCCAGAGCTAGATGCCAAGCTCATGCAGGCCGAAGGTGGCCGTGATGCCGCCAAAGCCTTGCAACAAGAGGCAAATAATGGTGCCCGCAGCCAAGAAGTGATGGCAGCTAAGGAGCAATGGCTCAAGGCGCAAGCGGCAGCAACGCTGGCAAAAACCACTTATACCCGAGTCGAAAACTTATTTGCTGAAGGAGTCGCTGCGCGGCAAAAACGCGATGAAGCTTTTACCCAGTGGCAAGCGGCTAAGTACACAGAACAAGCGGCGTTAGCCATGTATCAAATGGCTGAAGAAGGCGCGCGGGTAGAAACCAAAGCCGCTGCGGCGGGGAATGCGCGTATGGCTGAAGGCGCGGTGAAAGAAGTCAGTGCCATTATGGCCGATAGCCAAATGCGTGCGCCTAAATCTGGGGAAATTAGCGAAGTATTATTGCAAGCAGGTGAACTGGCGCCGAGCGGCTTCCCTGTGGTGAGTCTGATTGATATGCAGGACGCTTGGGCGGTATTCCAAGTACGTGAAGACCAGCTAAAGCGTTTTAAAAAGGGCGATAAACTGCAATTAACCCTGCCAGCGCTAGATAAAACGCTAGAGTTTACTGTATCCCATATCAGTGTGATGGGTGACTTTGCGACTTGGCGTTCAACCGAAAGTGGCCATGATTTTGATATGCGCACCTTTGAGGTGGAACTGCGCCCAACGGCGCCCATTGCGGATCTGCGCGTCGGTATGTCCGTGTTGCTCAATGGTGAGTAACGATTGTGGCCCAGTTACCGAACGAGCCCACGCGTTTGAGCGAGCCTAAGTCTTTGAATGAGGCTCAGAATGCGGTGCATCCTGCATCCTCTGGCTTTATGGCGTTGCTCATGGCATTGGTGCGCCGCGAGCTTAGGGCATTGTGGCGCGATCCTTGGCAACTGGCTTTAATCAGTTATATTCCGCTGCTGGGCATATTGTGTCTGTGGTGGTTATTTAGTGCGGGTTTACCGCGGCAGTTGCCCGTGGCGATTGTTGACCTAGACCATAGCCAACTTAGCCGGATGTTGACCCGTCAACTCAAAGCCAACCCTGTGACAGATCCCCAGAGTTTTACCGATCTCTCTTCGGCCATTACCGCGATGCAGCAGGCGCAGGTCTATGCGGTGGTAGTTTTCCCCTATGATATGAAAAAGGATCTACTCACCGGTCATACACCCACTATCGATGTGCGCTATAACAGCCAATTTTTGCTGGTGGGAAAACTGCTGTCAAGCCAGATTCAGATGAGTTTAGGAGATGGACTGTTACAAGTTGCAGGGCTAAAGCAACTGATGACGGGCACGCCAAAATCCCAAGTGGCGGTGAATTTGAGCCCAGTCAAAAGCCAAACCACGGCACTGTTTAATCGCAATAATAACTACATTGGCTTTTTAGTGCCGCCCGTATTGGTCGCGCTGTGGCAGTTGTTATCTATGTTGGTGATCGCTAACAGCTTAAATCGCGAGTTGCACCTTAATGCCGCTCAGTCAGTGGGTGGGATATCCAATCGGTTAACCGAGCATTTTTGGCCTAAGGTGTTGGCTAAGATCCTGTTGTTTACGCCTATCTTGATGTTACAGGGTGGGTTTATCCTCACATGGCTGTATCAGTATTTAGCCTTGCCTTTGGCGGGCAGCTTAGCCCTACTGCTCTTTGCCCAGTTGATCATGTTGCTGGCGGTATGGAGTTTGGTGTTACTGGTGTTTGTGCTGATGCGTGATAGCGCGCGGGTCATCAGTTTTTGTACGGCGTTATTTGCGCCTGCCTTTGCCTTTATGGGGATCACTTTCCCTACCCACGAAATGCCACAACTCGCCCAGTGGTGGCGACTTGTTATGCCATCAAGCCATTATATTGAGTCCCACGTGAGCGTGGTCAGTTATGGTGCTGCTTGGCCAACGGTGGCACAGCAATTGAGTAGCTATTGGGGATTTATTTGCCTATTCCCCGTGATTTATGCCTTGGCGAACAAACTTCTGCCGATGACGGTCAATGCTAACTCTGAGGCGGCTGCAAACGCCGATGCGTCTCTGCCACTGAAGGGGCAATAACATGAATTTATGGCAGTTAGTGCTCACTGAATTAAAGGCGATTGTTAGCGATAAGGCGATCGCTGTAACACTATTTGGCGGTGTGCTATTTTATTCGGTGCTTTATCCTTTGCCCTATTTGCACCAAGTCCCCACTGAGCAGCAACTGATCGTGGTGGATTTAGACCATTCCTCCTTAAGTCGTCAGTTGATTCGCCACGCCGATGCGAGTGCAAAAATCCAAGTAATAGGCCAAGTCGGCTCAATCACCGAGGCGAAGCGCTTTATCGAAACGGGTAAGGCTCACGGTTTATTGGTGATCCCTGAAGGATTTCGCCGCGATTTGCTGCTCGGTAAGGGCGTGACCTTAAGTTACGGTGGCGATGCCAGTTACTTTTTGATCTACTCCGCTGTGGCTGAAGGTCTTGTCAGTGCGGGGATGGATGCGGGTAAGCAAATACAATGGATTGGTATGTTAGCCCAAGGGAAAAATCCTAAAGAGGCCGAGCAGAACCTGAACTCGCTGCACTTAAACAGCATGCCCGCCTTTAACCCAAGCCTAGGCTATACGCCCTATGTGGTGCCGGGGTTATTTTTACTGATCCTGCATCAAACGCTGCTGATCGGCACTGGCATTTTAGGTGCTGGCCAGTGGCGCCATCAGGGCTATTGGCAGCAGGTGTCGCCGCTGCAATTGGTTTGCGGTCGAATTTTAGCGTTTATGTTGATTTATCTCCTGTTTACCAGCTTTTATGTGGGCTATTGCTACCACTGGTATAATGTGAGTATTCAAGCGAATTTTGGCCTTGTCGCACTGTGGTTATTACCGTTTTTACTGGCGACTGCGGCGGCCGGAGTCGCGATGAGCACCTTGTTTACCCGCCGCGATTTGCCGACTCAAGTATTGCTATTAATTTCAATGCCGATCCTGTTTGTCTCTGGTTTTGTCTGGCCAATTGCCTTAATCCCTGAGCCTTTGGTGCTGGGCTCGCAGATGATTCCTGCCGTTCCGGCCATTATGGGGATGTTAGAACTCAATCAAATGGGCGCTAGCTGGGCGAGTGTATTACCAAAGTGGTTACAGCTTTGGGTCTTGTTTGCGGTGTTTTTTGGCTTAGCCCTCTTAGGTATTCACCGCCGAGCGCGGGCTTGGGTTTAGCTTGTGAACTTGTGGCGAGAGTGTGCTTAGGAAGATTTTTAAGGGCTTAATTTCACTTTTGTATTGAATTGGTTGTGAAATGAATCCAAAGATTTGCCCTTTGGCATCACAAGATGCCGCAGGGCTTGTTGTCAAAGTAATATGACCGCAACGCTAGTATTAATGCTTAGTCCACGCATCTTGCCAAGCGCTACCTGTACCTGGCGCATAGTAAGGCGCTGAGCCGCTACACCAACCACTGTTTGGCCAAGGTCGGCATTGGTAGACACCACCGGCGTTTGTAACAATATTCCCCGCTTGATATTGATTACCTGCGACATAGGCTGGGTATTCAACGGGTTCACTACCATCATCACCTTGAACTAGCGAGACGTTATAGGACTGCGTAAGATTCTTATCTTTAGCGCTGATCACAACTTGATAAGCACCCGCTTCCAATGATTCCGCTTGTAATACCATGGCACCGTTGCCATTTATTGTTGCAGTCGTGCTAGCAAGGATTCGTTGCTCTTGAGTGAGGTTAGCGGTTAACTCCATTGCTTGGTTCGTGTTAACGTTAAAATTAATGCTAACTTGACCTTGATTGAGAATGTAGCTTGAGGCTAAGCCACTCACTGTAAAGTTAGGAGTGATAACCGGAGGTAAGCCTGAGTCACAATCGCTGTCGCCCTTAGACTTCCAAACACCCCACTCGCCTGCCAAATCAGGTTGTTCACCTTGAGTCCACCATCCCGCTAACCAAATTTTTCCAGCATAATTTACTGTGTCGCCACCTAGGTAAATTTTGCTAGCGCTCCATAGATTTTCACACACAGCACCTTGTTCTTGCACGGTTACAAGGCGTACTGCGCGGGTTTGTTCACCTGCGCTATCGCTAACGCTATAGGTCAGTTGATATTGGCCCACACGATTGCTATCCACTTCGCCTTCAACACGGATATTTGGGGTTAAGTTGCCATCTTCAGCATCTGTGGCGCTGACGCCAGCCATAGCATCAAATGGGGTTGCAAGTATGATTGTGGTGTTGCTAACACCAGATAGCTCCGGTTTAGTGTTATACACTTCAACCGTACGCACTTGTTCAGTGGTGTTATTGTCGGAATCTGTCACTTTATATGTCAGGGGATAGAGGCCAATCTGGTTGGTGTTAACGTCGCCTGTGACTTGGATTTGTTGGGTCAGATCTTTATCTTCTTCATCATAGGCGCTTACTCCGTCCATAGCATTGAAGGTTCCGCCTAATTTAACACGAGTATTGCTTAGGCCACTGAAAATAGGTTTACCGTTTTCAGGTTCAGGTGGAGTGATATCTTGGCCGTGGATAAAGGGTCCATATGCCTTAATAAACGACTCATTATAGGCCTGCCCAGCGGCATTTTTGCCCATATCCCAGTTCACTGACCATGTCATAAGGCCGCGTAACGGTTGTCCTTGGTTCTTTAATTGTTCAAAGGCTGCAAACAATGCATTTGGATCGCTGACATACCCTGTAGCTGCGGCATCAATATTGGTTGGAATACCAAAAACTAGCTTGTCATGGGGGATTTTAGTGAAGCCGTTTGTGCCATTCACTAGCGCGTCAGAGATATGGTAAATAAATTCTTGCTTTAAACTGTCGTTGTTTTGGGCAATCCAACCTATGCCTTCGATATAAATGCCATCGCCGCCTTGGTTGTAAAACTGTGGATTAATCCAATCATAATAACCTTCAAGGGCGTTGATATAAGGCACGTATTTTCCCCCTGTAGTGAGGTAAGGGAATTCGGGTGCCATGGTGATTAAAAAGTTTTTCTGCTGTTTACGGTAATGATCTTTAACGATCCGTAGCGCCGCGGGAATGACGATTTGGTTATCTGCAGCCGTTACGGCAGCTTGCTCTAAATCGATATCCAGTCCATCAAAGCCGTACTTTTCAACCAGACGAATAATTTCATTGGCCAGATCGTGTTCTTGTCCTTTGCGAAGCTCAATGTGTGCGTCAGCGCCGCCCAATGCGATTAATACCGCGCGGCCTTGGCGATTGAGTTCACCAATTTGGTCAATAAATTGTGCTTCAGATAAGCCAACAGCGGGATCGAGTTTAAAAGTAGGGATACTTCCTGTTGCGCCATATACCTTCATGAATGAGATATCGACAACATTATATTGAGGGTTCACCTGCGCCAAGCTAACACATGGAGCAACGCCACCTTTATAGCCAGCGCCACCACACCAGTTATGCCAGTAACCCACGACGACACCAGCTTGCGGGTTAACCATCATTGACCCCTGTGCACTTGCTGGGGAGGCTAATACCGCTGTGGAGAGTGCTATGCAGCTAAACAGTGTATTGAATTTAAAAGATTTCATTGAGTCTTGCCTTTTTTATCGATAAAAAATAACCAAAATAGTCTAAGGTGCTTAAGTTGTGTTTAGTTTGGTGAAAAACAGTGTTAATTCTGATTAACGGGTGGTTTAAGTGAGCTTTTATTGTTTTTATATGCTTTCTTAGTTCATGGTTATTATGCATAAAGTCTTAAAAATTTATATAAAAAATGATTTTGTGGTTTATTTTATTTGAAGTTCGCATTTATTGGTCATTTGTTTGGCAGTGTCAATTTTGTGGTAAATGTGACTTTTGGCCTTTAGTGTCATCAATGTGATTTAGCAAAGACGTGAAAAGCCAATTTTTGAGACAAAGATAAGGACTGTGAAGCAAACTATGGTTTTTTGCTTGTCTTCCTGCTTGTTTAAGGCGAAAATGCGCGCCGAAAAAATAACCGAGGTATTCAGTGCCTCGGTTATTTTCTTTTTGAATGTATGGGTTTTAAACCAATAGAGGCCGGTAAACATCCGGAAATGATATGAGGTTCGTTTGAACCTACTTTACTGAGGACAATTCAATGGGGCTGTTGTTTACCGGATTTTCGGTCGTTGCCGTCAATCAACATGTTGCGTTAGTCATTCCACCTACTTTACTGGGAGGTGGTGTATGAGCCAACAAAAACCGGGCTTAAAGCAAAGCCTTAATCTGTGGCAGGTGGTTGTGATGGGGCTTGCGTACCTCACGCCTATGGCCGTGTTTGACACCTTCGGAATTGTCTCTGAGATCACCTCTGGCCATGTGGCCACTTCTTACTTGCTCGCATTAGCGGGGATTCTCTTTACCGCTTTTAGCTATGGTCATTTAGTGCGTAAATATCCCTATGCGGGGTCGGCTTATACCTATGCTCAAAAAAACTTTAGTCCAAATGTCGGTTTTATGGTGGGCTGGTCATCGCTACTCGATTATATGTTTATGCCGATGATCAACATGCTACTGGCCAAAATCTACCTCACCGCTATGTTCCCTAATGTGGAACCTTGGATTTTTATCTTTGGTTTAGTCACAGTTATGACGGTACTCAACCTTAGAGGCATTGATTTAGTTGCGAATTTTAATGGGGTTATCGTATTTGCCCAGATAGCGATTATCTTAGTGTTTATTGGCTTAATGGCCCATAGCCTGTCCCTTGGGGAAGGTGAAGGGGTGATTGCCAGCGTGCGTCCATTCTATTCGGAGCAGGTAACCTTAGCGCCGCTCTTTACCGGTGCAACCATTCTGTGTTTCTCCTTCTTAGGTTTTGATGGCTTAAGTTCGCTAAGTGAAGAAACTAAGGATGCAAAACGAGTCATCCCACGTGCTATTTTGTTGACGGCGTTGATTGGCGGGGTGATTTTTGTCAGCGTGTCCTATTTCTTGCAACTCTATTTCCCTGATATTTCTCGCTTCGAGCAGTTGGATGCCGTTTTGCCTGAGATTGCGCTCTATGTGGGCGGTAATTTATTCCAGTCTATTGTACTAGTGGCGACAACAATTGCGGTGTTAGCTTCGGGCATGGCAGCTCATGCGGGGGTGGCGCGCATCCTCTATGTGATGGGGCGCGACAATATGTTGCCCAATAAAGGCTTTGGTTATGTTCACCCTAAATGGCGTACCCCGGCATTTAACGTGGTTCTGGTGGGGTTACTGGCGCTTTCGGCGGTGTCCTTTGATTTAGAAATGGCTTTAGCCTTAGTGAACTTCGGTGCTTTAGTTGCCTTTACCTTTGTTAACCTGTCGGTGATTGTGCAGTTTTATATTAAAGAAAAACGTAATCAATCCCTTAAGGAGCATTTGCAGTATTTCGTTTTGCCCTTGTGTGGCGCGGCAACCATTGGCGTGCTGTGGATTAACCTTGAGCCTCAGTCATTAGAACTCGGTTTAATTTGGGGAGCTGTGGGGATGCTGTATCTGGCGCTGCGCAGCCTACGCTTGCGCAAGGCGGTAGAATTGCAGAGTTAACCAACGTATTAACCCATAAAGTAAAAGACCCGCATCAGCGGGTCTTTTTGTTGGTTACAACGTTGGCACCGTAAAGCCTAAATTGGTGGTTTTGATACCCTTAGGGGTCGTGGCAATAATGCTGACATTATTGCCTGCGAAGGCGCTAAAACTGAGTGGAGTGCCTAAACCATCCTTAGCAGAGAGGGTATTAGGAACCTCGGTAATCTCTGGAGCACCATTACAGTCGACACAGAGTTCGATACTGGTTTTGGCGGGCAGAATTTGTTTGGCACTGTCGTGAACAAACACCACAAACTTAGATTGGGCACCTGCGGCAACGGGTTTTATATCATTGACGCTGGCAAGTCGCACACCGTCCTGCATCACACTGATATAAGCCTGTGAGCCAGACATGCTCATTACCAATCCTTTGCGAACATAGGTTTTGTTAGCTTGACCTGTACCACAGAGGCTGCCTAGGCATTGCGGGCCGTTAAACTTGCCATCGGCTGCAGGATAAGTGTCACGGGCGAGGTTGTCGAAATAGCGCTCGCCACTGTCGAAGCTAAAGTTTTCATTATCATCACGAAACGCCGTCGGTAAGTCGCTAAACCCCTTGCTGTGGAAGGTTTCGACATCCATACCATTACCGCTGCAGTTAGTTGCTACACCATTGAATAAACAGGCTTTAGCGATAGCCCCGCCATCTGCGCTATCAAACTGGTTGTTGCCATTGGTATCGAAAAAGGTTTCGTGACCGAGGGCGTAAGCCAATATGCTAATGCGATGATCCTGAGGGCGATAATCGCTGGATGTCCAAGTCACGCTGCAAGCACCATTTTTGGTCTGGCAGCTTGGGGCGATTTGCCCGCCCTCTGTGGTGAAGTTAATCGTGGTATCGTCGGGCGCTGGGTTTCCAAAACTGTCCGATAGTCTTGCGGTTATCGTCGCTGTTTCACCATCATGATCGCCCGCTTCTGGGTTGACTATCGTCGTCGACAGGCTAAAACCAAGCTGTTGTGGCAAACCTGTATTGACGGTTAATTGCTCTGACTGGCTGGTAATCACCTCTTTGGTATCAGCATCCACGGCAGTGGCAACAACGCGAACGGGGGTGGGCACAGTGCCCGATAGCACTCGCACACTGGCGATACCTTGGGAGTTAGTGAGGCTCTCTGCACTGGCGCTGCCATTGGCAAAACTTAAGCCGCCAACAACGGTATCTAAACTAAAACTGACCTTTTGCTGCGCTGCGGGCTGGCCATTTGCGCTGGTGACTTTAAAGCTGACTAGGGATGATTCACTCGACCCTGTACCACCCGCACCTTTGATGCGAATTTGGCTAGGCGTTGCCGATTCAAAGCTTAGGCTTGCGAGGGTTTGGCGCTGTAGCGTGAACGGGAAATTGGCCGTAAGCGTTTGATTGCCGACCACTGTGGTCGCGATAATTTGGTCATTACGCTCACTGTTACCGCTGCAACTGGTGTCTTGGAAGGTTGAGCTGGCATTGCCCGATAAGGTAGTGACAGGCGTGTCTAAGGTGGCGTTATTGCTGGCAGTACAGTCAGAGCTAAAACTCATTGATGAAGGCGTTTGTACTCGAGTAATCGTGCCATCACTCGCTTCTAATACTAAGCTTGCGGTTACCCCAAAGCTGCCGCCGGCGCTAATTTTATAGCTGCCATCAGTCTGTGGCGTTAAAGTGCTGCCAAGTTTACCTTCAGTGAAGCTGGTTCCGTTAAACGATCCTAGCTTGAGGGTGCCCGTTTCGTTGATGGCATCTTTGCTGAGCACTTCATATAAGCTGCTACTTTGCAGCGATTGACCTTGATAATCGACTGTCACTGTTAAGGTATTTGCCCCTAACTCAGTCGCGCTTGGCGTATAAGTCACCTGGGCAAGACCTTGGCTATTGGTCAATGCGCTAGCTGGATTGAGGGTGGCGGTGCCCGCACTAAAGGTGACTTTAGCATCGGCAATGCCTTTGCTTTCAGTATCAAGCAAGATGGCTTGCAGTTGTACGGCTTCATCCACTTTAAAGCGTGTGACCAAGTTTGCACCATTGACAATACTAGCACTCAGTTTGGGTGGAGTAACGGTACCCGACCCGCCCTTGCCAATAAATTCATAGTTACGTGTAGCCGTTAAGGCTGCAGCACCTGTGGGAGTGTAGGTTGCGCTGACGGTCCCCGCACCTTCGGTTAAGCTTGCATTAGCAATAATCACTTCAGCCACACCATTGGCATTGGTTAATTTCGTTGCTGGGGAGACTGTGCCTAAGGTGGCGCTAAAATTAATCAGTTGTCCGCTGACGTTTGCTGAGCCTTGTTTTAAGGTTGCAAGCGCACAAAAGCTGGCGTCAGTAGGGAAACTTAAACTGCTCGTGCTATCGGCACATTGACCGTTAACTAAGGTTTTGTAGCTTAAGCTGAGGCTATAACTGTCGGTACTGCCATCAGCGTCAGTGCCATCAGCGGCGCCATTACAACCACTGAGCGCAGTTGCGCCCAGTAATGCCCAAGAAAATACTGATAACGTTTTGCTAAATCGCATAAGCAAACATCCTTGTGGTGCAGGTTGATTAGTCTTGGATTTCGCTGCGTAAATATTTAAACAGCTCTTTTGAGGATTTTGACTCTGGGCCTTTCGCCAGCTCTTTGGTCGCTTGGCGCACTAAGGTGCGGAGTTTTTGTCTATCCAACTGTGGGTAATGTTCCACTACGGTTTGGATTTCACCGTCGCCTTGGGTGAGTAAACGCTCACGCATTTTCTCGAACATTTGCAGCTTGGCGGTTTCGTTGCTGTTTTTGTTCAGCACCACGGCGAGCGACGCCTTGATCGGTTCAATATCGACGTTGCGCATCAGTTTGCCGATATATTGCATATGGCGGCGATAGGCTTCGGTCTTTGGCTTGATCTTATGAGCTTGCTGAATGCTGTCGTATAAGTGCTCGTCCAGCTCGATTTTATCTAGCTGGGTTTTGCTGAGTGAGACCAGTTCCATACCGACTTTTTGAGCCGCTTCGCAGTCACGCTTATCCTCAGTTTTACTGACATACTCGTCGTTACTGTCATAGGGCTGTTTAAAATGTTCTGAATCACCAACAATCTTCATATAGATAAAACCTCAGTTAAATTACGCGCTAATAATAACATCTCCCGCCAAAATTCGCCTAGCTAAAGCGCGATTCAATCAGTAAAGCACGCAATAAATAATGTGAATGGGATGGGTGTTTGTTATGCTAGCGTCATTGCCTATAACGAAAGAGTTGCTTTGTGTCTTTGAACAGAATCGATAGTGAATTGACCGCGCTGAAAGATGCGGTTGCTGTGGCCCTCGAATATGCGAATAAATTAGGGACAAATGCCGCTGAAGTGGCGATCAGTAAACAACAGGGATTATCGGTTTCAACCCGTTTAAAGGAAGTTGAAACGGTAGAGTTTAATAAAGATGGCGCCCTCGGTATTACGGTTTATCGCGATGGTTGCAAGGGCAGTTCATCAACCTCTGATCTCAGCCCTGAAGCCATTGCGCTGGCGGTAAAAGCGGCCGATGATATCGCCCGTTACACTTCGGCAGATCCCTTTAGTGGCCTGGCGGATAAAGCGCTGATGGCGACCGAGATCCGCGATCTTAAGCTCTACTATCCGCAAGAGATTTCAGCCGACGAATTAGCCCAATTGGCCATTCGCGCCGAAACCGCTGCGCTCGATGCCGATCCGCGCATCAATAACTCCGACGGAGCGAGCGCCAATGCCCATACATCGGTAAAGGTCTACGGTAATAGTCATGGCTTTTTAAATGGTTACTGCAGCTCCCGTTATAGCTTAAGTTGCAGCGTGATTGGTGAAGACCGCAACGGCAATATGCAGCGGGATTACGATTACACTATCGCCCGTAAATTCAATGAGATGCTTTCACCTGAATCGGTGGGGCTAAAAACCGCCGAGAAAACCGTGAGCCGTTTAGGGGCGCGTAAGATCGCCACCACCCGTTTGCCAATATTACTGGCGCCAGAGATTGCGACCGGCTTAATCGGCCATTTGATTGGTGCCATCAGCGGTGGCAGCTTGTATCGTAAATCGAGCTTCTTACTCGATGCCATTCACACCCAAATCTTCCCTGATTGGTTCAGCATTGAAGAGCAGCCGCATCTATTAGGTGCGCTCGCCAGTGCCAACTACGATAGTGAAGGGGTTGCGACCCAAGATAGGCGCATTATCGATCGCGGCATGTTAGAAACCTACCTGCTAACCAGTTATTCGGCGCGCAAATTGAGCCTACCAAACACTGGACATGCGGGCGGGATCTATAACTGGACCTTAGCGCACACTGGCCAAGGTTTTGATGAATTAGTCAAAGGCATGGGCACGGGCTTGATTGTCACTGAGGTGATGGGCCAAGGCGTGAATATGGTGACGGGGGATTATTCCCGTGGCGCCGCGGGTTTTTACGTCGAAAATGGTGAAGTCCAATTCCCCGTGGAAGAAATTACCATTGCTGGCAATCTTAAGGATATGTTCCGTGGGATACAGGCGGTCAGTAAAGACTTCGATTTACGCTCTTCTATTCGCACTGGCGGGATTTTATTATCCGAGATGAAGGTTGCGGGTAACTGATTTAGTTAACCTAATTGAGTCATTCAGTCTAACGGCTCAGCGTTAACTGAATGAGCTTTAAACAAAAGGGCAAATGCGTTCGCATTTGCCCTTTTTGATTTTATGTCGTTCTACTTTTTAGAAGCGGTAGCTTGCACCTAATTCAAATGAGCGACCCGAGCCCGCGACTTGGCTAAAGCCATTGCTGCTATCGGCCTTAAACTCGGCAATGCTTACACCACCGAGTGGCAGCTCATAGTAAGTATCAAACAGGTTATTGATCGCAAAGGTTAAACTCAGCTCTTGCCATTTGATGCTACTGCTTAAGTTCAGTAGCGAATAGCTGCTCGTTTCGTTCTCTAAACGGCGATCATCAACGCGATCCTTTGTCGCCACCCATTGCCATGCCAAGCGGTTTTCCCAATCGCCGAGTTGGTGGCTGAGGGCTAACTCGGTTTGTAACGGTTTGATTTGATAAAGTGGTTCATTACCTTCATCGCGCTCGCCACGGGTGATGTTGAGTTTACCGAGCATCTGCCACTTACCACTGTCGGTATCGGCTAATAGGTAGAGTGCGCTGAACTTAGCGCCATATAAATTGGCATCTTCGTTGGTGAATTTTAGGATATTGCGTTTACCTGCGGGTGTACTGGTACGGTTAAAGCTGCCAATCACTTCAGCATCGATATAATCGGTTACTGCGCTATACCAAGCCGTGGTCGAGAACTGCCATGCATCGCCATTAAATTTGTAAGCTGCACTTAGGGTGTGGGCCGTTTCGGGCTTTAGATCGGGGTTGCCGACATAACCGTTACCGTCGCCATACCAGCCAATCATAGTGGTTGCCATGACGCCGCGGCCCCAACTGTAACGCTCATAGAGGTTAGGGGCGCGATTTTTACGGGCTAAGCCAAATTCCAGTTGTTGTTTGGCCGACAATTGATAGCGTGCCAGCAATGTCGCATCGATTAGGTTATCGTCTCGGCTTCTGTCCATGGCATTAAAGGCTTTTGCCGCCTCGGCATCCACATTGGGCATGCCCATCATTGGCATGTTGCTGTAGGCCTGCACTTCACCCGTATCTGTGGTCACATATTCATAGCGTACCCCAGCGGATAACCACCAAAGCGGATTGAGGTTTTGTTGCCATTCACCGTAAACTGCAGCGCGGCGACGTTCACCATCGTTAATATTGATATAGTCATTGGGGGCCATCATAGTGCCTGGCACCGCTGGCCAAATATCATCTAATTGATAGCTATAGTATTCCTGGCCAAGCAGTAGCGTACTGTCATCCCCCATAGTTAAGCGCCAGTGCAGTTGGTAGCTGTAATCGCTACCCTCTGTATTCATCGGCATTTTGCCGGTTTTTTCTGGGGTGAAGAAGCCCATTTCATGTTTTACACTGTGCCAGTTGAGCTGGGCACTAAACTCGCCGTCATTTTCTAAATCCCGTAGATAGCGAACTAGGGCACCGTAGCTCTTGTTATCAGTCATATCCATGTATTGGTTAGGAAAACCTTGAAATGGAATGGCTTGATGGGTCAGTTTAACGGCCAGTTGTTGTTTTTCATCGCGCCATGCTGCCGTTAAGGCGTGGTTTTGAGCGCGATATAAAGTATCGAGCACTTTGTCGCCGTTACCATCGTGGTAACTGTTGGCGTCTTCATAGGCTCCTTGATAGCTTAAGCTTACATTTTTGCTGGCAATACCGGCTTTGGCGCCGAGTAATAAGCTGTCGCTGGTGCTGCGGTATCCCGATGAAATCTCACCGCTTTCAAAACTTAAGTTTTCGCTGTCAGTAAACTTAGGATTGAGACTATTAACCTTAATCACGCCAGCAATATTGTCGCCGCCCGCACTGACGGGGGACACGCCCGCGACCACTTCGACCGAGTTGATTTGGTTGGCAGAAACATAAGATAGCGGTGGGTTCATTTGGTTGGCGCAGGAGGCGGTAATGTCTGCGCCGTCGACTAACACTTTAATGCGATCGCCCATCATGCCGTTCAGCACTGGTAGCGCCGAAACTCCTCCAGCTTCAGAGAAATCAACGCCTTGATCTTTAAGTAAGGCATCGGCTGAGCCTAGGGCATTGCGGCAGATACTCTGCTCACCGTGGACCAAAATACGCTCAATCTGAGTCTGTTCATTATCATTGGCCATTGCCAGCGGGGCAAAGGATAAGCCTAATGCAAGGGTAAGTGCGGTGGATATTTCCGAGCATTTAAAACCATGGGGGATATTTAAAGCAGTTGCAGCCATCTTATTGTCTTCCATTCACTTGGATAAATTGCGCTGCATTATAAAGATCATCGAAGTGTGACAGGTGCGGCATTTTGTCGCAGAGCTTATAAAGATAAGGCTTAAGTAGTTGTTGCTTAAGCGTTGGCTGCACTTAAGTCGTCAGTATCTGAGTAGGTAATCGCCTTAGTGAGCTGTACATTAACCAAAGTGATTGAAATAGATCCGCTGGGTTTCACCCTCTGCATCCATTATGGCCAGTGCTCTGGCAAACTCGTAGGCCTTGGAATCTTCTGCAAGCACGCTTGGGATGTTATCAGGGCTTAAGGGGAGATTGGCACGATAATAGGGGTTTTGTAGCGCCCGAAAGTGACGACTTTTTTTGGAAAATCCCAGATACATGGCTTGAGGTTGCTGGCAACAATCGGGGTGCAGCTGAAATTGGCTAATATCACGATTTTTAAGGTAATAGTTAAGCGTTGCTAGATCGTAGATAAAAAAATCACCTTGGCTGGCAAGCAGGTAATCTAAGGCCTTAGGTACATCCAGTTCAGGTGGTTTGCGTACCGACATGGTTTTGGATATGCCATTAAAGTCATAACTACCTGGCGCAATTAATAGCGTCATACCTGTTTGGGATAACTGCGCGAGTGAATTAATACTTGCTGCGCCAGCTCGGCTTATTCCTATGTAGCGCTCCGACAGACCATTAGGGATAAAATAGGCGAATTGGGCGCGTTCTTCACTAAAATGCAGACCAGGATAAAAATCGACATTACCGAGTTTGAGATCCCGTAAAATCCGCAGTTTAGGAGCTCGAACTACCCGCAATTTGCAACCAATTTTTTCTGCAGCGGCTTGGTAAATATCGCGGTAAAACCCCTGATTACTTGGTTCCTGTTCGATAAAGGGACGACGCTCACTGGTGCGGTAACCCATGGTAATGATGCATTCTGAGCTTGAAAAAGCCTGAGCTAGGCTAGGGGATAGGATAACGAATAGGCAAAAAAGACTCAGTAACGGCCGATAAATAACTGCAAACTGCAAAATGATCTCCTTCTCCAGTGATTACCAAGGGTAATCGTGTCGATAAATAGCGACCTAAAGTAGTGTTAAAGATAGGGCTTTGTTGCTCTAATGTATTCTTTTTGTTGGGTTAATCTATCATACTTTTCGATAATAAAAAGTGCGATTCTTTGCACTACTGCACAAACTCTGTACATCTTTTTAGATTGGTTTATAGTGTCGCCGCTGGCCGAGACTGATTAACTTGGCCCTTGACCAATATAGGATTAATTGAGGATTAATTGAGGAGTCATTATGACGAAGGTAAATGTGGCAAAAGTAAAAGCCGAAGGTGTGCTAGAGCATGAAAATGGTCGCGGCACCATTACAGACAATGCACTTAAGGCGCTAGTGACCAGTCCGTTATTTCGGATGCGAACCGAAAAGCCGAAAAAGGGCAAAGGGTCTTATAACCGTAAAGGCAAGGCATTCAAAATGAGTAACCGAGAGGGGTATCAGCACAAGGGCGATACCCCTTTCGGCTTTATGGGGATGATGTTTTAACGTTTTTGCCACGTTATACCAATCACATTAAATATCTAATCAGTTCAGAGCCTCACAGGCATTTCAATCCAAGGCGCATTGACGCAGAAATGGTCATTCCCTTTTAAGTCAATGCAACACCGGAGTGGGATGCCTGTGAGGCTCCCGAAGGGCAGGTTTCTACGCGCTTTATACTGCGTTTAAGGCTTTCGACAGAGCGCCACTATGCCTTCAAGCCTTCGCCTTGTCTAAAGCGCGTTGAACTCCCGCTGAATGAACAGATATTTAATACGATTGGTATTAGTCCTGCTCATTTAATCCCTGCTAGACTCCCCACACTGCCTTGCGATTTTCCTCTTCAACCCCTTTTGTCACACTATCTAGCCTTCACCTATTGAGAGGATGCGCCTGCTTTTGCCCATAAAAAACGAGCTACAATTGAGACTGTGGCTCGTCTTTTTAAAACTTGAATGATTTGAAGGCTTAAGCTTCGACTTCATCCTCAGCATCGGCATCCACTAACTCGGCCCACAGATCGTGCTCATCTGAGTGAGTGATCACGGCGCGAACTAACATGCCGGGTTCGAGTTCGGTTTCACCGTTGATAAATACCATACCGTCGATTTCTGGGGCATCGGCGAAGCTGCGGCCAATCGCGCCTTCTTCGTCAACATCATCGATCAGGATATCCATGGTGCGGCCAACAAAGCGCGCTAAACGCTCGGCGCTGATCTCGGCTTGGACTTCCATAAATCTGTGGTATCTGTCTTCTTTGACTTCTTCACTGATAAGCTCGGCGATGGTGTTGGCGACAGCGCCTTCCACTTCTGAGTATTTGAAGCAACCAACGCGGTCGAGGCGTGCTTCACGCAGGAAGTCGAGCAGCATTTCGAAGTCTTCTTCGGTTTCACCCGGGAAGCCCACGATAAAGGTTGAGCGGATAACCAAATCTGGGCAGATTTCGCGCCAGCGTTGGATGGCTTCTAATTGACGGTCAACACGGCCTGGGCGTTTCATCATCTTCAGGATGCGTGGGCTAGCGTGCTGCATTGGAATATCTAAGTAAGGCAGGATTAAGCCTTCGGCCATTAATGGGATCAGATCGTCAACCCATGGATATGGGTAGATGTAATGTAAGCGTACCCACGCGCCCATTTTGCCAAGTTGGCGAGCAAGGCTGGTGATGTCTTGCTTAACTGGCATACCGTTCCAAAAATCGGTGCGACCGCCTTTGTCTTTACCGTAGGCAGAGGTGTCTTGGCTCACCACAAGGATTTCTTGTACGCCAGCTTCAACTAAACGTTTGGCCTCATCTAATACGCTACCCGCGCCGCGGCTATCTAAATCGCCACGCAGTGCAGGGATGATGCAGAAGGTACAGCGGTTGTCGCAACCTTCTGAAATCTTTAAATAAGCATAATGCTTAGGCGTTAACTTGACCCCAGTTTGTGGGATTAACGAGGTAAAGGGATTGTGCTCTGGTTTTGGCACGTACTTGTGGACGTGCTTTAACACGGCTTCGTAGCTGTGTGGGCCTGTGATTTCGAGTACGTCTGGGTGTACTTCGCGGATTTGGTTTTCTTTGGCGCCTAAGCAGCCGGTCACGATCACTTTGCCGTTTTCTTCTAAGGCTTCGCGCACCGCATCTAAGGATTCTTCAACCGCCGCATCGATAAAACCACAGGTGTTAACGATCACTAGATCGGCATTGTCGTAGCTGTTGGTTACTTCATAGCCGTCAATGCGTAACTGGGTCAGAATGCGCTCTGAGTCCACGAGGTTTTTGGGACAACCTAAAGACACAAAACCGATGCGATTGCCTGTGGCAACATTACCCGTATTAACAGAGTCAGCACTGGCGGCTTCTAATGTTTTGGCAGGGGTCTCAAGCGTGGTTGTTTGCTTAGGATGAAAAGTTTCAACTGTCATGGTGTCTCGCTGATGCTGATAAAAGAGCGCCTTAAAAAGAGCGCGGATTATACCTGAAGTGATTAAAAGGTACAGTATCTGTGGCTGAAAAGTGTACAGCCAAGATGGCGTTTCTACCAGTTACAGCCCACACAATGCTGTGTTTCGTTATCAATCGGCATTTCGCCCTGCGGGGATTCATTTTAGGGCGCGTAGCCGAGTACAAGGCAGAACGTAGCCGATTGAAAAAATTTTTTAAAAAATTAACCCTTTTTATGTTTGCCCTCGTTTATAGGGATAGTTTGTATGACTCGTTGGTATAACGCTCAGACGCTAAATTGGCCTGTTAGCCGATAGCCATCGCGTTAGCATCACGGCAGTCTCGCCTTAAATGATTTAGTTGGAGTTAATAATGAAGCATTCTCTTTTAGCTGTATTAGTTGCAGGTGGTCTTTTCTCTGGTGCATTTACTGCCACCACACTTGCGGCCGAGGTGGATTTTCCCCATATCGAAACCATGGGCGTGAGCCAAATTCAAGTCGAGCCCGATATGGCCGAACTTAATGTGGAAGTGGCGGTTACCGAGAAAGACGCTAAGGCCGCTAAAGATAACTCGGATGCGGCTGTCGCGAAATTTATCGCCCGCCTCGCCGCCGCAGGGGTGAGTAAAGAACATATTCAAAGTGCTAACTTAAATCTGCAACCCCAATATATTTATGCCCAGGATAAAGCGCCAGAGCTGACGGGGTACATCGCCAGTCGTCAAATCACAGTAACGGTAACAGAGTTAAGCCGCTTAAATACGATTGTTGATTCGGCCATCGAAGAGGGCATGAATCGAGTGAATAACATCGCCCTTAAATCAAGCAAAGAGGCTGAATATGTAGCCAAGGCGCGCCAAGAGGCCATTGTCGATGCTAAGCAAAAAGCCGAGTCCTTAGCCAAGGGATTTGGGGAAAACTTAGGTAAGATTTGGCAAATTCGCTATTACGATCAACGTCCAGTACAACCAGTTATGCTGCGTATGAATGCCAAAGCCGATTATGCAATGGCCGCGGCTGAAAGTTATCAATATGGTCAAGTGACTATCGAAGACCGAGTTGAAGTGGTCTATAAATTGAAATAAATCAATCATAAACCGATAAGATGGATGAGGCTTACTTAGCTCATCCATCTTGGCTGATTTGTGTTGATTGTCGATGACGTACTGAGGTTTAACCACCTTTGAGGTGTTGGATTGTTACTCAGCACCCTAGTGTGCTGTTTTGTATAATAAAATTGATTCAAGCGACTTGTTCTCGCACCTAGTTGTGGAATTGCGAGTATCGGTTATGGGCTAACTGATATATCATGCGCCACCCTTAATTGCCCATGCCTTCTCTTTGCTGCTATGTCTTCTAACGCGCTTTATACCGATCTATCCGGTTATTACGATTTAATGTGCTCCGATATTAACTATCAACAACAGAGTGCCAGCATCCATCGATTGCATCAGTTCTTAGGGAATAATGGCAAACAACACCTTGATTTAGCCTGTGGCACAGGCCCGCATGTACGACATTTTATCGACCTTGGTTATCAGTGCAGTGGCCTGGATATTAATCAGCCGATGCTCGATATGGCCATGCGTCGTTGCCCTGAGGCCCAGTTTAATCTGCAAGATATGACCGCGTTTTATCTTGAGCAGCCAGTTGATTTAATTACCTGTTTTTTATATTCCATCCATTACAGTGCCGGCATAGAGCGCCTAAAAAGTTGCATCGCGAGTGTGCACCGTGCCCTTAATGACGGTGGGATATTTTGTTTCAACTCGGTTGATAAGCACTGCATCGATAACCGCTTATCGATTAAGCATTTTGCCGAGTTTGAAGGGTACCATTTTGCCTTTGAATCTGGCTGGCATTACAATGGCCAAGGCGAAAAACAGTCATTAAATCTAAGCATTGCAAAGCGTCAGCAGCCGTTTACTCAACTGACTGATTTTGAAGCCGATACGTCTCTGCATCAGACTGAGTTATGGCAAGACCAACATACTATGGTCGCCACCAGTTTTGCTGAGCTACAAGCGTTACTCGCGCCATATTTTGAAGTGCATATCTTTGAGCATGATTATGAAAAAATCGTCCCATGGGATTTAAGCTCAGGTAATGCGCTGTTTGTCTGTGTGAAGATTTAACCTTGGGTTGAAGGTGTGACAACTTGGGATGTTAGTCCTTACGTTCGTGCTAGAACATGAAAGTGCTTCAGTTTCATTAGTCGTGTTAGCAGGCTAAATCAAAGTCCAAATCAAAGTCGTGGGGCTTCATCTCACACTTGTTTATGTAGATGTATCGTCATTGCGGCCTCATGGCCGAGGTGAATCAAAGTCGTGGGGCTTCACCCCACACCCGACCAAAAGGGGAAAAACGCCTGTTCCCCTTTTGGAAATCCCCCGGCGTCCCTAGCAAAGTTAAATGCATTGATTAGTGGCTTCGTGCTTATTCGAAAATCGCTAACGCTTCCGATGGGGCGTCCCTTCCCCCCGAAAGCTACGCAGACATCCTGTCTGCGTCACGCTATTTTCTTCAACGCCCTTCAGCAACTTCGCAGGGGAAGGTGAACTTCTGTGATCTCGGTGTTTGCTGTTAATCCCAAAGATTTATGCCTGTCCTATCTTTATCTCAGTTCTGCTCTTCAAGTTCAAGTTCAAGAATTTTTATATCTTGGTCAATGTTGGATATATCATTGTCAAGTTTTGAAATTTCATCATTGAGCTGTTTAATAATCTCATCTGTCAGCCCTTTTTTTTCAAACTTTTTATTTAAGTGTATATTATCAAACTTAGATATAGTGTTTCTCAAGTTTTCTATTTTTATCATGTCTCCAAAATACCAAATTATAAATGTTGATAACGTAGTGGCTCCTGATATTTTTATAAGATTTGTTATTTTCTCTATATCTTCAGATAATAAGTAATATATAGATGGTATTACTGTTATAATTAAAGTCATAGTGAGTATTTTTAATGTTTTTTTTGAACGATAGTATGTTTTGTTTATGTCTGTTCTTTTGCTTTCAAAAGTTTCAAGTTGTTGAGTTGTACTCTGTTTTTTTTCTTGGTAAAGAGTTTTGGTAGTTAATTTTGACTCAATTAAAGTTTTTATATTTATGTCGTTTCTTTCTCTTTCATGAACAAGTTTTTTCATCAGCTTGGCATTTTCTGACTCGCGTAAAGAATTGATTTGCTCCAAATGATTTTTGTTTCTCAAGTAAGCGTCAATGCTGGAGTCTTCAATGAGTGACAGCATTTGTTCAGTTTCAACAGCTTTTATTTCTTCTGGTTTTCTTGTGTCGCTGCGGCATTCAGCGAGTATTGCTGTTGCCGTCTCCTTATCTAGAGTTCCGTTAGAATAGTTTTTCTGGAATTCGGTGTATCGTTTGCTGACGGATTCATTTACTTTGGAAGATAATACAATCTTCGCTTTTGTTATTACATCAAAAGATGTGATACTTCCCTGCTGTCCAAATCCTCTATTTAGTTTAAACCAGAATTTACTAATCATGAAGTTAAGATTAGTCGCCAACGGTACCTCACCTTTTTCTTTTAGTGAAGAACTCCATGCAATATTAAGTGTTTTATAATTTTCTGTTACTAAAATATGTGTAATTCTATCAAATCGACTGCTATCTCCTTTACGAAGTATGTTTATGTAATTTAGCTCATTAATATGGTTTTCCATAAGTTCATTGCGCGGGTCTGATTGAATTTCATTTATTATAGAAGAGTTTATTATGTTGTATTTATGATTTTCTTCTGAAAAGAAAGATTCATCCTCTAATGGCTTAATACCCTTTACTTCAAGTAGCCTAATTAGTTCTTTCTTTTTTTTCAATAAATCGAATCTGCTTTCACACCCATTAGTTAAATGTACCATAGCCGAAACATGAGGTAATGCTTTATCTTTTCCTGCAACAATGTCATCTGCTTTTGAAAAATATGAGTTTATTCCATCAAGAGTTTCATTGAAATATCTTAGTTTTATTTTTTCTTTTCTTCCGCTATTTATTTCTGATATATAGCTTAGGAATTCGTCAGTTATTTTTTTGAACACCAGTCCGTTATATCCCGCCAAGTGGAAAATAATCTCCGTACCTAGTAGTATTGTTATTTCATTTTTCCAAGATCCAGTTTCAGATATGTTGTTATTAAATCTTATTTCCGACTCTATTATCGAACCATCTTTTATCTCTTGTACGTGCTCGATAAAATCCTTTTTTTCTGAGTTCTCTATTATGAATGCGCTAATGTGTTCGGAGAATTTCCTTCCATTTGCAGTGTCTTGAATGAAAGATGTGAATGAGTGAATTAAATCATCAACTTCACTTTCTGAAAGTTCTCTCTTTATTTTTGAAGAGATATATCCTTCTAAATCAACAAGCAGAGCTTTGTTTTTTGCCTCTGCATTCGATATTTCTAACAACATCTTGGAGTTTGATTCTTGCTGTTTTTCATCAGGAGTATAAATGTAATGCGTTTTTGGTTTGGTGGCTCTTTCTAAATGGCTAATTCTTTTGAGTGATGTTGATATCACACCTTCTGGAAAGGTGAATGAGAATTCACTATTAACATGTGCAGTTAATTCAGGGCATGTAAATGATTTTAAAGCTCTCTTAATTATAGTTGCTTCAATAAATGCTGCGATTACGTCGATAATATCGGTATTATTCTTATAGGTTTGGCTAAAGACAGCTAGTGAAGATAGTAAGTGTATTTCATCTCTTTTATTCATACTTTTTTCCATATTATTTGAGGAAACGACATTAAAACTCGGAACCATGAATAATTTGGTTCAGGTCATGTCACTGTCCCTAAATTAAATCTGACAATCTATGCTAAAACAGCAACATAACGTCATTTTATTGAGTATTCAACTAAGAATTTAACGAGCCACCCATTGTTAAATTTTCTAAAAGTGATGTTTGGTATCACTCTGTTTGCTTTGCATTACTCGCAAGCAACACCAAAGCCTCAGAAGTACACCTTCCCCTGCGAAGTTGCCGCGGGGCGTTGGAATAAATTGCGTGAGTCCGGTCATGGATGACTGGCTAGCTTTCGCAGGTGCAGGGACGCATCCTTCGGAAGCGATAGCAATTTATCCATAAGACCAAGGCTAGTCTCTAATGCATGTAACTTCGCTAGGGGCGTCTTGGAGCATCCAAGGAGGATAGGACGAGCAGTCCTCCTTGGTCGGGTGTGGGGTGAAGCCCCACGACTTTGACTTTGGCTTTGATTTTTCTAAGATTAACATTTCAGAATTGAGTTAAATTGATTCATACAAATAAATTCAAATCCAAGTTTGAAAAACAAAAAAGGCGCCTAAGCGCCTTTTCTGCATTTAGAGGTTAAGGAAAAACTCCCTACCTCATCGAAATCTGATTAAACAATCAGATCATACTCTTCCCGTAGGATCTTAATAATATCTGCCTTAGGATTGGCTGGCAGCGGAATTGCCGCGCCGGTCACCTTCTCGGCGATGCCAGTGTAAGTGCGTGACACTTGCATCATCGCCTCAAGTGGTAGGGCATTATCGCGGGCAAGGGCTTCGCGCTCTGGCATTCTGTCTTTGTTAAGCAGAATATCCGGATCGGGGAAGTGGTTCAGCAGGAATTGGCGGAAACCTTCCTTAGAGTTTTCAAGGATCTTGCCATCGCGGTAGGCGGCGCCGTCCCAAATACGGGATGAATCTGGGGTGCCCACTTCATCCATATAGATCAGTTTTGAGTTGCCATCTTGGTCGGTCACATAACCAAACTCGAACTTGGTATCCACAAACACTTGGTCAAGGTCGGCCAAAGCCTTTGAGATCACCTTAAAGCCATCTTTTAACAGCTTCTCGTACAGGTCGATATCTTCTACCTTTTCAAAACCAAAGGCTTGGTAGTTGGCTTCGATATCGCTGCGACTGATGTTCACATCATCCTGCGCGGGCACACCGGGAATACCAGTTAAAATGCCTTTGGTTGAAGGGGTGATCAGTAACTCAGGCAGTTTTTGATCTTTCTCTAAGCCTTCTGGCAGGGTGATACCACAGAATACGCGCTCGCCCTTGGAGTAGGCGCGCCACATGGAGCCAGTAATGTATTGGCGGCAAATGGCTTCAACTTTAATCGGGCGGGCTTTTTGGACTATCCAAACGAAGGGATGCGGAATATCTAAAATATGGCTATCGGCTAAACCGTTTTCGGCAAATAGCTTAAACCAATGATTAGAAATGGCATTTAATGCCGCGCCTTTACCTGGAATGCCTTTTAATCCGCCTTCACCGTGGAAGATGCAGTCGAAGGCGGAGATGCGATCGCTAATCACCATAATGGCAAGCGGCGTATCTTCGGGCACATTGTAGCCCTTGGTCTTGATTAAACGGCGGCTGTCGGCGTCGGTTAGCCAGTAAACGCTACGTACCTTGCCGCTATGGACTGATTTGTCGGTGCGGATGGGTAAATCGTTGTTCACGGCTAATACGGAATCAGCAAGACTCATGACGAGTATTCCTTTGGATAGAGAGTGTAGGGACGAGTGTTTTATGTATTGCGGTGTGCTTAAACGTGAGATGCTTAGCCACCTTTTTATTATTAACCAATAGCTTATTGCTAAGTTTGCGTAAAGCTTTGGTGAAGGTTAAGCGTAAAGCGAATAGTGGATTTTCGGGCGTTGGGGACAATAAAGGAGGACGAGATTCGGGGTAAAAATGAAACGCAGAGCAAGGTTGGCGCCAGAGTAATACTGGTCTGCTCAAGCGGGGGAACCCCGTGCCATTTTGCTCGAAAAGGCTAACCATTAATCCCAGAGAACCTTGTTAGACAGCCGCGAAAAAGTGGCGACATTCTACCTTTTTTGACGAAATTTACCATGGCTATTTATTTCTATGTTGGTGATTTCTGTTCTGATGCGGTGTAGGTTCACATTATTTCGCAATCCGTGTGGTTAGCGGTTTCATCTCCTTAAGAGTCAAGCCAAATCGCATGTGGAGCACTGCGAGTTGGCAACAACATGGGGAGCGGTGGTGACAGCTCCCATTACACCCATTACAAGAGTGGGTTGCCAGTTTCTAGGTTTATTGAATATCCTTTGAGTTTAAGCATGCCGTTAACTCAAACGCCTTTGCGCAAGGTTTATGGAAGAAATCGAGGACCTATGACGACCGACGCTAACACCAGTGCTAACATCACCGCGCAAACCACCATAGTGCAACGGGTATCGTTGCGGGGACGGCATTTTTTTGCGCAGCAATTTATTGGCTTAGATGAAACGCAGGCTCATTGGCAAGATCTCGAATTTGAAGAATGTGAGTTCCATGATTGTCAGTTTAGCGATAGCACATTTCGCCAATGTAAGTTTATCGATTGCCGATTTGTGGGCTGTAATTTAAGTCTGGTCAAGGTGTCATTAAGCCATTTTAACGGCGTAAGTTTTGAAGAATGTAAACTCGTGGGCGTTGATTGGACCCGCGCCTCATGGCCACGCGTAGCCTTTGCGGCTCCTTTTACTTTTAAGGCGTGCATTTTGAACGACAGCTCGTTTATGGGGATTAAGCTCGATGAAATGGTGCTCGAAGCCTGCAAAGTTCATGATGTGGATTTTCGCGAGGGGAGTTTTAATCGGGCTAACTTTACGTTTAGCGATTTTCGCCACAGCTTATTTGGTCGTACCGAGTTGTTGGAGGCGGATTTCTCCGAGGCAACCGATTACGATATTGATATTTTTAACAATAAAATTAAAGGCGCTAAGTTTAGTCGCGATGAAGCGATTCGGTTGTTAAATGGCTTAGATATTACCTTGGTAGATTAGGGCGTGTTGACGTTTCGAGATTAAATAACCCTGAAGCGTCAACATGCCCTACCTCATATCAACACCTGTTCGCGCTTTATACTGCGTTTAAGGCTTTCGACAGAGCACCACTATGCCTTCAAGCCTTCGCCTTGTCTAAAGCGCGTTTAACTCCCGCTGAATGAACAGATATTTAATACGATTGGTATTAAGTGTTGATGAGGCGAGTATTAACCTCCTTTCAAATCAGTGCTGATTCAAATTATCCTATCGACAGCCACCTCGCTAACTTCTTAGTTTTGCGAGTGCTTTTAGGTTTTTTGATAACTTTTTAGCGTGATTCATATTATAAAAATACCTCAAGCGGTTGCTTAAATCCGCCAAACCGCTCTGTTGATCGTATTCACGATTTTTTAGAACAATTTTAACTTTTAGTTGCCGCAGATCACACTCAACTTGCCTATGTGGTTTACCACAATAGCCGCCTACCCCTTTAGGAATAACAATCACTCTGGAACAGCAAAATGCCAGCGTTTCTTAAGGCATTGGCATTAATAACTAAAAACCTGTGAGCAAATTTAGTGTTTCACCGCAGTGGTGACCCAAAGCCTAAGTTTGCGTGTGCCATGCGGTGCATAGGGTGGATGAGTGTGATGGAGGTAACCATGATTGAGCTTAATAGGCGAACCTTTTTAAAGGGCGCAGGGGCCAGCGGTGCAACGTGTGCATTAGCCAGCTTGTTGCCGGGCAGCTTAGCGGCATTAGAGAGCAAGCAGCTAAAGGGCATGGGCAAAGAAATTGCCAGTATCTGTGAGATGTGTTCAACCCGCTGCCCGATTTCAGCGCGGGTGATTGAAGGCAAAAACGTCTTTATTAGCGGTAACAAGGCAGCTAAATCCTTTGGCGGTAAAGTCTGTGCCCGTGGCGGTGCTGGCCATAGTTTGCTGTACGATCCACAGCGGATTGTGAAACCCCTAAAACGGGTTGGCGAGCGTGGTGAGGGTAAGTGGGCTGAAATCAGTTGGGATGAAGCTTATCAACTGATTGCCGATAATCTCACTAAAATTAAGCAAGCACACGGCCCAGAGGCGGTGGCGTTTTCCTCTAAATCTGGCTCGCAAGAAAAACACTTATTCCATCTCGCCACTGCGTTTGGCAGCCCAAATACCTTTACCCATGCGTCTACTTGCCCTGGTGGTTATGAAATTGCCGCCAAGGCTATGTTTGGCACTAAGGTGAAACGCGATTTAAGTAACTCAAAATACATCATTAACTTCGGCCATAACCTGTACGAAGGCATCAACATGTCCGAAACCCGTGGCATGATGGCGGCGCAAATGGATAAAGGCGCTAAGCTGGTGGTGTTTGAGCCAAGATTCTCTATCGTCGCCGATAAAGCCGATGAATGGTATGCGATCCGTCCCGGCACCGACGTCGCCGTCGCTTTAGCCTTATGCCATGTATTGATTGAAGAAAATCTTTACGACAAGGCCTTTGTTGAGCGTTATGTAGAAGGCTTTGATGCCTTTGCGGCTGAAGTCAAAGCCTATACCCCTGAGTGGGCCGAAACCATTTCCGATGTGCCCGCTAAAGATATTCGCCGTATTGTCCGCGAATATGCGGCTAAAGCACCCCATGCTGTAGTGGATTTTGGTCACAGAGCCACCTTTACCACCGAAGAGTTTGAAATGCGCCGCGCCTTGTACGCCGCCAACATCTTGATTGGTAACATCGAGCGTAAGGGTGGTATCTACCTTGGTCAAAAGCCTGGCGACTATAACAAGCTCGCCGGTGAAGATGTGGCCCCCGTGCTGGGTAAGCCCGGCGTAAAAGATATGCCAAAGCCTGCGGCAAAACGTATCGACCAAGTGGAAGAGCAGTACGCCATGATGTGGTCAGCGGGTGGAATTTATCAAACCGTCCTCGATGCGACCTTAAGCGCGGTGCCTTATCAGTTACATGGCTGGGTGATGTCCCGTACCAACCCAATGCAAACCATGACCGACAGAGCGCGTGTGGTTGAAGCCTTGAAAAAGCTCGACTTTGTTGCCGTGTGCGATGTGTATATTAGTGAAACTGCGGCCTATGCCGACGTGATTTTACCTGAGTCTACCTACCTTGAACGCGATGAGGAAATCGCTGACAAGTCAGGTAAAAACCCTGCCTACTATGTGCGCCAACGGGTAGTCGAAACCTTAAGCGATACTCGTCCTTCATGGCAAATCTTTAAAGATATTGGCCACAAACTGGGGCTTAGTGAATTCTATCCATGGGAAAACATGGAGACCCTGCAACTGTTGCAGGTAAACCGCGACACAGAGCTGCTGCGCCGGATCAAAGACGAAGGTTTTGTCAGCTTCGGTAAGCCGATTATGTTGTGCGAACCTAAAATGGTGGCCGAATTTACCAAGGCCTATGCCAATGCCAAACCTGCGGATGAAGACGGTACCTACGGCAGCTTACTCAGCTTTAAAACCCCAAGCGGCAAGATTGAATTGACCTCCGCCAAGGTTGAAGCCATGGCGCCAGGACGCGGTGTCATTAAATTCCGCGAAGTGCAGCTTAAAAAGCCAAATGAACTCTACTTTATCCAAGGTAAGGTTGCGGTGCATACCAATGGCGCGACCCACAATGTGCCCATGCTGGCGAATTTGATGTCGGATAACGCCGTATGGGTGCATCCCGTCACCGCAGGCAAGTTAGGGATCAGTAATGGCGACCCTATCCGCTTAACCAGCAGTGTAGGTACAGAGGAAGGTCATGCGTTAGTCACCCCGGGCATTCGCCCCGATACCGTGTTTGCCTATATGGGCTTTGGCTCTAAAAACAAAGAGTTGGTTAGAGCGACAGGCAAAGGTATCCACTGCGGAAACTTACTGCCCCACGTTACCGCACCTGTGTGTGGCATGACGGTACACACCACTGGCGTCACGCTGGCAAAACGCTAATTGGAGGCTCAAATGACGAAAAGATATGTGATGGTGCACGATGAGAACAAGTGCATCGGCTGCCAAGCCTGTAACGTGGCTTGCCGCAGTGAAAACGGCGTTCCAGAAGGGGTTACCCGTTTGCAGGTGAGAGTCGAAGGGCCCTATGGCGAAATGCCCAATCTGCACTTTAAGTACCACAGGGTGTCTTGTCAGCAGTGTGAAGATGCGCCTTGTGTGAAGGTGTGTCCAACGGGCGCGGCCTATGTGGGCGAAGATGGCATTGTCTCCATCCACGGCGACAAGTGTGTGGGTTGTATGTACTGCGTGGCGGCGTGCCCCTACAAAGTGCGTTTTATGAATCCCGAAACCAAAGTGGCTGACAAGTGTAACTTCTGTAAGGACACCCGCTTAGCCCGTGGTGAAGAGCCAGCCTGTGTGACTGTGTGTCCAACCGATGCCTTGGTGTTTGGCGATGCTAACGATCCACAAAGTGAAGTGGCCACACTGCTCAACACTAAGATCACTTACCAAGATAAGACCCATTTAGGCACTAAACCTAGGGTATATCGCGTTCCTACCAAAAGAGGGGGGATTTGATTATGAACAATACTTGGGGCGATATGGCGCAATATGATCCCGTCACTTGGCACTGGGTCATCGCCGTGTATCTGTTTATGGCGGGTTTATCCGCCGGAAGTTTGCTGATTGGTATCGGTTTGCGTTGGTTCAATCAAGAACAAACGCAAGTTGAGAGCAATATCCTCAAGGCCGCGGCAATTATTGGCCCTGTGGCCATCAGCTTAGGCTTGGCTTGTTTAGTGTTTGATTTAACTAAGCCTTTCCACTTCTGGTTGATTTTAATTAACTACAACTTCCAGTCAGTGATGGCGATTGGGGTATTAGCGCTGCTGGCTTACTCACCCTTGGCATTTGCCTACGCGATTTTAGTACTGCGTGACGATTTGCCAAAGTGGGGCTTAGGTTTCTTAGTGCCTATCGCTAAGCTGCTTATGCCCTTTAGAAAGCTGATTGAAGTGCTGTTGTTTGTCCTCGCCATTGGTGTGGGCGCTTACACTGGCTTCTTAATCTCGGCCATGAATGCCTATCCGATGCTAAACACTGCGGTATTGCCAGCACTGTTCTTGGTATCTGGTTTATCAGCGGGTGCGGCGGCCAATGCGGTGCTGGCACTGGTGATGTTCAAAACCGATAGTCACGACAAGACGTTAGCCAAAATGCATGGCTTAGAGCTACCAGTGATGGCAATCGAAATCATGTTCCTGTTTATGTTGTTCTGCGCCTTGTACTTTAAGGGCGGTGCGGCGGCTGCGGCGCTAGCATCACTCACCTCTGGCGTGTGGGCAAGCGTATTCTGGATTGGTGTCGTGGGGATTGGCTTTGGTGTGCCATTGCTGTTTATGCTGCTTCCCGCCGCGACTCGCCATACTAAGGGCGCAATGATTATGGTGGCCTGTGCCAGCTTAACCGGCGTGCTCGCGCTGAGACACTTTATTGTGTATGCGGGCCAAAGCTACTTAAACTAACGTATTGATGCTAGAACTAACGTATTGATGCTAGAGCAATAAGCATCACTTAAATGCGATTAAGTGATGCTCGAATGGATGAAAACTTGCATCCACACCAACAAAAAGCACCGTTAAACGGTGCTTTTTTATGGCAGCTATTTGCAGGGGATTATTGCGGTAATAACTCAATCACAGATTTGACCGTGAGCACTAAGGCGCTGATAGCGCAGAGGGCTAAGGTCGCCATTTTAGTTTTATGTTTATCAACACTGCCCACCAGTTTACCCGCCACGAGATAGCCTAACAATACCGAGGGCAATAGCATTAACGACAGCCAGAAGTGCTTGATTTCAAGTAGGCCCGTTATGCCAAGAATCGTCAAGGCAATGGCTGAACTAAAGATAAAGAAGGCCGATAGCGCCGCGCGAAACTGCGAAGCATCCTTACCCGCCAATAAAATCGCCATCGGTGGGCCACCAATGGCGGCAATATTGCCAAAGATCCCCGAGATAACGCCAGCCCCAAAGAGCGTGGTTTTGTTCACTGGTAAGCTAAATTTGTACAAACTGAGCACCACGGCAACCGTCACAATCGCGGCAATCGCCAGACCGAGAACTGGCTGCGGCGCAAACAGTAATAAGCTGGCACCGATAAAGCCACCGGGCACCCGACCTAGGAGCGCGTATTGCAAGCCATTGAATTCTAAATGGCCGCGTTCACGCAATAGGGTGAGTAGCGCGATGGAAAATCCCATCACAATCACGGGGGCGGGTACTAATTGGGGATCGACGATATACAGCAGCGGACTGGCGACCACGGCTAAGCCAAACCCAATCAGGCTCTGGGTGAGGGCACCTAAAAACACAATCACAGACGCGATGGCAAGCGTTTGTGGATCGATCAAGGAGAACATAGGATTCCATCAAAACAAAATAGGGATCGTTACTTTGCCGGATGGCATTAACGATCCCTAATAATTAGTTACGGCAGGGTTATGGACGCTTAAGCGTTATTCCATGTCTTCCCACTCGATCCCCATTTCGTCCATCAACCGCTTCGCTTCGGCGGGGATGCTGTCTGGGCACTCTTTCGACAGATCGGCATCATCAGGCAGAGGCTGGCCGGTGTAGGCATGCAAAAATGCTTCGCACAACAGTTCGCTATTGGTCGCATGGCGCAGGTTGTTGACCTGACGACGCGTACGTTCATCCGTGAGGACTTTTAGCACTTTGAGCGGAATAGACACAGTAATTTTCTTTACTTGTTCATTCTTCTTGCCATGTTCAGCATAGGGGCTGATGTATTCCCCATTCCATTCAGTCATTGACTCACCTGTTATAACGCTAAATTCGGGGCAGATTTTAAACCCTTACAGACTACAGTCAAATTATTGCTACTATTTCTGAGCGATTGCAAACAGATTTCTTTATGTTTAGACGTCTAAACGTCTTAACGCCTATTGACGATACCACTGGGCTTAGGTACATTTAGACGTCCAGACATCTCTTTGCGAACTTAGGAATTCCGATGACCGAAGGAAAATTAGTGACTGAGCGTCAATTAGCCACATTGGCAGTGCGTCAGGGTATCGAAAGCGATACTCAATATGGCGCCGTGGTGCCGCCAATTTACCTGTCGACGAATTACGCTTTCGATGGTCATAAAAATCCGCGCGAATTTGACTACAGTCGCTCCGGCAATCCGACTCGCAGTATTTTAGGCGATGCCTTAGCCAAGTTGGAAAAGGGCGCAACGGGTGTGGTGACTTGTACTGGTATGGCAGCCATTACCTTAGTGACCACTTTACTGGGCCCCGATGATTTACTGGTGGTGCCCCATGATTGTTACGGTGGCTCTTACCGTTTATTCACTAACTTGGCGAAAAAAGGCCAATTTAAATTGCTGGTGGTGGATCAAACCGACAACCAAGCGCTTGCGCAAGCCATCGCCCAGCAGCCTAAAATGGTGTGGATTGAAACCCCCTCTAACCCTTTGCTGCGAGTCGTCGATATTGAGGCTATCGCGAAGGCGAGCCATGGTGTGGGCGCGTTAGTGGTAGTGGACAACACTTTCCTGTCGCCGATTTTGCAGCAACCGCTATTGCTCGGCGCCGATATCGTTATCCACTCCACCACGAAATACATTAATGGCCATAGCGATGTGGTGGGCGGCGCGGTGATCGCCAAAGACCCCCAAATTGGTGAGACCTTACATTGGTGGTCAAATACCTTAGGCTTAACCGGTAGCGCGTTTGATAGTTATCAAACCCTGCGTGGCCTGCGTACTTTGGCCGTGCGCATTCGCGAGCACCAACGCAATGCTCAGCGTATTGTGGAGTTACTGAGTAACAGCCCTGTGGTCAGTAAAGTGTATTACCCAGGTCTTGCGGATCATCCTGGCCATGCCATTGCCGCCAAGCAACAAAAAGGCTTTGGCGCTATGCTGAGTTTTGAGCTTAAGGGCGGTGAGGCTGAAGTGGTCGCCTTTTTAGATGCGTTAAGTTTATTTAGCGTTGCCGAGAGTTTAGGTGGCGTTGAGAGTTTAGTGGCCGTGCCTGCGACCATGACCCACAGGGCGATGGAGCCGCAGGCGCGTTTTGAAGCTGGCATTAAAGACACCCTATTACGTTTGTCGGTTGGTATTGAAGATGCCGACGACTTAGTTGCAGATATTCAAGCAGGATTGGCCGCCGTAGCGGCTTGTCAGTAGAGGAATAATAGATGGCACGTTGTCACTTACATAAATTTGGTGGTTCCAGCTTAGCCGATGCCGATTGTTACCGCCGAGTCGCCCATATTCTGTTAACCCATGGCCACAGTGATGATCTGGTGGTGGTGTCTGCCGCGGGTAAAACCACTAACTTTTTATATAAGTTGTTGTCACTGCGCGACAGCAACCAATTATGGCAAGAAGAATTACAAGTCCTTATCAGCTATCAGCAAGGCTTGATTGAGCAGCTGTTATCTAACGAACAAGCGCGGGATTTACGTGAGCGTTTAACCACGGATAAAGCCCAGTTAATCAGTCTGTTATCTTTAGATGTACGTAATGATTATCAAATTAGCCATGTGGTGAGTTTTGGTGAGCGTTGGTCAGCACGGCTGATGGCAGCGCTGCTGCGCGAATCGGGTGTGGCCGCAAGCCATGTGGATGCCTGCTCGATTCTTGTGGCCGACGAGGCCGCCGTGCCGCAAATCCGTGTGCAAGAATCCCGCGCCAAAGTGCAAGCCTTACTGGCGGCCCACCCTAACGAGCGCTTAGTGATCACCGGTTTTATTTGTGCTAACGAGCGCGGCGATACCTTGCTGCTTGGCCGCAATGGCTCTGACTTTAGTGCCAGCTTAATTGCTAGCCTTGCCGACATTGAGCGTGTGACCATTTGGACCGACGTTGAAGGGGTATTTAACGCTGACCCGAATAAGATCAACGATGCGAAATTACTCAAGAGCATGTCCCTCGCCGAAGCCGACCGCTTGGCGCGTTTAGGCTCACCCGTGTTGCATTCACGCACTTTGCAGCCGCTGTTTAACACTGAGGTGAGCTTGGCTGTGCGCTCAAGCTACGCCTCCCACACCGACTTTACCCTGATTGCGCCGCACAGTTCCTCAGCGAGTGCGCCCGTGGTGACCAATCTAAATGCCGTGGTGTTATTTGGCTTTAAGATTGCGGGCGATGTGGCCAGTTTGCTTGATCAATTGGTGGAGGCGGGATTAACGCCACTGGCACATTGGGTATCGGCGCATCAACGACTCGAACTTGCCTATACCGCTGAAAACCAAAAACAAGTACAAAAGTTATTGGATGCGCAGGCCGAAGCCCTCGGCATTAGAGATCTGCAAATTAATACCGAACTCGGTTTAGTGGCGCTTGTGAGTGCCGATGCCGAGCATTATCGCCGCAGTTTTGCCCGCTTATTGAGCCGCGATGCTAAGCCCTTGTTCAGTGGTGATTTAAGTCTTGTGACCTTAGTGCCACAGTCGCAGGTTAATCTGCTGACCCAAAAAGTGCATCGCCGCTGCGCTGGCCCGCGCAAACGTATTGGGGTATTGCTGCTGGGTGTGGGCAATATTGGCGAGGCGTGGGTGAAGCTGTTTAAGTCAGTTTCTCCCTCGTTAAATCAAGAGCTTGAAGCGCAAGTCGAGTTAGTCGGTCTGGTCACTTCCAGTAAAGCCCTGATTAAGTCTAAGGGGGTGGATCTACAAAGCTGGCAGCAAGAATTCGATAACGAAGCAACACCTTGGCAGTATGAGCATCTATTTGAACAGTTAGAACAACTTAACTGTGATGAACTGATTGCATTAGATATCAGCGCCAGCGCCAGTTTAACTCTGCAATACCCAGAGTTTTTCGAGCGTGGCATCCATATGGTCAGCGCGAACAAACTGGCGGGTTCAGGCCCACTGCCGTTCTACCGCGAGCTGAAGGAACAACTCGGTTATCGCCGTTTATTCTGGCGCTATAACGCCAGTTGCGGCGCGGGCTTACCTATTCAGCACGCCTTAAACGATCTGCGTAACAGTGGCGATAGTGTTGAAGCTGTTGGCGGGATTTTCTCTGGCACTCTTTGCTGGTTGTTTGAGAAATACGATACCAGCAAACCCTTCTCGGAATTAGTGATTGAAGCGCGTGGTTTAGGGATTACCGAACCCGATCCTCGCGACGATCTTTCTGGCCGCGATATGCAGCGCAAGTTGCTGATTTTAGCCCGTGAAATCGGCCTAGAAATCGAGCTTGAGGATATTGAGCTGCGCTCCTTAGTGCCTGCTCATTTAGCGGATATTCCGCTGGAGCAATTCCTTGCCCGTATCGGTGAGCTGGATGATGAATTATTGCAGCAATATGGCGCAGCGGCGGAACAAAACAAGGTGCTGAGATATGTCGCTTCCTTGGATAATAGCGGCGCAGTCCTCAAAGCCGAGGTGGGATTACAGTGGATTGATGCGAGCCACCCCTACGCCAACCTCACGCCCGGAGACAATGTGTTTGTGATCCGCTCAGCCTTCTATCAAGGTAATCCTTTGATCATTCGTGGGCCGGGTGCGGGCCGTGAAGTGACGGCAGCAGCGGTACAATCGGATCTAACACAGATCTGCCGCGATCTTCTGCAAGAATAGATTTAAATTCAAAAGCTTAAAGGACTCATTTGAGTCCTTTTTTATTGTCTAGAATAAATAGACTCATCTATGGGGCAGAAATTACCACAAATGGGGATTTTTTGGCTTGACTTAACGGCCAGTTTCTCTAGTATATGGACATATAGACGTCCAAACGTCCATATGGGTTAAACTACTGCATTAATAGTCGTACCAGTCGCGATAAGTGTCGCACTCGGGCGGTTGAGGAAATACACATGGCTTTTCATCACGCACAACATTCGCATTCGCTAAACCAAAGTTTGTCTGAACTTAATGGCGATATTAATGTTTCTTTTGAGTTTTTCCCGCCATCAACCCCTGAAATGGAACAGATCCTGTGGAACTCTATCCGTCGTTTAGAGCCGCTAAACCCTAAATTTGTCTCAGTAACCTATGGGGCAAACTCGGGCGTTCGTGACCGCACCCACGGCGTGATTGAGCGTATTCAACAAGAGACTAACTTAGTCGCCGCGCCGCATTTAACCTTAGTTGATGCGAGTGATGAAGAGTTGTTAGAGCTGGCAAAGCATTACTGGAAATCGGGTATTCGCGACATAGTGGCGCTGCGTGGTGACTTACCTGCGGGTAGCCCAAAACCGACTCGCTTTGCGGTGGATTTAGTGCGCCTGCTGCGCTCTGTGGCTGACTTTGATATTTCGGTAGCCGCTTACCCAGAAGTGCACCCAGATGCGGCTAACGCTCAGGCGGATTTGATTAACCTCAAGCGTAAAATCGATGCTGGTGCGAGCCGCGCCATTACCCAGTTTTTCTTCGATGTGGAATCTTACCTGCGTTTTCGCGACCGCTGCGTTGCGGCGGGGATTGATGTCGAAATCGTTCCCGGCATTCTGCCCGTGACTAACTTTACCCAGTTAAAGCGTTTTGCGGGTATGACCAATGTGAGCTTACCAAGCTGGTTACATAAGCAGTTTGATGGCCTTGAAAATGATGCCGGAACCCGTCAGCTGGTGGGCGCTAACGTGGCGATTGATATGGTGAAAGTGTTGTCCCGCGAAGGGGTGAAGGATTTCCACTTTTACACTTTAAACCGTGCGGAATTGACCTATGCGATTTGCCATACCCTAGGGGTTCGTCCAAAGGCGGTATAACGTTAACAGCATAAAAAAACGCCGCTATTTAGCGGCGTTTTGTTTTGCTTAAATCCTAAACTGAGCGAGGAGTGTGGTTAAGCGCATCGACAGCTGTGCTAACTCGTCTCCCGCCCGCGCCGTTTGCACGGCACTCTCGGTGGCATTGATCGTAATATCATTAATATTATTGACGTTTTTATTGATTTCCGCCGACACAGCACATTGCTCGTTGGCGGCGCTAGCGATTTGAATGTTCATTTGGCTAATGGTGGACACTGCTTGGGTAATGGCTTCGAGCGCTTCACCCGCCTCGTGTACCAGCGAAACACAGTTTTGCGTGGTGGCGGTACTGGTATTCATGGTGCTGACGGTCGATTTGGCGCTATGTTGCAAGGCTTCAATCATTTGCTGAATTTCGCTGGTTGAAGCTTGAGTGCGGCTGGCGAGCGTACGTACTTCATCTGCCACCACCGCAAAACCGCGGCCTTGTTCACCCGCACGGGCAGCTTCAATGGCGGCATTGAGGGCGAGCAAATTGGTTTGATCGGCAATATTACGGATAACGACTAATACCGAGTCAATCTGCGCGGTATTGCGTTCAAGTTCGTTGATGGCTTTAGCTGCATGGGCTATTTCATCCGCCAGCAGACTAATGGTCGAAATGACCTTTTCAACCAGCAACTTACCATGTTCAGTTGACTCGCTGGCGTGGGTTGCAGCGTCAGCGGCATCAGTCGCATTGTGGGCAACTTCTTGTACTGTTGCCGCCATTTCATTCATCGCGGTGGCGACTTGTTCGGTCTCAAGGTGTTGCCGTTTCGCCATTTGCTGAGTTTCATTCGTAATGGCGGACATTTCTTCGGCCGATGTCGCCAGTAAGCTGGTGGAGTCAGAGACTTGAGCAACAGTCGCGTGGATCTTTTCTGCAAAACGGTTAAAGGCGAGTGCAAGCTGCGCGATTTCGTCTTTACTCTTCACTTCAATCCGGCGCGTTAAATCGCCTTCACCTTCGGCAATGTCATTGAGCGCATTGGTTGTTTCGGCAATCGGGCGGGTAATGCTCTTGGCGATAAACCAAGCAATGGCGGTGCCAATTAAGAAGGCAATAAAGCCTATCATGATGAGTTTAAAGCGAATATCGGACATAGCTTGTTCAGAGTGGCTTCTGTCCAGTGCAATATCCAGCACACCAAAGGTTTTGCCCGAGTAGTCTTGCATCCCATGGCGATATAGGGCGTAGCTCTTGCCGTCTAAATCGATGGTGCGAATCACTTCAGTACCTTGCATCACCTTGTTGAGTTCGCTTGAGGCGCTGGTGTCGGTGGTAAAGGTGCCACCAAAGGGGACAAAGTTACCGTCCTTAGGCAGCAAAAGGGTTATTTCTGCTTGGTAAGCATTTTTAAAGTTGTCGAAGAAGGGCTGGCCAAATGACATGCCAAACTCGACCGAACCCGTATGTTGCCCTTGGTAATTCATCGGCACGAGACCGCGGATGCCTAAGCCTTCAACCCCGTATTCTAAGCCGCTGAGTGGTTGTTTTTGGGTGTTGGTTTCGACAATGGTTTTACGGATCGCGGTGAGGTCATCGCCAAATTTTTCAGGGCGATGTAAGCGCAAAAATGAGGTGGCGGGCGGGGTGTGAAACTGAAATTGCTGCACCGCAAAATCTTGTTTAAGGCGCATAAATAGTGGTTGAGTGCGTTGTAAGAGGGCTTCACGGTCGCGCTCGGCAAAATTGCTTTGGATCTCAGGTGTGAGTGAGATTAAAGTTGCCATCGCCTGTGCTCTTTGTCCCGATGAGACGATATTCGCTACGGCGGTTTCGTATAGCTTATGTAATTCCCGTTGTTCAGACTCCCTTATTTGGCGACTGAATTCCGATAGCACCAGCGGCATGATAAAGCTCATCACCGCAAATAGCAGTAGGCTGATGCCTAACACTATCCGAGTGCTAATGTTTAAATTCTTCACAGTAAACCTCCCAGTATCCGTATGTCTGTCTGAATATCTTTTTGAATATTATAGAGATACCAGTTTTTATATTTGCGAGCGGGTGAACCTTTTTCAGTTGTTTTTCGGCTTTTTGCGGATTTCGTGGCAGCGTGCACAGATCTTTTGGGAGCAGAAAATATTTACTTAGCCTGCTAACTATGTATAATGCTTAGCAGGCTAAGTAAATGGATAAGCATCATGTATAAAGAACTCGAGCGGTTAAAGGAGTTATCCCTTGCGGAACACTTAGGCCGCCTGCACCGATTGTGGCGTACCGTGGCAGATGTTGAATTAGCCCCACTTGGGTTAACCCATCCTCGCTGGACCGCATTGTGGAAGTTATTGCGTCTGGGCGATAACGTGAGCCAAAAGGTGTTGGCGGATGCGCTGGAAATTGAATTGGCTTCTTTAATGCGCACCTTAGGGCAGTTAGAGGAACAAGGTTTAGTCGAGCGTCATTGTTGCACTAAAGACAAGCGCGCCAGAATCGTCTCGCTAACGCCCGCGGGAAAGGATGTATTAAAGCAAGTCGAAGCGCGGATTATCCGTGTGCGCGGTGAATTATTAGCGGGCATTAGCGCCACTGAGCTTGGCGAGTTTGAACGCATCATTAGCCTAATTAGTGAAAACGCCTTGGCCAAGTTGGCCAACAGCACAGATATTCTTGAGTGAGAAATAAGATGACACCGGATCAACAATTTGCCCGTTTGGTCAAAATCGCCATGCTCGGTTTTGTGGCCGTATTTGGCTATTTTATGTTTGCCGACACTATGATGCCATTAACCCCGCAGGCTATGGCCACCCGCGTAGTGACTAAGGTGACTCCGCAGATCAGCGGCAAGATCCAAAGCATTAATGTGAACAATAACCAAGTGGTCGCCAAAGGCGATTTACTGTTTCAAGTCGACCCAGCGCCCTTTGAATTAGCCGTATCGCATGCCAAATTGGCCCTAGAACAAGTGCGCCAAGATAATGCGGAGCTTGATGCTTCTCTTTTAGCCGCTAAGGCAGAAGTCAATGCGAGTGCGACGACTGCCCAGCAAAAACGCCGTGAGGCCAAACGTTTAGATGCACTTTATGTGACTCATGGGGTTTCGCAGCAACTGCGCGATCAAGCCGATAGTGATGCGGCCGCCGCCGAGGCGAATTTGTTAGCTGCGAATGCTCGCCTTGAAAAGCTTAAAGTGAGCCGTGGTTTCTATGGCGAAGATAACCTTAGAGTTCGCCAAGCGATGAATGCGTTAGCGCAAGCTGAGCTGAATCTGTCTTACACCCAAATCCGTGCCGACCAAGATGGGGTGGTGACCAACCTGCAACTTGAAGTGGGCAGTTTTGCCGCTGTGGGCCAACCACTACTCGCTTTAGTTTCTGATAAATTGGATATTATTGCCGATTTTCGCGAAAAAACCTTACGGGGTGTGAATGCCGCTTATCCCGCATTAATCGCCTTCGATGGTGAGCCGGGCCGCTTGTATCACGCCCAAGTGAGTAGTGTCGATGCAGGGGTGAGTGCGGGGCAGTTTGATGCCAATGGCCGTTTAGCCGCGCCGCAGGAGTCAGATCGCTGGGTGCGTGATGCGCAGCGCTTAAGACTGCACTTAGTGTTAGATGACAGCAAGTCAGGCAACAGTGCAATGAATAACCTACCCGCAGGGGCACGCGCCACAGTGCAATTACTGCCTGACAATACCCTGTTTAATCTGCTTGCCAAGGTGCAGATTAAGGTTATCAGCCTGCTTCACTATATCTATTAATATCAAGGCAATTTGCATGTTGTTACGCCACAATCCATTAACTGCCAATGATTTACGCCAGTGCTTACGCATTGCCACAGGCGGTACCATTGGCTTTACCCTCTGTAAGCTATTTGGTTGGAGTAATGGGGTATTTTTTACCGTAACCCCAATGTTATTACTGGGTTTAGTCCCTGTGATAAGTGGCCATGCGGTAAGGCAATTATTGGCGTCATCGGCCATGGCGGGGCTAGAGGTTGGTCTACTTGGCGGCTTTTTTGGTAGCCACCCAGGCTTGATGACACCGCTGGTCTTTCTATTGTTTTTGTATCGTTTTGCGGCGATGTCCCGCGGCAGTCTGTTCCTCTTTGGTGCCAATGGCGTGCTGAGTTTAAGCATTATGCTGCACTTTGCCAGCTATCCGGGCACAGATCTGAATGATCTGATTTTTAGTAACTTTTGGGCGACAGGGCTATCAGTCATCATCGCCTATTTAATGACTGCACTTTGGCCGGATGTGGAGCCTCGCGCTGCCTATCAACCCGGCCCCAAAGCGCCGCACCGTATGCGCCACGAGGCCTTGCTCGGCGCCAGCATTGCGACTCTCTCCTTTTTAGTGTTTCAGATTTTCGATCTGCGCGATTCGATGTCGGCGCAGGCAACCACCTTGCTACTCCTATTCCCCATGCATTGGAATGGGGCACTGGATTATGCCCGTAAACGTGCTGTTGGCACCTTGCTTGGGGTGTCGTTTGGGGTGATGGTGCAACTCTTCCTCTACGATTGGTCGGGTTTATTGATCCTTATCGTGCCGCTGCTATGGCTTGGCTTAATGTTATTTGCGCAGGCCCATGTGAAGGAGGCGAGCGGCTCAGGTGTCGGCTTTGGTGCCATGACCACCTTAGGCATTTTGTTTGGCCAGTATTTAACCCCAGGTAACGACTTAATTTTTAGTGCCCTGTATCGGGTGAGCAGTATTTTTGTGGCGATAGTCGCGACTTTATTCCTCTGTTATCTGCTACATAAATTATTGAATAGCTTTGAAGCGACTCGATTTGGTTACTAGGGCGTGTTGACGTTTCGAGATTAAATTTTGTTCGTTCTGGCAAGCACGTGCTCGCGAAACGAGGAATGATGTGTCGTTATTCTACTCAAATGACGAGCTGCTCTTATGACATAAAGTAAGAGCAAGGGCTTGCCAGACGAACCCTTCGGGCAGCATTTGGCTGACGTTTCTGCTGCGTTATCGTCCGTTTATGTAGAATAACTACACAGCACGGACTTTGCCTTGCATAAACGCCCGCCAAATTGCTGCAAAAATAACCCTGAAACGTCAACACGCCCTAAAGTGTTAATGCTAGATTTTTTCAATGCTTGTCGCTCTTTCTCTCGAGGAGTATGGTGTTTTGATGCGTTTAGTGTGGGCTAAACGTGGAACGCAGCACTCAATTATCTCTTTTTTAACGACCTTGTTTTAGCCGTTAACGCGGTTTTTCAACCGTTTTCGTGTGACTCAAGGTTTGTTCAAGGATAGAAAATGAATAATAAAATTAAAACATTAGCCAAAGGCATCGCGCTCATTAGCGGCTGTGCCTTGACCTCTGTCGCCATGGCAAATACCTCTGTAATCCCGCCTGCGGGACAAATCTGTGTCAGTTGTCATGGCGTTGAAGGTGAGGGCGTAGAGCCACTTGGCCCGCGCTTAGCCGGACTCTCGAAAGAATACATCACCACCCAATTGCAGCATTTTCAGGCGGGAGTGCGCCAAAACGCGACCATGATGCCGATGGCGATGACTCTGCAAGGTGATGGCATCGAGCAAGTGGCGAGTTATTTCTCCGCTAAATCACCTAAAACCGAGGTTAAGCCAGTGCTCCGCGGTACGCATGTCACCTTTAGTGATGATACCGCACGCTTAGCTTACCAAGGCGATTGGTCACGTGGCTTACCCGCTTGTGTGACTTGCCATGGCCCCTCTGGATTAGGTGGCGATTTGTTCCCGCGTTTAGCGGGTCAGCAGGCCAGCTATATCAAGACGCAACTGTTGGCGTGGCAAGCAGGCACTCGTAAAGGAGATGTGGACGGCATGATGGCCAATGTGGCTAACAAGCTAACCGCCGCCGAGGTGGATGCCTTAGCGAATTACTTTGCGAATATAAAATAAGGAGCCGGCCATGAAATCTTCTGCAATCTTATTATTGGTCGCCATGGGAGTGCTTACCGCTCAAGTACAAGCGGCGCAAGAGTTACCCGACAAACAAGCGCCATTGCCCTCAGTCCCTAAAAATCCGGAACAAGCCTATCTTACGCCAAGACCGTTAAGCGCGATTCCCGAAGGTGCCTTTGGTGATAAAGTTCGCTTAGGTTATCAGCTATTTGTGAATACCCAGCAGCTTCGGGATAAGTATGTAGGTAACGAGCTTAACTGCGCCAACTGCCATATGGATGCGGGCCGCAAGGCCAATGCGTCACCGGTTTGGGGCGCTTATTTTGCGTATCCTGCTTATCGTAAAAAAGACGACAAAGTAAATACCTTTCAAGAGCGGATACAAGGCTGCTTTAACTATTCCATGAACGGCAAAGCTCCTGCAGCAGGTAGCCCTGAGCTTGTTGCGCTATCGGCCTATGCCTATTGGTTGGGGATGGGTGGCTTAATGGATGCGGCTAATCTTGATGGTCCTGTACCAGAGTTAAGTGATGCCGAATTGCTGAAAGGTGCTAAACGCGAGGACTTCCCACTGCCAGAAGCGCTCGCTAAAGCCATGACAGTGGAGCAACGCGCGAATCTGCCCGGCCGTGGTTATCCTGAGATCCCAAAACCAGAACTGGCGTTCTCACCCGAACGTGGCAAAGCCGTGTATGTCGCCCATTGCCAAGCGTGCCATGGCGCCGATGGTCAAGGCCAAGCGATTGCCGGTGTTTACTCTCTGCCACCATTATGGGGCCCTCAAAGTTATAACTGGGGAGCGGGGATGCATAGGGTCAATACTGCCGCATTTTTCATTTATGAAAACATGCCCTTTGGTAAGAGTATGCAGCTAACGAACCAACAGGCTTGGGATGTAGCGGCTTACATCAACTCCCACGAGCGTCCACAGGACCCACGTAACAAGGGGGATGTGAAGCAGGCGCAGGAGAAATACCATAACGACAACGACTATTACGGTGTCGACGTCGATGGCAAAGTGCTTGGCACCGCTTCTTATCCGGTGTTTCCGAAAAAGTCCTAGTTGAGCAGCTCTGATTCACTGTTCGCGCGGTGAAATGAAGCGAGTGAATTAGTTAAGCAAAAAAGCCAGCAAGCTTAAAGTTTGCTGGCTTTTTTATAGGGTAAAATGTGTTGGGGAATTTTACTTAAAGTTATTTAATATCAGATTGTTATAGTTTGGTGATTTAGCTTGCGCAAAAGAGTTACGCTTGTCCCATATTTCTGATTAAGTAAGGTGAGTAACTGGATGGGAGGCTTATTAAATCGCCTAAGTATGTGAGTTATTGCGGCCTAACGGCCGAGGTGAATCAAAGTCGTGGGGCTTCACCCCACACCCGACCAAGAGGGGATCAACAGCAATTCCCTCTTGGATCTCCCTTGCCGCCCCTAGCGAAGTTACATGCATTGGTTACTAGCCTTGGTCTTATGGATAAATTGCTATCGCTTCCGAAGGCAACGTCCCTGTACCTACGAAAGCTAGCCGGACATCCATGTCCGGACTCACGCAATTTATTCCAACGCCCCGCGGCAACTTCGCAGGGGAAGGTGAACTTCTGTTGCCTTGGTGTTAGCTGTTAGTCCTAAAGATTTGTGCCTGTCCCATCTTACTCTTAATATATGTCCCATCTTATCTTCATTCTTCTACACCTCGATTAGAGTGTCGCAGCTATTATCTGAATTCTGGAAGAAATGACACAGAAATTTGAACACTACCTGGTGGCTGGATTTATCTTATTTAAATACTCTCTAAAATCCAAGACTTTGTTTGTCAGGAATAGTTGCTTCTAGATTTGCATATCCAATTGAGAAAACGGTATCTATACCAAAACCAGAAGGTGCAGAAGAAAGAGTAAGAGTGATCCCATTGTCACTTTTCCACTGAATATACGGGACGGCATTAGTCGAATGCTTTGACCACTCGCCAAATAAAGTTTCAAGCTTTATCAAAAGAGCACCATATTGTGAGTCATCAAAGTGAACAGCCACACCATTCAGCCGATCTTTGTCATCGAATGAGAAGTGAATATTCATATTTTTACGTTGAAACCCCAACACCTCTTTTGAGTTTTTTACTTCGAACCACATGATATTATTCAAAGACTTTTTATTTCCCATGGGATACGCTTCTTGAATTTGCTCGATTGAATTGCCCCACTTAATATCGAATACACCTTCTCCAAAAACATCTGTAATTGGGTCTGCAAGGACAGTCTGCGTAAACAGCAGTATCATAATAGTCATTAAATACTTCATTATTACTCCTTTATACTTACAACTAGTTTTATTTGGTCTTATTTTTTAGCACCGTAACCTACGGTACTGATTTGTCGATCATAAACATGGTATACGATGCTGTAATAGGTCCATAAATCTTATCCATTGACCCTAAGCGACTTTGTTATTTTTTTAATTTACGCGTTAGCCAACGATATGCAGCATTTAGGTTTACACCAATTCCAGCAATATTAGGCTTAAGCTCAATAATATCCTCTTGAAAAGATAGTGCGTTGTTCATTACCTCTGGTGAGAGAATAAATTGCTCACCTTTAAAGGTTATTCCACCCTGCACAATGAGGTGATCTACTAGTCGTCCTGGATGCTGAAAATTGTTTTGCGATTTCACGTCGTGAACGTAACCTTTAGATTTCGCGTAGAGAATGTGTTTCGCTGTATCTTGAAATTGTAAAAGCGACTCGTAGCTATCTTTCTCTGGTCGGTAGCTTGTTTTTCCCGATTGAATTTGAATCAAAATTTCCTTTAGCATATTCATGCTATTTCCTTGAAAGTAAGTTGTTTTATATGAAATTATTGCTAGGCTCGATCAAGAAAACATTGGATATTATCTTCTATGGCATAATTATCCAATCATGGTAGAAATTACCACCGCAATTACATTGTGATCAATAAGTTAATACATAAATAAACAATTTGTTTAACGTGCTGCCTATTGTTAAATATTTCTAATAGCGATGGTAGGAATCACTCTGGTTGTTTTGCATGGCGAGCAGACAAAACAAAAGCTGAAGGAGTTCACCTTCCCCTGCGAAGTTGCTGAAGGGCGTTGAAGAAAATCGCGTGAGCGAGGCATGGATGCCTCGCTAGCTTTCGAGGTACAGGATGTACCATCGGAAGCGTTAGCAATTTTCGAATAAGCACGAAGCCAGTAATCAATGCATGTAACTTCGCTAGGGGCGGCAAGGGAGATCCAAGAGGGAATTGCTGTTGATCCCCTCTTGGTCGGGTGTGGGTTGAAGACCCACGACTTTGACTTATCTCGGCCGTAAGGCCGCAATGATTCACATACTTACAGCGATAACCTTGCCAATTCAAACGCTAAAAAAACCAGCATTATTATCGGGTGTGGGGTAAAGCCCCACGACTTGTAAACTAAAGCATTCAAACGTAGTTTGGAAAGCTTTAAAGTCTAACCTTGGTGCAAATCAACTCAGCTTGAGTTGCAAAAAACCATTATTATTTCTGCGTTATAACTCCGATGCCATAAGGATTACCGTGCCTGAGCACTTACCAGAACCTCATTTAGATGCAGCGCAGCTTTGCCCTTTATGCCAAGGGGCGAATCAGTGTGCCATGACTCTTGGCGAAGATATCAGTGACTGTTGGTGTGCTAAGCAGGCGTTTCCTAAGTTGACTCAATTACTATCTGGCGGTTTGGCGGCGGGGTTATCGACAGGCGATGCATCAGGGCTAAGTTCTGATAAGTTAGCGCAACTATTATCGCAGCCTGCGACGGCTTGTATTTGTGAGGCTTGTTTAAGCCGGATAAAGCTGGAGCTAAATTCATTCGGTGTTGCAGAAGATAAAAACAGCCCATCGGTATTAGACGATGGGCTGGGATATGAGGTGAGATAACGGGCTATTAATTTATGGTGTAATCCATTTGCACGCTAGTTTGTGCCTCTACGGCTTTACCATTTTCAAATTTGGGTGCGTAACGCCATTTATTTAAGGCTTCAATGCTCTCTTTTTCAAATAAAGCACCACCCTTAGAGGCTAAAATTTCAGTATTTTTCACAAAGCCATGTTCATCAACGGTAAATTTAAGCTGAACCCAGCCATTTTTAGCTTGCCGAGCATAGGACATGGGATAGTCTGGTGCGGTACGAAACAGCGGTTGTTGCTCCTGCGTGTCAGCCCAAGGTCGCATTTTGCCGATGGCGATACAGTGGGCGGTGGACTCGTCACGCTTTCCTTGGCGCTCATACAGTTCGACTAGATAAGCATGGGCGCTTAAGGCATAGGGATGGCTAAAGTTAAGGGCGTCAAACTGCTTAACCACTTCTAAAAGCAACGGAATTGCCTTGTCATCATGCTTTTCGGCATATTCAACGGCACCGACTACATAGGTGGCTTTGACTCTGTCGAGGGCATTTTCGGGCAGGATCTCTTTGTAAGTTTCATAGGCATCGAAGGCATAGTCTCTTACCTTAGCAGTGTACAATTCTGTGTTGCTGAGGCGAGCAAAGGCTGCCATTTTTATATCAGCCAACAGCTTTTTATCTTTTGTTTTTTCTGCAATTTTCAGCGTGTCATCTAAAAGCCCTTTAGCCAAAACCAGCTTAGGTGCCGTTTCTGCTGCGCCGAGTAGCGGGTCGATAAGCTCAGCTGCATGCTCGCCGTAATGCTTTTTATAATTGCTTAATGCGAGTTGATATAACTCATTCGCCTTAGCTGTTTTTGGCAAATTCTTTTCTTCAAACGGGTAAGGGGCGACTTGCTTCTCTATCACACCAGCCCAGTTCATGGCGAGGTTCGCTAAGTCGACACTGTCCTTGGTATATTGAGCTTCGCCCAATTCAAAGGCCCTTTTGGCGCTAGCTTCAATCTTCGCGTTATCGCCCTGTTTAATGGCTGCTTGGTAGTCACTGTAGGCTTGGGAAAAGCTGTTTTCCGAGGCGTTTAAGGGTAACGATGTGCTTAAGGTGAAGGCCAATAGACTGGCTAAAGGTAATGTTTTTCCATATAACATCTTGTATATCCTTATATTTGGTTCTCTTGGATAGTACAAATGTTTCCGCCATGATACAAGCTTGTCTGCGACAATGGGTCACTTGGCTAGTGTTAGAGATAAGCCAAGAGAAACTTATCTCTAAGTTGTCGATTGATTTAACAGGATTTATTGCGCGACTTATTTCATTACTTTCTCTACAAACTGCAAACTAAATTGGCCTAAATCACCGTAGTGGAACTGGCAGGTTTGATTGAGTGGCAAATCTAATACACCGGCATAGGAGCCTGTGATCACATATTGTCCTCGGGTTAAGCCAATCCCTTGGGCGGATAAAAAGTTGACTAACCAGTAGAGTCCGGCCTTAGGGAAACCATTTGGATGAACCGCCGCTTTTTTCAGTGTTTCAGTCTGTTGCTGGTCGTTATGGGCAATTGCAACGCTTAGAGCAAAATGGCCTGTTTCTATCTCGGCTGGTGTAGATAGTTCTGGCCCTAACCATAAACCTTGATTGACTAATCCATCGGCGAGGGCATCGAAGTGATTGGCTTCGCTGGGGTTTTGATAACGACTTTTGATGAGCTCTAAGGCGAGGCGAGTTTTACCTAGGGCGGCGTCGATTTCTGCCTCTGAATAGGGCGTGGCTCGTGGCGGTAAATCGTTGCCGATTTCAAAGGCGAGCTCGGGTTCGACACGGGCAAGTCCTTTGCTTGAAGGATAAAGCGGACACTCGGCGGTTTGCAGATACACATCTTGTTGATAGATAGGCGCCACTACAGTTTTTTCTGCTGTTGGGAGTAGGCACTTCCAACCCGCAATCGGATTACCTTGGGCGCTAAATTGCTGCGCAATGGTTTGCTGGATGGCAAAAGCCTGAGAGAAATCCTTGGGTCTTAACGCTTCTTGCAACAGGGCGCCCGCTTCACCTTTGGCGCGTCTTTGTGCGAGTTCTTGTGCCGCGGCATTAATGGACTCAAGCTGTGCTTTAGTGTCTATTGGTGACATTTATTATCCTAACTGACTTATTTTAAAAGACTTATACAGAGTGGTTTATACCGCAATAAATGAGCACATAAGGAATAAATAAGCTCTGCAAATCCAATCTGGCCAAAAGAGAAATTGTGCTCAATATACCTTTTTGTACTTACAAAGGCTTGATAAAACTTACCTCCAAAAGCTTTACCTGTATCGCGGATGTGAACTCAGGCTTGTCAGCGAAAGTATCCAATCCACCTCAGGGTTAAATCGTTGCTTACGCTAGATCTTAGCGCGGTGCGGTGCCAGAATGGCGTTCCTTTCCTGCGGTATTATTGGAACTTACCCGTGAATCAAAGCCATTCAGGCCCCTTGGCAAATAACCATGCTCAATTGGGATTATTGTTTATTTCTGTCGCCGTGCTGTTTTGGGGCATGTTACCCATAGCGCTTAAGCTATCGGGGAGTTTTATCGATCCGGTGACCTTGACTTGGTTCCGGTTTTTAGTGGCGCTCATCGTCAGTATTTTGGTGCAGTGGAGCGCGGGCAGTTTAAAGCAGTTTGCGGCACTCGATGCCAAGGTTTGGCTCAGGCTTATCCTCGCCGGACTGTTTTTAATGCTTAACTATGTGTCATTCGTCTATTCCCTCGACTATTTAGCCCCGGGCGCGGCGCAGCTTAATTTTCAAACCTCGCCGTTTTTTCTCGCCTTTGGCGGCGTGTTGTTTTTTAAAGAACGCTTGAATGCGATACAGCTGAGTTGTTTTGCTTCCTTAGCTTTAGGGATGTTAATGTTTTTCCATCCCTTTTTAGATTTTTCGGCAACTGATAATCATGAGATCTGGCTTGGGGTGATGATAGTGCAGTTTTCGGCACTGTCATGGACCACATACGCACTGCTGCAAAAGTCACTGTTGAACCGTTTGTCCCCTGCCAACGTACTCTTGGTTATCTATGCCTTAGGTATTTTTGCGATGGCGCCCTTTAGCGACTTTAGCCAATTTGCGCAAATGAATAGCTTTGACTGGCAAGTGGCGCTGTTTTGCGCCGCGAATACCTTGATTGCCTATGGCTGTTTTGGGCAATCAATGAAGTATTGGCCGACGGCGCAGGTGAGCGCCATGTTGGCGTTAACGCCAGTATTTAGCTTTAGCGCCACGGCGTTAGTGGTGAGTATCGGTTGGTGGCCTGAAGTGTTTAGGGCCGATGAGTTAGATGCTTTATCGCTCTTTGGCATAGGTGTGATTATTGTCTCTGTGATGGTGGTGCAGTTGCTGCCCCTGTATCGCCAGCGCCGCGCGAGACGTTTACAACCCATTTAACTGGCAGCTGAATAGGTATCCTAGTGATCACACGCCTGACCGATATTGAATTAGAACAGATCCGCGGGGTGATTTTCGATCTCGACGGTACGCTTGCCCATTCAAACCCTGACTTTAAAGGCTTAAGGGCGGCATTAGGTATCGGATCGGGTACCGATATTCTCGAGCATATACATAGCCTTGAGACCACAGTGGCCAAGATGCAGGCGCTCGAGATTGTCCATGACTATGAGCTTGAAAGCTCGCGCCAAGCGAGCTGGATTGAAGGGGCACAGGCGCTGATTGCGTTTTTAAAGACAAGGCAACTGCCGCTGGCGATTTTGACCCGCAATATGCCCGAGGCGGCCAAAATTACCATTGAAAAACTCGGTATTGATATCCCCTTAGTACTGACCCGTTACGATGCCGAGCCTAAACCTCACCCGCAGGGGATCTACTTGATTTGCGAGCAATGGCAGTTGAATCCGGCGGATATCTTGTATGTGGGGGATTACCTATTCGATCTGCAAACCGCGCAAAACGCCGGTAGCCGCTGCGCCCTCTACTGCCCAGAAGACGTGCCCGACTATGCCCAAGCGGCGGATTTACTGGTCTCTTGCTACCACAGCCTGATTCAAGCATGGCCTAAATAATTTATGCCCTGGCGGTTAACCTGTTTAGCCGCCTATATCTCAATTAATTCAAGTGACTATTTGGGTAATTGCTTACAAAGGTCATCAAATAGTGCAAAACTTTCGGTTAGCGCCGTCTGTAATTGATCTTCGTTATAGCACCATGGGGAGTTTGGTACATTCCAGTCTTTGTCCCAGTCAATCTCTTCACCTCGCGCTAATCGCTCTGCTACGGCAATCTGTTGGTAAGAGCCGCCACCGATGCGCTTATCTTCACGCCATAGGTTAAAACGGAAGGTAACCCACTGCCGCATCTCCATCATAAGCCTCATATGTGGGTATGAGAACTTTTGCGCATTTAGCTTGTAATATCCCCCCTCACTTGTGTAAAAGCGGATCGGATAAGGGAACTGGGCAACCAGTTCTTGTTGACGCTCCGTCGGTACCTTAGGATTAAAATCGCCTGGTAGCTTGGGAAAGCGGGTCAACATGGAGGCATAGCGCGCGGCAAAATTGACCTCGCGAGCAATGCTAATCACGGGTTGTGACACTTTGTTTAAAATAAAATCGCGTTCTTCATTGTCTAACATATCGTTACTCATCTTGACTGTTTATGGTGTTATTACCGCAGCCGTTAAAAGCTAATATCCAATATTTCAATTGATTAAAAATGTTCGGTCAATATCAATATCGCTTTTGTCGCTGCGGCTTCGCTAAGAGTAAGAAGATATCTAGCGGTTGCTTTGTGTATCCAGCTTATCTTGTTATTTTTTAGTTTGCCCATCTGCCTTACAGATACCTTTACTTTCCCAGATTTCGACGGCTAACTTCATAAATGAGGGATCATTGATTGAAGCTTGAGGCCTTTTAAAGCTAACAGGAGTTTCATTCAACAATCCAGCTTGTACTGTATGACACTTAATTACACCGTATATAATGCGGGTTTGCGTACCTAATGTAGTATCTATTCCATTCACTGGACTACGTATACTCCCACGCCTGATATCTTTTTCCTTTAGAACAGTATCAAATCCTGTAGGGCACCATTCTTGAGCCCGTTGCAGCCATGCGTTTTCGAGCATCGAAAAAGTTGCAAAACTGTTGCCTACATAATCAAGTACAATACAACCACCAGGTAATGGCATATCATGATAGCCAGGTTTAACACCATCAGAAGCCTGATATGGTAATAAGCTGCAACCAGTTAGATTTAAACCAATGAATGCCAATAAGCTTGCCTGCAAACAGTTAACCCGCATCAAATGAATACTCTGGTAATTGTTTACAAAGGTCATCAAATAGTGAAAAGCTTTCTGTTAGCACCGTTTGTAATTGATCTTCGTTATAGCACCATGGCTGGTGTTGTGTACGCCAGTCGTTATCCCAGTCAATCTCTTCACCTCGCGCTAATCGCTCTGCAACAGCAATCTGTTGGTAAGAGCCGCCACCGATGCGCTTATCTTCACGCCATAGGTTAAAACGGAAGGTAACCCACTGCCGCATCTCCATCATCAGCGTCATATGCGGGTAGGCGAACTTTTTCTCATTTAGCATGTAATATCCCCCCTCACTTTTGAAAAAGCGGATCGGATAAGGGAACTGGGCAACCAGTTCTTGTTGACGCTCCGTCGGTACCTTAGGATTAAAATCGCCAGGGAGCTTGGGAAAGCGGGCCAACATGGAGGCATAGCGCGCGGCAAAATTGACCTCGCGGGCAATGGTAATCACGGGTTGCGACACTTCACTTAGGATAAAATTGTGTTGTTGCTCAGTTAACATATCGTCACTCATCTTGACTGTTTATGGTGTTATTTCCGCAGCCGTTAAAAGCTAATATCCAATATTTCAATTGATTAAAAATGTTCGGTCAATATCAATATCGCTTTTGTCGCTGCGGCTTCGCTAAGAGTAAGAAGATATCTAGCGGTTGCTTTGTGTATCCAGCTTATCTTGTTTAAGCCCAAGCCGAATACTGTCGAGTAATGCCACTAACCAGCAGAGTAAAAAGCCATAGAGCAGCTCATTGGCATTGGCAATTGTGGTCTGGGTTTGTTGGGTGATTTCGGCAGAAATCACGCCGATATCAAGCGGTAAGGTGCCGTTTTGAATATCTAAGGCGATGACTTGCGCCACTTGATAAATTTGCATGAGTAGCAGCACAAGGCTCACGACCGCTAAGCTAAAAAAGACCAGCGCAGTGCGTTTATGTTTTAGGTAAAAATGGCCGCTGCCGGGGGCGACAAAGGCGGATAACAGTCCGGCGTTAAAGGCTTTTTTCATCGAAATACACTAGATGCGTTGTTAAAGTCTACGCCGACACTAATAGAGATGTTGGCTTAAGTGCAAGTTAATTTGGGCCAAGTATGAGTTAATTTGGAAAATATTGGATAACAAAAAAGGAGCCGAGGCTCCTTTTTTTAATGCGTTTGTTTTAATGCGCTTGACCTAAGGGTTTAGGTTTGCGGATTACTCTTCGCGTGGTTTACGTGGTCTACGCTCGCCTGCTGGCTTGTCTGAACGTGGTTTGCGGTCTGCAAACGGTTTGTCACCAGACGCTGCACGTGGCTTGCGATCACCCGCTGGGCGGTCGCTACGTGGACGACGGTCGCTACGGGCGCCACGGCCAGAGTCAACAAAGACTTGGTCGCCAGCTTCACGGATATTCAATGGCTTACCACACACACGCACTTTCTTGAGGTGTTGTAGTACATCTTTTGGCATGCCGTCTGGCAGGTCAACAGTTGTCACTGAATCATAAAGTTGGATTGCACCGATATAACGGCTGTCGATATTGGCTTCGTTTGCGATGGCGCCAACGATATTGCCTACACCTACGCCATTTTCACGACCTACGTCGATCACATAACGGCACATTTTCAGGTCTGGATTGTCTTTTAACGCTTCAGCGCTGCCTAAGCTTGCTGGCATTGGACGTGATTCACGGCTACGGCGTTCACCACGCTCAGCGCCACGGTCTGAACCACGTTCGCTGCGCTCACTGCGTTCATCGCGAACACGCTCTTGAATCGCAGGTAATTGCAATGGACGTTCCTGCTGAACTTGGTGCAGCAGGGCAGCCGCGAGCAGATCCGTATCTACTTCAAGTTGCTGGCATAACTGGGCAACCGCTTCACGCATAAATTCGAGATCGTTATTCATGGTTTGAGCGAGCTGCTCACCTAAGCGAGACAGACGACGTTCTGCAACCGTCTCTGGGCTTGGCACTTTCATTGGCGAAATACGGCTGTTGGTTGCGCGCTCGATGGTGCGCAGCATACGCATTTCACGGCTGGTGACGAACAGAATCGCCATACCGGTACGACCCGCACGGCCAGTACGACCAATACGGTGTACGTAAGCTTCAGTATCGTAAGGGATATCGTAGTTAACTACGTGGCCGATACGCTCAACGTCCAGACCTCGGGCCGCAACGTCAGTTGCGATCAGAATGTCTAGCTTGCCGTTTTTAAGCTGCTCAACCGCGCGCTCACGGGCTTGCTGGTTCATATCACCGTGTAGTGGTGATGAGGCATAGCCACGGGCTTCAAGTTTTTCAGCTAATTCAACGCATGAGTTACGGGTACGAACGAAGATGATAATACCTTCAGTATTTTCAACTTCTAATACGCGTACTAAGGCTTCTAATTTATTGTGCTGTGACACCTGCACAAAACGTTGCTCGATTGAGTCAACTGTGGTGTGACTTGCAGCGATGCTGATATTAGTCGCATTTTTTAAATGCTTGTTAGCAACCCGCTTAATTTGCTCTGGCATGGTTGCCGAGAACAAGGCAAGTTGGCGTTGTGGTGGAGTGTGTTCCAGAATCCATTCGATATCATCGATAAAGCCCATTTTTAACATTTCGTCGGCTTCATCGAGAACGAGGGCTTGCAAGGTTTCCAGTTTCAGAGTGCCACGGCGCATATGGTCCATAACACGACCCGGTGTACCCACGATCACTTGCGGGCCACGCTTAAGGGCATTCAACTGTTGTTGCATGCTTTGACCGCCGTAAATTGGCAGTACATGGAAATTCTTCATAAATTTGGCATAGCTACTGAATGCTTCAGCAACCTGAACCGCTAGTTCACGCGTTGGTGCGAGTACTAAAATTTGCGGTGTTGTTTGGCTGGTGACTTTGTTTAGTAGCGGCAGCGCGAAGGCGCCAGTTTTACCTGTACCTGTTTGCGCTTGACCTAAAATATCTTTGCCAGCCATAAGTGGATCAATACTGGCTGATTGGATTGGCGTTGGTTTTTCGTAACCTAGCTCGTCAAGAGCACGCAACAAATTCTCGGATAGGCCGAGTTCACGGAAAGTTCTTTCATCGGATGACATTGGGTTGTAGCCTTGTGGATGCGCCCGGATTGGCGCTTAAGTTTCACAGACAGAAAATCAACCCCGTGTCGATTTCCCGCGCCGAAAACGCCAGATTATAACAGCATTTGAGCCACTTTACCAATCTGGATAAGGATAAATCCTCTGTTTTACGTGCATTTTTTGCCAAAGCTGAGCAAGAAACGCGCCACTTCGGCTAGTTTTTCAAAAAGTTGCTATTGAGTTTAATGAGTTCAAAAGCAGATTCTGTTACTGCTGCGAGAAAAACATAGTCCAAGGTTTCTGGCGTATCCTCTGGCGTATGATATTGCGGATGGGTGGGGACGCCAAAATAAAGCCAAGGGATCTTAGCCTTATGGAAGGCGTAATGATCAGATGCTCTGAGCCAATCTGTGCTCTGGATACTTCTGCCCACGGGTTTGGGGTGGCTGAGTTTAATACAAAGGCCATTGTGTTGGTTTAGCATTGGCCTAAATTGGGGAAATTGATAAAAGTAGCGGCTGCCCTCAAGGTAAATGGCGTAAGGGCGACTCGGATGGCCAATCATATCGAGATTGAGCATAAGTTCAAATTCCGCTTCAGGCATTCGCTGCTTGAGTTGCTCCACTAAGGCCGTACTGCCAAACAGTCCGGGCTCTTCGGCATCGGTCGCGACAAACATTAAGTTGATGTTGGGGAGCGAGTTTGGGGCGGCAATTTGTTGTTCTTGCCAGTGGGCGGCAAGTGCCAATAATGCGGCAACCCCAGAGGCATTATCGTCGGCGCCGTGGTAAATCTTGCTACCCGTCATACCCAGGTGATCATAATGAGCGACAACAATACGCCATTGATTGCTTGGGGTGAGCGCAGGGGCTAGGGCGACCATATTTATCCCCGCTTCTTGTGTCAATAAAGTCGAATATTTGAAGGGCACCTCGAAGGTCTTTCCCCAAGGTTTAAGCCCTAGTTGCTGAAACTGGTTGTTCAAATAGTCGCGAGTTTTAGCTGCCCCTTCCGTTTGGGTTTTACGCCCCATCAATTGTGCTGAGCTGAGTGTTTGTACTGTTTGCTCAAGTTCTGCTGACGCGGCCCAATTCAGTCGAATCGACTCAGAAGAGCAAGTGTATTCAGCGGGGTGAGTGGCACAGGCCGTTAGTCCCACGCACATGCCCATCGCTAAAATGCGCAATAAGCTCCTGTGTATGCTTTGATAAACAGCTGTGACGAGCTGATGGGGAGGCGCTAGCGCTACATTGTCCATGGCTATCCTTAAGGCTGGCAGAACCTAAGCCTAACAGGGATTTAGCTTGGGTGCATAGGCCCTAATCTAAGATGTGGATCTCGGGGGAGAGTGTCGCCTCTTGATGGGGACTTAAATTAAAATGCTCCAATCCCGAGACTAAATGCGTGCGCGAGCACAGGGTGATCTGAGTATTTTTGGTAAGTCCACCTTGGGCAAGCGTGGTGACTCGGCCATCGGGTAATGCCAGTAGGCTATTTTCTGCCGTACTGTCTAACACCGTAACTTGTAAGCGCGTGGGCTGACCGATAATCGGATCAATAGCCGCGATAGCGAGTGCTAATAGCATCAGTCCTAAACTGGTGATCAGTATAATATTGGCGCGACTTAAGCTGCTTAAGTTGGGGTGATGTTTTGACAACATATCCTCCTCGATGGAGTGCGCCTTGGGCGTGTTCCCCAAGGCGCCATTTTTGGTTGCGAGCCTTATCTTGTTCGCTACTGCTGTTTGGTTAGCTGTGCATCACGCTCCAGCAGCGGCTTTAAGAAACGGGCCGTGTGTGAGGTAGGATGTAGAGCGACGTCTTCTGGCGTACCTGTGGCGAGGATTGTGCCGCCGCCACCGCCGCCCTCTGGGCCTAAGTCGATAATCCAATCTGCGGTTTTAATCACGTCCAGATTATGCTCAATTACCACAATCGTGTTGCCGTGGGATTTGAGTCGATGCAGTACATCCAGTAGCAATTGGATATCAGCAAAGTGCAAGCCCGTGGTCGGTTCATCCAAGATATACAAGGTTTTACCCGTATCGCGTTTGGATAGTTCCTTGGCCAGTTTTACCCTTTGGGCCTCACCGCCTGACAGCGTCGTTGCGCTCTGACCTAACCGCACGTAAGACAAGCCCACATCCATTAGGGTTTGCAGTTTACGGGCAATCGCAGGTACAGCATCGAAAAATTCGCGTGCATCTTCTACCGTCATTTGCAGTACTTCGTGGATATTCTTGCCTTTATAACGCACTTCTAAGGTTTCGCGGTTATAACGTTTGCCCTTACAGGCATCGCAGGGCACATACACATCGGGTAGGAAGTGCATTTCGACTTTAATTAAACCATCGCCTTGGCAGGCCTCGCAGCGGCCACCCTTAACGTTAAAGGAAAAGCGCCCGACCTGATAACCACGGGTACGGGATTCCTGCGTTCCGGCAAAAATCTCCCGAATTGGGGTAAAGATGCCAGTATAAGTGGCGGGGTTTGATCGCGGAGTCCGGCCAATCGGGCTTTGGTCGATATCGACCACTTTATCGCATTGTTCCATGCCGACAATCCGATCGTAAGGCGCTGGTTCGTCAACGGTGGCGCCGTTTAACATTTTATGGGCGATCTTGAAGAAGGTGTCGTTTATCAGGGTTGATTTGCCTGAGCCCGATACCCCTGTCACGCAGGTGAATAAGCCTATTGGAATGGTTAAATCGACATTACGCAGGTTATTACCGCGGGCACCATAGAGCTCAATTACCTGTTTGGGATCGAACGGCGTGCGTGGGGTACTGATATGAATATTGCGTTTACCCGAAATGTACTGGCCAGTGACGGACTCGTCACAGGCGATGATTTTCTCAATGGGACCATCACAAATCACTTCGCCGCCGTGCACGCCAGCGCCTGGGCCGATATCGATAATATGATCCGCCATGCGAATCGCATCTTCATCGTGCTCCACCACAATCACTGTGTTGCCTAAATCCCGCAGGTGGATCAGGGTTTGCAGCAGACGCTCATTATCCCTTTGATGCAAACCGATGGATGGCTCATCGAGGACATACATCACGCCGACAAGCCCTGCACCAATTTGACTGGCTAAGCGAATACGCTGCGCTTCACCGCCCGAGAGGGTTTCGGCTGAGCGCGATAGGCTTAAATAGTTGAGGCCAACATTGACGAGGAAACCTAAACGGTCGCGCACTTCCTTGAGGATTTTTTCAGCAATTTGGGCTTTTTGGCCAGTGAACTCGAGTTTGTCGAAATAATCTAGGGCTTCGCCAATTGACCACACAGTCAGTTTCGGCAGGTTAAGATCGCCTATAAACACGTGGCGGGCTTCTTCACGCAGACGCGAGCCGCCACAGCTTTGGCAAGCTTGGGTGTTGATAAACTTGGCTAACTCATCGCGCACCGCGTTACTTTCGGTTTCGCGGTAACGCCTGTCCATATTATTTAAAATGCCTTCAAAGGGATGATTACGCACCACGACGTCGCCACGGTCGTTGATGTATTTGAAGGCGATGCTGTCTTTACCTGAACCGTAGAGGACGATTTTTCTCACTTTATCCGATAGCTGTTCGAAGGGGGCTTCGACATCGAACTTATAGTGGTCGGCGAGCGAACTTAACATCTGGAAGTAATAGAAGTTACGTCTATCCCAGCCGCGAATCGCGCCGCCAGCCAGGGATAACTCAGGATTGGTGATCACTCTGTCTGGGTCGAAAAACTGTTGTACCCCTAACCCATCACAGGTTGGGCAAGCACCGGCTGGGTTGTTAAAGGAGAAAATCCGTGGCTCGAGCTCGGCCATCGAATAGCCGCAGTGCGGACAGGCGAAGTTGGCGGAGAAGATTAATTCTTCCGTTGTCCCTTCATCCATACTAGCGACCACAGCAATCCCACCCGAGAGTTCGAGTGCGGTTTCAAAGGATTCAGCAAGGCGCTGCTGGATATCGCTGCGAACTTTAAAGCGATCGACTACTACTTCGATGGTGTGTTTAACGTGTAAATCTAGGGTTGGCGGATCGGTTAAGTCGCAGACTTCACCGTCGATACGGGCGCGGATATAACCCTGCGCCGATAAGCCCTCGAGTAATTTAACGTGCTCACCCTTACGACCGTTAACCACGGGGGCTAGCAGCATTAAGCGGCTATCCTCGGGCATTTCTAATACTTTATCCACCATCTGACTCACGGTTTGAGCCGCTAAAGGTTGGCCGTGGGTGGGGCAGCGGGGTTCGCCCACACGGGCAAACAGTAGTCGTAGATAGTCGTAAATCTCAGTGATTGTGCCCACGGTTGAGCGCGGGTTATGTGACGTCGATTTTTGTTCGATGGAAATCGCCGGGCTTAAGCCTTCGATATGATCGACATCGGGTTTTTCCATCAAGCTTAAGAATTGGCGGGCGTAGGCAGATAGAGACTCAACGTAACGTCGTTGGCCTTCGGCATATAAGGTATCAAATGCTAAGGAAGATTTGCCTGATCCCGATAATCCTGTGATAACGATTAACTTATCCCTTGGGATAGTCAGGTTGATATTTTTGAGATTGTGGGTTCGTGCACCGCGTATTTCAATCTTATCCATCTATCGCTCAAGTCTTATGCTTAAAAAAATGAGCCTAAGTATCGCACAGTTCGGCGGCTGAGTTTAGTCGATTCTGTGATCTCCGTTTCTCCGCCAGTGTACCTATCACTGTGATGGGGATGGGAGCGTTGTGGATTAACTAAGATTCATCCGTGGAAGGGGAATAGCGTGGCTGAAACTGTAAGGCTCAAGTTAACTGTTTGTTGCTAATCGACTTTTAGATAAGTCTTTAAAACAAAGACCTAAGGGCATGACAACGGCTTTTTTAACCGTGCTGCGATGGGGGAATACCGCCTATTTAACATGAGTGCTTAGGGCGGTTTTTCCTTTTGAGCAAATGCTTGGGGGTGTGTTAACATGCGCCCCCTAAAAGACTTCAATCCAAGGCAAAATCATGGGTAACAACGGACTTTCAGGAACCGAGAAAAAAGTCGCGTTTTCTTTAGCCAGTGTATTTGGTTTACGCATGATGGGCTTGTTTATGATCATGCCCGTCTTTGCACTTTATGGTCAGCATCTAGAAGGTTTTTCACCCCTTTGGGTGGGTATCGCCATCGGTGCCTATGGCTTAACTCAGGCGGTTTTGCAGATCCCCATGGGGATTTTATCCGATAAATATGGTCGTAAGCCTGTCATTCTCGCTGGGTTAGTGGTGTTTGCTATCGGCAGTGTCATTGCCGCCAATGCTGAAACCATCTATGGCGTTGTATTTGGCCGGGCTGTACAAGGAATGGGCGCGATTGCCGCAGCCGTATTAGCTCTTGCGGCGGACTTAACGCGGGATGAGCAGCGCACTAAAGTCATGGCGATTATCGGCATGTGTATCGGGCTTTCTTTTGCGCTCTCATTGTTAATGGGACCTATCGTCGCGCAGCATCTTGGGTTGACTGGATTATTTTGGTTAACGGCGTTATTGGCGATTTTGGGAATGTTGCTGATCCAGTTTTTAGTGCCTAATCCAATTACTCAGGCACCCAAAGGGGATACTTTAGCGACTCCAGCAAAGCTCAAACGTATGTTTTTTGAGCCGCAACTATTTAGGCTTAACGCAGGCATTTTTATTCTGCATTTAGTGTTAACCGCAGTGTTTGTGGCCTTGCCACTCGATTTAGTCGATGCAGGTTTAGTCAAAGAAAAACACTGGATGCTGTATTTCCCTGCGTTTGTGGGCGCTTTCTTTTTGATGGTGCCATTAATTATTATCGGGGTTAAGCGTAAGAATACTAAAGCGATGTTCCAAATTGCCTTAGTCATTATGATGTTTGCTCTTGCGGCGATGGCGATTTTCGCCAGCAACCTTTGGGTATTGAGTGTGGCCGTGCTGCTGTTTTTTACTGGTTTTAACTACCTTGAGGCTTCATTACCGAGCTTAATTGCCAAATTTTGCCCTGTCGGTGAAAAGGGCTCAGCGATGGGCGTTTATTCAACTAGCCAATTTTTAGGGGCTTTTTGTGGCGGCATGCTCGGTGGCGGTGCGTTCCAATTAGTCGGTGCCGTTGGGGTGTTTATTGTGGCGCTGGTACTGATGGGCATTTGGTTATTACTTACCTTGGGGATGAAAAATCCTGTACTGCTTAAGAGTTACACCCTAGAGGCAGCGGTAAAAGATAAAAACCAAGCCCGTGATATGGCGGCGCAGTTGTCGCAATTAATGGGCGTGGTCGAAGCGATTGTGGTGCTCGATGAGAAAGTCGCTTATCTCAAGGTTGACGAGCATTTCGATTTAAGAGAAGCCCGAGCTGTGTTAGGCTCTGCTCAATAATATGTGTGCCTGCCAATAGTATTTGGGGAAGCAGATTTTCCTCTATGGCGACACAGATAAACAACATACTGAATTAATAGATTATTTAAAGAATCGCAGGAGATTTCAATGGCCAGTCGTGGTGTTAACAAGGTAATTTTGGTTGGCAATTTGGGACAAGATCCAGAAGTACGTTACATGCCAAACGGTAACGCAGTCGCTAACATTACAGTGGCGACCAGCGAATCGTGGAAGGACCAACAAGGTCAACAGCAAGAACGTACTGAATGGCACCGTGTGGTTCTGTTTGGAAAATTAGCTGAAATCACTGGTGAGTACCTGCGTAAAGGTTCGCAGGTTTACCTCGAAGGTAAATTGCAAACCCGTAAGTGGAAAGACCAAAGTGGCCAAGACCGTTACTCAACGGAAGTGGTGATTGATCAAAGCGGTAGCATGCAAATGCTAGGTAGCCGCAACCAAGGTGGTCAAGGTGCCCCAATGGGGGGGATGCCACAAAACGGCGGTTACCAATCAGCCCCACAACAAGCTGCTCCTGCGCAAAACCAATACGCGCCAGCACCGCAAGCGGCTCCGGCTTATCAAGCACCAGCGCCACAACCTCAATCTGGCTACAATCAGCCTCCAGCTCAGCAAAGCTATGGTCAGCAACAGGCGCAACCCCATGTTCAGCCTCACGCTCAGCCACAGCAGGGCGGTTATGCACCTAAGCCTGCAGCTCCGGCGTATCAAGCGCCAGCGGCTCCTGCACAGCGCCCTGCGCCACAGCCACAGCAAAACTTTACTCCAGATTTGGATGACGGTTGGGACGACGATATCCCGTTCTAGCCATTACTTTAGAATCATTTTGAGATTCAAAAACACAGCCCCGTTTACGGGGCTTTGTTTTAGCCTCACTTCGCAAATGAGGGCAACATACTTGATTTAGCTGGATTTACAGGATGTAAAGATGGAACGATTTTATAAGTTGCAGAGTTTTTACCATCGAGATGTGTATTTTGTGTATGGTGAGCGAAATGTACAGTCCTATGCTGATGCCTTGACTCAACCCTCGAATGGCGTTGGCCCCTTTTACTATGAAGTGGACGTCCTTGATGATGAGATAACGCAATACGACATTTTACCCACTCTTGGACCTGAGCTGGTAAGCGCAGCATTTGTTGAGCAATTTCGAGATGTTATAGGTCAAGCGGTTCAATTTATTCCCGCCGAAATTTGTGATGCACAGGGGAATATCAATCGGCAGTTTTATGGGATGCAAGTGCTTAATCGTTATGCCTGCTTGGATTTAATTCGATCGCAGATAAGCTATCCACCTATGGACAACACCGCTTTTTGGAGATCCATTCCTTAGTGATTGACGCCAGTAAAGTGATTGAACCATCGATATTTTCTTTACAGGAAAAGCTGGGCTATATCCTAGTGAACCAAGCTTGCTATCCTTGTGTCAGTGCTGCGGGGCGTGGAGAGTGTTGCGCTGGGTTAAGGAATCAATAAAAAAGCCCAGCAATAGTCAAATTGCTGGGCTTACATGAGTTAGCTTAATTTAAAAATCAAAGCCCACGGATAAGGCAACTACATCGGTATGATAGCCGTCCAAGCGGTAGCTGCGCAGTGCTAGGCCGATGGCCCAGTGTTCAGCGGGGAGATAATCAAGTCCCATACCGACATACAAATCGGTACCGTTTTGGCTTTGGTGTTGATAGCTAAAGGCACCCTCTTTGATTTTGAGTAGTGTGCTGTAATCACCTTCCCAAAAGAATGCACCCGCTCTGCCACTGAGTACTAACTTGTCCATGAGTGGATAGAAGTAACTCATACCAATACTGGCACCCGATGCACTATCAGGATGACTCAGGCTCACTTTATCCAAGTAAGATTCCACTTCGAGTTGATCGACTTGGCCTGTAAAACTCACCGAGACATTGCCAAGGTCGACATAGCCCAGCTCAATCCCCCAGTTAGGATGGATTTTGTAGCCTAGCTCGAACCAGTAACTCTTTGATGTGTCATCAAAGTCAGTCACCTTGATGGTATCAGAAATTTTGGTGAGTTCTGCTGCAATATCACTGCGCTCGACACTGGAATGGCCTTGTCCGGCACCTAGCTGCAGATACAGATTGTCAGCATTAAACTCTACCGCGTTAGCGCCAAAACTGAGTCCCAGTAATGCAAGTAAGCCAGTGATTCGACGACCAAAGCGTCTTACGCCCGCCATGAATCCCATTAACAACACCATACCTAAGCCCATGCTACCACTACCATTTGTTGTCACTTCAACCTCATGCATTATGGGTTGTCCAATACCGCCCGGATCTTTGACCGTACCGTTCACTTTACTATCGCTATCGTTCGGTCCACCATCTTTGATGGTAAGCTGCACGCACCAATCACCTTCTTTTAAGCCCGGTTTAAAGGCGTCAGATCCTGGCGCAGGGCAGTAACCCTGTTCTCCTTTCGCTGAGCTTAAATGGTTATTGGTGTCTTCAACAAAGTTAAACCAACCTTTGCCTTCGACATATTTACGGTAAACTGCACGGCTTGGAATGGCTTCTCGCTGAGGCAGAACCACATTCACCGATTGACCCATTTCTGGAAGGTTACTGACGATAAAATCAAAATATCCTCCCTTATTCGGCACGTCATCCACAGTCAGTTTTGAGATTTTAAAGTCATTTGGTGTGACTTCAGCACCGTCAAAGGCGCTGCTCATCGAGACTTGACCTAGGGTAAGTTTTACGCCGGCGTCAGCTTCAATGATATAGGCATTAGTGGATAAGCCACGCTCAGGCAGCAGATGGGTTTCGTCGATGTTATCCAAATAGTCTGGAATACCATCCTGATCCGTATCTGTTAACCCTTCTTCGCGATCGCTTAAGCCATCACTGTCGGTATCGCGTTCCGCTAATTCGGGTGTTGTTGCTAACACCTTGAGCAGGATATTGATCTCAGCAGTTTGGGCGGGTGAGCCATTATCGATCACAGTGGCAGACAGGCTAAGCATGTTTGCCTTTAACTGTGAAGGATCGAAGCTTAGCAGTTGTTTAGTTTCACTGATGTCCGCGGTGACGCCTTCTGGTAACAGCCAGCGAATATCGTGCTTGCTATTATCATCAAGGATGCTCAGTGCCAGTTCGACTAGGCCTGCATCTTTTGCAATACTGGTGACTTGCTGATGATTTTGCTTCGCGATAAGCGTGAGTTCTGGTGCAACATTGGTTTCGACGATGCGGGTCTTGTGGGTGTTTTTAACCCCCCAGTTTTGTTCACCAACAAAGCTCAGTTCAATTAGCTCTTCCGCTTCTTTTACCTGATCTGCCAGAATGCTAAAGGGTACCTGTACTTCTACACCAGATTCAATAATGACCGAACCACTGCTTAAATTGTGATCTTCACTATCGGCACTGCCCCCTACCGTGTAGTCAACGACAACCGGATAAGTGGGTGAATCGCCATTGAGCACCACTTTAAAGCGGCTGTCTCTACCTTCTGACACAGTGGCATCTTTACCGAACGAAATGGTGGGGTAAATATCCACAATTTGTTCAGCGCTACCTATGTTTCCTGCGGCATCCTGTGCTTTCCAAGTGATAATGTGACGTCCCGGACGTAGCATTAACCCCTCTTCAACCATGCCTACCGCGGTGACGGCACAACAAGCCTCATTGCCCGCATCGCTTGCAGTGACCGTTCCTTGAGTCTGTAACAGCTGAGCATCCACTTTAGTAAACAAGGTGGTGGCATTGAGACTGACGTTGGCAGGGACATTCACTACTGGAGCGACATCGTCCTTTTTAGGATTGGTATTTTGTAAAAACTCATCAAGGTTAGAGCGACCGTCTTGATCAAGGTCCTTGTTCGCATCGGTTGCATCCAGAGGATTTAGACCGTTTTCAAGCTCCCAAGCATCTGGCATACCATCATTATCATCATCGGCGTCGGCATTGTTACCGATACCGTCTTTGTCGGTATCAACAGACTCGTTAGGGTCTAGTGGGAAAGCATCCTGTGCATCATTGACACTATCACCGTCATCATCTGGATCGGCGTTATTACCGATACCATCTTTGTCAGTGTCGACCGTTTCATTTGGATCGAGTGGGAAGGCATCCTGCGCATCATTGACGCCGTCATTGTCATCGTCTGGATCGGTATTGTTGCCGATACCGTCTTTGTCGGTATCGACAGATTCAGCCGGATCAAACGGGAAGGCATCCTGCGCATCATTGACACTATCACCGTCATCATCTGGATCGCCATTGTTACCGATACCGTCTTTGTCAGTGTCGACAGTTTCATTTGGATCGAGCGGGAACACATCCTGTGCATCATTGACGCTGTCATTGTCATCATCTGGATCGGCATTGTTACCGATACCGTCTTTGTCGGTATCAATAGATTCAGCTAGATCCAGTGGGAAGGCATCTTGTGCATCTTTGACGCCGTCATTGTCATCGTCAGGATCGGCATTGTTACCTATACCATCTTTGTCAGTGTCGACCGTTTCATTTGGGTCGAGCGGGAAGGCATCCTGCGCATCATTGACACTATCTCCGTCATCATCAGGATCGGCATTGTTACCAATACCATCTTTGTCGGTATCAACTGACTCGTTAGGGTCTAGTGGGAAGGCATCTTGTGCGTCAATCACACCGTCGTTGTCATCGTCGGTGTCGGCATTGTTACCGATACCGTCGTTGTCATCGTCGGTGTCGGCATTGTTACCGATACCGTCGTTGTCGGTATCTACCCATTCAGTTGAGTCGAGTGGGAACACATCCTGTGCATCATTGACACCATCACCATCGTCATCAGGGTCGACGTTGTTACCAATACCATCGTTATCAGTATCCTCTTCAACGGTAATGTCCATAGAGGAAGGGGCATTGATGTAAGCATTGCCCACAAAGGCTTGCCAGCTAAAGCGGTCTTGGCCGAAGAAACCTGCATTAGGGGTATAGATTAAATTGTCAAAATCAGCACTGATAATTTCTTGGTTGACTGTGACTTCTGTGCCATTCAGCGTTAAGCTGCCATTAGTGGGCAATGATTCAATTTTTATTTTGGCAAGGGTAATGCCGTTAATGTCTACGAAATCAATGGCTTGAAAATGAATAGTATTATTTTCTACCATGATTTTGGTGATAGCGGCCGCTTGAGCAACATTTTTGGCGATATTGGCTAATTCAGAGGTTTTACCTGCGGCATAGTGCCAGGTGAAACTTTCACTCTGCCCAGGTCGTAGATCTGCCATTCGTACATAAAACGCGTAGGAGCCATCATTTGTTGCGTCGATTGCTGAAGTCGCAGGATCTTGATTGATTACATTTTCAAATTGACAGCAACGTTGTTGCACTACGTTTGCCTTTGTTGACGGGGAGAAAAACAACACTCCGCTATTGCCGCCAATAATTTGCAGTGCCTTGCCTTTTTCAGAGGTGGCTGCTAATTGGGTAAAAACGCCATTGACTAAGTTGCCGCGGTTTTTTGTTGGACGATCCAGAGTCCCAACATAATCATCCCGTGTACCAACCCACATACGTAGGTTGGTGGCATTCACCGTTGAACGGTTGGTGATTTGGGTGGTGATATTAATAAAGGCGGAATTTTGTGGCAGGGTATAGCTGGTTTTATATTCTAGCTCCAATCCATCGATGCTAAACGTACCAACCGAGACAATCGTACCGTAACCCTTATCACCGTTATATTTAGTAAAGCCTGAGTAATCAAGCGCTTGGTTGGTTAAGACAGGATTAGTTACTATGGTACCAGTATTGTTCCATTCATTTGTACCGTCACCACCGACGCCAATAGCGCTATCTAATGGATAGTTTGAAAACGTAAGTTGATACCATTGATTTGCGCTTTGATCGAAGTAGAAGGGTTGTTGTAGGTTACCATTAGTATTGACGGAGTTTTCAGCTCCTGTACCAAAACGGATTTGGCCGCTATCTAGTACTTCCGCTGCGTAAACAGTGAGGGCGTTCAAAATTCTGTGTCAGGCTAATTTTTAAATTTCTAGCACGCTATCTAAACGTCCTTCAAAATAAATCGCTAACTGAGATAAACAAAGGCTCCAATTGTGGATTGGCATGGTCCATTTATCTGAGGCGTTTAATATGCCTGCGTAAAGTAGCTTCAACAAGCTATTTTCATTAGGAAAAGCACCTTTGGTTTTGGTGAGCTTTCTAAATTGGCGATGTACAGCCTCAACTGCATTGGTCGTGTAAATCACTTTCCTGATATGTTCTGGGTACTTAAAATAATGAGACAAATTATGCCATTTGCGACGCCAAGAGTTGATTACCAACGGATAAGCATCACCCCATTTGGCCTCCAGTTCGTCCAATGCCATCTCTGCGGCTTCTTTACTCACGGCTCGATACACAGGCTTTAAATCAGCCATAAACGCTTTCTGATTTTTTGAGGCGACATACTTCATTGAGTTACGGATCTGGTGGATAACGCATAGCTGTGTTTCCGTATGAGGAAAGATACTGGCTATGGCCTCAGGGAAACCGGTCAAGCCGTCAACACAGGCGATAAGAATATCTTTTACACCACGATTATTAAGATCGGTCAGTACGGATAGCCAGTAATTAGCGCCTTCATTTTCGGATAAGTGAAGCCCTAAAATTTCCTTTTTTCCTTTCATATTAAGCGCTAACAATGTGTAAACGGCTTTACTGACGTAACGCCCATCCTCTTTGACTTTATAATGTATCGCATCAAGCCAAACGATAGGATAATGGCTATCTAATGGGCGCTGCTGCCACGCTTTAAGTTCGGGGATGAGTTTGTCAGTGATAGCACTGACTGTTGCGTTAGACACATTGAGCCCATACATATCTTCAACATGTTGATTAATATCGCGATAGCTCATACCTATACTGAACATCGATAACACTTTACGTTCGATTTCATCGGTTAGTGTAGTTTGATTTTTCTTAATCAACTGAGGCTCAAAGGTGCCATTGCGGTCTCTAGGCGCGTCTAACTCAAAGTTACCGGACGGATGCTTAATGGTCTTAGGGGTTTTGCCATTTTTACGATTAGGCTGAGGATCATGCGCTAAATGCTGCTCAAGCTCAGCCTGGAGAGCCGCTTCAGTGAGTTGCTTGATCAGTGGGCCAAGAATGCTGTCTTTACCTGTGAGGCTTTTACCTGATTGCAGATCTTTAAGGGCTTGTTCGAAGTTAAAAGGTTGGGTCATGTGTCATTCCTGTTTTTGAATATTTTACTGAAATGACACAGAATTATGAACACTACCTAAACAGTATACGAACCTATTGTGCAGCATCCTGCTATTGTTAAAGAAAGTAATTTACTACTCATTTATTGCCCTATGCGTTTTATTTTATTAAATATATTTTTGCATTAGATCTACCAAGCTCGTTTCAGTTAACCTGAGCATAACCTCCTAAAATATCTATAAAACCTTTTGTTTTTTGAGCATGTTTTTAGTTAATGCTGAAAAAAAGTGTTAACGTAGGTGAATACTCTAAATGTGTATAAAAAGTCAGTTATCAATATATTTTGTCTAAAGTTGATTTTATACACTGTTTCAAATGCTCTCATTTGGTGTGAAAGGTAAATTAATTAGCTATGATGTTAAATATATTAATCTTTTAATGTATTAGTGGATATGGGGAGTTGATTTATTTTTTTGCATTTATATAAAAATTTAAATGGTTTTTGTTGTTTTTTACTGGTAATGAGCGTTACTAAGTTGGCTAATAATGGCTATATAGTGTTTTTTGTACATAATTTACAATTTATGAAATAAAAATAATGAAAAACAAGTTGTTAAATTAATTTTAATTAATCTTTAAGGTGGGATGTCGTTCGTTTCATGAGCAGAGCTGTAATAGGTCGTTTTTTGTGTGGGAGGCGGTTCAATTGTGACGCCCTAAATTGCAGTCAACTGCCCGCAAATACACTCTTTCCGCCATGCTCATGTAATCCTCATTACTAGGGCGTGTTGACGTTTCAGGGTTATTTTTGCAGCAATTTGGCTGGCTTTTATGCAAGGCAAAGTCCGTGCAGTGTAGTTATTCTACATAAACGGACGATAACGCGGCAGAAAATCCAGCCAAATGCTGCCCGAAGGGTTCGTCTGGCAAGCCCTTGCTCTTTGTCACTCGTCATTTGAGTAGAATAACTACACATCATTCCTCGTTTCGCGAGCACGAACTTGCCAGAACGAACAAAATTTAATCTCGAAACGTCAACACGCCCTAGAGCCCTAGGTTTTATGCGAACCAAGCAAGCTTACCTACCTGTTACTTATGTTATTCGCTGTTGAGCGAGGAGTTTTTTACCCTTGGGTTAATGCTTCTAACTCGATAAAAAAGTCATTGCCGTTGTTAAATTTTTTTGAAGATATTTGATGAATTATCAAGGTGACAATCGCTTTTGGTATGGTGTAAGGTATTGATTTTGTGACTTAAAGCATTTTAATGGCTATAGTGAAAAGTTAATTTATCAATATTGAGGTAAGCATTTTCTCCGGTTAATAAACCTATTCTTGGGGAGAAAATAAACTTTTATGACTAATTTAAAACAAATCCAGTTTAAACGCCTGTGGCTATTGCTGCTCTTCATCAGCATGGCCTTACCATTAAGCGCGACCGAAGCGCCTTTGTGGCCTGAGTCGGCCAATTTACCCTTAAGCGAGCGCGTTCACAGCGGTGAACTTGCCAATGGTATGCGTTATTTATTGGTTAGCAATAAGACGCCGGAGCAGGCAGTCATAGTGCGGATGCGGGTGGATGTAGGCTCTTTGGTTGAGTCGGATTCCGAGCAAGGATTAGTGCACTTTCTTGAGCATATGGCTTTTAATGGCTCCACGGGACTCGCAGCGGGGGAGATGATGCCGACATTGCAGCGCCTTGGCCTGAGTTTTGGTGCTGATACCAATGCGGTGACTGAATTTCAGCAAACGGTTTATCAGTTGAACTTACCGAGCAATAGCCAAGATAAAGTCGATACCGCCTTGTTTTTAATGCGCGAAATCGCCAGTAATCTGTTGCTTGACCCCGCCATTATCGAGCGCGAAAAAGCGGTGGTCTTGTCTGAACTACGTGAGCGCAGTAGCACTGATTTAGAAAACTATCGCCACCAGTTAGCCTTTTTAATGCCGCAAACCTTGCTGTCGCAGCGCTTTCCCGTAGGAGAGGCGACGAGCATTCAAAATGCGAATCGTGAAACGTTATTGTCCCTCTATCAGCGTTTTTATACGCCATCCCGTACGACCTTAATCGTGGTGGGCGATATCGATGTCGGCAGCATCGAGCAAAAAATCACCCAGCAATTTGCTAATTGGCAAGCGGCGCCGCAGGCCGCTGGGGTGAAGGCGCAATCGATAGGCATGGTGCAGGCTAACGCCTCCGTTGAGGCGGCGGCATTTTTTGATCCAAGTCTGCAACCCTCTGTTTCTTTGGGTATGTTAACTCCTCAAACGCCAAGGCCAGATTCGCCCGCACTACGTGAGCAGGAGATGTTATTAGAGATTGCCCACGGCATTTTGTATCGTCGTTTAGAGTCACAGTTGCTACATAGCCAAGGTTTGTATGGCGTGAGTCTACAAATTGGGCCGCAATATGATATTGCCTACGGCACGCAAATGACGCTGGGAACGCAGGAAAACAACTGGCAGCAAGGGCTTGCGTTGTTGGAACAAACACTACGTCAGGCGCTGGAATTTGGCTTTAGCCAACAGGAAATCGACCAACAGCTAAAAAGAATGCACAAGAGCTATCAGCTTAATACAGCGGGGAGTAGCACTATCCACAGTGTGAACATTGCCGAAAGCTTAGTGAGTGCGGTAGCGAGCAGGCGCGTGCCTGTGGAGCCTGAGTGGCAACTCGCATTGTTTGAAAAGCTGATGCCAAGTGTTACACCGCAAAAACTGCAACAGCTGTTTAAACAGACTTGGGAAGGGACGCCTTATCTGTATCTAACCAATAATAAACTCATTGAAAATATTGAAAAAAAGCTGATAGATGTCTATCGCGCGAGTCAAAAGCAAGCGGTTAAGACGCCAGAAACCAAAGCAATTGCAGAATTTGGCTATAGCCAATTTGGTGAGCTTGGGCAGATTGTTGCCGATCAGCGTGATGCTGCAACAGGGATACGCAAGGTACAGTTTGCTAATGGTGTGCGCCTTAATCTAAAGCCGACAACCTTCAATAAGGGGGTCACGCTCGTCAGTTTGAATATCGGTTTTGGTGAGATAGCTTTCCCTGAGTTAGATGGCTTGTCCTATCTGTTTAACCGTGCGTTTGTCGAGGGCGGTTTGGGACTTCACGATTTAGATAGCTTGCAGGAGATTTTTGCTGGCCAAGATATCTCAGTCAGTTTGAGTTTGCGTGAGCAGAGTTTTGGCGGTGAGATTAGTGCCAATGCGGCCGAGCTTCGCACTCAATTAGGCGTGCTAACGGCTTACCTAGTCGATCCCGGTATGGATAAGCAGGCAGAGCAGTTATTCCGTGAACAAGTAATTGCCGAGCAGCAGAGCATTCATAGTAATCCGCAGTTGGAGTTTTCGAATCAGTTTGCCCGTATTGCCCATAATGGCGATAAACGTTATGGCTATGGCAACCCTGATGAAATCCTTAAACGTCAGTTTGCTGAACTCGCGCCTAGTTTCCATTCTGCGGTACAGCAGGGGGCGATAGAGCTGGCTATCGTTGGTGATTTTGATGAGGACAAAGCCATTGCTGAGGTTGCGCAAACCTTAGGGGCGATTTCCCGTCAGCCGATCCCTAAAGGCCAAACGATTGTGCCAGTATTTCCAAACGTGCCAGCGCAAATCAAGCTGACGCATTATGGTCAAGTTGATATGGCGGCACTGGCGCAGGTGTGGCCGACAACGGATATGACGAACCTAAGTGAACATGCAGGTTTAGGGTTACTCGAACAGGTTCTGAGTATTTTACTTACCGAGAATGTACGCGAAAAAGCGGGTGCGAGTTATTCACCCTCTGCATTTTCATATAATGACTTAAATCCAACGGGATATGGTTATCTCGGCCTATTTAGTGTGACGACTCAGGCTATGTTGCCTGAGGTGGCTAAGTATTACGCCGCCGCAGTTAAGCAGGTTAAAGCGCCATCGGGGATCAGTGAGGATTTGCTCAATCGCGCCCGCCAACCGGTGCTGGAGTGGATGCAGATGGCACCGCAAAGTAATAATTTTTGGTTAGATTTGGCCTCAACCGCCCAAAGCCAACCAGAGCGTTTTGCGGCCTTTAACCAACGCTTGGCGCTGGTGCAACACATCACGCCCGCCGAGTTAAGCCAATTGGCGCAGAAATACTTAAAGGATGATAAAAGCTTAATCATTCAAACCCTTCCTGCACTGGTTGCATCTCAGTAATCTATCAACCCACAAGAAAACCAATAACCCCTGCGATAGCATTTCGCAGGGGGGTTGATGCTTTTATCTGTCATTGCGGAGCATTTTTAGGGCTAGCTTTAATTGTGTCGGTCGCAATTGGAAATTACGGTTGTCGAAAATGCCACTCACGTTTAAGTGAAACCCACATTAGGCTAAGCGCCATATTCTTGTAGAGTGGTGATATGAGTGGTGATGTGATGTTTCGATATCTTTTATGTAGTTTTGGCTTAGTCCTAATGTACCCGACGGGGATCGATATGTACTTAGTTGGGTTGCCGCAAATTGCGAGTCAACTAGGGGCGAGTGAGGCGCAGCTGCACATTGCTTTTTCTGTGTATCTTGCTGGCATGGCGACGACTATGCTGTTTGCGGGCAGTTTAGCCGATAGGATTGGGCGTAAACCCATTACACTTTTTGGCGCCTTATTGTTCGCGCTAGCCTCCTACTTTGCGGCGGGCTCACAAACCAGCGATCTGTTTTTAATCGCGCGCTTTGCGCAAGGTATTGGTGCGGGTTGTTGTTATGTCGTCGCGTTCGCGATTTTGCGTGATGTCTTAGACGATAAGCGCCGAGCCAAGGTGCTCTCAATGGTGAATGGCGTGACCTGTATTATCCCTGTGATCGCGCCTGTGATTGGCCATTTAATCATGCTTAAGTTTCCATGGCCTAGCTTGTTTTACACTATGGCGGCGATGGGGTTACTGGTATTCGCCCTGTGCCTATTGGTATTGCGTGAAACCCATTCTAAAGCAGCATTTCACACTCAAGCTTTGCCAGGTGTGCAAAGGGAATCCTTTAAACAAGGCTTTTTTATCAGTCGCCTAGTCATAACAACCTTAGGTGTGACCACGATTTTAAGCTATGTGAATGTGTCTCCCATGCTGATTATGGGGCAGATGGGGTTTGACCGTGGCCAATATTCCAATACCATGGCAATGATGGCATTGGTGAGTATGTTAGCCTCATTTTCGACGCCCTTTTTGCTTAACCGGTTTAAAGAAAAATCATTAATTTTGTTCTCCCAAGGGTTATTCGTTGCGGCCGCCTTAGTGTTTATCTTGACTCAATTGGGCGGGGTTAGTCATTCATTTAACCTGTTAGGTTTTGCTTTTGTTTGTTCCGGTTTTTCAATTGGATTTGGGGTGACCATGAGTCAGGCGCTTAGCCCATTTGTGGCTCGGGCAGGAGTGGCCAGCTCATTACTGGGGATTGCCCAAGTGTGTACTTCAGCTTTGTATATTTGGGTGATGGGTCTGCTCGAAGTGAGCGCGATTAATATATTATTACTTATCCTCAGCGTTGGTGCGCTGGTAAGTATCACGCTAATGTTAGCGGTGCCTAAAATGTCGGAAATGGTAGTTAATGAGCAAATCCCTGAGTCGGCTTGACCTCAATTTGTTGTTTACTTTTCAGCTGCTATCGCAGGAGCGGAGCGTGTCTAAGGCCGCTAAAAAGCTCAATGTTACGCCATCGACTGTGAGTAAATCCTTGGCGAAATTGCGCGATTGGTTTGACGACCCACTATTTATTAAAACACCCCAGGGATTGCAGCTCACGCCATTAGCCCAAAGCATGGAGCATGACTTAGCCGATTGGTTACAAATGGGCAAACAGCTTATGGGCAAGCGCGGGGATGATATGACGAAAGGGCTCAGTTTTGAGCTGATGCTTGAGTCACCTTTGTCGCTCATTATGCTTAATCAATTAACGCAGGCGATTTATCAACACTACCCTGATGCAAAAGTGAAAGTACGAAATTGGGATTATGATTCGCTGGAGGCCATTATTCGCGGTGAGGCTGACATAGGTTTTACTGGCCGAGAAAGTCATCCTCGCTCCAAGGAGTCCCTTGATTTATTGCCTTATTTTATCGATTTTGAGGTTTTATTTACCGATCTTCCCCAGGTGTATTTGCGCCGCAATCATCCCGCCTTACAGGAAGAGTGGAGCATAGACACCTTTCTTAAATATCCGCATATCAATATCTTGTGGGAAAAGAGCGAAACCTGGGCCTTAGATGATGTGCTTATTGAGCTTGGCCTGAGTCGTAATATTGTGCTGACCTTGGCCAGTTTTGAGCAGTCACTGTTTGTCGCGGCAGAGCCTCACCACAGCATGATGGCAATTGCGCCGCAATATTGTGAGCAATATGCCCGCCAATTACACCCTGACTTAGTCACTCGCCCGATCCCGATAAGTGGCGAATATCTTAATAAACTCGCCATTCCTTTTACCTTGATTTGGCATAAGAGAAACAGCCATAACCCCAAAATCACTTGGCTGCGAAGCAAGATAAAAGCGATTTATCAGCCGCGTGCGCGTGATTAAGGCTGTTATTTACTGTATTAACTTTGTTGGGGGGTACCCAATTGCTGGCAAATATATTGGATGCACAATTCTTGCTGCTGACACCATAGCCCGTAGCTGACGGGGATAAGTTTAATGCCCGCGCGCTGTAAGAGTTTATACAGTTCAATATCGAAAAAGTCCGCCCATGGCCCTGGGTAACCAATTAAATCTATTGCTAAATATTGGTTACCATAGCGGCACAGAATATCCAGTTCTAGCCCTGCCATATGGTAGGCGCGCCAGACTGTTATGCCTTTTGCTTCAATCGCCTGTGCCACTGACTGACCGAAGCTATCGAGGGCATCGACATAATTGTGTGCCGCTTGAAATTGGCCCGCCGATGCTAAGTAAGTTGCCAGTAAATTATTATTGGGGAGTTCATGCGCTTGTACCGATAAAAATAGCCACTGCATTTGTTTAGCGCGGGTGATGGCGACATTGAACATATCTTCGCGATTTAAATACACGGCGGCGCGGCTGTCGTTGGCCGTAATGCTAAACGACAGCAGCATTATATCGCGCTCTTCCCCTTGAAAACCAAAGGGCGTGGCAATCCGTAATTGGTGACGCTCTAGTTGTTGTGCGCTAAAGCGCGCGAGGATCTGCTGGGATAAATACTCTGCCTGATTGCGAAAACAGGAGAGCACACCAATGCTGGAGGGCACTAATGCATTCTCTTGTTCATCAATCAGTTGAGACAGTTTTTGAATTAATGCCTCCGCTTCTATGGCGTTAATGCCCTTGCTATCACGGCTGCCAGTCACGTGGACTCGGTGTAAGTGTCCAGAGCTTGTGCAGGGTCTGTGCTGCATAATCTTCAGCATACCTTGATAAAACTGCTGATTACTAAATTGGATCAGCTCAGGTTTACTCCGAAAATGCTCATTTAAAAATACCACTTGGGATTGGCTCGCAAGGGATTGCGATACTAAGTCGAGCATACTGGCATCACGGTAGCTCATTAGGCCGCGACAATCTGGGGCAAGTCCGAGTTGCGTTTGGATTTGGGTTTGTTTTGCACGGGATAAAAACGAGAAATGGCGCAGTTGTTTGCTATCTCCCACCACCAGTGCCGCCTTTGCTCGCTGCAAGGCCGGTAAACAGGCGGCAATATTGGCTTGGGTGGCTTCATCAATAATCACTAGATCAAACATTTGCTGCTCCATGGGCAGCACTTTATGCAAGCTGGCAAGGCTCGATAACCAAATGGGAAAGGTTTGCTTTAAGGCATCAAAATCCGTCTTGTAGAAACCATCGAGTTGCTTAGCGGATTGTCGAGCGCGAAGTGCACTGGCAAAACTCACCAGCGTACTGCGCTTATGTTTGAGTAATTGGTTTAATCGATAGTGAGTGGCCAATTGTAAGTATTTGAGGCTTAAGTCTTCTTTTTGCGCGATGAGGGCCGTTAATTTATCGAGTTCATGCCATTGCTGGGCAAACCTTTTGATACCTGCACGGTAAGCCCAGTTGTAAAATCCTAAGCGCCAGCGCGATTGTCCTTGTTGTAAGGTCGCCAGTTTTTGGCCGCGACGTATGGCGTGGCGGCAATGATGTATAAAGCCCGCTTCCATTTTGGTTTGCTGACGAGTCACAGTATTAAGTTGCTGTTTTGCATTGAGTAGTCGGATATCCGAGATGGCTTCATCAGTCGCTGGATGCTGACCATGGAGCATTTCATCTATCTGGTTTTTAAGGACTTTAATAAACTGCGGCGAGCCAGCTCGAATAAGACTGCTCCCAAGCTGGAATTGTTGCTGCAACTTATCGGCAATCACATCAACGGCAACATCGGTGTGGGCGACGATAAGTACCGATTTGCCCCTTAATACCTGCTCCGCCGCCACTGTGGCTATGGTGTAACTTTTACCCGTTCCCGGTGGGCCCGATATCTGTCCCAAAGTATGATTGGCCGCCACCTTTAAGGCTTGAATTTGCGCGCGGCTTAATAGCCCAGGAAGATAAGCCTCTTGTGTGTCTACACTGGCGCTAATGTTATTGATGCCAGTTGGGGGCGTGTCCGCAAAGAGTGCTTGAAGCGGCGCAGAGAAGGCGAGGGCGGTGCTGAGTTTGTCGAGTTCGTGCAAAATGCCCCTACTCGCGATCGAACGTTCTGCCAAAATGATTTGGCTGCGACTAACCATAAACTGCCCACGTTTACGGCATAAGCTCGTGAATTCAGCCTCATCGATCAGCTTGGGAAAATGCAATAAATGACTGGTATCGACATCGGCTTGGCCCGCCCGCAGCCAAGCTATCCAGCCACTGACATCCGTTGGATTGTCGCGTAACTCTTGGCTTAGGCTATGTCCTTCAACGACTAATTTTTCTAACAGGGCTTCATTGATGGTGAATGGCCCGCCGCTAGAGAAGCTGTTATTAGATTCGAGGTAAATGTTTTCGCCATCGGCCTGTAACTGGCATTCGCGGTACAGCAGTGGCGTCACGACTTTACGTTTTTCGCCATTAAGGTCGACTGTGCCGCAGAAAAACAGACAACAGTGCAATAATACCTTTTCACGTAGATACAAAGCACTACGTGCTAGTAATGCACTGGCGGGGGCAAATGGCACGGGTAAACGGGGGAGAAAGCCACTGCTTAACTCGTCTTCACCTTGGAGTAATAGCTTTTCTTGCTCGGCAAGCTTGTGGCTAGACCAGAGATTGATTTCGGCACTATCGTGTTGAAAACAGAGTTTGTAGTAGTTAAGAATCCCTTGCAAATCCTATCCATCCCAGAGGTTTCATTGGCGATGCGAGAGTAACCCAATCGTATAAGACGAACAAGGTTGTCGCGTGTCTTGGGATGGAGCCAAAGCAGGTTAAAGTCCGAACGCCTGTGCTTAAAGCCAAATAATTTTTAGCGTAAAAGAAGTTATTTGAGTTGTAAGTAAACGTATCTCAAAAGGTATTTGTATCAATTCAGTGCCCCAGAAATGTGATTTGTATCAATATCGGCCAGGTTACTGAGATGTTTGTTAAGTGTTTGAGTTTGTAAAATATTTGTTTTTATTTTAGGTGGAAATTGCCGTTGTTGTCATTGTATAACTGCGTAGACTGAACTGAAATTTTGCCTGCAAATGAGGGATACAATGCTTAACAATAAACTCAAAGGATTCGCGGTGATGACTTTCGCCTGTTTAGGCGTTACCGCTTGTGGTGGTTCTGATAATAAAGATGAGGATACCTCTAAAACCGATACTTATGTGCAATTCTACAATGCCACCGCAGGCAGCACTACTACTGCGCTGAAGATTGGCGATAAAACCTATGAAAGTGTGAGCTTCGCCGATGCGATGCCACGCTTTACGTCAACTCCCGGTGTGAGTGCGGTAGAAGTGATGGGTAAGGATGCGGCAAATAAAGATATTTCGCTCTACAAAGAGAATATCGATTTAAAAACGGCAACCGACCATTTCTTTGTCTTGCATGGGGATTTTTCCTCGCCAGCCCTTTTGAATATCAATTACTCGCGCACCGAGCTCGATAAACAAAACGCCGAAGCAGACAAGAGCAAAATGCAGTTGTTGATTGCACATACAGCGACCAAGGCGCCAGCGTACGATGCGTATATTGCCAAAGCGGATAAAGGCTTTGCCGATGCGGTGATGCTTGGCAGCGTCTCCTATGGCGAGGTTTCAGCGCCGCAAATTATGGATACCGGCGACTATAAAATTTATTTGACCGCGGCGGGTACGACCAATATCAGCTACACCACGGCGAGCATTAACTTTAAAACCAAGGTGCCCTATAAATTAATTTTGAGGGAAAGCTTTGGCGCATCAGCGGCCAAAATCAGTTTAGACAGCGTCGACTCAACCACCAATGTGCGTAACCATGTCGCCCTCGAGAGCAGTGTTGATTTCAGGGTATTCAATGGCTTGGCTACACATAATGTTGATGTGAAAGTGGTGAGTAGTAAACAAGAAGCGCTATTTAGTAATGTGGCTCCCTTTGGTGTAACGGCCTATAAAGGTGCCGAGTTTAATGACTTTGGCGTGAGCGTATTTGACCATACTAGCCAAGCTAAATTACTCGACAATGTGCTGATCACCCTTAATCAAGATGATATTAAAACCATCTTTATTTATGAGCAGACCACAGCTCAGGGCAGTCAAGTGAAGGCGATGGAGATGAAACAAACTCAAACGCCAAGTCCCTACAGCTTCAAGTTCGATATCGTGAGTTTTGCCGATAAGAGTAATCTTACCTTGTACTTTTTAAAGGCGAACGACACAATTGATACGGCAGCCTATAAAATCAGTGCGGTTAATCCAACGGTGCCGCAATCGTTAGTGGTGCCCAAAGGTGAGTATTCTATCAAGGTTATCTCTGTAGAAAATGGCTCAAAAACAGTGGTTTACGCCTCTGATATGATTGATTTTAATAATCAAGATAACGTCACTATGGTGCTGAACAAGGACGATTCAACCAGTTTTGGCTACAACTTGGTTAAGATCTAACTGTTAAGATGAGTGTCTCTAATACCACAGCGCTACTTAGGTAGCGCTTTTTTTTGCTTGTCGTTGTGAGGTTCAAGTGGGCTAATTGGGAAAAATAGAGCCAGTAATTGCTACTTCGTTGTGGTGTTGAGCGCCGTTAGCCACACTTTATCAGCAATACTTCACAAGCAAGGCGGGGATAAATTAAAGCCCAACATAGCGTGTTAACTTTGCGCTGTGTTGGGCTTTTGGCTGTTCAAACAGTAAGCGTTATTCGCTTATTTTGAGTTCTTGACCTGGCTTGATGATGCTCTTGGCATTTAGCTGGTTCCACTTCATTAAATCGGCGAGCTTCACTTTGCTTTTACGCGCGATTTTATCTAGTGAATCCCCTGATTTTACTTTGTAGGTTTTGGCTTTTGCCACTGGCTTATCGGTCGATTTTGAGCTGGTAGCTTTAGTGCTACTCGCATTCGCTTTGGTCGATGATTTATCGGTATTAGCCTTGGTCTTTACTGGTTCTGGCTCATTATCATTGGCCGCCATTGGGGTTAAAAGTGTAAGCTCTTGGCCGATTTTAAGGCGATCTGAGGTCAGATTATTCGCCTGTTTTAACTCTTTGACTGATAAATCAAATTTAGCCGCAATAGTGCCTAAGCTATCACCTGATTTCACAATATAGGTTTGGCTGTCGTAACGTTTTTGTGCATATAGCTTGTGCTGGTTTTCTTGATAGTGGCCAATGTTTTCAATCGGCAGGGCAATTTGGTATTTGCCTTTACTGGGGATCACGCTTTGGCGGTATCCTGGGTTATAGGTTTTGAACTCCGCTTTAGTGAGTCCCGCAGCATTGGCGATTTGGCTTATCTCAACGCCATTGGGAGCGGGTAAGCGTTCTAAAAAGGGACGGTTTGCAATCGGCATCACTTTAAGATTGTAATGGCTGGGTTCGCGGATAATTTGGATAAACGCTAGCCATTTAGGTACGGTTTGCACTTGGCGAGCCGGAATATTGAGCGACCAAAAATCCGTGGGTTTGCCCTTGGCTTTATTTCTATCAATGGCAGCTTTGATGACCAGTTCGCCACTGTTGTAACCCGCTACGGCGTTAATCCAGTCATTGCCTAGGGTATTGTATAAATGTTGGAGATAGTCGAGTACCGCATCGGTTGAGGCCAGAGCATCTTTGCGGCCATCGTAGGCTGAGTTGATGGTTAGGCCAAAGTTACGCCCCGTGGCGGGGATCATTTGCCAAAGTCCGGCGGGGCCATTTGCCTGAGCGAGCGGATTGTAACCACTCTCTACAATTGGCAGGAGTGCCAGTTCAAGCGGCATATTGCGAGCCTCAAGTTGGCTGACAATATAATATAAAAATGGCTCGGCGCGCTGTGTCACCTGAGTCATAAATTTTTGTTTATCATCGAAAAAGTTACGTTGTTTGCGTACTTCTGCATCGTCATGTACATCAATAGTGCGGGCGTGTTGGATTTTCTCCCACACATCGGCATAACGCTCGTCGATAACCTCAGCTTCAACTGATTGAGGTTCTGCTGATTCGCTATGATCTTCGGCTTCTGGTAAACCAGCACCAAATTCCGTTGGCGATGTCTGTGCCGAGGTTGTTGCGCAGCCACTTAGCTGGGCCATCAGCATGGCAATAACCATCGCAGCTAATGCATGGGGTTGACGAAAGGTTTTCCGCATGATTGTCCTGTAATTTTTGATGACTTGGCGTTTTACCCAAACAAGCATAACTAGATGCAGGATCCTGCGTTAAATCCACCGAAACGGCGTGTTTGGGTACTACATTTACGTGTTGCAGCAATTCAAAATGTAGTCGACATTTCTTATTGATGCGCCTTAAACGAGAGCACTCTAGGCGCTCTGAAACCTATATTTTTAGGTTACTTGGGTAGAGATAATGTTGCACATGCTAATCTGTTTTGCGGTTTCTGGATAGCTTTGCTGATAATTTGACCACCTAGGTCACATTTAGATTTACCCCTAAATAGGCTAACATAGCGGCGATTTTTCATTGCAGTGGGTTAGAGAGTGCAGACGTTAGCGCAGTTAAAAGCAGGACAATTACAAGGGATTACCCGTTTACAATTGGTTGAAAACCTCACTGAGTTCCCTCGGGAGATCTTTGATTTAGCCGATACGCTCGAGATCCTCGATTTATCCAATAACCAGTTAAGCTCGTTGCCCGAAGATTTGCATCGCTTAACCCATTTGAAGATTTTGTTTGCGTCTAATAACCGTTTTGAAACCTTGCCAGAGGTGTTAGGTCAGTGTCCCAAATTGGAGATGATTGGTTTTAAGGCCAATCAAATTCGCACTGTGCCAGCGGCATCCTTGCCCGCACAAACCCGTTGGTTGATTTTAACAGACAACCAAATCACCACCTTACCCGAGCGTATGGGGCAGTTGCAGCGTTTGCAAAAACTCGCATTAGCGGGCAACCGTTTAACGGCGTTGCCGGCGTCGATGGCCCATTGCCGCAATTTAGAATTAATACGTCTGTCGGCCAATTCATTAGAAAAACTGCCTAGTTGGTTACTTCGACTACCTAAACTCACTTGGCTGGCTTTTGCGGGCAATCCTTTTAGCCATACCTTGGTTGATCCCCACGCCGATGTAGCCAGTGTGCCAAATGTGACATTAGCGGACATTGAACTGGGTAAAAAACTGGGTGAAGGGGCTTCTGGCATTATTTACCAAGGTCGTTGGTTAAATCCTGCAATGGTGGCTGCCACAGGGAGCGAGCATATTGCAGTTAAGTTATTTAAAGGTGAGGTGACCAGTGATGGTTATCCTGCTGACGAGTTAGATTGCTGCCTGACCACGGGCGAGCATCCCAATCTTATTAAGGTGTTAGCGCATATCAGCCAAAAGGATCAACTTGGATTAGTGATGGCATTAATTCCTGCTGGTTTTGCTAACTTAGGCTTACCGCCGTCCCTCGATACCTGTACCCGCGATACCTTTAAGCCAGGGACGCAGTTTAGCCTTGAGCAAGTTGCCACTATTGCCCATCAGTTAGCGGACACACTCGCGCATATGCACGCTAAACAAGTAAGCCACGGTGATGTTTATGCCCACAATATGATGGTTAATAAGCAGATGAATTTATTGTTTGGTGATTTTGGGGCGGCATCCAATTTAGGCAATCTCTCGACGCTTGAGCAATTGGCAATGGAGGCGATTGAGGTGCGCGCACTTGGTTGTTTGATTGAGGATTTGCTGGCCTATGTGGATGAATCGGTTAACGCTGAGCATTATGCCCAGTTGAGTGCGATTAAAGCGGCGTGCATGCAGTCGGATGTGGCTCTACGCCCTCGTTTTATTGAGGTAAAGCAGGCTATCGCGAGTTTGCTAATTTCAACAAGCGCCTGATGTTGGTTGCTAAATTGTTGCCTTTTTATCAGCTCTGTGTGATTTGAGTGCCATCTATTAAACTTAGTGTTAACTCATTGTTTTGTTTGAATCTGTAACCTGATTTTTACTGGTGTAAATAGGGATTATTCCTATAGGCTATGTCTCCAAATAGCCTCAAATTGTTGAAACAGCATTTTGAGGCGACTTAGGGATTAATCTTGGGTTCAATCCGGTTTGCTGTTGTCGGATAGGATGTCCGTTGAGTAGTAAAGACGATAGGTTTGCATACTTATGTTTAAACAAAGAGTGACTAAACAAGCACGCAGCGCATGCGATATTTCATTTACAAGCCATCACTCTCATTTCTCCAAGGCGCCTTTATTCGCGCCTTTGCCATTTTTATGGGTGAGCCTGCTCGCGTGCACCGCTTTCTCTTCGTTGGCGGCAGATAAGATCGACATTATCCCTGTCACAGTGGAGGCTGTTAAAGAAGCCTCCTTTGCCGATGTTGTTAAAGAGGTCGGTAAAATTAACGCCATTGACTCAGCGATACTGAGTTTTAATGCCAGCGAAAAAATTAGCGCCATTCATTTTAGTAATGGCGACAAAGTGACCAAAGGCCAAGTGATTGCCGAACAAGACAACACCAAAGCCAAGGCCGATTTAGACAAGGCAAAAAGTACCTTAGCACTGGCGAAAACCAAGCTGGAGCGTATCGAAGACTTGCTGATTAAAGAGCCGTTTGCTCTGGCTAAGCAAGATGTGGATGAGCTGCGGGAAAATGTGAACCTCGCCGATGCCGATTTTCGCCAAAAACAAGCCACCATGAATGATTACCTGATTAAGGCGCCCTTTGATGGCCAGTTAACGAGCTTTAGTCAGTCTATCGGCAGTCAAATTGCTGCGGGTACGGCTTTAGTGACCCTCTATAGTTTAAATCCTGTTGAAGTCCGTTATGCCATCAGTCAACACGATTTTGGTAAGGCGCAAAAGGGCCAAGGGGTGAATGTTACCGTTGAGGCTTACGCTAATAAGGTGTTCAAAGGGACGGTTAATTATGTGGCCCCAGCGGTGGATGAAAGCTCGGGTCGAGTTGAGGTACACGCCGCCCTCGACAACTCTGAGTTTAAGCTGGCTCCCGGAATGTTTGCCAACATCAAGCAGTTTTATAGCCAAGGGGTTGCATGTTTATTGGTGCCGCAAAATTCGATTATTGCCAATAACGATGAGCGTTTTGTCTGGTTAGTGCGCGGCAATAATGCCGTAAAACAAATCATTAAACTCGCGCAAAACACCAACGACGGTTATACGGTGGTGACCGAAGGTTTAGCCAAGGGCGATCTTGTGGTTAAGACGGGCATGCAAAACCTTAAGTCCGATAGCCAAATTAACGTCATTGACGATAAAAGTACGCAAGATAAGCCTGTCACTTCAAACGCTGGCGCAAGCACCGGCTCAAGCTCAGCGCCAAGTACCGATTCAACTTCATCGCCAAGCACCGATTTAACTTCATCGCCAAGCACCGATCCAAGCTCAGTGCCAAACACTGGCTCAAGCTCAGCGTCAAACACTGCACCAAACGCGAAGGGAGCCCAATAATGCGCTTACCCGAAGTCTGTATTCGTCATCCTATCTTTGCCAGCGTACTCAGCATAATGGCTGTGTTACTGGGATTGATTGCCTTTCAAAAACTCGATATCCAATATTTTCCTGAGCATACGACTCACTCGGCCTCAGTAAATGCCTCGATTGCTGGGGCGAGCGCGGACTTTATGTCGAGCAATGTGGCTGATAAGTTGATTGCGGCAGCTTCGGGCATAGATAAAGTCGATACCATGTCGACCGACTGTAGCGAGGGGCGCTGCTCATTAACGATTAAGTTCAATGACGACACCAGCGATATTGAATACACCAACTTAATGAACAAGTTGCGCAGTAGCATTGAAGGAATTAACGACTTTCCCCAGAGCATGATAGATAAGCCGACGGTCACCGACGATACCTCGGCCACGGATTCGGCCAGTAATATCATCACCTTTGTGAACTCGGGCGGCATGGAAAAGCAGGCCATGTATGACTACATTAGCCAGCAGTTGGTGCCGCAACTTAAACAAGTGCAAGGCGTTGGTGCGGTTTGGGGGCCCTATGGCGGCTCACAAAAGGCGGTTAGAGTCTGGCTTAATCCTGAACAAATGAAGGCGTTAAATATTAAGGCCGCCGATGTGGTGGGGACGTTAGGTTCCTACAATGCCAGTTTTACCTCGGGGGCGATTAAAGGTAAATCACGGGACTTTTCGATTAATCCTTTGAATCAAGTTGAAACCCTTGAGGATGTGAAGGATCTGGTGATTAAAGTCAGCGAGGGCAAAATCATCCGCATCGCTGATGTTGCTCAGGTGGTCATGGGTGAGGAAAGCCTATCACCGAGCATGCTGTCTATCAGTAGACATAGTGCAATGTCACTGCAGATTTTACCGCTGAGTAACGCCAATCCGGTGAAAGTGGCTTCAAACATTAAAGCCGAAATTGCGCGGATGCAAAAACACTTACCCCAAGGCTTAGAAATGCACTTGGCGTACAATCAGGCAGATTTTATTGAAGCGGCCATTCATGAAGGCTTTGCTGCCTTGATTGAAGCGGTGATCTTGGTCTCGCTGATTGTGGTGCTGTTTTTAGGGAGTTTACGGGCGGCATCTATTCCGATTATTACCATTCCTGTGTGCGTGGTTGGGGTGTTTGCGGTGATGTCGGCGCTCGGTTTTAGTATCAATGTGCTCACCATCTTGGCGATTATTTTGGCTATTGGCCTGGTGGTCGACGATGCCATTGTGGTGGTCGAGAACTGCTATCGCCATATCGAAAACGGTGAAACGCCATTTAATGCGGCGATTAAGGGCTGTCAGGAGATCATCTTCCCGATTATTGCCATGACCTTAACGCTCGCCGCCGTTTATTTGCCGATTGGCTTAATGTCGGGCTTAACCGCCGATCTGTTTCGGCAATTCTCCTTTACCTTAGCCGCAGCCGTGATGATCTCCGGTGTGGTGGCGTTGACCTTATCGCCGATGATGAGTGCGTATCTTATCAATACCACTGAACAACATCCTCGCTGGTTTAGCCGAGTAGAGGTGCAACTTCAGCAGTTAAATCATTTGTATATTAATGAGCTGAATAAATGGTTTGTGCGTAAACGTTTGATGTTTGGCGTGGCAGTTGTGCTGGTTGGCCTTGCGGGGATTGCGTATTGGCAGTTGCCGAAAATACTTTTGCCTGCGGAGGATTCAGGCTTTATCGACGTGACGGCCAATGGCCCAACAGGCGTGGGGCGCCAGTATCATTTGGACCATAATCGCGAGCTAAACAGTGTGATTGACGGCCATCCTGCGGTTGGGGCAAACCTATCTTATATCGAGGGAGAGCCAATCAACCATGTGCTGCTCAAGCCTTGGGGCGAGCGTAGTGAAGGGATTGATGAGGTGATCGAAGATTTGATCGCTAAATCGAAGCAGAGCGTCTCTGCTTATAATATGTCCTTTAGTATCCGCTCGGCGGATAACCTTAATATTGCCAATAATTTACGTTTAGAGCTGACGACCTTAGATCGCAATAAGGATGAGCTGAGCCAAACCGCTGCTAAAGTGCAAAAATTACTCGAGGATTATCCCGGCCTGACCAATGTGGGTAACTCAGTGCTGAGGGACCAACTGCGCTACGATCTGTCTATCGATCGCAATGCCATTATCCTTTCTGGTGTGAGTTATGGTGATGTGACTAATGCCCTGTCGACCTTCCTTGGCTCTGTGAAAGCGGCCGACTTACATGCTACCGATGGCTTTACTTATCCGATTCAAGTGCAAGTAAATTTAGATAAGCTCAGTGATTTCAAAGTATTGAATAAATTGTATGTTACTTCTGAATCAGGGCAAGCACTGCCGTTATCGCAATTTGTGTCGATTAAGCAGACCACGGCGGAATCTAATATTAAAACCTTTATGGGGCTTGATAGCGCGGAGCTAACGGCAGATCTGATGCCCGGTTATTCCACCGATGAAATCAAAGCCTACTTAGACGAGCAACTGCCGAGCCTGCTAAATGATGCCCAAGGCTTTAAATATAATGGCGTTGTCAAAGAGTTAATGGATTCGCAGGCGGGTACTCAATCATTATTTTTGCTGGCGTTGGTGTTTATCTATTTGATTTTAGCTGCGCAGTTTGAAAGTTTTGTCGATCCTCTCATCATCTTACTCACCGTACCTTTGTGTATTGTTGGCGCGCTGCTGACCTTAGCGGTATTTGGGCAAAGTATAAATATCTACTCACAGATCGGCTTATTAACCTTAGTGGGGCTAGTGACTAAGCACGGTATCTTGCTGGTGGAGTTTGCCAATAAGCAGCAGGCTCAGGGGATGAGTGCGATTGAGGCGGCGCTGAGCAGTGCCAAATGGCGGTTAAGACCGATCCTTATGACCTCGTTAACCATGATTTTAAGTGCTATTCCGTTGGCGCTAGCGACTGGGCCTGGCTCGTTAGGCTTAGCCAATATTGGTTTAGTGTTAGTCGGCGGTTTGCTCGCGGGAACCTTTTTCTCGTTATTTGTGGTACCAGTTGCCTATGTGGCAATGTCAGAGTTAAAGGCAAGGGATGTAGTTGCGCATTTGCGCTCGGCGTGATTGCAGTTGGGGCGTTCGCGGCCCTGTTTTGAATTGAGTCTGCACTTGTGTAGACTCCGCTAGGTTTATGGCGTGAATGGCGCAAAGACTCATCAGCAAGGGAGGACTGGTTTTATGGGTGTCAGATTAGTACTTAGATTAGTACCCAGATTAGTAACGAGATTTACGCCACTAGGCTTGGGTATGGTAGCGCTTGGGTGCGCCTTAGTGGCGAGCTTTTATTCTCCTCCCTCCTTTGCCTCTATTTGGGATTTATTGACCAATAAGCGAGGAGTGAGTCAGGCAAGTGTCTCCAAGGACAGCCCTCGTATTGAGCTCGTCGGTACGCTTCCCGCAGATACTGAGCTAGAGCTTATCGGTTTTTATTATTCTTCGATTTGCACCGAAAAAGAGATGTATTTCCCAAGCGGAGATATTGCCAATCCCCAGTGGCGCACCAAGGGTACGACTTCTCAATTGCGGCAAGTAGTCACCAGTTTGCACAATGCCAGTCATTTTACCCAATCCGTTGCGTTGCAGGGCGGAGGGGCATGTGAGTGGCAGCTGACTAACATTCAATTGAATATGTCACTTCTGCCTAGTCATCGCCTGTGGCAGGAAGCGCAATCCTTGAAAAAGCAATATTTGGCTGAGTTACCTGTCGCCAAGGTGAAAGATGAAGCCCTTGAAAAAGATGCTTTTAAGCAGTCTTTTGACTTGATACCTACCGCAAAGGAAGCTGATGCGGCCAGCGCGGATAGCAATGACGCCACCATCACCTTTTCACCAATTTATTATCCTATTTACAGTTATGCCCCCGAGGATAAGCAGCCCTTTGATGTTGGGCTGAAAAGCAGTTTGCAGCGCGAGGTTTCTGATCGGTGGAGTTTACAACACTCGAGGCGTATCCGTTTAGCCGATGAACGGGTAACGCGGGTGAATTTTACCCCTCAGATTGCTGAAGATTATGCTGTGAATATCCATATCTTGGACAGAAAATCCAAGGTAAGTTATCCCGATGGCACCGAGTTTACCTACATTAAGGCCGGTTTACGGCTTTATCCTTACGGTTCCGCAGAATCCCGCTTCAACAGCTTACAGCGCAGTGCGCGTCTTGAAGATAAAAGACAGTTAGCCAAGATTTACGATTCAGGCATTGAGCATGTGTTTGAAGGGGATAAAGCCAAGGCTGAAGTCCTGTATCGCGAGTTGGGTGAGGCAGGGGATATGGAATCAATCAACTGGCTGCGAGAACGGGCTCGTTGGGGCTACATTAAAGATGGCCAGTACTGGTTAGCGCGCGCTGCTAAGCTTGGCGATATTCAAGCCCAACTGGAATTAATTAATCAACCCTTATCCGTCATTCCTCAGGGTAAAGTGAATACTGGCCAAGCAAAAATCCGTGAGCAGCAAGCATGGCAAACGTTAACCGAACTGACCAAGCAGGGAATACCTCAAGCCGTCAGCACGATGGCGTATTATCAAGTATTTTCTTGCTCGCCCTATTTTAATACCACCGCAGCGCTGGATAATTATCGTAAAAGTGTTAAAGCTCAACCTGATTTAGCGCGAGATGCTGCCGAAACCTATTACTATTTTAAAGAGGATCTCGCCCAAGCTAGGGAGTTTTTTGAGATTGCTGCCGAGCGTGAGATAGATGTCGCCGCCGAATATGCGGGCATTTTATTGGCGGCTGAGCAGCGCGATCCTAAGCGGGCTCGATATTGGCTCGAAAAAGTCGTCACCGCCGGAGACAAACAATACATTCAGCAAGATGTGCTTGGCTATGCGTATTTTCGCTTAGCAAGCTTGCTTGATGCGGGCGAGGGGGGCGATGCCGATCCAAAGCGTGCTATCACCCTATACCAGCAAAGTATTGAATTGGGTGAGGGGTTCTCAAATGATTACCAAGCGAAGGCCAAGGAAAGGCTGCAATCCCTACAGGAGCGTCATTTGTAGTCATACACTGAAGCGGTGAATAGTTTACCGCTTTCGATATCATGACTTTTGTCACTGGTGGATTTAGGCTATGTTGCTCATACTGGAACCCAATAGATCGATTATAAAAGGACGCAATATGAATGCCTCAACGCTTGCTCTACTCATCCCCATCATTGCCATTGTGGGTGGATACACCCTCGCCATTATGAAAATGCGCCAGAAAAATTATTCGGCCAGTAATGCTCAACAGGCCGAAAATCAAGCGTTGCGGGCAGAGTTAGATAACCTGCGCAACAGGGTTGAAGTGCTTGAGCAGTTGGTCACCGATGATAGTTTTCAGTTAAAACGTGAATTTAAGCGGGTGTAGCTGGGGCGAGTATCTTCTCAGTCCGATGATTTGTTGTCCAAGTCATCGGGTGAGTGAAATGCTTAAACTAAGGTAAACTCGCGACACATTTGTTATTCGCCCTATCTGAGCCATTAAAGAACGAGTTAATATGTTTCTATCGCCTTATTTTTTAAAGCAAAATCAATCCATTTCTGTTTCTGCACAACAAGCCAGTGACTTCGCTAAAAAAATCGCTCAAGACTTTAATCCAATCCACGATGTGGGTGCGAAACGCTTTTGTGTACCTGGCGATTTGTTATTTGCCTTAGTCTTAACCCAGTATGGGCTAAGCCAAAGCATGAAGTTTACCTTTGCTGGCATGGTAGGTGATGGGGTTGAACTGCAATTTCCTGAGCAAGTGAACGACAGTTTTTCAATTTGCGATAACCGCGATAAAACCTATTTAAACGTGAGTCGTCTAGGCGATATTAGCCGCTGCGATGCCCAAACTGAATCCTTTATTCGTCACTATGTTGCATTTTCTGGGCATAATTTTATCGATATCTTGATGCCCTTGATGAAGCAGCATCAAGTAATGATCAATCCAGATCGTCCATTGGTGATCTACGAAAGCATGTCATTCGACTTAACGACACTCGATTTTGTTGAAGTTCAGTTATCCCTTGTACAACAAGAGCTTAAAATTGATGGCAAGCGCGGTGATGTGACGCTGCACTTTGAGCTACACAGTGGTGATACCTTAGTCGGCACAGGGATTAAGACCTTAGTCATGAGTGGACTTCGCGCCTATGAGGAAGACCAAGTACAACAAATGTGTGCGGCTTACGAAGGGCGCAAAACTGATTTTTAAATTGGGATTCGTTTAGGGCGTAACACCACGAGTGGGATAACGATTGTATAAGCTTGAGTAATCGTTACCCAAATTAGCCGTGGTTAAGTATGCGATTTATCAATAGAGAGCTGAGATACCGTATTGGCGACATTTTCCGCACCAGTACGGATGTTGCTCATCACAATTGTCACTTCGACTAACTGCTGTTTTCCTTGTTCAGCAATTCGTTCCACCTCGTTCATCATTGTCGGCTCGCTCGCCGAGATGATGTTAATCTATGGCCGAATAGCGGATCGTCTTCCATCCGCATGAAACTCACCTTTATGGCGGCGAATTGGCGTATCCTTGGCCGTTTGATGTGAGCTAACGCATTCAGCCCTAGGTGCTGAATTGCCAAGGCTCGACGATTGCCTTATTTTAGGGGCTTACTTTTAAGGCCAAGACTTTTAACATCACGTTTTTTGAAGTCGAATGCCGCTTTGGGATGACCTTGTTGTTTGTTTTTACAGAAGGAGCTCCCGTTTGGATAAGGAAAGAAATGCCAAGCTTGATTCGTATTGTGCTGATTGATACGCACCTTCCGGGCGTTGTGGAACTCGCCCTCAATGGCCATACCAATATTTGTGGTACTAACGCTTCGGGTAAAACCACGCTGCAACGTTTAGTGCCAGTATTTTATGGCGAATATCCTAGCCGCGTGGTGCCTTCAACCCGCGATAGTTTCGAGCGTTGGTACTTGCCACACGATTCAAGCTACATCATTTACGAATACCAAAAGGCCGATGGCTTGCTCTATCAAGCCGTGCTGGCGTCGGCGGGCGATGGCAAAGGCGTGAACTACCGCTTTATCGCTAAAGGTTTTGAGTTAAGCGATTATATTAAATCGCAAAATGGTGACACTATTTTGTGCCACACCATGGCGGAACTGGGCCGCGATTTAAAACGTCAAGGTATTGCCACCACCAACTTGCTCAACACCCGCGAATACCGCGCCATTATCCAAAACGATCGCACCCTGTTAAGCACGGGTAGCAACCGCAGCGAACTGCGAGCCTATGCGCGCCAATTTGCCCTGTGTGACGGCGAGCATTCACTGCGCCATATCGAGAAACTCGCTAAAGCCGTCCACTCCAAAGAAGGCAAAATGGAAACGGTCAAATCGATGATCGCCGCCATTTTGGAAGAAGATGGAGTAAATCCCCCCAGCTCGCGCTTAAACCCACAACGTGTTGAGGCGTGGATCCGCGAAAGCCAGCTTATCCAAGGCTTTGAAGTCATCCGCCCCGAGTTTGAAAAACTCGAACAGGAATTTAACCAACTGCTCAGCGCCGAAATGCGCCTATCGAGTCTGTCCCGTGGTTATCGCAATGACGAAAGCCTAGAGGCCGACCGTTTAGAGATCCAACAAACCCTATCTAAGGAGCTGAATTTAAAGCTTCGAATGTTGGACGACGAATGGAAAGAAGTGCGTGACGAGCTTAACCTCGACTTATCCGCCGCCAAGGGTGACGTAGCTAAGTGCGAGTACGAGTTAGATGCCATTGAAGATCAGCACGGCGCCTTTTTAGATGCCAATATCGAGCAAGCTAAGGCCGATTTGGACATGCTGCCAAACTGGCGCGCGGACATGGAAAACCTCAGCGAGCGCCATAAGTTACAAACTGAAAAACACCAAGATATTGAAGCGGCTTACAATGCCCGTCGCAGCAAAATTGGCGAGCAGTTAAACCGCGAGCTTGAAGGTTTACATAGCGAACAGGATAAACAGCGCGAAGCGCGCGATAAGCAACGCGAAGTCGCCCGTGGCGATCTCGATGCCCTTGAAGCCCAATGGCGCAGCCAAATGGATGCGGGTAAGGCCAGCTTTAGCGAGCAGGAATACCAATTCAAACTTAATGCTGCCGAGCTTAAGTTACGTGTCGATGGCGTAACCTACACCGAGGAAGAAAAGTTAAACCTCGCGATCTTCGATGAGCGCATTCACCGCGCCGACGAAGAGCAGGAAAGCTGCAATGCCAAGGTTGAGCGCTTAACTAGCGATGAGCGTAAGCTGCGCGCCAAACGCGACCAAGCCAACGAAGCACTGCGTATCGCCAGCCTGCGGGTTAACGAGCGGCAAACGGCGCTCGATGAACTGCACCATATGCTGTTCCCGCAGTCCCATACCTTGCTCGAGTTCCTGCGTAAAGAAGCCCAAGGTTGGGAGCAGAGTCTGGGTAAAGTGATTGCGCCAGAGTTACTGCATCGCACCGATTTACACCCAAGTGTCACAGGTGAGAGCGACACTGTGTTTGGGGTGAATTTAGATCTCAAAGCCATTGATGTGCCTGAATATGCCGCCTCCGAGCAGGAGCTGCGTATTCGCTTGAGCAAGGCCGAAGAAGCGCTGCAAAGCGCGCAGGAATTACAGGCCGAGGCCGAATCACAGCTGGTGGCGATTAACGGTGAGCTGGATAAACTCAGCCGTGAACTGACCTTTGCCCGCACGGCTTACAAGAATAGCCGCGATGATTTACGTCGTCTGTTCGATGAAAAACGCAGTGAGCAGGACAAGATCAACAAGGCGCTGGCCGAGCGTAAAGCCTTTGCCCAGCAGCGCTTAACTCAACTCGATGGCGAGTTAAAGCAGCTTAAACATCAACATCAGCTCTGGCTCGAAGAGCAAAAAGAGCAGGCGCTCGAAGCGCGGATGGAAAAACAAGCCTACTGGCAGGAAGTGATTGGCGCGCTCGACAATCAACTCGGGCAAATCAAGGCGACTATCGATGCCCGCCGCGAAAGTGCTAAGGCCGAGCAAAAAGCCTGTGAAACCTGGTACAAAAACGAGCTTAAATCCCGCGGTGTGGATGAGGACAATATCCTTAAACTCAAGCAACAAATCCGTGAGCTTGAGACCAAGATCAGCCGCGCCGAGCAGCGCCGCAGCGAAGTATTGCGCTTCGACGATTGGTATCAACACACTTGGCTTATCCGTAAGCCTAAGTTGCAAACCCAGTTAAGCGACGTTAAACGCGCCGCCTCGGAAATCGATCAGCAGCTTAAAGCCAAGACCCAAGAGGTGAAGACTCGTCGTCAACAACTCGAGACCGAGCGTAAGGCCTCGGATGCGGCGCAAATTGAAGCCTCTGAAAACTTAACCAAACTGCGCGCAGTGATGCGTAAGTTGGCCGAGCTGAAATTGCCCGCCAACAATGAAGAAGCCCAAGGTAGCCTCGGCGAGCGTTTGCGTCAGGGCGAAGATTTACTACTAAAACGCGATTATCTGATGGGCTCGGTTAAGCAATATGTGGAGCATTTCGACTCTGTGATTGCCAGCAAGTCAGGTTCAGGCTTAGCCGAAACCTGGGAGCGTGCCCGCGAAGAGTCGAGCTTTATCAACGACAAAGGAATTCGCCTGCTGGATTACCGCAAGCTAGTGCCGCAGCTTGAACAGCTACTCAATGTGATTGTGCCGCAATCGATTATGGCGCTGCGTGAGCAGGGGCGGATCTTCGGTGTCGATTTAACCGCCTTCTACGATGTGCTTGCCGATATAGATCGTCGTATCGCTTCGCAAAGTGCGCGTATTACCCGCGAAGTGGGCGAGGAGTTATTCCTCGATGGCGTATCGGAATCTGCGGTCCGCATTCGCTCTAAGATCAGCGAATTAGAGTTTTGGCCCGAGCTTGAGCAGTTTGTTAAAGCCTTCAAAAATTGGAAAGCCGACGGCTTTAATGGCCTGCCCGATGAGGAATACACCAACAGCATGCGCCGCGCCTTAGACATTATTGGCCGCGCGGCCTTAACTGGCGGCATTTCTAAGCTGCTTGAAATCGAGCTGCGCCTCAAAGAGGGTAACAGCGACCTGATTATCCGCACCGACAGACAGCTAAACGAATCATCAAGCCACGGTATGGCTTACCTGATTTTATGTAAGTTTCTGTTGGCATTCACGCGCTTGCTACGTGGCCGCGCCGATGTAACCATCCACTGGCCAATTGACGAGCTGGGTACGCTGCACCACACCAACGTGAAGAAGATTTTCGATGCTTGTGGCAATAACAATATCAGCGTGTTAGGCGCCTTCCCGAACCCAGAGTCAGAAGTGCTGAACCTGTTCGTGAACCGTTACATTATTAATAAACAAACTAAGAAGTTGCAGGTAGTGAAGCCCAAAGCCAATCCGATCGCCGATTTGTTGAGTAAACGCCTGAGCAAGGAGGCCATCTAATGAGTGCCATGAACGAATCTAACCAAACCGTCTTAGTCGGCACGGGCGCCATTATCGAACTCTTGCTCAAGGGCGAATTTATTTGCCGCACCACCAATGAAGATGGCTGGCGCGCATTGAAAAATAACAGCACCCGCGAGCGGGTTGAGGCGTATCTAAACCAAATCAACCGCACCGTGGCCTCGGCCGCCGAGGGTGACGTGTTTTTCTGCGGTTATTTGCAGTTAGGCGAGAGCGAACGTAAGGTGATTTCATCGCAGTTTAAGGATATTTGTCAGGCACTTATCCCTATGGTGGAGTGGCTGGTATTAGTGCAGGAAGCCAGCGGCCAAGATGCGCCCTTAAGCGAAGGTGCGCCAGTACGGTTAACCGAGCTGCAAAGCCGGATTGAAGATACGCCCGCGTTTCGTGAGCAGTTAGCCAAACTCAGCCAATATCGTTTATTTGGCTCAACCAGTACCAATAGTGATGCGCAAATTAAGTTAGTGTTCAAACGCTTAGTTGAGCTTGGTTATCTGGTGCGCCCCAACGTTGAAAAGCAAATTTATATCGCTACGGGCAAGCTGGATTATCTGTACGAAGTGATCCGCTTTATTGACGAAACCGAAGGCTTAAGCCTTGAGGCGCAGGCGGAAACGGCGACCCAGCGGGATTTACTATGATGCTTTGGACAATCATCCGCGGTGTAAACCAAGGAGGCCGTGATGAGCAGTAACTTACATCAGGCTGGGGTTAAGCTACTCAAGCAGTTAGGCCGCCATGCTGACATCATTATGGACGCTTATTTAGCGGGCTCGCTCAATGAGGATGCCCATGATCCCGCCGTGGTTGAAAAACTCAAACAGGCGGGGATTTTATGGCGCCCAGAGCCAGATCAAGAGCTGCGCCTTAAACGCTCGGTACGCGCCTTGCTCGAAGAAGGCTTAAGTGATGAGCGTAATCGTCAAATCGACTCCAACGTCGGCTCGGCGCTCGCCACCATTAAAACCTTGGCGGACCATTATAAAGAGGCGCGCCATAGCTCAGACTACAGCGCCGCCGAGGCGTATCTGTCTGATTTAAGTGAGCATGTGTATAGCTTTGCCGACAGTTTGCGCTATTCGATCCGCGTGTTGTGGGGGCGGATCAATAACGAGTTCGGTTATGTCGGTACCATTAACGCTAAGATCCGCGAAAACGAATTAGCTCAAAGCCAAGTGTCTGAATTACTCAATGGTTTGGAGATGTTCCAGTTTAGCGAATTAGGCGAAATCGCCGGTGATATTCGTGAACTGCGTAAACTGCTAGTCACCACCTTACAGGAAACCATGAGCGAGTGTGCCCAGGAACTCAGTGTGGTGCAGGGCAGGTTGTTGGAACTTCTCGGCCGCTTTAGGCAAATTCGCGGCCGTACCCGCTTGCTTAAAGGTTGGTTGCTGTACACCGACTTGCATCCGGATTATCGCCCTGCGGATCATGTGTCCCATAAGGAAATCCCAAGCCTTTTCAATCGCGCTGAAGTTCTGTTAGCGCCAGCTTCTGTGGATGTGCATAACGCCAGCCAAGAGCTTGAGTTGATGAATATCGTCGCCCATATCAAGGCGATTAGCCGTCAGGGCGTGATCGAAACTGTGCGTGAGCAGGATGTCAGTGTATCGCTCACCCAGAGTGAAGACTTTGATATTCCTGATAATCCACTCAAGCAAGCCGTAGATGCCTATTTTGTTGATGTGATTGAGTCGGGCTTACGTCAGTCGGCGCTCGACTACTTAGCCGAAAAAGCCCTCCCATGGGATGCTGAAAGCTGGATTTATCAAGTGATTGGCGGCTATGACGGCTTACCCGATGAGCATAAAGCCTATTTTGAGTTAGAACCTTTAGGCGAGCCTCACCCCATCTACAGCGGTAACTTTATTATCCGCGATGTGGAATTATGGCTCGCCTAGGTCGGCAGCAGTTGCAACTCTTGGAGGGCGTTTACCTTAATCGCTCTCCAAGGGTAAAACTCAATGCTAACTGGCGAACGATTTACCGCGAGTTAGAAGTGGGCGAGCTGGATGGTGCGGAAAAATATTTATGCTTTGCGCCCCGTGATTTTGAACTGTTAAGGCAGGGCGTATTAGCGCTAATGGGGCTCGATCTTAGGGATCTGGATTTCAATGTCGATCGCATGGCTATGTCCAGCAAAAGTCATAATGAGAAACTCGCTAAGATCCGCCCAGAAGCCGAATATCTGTTACTCAAGTTTCTAGGCTTTCAATCACCCCCTTTTGCAGTATCTGCTTTATCCTCGCTACGAATGCCATTGGCGACGGCACAAATGCTCTGCGATGAACAACATGTTAACGCCATCTTAGTGGTTGAAAACCTAGATGTATTTGATGCTATCCACCAAGCGCTTTTACCTGAGGATTTAACTAATGTGATGGTTATCTACCGAGGTAGTGGTCATCATTCCCCCATAGGTGTGCGCCAGTTTTTACAGGCGATGGTAGGTAAAATGCCGATTATTGCCTTTACCGATCTTGACCCCGCAGGGCTGCAAATTGCCCATACCTTAACGGGCATGAGCCATTGTATCGTGCCGCAGTTAGCACTTTTCGCGCCCTGCGAGTTACTCGCTATTCCGCAGATTAATTCCCTCGATGATTTTGCTAAGCAAGCACCTCAGGCTAAGTATTTACAGTCAGCCGATTTAAAAAATTGGCAGCAATTAAGCTTTTGGTTAACTCAGCAGCGAATTAGCATTAAACAGCAACACCTGCTAGCGCATCGGCTTGAGCTAGTGCTACTGGCATACTGTTAAGCTTTTTTCTTCACAATCTCTCTATGTAATGTGCTTTTACTAGATTTAAATTCTGATAAAAACACTTATTTGGATTTTAAATCTAGTATTGTCCAAATAAATCTCACTTATTGTGATAATTTAGTGTGGGTATTGTTTGTTTTTTGGTTTTTTAATTCTGCAATTAATCGAAACTTTATTATTCGCTTATTTTTATTTCATTTAAAATCATATAAATAAGAAAATTTTGTGATGTGCTTAGCTTAATTAAAAATGAAATAAGTAAATTTATTCATTGAATTTGCAGCTAGCATGTTTCACTATCCCCGCCTAAATCAAAAAGGGAATGACGATGTTACTCATTATGGAAGATGAATAACAAAAGATGAGCTATTTGGGGAAACCACAAGCATGATGAAATCACTTTCCACACGGATCTTTATCGGTCTGTTTACGGGACTTATTCTTGGCACCTTAGTGCAGTATTTTTTAAACGATATTGGCTTTTTTTCAGGCAATTTAGTTGAACTGGCAAGCGGTGTTGGCACCATGTTCGTCAATATGATCATGATGTTGGTCGTGCCGCTGGTCTTCGTCAGCATTGTTTGCGGCGTGTGCGAGCTGCAGGATCTGAAAAGCTTTGGTCGCTTAGGTGGCAAAACCTTTGGTTTTTATATTGTTAATACTGTTGTTGCTATCTCGACGGCCTTGTTAGTGGTGCTATTACTCGATCCCGGTAAAGGTGTCGATATGAGTAGCGCGGATGGTGTCGCCATTACCGCGACCGAACTCCCCAGCTTAATAGCTTTGCTTATTGATATCGTACCGCGTAATCCGGTGGCGGCTTTTATGTCGGGTAATATGCTGCAAGTGATCTTTATGGCGCTGATGCTCGGTGGGGTGATGAAATCCCTCGGTGAGCATGTCGCTGGCGCGGTACAAGGCTTTCAAACCGCCAATAAAATCATGATGAAACTGATTTCTGTGGTGATGAGTCTTGCGCCTTTCGGGGTGTTTGCGCTGATGTTTAAGTTAGGCGCTACCTTAGATGCCGCGGTATTTATGAGTGTTCTCGAATACCTAGTGATCATTCTGGCCCTGCTGTTGTTGTGGATTTTTGTGGTCTATCCGTTGTCGGTCGGTATGTTTACACCTATTTCGGCCAAGACCTTTCGGGCGAAGACACAGGAGCAAGTGCTGTTTTCACTGTCTACCGCCAGCTCCAATGCCACGATTCCTGTAACTATGCGTACCTTGACTGAAAAGCTCGGAGTTAACCGCGCTGTGGCTGGCTTTGGCGTTCCGCTCGGGGCGACCATGAATATGGGCGGGGTGGCGATTTATATCACCATTGCGATTTTCTTTGTCGCCAATGCCTTTGGTATGCCAATCACCAGCGAGCAATTGCCTTCGTTACTGTTCAGTATCTTTTTATTATCGGTTGGCGCCGGTGGTGTGCCCGGTGGCGGTATGGTGATGATTGGCGTGTTAATCCATCAAATGGGTTTGCCGATTGAAGCCTTTGCGATAGTGGCGGCGCTGGATCGTATCATCGATATGGTGCTGACCTCTTGCAATGTGGTGGGCGATACCGCGGTATTGACCATAGTCGACCAAACTGAAAAAGCGGTTAAATAACCTCAGGTTGGGATAATAAATGCATACCAAACAGCGCCTAGGGCAGCACTTCTGTGTTGTATCAATTCAAAAGGCTGGCAACATTTTGCCATTCACGTGCTTTGAATTAGCGTCCCTTAGGCGCTCTTAAACTCATCTTTTCAGGTTTGTTTGGTTAGAGTAAGTCGCGCAATTCCATATCTTTGGTTTTTGAGGACTCGGGCGTTAGTGACTCACTAACTCATTCACTAACTCAATGGCAAAATCAGTCATTCAACTCTACAGCGGTCACGGCTGCAAGCCTTGATGTCGGCTCTGCAAATTGGGTACAAATATCGATAATTTCCGCTTTGCATTCGAGAAATGCGGTAACGAGTAATGGGTCAAACTGCGAGCCTGCTCCATCGCGCAAATAATTAAATGCATCGTCGATACTCCAAGCGGTCTTATAAGTGCGTGGGGTCGTCAAGGCGTCAAATACATCTGCGATCGTGGCGATACGAGCGCAGAGGGGGATTTGATCTTGACTGAGGCCGTTAGGGTATCCAGTGCCATCCCAACGTTCATGGTGATAGAGGGCGATTTCCTTGGCCATCACTAATAGCGGATCATCATCATCGCCAATAATCTTCGCACCTATTGCTGGATGTGTTTGAATAATAATATATTCTTCAGCGGTAAGTTTGCCTGGTTTGAGTAAAACGGCATCGGGTATGCCGATTTTCCCAATATCATGCATTGGTGCGGCGCTGAGAAATAATTGGCACCAATGGGCTGGCTGGTCAATTTTTCGAGCTAATAAATAGCCATACTGACTCATTCTGATGATATGCAGGCCAGTTTCATTATCCCGAAACTCGGCGGCACGCCCAAGCTTATGGATAATTTTGTACCTTGCGGACTCCAGCTCTTGGGTGCGTAGTTGTACTAAGCTTTCGAGCTGATTAGCCCTCGACGCTAGTGTTAAGTGCGTCTTTACTCTTGCCTCTAGAATCGCAGGTTTAACTGGTTTAGAAATATAGTCCACAGCGCCTAACTCAAAACCAGTGCGTTCATCTACGATGTCTGTTTTGGCTGTGACGAAAATGATAGGGATGTGGCGAGTGAGCGGATTATGTTTAAGGCGAATACAGGTTTGAAATCCGTCCATCTCAGGCATCATTACGTCTAACAGTATGAGATCTGGCATAGGCTCTATTGCCGCTAAGGCAAGGGCTTTCGCGCCGGAAGTAGCCGCTCTAATACTGTATTTATCACTGAGCAAGCCATGCAGGATTTGAATATTGTCTGCTGAGTCATCAACGACAAGTACTATAGGTTTGGTCACTGCCTGTGTCATAACAAATTCCTTATTACCTCTTTTTGCTTTAGGTTTTAGTCAAAATCTTAAAGCGTGTGCCGCACGTAAGTCGCTATACTATATGCTAAAATGGCCATTTTGTTTCAACCACAGTATATAGTAGGTTGGAATGAATAGGTGTATATTTTGCGCAGTCTCACCTTATTTTATACGGAGAAAAATAATCAATGGTAAAGGGCGCTAGGTTAAGCCAATTGGGTGTGATTATGGCAGGATATGGCCTAATCAGCCTAGCCATTTTGATGATTTTGAGTGCCTTTAAGCTTGTGAACATGAGGACAAGGTATTTGGCTCAGTTACCGCTGCAAAGCAACGTGCTATGGCGTTTATTTCCTATTCTATTTGCTTTTCTTTTTAGTAGCTTATCTGTTTTAGCCTCACCAGGGGGACAAATACCGCTGACAACGGCGGTCATTGATCGTGTTAGCGCACCGACTCCCGTTTTACGCGTCAGCATGATTTTGTCTGTAGATACGCCTTTTAATCGACAAATAGGAGCGCGAGCGCAGGCTGCTGCGGTGGATTTAAATATCCAATTACAGGTGTTGTACGCCGATGGCACCCATGATGGGTTAATGACCCTAGGTCGCGAGGTCATGAACCAAGGGATCGATGGCTTGATATTTTCCCCCGTTGACGATTTTGGTGAGGCGTTAATCCGTGAAGCACAAAAGCTTAAGATCCCCGTAGTGACCTTAAGGGCTAAATTAGACATGCTCAGTTCAGCAGCGTTAGCCGAACTGCCCAATTTCATTGCTAATGTGAATATCAATGACCAAAAATCTGGGCAATTATTGATGCACTACTTGCTTTCTGTCGATCAACTTAATCGAGATGTGCCAGCTGTTTTGTTAATTGCAGGTCCTCAGGGATATCCCAATGTTGAGCGAGGAGTCGAGGATGTTCAGCGTTTTATGAATTCCTTGTCAACGAGGGGAACGCTGAAAATCGCATACACCGATTGGAGTGTTGAGCAAGCGTTAGCGCAGTTTGACAGTGCTATCGCAGCGCAACCAGCATTGACTACCGTAGTCACTATGAACGCTTCGGCGGCGGTAGCTGTGGCCGCAAAAGCACATCAGCAGTTAGGGGCGAATGCCCCCGCTATTGGTTCAATGATATGGTCTGAGTCGCTTGTGCAGGACATCAAACAGGGGAAAATTCAGGCGGCAATTACGGGGAGTGAATTTTCTGGAGCGATTGCGTTATCGATTTTGTTTGATCATTTATCTGCCCGTGGTGGCCCGTCCAGAAAAGGCAGTTTTGTCGCCCCCTTGGTGGTGATCACGCCTAATAATTATCAAGACTATGAATCAATTCTTGATTTTGACCCACTGCGCCTCAATTTTCGGCAAATCTCGCAGCACTTTAATCCTGATCTGTCGATCAACGAATTACGCCTTGCGGATCTATTGACCAGTGAGGCGCGAGTTAATTTTTTGAAAACTTTGACAGAGCCTGAGTTGAATTTTCTAAGGCAACATCCGTCGATCCGGGTGGGGATTGAGCCCGACGGCGCACCAATCGATTATGTTGACCAAGCAGGTAAGCATACAGGCTTGATTGCCAGTTATTTATCGGAAATTGCCAAACTTATTCCCGTCAGGTTTGAGGTTCAACCGACCCAATCTTGGGGGCAAACGCTTAAAGATTTTGCTGCGGATAAACTCGATATGATTTCGCTGATCTCGGCCAGTGAAGATCGCAAGCAGCGTATATTGTTCACCGATGCAATCGGGCATTTCCCCGCCGTGATTGTGATGAGAAAAGATGCTGAATTAGTCGATGGGATAGAAGGATTATTCGGTAAAACGGTAGCTGTAACCCGCGGTGATATTACCGAAGAATTGTTACGTAAAAAGTATCCGGAAATCAATATCATCGCTTTTGATCGGTTAGAAGATGTGCTGTCGACCACCTTAGCGTCACAGGTGGATGCTGCGGTGATGCTATTGCCCAAGGCCGGGCAATCGCTGTTATCTCCTGCCAACAAAGAACTCACTATTGTTGCGCCACTGGACGATGAATTTGAACACTCTATTGGGGTTCGCAGGGATTGGCCAGAATTACAAAGCATTCTGAATAAAGCGTTAGCGCAAATCCCTAGCAGCACTCGCGCTGAATTGGATAGTCGTTGGTTTACAGTCAAATATGATTTTGGCATGGACCCTCAGCAGATAAAACGCTGGGCCATTAGCTCGGCAATGGTCATTTTAGGATTGTTTGCTTGTTTTATCTTATGGAATTACGGACTTAAGCGTGAGTTGCTGAGGCGGAGTCGAATGGCTGCTCAGCTCGAATCAAGCATGAATAAGTTTCATGCGTTGTTTGATTCCGTGATGGATGCCTGTGTGATTATTGATAAACGCGGGGTGATTAAGGAATGTAATGCGGCTTTGCAAACCTTGCTAGGGGTGGAAGATAAGACCGCTTTGGTGGGCACCTCTCTGACACAATTTCATCTCGCAGATACCTTTATGGGCTCTGCTGTGCAAATAGCACAGAGCGTAGAAGATGTACTCAAACAAGGGTTGCTTAAATTTGAGGCGGATATTACCGACAGTCAGGGTCAATCCATTCCCGCTGAAGTGACACTCAAGTCGATAGAATTAAACACCGAGCGGTTTGTGCTCGCCACTTATCACAATTTGGCCGAGCGCCGCTTGGTGGATCGCCTCATTCGCCATGAGCGAAACCTGCTCAAGAATGTGTTGGGGATGAGCCCTATTGGGGTCTGGGTTTGTGTTAATGGCACTTGCCGTTATGTGAATGCGCAAATGACATTGATGACTGGCCTAGAAGTTGAGCATGCTGTAGCTGACATTTTTCTCCAGCCTAAGGATTATTGGCACTATATTCGAGAGCTCGCCCCTGAGCAGGAATGTATTACATTTGAGTCCAAACTAAAGGGATATCATGGCCAGATACTCGATGTATTGTTTACCGCGTATCCGACATTCTATGATGGCCAGCACGCTAATTTGTGCTGGGCCTTAGATATTACTCAAGAGAAGGCCATTCAAGCTGAGTTGGCTAGCGCTAAGTTACAGGCGGATGCGGCAAATCGCGCAAAGTCAGACTTTTTAGCGAATATGTCCCACGAAATCCGCACGCCAATGAATGCCATTATCGGTATGTCTTATCTGGCATTGCAAACGGATTTAGCTGAAAAAAGAAAGGATTATATTGCTAAGGTGCATCAGGCCGCTGGCTCACTGCTCAATATCATTAACGATATTTTGGATTTTTCGAAAATCGAAGCCAATAAACTCACTGTAGAACACATCGAGTTTGACCTTGATGAGGTGTTGACTCAGTTGAACAATGTGATTGGTTTTAAGGTTGAAGAAAATAGCATGCGCTTAATTTATGACATCGCTACCGATTGTCCCCGCTATTTTATTGGTGATCCGCAGCGCCTAGGGCAGATTTTACTGAACTACTGCAACAATGCGGTGAAATTCTCTCCCAAGGGCAGTGATATTTTACTCAGTTGCCAAGCTGAGCTTGATAAGCAAGGCGCTACGCTGACCTTTTGTGTGGCTGATGATGGCATCGGTATTCCCCTAGATAAACAGGCACGACTATTCCACTCGTTTGAACAAGGCGATACATCGACTTCCCGCAAATATGGTGGAACGGGTTTAGGGTTAGCAATCTGTAAACGCCTGAGTGAATTAATGCAAGGGGAGGTATGGTGTGAAAGTGAGTTAGGGCAAGGGTCGCGTTTTTATTTGCGCCTGCATTTGCCCTTGGTCAAGCCCTATGATTTGTCGACACAATTTGCCGCGCTTCAAGGAGAAAGCCTTTCTATAGTCGGGTTTATGCCGGACTTGAGCGCGATTTATAGTCGCTTTGCTGCTCGCGTCGGCATGCAGGCGCGGACGCTAGAGATGCATATGGCGTTGGCCGAGTTAAGCGCCTGTACAAGTCAGCATCTGATTATGTGTGAGACTAACGCATTTGAGCCGGAATTATTGAGCGTGGTACTGGCTAACGACAAGCTGGGTTTGTTGTTAATTGGTAATGGTAGTGAGCCTGTGGCCATACAATCTTTAGTGGACAAGCACCCACAAATCATTGCTAAACAGCATCCGATATTGCTGCGCACCTTAGGCGAGTCTTTATTATTGTTGCTCAACAGGGATAGAGCTCCTTTTGGGCAACACCTTGAGCATCAATCTATTACAACCTTAAAAAATCAATTAGCGGGCGTAGAATTGTTGCTCGTTGAAGATAATTATCTGAATCAAGAATTAGCCGTTGAGTTATTGCGTCAAGCTGGGGCGCGAGTCACCGTCGCCCAGCACGGTCAAGAAGCGTTAACACTGCTGGCTCAGCAATCCTTCGATTGTGTGTTGATGGATGGACAAATGCCCGTAATGGATGGTTATGAAGCAACACGGCTTATTCGAGCACAGCCACAGTTTGCCGATTTACCCATCATTGCAATGACCGCCAATGCGATGGACTCTGATAGGGAAAGGGCCTTGGCGGCTGGTATGAATGCCCAGATTAATAAACCTTTCCAAGTGCAACAATTGTATTCCACCATCGCACAGCATGTATCGGTGCATAGTGTGCAATCTTTACCAGAGAGTCCTGAGGCCCATGATCTTGATAAGGCACAGCTTAAACAGGGTTTACCTTTGGTTGAAGAGCTGGATATTGATGCAGGGTTGGCGCTGTGTAACTACAACGCAGATTTGTATCGACATTTATTAACATTATTTGTGCAGACTGGCGCGAAGCTTCTGCAGAATCAGCAAAATGAATTTTCACAGGATAATCTTTCAGCCTTGAGATTAAGCTTACATACTCTTAAAGGGGTGGCAGGCAATATTGGCGCCGTTTCCCTCAAAGAGGACTCAGGCCGATTAGAGGCAAGTCTTACCGATATCAGCAGCCTGCAGCAGCTTGATGCAAATATCCAGGAAACCGTTAGCCAAGAGATCCACTTACTGCACGCCAAGCTCCAGCAGCTATTAACCTTATTAGCTGAGTGGCAGACGGTAAATCAACCCGATGAGGCGTCGCAGTCTATTTCTATGACAGAATTGATGAGGTTATTTGCCCAATTAACTCAAAACCTTAAAGAATATAATACTGACGCATTGTCTTTAGTTGAGCGGTTAAGCCAATTAACGGTATTGCAACCACAACGACAACTCATTGCTGAATTAAAGCAAGCCACAGGACAATTCGATTTTTCCCAAGGGCTTGAGTTAGCGATTCAGCTCCAAGAGTGGGCGCAGCAGCAGTTGGCGAAGGAATAACCTATGTTATTAAGACAGCAACAGGCACTTATCGTTGAAGACATGGACGTCATGCGCAAAATTTTAGTCGAGCAATTGCGCAAAATGGGTTTTGGCCAAGTTTATCAAGCAGAAAATGGTCGCCGTGCCCTCGAGTTGTTAGAAGAAGTGTCTATCGATATCGTGCTGATGGATTGGAACATGCCCAATGGCAGTGGCACCGATTTACTCAAGGCCATACGTTCGCAGGAAAAATGGCAATATTTGCCTGTGATGATAGTGACAGCCAACACCCACAGAAACATGATCCAAGAAGCGATCAAGTATGGTGTCGTCGACATTATTGCCAAACCCTTCACCACCAAAACCCTGCAAGATAGAGTATTGCAAGTGCTGCAGGATGAACCACAAATATTAAGCTTTGCGCCCGCCGAATCGCTATCCGCGCCCAGTATGACCGAACTGAGTATTGAGGCGTCCAATGAGCGGGTTAAAAACACGGTATTAGTTGTTGATGACACCGCGGATAATTTAGCGGTGATGGTCGGTTTGTTGAAAGACACTTATAAGATATTAGTGGCAAAGGATGGCCAAACGGCACTCAATCTCTGCCAGTCGGCGAATGCGCCTGACATCGTGTTGCTCGACATTATGATGCCAGATATGGATGGCTACCAAGTTCTCAACGCTCTGCGCTGTAGGATCCCCTCATAATTCATAGCCCCAACAACCATGAGTTAATGAGAGTTGGGCTAGTTTCTTCGCAGCACAAAGCAAATCATCTGCTGATATGGGGTAGTCATGCCGTCGCCGCAGCAGTTCTTTGCCCATCCTGATTGTTGATAGCACATTCCTTTTCTTTACCGTGTTGGCTTGGAAGTGCCGCTGTAATTGCTGTGTTTCTCCGTATAATCCTACCCACCAAAATGCCAGTTGTACCAATAATGCTATCAATAGCAGTATGTCCATCCTCGCCGCATAACGTGTTCTGCTATGACGTAAACCAAAGCCATAAGCGGGGCTTTTTAAATCTCTAAAGGTTTCTTCTATTTGCATCCGTTTTTGGTAAATATTAACCAGTTTTTGAGGCGACATGGCTTCTATGGTCAAGTTGGTCACCAGTGCCCAAGGCTCTTTGGCGGTCAGTTCATACGTCCATTGCGCCGTATGGTGACAGTCTGTTGTCGTACTTCGCTGACCTTTTCTGCCTTTACTTGGAGCCCTGAACAATACCATCTCGCATAACAAGGGTTTCTTTACCGATAACGCCACTCGCCCAACATGTTTTGCGCGACGACTGGCTTTGGGATAAAGCGCTTTTAGCGAAAATTGGCGACCGAAGGGGTGCAGCCGATAGACACTTAATCCTCTGACACGACCCAGCCAATACCAACCGAGCTGCTCGACTTTTCGAAACCATGGATTACGGAAGCCCGCGTCAGTGACTATCAGCGGGGTAATATTGTCAGGTAACACTTTATGGAGTTCATTCAGAAACTGATTATGGGCAGTTTGTGTGCCTTGTAGTACTAACGGAAATGTTCGCTCGTAGAGCGTGATAGAGCGGCCCTTAATCGCAATAGAGGCGCGTAGTGCAATCAGTTCACGACCTTCACGCATATCAGACCAATCCACCAGTATGGTCGGCATCGTATGTGCTGTTAGCAGCCACTTTGCATGCCACTGATAAACAGCCAGTCTTTCATGGTGAAGGTGCGGGTTGCCCAATAATCTATCCATGCGTTTTATTGAGTGTTTAGTATGAGTGCTGGTGCCATCAATGTGCCGCCCTAAATGCGTGAGGGTGAGACAATCCGCGTTGATGAGGGCTTTGCAGGCGACCATGAGTGTATTCAGTCGCTTTTGATGGATTTCTGGACAATGTTGATAGAGAGATTGATGTAAGATAGTTAACACTTGCACCTTGATGCCCTGTGATTGATGTTTGTTCGCACTTCCATCTGATCACACTTCAAGGTGCAAGTTCACTCTAATTTAATGATTTATCTGAAAATCATCAGGGGATTCTTCAGCGCTCTGCGGGAGCATCCACAGTCGCAGTCAATACCGGTTATTTTTGTCAGCGCATTAGATGAAACGGCGAATCAGATCCAAGGTCTGCAGGGCGGAGCCATTGATTATTTAGTCAAACCCGTGCAACCCGATATTTTAAAACTTCGGCTGGCTAACCTATTGGCAACGGTCAATTTACAGCGCGATTTACAAGCCAATTATGACAACATGTTGGAGTTATCCCGTTTAAGAGATTGTGTCGATGAGTTAATTCACCATGATCTAAAGAGCCCCCTATCGGCGATCAGTGCGATGTTGCAGCGTTTGTCCCAAGACAAAAGTTGCCCTAAGGGCTGGCGTAGTAAGTTAACCGCTATCCATGATCTCACCATGCAATCGATTAACACCGTTAACCTGTCCTCGGAGATTTTTAAAATTGAAACGGGACGATTTATCCTCAAACCCGAGCGATTTTCTGCCCATGGATTGGTCAAGCAAGTATTGCACTCCATGCATGTGACCTTTCATCACAAACAATTGATTGCCTTTCAATTTCCGGATGAAGACCCTAATGGTCAGTTTGATGTGTTAGCGGATGAAACCTTAACTTACTCATTACTGCTGAACTTGATTAAAAATGCCTTCGAAGCCTCAACCATGCGCACTAAAGTGGCGATCCATTTATCGATTGAGCAAGGCAATGTCGTGATCCAGATTGAGAATTCCGGTGTGGTTCCGGAACATATTCGTCCGCGGTTTTGGGATAAATATGTCACGAGTCAAAAAGAGGAGGGTGCCGGTCTAGGGACTTATTCTGCGTGCTTATTGGCCAAGGCTCAGGGCGGCACAACACAATTGCAGGTCGATGATTTACAGAATAAAACCATAGTCACAGTGTGTTTACCCGCAGCAACTTAAGCCAATCAGCTTACAGATTCTGTGTGGGGTTGTTTTACGCTATCGTTTTACGTTTGTATTGGTGTGAAGCCAGCAGCAATACTGCTGGCGAGTTGCAAATCGAGTCGTGATTGAATTGCTGGCGCGACGATTATTTGCGGGTCATTTTATCCAAATAGCCCATGGCAAAGGCTGATAACACAAAGGTGATGTGGATTAACAGATACCACATGATTTTGTCGTTATCGATATTCTTCACATCCATAAAGATTTTCAGTAGGTGAATAGACGAAATCGCCACAATCGACGCCGCCACTTTGTTTTTCAGTGAGCCAGAATCTAATTTACCCAGCCAACTTAGCTTCTCACTGTCTTCGCCCACATCCAGCTGCGAGACAAAATTCTCGTAGCCAGAAAACATCACCATCACAATCAGGCCGCCCACGAGGGTGATATCAATCAAAGACAGGGTCACCAGCACTAAATCCACTTCAGTCATCTCAAAAATGATCGGCAGAATATGGAAGATTTCTTGGAAGAATTTAATGCCTAAGCCCAATAACACCAGACTCAGCCCCAAGTAGATGGGTGCCATAATCCAGCGTGATGCATACATTAGTCTTTCAAATATTTTTTCCATTTGGAGTAAACCCTTAGTGGTTAAAGCACAAAAATCGAATCTATGATGCTAAAACAATAACATACTGAGTTAACGCCGCGCTATCGGCCAATCGCAAAGGCGTGAGGTATATGCCGTTAAGCTCAAGGAGCGGCTTAACTGGGCTGGTTTTGCGGTCTTACCGCCGAGATGAGTTAGGTTCGTGGGTTTTCACTTATCCCATCTTCTCCCTTGTGGCTTATGGCTAAAGTATTAACCCATTGCCTGCCGCAGGCTTTCGCACTGTTACACCAGTGACTCGCTGTAAATACGTCCCTGTAAGCTCTACTAAAACATCCCTGTTTTAGAAGGTCACTGGTGCAACAATGCCAGTTTTGGTGTAACCATTGAGTGAAAAGTTATGCCTGTGCCTTCTTTACTTTCCTTCTCATTTTCCGAAGAAATTTGCCATTGATGACATTTGTCATCCGTAATTACTGACAACTCACACTGCCGTGATTTAGCGGATGCAGGGATACTTAAGCCATACCAACAAGGAGGCTTAATCATGCAACATAAATCACTGGATCAACAACTCATCGAATACCGCCAAAAGCGTGCTTTAGCTATGCCTCTATCCGGCATGATGGTATGGACGCTATTGTTTATCTTGAGTTTTGTATTGCCAGCATCGCAACTGGTGATGGCAACATTTATCGGCACGGGTTCTATTGTCTACCTTGCTATGGGAGTCTCGCGTCTAACGGGTGAGAATATCTCCTTTAAGAAAAGCACTGATCGTAATTGGTTTGAGACTGTGTTTCTCGCTGGTGTGGGCATGAGTTTTTTAACCTTTAGCATCAGTATTCCATTTTTTATGGAAAACTATTTAGCCTTGCCCTTCGCCCTTGCGGTACAAACAGGATTAATGTGGTTGATTTATGGTGTGTTAGCGGCACAAAAGGTGGCGATTGTGCATGCAATAGTGCGCACTGTGGCTTGTGTGGCTGCCTTTATGTTGTGGCCTGAGTTGAGTTTTCAGCTTCAACCTTTGATTGTGGTGGTATGTTATGGGTTTTCGATTTCACTCATGGAACGTCGTTGGAAGATTCAGCAAAATCTTTGTGTTGCAAGTTAGTTGTTAGTCGGTTTTGCGGCCTTACGGCCGAGGTCGGTAAAAGTCTTGGGGCTTCACCCCACACCCGATAATAATGCTGGTTTGTTTGGCGTTTGAATTGGTAAGGTTATCGCTGTAAGTATGTGAGTCATTGCGGCCTTCGGCCGAGGTCGGTTAAAGTCGTGGGGCTTCACCCCACACCCGACCAAGAGGGGATCAACAGCAATTCCCTCTTGGATCTCCCTTGCCGCCCCTAGCGAAGTTACATGCATTGGTTACTAGCCTTGGTCTTATGGATAAATAGCTATCGCTTCCGAAGGCTCCGCTTTACATCCATATAAAGCACTCCAGTTCGGCAGTCCCTGCCTCTCGCTCATAAGCGCGAAAATCACCGATTTTCATTCGCCCCTTCCCCGAAAGCTACGCAGACTTCCTGTCTGCGTCACGCGATTTTCTTCAACGCCCTTCAGCAACTTCGCAGGGGAAGGTGAACTTCTGTTGCCTTGGTGTTAGCTGTTAGTCCTAAAGATTTGTGCCTGTTCCATCTTCCATAATTTGTTCTTGCAAGTATGCAGAGCACTTAATGCACAAATAATTATTTAAAAAAATTAATTGATATGAGATAGTTAGAAGAAATTTACGAAATGCGAGACCAGAAAATGAACAACATCCTTGAAGATAAAAAATCCAACTGTTTGTCTATTTTAGAAACATTAACCGTAGATAAATACTTAAGTCTCATTGATGAGGCATATAGAAATAAAGGAGGTATCAATGGCCAACGTATGCCCCTTAAAACAAAAACGGCTCAAAAAATCAGATCAAGGATGGTTGATGATATTTCACTAGGAGCTATTTTGCCACCAATGGTTGTTGGGTTAATAGTTACACAAGCTGAATATGAGAGATTATCAAGTGGTGAAGAAAAAATTACTAATTTAATTAATCATAATATATCTCTAATAGATGGAATGCAACGAACAACAGCAATAAAGGAGTCTCTTGAAAAAAATCGTGAAATAATAAATAGCAAAGTTAGAGTTGAATTTTGGATCTCTCACTCCATGAATAGTTTAATATATAGAATGTTAGTTTTAAATACTGGACAGGTTCCTTGGGATATAAAGAGACAATTAGATACAATATATGAACCTATTGCTCAAAAACTAAAAGATGATATGCCAACACTTGACCTTAGAGTTTTAGATGATCCCAAAAAACGCACATCATCTAGCCAGTATCAAAGTAGTAAATTAATAGAATATTACCTTTGTTTTACTACTAGAAAGGTCGATGTAGATTTAAAAGACAAAGTTTCTGAGGATTTTGCACGATTGGATACAATAGCCGCTGCTTCAGAAAGTCAATCTCTAGATATATTTAGCCTTGTCATTAAAAGAATGTTGGAAATAGATGATGAAATCTCCAGACTTAAAGATATAAGCTCTGGGAGATTTAAATCAGGAAAAGACCTATTTACTAGCATTCCTGTCGGTGCAGGATTTGTCTCTGCAGCAGCAGAATATATTTATGGTGTTAAGGGATTAGATTGTAATGAGATCAATGTTTCTGATAACTTAACTGATTTTGATGGAAGGTTAGTTAACTTTGTCGCCAAGTTAAAAGAAATGGATGATTCTCAACTTGAAGAATTCTTAGAGTTTGACCTTTTAAATGAAAAGTTAAGTGTAAAATCTTCAAAAATAGGAACATTTGAGAGAGAGTTTTTCTATAAATCATTTGAAGCACTATTTAAGTATTCAGATCAAATGCCAAACTTTCAGGTATGTTGGTTGGCAAGATAATGGCAGATCTTAAAAATGATATAGGTTATATTTTTGAAACGCTGCTTTTATACGCGGGCCATCGTACTAGAAAGGAGTTATTTCGCTTTGAACTAACTGCTAACTCAAAGGATGAGTTCAAATTTTATAAGGCTCTTAGCGGTGGGAATGATAAAATCAATATTTTATATTCCGTTTCTGGAATAAAATACAGTGATAGTGAAAACTCTTACATATGCATTTCTGGAGTTGAAGAATCAGACTTCTACTTACCTGATGATTTTGACTTTGTTGAGATTAACTGCCCCCACTTTATCTATTCGGCAAGTAGAATAGGACTGGAGGTTAAAAGTCAGCTAAATCGTTCTGAATTGGAGAATAATTTTATTGGACAGCCAGATGATAATAGTTATCAAGGAACTTCACTGTCAGATATTCAATCATACTTTAATGATATCGTCATAATTAGGTTTGATAAAAACTCGATTTATGACAGTTTTAATTTTGATAGGCTACTGTATTTTATCTTGTCATTTAATAAGAAAATTATGGCATTAGAAAATTCTAATTTGAAATGTTTATATCAAAGCTTATTTTTGGATTTTGACAATATATCTCACTCAAATATTTTCATTTCCATGACATGCTTTCATAAAAAACATGCATTTTTAGAGGCTTATAGATGTATTGAATGGCTCTATCCTATTCCACGGGTTCATAATTTAAAACGGTCAATTTCTTATGGAGGTAAAGCTATAGAGCTAGCAAGAAAATGTGCAAGTGATCTATCTTGGCGACGGAAGGAAGAGGATTCATTATCTTTACTTGTCAAGTATGCGTTTTCTTTGGATGCTGAGCTTAAGGAGACTGTAAGCTGGTCTACATTTATGAAAGACCTTGATGAGGATAAAGCTGCAACGAAACTATATGCATATCGAAATCAACTTGTTCATCAATTTAGTCCAGAGTACGAACTTGCGATAAATAATGATATATTAGAAGAGTTAATATTTTTTGTCTTGAAGTTAATAAAAGTCCTTTATACTGAATATAAACTGGATCTATCATAAATCAAACAGTTTTATTGGGACATATATGGTCACCTCGGGTTTAGCAAGGCCAATGCCCTTTACTTTATTCAAACTAATTTGTGCTAATCGATAATTCACCTTTCATTGAAAGATCGGACTGGCACAGATTTTTGGGGATTAATAGTTCGTACTGTAGCTACAGAAGTTCACCTTCCCCTGTGAAGTTGCCGCGGGGCGTTGGAATAAATTGCGTGAGTTCGGTCATGGATGACCGGCTAGCTTTCGCAGGTGCAGGGACGCATCCTTCGGAAGCGATAGCAATTTATCCATAAGACCAAGGCCAGTCTCTAATGCATGTAACTTCGCTAGGGGCGTCTTGGAGCATCCAAGGAGGATAGGACGAGCAGTCCTCCTTGGTCGGGTGTGGGGTGAAGACCCACGACTTTGATTAATCTCGGCCGTAAGGCCGCAATCAATATAGCATTGTGCTAAACAGCACCAATATTAGGCAGGGTGAAACCCCACGACTTTCTCGGCCGTAAGGCCGCATATAAAAATGAATGTCGCATTACGCGACAATAAAAAAGCCACTGTGGTCAGTGGCTTTCATCATCAAAATCAAAATCTAAGCGATTCGGCTTAGTCTAAATCAGGTTCTTCACGCTCTTTATTTACGAGAATCGATACCATGGTAGCTTAGGCAAGCGTCCACTTCATTGGCGCTACCAAGGATAACCGCTACACGTTGGTGAATTTGTGTTGGCTGAATATCCAAAATGGTTTCATAACCGGTAGAGGCTTTACCACCGGCTTGCTCGACCAAGAAGGCCATTGGGTTGGCTTCGTACATTAAACGTAGCTTGTATGGCTTTTTCGGATCTTTATTGTCGGTTGGGTAAGTAAAAATACCGCCGCGAGAAAGTACGCGGTGCACGTCACCGACCATGGCGGCAATCCAGCGCATGTTGAAGGATTTTTCGCGCGGGCCAATTTTACCGAGCAGTAAATCGGCGATATAGGTCTGCATTGGCGCTTCCCAAAAACGTTGGTTCGACATGTTAATGGCGAATTCGCTGGTGTCAGGGCTGATGCTCATGGTGGCGTTGGTCAGTAAAAATTCGTTGGTTTCTGGGTGCAGGGTAAAGAGTTGCACGCCTTGGCCTGTGGTGAGCGCGAGCATGGTCGATGGGCCGTAGAGTACATAACCTGCTGCTAACTGATTGCGGCCAGATTGCAGGAAGCTCGCCTCGGTTAATTCACCCTGCGGTGCGGGTAAAACGGAGAAAATCGTGCCGACCAGCGAGTTGATATCGATATTCGATGAACCATCTAAAGGGTCGAAACACACTAGATATTGACCATTGGCGCTGACTTCAACCACATGATCTTCTTCTTCAGAGGCGAGGCCGCGCACTGTTCCGTCGGCTTTGAGCGCATCTTTAAGCATATCGTTGGTGATGATATCCAGTTTTTTCTGGGTTTCACCTTGCACGTTTTCCTGTTCGGTCGCGCCTAACACGCCGGCTAAGGCTCCGTGGCGTACGGCATGGCTAATGGCTTTAGAGGTGTCGGCTAAGGTCAAAATCAGTTGCGCGAGGGATTCGTTCACTGCCTTTGAGGTTAAGTGTTGGGCAAGAGTCTGCATGTTAGGTCCTTTAGGGGTTCAACATTGAGGTCAATTTCATTATTTGCCGCGAATAATAACTCAGTTAGTCGACAATTTCAGCGATGTTGCTGTGGGTTTTACGCAATTTAGGCCGTTACCGTTATCTGTTATCGCAAGGCGGTGTTGGTTATCTTGATAATTAAGCTAAGTAATAGAGTTTGCCTGCTAATTTGTATCTGTATATTGCCCGTGCTTTTTATTTAGGCTTGGCCTCTGGCACAATGGCGGCAGTTTTTTAATCGCCACCTAAGGCGAATATGCTTCCAAGGAATAATAATGACTAAAAATGGGTTAGCTTCCTCCCTGCGCGCCGTGAAGTTGGGCGCTTCATCCCTATTGATTGCGAGTCAACTGGCCATGATTTCTACCCTTACCACAGCTTCTGCCTATGCGCTTGAGGGCGGTATGACGCCACTCACTATCGAGCGGATGAATGCTTCTCCCGCCTTGGCGGGCACCAGTCCGCGCGGATTAAAGCTATCCCCCGATGGCCAAAAGGTGACCTATCTAGCGGGGCGTAAAGATAACCAAAACTTTTACGATCTTTGGCAAATGGATGTTAAAACAGGAAAATCTAGCCTGTTGCTGAATGCCGATAAACTGGCGAGTAATGAACTGTCCGATGAAGAAAAGGCCCGCCGCGAACGCCAACGGATTTATGGCGAAGGCATTATGGAATATTTCTGGGCCGACGATAGCAAAGCGCTGTTGATCCCCGCTGCGGGCAATTTGTATTACTTCTCCTTGGCGGATAACAGCGTCAGCCTATTGCCGATTGGTGAAGGTTTTGCCACTGATGCCCGCCTATCGCCCAAGGGTAACTTTGTATCCTTCGTTCGTGATCAAAATCTGTATGTACTTAATCTTGCAACTAAAAAGCTTGAGGCCATGACCACCGATGGTGGCGGCGTGATTAAAAATGCCATGGCAGAATTTGTGGCGCAGGAAGAAATGGATCGCATGACAGGTTACTGGTGGGCGCCCGATGAGTCGGCCATTGCCTTTACTCGTATTGATGAATCCGCTGTTGAGTTAGTCACCCGCAATGAAATCTATGCCGATGGCATTAAACTCACCGAGCAGCGTTATCCGGCGGCAGGTAAAAACAATGTCGAGATCCAACTCGGTGTAGTAACGCTGAAAAATAAAGCCATCGATTGGGTAACCTTAAGCGATGATAAAAATAAGGATATTTACCTGCCTCGCGTCGATTGGTTGCCGGATAGCAAGCATTTATCCTTTCAATGGCAGAGCCGCGATCAACAAAAGTTAGACCTGCAACTGGTTGCCTTAGATTCGCTGACCAAGCCGAAAACCTTAGTCAAAGAGCGCAGCGATGCTTGGGTGAATCTTAACAACGACTTGCACTTCTTAAAGCAACAATCGGCTTTTATTTGGGCCTCGGAGCGTGATGGCTTTAATCATCTCTATTTGTTTGACCTAAAAGGTAAGCTGAAGACGCAACTGACCAAGGGCAATTGGGCTGTCGATGAGCTGGAATTTATCGATGAAACCGCAGGTTGGGTGTATTTCACTGGCCGCAAAGATACCCCAATCGAAAAACACCTTTACCGTGTGCCGTTAGCGGGCGGAAATATTGAGCGCGTGAGCAGTGAGGCGGGGATGCACGATCCGGTATTTGCCGATAATCAAAGCGTGTATCTCGATTATTTCAATAGCTTATCTCAACCGCCGCAGGTCAGTTTGCATGGCGATAAGGGCCAGCATTTGGCCTGGGTTGAGCAGAACCAAGTCAAAGCGGGTCATCCTCTGTATGACTATGCTGGACTCTGGCAACTACCTGAGTTTAAAGAGCTTAAAGCCGAAGATGGCCAAATCTTACAAACGCGTTTATTTAAACCCGTGCCCTTCGATGCGGGGAAAAAGTACCCCGCGGTCGTGCGGGTTTATGGCGGCCCACATGCGCAGTTGGTGACCAATAGCTGGAGTGAGCAAGATTACTTTACCCAATACTTAGTTCAGCAAGGTTATGTGGTATTTCAATTGGATAACCGCGGCAGTGCCCACAGGGGTACCAAGTTTGAGCAAGTGATTTACCGTCATTTGGGCGAAGCGGAAGTCAATGATCAAAAGGTTGGGGTGGATTATCTGCGCAGCTTGCCCTTTGTCGATAGCAATAATGTGGCGATTTATGGCCACAGCTACGGCGGTTATATGGCTTTGATGAGTCTATTTAAGGCGCCGGATTACTTTAAGGCGGCGATTTCGGGTGCACCTGTCACCGATTGGCGTTTGTATGACACCCATTATACCGAGCGTTATTTAGCCCATCCCGCAAGCAATGAGCAAGGTTATGAAGCCAGTAGCCTGTTCCCCTATGTGAAAAACTACCAGTCGGGGCTGTTGATGTACCACGGCATGGCCGACGATAACGTGTTGTTTGAAAACAGTACTCGCGTCTATAAGGCGTTGCAGGACGAAGGCAAGTTGTTTCAAATGATTGATTATCCAGGTTCTAAGCATTCAATGCGTGGCGAAAAGGTGCGTAACCATTTATATCGCTCGCTGGCGGATTTCCTCGATAGACAGCTTAAAAACGGCAAATAACTCAGCGTTAGGTTGGCATTTATATCAGACTGGCATTTATAAAGAGTGATGTTTTTAAAAGAGTGGGGCAACGTTCTCACTCTTTTTTATTTTGTATGATTCTGAGTTAAGCCTACTTATTTAACAGTACGCTGCTTAGTTTAATCACAACACACTCGATATTTATCTGGCGCTCAATATTCAAGTTCACTGAGTTGTTATTTGGGTCTCAAGTTTGCTTTATTTCGTACTGCTAAAACCTATTTTGCAGAGATAAAAAAACCAGATCCTAAGATCTGGTTTTTTATAGGTGTTAAAACGGTAAACTGAAGATTAGTCTTCTAAGTTACCGCAGAAACGGTAGCCTTCACCGTGAATGGTGGCGATGATTTCTGGCGTATCTGGCAAGCTTTCAAAGTGCTTACGGATACGACGGATAGTCACGTCAACAGTACGGTCGTGTGGCTTTAACTCCCGGCCAGTCATCTTCATCAGTAGATCGGCACGAGTTAAGATTTTGCCTGGGTTTTCAACAAAGTGCAGCATAGCGCGGAATTCGCTACGTGGCAGTTTGTAAGATTCACCCTGTGGGCTTACGAGAGAACGGCTGTTGATCTCTAAGCTCCAATCGTTGAAACGATAGTATTCGACAGAACTCTTTTCTTCGACTTCGTTACCAGCGCTATTCACACGAGTCAGAAGATTACGAGCACGAATCGTCAATTCACGCGGGTTGAACGGCTTGGTAATATAATCGTCCGCGCCAATTTCAAGTCCAAGGATTTTGTCGACTTCGTTGTCACGGCCTGTAAGGAATATCAGACCGATGTTGTTGATTTCACGTAATTCACGTGCCAACAACAGACCGTTTTTACCTGGTAGGTTAATGTCCATAACCACGAGGTTAATTTTGTTTTCCTGCATAGCCTTATGCATTTCTGCGCCATCATTGGCCTCAGTTACCACATACCCTTCTGCCTCGAAAATACTTCTTAGCGTGTTACGGGTAACGGCTTCATCTTCAACGATCAGAATGTGCGGATTTTGCATATTAAGTACCTAAATTTTAACCAATATTCTAACCATAAGAATCACTTACATCGGATTCTTATATTCATAAATTGTTGATACTTCCACTCACTGCTCTGTGCTTCAAAGGGAAGATCTTTACGGCTACACGTCAGGATGTATATAAGTGAACGTTTAAAGTGTAATACGATAAAACGTAACCAGTATCAACTTCGATAAGCAATAGTTAAGAATAGTTCCTTAACTATTGTTTTTTTTAAAATGTTTAAATGATAAATCAAATGTAGAACACATTTTAAAAGATGTCCGGCCAGCATAAGGTGATTTCGCAGAGGAATCTAACAAACCCTTGTCAAGATTAAGCAAACTTAATGTTATCTGCTTAACTGGCCAATGACGACATTGTACTCGTTTTAGGCATTTGTTAACAAATGAAATGTTAACAAATTTCTGGATTAGGCGTTAATTTACCATGATATTTACTTTAGTCATTGATTAGTATAACTAATGTATTTCTAATTCTTGTGAGCGAGTTCACGCCTCTTTGGATTTTTGAGACGCTCTGCTAAACTAAGTCGGGTTCATTTTTCGACTAGACTACCGATGGACAACATGACTCAAGATTTGTGGCAGCATTATCAAACGCCGTTGTTTTTGCTTACTCAAGCATTATCCTGTAATTTTTCTTTTGCTGTAATTACCGCCCATAACCCCGCTTCAACCCTCCTTAGTTCCAGCCAAAACCGTTTACTCGACCGTCAATTACTTCGTGAAATTGAATTATTAGGCAGTCCCTATCGCGCACTTATCGGTGCATCGCCTGATTTATCCCATATGGAGAAGAGTTGGGCCGTGTTTATCGACAGAAGCATGGCATTACAATTAGGGAAAAAGTTTAATCAATATGCCATCTACATGGTGGAAAGGGGTGAGGTGAGTTTAGTGCCTTGCACTTTAGCCGGATATAACGAAGTGTGTTTAGGCCGATTTAACGATTATGTCCGCTTAGTTTATGAGCTGCCAGACTTGGTCACCTAACTACAGCTTACTCTTTTTTAGCTATTTTTTCTGACTAGGCTTTGCTCTCTCACAGCAAGGCTTGGTGAGTGTTTTTTTAAATCCATTGAATTCCACATCAAGCCTATACTGTTTTCTCGTTTCTTTTTGCTTTGGTCCATAAATCCCCATTGTTTTTAAAAGCGTTTATTGAATTTGTTTATCAGGTGTGAAATTAGCATTGACTTCATTAGGGGTTTATTGCTACTTTTTTCGTCCCTTTCCGGCGGAAAGGAACAGAAGAGGAGCGTTAACTAGGTAGTCAATCAGAGGAGCACAAACTCCAGCGATGATTGATGAGGGAGATTAGCGCCGAGGCATAGATGTGGTTGCTGCATGTTTATGTCGGTCGCTTAGGCTGAATCCTAACGATTGTCACCTGTAATTGGTGGAGAGCTTCTGGTGACGATTGCTGTTTCCCTTCTTTTGGGGTGCGTATCATTGAGCACCAGGCTCTTCGAACGAAGTTAGTTCGGAGCGTAATCATGTTAGTTAATCAATCTGTTATTGAAGTTTGTATCGTATCTCTTGCTTTTGCGGAGGTGCGCTAATGTCTCTTGTTGTCGCTAAATTTGGTGGAACCTCAGTTGCCGACTACGGCGCAATGAATCGCTGTGCCGAGATTGTGCTGGGTAATCCCGATTGCCGTTTAGTGGTGGTTAGCGCCTCAAGTGGCGTGACCAATCTTTTGGTTGAACTCACTCAAGAGTCGATTAACGACGATGGTCGTTTGCAACGATTAAAACAAATTGCGCAAATTCAATACGCTATCTTAGATAAACTCGGTCGCCCCAATGATGTTGCGGCCGCGTTAGATAAGCTGCTCAGCCGCATGGCGGTCCTGAGCGAAGCCTTAGTCTCAGCACGCAGCAAGGCGACTATGGATGAGTTATTGTCCCTTGGTGAACAATGTTCATCAGCATTATTTGCGGCAGTGTTACGGGAAAAAGGCGCGAACTCGAGCGCATTCGATGTGCGCCGAGTACTGCGTACCGACAGCCATTTTGGCCGTGCCGAGCCACAAGTTGAACAGATTGCCTTGTTATCCCGTGAACACTTATTGCCGCTGTTGTCTGAACAAGTGATTGTAACTCAAGGTTTTATTGGTGCAGATGAGGCGGGGCAAACCACTACGCTTGGCCGCGGTGGTAGCGACTATTCCGCGGCATTGTTAGCTGAAGCCTTAACAGCCTCTGCGGTTGAGATTTGGACCGATGTGGCGGGGATTTATACGACTGATCCACGGCTTGCACCAAATGCCCATCCTATTGCCGAAATCAGCTTTAACGAAGCTGCTGAAATGGCAACCTTTGGTGCCAAAGTGCTGCATCCTGCGACGATTCTTCCAGCTGTGCGTCAACAAATTCAAGTGTTTGTGGGTTCAAGCAAGGAGCCAGAAAAAGGCGGGACTTGGATCCGCCACCAGGTTGAAGATGCGCCTGTGTTTCGTGCTGTGGCGCTGCGCCGTGATCAAACCCTGCTGAATTTACACAGCCTACAAATGCTACATGCGCAGGGCTTTTTGGCCGAGACCTTTGCGACCTTAGCAAGACATAAGATCAGTGTGGATTTAATTACCACCTCTGAAGTTAACGTATCACTCACGCTTGATAAAACTGGCTCCGACTCCAGTGGCCAAGGTCTGTTAAGTGAAGCGTTGCTGCAAGAGTTATCACAACACTGCCGTGTGCGCGTGGAGGATGGTTTAGCCCTAGTTGCGATTATCGGTAATCGCATAGCCACCACAGCCGGTATTTGCCGCCGCGTGTTTGAAGTGCTGGAACCCCATAATGTGCGCATGATCTGCCAGGGTGCGAGCCCGCATAACTTGTGTGTGTTAGTGGCCGAATCTGAAGCGGCGCAGGTGGTTAAAGCGTTGCACGAAAATCTGTTTGAAGGCGCTTAATATGTTGCCGACAACATCGTCTCTGCAAATTGGGGAGCTTGCCGCAGGGCAGGCGCTGACGTTGCCGATTTATCATTTCAAGCCAAGCGGTAAGCATTCTGGCCCGAAAGTCTATATTCAAGCCAATGTCCATGGCGCTGAAGTGCAAGGTAATGCGGTGATTTATCAATTGATGAAGCAGCTCGAACGCTGCGATATCTTAGGTGAGATTACCTTGGTGCCGTTAGCTAATCCGCTGGGGATTAATCAAAAAAGCGGTGAGTTTACACTTGGGCGTTTTGATCCGATAACTGGCGTAAACTGGAACCGAGAGTATTTGAATCACGCGATAGATTTGCCAACTTGGTATAAGGAACATGCTGAGCTAAGTGATAGCGAGCTTATTCAAGCTTATCGCAGCACCTTGGTTGAAGCTTGCCAGCGGCGATTACGCAACGATTGGGGGGTGACCACGGGTCATAGACTGGCGGTTAACCTGCAGGCCATGGCCCATGAAGCGGATATTGTATTAGATCTCCATACCGGCCCGAAATCCTGTAAGCATTTGTATTGCCCTGAATATGATATTGCTTCGGCGCAGTTTTTTGCGATTCCTTACACCTTAGTGATCCCCAATAGTTTTGGTGGTGCGATGGATGAGGCGGCATTTTGTCCTTGGTGGCAATTGAGTGAAGTGGCTAAAGTGATGGGGCGGGATCTCGAGATTGCCGTTTCAGCATTCACCTTAGAACTTGCGAGCCAAGAACGTATTTGCCTTGAGGATGCACTCGTCGATGCTAAGGGGATTTTGGCCTATTTAAGCCATCGTGGAGTGATCGCCGAGCAAGTGGAACCCGCTAAGATGCGGCGTTTTGGCTGTTATCTTAAGGACTATAAAAAGTATCATGCGCCGATGGCTGGCTTGGTTGAGTATGTGGCTCCTGTCGGCGAACCGCTTGCGGCGGGTGAGACGTTAGTGAACCTGCTGCGGCTTGATTTATATGGCAGTGAACAGGAACTGACGGCGCTAAGCTTGCCACAGGACTGTGTACCTATTTTGCACTTTGCCTCGGCGTCTGTACATCAAGGTACTGAGTTATATAAGGTGATGACCAATCTGTTTGAGTTGCCGCATTAAACGCGAGATCCCCAAACAAAACGCCAATCCAATAGCATTGGCGTTTGTCTTACATTTTCAGCTACTTGTTATAGCCACTTAAATCGATAGAGAATGACCATTTGTAGGGCAACAAGCGAGACTAAAATGATGCAAAAGCTGGTAAAGGCAAAATTGTTATCCGCGCCAGGAATACCGCCAATGTTTACCCCAAGTAATCCAGTTAAAAAGCCCAATGGAAGAAAGATTACCGATACTAATGACAAAAAATACAACCGTTTATTTAACTGCTCTGATTGTTGACTGAGTAATTCTTCTTGAGTCACATTGGCCCTGTCGCGTAGTGCGTCTAAGTCTTCAATAGTACGGATAAGATTGTTGGTTGTTTCACGCATTTTGAGTTTTTCGGGCTCGTTAAAGAGCACAAATTGCTCCGATAGCATCTTAGCGAAAGCTTCTTTCTGGGGGCCTAAATAGCGGCGCAGCGCTACGGTTTGCCGACGCAGCTCGGCGATATCTGTGCGTAAATCTTTAACATTGCCAGAGACAACTTGTTCTTCTAATTCTAAAAGCTGTTCCTCAAGCGTATCGATAAAATCCACTTTTCGTATGGTGAGCCTTTCACAAATGGCAACGATAAAGTCGCCAGTGGTAGTGGGGCCTGTTCCTGCCATAATCGAACCCGCGACATCCTTAACTGACTGAAGCTCGCGCTCGCAGGTAGATATTATGCGCTGGTTATCAGCATAAATACGAACGGCCACCATGTCTTCAGGGGCCGAATCTGGGTTTAAGTTAACGCCGCGCAGGGCGAGCAGTACCCCTTCACCAGCCAGCACGGTTCGAGGGCGGGTATCTTCGGCGAGTAGTGCATCAGATTCGACTTTGTTGAGACCGCAGTGTAATACCCAATGGCGGGCTTTTTTGTGGCGATAACGCAGGTGTATCCAAACCAGCCCATCTTTAGGGTCCCAGTTGTCAAGTTGTTCAGGACTTAAGGTTGAGCCTGCCTGTTCGCCACTTAGGACTAGGCTGTAAATAAATCCATCGTGCATATCGCATTCCATCTCTTGCTAAATTGTGGGTTCAAGCTAACTGATTTCGTTGTGCAAATGAAGTCTGATAGCCCTTAATTCTAACAATTGATCCTGTGATTGGGCTAAGCAGCTGGTCAAGCAAGTTATGATGAAATGCATTAAAATTAGGTTCAGTTGTCATGTATTGAGAAGAAAAAATGGAATATGAATTTCGGCGTAACAGTTTGACAGGCACGTTTTTAGCCAGCTTTAGTATGGACCATGAAGTGCTGGGTCAATGGTTTTCAGAAGAGTTAGGGCCAGAGTTAGCCAAAATTCAGCAAGTGCTCGATATTATCAAAGAAATTCAATCGGGTAAGCGTGATTCTTGGCGTTTGATCGGTAAAGATTTTTCCTTAGATCTGGATGAAGAGCAGGCGCGAATTTACGCCAATGCGTTGGGATTTGAGCAGGATTATGAACTCGAAGAGGCTATGTCACTTTATGATGCCGAATCTGAAGCCTATTGTGGGCTGGAAGATTTAGAAGAAGCCCTACTCAGTTGGTATAAATTTGTGCAAAAAGGGCTATAGCATCTCGCCGTTAAGATCGAGATATAATAAAGGCAATCCATTGATTGCCTTTATTATTTTTAACTGTTAAATCGTTAACGTATTAAGCATTAATTGTTTAGATACCTTACCGCCATCTCGGTTCTCGATTTGGCATTGGCCTTACGCAGCAGATTTTTCACATGCACTTTCACTGTACCTTCACTGATGTGTAAGTGTTCTGAAATCATTCTATTGCTTAAGCCTTCCGCCAGTTGTTGCAGGATTTGCAACTCCCTTGGTGTCAAGCTTGAAACCCATTCTTGCTCATCGGCGGCATTTTTAAGTTCATAGAGGTATTCTGCAACTTCTTCACTGATCACCCTGTGGCCTGACATGGTATTTTTAAGTTTATCAAGGAGGAGGTCTGGTTCAGTATCTTTAAGTAAATAACCGTCCGCCCCAGCACGTAAAAGGCGAATAACATCTTGTTTTGCATCCGAAACTGTAAGGATGACAATTCGTGAAGTCACGCCTTCTTGGCGCATGGCATTGAGGGTATCTAGGCCCGTCATTCCCTTCATATTCAAATCGAGTAAGACGATGTCTGGTTCATCTGTTGCAACGCTGCTTAAGGCATCTAAACCGCTGCCTACTTCACCGAAGAGACTAAAGTCGGGGTCGGAGGTGATTAGTTGGCAAATGCCTTTACGAAGGAGTGGGTGGTCGTCCACCACAAGAACTGAATAAGGTTTACCCATGTGTAGGCTCCTGTTGGGAAGGGAAGATTAAAGTGACTATGGTTCCCTGTGACAAATTTGATGTGTTGTGGGACTCAAGGGGCGAGTCTGGATTTTCTTGATGACGTTGTTCAGTCGTGGCAGTGCTATTAGTGTGCGTATCATTGCTACTAAATACAACCTCACCGTCTAATTTGCTGGCACGCTCATGCATGATGCCGATACCGAAGTGTTGATCCCGCTCTTTAATATGGCCAATGCCGACGCCATTATCACTCACACTGATATTGACCATGCCCCTGTCATCCTTGTAACAGCGGATATTGATATGACTTGCATTGGCATGTTTGATGGCATTGAGGGTTGCTTCACGGGTGATCTGCAAAATATGGATATGCTGTTTTGCCTCAAGCCATTGAGGAGAGAGTTTATAATCGAGATGGATCTTGATATCAGTATTTGCCCTAAGTTGCTCAAGCATTGCTTCCATCGCATTCTTCAGATTGGGTTCCTTGATGGTTAATCTAAAGGTGGATAACAACTCCCTTAGCTGTACATAGGCGGTGCTGACTCCTTCATTGATTTCGGTGAGTTGCACCTCTACCGCAGGGCTGCGGCAACTATGATCTAAGTTCTTACGCAGCAGGCTAATTTGAATTTTTAGGAAGGAAAGTACTTGCCCTAGCGAGTCATGTAATTCCCTTGCGATGACGCCACGCTCTTCCATTAGGGCTAACTGTTGTCTTTGCTCAGTGGCGTTATGGATCACGATGGAACGAGTTAGCATGATGGCAAAGTTTTTAAACAGTGGAGTATTAATATCCTGCGCAGAGATAAGTTCTAAATAACCTAAATTAGCCTGTTCAAATTGCAGCGGAAAACGCGTGCTGTTGTCAGCGCTTTCTGGCCAGCCACCATTGGCCTCAATCATTTCGAGTTCCTGCTCTGGATACTGGATAATCAGTCTTAAATAGTCGATAGACTCATAATCTTTTAGCTGATTTAACGCTGCTTTGAGTGCTTTATAGTCCAACTTCTTGGCATTGAGTGTTAACAAGGTGTCGTATAAAAATGCTAACTCATTATTGGCTCGGGTTAGTGCCAAGGTTTTTTCAGCCACTTGGGATTCTAAGTTGCCATACAGAGTGGCCAGTTCGCGCGCCGTTTTTTGCAGTGCATCGGTCAGTGCGGTGAGTTCTATGTATTCGGTTTCGGGCATTTCGATCTCAAAGTTGCCCTTAGAAATCGTATTGGCAGACTCCATTAATTGTTGCAAGGGCACAACCACTTTACGTTTGGTAAAGCGTACCGCTAAAAAGGCAATGGAGAGCATAAGCCCAAGCCCAAAAATTTGGCTCGCGGCGAGGAGTCGCAACTTAAAGGCGGCATGATGCTCCATTTCCAATACCAATAAATCAATGGTATCGACAAAGTCCTTGAGCGAGGCGGCGTAGTCGCGGGAGTTCTCTTGCTCTATGTAGTACTTCATCACCAGCCATTTATCGATAACAAGCTGATATTGTGCGGCTATTTTTTTAGGGCTTAACCAACTCTTGGAGGGGTGTAGTGCTTCAGAATGCAGCGTGTTTTCAAACTCGGTGATTTTTTCTTGGGCGGCTTCACTACCAGAATTGGCGTAAAACATCAGCCGATAGCTTTGCATCCGCAGTGAACCCGAAGCGTTGATGGCTTTCGCATCGCCTAAGCTGTATGACAAATTGATGATTGCGAAAATCGCTAGGCTGCTAGAAAGCAAAATCAGTACTAACATTAAACCCAGAATTTTTGAGGTAAGACTGCCTCGTTTCATATGTCGAATACCTTGTGGCGCTTGAGCTAATGGTACTTTAGCCGTGTTTTTTACATTAGAAAATAATGTATTACATTAACAAAAGCATAGAAGTGTGAACAACAACACTATTACATTTTGATCTAGCGCAAACTTCGTTTCAGATACCCCCTAAGAGGTATATTTTTAGCGGTATTTAGCTACTAACTTTGGCGCTGGAGATGTCGTGTTTTACAACAAAAATGCAACGCGGAGATGAGATGATGAAGAAGATGACAGGTAAGACTTTTGCATTAAGTGCATTGGTTGCCGCCAGCTTTATGGCTGCGGGGGCTATGGCGAGTGATAAAACTGAGCCTCGCAACGAAGTTTATAAAGATAAATTTAAAAATCAATACAATAGCTGGCATGACACCGCAAAGAGTGAAGAGCTTGTTGATGCGCTAGAGCAGGACCCTAATATGGTTATCCTGTGGGCAGGCTATGCATTTGCCAAAGATTATAAAGCCCCTCGTGGCCACATGTATGCCGTGACTGACGTACGTAATACCTTGCGTACTGGCGCGCCAAAAAATGCGGAAGATGGTCCATTACCTATGGCTTGCTGGAGCTGTAAAAGTCCTGACGTGCCTCGCTTAATTGAAGAGCAAGGTGAAGACGGTTACTTCAAAGGTAAGTGGGCGAAAGGTGGCCCAGAAGTGACTAACACTATTGGCTGTAGCGATTGCCACGAAAAAGGTTCACCAAAATTACGTATTTCTCGTCCTTATGTTGACCGCGCATTAGATGCAATTGGTACTCCATTTAGCAAAGCTTCTAAGCAAGACAAAGAGTCAATGGTATGCGCCCAGTGTCACGTTGAATACTACTTTGAGAAAAAAGAAGATAAGAAAGGTTTCGTCAAATTCCCTTGGGATATGGGCGTAACTGTAGATCAAATGGAAGTTTACTATGATGGCATTGAGTTCTCTGATTGGACTCACGCACTGTCTAAAACGCCAATGTTAAAAGCCCAGCATCCCGAGTATGAAACGTGGAAAATGGGTATCCATGGTAAAAATAATGTCAGTTGCGTTGACTGTCATATGCCTAAAGTGACTAGCCCTGAAGGTAAGAAGTTTACTGACCATAAAGTGGGTAACCCATTTGATCGTTTCGAAGAAACCTGTGCAACTTGCCACAGCCAAACCAAAGAGTTCTTAGTTGGCGTCACTAATGAGCGCAAAGCTAAAGTGAAAGAAATGAAACTCAAAGCGGAAGAGCAATTAGTGAAAGCGCACTTCGAAGCGGCGAAAGCATGGGAATTAGGTGCCACTGAAGCCGAAATGAAGCCAATTCTGACTGATATCCGCCATGCTCAATGGCGCTGGGATTTAGCCATTGCCTCACATGGCGTTGCAGCTCATGCTCCAGAAGAAGCACTACGCGTGTTGGGCACCTCTGTTAATAAAGCGGCCGATGCCCGTGTTAAGTTAGCACAGTTGTTAGCGAAAAAAGGCTTAACAGACCCTGTTGCCATCCCTGATATTTCGACTAAAGCTAAGGCTCAAGCAGTACTCGGAATGGACATGGAAAAGATGAATGCAGAGAAAGAAGCATTCAAGAAAGACATGTTACCTAAGTGGGATGCTGAAGCGAAAAAACGCGAAGCGACTTACAAGTAATCATCCTTGAAGATGAGCTAACCCTTCATCGCAAAGCCCCCGCAATTTAGGTTGCGGGGGCTTTTTATTGCAGATTGAATTAGAGCTAAGAACATTGAAATGATCTCTATGAATCACACAATTCATGCGAAGCTCACATGATTAAAACCATTTTGTTTTGTTGAACTACTTGGACGCGAGATTGATAAAGTCCCGCTCGAACTGTTCTGGCGTAACCGGTTTGCCATACAGGTAGCCCTGGCCGTAATTGCAGTCCTCATTGCAGATAAAGGCATCCTGATAGGGATTTTCTACCCCTTCAGCTATCACCTTAAGTTTGAGCTTTTTTCCTATCGCAATAATGGCTTTAGTGAGTTCTCGGCCCTGTTCACTATTTTCGAGTTTACTAGGGCGTGTTGACGTTTCAGGGTTATTTTTGCAGCAATTTGGCTAGCTTTTATGCAAGGCAAAGTCCGTGCAGTGTAGTTATTCTACATAAACGGACGATAACGCGGCAGAAAAGCCAGCCAAATGCTGCCAGAAGGGTTCGTCTGGCAAGCCCTTGCTCTTTGTCACTCGTCATTTGAGTAGAATAACTACACATCATTCCTCGTTTCGCGAGCACGAGCTTGCCAGAACGAACAAAATTTAATCTCGAAACGTCAACACGCCCTAATAAAACAGCGGTCAATTTTCAAAGTATCGAAGGCATACTTTTGTAGATAACTTAAGGAGGAGTAGCCCGTACCAAAGTCATCAAGTGAAATACTGACGCCGAGTTCCCGTAGTTGGTGAATTGCGTTATGGGCTAAATGTTCATCTTGCAGCAGCATACCTTCGGTTATTTCTAGCTCAAGGGCGGTTGCGGGTAACTGATAGAGAGTTAATAGTTCGGCAATATGTTCGGCAAAGCGAGGGTTACGCATTTGGATAGGGGAGATATTGATGGCGATTTTAAATTCTCGCTGCAACATATTGCACCAGTTCGCGGTTTGTTGAATGGTCGAGTGGAGTACAAAGTTACCTATTTCCATGATTTGACCATTGCGCTCTGCTAATGGAATAAATTGATCCGGCGTAACAGAGCCTAAAACCGGATTATGCCAGCGTAAGAGGGCTTCGGCGCCGATAACGTTACGGGTGTTGAGTTCGATAATGGGTTGGTAATGTAGGCTAAACTCATTCCTTTTGAGGGCTTCGATTAAATGAGATTCCAGCAGATAGCGCTGACTCAGTGCCCTTTGTGTCTGCTGATCAAAATGCGTATAAGCTAAGCCTTCCGCTTTACTGATGTTCATGGCAGCGCCCGCTTTTTGCAGCAGTGTCGCGGCGTCAATGCCATCGTTTGGTGCTTGTGCTATGCCAATTGAGCAGTGAAGACTAATCAATGTATTGGCGATGCCAACAGGAGAGTGGCAGCAGTTGATGATTTGATTAATAAGCTTATTTGTCTCAATTTCTGAGGGTTGATAGGCTTGGACTAACACAAACTCAGCGCCTGCCATTCGGGCGATAAAGGTGTCATTGTGAGTGTTATGCTGTAATCGTTGCCCAAGAATGGCGAGGACTTTATCACCGATCAAATAGCCGTAACTATCATTAATGGACTTAAAGTTACGTAAGCCTAGGGCGTGTTGACGTTTCGAGATTAGATTTTGTTCGTTCTGGCAAGCACGTGCTCGCGAAACGAGGAATGATGTGTAGTTATTCTACTCAAATGACGAGCTGCTCTTATGACAGAAAGTAAGAGCAAGGGCTTGCCAGACGAACCCTTCGGGCAGCATTTGGCTGGCTTTTCTGCCGCGTTATCGTCCGTTTATGTAGAATAACTACACTGCACGGACTTTGACTTGCATAAAAGCCAGCCAAATTGCTGCAAAAATAACCCTGAAACGTTAACACGCCCTAGATAAAGGACTGAAATTTTTTCTTTACGATTAATGTCTTCCAGCATGCGCGCTAAGGTATTAATCAAATTGGGTCTATTAGGTAACCCTGTCAGGGGATCGTAGCTCTTGTGGTATTCCAATGTGTTTTCGGTTGTTGTGCGCGTTTCGATTTCTCGGATTAATTTTGCACTGAGTTCAGCCAGTTCGTGGGTACGTTGCTGTACTTTTTGTTCAAGTTGCTGATTATGTAGTTGCAGTTTTGCCTGCTGAAATAGGGTGATAAGGTTGGTTTCAATAGCATTTTGAAACCGCGCCAGCAAATTACGAAACTGTTGACTATAGCTATGTTCTTTACTATCGAGCATGCAAATAGTGCCAAACGTGCTGCCATCTGGCCAATGCAAGGGCAGGCCACAGTAGGCTATCATACCCAGCTTAATGTCGGGATTGTTATCCCAATCAGCATCTTTCAGCGCGTTGGAGATATGGAGTTCTCGGCATTCTTTCATCACTGTCTCACAGTAGAGTCCATGGCCTAAATGCTCTTTATCCTTTGGTTTATAGGGATTCCCTTGGCTGTGACTTGAAGCAAATACTTCGATTTCAGTGGGGTGAACTCGCATAATCAGTACAGCGGGGGTATCCACAATCTCCGACAACAAATCTAAGGTTTGTTGCCAGCTCTCCAGCATTTCTGACGGCACCATGATCTTACTAGGGCGTGTTGACGTTTCGAGATTAAATTTTGTTCGTTCTGGCAAGCTCGTGCTCGCGAAACGAGGAATGATGTGTAGTTATTCTACTCAAATGACGAGTGACAAAGAGCATGGGCTTGCCAGACGAACCCTTCGGGCAGCATTTGGCTGACGTTTCTGCTGCGTTATCGTCCGTTTATGTAGAATAACTACACAGCACGGACTTTGCCTTGCATAAATGCCAGCCAAATTGCTGCAAAAATAACCCTGAAACGTCAACACGCCCTAGTATCGATAGCCATATCTGCGAATAACCGATCTTTTTGCGACTGTTGGAGTGCGAAGTTATAGGGCATTGGAGGCTCATCCATAAAGCACATTACTATTAATTCACTATAGTCTTTTTATTTCTTTTGGTTTTTAATCCCAACGCCGCTTTTTAAAGTGTGTAAAATATTTGTTATTTTCAGGCGTTAAATTACTTAAGTTTTTGATAAGAATTTATCCTTAATCTCGAACCGAGGTGTTTGGTTATGGGATAAATAAGTGCGGCATAATATAGAAAGCAATAAGAGGGTGACATTCTTTAGCTTTGCAAAGGGACACTTGCTTGTACCATGGCTTATGTTTGCGGTACTGATTTTTGGGCTTGAATGGACTGATGCAGATATGCGCTTTGCCAGCTTATTATTTAACTGGCAGGGTGGGGTGGATTCATGGCCCTTAAGGGGACATTGGATCACTGAAAGCCTATTGCATGTGACAGGCCGTAATCTGGTCATCCTGTTTACAGTGGTTGTCGTGGTGGCTATTGGTCTGAGTTTTCGCGTTGATAAGTTACGTTTGTACCGCAAAGGTTTTATCTATTTATTCACCAGTTTACTAGCCAGCGTGTTGTTGGTGCGCATGGGGAAAAGTATTTCTCATATGACTTGTCCTTGGGATGTGATTGAATTTGGTGGTCGTATGATTCACTCCTCTCTGTTTGAACGCTTGCCTGAGGGGGCGGAGTTTGGGCAGTGTTTTCCTGGCGGACATTCGAGCGGAGGTTTTGCTTGGGTGGCGAGTTATTATGTGCTCAAGCAATGTCATCGCCGTTATGCAAAGTTTGGCTTACTCTTTGGGATTGGTTTAGGCGCGATTTTTGGGTTAGCTCAAGAGTTGCGTGGTGCACATTTCATCAGTCATGATTTATGGAGTTTGGCGATTGCTTGGACGTCGGCAAGTCTGCTGTACTATGGTTTTTTCCTTTACGTACCTAAGGTTAAAAGGATCAGTGTTGCGAATAAAGTGAGTATTATTAATGCCAACGTTTGCGATAAAGCCATCTATAAGCTGTGAGATGGCTTCAGCCTTGTATGGATTAGAACCTAAACTCAAAACGGAAATCGCCATGGCGCAGGCGCAATCTTTCGTCCAGAAGATGATTCTTCTCATTTAGCAGGATATTTTTTTGCCTTAGCAACTTGGCTTTATCGGTGAGATTGTTTAGCTTGTTGTTGATACTGCTAATTTCGATATCGATAGCATTTAAGCGTTCTGTGATTTCAGCTAACCGTTTATTGACAAGATATTGCTCGTGTCCTTGGTTATAGCGTTCAACAAACTGATTATTGCTACATACGCCATAGTAGCTTTCTCCTGCTAAACCTATACGGTAGCCATTTTCAGGCAAACAATAGCTGATTAATCCTTGCTGATATCCCTGTTGCCATTGTGCTGCATTCACCTTGAGATTAAATTCTCGGCAGTCCTGCTGATATTGGTTAAGCTTGCTCGCTGTGGTACCGCGGTTACCATCGGCCAAGCCTGTAGCGTACCAGTCATTATCACGGCATTCTTCGAGTGAAAGACTCGTGCATTGAGTAAGGGAAAGAGCGGTCAGTGCTAACGCAAAATTAAGATATCGCATTTAATCATCAAAAAAGTCACCAAAGAGGCGTCAGCATAAAGCTTAGAACATGGGAGATCTAGCGCTATATTTCGCCCCTTGTGCGGTTATTTGAGTTGCCCAAAGGTGAATAAGTTATTTTCTGTGGAACGAACAAAATGTAATCTCGAAACATCAATATGCCCTAATACTTATGGTTTATAATGTTTTGATTTTTAAATGCTTTATTTTTAATTCATGGCGTGACAGATTTACGATGTTGCTTAGGAGGCGATGAAATCGTTATTTAGGGGCGATAAAGGAGATAAGGGTTAATTTTCAGCAAGTTTACTGACTTTAAATCCTGCAGTTTTTGCTATTGTGTTCCTACGCTAGGTGCTTTAGTTTTTACTGAACTCGGGTATTCTTACAATTGTTTTGTTATTCATTACTAGTAGAAGGCTGCTTTATATATGAAGATTTGCCCCGCACATTCCATCTTAGGCCTAACTAAGGTATAAGGTCGGTATGAAAACTCCTAAACGAATCCAACCTCTGGTTGATGAAGGACTGGTTGACGAAGTCATTAGCCAGTTAATGAGCGGTAAAGAAGCTACTGTGTACATCGTACGCTGTGGCGATGATTTTCGCTGCGCTAAAGTTTACAAGGAAGCGGACAAACGTAGTTTCAAGCAGGCAGTGGTTTACCAAGAGGGCCGCAAAGTCCGAAATAGTCGTCGTGCTCGGGCTATGGAGAAAGGCTCTAAGTTTGGCCGTGAACAAATGGAAGAAGTCTGGCAAAACGCTGAGGTGGATGCGCTGTTTCGTTTGGCAGATGCCGGAGTGCGAGTTCCGACGCCTTACGGCTGCTACGATGGGGTGTTACTAATGGAATTAGTAACGGATAGTGAAGGTCATGTTGCGCCCCGCCTTAATGATGTGAGCCTTAGCGCCGAGAAAGCCCTCCATGATCACGCCTTAGTGATGACCTATGTCAAACGTATGCTATGCGCTGGCCTAGTTCATGGTGATTTATCCGAATTTAACGTCTTAGTCGATGACAATGGTCCAGTCATTATTGATTTACCCCAAGCTGTCGATGCCGCAGCCAATAATCACGCTAAATGGATGCTAGAGCGGGATGTGAATAATATGACTGAATATTATGGTCAGTACGCCCCTGAGCTACTTAAGACGCAATATGCCAAAGAAATGTGGGCGTTATTTGAGTCGGGTCAGCTAAAGCCCGATACCCTATTAACGGGCAACTTTACCGAAGTATTAGCCGATGCCGATGTCAACTCGGTATTGGATGAAATTCAAGCCGCCTATGAAGAGGCGCTGGAGCGCAAACAGCGACTTCAAGAAGCAAATGAAGGTTATTAATTAACATTCATGCCATAAAAACTGACGCTCGATGAACGTCTTTTTTATGGGGCGATTATGTAACTAACTAATTTTTTATTCCAATCCATCGTGTAGGCATCATTGCTCGTTCTTCATCATTGCGATAATGAATCATGCTAGGTCGCAAGCTGCACTGCCATCCATGGCGCACTACCCGTGTAGCGCGAGATCGTCACTGATCTGTGAATAAAAGGACAAGACCCCAGAGGGCAATATGTTGGTGACTTGGGGGAGTACAATTCACATATTTGATCTTTGGGGGAGATGACTCCCTCTAAAGTCTTGCCAAAATCTTCCTCGCTCCCGTCATTAACCAGAGGGATACAAAGTGACAGAGCCGGATAGTCAATTGCACAGTTATTATTGTTATTTGTACGATTTTTATCTTAGGTCGTTGGGGAGCGATAATAGATACCCATCCGACTCTGTCTAAACTGTTACATTTCCCCTGAATCCTGCATCTTCATGTTGTTTGGGGATATGCCTAATTTCAATCATTGATGACAAGGCCGGACATAAAAGGGCGCTGTTATTATCGTTATTTGCACATCTCTCATGGCGCTTGCAGACCTCAAGACGCTATGTGTTGGCGTCCGACCTTGTCAAACCATGCACTTAGGATGGTCTAGCCTATGGTGCGTAATTCATGATTAAGTTGCTTAATGCGCTTTTGTAGCTGCGCAATTTCACTCATTAATGCACATTCCCGCTGCGAAGGTTGCTGCTCGCTTTCTCTGACCCATTGGTAGACGGATTTAGCTGAAAGACCATACTGTCGAGCAACATCAGAGAGTAATCTGCCTTTGACTTTTACTTCAAAAATAACGTCAGGTTTTAGACTATGATTGGCGATTCCCATGGATTATTCCTCTTCACTCATTGTTATCAGTATTGGTTTTTCTTGGTTCCTTTAAGGTTGTTTCGTAGCGTTAGTGGCGCTGTTCAATATCCCACTGACTATGTCCTACATGGCGTAAGATCAATAACTCGTGGCGACAATGGGTAATTAATTTCATCAGATGTTTCATCTTTTCCTCCTCAATCCCATTTGGGGATTGTGCGTCGATTTACATGCCGACTAACGGGCATTCAGATTAACGTCCTTCAGTGTCAAACAGCTTGCATTAGGTAGAGAGTTACACGACTTGGTCGACCCAGCTCACCTACCTACCTATTTATTATTATGTAAAAATCATGCCAATATTTTTATCGTAGCATTTTTATTAATAATCAATATCTTAGTTTGTGGTTTTAAACGGTCTATATTTTTATTGGTATCTGAAACGGTGCAGGCTGCACTATTTCAGTGCTTTTACTCTAAATGTTAACGGGATGGTTTGAAGATGTATTGAGTTGGTATTGTTTTGGCCTACATCACAGATAAACAATGCTTCGCGACGATTAAAGATTGTCTCGAAAAAGAATGCTTATATACTGCGATTTTTTTCATGGTGTCTTCTGGCGACTTACCACGCCCTTTGCCTTTTCGTAGGTAAATAGCATCATCAATCATGTTATGAGGTCATAAATGATGAAGCCTTCAATTAAATCATTGCCAGCATCTAAGCTTGCGATAGTCGTGATCACCAGCGCCTTGATTGCGTCTGGTTGTACAACCGTCAACCCCTATACCAATGAACAACAAACTGCGAAAGCGACCACGGGTGCACTCATTGGTGCCGTTGCTGGGGCTGCCGTTGGTGTGGCGTCGTCAAGTAAGAGTGACCGCGGTAAAGGGGCCTTAATTGGTGCGGCCTCTGGGGCCGCCTTGGGTGGCGGCATTGGTTACTATATGGATGTTCAAGAAACCAAATTACGCCAACAACTGGCATCAACAGGCGTAAGCGTGACTCGCAGCGGTGACAATATTATTCTCAACATGCCAAATGAAGTGACTTTTGGTGTGGATCAAACTGAGCTAAGCGATGGTGCTAAGCGGGTACTTAACTCTGTTGCGCTGGTGGCGAAGGAATACAGCAAGACCCAACTGAATGTATTAGGTTACACCGATAGCAGCGGATCTGATTCTTACAACTTACGTTTGTCGCAGGTTCGCGCCAGTGAAGTAGGCAACTACTTGATGAGTAAAGGCGTGGCTTCCGCTCGCGTTAAGTCTAAAGGCATGGGGGAGGCGAGTCCTATCGCATCCAATGCCAATGCCGAAGGGCGCGCCCAAAACCGTCGTGTGGAAATAGTCTTAACTCCAACGGGTTAGTAATAATTCATCACGGTAAAAGTCGCCTGCGGGCGACTTTTTGCTTTATCGTAAGGGACAAATTGTCCTTCTGTTGTTATATCTTCAGTGATCTTGTCCGCAATCATCTCTATTAGATCTTACCTTAAGATTGTTCTACTTGATCCTGCTGGTGTTTTCCCGTTTTGTATGTCGTTACTTGAATTAGGATAACTATTTTGCAGAGCCAAAGGAGATATAGCATGGCAAAACAGGGCTTAGTACTGGCATTCAGTTTAGGAGCTACATTGATGGCGGGTATGGTTCAAGGGGCGCCAACACACACGGAGGCGACAACAGCCCCCATAGAGCTAAGGGCTGCGGGCAGTTTAAAAGCCGCAATGAACGATATTATTGCTGCTTATCAAGTGAAATCCCAAGCCAATGTGGTGGCGCAGTATGCGCCTTCTGGTTTATTGCTTAAGCGGATCCAAGAGGGTGAGCGAGTCGATATTTTTGCCTCAGCGAATATGAAACATCCGCAGGCATTAGTGGATGCTGGAGCAGGTGAAAAGGTGCAAATGTTTGCCCGTAACCAGCTCTGCGCGATTGCTCAAGCGGATGTGCCACTCACTAGCGCGAATTTATTAGACACCCTGCTCGCACCGCAAACTAAACTCGGGACTTCGACGCCAAAAGCTGATCCTGCTGGCGATTACGCTTGGGCAGTATTTGCTAAAGCTGAGGCAATAAAGACCAATGCCAAATCGATACTCGAGGCTAAAGCATTACAGCTGACGGGTGGTCCAGAGAGTGCTAAACCGCCTAAGGATCGCAATCCCTATGGTTGGGTGATGGAAAACAAGCAGGCAGACGTATTTTTAACCTATTGCACTAATGCGGTACTGGCTCAAAAAGAAGTGCCGAGCCTTAAGATTGTGGCGTTACCACCAGAATTAGCTGTTGGTGCAGACTATGGCTTATTGGTATTAAAGGATGCCAATAGCGCTACTACAGCGTTAGCCGAGTTCATTTTGTCTCCTGAGGGGCAAGCCATCTTAACGGGTTATGGTTTTCAACCACCTAAAAAATAATGGGTAAACGATTCTTAAAAAATGGCGCTCAATCGCGCCATTTTTGTTGCTCGCTTTAGCTTTAGCAAGGCTTGGGCCAGTGCTAGTGCATTAAATACAAGGTCGCTAACCCTAGGAAGGCAAACAGACCTATCACATCGGTGACTGTGGTGAGTACCATACCGCCCGCTAACGCCGGATCTACTTTTAAGCGTTTTAAAATCAAGGGAATACTTGCGCCAGCCAGCCCAGCGACCGTCATATTGATGAGCATTGCACCACCTATCAGGCTGGCAAGGGCAATATCATCTTTCCACACCAAGACCGCGATAAAGACTAAAATCGACCACATCAAGCCGTTCAAAAAGCCAATGGCGAGTTCTTTGCCGATCAGCCAACGGGCGTTACTTTGGCCAATATGACCTAAGGCAATTCCGCGGATCACCAGGGCCAAGGTTTGATTACCCGCTACACCACCCATGCTTGGTACTATCGTCATTAAAATCGCAATAGTGGCAAATTGCTCGATAGTGCCTTCAAACATATTGCTTACGGAAGCAGCCAGCAGAGCCGCAAACAGATTTATGGTGAGCCAGAGCGAACGGCGTAAGGTACTCTTCACCACGGGGGCAAAGGTGTCTTCATCATCGTCCATACCCGCCATTCCCATCATAGAATGTTCCGCGTCCTCACGAATAACATCCACCACATCGTCGATGGTGATCCGGCCGAGTAATTTGCCCTCACTGTCGACCACGGGTGCGGATACCCAGTCATGGCGCTCGAATAGCTGTGCTACTTCACTGTCGGACATGCCCACGGGAATACTCTCGATATCAGTATCGATAATGCTGCTGATAGGGGTGTTGGGATCGCAGGTGAGCAGATCGGCAAGTTTTACCCCTCCCAAGACTTTATCTTGCTTATCAACCACGTATAAGGTGTCAGTGGTGTCAGGGAGATTTCCCCGCTGGCGCAGATAGCGCAGCACCACATCGATATTCACATCAGGCCTTAAAGTCACTGTATCGGTGTTCATTAAGCTGCCCGCGGTTTCATCGGGGTAGGAGAGCGCTTGCTCGACCCGCTGACGGTTTTGCAGGCTCATAGACTGCAATACTTGTTTGTAAACCGTATCAGGTAGGCTTCGCAGAATATAAGCCAGATCGTCCGTATCCATGCTGGCGGTGGCTTTAGCGACACGTTCAGGGCTCATGGCGCGGATCAGCGGATCTTTTAACTCTTCGCTGAGTTCATCGAGAATATCCCCGAGCTGATCTTGATCGATTAGCTGCCATAGTACTTGTCGTGCCTTGGGCGGTGAAGATTCTAAAATCAATGCAATATCCGATGACGCCATGTTTTGCAGCATTTGCCTGACATGCACAAACATACCACTGTTGAGAGCTTGGCTCAGTTGGTCAAGACGATGTTCGACTTGTAAGCTGTCTGAGACTTGTACAGGCATGTTTCCTCCAGGGTGGCTGCGGTGGAGCATAGGTTGGCGATTAAGGATTTAAGCCAAAGCGCGGCAGCATATTGTAATTGAACGGACAGGAAAGCGTCGAGCCACAAATGCGTTTTAGTGAGTTAACGTTCTGAAAATAAAAATAAACTATACGGTGTCTTGAATAGCAGCAGGCGTTGATAAGTTCAAGCCTTAGTTAGCTGGCTTCGTCGAACTTAGCGTCTATCAGTGCGCAAATGGCATTGAGGGCGGGTTCTGCATCCGGGCCTTCGGCAATCAAGGTGATGGTTTTACCCATACCCGTCTCAAGCATTAATAGCCCTAATACACTGGCGGCAGAGGCCTGTTTTTCACCTTGGATCAGGGTAATGCTGGCATCAAACTCAGAAGCAAGCACCACGAGCTTTGTGGCGGCGCGGGCATGCAAGCCGAGTTTATTGCAAATGGTGACTTGGCGTTCAAGCTTTGGCATGGCTCAACTCTCGATGGCGTGCATTGACTTTGTGCTTGCCATTACTAAAACGCTTTGCCAGTTGCTCGGCGACATAAACGGAGCGATGTTGGCCACCCGTGCAACCAATCGCAATCGTGAGATAGCTACGATTATTGCGCTCTAAATGGGGCAACCAGGTTTCGAGTAGATTCTCAATTTGCCAGATGAACTTATTCACCAGTGGCTGGCGATTTAAAAACTCGGCAACGGGTTCATCTAAACCGGTAAGTGGTCGCAGCTCTGGCTCCCAGTGCGGATTTGGCAAAAAGCGCACATCAAACATAAAGTCAGCTTCGGTCGGCATACCATGCTTAAAACCGAAGGACTCGAAGTTGATCACTAGTTCCTTATCGACACTGCCAAGCAGAATTTGCCGCACTTGGTCACTGAGTTCATAGATATTTAGATTGGAGGTATCTATGTAGTGATCCATTTGTTGTGACAGCGGCTCTAGCAGCTTGCCTTCGAGTTTAATGGCTTCTTGCAGTGAAACACGACTCTTAGACAAGGGATGTAAACGGCGGGTTTCGCTATAGCGCTTGAGCAGGACTTTATCGCTGGAATTTAGAAAAAAGCTAGTGAGCTCAGTGCCCTCAGGTAGGCTTGCAAGCTGTTTGACCAGGACTTTGTCTTGCTCCGGCAGGTTACGCACGTCGACACTGATGGCGACGAGATCGTTACTGCCTTTGAGCTGTTCAAGCAAACTGCCGATTAACGGCAAAGGCAAATTATCGACACAATAGTAGCCGAGATCTTCAAGCACTCTAAGTGCGACCGATTTGCCTGAGCCTGAACGCCCTGACACTATGACCAGTTTCATCCAATGATTACCTGATAGAGTTCCGTTTCATCATGCGTCTTACGCAATTGTTTCAATACTTGCTTGTCGCTCAGCTTTTCAGCCATGCAGGACAAGGTGCTTAAGTGCTGCTGACATTGATTGGCAGGCACGAGTAGCGCAAATAAAATATCGACAGGTTGTTTATCGATAGCATCAAAGGCTATCGGCTCCTCACATTTTATCAATATCGCTATGGGTTGTGTTATATCGGTTAATCGACCATGTGGAATGGCGATACCGTTACCTATACCTGTGCTACCCATCTTTTCGCGCGCCACAAGGCTTTCGAAGATCGCTTGAGATGATAGGGTGGGGTACTGGGCAGCGGCTAAGTCGCTGATAAGTTCCAGTACCTTTTTCTTACTGCCTGGAGTGGCGCAGGTTGTGCACTCCGGCCGCAGTATGGTACGAAGTTCCATTGCTAGTGTTTTGTTAACTTCTCTTTGTGTTTAATAACCTGACGATCAAGTTTATCAATCAGGACGTCTATGGCAGCATACATATCTGCATGCTCTGAAGTCGCGAAGACTTCACCACCGGTGAGGTTGATTCTCGCTTCGGCAATTTGTTGCATTTTTTCAACATTGAGCACAACGTGCACATTATTGATCTGTTCGAAATGACGTTCAAGTTTTGAAAACTTTTCCTCAACATATGCCCGTAACGATTCAGTAATCTCGATATGGTGTCCACTTAGGTGTATTTGCATAGAAACGTCCTCCGATATCCATAATAGGCTATAAACTTTTACGCTGATTGGAAGGGGGAATAAGCATCGCTTCTCGATACTTCGCAATGGTTCTGCGCGCAACGTTAATTCCCTGTTCTGCCAGAAGTTGAGCCATCTTGCTGTCGCTCAATGGTTTTTTCTGGTTTTCCGCTGCAACCAGTTTCTTAATGAAAGCCCTGATTGCCGTGGATGAGCACTCACCGCCATCATCTGTCCCGACGTGGCTTGAGAAGAAGTATTTTAGTTCAAAAAGTCCTTTTGGGGTATGCATGTATTTTTGAGTGGTCACCCGTGAAATGGTGGACTCATGCATTTCTACCGCTTCGGCGATATCGTTTAGGACCATGGGTTTCATGGCTTCTTCACCGTATTCGAAGAAACCTTGTTGGTATTGCACTATGCAGTTTGCCACCTTGAGCAGTGTTTCGTTGCGGCTTTCAAGGCTTTTGATAAACCATTTGGCTTCCTGCAAATGGCCACGAATAAATTGGCTGTCTGCTTGATTTTTTGAACTACGAGCCATTGCTGCATATTGCTGATTGACATTGATTTTGGGCATGCAATCGGGGTTAAGCTCAACGACCCAGCGGCCATTTTTTTTCGAAACTGAGACATCTGGGACCACATATTCTTCATCGACTGCAGTGATGAGTAAGCCAGGACGAGGATTCAAGGTTTGGATAAGCGCAATGCTATCCCTTAACTCGTCTTCTTTGAGTTTGGTCTTACGCATTAACAGTCTAAAGTCGCGGGCAGCGATCAGATCAAGATGATCTTTGATCAACATGCGGGCATTTTCGAGATGCGGAGTATCAGGAGAAAAATGGGATAGCTGGATCAGTAAACATTCGCTTAAATCCCTTGCCGCAACGCCAACGGGATCGAAGTGTTGAATACGTTTAAGTACCGCTTCAACTTCATCCAGTTCTATCTCGGGGTTGCCCATGGCTTCGAGAATATCTTCAGTGCTTTGAGTGAGATAGCCTTGATCATCTATGGCATCAATAATGGCAGTGGCTATGGCTAAGTCAGTTTCTGAGAATGGTGTGAGGTTTTTTTGCCATTCTAAATGTTCGTATAGCCCCTCGCTGGTTTCCCCTTGGAACGGCATATCATCTTCACGGCTAGCGCCCGAGCCAGAATTGGGCGATGCGGTAAAGACTTCATCCCAAGTGGTGTCCATGGGGAGCTCTTCGGGCAGGGATTCTTTGGTCAGTGACTCGGCAATATCCACGGTGGAGTTGTCTTGCTCCTGTGGCTGGGCGCTGGTTTCACTAAAATCGGTATCAGCGAGATCTTGTTTACGTTCGCTAGGCGCATCGAATTGCTCCTCTTCCAGCTCGAGAAGAGGATTAGAGTCTAAGGCTTGCTGGATCTCTTGCTGCAGTTCTAATGACGACAATTGCAACAGACGAATGGCCTGCTGTAGTTGTGGCGTCATGGTTAACTGTTGACCCAGTTTGAGCTGGAGTGACGCTTTCATGTTACCGCTGATCCCTACGTTATTATTGTGAGTTTAGGTCGCTTGATATCATACTGATGGCGCTTTGCGCTGCCAAATTCAAGGCTGATTAGCTCAGTTTTAGTAACTATAGCCTGAATTGTTCACCTAAGTACACAGCCCTAACTTGCTGATTGTCTAAGATCTCTGCAGGAGTTCCTTCGGCGATAAGACTGCCGTGACTGACAATGTAAGCATGTTCACAGACATCTAAGGTCTCGCGCACATTGTGGTCAGTAATCAATACTCCAAGACCTCGACTTTTGAGTTGCTCGATAATTTTCTTGATATCGATAACCGAGATTGGATCAACGCCCGCAAAGGGTTCATCGAGCAAAATAAACTTTGGGTTAGCCGCTAATGCGCGGGCAATTTCGACACGACGACGTTCGCCGCCCGATAAGGACATGCCTTGGCTGTCACGAATATGGGTGATATGGAACTCTTCTAATAGCTGCTCTAGTGCTTCTTCGCGCTGGTCGCTATTGAGTTCTTTACGGGTTTGCAGTACCGCCATGATATTGTCGTGCACGGTTAATTTGCGAAAGATACTGGCTTCCTGTGGCAGGTAACCAATACCTTTGCGAGCACGCAGATGCATAGGGTCGGCAGTTAAATCATCATCGTCGATAAAGATATGACCTTTATCGCTTTTTACTAAGCCCACTACCATGTAAAAGGTGGTAGTTTTACCTGCGCCGTTTGGGCCAAGCAGGCCAACAACTTGACCCGTTTTAACCGTGAGGCTGACATCTTTAACAACCTGACGGCTTTTATAACTCTTGGCCAGATTCTGTGCTTTTAAGGTGATTTGGGTCATTTAGAGTCCTGTTTTTTCACAGGTTTATCCGCAGGTGCGTTTTTCAGTTCTTCCTGATAGTTATCAGGTTGAATAATGGTAATCACACGATCGTCACCATTGCCGGTACTTTCGGCGATCAGTTTTTGCTGAATGATATTGTAACGAATTAGATTGCCTGTGACTTGGCTACCCGCTTGGTCAAGGGTGGCGGTGCCTGTTAGCGTCAAGGTCCTCGTGGCCATTTCATAGCGAATTTCTTTGGCGCTAGCAGATGCTGGGCGGCCATCGTCGAGGATCTGGCTATAGGTTGCTGGATTACCTGTCGCCACTAGAATCTTGCTGTTTTCGCCTTCGGCTGAAAATGCACGGAGTTGATCCGCATTGATTTTGATTGAACCTTGTACGACTTCAACTGGGCCGAAGAAAATGATCTGATTGTTTTTAATATCAGCAGTTTGGCTGACCGCTTTAATCTTAACTTCTTGCTGTAAGTCACCGACTTTGGCGAAGGTGCTCATGCTTGTCATGAGCATTAGGCTGGCAAGTAATATGTTATTTTGCTTCATAGGTTCCTACTACCTGACTGGTCAATTGCACTTCCTGCGCGTTAAGGTCGGCATAAAGGCCTTGCCCTTGAATATTAAAATCTTTCCCTGTGACGTAAATGATGCGGTCAGAGGTCATTATCATAGTGTTGAGATCGAGTTCTAAAAAACTGGTGGACAAGGTTTGTATCGGTTCACCTGGGTTGATGGCATCGATAATAACATTATTTTCTAATACAACCTTGCCAGTTTCTTTGTTGAGCCGACCAAGATCTGCTCGGATCTGCCATTTTGCTTTACCTTGGTCGGGATAGACAAGATAGACTGGTTGAGTAAAGTCGGTTTGATTTTTCAGCTCATAGTGTTCCATGTGCTTTGCCGTCACCCGACTATTGACTTGCCCTTGCTCGTTAAACTCGATACTGCGCAGATCTTCGATAATGTAATCGGGTCTGTCAGAGTTGTTCAAGCTGTCATCCGTATCGCCACCGCGTTTTTGCTGCACTTGCCAATACAGCACCAGCGCAGTACCAAAAAAGGCGATAATGGCGAGGGTCACACGACTCATATGCTCATCCCATGGGCTGAGGTGAATTTGTTTTGACTCAGTAATAGCAGATCCGTCAGCTCCCTGAGCGCGCCATGGCCGCCATTTAACTGAGTTACAAAATGGGCATGTTGGCGTACATAGGGATGACCATCGGCGACGCAGACGGCTAGGCCGACCACATTCATCACCGGCAGATCAACAATATCGTCACCGATATAGGCGACTTCTTCCGCGGTGACATTGTAGATCGATAGCAGTTCTTCATAGGGAACAAATTTATTATCCACGCCCTGATAAATATGGGTGACCCCAAGGGCAGTCATGCGGTTTTCAACAATTCTTGATTGGCGGCCAGTAATCACGGCAAGATGAAAACCGCTGGTCAATAGTGAACGTACACCATAACCATCGCGGGTGTGGAAGGCTTTTAATTCTTCACCCGAGTTGCTCAAATAAATGCGGCCGTCAGAGAATACTCCATCCACATCGCAGATCAGCAGTTTAATTTTTTGGGCACGTTGCCACACATCGTCGCTGACGGGGCCGTAAAATCCTTGCTGTGGCATTAAATGACTCCCGCTTTAACCATATCGAGCATATTGAGTGCGCCGACAGGATGATTTTCTTTATCTATCACTATTAGGCCGTTGATATTTCTAGAGTCCATCACTTGCAGCGCCTGCGCTGCTAATACGTTTTCAGTAATAGTGACACAGTTTCGCGTCATCACATCGGCGATCGGTGTGGTGCGCAGGTTGACTTGGGCATCGATGACGCGGCGTAAGTCGCCATCGGTAAAAATACCCACGAGTTTGTTTTGCTCATCGATAATCGCGGTCATGCCGAGGCCTTTTTTGGAGATTTCATACAGGGCATCGGTAATGCAGATATCGTGTTTGACCAGCGGTAAGTCATCGCCGCAGTGCATCACATTACTGACTTTTAACAGTAGTTTACGACCCAAGGCGCCGCCTGGGTGAGACATAGCGAAATCGTCTCGGGTGAAGCCTTTAGCTTGCAGCAGTGCAATCGCCATCGCATCACCCATCACTAAGGTTGCGGTGGTGCTTGACGTGGGGGCGAGCCCGAGCGGGCAGGCTTCTTCTGGTACTTCAATGCATAAATGAATTTTGGCCAAACGTGCCATAGTGGACTCAGGTTTGCCCGTCATGGCTATCACCGGAATGGCTTTACGCTGGATAACGGGCATCAGTGCGAGGATTTCACTTGATTCGCCCGAGTTCGAAATGGCGAGAATAATATCGTTGTCAGAGAGTACGCCTAAGTCGCCATGGCTGGCTTCGCCTGGATGCACAAAGAAGGCCGGAGTGCCTGTACTGGCGAGGGTGGCTGAGATTTTATTGCCAATATGGCCGGATTTCCCCATCCCCATCACGATGACTTTGCCGCTACAGTTGAGAATTAATTCACAGGCTTGGGCGAATTCAGCGGAATCGACGTACTGATAAAGGTTGTCGAGGGCCGATTTTTCAATATCGATGACTTTACAGCCCCATTGGCGCAATTGTGATTGGTCTACCATGTCTATCTCTCTTCTTGCATTGTCTTTGTCGCCCCGTCTGGGATTGGAATAGCACAATTTGGTACGCGATAAAGATGATAAAATTAACGGCTTCTTTCTCTGAGTCGCATTTTATTGTTAAAGCTCAGTGCCCATAAGCTGCCAAAGCAAAAGGGCAGATTAACTTGTTTAGCCTTTGAATGCTTTGAGCAATATCATCGTCTTTGGTGTTACCCTTTTGCCGCCCATATTGAGCATGGCGACTCTGATGCTCACTTTGACGTTTAATGCCGGCACTCGATAGTGCTTTTGACTTAAGTTGTACTGGCGTTATGTCAGTGTACATTCACTTATGCTATGACTGTTAAGCAAACAATTTTGCTTATCTACCAACATAGACGAAAACATTAAGTAACACTTTAGCTTCACTGAGCGGAAACTTAGGGCGCATTCTCGCTGGAAATGAGGCAAATTGAAAGTATCGCAGGACGATAGTGTCGATTCTGTTGTAGGTTAAAGCGCAATTACGTACAATTTGCGGCTCTTCGATTGGTCTAGGCTGGAAGCGTAGGCCACCTCTTTCAAATATCGGAATCAAACATGACTCAAGAACAAACGCCGTTGGTTGAGATCCGTCATTTGGGCTTTCGCCGTGGTCAGCGTGTCATATACGAAGATATTAGCCTGTCTATCCCTAGGGGCAAAGTTACCGCCATTATGGGACCCAGTGGCATAGGTAAAACCACCTTGCTGAAGCTTATCGGTGGACAATTAACACCCGACAGCGGACAAGTGTTGTTTGATGGACAGGATGTGCACGCCGCGAGTCGTAACGAATTATTCGAACTGCGTAAACGCATGAGCATGTTGTTTCAAAGTGGCGCCTTATTCACTGATATTAATGTTTTCGATAATGTTGCCTTTGCGCTGCGTGAACATTCAGGCCTGCCCGAAGAGATTATTCGCACTATCGTGCTGATGAAACTTGAGGCCGTTGGGCTGCGGGGGGCTGCGCAGTTGATGCCAAGCGAATTATCCGGAGGGATGCAGCGCCGTGCAGCTTTGGCTCGGGCGATAGCCCTTGAGCCTGAAATGGTCATGTACGATGAGCCTTTTGCTGGGCAAGATCCGATCTCCATGGGAGTGTTGGTTAAGCTTATCCGCGAACTGTCCGATGCCCTTAATTTAACCTCGGTTGTAGTGTCCCACGATGTGGATGAGGTGCTCGGGATTGCGGATTATGTATATGTGGTTGCTGATAAAAAAGTCATTGCCCATGGCACGCCGGAGGAGTTAAAGCATGCGGATAATCCGCAGCTAAAACAGTTCATCGAAGGTGCGCCTGACGGTCCTGTACCTTTCCATTATCCGGCAAAGGATTATCAGCAAGAATTGTTGGCAAAAGGAGTTGGCAAGTGAAGTTATTAGACAATATTGCCGACCTTGGCCGCAGCGCTATCGAGTTAGTGCTCGGTTTTGGCCGTGCGGGCCTGATGCTGTGGGGCGCGATTGTTCGTTGGCCTCGGGTGCGTAAAGGCTTTCCATTATTAGTGCGCCAAATCTATGTGGTCGGCGTACAATCTATGGTTATTATTGTTGTTTCCGGCCTGTTTATTGGCATGGTGTTAGCCCTTCAGGGTTACAACATTTTGGTGGGGTTTGGGACGGAAGAAAGTTTAGGCCCCATGGTAGCCTTAAGTTTACTGCGTGAGCTCGGTCCGGTGGTCACGGCATTGTTATTTGCTGGCCGCGCAGGTTCTGCACTCACTGCTGAAATCGGTCTGATGAAGAGTACCGAGCAGTTATCAAGCTTAGAAATGATGGCGATTGACCCGCTCAGGCAAATCATTGCGCCACGATTTTGGGCTGGGGTGATCAGCATGCCTTTATTGGCGTTGATGTTTACTGCTGTTGGGATTTATGGCGGCCATTTAGTGGGAGTAGAGTGGAAGGGTATCGATAGCGGTGCTTTCTGGTCAATTTTGCAGGCCTCGGTAGAATGGCGCCAAGACATAGTTAACTGCTTGATTAAAAGTGGGGTCTTTGCCGTCGTGGTGACTTGGATTGCTCTCTACCGTGGTTATCAAGTGATCCCTAATCCAGAGGGGATCAGCCGTGCAACCACCTCAACCGTGGTGCAATCAAGCCTCGCCGTATTGGCATTGGACTTTTTACTGACAGCCCTGATGTTTGGCCGCTAATGGATTGCAGCGCCAAGGATACAGATAGAGACGGATTAACAGAGTGGTAACTGAGCATGTTGACACGAAAAATTGAATTATTAGTGGGTGTGTTTCTTTTAACGGGTTTAGCGGCTTTTTTAGTATTGGTGTTTAAAGTCGCCAATATTGAAGTGCAAACCAGCGACAGCAGCTATACCCTCAGCGCCAACTTTACCAATATTGGTGGCCTTAAAGTACGCTCTCCCGTCAAAGTGGGCGGTGTGGTGGTAGGCCGAGTGAGCAAGATTGACTTAGACCCAGTAAAACTGGTGGCTGTAGTCACGATTGTGATGGATAAACGTTACGATAAATTCCCTGAAACCAGTAGCTTAGCTATTTTAACTTCAGGTTTGCTCGGTGAGCAGTTCCTCGGACTAACACCGGGCTTTGTCGATGATGATGTGAGTATGCTCAAGGATGGCGACAAGATTGACGATACTCGCTCAGCATTAGTGTTAGAAGATCTGATTGGTCAGTTCTTATATAGTATGGGTTCAAAGGATAAATAGGGGTTACCGCTATGTTTAAACGCTTATCGCGCTTTTTACTGCCGTTAGTATGGATATTTACAGCAACGACCGCATTGGCGGATGATACTCAGATTAACACTATGGACCCGTACTCCATGGTGAAGTCCGTTGCGAACAAAACCTTCGATCGTTTCCACAAAGACAAGGCGTTGATTGACGCGGATGCAGACCATCTCAAGGTGATTGTGCGTGAAGAACTCATGCCCTACATCGACTATAAATACGCTTCTTACAAAGTGTTAGGGCAGTATTTAAAAGAGTCGACTGAAGATCAACGCAATCGTTTCGTCGATGCCTTCCAAGGCTATTTAGTCACAACCTATGCTCAAGCCTTTACCGAATACACTAACCAAAAAGTGGAGTTTTCGCCTGGTAGTGATTTCAGCAATGAGAAAATTGTCGATGTAAACGTCCAGATTATCGAAGCGGGTCGTCCGCCGATTAAGCTGTTGTTTAAAGCTCGCCGCCTCAAGGATGACTCTTGGAAGGCGTTTGACTTAGTTGCTGAAGGCGTCAGTTTACTGTCTTCTAAGCAATCTGAAATCTCGAATCTTATCCGCCAACAGGGGATTGAACCGGTGATCAAGATGCTTGAAGAGCGCACTAAAGACAAAGTGACTAAACAGCCAAAAGCAGGGAAGTAAGCGCCGTGGTTGAATTTGTGCAACAGGGTAACATTTGCCATCTCAAAGGGCGTTTATCACAGGATCAAGTGATCGCGCTTTGGCCACAAAGGCAAAGCCTGTTAAGCCAAGATACCCAAATCTTGTCGCTATCAGAGCTTGAGTACAGCGATAGCGCTGGCGTGGCGTTTTTGCTGGCGTTAGTTCGTCAGCATGCTACGCCACTACAGTTGTGCTCAGCGTCAGCGCAGTTAAAAAAATTAATCGATTTATATGATTTACAGTCCTTCTTCAGTGAAGAAGCGAATTGAAAAGGTACCGAATTTCATGGAATGCAGCTTAATAGAACAGATTTTACGTGACGCGTTAGCACTCGATGAAGTGCACGCCAGTTCAGATGGTAGTCACTATAAAGTGATCGCCGTCGGCGAATGTTTTGACGGCATGAGTCGTGTTAAACAACAACAAACCATTTATGCACCGCTGATGAGCTATATCGCCAGCGGTGAGTTACATGCATTAACGATTAAAACTTTCACGCCGACTCAATGGAAACGCGAGAAAATTTTCAACAGCTAGTAGTGAGGAAAAGTGGATAAATTAGCAATTCAGGCAAGCCCTCCGCTTGCTGGTGATGTGATTATTTCGGGTGCTAAAAACGCTGCTCTGCCCATTCTAATGGCAGGTGTGTTAGCCGAAACTGATTTTGTGGTCTCAAACGTTCCCAATTTGCGCGATGTCAGCACCAGTTGTAAATTGCTGCGCTGCCTTGGCGCCGATGTGGATGAGTTGGGCGAAGGTAAGATCCGTATTTCTACCAAGAATCTCAATGAATTCTGCGCACCTTACGATTTAGTTAAGACTATGCGTGCCTCGATTCTGATCCTTGGCCCTTTATTGGCGCGCTATGGCACTGCAGATGTGTCATTGCCTGGTGGCTGCGCCATTGGTGCCCGTCCAGTTAACCTTCACTTACATGGCCTTGAAATGATGGGCGCCAAGATTGAAGTGAAAGAAGGTTATATCAAAGCCCGTGTCGATGGTCGCTTAAAAGGCGCCCATATTTTTATGGATATGGTCAGTGTTGGTGCAACCGAAAACCTACTGATGGCCGCAGCCCTTGCCGATGGCGAAACCGTGATTGAAAACGCGGCCCGTGAGCCAGAAGTGATCGACTTGGCTAACTGTTTGATTGCCATGGGTGCAAAAATCACCGGTGTAGGCAGTGCTACTCTGCGTATTCAAGGGGTTGAGCGTTTACAGGGCTGTGAGTATCGCGTGATGCCAGATCGTATTGAAACTGGTTCATTCCTCGTTGCCGCCGCCGTGACCCGTGGTCGTATCCGTTGCTTAAAGGCAGACCCTGCTTCGTTAGAATCGGTAATCGCCAAACTTGAAGATGCGGGCGCCAAGATCACCACAGGTGAAGATTGGATTGAGCTGGATATGGAAGGCAAGCGTCCAAAAGCCGTGAATATCAAAACCGCGCCATACCCTGGTTTCCCAACCGATATGCAGGCACAGTTCTGCGTGCTCAACGTATTAGCGCAGGGCACGGCAACGATTACCGAAACCATCTTCGAAAACCGCTTTATGCACGTACCAGAACTCATCCGTATGGGCGCGACCATGGAGCTTGAAGGCAATACCTGCATTATTCAAGGCATTGAGTCTTTGAGTGGTGCGCAGGTAATGGCGACCGATTTACGTGCTTCGGCAAGTCTAGTGATCGCAGGCTTAGTCGCCGATGGTAAAACTATCGTCGACCGCATCTATCACTTAGACCGCGGCTACGAGCATATTGAGCAGAAATTCCAAGGATTGGGCGCGCATGTAGAACGTGTGCAATAACATTTGCGTAGGATTAGCTTCCAATAAAAAACCAGCCTAGTGCTGGTTTTTTATTGGGTGCAATTTGTTTAGGTAAAAAGTAAGGGGCATTTAAACGCTGGATTTGATTGATGGATGAGTCATGGCATTTGCTCGACGACACGCAGCTAGTCCATCCTTGGATGCTCGACCGCCCCATCCGTGGGGCGGACGGTCGTCTCGCTAATCACCATGACTCACTCTTTTAGCATCGGTGTAGCTTGCAGGTTTTAAAGAAAGACACAGCATGCTTTGGGACATAAACGTGCCAGAACTGATTGGAATGACAGAGGCTGTTCATAATTCTGTGTCATTTCAGTAAAATATTCAAAAACAGGAATGATACATGACCCAACCTTTTAACTTCGAACAAGCCCTTAAAGATCTGCAGTCAGGTAAAAGCCTCACAGGTAAAGACAGCATTCTTGGCCCACTGATCAAGCAACTCACTGAAGCGGCTCTCCAGGCTGAGCTTGAGCAGCATTTAGCGCATGATCCTCAGCCTAATCGTAAAAATGGCAAAACCCCTAAGACCATTAAGCATCCGTCCGGTAACTTTGAGTTAGACGCGCCTAGAGACCGCAATGGCACCTTTGAGCCTCAGTTGATTAAGAAAAAGATATGGCTGCTGAGATGGTCACCTCGGTCTCGGCATCGCAATGTGCCATGATTTAGGTGCACAAAATCTGACTCGAGGTGACCGATATGAACTATAAACTCATCAGCATTGATTTGGCAAAAACTGTCTTCCAAGTCGCAGCCTTTAACCCTGATAACACCATTGCTTTTAACCGTAAAATCAATCGCCCAGCATTACTTGACATGCTTAGGCAATGCGAGCCGACACTCGTGGTGATGGAAGCCTGCTACAGCGCTAATTACTGGGGGCGTACAATCGAAAAACTCGGCCATACCGTCAAGCTTATCCCCGCCAGAATGGTGAAAGCCATGCTGGTTGGTAATAAGAATGACGCCAATGATGCGGTTGCCATCGGAGAAACGGCTGGCCGCCCTAAAGTGAGTCTACTTCGCCCTAAAACGGTCGAGCAGCAGGATATTCAATCTTTACTGCGCATTCGTGAGCGCTTGGTGGAGAATCGCACGGCTAACTGCAATCAACTGCGTGGTTTTCTCGCGGAATACGGCCTGATTGTCGCAAAGACCCGCCGCCAGTTGATGTTAGCCATTCCGCTCATTCTTGAAGATGCTGACAACGAATTATCCACGGTTGCCAGAGGGTTTATTCAACGACTCTATGAGTTTCAGTTGTATTTAAATGAACAAATCGACCAGGTTGCACAGGACATATTAGCCCTTGCCCAAGCCATGCCACAGTATCCATTATTGCTAACCATCCCCGGTGTCGGCCCTATCGTCGCATCCACATTATTAGCCAGTATTAATGAAGTTAATGATTTTAAAAATGGCCGGCAATTGGCGGCATGGCTAGGGCTCACTCCTTCACAATACAGCAGTGGCACGACCAATCGGCTCGGCAAGATAACCAAGCGCGGAAATCAAACGCTCCGGCGGTTACTTATCCATGGCGCAAGAACCGTGGTGAACTGGTGCGATAAGAAAGACGACTCACTTAGCCTGTGGTTACAACGGCTTAAACAGCGTCAACACGTCTGCAAAGTGACGGTTGCCTTGGCCAATAAGATGGCTCGGATGGTGTTTGTAGTGATGAGCCGCGGACAAGCATTTGATATGAATAAGGCCTGTAAATTGGCAACGTAATGCAGTGTTTTTTGCGTAAATAGACTCAAAATGTAAATAGATAAATGTCCATCAAAGCACAACAGCGGTAATGGTATTAATGAGTTAAACGGTTTGTCTTACCCAAAACCTGATGAGGACAGTGGCCTTTGAGGCCATGTGGGTGCCAAGGAGGGTAAGACGTCAATTTGGATCTCATTAGGGCGCAACAGACGCCGGATATATGTCGCAAGACCGCAAACCATTAACGACCGATACCCCGTTGTGAAAGGTGAATTATCGATTAGCACAAATTAATTTGAACAAAATAGGACATTGACCTTGCTAACCCCGAGGTGACCATATATGTCCTCTCTTTTGTCTTGGCGGCATGGTTGCTCATTCACATCAGACCCATAGGGATATGGGGAATATCACTATAATGTCTGGAACATTATTGACCATGTGAACGCGACATTTACACTTCCGTGTGCTGCAGATGCCGCCGTTGAGCCTATAGGGATACTTCTAGTGAAATAAAGGGGCGGTTTGTCACTGGGGAAACAGTGGCAATCTATATAAGCATATATGGTTCAGTAATCTAGCTTTGGGCAAAAGTGAGTTAAAAATAGCGCGGTGAGATATTAGTTCTGCCATTTGAGGATGAGGTAATACGCGGGTAGTGTTCATAATTCTGTGTCATTTCAGTAAAATATTCAAAAACAGGAATGACACATGACCCAACCTTTTAACTTCGAACAAGCCCTTAAAGATCTGCAATCAGGTAAAAGCCTCACAGGTAAAGACAGCATTCTTGGCCCACTGATCAAGCAACTCACTGAAGCGGCTCTCCAGGCTGAGCTTGAGCAGCATTTAGCGCATGATCCTCAGCCTAATCGTAAAAATGGCAAAACCCCTAAGACCATTAAGCATCCGTCCGGTAACTTTGAGTTAGACGCGCCTAGAGACCGCAATGGCACCTTTGAGCCTCAGTTGATTAAGAAAAATCAAACTACACTAACCGATGAAATCGAACGTAAAGTGTTATCGATGTTCAGTATAGGTATGAGCTATCGCGATATTAATCAACATGTTGAAGATATGTATGGGCTCAATGTGTCTAACGCAACAGTCAGTGCTATCACTGACAAACTCATCCCCGAACTTAAAGCGTGGCAGCAGCGCCCATTAGATAGCCATTATCCTATCGTTTGGCTTGATGCGATACATTATAAAGTCAAAGAGGATGGGCGTTACGTCAGTAAAGCCGTTTACACATTGTTAGCGCTTAATATGAAAGGAAAAAAGGAAATTTTAGGGCTTCACTTATCCGAAAATGAAGGCGCTAATTACTGGCTATCCGTACTGACCGATCTTAATAATCGTGGTGTAAAAGATATTCTTATCGCCTGTGTTGACGGCTTGACCGGTTTCCCTGAGGCCATAGCCAGTATCTTTCCTCATACGGAAACACAGCTATGCGTTATCCACCAGATCCGTAACTCAATGAAGTATGTCGCCTCAAAAAATCAGAAAGCGTTTATGGCTGATTTAAAGCCTGTGTATCGAGCCGTGAGTAAAGAAGCCGCAGAGATGGCATTGGACGAACTGGAGGCCAAATGGGGTGATGCTTATCCGTTGGTAATCAACTCTTGGCGTCGCAAATGGCATAATTTGTCTCATTATTTTAAGTACCCAGAACATATCAGGAAAGTGATTTACACGACCAATGCAGTTGAGGCTGTACATCGCCAATTTAGAAAGCTCACCAAAACCAAAGGTGCTTTTCCTAATGAAAATAGCTTGTTGAAGCTACTTTACGCAGGCATATTAAACGCCTCAGATAAATGGACCATGCCAATCCACAATTGGAGCCTTTGTTTATCTCAGTTAGCGATTTATTTTGAAGGACGTTTAGATAGCGTGCTAGAAATTTAAAAATTAGCCTGACACAGAATTTTGAACGCCCTCAATACGCGATTTAGATTGTAATTACACCAAATGAGGCTTTATTCCGGCCTCATTTGGCATTTATCTAAACATGGTCATTCAATTAATTACTAACAACCACTTTTTCATCGATGATTACAGGTAATTCTTGCTGTTTGCCTTGGCGGATCACTGTCATCATGACTTTCTTGCCGGGCGTTGTTTCGGCAATTCGATCCATCAGCATTTCAACCCCTGGCACATCTTCACCATCATATTTAATGATCACATCCCTTGGTAGTAGCTGCGCACGTGCCGCAGGACCATTAGGGTCGATGCCAGTGACTAATACGCCACGCAAATCGGGGAGGTTAAGGATTTGCGCCACAACAGGGTTAATCGGTTCGCCCGAAATCCCTAAGGCGCCACGGATCACACGGCCATTTTTGATCAGTTTGCCCATAATGCTGTGGGCGAGTTTAATCGGGATCGCGAAGTTAATGCCGTGGCCACCACCTTCACCGCCCACTTGAAACGCAGCGGTGTTGATGCCAATCAGGCTACCATTAGTGTCAATTAATGCACCTCCGGAGTTACCGGCGTTAATTGCTGCATCGGTCTGTAAAAAGTCTAAATAACCCGAACTTAAGCCGTTACGGCCTGTGGCGCTGATAATGCCTTGGGTAATCGTTTGGCCAAGGTTATAGGGGTTACCAATGGCTAATACCACATCGCCAACCTGGGGGGGGCTGTCGAGATTGACTGGCACAGTGGGGAGATTATCGCCTTCGATCTTAAGCACTGAAAGATCGGTTTCGGGATCAAACCCCACCACTTCAGAGGTGAACTTGCGGCCATCTTGCAGCGCGACGACGATCTCATCGGCTTTTTTAATCACATGATAATTAGTGAGAATATAACCTTCTTTACTCATGATCACCCCAGATCCTAGACCTTGGAGTGAGCCAGAATTCAATGGACGGCTCTGATCGATACTCAAGCTGTAAATATTGACGACGGCAGGGGCTGCGCGACGCACGGCCTTGGCAAAGGAGAGTTCAACCGTGTTGTTACCGCGGTTTTGTAGTAATGAGTTGCCAAGACTCTTATTGTCGAAGTAATGAGTTACTAACAAAAACATGGCTGCCATAATAAGGCCGAAAAGCACGGCTTTACCGAGATATAACAGGGTGTCTTTTATTGTCATGGCAGGCTAAATATTGAAAAAGGTGAGTTAGATTAACATGTTTAACAAGTTAAAGCATAGGGAACGCGTGTTCCCTATGCTGATTAGCGTCTGATAATTGGAGCAAGATCAGATTCGCCAATTGATTAACGAAGCACTAAGTAAAGCATGCTCTTACCACGGACAATCTTCAGGGCGACAGCACCTTCTTGATCTTTGAGCAGCTCTTTGAGCGATTTAAGATCTTTAACCGCAGTACGGTTGATACCGACAATCAAATCGCCTTTTTGCAGACCGCTCATTGCCGCTGGAGATCCTTGTGCAACATCGGTAATTTCGACCCCTTTAGAGGCATTTTCTAATGAGGCACCTTGTAGCATAGGATGCACTGCACCAGCTGCTTTTTCTGTCGTTTGGTTTGCTTCACCTAAGGTGACGTTGACAGTTTTCTTATCGCCATCACGGATAAGGCCCAGTTCGACTTTAGCGCCAGCGCCCATCGTCGCGACTTTAGCACGCAGCTCTTGGAACGACTTGATCGCACGGCCATCGACGCTAACGATAATATCGCCCGCCTTAATACCAGCTTTTTCGGCGGCACTGCCCGCGCTAACTTCATTCACAAAGCCACCGTGTTGAGTGTCTAAGCCAAAGCCTTGGGCAAGTTGGCTATCTAAATCACGGCCAGCAATCCCCAATACGCCGCGGCGAACTTCACCATGCTCAGCAATCTGTGCGATGAGGTTTTTCACCATGTTTGCTGGAATCGCAAAACCGATACCTACGTTACCGCCGTTAGGCGCGACGATAGCCGTGTTAATACCGATCAGTTCGCCTTTAAGGTTAACTAGAGCGCCGCCCGAGTTACCACTGTTGATGGCTGCGTCGGTTTGGATAAAGTTTTCAAGCATTTCAATGCCTAAACCGCTACGGCCTAGGGCACTGACAATCCCTGATGTTACGGTTTGTCCTAGACCGAAGGGGTTACCGATAGCGACGGCAAAGTCACCGACGCGCAGTTCATCAGAATCAGAGGTTTTAATCGCGACCAGATTTTTAGCCTCGATTTGCAATAACGCAATGTCGGATTCGGAGTCAGTACCAATCAATTTGGCTTTGACTTCACGGCCATCGTGTAAACCCACTTGGATATCATCGGCACCGTCGATCACGTGGTTATTGGTGACAATATAGCCTTTGTCGGCATCGATAATAACGCCGGAGCCTAAGCCTCTAAATGGACGCTCTTGCACTTGTTCTTGTGGCGCATTAGGGCCAAAGAAATAACGGAACACATCGGGCACGCGTTGTTTAGAAACATGGGTTCCAGAAACCGCCACAGAAACCACGGCGGGAGTCGTACGCTCTAACATGGGCGCAAGACTGGGTATGGATTGTCCCTCAACAGATTGCGGAATAGCGGCCTGTGAGACAGCTGGCATCATTGTCAGGGTTGCGGCTAACATTGCGGCTGAAAGTACAGATAATTTCGTTTTCATCTATTCATAACTCCAAATAAGGGATCAAGGATCTGGATGTAATACGTCTTAAGTTTTGTCCGCACCAGATCAAATCTGTATCGGTACCGGCTATTTGCCTAGGTAACCACTCGGACACGCACCTCATTGAAAAAGTTCATTAATATTAACAAAGGTTAATTTCTTAACTGTTATTTTATCAGCATTTAACTGAGTGTAACTTGTGGGCTTTGAAGGACTTTTTCAAGTGTTAAATGATCCAAACCGTTCAGTTTAATTAGCTAACAGCATAGTCCTTTATAAATCAGTTTTAATCATTTTATACATGGTTTTAGTGGTGTTGCAGTACTTATTACTAGGTGATTTAAAAATGCTGAATTCAGGTCGCTTGGGTATAAATATATGCTGTGTCATCTAGGCCGTGCTAATATCGACGCAGTTTCAATAAAGGATATAAGAGAATTATAACGTGCCCCAGTTAAGCCCTTGGCAGCATTACCAAAAAGATCTTACTCGAGATGGTTTTTCCCATGATCCGGCGCAGGAAATTGCTGTTAAGGCGCTGCAACGGGTTTATGAGGATTTAACCGCAGCCGAAGAGCCTAACTCTTTGTTTGGTAAATTATTTACCTCTTTTGGGTTAACATCTGCGCCCGCGCCTACAAAAGGACTTTATCTTTGGGGGGGCGTTGGCCGCGGCAAAACCTATCTGATGGACACCTTTTTTGATACCTTGCCAGGCAATCAAAAATTAAGGGCGCATTTTCATCGTTTTATGCATCAACTGCATTTAGACTTAGATGCGCTTAAAGGTACGCGAGATCCATTATTAGTCATTGCAAAACAAATGGCGGCTAAATATAGAGTCATTTGTTTTGATGAGTTTTTTGTGTCAGATATCACCGACGCCATGTTACTTGGCACCTTATTTCAAGCCCTCTTTAAAGAAGGCGTGGTCTTAGTGGCGACTTCAAATATCATCCCTGATGACTTATATAAAAATGGGTTGCAACGGGCCCGTTTCTTACCGGCTATTGCACTGATTAATCAACATTGTGAAGTACTTAATGTGGACTCGGGGATCGACTATCGTTTACGGACGTTAGAGCAGGCAGAGATTTATCATCATCCATTGGACGAGCAAGCCGATACTAACTTGCTGCGTTATTTCGGCCAGTTAGCACCAGAGGCTGAAATCTCAACCGAAGCGATCGAAATTGAAGGACGCGCAATTTCAATACGTCAACAGGCGCAAGGCGTCTTACTGGCGGATTTCAGAGCCCTCTGCGATGGCCCGCGAAGCCAGCGGGATTATATGGAGTTAGCGCGGATTTATCATACCGTGTTGGTCAGTGGTATTGAGCAAATGGGTGCGTTTTTAACCGGTGATGATATCGCCAGACGTTTTTTGGCGATGGTGGATGAGTTTTACGAACGAAACGTTAAATTGATCGTGTCCGCGCAGGTGCCGTTAGAAGACATTTATGCCGACGGCTTATTGAGTTTTGAATTCAGACGTTGTCGTTCTCGCTTGATTGAAATGCAATCCCATGATTACTTAAAATCAGAGCATTTACCCTAACTCTTAGACTACTGCAGGGCGTGCTTTGCGGTTTTTTTCGACAAATCTTCAGTGGCTCATTCCTTAGCACAGTAATGAGCCACATCGATCGAATTTTTATGAGTTTTGTCAAAATATCAGGTGATTTTTAACTCACGTTTGTCTATAATCCGCCACCTGCCCACGTTACTCCACCAAACTAGGTGGAAGTTGTACGCCGAGTTAAGTACTCGAAGGGGTACTGAAAGGCAATTTTGTGTTGTTTGCCATTGCAAGCAGCATGTGAGACAGAAAATTAACTTTGGGTTTTTGTAATAATGAAGACTTTTACTGCTACACCAGAAACTGTAACTCGTGACTGGTTCGTCGTTGATGCAGACGGCAAAACTTTAGGTCGTATCGCTACCGAAATCGCTCTGCGTTTACGCGGTAAGCACAAGCCTGAATACACTCCTCACGTTGACACTGGTGATTACATCATCGTTATCAACGCTGAGAAAGTTACTGTTACTGGTAACAAAGCGCAAGGCAAGACGTACTACTCGCACTCAGGCTTCCCTGGTGGCATTAAGCAAATCAGCTTTGAAAAGCTGCAAGCTCATAAGCCAGAAATGATCATCGAGAAAGCAGTTAAGGGTATGTTACCAAAAGGTCCACTGGGCCGTGCCATGTTCCGTAAACTGAAAGTTTACGCTGGCGCAGAACATAACCACGCTGCACAACAACCTCAAGTTCTTGATATCTAAACGGGATTAAGCAAATGGCTGCAACTCAGTACTACGGCACTGGCCGTCGCAAAACCTCTACAGCACGCGTATTCGCTAAAGCTGGTAGTGGCAACATCGTTGTAAATCAACGTCCTTTGGACCAATACTTTGGTCGTGAAACTGCTCGTATGGTTGTTCGTCAACCATTAGAGTTAGTTGAAATGACTGACAAGCTGGACATCTATGTAACTGTTAAAGGCGGTGGTATCACTGGCCAAGCAGGTGCAATCCGTCACGGTATCACTCGTGCGCTGATGCAATTAGATGAAGCTCTGCGTCCATCATTACGTTCTGCTGGTTTCGTTACCCGTGACGCTCGTAAAGTTGAGCGTAAGAAAGTGGGTCTACGTAAAGCACGTCGTAAGCCACAATTCTCTAAGCGTTAATACGTTTTGGAATATCAAAAAACCCAGCTTATGCTGGGTTTTTTATTGCCTAAAATTGGTTATCCTTGTGTTAGTCGTGTTGTTTTAGGTTGAAATACTCAAAAGAGGGGAAAATGACCTTACAGTTATTTATGCTGGCCGTGGCACTGGTGCTGATTTTGGAAGGTGTAGGGCCATTGTTATTCCCCAATAAATGGCGCCGTTACTTGAACGAACTTTCCAATCAAAATCATCAAGTTTTACGTCGAATCGGTGGTTCATTGGTCACCGCTGGCTTGGTCATGCTGATTATTTTTTCATAAATGCCTTACCACTTGCGGTTTAAAATCTGTTAGAATTCTTTTTTAACCACAACCTTGCAGCAAACAATGGGCAAAAACGTAGTTGTTCTCGGCACCCAATGGGGTGACGAAGGAAAAGGTAAGATTGTCGACCTTCTAACAGAACAGGCAAAATATGTAGTTCGCTATCAAGGCGGTCATAACGCAGGTCACACCTTAGTGATCAATGGCGATAAAACCGTACTTCATCTGATCCCATCTGGCATCTTACGCGACAATGTTAAGTGCATTATCGGTAACGGTGTGGTGCTTGCACCCGACGCGCTGATGAAAGAGATCAACATGCTCAAAGAGCGCGGCATTCCTGTTGAGGAACGCTTGCTGATCTCTGAAGCATGTCCGCTGATCCTGCCATTCCATAGTGCCTTAGACATCGCCCGCGAAAAAGCGCGCGGTAACAAAGCTATTGGTACGACTGGTCGTGGTATTGGTCCTGCGTACGAAGACAAGATTTCCCGTCGCGGTCTGCGTGTTGGCGATCTGTTCAATGCTGAACTCTTTGCTGAAAAGCTGAAAGAAGTTATGGCATATCATAACTTTATGCTGACAGAGTACTACAAAGTTGACGCAGTCGATTATGAGCAAACGCTCAGCGATGCGTTAGCCTTGGCAGACTACCTCAAGAGCATGTGTGTTGACGTAACCGAACTGCTTGATAACGCGCGTAAAGCGGGTGAGCCAATTCTGTTTGAAGGTGCTCAAGGTACGCTGCTAGACATCGACCACGGTACTTATCCGTTTGTGACTTCGTCAAACACAACCGCAGGTGGTGTAGCAACGGGCAGTGGTTTTGGTCCACGTCACTTAGACTATGTATTAGGTATCATGAAGGCTTACACCACGCGAGTGGGTGCTGGTCCTTTCCCGACTGAACTCTTATGCGAAGTGGGTGATCATTTAGGTACTAAAGGTCATGAGTTTGGTGCGACTACTGGTCGTAAGCGTCGTCCAGGTTGGTTAGATGCTGTGGCAATGCGCCGCGCAGTACAGATCAACAGTGTAAGTGGCTTCTGCTTAACGAAGTTAGACGTACTTGACGGTCTGAAAGAAGTGAAGATCTGTGTGGGCTACCAACATCCAGATGGCACAATTTCTAAGGTTACTCCGTTAGCGGCTGAAGGTTATGAGCAGGTCACTCCTGTTTATGAAACTATGCCAGGTTGGAGCGAGTCAACTTTCGGTGCGACCTTTTTAGAGCAGTTACCGCAAGCGGCTATCAACTACATCAAACGTATTGAAGAGTTGTTAGAAACGCCGATTGACATCATCTCTACCGGTCCAGACCGTAACGAGACGATGATTTTAGTTAGCCCGTTTAACTAAGATTGTGAAGGCCGTGTTTCACGGCCTTTTCTTCCTGTGCTTTTCCTTCCTGTTTGCTTTCGTGGTTAGAAATTCGGCTTGAGCTCAAGAAATAGGTTATACTGCCGATGCAAGTATTCATCCTATTGTCATTGAGAGTCGTTATGCTACGTACTGCATTATTTGCGCTGCTGCCCTTAGTATCTTCAATGTGCTTTGCCGAGACACAAGCAGTAGATATTTATTCTCAAGAACAATTACTTGAAATGATCCGTAGTGAACAATATTTGGCAAAAGTCAAACAGGATGAGTGCCAATTAGTACAAGATATTGAAGCGCGTGCAGAAGTCTTAAAACAGCCCCTATATCAGTTTTTGTGGGGGGAAATGCTCAATCACGGAACCTGCGTAAAAGCCAATGCTGTCAAAGGGATGGCGTTACTGCGTGAAGCGGCTGAGCAGGGGAGTCCTGAGGCAATGGTAAAACTTGCCGAGTATTATCAAACGGGTAAGTTTGTTATTCGCAATAAGGACCGCGCAGTCAATTATTTATTGCCAGCTGCAGCGAGCGGTAGTTTAGCTGCTCGAATGATGCTTGTACGTTTGTACGGTGAAGGTTATGGTAGTCCAAGGGATTACGAAATGGCCTATAACTGGTTATATAACAATGTATTTACCGATGAGGCGACGAAGAAAAAAGCCTTATCATTACTGCAGGTGTTAGCAGCTAAAATGCCCGCCAGTGCAGTGGCGCGGGCCCAGCAAGAGCACTTGCGAACCCGTTGAGATGTCTCCAATCGTTGAGACAGAAATTTTTGGATATTGAATGATAAAAGACCCTCATTTTGAGCGTGAACAGGATAAGTACGAAAACCCTATCCCAAGTCGTGAGTATATTATCGAGTACTTACGTTCTCAAAAATCACCTATTACCCGTGACAGCATTGCTGCTGCATTACAGATCCATGATGAAGAGCAGTTAGAAGCTCTGCGTCGTCGTTTACGGGCGATGGAGCGCGATGGTGAATTGGTGTTTACCCGCGGTCAAAGCTACGGCTTACCTGAAAAAATGGATCTGATTTCTGGCACAGTGCTGGGTCATAAAGAAGGCTATGGCTTCTTTAAACCTGACGAAGGTGGCGACGATTTATTTATCTCCAACCGTGATATGTTGATGTATTTCCACGGCGATAAAGTATTGGCGCAGAAGGTCGGAATGGACCGTAAAGGTCGTCGTGAAGCCCGTATCGTGCGACTTATTCAGCCTCGAAGTGCTGCGATTGTTGGCCGATTCCATGTCGATAGCGGCATGGCATTTGTGATTGCCGATGATAAACGCATTACCCAAGAAATCTTAATTGCAAGCGAAGATCGCAATGGCGCCCGTCAAGGCGATGTGGTGGTGGTGGAATTAACCCGCCGTCCCGGTCGATTCGTTAAAGCCGCAGGTAAAGTGACCGAAGTGCTCGGCAAACAAATGGCGCCTGGAATGGAAATCGAAATTGCCCTGCGTAATTACGATCTTCCCCATACGTGGTCGGCTGCAATTGAAAAGAAACTGCGCCGTATTCCCGATGAAGTGACTGAGTCTGATAAAGTCGGTCGTGTCGATCTGCGCAGTCTGCCTTTAGTGACGATTGATGGTGAAGATGCCCGCGACTTTGACGATGCGGTATATGCCGAAGTCAAGCCTAGTGGTGGCTGGCGTCTGTGGGTGGCGATTGCGGATGTTAGTTACTATGTACGCACCGATTCAGCCTTAGATACCGAAGCACGCGCCCGTGGTAACTCGGTGTACTTCCCGTCGCAAGTGATCCCAATGCTGCCGGAGAAGATCTCTAACGGCTTGTGTTCACTCAATCCCCATGTAGACCGCCTCTGTATGGTTGCTGAAATGACGATTTCAGCCCGTGGTAAGCTGTCGGGTTATAAATTTTATCCGGCGGTGATGCATTCACACGCGCGTTTTACTTACACCCAAGTTGCAGCCATGCTCGAAGGCGGGCCGATTGCGCCTGAACATGAAGCACTCTTTGTGCATCTTCAATGCTTACAGTCGCTTTATTTAGCGCTTGATGAACAGCGCGCCGAGCGCGGTGCGATAGCATTTGAGACGATAGAAACGCAGTTTATTTTTAACGACCAGCGCAAGATCGATAAGATTGTGCCAAGAGCTCGAAATCAAGCTCATAAAATCATTGAAGAATGTATGATTTTGGCCAACGTATCGGCTGCTAAGTTTGTGAAAAAGCATAAGGGTGAAATCCTTTATCGAGTGCATGAGTCGCCCTCAGAGCAAAAACTGGCTAACTTTAAAGAGTTTTTGGCCGAGCGCGGCTTAAGCATGGGCGGTGGACTTGAGCCGACGCCGGCGGATTACCAAAATGTGATGTTGCAGATTGCCGATCGCCCCGATGCTGAACTCATTCAAGTGATGTTGCTGCGATCAATGCGCCAAGCTATCTACACGCCTGATAATGAAGGCCATTTTGGTTTAGCACTGGAAGAATACGCACATTTTACCTCGCCAATTCGCCGTTATCCGGATTTGGTGCTTCACCGTGTTATCCGCTATTTGTTGGCGAAGGAAAAGGGCGAAGCCAATGAAAAATGGACTCCAGATGGTGGCTACCACTATCAACTCGATGAGTTAGACCAATTAGGCGAAGAATGTTCTACTACTGAGCGCCGCGCCGACGAGGCTACCCGTGATGTAAGTGACTGGCTGAAATGTGAATTTATGCAGGACCATGTGGGTGACACCTTTGAGGCCGTGATTGCCTCTGTCACTAACTTTGGTTTATTCGTTCGCTTAAATGACTTATTTATCGATGGCTTAGTGCATATTTCTAGCCTTGGCAGCGATTATTATCAATTTGATCCTATGCGTCAGCGTTTGATTGGCGAGCATACCGGACAAGTCTATCAGGTGGGCGACCCCGTCACGGTTAAAGTGGCCGCGGTAAACTTGGATGATAGACAGATAGACTTAATGATGCTCGGCGATAGTGGCAAAGGTGGACGCCGCAAGGCTGCGCCGAGTCGTGATAAACCTATGACGGCCCGTGAGCGTGTTAATCGCGAAGGTGCGAAAATGGCCAAAACGGCTAAATCGTCTGGGGCTAAGTCTAAAGCGGGTTCAGGAAAAGCGGCGAGCAAGTCCAAGTCAAAAGCGGGCACTAAGCCTAAGAAAAGCGTAAAAGATACGGCGAAAAAGCCAAAGGCCGCGAAGCGGAGCACGAGAAAGAAGTAAATGAAAAAACAAGATATTATTTTTGGGATCCACGCAGTTGAAGCCCTGTTAAAGCATAGCCCTGAGCGCATTATCGAACTTTGGTTGTTGCAGGGCCGTGAGGATGAGCGTTTAACTCCGCTGATCCGCCAAGCGAAAGCCTTTGGCACGAGTATTCAAGTGACTTCACGCAAAGTGTTGGACGAGAAAGCCGAAAGTACTCAGCACCAAGGCATTGTTGCCCGTGTGAAAGCGGCAAAAATCTTGGCTGAGCATGACTTAGATGAGCTGTTAGCTAAGACTGATTTACCGTTTTTATTGATTTTAGATGGCGTGACTGACCCGCACAATCTAGGTGCTTGCTTACGTAACGCCGATGCGGCGGGCGTGCAGGGTATTATTGTGCCAAAGGATAACTCCGTTGGCTTAACGGCAGTGGTCAGTAAGGTTGCTTGTGGCGCTGCTGAAACCGTGCCGTTATTCCAAGTGACTAACCTAGCCCGTACTATGCGTCATCTACAGGAAAAGGGTGTGTGGATTGTCGGTACGGCGGGTGAGGCGGATTGTGAATTGTATCAAGCCGATCTTAAAGGGCCATTAGCTATTGCGATGGGCGCCGAAGGCAAAGGCTTACGCCGCCTCAGCCGTGAGTGTTGTGATACTTTAGTCTCTATTCCGATGTCGGGTAGTGTTTCTAGTTTAAACGTGTCAGTGGCGACGGGCATTTGTTTGTTCGAAGCCGTGCGTCAGCGCCGTAGTTAATCAAGATCATTTGCAGAAAAGACGGGCTAGCCCGTCTTTTTTATTGCGTAAAAATCTGTCCACTCAATTTGTTAGCTGGTTTTCACTGCATCAAGATTGTGCGCTGTGACTTGGTTTTCAACCTCAGGGATGAAAGCTGGCTCGGGGTCAAATTGAAACTCGAATGTGAGTTGGTGCTCGTTGTCATTTTCAGCATCTTCATTGGTATCGGCACCTAAATCTTCTTGATCTTCCTGCGGTGTCGGTGTCATGTGTTCCTGAACCGATTCTACATCTACCCTCGGATCGAGCGCTGCGGCCAGTGGTGATGAGACTAAGTCACCGGTTGCCATCATATAGTCTTGGGTGACATTCGTTTCGGCCTTTTGCTGCGAGTGAACATAACGTAGTCGTAAAAACAGGATTACAGTACAGGCCGACATAAAACCGTAGAGCATACTGTTACCAAACCATTGCATGAGGGTCGAGGCGATAAGCGGGCCGATACTGGCGCCCATGCCAAAGGTGAGCAAAATGGTTGCCGACAGTCCAACCCTTTCACTTTGCTCGACACGGGAGTTCGCCAGTGCGGTTGCTAAGGGGTAAAAGGTAAAGCCTAGGATACCGAATAGAAACGTCATCACCAGTGAGACTGTTGGATGATATGGAGTGAGGGCGATGCCTAAGGCTAAGATCCCAAGCAGCACGCAGTTAATACGGATAAGTCGGCTACGGGACATAATGTCGGATAATTTTCCCATTGGCCATTGGGCAAGTAGACCGGCTAAAATTGTCGCGGTCATGTAGGTGGCGACTTTTTCTGGAGGCAGACCAAGATTGCTCGCATAGGCGGGTGCGAGACCGTAAAAAGATCCGACAATCATGCTGCCGATGGCGATGGTGGTCAGTGCTTGCGGAGCCTTTTGCCAATAGTGAGCGATTTTTAAGGGTGCAGGCACCAGTGGCGCGGGGTGAATTCGCCGCGTTAAAGAAATCGGAACTATGCATAGGGCGAAGCAAATGGCTATCAGCAATAGTGGCTCTAGACCTAATTCGGGATACAGGCTGATGGCACCTTGGCCTAATATCAAGCCGAAGTACGAGACGATCATGTAGCTGGCAAACACTGTACCGCGTTGGCTACTTTCTGCCTGCTCATTGAGCCAACTTTCGAGCACCATGTATTGACACATCATGCCCATGCCGACAATCAGTCTTAATAGGAGCCAAACCGCTAATTGATCCACGAGTGCGTGGCCAAGCGCGCAGGCGGCGACAATCCCCGCACTGGCGACAAAGGCGCGGATATGGCCCACTTGTGCTATTAGTCGATGGCCTATCTTAGAACCTGCAACAAGGCCGACATAGTACGCTGACATCATGCCGCCAATCCATAGCTGTGGAACATGTATCACAGAGAGACGCAGACCTAAGTAGGTGGTCAGTAAGCCACCCGCGAGCACAGTCAAAAGGGTCGTACTATATAAAGAGGCAAAAGTGCGCAGCTGATTAGCCATCTACAACTCCAGAATACCAACACATTCACGTACATAAAAATGTTCATATTATATCAGCAGTTGATGTCTAAACTGTGTTGCAAATTGTTGGTAAATGTCGATTAATTTTTCATTTTTGTGCCTGAGTCACTTAATCAAAAACCTCAGAGCAACATCATGGCTCTATGTCACCCTTATCATTTGCTAAACGCAGTCTTAGTGATGCTGACGGTTATCTAAAGGTATAGAGTAAATTGAAGGTCGTGATAGTGTCGGTATGCTTGCTGTCCTCAGGTACTTCCTCTGTGTATTTAATGTTAACGCCGATTTTGAAAGCCCAGTCTTGAAATACAAGATTTTTATAGTTCATGTCTAAGGTTAAGGTATTGTTCTTATCGCCCACTTCGGCAGTCAAATCGGCATTGATACTGGTGTATTCCTGAAGTTTTTGGGATACCTTCGCCGCAGTACGTAAAATGACGTCTTTTTCAGCCTCGGGATTGGATTCGGCAAGTGATTCGGTTGGTAAGTTATAACGATAACCAGGACCGACTTCGAGGCTCAGTTTTGTTCGGTAACTGTTGAGTGCATCAAAACCATAACCAATAGAAAATATTGATATTTTCGTGTAGCTACCGAACTGATCCCACGTAAAATCTCCCCGGCCAAAAATATAACCTCGATCGAGTTTATAGTTACTTTGTAACTGCAGTTCATATTTTTCAGAAGTGGTTTGGTTTTTTTCTGATGCAAAATAAGCCTTTAATACTGCCTCTTGCTTTGTTTGCTTGGTATCGAAAATCAGTTGAGTACGACCATTAAAACTGCTGGATTCGGTATTACCCATGTTCAATTGCAAACCGGCTTCGACTTCTGCAGTAAAATCATTCGCAGGCTCCTTATAATCAGGAGGGACAAGAGCAACAGATTGAAATGAAATAAAAAAAAGGCTGCTTGGTGCGATAAATTTTAGCATTGTCAGGTATTCTTGCTTGGCTTATGTCTGATATCCGGATAGGAGTGAGACGTCATCATACCCGTATTGAAGGGGGAGGCAAAGTTATTGCTTGAGTTTCACGTCTGCTTTCTGTACTATTTCGCGCTCAAATCAGTCACTATTTTCGTTCCTTGCCTCCATTTGGTCTGACTGAGCCAATAACGAGGCTACATAACCGTAAGGAGCAATAAATGCGTCATTACGAAATCGTATTTATGGTTCACCCAGATCAAAGTGAACAAGTACCAGGTATGATTGAGCGTTACACCGGTGCAATCACCGAAGCTAACGGCAAAATCCACCGTTTAGAAGATTGGGGCCGTCGTCAACTGGCTTACCCAATCCAAGACCTGCACAAAGCTCACTACGTTCTGATGAACGTTGAAGCACCAGCAGAGACGATTGAAGAGCTAGAAACTGCTTTCCGTTTCAACGACGCAGTTCTGCGTAACATGGTAATGCGTACTAAAGGTGCCATCACCGAAGCATCTCCAATGGCGAAAGCTAAAGATGAGCGCGATTCACGTCGTGGCCCAGCTGGCGACCGCTCATATGATGAAGCTAACGCTGAAGAAATCGCTGAGTAAGTTTATCTGTGACCACCAATAACTTGGTGTTGTCAGGAACGATAACTCGTTCCAGACGCTTTAAAAGCCCAGCAGGCATTGCACATAGTGTAATCATGCTAGAACACAAATCGCAGCGTTATGAAGCAGATATGCTTCGCAATGTCTACGTTCAAATACAAGTGATTTTGAGTGGCCCGCGCTTTGAAAGCGTTGCAGATAATCTGAAAGCAGGTGTGGAAGTGCAAGTTCAAGGTTTTATGACGCTTCAACAGGGGCGAAATGGCCAAAATCGCTTAGTCATCCATGCCGAAAATGTCGAATTGAAAACTTAGGAGACTGTCAAATGGCACGTTATTTCCGTCGTCGCAAGTTCTGCCGTTTCACCGCTGAAGGTGTTGCAGAAATTGATTACAAAGATATCGTTACTTTAAAGAACTACATCACTGAAAGCGGCAAAATCGTTCCAAGCCGTATCACTGGTACTAGTGCTAAATATCAGCGTCAACTAGCTCGCGCTATCAAGCGTGCTCGTTATCTTTCTCTACTGCCATACACTGATTTACATCAGTAATTGCAGTATTCCTAATCGAATATAGAGGATTTGATAATGAACGTTATTCTGCTTGATAAAATCGCTAACCTGGGTAACCTGGGTGACCAAGTTGCAGTTAAAGCTGGTTACGCTCGTAACTACCTGCTGCCACAAGGTAAAGCTGTTGTTGCTAACGAAAGCAACGTTAAAGTATTTGAAGCTCGTCGCGCTGAATTAGAAGCTAAATTAGCTGCTGATCTGGCTGCTGCTAACCAACGTGCTGAGAAAATCGCTGCCCTGGAAGCTGTTGTTATTGCTTCTAAAGCTGGTGATGAAGGCAAACTGTTTGGTTCAGTTGGCAACCGCGACATCGCTGATGCAGTAACTGCAGCTGGCGTTGAACTGGCTAAATCAGAAGTTCGTTTACCATTAGGCGCTCTGCGTACTACTGGCGACTTCGAAGTTGAAGTTCAGTTACACACTGAAGTTAAAGCTGTTGTTAAAGTTTCTATCGTTGCAGAAGCTTAATTACAAACTGCTTTAAACTAAAAAAACACCGCCTAGGCGGTGTTTTTTTATGGGTGTGATTTAGCAGATATTGCTGTGTGAGTAGCTGTTTGTTACGTATTAACGCTAATCAGGCTTTGCCACTTGAGTGCAGCCAAGCCAGACGCTAAAACACATGTGCTATTGCTGAGGATTGCGGTTAAAAGGCGTAAGCACTCGAGGCAGCACGCCCTGTAATTTAGAAATCGCCACCCCATAGTTAGTGATGGGCACCTGCCGCCGTTGACATTCGCGGATGCGACGGAGCATTTCATTGCGATTAAACATACAAGCGCCGCAGTGAATAACGAGGGCATATTGCTCTAAATCATTGGGAAAGTCGTGTCCTGATGTGACTACAAACTCGAGTTGTTTGCCTGTGTAGCTATTGATCCAGCGGGGGAGTTTAACTCGGCCAATATCATCTTCCTGTACATTGTGGCTACAGGCTTCACTGATCAGCACTTTGTCGCCATCTTGCAGAGTATCTAGGGCATCAGCTCCAGTGGCGAGTGCAGCTAAATCGCCTTTAAAACGGGCAAACAGGGTCGAGAAGGTGGTGAGAGGGACGGCGTCTGGCACGATGGCGGCGACTTGCTTAATCGCTTGGGCGTCGGAAATCACCAGTTTAGGCGTAACGACAGATAATGCCTGCGCGAGTTCTGTTTCTTTGACGACCATAGCGATCGCGCTGCGATCGAGCGCCTCACGCAGTATTTGCACCTGTGGCAAGATCAGACGCCCTTTAGGTGCGGCCATATCGATAGGGACGACGCAGAGAATAACGTCCCCCGCTTGATAGAGGTCGCCCGCTAGGAGCGGCTCCTGCTTATATTCCGCGGGCGCTAATTCGACCATCAACTGCTTAAGCTGTTTACCCGCAAGACCTGTGGCGGCAGAAACGACAATAAAGGGTAAGGATTGATTCTGGCAAAAGGCAATATCCTCAGCTTTGGGTGTGCAGATATCGGCCTTATTGAATACCATAAGTATTGGCATCTGCAATTGGCGTATTTCGTCTATTAATGCCATGTCTGAGGGGCATAGTCCCTGCTCATCAACGACTAAGAGTGCCATATCGGAGCGGAACAACACTCTACGAGTGGCGCTCACTCGCATTGCACCTAATGTCCCTTCATCGTCGATGCCAGCGGTATCGTAAAAGGTTACAGGTCCCAAGGGCTGTAACTCATAAGCCTTGGCCACGGCATCTGTCGTCGTGCCTTTTATATCGGATACTATCGAGATTTGCTGCCCTGCAAGCATATTGAGTAAGGAGGATTTCCCCGAATTACGCCGCCCGACCAAGGCGATATGGTAACGCATCCCTCTTGGCGCCGATTGGGCTTGGGAATGTTCTTGTGGATTAATGCCTTGACACATATTGAGTCCTTTTTGAATCACCACGGCTAAAGGAGGGTATTAGCCCATGGCGTTGAATTTGCTGGCAGACTTGGTTAAGTCGCTCTGCTGCGGGGTGTTGCTGCTGGTTTTTTCCTGGATAGATGCTGTAATCGCCACTGACCTTTGTTGGTGTAAAGGAAGGCATAATCACATTACATCCCCGTTTGAGTGCCTGCTCTCTTGCGCCCTTATCGAGGGCGTCGAGTGAACTGGTGGCGGGAATATTCGCCCCCGGATTCATCAGTCGCAAAATAGCGCTCACCCTGTGACTCTTAAGCGCGCTGCCATTGGGCGAAGTCGTAAACGGCGTTTGGTGATGGGCGATAAAGGGGCCGCAGGCGAGCATATCGAGCTGCAACTCAGATAAATGCTGAATATCACGGGCTAAGATTGCATCCGTCATTCCCGGTAAATCGACAATAATTCCTGAGCCAGTTTGATATCCCAGTGACTTAAGATAATTGAGCCTTGCAATGCGCTCGTCAAAATTGGCTTTAGGGCGACACTGAGCAAAGAGGGCGCGGTCGAAGGTTTCCATTTTGAGCAAATAGCGATCTGCGCCCGCTTCGCGCCATTTTTCCAGCTCTTGATGTTTGCGATCACCCAGTGACAGAGTGATTGCTAGATTGTGGTGACGTTTAATTTCAGTAATAAGGGTACTAATACGATTGCCGCTGTAGTTAAAGTCATCCCCCGATTGCAGCACCACAGTACCTAGTCCCAGCTCGGCTATGCTATCCACTGCGTTAAGGATTTCTTCGTTCGAGAGCCGATAGCGTGTTACCTGCCGATTTTCGGTGCGTAAACCACAGTAATGGCAGTGGTTACGACAGTGATTCGAAAATTCGACAATGCCGCGTAAATACACCTGTTGATTAAATTCCAACTCAGTGGCGAGCTTTGCGCGACTAAATAGCCATTCGTCGTCTTGCCCCTGAAGTAGCGAAAGGATTTCGGCATAGGAAAACACTGTGTTAAGCAACGTCGGTTTAACGGACGTTGGCTGAGTGACTGGCGCCGGCGGGCTAGGGCGAGTGATCATCTGTTAAACCCTTTATCTAGCTCAATCAAGCTCTGATACCAAAGATCGCCCACTGCGCGGCGGCATTCTTCAACATAACGGCCAAGGGCAATTGCCACCGCTGAGTTTTGCTCACTGGGGACGCCAGTATCAAACCAATCGATTAAGGTGTTTGGCGCAATGCCTAAACCAAGGATATCAAACTCCAGCCAAAGTCCTTGAGCCGAGGTGCAATTACTGTGGGCGTAGTGACCAATAAAGAGTTTATCGCCAATCAGCAGTATGGGTTGCAGTGGTAACGCTTGGGTCGACATGAGATTGACTGCCTCTGGAAACTGCGTTTTAAGCTCGGCGCACCAGTGGCGGGAAATATCATACAGCTGCTCAATGTCCTGCAGCGGCATCTCGGGCCTTAGGATGGTGGCAAACTCATCCTGCCACGGACGGGTGGGTTCGAGTTTAATCAGGGTGAGTTGTTTTAAGCTGGCGTTTTGTAGCCGCTGTAATAACAATTGCCCCACGGCATTATCGGCAAAATTACTGTAAATCGCCGCGTGTAGCACGATTGCATCAGCGCGTTTTATCGCATTCAGTAAGGCGTTAGTGTTAAGGCCAAAATGCAACTGCACGCCGGGCTCAGAAAATAAATAAGATGCCATTTACAGATAGATATCCCGTTCACCCGCATCGGTTTTTTGCAAACAGCCGCGCACATTGCGTGCCCGTGACGGGCTCATTTTAGCCAGCTCTCGCTCTATCAGCGCATTGCCAGCCTCGCGGGTCTTTTCACTGGCGTAATCGTTCAAATATTCCTTAAAGGTGATCAATGCATTGGGCTGGCAGAATTTACCAATAAACTGCTGTTTGGCTAATCCCATAAAATGATCGCCAGTTCGCCCTTTGCGGTAACAGCCAGTGCAGAAGGAGGGGATGGCATCCGAGTCGGTGACTAATTCATAGATGATTTCGTCCATTTCTCGGTGGTCACCAAGGCTGAATTGCTCGGCATCATGTTGATTTTGTTTGCTGTCTTGATATCCACCCGGCGCGGTACGCGAGCCTGCGCTGATTTGTGAAACCCCGAGTTCTAATAGTTCTTTGCGCAGCGCTGCACTTTCCCGCGTGCTCATAATTAACCCTGTATAAGGCACGGCAAGGCGAGTGATGGCAACAATGCGCTTAAAGCAGTCATCATCGACCTCATAGGGCGGCTTTTCACTGATAGCAGAGCCATGGGCGGGTTCAATCCGCGGAAAGGAGATAGTGTGTGGGCCAACGCCACAGTCTTTTTCGAGTTGCTGAACATGGGTGAGCATGGCAAGGAGCTCGAATCTATGATCATACAGGCCAAAGAGGGCGCCAATGCCGACATCGTCAATTCCTGCTTCCATCGCCCTGTGCATGGCGTAGAGGCGGTATAAAAAGTCGGTTTTTTTACCTTTAAGATGGACTTGGCTGTAGGTGTCTTGATGATAGGTTTCTTGGAAGCATTGATAAGTGCCTATCGCCGCGGTTTTAAGTTGCTTAAAGTCCTCCACACTCATTGGCGCGCAGTTGACGTTGATACGGCGTATTTCTCCGCCCTTGCCCTGCTTAACGCTGTACATGGTTTGAATACTTTCAACAATGGCTTGCACATTGTTGCGAGGATGTTCGCCATAGACTGCAAGGATCCGCTTGTGGCCCATTTCTTCAAGGATCGCAACCTCTTGGCGGATCTCATCCTGTTTTAAGGTTTTACGTTTGAGCTCATGGTTATCGGCGTTAAAGCCGCAATAACTACAACTGTTGGCGCAATGATTCGATACATACAGCGGTGCAAACATCACAATACGGTTGCCGTAAATAGTGTTTTTAATCTCACGGGCGACGCTAAAAAGCATTTCATCCAAGGTCTTATCTTGGTTTTGCAGCAAAAGGGCGGTCTCGCTAATGCTTAAGCCTTCACACTGGCGCGCCTTGTCGAGAATGGCGAGAACTTGCTCGCGACTTGGATCACTGGCGTCTTCAATGGTCTGCCAAATCGCTTTATCGTCGATAAAGTTGACGTTGGGATTGTAGTCCGAAAGTGTAATGGAGTGATGCTCGTGTGTGCTCATGGTTATCTATGCCCTTGAGTATGAATGCGAAAATGCGGCAGTTGTGAGCAACTGCCGCAGGGGACTTAGCTATTTGCTTGTCAGTTGTTCACCGTTAGTGGCGACGGGGGCAATTTCATTTTTAACCCACAGAGGGGTGTACTCAGCGGCATCATGGTAAGGCACATTACCGTGGATCATCATGGCCTTGAAATCATCAAAGCGGTACACAGCAAGGAATAAATGCACGGGCAAGAAGGCGGTTAACACTAAGCCTGACACTAAATGGGCCTGACCTAAAAACCACACTATATCCCGCGGCGCAGCGTGGGGAATGAACCACAGCACTAAACCGGAGAGGATAAGCACTGTGCCGCCAATCAGTACGCAGGCACCAAAGAGTTTTTGGCCTGAGTTGTATTTGTTCATCGGTGGAATAGGTACTTTTTTACCCAGTAAGAATTTCTGTGGGTAGCCGCCTAACACCATAAACCATTTCACATCACGCCCTGAGAAGCTAAACACGCGGGCGATGAACAGTACCACTCGGTCAAATGCCATGATGGTAAATGCCACGGCATCGAGGGCCATAACAATCCCCGCAATGATGTGCACATCATAGGTTAGCTGCATACCTTCTTGGGAAAGCGGTTTAAAAAACAATAGCAAACCTGTTGCGGCTAATGGCAAAAAGCTGAGCAGCAGAATGTAGTGGAAAATCCTGACGTTTAGCGGATGTTTTAAAATGGGTCTCATATCATGTTCTTGATGCATTTCTCATCTCCAATCAAGAGCTTAATTTGGTGCGATCGACAAAGTGGGTGTGCAGTAGCTCGTGGGACATATGTCCTAATGGCTCGCCACCGAATTCTTTGTAGTACTTTTCTACCGCGGGGTTAGCATGGCTGACGCGGGTTTTTGCTAGGCTGTCGTCCTTGTATAGCCCTTGGCTTCTGGCCTTAATGTACTCATTACGGCGTTCAAGCTTGCTGGTAAACCAGCCGATGGGGATCGCGAGTGCGGCCACAAACGCGGCACCGACAGCCATAAATTTACGGCGTGACAGAAAGAAACTGTCCTCGGCAAATAGGTGTTTTTTCTTGTTCATTTCTGTTTCCCGTTAAATGTTACCCAGCCATGAAGAGCCTTTACCTTCAATAGGTTGGCCTCCGCCGTTGACGCAACCGCCAGCGCAGTTCATCACCTCAATAAAGTGATAAGGAGAGGTGCCAGCCATCACATCGCGCAGTACGGGCTCAATGTTGTTGCCCATGTCGTGCACTACGGCGACATTGACGGTCACATCTTGGTTAAGCTCTGTATCAAACAGGCTGACAGAGGCTGATTTCACGCCTTTTAGCCCGCGTACGGGTTCAAATTCCAGCTTAGCCATTTCAGTTCCAGTCAGTACTTTATGGGCGGTACGCAGCGCCGCTTCCATCACCCCGCCGGTTGTTCCAAAAATTGTGCCCGCGCCAGTGTATTCAGAGAACAAACTATCGCCTTGATATTCCGCGGTATTCGCGAGATCGATATCGAGCAGTTTGAGTAACTGAGCCATTTCCCTTGTGGTGAGCACGGCATCAATATCTTGGTAGGAGGGCGAGTTTGCGCCGTGTTCCTGATGATATTGCCAAGCCGAGTTAAATTCGGGACGGGAGGCTTCGAGCTTTTTCGAGGTGCAAGGCATTACAGAGACAGTGAAAATATTCTCTGGCTGCATTTGATATACCTTGGCGCCGTAGGTTTTGGCGACAGTCCCTGCCATTTGCTGAGGTGATTTGGCGGTCGATAGGTTAGGTAAAAGTGCAGGGTAGCGGGTTTCGAGGTAGCGTACCCAGCCTGGGCAGCAGGAGGTAAATTGCGGCAATGGGCCTGCGTTAGCTTCACCTTTTACATTGGCGTGCAGGCGATGAATAAACTCACTGCCTTCTTCCATAATGGTCAAATCGGCGGCGAAGTTACAGTCGAAAATTTTAAAGCCAGCTTGATTCATGGCACCGTAGAGTTTGCCTGTTACTAGCTCACCTGTACCTAAGCCAAATTCTTCACCAATCGCCACCCGTACCGCAGGCGCGATAATCCCGACCACGGTGGTATTTTTATCAGCGAGCTTTTTAATCACGGTTTCAAGTGCGCTGTGGGTTTCCTCAATAGCGCTAAATGGACAGTTAATTAAACACTGTCCGCAGCTTAAGCATTTATCTTCATCGATAGAGTGTACTGCACCCGAAGCGCCATTAATGGCATGGGTTGGGCAGAATTGTTTACAGGCATCACATCCTTTGCATTTGGATGCATTAATCTTGATCAGCCCTTGGATTTCTCCTGGTTGATAAGTTGTCGTTGTCATAGGATTTTGCGTTCCTCATTTTCAACCTGAATTAAGTGTTCAGTGTTATTTGATGTATTTATTAAGCAGCTTATGTTGGCGGCAAAAGCTAATTTTTGAATTTTTAGACTGCGGGATAATAGGAAATTGAATGTGGTAAAAACATGATGGCGATCAAGTTTCATTGTTTTTGATAAAGCAGGCATTTTTAATGGTTTTATTAGCGATTTTTTAGGTTTTTTGAAAAGTGAAAATAATATTTTTTGCTGGTTTTACATTGATTGCATTTTTATTTTTCTCTTTATATTTATGTGTTTATGTTGCACCTATTGGTTTCCTATCACTATTTTTTGTATTTTAAAGGCTTAAGTTTAAATTTGTTGGTTAATGTGGCTTTTATCACTGGTTTTTATTTTTAGGTTAGACAAATTGTCCATGTTTAGTCTTGCTTTAAATAATGCTAATTAAGGTGCTTTGATTGGGTTTATGGTGAATTGATAATGCGGCACATCACAAATTTATAAATTACTTAAAATAAAAACCGTCCAAGGAATATTTCTTGAACGGTTTTGAAAGATGCTTAATTTATACTGATTAAATCAAATGGTTTAATCATAGTTAATTCCATTATCATTCATCACGAAAGGCTAATGGGTAATTAGTTTCTCACTAAATCCAGTTCTTTAATCAGATTATCGGCATGGTCGACTTCATCCATCATCCATAGGATATAGCGGATATCCACGTGAACCGCGCGAGTGATGGTTGGATTAAAGAACCAATCCTTGGTAATTGCTTCATAGGTAGAGTCGAAGTTAAGGCCAACGAGTTCTCCTTTACCGTTAAAGACGGGTGAACCTGAGTTGCCACCTGTGGTATCTACGCTCGATAAGAAGTTAACCGGTACTGAGTTAAATTCTTCTGGTTTATCTAAACAAGAGAACAGACGGCAAATCCAGCCGCGGGGATCTTGATAAACCGACTTCACCAGATGATCGCCAAAACGTTGTACGCTAATCGCATCGAGGAGTTTTTTCGGCGCATTATAGGGCTCAACGCCTGTGTGTTTTGCGACTATGCCATCAAGACGAGTAAACGGCTGTTTGTATAGTGCATCGCGGGATTGATAACCATCGACCATACCATAGCTGATGCGTAGCGTACCGTTAGCGTCGGGATACACTGGCCAGTTGTTGGCTTTGTAGTAGTCGATAACGGCTGCCATGTAGGCTGGGCGAGCGGTAGACAATTTACCCGCAAGGATTTTTTCTGCTTTTTCCTGCGCCATATTAGTGTCATACAGCGCGACTGCAAGGCGGATAAACGGATCGCTGCTGGTTTCAAAGGCCTTGGCATCTGCTTCCATCCAAGCCAAACGTTGCGCTTGATCTGTCAGAGTGGTCAGCGAATATAAACCATCGAGTTTAGCCGCTAAACTGACGTTTTTATCGTTCAAATTCAGCATATTGTCTAAGGCTGCAACACGATTTGGCTGTGATAAATAAGCATTTAAATCTTGTAACCACAGGGTTTTATCGACTTTTACATCAAAACTAGAATCGATACGTTTTAAGCGTGAGCTGAACATGGCTAAGTCGCGTTCTTGGTAACCGATTTCACGCTCAGCATCGCTCTTTTGCTTTTCTTTCGCTAAGCGATAGAGGTTGTTGGCCGCAGTGAGCAGCGTGCTCGATTGGGCGTTGGTGAAGTAATAATTGGTTTGGGTTTGCAGTTGCTGCTCGGCCAGTAAAACTTCAAGCTCGCTGATGAGATTCTGGTTAAGGTTTGGGTTTTTGGTTAACCATGCCAGAAAGTCATTTTCACGTTGCTGCTTAATACCGACGATATCCGTGGCTTTAAAGCCAGCGAGTAGGCCGTTGAGCTTTTTCATCCGGTTGGCCATCGACGCCATATTGCCTGCATATTTAATGGCGATGTCGGCATCTTTCTGCCCCATGGCTTCAATGGTATCAATCTGTAATTGATAACGTTTTGCCTGTGTTGGATAGAGCCAGTCGCTAGCAAATTTAAGCTCGCTAGTGAGGTTATAGCGGTTGGTCGTGCCAGGGTAGCCAGCCACAAACACGCCATCGCCCGCTTTCACGCCATCGGCATTCACTTTTAAATAGCTTTTGGGCGTATAAGGAATGTTATCTTCGCTGAAAGCCGCAGGTTTTCCGTCTTTACCTACATAAGCCCGTAGAAAGGCAAAATCACCCGAGTGGCGTGGATACTCATAGTTATCAATATCGCCACCATAACCGCCAACACTTTCAGGCGGTGCATATACTAGGCGCACATCGCGGATCATCAATTGTTTGATCAGGTAGTATTCCAGTCCATTGTGGAAGCTACGGACATTGCAGCGGTAGTTATCATCGGCTTCACAGCTTTTGATTAAGGCTTTACTGTGATTCTCAATCTCTTCGTAGCGTTTTAAAGGATCTTGGCTTAAATCTTTTGTCACGTCGCTGGTGACATCCGTCACGGCTTCGGTGATGTATAAACGTTCATTGGGACCGGCCGACGGTTCTTTATCCATTGAGGTGGCTAAAAAGCCTTGTTCGAGATAGTTATGCTCTTTCTTAGTGTTATATTGTATCGCCTTGTAGGCACAATGATGGTTTGTCACAACTAGCCCTTGGGGCGAGACAAAACTGGCGGTACAATAGCCCAGCCCGACAACGGCGTTCATTGGGTAACTGGTGAGATCGGCCAGCTTGTCTGCGGGAATATCAATTCCACGCGCGCTGAGTTTGTCTGCAATAGAAGGCATTTGATAAGGTTGCCATTGCCCTTCATCGGCAGTTGCTATGCCACAGGTCAGTACTAAGGCTGCAACCAATGCAATACGCATGTTCTTTCCTTATTTTTAGTTAGAGTGTCCGTTGGAATGAGATAACAGGTCTGTGTAAACCACCTGTTTGCTTGACGCGGGTTTTATATCATATTTTGTTAAGTTGTTGGAAATCGGGAGTGTTAATGTCACAACAAGGTGCTTTTAAGCCTAAGAGTAAGCCAAGGGATTTGCAGGTCGATAGCCTCAAGCTGCCGCCGCATTCAATTGAGGCTGAACAATCGGTATTAGGCGGCCTCATGTTAGACGCCGACGCTTGGGATAAAGTGGCCGAAACGGTAGTTAAAGAGGATTTTTATTCTCGCTCGCACCGGATGATTTTCGCCGCCATGCACCGTTTAGTCGAAACAGGCCAACCTATCGACTTAATTACGGTTTCCGAACAACTTGAACTTGAAAACCAACTCGAAGAAGCGGGCGGCTTTGCCTACTTGGGTGAGATTGCCAAAAACACCCCGAGTGCAGGCAACATTGTTTCTTATGCTGAAATTGTCCGTGAGCGCGCCGTAGTACGCGAGATGATCCGCGTCGCCCATGAGATTGCTGATGCGGGTTATAATCCCGAAGGCCGCGATTCCAGCGCTTTACTCGATTTGGCCGAGAGTAAAGTCTTTAAGATTGCCGAGCAGCGCACCAATGCCAACGAAGGTCCCGAAGGCATTAAAACCATTCTTGAAAAGACCGTCGATAAAATTGAGCAGCTCTACAATAACCCCCACAACGGTGTGACTGGGGTATCGAGTGGTTTTAGCGATCTCGATAAAATGACGGCTGGCTTCCAATCTGGCGACTTGATTATTGTCGCAGCGCGTCCGTCTATGGGTAAAACGACCTTTGCGATGAACCTGTGCGAACAGGCGGCGATGAATGAAGACAAGCCCGTGTTGATTTTCAGTCTCGAGATGCCCTCAGAGCAGATTATGATGCGTATGTTGGCTTCTTTAGGGCGCGTTGACCAAACCAAAATCCGTACTGGACAACTCGATGATGAGGATTGGGCGCGGGTATCCTCAACCATGGGGATTATGCTCGAACAAGGCAAGATGTATATCGACGACGGTTCAGGCTTAACGCCGACCGAAGTGCGCAGCCGTGCTCGCCGTATTGCCCGTGAACATGGCGGGTTATCGATGATCATGGTCGACTACTTACAGCTGATGCAAGTTCCGGCGTTATCGGACAACCGTACCCTTGAAATTGCTGAAATCTCTCGCTCTCTCAAGGCATTGGCTAAAGAGTTAGAGATCCCCGTTATCGCACTTTCTCAGCTTAACCGCTCGCTCGAACAACGTGCCGATAAGCGCCCTGTGAACTCCGACTTACGTGAATCGGGTTCTATTGAGCAGGATGCGGATCTCATCATGTTTATTTACCGTGATGAGGTGTATAACAACGACTCTCCGGATAAGGGCACGGCGGAAATCATTATCGGTAAACAGCGTAACGGCCCGATTGGACGGGTGCGTTTAACATTCCAAGGCCAGTTTTCCCGTTTTGATAACTATGCAGGTCCTCAGTTTGAAGAAGATTAATTCCCGGTGTTAGAAGATAAGCGTGGCTTATGTATTCTTTGTATTTCCAGACTTTTCTAAATAGACAAGGCAAATTTTGAAACCTTTTCCCCGAGCAGAAATTAGCAGTAGTGCACTGCAAAACAACCTCGCCGTTTTACGCCAGCAGGCGAGCAGCAGTCAAGTCATGGCCGTGGTGAAAGCCAATGGATATGGACATGGATTATTAAATGTTGCCAAATGCTTAAACAATGCCGATGGTTTCGGCTTAGCTCGTTTGGAAGAGGCATTAGAGCTGCGCGCAGGTAGTGTTAAGGCGCGCTTATTATTGCTTGAGGGTTTTTTTCGCAGCACCGACTTACCTTTGCTGGTGGAGCACGATATTGATACTGTGGTGCATCACGAATCGCAAATCGAGATGTTAGAACAGGCGACACTATCGAAACCAGTGACAGTATGGTTGAAAGTCGATTCGGGGATGCATCGTTTAGGGGTCACGCCTGAACAGTTCTCAGCGGTTTATGCGCGTTTGACGGCCTGTAAAAATGTCGCCAAGCCTATCCATCTGATGACCCACTTTGCCTGTGCCGATGAGCCCGACAATCATTACACTCAAGTGCAAATGCAAACCTTTAACCAGTTAACTGCAGATTTACCTGGGTTTAGAACCTTAGCGAACTCGGCGGGTGCGCTTTATTGGCCGAAGAGCCAAGGTGATTGGATCCGTCCAGGCATTGCGATGTATGGTGTGTCACCCGTTACTGGGGATTGCGGCGCAAATCATGGTTTGATCCCTGCAATGAACTTGGTTTCACGTTTGATAGCGGTGCGCGAGCACAAAGCGAATCAACCCGTAGGTTATGGTTGTTACTGGACCGCCAAACAAGATACTCGTCTTGGCGTTGTCGCGATTGGTTATGGTGATGGCTATCCACGTAATGCGCCGGAAGGCACGCCTGTATGGATAAATGGCCGCAGAGTGCCGATTGTTGGCCGGGTATCTATGGATATGTTAACAGTGGATTTAGGCCATGATGCAACAGATCAAGTCGGTGATGATGTTTTGCTTTGGGGTCAGGCTTTACCTGTTGAAGAAGTCGCTGAGCATATTGGTACTATCGCCTATGAGTTAGTGACTAAGCTGACTCCGAGAGTCGCTGTTTGCTTAGCATAGCCTGATGCTATAAGAATAACAAAACGGCGCAAATGCGCCGTTTTTCTTTATTCAGCATAAGGTTAATTGATTTGCACCGCTAGAGTTTAGGCAAGCATTATTGATAAACATTACCCAACACGCGAGGTTTTAGTACAACATAAACCCTATGTTATGACTTGGCGTTGCGCGCGCTCATTAACTTTCGAAGCAAACTTCGATAAAGGCGGTTCCGTACGAACTGGTAAATGGCATGATGATTTTGGTGCCGTTGGCTTTATGGGAAATCGTATGCCCTTGACCTGACACTACCATTGGAGTCGCCATTTCGAATTCGTAACCCTTTTGTCCTAAAAGATTTTTTGCGCCGCCCGTAACCATATTAGTGATTTCACCCACCAAATCGGTCACTTCTTCATTTATTTTACCGGGGTTCTCACCCAGCATATTTTGCATGATTTGCAGTACGAGTTTTTGCTCAAATGTAATTGAAAGTGAGCCTTTGGTTTGCGGCCCAACCATACCAATTAAACCTGATACATCGCCTTTGGCTAAGTTGTCAGTTTTTATTTGGGGTTTACCTGGCGTGAGCTCTAGGCTGGCCATGGTCGAAATAACATTGAGCAGCGACTGCAAAAAAGGATTAATAAAATTGACGTTCATGCTTCAGTGTGTCCTCTTATGAACTTAAGCCTTATGGTCACTACGTAATTAAGGGTAGTCGAAAAGTGGCTTGACCACAGCAATCTTAATCACACTCTATCAGCTTAGATGACACAAATGGAAGTGTGAGGTTAATTTCACGATTTTCTTGTTATTTTTCGTAAAAGTCCTTTCATCAAAGCCACTCCTCAATATGGTGAAATAACAATGCATTTTTACATTCCTCCTAAGGGCTGAAGACAAATTTCCATCTAAAGGTTGATGATACGGATGGTCATGCTGCAAATATATGGTTGCTGCAACTTACAATGTAAGTTTATTTATTTTTGTCTAAATTTTTGTTTTTATTGGTAATAATTTGAATTCCCTATCAATATAACTGCATTTTTTTCTTCAAGACCTACCAACAATTCACAGCCTAAACAGTGATGCTGATTAAATTATAATGCAAATGATAATAATTATTGATCACAAAAAATATTTTACATATATTAGCGGGCGATTAACAGGTGGGGGACATCTGTTACAGGGTATAGTCCGCAACAGGAATGTTTTTAATGAAATTTGCAAAACGCCGTAATGGTCGGGTCACGCTTGGTGCCCATGTTTTAGGTTCGTTAACCATAGGTATGGCAGCCTCTGCTATCCCTGCTATGGCAGCTGAGCAGGCACAAGTCGTTGATAAAAAAGTTGAACATATTGAAGTCAATGGTGAGTACTTAGGTTATAACACCCGTAAAGTACAATCGGGTAAATTTACCGAAGACCTACTCAATACCGCGAAAACCGTTACCGTAATCAACCAAGATTTGATCAAAGATATGGGCGCGCAGAGTTTTACTGATGCGCTGCGAGCGACGCCTGGTATTACCTTAGGCACTGGCGAAGGGGGGAACCCCTACGGTGATAGACCTTTTATTCGTGGATACGATGCTCAATCTTCCACTTTTATCAATGGCATGCGTAATGTGGGTTCACAAAGCCGTGAAACCTTTAACATTGAACAAATTGAAGTCCTGAAAGGCCCAAGCTCAGTCTACAACGGCCGTGGTGCGGTTGGCGGTAGCATTAACATTGTGACCAAAAAAGCTCAGGCTGAAGATTTTATTAACGCTGATGTTGCAGTGGGGACTGATGCCCTCAAACGTGCCAATGTTGATATCAACCATGTTATTACCGATGAAGCTGCGGTTCGTGTCAACATGATGGCTCACGATGCCGACACTCCAGGGCGCGATGAGGTCACTGGTAATCGTTGGGGTGTAGCACCGTCTGTTACCTTTGGGTTAACGACGCCGACTAAAGTGACCCTTGAATATTATCATTTTGAAAACCATGATATTCCTGATTATGGTATTCCATACGATCAGGCGACAGGCAAACCTGCCGATGTCGATCCCGACAATTTCTATGGCTTATTATCGCGGGATTTTCGCGACACGATGGACGATACGGCATCAGTGTTGATTAGCCACGATTTTAACAACGACATGCAGTTTACTTCGACGTCCATCTATAGCCGCAACAGCAATTACTATATTGTGACCAACCCTGACGACACGGCGGGTAACGTCGCTAAGGGGTATGTATGGCGTAACACTAAGTCTCGCCATTCGGTCACAAAAACCTTAGCAACGCAATTACAGCTGTCAGGTGAAGCAACGCTGGCTGGATTCACTAACCGTTTTGCGGTGGGAACTGAGTTAAGTAATGAGCACACCAGTAATTTGAGTTATACCGTCGATACAGGCAATGGCCGTAATGGCGGTTGTAATGAGGCGATGCTTGCCAATTACAACTGTACATTGCTCGATAATCCTAATCCCCATGATCCTTGGATAGGGAAGATCGCACTCGGCACTGATGCGACAGTGACAGAAACAGACACCCGCTCTATTTATGGCTTCAATACCATTGAGCTAACTGAAGCTTGGATGGTGAACGCAGGTATCCGTTGGGATGACTACAGTACGAGTGCTAAGAACTCAACCTCTCAATTCGGTAATGATGCTGATTTCTTCAACTACCAATTGTCGGTACTGTATAAGCCAGCAGAAAATGGCAGTATCTACGCTGCGTGGGGAACATCATCTAACCCACCTGGCACGTCTAACGGAGATGGGGCTGATCGCCTAGGCAGTACCAACGCCGATTTAGAACCAGAAGATACCGAAAGCTACGAGTTAGGCACTAAATGGGATCTTTGGGAGGGGCGTTTATCTCTGAATGGCTCTGTATTCCAAATCGAGAAAAACAATGCCCGCGTTGCAACCTCTGGCGATCGTAATGCGCCACAGGAAAACGTCGGTGAGCAAAAAGTGAAAGGCTTTGAAATCGGCTTCTCTGGTGACTTTACCGAAGATTGGCATGGTTTTGGTGGTTATACGTATTTGGATGCGACCCTTGAAAGCAATGGTTACAACGCAGCGCTTAATGGTAATCGCTTCCCTAATACAGCTAAAAATAGCCTGAGCTTATTTACAACTTACGATATTACCGAGCAATTAACGGTTGGCACAGGTGCCTATTATATGGACAAAGTGTATGGCAATACGGCCAACACCCTGTCGATTCCATCCTACTGGCGTTTTGATTTGACCTCATCTTATAAGATTAGCGAATTCATGACTTTACGCCTGAACGTGCAGAATCTGACGGATGAGCGTTATTACGATAAAGCGTACACCGCGCATTTTGCCAATATGGCGCCTGGACGCTTAGTAATGTTAAGTGCCGATATGCACTTCTAAGCAGTATTAATCGAGATCTGAATGGCAGCCCTAGGGCTGCCTTTGATGTTTATGCTATTCCAATAGGATTCTGAAATGCTTATTGAAATTCCGAATGTTTTTTCTAAACAAGAAGTCAATCAGCTAAGGGAGCAGCTCGATGCCCGCACTTGGATTGATGGCAATCAGACCTCAGGCATGATGGCGAGTACCCGCAAACGTAATCAGCAGTTAGACAAAGATGATCCTGTAGCACTTCAAATCGGTGAGCTGATCATGGCGCGCCTCTTGGCCCATCCTTTATTTGTGTCGGCGGCGCTGCCGTTACAGTTTTATCCTCCCTTGTTTAATCGTTATCAAGGTGGAGATACCTTTGGTTATCATATTGATAACGCGATCCGCTCGACGAGCGATGGCATGGTGCGTACTGATCTTTCTGCAACCTTATTTTTAAGTGAGCTAAATGCTTACGAAGGCGGTGAGCTGGTGATCCAAGATACCTATGGCCAGCAGAGTATTAAGCTGGCGGCGGGATCTTTAGTGTTATATCCGTCAACGAGTTTGCATCAGGTTACTCCTGTCACATCCGGTGAACGTACCAGCGCGTTTATGTGGTTACAGAGCATGGTTCGCGATGAAGGGCAGCGCCGCTTGTTATTTCAACTCGATCAATCAATTCAAACACTCACGGCACAGCAGGCTGCAGAGCAAGAGCTGTTTAATCTGACGGGGGTTTACCATAACTTGCTTAGGCGTTGGAGTGAGTTATAGCTTTGGTTCAGGGCCGGTTCCTGTTCCTGCATCATCTCCACAAAGCTGGCGGTTTAGGGTATAATCCCGCTAGCTCTGAAGGGCAATAAAACAGCAAACGTTAGCTCGTTTGCTGTTTTTCTATTTTTAAGCTTGGTGTTCATTGATCATGCTTGGCCTTAATTTTGGGCGCTTAATCCCTTAAAGCAACAATAAGTTAGCAAATTTTAATTACTTGAGTTGATAGTAACGTGTTGAAAAATAATATTAATGATAGCAAAAATCTCGACCGCACCTTTTCCATTGCACCTATGCTGGATTGGACGGACCGTCATTACCGTTATTTTGCTCGTTTAATGTCGGCCAATGCTTTGTTGTATACCGAGATGGTTACCACCGGCGCGATATTACATGGCCGTGGTGATTACCTTACCTATAACCAAGAAGAACATCCTCTTGCATTGCAATTAGGCGGCTCTAATCCTGTCGAACTTGCGCGCTGCGCGAAACTGGCGGCTGAGCGCGGTTATGATGAAGTGAATCTCAATGTGGGCTGTCCTTCTGATCGCGTGCAAAACGGCCGCTTTGGTGCTTGTTTAATGGCAGAACCTGAGCTGGTGGCAGAGTGTGTCGATGCCATGAAGCAAGTGGTTGATATTCCTGTGACGGTAAAAACGCGCATCGGTATCGATGAGCAAGATAGCTATGAGTTTTTAACTCACTTTATTGATACTGTTATGGCTAAGGGCTGCGGTGAGTTTATTATCCATGCGCGCAAGGCCTGGTTGCAGGGCTTAAGTCCGAAGGAAAATCGCGAGATCCCACCATTAGACTACGACCGTGTGTATCAGCTCAAACGTGATTATCCAGCACTTAACATCAGCATTAATGGTGGGATCACCAGTCTCGAACAGGCTCAAACCCATTTGCAGCATTTAGATGGGGTAATGGTGGGGCGTGAGGCTTACCAAAATCCTTACATGTTGGCGCAGGTTGACCAAGTGCTGTGTGGTAGCACAAAAGCGGTGATGAGTCGTGAAGCCGTGATTGAGGCGATGTTGCCTTATATCGAAGCTCATTTACAGGTGGGCGGGCGCTTAAATCATATCACTCGGCATATGATTGGTTTATTCCAAGGCCTGCCCGGTGCGCGCGCTTGGCGTCGTTATTTGAGCGAAAATGCCCATAAAAATGGCGCTGGTATTGAGGTAGTTAAATTGGCCTATCAGAGCGTGCAAACCGATTTGGTTGCGCAATAATTATTCGATTTGGAAAGTGGTGAAATTTACTAATGCTTGTAGTATTTTTCACCACTTAACATTTATTAAAAAATATCATTTACATCACTTTATCAAAAATAAATATATTAAGTTGTTGAAAATAAATAATTTAAATTTTTTTGATAAGTTGGCACGTCCTTTGTAATAGTCCCTATGTCAAGTTAATTAATCGGAAAGGGACTACATCATGTTTACTGCAAATGTTAAAAAATCAGTTCAAGTGAGTGTGTTATTCGGTGCATTAATGGCGAGTGTTACGGCGCATGCAGAGGCGGCTCCGGTATCAGATGTTATGAGCGCCATTGAGCAAACACTCAGTACCCAAGCGCAGGAGTTGCTAGTCAACACTAAGCGTGAACTGGTGTTATCACTGCAAACGCAATTAGCTGAAAGCATCTATGACTTCAACAGTCAGCTAATACTCAGTGCTGATACTCAAGACGAGTCTTCAGCAACAGGCGAATATAGCGCAAATAAGTAAGGAGTTGCCTATGTGGTTTGTAGCACCTCTAATGACTTTGCTACTGCTACCAGTGATTAGCCTTGCGTTGTTTTCAGGAATTATTTGCTGGTTTCAGTGGCACAGTGTCAGCGATAAGTAAGTCATGAATATATTGGAGTTAAAAATGAAACGAGCACAAATGCGAATGGATAATTCAGTACGTTTGGTTTGTGGTGTTGCCTCTGGTATGGCGTGGCAATTTGGTTGGTCCTGCTTTTGGACTCGTGTGGTGTGGGCGGGTGCAATTCTGTTTATGCCGGGTGTGAGTCTGTTAGTGTATTTTGTACTGGCTTTAGTTGTAGACCAATGGAAAAGACCCATTTAACTGAGGTGATAACTCGCTGGTTTGAGATATCACATTTACATTTTCACGAGTCAAGAGACGCAGTTTTTAGCAGTATGCAATCAACAAGAGGGCACATCGACCCTCATGCCAATAGTGAATACTTTCTCAGTGAGTATCACTTTTTAAGAAAAGCTTGAAATCTTGCTTTGGCTTCATCACTTTTAAGTCTTGCGCCAAATTGCTCTAACTCTTGATGCATTTGGTGTTGTACGCGGTTTTTATGTGGACGCATTAATTGACGGGTAATTTGCAGCGCCTGTGGTGGCTGATTTGCCAGTTTTTTCGCTTGGTTAAAGGCATAAGCTAATAACTCTTCTTGGGCGATAACATCATTAATGATATTCAGCCTATGGGCAGTATTGGCATCAAAACTTTCTCCGAGCAGCAAAAGTTCAGCCGCTTTTTGATAACCCACTAACTCGGGTAACAGTAGACTCGCACCCGCTTCGGGGACTAAGGCTAAATTGACAAAGGGCAGTTGAAACTTTGCCGAATTATCGGCATAGACTAAATCACAGTGCAGTAGCACAGTGGTGCCAATGCCTACCGCGGCACCAGAGACGGCAGCAACCAGCGGTTTTTTGAGTTCCAATAGGCAAAATAAAAAGCGTACAGCGGGGTGATTTGGACCTAAGTCACTATTTTTTAAAAAGTCCGCAACATCATTACCCGAGGTGAAACAATTATCTTCGCCATGGAGCATAAAGGCACGAATGTCGTTGTCTGCTTCACCTTCGATCAGGTATTCTGTCAGTTGTTTATACATATTAAGATCAAGTGCATTACGTTTATCTGGGCGATTAAAGCTGATAATGCGAACGCCCTGATCATCCCGAACCTGTATATGACTCATGGGTTGTTTTCCTTTACGACGACATTGGGTAGACATGGAGTTTAAGACATTGAAACCGATATTCAAACAGATGTTTAATTGTGTTGCCTTATCTTGTGCATCATTTTCTGTTTTCGCCAGTGTAGTGATGACCGAAGGTCATGTACGTGCAATGCCTGATACAGTACCTAATACCGCAGCTTATTTTACGCTCGAAAATCATAGCGACAAGGCCGTTCGATTGATCGGAGTGACTACTGATGTGGCGAACGAAGCGCAATTACATACCATGATTCAAGAGCAAGGTATGGTAAAAATGCGCCATGTTGAAGGCTTTGATATCCCATCCCATGGAACATTAACCCTCATGCCGTCAGGGGAGCATGTCATGCTAATTGGGCTGAAAGCGCCATTAGCGTTAGATCAGCAAGTTAAGCTGCAATTACAGTTTAACGATGGCGAAAATATGACGATTACATTGCCTGTCGCTAAGCAGGCTGAAAATGCTGCCGAACACGAGCATCATCACCATCATTAAGGAGTCGCTTGATGCAAATAACATGGAAGAAAGTCACCGGAGTTGCTTTATTTATTGTGTTAGTTGGTTACGTTGTAAGTGTGTGGTGGAGTATCGAACCTGATACTTTGACACCACAGGAACTGACGGCCACAGAGAAGAATGTCGTCGGTTATGCGACTACAACCTCTTTGATCCTCACGGTCGAAACGCTGCTGGATAAACAAGGAGGCTGGTTATCGAACGATGTGACGCCACCCTCTATTTTTATGGATAACATGCCTGCCTTTGAGTATGGGGCTTTAGAGCAAGCCCGTGATTTGGCGCTGATTATGCGTAAAGAGTTTAGCCGCTCACAGTCTCAATCTACTGCGGATAAGGATCTGAGTGAAGCACAGGCTAAGTTAAACATCGACCATACCAGTTGGTTAGTGCCAAGTGCAGAAAGCGAATACCGCGATGGTGTTAAGCTGCTAAAGCTGTACCGTGCGCGCATGATGGATCCGAACAATCAGGATGCACAGTTTTATGCCCGTGCTGACAACCTTAATGAGTGGCTGAAAGAAGTGCAAAAACGTTTAGGCAGTATGTCGCAACGGTTATCGGCCAGTGTGGGGCAAGAACGTCTTAACACCGATTTAGCGGGGGATAATGCCGCACGTCAATCAACACCGAATTTAGCCAGCCATCAGGTGAAAACCAGCTGGTGGAAAATTGATGATGTCTTCTATGAGAGCCGTGGTGCATCATGGGCGTTATTGAATTTTATGCGTGCGGTGGAAGTCGATTTTGCTGACGTATTGAAAAAGAAAAATGCTGAAGTGAGCTTAAGACAGATCATTCGTGAACTGGAAGCAACTCAGCAAACGGTTTGGAGCCCTGTCGTACTTAATGGCAGTGGTTTCGGTCTAGTCGCTAATCATTCATTGGTTATGGCTAACTATGTGTCCCGTGCGAATGCCGCGGTGATTGATTTAACGAACTTGCTTTCTCAAGGTTAATTATGAAAAAAACACTCCTCGCCAGTGCGGTATTAGGATGCTTAATGGTCACTTCAGCCCACGCGGCAACAGTGGTTGGTTTTAAAATTGGTGGTGATTACTGGCGTGCTGATACCAGCGGTACCTTTTCTGATAAAGGTCAGCCACAACAAGGTTTTGACTACAGCTCATCTGCGCAAGGTAGCTATTGGTTTGCCGTTGAGCATCCACTACCTTTTGTGCCAAATCTTAAAATCCGTGAAAACAGCCTTGATCAAAAAGGTAGTTTGGCGAATGCGGATTTCAGCTTCAATGGCCACGATTTTAAAGGTAATGTGACCAGTTATACCGATCTGAGCAACACCGATTTTGTGTTGTATTACGAGCTGCTGGATAACGATATTTTATCTTTTGATTTGGGCGCAGCTTATAAACTGATGAACGGCTCACTGCGAGTGCAAGATCCCGGTCACCCTGAAGAGAAAGATGTGGATGGTGGCATTGTAATGGGGTACGCCAGCACCCATGTAAGCATGCCGGGTTTAGGCTTATTTGGCTTTGCAGATTTAATGCTTGGAGTGAATGAGTCTAATGTACATGATTATGCGATCGGTTTAGGCTGGCAGTTTGATGGCGCAGCAGTTGATACCCGTGTGCGCGTGGGTTACCGCGAGTTTGCCTTTGATGTGAATAATTTCTCAGGCATTAGTGCTGATACTAAGTTTGATGGCTATTTCGCTGGTGTTGAAATTGATTTCTAAGCTGTAACTGTGACCAATAAAAAACCGCCAACTAAGGCGGTTTTTTATTGGAGTGTATCGCTTAACTTATGTATCGCTTAACTTATTCAGCTTTTAGGCCGTTGTTGATGGCGATAACATCATCTTCGTTTAACGTTCCAGCAGCTTGTTTCAGTGCAACAATCGAGTTGATATAGCTATAACGCGCATCTGATAATTTACGCTTTGAGTCGTACAAGTCGCGTGTACGGTTCAATACGTCAACGATGGTACGGGTTCCAACTTCAAAGCCTGCTTGTGTCGCTTTTAAGGCACTTTCGGATGAAATCACTGACTGCTCGTAAGCACGGATAGAGCTGATTGACGCACCCACGTTGTTGTAGTTATTACGAACGTTTTTCACTACGCCACGGTAGGTTTGCTCCAGCCTCTCGCTTGCTTGAACATATTGGAACTGCGCTTCTTTGACTTGAGAAGACACTTTAAAGCCTTCAAAAATCGGCACGCTTAAGTTGATGCCAACGCTCATGTTGTCAAAATCAGGTTCACTTGCATCACCTAATTTTTGCTCTAAACCTTTAGCATAACCTGCATTTAAGCTCAGTGATGGCATATGGCCTGCTTTATAAAGGCTAATGGTCTCTTGAGCGATATCTTTACCAATGCGTTGAGTCATCAGATCGACACTATTGGTTTCAGCAATTTTTAACCAATCAGTTGATGAACTCGGTGCGGGTGTCACTGCTGAGAAGCGGTTTGTGTCGAGCACGTTTAAGGCTTTGTGATCGATACCTGTGATTTCGCGCAGTGCTTCATAGCTATTTGCGAGGGTATTTTCAGCAAGAATTTCAGAGGCGGAGGCCAAGTCATATTGTGCTTGTGCTTCATGAACGTCAGTGATGGCAGTTAAACCAACGGCAAAACGTTGTTTAGTTTGCTCGAGTTGACGTTCAATCGCGCGCTTTTCCGCACCTTGGAACTCGTAGTTATCTTTGGCTGTTAATACATCAAAGTATGCTTTGGTCACTCGGGAGATCAAATTTTGCAGTGCCGATGCATAGGTAGAATCAGCTTGAGAAGCCGCTTTCTCGGCAAGGCTTAAACCTACCCAAGCACTATGATCATAGATGACTTGATTTAGCTTTAGGCTACCAGTCAGTCCGCTACTATCGTCCCGAGGGTCATTCCATGCCTTGTCATAACCCACGTTTGCACTGATAGTCGGTAACAGTGGGGCACGGTTTTGTTCAATTTTCTCAAACAAAGCGTTACGTTGCGCTTGCGCTTGCAACACCAGAGGGTCATTCGTCAGTGCTTGTTGATAAATTTGCAGTAAATCATCTGCTTGAACCGCATGAGCGGAAGCGGCTAGAGTTAATGCTACGCATAGAGAACGGATCTTAAATTTCATTTGCTGTCCTTATTAGACAAAATCTCCAAAAGGAGAAATTTATAACTTCGTTTAGACTAAGTAATGCCTTTGCCAAGGCGGTTTGCGCTTCCCGACGCTTCCCGATACAGCTAAAACTTAATGACGTAGAGTCTAAAAACTCCCACACGTTCAAGTCAACTGCGAAGTGTAACAGATTTTATTTAAAAACGAGCCAAATTGCCTTGATAATAGGCGAAAATTTAACTGTTAAGGATAAGATATGAAGCCTCAGGTTTTTTCGCAAACAGATATTGAAATCCTCGAAAAAAAATCACTATATCAAGGCTTTTTTGCCTTAGAGCAATTTACCTTCAAACATAAGCTTTTTGCCGGAGGCTGGAGTCAGCCTGTCACTCGTGAGGTCTTTGAGCGTGGCCATGCGGTCGTTGTGCTACCCTATGATCTCAAGCGTGATAAAATTGTGTTGATTGAGCAAGTGCGTTTTCCTGCATTAGCAACCACTAAATCCCCTTGGCTTATGGAGTTAGTCGCGGGTATGATTGCGCCCGACGAAATGCCACTGGATGTCGCGCACCGTGAATTGTTAGAAGAAACTGGCTTGACCGCTAGCAACATCCATTTTGTGAACAGTTACCTTGCAAGCCCTGGTGGCAGTACAGAACGTTTCTACTTTTATTGGGCTGAAGTAGATTCATCACAGGCACAAGGTTTGCACGGATTAGCTGACGAACACGAAGATATTCGATTACATGTTGTAGACCGTGAGGCTGCCTATAACGGGGTCGTTACTGGCGAAATAGACAATGCATCGACCGTCATTGGATTGCAGTGGTTGCAATTAAACTATCAGCAACTGGTTTAGGTTGGAAAAAGGTTTGACTCATTCAACATCACATCAAAAACCGCGTTATCAACCCAACGTGAGCGACTTTTTAGCGCTTTGCGGGCGTAACTATGGCTATATGCAAAAGTGGTTGCCACTCGATATTGCCGTGGGGCAGTCTTGGCAGCTTGAAGGTGAAGTTGGTGTATTAGTCATCCGTATTTTAGAAAATACCAAATATACTCAATTAGTTGAAATCTCACGCCCAGTGCAAATACTGGAGTTTGTTAATACTCCCAAGGTGTTAGTGAGAATTTATCATGATGCTAAATTAGCAGAAGTGTTAACTGGTCAACAGATTTACCAATTGCGCCCAGTGTATGATTATCCCAATTTACGTATGTATCATAGTGATGAGAAGTACCAGGTAAATGCATTCCTGGGAGAATTATTGAAGATTGGCAGTCAACAACGTTTGGTTTGCCAGTCTTAGAATTGGGTATTCAATGTGCTGAAAGAGGCTATCTCTTACTCTATAGCTGATGAAAGTGTGCGCATAGTGCAAGTCACCGACCCGCACCTCTTTGCCGATCCTGAAGCTCAGCTACTTGGTGTTAATACCAGTAAAAGTTTGGCTGCGGTACTCAATACGATTCGCGCTGTCAATTATCCAGCTCATCTTTTGCTAGCCACAGGCGACTTAAGCCAAGATTATTCTCCCGAATCCTATCGCCAATTTGTGTCTGCTGTTGCCCCGCTCAATTTACCTTGTCATTATCTTCCGGGTAACCATGACGATCCGCGGATCATGTTTCTGCATATGCAGGGCGAGCGTGTTTTTGGCCAGCAACGTATCTTAGTTGGCAAATGGCAAATTTTGATGCTGGACTCGACCGTGAGAGGAAAACCAGGTGGGCATATGGGGGAGGGGCAGTTTGAACTCATTGAGCAAGCGATTGCAGCTCACCCTGAACATCATACGTTGCTGGTGATGCACCATAATCCGATCCTAGTTAATTGTGCCTGGTTAGACCAACACTGCATGGATAATGGTGCGGAGTTTTTAAGGCGTGTAGCTCAATATCCACAGGTCAAAGCATTGCTTTGGGGTCATGTGCATCAACAATTAGATACTTATTACGATGGTCCTCACCGTGCGCTGCAGTTAATGGCAACGCCTTCAACCTGCATCCAATTTAAACCACAATCACCTTATTTTGCGCTCGATGGACTGCAACCGGGTTATCGTTTGCTGGAGCTTAAGGCCGATGGTAGCATCAGCACTAATGTGTATCGCGTGCCGGGAAATCTGTTTTCCCCCGATAAAGATTCCAGCGGTTATTAACGCGAATGACCGCAGCTTGAGGAACTATGCTGCTCTATATTCACGGATTCAACAGTTCTCCTTTCTCTGATAAAGCGGTGATAACGGCAAGATATATGGCCGAGTATCACCCATCTCTCACTTTTCATCAGCCACAGTTACCCAATACACCCAAAGCAGCGATGGCTTTGCTGCAAAGCTATGTTGAGGCGGCGCAGCAAGCGAACGAGCCCCTTAATTATATTGGTTCGTCCTTGGGGGGCTACTTTGCCAGTTATTTAGCTGAGCGTTATGGTGGCAGAGCTGTGTTGGTAAACCCAGCCGTAAAGCCTTTTGAATTGTTTGATGAATTTATGGGGCCACAATTTAACCCTTATACCCAAGAGCATTATCAGGTTTTACCAGAGCACAAGCGGGAAGTGGCTGAATTTAATACTCCAGTTATCCGCAATCCGGAGCGTTTTTTGGTACTATTGCAAACGGGCGATGAAGTGCTGGATTATCGTGAAGCACTGCATAAGTATCACCATTGTCAATTACGGATAGAATCCGGTGGTGATCACAGTTTTGTGGGTTATGAGCGATATCTGCAAACCGTAAGCCAATTTTTACACTTACCTTGACAAATAGTCATCCAGAGCCGCAACATGGCCGGATATAACAACTTATAGCGTACACTATGACGAATCAATACACCTCTGACGCCATTGAAGTTCTTAACGGACTTGACCCAGTAAAACGCCGTCCAGGTATGTATACCGATACCACCCGACCTAACCATTTAGGCCAAGAGGTCATAGATAACAGTGTCGATGAAGCCTTAGCAGGTCATGCTACTAAAATCGAAGTTGTGCTCCACACCGATAACTCACTGGAAGTCACTGACGATGGTCGTGGTATGCCGGTAGATATTCATCCTGAGGAAGGTATTCCAGGGGTTGAATTGATCCTCACTAAACTGCATGCCGGCGGTAAGTTTTCAAATAAAAATTACCAATTTTCCGGTGGTTTGCACGGTGTGGGGATTTCAGTTGTTAACGCCCTGTCTCGCAGAGTCGAAGTCACAGTGCGTCGCGATGGCCAAGTGTATGATATTGCCTTTGAAAATGGCTTTAAAGTTGAAGAGCTTAAAGTCACTGGCACCTGCGGTCGGCGCAATACTGGTACTCGAGTGCATTTCTGGCCCGACACAAGTTATTTTGATTCGCCGAATTTCTCCAATTCAAAACTCATCTATTTACTGCGTGCTAAGGCGGTATTGTGCCCAGGCCTTAGAATTAAGTTCACTAATAAGCACACTAACGAAGTACATGAGTGGTACTACGAGAGTGGCTTAACCGATTATCTCAAGGCTGCCGTGGGCGATAATATTATGCTGCCGGAAGAGCCTTTTATCGGCAGTTTTAAGGGGCAAATTGAAGCGGCAGATTGGGCGATTACGTGGTTGCCAGAGGGCGGGGAGTCGATCAACGAAAGTTATGTCAACCTGATCCCAACCCCCCTCGGTGGTACCCATGTTAATGGTTTCCGTCAAGGTTTGCTGGAATCGATGCGCGAGTTTTGTGAGTTTCGCAATCTGATCCCCCGTGGGATCAAGCTCTCTCCTGAGGATATTTGGGACCGTGCGGCGTTTATTCTGTCGGTGAAGATGCAAGACCCACAGTTTGCAGGGCAAACTAAAGAGAAGCTTTCTAGCCGTCAAAGCTCAGCCTTTGTTTCTGGCATTGTCCGCGATGCGTTTTCGCTTTGGTTAAATTCGAATACCGAATTGGCCGAATCATTGGCTGAGATGTGTATCAATAACGCGCAAAAACGTTTAAAAGCCGCCAAAAAGGTCGCCCGTAAAAAAGTTACTTCAGGCCCTGCATTGCCGGGTAAACTGACCGATTGTAGTGGACAAGATCCGATGCGCGGTGAGTTATTCCTCGTGGAAGGTGACTCTGCGGGAGGCAGTGCTAAACAGGCTCGGGATCGTGAGTTTCAAGCCATTATGCCGCTGCGTGGAAAAATCTTAAATACCTGGGAAGTGGATGCTTCGCAGGTATTGGCCTCGCAGGAAGTGCATGATATTTCTGTGGCTATTGGTTGCGACCCCGATAGCAATGATATTTCTGAGTTAAGGTATGGCAAAATCTGTATTCTCGCCGATGCTGATTCCGATGGATTGCATATTGCAACTTTACTCTGTGCGCTGTTTTTGAAGCATTACCGAGTGTTGGTGGAACAGGGCCATGTTTATATTGCCATGCCGCCACTGTTCCGTATTGATATAGGTAAAGATGTCTATTACGCCTTAGATGATGCCGAGAAAGAAGGTGTGCTCGATCGTATCAACGCGGAAAATAAGAAAGGTAAGGTTCAGGTAACACGCTTCAAAGGCTTGGGTGAAATGAATCCCCTCCAATTGCGTGAAACAACGATGGATCCAAACACTCGCCGTTTAGTCCAGTTAACCATCGATGATGCGGAAGAAACCGATTCCCTGATGGATATGCTGCTGGCTAAAAAGCGTTCACCCGATCGTAAAAATTGGCTCGAAGATAAGGGTGACATGGCGGTACTTTGAATGTTGTGCACTATTGCCGATAACAATAACACTTAGGCATAAAGAAAATTACCATGTTGTATATAAAAACGAATAATTATAAATATCTAACAGTGTTCTCTGCCTATTGGACCCTACTGGTAAGTCTGGCGTTGTTACCATTCCAGGCGGCTATTGCAGGGTCCCAGTCGATCATGATTACCGTCTCAAAGGGGTTTGGTTTATCGCTTTATGCCTCCGATCTTGGAGATGCCAAACAAATTGCAATGGGTTCAAACGGCACGTTATTTGTCGGTTCCAATAAAAGTGGCACAGTGCATGCGCTTGTTGATAGTAACCAAGATGGTCGCGTTGATAAGCGTTATGTGATCGCCAAAGGGCTTGAATCACCCGATGCGATTGCGTTTCATAATGGCGATCTGTTTGTCGCAACTGAAAATCGAATCGTCCGTTTTATTGATATCGAGCAGCGTTTACGTCGCCCTAGTCGCCCTAAAGAGATTTATAGCGATCTACCCGAGTCAGACAAAAAAAGTGCGCTAGCGATGAAGTTTGGCCCTGATGGTCGGCTCTATGTCTCTATTGGTGCACCTTGTAACGTGTGTGAAGCAAGCTCACCCCATAGCAGCATTATTGCGATTAATGTCGATACTGGCGCAAGTGAACAAATTGCCTTAGGTATCCGAAATGTGACAGGGTTTGACTGGTCTCCCCAAGATGGCAAATTATGGTTTGCCGATCAGGGGCGGGATTGGATGGGTGATAACTTGCCACCCGATGAGATTAACCGTGTAGATGTGATGGGCAGCCACTATGGTTTCCCCTATCTGCATGCCTCATCCGTAGTGGAGCCTGCCTACGAAAAACCCCAAAATTTAAAAATTAATGTACCAGTGTATGAGCTGCCAGCCCATGTTGCACCTACGGGACTTGCGTTTTACCGTGGTAAGCAATTCCCACAAATCTATCATAACCAATTGTTTGTGGCTGAAAATGGTTCTTGGAATCGTTCAAGCAAAGTCGGTTATCAAATCGTCATGTTAAAGCTTGAAAATCAACAGGTAGTCAGTCGCGAAACCGTAGTGAGTTTTCTCGATGGTGAGTTTCCGGTTGCCCGTCCCTATGCATTGCTGTCGGGTGAAGATGGGGCCATGTACATTTCGGATGATTTGAAAGGTAACCTGTATCGGCTGTTCTATAGGGATGGCGATAATACTGAAGAACCACAGGAACTAGAAGAAAATGAGTGACGCAATCAAGTTAAGCTTGGATGGCGTAGAGCAGATGCCATTGCGGCGCTTTACCGAAGAAGCTTATCTGAATTATTCCATGTACGTCATCATGGACCGTGCCTTACCCCATATCGGTGATGGCCTTAAACCCGTGCAGCGACGGATTATTTATGCCATGAGCGAGCTCGGTTTATCCGCGCAATCAAAGCATAAAAAATCGGCCCGTACAGTGGGTGACGTATTAGGTAAGTACCATCCCCATGGTGATAGCGCCTGTTATGAGGCGATGGTACTAATGGCGCAGCCATTTTCCTATCGCTATCCGCTGGTTGATGGTCAAGGAAACTGGGGCGCGCCAGACGATCCTAAGTCATTCGCTGCAATGCGTTATACCGAGGCTCGCCTGTCGAAGTTTTCTGAGGTGTTATTATCTGAGCTAGGACAAGGTACAGTTGAATGGGGCGCGAACTTCGATGGCACTCTAAAAGAACCCAAAGTACTGCCGGCACGCTTACCCCATATTCTACTCAATGGTATTACAGGCATTGCGGTGGGGATGGCGACGGATATTCCGCCGCATAATGTCAGAGAGTTGGTGAATGCCTGCGTCGCGCTTTTAGATGAGCCTAAACTCGACCTTGAACAGTTGATGGCCTACGTGCCGGGGCCGGATTATCCTACTGAAGCTGAGATTATTACTCCCGCTGCCGATATTGCCAAAATCTATGAAACGGGGCGGGGTTCCTTAAAAGCCCGTGCCGTTTACAGTGTGGAGGCGGGGGAGATTGTCATCACTGCACTGCCGCATCAGGCGAGTAGTGGTAAGATTTTAGAACTGATTGCAGCGCAAATGCAGGCGAAAAAATTGCCTATGGTTGCTGACTTGCGTGATGAGTCTGACCATGAAAATCCTGTTCGCTTAGTGATTGTTCCGCGCTCTAACCGTGTTGATTGCGATCAACTCATGGCTCACTTATTTGCGACCACAGATCTTGAGAAAAGTTTTAGGGTAAACCTTAACGTGCTTGGCCTTGATGGTCGTCCACGGGTAAAAGGCTTAAAAGACTTACTCACCGAATGGTTAGAATTCCGTGTCGATACCGTAAGACGTCGCCTCGAATATCGTTTAGATAAAGTGCTGGCGCGCTTACATATTCTTGAAGCATTAATGATCGCTTTCCTCAATATTGATGAAGTGATTGAGATCATTCGCTTTCACGATGAGCCCAAAGCGGAATTGATGGCGCGTTTTAACCTGACCGATAAGCAGGCTGAGGCCATCCTCGAGTTAAAATTACGCCATTTAGCTAAGCTAGAAGAATTTAAGATTAAGGCTGAGCAGGACGAGCTCGAAGCTGAACGTGAAAAGTTAGAGCAATTATTAGGTTCTGAGCGCCGCTTAAAAACCTTAATTAAGAAAGAGTTAATCCAAGATGGTGAGACCTATGGCGATGACCGTCGTTCTCCTATCGTCGAGCGTCATGAGTCTAAAGCCTTAACCGAGCAAGAGCTGACACCGAGTGAGCCTGTGACAGTGGTGTTATCCGATAAAGGCTGGGTGCGTAGTGCTAAAGGTCATGATATTGATGCGGAGTCTTTATCCTATAAGGCGGGTGATCAATATCTGTGTAGTGCCATGGGACGGAGTAATCAGGCGGCGGTGTTTATTGACTCATCCGGTCGCGCCTTTGCCACCGATAGTCATAGTCTGCCATCGGCTCGAAGCCAAGGTGAGCCAATTACCACCCGCTTTAATATGGCGCCTGGTGAAACCATGCAGCATGTTATTTTGGGTGAAGATGAACAGTGCTTCCTACTGGCGACTGATGCAGGTTATGGTTTTATATGTACTTTCAATGACATGGTATCCCGTAATAAGGCGGGTAAAGCCCTATTGAGCTTACCGACGAATGCCAAATCTTTACCGCCTAAACCGATTGACCGTAATCGGGAGATGTCTATTCTGGCCATCACCAATGAAGGTCGTATGCTATTGTTTTCATTGGAAGCATTGCCACAATTATCTAAGGGTAAAGGTAATAAGATTATCGGTATACCAAGCGAACGCGCTAAAAACCGTGAAGAGTTAATGACACATTTACAACTTGTTCCTGCCGATACCTCCGTCACCCTATGGGCGGGTAAACGTAAACTCACGCTAAAACCAAGTGATTTAGAGCATTATCGTGGTGAGCGTGGCCGCCGTGGTGCCAAGTTGCCGCGCGGATTACAGCGCGTCGATAGCATGGAATTAGGCGAAGGTGCTGAACCTATACCAAGCATTTAATGCTTAACTTATTGCGTGAGTGTTTGCTGTTGATATAGGTAAACGAGCTAATTAAAAAGCCACTTGAGTTTGTTTCTCTTGAGTGGCTTTTTTATTTCAAGCATTTTTATTTCATAGTGGGTAGCGATTATTAAATGCAAGGCATAAAAAAACCTACCGCAAGCGGTAGGTTTTTATTAGCAGATATCCAAAAGGATATTAGAAATCGTAACGTACACCAACAGAGAATACGTTGTCGTCTTGAAGGTCTACTTTGTTACCTGCTACGACATGATCACCACGGTACATTGAATATTGGCCGTATACCATAGTTGATTTAGAGAAGCGGTAGTCAGCACCCACGTTGAAGTTTTGTACGCTGATATCGGTACCAGTTGTTGATTTTGCTACAACAGTTGGTTTGCCATCAATAATTTGTACTTCAGTATATTTATTTACGTTGTTGTAGTAGTTACCAAAGCCTGCTTCGTCAACACCGTATTCGGCTTTCAGGTTAACACCGTTTAAAGTGTAAACGACGTTTACAAAGTAAGTGTTACCATCTACTGAGCTATTAGTTACGCTTTCAGAGTTTTGGAATAAACCACCCACTTTGAAATCGCCAAATTTAACTTGTGCCACACCACGGTATGCATCAATACCCGCAATACCTTTGTTATAGGCAACCGCTAAATAGTAGTTTTGATCTTTGAACTTGCTATCACCCAGAGTTGCACTCAGAGCGTATAAGCTTTCGTTGGTTTTTGCAGTAGTGTCGTTATCATCGAACAGGTAAGTGGCGTTTAAGGTCACTAAATCAGCGATTTTTGGTGAATAGTACCATACGCCATCTGCGCTACGGGTTTGTGCGCCAACTAAACGGTCGATATCCGCGTTGGTGTTACCAAATACGTCTACGTTACCTTCAGCTTGTTTAAATACAGTGTCATTACGACCCACTAACACAGTACCTGCGTTAGTTTTTAAACCGAGGAAAGTGTTACGAGCTTTAAACACATCACCAGAACCTGAAGTGTTTTCAACTTGGAATTCCATTTGATAAACAACATCATAACCGTTGGCGATCTTTTCAGAACCTTTAACTCCTAACAGAGAGAAGTTGTTTTCTAAATAAGTGCCGCCATTGTTTTCATCAGCATAGTTTTTAGTGTCAACACCGTTAGTGCCAGATTGCAGAGTTGCACCTGTTTCAGTATTGGTTAATGCAAGCTCTAAACGACCGTAGAAGCTTGGGCCTTCGGCTAGCGCGCCGAATGAGGCCAGTGCTAATACTGATGCGACTGATGCAGAGATGAATGTCTTTTTCATGTTTTGTGCTCCCTCGAACCTAAGTTCTTGTCCATTTTTCATGGTTTTTGTGTGGTTTAACACATTTGTTACAGAAGTCAGTAACAAAGTTGCTGCCGATTCTTACAGTTTTGCGACCTGCAGGCTGTGTCGCAGATCATGTTTTTGGCTCTCCTTGTCCGTATTCGGGGTTTTTTAGGAAATTTCCCTATAGCTTGATCGTAAATCGACGTGAAAGTCATAAAACTGTATTTTTCACATACCACTAAAGAGGTAGGTGAGGCGCCATGGCACAAGTGAGCCGGCGGGGCTAACTGTAGCATATACTAATGCTGTCGCAAGCTTGTCATAAACGGGGATGTTGTTGATATTTAGTACGCAGTACAATTAAAAAAACGTTCCAAGTTGCTTTTTTAGCTAAAATCATCCCTTAAGTTGGTTTATTTAAACTTTTAAAATCAATATGTAAACTCGATATGGCGTTTCTGCCATGTAGATATTGTCGCTTCCCTATGCTCATCAGCTTACCTGCACTGGTCATAGACCATAGTATTAGGGCGTGTTGACGTTTCGAGATTAAATTTTGTTCGTTCTGGCAAGCTCGTGCTCGCGAAACGAGGAATGATGTGTAGTTATTCTACTCAAATGACGAGTGACAAAGACGGCTTGCCAGACGAACCCTTCGGGCGGCATTTGGCTGACGTTTCTGCTGCGTTATCGTCCGTTTATGTAGAATAACTACACAGCACGGACTTTGCCTTGCATAAACGCCAGCCAAATTGCTGCAAAAATAACCCTGAAACGTCAACACGCCCTAGTCATAAGACGATAATTTATTCACTTTTGCAGGGCTGTTAGCTGTTTATCTCTCTCGCTTGGCGAAGATTATATTGTCCAAATACGCGGCGTGTTGACGGTGATTTCGGTTTTCGGCTTAAATCGTTTAGAATCCGCGACAGATTTTTATTGCATTATGTTGCTGATTAGGTGATTTCTTAGCCTTTCAGGAACAGCTACGTTAGCCAGATATAAGGTATGTATTGATGACTGAAGCCTATCAAAATCGCTTTGGTGGCATAGGCCGCTTGTACGGGCAAAAGGCGCTCGCTAAATTTGCTGTCTCTCATGTCGTGGTCATTGGCATTGGTGGTGTGGGGACGTGGGCGGCAGAAGCCTTGGCTCGAAGTGGCATTGGTCAAATGACTCTCATTGATTTAGATGATATCTGTGTGACCAATACCAATCGTCAAATTCACGCGCTGATCTCAACCATTGGCGATTCCAAAGTGGCTGTGATGGCTAAGCGGATCCGCGAGATCAATCCTGATTGCCAAGTTAATGAAGTCGAAGATTTTATTACGGTTGACAATCTTGGTGAGTATTTACTCAGCGCTCAGGCCGGCGGTAATATTGATTATGTTGTTGATTGCATTGATGCCGTTAAACAAAAAGCGGCGCTTATTGCTTGGTGTAAACGTCAAAAAATCAAAATTGTAACAGTAGGCGGTGCGGGTGGTCAGGTCGATCCCACCCAGATACAACTGACTGATTTAGCTAAGACCTATCAAGATCCCTTACTGGCAAAAGTGCGCAACATTCTGCGCCGTGAATATAATTTCTCCAAAAATGTTCAGCGCCGCTTTGCCGTAGATGCGGTGTTTTCCAGTGAACAGCTTGTCTATCCACAAGCCGATGGCTCAGTTTGTAGTAGTAAAGCCTCGGCCGATGGTACTATGCGGATGGATTGTGCCTCGGGTTTTGGTGCCGTCACTATGGTCACTGGCACGTTTGGATTTGTGGCGGCGAGCCGTGTTCTTGCGCGCTTGGCTCAATTGGCGAATGAATAGCCCGAGTTTTTTAGCGTTTAAATACCCAATCCACAGCCAATGCTGTGGATTGTTGTTTTAGGCTCAGTTGCACCTCAATTAGTAAAGTCGTGGTGTGTGCCAATCTTTGGTAAATCGCATCGATTTAGGGGGATACGGACGTTAAACTGAGCACCACCCAATTGGGAGTCTGCTTGATAGCTCATCGTGCCTTTTAACAGGGTTGCCGCATTAAAGGCGGCGGATAAGCCTAATCCTGTGCCTCCTTTACTTCTGTTGGTGGTAAAGAATGGTTCAAACATATGTTCAGCAATCTCTGGTGGAATTGCGATACCATTATTCTGAATGCTGATATTTACAACCTCTTGCTCAATATTGGTGCTGATCAGTATCTGATTATCTTCCCTATCTTGAAACGCATGCGTATAAGCGTTGGACAATATATTACTGACGATTTGGTTTAATAGGCTCGCATTAGTTTGAATGTTTAAGCTAGGGTCAACGTGCAGTTGCGTCTGTGCTTTGAGTGTTGGATGCATGAGCAAGCTAGACTCTACAATCTGTTTAAGCTGGGTCTGCAGATTGATACACTGATGTTCTTCGTGACTGCGATCGATAGCAATCGTTTTGAATTTTTGAATCAAACTGCTGGCTTTAGTGATATTACGGACGATAAGTTCACAGCTTTGTTGATACTCATCCAAAATCGCATTGATTTCGTCAAGCGTTGCTTGCTCGCTGTGGATAAGCTCAATCAGCTCTTCTATATGACTTAATTGTGCGCTGGCGGCGGTTAAACAAATGCCAATTGGGGTATTGATTTCATGTGCGACACCAGACACTAACCCACCTAACGCCGCCATTTTTTCCTGCTCGACTAACACCTGCTGCGCACGCTTCAAGGCTGCTAAAGATTGCTCTAATTCCTGCGTTCTTTCTTTAACTTGTCTTGCGAGTTCTTCCTTATAACTGCGTTCGAGTTTCAGTAAACGCTCTCTATCCTCTAACGCCGTCTGTAACTCCGCTTTAGAACTTTTAAGCGCCTCGAATGAGTTACGAAGTTGCCCTTGCATGCTGTTAATCGCATCAGCAACTTGTTTGAATTCATCGGCTTTTTCTTTACGCTCAAATTGAAGCGGCTCGAAGTCAGCGTCTAAGTTAATCCGTTTGCAGTAATTACTGAGTTTATCGAGATGTTTCGTGATGTTGTACCAAACTAAAAATAGAATAAATCCAGCCACTAAGAAGGTTTTGATACCATTGGAAAGTAGAATGAGTATGGCTTTATCGTAAAGGCGTTGGTAAATGGCATCCATATCCACTTGAACTTCTAAGGTGCCAACATTGATGTTATCGGTAGGCGATTTATACACCAGAGGAAAGATTTTATTTAAAGTATGAGTTGGTTTTGAGTTACCTGCATTCCACGACTGGCCACTATCATCTTTTATTGAAATATAATTGATATCAGGCAGTTGGATAAGTCCGTTCAGTTGAGTGTTAATCAGTCTTTCATCAATTACCCAAATACTTGCGGCCAATACATCAAGGTTGGCTTTCTCTATGTTAGAAAACACTCTATCAATCCGGCTCACATCGCCACGATAATCGTTAATCAGTTGGTAGGCTGTGGTTATTAGCGTGATTAAGGAGCTGAATAGCACAATCGACAAGGTGAGATGCCTGCCAATCGGACTTTTTATAAATTGACTAAAGAAGGTCAGCATCTTAAATAATCTTTATTTGATAGCGAGTTGGATGCTTATAAGCATAGACTCAAGCCCAAGTAATTTCGCATATTATCCCTGTGAAAAATCCCTCAATATTGAAGAAAACGATGGCATCAAACTTGCTTAATGCTGGCTAAGTTCAATTTTTTGTCGCTGGGATAACACTATGATTAAATTCAAATTCGATTCAGTGAAGTTGTTTAGCCCTAAGAAGATGATGTTTCGGGTGATGTTGTGGCTAATGGTGAGCTGCGGCGTTTTATTGGCGATTCCATCAAACATCCTTGCTATGCTTGCGCTTGATAAGTTTGTCCCCGAACATGCGCATTTTGTCGGGCTGGGTCTTATTATTTCAATCGCTTATTTTTTAACTCAATTATTGAACTTGGGGTTAGATGAATCGATCCGTTATTTAAGTGACAAGCGCATCATCGAGACCATTGAGGCTAAGGTTAATCTACTGGATCGTGCCGAACGGGCGTTATTGCGAGAGTTCTTTTTACAGGGCGCCACCATTTTGACATTGCCGCAAAATGAACCTGCGGTAAAAAGTTTGCTTAATGCCTGTATTCTAGAATGTCTAGGCAATGAACGTCATTATGCCATCCAAGGACCTACGGCGGATTATAAGATTTCGATGAAAGCGCGTATGTACTTAAATCGCGGTGTTTTACGTTTACCTGCTGGGGAGCCAAGTCAGGAGGAAATGCAGCATCTTATTAAAGCGCGCCCGCAGTTCCTTAATGGCTTAGTACAAAACCGTAAACATGCTGCTTAAGTTTGGTGTTGGGATAAACATTAAATTACAAGCATAAAAAATGGGGGTTATTGGAACCCCCATAACAACGTGCAATTTTTACAAAGTACAATGAACAGAATAACAATTTGGAAGCAAAAACTACGATTGTGGCGCTGACTTCATGATGAACAACCAAGTGATATAAGAAATTATCCCTATAGTGCTAAAGATAACGATCATTGAAAGTAAACCAATTGGGTTACCGAACATTAAATCTAACCAGAATGCCATGATTGAAATCCTCTTTCTTGTGAAGTCCTCCTTACACTAGCGCCCTTGGCGTTTGCAAATACTGATCCTGATCAATAAAAATTCGACATCCAAAAACAATCTTGTAACCAGAGATTAACCATGTGATCTGGTTCAAATTTAGCGCTTAATAAAATATTACCAAACTCAATCCTTTGGGCTTTGTTTCTTACTTAATTAGAGACTAGGCTTAAGGGGAGCATCATGAAAAATCATTAAATGATACGAAGAGTTAAGTATTAACTAATCTGTTTCGCATCCATTAAAGTTAGACTGCATTTTTGAAGGAGCCAAAAATGGCCAGCACTACTGTCAAAAAGGGCACAATGGGAAATGGTATTATCTTTGCCCCCATGCTGTTACTTTTATATCCACTCTACAGTTTAGTCACCAGCGGATACTTGCTTGCAACGCTGTGCTTAATTGCGCTAGCAGTCATTCTTATTTTTAACATTAATAAACTGATCCGTCATTTGAGACAACTCGAACGTGCCGCCCATCACTTAGGCGAGGGTGATTTGAGTTATCAGCTTGACGAAAAAGATGCAGGCGTCTTTAACAGCGTCGTACATAGCATTAATCGTATGGGCGAAGATGTAAGCCGTACGATTTTATCCTTAATCGATACCAGTGAATGGATGAAGAAAGTCGCGACGGATATTAAAACGATCAGTGAGCAGGCCAAACAAGGCGTACTTGAGCAGGAACGCCAGACTGAGCTTGCTGCAACGGCGATGACGCAGATGGTTTCAACAGTACAAGAAGTCTCGCAAAATGCCGCAAGTACCGCGCAAGCCGCCGATATTGCTCAAAATTCTGCGAAGCATGGCGATAAAATAATGGGTCATATCGTAAATAAAATTAACGATATGACCACACAAATCCATCAAACAAAGTCGGTTATTGAGCATCTTGCCGCTGATACTAATAGTATTAGCAGCATTATTGAAACCATTTCCCAAGTGGCAGAGCAAACTAACCTGCTCGCGCTCAATGCGGCGATTGAGAGCGCCAGAGCGGGTGAGCATGGTCGTGGATTTGCTGTCGTTGCTGATGAAGTCCGAAATTTGGCAAAACGCACCTCAGAAGCAACCGCCGAAATTCAACAGCAGATAACGGCATTGCAAAAGGGCGCCCAACAAGGGGTGGAGGTGATGTTAAAAAACGTCACTATCGCCGACGAAACCGCCTTGATGGTAGAGCAAGCCCATAAATCTCTGGGTGAAATTGTCACTCACGTTGAAAGCATTACGGATATGTCCCATCAGATCGCCACCGCATCGGAAGAACAACATGCCGTTGCTGAGGAAATTAACAAAAACATCAGCGCGATGGCCGAACTGGCATTGAAGAATGCTCATCATACGAATCTGACCAATTTATCCAGTCTCAAGGTTTACAATATGTCTCAGGAGATTGGCTCGCTGCTGCATCGTTTCCATGTGGATAAACAGCTGTTTACCTCTAGCCAAGCCCAAAACAAATTGTTTGTGAAATGGGGGCCAGAGCTTGATATTGGAATGTCTGAGATTAACCGTCAGCATCAACGTTTAGTTTCCTTAGTTAACGAATTGCACCGTACCTTAAGCGAAGCCTATGGCCTTGAGGCGATCAAACGAATCGTTCAAGGACTGGTGGATTACACCGCGAATCATTTTTCCTATGAAGAAGAGCTTTTTGCTCGTTTTGGTTATCCACAAACCAATGGACATAAAGAAAAGCATGCTCAACTAGTTGGTCAAGTTCTTGATTTTCAAAAGCGGGTTGCCAGAGGTGAAGATGTGGCCGATGAGTTAATGGCATTCTTAAAATCTTGGTTAGTGAACCATATTCAAAAAAGTGATAAGGAATATGCCCAATTTTTACTTGCCCATGGTGCAGAGTAGATTTAGCTGCCGTTATTATGACTATGGTGCATCCTCGCAGAGGACATGTGACTAGAAGACGGATTTTTGAGCGGTTAAATCTAATTTGTCTACAAGCCTTTGAAAAGGGCTTGCCATTGTCTTCGGCAAAGGTATAATTCCCACCACTTAGAGCCAGCTGGTTGTTTTTGTTAGCTCTAAAATCTAATAATGCCAGAGTGGTGAAATCGGTAGACACAGCGGATTCAAAATTCACTAAGCTGTTGATTAAGAATGTTAATTCTAGTAAATTAACAATCATTGACGATGTAAAGATTTGCAAAGTTTCTGAAGTTCCAAAGTTGTGCCAGAGTGGTGAAATCGGTAGACACAGTGGATTCAAAATCCACCGCCCTTAAAAGCGTGACGGTTCGAGTCCGTCCTCTGGTACCATACATATAGCCGACATTAAGTCGGTTTTTTTGTATCTAAAATTCAACATTGTTAGATACTTACCGCTTTAAGTCCAGCTTTTTGTTGGTACGCTTTCTCCTTCAAGATCCACCACTCTGTACACACGGATCTAGGTTAGATCTTTAATCGTCGTGGTTTTGCCATTCTCCATTACCGACTTGATCCCGTTGTCCCTTGCTGCGGTACTCGAATACATTTGGCTGGTGCCAATGATCTGATGGTTCGCGGCTTTTAGGTTGAAGTACGGCTTATCGTTTTTCGCCACTTCTTTGGCATATCGGGCTTCGATAGGGGAGTTGGTTTGAACGGATTCGATACCATTCATGGCACCACTCTTACCCGTGTAGAGTTCGCTGGTGAGGATGACTTCTCCGTTACCAGCCTTAAGCACAAACTTAAATTGATCGTTACTACTTTTGCTTAATTCATACCATCCTGACATGGGGTTGCTCCTTCTTCTTTAAGGTATTGCATAGCGCAAGCGAGGAAACCATTTCCTGCTCGTGCCTCAGTCTAGTCGACTTTATCTGATTTGATATGTGCCGATGCCACATTTTTGAGTGTTTTGAGGGTTAGTCCGTCGAAATGCTGACATTAAAAACGTCCATTTCCTGCCAGTAACAGAAGAAGTTTTGCTCCCAAATGGGATAAAGCTCAGCTGCCGATTCAATGACTAACAAGCCACTAATGGACTGAAACACGCCGCAGCTAAAATCAAAGTCCAGCTCTTTCACTAATTCCCATTGTCCCTGATAGCCGACATAGCAAAAGTCGGTGATGTAACATAACTGCCACTGGTCATCACCTTTCTCTAGCCTGATTTCCACGGGATGAAAGCCGCCCGTTTGTGGACTGTAATCAGGGTTGCGAAAGTTAATGGTGACAGCCTTGCTATCAATATTTTTCACCAGCTCTGCCAGTGCTTGGGCAAAGACTGGTGACACGGGTAACGGTAGGTCGGTATTCATGGTTTTCATTATTTAACCCTTAAAAGTGGCAAAACAAAGGGGGCATCATGTCCCCCTGTTGTTGGTATGGAATGTGGGTGATGTGAGTTGTCACTTACTGGCTTTCGAGCTGGCTTTATCGGTGCTGGCCTTCTTGCCTATCTTGGGGACGGGGGCGAGTAACTGCTCGTCTAACTCGCCTTTCTCCACGGCATTAATCACCACCTTAATCACCGCTGGCAAGTTGGCCTTTTCACCCACATCAATAGCAGGGCAGCCTTTTTCCAATTCGATGGGTTTATTACTAATCCGCACTTCAAAGTAATAGTGCTCGTTGCTGTCATAGAACCAAGGTCGGACGATGTAACGGCGGCGAATTTTCTTGCGCTCACCTGTCTCTGGGTCTTTAACTGAACGCTCTTTGTAGGCTTCAAATTCACGGCCTTCAATCATGCATTCGGCTAGAGACAATTGCTGGTCTAGCTTGTCGAGTAGCTTCATCCGTTTGCCTAGCACGGGTGGCTTAGGGGCAATTTCAGGGCGAGCGATTACCTTGAGAGAACTCAATACTGTGGTCATGGTGTGTTTCCTTTAGTGGGTGTTAGCGGATAAATCCGATACGGGGTTGCCCTTGTTTGCGGCTGTTCTCGGTGGTGAGGAGCGCAAGGGCGGTTGCGCGGTGGTCGCGCTTGGGTTCAAAACGTTGGCGTCTTGCTAAGATGGCAAAGTCGCCGGGTGTTAACTGGTTTAGGCTGTTTAGGGTTGATACTTCTTCATGGTTTAGGCGTTGAATCCCAAGGACTTGTCGATACAGTGCTTGGCGTTGGTCACTCGTTAAATAGTCACATGCCAACTTGAAGTCAAAGCGGCGCATCACCGCACTATCAATACTGGCAAGCGCATTGGTTGCTGCGAACACAGGTAGAGTGTTGCACTCAAGCTGAGATATCAGTTCGTTAACGAGCTGGACTTCATGCAGCGCTTGAGCGCTATCGCGTTTGCTGAGCAAGCTGTCGACTTCATCGATGAGCATCAGCTTTTGCTGTCTGTGCGCGTCTCTGAAGAGCCTAGCGATGTTCTGCTCGCTGTCACCGACATACTTACTGAGTACATCAGAGCATTTGATGTGCATCAGCTCAAAGCCATGGGTTTCAGCTAAGTGATGTACCCATGCCGTCTTGCCCGTACCAGGGGGACCACTCAGCATCACCCTAATCGGCATGGCCTGTTTAACGGCATGGTTAATCGAGGCCAGCATTTCTGCGGTAGTCACACTTGCAGCATCATCACTGACTTTGAAGTTGACCATGTTGCTATCGAACGCCAGTTCCCCTTGATACTTTGGCGGTGGTGCTTCTTCACCACAGGCTTCTAGGGTGGCATCAATCACTTCATCGATAAGGACTTCCGCTTTGGCACCTTTGAACTTGAGTGTCATTGCCACATGAGCTGCATTACCAACCATTGCGGGGGTGACATTAGGCTTTTCTGCCAGTAGCAGGTGATAGTCCTGTGACACCTTAAGCGGTGTTAGTAAGTGCTCATTGATGGTATAGGCAAAGGGTTCATCGGGTACAGGGACTTCCATCACCAACTTAAAGCGGCGAATAAAGCTAGGTTCTAACAAGCCAACATGGTTGGTAATCCAAATGGCAGGGACAGGGTTTTGCTCTAACGCCTGCATCAATTGTTCTTTGGAATACTGCTCATCGGCTTGCACGAATAACGCCTCACACTCATCGACCAATAACAAGCTGTCATTGCTGTGAGCCAGTAAACCTTGTAACAAGCTCAGGTGAACAAGGCGTATGCTGGTCGCCTTTGTGATGCTGTCACTTCGGTATTGGCTCCCGATTAACTGCTGGCTTTGGACTTCCAGTAGATTGCGCTTAATCGTCTTTGCCAATGTCCGTGCCAACTCAGTTTTACCTGTACCTGCTTTACCATAGAGCAGGATATTGACGCCTACCGAGGGCTTTTTAGTAATGGCCGCAAGGTAGTTAGCCAGTAAGTCAGTGTTCACATGCCCAAATTGCGACAGACTAAATTGTGCCTCGGGGCTTTTGCTGAGCATGGGGGCTAAGAAGTCGACCGCGCTCGTTAACTTCTGCGACACTAAAATGGATACCAGTACGTTTGGGAACAGCAATCGGTAAGGCGCATCCAAGGTCGCTTCAGCAATCAGTTGATAGCGCTCAAACACCGCTAATTGCGACAGGATGACCTCTAAATCGAGGGTTGTCTTAGCCTGTAGCATTCGTTCAAGTACATCAAAGTCATCATCAATCAGTAATTCGGTTAACTCTCGAAGCCCCGCATTGGCATTGATGACAATCAAGAACTCAAGTACAGCTTGCATCTGTGGCATTAAGCCAAACAACTGACCAAGAAACTGCGCATTATGCTTAACCGTTGCCGTGTTGAGCGGTGCACGGTCTTTGCTTGGTAGCTTGAGTGATGCATCCTCTAGGCTAAGGCGTAGAAATGGCTCAATCTGCTCACCTGTGATTGCGCCCAGTATCGAGGATGGCACCACCATGTCGACGGTAATGGCGGCAAGCATCAATGCTTCACTCAACTGCGAGGCGAGGTAGTGGCAATGATTGGCGCGCCATTTACGGGGTGATTTTGCACGCTTTAGCATCTTGTTTTCCCACCCCGTTCGTTCGGTGCTGACACATAGTTCAGGGTGGCAGCGGCTTCACGCATAAACGCATCACCACGCTTGTCATAAATGGTGGTAGTACTGATATCTGCATGGCCTGCCATTTGGCGCACGGTGTTGATATCGACGTTTTGCTCCAGTAGCCGAGTAATAAAGGTGCGGCGCAAATCATGGGGTGATGCACCTACTACGCCGATATCTCCAAGTTTATCTTTGACTAACCGATAGAGTGCATCCCGACTCACAGGGCGGTAATGGACAATAATGCCAGTCGTGCGACAGTGGCAAATGAGTGGCCCCAATTGCATCTTGCGCACGTTGAGCCAAGCGATGACATGCTGTTCAACCCAATCGGGTAAGAACAGAATACGGCTCTTGTTGCCTTTACCTGCAACCACCTTAATTGTTGAGGTTGCACTGTCATAATCGGCAAGTGTCAGTGCCGCTAGTTCACTACGGCGTAACCCCGTTCCGAGGAACAACGCAAAGATAGCTAATGTGCGAAGCCCATACGTGTCTTGGCGTTTGGAAAGCAAGGCGAGCAGCTTAGTGACTTGCTCTGCACTCAGGGGATTACCCTGATGGGCACCGTGTTTCATGTTAGCGATGCTGTTGATGTGCGCGACTTGCTGCATATCCGCTTCACCCATCAAAGCGGCGACTTTGACAATACTCTTAATCGCGGTCATCGCACGGTTAATCGAGCGTGCCGACCACTGCTCGTGTATCAGCAATGCCCGTATCTGCATCGCTTGTTGATAGTTAATGCTGCTGAGTTGCTTGCCTATCACTTCGTCAGGCCAGTCCATCAGCTGTGCAATGCTGCGCATCTGCGAAGCAATCGAGCGCTGACTGTTGGGCGCAAGACGGCTCAAATAGAGCGCATAAGCAGTCGCTGTAGTCATAGATAACTCCAGTAAGAATAGTTTGATATGTTGCTAGGGGATTGAAACAGAAGGGAATAGTGATACCGCACTGTAAGAGTATGGTATCACAAATGAGGCTATTTTTCAGCCGCTGTTTTTGACACGGTAGGTAAAACAAAAAAGGGGGCGATGTTGACCCCCAATCGGTTAACTGTAGTTGTCTTTAAAGTGTTTGCGGACCTCTTTGGCGGCGCTATGGTTGAAATCACTGTCATTACGTCCTAGGACTAACGCTACGGTTTTCTTAAGTTTCTTTTCCAGTTCGGGATAGACTTTTTCATTAGGAATTAAGTCAACACGGCAAGACTCGAAAGCTTTACGATAACGACGACGCTCAGGCTTCGGAAGAGACTGAAATGCAGCCTTTAAGCCGAGCGTGTTAATGGCACTAAGCGTATGAGGGTGGATGCATTCTAATGCGCGGATCTCATCAAGATCATAAACCTCGATACGCTCAAGAAAACTACTATCAAGCAGCTCGCTTGCTAGCTTATCAAGCGAACAATTCGGCTTTACCTGTACTTCGATTCGGGTGTTAGGCAGTCCCAAGTGAGCCAAATTCTTTGCCTTGCAGTTCGCAAGACGGTCATAGATAACAATGCGAATCTTGGATTTTTTCGAGGGCGTTCAAAATTCTGTGTCAGGCTAATTTTTAAATTTCTAGCACGCTATCTAAACGTCCTTCAAAATAAATCGCTAACTGAGATAAACAAAGGCTCCAATTGTGGATTGGCATAGTCCATTTATCTGAGGCGTTTAATATGCCTGCGTAAAGTAGCTTCAACAAGCTATTTTCATTAGGAAATGCACCTTTGGTTTTGGTGAGCTTTCTAAATTGGCGATGTACAGCCTCAACCGCATTGGTCGTGTAAATCACTTTCCTGATATGTTCTGGGTACTTAAAATAATGGGACAAATTATGCCATTTGCGACGCCAAGAGTTGATTACCAACGGATAAGCATCACCCCATTTGGCCTCCAGTTCGTCCAATGCCATCTCTGCGGCTTCTTTACTCACGGCTCGATACACAGGCTTTAAATCAGCCATAAACGCTTTCTGATTTTTTGAGGCGACATACTTCATTGAGTTACGGATCTGGTGGATAACGCATAGCTGTGTTTCCGTATGAGGAAAGATACTGGCTATGGCCTCAGGGAAACCGGTCAAGCCGTCAACACAGGCGATAAGAATATCTTTTACACCACGATTATTAAGATCGGTCAGTACGGATAGCCAGTAATTAGCGCCTTCATTTTCGGATAAGTGAAGCCCTAAAATTTCCTTTTTTCCTTTCATATTAAGCGCTAACAATGTGTAAACGGCTTTACTGACGTAACGCCCATCCTCTTTGACTTTATAATGTATCGCATCAAGCCAAACGATAGGATAATGGCTATCTAATGGGCGCTGCTGCCACGCTTTAAGTTCGGGGATGAGTTTGTCAGTGATAGCACTGACTGTTGCGTTAGACACATTGAGCCCATACATATCTTCAACATGTTGATTAATATCGCGATAGCTCATACCTATACTGAACATCGATAACACTTTACGTTCGATTTCATCGGTTAGTGTCGTTTGATTTTTCTTAATCAACTGAGGCTCAAAGGTGCCATTGCGGTCTCTAGGCGCGTCTAACTCAAAGTTACCGGACGGATGCTTAATGGTCTTAGGGGTTTTGCCATTTTTACGATTAGGCTGAGGATCATGCGCTAAATGCTGCTCAAGCTCAGCCTGGAGAGCCGCTTCAGTGAGTTGCTTGATCAGTGGGCCAAGAATGCTGTCTTTACCTGTGAGGCTTTTACCTGATTGCAGATCTTTAAGGGCTTGTTCGAAGTTAAAAGGTTGGGTCATGTGTCATTCCTGTTTTTGAATATTTTACTGAAATGACACAGAATTATGAACACTACCATTTTTTCGTTCCTATGTAGATAGTGCCTATCCTGCCACTGGAGTTGATATCTAAATACACTCCGGAAGCGTGAGCATGCTTGAGATTCACAGCGATCTGAGCAATGTCGATAGGAAAATCCATTGCAATATCCAGTGCAGTAACTTTGATGTTACCTGCATGCAAGATGCGCTCTGCCTGTGAGCCAATAATTTTCGTTAACCATAATCTTGTTGCGTAGAACTCTCGCTTGGTCGGGGAGAAGCCCTTCATTTCAAACTTGATGAATGGACGGCTATTTCCATAAGGAGCAACTTGAACATAAAGTGTACTAGCTCAGACTTGATCTGACAGTTACCAGTTTTATGCTGGTGTCTGTCAGATTAGATTCGAGTCAGATTCTTTTCCGCCCAAACCCGTTTCCCATCAATCAATGTTTCAACTGGCGTTCTGCCGTTGCACATTTTGCCTTGATGAGTGCGTTCATTGTTGTAGTAAGACAGCCACTCGTCCAGATCTTTTTGCAGCTCCTCCAGCGTTTGGTACAGCTTTTTGCGGAAGGTCACCTGATAAAACTCGTTCAGGATCGTCTTATGAAACCGCTCGCAGATCCCATTCGTTTGCGGCGACATCGCTTTGGTTTTCGTGTGGTCGATATCATTAATCGCCAGATATAGCTGGTAATCATGGTGCTCGACCTTGCCGCAATACTCTGTGCCACGGTCAGTTAAAATACGCAGCACCGGCAACTGCTGTGACTCGTAAAACGGCAATACTTTGTCGTTCAATAAGTCCGCTGCAGTGATAGGTGTTTTCGTAGTATAGAGCTTGCAATGAGCGACTTTGCAGTACGTATCGACATAGGTTTGCTGATAGATACGACCAACGCCCTTGAGGTTTCCGACATAAAACGTGTCTTGCGACCCAAGGTAGCCTGGGTGCGCGGTTTCAATCTCACCACAGGCTTCATCGTCGTGTTTTTTGCGCTCAAGTGCCGCAATCTGTTCATCAGTAAGTTGAATGCCATCGCGAGCTACTTTGGCTTCCAAGGCTTTCAGTCGCTTCTTAAAGTTCTCTAAATCATGTCGCAACCAGATTGAGCGGACACCACTGCCAGAAACAAACACGCCTTTTTTGCGCAGTTCATTGCTGGTTCTGTGCTGGCCATGGGCGGGAAATTCAATCGCATACTCCATCACTGCCTGTTCAACAGCTTCTTCGACACGGTTCTTGAGATTTGGACTTCTACGACTTTTTTCGATCAGTGCATCAACACCGCCATCGTCCACTAACTCGCGGTAACGATAAAACGTATCACGAGACACACCCATGACTTTGCAGGCTCTGGAGACGTTGCTCAGTTCCTCTGCCAGATTGAGTAAACCTGTTTTGTGTTTGATGATTGGATTGTTACTATGGAGCATGAGAGTTACCTCCTTGGTTTTGATTAAGGATTCGACACCCACAATCAAAACTGGTAACTCTCACCTTTTCAAGGCGATGTGTCAGATCAAGTCGAGACTAATTCACATAAAGGTGGGGTACACCATGCAGTGCACAGCTCCAAGGGATCGACTTAATCAGCGGCAGCTTGATGCAATAGCGATATCCTGCTTGGCTCTTAAGCAGTTTAACCTTCAAGTTGTGGCGTTGTTCAAGATTATCCGCAATGCGCTGGATGTTTTGAATACACTCCTCTTTCACTTGCTCATCCGAGCATGCAATGACGGCAACGAATTTATCAATCAGGATAGAGACACTGGCGTAAAGATTATCGAGTAATTTGCCCAACATATTACACCTCCTGACCGTTCAGGCTCTTGAGGCGCTTTGTGAGCAGTTTCACCGCCTTCTCAAGTGTTTTAGGATTCGAGCCACTTTTGGTCTTAAGAAACGCGCTGAAGATCGCTTTCGATGAACACTCGTTACGGCACTCTTTTTCGAAGTGCTTAAGAAAGTCAGCCTGAAGCTCACTAGAGGCTGTTCATAATTCTGTGTCAGGTTAATTTCACAGGTCGATATGGTTTTCTAAGCGCCCCTCAAAATGGATTGAGAGCTGTGATAGCGTCAAATTCCAGTTTTGGATGGGGTGAGTCCAGCGCTCAGAGGCCTTCAATATACCCGCGTAAAGCAGTTTGAGTAAACTGTTCTCGTTAGCAAAACCACCTTTGGTTTTAGTTAACTTCCTGAATTGTCGATGTACCGCTTCAACCGCATTGGTGGTGTAAATGGCTGTGCGAACATAGTCAGGGTATTTGAAATACACCGATAGCAGCGCCCATTTGTTGCGCCATGACTTAATCACCACGGGGTATTTATCGCCCCATTTCGTCTCCAGCTCATCCAGTGCCATCTCGGCCGCATTCAAGGTGGCGGCCTTATAAACGCACTTTAAATCCGCCATAAAGGCCTTTTGATGCTTAGAGGCAACATACTTCATCGAGTTGCGAATTTGGTGGATGACACACAGTTGCACTTCCGTCTGCGGGTAAATGGTTTCAATCGCTTCAGGAAAGCCTTTAAGGCCATCAACGCAGGCGATGAGGATGTCTTTAACGCCGCGATTATACAGGTCGGTTAGCACGCTTAACCAATGGTGAGCCCCTTCATTATCAGACAGATATAAGCCTAATAGTTCTTTTTTACCTTCGACGTTAAGCGCCAAAATGGTGTAAACCGCTTTGCTAATAAAGCGGCCGTTCTCTTTGATTTTATAGTGAATCGCATCGAGCCATATGACGGGGTAAGGCGGCTCTAGTTCGCGTTCGCGCCATGCTTGAAGCTCAGGGAGTAACTTGTCAGTAATGGCGTTCACCGTGCCGTTGGACACCGACATGCCGTACATGTCTTCGATATGCGCACGAATATCTTGATAGCTGGAGCCTAATGAAAATAAGCCAATGATTTTACGCTCCATTTCATCGGTAAGTTGGGTTTGGTGCTTTTTGACTAATTGAGGTTCGAAGGTGCCCGCTCTGTCTCTGGGCGTGTTCAACTCGAAGTTGCCAAGGGGGCTTTTAACCGTTTTAGTGGTTTTACCGTTTTTACGATTGGCGCCTTCAGTGCTTGCCAAGTGGCCATCCAGCTCAGCCGCCAAGGCCGCTTCAGTGAGTTGCTTAATCAAAGGGGTTAAGATGCCATCCTTGCCGGTGAGGTCTTTACCTTCACGTAGTGCTTGAATGGCCGCATTGATATCAAAAGTAGGTGTGGTCATAAATCATCTCTTTTTGGTATAGCTTAAAGAAATGACACAGAAATTTGAACACTACCGCTCACTATAAGTAGCAAGCGTTGCTTTCCCCGCTGTCGCAGACTTTTTCGTTGAGCGTTTGTCAGCGTTTTTATCAGTAATGTTCTCAGTCTTCTTCAAATTCTTAGCTTTAGTGTCAACGCCTGTATCTTTAGAGCGATGTTTGTGTTTGTTGCTCTTTGATTTCTGCTTATTATCACGAGCAACCTTTTCACCATCGGTGGTATCATTTTTACTGTGTTTACCACTGGGTGAGTGTTTGTCTTTGCAGCCAATAGCAAGATCAGATATCGCCTCTTCGACCATTTCTTTAGTCAAATTGATTTTGGTTATTTCTGATTCGCCATGAGTTTTTTTAATTGCCTTGACAACAAACTTGATTTCTTTTTTGCTCAAATTTTTCATCGCAAGCATACTTGCGTCGCTGAACACTCCAATAGCTTTTTTTCCACCGACTTTATAAGCAACTTTTGCAGCATTTACTTGCTTGATTGCAGCATCGTATGAGAGCGAAGTATACGTTTCGACATAAGATTTAAAGTCTTTGCAGTTGAGCTTTTCGTAGCCTTTATTCTTATAGATGAAGTAAACGAGTACTTTAGTGTCGCGAGTTGAGTTGTTAATACACGAGGGCGTTCAAAATTCTGTGTCAGGCTAATTTTTAAATTTCTAGCACGCTATCTAAACGTCCTTCAAAATAAATCGCTAACTGAGATAAACAAAGGCTCCAATTGTGGATTGGCATGGTCCATTTATCTGAGGCGTTTAATATGCCTGCGTAAAGTAGCTTCAACAAGCTATTTTCATTAGGAAAAGCACCTTTGGTTTTGGTGAGCTTTCTAAATTGGCGATGTACAGCCTCAACTGCATTGGTCGTGTAAATCACTTTCCTGATATGTTCTGGGTACTTAAAATAATGAGACAAATTATGCCATTTGCGACGCCAAGAGTTGATTACCAACGGATAAGCATCACCCCATTTGGCCTCCAGTTCGTCCAATGCCATCTCTGCGGCTTCTTTACTCACGGCTCGATACACAGGCTTTAAATCAGCCATAAACGCTTTCTGATTTTTTGAGGCGACATACTTCATTGAGTTACGGATCTGGTGGATAACGCATAGCTGTGTTTCCGTATGAGGAAAGATACTGGCTATGGCCTCAGGGAAACCGGTCAAGCCGTCAACACAGGCGATAAGAATATCTTTTACACCACGATTATTAAGATCGGTCAGTACGGATAGCCAGTAATTAGCGCCTTCATTTTCGGATAAGTGAAGCCCTAAAATTTCCTTTTTTCCTTTCATATTAAGCGCTAACAATGTGTAAACGGCTTTACTGACGTAACGCCCATCCTCTTTGACTTTATAATGTATCGCATCAAGCCAAACGATAGGATAATGGCTATCTAATGGGCGCTGCTGCCACGCTTTAAGTTCGGGGATGAGTTTGTCAGTGATAGCACTGACTGTTGCGTTAGACACATTGAGCCCATACATATCTTCAACATGTTGATTAATATCGCGATAGCTCATACCTATACTGAACATCGATAACACTTTACGTTCGATTTCATCGGTTAGTGTAGTTTGATTTTTCTTAATCAACTGAGGCTCAAAGGTGCCATTGCGGTCTCTAGGCGCGTCTAACTCAAAGTTACCGGACGGATGCTTAATGGTCTTAGGGGTTTTGCCATTTTTACGATTAGGCTGAGGATCATGCGCTAAATGCTGCTCAAGCTCAGCCTGGAGAGCCGCTTCAGTGAGTTGCTTGATCAGTGGGCCAAGAATGCTGTCTTTACCTGTGAGGCTTTTACCTGATTGCAGATCTTTAAGGGCTTGTTCGAAGTTAAAAGGTTGGGTCATGTGTCATTCCTGTTTTTGAATATTTTACTGAAATGACACAGAATTATGAACACTACCCGACAACTACGGGTAATCCTCCCATTTTTAACCGAAGTTAAAAGTAGAGTTCATGCAACCATCAATGGCGGCTTTCCGCCATTGGCTTTGTGCGGCCGTTCATGATTGTAAAACCATAACCATTTTGTGGCATAGTCCTGAACTTCTTCAAGCGTATCAAATAAATGTTTGCTTACCCAGCTGTACCTGATGGTCTTATTGTGTCGTTCTATGTACGCATTTTGCTGTGGCTTGCCAGGTTGAATGTAATCAATCCTGATCTCATGCTTTTTCGCCCATTCCGTAAATTCGTGGCTAATAAATTCAGGTCCATTGTCACAACGGATCGCGATTGGTTTTGTTCGCCCTTCAAGTAGCTGATTTAGGGTCCGGATCACCCGCATTGTTGGCAATGAAAAACCTGCTTCAATCGCGAGCCCTTCACGTTTAAAGTCATCAATCACGTTGAACAGTCGATAGCTTCGCCCATTCTTCACTGCTAATGCCTCGGATGTAGGGGCTGAATCGGTTACTGTCACAAAGTTGCCGCCAATATAAATGGTTTCTGCATCAGGTTTTGGGGGGCTTGATGCATGTGCGAATGGACTCAAGCTTAAACAGACAACAACTGACGATATGAACTTCATTGAGTGGCTCCGTGTGATACTTCACTATAAGATTGTACGCGTTACTATTGTAGGTGATTATATAATCATTAGATGCATTTTTGACATGCGCATTTATGTGCATTAGAAAAGCGTTTGTGTGGCTTTAATCGGTTCATAATTTCGGGGGACCCCCTTTCAGTCCTGAGGATTGTGAAGCTTTGTACAATGATGCTTGTTCAGTTACTACACGTTAGTGCCCAGGCATCGTGTCAATATTTGCAAAAAGAGATTGGCACTTGCTTAAAACTTTAGACCGTATTTATGATTCCTCGTTAGAACAAAACAAGCTTGAATAGCAGCCAATATATGGTTTTGAAAGCGTTTTAGAAATGCTTGATACAGAAATAGCGGAAGTTCTACCAGTTTCAAAACGCCGCCAACAAACGCCTCAAGAGGGGCAGTCAATGCGCGGCGTTGCCCCATCGATATATTAGACGAGTTAGAGCAAAGGATCTATCACGCTTTTGTCCCTCAGCGAGTATGTAAAATGAGATGAGTGAGAACCTGAATTTTTATACAGTTTTATCTGCATAAGTAAAGTCTATCTACATAATAATAGCTGAAATCTGCTCATCAATATTATGATTTCTGCATGGTAATAACCATTAATATGCAGATTTTGTTTGTAGTATCGCTTCATAAATTTTTATGACACTCACGTTATTATAACGAATTAATAGTTATTGAAAAAATAAGATGCAGGTTAACTTACCAATTATTTATTTATTACTGCAGCTATATCAATCCGATTATATTGTTGGGTTAGAAAGTGTTTAAAGGAATCGTATATAAAATCAATTAAATAATTAGTTTCCTGAGATCCATAACGCATTCTGCTAATGTAAAGCCGGTAGAAACAGTCGACTTCATTTACCTCCTTTGGTCCTCTAAGTAAAGTAAGACCAGGTATTGATTGAGGTATGGATGCTGCAGAAGTATATGTAATGGCATTACTAGTGTGTAGGGCCGTGAAAATGCTATTAATATAGCCTAGGCGTCCTGCAATATTTAGTTTGAGACCGTGTTTTTCTAAGACTCGTTGCATTAGGGAGTTTCCATCATTATTCCAGCCTCCTAAGTCATTAATCAACACTGGATATTGTTCTAGATCCTTTAATGTAACTTCTCCTTTAGAAATTAGGGGGTGTCCATCCCTTACTACACATAGTCTATAGCAAGGTGCGATATCCATATCATAAATCCCCTTTTTTGAGTTTTCGATAATATGAATACCAAAATCAACTGCGCCACTATCTAAATCTTCCATTGATTTTAAATTCCATGGGCGAGCACAAAGTGTGACTCTAGGAAGTGTTTTTTGCATATCGCTAAAGAGTGTGCTAAACCAACCACATGCCGTATCGGCAGCGATTAATGTGAGTTCTCGTTTCATTTGCTTTGGAACAAAATCATTAGCATGAATTAATTCTTCCTCAACACGATTAATGAGGTCTTGGGCGAAATGGCCAATTTGAATACAACGTTCAGTCGGTTTTAGGCCTTTTCCAGTACGGATAAACATTTCATCAGCAAAGATAACTCTTAATCGACGTAAGTGGTAACTAATAGATGATTGGCTAATCCCAAGTTCATCTGAGACGACACATGAGTTCCCATGCTTTATAAGGCAAACAATTAGCTGAAGATGAGCTATTGACAGCTCTTTTATATTGTTATTTATAATCATTATTATCTCGAAGTAAGAAAGTTAATTATGCTAATTGTATGCTAAAAAAATGGGTTTTTGTGAAACTGTAATGATATATTTTATAGTGATCACAAAATTTCATATCCATAACTTTTGTGATGAGAGAAATTTTAACTCTTGATTCTGAAAGTTAATACATGATTCTTACTATGTTTTAGGATATGACCATGATAACTCTTTTAAAGTAAGGAGGCTTCTAGTTATTTATAGTCTTTGTGGAAATTATTTTTGGTATTAAGCATTCAAATATCATATTTGTTTGAGTTTTCATCAGGGTGCTAGTTGTTTGATTTTTAACCTTTATTCTGATAGATATGTACAGTAATGGCTAGATAGTATATGTAGTATCTAATTAGGTTATTCTTAAATTAAAGTGTGAGATTAGTTAGTTTAATTAAATAGATTTATTAATAAATATTAAGTAGTTATTTAAGATTCTGCAATTGCTTTTAGTGTTAAATGTTTTTTAAGTTAAAAAAACACTCTGATATATGTATCAAATCCGCCTTTAAGAAGGCGGATATCCCTAAAAAAATAGGTTTTTAAAAAGTATATCCAATCTCAATAAATAGTTCTCCACCATCATTTATTGCCCCCCCCCAGCTATGTCTATGCTTATATAGGAAACTTGCAAATAATTGAGGTTGTAAAAGATAATCTATACCTAAAACAAATTGGTGACCGTATGATTCATAGCTTAAAACGTCTTTATGTTCTGTACTACGTCCAATTTGTGCTTCATAATACAGTTTTGTAAACCATTCTGGTGTAATAGGGTAGCCTAGTATTAATGTTATTCCAACACCAGAAATCCCGTTAAAGGACTTTCCTGTAGGTGCAAAACTACCATAAGCATATTGCATACCTAGACCGAAACTCCCTTTTATTTTCGCATAGTTAATATCATAAGAAGCACCTAAGTATATATCCTGCTCAACTGCAGCTTTATTTGAGCTAGTAAATGATTGTACCCATGTGTTAAAGGGGGATTGACCGATATTATAGTCAAGTTTAAGCCAGACTTTTGTTGCTGAACCTGCGTCCGTACCCTGTTGGGTATTTGCACTATCTGTTGGGTTTTCAAGCCTTAACCAGCCCGCGATATTCCCCCAATCTGCCGAAGTAGAGTGCCCTAATATAAAATATGGTTGGTCATATAGGTTTGGGTTGTTTTCTTCTGCATCGAGTAAAAATTCATAACCTACGATAATGTTATTTTTAGAAATTGTTTCTGCATTAACAGTTGTTATAATTAATAATGATAGTGTTGTAAATAATAAATACTGATAAATTTTCATATTAATACTCTTGGGTAATGGGCCTTGTATAAGGCCCAAAACATTAGTGTTTATTAATTACCAAATTGACTTGATGGATTTAGAATAATTGCACGGTAATGTGGAGAGTTAGGCTTGTCTGATAAAACGTCAATTTCAACTTTGACCTTTTTATCGTCATAACCTATTTCATTAATTCGACCAATAGTTGGTTTTCCCGGATTATAAAGGTCTACTGAACCACCAAATCCAAACATGGTATCCTTATCTTCCATATATTCAACATTAGAAGTAATTGGGCTATACCATTCGTAACCACGTTCTTTACCGTATTCCCAGATTTGTTCAACAGTCATATTCTCTTCGTTAATTTTATATTCAACGAAGCGAGAATATTTCATCGTAGGTAACGCGGGCTGTTCGTAACCACGGCCATCACCGTTGTCAAGTACGGTCAGTGTACCCGTTTTATTATTTAACCATGCTGTATGTTGGGTATAAGTGAAATCGAAATCACCATCGCAAACCCCTTTGCTTGTGCATGAAATTTTTTTACCTTTTGAATCAACTGGTGTTAATAGTTTAGTTGATAGTTCTTTATTCCAACCTTCAGATGGAGCAAGAATCCATTTAACTTTTTTATCGCGGGTTACTTTAGCTACACCTTGATGACGGAATGATAGAATTATAGAGTCATCCTTTGGATCATATTCAACTGAGTTAATGTGTGCCCAGTTTCTACCAGCTACAACACCTGGAATATCTCCGTAAGGTGCATCAATTTTAACTTCAGCTGTTTTACCAATATTATCCATATCGACGTTTAAGCATACTGCGCCCATATCTAATGCATTTAGCAGGGCATCCCTGTAAGGATCCAAAATAGTTGCAAGGTTCCATACATCAACTAAATTACCTTGTTGGTCAATTTCTAGAATATGATCCCTTACAGTGTGAACGACATCACCACGATCATTTTCGTAGTTTGATTTTGCTGCGCGGATAAGTGAGTGTCCATTAGGCATTAGATTGTGCTCATGGGAAGCATCAATGTAGCCTCTTGGTAGACGTCTTGATTCAACATTTCCTAAGAGATCAAAATGGCCGTACCGTTGTCCCTGTACGAAGGTAATCCCACCCTTGCCATTATCATGCAAGCCCATGAAATATCCACGCTTATTTAGATCTACATCTGAACCATCGTAAACGGCATCTTGCTCTAACCACCAACGAATTTCACCTTTAGTATCTACAACGTAGGTCATTGGAGCGTTATCAAAGGTTAATGAACCCATGCTTGGTGTCGATTCAAAAATTCCCGCATCTTTGCCTTTTTGACCAGACCAGTGAATATCAGATCCCTGTTGGTTATATGTATGGCTGTTGACCATATATAGACGGTTTTCAAAACCTTTAGCTACGGTTTTTACTTTTACTTCCTGCATAACTGTCGTGCTTCGGTTGTCAACATATTTATTTGATATCGCTCCCGTTAATACGTTATATTTTTCAGTTAAATTTTTACCATCTAGAGTATATTTTACGGTAACTTGGTTATTATGGTCGGCATATAAACCGAATAATGGAATACCATCATGTGTATTCATTGTTCTTTGACCTACAGGATAACTAATATCTACACCATTATTACCCTTGCCATGAACAGTTACTGTAACATTAGTTGGTTTTTTACTGCTGAGTTCTAATATAGCTGTTAATGGTGAATTACCATATGGATTAACAAGAATGGCACCTAATTGTCCTGCAGGTGGAGCTGGTTTGAAACCTGCTGCATTTGATTCTGAAGAAATAATAGATTGAGATAGTGCCAATATAACTGCAACGCCTAATATGTTTTTTTTCATAGTTTAAACCTCTAAATACAAATGTGATCGGGCGGTTTAGATATTAATCTGCTGTTTTTTATTTATTTGAGATCGGTGTCACGCGGATATTTTTTTTAGAATAGTTAGTTGATTATTCATTGCTTTAATCATAAAAAAACATCAGAGTAAAAAATTTATGAATTCTGATTTATATAAATTAACAATCACATTAAAATGATGGTTTAGTTGATCTTTAAATTTCTAATATCAAGATTTGTTAATTTTAAAATCATCATGATTATTGCTTGTTACTTCAATTTTGTTGAAAGCAACTGCTGAATAAAATTATTTTTAGGGATAAAGTTTTATTCGAGTTTATATGTTGTTTGAATATGTAATTTTATATTCTACGTACGATTACATCATTTCTATATAATTCATGAATTGAGAGGAATTATGAAAAAATCACTAATTGTTATCACTACATCTTTATTAATGTCTTTTGGTGCTCATGCAGCAACGGAGGGAGTGGAATATCAAGTTCTACCTAAAGCTATACAGTTTGATGCGCCAAATCAAGTGGTTAAAATTTATTCAATTAACTGCCCTTTCTGTTATAAGTATGAAAAAGCTGGTATTCCTAACGTGAAGATTATTCCGGCAGGTATGAGCTTTGAACAATATCATATTACGACTAAGCCTCCCTTTGGTATTGAAAAGTCAACTGCGCTGGCAATTGCTAAAGTAGTTAAGGGAGATTCAGTATTTAAAGAACTGAAAAATAAATACTATGAACAATATCACGTTAAAAAAGAAAAGTTCAAAGACTCAGATTCAGCAATCGCATATTCTTTGGATATCTTAAGTATGAGCCGTGCTGAGTTTGACTCACACGCGAAGGACCCCGCTGTAAAGGCGCTACTAGCTAAGTGGGATTTAGGTGTCGAGGTCGCAAAAATTCAAGGTATCCCAGCAATTACTGTTAATGGTAAATATCTTATCAATACTAAATCAATTAGCTCTATGGAAGTGTTAAAAGAATTGATTGCTGAACTGTCTGATAAGTAAAGGAAGCCGTAATGTCAATCAATGAAGTTTTCCGAAGTTTCAAAGCTCAGCCGGTTAATCAACTAGCTAAAATTCAGGCTGAACGGCCAATTTGGTTTGTGATGGTAGGGGCTGCAATATTCCTCATTTTATCAGCCATTTTTTATTTTCAATTATTTTTAGCAATGGCTCCATGTGAAAAATGTGTGTACATCCGTTTTAGTCAAAGTTGTATTGTAATCGCGGGTTTAATTATTTTGATTAATCCCAGAAATAATATTCTTAAGACTCTTGGCCTATTATTAGCGTGGTACGCTATGATTCAGGGGTGGATATGGTCCTTTGAATTGATGAAAATTCATGATGCCGCACATATGGTTGTTGACGAATCAATGGATTTCTTTGCTGCTGCGGGTGATGCTGCTGGGTCTGCTTGTTCAACAGAACCTCGTTTCCCACTAGGTTTGCCCTTAGATAAGTGGTTACCCTTTGAGTTTGCACCTACAGGTGGTTGTGGTGAAGATGATTGGGCATTATTTGGCTTAAACATGGCGCACTACTGTATGATTGCCTATGCGACATTCATGGTTTGTTTAGCACCACTCACCTTGGGTTGGTTCGCAAGTTTTATGACAGATCGTCGAAATACTATTGTATATCAGACTCGATAATTAATTGAGTATTGGTTCTTCGAATATTAAGCTGCGGTAGTTTAGCGCAGCTTTTTACCGTATTATTTCAAGTTGTTATAGTATCCTTATCATGGAAAAATAGAAACCAAAGGAATTCGGAATGGTCAAAGCCTAAATTAAAGCTTTCACCAAACTCGCGTTTATATAGTGTCATTTTAAGCTCCTGAATTTGTGAGGTGTATTATGGTCTAGAATGGCAATGGATAGAAGAACTTACTGTTAATAGGTATGTATGTTTGTATGCCGTTCTTTTGACGAAATAGCTATCTGATGTGACACGGACTGTCTAAATGCCCATGCTCCATATGTCAGTAACTGCCATGTAATGTGGCGATAGCGCAGGGGAAAGAGCTATAACACCTTATTTTGACGATCTTAATTTTACTTTTTAATGGGAACTACTTGCCCGTATTATTTTCAAAATTACGCTGCTCCCCAATTACGCTGTTGAGCAGTATATTTTGCACGGTAAAAAGTTCTTGAACACTCAAGCTAAGCTGATTTCGATAAATATCTACCATGACATTGTTGGCTGTAACATAACGTTGTGAATGAGTTTGACCGAGGTCAAGATCCCACAAGACGTGGTCTACTGTAAAAGAGTTACCATGGTTTAGGATAAAGGCGACTTGTAATGAAGCAGCTTCCAGCGTCTTCGGAACAGCTTTTTTATCATCACCAGTGATTCTGAGAGCTTCTGTATGCGCTGCTTTCTTGAAGACTGATAGGTCTGTCTGGCAATGATATGTCACCGTCCTGATACCATTGGTGCTTTGTTGTAATTCCCAATTCACTTGATTACAAGGTGACCAGTTATCAAAGGCCAAGCCTACCGTGGTTTGTTCGTATCCATTGAGGTAACTGTCTTTGACGCTACTGGTTCCCCCTGATTCTTCAGCTACAACACTTAGGAAAGCCGCTCCCAAAAGGATTGCTAATCCAAAAAAATACGCAACTAAAATTCCCCACCAGTTTTGCATCCATTTTGGCATCCAAGGCCATATTGTTTCGTCGAGCTTGTAGTAGCGGTAATAGTCATAATTAGCCAGCGCCCCAAAAATAGCACAGTTAAGCGAAGGTAATAGCCTATCAATCAACTCTGAGTCAGAAAACAGCTCCCAAACCATATAGATACCAATGTTTGCCATGACTAGCATTAAGGTGAGGTAAAGTCCTTTCTTCCACATACCTTTGGCAAAGTAATAAAAAGGACCAAAAAGAAACGCAAGTATTTTGAAGTTAACAACAAAATTTGCCTTTAGCTGCTGACTTTTAGGTCTCGATGTATGCGCTGGATGTTTAGCGCAAGCCAGTAGCCCTAATTTATCCGCTTCTCTTAGGTCAAACTCAGCAAACACCTTTTGCCAACCTTTACTTAACTCATCATAGGATTTCACTGCTGGCTTTACGGCTATGACAGGCTTTGTCTTAGTTGGTGTAGCCACTTTGGGTTGCGTTTCAGGTGTTATGGCGACAGATTTTGTCGATGATGTTTAAGCTGGCGCAAGTTTGGTGTAGGTAATAATACCCACAGAGTTCAGCTTTGCTTTTAGTGCATTAGCCTCACTTTCACTTAAGGCCTTCTTAATGCATATAGGGTTTCCAGAAAACAGTAGGTGTGCTTTTTCTTCTGGAATTTTAAGAAACTTTGCTAAGGCCACACTCAGTTTGTGACGGTCTTTTCCTTCAGCTATCTCACCTTTAAAAATGACGTTGTAGGAGTTCATTACTTTTCCTTGTGATGTGAATAGAGCTATTGGTTGCTGTATATACAGAACTCAAGTGTGCTCAATGGCTTAAAAGAGGACTATAAGCATCAAATGCGGATTATAATCCGTGGTTAGTTGGTAAGCAAATTCACATAGTGGTTGCCTTGTGATCAAGGAGACACTATGAAAACTTTAGCGACAGAATTAGGTCATGCGATGCGTAAAATGAGAAAGCTCAGAGGCTTATCTCAGGATGAATTAGCGTTAAGGGCAGAAATTGACCGTAGTTACATTGGCCGTATAGAAAGAGCAGAGGTAAACTTAACGCTTGATATGTTGTATAAAATTGCAGAAGAGCTTGATTGTGAGCCACACGAGTTGTTACCAACTCGTGCATCTCTTAGAGTTTAAGCGTTGTTTTATGTTTAAATACAACCCACTTTTTTATAGTGTGCTTCCCACTCTTTATATCTATTTTTCAATATGTTAAGCAGTTTATCACTGCGTTTTCTTATCGATTTCTTGACTGTTACTTCACCGAGGTCAACACCAGACAACTCCCTACTGAACATCTTAGGGATTACATGGCTGTAGTGCTTTTCAATCATCGCAACACTAGTACCACACTGTTTCGCCAATACTTCCATATTAACCCCCGCTAAGAGTTGCCAAGTGATATAGCTGTGGCGTAAGGAGTAAAGCGACCTATCACCATGTGGAGAGGTCTTTAAACCTGCACTGATTAGCGCCTTTTCAAAGGTTTTCGTTAGCTCATTGGTTGTACTGCCATCGGCTAATCGAAAGATCTTGTCTGTGGGTTTCCGGTTTGGGAATCGTTCGCGTAATGATTCTAAGCTCGACAGGATCTTTTCACGACACACAATCTCACGAGTGCCAGTGTGCTTGATGGTTTTGCCTTTGGAGACGGTAATAAACAACTGAAAGGCAATTCCATTGGTCTGGAATCCTATATCGCCCCACGTTAGATTATCCATCTCAGTACCCGCTCTGATGCCGGTGTAGACTGCAAATTCCATATAATCGATGAGCAATTCACGGATTTGTCTGCTCTTTTCTTTGCGGCTGTTTCCTTCCAAAGCAACCACTGCATCATAGGCTTTTTCATACTCTTCTGGTGTGAAGTGTGCACGTCGCTGTGACTCAGCACCTTTAGTCGATAGGGATGGCACTTGAGCGGCTAGCATCCACTTCTGGTCTACAGCTTCTTTGAACACTAACTGCATGGCAGCATTGTGGTTCAGTAGCGTCGACTTTGCTGGCTCACGGCCGAATTCCTCTATTCGCCATTTATCAAATTCCCGCAGCTTGTCACTGTCGATAGAGGTGATATAAGTTCGGTCGAAAAAGGGGATATGGTACTTGCGAAGTACCTGCATATAAGTCGTGTACTTCTCGATATCTTTACCATTGTCGATAGACTTTTGCATAGCCTTAATGGCTTTATCTGCCACATCACGAAAACGTTTGGAGTTAACAAAAAGGCCACGTTCCACCAATATCCCCTGTTCCATTTGTAGGCGGTGAGCCATGGCTATGGCTTTCTCTTTTTCCTTTTGCTTGGTGGCTTTAGCAATCCACTTGCCAGCAACTTTAATCCGAGCGTACCAACGCTCGCTATTGTCTTGCTTATAGACGTATAATTCGTCTGAGATATCGTGTCGTTCGAGTTGTTTGCTCATGGTCAGAGTCTGATGTGGGTTTTGCAAAGAATTTGCAAAGTGCGATTATGATGTCGTAACTAGCTGAAAATTAATAGTGGTTTTAAGCACTATCTTTTCAAAATCCGCCGCCCTTAAAAGCGTGACGGTTCGAGTCCGTCCTCTGGTACCATCCCTATTAAAGGGACTAAAACCGACCTTGAGTCGGTTTTTTTGTACCTCCAATTCAGTAAAATAATCTGCGTGAGCTTGATGCAATATACGCATAGTCATCATTTTGATGAGTAGTATGGGCATCGAGACGCAATTTACTGCAACTTTGCCTTTGCTGATTATTTAGTGGGATTGGGCAATATCCATCTGCGTCATTGTCACGCCTTTTATCTGAGCGTAAATCTCTTTTCCTGCCACAAGTTGTAACTCGTCACAGGCCCATAGGGTGATGTTGGCCCAGAGTTCGTCATTGCCTAAGGCGATTTTGAGCTGGACTTGCTCGTCATTATCGCTGGGATAAAGTTCTTTTATCTTCCCTTTGAGTACGTTACGAATGCTCGACCTTTTAGGTTCCGCAGTACAAACCGAGACATGGTTTGCTTGGATCCGCACTTTTACCTGTTTGTGGGTTTGTGGCAACTGCCCGCTGACCCAGAGCTGATTGCCATCATCCATCACCAGTCTGGTCATCGGATAATCTGGATGCCTATCGGCGATTCTGGCGCAAATAAGTGAACTCAGTTCCTGCAGTGGCACCCAAGGGCGCATTTGTTCGCTATTCCACACGTCAGTCAGTGGCCCTTGGGCAATGATGTGACCTTGATGCAATACCAGCATATGGTCGGCAAGTTGTAGGATTTCATCCAAGCTGTGGCTGACATAGATAATCGGCAGCTTCAATTCCTGCGCGAGGGTTTGTAGATAGGGCAGCAATTCCCGTTTCCGTGGCAAATCGAGGGAGGCTAATGGTTCATCCATCAATAACATTTGCGGCGAGGTGAGTAGTGCCCGGCCAATGGCAACCCGTTGTTTTTCTCCGCCTGAGAGGGTGGAGGGGTAACTGCGTAAGTGTTTTTCCAGGCCGAGTAGTTGCACTATTCTATCAAACAGAGCGGGAGATTGATGGCGCATTCCATAGGTTAGATTGCCCTTTACGCTGTAGTGGGGAAATAACCTGGCCTCTTGAAAAACATAGCCAATCCGGCGTTTTTCAGGAGGCAGATTAACGGTTTTATGTTTGAACAACAGTGTATCACCTAAGCTAATTTCGCCTTTATCAGGCGTGGTTAATCCGCCGAGTAAATTCACTAGGGAGGTTTTGCCTGCACCAGAGCGGCCAAATACGGCGGTGACGCCTCGTAACGGCAATTGGGTGTTTACCTTGAGTTGCAGTTGACCAAGCTGTTTTTCAATATTGATAGTTAACATACATTTGCCGTTCTTTTTAAGGCTTTTTGTGTGAGCCATTGGGAAGCGAGTAGGGAGGTCAATGCGATTACAATCGAGATAACACACAGGCGCATTGCCTGATATTCTGCCCCCGGTGTTTCGATAAAGGAGTACATGGCCAGCGGAATGGTGCGGGTTTCGCCGGGGATATTGGAGACAAAGGTGATGGTCGAGCCAAATTCACCTAGGCTGCGGGCAAAGGCGATGATCATTCCGGACACTATCCCTGGTGAGGTGAGCGGCAAGGTTATCGTGAGAAACACGCGCCAGCGGCTGCTGCCTAGTGTACGGGCTGCCTGCTCAAGCCGAATATCAACTGTCTCGAAGGACTGGCGTATGGCTCTGACCATCAAAGGAAAAGACACTACGGCCGCAGCCAGCGCTGCGCCGCGCCAACTAAAGCTAAAGCTTAATCCAAACCAGTTATAGAGCCATTGTCCGATAATGCCTTGGCGCCCCATGCTGATAAGCAGCAGGTAACCCACGACCACTGGTGGTAACACTAGGGGGAGATGGAGAATACTGTCGAAAATAGCTTTACCGGGAAACTCCACTCTTGCCAGTAACCAAGCGCATAGAATACCCAAGGGTAAGCTAGCAATCACAGCAAGGGTAGATACTTTGAGACTGAGTAGCAGCGCGGCGGCTTCATACTCGCTGAGAAGTGGCTCGCTAAACAGCGAACCACTTAAGAATAAATCACTCAGCACTAATTCACTCCAAAGCCATATTTTTCAAACACTACTTTTGCGCTAGGGCCTTGAAGATATTGATTAAACGCTTTCGCGCAGTCAGTCGATTGTTGCTGAGTTAAGGCGCTAGGATATTCAATTGGGCTATAGCTGCTGGCTGGGAAGGTTGCCACAATTTTAATCTTTTGCGCTACTTTGGCATCGGTCGAATAGACGATACCGAGCGGTGCTTCGCCCTGTTCCACTAGCGCTAAGGCGGCGCGCACATTGTTTGCTCTTGCCAGTAGTGGCTCGGCGGTTTTCCAAAGATTCAGGTTTTCAAGCGCTTGCTTGGCGTATTGTCCGGCAGGAACATGGTCAGGGTCACCCACGGCTAAACGGCTACCATTGACTGCGGCTTTAATATCCCAGTCGCTATTTAAGGTCACTTCGTTTAAGGGACTATTTTTTTCGGCAATGAGCACTAAGGTGTTTTTTAACAGGGTAATACGGCTATCGGCATTCACGGCTTTCGCATCGATGAGGTAATCCATCCATTCTTGATTGGCGGAGATAAACAGATCGGCGGGCGCGCCATTAGCAATTTGTTTCGCTAAGGTTGAAGAGGAGGCAAAGGAGAAAATCACTTTTGTTTGATGTTCCTTTTCGTACTGCTGGCCAATCTCATTAAGCGCATTCGTGAGTGATGCGGCAGCAAAAACGGTAACTTTCTCTTTGTCTGCGGCAAAGCTGGTGCTGCAGCTAAGGGCTAAACTAACGATCGAGGCTGTGGTAAAGCGCAAAAAGTGTTTGAGCGAGCTCATGGTGTTCCTCCGTGATAAAAAGTGATCGATATATACCAATCTATATATCGAGTGTTCAAGCCCTGATACGTAAATAAGTGATCTCGGCTCGATTTATCTGCGAAAACAGTCATGCCTTGGCGGATATTTCCAACTGTGCGTATTGGTATCTCAAGATTGATCGGGGACAATAACATTTACTCAAGCTAAGGCGCGCAGGAACATGGACTTACACGCACTACTGACATTGTCATTGGGGGATAAACCTTTCGCCAATCCTCGGCGGATAGCTTTGCTACGCCAAGTGGCCAATACGGGATCGATAAGCCAAGGCGCTAAATTGGCGGGGATCAGCTATAAGGCGGCGTGGGATGCGATAAATGAGATGAACACGACTATGCCGGAGGCTGTCGTCACCAGTGAAAAGGGCGGTAAAGGCGGTGGTGGTGCCAAGCTTACCGAGTTTGGAGAACGTTTACTAAAGGTATACTCCATTACTTCGCAGGTGCAGGACATGGCATTAACAGCCTTGCTAGATGATTCAGTCGATATGCACAGTCTGCTAGATGTGATGGCGCATTTCTCCCTTAAAACCAGCGCTCGCAACCAGTTAACGGGACGTATTCACAGCATTGAGCCACTTGGTTTGAATGATAGCCTTAAGGTAACGCTAGCTGGTGGTCAGCTGATCCAGATCTCGGTGACCCATGCGAGTTACGAACGCTTGCAGTTAGCGCTTAATCAATCGATTTTATTGCTGTTTAAGGCGCCCGCTGTGATTGCCAGTCGTGATGCTTGCGAGCGAACGGGACAAAATTGCGTCAGTGGGCACTTACTGAGTGTGACTGAATTGGCCTATAAGGCAGAATTAGCCATAGATATCGGTGGCAAGGATGTGATCTACTCAGTGATGCCGTTGGCAGACATCCAAACGCTAGTACTAGGTCAGCCGTGTTTTGCCTGTTTTGATGCCACACAAGTGATTGTCGCCAGTATGAATTAAGGCAAGCCGCACGATGGTGCTAGGCATCCCTTGGTAAGCCTTTTTGAATGACTCTAACCAATCGTTCGGTTTTGCGGTTATTGGTTTGCAAGTCGCCAGCGCGTTGCTGCGCTAATGCCCAATCGATATGTTCTTTAACCATTTCATCAACATCCGCTTGGGCTTTACGTTGCTCTAAGGCGGAGATTATGTCGGCCGAGCTAGGCGCATTGCCTAGGGCGACGGCAATATTGCGTAACCAACGCTGATGGCCAATACGGCGAATGGCACTGCCTTCGGTTTGCTTTAAAAATTCTGTTTCACTCCAAGTAAATAGCGTGAGTAGCTCGGGCTGTTTGAGTTTGGGGCGAATATGGAAATCACTCTCTTGTGTAAGCGGCGCCGCACGATTGACTGGGCACACCAACTGACAATCATCGCAGCCATAAATGCGATTACCCATTAACGGACGAAATTCTTCTGGAATGGCCCCCTGTAATTCGATGGTAAGATATGAAATACAACGTCTTGCATCGACAGTATAAGGTTCAACAATGGCGCCCGTTGGGCAGGAAGTGATACAGGCTACACAGGAATGGCAACCTTCCTGAACGGGGATATCTACAGGCAAGGGGAGGTTGATCAGTAATTCCCCTAAAAAGAACCAACTACCTGCATCGTGATTAAGGATAAGTGAGTGCTTACCCGTCCAGCCTATCCCGGCTTTTTCGGCTAATGGACGTTCTAGCACTGGGGCAGAATCGACAAATGGCCTAAAGTCCGCGGCATCGAAACCTAAGGCGACAAGTTCGCTATTGATTTGATCGCCAAGCTTTTTTAAGCGAGCGCGGATGAGTTTGTGATAATCCCTACCGCCTGCGTAGCGGGAGATATAGCCCATATTCGGCGAGGCTAAGTTAGTGGCAAAGCCTGCCTCTGGTGGCAAATAATCCATTCGGGCTGATATCACTCGTACTGTACCTGAGTGTAACTCATGGGGGCGGGCACGCATCATACCGTGTGTTTCCATGTAGGCCATTTCCCCGTGGAATCCTTTATCTAACCACGTTTGTAGTTTTGCTTCTTCGGCGGTTAAGTCGGTGTCACAAATGCCTATCTGGGCAAAACCAAGCGCCTTACCCCAGCTTTTTATTTGCAAGGCGAGACGGGAAAGCATGGCAGCATCGGAAACATTGCTGGAAGTGGTTACTGTCATCGACATGGAAACTGTGTAGTACTAAATAAGATGGGCCTATGATAACAGTTTTAAGCTGCTACAGACGATTTTGTACCGAAGGGATTTGGGCTAATCCTTCATTCTCATTTTCGCCATTGCGCAATTAGGTCTATGATGAGTATTAACTTCCTCCTCCGGTCAAACCTATGTTATTCGCCACTTACAAACACTGCTATCGCCTGTTGTTGTGTATGAGCTTAGGTTATTCAGGGCTGGTTTTCGCGGTAACTGCGCCAGTACGTTTAGTCACTGAAGCTTGGCCCCCCATGAGTTTTGAGCAAGATGGCGTGCCCACAGGCTTTGGGGTTGAATTGGTTAATATGCTGCAAGTTAGCCTTGGGCAGCAGCAGAGTATCGAAGTATTACCTTGGGCTCGGGCTTATTCTATCGCCAGCACAACGCCAAATGTGCTGTTGTTTGCAACATCGATCAGCGATGAGCGGGAAACCCATTTTGACTTTATTGGCCCTATTGCGACCAGTAAAATCACTCTCTACGCCAAAGCCGACGATAGTATTAATATCAATCAGTTATCTGATGTTAATGCGGCGGGAATCGTTGGTGTTTATCGTGAATCCGTGGGGGCGCAACTGTTACAACAACAGGGCGTTAATGCATTATTAGTGGCGAGTTTTCCTCAGCAATCGGCGAAACAGTTATTATTTTCTCGGGTGCGACTTTGGTGTCAGGCTGATTTAGCCGTTAAGCACATTCTCGAAGAAGTGGGGGCGAAGGAGTCGGCTATCAAACCCGTTTATACTCTCGCTGAAATCCGTCTGTATCTCGCTTTCTCTAAGGGGACGCCTGCAGAAACGGTTCAGCGCTGGCAAACTGAGTTAGAAAAGCGAAAAGAGTCAGGCGAGTTTGCAAGGCTTTATCAAAAATGGTTTGGTACTTTACCCCCGCCCCTTGAAAATCAGATTTTTTGGCATAAGACTGATTAAGTTATCCCGTGATTTCAGCTGCTTTAACGCAATTTCTTCCGGCATTTTTGGCTTCATATAGTGCGTTATCAGCCCGTTTTAGTAAACGCGCAAAGTTTTGATCTTGTAATTCTGATTGGATGGGCAAGGTCGCCACCCCTGCACTGACGGTCAGTTTTAGCTCTACTGGTAAATTAATTGCCCCAAATCGTGTGATTAAAGTTTGTAACTCATGGGCAAGTTTCCATGCACGATCGGCATCCGTATTAGGTAATAAAATCAAAAATTCTTCACCCCCTATTCTGCCAACCAGATTTCGATCCGTTGTTAATGTTTTGCTCGCTTCGGCAATAGTCAAAAGAGCTTGATCGCCAATTTCATGGCCGAAGTTGTCGTTGATTTTTTTAAAATGATCCGCATCGAAGATAATGATCGAAAAAGGAATTTGTTGTTTAAGTGCTAGCTGAAAATACTGCTCTGCTTGGGCATAAATATGCCTGCGATTGGGTAATTGGGTGAGATAATCGGTTAATGCAATGGTTTGCAGCTGACGGTTTCTGTGTACTTGTTTATAAGCAAACAGTGACACAGTGGCCAAAATACAGCCTGTGAGTAACAGAATGATGAGCTGTAGCGACTTATTTTTTTCGAGCAGGGTTAATTCTTGTTCCTTCAACTTTTGATTATCGATCAATCGTTTGTTTTCTGATTCGATCCAGCTCGTGTCGAACTTTACTTTTAGCTCAGTTGTTTGATGTGCAATTGAGCTGTCATCTACTTTTTTTGTGAGTGCAATAAATTCCTGAAGAATATGGTAGGCCTGTGGTAAGTCCTCCATAGCGGCATAGATATCACTTTTGAGTTGTAATAGTTGGATTAGGCCTCGGTCATTATGCATCACGCGAAATGCATGTTCAGCGGCGCTAAGTTCATCTAGGGCTTCTTGGTAACGACCTTGTTGGTTGCGTATTTTCCCCATAAACAGCTTCATAAAACTATATGCAGCAGGTTCATTTTCGCTGATGTCGGGTGCCGCTTCATTTAAGTAGTTTTCAGCTTCATCTAAGCGGTTTAACTGAATAAGGCTATAGGCGATATTGGTCGCGTTGATCGCGGCAACAATGTTGAGCTTCTGGTCTTTAAAATACTGGTAACTAAAGCGAAAGTGTTCAATGGCTTGCTCATGTTTACCCATTTCATCCAGGGCGATTCCGATTTCTGACATTACATTCGCAACTTGCTCTTTATTGCCATTTTTCAAATATAACTCTTTGAGTTTTTTGTAGTATTTTATTGCACTTTCAGGGTCGCCATAACGTCTAAAGCTGGTGGCGATATCGGTCAAGTTTATATTCGCCCAACCCGTGAGATTTAACGATTCATAAAGTCCTTGTGCGGTCACCAAATCATCCAATGCCTCTGAAAAGTCTCCTGTGTAGGAATACAAGGCACCACGAAGACTGCGGGCATCGGCAATGAGTTTTATATCCTCATGTTCATAGGCGCTTTGAACGCTTTTGGTATAGCCCTCCATTGCGCCGTTAATATCGCCTGTCAGTTGTAAAAACCAAGCTCGGCAAAGATTGATATCGGTAATAAAATGAGTCGAAGCCGTTGATGGGATCTGCGAGAGTGCTTGCTCGGCATAATTGAGTGCTTTAGCGATTTCCTCTTCAGTATCTGAAGCTTGGTTCCAGCACTTGATTTGGTTTAGTTTTTCAATACGCTCGATATCATCACTTGAGATGAGCTTTTCCAAGAGCGCAATATTTTGCTCGATGGTTGCACGCGGCATAGACTCACCGCTATCAAATAGTTTGAATAGCTGACCGACCTGTGGCTGCTCTTCAGCAAAAGCAAGACATGATTGCCCTATGATGAGAAGGAATACGGCTAAATAGCGTGGGTAAGATAGCAAGAGAGGTTTCCTGTTCGCATTGAAACAGATAGCTAATCATTATCTTAGCATAAGTTTTTCATCTATTGTTTTCATTGGGTAGTGTTCATAATTCTGTGTCATTTCAGTAAAATATTCAAAAACAGGAATGACACATGACCCAACCTTTTAACTTCGAACAAGCCCTTAAAGATCTGCAGTCAGGTAAAAGCCTCACAGGTAAAGACAGCATTCTTGGCCCACTGATCAAGCAACTCACTGAAGCGGCTCTCCAGGCTGAGCTTGAGCAGCATTTAGCGCATGATCCTCAGCCTAATCGTAAAAATGGCAAAACCCCTAAGACCATTAAGCATCCGTCCGGTAACTTTGAGTTAGACGCGCCTAGAGACCGCAATGGCACCTTTGAGCCTCAGTTGATTAAGAAAAATCAAACTACACTAACCGATGAAATCGAACGTAAAGTGTTATCGATGTTCAGTATAGGTATGAGCTATCGCGATATTAATCAACATGTTGAAGATATGTATGGGCTCAATGTGTCTAACGCAACAGTCAGTGCTATCACTGACAAACTCATCCCCGAACTTAAAGCGTGGCAGCAGCGCCCATTAGATAGCCATTATCCTATCGTTTGGCTTGATGCGATACATTATAAAGTCAAAGAGGATGGGCGTTACGTCAGTAAAGCCGTTTACACATTGTTAGCGCTTAATATGAAAGGAAAAAAGGAAATTTTAGGGCTTCACTTATCCGAAAATGAAGGCGCTAATTACTGGCTATCCGTACTGACCGATCTTAATAATCGTGGTGTAAAAGATATTCTTATCGCCTGTGTTGACGGCTTGACCGGTTTCCCTGAGGCCATAGCCAGTATCTTTCCTCATACGGAAACACAGCTATGCGTTATCCACCAGATCCGTAACTCAATGAAGTATGTCGCCTCAAAAAATCAGAAAGCGTTTATGGCTGATTTAAAGCCTGTGTATCGAGCCGTGAGTAAAGAAGCCGCAGAGATGGCCTTGGACGAACTGGAGGCCAAATGGGGTGATGCTTATCCGTTGGTAATCAACTCTTGGCGTCGCAAATGGCATAATTTGTCCCATTATTTTAAGTACCCAGAACATATCAGGAAAGTGATTTACACGACCAATGCGGTTGAGGCTGTGCATCGCCAATTTAGAAAGCTCACCAAAACCAAAGGTGCATTTCCTAATGAAAATAGCTTGTTGAAGCTACTTTACGCAGGCATATTAAACGCCTCAGATAAATGGACTATGCCAATCCACAATTGGAGCCTTTGTTTATCTCAGTTAGCGATTTATTTTGAAGGACGTTTAGATAGCGTGCTAGAAATTTAAAAATTAGCCTGACACAGAATTTTGAACGCCCTCTTTCATTGACTGGTCGCAATTTTTGCATTCATTTCGCTATCAAGGTATAAACGTCGCCTTGGATCTTACCCTATAAGGAAAACCCTTGAAAAAGATACTCTGTGCCGTCCTGTTACTGTTTACTGGCGCCAGTTGGGCGAACTCCGATGATCTTGAAACGTCAGGAGATGTTGTGCATCTGCTCTTACCTGCAACCGCCTTGGGGGCAACTTTATTTTATGAAGAGGGTCATGAGGGAAGTTGGCAATTACTCAAGGCCGCAGTATCGAGTCGAGTGATCGTCGAAGGCTTAAAGCTGGGTGTCAATAAGGACAGACCTGATGGCAGTGGTGATGATTCTTTCCCATCAGGACACACCTCTGATAGCTTTATGGCGGCGACGTTTATCCAACAACGTTATGGTTGGCAATATGGCCTACCAGCTTATCTTGCCGCTTCATATGTGGGATATACTCGAGTGGAGAGCGATAAGCATTATGTAGAAGATGTGCTCGCAGGGGCTGCTATTGGTATGCTGGCGGGTTGGTATTTTACGGAGCCCTATAAAGGGATCACAGTGACACCGTTAGCCCATAATGGGGTTTATGGTTTATATATTAGCGGCCAATTTTAAGTCGTTTACGAAAGAGAGTCATTATGGCTGAAGTATCAGTTGAGTATCGCGAAACTACCGAACGTATTAGTTACAATGTTGCCAATAAAGTGCTGCCTATGGCGAAATTGCCGGAGAGCCTATTGGCGGCTTATCAAGGTTTGTGTGCAGAGCTGTTAGAAGACAGAGAAGCTAAATTTAGTCAGGCATGGGAAGCATTACCCGCCAGTGCGCGTAATTTGATGCCGCAGGCCCAATTCCATGGTTTTTATATTGCCAACGCTTGGTTGCAATTAAGCCGAGTTGCGCAGGAGATTTCTGAGCAGGCCGATACAGATGAAGCGATCAATGAACAGGAATATAACGGCATTTTTACTCGTTTAGCCGACGAGTCATTAAAGGAGTGCGTGCGCAAATTAAAGAAAGCGCGCACCGACCGTTCAATGCTCAACAGCTTTAAGCAAGTGATGGCGCCATAAGGCATAAACGTCTTGAGCAAGATAGCAAAAGCCCGTCTGTTGACGGGCTTTTTGTTTGTGCGAATGTCTGAAATTAGAACGATGTGCGCTTATAGCGACGGTATTCTGGTTTCCAGAAATTATCTTCGATAGATTGCATCAGTAACTCATCACTCGCGGGTAAGGATAAACCCTGTTCAATCGCCACTTTACCTACGGCGAACGCAATATGCTTACTCACTGAGTGAATATCTTCCAGTTTTGGCAGGAGTGGCCCTGAGCCATTAATCGCCAAAGGCGAGCATTCGGCAAGTGCGCGGCTCGACGCCATGAGCATTGCATCTGATACGTGACGGGCACCCGAGGCGAGTACGCCTAAACCAATGCCTGGGAAGATAAAGCTGTTATTACACTGGGCGATTTCATAGGTTTCACCATCAACAACCACAGGCTCGAACGGGCTACCGGTGGCGACTAATGCTTGGCCCGAAGTCCAATGCAGAATGTCTTTTGGCGTCGCTTCAACGCGGCTTGTTGGGTTCGACAGTGGGAAGATAATCGGCCGCGGACAGTGGCTATGCATTGCGCGCACAATTTCTTCGGTAAATAGGCCTGGAGCGCCCGATACGCCAATCAACACTGTAGGTTTAGCGTTGTTGACAACATCGAGCAGCGAAATATTGTCGCTGAAGTTATTCCAATGACTAATATCTGCGCATTTTTGTGCCAGTTTTTGCTGGAATGGCAACAGGTTTGGCATGTTATCGAGCAACAGGCCCCAACGGTCAACCATACAAACTTGGCTGCGGGCTTGCTCATCGCTAATTCCCTCTGACACCATTTGCGCCACAATGGCTTCGGCAATACCGCAGCCTGCGCTACCCGCACCTAAGAAGGCGACACGCTGTTTGTTAAGCTCAGTACCCGCGGCTTTACAGGCGGCGAGTAACGAGCCCACAGTCACCGCGGCAGTACCTTGAATATCATCGTTAAAGCAGCAGTAGCGTTCCTTATAACGCTCAAGGATTGGCATCGCATTTTTTTGGGCAAAGTCTTCGAATTGGATCAGGGTATCTGGCCAACGTACATGCACGGCTTGCATAAAGGCTTCGATAAATTCGGCATATTCTTCGCCGCCAATACGTGGATGGCGCCAACCCATGTACATAGGATCTTCTAACAATTGTGGATTGTCGGTACCTACGTCTAAGGTGATAGGGAGTGTGTACGCGGGACTGATCCCACCGCAGCTAGTGTAGAGCGACAATTTACCAATCGGGATCCCCATGCCACCAATACCTTGGTCGCCTAAGCCTAAGATGCGCTCACCGTCGGTCACCACGATGATTTTTACCTTTTGGCGCGTTGAGTTGTTGAGAATGTCATCAATCCTGTCTTTATTCGGATAAGAGATGAACAGACCACGGTTACGGCGATAGTTTTTCGAGAAACGCTCACAGGCCAAACCTACTGTAGGGGTGTAGATAATTGGCATCATTTCGCTGATATGATTTTGCACTAAACGATAAAACAGCGTCTCGTTGGTGTCTTGAATGTTGCGCAGATAAATGTGCTTATCGAGATCGTTATTGAAACTTCTAAACTGATCGTAGGCGCGCGAAGCCTGTTCTTCAATAGTTTCAATGGCATAGGGCACTAAGCCTTCGAGGTTAAAGAAAATTCGCTCTTCTTCAGAAAATGCACTGCCCTTGTTAATCAATGGCGCTTCAAGAATGGCAGGTCCTGCAAACGGAAGATAGAGGGGGCGTTTATTATCGTCCATGGGTAACCTTTGAGTTATTGTTTAAGTGGTTCGGTACGTGCTTGAGACGTGCTATAGGTCACGTAAGGTTATCACGAAATGTGATCTTTGTTGCTTGTGTCACATGCGATTTGTGGTTTTTTTTGCAGCATGAGCCAATCTTGCTGTTTAAAACACGCATCTGTTAATTGATTGTAAATGGTTTGGCTAAATAAAAGGTTGTTTAACAGACTGAAAAAGCCACAACGCAGCCTAGGCTGCGTGTCAGTATCACTGCATTTCGAGCAACAAAGCGATGGATTCATATCGGCTTTGTTTCCTAAATCGATTCAGCGAACAAGGCCCTATCTAATTGCTTAATTTCAAAGTATATAGTGAGTTTCAGGCATGCCTAACCCCGTCAGTTTATTCAACGCCCTTATCATTGTGTTGGTTTCTTCCACCTGAGCGTTATAATTTCGCATGCATAACGTGCCACCTAGCAGTTGTTTTATCCTGTACATGGTGGTTTCTGAGATTGACCGTCGATGGTAGCCATACTGTTTTTTCCACTGTTTATTTGAACCATGAAGCTGTAGCCAACTGACCGCTAAGTTACGTGGATGCCCTTGTTCCCAGAGCGCTGCACCTTCTCTAGGCGGAATGAGTACTAACGCCTGTTTTCGACGAACGGCTTCGTGACAAGCTCTCGTGTCGTAAGCACCATCACCCGAGATATTGCGGATTTTTCGATGGGTTTGCTTAAGTAAATTTGGCATCACTTCAGCGTCTGTTACACCCGATAAACTAAGTTCTGCGGCAATAATTTCATGGCTATGTGTATCGACGGCAATGTGCAGTTTACGCCATACTCGGCGCTTGCCATCTGTGCCATGTTTTTTCACTTCCCACTCACCTTCGCCGTAAACCTTTAAGCCCGTTGAGTCGATAGCCAAGTGCTCAAGGGTGCCACGAGTCTTGGTTTTAAAAGCAATATTGACCGTTTTCGCACGTTTGCTGATGCAAGTGTAATGCGGGCACGAAAGCGGAATATCACTCAGTTTAAACACTGAGTAGATAAAGCCCCGCAGGGCTCGTAGTGGCATAGATAAAACACGTTTAACCATCAGCGCAGTGGTAATGGCTAAGTCACTAAACACGCGAGGGCGGCCTTTCTCTGGTTGCTCGACTTTGGCTTTCCACTTGGCGATAACGTCCTCATCAATCCAGAAGGTCAGCGAGCCACGATTGATTAGGGTTTGGTTGTATTGCTTCCAGTTGGTTGTTTTATAGCGAGGTTTTGGCACGGTTGATAGATGTGTTAATGAGCGATGCCGATCAGATCCGCCACCATCGCATTAGTTCAACTGATTTAGGAAACAAAGCCGGGCATTGCTCTCGATAAAGATGCTGATTTTGTGTTGTTAAACAATGATCTCGCTATTAATAAAGTTTGGGGCAAGGGGCAACTGTTAGTGGATAATGGGATTGCCGTTAAATTAGGTACCTTTGAGGTTTGCTAGGGCGTGTTGAGGTGATTCTTTGAGTCAGATTGATGCTTTAGAACGAAAAAATCCGAATATCATAGCTATTCGGATTTTTAATTTTCAGCCTAATCTTAGCAAGATTTGCATTGATACCAGCAGGATTATACGCCGCGATATTTCAATGACAGACCACGGATAAAGTTGCGCAGGATCTGATCGCCACAGGCCTTAAAGTTTTTATGATCTGGATTGCGAAATAGCGCGCTAAGCTCAGATTTTGACATTTGCACTTCAGCGAGCGCTAGGGTGGCCACAATATCTTCTTCACGCATTTCGAGGGCAACACGTAATTTTTTGAAGATTAAGTTGTTGTTTAATTTTGATACTGGTTTGGGGATTTCAGCACCTTCACGCAGACCACGTTTTTCGATGATTAGACCATCTAAAAACTGACATAGGGTGGTATCGTTACAGGCTTTATAACCTTCTTCCTCTTCTTTGCGCAGTAGGTTAATCATCTCTTCGGTGGAGACTTCTCTTCCAACTTTGGCAAAAATCTTAATCATTTTGGCATTGCTGAAATCGAATACGAAGCGCAAACGGCGCAAAATATCATTGTTTATCATGGTCATCTCTAGGCGCGGCTGCGCAGTCTGGTTTAAGAGCAGGTAGTATATACTCAAACAACCTGAAGATGCAGGATTCAGTGGTATTTGTGGTGTTAATCATTAATATCACGCTTATGTTCAAGATGTTCTAAGTCTTCACCCAATACCAGTAAACTTTCGCCCGTTGCTGTGGTGTAACGGGCTCCTGCGACAAAAAATGGATATTTCAGCAAGTTCACGCCAAGAATGACCCAAGCCAATTACCAACCAAATTCTGCGCCAGCGCGTGTGGATGACACTAAATGAGAAGCCTCAATCGCGGCGGCAGCCATTAACACGCCGGGCCCCATTGCTTGTATGCCAAGGGAGAGCTGTGCAGTCCAATTTATGGAGAGTGGTTTAACTTGATGACTAGCCATAGGTGCTGCGTGTTTCCTTATCCATTGGAAATGATATTGTTGATACTGAGCTATATAAGTACTTTAGTCGCAGTTTTATCTGTTAAGAATTGTATTTGGAGGTGAGTAGGGCTTCGATACGCTTTAAGCTTGCGGTCATTTCTACCAGTTGGGCGAGTAGCACATTATCGTTTGTGACGGGAAATGCCTCAGGTTGTGGGGGGAGGCCACTCAAGCGCTCTTTTTGCTCCAAAATCTGTGCTCTAAAACCTGGAGCATCGACTATGCCCACTAGGCTGATTAAGGAACCCGTTCCCGATTGCCCCGCCGTTTCGACAGTGAGTTTATGTAAGCCCATGAGCCTCATAATCGGACCTTGGATTAAGGCAATATCGGTGATCTTATCTAAGGGAACGGTATTTTCGGTGCGCGTTAATATGCCCCTACGCACGATAAGTTTTTTGCTGGTGAGACGCGCGCTCATATTGTTGATATAGCGGCGCGTTCCCCATAAGCCGAGAGGAAACCAGAGTAATAATAATGGGATACCAATAATACTTAGGCTGAAATAAGCCGCCCCAGAGAGCAACCAATACAGGCCTAAATTGGCCTCAAATTCCGCTTCATGAATGGTGTTATCTTGCATTTTTCCCCTAAGCCCTGTGTCCTGTTTGGGTTATCTTGAGAAAATACATTGTTTTTATTATTAACAAAATAGCAACGTCAGTGAAGTCGGGATTTTTGTATCTGACATTATTTGTAGCGGGTATTTTTGTCGTTATTTATACAAACGGACACTTACGCAGCAGAAACGCGAACCCAAGCCTAACTAAAGGGATTATTCTGGTAAGAGAGTATTTGTCAAATTCCCATAATCCAATCAATCGGTATTAGCAAAAATGGAAGCCATCGCTGCTGTAGCGCTATTTAGGGTGGGTCAATTAAAAACAAAAGGGCAGAAGTAAAACTTCTGCCCTTTTGATTAAGTTAGTTGGCGTTTATAGCTGAGTTGCCGCCCATTTAGCGCGACTTTCACGGCTCTCACTTAGTCCGTTTTGTTCGCGGTAAGCTTTATAGGCTTCTACGTTCAAATTGATTAGGCTGACATCCACTTCGAGCACGAGTTTGCATTCTTTTTTAATGCGCCATGCCGCGGTGTTATAAAGCTCTGTTAGTGGCAGAGAGCTTAAAAATTCAGGGTTATATTGGGTGTAAATCGCTTGGGTCGGATAAACCACAAAGGCTAAGTGACGCTTAGGCTCTTTTTTGAAGAGGGCTTCGATACCATCTGTGGTGTTAAGCACTTGCATCTCGATAATATCGTCGATGTCTAATAGCTTTTTTTGCGCCAGTTCAGGAGCTTGTGTTTCAGCATTTTCCCATGCCAACACTTCAGCTTCGCTGTGGTTGGTCAGTTGGCCTACTTGAGCCGCACTGAGGCTGAGTGATTGGCGTAAGTAGCTCATTTCGATGGCGTTCAAGCCAATATTTTTAGACATAATGCAGTTCTCAAATTGGTAAATATAAAGTCGGTAAACGTCAAATTAGTATTTGTTTTTTAACCAAATATCTTCGACCCATTCCCAGAAGGATTCCCAATAGGTATCGGTAAAGTCACCGTTTTGCCAAAAATGGACTTGGCCGTCTTGGTCGATGCAATAAAAGTCGTCGCCTAATTGGCAAATCGCAATTAAGTCCCTTGGCAGGCCGATTGACCAAGCGTAGCAAGTCACTTCAGGCAAATAGGTGTGTGAGTAAGGATCGGCCGCGGTGACAGGCTCAATCACGCCATAAATCACATCACTGGCATGGAGTAGGTATTCCTTTAATTCCCGTGGCAGTGGGATCAGAATTTGTTCCTCCACTTCCACTAATTGCTCGAATGTGGGTAACTCGAGTGGCACAGGTACAGTTTCGCTGCGTTCTTGGAGTTGCTCAATAATGTCGTGCATGGAATGTCCTTAAGGGTCGCCTTATGGCGCGGGATTATATAGGGAAACGAGGTTGGATGCGAGGGACGGGCAGTGGGCGCTTAAGTGGTGTTAGCCGAGATTAATCGCTTGGATATGTTGCTCGTTGGCAATGCTTATTAATTCAGTAAAAAAAGCGCTGGTATCTTTACAGAAAACCAGCGCAAAAGTGGAAGATGTGATGGGTTAAGCGACTGAGCTGTTTAGCAGGGTTCCTTCTGCAATGCGTTTATAGTTCAGCCATGCTTTGTGATACAGCTTATGGGACTCTTGGCGCAGTTTGGCAATTTGTGCGGTTTCAAATTCACTTAACTGACGATGTTGTTTAAGGGCATTGGCTTCAATTTGCTGCACTTGTTCATAGACCTTATGCTCAGGGCCGCTTTTGATGTCGGCAATTTCCTTAAGGTGTAATTGCACTTCGGCAATCATGCCGCTTTCAGGTAAACGTACCAGCAGGTTGAGATCGCGGTAACCCGAGGCTTTGGGTTCGGCGAAACGGTTCTTTAGTTTCACGACCTGCGTTTGCTCACTTAAGGTGTAATAGGCTTGCATTAACTCTGAAATACTATCAGCCACAATACTGGCACGGGCGAGATCGGTTATCTGACTCGCATCACCGTTAAATTTGCTAGCGACTTTTTCAGCAGCGCGTTGGTAACTTTTCACTTCAGGCAATATTGCGTGCGTCTGTGAGTGAGTTGTGATTTTTTGCAGTAAATTACCTAGTTCATGCTGCGCAGCGTGAGCACCTAAATATAAGTTATCTAAGCAGTTTGAGGATTGGCGTGGTGTGTCGAAGGTTTGACTGCTTAGCGCGTATAATCCATGTAGGTCATGGCTTTGTGCCTGTCTTGCGCTATAACTGCCACGTTCGGCGGTACTGTCATTGATGACTAAAGGATTGGCTACGCCAGTGCGGGTCGATAATAAGAGTAGAAAGATAAAAAAGGTACGAAATAACTTATTCATAACGGCCTACTTCCTTATGGGAGTGATACACATCACAGGGACACCATAGGCTGAAATGGCTTAATTAAAGCTGAATCAACGATGAAGACTTGTTCATGTTCGGCCCACATTTGTTTTTGCTAATAAAAATGGCGCTGCTAAAAAGTAGCGGCGCCATTATGTTGGTTAACTATTGCGTTGAGTTAACTATTGTCTTGAATTAATTTGGCATTACCAAATTTTTACGCGTTTTTCTGGCGCGATATACATAGCATCACCTGGTTTTACATCATAAGTTGTGTAGAACTCTGGCATGTTAGACAGTGCACCCAGTGCGCGGAACTCTGCGGGTGAGTGTGGATCTGTTGCTACACGGTTACGCAGGGCTTCTTCTTTGGCTTTTGCACGCCAAATTTGGGTAAAACCGATGAAGAAACGTTGATCGCCTGTCAGACCGTCGATAACCGGTGCTTCTTTACCATTGAGTGATTTTTTGTAAGCGCGGTAAGCGATAGTCACACCTGATAAGTCACCGATGTTTTCACCTAAGGTCAGGCTGCCGTTGACATGCAGATCGTCAAACACATAGTAGCCATCGTACTGAGCGATCAGTGCTTTACCACGGGCAGAGAACTCTTCTAAGTCTTTCGCTGTCCACCAGTCACGCATATTGCCTTCACCGTCGAACTTCGCACCTTGGTCGTCGAAACCATGGCCCATTTCGTGACCGATAACCGCACCGATACCACCGTAGTTCACGGCGTCATCTGCTGCCATATTAAAGAATGGTGGTTGCAGAATCGCGGCTGGGAACACGATTTCGTTCATGGTTGGGTTGTAGTAGGCGTTAACCGTTTGTGGCGTCATGTGCCATTCGTCTTTATCGATTGGTGCACCTAACTTAGCCAGCGATTTAGCGTGTTCTACTTGGCCTGCGCGTACCGCGTTACCAATTAAATCATCGGCTTTGATGGTCAGCTTGCTGTAATCTTCCCACTTGTTTGGATAACCAATTTTGGGATTGAATTTTGCTAACTTTTCCGCCGCAGCTTGTTTAGTCGTCTCGCTCATCCAAGTGAGATCTTTGATACTGTCGCCGTAAGCACCGCGCAGGTTTTCAACCAGGGCTTGCATGCGTTCTTTGGCCTCTGGAGCGAAGTGACGTTTCACATACACTTTACCAACAACTTCACCCAATACACCGTTGACTGCAGCTACACCGCGCTTCCAACGTGGCTCTTGTTCTTCTTGACCATTGAGGGTTTTAGAGAAGAAGGCAAAGTTTTCGTTGTCAAACTCTTCACTCAAGTTGCTTGCCGCATGGGTCAGCACTTGCCATTGCATGTAAGTTTTCCACGTGGCGAGATCGGTGGTTTTAAGCACTTCGTTCAGGCCTTGGATATAACTTGGCTGGTTAACGATAATATCGGTTTGCTTGTCTGCGCCCAGCACAGTCAAATAACCCGTCCAGTCGATATCTGGCGCTAAGCTTGGCAGATCTTTGACTTGATACAGGTTGTAGGTTTTAGTGCTATCGCGGGTTTCAACCACATCCCAATGTTTAGCGGCAATGGCGGTTTCAAGGGCGAGGATAGACTCTGCGCTAGCTTTTGGATTGGCGAGTCCCGCTAGCGTGAACATTTTTTCGATATGAGCTAAGTACGCTTTGCGGATATTAACGAAACGTTCTGACTTGTTAAAGTAGTAGTCTTTTTCTGGCAGGCTCAGGCCGTATTGATACAGGTGGGTCGCGTAACGGCTAGAGTTTTTCGCATCGATATCGATGTAGAAAGCCATTGGCGTACCCGCACCCATGATTTGGCTGTGGGCGAAGTATTTAACCAGTTCGTTTTTATCTTTTAAGGCGTTGATGGCATCAAACTCGCCTTTCAGTGGCGTCACGCCCAGTTTGTTTAATGTGGCAGTGTCCATAAATGAACGGTAAAGATCGGCCACTTTTTGCTCGTCGGTGCCTTCGACCAGGTTTGGCGTTGCAGCGACTTCTTCGATAATTGCTTTGACATCGTCCCGTGATTTTTCACGCAGATCGTAGAAAGCACCAATGCTAGTGCGATCGGCAGGGATTTCGGACTTTTTCAACCAAGCGCCGTTAACATATTTATAGAAATCATCCTGCGGACGAACTGATTTGTCGAAGTTTTCAAATTCGATACCAGAACCCAATGCTTTAGTGACAGCGGCAGCAGTGGCGGTTTTTGCGGTTTCTGGAGCGTTAACTTCTGCTGTTTTGTCATTACAGGCAGTAAGGCCTGCGATGAGTGAGGCACACAGTCCCCCAATGAGTACTTTTCTCATGTCGTTTCCTTTGAGTTTGTTATTGTGCCCATATCTGGGGCTATTTGGGTTCTAAATGGGATTGCTTCAGGCGCAACGCAACGTATGTTAATGCTTTACTGGGAGTCTAAACAAGGTGGTTACACTTTTTAAGGCGGATTTATTATCTAGCAGTTGTAACTAAAAATTACCATAACGTAAATTGGTCTAAAAAGCGGCAAACATACCGTATGCAAGCTTTGCCAAGTTAGTAGGTACTTAGTTTGTATATAACAATTGGATGATGTCGTTTTAGTTTGGGCTTTGTCCTTTTGGTGATTGGGGCCATAATACGGCAGTTTTTATTTATTGAAGTTGGGTCATCCTGTGCGTTTAGACAAATTTATTTGCGAAAGTACCTCGCTGACACGTTCCTTGGCTAAAAAAGCGATGCACCGTGGCGATATCACCTGTGATGGTATTGTGATTAAAGACGCTGGCTTTAAAGTGCTGGAAGGCATGCAAGTATGCCTCGACGGTGAGCAAATCTCCCTTGTCGGAGAGCGTTACCTTATGCTGAACAAACCTGTGGACACCATTTGCTCGAGCATAGATGAAGTCTACCCTTCAGTATTGAGCCTGCTGGATATTGAAAAGCCTGAAACATTACATATTGCCGGCCGTTTAGATGCTGATACTACAGGTTTAGTGCTGATCACCAGCGATGGTCAATGGTCGCATCGGATCACTTCTCCTAAAAAAGATTGTGGCAAGCGGTATTTAGTGACGTTGGCAGAACCTGTAGATGAGAGTTTAATTGCCATGTTTGCCGCCGGGGTGGCACTGAAAAACGAAGATGCCCTCACGAAACCCGCGATGCTTGAAATCATCGAGCCACAATTGGTGCGTTTAACCATTACCGAAGGGAAGTATCATCAAGTGAAGCGGATGTTTGCCGCCGTGGGTAATCATGTGGTTGGCTTACATCGTGAAAGTATTGGGAAAATTGAACTCGACTCAGATCTCGCCTTAGGTGAGTGGCGTTATCTGACAGCTGAGGAAATCGCTTCAATTTAATGCTATGTGTGTAAAAAAATGCCGCTTAATAAGAGCGGCATTTTTGTATTGGATGTTTACGATAGCGAATGACTATTGCTTTTTAAGGATCAGATTACCGCTAATAGTGTCCATTTTTACACTGGCGCTACCTGAGCCGGTTTGGAAGCTTAGAGATTCATTTTGCACGTATTTTTGTTTTTGTGGCATATCTTGACTCAAGCCATTTTTGATTTTGCCACTAGGGCCGCCATTGAGCTCGAAGCTGGCATCGGGCGTATCTGTAAAGCTCACCATCATATCGCCACTCACGCTTTCAAGATTGGCTTTATCAAACGTTTTTGCTAGCGACACTTGGGTATCGCCGCTGACGGTACGTACATTAACCTCTTTGGCGGTTTTAAAGTCGCCTTTCACTTCCCCTGAAACCTGCTCAACCTTGACTTTGTCGGCTAAGGTTTGGCTGTTGAGATCGCCGCTCACTAAGCGATATTTGATTTCGCCTTTACTGTCAGCATCTTTAATCTCGCCAGACACAGTATCTAACATCACTTTGCCTGTTAATCCTTTAGTGATGATATTGCCTGAGACAGTGTGCAGCGTTGGGCTGCCTCCCAGATTGTCAGCAGTAATATTGCCGCTGACAGTATTGAGCTCAAGTTCGCCTTGAGTCTGACTCATTTGCAGATTGGCAGAAACCGTATCAGCACTGAGCTTAACGGTCTTAGGCACCTTAATGGTGAGTTTTGAGCCGTTGTTGTCACTGCCGTTATAGTGGCGGGGCATTTTATCTTCAATATTTAGATTGTTACCTTTTTGCTCGAAGACAAAACCTTCACTCAGCTCATCGAGCGTCCCTGTGACGCTGACTTCATTTTTATCCCAGCTCTGGATTTGTACTTCGCCCCGTTGGACTTTGATTTGCAATAGGGTATCTGTGCCAATGCTCATTTGCTTATCCACACTTTCAGCGGCGAATGCATTGCCCATTAAGCCAAGATAAAGCGTTGATACTAAGAGACTGGTTTTCTTGAGGGTAAAATGACTCATATGCTATTTCCTTGTGTTGAGTTTTGAATCGAAAGTTTTTGGCTTTGTTTGAGTAAATCGAGTTCACGTTGCTGCACCCAAAGCCAGAGTTGCCATAGTTGTTTATCTGTCGGATTGGCCTGAAGTGCTTGAAAAATCTGCTCACCAGCCTGACGTAACTCCACTAATCCTTGTTCTAATGGCGCACTAAAACGGCTGGTTTGCCAGACGACTGTCGCAGGTGTTTGCGTTAAGTTAGCAACTTGAGTCTGATGGGTTTGTGCGATTTGACTGAGCAAGGTTTGGAGTGCGTGTTCATTACTCGTCTGTTGGCTGGCTATTTGCTCAGCTTGCTCAGAGCCACTCAATAACGCTTTTTCTGGATTGAGATGATTGAAACCGAAAAACATTGCTAGCACGACTGTCGCAGCAATTGCCCATTGCGCACCTTGCTTTGGCCTTGTTTGGGCTGGAGCAAAAGTAAACTGCAATGGCTTATCCATACGTTTTTCAATAGCTTGCCAAAGATCCTGCTCTGGCGCTAATTCTTTGGGGGCATTAGCAATCAATTGCTGGAGCGTTGTTTCGCGGGGAGCGGATGATAAGGACATTACAGCATCTCCTGTAGTAATTGCTTGGCTCTGTGGTATTGGGTCTTACTGGTACCTACGGCAATACCGAGCAATTGGGCAATTTCTTCGTGTTGATAACCTTCAATGGCACAGAGCACAAACACAATGCGCGCCCGCTCTGGCAGTTTGAGGATCAATTTGTCTAGCCCTTGATAGTTTTCGTCTGAGCTTGGGTGTTCAGCATCGCTTTCCATAGGAATAAAGCGCGCCCAAAAGGATTTTTGCTTACGAATAAAACTCAGTGCTTGGTTTACACAAAGCGTGTGTAGCCAAGTCGAAAACTGACTTTCTCCCTTAAATTGCGGTAATTTTTGCCAGACCAAAATAAAGCACTCTTGGGTAATTTCTTCCGCCTGCGAGGCTTGGCCGCAAAGCCGCAACGATAAGGCATACACCTTTTTATGATGGTTTAAATACAGTTGCTTAAATGCGGCTCGATTACCTTGGCTTGCTAAGGTGACGAGATCAAATTCTGACATCGCTTTATCGAGTGGGAGTCTCCCTGCCGTCACTGTATTTTCCTGTCATGTGGTGAATATGTACTGATTAGACGCGTTGAAAGGCTAAAAAGGTTTGTATCGAATAAAAAAATATTATTCACAGCGAAAGATATTGAGTCAATCATCACAAGATTGTAGTAAAATTAATGATGGTTGTTACCGTTAAGCTTATGAACTTATTAATTTTATACCAAGTGGTATTCTGTGAGATAACTCACTGAGCGTGAAATGGCAGACTATACTTTGAGGGCTTGACTCGTTATGGGCATTCAACGGAAATAGGCGAATTTAGGAGTATTGGGTAGCGTATAAACAATAAAATGAAAAGATGAACTTTTTATGTCAAGGCAATATTTACGGTAAAAGACGTGACTCCCAACTATCTTTTTAAGAGACGTTATTTATTAGGGGCTTTTTATGTTAATCCGCTCGAAATTGTTACTCAGTGCTGCCGTATCCGTAACGGCTGTGATTGCCATGTTTGGATTGCAACTTTATACAAATTCGGTTGAGTCGGAACTCTCCCATGCGGCACAAACCGTGCTTGAACTCGAGCGTGATGTGTTGTTGCTGCGTAAAAATGAAAAGGATTTTTTTGGTCGTAAAGACATTCAATATGTTGAAAAACATAAACAAACTCATGTTCAAATAGATGACATGATCCCGAGGCTTGAGAGTATTTTTAAAAAATACGATGTACCCGTTGCTTCCCTCGAAAGTTTTGATCGTAATCTAAACCAATACCAAGTCGCATTTAATGAAGTTGTTCAACTACAACAAGAAATAGGATTAACGCCTAAAACAGGCCTTTATGGCACCCTAAGAACCGCGGTACACAATATCGAATCCATGCTTAAGGAATATGATCAATTATCCTTACAAGTTGCCATGCTACAGCTTAGACGCAATGAAAAAGATTTTATGTTGCGCCGCGAAATGAGCTATGTAGAGACTTTTGACAGCAATATTGCTGTGTTTAATACCAGTCTAAGATCGTCAAGTTTAGATTTCGATACGCAAAATAAAATTGCCGCCTTGATAGACCAATATCAAAAGGATTTTAAAAGCCTTGTCAGTAAAGAACAGCAACTGGGATTAGATGAAAAGCAAGGCACGATGGCGCAATTAGTCGCGGCCAATCGATTAACTGAATCTAGCGCCGACGAACTGCATAACCTTGCCTTAAAAGCGATTGATGAGACTGAGAATAGTAGTCGGAATATTGGGATTACTGTCTTTCTGATCATTGCATTAATCCTAGGCATAATTACTTACCTGATTATCCGCAGCATTATCACTCCAGTAGAGCGTATTACTCAGGTGATTTCTCGTATCGAAGTGAGTAAAGACTTAACCCTAAGGTGTGATGCGTCAACGCAAGATGAGTTAGGTGAAATAGCACAGCATTTCAATAGCATGGTTGGAAGTTTTCAGCAGCTTATCGAGCAAGTCATTGAATCTGTTGCTACGATTAACACTTCAAGTAAGAGCGTTTCACAAAATGCAATGCTTGCTTCAGAGGGCGTGGCGCAACAACTCAACGAAACCGATATGGTGGCTACTGCGATTACTGAAATGGGAGCAACCATTGATGAAATTGCTAAAACTACGGAACTTGCTGCCCTTAAGGCGGGTAAAACCCATGATAACGCTCAGTTAGGTCAAAGTGAGGTTGAACAGACGATTCTTAAAATCAGGCAGTTGTCAGAACAAATCAATACGAGTGCCTCTGTGGTTGATGAGCTCGAGCGTGATAGCGAAACCATTGGTAGTGTGTTAGATGTAATCCGTGGCATTGCAGAGCAAACCAATCTGCTGGCGCTTAATGCTGCGATTGAAGCGGCGCGAGCTGGTGAACAGGGACGAGGCTTTGCGGTGGTTGCTGACGAGGTACGTAGTCTTGCTATGCGCACTCAGTCATCAACCCAGGAAATTGCCAATATTATTCAGACATTACAAAGCCGAACTCGCGCGATTGTGCAGCTAATGGATGCGAGCCAAAAACAAGGAGCAGAAAGCGCGGAGCAAGCAGCCGCTGCTGGTGAGTTACTAAAACTTATCAATAATGACGTGCGTAATATTATGGATATGAGCACTCAGATTGCCGCTGCGATTGAAGAGCAAAGTATGGTGGCTGCTGAAGTGAATAAGAACGTCGTTGTTATCCGTGATATTGCAGAGGATTCGTCTCGAGCGGCAGATGCCAATGCTTCAGCATCAGATGAATTAAGAACTCGCGCCGAATATCTTGTGAGCGCAGTAAGCCACTTTAAAATCTAATATTTGCGCTAACAACAATCAGCTCCAACAAAAAACGCACCTTAAGGTGCGTTTTTTTATGCAAGCGCCGTAATTAGTGGCTGAACATTGCAGAGATAGATTCTTCGTTGCTTACGCGGCGAATGGCTTCTGCCAATACAGCCGACATAGTCAGTTGAGTCACTTTCGCCACTTTAAGCATTTCAGGGCTTAAAGGTACTGTATCAGTGACGATCACTTCATCGATTACTGAGTTGGTGATATTTTCAGCCGCTTTGCCAGAGAATACTGGGTGCGTTGCGTAAGCAAATACGCGGTTTGCACCATGCTCTTTCAAGGCTTCAGCTGCTTTACACAGAGTGCCACCTGTGTCGATCATATCGTCAACGATAATGCAGTCACGACCTTGTACGTCACCGATAATGTGCATGACTTGCGCAACGTTTGCCTGTGGACGACGTTTGTCGATAATCGCCAGATCAGAGTCGTCTAACAGTTTTGCCACTGCGCGAGCACGAACAACACCACCAATATCAGGAGAGACAACCACTGGGTTATCTAACTTCTTCGCTAACATGTCTTCTAACAGTACTGGGCTGCCGAATACGTTGTCTACAGGAACGTCGAAGAAGCCTTGAATTTGCTCAGCGTGTAAATCACAGGTCAAAACGCGGTCAACACCGACGCTAGACAGGAAGTCAGCAACCACTTTCGCAGTAATAGGTACACGTGCGCTACGGACGCGACGGTCTTGGCGGGCATAACCAAAGTAAGGAATAACAGCAGTGATACGACCAGCTGAAGCGCGGCGTAGCGCATCAACCATCACAATCAGTTCCATTAGATTATCGTTGGTCGGCGCGCAGGTGGATTGGATGATAAACACATCGGCACCACGTACATTTTCGTTGATTTGGACACTGATTTCACCATCGCTGAAACGACCAACCACTGCGTCTCCGAGTTTACAAAATAGACGATCGGCTATCTTCTTAGCGAGACTGGGGGTGGCGTTCCCAGCAAAGAGCTTGATGTCGGGCACTGTATGAACCTCAGGCGTTTGCTTTATATTTTAGTGGCTAGAGCAACGACGATGCGGGGACGGGAGCGAACCCGTGGGCTATCGTGAAAAAGTTGCTCTAGAAGAAAGTAGTTTATGGACGATTGAGTCGCACTATTAGCGGCGAAATATTCATCCCTTTTGCAACAAATCCTTGCATATCAGACGGTAATTTCGCCAAGGCTGCGAGAGCTTGCTGCTGCGACGAAAACTCCCCAAACACGCATGCGCCCGTTCCGGTCATTCTCGACGGCGCATATTCTAGCAGCCAGCCTAAGGCCTTGGCAACTTGAGGGTATTTAGAAACCACCAGTTCTTGGCAATCATTTGCCCAGGGTTGGCTCAGTAAAGTATCGAGGCCAAGCTTAGGTGTATTACGGGGGAGCAGTGGATCTTGGAACACGGCTGCGGTGGAAACATGGGCATCAGGCGCAATGACTAAATACCATAATTCAGCCGGATTAACCGCCTGTAAACGCTCACCCACCCCCTGTGCAAATGCGGCGAAACCATGAATAAAAACAGGGATATCGGCACCGAGTTTTAATCCAATCGCCGCTAGTTCATCATGGGATAATTGGGTGTTCCATAACCGATTTAAGGCCACGAGCGTGGTGGCCGCATCCGATGAGCCACCGCCCAAACCGCCGCCCATGGGCAGACGTTTATCGAGCCAGATTTCAGCGCCACCGTTAAAGCCAGTGGCTTGTTGTAATGATTTTGCGGCTCTCAGAATTAAGTTATCGCTATCCGCGACAACCGCCGACATCGTCGAATGCAAAATGAGTTCAGGCGTATCAGTTACGCGAAAGTCGAGTTGATCGCAACAATCAACAAACTGAAACAGGGTTTGCAATTCATGATAGCCATCGCTACGGCGTCCGTTAATATGCAAAAACAGATTGAGTTTGGCGGGCGCAGGCCAATTACGTGAAATCTCTTGGGACATGCTAAGGTTTTTCTCCGAGCAGTATTGAGGGTTTACCTAAGGCTTGCCATTGATTAAGTTGCAGCTTGAGCTGTAAATCACCGCGTTCGAGCGTTAATTGATAAGGCACCTTGGCGCCACTTTGGGATTGCCAGCTTAAAAATGTGACCAACCAAGGCGGTGGCGTTTGCATATTTTGCAGTTGCTTCGCCTGACCTGCGCTATCAACGGCGATGACGCGATCTAAACTGCCGATTTGCCCTGTGATCCACAGGGGTAAATCGTTAATCGGGATGGACCAGCCACTGACGCGCTCAAGCAAGGCTTGAGCGTTAGTATCGCGAAAATCTTTGCCATCGATATGTAGATGAGCCGAGTTAGGTGTCGCTTCCAAGGTTAATACTGTGGTACCTAACATCGTTGTGAGGGTGAGTTCGTCCCGCTCCTCACTGTGGCGCCAATAGAGATTGGCACTTAGCTTATCTTCAGGAGTACGGATGGCAAGCTTGCCCTGTAACTCCCACGCCTTGGCTTGGGCTGCATTATCGACCGTGATAGGGCTGAGATCTGTCATTGGCGGCAGTGTTTCACAGCCGCCTAAAAACAATAGGCCGCTCAAGGCGATACAAGAGAAAATGGATTTTGTGAAGCGCTTCAAATTATTCATCTATAACTGATATACCAAAGTCCTTATGATACGAGGGCTTGGAAAGAATACCAATGCCATTTGTAAAATTTCCATTGGCGGTCACTTGGGATAACTTCAGTCGTGCTTATCGGTAATTGTCTATCATTGATAGAAAATTTAGGTAAGAAGTTAGACCTTTATTCGGTTTTGTTAAGCGTATTCTGTTTTTAGTTGGGCCAATTCAGTAGAATGCCCTTATTAAGAGAGACGCCAAGAATCTAGAAAAGAGTCAGATGAGCCTTGTAGCAATCGGTATTAACCATAAAACAGCCACGGTAGACCTGCGTGAGAAAGTCGCCTTCTCTCCGGACAAAATTCATGATGCCATGAAGAGTCTGGCCAGTCGTACACGCTCGGGTGAAGCCGTTATCGTCTCGACCTGCAATCGCACTGAATTGTATTGTAACAATGGCGATGAGACCGATATCATTGAATGGCTTGAAGAATATCATGGCCTAGAACATCAAGATGTCGCGCCTTGCCTCTACAATTATCACGGGCAAGAGGCGGTAAGGCATTTGATGCGCGTCGCTTCAGGTCTTGACTCGTTGATCCTTGGTGAGCCGCAGATTCTTGGTCAAGTTAAACAAGCCTTTGTCAAAGCCAAAGAAGCCGGCACAGTTGCCTTAACCATTGACCGCTTGTTCCAAAATACCTTCTCAGTTGCTAAAAAAGTGCGTACCGAAACCGAAATCGGTGCCGCTGCTGTATCGGTCGCCTTTGCGGCTGTCAGCATGGCAAAACATATCTTCTCTTCACTGTCGACAACCAAGGTGCTGTTAATTGGTGCTGGTGAAACGATTGAGCTAGTGGCAAAGCATCTAAAAGATAACGGCGTCGCCTCAATGGTGGTGGCAAACCGTACTTTAGAGCGTGCCCAAAGCATGTGTGAGGAATTTAATGCCACGGCAATTACACTGGCACAGATACCAGATTTTCTCCCTAAAGCCGATATCGTGATATCCTCTACCGCCAGCCCGCTGCCAATCCTTGGTAAAGGCATGGTAGAAAAAGCGCTAAAGCAGCGTCGCCATCAACCTATGTTATTGGTTGATATAGCAGTTCCTCGGGATATTGAGCCAGAAGTCGCCGATTTGGACGATGCGTTTCTGTATACAGTGGACGACCTGCATAGCATTATTGAACAGAATAAGGCTTCCCGTAAGGAGGCCGCCGAGCAAGCTGAATTAATTACTGAAGAACAATCTCATCTATTTATGGAGTGGGTGCGTTCTTTAGAGTCGGTCGATAGTATTCGCGAGTATCGCAGCCAGAGCATGGCGATAAAGGATGAGTTGGTGGAACGCGCCCTGAATAAATTAGCGCAGGGGGGCGACACTGAGCAGGTATTGGTTGAATTAGCCAATCGTCTGACCAATAGACTCATTCACGCACCTACCCAAGCCCTCACGGTGGCCAGCCGTCAGGGGGATTTGAATACATTAGGTCAGTTAAGAACAGCGCTCGGATTAGATAAAAACTAAGGTTAGCGAGTTAAATGAAGGAATCCGTTATCCGCAAGCTGGAAGGCTTGCTCGAGCGCAACGAAGAAGTCTTAGCTTTGCTTGGCGATGCGTCGGTTATCGCCGATCAGGATCGTTTTCGTGCGTTATCCAAAGAATATTCCCAGTTAGAAGAAGTGGTTGCAGGCTTTAAAGCCTACCAGCAAGCACAGGCTGATCTCGAATCTGCCAAGGAAATGCTGGAAGAAGATGACGCCGAAATGCGCGAAATGGCGCAGGAAGAAATCAAGGCCGCTAAAGTAGAGCTTGAGCGTCTCGAAGCCGAGCTGCAAATTCTGTTACTGCCAAAAGATCCTAACGACGACACCAACGCCTTTATCGAAATTCGCGCCGGTGCGGGTGGTGACGAAGCGGCGATCTTTGCCGGCGACTTATTCCGTATGTATAGCCGTTATGCTGAAGCCAACCGTTGGCAGCTCGAGATTATGAGTTCAAACGAAGGTGAACACGGCGGCTTTAAAGAAATCATTGTTAAAGTCAGTGGTGAAGGTGCCTACGGTAAACTCAAATTTGAATCCGGTGGTCACCGCGTTCAACGTGTGCCTGAAACTGAATCCCAAGGTCGTGTACACACTTCTGCTGTGACTGTGGTAGTGATGCATGAAGTACCTGAAGCGGAAGCGATTTCCATAAATCCTGCCGATCTGAAGGTTGATACTTTCCGCTCATCGGGCGCGGGTGGTCAGCACGTTAACAAAACTGATTCTGCGATTCGTATTACCCATATTCCGACAGGGATTGTGGTGGAATGCCAAGATCAACGCTCGCAACATAAAAACCGCGCCCAAGCGATGAGCGTGTTAGCGGCGCGTATCCAAGCCGTTGAAGATGAAAAACGCCGCAGCGCCGAAGAGTCAACTCGCCGTAGTCTGGTGGCTAGTGGTGACCGCTCTGAACGTGTGCGTACCTACAACTTCCCGCAGGGTCGCGTGAGTGAACACCGTATCAACTTAACCTTATATCGCTTGAACGAAGTGATGGAAGGGGACTTAGACGCGATTTTAGGACCACTGATGCAAGAGCATCAGGCAGATTTGTTGGCCGCACTTGCTGACGAGCAGGGGTAATTTTGGCTGATCAATCCTGTATCGCCGAGGCCCTGCAATGGGCCTATGTCCAGTTAGCCGCAAGCTCTGAATCCGCACATTTGGATGCAGAGGTTTTATTGTTGTATTGCCTCAATAAAAATCGTGCTTATCTGTACACTTGGCCTGAAAAAGCCTTGAGCGTAGAACAGTGGAAGCGCTTTCAGCAAATGGTGCAACGGCGCCAGCAAGGCGTGCCGGTGGCTCACATTGTTGGCGAGCGTGAGTTTTGGTCACTGCCCTTTATTGTGAATGACACGACCTTGATCCCACGGCCAGATACCGAGATCTTAGTCGAATCTGCTTTAAACTTACCCCTTGAGAGCAATGCAAAAGTGCTCGACTTGGGTACGGGAACTGGTGCAATTGCACTGGCGTTGGCTTCTGAACGCGCCGCATGGCAAATTACCGCGGTGGATAAAGTGGAAGATGCGGTTGCGCTGGCCAAAGCAAACCGGACTAACCTTAAGCTTGAGCAGGTGGAGATCCTCCAAAGTGACTGGTTTAGTGCAGTTACGTCCCATGACTTTGATTTAATTGTTTCCAATCCTCCCTATATCGATGAGGCCGATGAGCATTTGCATCAAGGTGATGTACGTTTTGAGCCACAAAGTGCGCTTACCGCGGCCGATGAAGGCTTTGCCGATCTTTACTATATCGCTAAAACCGCTCGGGATTATTTAAAACCTAACGGTTACATTCTGCTGGAACATGGTTTTGAGCAGGCGGTAAAACTGAGGGCAAAACTTATCGAATTGGGTTATCAAAATGTCGCCACGGTGCGGGATTTTGGCAGTAATGACAGATGCACTATGGGTAAGTGGATGGGATTAATTGGAATCTAATATTTAATCCAATCCTGCTGAGTACCCAAAGAAACGCCATTGACTTCCATCAATGGCGTTTTTGTTTATGCATCTGCTGAGATTGTTAGCCTTCGCTTAGCCCACAACGAAAGGTCTTAAACACCGCATTCAACTTTCGCCAGAAGCTAGAGCACCTTCACCATAAAGAATTTACTGCCGATTTCGGGGTAGGCTTGCTGCACCCATTGCACCTGATAACCATGGCGTTCATAAAAAGGTTTGGCCTGAAAATCTAAGGTGTCGAGTAGGGCAAATTGGCAGCCGCGTTGTTTGGCCTTGCTTTCGGCCTCGCGTAATAAGCGTGAGCCGATGTGTTGTTGGCGTAATGCTTCATCCACCCACAAATAGTCGATCAATAGCCAATTGCCAAAGGTTTTGCCGCTTAAGCCCGCGAGCAAGTTACCGTCATCATCCTGTAATTTTAAACCAAGATTTTGGCGTTTCAGCGTTTGCCAGTGTGCCTGATTAAATTCGATGATTTTTTGTTTTACCGTGTCGGCAAATTCGATGGACTCATCGGCAATTATCATTAAATTCATTGTGGTTTCCTGCAAAGTGAGGGATGGGTTTTCGTCAGCGAATCTCGCGTCTTAGGCATTGGTCTGACGATATGATTAGGGTAAACTAGCGCCTTTGTCACTGGCCATAAGTATCACAATGGAAACTTTTTACAGTCTTTATCCTGCTGTTAAGCACTTGCACTTAACCTTAATTGCCGTGAGTGTGCTGTTTTTTGTCGTTCGGTTTGTGTTGCATTTACGTCAGTCAGCACTGATGGGCAAGAAGGTATTCAAAGTCGCGCCCCACGTGATTGACACTTTCTTGCTGCTTTCAGGCTTAGTGCTGTGCTTTATGATCAAGCAATATCCTTTTGTGGATCCTTGGTTGACCGAAAAGATCGGTGCTGTCGTTGCCTATATTGCCTTGGGTGTCATTGCGATAAAAGCCAACAGAAACAAACTGTTCAAAGTATTCGCCTTCCTCGGCGCTATAGGTTGGTTAGTCTACGCCGCCAAATTGGCGCATTTTAAACAAGCGGTATTATTGGGTTAATGGGTAAATACACTCTGCAAGATGGCATTTCATTGCCCGAGTCGGCATTGGATGTAGGTGCTCACCTTGGCTTTTCAAACCTCGAAGCGGCGAAATGGGCTTGGTTTGAATTAGCGGGAGCCGTATTAAGTCATTATCTGGTGGATCAACAACAACGCTTAACAGCATTGTTTCGTTGGTTTTATCTGGATTTGGGGTTCTGTGTTCGCGAAAATTACTTCAGTACTGAAGCGGCGGACTTAGGTACTTGTCTTATCACTAAACAGGGCAATAGCACCACGCTGGCGACGGTTTTGATGTTATTGGCTAAGCAGCTTGATTTAGAGCTAGAAGCGCTGTTATTACCAGGTAATACCGTACTTCGCAGTAAAATTGCTGGGGTTGTGCGTTATCACGATCCATTGACAGGAAAGGAACTGACTAAGCATCAGCTCCATGTCTTAGTACGTGGTGAACTCGGTAACGCGGCGGAACTTAAGCCGAGTTACTTAAAAGCGGCATCGGTAAAGAAGTTGATTTCACGCATGCTGCACGAGATTAAGGCGGGTTGCATTGTTTCCCATCAATTTGAGGCGGCGATGGAATGTTGTAACTTGTTACTTCAGTGGCATCCCGATGATGTGCACTTAAATCGTGAACGCGCCTTTATCGCTCAGCAGCTTGGATGCATTAATGTTGCAGCGGCCGATCTGCAACATTTTGTCGATAACAGTCCACACGATCCTGTTATCGAAATCGTTAAGATGCAGCTTAAAGAACTGAGTGAGCACGCTGAAATCTATCATTAACCTTTAAAGGAGAGCCTATCCGGCTCTCCTTGTTTATCATAAAAATAATCATAAATGGCGAATGGACATTTGCCTATTAACTGCAAAATGCAGACATCAACATAAATACAATAACAACTGTACCAAACAGGGAGAACACACATGGCAAGCACGGCATTAGTCACCAATGACGCGGTGGCGCTGGGAATATTAGCGACAATTCTGGGATTTGTGTTTTATACCAGTAGTAGCAGTCATCCATTTTGGCAAAAGTTTTACCGTTTTATTCCTGCGTTATTGCTCTGCTATTTCTTGCCTTCGTTGTTAAACACCTTTGGGGTGATCGATGGCGATACATCACAGCTTTATCAGGTGGCCTCTCGTTATTTATTACCCGCTTGTTTGGTGTTGTTGATTTTAAGTGTGGATTTAAAAGCGATCTTAGGACTCGGGCCTAAGGCGGTGATTATGTTTTTAACCGGAACCATAGGTATTGTAATTGGTGGCCCAATTGCGCTGCTGACAGTGTCATTTATCGAACCATCATTGATAGGTGTTGACGGCCCTGATGCAGTGTGGCGCGGCATGACAACGCTTGCGGGCAGCTGGATTGGCGGTGGTGCTAACCAAGCGGCGATGAAAGAAATTTATGAAGTCGGTGGCAATATCTTCTCCGTCATGGTGACAGTCGATGTGATTGTGGCCAATATTTGGATGGCGGTGTTGTTGTTTTTGGCGTCTAAAGCCAAAGAAATTGATGCAAAAACAGGTGCAGATACAACAGCTATCGATACCTTAAAGAATAAAGTGGAGCAGTATCACGCTGAAAATGCACGCATTCCGAGTTTACGTGACCTGATGTTGATCGTGGCTGTTGGCTTTGGTATCACAGGCGTAGCTCATATTGCTGCCGATTTTCTCGGCCCGTATTTTGAAGCCAACTATCCTTGGACTGAAGATTACAGTTTTACCTCGAAGTTCTTCTGGTTAGTGGTAATAGTGACAACCATAGGCTTAGCGATGTCGTTCAGTCCTATGCGTCATTTAGAGGCCGCGGGCGCATCTAAGGTTGCATCGGCGTTCTTATACATTCTAGTGGCAACCATAGGTTTACATATGGATGTAAGTAAAGTCCTTGATACCCCAATATATTTTTTAGTGGGTATTATTTGGATGATAGTACACGCTAGCTTTATGTTCTTGATTGCTAAGTTAATTAAAGCACCATTGTTTTATATGGCAGTAGGCAGTCAGGCCAACGTTGGCGGCGCGGCATCGGCGCCCGTTGTGGCTGCCGCGTTCCACCCTGCTTTGGCTCCGGTTGGGGTATTGTTAGCTGTATTTGGTTATGTGTTAGGAACGTATATGGCTTGGATTTGTGGCCAAATTTTACAGCTAGTTGCGGTATAGCCGCTCTAGTGCCAATATCAGTTTACCGCTAGACAGAGTCTAGCATTTGAGAGAGATGTTGCGATGAGTAATAAAATCATAAAGTTAGGGTCAATCGAAATTGCAAACGATAAACCTTTTGTGCTATTTGGTGGCATGAATGTGCTTGAATCTCGCGATCTGGCGATGTCGATTGCTGAAACCTATGCTGAAGTGACCCAGAAACTAGGCATCCCCTATGTTTTCAAGGCATCATTCGATAAGGCGAATCGCTCTTCTGTTAACTCTTACCGTGGCCCAGGTATGGAAGAAGGCTTAAAGATTTTTGAAGAAATCAAAAAGACCTTTAACCTGCCATTGATCACCGATGTGCATGAGACTTACCAATGTGCACCTGTAGCTGAAGTGGTTGATATTATCCAGTTGCCAGCTTTTTTAGCCCGTCAAACAGACTTAGTTGTCGCTATGGCGAAAACTGGCGCTATCATCAATGTGAAAAAACCACAGTTTTTAGCACCCCACGAAATGCGTCATATCATCACGAAATTTAACGAAGCGGGTAATGATGAGATTATCCTCTGTGAACGTGGTTCATGCTTTGGTTACAATAACTTAGTCGTGGATATGCTGGGTATGGATGAGATGAAACAATCGGGTTACCCAGTGATTTTCGACGCAACCCACGCATTGCAACGTCCTGGTGGCCGTGCCGATTCTGCGGGCGGTCGTCGTGCTCAAGCGACTGAACTAGCCCGTAGTGGTATGGCGTTAGGTTTAGCGGGTCTGTTTATTGAGGCTCACCCCGATCCTGATAATGCTAAGTGTGATGGCCCCTGTGCGTTACCACTTCACCAATTAGAGAATTATCTCAAGCAGATGAAGGCAATTGATGATTTAGTCAAATCCTTCGAGCCAATTGATACCAGCAAATAAAAAAGGGAGGTTAAATTAACCTCTCAAAAATAGCAGGGGAGCTTTTGAAGTCAGGTAATAAATTTATCGCCAATATATGGTGAATAAAGCTTGATATACCGTGAGAGGCCATATCATAGCCTCTCACTGGTCTTACATTACTTAATCTCTATTCGGGTTAAGTGATGGATACATGCAATCAACACAGCAAAATTTAAGTCATATCTCTCACACTTTTGCTTTGTGCTGTTGGATATGCATTGATTATCCCGAACTGAGCCTACTTAGTTTCCAAAGCATGTTTCGCAGCATTAGTGCCTGCAATTTTTCCAAAAATCACGGTGTCTGCGACGGCATTTCCACCTAAGCGATTATACCCATGCACACCACCTGTGACTTCTCCTGCTGCAAACAAGCCGACCAACGGTTCACTTTGAATATCGAGCACTTCTGCTTTAGTATCAATTGCGACACCACCCATAGTATGGTGAATACTTGGAGCCACTTTTACGGCATAAAAAGGAGCCTTTTCTAGTGGCAATGGGAGGCTGTTCATAATTCTGTGTCAGGTTAATTTCACAGGTCGATATGGTTTTCTAAGCGCCCCTCAAAATGGATTGAGAGCTGTGATAGCGTCAAATTCCAGTTTTGGATAGGATGAGTCCAGCGCTCAGAGGCCTTCAATATACCCGCGTAAAGCAGTTTGAGTAAACTGTTCTCGTTAGCAAAGAGGGCGTTCAAAATTCTGTGTCAGGCTAATTTTTAAATTTCTAGCACGCTATCTAAACGTCCTTCAAAATAAATCGCTAACTGAGATAAACAAAGGCTCCAATTGTGGATTGGCATGGTCCATTTATCTGAGGCGTTTAATATGCCTGCGTAAAGTAGCTTCAACAAGCTATTTTCATTAGGAAATGCACCTTTGGTTTTGGTGAGCTTTCTAAATTGGCGATGTACAGCCTCAACCGCATTGGTCGTGTAAATCACTTTCCTGATATGTTCTGGGTACTTAAAATAATGGGACAAATTATGCCATTTGCGACGCCAAGAGTTGATTACCAACGGATAAGCATCACCCCATTTGGCCTCCAGTTCGTCCAATGCCATCTCTGCGGCTTCTTTACTCACGGCTCGATACACAGGCTTTAAATCAGCCATAAACGCTTTCTGATTTTTTGAGGCGACATACTTCATTGAGTTGCGGATCTGGTGGATAACGCATAGCTGTGTTTCCGTATGAGGGAAGATACTGGCTATGGCCTCAGGGAAACCGGTCAAGCCGTCAACACAGGCGATAAGAATATCTTTTACACCACGATTATTAAGATCGGTCAGTACGGATAGCCAGTAATTAGCGCCTTCATTTTCGGACAAGTGAAGCCCCAAAATTTCCTTTTTTCCTTTCATATTAAGCGCTAACAATGTGTAAACGGCTTTACTGACGTAACGCCCATCCTCTTTGACTTTATAATGTATCGCATCAAGCCAAACGATAGGATAATGGCTATCTAATGGGCGCTGTTGCCACGCTTTAAGTTCGGGGATGAGTTTGTCAGTGATAGCACTGACTGTTGCGTTAGACACATTGAGCCCATACATATCTTCAACATGTTGATTAATATCGCGATAGCTCATACCTATACTGAACATCGATAACACTTTACGTTCGATTTCATCGGTTAGTGTAGTTTGATTTTTCTTAATCAACTGAGGCTCAAAGGTGCCATTGCGGTCTCTAGGCGCGTCTAACTCAAAGTTACCGGACGGATGCTTAATGGTCTTAGGGGTTTTGCCATTTTTACGATTAGGCTGAGGATCATGCGCTAAATGCTGCTCAAGCTCAGCCTGGAGAGCCGCTTCAGTGAGTTGCTTGATCAGTGGGCCAAGAATGCTGTCTTTACCTGTGAGGCTTTTACCTGACTGCAGATCTTTAAGGGCTTGTTCGAAGTTAAAAGGTTGGGTCATGTGTCATTCCTGTTTTTGAATATTTTACTGAAATGACACAGAATTATGAACACTACCTTAGCAAAACCACCTTTGGTTTTAGTTAACTTCCTGAATTGCCTATGTACCGCTTCAACGGCATTGGTGGTGTAGATAGCGGTGCGGACATAGTCAGGGTATTTGAAATACACCGATAGCAGTGCCCATTTGTTGCGCCATGATTTAATCACCACGGGGTATTTATCGCCCCATTTCGTCTCCAGCTCATCCAGTGCCATCTCGGCCGCATTCAAGGTGGCGGCCTTATAAACACACTTTAAATCCGCCATAAAGGCCTTTTGATGCTTAGAGGCAACATACTTCATCGAGTTGCGAATTTGGTGGATGATACACAACTGTACTTCCGTCTGTGGGTAAATGGTTGCAATCGCTTCAGGAAAGCCTTTAAGGCCATCAACGCAGGCGATGAGGATGTCTTTAACGCCGCGATTATACAGGTCGGTTAGCACGCTTAACCAATGGTGAGCCCCTTCATTATCCGACAGATATAAGCCTAATAGCTCTTTTTTACCTTCGACGTTAAGCGCCAAAATGGTGTAAACCGCTTTGCTAATAAAGCGGCCGTTCTCTTTGATTTTATAGTGGATCGCATCGAGCCATATGACGGGGTAAAGCGGCTCTAGTTCGCGTTCGCGCCATGCTTGAAGCTCAGGGAGTAACTTGTCAGTAATGGCGTTCACCGTGCCGTTGGACACCGACATGCCGTACATGTCTTCGATATGCGCGCGAATATCTTGATAGCTGGAGCCTAATGAAAATAAGCCAATGATTTTACGCTCCATTTCATCGGTAAGTTGGGTTTGGTGCTTTTTGACTAATTGAGGTTCGAAGGTGCCCGCTCTGTCTCTGGGCGTGTTTAGCTCGAAGTTGCCAAGGGGGCTTTTAACTGTTTTAGTGGTTTTGCCATTCTTACGATTGGCGCCTTCAGTGCTTGCCAAGTGGCCATCCAGCTCAGCCGCCAAGGCCGCTTCAGTGAGTTGCTTAATCAAAGGGGTTAAGATGCCATCCTTGCCGGTGAGGTCTTTTCCTTCACGTAGTGCTTGAATGGCAGCATTGATATCAAAAGTAGGTGTGGTCATAAATCATCTCTTTTTGGTATAGCTTAAAGAAATGACACAGAAATTTGAACACTACTTATTTTGCTCATTATTTCGTCATTGTTTATTTTTTTGTTTTGTCATTCGTTCTCAGAGTTTTTATCCCTAACAGTGATCAAGCATTTTCCTTCTTTATTGTATTATAACCTAGGGTCAGGTTTCTTTTTGTCTATGATTTTGTCAACACTTTTAGGTATTTTACTATCCATGACCTATGCAAGACATGTGTTTGTTAAACAAGTAAAGTTTGTTTCATTTTTTTGCTGTACTTTATGATTATGAATATTGGGTTAAATGTTGAGTTCGCTTCATTTCAATCCATTTTCTACTATTTTATTATAGGGTTAATTTGGTTTGTTATTCATATAAGTATTCTACTATTATTTTCTTTATATTTTAAACTTCCCATATTGTATTTTGCTATTGCTAGTCAGTGTAATATTGGCGGCGCCGCTTCAACGACTGTTGTCTCGAGTGCTTTCCATCCGAAATTAGCGTCTATAGCGGTTTTAATGGCAGTGTTAGGTTATACATGGGCATCATTAATCGCATCAATTATTGGTTCTTTCATGCAATTTATACATCCATAATTATTATTCACATTATTGTGGTGTACATTATTTAATCACTAGCGTATGCATCTCAAAGGCATTTATCAGTCTTTGTGTCGTGTCTAATGTTTCCATGTGGGGTATGATGCTTGTCTTATCTTTTGTGTCTAAAGCAAGAGAGCATGCTTTGGTGGAAATAGGTTTATGTGGATTTTATTTACCATATTAGCTGCATTTATGCAGGCATGGCGTAATGCCTTTCAAAGCCAACTGAGCAAAGAGGTAAAGGTTGCCGGGGTGACTTTGGCTCGGTTTATTTGGGCAGGCCCTATAGCTGCATTGTATCTTGCGATCTTGTATCTATGGGACGATGTTGGATGGCCGCAATTTACCGGGGAGTTTATCGGCTTTATTGTGGGCGCTTCTATGATGCAGATCCTTGCTACTGGCTTGATGGTGAAGCTGTTCCAGCAGCAAAATTTTGCGATTGGTGCAGGGCTTGCTAAGAGTGAAGCAATCGTAGCGGCAATCTTAGGCACATTATTCTTTGGTACCCATCTATCGGTACTTGGTTGGGTGGGGGTTATCTTAGGTGGTGTGGCGGTATTTTTGCTGAGTGCTAAGCAGGGGCTGCGGCATTTATCCCTCAGCACCGTCATACTTGGGATTGCCAGTGGCAGTGCCTTTGCGCTGACCTCGCTTTGGGTGCGAGAAGCTAGCTTGAGGTTAGATGTCGGTTTTCCCCATAGTGCGGCTTGGGTATTGTTGTTGGTGATTAGTCTGCAAACTATCGTGTTAGTCAGTTATTTGGTTTTAAAGGATAAAGCAACGTTAATCGACTTGTTACAACGGCCTAAGTTAACCTTACTAACCAGTACTGCGAGCTGCTTTGGCTCTATCGGTTGGTTTAGTGCGATGTCGCTACAGGCAGTGCCCTATGTTAAAACCTTAGGCCAAGTGGAAATCTTCTTTATGATGCTTATTTCTGCATTCTGGCTAAAAGAACAAGTCAAAATTAAAGAAATGTTTGGTCTAGTGTTGATTGCGGTCGCTGCAATACTGGTGATGTGGGAGTGAGTACTTACGCGGTTTGTATTTGATATGCGTAGTACTAGATATATCCACTAAGATTAATGGCTATCACGCCATCGAATATGGATTAAGAATGCCAAAACGCTTAAATAGCCTTTCGTCGCTTTTACGATTATTTATTTCCCAATATGATCTTTCTCGCAAGCATTTATTCATCATGCTGTTTATGCCTACCGTCTTGGCAATGGCATCAAGTTATGTGATAACAAATTACTTGGTTGATAAGAAGGCACAAGAGGTTGGGGAGTTTAATCTCAAGCGGCTTGAGCATTTGTTAAGCGAGTCTGAGACGATAGGGGAGTATGCTACTACCCTTAGTGAGGGCGACTGCGGCGCCCTGAATGAATATATGCAGTTTAAGCCCTATTATCGCGGTGTGTTACTTTTTAACGCCCATGGTTTTCACTGTTCATCTACAATGGGGGTGATTGATTATCCGCTTAATTCACTCTTGCCCGAAGATACTCTCAAAAAACCGGCTTATTTTATTGTTCCTGAAACACCTGCGCGCTCAGGTGTTCCTGCCATTTTAGTTATCTCTACTCAGGCTAATTTAACGCGTGGTGCAGTAGTTATCATTGAAGGGCAATATTTAATCGACAGTTTTATTCAACCTGAGGTATTTCCTCGTCCTGTTAGCCATGTGGTGTTGGGATTAAAGGGGGCGACCTTACCTACTGTCCCACAATTTGGTGATGGGAAAGTGGTTGCAGTAAAAGCTGAGCACTCCGAGGTGGTGATCCTGCTTGAGGTTTCACAGGCGTTTTTTTGGCATTTTTTCTGGATATGTTTTGGCATACTACTGCCGTTTTTACTGGCTTTTGTTTGGTTGGTCGGTCTACATCTTTGGCGTAAAAAAAGCCGGTCTTCATTAGCCGATGACATTAAAAGCGGTATCGAGAATCAAGAGTTTTTTTTGGTATATCAACCTATTGTTAGTAGTGATGATGGTAAGGCTAAAGGCGTTGAAGCATTAGTGCGTTGGCAGCATCCCCAAATGGGCTTAGTGCGCCCCGATTTATTTATACCCATTGCCGAACAGAGCCAATTAATCGTCCCGTTAACCAATTATATTTTTGAACGAGCCTTGGCCGATTTTAGCAAATTGTCCGTGGATTCGGGGTTTAGGATTGGTTTTAACGTAGCACCAGAGCATTTTATTCAAAGTGATATAGAGGCTAAATTTCGCTATCTAAAAGATGCTTTTGCGCGTATTGGCGTGCAACCTTTAATTGAAATCACCGAGCGGCAGTTATTAACCGCGGATATGTGTGAACGAATTACGGCATTGCGTGAGCTTGATATTTTAGTGGCGATTGATGATTTTGGTACAGGGCAGACGACCTTGTCGCTGCTGCAAACCTTCACCTTAGACTATCTTAAAATTGATAAATGTTTTATCGATACCATAGGCCAAGATTCGGTCACTTCCCATGTGTTGGATACCATTATCGAGCTCTGCCATAAAATGAATTATGTAGCGGTGGCAGAAGGTGTTGAAACCCAACAACAAGCAGATTATTTAATCAGTCGTGATGTGCATTTTTTGCAAGGATATTTATTTGCTAAACCGATGAAATTAGATGAACTTTCCCATTGGCTTGAGGCGCATAGCGAATAAAAAGGCCATCAGGATAGCTATCCTGACAGCCATGTTGGCAGAGCAGACTGAAGTGCTTACAGGCTGTACCCTGTTTCTTCATGCTCTGAAAGATCGAGTCCATTGACTTCTTGCTCTGTGCTAACGCGCAGCCCTCCTAGGAGTTTGCTAATGATGACAAACAATAGCCAAGTCACCACCGCGGTATAGGTGAAGGTGGCAACGACGCCAATAATTTGTACGCCGAGCTGATCAATCATAGTGGGGTTGACAGCGGCAAACCCATAGCCGCTGAAGATCCCAAGCTGAGTTGAACTAAACACGCCTGCCAGTAAAGTGCCGAGAATACCGCCGACACCGTGGACGGGAAACACATCGAGGGAATTGTCTATCTTCAGTTTTTGTTTAATATAAACGGCTGAAAAGAAACAAACCATGCCACCAAGAAAACCAATCACTCAGGCACCCGCTGGACCTACATAACCCGATGTTGGCGTGATTGCCCCTAAGCCTGCCACTATTCCAGTGACGATACCTAGCGCACTGACTTTACCGAATTTATACCATTTGATAGCTGCCAAGTGATGGCGCACATTGACGCTGCCAAATGGGGGGCGAGTATGGCCATTGCCGCCGTGCCATTGGCACCTAAGGCACTACCACCATTAAAGCCAAATCAGCCAACCCAAAGCATGCCCGCACCTGTCACTGTCATGGTCAAGTTATGGGGCATCATCGCCGAGTTTAAAGATCTCCTACGCGGTGGGCTGAGCACCTTAGCGACAACCAATGCGGTCAAGTCCAGCGGTTATGCGCGCCACGGTAACGCCCGCAAAGTCATAGAGTCCAAGGTTGGCTAACCAGCTGCCACCCCACATCCAATGGGTAATGGGGCATAAACTAAGAGCAGCCATGCGCTTGAAAATATCAGGACTGCGGAAAATTTCATCTGCTCAGCAAAGCCGCAGATGATCAGCGCGGGCGTGATAATCGCAAACGTCATTTGGAACAGCATAAATAAAGGTTCGGGAATATCTCCGCTGACACTCTCGCGGCCAATACTGGCTAAAAAATGCTTTATTGATGCCGCCGATAAAACCATTGCCAGTATCAAAGGCGATGGAGTAATCCATCACAAACCAAAGTATCGAGGCGATAGCTGCGATCGAAAAACACTGCATTAACATGGGAAGTACGTTTTTGCTTCGCATCAGTCCGCCGTTAAACAATGCAAGGCCTAGAAGTGTCATCAGTAAGACTAAGGCGGATGAGCTTAAAATCTAAGCGGTATTAGCACCATTTAACTGCGTTGCATCGGCCCATGCTGTGCTTGTCTGCTCGCTGCGAGGACAGGTAATGCTTGATAACTGAGCTTGGATTTTTGATAGCTCATATGGCATCAACCCCTTCTTCTGCGGTGCGGACGCGGATCACTTGTTCGAGTGGGGTGACAAAAATCTTCCCGTCACCGACTTTACCTGTGTGGGCGGCTTGGATGATGGCTTCGATGACTGCTTCTTCAAGTTCGGAGTGGATCGCGATTTCAAGCTTCATTTTGGGGAGAAAGTCGACAGCATATTCGGCGCCGCGATAGAGCTCTGTGTGGCCCTTTTGACGACCAAAGCCACGAACTTCTGTGACTGTCATGCCGTGGATCCCCAGTTGAGTTAGCGCTTCACGAACATCATCAATTTTGAAGGGTTTAATAATTGCAGTGATGAGTTTCAACTTTATTCTCCAACGAATCTCTGGCTTAAGTACACGGAATAAAGCAGGAATCAGGCCATAACAACAATGTTTTTATTATCATTACCTTAACAATGTGACGCACTTAAATGAACCTTGTTTTTGCTGCAAAACAGTGCAAAACAGATGATTGTGCCCTGATTTGGTGCGCGATTTTGGTGCAGTTTGCATAAACATGACAATTAGGGAGCATTTAAGAGATGATCATTATCGCTGAGTATGTTTGTGCTCGACTGATTGATACTAAATCAATTGAAAATCAATTAAATAGATTGTTTATTGCACAGGCGGTATCGCCGAGAGCTGTTTAATGCTTTGGACCATTTGTGCATTAGTTGCTGCACTTAAACCGTGCGCGTTGGCGCGATCACCAATATAGCCATTAATTTGGTCTATCTCAGTGGGTCTATGATGTGCAACATCTTGGTGCATCGATGAGAAGTTCGCGGCCGTGAGTTCAATAACCCGATACACGCGTTCTTCTAAACGCTGCCTATCGAGCTCAACGCCATCATGGGCGGCAACCTCGACCAGTTCATCTAAGATAGTGGCAATAGTCTTTGAAAATTGTGCTTGAGCCAGTGTGCCATTGGGGCATTGATGCAGGGCTGTAAGAGGGTTGATCGCGGCATTGACCGCCAGTTTTTGCCAAAGGCTGGGGATAATCGCTTCAACCCACTCGCTGTTCGGGATGGCATGCAATAGCCTTTCCCGCAGAGCTTGGGGTAACTCTGGGCCGGTAAAATGGCCAAACTGAGTTAAGCCTTGCCCGGTTTGCTTAACTTGCCAACATGACTGACGTAATACGCCCTGTGAAGTGGTGCCTAGGCTTAGGCCGCGACCATTGAGCCGTGGCGCAAGTGTAAGGTGTGGCCCCATACCATTATGCAATAACAGAATATGGCATTGTGGCGATAATTTATCGAGTAAAGGGCTAATTGCATCAAGTACTTGATACGCTTTTACGCACACGATCAAAAGTTTGATTTGCTGCGCACTTTTACTTTCTATATCAAGTTTGGGTACGCGGTAGGAGACTGATTCGGTATTGGTGTTATTTAGCAGCAGAGGGCTAAATACTAAATCTTGCCAATGAGTCGCTTCAATATTTGATGCAAAGGATTCCCGCGCTATCAAGCCTACCGCTAACCCTGCCGAATGCAGTTGATGGCAAATCAATTGCCCCACGGCACCAGCGCCTAAAATAGCGATTTCGCTAGCTGGTGGTGCTATGGCGGCGGTTTTACTCTGGCCAGGCATTATTCTTCCTTGAGATGGGCGGCACTAAAATATTTTCGATAGGCCCAAAGACAAAAATAAAACAAGGCAATACCGGCAAAATCTGCCAACACATCACCTATGGAGGCGCTGCGGTAGGGCAAGCGTGACTGCACAAGCTCAATCAACATTGCGTAAGTCGCGAGAACCAGTGAGAGCCAATACCACTTAGGGCGAAAGGCGAGATAGGTAAGATACGAGAGACAGAAAAAGCTCCCAAGATGGCCTACCTTGTCGATATGAGGAATACCTTGCGAATAGGTTGGTCTGGAAAACACCAGATAACTGATCACGACAAAGGCTACGGCTAAAGCCAGTTTGAATAGGGTGTGTTTAGTTATCACAAATACAATTTGATTATCTTAGCGTGCCGCCATAATAGGAAAATGCGCAACCAAAGTCATCCCTAAGGCGAGTTTTATCTTGCTTGGGCAAAGTTAACCTTCAACTCGATGGAGTGAGTCGGTAAACTATGGGCATTTACAATCACCTAAGGGGCGGCAATTATGCCTTCATTTGATATTGTGTCTGAAGTTGACGAAGTTGAGTTACGTAACGCGGTTGAAAACTCCCGCCGTGAACTCAGTGGGCGATTTGATTTTCGTGGTAAAGATGCCAGCATCGACTACAAAGATCATGTGGTGACGCTCACCGCAGAAGATGATTTCCAGTGCAAACAGTTAGTGGATATTTTGCGTACGCAATTGAGCAAGCGTAATGTCGAGCCATCAACGATGGATGTCGACGAAAAGTCGGTTCATAGCGGCAAAACCTTTTCCCTTAAAGTGCGCTTTAAGCAGGGGATTGAAACGGATATCGCGAAGAAAATCGTTAAGATGGTGAAAGATAGCAAGATTAAAGTGCAATCGCAGATCCAAGGCGATACAGTGCGAGTCACTGGCAAAGCGCGTGACGACTTACAAGCCGTGATGGCGTTAGTGCGTCAAGCGGACCTTGGTCAGCCTTTCCAGTTCAATAACTTCCGCGATTAATCGTTAAAACTTACATAGCTTGCGCTCGCATTAGACGAACCTAAGCATGAATCGCTAATACAATAAGCCCCAAAGGATTACCGATTTGGGGCTTTTTTATATCTGATTATTCTTGGTCTGGTTTAGCGCTGACGTGGGGCGCGTATTTATTCACTAAATGAATGAGTAACAGCACAGGAAAGCCAATCACGCTGGCCGCGACAAAGAAATTCACATAACCAAATGCGTCGACATAGGCGCCCGAGAAACCCGCAATAAACTTAGGAAACAGCAACATAATCGAGGAAAGCAGGGCGTATTGTGTTGCGCTATAGCCGCTGCTGGTGAGGCTTGAGAGGTAAGCGATAAAGGCCGCGGTGGCAATCCCTGCGCTAAAATTATCGACCGAAATGGCAAAAGTTAAAAAGCTGACGTTATAACCAATGACCGCTTGCCAGGCAAAGAGCAAATTGGTGACAGCAACCAACAGCGCACCAAGAAATAATATCTTCATAGTACCGAAGCGAGCTAACAGTACACCGCCAAAGGCTGCTCCAACTAAGGTCATGATAAGGCCATAGATTTTGCTTAAATAGGCAATTTCTTCCTTAGTGAATCCCATGTCCACATAAAACACGTTGGCCATAATGCCCATTACAATATCCGAGATGCGATAGCAGGAAATCAGCAATAAAATCAAAATTGCGCTGCGGCCATAACGTTTAAAAAAGTCGATAAAGGGCAGTACACTGGCGGTATAAATCCATGAAAGACTCGCCGCAATAGGTTTGGGATAACGCGCGCTTAAACGCTGTTTTACGGCCAGTTCGGTTTTATCGGCAGAGCGGGTATCGACCATAGGCTCGCGGCTAAAAAGCGTAGTTAGTACGCCAATAAACATCAGTCCAGCCATCACTAAATAAGAGGTTTGCCAAGCAATTAAGTTATATTCGGTATTGCCGGGCTCTACCCAAGCAGCGATAGTAAGCGCGCCAGCTGTGGCCACAATCATGGCGCTGCGATACCCCACTTGATAGGCGGCTGCAAGCGCAGCTTGCATTTTTTCGGGAGCAGATTCGATGCGAAAGGCATCAATGACAATATCTTGGGTTGCGGACGCAAAGGCAACCATTAATGCAAACAAAGCCAAGCGTTCGAGATTTTTAACGGGATCGCTAAAAGACATCCCTAAAATGGCGCCGACCAACAGCAATTGTGCGAACAGCATCCAGCTGCGTCGCCGTCCTAAAAAGCGCGTCAGTATGGGGATAGATAATCTATCGACCAACGGTGACCAGGCCCATTTGAAGGCATAGGCGAGGGCTATCCAACTGAAATAACCGATAGAGGTGCGATCCACTCCCGCTTCCCGTAACCAAAAAGACAGGGTTGAAAAGACCAACATTAATGGTAAGCCGGCAGAAAAGCCGAGTAATAGCAGGATCAAAACGCGCTTATGGTAATAAACGCTCAAGGAGTCTAAGGTGCGACGAGTAAAACCGGTTACGAACATAAGCTTTTGCCGAGGAGTCGAATCCGCCTAGCTTACGGGTAAGATACGGTTAGGTTCAAGGACTAATACTTATCCTTTTGATGACTGATGAGTTTGAGTACGCAGAAGCTAAAAATAAAAAGACCCAGCGAGCTGGGTCTTTAGCGCATGTGTTGCTCAAGGTCGAATACCGATACAACCCGAGGGCATTTGTCCTCCCAAACTGAGGAAATCACAGCAAGCATGTAACTGCTGATACAGATACTGATTGCCGCGTATCATCCAGTCTGGCCACTTGTTAAAGCTATGGAGCAAGTGCCAAAACACGGTTTCCGTTTCTGTTTGCGCTTCACTTGTCGGAATGAGTTGCTGCCATTCCTCAAGTGTGTCCCATAAATAGAGCTGAACTTCTTGGAAATCGAGTTCATCACTCAAAAACGCTTTTCCATATACAGCAAGTTGGGGCGCTTTATTATCGATAAATTCTTCAATTGTCACCCTTGCCTCCTTTCGTTTTGCTTTTACAGTATAGAGGCAGGATTAGAACTTTTGCTAAATTTTTAATTATTTTTTCGGGAGTAATTTAGCTGTTTTCAATATGATAGGAGTGACAGGTACATCGGGCCAATTCAGTTTGGCATTAGTGGTTGTCTCTACTACGGCCATGGCTTCGAGTACTTGCTTACCTTCAATCACTTCACCAAATACCGCATAACCCCAACGACGTTTTGAGGGGTCAAGCTTAGTGTTGTCTGCAACGTTAAAGTAAAACTGGCGGGTGGCCGAATGGGGTTCATTGTCGCGCGCCATGGCAATGGTGCCCATGCTATTGGATAAACCATTGCCCGACTCGTTGACTATGGGCTTGCCCGCTGGCAACTCTTCTAATTGCGGATTCAGTCCACCGCCTTGCACTACAAAGTCACTGATCACGCGATGGAAAATCGTGTTGTTGTACTCACCTTTGACCACATAGGTGAGGAAGTTATCGACTGTAATGGGGGCGCGGGTTCTATCGAGTTCGACAACAATCTTACCTAAACTCGTATCAAACTCGACTTGGGGATACAAGCTATCGGGTTGAATGTCGATTGCCGCCCAGCTGCTATAACTAGCACAGAGAACTAAGAGTGCAGATATCCAACGAAACATTATGATTTCCTTATTAATTATCGATTGGTATTTTTATTTTTGTAGGAACTGGTTTAACTCTGGGTCATTTAATATTTCCCCAGTGAGCTGGCCGAGGAGCTTATTCATATCCATTTCTAAGGTCGCAAAGTCTGGGGTTAATGGGCCTTTTAATACGCCCTTTGCTTTATAACGTTTGACTAATTCTTGGCTTGAATTACGCGCTTGGACAGCAATACGTACACTGTGTTTAGCCTCGTAACCAAAGGTTTTTTTGGTGACATCCATCTGCAACTCTTCTAATTGAACTTGAATAGAGTTAGTTGCACTAGGATCAATTTGGTATCCCGCTTGGGTGAAGCCATTACGAAATACTTCATCGAGTAATAACTTAGGTGGCTCGCTTGGACCGACTAAACGGGTCTTGGTGCCTTCTTCCATAAAGCGCGCAACATATTCAGCGTTACGCGAATCGATAGTATCCAATGAGATCTGCACGGGTCTTGAAGTCTGTTGGCTGATATCGGGAACCTGAGGGCTAAATGCCATGTGAGTCGGATTTTGGCTCGCACAGCCCACAAAGAATAGGGGGAAAGTCAGCGTCAATAGTAACCGTTTCATGGAGAATCTCATGCTAGTAAAAAGTGGCTACAGCATACCAGAAATCCCCCTTGTTGCCACAAGGTACTCGGGTTCAGTTTTTGTACAGGTGTAAAGGTTATCATGTGCCTACATATCATTACCGAATTTAAACAATATGAAATACTTAACAATTAGAACTTGGCTTTTATCGTTATCAGTTTGTGCTTTTTTCGTCGGGGCTAATGCTAATGCCGCTGATCCATCGCATGTGTTAGGTGGCAGCTTAGGCTATGGGACCCAAGAATTTGAAACTAAGAGCGGTAAATATGATGCGGGTGATACATTCACTGGCGATTTATATTATCGCTATATGTTCAACGAGCATTTTGGGCTTGAAGCGGGTTATTTAGCGGGTTCTGGTGGCGTGGCGAGCGCCCTTGTTAGTGCAATCAGTGATATAAAAGACTTACGTTACCAAGGTGTTAGAACCACTGCCTACGGTGAGTATGCATTGTCTCGCGGGAATAGTCTGTATGCCAAACTCGGTGCTGCTTATACCAAAGTGAGTTATGAGTTTGAAAAGCAGGAGATGGATTCAGACGATGTGGGCTTTTACGGCGCAGTTGGTTGGCAATATCGTTTTCGCTCTGGCTTTGGTCTTAATCTTGAGTACCAATATGTGCCGATGAAAGAGCTTGAGTTGCAAGGAGTCAACTTTGGCATGAGTTATCGTTTCTAACGACTAAGGTGTGCCATTGCATTCGTCAATATTTGATGGATGATTTTGTCTCAATTAAGCGCCCTAGGCGCTTTTTTAATGGCTTTTTGGGAAAGTAAAACCGAACTCCTCTCGGCAACAAAATCACAACAATTTGTGCTTGCACTCTTTTAATGCAATGAATGACAGGTTAGAGTAAAAATTCAATATTTAATAAGAGAGCATAAATGCTCCTTCGACCGCAAAAATGCAAAGGCGAGTTTATGTTTAGGATCAACACTCAAATTGCCCCCGAAAGCTTGATTAACGCTAAAGGCCAGCCACAGTTTGGCCATTTCGACGGTATTGTTAGTCGCTTAGGTTTAGCCGATTTCACCTATTTCAATACCATGGATAAGCCCGCATCGGCTTGGGCAAAACGTGTTGATTATAAGCAGTTTCAATTTGTTTCTATTATCACGCCCCGCTATATCATTGGTGTTGCGCTTGCGGATATCGCCTATCTTGGCAGTGCATTTTGTTATTTATATGACATTAAAAACAATAGGTTAATTCAGCAGGATTGGTTAAAGCCCTTTAGGCTTGGCTATCGGATGTCGCCATCCCCCGCGAATGGCACTGCGACGATTGGCGGCAAAGACAAGCGCATAACCTTTGAGATTCATGATGGTAATTGGCATTTGCTGATTGATACCAAAAACATTCAAGCCGATTTAACCCTGCATTGTTTACCTTTAAGTTTACCTATGGCTATGTGTAGCCCTACGGGATATAACGGCTGGACTTATACCCAAAAACACAATGGTTTATCGGTTAAAGGACAACTCACCATAGATCATGAACCGCAGCCGTTAAATTTCGCCCTCGCGGGTTATGATTTTTCAGCGGGATTTATGCGCCGAGATACCAGTTGGCGTTGGGCATCCTTGAGTGCGCAAATTGACGAAGGGGTTATCGGATTAAATCTTGCTGCTGGCGTCAATGAAACCGGCAGTAATGAAAACGTGTTTTGGATTAATGGCGAGCGGCATTTGCTCGGACCGATGCAATTTGAATTTGATCGCCATGGACAGCAGGGCACTCAAATATGGCGCATTTATAGTCACGATGGCCGAGTTGATTTAGAGTTTACTGCGCGAAATTGCCGCAGTGAAAAACGTAATTTTATCTTGCTGAAGAGTAACTTCCGCCAGTATCTAGGCTTCTTTAGCGGCTCAATTATCGATAATCAGGGGCGCAGCTATCAACTCAATAACGTATTGGGATTGACCGAAGATCATTACGCCCGTTGGTAAGCTTGGGGCGGTTTAGGCTTAAATAAAACAATAATAACAATAGGATAAAGGTATATGGATATCGCTGAATTAATCAATCACCCCGAATTGCTGCTATTGGTACTTGCCCCGTTATTTTTTGTGTGCATTTTGCTCGAGTGGTACTTAGGCGACAGAAGGCAAAAACTCCCTGTCAGCGCCCGTTACCATGCTAAGGAAGTGCTGTGTAATTTTAGCCTCGCGGCCATGCATCAGGGCACAGATATCTTGGCCGGCTTACTCATCGCTAAGCTGTATCTGGCGATATTTGGTTGGAAATTATTCGATATCCAAATGGGGCCGTTCACCTTTGTGCTACTCATGGTGGCACAGGATTTTTGCTATTACTGGTTTCACCGTGCGAGTCACAGAATACGTTGGATGTGGGCGGCCCATGTGGTACACCACAGCTCTGAGAATATGAACTTTAGCACCGCGTTTCGGCAGAGCTTGATGTATCCCTTTGCGGGAATGTGGGTGTTTTGGTTACCGTTGGTGATCTTGGGTTTTGATCCTAATTGGGTGGTATTTGTGGTACTGCTGAGTTTGGGATTACAGTTTTTTGTGCATACTCAAGCAGTAAGAAAGCTCGGCCCATTAGAATGGCTGTTTAATACACCATCCCATCACAGAGTACATCATGGACGTAATCCTCAATATATCGATAAAAATTATGCAGGCATTTTAATCATTTGGGACAAACTCTTCGGTACCTTTGTGCCCGAAGAGGAAACCGTGATTTACGGGATCACTAAACCCGTCAACAGTTTTAATCCGTTAAAAGTCACCTTTAGTGAATGGCACGATATGTTCAGAGAGGTCACAACCAAGGGGTTGAGTTTATCGAAACGACTGGGGATCTTATTTGCACCTCCCGCCAGCTATCAAAAAGATGATTGATTTACTTCAATATTTGAGTCTGTCACCTTCTAATAGTGCAAACGGCGAAAATTCACTATCGCCAGACCTTAGCCTTGCGCCAGTTTCTCTTCAATCGCCACAGAGGGCAACACGCTAAGCTTTAAGCCAACTTGTATGGATAAAACAGAGTTGTGACACAATTTTGTTAATTAAATTTCGGTAAATTGTAAAAATCCCTTTGTCTATCAGGATCTTTGTCGAGTAAGTGGCTTTTCCGAGATCCTAACCTGCCAATCTGTGGTGCGATGGATTAGAATAGCCTTGAATTCAAAAACATCAGAGCGAGCGGTATGCACGTACATATTTTAGGAATTTGTGGAACCTTCATGGGTGGTCTTGCACTCTTGGCTAGGGCAAAAGGGCACAGAGTGACAGGCTCGGATGCCAACGTCTATCCACCTATGAGTACGCAGCTTGAAGAGCAAGGTATTGAACTTATTCAAGGTTTTGACCCGAGCCAATTAGGTGACGCAGGTAGTTATCCCGATATCGTGGTGATTGGTAATGCCATGAGCCGTGGTAATCCTTGTGTTGAGGCCGTATTAAATCTTGGGATACCTTACACCTCTGGCCCCCAATTTTTAGTCGATCATATTCTGCCTGAACGTTGGGTATTAGCCGTTTCTGGCACCCATGGAAAAACCTCCACCTCCAGTATGCTCGCTTGGATTTTAGAGGATTGTGGTTATCAGCCCGGTTTCTTGATTGGCGGCGTACCGCAAAACTTTGGCGTGTCGGCCCGTTTAGGTGAGTCGGCATTTTTTGTGGTTGAAGCCGATGAATACGACAGCGCCTTCTTCGATAAGCGTTCTAAATTTGTGCATTATCATCCACGTACCTTGGTAATTAACAACCTCGAGTTTGACCATGCCGATATTTTTGCTGATTTAGCAGCGATTCAAAAACAGTTCCACCACCAGATCCGTACAGTCCCTGGTCAAGGCAAAGTGATTTGGCCCGCCGACTCCCACGCGGTAAAGCAAACCATTGACATGGGCTGCTGGAGCGAGCAGGAGACTTACCACTCATCAGAGGTGACCAAGGGCTGGCATGCTAAGGCGCTAAGTGACGATTGCCACGAGTTTGAAGTGTTTTTCGATGGCCAATCCCAAGGTGTGCTCGATTGGGCGCTGATTGGTCAGCACAATATCGAAAACGCTGTGATGGCGATCGCGGCGGCGCGCCATGTTGGGGTTGCGCCGAGTGCGGCGATCGATGCATTGGCGCGATTTGTACCACCGAAACGTCGCCTAGAGTTATTGGACACAGTGAATGGCGTTAGCGTTTACGATGACTTTGCCCATCACCCCACCGCGATTGCAACGACCATTAAAGGTATGCGTGCTAAAGTCGGGCAGACCAAAATCACTATCGTATTAGAGCCGCGCTCAAACACCATGAAGAGTGGTGTACACAAGGACACGCTAGCTCATTCAATGTTGCAAGCAGACGAAGCCTTTTTATATCAAGCCGATACTATCGATTGGAATATGAAAGAGGCGATGGAAGCAGCGGTTATCCCTGTGACTGTATTGCATCAAATTGATGATGTTGTGGCTAAGGTAGCCGCTTCGGCAAAGCCGGGTGACACTATCGTGGTGATGAGTAACGGTGGCTTTGGCGGGTTACATAAAAAACTGTTGGCGGCATTAGCAGTCAGCCCACAGCTTGTAGAGCAGGCACACTGATATGGCCTATGCCAAATCATCGAAGGCGATTAGCCTCGCGTGGACAGGCGCTTCGGGCGCGCCCTATGGTTTGAAGTTATTAGAATGCTTATTGGCTTCGGGCTACCAAGTGTTTTTAATGATCTCCAGTGCCGCTCGGGTGGTACTGGCCACTGAACATGGCCTACAGCTTAGTGCTAATAGCGATAAAGCCAAGGCACAATTACTCGATGTACTGGCACAGAAGAATATCCCCTTATCTGGTGAGCTAGTGGTATTAGGCAAGGATGAGTGGTTTTCACCGCCAGCCTCTGGCAGTGCTGCACCTAAACAAATGGTGATTTGCCCTTGCTCGACGGGGACGCTTGCTGCGGTCGCGACGGGAATGAGCAATAATTTGCTCGAGCGCGCGGCAGATGTGGTGCTAAAAGAGCGCGGTCAGCTTATCTTGGTTCCGCGGGAAACGCCATTTAACGCCATACACTTAGAGCATATGCTCAACCTATCGCGCCTAGGCGCCACTATTATGCCGGCGGCGCCAGGCTTTTATCACAATCCCAAATCGGTTGAAGATCTGATAGACTTCATGGTCGCTCGAATCCTCGATCATTTGGGCGTTGACCATGCATTAACGAGTCGTTGGGGTTATGACAAACACTCCCCCAATGACATCGACAATTGAGACTGATATGAAACACACCACCGAAGTGATGATCTCCGCCGAAGAGATCAGCAAAAAATTGGATCAAATGGCCGAGCAAATCAATGCCCACTATGCCAACAGCGAGCGTTTGCTGATGGTGGGATTATTAAAAGGCTCTGTCGTATTTATGGCTGATCTATGCCGCCGCATTAAAGGCCATGTTGAAATCGATTTTATGTCGGTTTCAAGCTATGGCAATGCTATGACCAGCTCACGGGATGTGAAAGTGCTGAAAGATGTGCAATCGGATATCGCGGACCGCGATGTGCTGATTGTGGAAGACTTAATTGACTCTGGTAACACCTTAAACAAAGTACGCGAAATGCTACTATTACGTGAGCCTAAGAGTTTAGCTTTATGTACTCTGCTGGATAAACCTGAGCGCCGTGAAGTGGATGTTAAAGTTGATTTTATCGGCTTTACCATTCCAGACGAGTTTATTGTGGGTTACGGCATCGATTATGCTGAGCAATATCGCAACTTGCCTTATATCGCCAAAGTTGTACCACTCGAATAATTCAGTTGTTTTTGATGATTCAAACTCCCGCCAAGGCGGGAGTTTTGTTTTGTGCGTTATCTTTAATGCTACACCGTTTTGTTGATAACTCGATTGTTGTTTATTAGCCATTTTTAATAAATTAATCATCATAGATTCAATCGATTAGTGATGGATTTTGTATTGATATAACCTGGCGTATTGCATTTATTGTTTTCGGCACCATCTTATTAGTTATTCATTCTTTAAGGAGCAGATAGCACTATGGCCAATCATGCCCATGCTTTAGTACTCGAGGGGCTTAAAAAAACCTATAAAGGCGGTGTCGAAGCGGTAAAGGGTATTAGCCTTACCGTTGAGCAGGGAGACTTTTTCGCCCTATTAGGTCCTAACGGCGCAGGTAAATCGACCACTATCGGTATTATCAGCTCCTTGGTGCAGAAAACCGCTGGCTCAGTCAAAGTGTTTGATTTTGATATTGATAAGCAGCTCGAAGAAGCCAAGCTGTGTATTGGCTTAGTGCCGCAGGAGTTTAACTTCAACCAGTTTGAAACTGTGCTGCAAATTGTGGTGAATCAGGCGGGCTATTATGGCGTCCCCAAAGCTGTAGCCCTTGAGCGTGCGCAAAAATACTTAACTCAGTTGGATTTGTGGGAGAAACGTAATAGTCAGTCTCGCACCTTGTCGGGTGGGATGAAGCGGCGGTTAATGATCGCTCGTGCCCTAATGCATGAACCTAAATTATTGATTTTAGATGAGCCAACTGCGGGGGTCGATATTGAGCTGCGCCGCTCAATGTGGGAATTTCTCAAGCAGATCAATCAGCAGGGTGTGACGATCATCCTGACCACCCATTACCTTGAAGAAGCTGAAATGCTGTGCCGCAATATCGGCATTATTGATAAAGGTGTGCTGGTGGAATGCACGAGCATGAAAGCATTGCTGAGTAAACTGAATCTTGAAACCTTTATTCTTGACCTGCGCCGCGATATTTATGTCGCGCCAACACTCGATGGCATGGTGTGCCGTTTAACTGACCCGCATACCTTAGAAGTCGATGTGGCGAAGGAGCATAATCTCAACGATGTGTTTACCCAATTAACCGCGGCGAATGTGGAAGTGTTGTCGATGCGAAATAAGTCGAATCGGTTAGAAGAATTGTTTGTCGAGTTAGTGAAGAAAACCCAAGGAGCTAAGGCATGAAACAGCTGTATTTTATTGCCTTCAAAAGCATATTAACCAAGGAAATTAATCGTTTTACACGGATTTGGGTCCAAACCTTGGTGCCGCCAGCAATCACTATGACCTTGTATTTCCTTATTTTTGGTAACTTGGTTGGCAGTCGTATTGGGGAAATGGGCGGTGTGTCCTATATGGAGTTTATTGCACCGGGTCTTATTATGATGTCGGTGATTACTAACTCCTATTCGAATGTGGCGAGCTCTTTTTATAGTGCCAAATTCCAGCGCAATCTTGAGGAGTTAATGGTCGCGCCCGTGCCTCACTATGTGATGATTGCAGGTTACGTGGGCGGTGGTGTCGCGCGGGGCTTGTGCGTTGGGTTAATCGTGACACTGGTGGCCATGTTCTTTGTCGATATTAGTTTGCACCATGCTGGTCTTGTCGTCATGACGGTATTTTTAACCTCAGTGTTATTCTCCTTAGGTGGATTAATTAACGCGGTATTTGCCAAGAGTTTCGATGATATCAGTATCATCCCGACGTTTGTGCTCACGCCATTAACCTACCTTGGCGGGGTATTTTATTCTCTGTCTTTATTGCCGGCTTTTTGGCAAGGCGTATCGGCGCTGAATCCCGTGGTCTATATGATCAACGTGTTCCGCTACGGCTTTTTAGGCTTCGCCGATATCAGTGTGCCCCTTTCAATCGGAATTATGGTGGGTTTTTGTGCTGCACTCTGGGGCGTTGCTTACTATCTTATTTCCAGAGGGATAGGACTGCGTTCGTAGTTTATAAAACAGGACTTAAGAGCATGGCTAGTTTTACTGTGTGATAAAATTCCTATCATAAAAAAGGGAGTCATTTAGACTCCCTTTTTTATGAAATCAAATTATTACTTCATACGACGACGTAATGCTGCCAGAGGTAATAACAATGCAGTTAACCAGCCAAGAGCACCACCAGATGTGCCGCCACCGTTGTTAGACTTCGCTGTTTTTACCGTGACAGTAGATGTGCCAACATTACTATTATCAACCCCATCAGAGGCGACAACGGTAAAGGTGTAAACGTTTTCACCAGCGGGTGCGGTAAACCCGATTCTATCTTTGCCGTTGACGAAACTTACTGAAGGACCGGATGTTTGAGTCCATGTGTAAGTGAGTTCATCACCATCAACATCTTTACCATTTGCAAGTAATGCGACATATGAATTTTCGGTAGCATTTGCATTAGTTGGTGTAACAGATGGCTTAGTATTATTAATCAACACAGTGACTTTCGCAGGAGTCGATGCGTTGCCCATGGTGTCGAGTGCAATCACTTCAACTTCTATTGTTTTGCTTTGTTGATTGATTACCGCATTATCACTTAAGCGGACAGTTCCATCTTTAGCGATAACGACCATACTGCTGTTAGAGCTGAGTGTCACAAACTCAGAGAATGGGCTCGTTAACATATCTGGGTCTGTCGCCTTGAGTTGACCTAGTACGCTTCCTGCAGCCGTTCCTTTATTCACTGACAGTGTTAAATTTTCTACCGTTGGTGCAGAGTTGCCTTCATCTGTTGTGTTTGCTACGACAGACATAGAGCCTGAGTCAGACAAGAACATAAAGCCTTTGGCATTACTACCAACTTTAGTTTCTAAAATGGCGCTTTCACCAGGTTTGAGTTCAGTGACTTCATTACCTTTCGCATCCAGCAACATTGCAGACGTTCCTGATCCATCAAGTACGAGTGAAGCTACAACACTGTCTTCATCACCTGAGGGGATCGGTGCCCAATCACTATCTTCAACACGGTAACGAACTTTAATGGTTTTACCTAAGTCAGCTTCAGCCAAACCAATATCTTCTAAACACACTTTACTGGTAAGGAAGTTATTACCTGTGACGTGGAACACCGGCTCTAAGGTGCCTGATGAAGTGCCGTATTTAGCCACTAAACCATAGATAGATCTTGGTAAAGGATTGTCACGTGTGCTAAACCAGTCTAAGTTTACTGTTGCTGCTGTGTAGTCCCAGACACCGTCATTGTTGAGGTCATAATCTACATCATAACTTGCCACTAATGCATGAATGATAGGGTCACGCATTTGCAAGGTGTTATAGATTGCAATGCCAGTATCACATGAGCTGCTAAGTAATAGCTCACTAGAAGCATTTAACAGGTCGTGACGTTTAGATTGATCTACAGGGCTTGTCGCGATTAATGGGGCTGTAAATGGATCGGTAATTGACGTCGCGCCAACGTTAGTGAGCGTTCGTACCAAGCCGTCTTCGGTGACTTCAGTTTCGACTGAAATTGCCGCAGCCGCTTTAGGTAGTACGTGATACACCAAATGGAGCGCTTTTACGTCACCCTCCATAAATTGGATGGCACCATCATATTCAGAAAGTGTCAGCGCCGCAGATGCATCCGCTGCCGTTCCATCGAGTTCATAGGATGATGTTAGCGACCACTCTGGTAATTTTGTCGGGTCAATCGTTGCCGTTACATCAAAATTGATCGTTTGTCCTGCAGGAATAGTGACACTGGCGGGTAATGCAAAACTTAAGGCGCCTGAATCAAGATCGTTTTGGAAACGTTGATCGACTTTTAAGGTGTAAGTTTTTTCAGTTGCAGAGAAGTTTTTAACGGTGACAGTTTTGGTGATTGATGTGGTTTTGTTGAGCGCTAATAAGCCAAAGGCTAACGCAGCTTGTTTGGTGTCTTTATTCCAAGCGGCAACTGGCAGATTAATGGCTTTTTCTACGTCGACTAAACCAGAACCGATATAGCTAATCGGTGCTAGCTCTGTATCTGGGTTAATCTCTTTTGGCTCAAGCGTCACATCAAGGTTTGCAGCGTTCATGATGGTCGCTTTTACCTCAAATGCATTGCGATGAGGTAATGCTTCACGAATGATACTTACCGCACCAGCCGTAATTGGGCTTGAGAAGGATGTTCCGCTGATCGGAGTTAAGCCTTCACCTAATCCTGGGTGTGCGGTGAGGATATCAGTACCAGGAGCGGTAATCTCTGGTTTTAAGGTTCCGCCAATCGATGGGCCTCTTGAGGTAAAGGTCGCAATGGCTCCAGCAGTACCTAATTCAGTCGATGCAATACTAAATGCGACATCACCCGAGGCGAGTGCGGTTTTGATTGCATCGCCATCTTCCTTAGAAACCATTACCGAAGGAATGGTGATCTTGTCGTCGGTTCCGCCCATCACAAACGCGCCAGCATTGGCTGCGTTGTTGGCTACGATAACAAATGAAGCTCCTTTTAACTGAGCATTCAGAACTTTAACTACGAATCCACAAGTTCCACGATCGATTAAAACGGTTTTACCCGTTAAATCTTCTGTGTAGGCAGTGCAGCCATTTTTATTGGCTGCGGGGTAAACAATCGGCGCAACGGTATTAGTGAAGCTATATGCATTGGATTTATTAAATCCAGCGCCAACTGCTGTGACTGTATTACCCGCAATAGACGCTTCAATTTTGCCAACTTTTGTGGTTGGGTGCGTCATTGCGCCAACGGAAAGGGCACTATTAGTCGTACTTGGGCCACCGACCACAAAAGGTGTTGGACCATCGTTACCTGCGGAGATGACAAGGTTGACGCCCAGTTGCACCATTTCGTTGATCATCACTTGCACGGCGCCATCTTCAACATCACCAAAGTCGCCACCTAATGACATGTTAACAGTGTCGACGCGATCGCTGATGTCTCCATCACCGTTTGGATCCATAGAGGCTTCAAGTGCGTTTAATTGAGCGATACCAGAACAGCCTGAGTTACATACTGAATATACAAGTAGTTCTACATCAGGCGCCGTCCCAACTACTGAGTGGCTCACATGGGTGCCGTGGTTTGTGGTAACGTCAATTGGGTTAGGATCATTATTGACAAAGTCCCAGCCACCAATGACTTTACCTTGGGGCCAGTTTGGCATTTCGCTTTTTGCGGCGACGGCAGCTTTATAGTCAGCGACTAATCCTGAGCCACCTAAGGCTTTGTGGGTATAGTCAACGCCTGTGTCGAGTACGGCAACTCGTTGGCCTTTACCTGAGGCAATACCCGCATCAATAACCGCTTTTGCTTTGATATATTCAGCACTGGCTGCTACATCAAGCTTGTAGTCATAGATAGGCAGAATATCCGCTACTTCAGCATTGTTCAGTAATGAAACCAGTTGTTTATGATTGCCTTCAACAATGATTGAGTTGACTAATTTTGAAGTAGTGGCAACGATTTTTAAATCAGCATCCATGCTGGTAATGGCGTTTTTTACCTTGGTTTGAGAGCTTTCTATTTGGCTCATTACTGATTGTTTATTAAATCCTTTTAGCTGGCTTTGCTGCGCAAGAGAAGGTGCTTTTAGTTTTACCATCCAAGCTACAGCCTGTTTTTGCTCGTTACTATCATTTTTAGTAACGCTTAAGCCTGCATACTTGTCAGTTGTTTGATTGGTTGTATTGTACTGAGCTGTTGTACCTGCAACAGCAGCACTCGTTAACAGTGCTGCGGAGATAGCGAGAGATAGTTTTGTCTTCACAACTTCATTCCTTGTCAATTAATGCTTGTAGTACAAAATCAATTGCACTTGCAGCTGAATTGTTATTTTTATGCTAGCAATTTACTGCTAGCAATGGAGTTGTAACACAAAAGTATCGAGCTGGTAACACTTTTGATGGAAAAAAGACTTAAGTCATACTTTTGCAATATAACGTTCTGTTTGTTTGGTTTTTAGTCAGTTGATGACTTAAGGCTTTACCGCCCTTGTTATTGGGTTTTGTAAGCTGATTAGGGTTTCAGTCGATTGAATTTCATCAATAGATTGAATGCGGTTAATGAGGACATGTTGCAGGCCATCAATGGATTGGCACATGACTTTGACAAAAATGCTGTAGTTGCCAGTGGTGTAGTAGGCTTCAACCACTTCTTCGAGGGCGTTAAGTTTGGCGATGGCCGCGGGGTAGTCGCCGGCACTTTTTAAGTTGATACCGATAAAGCAGCACACATCGTAACCCAGCGCCTTGGGGTTGATGGTGATTTGGGCACCGGTGATAATCCCTGCCTGCTTCATTTTTTCGACACGCACATGAATGGTACCCGCACTCACGCCGAAACGTTTGGCAAGTTCGGCAAAGGGTGTGCGCGCATCTTGCATTAAAGCTTCGAGGATATGGTTATCTAGCTGATCACGCTGAAATGCGGTTTCCATAAATAAACTCTCTATAACATAATGAATTGTCATAAAGTTACGTTTTTTTATGGAGAATGGCTACTGCTTTCGCGCTTTTTAATTATTGTTAGTGATCATTGCTCACCTTCTGGTTCGCAAAAAGGGGCGTCAGCGCTGAATGTCATAGGCTCTCCTGTATAAGGGTGCTTAATGGTAAGCTCGGCGGCGTGCAGTAATAATCGTGGCGCTAAGGATTTTGCCAGTGGATCGGCGTAAAAGCCATCGCCTAGGATAGGATGGCCGAGTGCCATCATATGTACTCTGAGTTGGTGTGAGCGTCCAGTAATCGGCTTTAGCTTAACCAGAGTCGAGCGTTTGGCGCGACTTAACACTTCATAGTGAGTTAAAGATGGTTTACCAATGTCGTGGTCAACCTTCTGTTTTGGGCGATTGGGCCAGTCACAAATCAGCGGATAATCTACGCTACCTGTATCGTTTTTGATGTGGCCAGCAACTCTGGCAAGATAGGTTTTACTGGTTTCTCTATCGTGAAATTGGCGTTTTAATTCACGCTCGGCGCTGCGGATTAGCGCAACTACCATTACGCCAGAGGTTGCCATATCGAGGCGATGCACGATTTGACAATGGGGATGTTCAGCTTTTACGCGGGCATAAACACTGTCGAAATGGGCGGGATCGCGACCTGGCACGGACAATAATCCTGAAGGCTTGTTGACGACGATAATGTCTTTATCTTGGTAAAGCACATCGAGCCAGGGAGTTGTCGGTGGTTGGTAAATAAAATCAGTCATAATCGTGCCTATTCAATAATGCGCGGCAAAGATACTCCGCTCGGCTCTGGGGTGCAAGTTTGTTGTCTCTTCTTCCTGTAGCAGCACGGGTTAATCGGTTGATGAGTGATTTGCAGATAGAGCTAGATTTGAGTTTTTGTTATACTCGTCACCTTTTTCGTTATTGTTCATTTTGAGCCAGTGAAGTATGAGCCAGCCAGAGATTTACACACCTGAGAAACTTTCTCACGTTAATAACCGTTTAGAGTTATTGGCGCCCGCTAAAAATGCCGATTATGGTATTGAAGCCATTCGCCATGGTGCCGATGCGGTTTATATCGGTGGTCCTGCATTTGGGGCGCGTGCGACGGCGGGTAACAGTGTGGAGGATATCGCGCGCCTGTGTACTTTTGCGCATAAGTACCATGCTCAGGTGTTTGTCGCCCTTAATACCATTTTGATGGACGATGAACTGGCAGTGGCTGAAAAACTGATTTGGGACGTGTATAACGCTGGCGCCGATGCGCTGATTGTGCAGGATATGGGGGTTTTACAGCTCAACCTGCCGCCGATTGCACTGCACGCCAGTACCCAAATGGATAACCGTAATCCCGAGAAAGTCGCCTTTTTGGAGCAAGTGGGATTCTCCCAAGTGGTGTTAGCTCGCGAGCTTGGTTTAAGCCAAATTCGTGAGGTTGCGGCTCACACCAATATGCAGATTGAGTTCTTTATCCATGGCGCGCTTTGCGTTGCTTATAGTGGCCTATGTAACTTAAGTCATGCCTTTAGTAATCGCAGTGCTAACCGCGGTGAATGTTCGCAAATGTGCCGCTTACCGGGTAATCTTAAGACTCGTCAAGGGGATGTGTTAGCGAAAAATGAGCACTTACTTTCATTAAAAGACAATAATCAAACCGATAACCTTGAAGCCCTGATCGATGCTGGCGTACGTTCGTTCAAAATCGAAGGCCGTTTAAAAGATTTAAGTTACGTGAAGAACGTGACTGCTCATTATCGCCAAAAACTCGATGCTATTATGGCGCGTCGCCCAGAGTTTGTGGCTTCATCCCATGGCCGTACTGAGCATACTTTTACCCCAGATCCAGAAAAAACCTTTAACCGTGGCAGTACCGACTACTTTGTCCATGAGCGTAGCCAAGGGATTAAAGATTTCCGCTCGCCTAAATATATTGGCCAAGATGTCGGTAAAGTGGTCGCTATTGGTAAGGACTTTATTCAAGTCAGTTCAACCCACGAATTTAATAACGGTGATGGTTTAGCTTATTTTCCACCCAATTATGCGATGGCAAAGCAGTCCGACGATAAGTTGCAAGGTTTACGGGTAAACCGCGCTGAAGGCCATAAGCTGCATGTGTTACAAGTCCCGCGGGATTTACGTGTTGGTATGACCTTATACCGTAACCATAATCAGGCATTCGAAGCCTTGTTAGCTAAAGAGTCGGCCAAGCGTATTATTGCTGTGGACATGCGCTTAATCGATACGACGGCGGGTGTGGCACTGACCTTAACGGATATGTATGGCTTGAGCGCCTCGGTTGAGTTAGCGGTAGAAAAAACGCCGGCAACCGATGCTGAAAAAACCTTACAGACTATTCGTACACAACTGTCAAAATTGGGTAGCACCGACTTTGTTGCTCGTCAAATCAGCATTGAAACTGCCGAGCCTTGGTTCCTGCCTGCATCAACGCTCAATGGTCTTCGCCGTGATGCGGTTGCTGCACTTGAACTTGCCCGCATAGAAGGCTACCAACGGCCAAAACCTTGGAAATATAACCAAGATGCCGTCTATCCATTCAAACACTTAAGTTACTTAGGTAACGTGGCAAACGAAAAGGCCAAAGATTTTTATCAACGCCATGGCGTGATTGAAATTCAAGATACCTATGAGAAAAACGGCGTCACTGAAGACGTGCCTTTGATGGTGACTAAGCACTGTCTGAGATTTAACTTTAATCTTTGCCCTAAGGAAGTACCAGGTATCAAGGCTGACCCTATGGTGCTCGAAATTGGTAACGATGTACTTAAGTTAGTATTTGATTGTCCTAAGTGCGAAATGCTTGTTGTCGGTGAAAACCGCCAGGTTCGCGGCCAAAAAGCACTTTAATTAAGGCCTTGATATAAAGGGATCATTGAGTATTCAATGCTCCCTTTTTTTTATTGTTTAGCTGTTTTGCTTTCTCATTATTGCCTATGGGTTACCGAAAGGATATTTTATTGAAAAACTTCAATAATAAAGGATATCAACATGGGACTATTAGATGGGCTGCTCGGGAATGCTTCTGAGGTGAATTTACAGGAGCTGGCAGAAGAGTTACGCCCAATAATGGGCATTCAGGAAGAATTAAAACTGGCCTATAAAGTGATCCGTGATCTGTTTGTATTTACCAATAAGCGATTGATCTTAATTGATAAGCAAGGGCTGACTGGCAAGAAAACCACCTATCACTCTGTACCCTATAAATCCATTACCCATTTTGCCGTGGAAACCACAGGTCATTTCGATATGGATGCCGAACTTAAAATTTGGATTTCAGGCCAAAGCGAACCGCTGGTAAAAGAACTCAAGCGCGGCACCGATGTGGTAGGGATCCAAAAGACTATCGCCACTTTCGCTCTGTAGCTTGAAAAATATAGGAAATAAACACATGGACGTAAAAGCATTTCAGTTGGGTAAAATATTATTTTGCACCGGTTTCTTAGGTGTTATTTCTATTATTCCTTTTGTTTCGACATTACTAGGCCCTCATTCTGTTCAGCTAGATATTCCGATATATCTGTTGACTTTGCTAATGGTAATACAGTCATCATTTATGCTGGTATTGATGGTATTTATTGGGGTTATATTCTCTCGGAAAGTGGGTTTATTTGCGCCTGTCTTTGCGGCTTATGCTGAGGGCGGAAATATTTACCATGCGTTGAAACCTCAATTTATTCCAGCTTTAATTGGTGGTGTTTTAGGGGGATTATTTCTTTTATGCTTTATGGAGATTGTGGTTGGCAACCTGCCTCAAGATTTTATTCAAGCGGGGGAGAAGTTAACCCCGCCGTGGTATGCGAAGGTTGTTTATGGCGGCATTACTGAAGAAATTCTGATCCGATGGGGATTAATGTCTTTTATTACTTGGTGTTGCTATCGATTAACACAAGCCAAAGAGACTGTAATTCAACCATATAATTATATATTCGCCATTGTGATATCTGCTTTTCTCTTTGGTATTGGGCACCTTCCGGTTGCTTTTGCGCTTACTTCAGAGGTGAATTCTGCCTTAATTTTTTATATTATTTTCGGCAATGCAGGATTTGGATTTGTCGCAGGCTATTTGTACTGGAAGCGAGGTTTAGAGTGTGCGATGTTGGCTCATATTATCGCACATTTAATTATTACCAGTTTTCTATAAAACAAATTAATTCAATCTAATCGCACTCGACTCGGTATTGTGCTCTATCGCCTCTCCACTCATAGTGTAAGTTTCTGATAGTGTGATTCGGCCTTGCTCATCATATTGGTTATGAATGCCTACCCAAAATTGATCTTCTCCTTTGAAGTGTAAGTTGCCCTCCTCGGCGATTTGGCGGTTGGGGTGATAGCGCTTCATGGCGTAAAGTTGGCTATCTGGGTCAAATTTTAAATGATAGGAGAGGATGGGTTGCTCTGTTTGCTGCACGCTTGCGGTGCTTGCTCCAGTTGAAGTCACCTCTGTAAGATTCAAGTGAGTTTCATCAGCACCAGCTTGAACTGTCGCAGTTTGTTCCTGTGTATCCTCTGCGCCATCAAAATAGTGACGGCTTTCATTGAGTTTGCCATCGTCGCTGAGCCACGCTTCGCGATACAGTTTGCCTTGAGGCGTAAAGCGTTGCCAATGGCCGACATCAAGGTAATTACCATCGAGATAGATGATAAAACCCGTTTCGATGAGTTTGCCTTGTTCAGAGAAGGATTTTGAGCTGTATCGTTCCCCTTCCAGGCGAGTCAGCAACCAACGAATTGTTCCATCTTGATAGTATTCTATCCGCGTATCTGGAGTGCCCTCCTGATAGTATTGTCTTTGATTATTTTCAAGATTATAGCCGCAGCGGGTATTTGAATGGCTCTCAAAGGATTCGAGGATACCTTGCTTATTGTAGGTGCTGCTTTGTTTGAGATAACCCAGTCCCTCTCGAACGACATATTCTGTAATAGTGCGGATAGTGCCGTCTTCATAAAACCAGCGCGCAGTGCCATCACGGTTGCCTTGGGTGTGGGGCAAATACATTTGAACTTGTTGGTTTTCATAGTATTCAATAAAGGGCGCGATCGAGAGATTATGTTGATATTGGCCTTCGGCAGATAGGACACCGCTTTCATAATAACGGCGAAATAATCCTTCTCTTAAGCCCTTTTCAAGGTAGATTTCAAGGGCGAGTTGGCCATTTTCATGGTACCAAGTGGCAAGGCCCTGCTCATGGCCATTTTCAAAGGGAATGCACTGTTCTAACTGCCCATTGGGATACCATTGTTCACTGTTACCATGGGCTATGCCGTTACTAAAATTGAGCTGCTTGGCGAGCACGCCATTGGGGTGCCATTCTTGGCGTAGGCCTTCATTTACCCCTTGTGAATTGAGTTGTACTCGCCACGCGAGTTGGCCATCTTCATAGTAAGTTTCAATGCGTTTGCCCACCTGATTGAAGTGGACTTCTTGCTTCAGATTGCCATTGGGATGATACCAAAGTTCGTTAACAGGCTTACCCGTATCATGGGTTAATTCGGCTTGCAGCTTGCCATCCTCATAGTACATATACTCAATTCCGTGGATGTGATTCGCCACCATTGGGCGCGTCAGCCACAGATTTCCAGATTCATAATAGCGTTTTAACTGATTGATATAATTGCCTTCGATATCCTTTTCCGCGGTTTCCCTTATCTGACCATTACTATGGTAGTAGGTGAGTAACATACCATCGAGCTGACGTTCTTCGACTTGATTGATTTTTCCTTCATGGTCATACCAAGTTTGATGGCCAAGTTGTTGATCATTAATAAAATTACCCTCAAACTGCAGTACACCTAAGGCATTGAGCTGGCGTGTGATCCCATTGCGCTCACCAAAGTAATTGCAATCTACCGCCTGAGTGATGTTAGGGGATAGGGTAATTATCCTCAGCAGCGAGCGCCCTTGCTCGGTATGAATTTGATGTAAAGTACGCTGTAGCTTGCCCGTGAGGCTGGAGAAATCTTGCATATCGCCTTGAACGGTATGGGCAGCGTCGATACTAAAATTGCAAATCACTAAATCTTGCAGATTATGAAGTTCCACTTGCCAGCGTGGTTGCTCTGCAGCATCGTGCTGGCGGAGTAGGCTACAGGTTTTATCTTTGCCTAGATAAAAATATTGCTCAGGGCCATTGACCTCAATGCTGTCAAATAGAGTCTCGTGAAAAATGCAGGACTCATGCTTAAGTTCCCAGCCAAGGAGTTCAATGGTTTGCGGGTTATCAAAATAATATCGATTTATCGCTCCCTGATTATCCACTCGATTGGCTTGCGCCGGAGTCGCTTGGATGCCAAGGCTAAAATAAGGTTTGAACGGAGAGGCGGCGAGAGAAGCTTGCGGCCGAGGTGTTTGGGGTGGAATGTCTTGCTGGACGCCGCGATTTTCTTTGGCATTAAACAACTTCGCTTTAAATACGTTCAACAACGACATAGGCCAACATCTCCAAATCCATATGATACAACGGTCTTATCTGGTAAATTGCTTAAGGTTACTGGCCTTAAATGGGGTTATGATAACGGTTTATGCTGAGTTTTTTCAATAGATTATCTTGCCCATAAGCCGAGTTAGGGACCCATGATGCTGCAAAATTTTTATCAGTCACTCCCAAAGGATCTTTCACAAGAAGTGTTTGAAACCCTTGCCGGAAATGGCAATGTGAAGATCGAACGTATTGTCTCCAAAGGCCATTCGACCCCAGAGGGCGATTGGTACGATCAAACCCAATATGAATGGGTGATGTTGCTCAAAGGGGAGGCACAACTCGAATTTGAGCAAGGTAGGTTGTTAACGCTTAAACCTGGGGATTATCTCACCATAGCGCCCCATGAAAAACATCGCGTTGCTTCGACTTGTTTAGAGGGTGAAACCCTGTGGCTCGCCGTCTTTTACGATGCGTAAGCGCTAGCGGTTTTGCCATAGCCAACTGGGTGTGTTGAGCAAATCCTGACCTAAGATTTGGGTTTGTCCTAAGGTTTTATCCAAAGCCAAGGTATTACATTCTTCAAACTGATTTAAGGCATTGATTAATCGATTGGCGTGTGACACTACCCATAATTGGCATACCTCGGACGCCTTAGCGATAAGTCTCGCCAATGCGGGTAATAAATCGGGATGCAGGCTCGTTTCGGGTTCATTTAACACCATGAGTTCTGGTGGTCTTGGTGTCAGCAGGGCAGCAATTAACAGTAAATATCTCAGTGTGCCATCGGATAGCTCGCTCGCATACAGGGGTCTTAATAAACCTTGCTGCTGAAATTCAAGTTGTAGGATCCCGCCCGCTTGAGGCGTGATACGAACCTTGGCTCCCGGAAAGGCATCACTCACCGCATGGTCAAAAGCGCTCTTATCGCCAATTTCAAAAATAGTTTGTATGGCAGAGGGAAGATCCCGACCATCATGGTGTAGCACGGGTGTTGCAGTGCCAAGTTGAGGGCGGCGGGCCGGAGCATCGGTATCGGTTCTAAAATGATCATAAAAACGCCAAGCACGAATGCTATCCCTTAGTTTTAACACTTCAGGGCTGCGTTCTGGATCGGCAAGTTCGGTAAAAATACTGTCACTGCTTTGCAGGTGTGCGCTTAGGGTTATCCAGCCTTGGCCATCTTGACTGCGACTTTTCACCATAGGGCCACGGCGCTCGACTAAGACGCTTGCTGGACGGTATTTCGCACCATTCCAAATTGCCTCTCGTTTGATTTGGGGATCTAAGCCAAAGAGGGTGGTTGAATCGGGTTTTGGTAGGCCGAGTTCAATCAGATAACTAAAATCTTCCCCTGCAAACCCTAGCTTTAGGCGTTTTGGCGCTTGCCTTACCGTCGCTTCGATGGGTGTATCACCTGCTAACATGCCCTTGGTCAGATTCTCAGGCCCTGCCCAAAAACAGGAATCTAGGCCGCCCTCCAGTGCCAACGCATTCACCACTCCACCCTGCGCCGTTTGCGCTAATAGACGTAATGCTTTGTATAAATTAGATTTGCCACTACCGTTAGCACCAGTGACGACATTAAGCCGGCCCAGAGGTAAGACGATTTCCCTTAAGGTGCGGTAGTTAGAGATGGCAAGTGTGGTTAGCATGGCTGTCCAGTTAGGTTTCCCACCATCCTCGAATAAGCCGTCTTGGGATTAGTCATCCAAGCATCTGTTATTCGGTGATGGGGTTTAGATTAATACTTGATTTAACACTCGGTGCCAGTTTCCACCCATAAAGCGATCACGGTCGGTCGATTTAAATCGAGCCTTGGCTAAGGCGTCGTCAATTCGACTCATGCGTTCTATATGGTTTAACTCTGGGATCACCACATGCCTTGGCTCGGCATCAAAGCCTAATACTTTTTTGGCCCTTAGGCTGTACCACCAATCCTGATATTCCTTAACACCTTGAGTGTTGTCGTTATTGAGAGCTAATAAGTTCTCTTGGCCTCGCAGCGGAAAATCGTTGGCGATGGCAACGCAATCGACCCCGCCAATGCGTGCAACATATTCTAACTGGCGAATATAGTCATTGACCGTTGGGATGGCCTTATTGGTGAGCCAAAAGCTCATCATAAAGACACCAAAAACACCGCCTGAATTAGCAATGGCACGGATCACTTCATCTGGGCTACAACGGGCATGCTTGACGATCCCGCGTGCCGCGCCATGGCTTTGAACTATGGGTGCGCGGCTCAGTTTCGCCACATCTAAAGCGGTCTGGGCGCTTGAGTGGCTAACATCAATTAATATATTGGCTTGGTTGAGTTTTGCGATAAGCGCTCGACCATGATTAGTCAGCGGTTTATTGAGCCCGCCATTGGCATCGTTATCTAGCGCGCCGCCCGCAAAGGTATTGCCATAATGGTGGGTGAGCTGCAGTGCGCATAGGCCTTGGCGATGAAACGCATCAACGCGCGCCCATTGGTTAGCATCGCTATCTTCTTCAACGCAATCAGCACCTTGAATTTGAAAGAAAACCGCAGTGCGATTGTTCTCCCTTGCAAGCTGTATATCGCGTCCTGTTAAGCCTTGTAAAAGGATATCCGGATGCTCACTCACCCGTTTGGCGGCTTGTTGGATGCTTTCCATGCAGGCTTTGTAGGTGCGCTTGTAGTTTACAGTGCCATCGGCTTGTTCAATGGTCTCAATGGCTGATATATCGCACAAAAAGGCATCAAGACCTGAGGCGCGAACATCGGCTAAATCATCGGGCAAAAAGGATAATCCATCGATATATAAGCGCCGGGCACGTGGCGGGAGCGGCGCGGCAAGACTAGAGAAACTGGCAAAAGGGCTTAATGCACTGGCGGCGCTCAATCCAGTAACTGCACTGAGTCCTTTGAGCAGAGTTCGGCGACGGTGATTGATAGCCTTCATGGGCGTGCACTCTCCTTTAGATTAAGCTCATTTTTACCTCTTTATACCCTGTTAAGGTGTAGAAGTCTTTGATTAAATCCCTCTTTTACGGTTTGTTAAGCCGCTTACTTTAAGGTTTTACAGCTTCAATCATCGCCTTGGCTAAGGCATGTAAGCCGTTGGTGCGCGAAGGACTTAATTGTCCTTCAAGCCCCAAGTGTTTGAAGTACGTCGTAGGCTCAAAGGCGAGTATCTGGTCTTGTGTTTTACCATGGCAGGCGCTGAGCAGTAAGCCGATTAAGCCTTTAACAATGCGTGTATCGCTGTCGGCCAGATAATAATGTTTACCGCCTTGCTCAATATGGTACAGCCAGGCATCACTCTCGCAGCCTTTCACTTGAGCAGACTCAAGGCGAAACGCATCCGCTAAAGTCGGTAAGGTTTTACCTAGTAACATGATTTGGCGATATCTTTCCTGCCAGTTTGGTGCCTGCTCAAACCGTGCTAGTAATGTCGCTGCATCCTCAACCTGATAAGCAAACTCGGCTGCGGGGGGCATGATTGGCAATGTCATGGGGAACTATCCTCTTTTTATTTGTTTTGCTGATGGCTTTAAGGATAAACCTTAGAGTAGCAATTCTTTAACTGAGGCCAAGGCGGCAATAAAGCGGTCGATGTCGGTTTTATTGGTGTAGATACCAATCGAGGCGCGACAGCAGCCTTTAAGGTTAAGGGTTTGCATTAAGGGCATGGCGCAGTGATGGCCGCAGCGAACTGCAACGCCTTGTTGATCTAATAAAATGCCCACATCCTGATGATGTTCATCGGCAAGGTTAAAAGCGATTGCGCCGATATTATCGCTATGGGCACCATACAGATGCACATCGCCAAGGGCGCGCAGTTGGTTTTGCAAATACTGAAGCAGCTCTGCTTCATGGGCCTTAACCTCGAGGGTAAGGCTTAGTTGTAAAAAGCGGATAGCGGCGCCAAGGCCGATCACTGCACTAATCGGCGGTGTGCCAGCCTCTAAGCGATTAGGCAAACTGCCAAATTCGGTGCCATCAAAACTGACGCGTTTGATCATTTCGCCGCCCGTAAGCAGCGGGGTGAGGGTATCGAGTATCTCGAAACGGCCATAAAGCACGCCAATACCGGTTGGGCCGTACATCTTGTGGCCTGAAAACACATAAAAATCACAATCGATGGCGGCCATATCAACGCTTAAGTGCGCCACGGCCTGCGCGCCATCGACTAAGGTGAGCGCCCCTTGGGCTTTTGCTTGGCGAACTAACTCCACTACCGGATTTACTGTACCTAAGGCGTTGGATACATGGCACAGGGCGACAACCTTGGGTTTCAGTTCGAGCAAGGCTTGGTAGGCATTAAGATCAAGTCGGCAATCTTGAGTCAGCGGAATAGGTTTAATGATAGCGCCCGTGCGTTTGGCCAATTCCTGCCACGGAACAATGTTGGCGTGGTGGGCGGCGCTGTCGATCAAAATCAGATCGCCAGATTTGAGTTGGGGTGTTAAGCCAAACGCGACTAAGTTGATGGACTCAGTGGTACCGTGGGTGAAAATGATTTCTTCACGGCGTTTGGCATTGATAAATAACTGTAATTGATCGCGCACATTCTCGTAACTTGAGGTGGCTCGCGCCGACAACTGGTGCGCCGCGCGGTGCACATTGGCATTGTCGTGTAGGTAATACTGCGCCATTGCATCCAACACGCACTGCGGCTTTTGGCTGGTGGCCGCGGTATCAAGATAACACAGGGGATAATCGCCCAACATTTGCGTTAATGTCGGAAATTGCGAACGTATTTGACTATTGAGATCAAACGCCTGCCTTGGCAATGTGCTCGATTCAGGCACAACCCTCTCCGATGCAAAATAGTTTGATGCAATGCTCTCTGGTGCAGTGCTCTGTGAGCCAATATCCTGTGGCGCAAGTTCGGCGTTGGGCAATGTGGTGTTGGTTGAGGCTGTGTGTGTCATCTACGGGCTTAACGCAATAAAAAGGCTGTTGGATCTTCTGTTATCTCTTCGGTGAATGCAAGTTTTCGCAGGGGATGAGTCGCAGTTACCACGCCACGTTGTGAGTCTGAGTGCGTTGGTGCTCAATCGCGCCTTTGAAACGGCAAAGCCAGTGAGTTGTTGTTATACAATAATGATTGAAACGCACTTTTGGACAGAAGAGCGTTAAATATTGAAAGGCTAATATCACTGCTTGGTTATTAAATGCAGTCCATATTTAAGGGCGATCCATGATATTTGCTCAACGACACGGTGAATAGAAACCTAGGGTTTCTGAGTTTACGAACGAGAGCCATGGATGGCGAAATGGCCGTTAAACACTGATGTTGTTCAAGTCCTTCCTTGGATGCAGGGCCGCCCCGTCTGATGTGAATGGATTCACAAATGCCGCGATGGCATGGATGCCAAAGAGCGGCCGTGGGGCGGACTGTCGTCTCGCTAATCACCATGGCTCACCTGTTTAGCATTGTCGTAGCCTGTAGACTTAATAACCTTACTCAGCACGCTTTGGGACAAAAGTTTGTTAGAATCGATGCTCAAATCCATCCATTTTGGATAATCTGAATTTATGAAAAACAAAAAAGTCAGCTTTGTTGTTTAAGATAATTGACTACAGGCGTAGCAAAAGTGGGAAACTTTGAGAGCAGGTCTGAACTAGTAGGTCTTTAAAGTGTTTTGCCTAAATCTGGCAGTCAACTTTGGATAAAGACCTCGGGGAAAATAGCCTAATATCAACTGGCGCAATTGGACAAAACATGGCATATTTATACTATGATCTACGAATTTTCCTGTAGCAGTAAGGTGACTCCATGAACATCAAAACTGTAGCATCTAAGGTATCAGAGACCCCAAAAATATCGGAGTTGGTAAAGCACTATGTTAATCATCTCCATTTGGGTAAGCCATTCACTTTAGAGCAAGTTGCCTCTAAATATTCCCTGTCCAACGCTGATCGACAAGTCGCTAGTAAAGCCCTCCAACGTATGGCTACAGACAAGAAAGTCGCGCGTCTGGCGAATGGCACTTATTATCGACCAAAAGTGTCAAGGTTTGGGCCTCTGCCTCTGGAAACGTCCGAGATTGTTAAGGTAGTAACCAAGACCAAAAAGGCGACTGTAGTTCCTGCCGGTGCTGCGGCTGTCAACCAATTAGGCTTAGATACCCAATTGCCTATGGTATCTAGTTACTACGTGTCTGTCAGAACTCGTGCTCAATTGACTCAAAAATCAGTGAAATTTGAGTACAAAGAGACTTTGCAGCACTTTATTAATAATTTTACAGTGGCAGATAAAGAGGTAAAACACACAGCATTGCTGATGTGGAGTGCGCTAACGTACTTGGATAAATCAGCCACGTCACTGTATGCCAACAAATTAATCCACAAGTTCCAACAGGAATTCGATTTAGCATCGCAAGCGAAATTCATTTCCGCATTACCACCGTCTATGAATTGGGCAAAGGAATTCTTTCAAACCAAAGCTATTCACAAGGACTAAAAGTGAATCCTTTTTTTCTAGAAGACGATACTGGGCGACGAGAAGCTCTCTTGGCGGCCCAGCAAGCTCATCCTCAACAATTACCTGCGTACATCATAGAAAAAGACTTCTATGTCACCTGTATCCTCTACATTCTTTATGTAGACATAGCGCCTAAACTTACGGCGCGAAGCCAGATCCCGTTTGTGTTTAAAGGCGGTACCTCTCTGTCAAAGTGCCATAAACTGATAAACCGAATGTCGGAAGACATTGACCTTTCATTTTCAATGGACTTGCTAGGATGCCAAGAAGTCGTCCGTGAACCCATCCGATCTCGAAAAATAATGAGGGCGGAAGCAACGGCTATTGACACCGTGGCAAGACAGTTTGTTTTAGACGAGCTAATTCAACCGCTAACAAAGTCACTCAAAGCTCTTGACTCAAGGATTGAGGTCGAAATAGAACAGAATGAGCCACTCCATCTCGGTGTCCATTACCCTACGGTGTTGGAGGAAGGGAATGCAGTGCAGCGGAGGGTGTTGCTTGAAACGGGTAGTCTTTCACAGAATAATCCGGTCGGAAATATCGACATCACACATATATTAGGCGAATACATCTCTGACTTTGAAGAGCAGAAATTTTCTGTACTAGCTCTCAACCCTGAACGCACCTTGGTAGAAAAAATGTTTGGTGTCCACTGCAACCTATTAAATGGCACACCAAGGCCTAAATATGCCCGACACCTCTACGATATTTTGACGCTGCATCAGCGTGACAACACTTGGTGCAAGAATAAGCAGTTGCTGCTTGACCACGTTGAGTTTTGCGATATTCACTATCGTACCAATCTAGAACAATGCAATTCGGCACGTATTGGTCCTTTGCAACTCTGCCCAACGTCTTCTGATATGCTCGATCATTATCGAACAGATTGGGAAACTATGGCCGACATGTTCCCCAATAGCCAGTTGCCCTACACCTTTAATAGTCTGCTGGAAGAAATACGAAATTTCGAGACATATATCAACACCTTTTACTATCTGGAGTCGCATGCCGATTCGGGAAGTATTGACCAATAACCTCTTATCTACGAGATTATATTTATCTTTAAATATGTATACAGAAAACCCGCTCTTGTAGCGGGTTCATAGTTGTAACAACTCCATGTCTTACCGAAAATCATGAGAAAATTTAGGGCATCTTCAACCTTGCTGAAGATGCCAGGTGATGAGCTAACAACAAGTTTTGGGGCAATATCTTTTTAGCTGAACGAACCGCTAGAGGATAGTTAGAATTGCCATTGTTGCAACAGTGACCGTTGGCGGTACGGCCGCTTTTTCACATCTGACTCATAGGGATATGGGAAATGCCACTATGATGCTAGGAACATCATCGGCCATGTGATCGCGACATTCGATTCTTGTAATCAAGAGCCATATGCAGCAGATGCCGCAAGCCTCTGTGGACAACTCTTGTTAAATAAATAGGTGGCATGTCACTGGGGAAACAATGACCAATTCATCCAGCACATCTGACGACTAAGTCATTTTGCTTTTGGGTATAAGATTCCCTGTCTAGGGATTTAGTACTATCGCTATCAATTTGTTTAGCAAAATAAAAATGCCCAGCGCTTAGGCTCTGGGCATTTTTATTGTGCATTTTAGGATAACTGGCTAAAGCTTAACGCGACTATGACTTAACGCGATTAAGGCTTGACACTATTCGGGCGGTTATCGGCGCGATGTGAGTGCTGTTTCGGCTGATTCGAAGCAGGTTTTGCACTTTGCGGATTGCGGCCTTTGGGTTGCTCTTGGCGGCGTCCATCATTGTTTGATTTTTCGCTTCGTTCTGCATGGCTACGTTGCTGTGCACCTGAATGCGGTTTCGCTTTAGCATTGTTCCCCGCCGTTGCACTGTTAGCGGTGCCGCCATCGCGCTGAGGATGCTTACTTTTTGGTTTTGGCGAGCGCGCAACTGCTGCCTCGGTATTATTATGTTCATTGCTGTTGCGAGATGATGCGCTGTTCTGCCTCTGGCTGTTTTCTCGATTGCCTTGCGTATCACGGCCAGAACCAGACCGTGGTGCAGGTTTTCCTGCGCTGCGGTGCTTACGATGATTTGCCACGGCTTTAACTTTGGTATCTTTGCCTTGGGGATTGAGTGTTGTCTCTGGCAATGCATGTACAGGGCTAAAACCTTCAACTTCTTGGCGCTCGAGCACGCGATTAATTAATCGCTCAATATCTTTAAGCAGTTTAATTTCTTCGCTGCTGACTAAGGAAACGGCTTGGCCTGTGGCGCCAGCACGCCCTGTACGGCCAATGCGATGCACATAATCTTCAGGCACGTTAGGTAAATCGAAGTTTACGACCTGTGGTAATTGATCGATATCTAAACCGCGAGCGGCAATATCGGTCGCAACCAATACGCGAACTTCACCGCTTTTAAAGTCGGCGAGGGCTTTAGTACGGGCACCTTGGCTTTTATTACCGTGGATTGCAGCAGCACTGATCTCGGCTTGGATAAGGCTCTTAGCGAGCCGATTCGCGCCATGTTTGGTGCGTGAAAACACTAACACTTGCTGCCAGTTTTCCTGCTTGATGAGTTGGATCAGCAAGGCTGATTTTTGCGTTTTATCGACGGGACAAATCCATTGCTTAACCGTGGTTGCAGCTGCATTGCGCGGCGTGACGGAAATCTCAACCGGATGATTAACTAATCCTTTTGCAAGCTCACGGATCTCATCGGAGAAGGTGGCAGAAAACATCAGGTTTTGTCGCTTTGCGGGCAAGAGTGCAAGGATCTTTTTGATATCGCGGATAAAGCCCATATCCAACATACGGTCCGCTTCGTCGAGCACTAAGATTTCGAGTTGATTAAACTTCACCGCATTTTGCTGCACAAGATCTAATAGTCGCCCAGGTGTGGCAACTAGCACATCAACACCATGGCGTAATTTATTGATTTGTGGGTTGATGGGTACACCACCAAATACTACAGCGGAACGCAGCGGTAGATATTTACCATAGGTTTCAACACTTTCGCCAACTTGTGCCGCCAGTTCCCTCGTAGGTGTTAAGACTAAGGCGCGGGTTTGTCCTGACTTGGCTTTGTGGCCTTTAGCGAGTAATTCCAGTAATGGCAGCGTAAAACCTGCAGTTTTTCCTGTCCCAGTTTGGGCCGCTGCCATGACGTCTTTGCCCGTTAGCACAGCTGGAATAGCCTGAGCTTGGATTGGAGATGGCGTGTCATAGCCCTGTTCGGACACAGCTTTTTGAAGTGGTGCGGATAAACCTAAGGCGGAAAAACTCATTAATGGATCTCTTGTGGCAACATCGCATCGTTGCTTTGGTATAGCCTGATTGGCGGGCGTGCAGCTTACAGTAACAGGGGCCTCAGTGCTACGACTGAAAGCATTTTGTTGTATAAAGGCTTAAAAAACCTATGCCACTGTGGCTAATTTATCGACCTATCAGTATCTTGTTCAGTATTTGGCGAAAGATCACGCTTATGTTAATTTGATTGCTTCTAAGTAACTTCACTTGGGGTAAAATTAACAAGTCTCCTCAATAGGTTGCTAAAGTGTTGGCGAGACATGCGCATAAACAGAATAAGTGAAGACATCGCGGGATGTTTTCCCGTTTGCAGGTTGAATTCTGCACCATTGAATTCTTAGGCTGGTTCTTCTTAGGAATATTAACGCCTCATGACAGGTGGATTATGACAGCAATACAGCATATTGAACGCCTAGCTCGTGGGCGAAGTGAGCAGGCCGTGGCTGTGATTAAAAACGTGCAACAGATGTCGAATATCCCTATGCAGGAGATGCAGTTAGCACTCAGGCAATTATTTCAGTGTGGCCGTGTAGCGCTGCATTTTCATCCCGATAGAATCGACAGCAGAGGCCTAACGGTGGCCGAAGGGTTGCTGCGTGATGGCCAATACCGTAGTCAATTTGAGACCCATATTTCCAATGGGCAGTTATCACCAGAGCTGGGTGGACCAAGGGATCATTGGGAAAATCAGCTATTTGGTGATGTATATAAGGGAACCAGATCCCGTCCTAAGTATGGCGCCTTAGATTTAGGCATGTGGCAGGATGGCCCAGCTCCCCGTTTTGGCAGTTGTTATTTGTTGACCCACTCACAATTGCTCACGCGTTCGACCTTTACTTACCTTGATTCGTACCGCAATCCCAAGGAAAGGGGTACATTATCCTGTTTTGATGATGTATTAGCGGCACTGCTTACTGAGAGTTTTGAGCGCCACTATGCCTTGGGTAAAGCGGACTTTAAGCCTCTCAATGTGATCCATTATTTGGCGCATCAGCTTAATTCGTCATTGCTTACCCGCTTTGAACGCCCGATGTCGGCCAATCTTGATCATTATATCGAAGCGCAAATTCACGGTGACGTGTCACTCGATGAAGATATTGCCATGCTGGTGGCCGATCCGAGTTTTAAAGGGACTGAAATCGGTGCGACCTTAAGTAAGCTCTGTGATCGTTACGATATTGAGCTGCAATACCATAATGGTTTTAGCTTGCACACGGCGCAGATCCCCAGTGATTTCCGCGGGCCGACCATGCCCTCGCTGGCCGAGCGTATTGCCATCGATGACAGTGTTGATGCCTATGCCATTGGGGTTGCTGCACGGGATTTATATCATTCACCACAGCATTGGCGGGATCGAGGTAATCGTGCTCAAGTGGCCCATGAACTCAAGCTACTTTGGCATGTATTGGTAAAGTATGGTGGGCTCCAGCCTTAGAGCGAAAGATTTTATTGCGAATTACATCCGCTTGATTACAAGGCTGACGTTTTGACCTTTGTGCAAAACATCAGCCTTTCTTTTTAGCAGCCTGTATCAACCTTTGTATAGGTAGGTACGCCAGCCGTTTCCCATTTATAATCAATATAACAGTTGGTTGCAGCAACTTCGGCTTGCGTGGGCGTAGCAAGATTTAATTTTTTCTTGGGGGTTGCAATGACTTCATAAGTACCGCTTGAAGTGTAGATACGGTAGGCCCAGTCGTTAACATTAAGCCCAGCGGCATTAAAAATTTCAGGGGGTGTTGTGTAACCGGCACTTGGCAAAGTACCGTTACTGCTCGCGGCCCATGGCTGGTAATTCTCCCCCCGAATACCATCAAAAACCACACGATTTGAGGGGCCCGTATTGGCGATTTCTGATTTTGCTTTGAATAAGGTGACCGCAGATTTCATTGAGGCAAAGGCGCCTGATAACTGACTTTTATAGGCATCTGATTGTAAATTAATAAATTTGGGTGCAGCAACGACAGCTAAAATCCCTAAAATAATAATTACCACAACAAGTTCAATTAAGGTAAAACCCGCATTTTTATTTGTCATTATTATCTAACTCCTTGAAAAATATTTCTATGCTATCTAAGTCAGCGCCAAATGGCTAGGGCGGTTATGTTCTGGGTTAACTAAGGGGTGAAAGTCCTATAACGATCCGAATATTGATTGCCAGCGTATAAGCTACAAAACAGGCTTACCGTTAAGCGGCACTCAGTGGTAGCGGTTTTTACTGACGAGCTAAATCAGAATTTATTGATCAGCATCGCATTTTTGTGAATCTTTTGGCAAAAGATACGTCCAAGGTTTCATCTGCTTGGGATGCCTGCGATACTGCGTCCCTATCGAACCTTTTCGTTTGTTGCAAGTCTTTCACATAGGATTTGTTTGCGTTAAGCCTATTTCTACAATCTACTGCTTTGCTGGTTTTTGTTGGAGCACCATGGATAAGTCGTTAGAAAAGTCCCTTCTCGTTTGGCTCAAGTCTCAAAAAAAGGCCTGTGGCTGGTTTCTTAAACTCTCGGTCTGGTGTGGAATATTAAGTGCTATTGCATTGATCGTGCAGGCTTATTTAATTGCCACTCTTCTCGATGGTGTGATTATTGGTAATGGATTGCTCGGATTCGGCGCCGATAGCGCTCAGTCGACTATCGGCGCAAGTGATTATCTGCCACATCTTATGGCTCTGATTGGCTTAATGTTGCTGCGAGCAGGGCTAGCCTATGCCCGTGAGCGCACCAGTTTTGAAGCGGGTAGGCGTTTGCGTCAACATATTCGCAGTGCAGTAATGGATAAGTTAACTCGGCTTGGTCCTGCGTTTATTAAAGGCAAACCCGCTGGCAGTTGGGCAAGCATAGTGTTAGAGCAAGTTGAAGATTTACAAGACTTTTATGCTCGTTATCTTCCGCAAATGACGCTGGCGGGCGTGATCCCATTGCTGATTTTGATCGCTGTTTTTCCTATCAACTGGGCGGCGGGGTTAATTTTACTGTTAACGGCCCCATTAATTCCGCTGTTTATGATTTTAGTTGGTATGGGCGCCGCCGATGCCAATCGCAAAAACTTCAATGCCTTAGCTCGATTAAGTGGCCGTTTTATGGACAGATTAAAAGGGCTTGCGACCTTAAAGCTATTCAATCGAGGCGATGCTGAGCTGAAGGTGATCGAAAAGGCATCGGAGGAGTTTCGTAGCCGAACCATGTCGGTGCTGCGTATGGCCTTTTTAAGCTCGGCGGTGCTGGAGTTTTTTGCGGCGGTGTCGATTGCGGTATTAGCGGTTTACTTTGGTTTTAGTTACTTAGGTCACCTCGATTTTGGCTACTATGGCATGCACGCCCATGTTGGGCCAAATGCTAATGAAGGATTACCTTTTAGCCTGTTTGTCGGTTTGTTTATCCTCATTTTAGCGCCTGAGTTTTATCAGCCGTTAAGGGATATGGGCACCCATTATCACGCTAAAGCGCAGGCGATTGGGGCAGCGCAGGCCCTAATGACGCTGCTTGAGCATCCCGATCCTCAGCCAACAGACTCAGTTGCGAGTGATACCAGGCTTGATAAGATTGAAAGCATGCTCGCTCAAGAACTTGAGGTCTTTAGCGTCGATGGCAGCCGCTTATTAGGACCCATCAGTTTTGAGCTAAAACAGGGGGAACATTTAGCCTTAGTCGGCCCAAGTGGCGCAGGTAAAACCAGTTTACTCAACGCGCTATTAGGATTTTTACCCTATCAAGGCAAGTTACTCATTAATGGTGTTGAACTCTCAAGCATCGATCTTGCCCATTGGCGGCGCCAGTTAGCGTGGCTTGGACAGGAGCCACAGTTATTCCATGGCACAGTGCGGGAAAACGTAGCCCTAGCCAATCCTAATATCACAGACGAGCAAGTGTGGCACTTGCTAGAGCAAGCCAATATCCATGAATTTGTGCGCACGCAACCCCTTGGTTTAGCTACAGCTATCGGTGAACAATCATCAACCTTATCCGTCGGGCAGGCACAACGTATTGCACTGGCGCGGGCACTAGCACAGGCGTCGCAGGTGTTTATCCTTGATGAACCCTCCGCGAGTTTAGACAGTGTTAGTGAGCAGCTCCTCACACTCACCTTGAACCGTGCGATGGCGGGCAAGATGTGCATTATGGTGACCCACAGATTAGATCAGCTCGATCGCATGCAGTCGATCTTAGTCTTGGATAAGGGGTTGATTGTCCAGCGAGGTGATTTTGCGACTCTCTCTGTGCAGGCAGGATTATTCCAAACCATGTTGCATGAAAATACCGAATCGGTGGCAGATATTGAGTTAGCCGCTGTTGAGCCGCAGAGCCGTGTTGATATCCAGAGTGACTTAATACCAACATCCAATTCAACCGAAGGAGCGGCGCAATGAAAGTGTTAATTCCCTTTATTCGACTGTTCTCGCACCAATGGGTGATGATGGCCGTGGGGTTAATCCTCACGCTCACCACGCTTATGGCGGGGATTGGGCTGTTGTCACTTTCCGGCTGGTTTTTATCGGCCACGGCAGTGGCAGGTTTGACCCTCGTTAGCGCCCAAGTCTTCAACTTTTTTACGCCCGCGGGTGGGGTGCGATTTTTATCTATTGCCCGTACAGCCAGTCGTTACGGTGAGCGCCTAGCAACCCATGAGGCGACCTTTAAATTATTAACTGAACTGCGGGTATGGGCATGGCGAAAACTCTTTCCTTTAAGTGCTAAAAATCTGCAAGGGCTGCGCCGCGCCGATATGCTCAATCGTCTCGTGGCGGATATAGATACGCTCGACCATCTGTATTTAAGACTACTGACGCCGATGGCGGCATCTTTACTGATGACAGGGCTTTTGTATCTCTTTCTCGCTTGGTTTGATGCCAAGCTCGCCTTAAGTTTGTGCTTATTTTTGATCCTGGTTTGGTTGCTGTTACCACTGCTGTTTTATCGTCTCGGGCATGCGCCTAGCCGCAATATGCTTGAGACTAAACGCCAATATCGAGTGCAGTTACTCGATATATTACAAGGCCAAGCGGAGCTGAGTTTATTTGGCGCCAATGCTAGATATAGGCAAAAACTTGATGATGCCGAGCAAGCGTTATTTGCCAGCCAAACGGCCATGGCCAATATTACCGCCTTAAGCCAAGCGATGCTGATTATCGCAACGGGCTCTGCGCTTATCATGATGTTGTTTTTAGCCGCCAATGGCGTTGGAGATGCCGTGCCTCCCGGCCCGATGTTCGCTTTGATGGTATTTGCCACTATGGCCTGTGTGGAAATGATGATGCCGATTGCGGGCGCCTTCCAGCATTTATCCGGTTGTGTGCTGGCGGCGATGCGTATTAACGAAATCACTGAGCAAGAAAGTGATATTCGTTTTAGTACAGATACAGATCTTAAGGCGATCTCAGGCGGACTGCAGATCCACGATATCCACTTTGGCTATCTCGAAAACCAGCACGTGCTGCAGGGCTTATCCCTCGAGATTAAACCGGGCCAAAAGGTGGCGCTATTAGGTTCCACAGGCTGTGGTAAATCCAGTTTATTGTCCTTAATCACCCGAGATTGGCAGGCGCAAAGCGGACAGATTTACCTTGATGGTCATCTACTGAGTGACTACAGTGAATGCGCCTTAAGATCGGCGATGACAGTAGTGAGCCAACGTATTTATCTGTATGCGGGCACCCTGCGGGAAAATCTCGCCATTGCTTTGCCCGTGCCTGAAGGCCAAAAACGCACCGCCAATGATGCGCGTTTTATCGACGTCTTACAGCAAGTTGGCTTAGGTGATTTACTAAAAGGCGACAAACCGTTAGATATGTGGATTGGCGAAGGCGGACGGCAGTTATCGGGCGGCGAGCAGCGCCGTATCGGGGTGGCAAGAGCACTGCTGAGGGATGCGCCACTACTGTTGTTAGATGAACCTACTGAAGGCTTAGATAAACGTACCGAGCGTGAAATTTTAAGCTTATTATTTGAATTTGCTAAAGATAAAACTCTACTCATGATTAGCCACCGTTTAACTGCGATGGCAAAGATGGATCAAATCCACCTTATGGCTGAGGGCAAAATCATGGCATCGGGAAATCATCAAAGTCTGCTCAAGGAGTGCGCCGCGTATCAGGCGCTCTATCGTCGGTTAGGTTGAGCTAGGCTGTAAAAATGGAGATTGTTGATGAATAACTTAATGCCTGCAGAGCTTGCACCGCAAATTAACGCCCATTTTAACGGTAAGTTTGAGGTGGAGCTTAAATATCGGCTCGCAGACCGTGAGGCTTTTTGGGCACGCCTAAGCGCTAAATCACCGGAGGTAATGCTGGAGGATAACCTTGAGCATGACTGCTATTTTGATTCGCCCTCGGCGTCGTTAGCGGCGCAGCATAAAAGCCTGTGCATTCGTGAGATGCAACCGTCAGGGATCCGACTTTGGATCGTAAAAGGACCCGAGAAAGATCGCTGTGAAGCGGTCAATATCACTGATGCCAATAAAGCTAAAAGTATGCTCCGTACTTTAGGTTATCAATGTGTGCTTGAGATTAAAAAGCGGCGCAGCGTGTATTTTTTAGGGCAATTTCACTTAACTTTAGACAGGCTTGAAGGATTGGGTGACTTTGCTGAACTGGCGATAATGACCGATGATGAGGCCATGCTGCCGGTGTATGAGGCACAGCTCGTCGCTTTAGCGGCGGAACTTGGCCTCAATGAGTCGCAGCGGGAGTTTTTATCCTACAGGCAATTACAGCAGGCTTTACAACAATAATCGCTTTGCTGGGGATGCATCCCAAGTCCATTTGGGGATGAATCATCAATAGGCATTTACGACGACTTATTTTCCTAAGCGCTGCGAAAAGGCTAAGTAGCGCTTGACCTCATCTTCGGGGAATCGTAATTCCTCACCCTCTTTGACACTGCTAAGCAAGTTTTCCCGCGCATAGCGTTTAATGGTTGCCGGACTCTTATCTAACAGTTTGCATACTTCATCCATCGTTAACAGATTATCACTCATGGCTCACTCCAATTATTGATTGGTCATAAACCCAATGAGTATAGAATAAGACGGCATTTTTAAAGGTTGAAGTCTTATTTTTGATAAAAATTAACGGGATTGGCGCTTTGTCTCGCGGGCTTGATACTCTGATCCTAGATGTGCCTTAGCTGCGGTAATGGCCAATACTGCGCGGGATTTAAATTCGCGGCGATAGAGCGTGACCACCACAAATAAACTCGCCAAAATAAACAGTATTGGGTGCACAAACCAGCAGAGCACGGCCATCGAAAAGTAGTAAGCCCGCAGGCCATAGTTATATGAGTGGGCGGCTTGGTCTTGCACCGTGGCCATTTGTCTTGCGTAGGCTTTGAGGTTGTCATTGGCGCCTTCGCTATCCATCGGGCCCGCGCCTATCATTACGTTTACAAAGCCGTATTGGCGCATCGACCAGGTAAATTGAAAAAATGCCATCACAAAAATGACCACCAATAATGCTAATTTTACCTGTACCAGCGAGTGATTCGGCGGCGTGGCATAGGGAATGGTGGCGATTACGGCTTCGAGGCGTTCGACCTGTGCAAATAAGGTTAATACCCCCGCGAGTACAAATAGGGTTGTTGAGGCAAAAAAGGCAATATTGCGTTCAAGGTTTGCCAGCAACGCCGCATCGCCCACACGCACACCCCGGGTCATCAACTCAAGCATCCAGTAGATCCTGTGCTTATGCAGACCTCGAGCAATACAGTCAGTGTCCTTCGCTTTGCGCCGAGCAAAGGCGGTATAGCCAGCCCAAGAAACGATAAACCATGTCAATGCAGAAATATCCAATAGCGAAAATGTCATAGCAACCTTGAGAAAGTGACCTTGGGAACGTGAAAAATTGATTGAATGGCGATTATGAAGGTTTTTATCTTCTAGGCGCAATCCCCTCATATCGCTTTCAAATCTCGGCTATTCACATTTTGAAGCCGCTCACATTGGCTTTAAAACCGCTTGCTTGGTGAGACTCAGTTTTGAGGAAATTCTTGTGAGGTAAGTGAGTTAGAAAATGAGTTAAGGTCATATCTCGGAGCGGGGCACTTGGGCATTAAGTGTCCTTAATGCTATTGCGTTAAATGGCGGCCTTTCGGCCGAGGTGAATCAACGTCGTGGGGCTTCACCCCACACCCGACCAAAAGGGGAAAAACGCCTGTTCCCCTTTTGGAAATCCCCCGGCGTCCCTAGCGAAGTTACATGCATTAATGAGTGGCTTCGTGCTTATTCGAAAATCGCTAACGCTTCCGATGGTACATCCTGTACCCCGAAAGCTAACTCGGCATCCATGCCTCGCTCACGCGATTTTCTTCAACGCCCTTCAGCAACTTCGCAGGGGAAGGTGAACTCCTGACGCAACTGTGCGAGCTATTAATCCCCGAAGATCTGCGCCTGTCCTGTCTTTTCTGCCATCCAAAACTGGAATTTGACGCTATCACAGCTCTCAATCCATTTTGAGGGGCGCTTAGAAAACCATATCGATCTGTGAAATTAACCTGACACAGAATTATGAACAGCCTCTCGTTCCGGATTAAAACACCAATCCCAAAGAACTCATGAACTATTATTTGATTGGTGCTTTATATAAATCTGATTGCTTAACGTGTGCGTCAATGCCAAAGGTTTTTGACACCGTATCAGTTAGATCGACTAACCATTTAGGTGCTGTCGGTGAAACATGAATTGATTTGATTAACTGATTCAAATCGATATCTAGTGATATGCCATGTTTATCATTTACAGCTTCCCTATCGAAACCAACTCCACTTTTTGCCCTCGGTATCTCCTGTACTATGATTCGAACCTCTTTCTCATGTTCGAAAGATTTTCTCTTATGTAAGTAGGGGTAAGTTGCATTATTTTCCGGCATCCACTCAGTATCAAAATCGATATATTCAACAAAACCTAATTGAGCTTCAGAAGGTAGCACTGCTGCTAATGAGTTATAATCAGTTTCAATAGCAATTGCTTCTTCTGTCTTGGCGTATAAATCCCACATAGCTGCTGATTCATACTTGTTTGCATGCCAGCAATTCACATAAGTCCATTGTCTGGAGAAACTATTAAAGTCGAATATTGCACTAGCAACTTTATGGGGATCAATCTCAGAACCCGCATATTTGGCTTCATAAATGCTATTTCTGAGTCGGTTATTTAGACTCGAAAAATGACCTTCATAAGGATCCGTAAATCTATCAACTCGATTCAAGAAAAGTGATTTTGATGATATTAGCGCGACAAATTTTGAAAAATCCATATAGCGCCAAAGTCTAATATTGCCATCTTCTGGTTGTCTCATTATTGTTCCTGTTGTATTCGCTGCCATATAACCTCCGAGTTAAATAAATTCACCATTACAAAAAATGAAAAACAAGTTTCAAAATTTAATAGATTAGAGCATAACTTCTTAGTATTTATGCGCTGCGTTGTTTGCAGAGCATAAATCGCTTGTTGGACTTGGCCGCTGCCACATCCATGTCAATTGGTATAAATGATGCTATAGGAATTTGCTTTTTTGCGGTAGCGGTTTTTTATACCGTTTGGTTGGTAATTACTTGATATCACTTTAGCTTTTTCATTTTTTACGCTCACGTCTTAATGATGGGATAGGCATAACTCTCTTGGGATTAACAGTTAACTCCGAAGTAACAGAATACGCCTCCCCTCGGAGTTGCCGCAGGGCGAATAGACAAATTGCGTGAGTCTTGCTATGGATGGCGAGCTAGCTTTCGCAGGTGCAGGGACGCATCCTTCGGAAGCGATAGCAAATTTGGCTATGAGCACAAGGGGCTTTCAACTCCGTTAGGGGCGTCTTGGAGCATCCAAGGAGGATAGGACGAGCAGTCCTCCTTGGTCGGGTGTGGGGTGAAGCCCCACGACTTTGATTTTGATTAATGAAATAAAAAGGCCAGACAGTGTCTGGCCTTAACTTTATGTAATGGTCTTAGCTTAAAGCTGAAGATGTGAGCAAGCTTAGGCGTCGCTATCACCGAGTGACAGCAGGGTCGCATTACCACCGATAGCGGTGATGTTGTTAGTGCGGGTTTTTTCAGTCACGAAACGGGTTAAGTAGTGTGGACCACCGGCTTTTGGACCTGTGCCAGATAGACCTTGACCGCCGAAAGGCTGTACTCCAACCACCGCGCCGATTTGGTTACGGTTAATGTACACGTTGCCGACATTCACTTTATCCGCCACTTCGAGGGCATGGCCTTCGTTACGGCTGTGGATACCTAAGGTTAAACCAAAGCCTGTGCTGTTGATTTCATCGATCACATGGGCAAGTTCTGATGCTTTGTAACGGATCACGTGCAGGATTGGGCCAAAGTGTTCTTTTTCAAGCACTTTGATTGAATCAATTTCAACGGCTGTTGGCGCTACAAAGTGACCATTCTCAGTGCCCGCTGGCAGAGACATTTGCTTGATCAGCTTGCCAACTTGCTTAATGTGGTCGATATGGGCATCAAGGTTGGCTTTGGCTGTTGCATCAATCACTGGACCTACGTCAGTTTTGATTGAACTTGGATTGCCAATCACTAGCTCATCCATCGCACCTTGCAGAACATCAATAACGCGGTCAGCAATATCTTCCTGCAGGAAGAGTACGCGCAGCGCCGAGCAGCGTTGACCCGCGCTGGTGAAGGATGAAGACACTACATCGTTAACCACTTGTTCTGGTTGAGAAGTAGAATCAACCACCATGGCGTTTTGGCCACCGGTTTCGGCGATTAACGGAATGATCGCGCCTTCACGGTTTGCCAGCGTGCGGTTAATCAGTTTGGCTGTGCCCGTTGAACCGGTAAAGCATACGCCGCCAATGCGCTCATCAGCCGTCAGTGCGTTACCAACGGTGGCGCCTGTACCTGGCAGATATTGCAGCACGTCCGTTGGAATACCCGCTTGGTGTGCTAACTGCACTGCGCGGTAACCAATGATTGACGTCTGTTCCGCAGGTTTTGCGACCACAGTGTTACCCGCTGCTAGGGCCGCTGAGACTTGGCCTAAGAAGATCGCTAATGGGAAGTTCCATGGGCTGATACACACAAATACACCGCGACCTTGGAGGAAGAGTTCGTTTAACTCGCCTGTTGGGCCTGGGAGCAGTTCAGGTTTTGACATCAGCTTCTTGGCTTGTACTGCGTAGTAACGGCAGAAGTCGACGGCTTCACGCACTTCGTCGATACCGTCTTGAATGCTCTTACCTGCTTCACGGGTACAGAGGGCAATCAGTTCTTCGCGGTTTTCTTCTAACAGATCCGCTAGCTTTTGCAGTGCCGAGGCGCGCACTTCAACAGGTGTACGGGTCCAAGAGCCGAAAGCCGCATGAGCAGAAGACACGGCTTGTTCGATAGCTGCTTTGTCGGCAAAGGCCACTTGACCCACAGTTTGAGTGGTATCGAATGGGCTAACAATGGTTTTGTGCTCGCCAGTTAAGGGTTGACCATTAACCAGAGGACCCGCTTGCCACTGTGTTGATTTGAATTTGTCTAAGGCCGCGAAGAATGGCTCTGCTTCTGAAATAATGTTCATATTGAGTCCCTTGGAATTTTTGCGATCGCTACCGAAAATATCGATAGGTAAAACGATTTTGTTGTTAGCCAGGGTTTTGTAGCTGGTCAATGTCTTTAACGGATGAACCACTAAAGACTCAATAGGCGTTTTCGGATCGACCAGTTTGTGCACGAACGAGGTGTTCGCACCGTTTTCCAGTAGGCGACGTACTAAGTAGGGCAGCAGATCCTTATGGGCACCGATGGGGGCGTAGATACGTACTGCTTTCGCGCCCGCTTCCGACAGAATGGTGTCGTACAGCTCTTGTCCCATACCGTGTAGACGTTGGAATTCGTGGTTACGATCGCCCGCCATATCGGAAATTGCCGCAACGGTTTGCGCGTTGTGGCTGGCAAATTGAGGGTAAATCGCGCCGCGGGTGGCGTCGGATAACAGGTAACGCGCACAGGCTAAGTAAGATACGTCTGTCCCTGCTTTGCGGGTGTAAAGTGGGTAAGCGGCTTCGCCTGCCTGCTGCGCCCATTTAAGCTCGCTATCCCAGTAAGCGCCTTTGACTAAGCGAACCGGGATTTCATCGCCTTGCTCTTTCGCTAGGCGGGTTAACCATACCAGTACAGGTAGCGCGCGCTTAGAGTAAGCTTGAACAACGATACCCAGTAATCCCCAGCCTTTAGTGGCTTCAGAATTAAACAGTTTTTGGAACAGCTTTAATGACAGTTCGAGACGGTCAACTTCTTCGGCGTCGATAGAAATACCGATATTTAACCCGCGCGCGAGTTTAATTAGGCGAATGACGGTGTCATACAGCTCGGTTAGTACACGGTCTTCGTTAGCGACTTCGTAACGTGGGTGCAATGCCGACAACTTAATTGAAATCGTTGGGCGTGGAGATTCACTTTCGTTATAGCTTTGCGCGCCTAACTCGGTAATCGCATTGGCATAATCGGTAAAGTATTTTTCGGCATCTTTACGCGTCAGCGCGGCTTCGCCCAGCATATCGTAGGAGTGGGTGTAACCTAATTTACGCTTGTCTTCGCTGTTCTTAAGCGCTTCTTTCATGGTGCGGCCAAGAACGAACTGTTTACCCATGATTTTCATCGCGGCCATCATGGCTTGGCGGATCACGGGTTCACCTAAACGATTGACTAAACGGCCTAATAGGTTACTTGAGCTGCCGTCGATTTTTTTATCTAAGCTGACAATTTTACCGGTGAGCATCAGGCCCCAAGTGGAGGCGTTAACCAGTACCGAATCGCTCTTGCTTAAGTGTTCATCCCATTTTGCACCTGAAAGTTTATCTTCAATCAAGGCGTCAGCGGTGGCCGCATCGGGAATACGCAGTAGGGCTTCGGCTAAACACATCAGGATGATACCTTCCTGAGTCTCTAAGCTGTATTGCTGTAGGAAGGCATCGATGCCAACCATTAAGCCTTTTTTCTCAAATTGACGAACTTTGTTCACCAGTTCGTGGGCACGACGAGTGACGCGCTCAATCGCTTCATCACTGGAGGGGACTAGTTTGATTAGCTCTGACAAGTATTGTTCTTCATCGACAATGTAGTTGTCGGTGACAGCTTTGAACAGTTCGTCGAGATTGGCAGAATCGTAGCGGCCTGCCAGCACTTCACTCGCTTTGAACATAGTAATCGCTTCCATCTTGGCCAGTTGTTTTGGGCTCTATTGTTGAAACAAAAATGGGGGGCGCGAAACGCATTTGATATTTTGTATACAATATGAAGCTTTGCGCGCGCAGATTATACAACCAAAATGTGACGGACAACACTATAGCGCGAAAGAATGTGAAGATTGTTTGATTAGCTTGTTAATGGCTAGATGTAACGCTTGATTGACAAAAAAGCCAGTGTTTGAAAACACTGGCTTTTGCGTTTATTTAGAGGCCGTTAGTGTAAAAATTACATCCAACGCTTCTTGTTGCGGCGCTGTGGTCTTGGCAGATAAACCAAGATTACCCCGACGACTAAACCAGCAGCGGCAATAATCCCACCTTCACGCCATAGGGCAAATTGTGTTTCTTGGGCGCTATGATCAACCGCCATTTTGAGGTTTTCACGCTCTTGATTGGCTTTAGCAAGCATGGTTTGTGCTTCTGCTAACTGAGCTTTAAGTTCAGCAACCTCATCGGTTTGGTTACCCGTCGAATTTAACACTTCAGCCAGTTTTGCTTTCGCTTCGTTTAGCTCATTTGTCAATGTTGACACTTGCTCACGAAAACTCGGGGTTGAACTGATTAAATTGGTCTGCACCCAACCTTCGCGACCTTTATGATCGACTATTTTTGAATAATCGCCTTGGGTTTCACCCTGAAGCGTAATGGGTTGCCCTGCCTCAATCGAACCCAAAATACGGTAATCAGTACCTGGGCCATTAAGAAGATAAAGAAACACGTTATCCGAGATATAGCGGGATTGGCCTTCGGCCAGCAGGTTGGGGGAGAGTAACATTATTCCCAACAGAGTCAGCATTCTTAACACTTTTGTATTCTCATCAACGAAATAGTGACCACATGCTATGGATTTGAGGCTTGCAATGCAAGAGGGAAGTCATAGACTTCCCTCAACTTTGCTGCATCCATGCTAGCGATTCCTCTGGGTTTAGCGCGTTTCTACAGCAAGCTTGCCATAGCAGTTTTGTGCTTCTTTAGTTAAAGATTCCTTTAATCGTAAAGAAGAAGATGATTGATAGACCCGCACCGGCAGGTAAAGTCACCACCCAAGATACAACAATATTACGCACAACACCGATATTGATTGCTGCAATACCACGGGCCATACCCACACCTAATACCGCGCCCACTAAGGTTTGGGTAGTAGAGATAGGTAAACCTGTACTTGATGCAATCACAACGGTTGTTGCCGCTGCTAATTCGGCAGCAAAGCCACGACTTGGGGTTAAGTGAGTGATGTTTTTACCAATGGTTTGCATCACGCGCTGACCAAAAATCGCTAGACCCATGACGATACCGATGGCACCTAAAGGCAGGATCCACCAAACTAACGGTGATTTTGAGGCAATTTCACCACCACTATTCACCACAGATACTACTGCCGCTAATGGGCCTATCGCGTTAGCAACATCGTTTGAACCATGGGCGAAAGCCATACAACAGGCGGTCAATACCATTAAAATTGCAAACACTTTCTCAACGTTAGCAAACATAGTTTGGCGGTTAGCCTTGTCGCTCATTTTTAAACGTGAAATTGCAATTTTACCTGCTATACCAACAACGGCAGCAATAACAGCAGCAAGCAAATAGGACTCAGTAATAGAGAAATGTAGGCCCACATGGGAAAGGCCTTTAAGTATGGTCATCAACGCCATAATGAATCCGGCAAATGCCATGTAGAAAGGCACATAGCGTTTGGCGTTAGCAAGAGGATCATCAGTGTTGAAAATCAACTTTTGAGTACTTTGGAACAGAATAAAAGCCATAAAGCCAGAAATTGCTGGGGTGATGACCCAAGAGCCAACAATACCGCCAACCTTTTCCCAAGCAACAGCCTCTGTACCCACTCCAACAGCAGCAAAACCAATAATCGCGCCCACAATAGAATGTGTCGTTGATACTGGCCAGCCTAATGCTGATGCCACTACTAACCAAATACCTGCGGCTAACAGTGAACCAATCATGCCATACACTAGCAATTCAGGCGTTTCAGTAAAATAGTTTGAGTCAACAATACCGCTTCGAATGGTATTGGTAACTTCTCCCCCTGCTAAAAACGCACCTGAGAATTCAAAGATCATCGCGATAATAATCGCTTGCTTAATCGTAATAGCGTTAGAACCTACTGAGGTTCCCATCGCATTGGCGACGTCATTAGCGCCAATACCCCACGCCATAAGAAAACCAAACGCGGCCGCAATGGCAATAAGCAATTGCCCATTAGTGGCTAAAACGTTAGCCACCTCCATACCTGCATCAACCATATTGATACCTTGATAACCTTATTTATTAAACGCGAGCCAGCATAAGCTCAAGACGCGAACCGACTCGTTCGGCAAGATCTGCAAGACCACCGACCCATTCAATCGTTTTATAGAGGAACATCACATCGACAGGATTCAATTCTGATTCCAACGCAAATAATTGACGACGCAGCTGAATTTGTAAGTCGTCAGTATCTTCTTCGATGATATCGAGCTCGTTGATCATTTTGGCCACAAAATCGACTTCACGACCACGGAAACCTGCTTCGAGCAAATCATCGAGCTCGTTAATGACTTGTTGTGCAAGACCTACAGCGTCGATACAACGTTGTAAATATGCAATAAAGGGGACTTGTAAAGCCTGAGGGATTAGCAGTTGACGGCCAATAACGCGGCCAGAAATATCTTTAGCTTTGTTAGCAATTTTGTCTTGTTGTGTTAAAAGTTCCAATAGATCAGTACGTTCAACAGGCATAAATAAACCGCTTGGCAGCGTGAGGCGAATTTCACGTTTGAGTGAGTCACCTTGCTTTTCCGCTAAGCTGATTTGCTTACGAATTTGAACTGCGTCATCCCAGTTACCTGTGATGGTGGCTTCGAAAAAGGGGACCAGTAACGATGCGCAATCGTAGACTTTGTCCATGTGCTCTTGCAGGGGCTTGATTGGCGATTTTGCAAACACGCCCAAAATAGAGTTTACTGGCATTGCCGTTTACCTATTTAGATTGTTCCATGATTGGAAAAAGCGGGCGCATGTTAACCCATGCGTCCGCATATTGAAACTGTGTTTTTTCAGAAAAAACGACAGGTTTATTCTAACGGGTTATATACCAACTTCAAAACCAAATCCTACGGGTTTTTTATGACAAATTTGTGACATTATGAATTAAAGATGACACATAGATGAATGTTTGATGACAAAATGAGCGGTGTAGTAATGAATGCTGAGATTGAATTAAAACTGTTTTTCTTACCTAAATTTCAAGAATCCCTGATAAATAAGTTAGATAGCTTAGATGGCGCCACACCGCAAGGGAAACGTCGTTTAACCAATGGTTATTTTGACACGCCCACATTGCAATTACGTCAATGGGACATGGGATTACGCGTTCGTGGCTTCGATGGACATAAAGAACAAACCATCAAAACGGCGGGGCAAGTCGTTGGAGGGATCCATTCTCGCCCCGAATATAATGTCACCATTCAAGCCGATAGCCCTGATTTAAGCCTATTCCCCACGAGCATTTGGCCCTTAAATGCCGATTTAACAGCCGTACAAGCCGAGCTTGGCTGCGTGTTTCATACTGATTTTTATCGCCGTGCTTGGCATGTGACAGTAGGAGACAGTGTCGTTGAGGTTGCCTTAGACATTGGCGAAATAAGTGCAAATGGCCAACATGAGGCGCTCTGTGAACTGGAATTTGAACTGTTAAGTGGTGATGCCAGTGCGCTATTAGCGCTAGCAACTCAAGTTGTGAGCACGATTCCGGTACGTTTAGGTAAAGCCAGTAAGGCGCAGCGGGGCTATCGACTCGCGGGGCAATCTACGCCATTAACCTTAAGTGCCCTCGAGTTTTTGCCTCTTCCTGTGCCGGTAGATCTCAATCTGCATCAACCCCATCAACAGGATTTAACCGTTACCTGCCAAGTCTTGCTCGAAACTGCACTGGAACGTTGGCAATTGCTTGAGGCGATGATTGCAGAAGAACAAGATAATGAAGCTAAGATTGCCCTTTGGTGGCGGATGCGTACTTGTATTCGTTTATTACGCATGACCTTAAGTCAATTTGGTCTTGCTAACGCTGGGCTGATTCAGCAATTTAGCCTGATTGAATCGCAACTTGAGTTTATCGAAGATGCCCAAGCGCTAGCCGCGTTACTAGGAAGTCAAAAAGGCTTGTTAAGTCGACTCGATTCCCGTCAAGCCTTGATGCAACGATTGCAGCAACAGTTTGATGCGCTGGGTGTGGCGGCGCGGTTAACTTCGCTCTGGCAACAAGTGGAATATGGTCAATTGCAGTTGGCTATTGTTGCAATCTTATTGGATATTGGCGCTGGGAAAATAGCATTAGCCGTGGAGCTTGGGTTGTTGACACATGCTGATAATGCGCAGGAAGCATCATGGCAAGCAATACTTGCAGCTATGCCCGCTGAAAAAGCGATGACTGCTGAGGATTATTTACTGTGTGCGGTTTTACTCGATGAAAGCATTCAAGTCGGGCAGGCTTACGGGCTTTTATATGAGACGAAATCTCGCGATGCCTTTAGGGCTCCATGGCATGATCTTGTGTTAGGCATTAGAACCTTGGCCTGTTATCAACAATTAACACTTACGGCCAAATCGCTTGGGATTGATTTAGCCGACTGGCTGGAGGATAAGCAGCAAAGCTTGTTATTTGCGATGGAAGCCTCAAGACAAAACGCCATTCAACAAATCACTTATTGGTAATCATCGAGCGGAATTAGGTTAGGAGTTCGGTGAGCTCCTAACCTTTTTTATCTTCGAGTGCTTGTTTTAATTCAGCTATTTTGGTCAGCATCTGTGCCTGATTGAGCTCCATTTGCCGCTGGTTTTCTTCCATTCTGGCAAGGGCAAGCTCGAGTTCTGACTTGATTTCGGCCTTATGGGCATCTTGGCGCTCTTGGCGTTCGCTTTCGTCTGGTGCGACAAACACGGAAGCCATATACCCCGAAATCACCCCGAAAAAGCTCACACCGCTCACAATCACGATTCCACCTACAATATGCCCCGCAGTGCTGACTGGGTAGAAATCGCCATAACCTACGGTTGAAATGGTGACTAATGCCCACCAAATGGCCTGCTCCGCGGTTTGGATATTGGCCCCTTCAGTGCCGCTTTCAATAATCAAAATGATGATAGAAGCGAAGGTTAAAATCGTCACCATCGCCACCAATAAGCTGGCGAGCGTCGCTTGTTTGCGCTGTTTTATCAAGGGAATAAGGAAAGAGCGGCTCATGCGGATTAAACGAATTACCCGCAGAATTTGAAATACCCTAGCGATTCGTAGCGCCTCAATGGCAGGAATACTGGCGATGAAGTCGATCCAATGGTGGCGCAGGTAAAAGAGTTTGTCCCGGGCTCGGAATAGGCCAGCAAAAAAATTGACCATAAAAATCATGCAAATCGTGGTATCGATAAAAAACAGCAAACGGTAGGTTTCTTTATCTAGGCGTCCAAAGGTCATTACTAGCACTATGATGACCGAGAGCAGCGATAGCAACATCATAGCGATTTCAATGGGAGAGGGGTTACCTACAGAGCGAAGTGACCAAGGGGTTTTATCTGTCATGCCTAACATGATCCCTGTGTTTTAAGGCGAATGTATAAGGTAAAAGAGTTTACGCTATGAGTAAATTAACTTTGTGATTAATCGCCCGACTTAAAATACTCGAACCATTGAATACTGATTTCAATGCTGAATGACACCAATAAAAAATTAATCCTCAGCAACAAAACGCACGAGGTCTTCAAGGACTCGACGCTTAATTTCAAGCTGGGCGTCGGCATTTAAGTCATATTTTTCAGCAAGTTGCACATAGTCATCGGCGTTAAGTGACACTGTTAAGCGGGGGCGTGTGGGACGTCTTGAAACACTCAATCCCAAAATGGTACGGATCTGATCTGAGGGGCTTACACCCGCATCAAGCGCGGCTTTACGAATAGAATATTGAAACTTTTCATCGAGATCGAAGGCCACTTGAGTTGCCTTTGCGGCTTCTTGGTTCTTCTGCCATTGCTCTGGGAGAGGGTGTTTCGTTTTACTCATTAGGTTTTACCTGTTGCTATCAACCGCATAATTCGAGCGAATTCTATTGGGATTGTAATGGCTTAAAAGATAAAGTGCGAGTCGCGCACTTTATCTTATGTCAAACTTTATTGACCAGGCCAGTAATCGCGAATATCCGTAAGTGGGCGGTATAAGGTGAGTACTACATCCGTATCGCCCCCTTCATATACTTCAACTTCCACAGCGCGACTTTCGTCCTCATCGAGCAGTAAATAATATTCGAAGGGCTCACCGGTTGCACCATTAGCATCCTGCGGTGGTTTTAGTCCTCGATAATCTTCACGGTGGAAGTATCCAAAGAGCGCAAAACTCACTTGGTGGTATTGCTTGCCCAACCATTGCTCGAGTTGTTCCGCTAACGCTGGCGATAACTCTTGCGTGGTAAGTTCGGCGTGGCCAGGTTCATCAAATAGAGTGCTAAATTGCTCTAGGTCGAATATCTGCTCAACCTGGGCGCGGGTAATTTTAAGGGAAAAGGCGAGATAGGTTTCATCGTCTTCTTCAATGCTCAAAAACAAGGTGTCGTTACCGTGTCCTTTGAGCACCCATTCACTCTGCTGGTTGCGTTCAAACTCATAGGTATTGACGGCTTCAACTTTTAGTTGCTGCCCGCGCAACTGTGGCGGTAATGCAAAGCTATTGTCGATGGAGATCATATCGCCCACTTTGAGCGCAGAGGGATGGTTGAGTTCACGCGCTGGCGGCGTTTTTTTGCCAAAAATACTGTTAAAAAATCCCATATTCGCTCCTAAGCAGTGCGCCATTGTCCTGAACTAACCCATGAGTTAGTTTGGATTGATGTGAATGTTGGTGTACCTAAAATAAAAAAGCCGAGCACAATAGGGGGTGATGGTCCCATTGGTACTCGGCGTTTGGTCAATCATAAATTAGCTTTTACGTGCCTTGATACGCTCAAGCACAGCGTTAGCATTCGATTTTTGCTCACCGATACCCGCTTCGGCTAACTTAGCCTGCAATGATTTATCACTGCCTTCTTCGGCTAAGGTTTCAGCGGCTTTCAGTCTGTCGTCAAACTGTTGCTGACGAGCCTTGATACGCTCTAATGAATCTTTCGCATTCAGCAGTTTAGAGTTGCTTGACGCAAAAGAATCGGTAATCGTTGCTGTAGCTTTTTGCACGCTTTCGGTGGTTTTAACCATGCTTAACTGACGTTGATAATCAGACAGTTGACGCTCGGTTTTCTTCACCAAATCTTTCAAGCGCAGAGCATGGGCGCTGAAGCTATCATTTGCGGTTTGTTGCTCTGCCAGTTCTTGCTCTAATTGAGCAATTTTTTCCGCAACTTCAATCGCTAAAGCTTCATTGCCTTTATCTAAAGCTTGGGTTACATAACCTTCGTGCTCTGCAATTGAACGCTTTAAGCGGTCAACTTCGCGACTGGCTTGCATTTCTTTGGCCATCACATCAGTCAGTTCGCGCTTGGCGTTGGTTAAATGTTTCTCAGCGTCACGGATTTCCTGTTCGAAAATTCGGGTTGAGTTTGCGTCTACGATGCTTTGGCCAACTTCGGTGGCACCACCGCGAAACGCTGTTAAAATTTTATTCAGAATGCCCATGTTGTGGCTCCTTATTTCAGATAGTCGACCATTTCATCGATAACTTCTAAGCAGTTATCAGATAATACTGCTAGCTCTTGCTCGATTTCGAGCATGCTAGATTGCAAAGACAGCGCGCCGTAAACCACATATTTGTCATCAATCTTGGCAAAGGCTGACAGCGGCATTGGAATGTTTAATTCGAGCATGGTTTCAAACATTTCACTGCGACGTTCTTGGTTTACTTCGTTTTCGCCCCAGAGGTAGCTGATGCAGAGAATTTGGTTGTCCGTAACCGATACAAATACCGGGATTTCTTCACGGCCGACCACATTCACTTGCAACACTTCGACTTCACCATCAATTGGATAACAATCGAATTGGAAGCCAGTTTGGCTGTTATTGCCAAGGCTGTTGAGGTGATTAGCAAGAGTATGGATATTCATATTTGTCCTTATTGACATATTATGTCTGTGTTCAAAGATAGCACTGAGACATAATATGTCAAGCACTATCTTTATCCGTTAAAAAAGATCCAGTCCTTGGGTTTCGGACCAAGCCTGTTGATGATAATGGTACAACTGTAATGACCCCAGCTCATTAGGCTTAATATTGGTCGCATCCTGATAAAAATTGGCAGGAAATTCAAACGCGCCTTTAACTAAACCTAAGGTTAGCCAGTCATCCGCAATAGGCAGCTTTGTCAGCTGTGCCAAACGATGTTGAGCATCCTTGCCATCTAAGGTGGCGATACTCCAACCCCATTCGCCAAAACTAGGGACATTATGGTGATATTGTTTTACATCAAATCCCGCCAATGCCAAGGTTTTTGCTACTGAAATAAAAGCTTTTTGCGCATGATAGGGTGACGTTGACTGTACTGTCAGAGCGCCATCATTACTGATTAGTTCCTTCAGTTTGCGATAGAAATAATCCGAGTAGAGCTTATTCAGATCCGGATGGCTGGGATCGGGTAAATCCACAATAATGGCATCATATTTATCCCCTTTAGCAATCAGCTTATCGACTCCATTAAAGGCATCATCATGGATTACCGTTACACGAGGATCGTTAAACGCATTGCCATTAAGTGATAGCAGGGCCTGGCTTAAACGCTCAGGCATATCAGGATCGGGGGATTTAAACAGTTGCACCAGCGCCGCATCAAGGTCGAGTAGGGTCACTTGCTCAGGCTCCCAGCGTAATACTTGTTTTAGGCCCAGTCCATCACCGCCGCCAATGATTAATACCTTGTTATGACGAGCGCTAGCCGCAAGTGTTGGGTGAACTAAAAACGCATGGTAAATATGTTCATCGCTACTTGAAAATTGTAAACGACCATTGATATACAAGGCGTATACGGGGGATAGGCCATTGCCGCGTAGGCGCTCAGTAAAGGTCAGCTGTTGAAAACGTGTTGCCTTGGCATAAACCACCTTATCTTTATAAAGCAGATTGTTGAACTGTTGCTCCCAGCTTGGCCCTTGAATGGCGAGTAGCAGCAATACACCAGTGACGACTAAGTGGGCCGCTAACAGTAATTTAGGTCTTTGGATCTTCTGCCAAAAGCGCCAGATAAACACAAACCCTGCTAGCAAGTTAAAGCTGGCGGTGAGCGCTGCTGCTAGTTGAATATCAATAGCCAGCATAAAGCCGACCCAAATAGCTGCGCCAATGCCTGCGCCTATATAGTCTGCGCCGTAAATTGTGCCCGCATTGTGGAGTAAGTGTTCATCTGAAAGGGATTGTCTTACCCTGGCGATCAGTGGAATTTCCATGCCGATCATCAAGCCCAATAGCACGCCCCAAAAATAAGGTAGATATTCGCTAAGCTTTTGTAGCGTGCCAATCATCCCACCTTCGGGCAGTTGATCCGGTGGCAAGCCCAAGGTGCTGGCGATGAGCATCGGCAATTGTTGGCCAAAACCTATCACTGCTGCGGTGATCAAAATCGCGAGTGAGCCACACAGCGCGACGGTGAGTTCGAGCACCACAAAGCCGGTAAACGCATCCTTAATTTTACGCGCGGCAAAGGCACCAAGCCCCATGGAGACGATCATCAGACCGATCATGGTATAGATGGCAGCCTCAAGTGCGCCTAAGATCCGGCCTGCATAGTGGGATAATAGATATTCGTAGATAAGACCGCACCCGGCGAGTACGGCCATTATGCCCAGTAATAGGACATCATCGAACCAGCCTAGGCGGCTAGGTTTAGCCGCCGAAGTGGTTAATTGTGACTCGTGCATTCGTTTACGCCATTAGGGCCGTGAGGATAAGTGCGATTGCAATACTGATGGCCATTTCCACGGCAGCAATACCAATATTGTGCTGTCTTTCGACTTCATCCGCTAAATTGATCCGTGCTAAAACCAGCTTTTTAATCACAAACAGTAACAGTGTCAGCACGACTAGCATAATGATTGAAAACACCAACCAACCAATGATGTTAGTGACATAGGCCGTTGGATTGAAAAGGATAAAATGGCTCGCGGCATTAAAGCTGAGTGCCATGGCGATCATAAATCCGGCGTGGCGAATAGCAACAGCCGTATGACCTTGAGCGAGTGCCTGCTGCATTGATGAGTCTTGGTTACGACTTGCGAAACGTTTTTCACGTAAGCGGGTGAGTAGCACCAGCATGAGTTGTGAAATCGCAAAGGCACTAAAGATAGCAATAAAGGTATCGATTGTTAAATCTTCAGCCCATAACAGCACTGCGCGAATAATGATTGCGGTGGCGATAGCAACACTTGCATCCACAATGGCGACGGACACGTTCCCTTTAATAATTTGCTGGTTTTTATCGAGTTCATTTAACGCGATTTTATCGTGTAGAAAACGTCCGAGTTTGATCAGTATTAAACCAAATAACCCATAGGCGCTCATGCCTATCGCTTCGGTTAAATAGGAGGGCGCTGCAGCGCCTGTGATGGCGCCTGTGAGCACAATGCCTAACGCGGCAACAGCGCCAGCAGTACTGATCCCAAAGGCAAAGTTATCGCGTTCAGCCAGTTCTTTGCTGCTGTTGACCCTAATGCTCCATCCTTGTAAATAACGCATTAATGTCAATAAGATAACCGCAATCGTGAGGTCGATTGCGAGTATAGTGATTAACTCTGGTGTGATACCGAAATCCTGAAATAGTGTCATGGGAGATCCTTTACGTTACTTGCCTCGGCGCACACTGCGGGTAGTGCGATTGCTGGAATTACGGAAACTGCTGTCTTTAGAATAGTTTGAGCGGAATTTATTGTCAGATTGTGCTCCCGACTTATTCGCTGAGCTCGAACCTGCAGTATTCGCTTTTGGAGCACTAGTGCTCTCGCGGGAGAGAGAGGTTGAGCCTGTGCGCGATTTTGAATAGGGGCTATCGAAGCGTTTTCCTTGCGAATCGAAACGTTTTTTGGTCTGTTCGAAGGTTTTTTCCTGCGCCTGCGCTTGTTTTGGCGAGGTATAGCGGTAGCGGCCAACGTCGTTGTAATAGCTATAGCCACGGTTACCGGACCAGCGGTCGTAATAAATGGGGCGCTGGAATATATTGGAAAACATCGAATACATGCCGTACCAAGCCCAGAATGACATGCCGCTGGAGTCTGTCTGCCAACTTCCATAGGCTGGGTTACCCACCAGTTGGCTACCTGGACCAAAATCCTCGGCGTTATTGGCTAGGGCAGCAGCCTCACGGCTGATTGCATTGACGCGGGCGAGTTTGCCTTCTGACATATCCGCTATCACGTTCACGGGATCGGATAGCATGTCGTTATACAGGCTAGGATCGGTCGCTTGATAGAGATTCTCTACCTCGGCTAATTGTTGGTCGAGATCGGTAAAGTTAGCCGAATTTTTGGCATCACCTAAGCGGCGTTTGAGCGAAGAAAACATAGGCCCTTCGGCGGTTGCATCCTTGGCTAATTCATCCACTAATGGTGCTAAATCGGGCTTTTGCTGTTTTAGCAAGCTGCTGTATTGCTTGAGCAGATTGGCATTACGGATTTGACCATCATCGAGCATCGTATTGAGTGTTGTGAGACGCTGCTCCGTGAGTTGTTGATACTTCTCAATTTTCTCCGGCCGATCATCGCCACAACCCGTCAGCGATAAGACCGCGGCCAAAATGAGCATCGACGTGAGAACACGCATTAGCATTCCTGCCATGTTTTCTCCAAAAGTGCTGAAATAAAACCCAAATATTGGCGGACAATAATAATCAACTTGCCCAATATGTTTGCCTCACAGGTTATAGTACCCTAAATAGCCAAGAAAGAGGGGTTGCTTTCTTGTGGGTGAGCTCAGTTTTGCCATTTGCAGACACACGCATTAAGGCATGGCAATTATGTTAAACCTGATGCGATTTCATTCTATATCATTTGCGACATAATATGTCGATATTTAAATTTGTTAGGGATTATTATGGCCGTGCAAAAAGACAGTAATAAGTCATTGTCTCCCCTCATTACTCAAGCCTCTGAGCGTCATTGGGCACGCCTTACTGAAGTATGGTCAGAAGGACTGGCAAATTTAACCGCTGCCCAGCAGCAAGAATTGAAAACGGTTTTGGGACTAAGCGATTATATCGCAAACCAATTAACACGCTCTCCAGAGTGGATTAACGCCTTGTTTGCCGATGATTTGCAGCAAGTTGAACGAAAACTGTTTGATGCACAGTTACGTGAGCAATTAGCCAGTGCCACTACTGAAGATATGGCAAAACGCCTACTGCGCCGATTTCGCAATTATCAAATGGTGCGTTTCGCGTGGCGAGACTTTTTAGATTACGCCAGCTTAGAGGAATCTTTGCTCGATCTTTCTGCGCTCGCTGAGGCGCTAGTGATCGGCGCAAGAGATTGGCTCTACAAGGAGATGTGTGTTCAATACGGTACGCCAATGGATAAGGCCGGCAATCCCCAACCGCTGCTAATTTTGGGCATGGGGAAACTCGGTGGACGTGAGCTGAACTTTTCCTCCGATATCGACCTGATTTTTACTTTCCCAGAACATGGTGAAACCGTTGGCGGTCGCCGTAGCCTTGATAATCAACAGTTTTTTATCCGCATGGGGCAGAGGCTCGTCAATTTACTCGACCAGATTACCGTTGATGGTTTTGTATTCCGTGTTGATATGCGCCTGCGTCCTTATGGTGAAAGCGGTCCTTTAGTGGTGAGTTTTAGTGGCCTGGAGGACTATTACCAAGAGCAGGGGCGTGATTGGGAGCGTTATGCGATGGTGAAAGCCCGTTCGCTCGGGCCTTGGAACCATTTCTCCGACGAGTTACACAGTCTGTTGCGTCCCTTTGTCTATCGCCGGTATATCGACTTTTCGGCCATTGAATCCCTGCGCAAAATGAAGCAACTCATCGCCCAAGAAGTACGTCGCCGTCAGTTGACCGATAATATTAAACTTGGTGCGGGCGGCATACGTGAGGTGGAGTTCGTGGTGCAAAGCTTCCAGTTGATCCGTGGTGGTCGTGAGCCCTCGCTGCGCCAGCAAAGCCTGTTTGGTGCCATGGATACCCTTTATAGCCTAGGGCAGTTTGAATACCTCGCAGTCGATGAGCTTAAGCACAGTTATTTATTGCTGCGCCGCGTCGAGAACCTCTTGCAAGCGATTGATGATAAACAGACGCAAACCTTGCCGAATAATGCGCTCGATTGGGCGAGGCTCTGCTACGTACTCGATATGACCAATGAAATTGACCTTCGTACCCATATCGAGGCGGCGATGGCGAAAATTCATCGTCACTTTAAGGCTACGGTCGGTGGCGAAGAAGGGGAGGAAAAAGCCGAGCATTGGACAGCGCAGCTGTGGAACGTGCAGCAAGATGATCACGCAATTAACTTGTTAGCTGAGCAGCAGATTGATGACGATAAACTCTGGCCTTTACTGAGTCGTTGGCGTGAAACCGTCACTAAACGCTCGATTGGCCCACGTGGACGTGAAACCCTCGATAAATTAATGCCAAGGTTGCTCGACGAGCTGCTCAATCAACCAAGCCCGTCGGCGGCTTTTGAGCCCGTATCTAAAGTGCTAGAGCAAATTTTAACACGCACCACTTATCTTGAGTTGCTATGCGAAAATCCCGGCGCCCGCCAGCAACTGGTGAGCCTGTGCTGCGCAAGTCCGTGGATTGCGGTGCAACTCGCTAAGTTTCCTATGCTGCTCGACGAGCTTATCGATCCGGCGCATCTGTACGATACAACTTCGCTGGATGATTATCCCAGTGAACTGCGCCAGTATCTGCTGCGGGTGCCTGAGGATGATATGGAGCAGCAAATGGAGGCGCTGCGCCAGTTTAAGCTGTCGCAACAACTTAAAATTGCCGCTGCCGATGTCACCGGAGTATTGCCTGTGATGCAGGTGAGTGACCATTTGACCTTTTTAGCCGAAGCCATTATTGAACAAGTGGTAATGCAGGCGTGGCAGCAGGTTGCTGTGCGCCACGGCGTGCCGAGTTATCTAGCGGAAAGTAGTGACACTGGTTTTGCGGTGATTGGTTACGGCAAGTTAGGCGGTATTGAGTTGGGCTATGGTTCGGATCTGGATTTGGTCTTTCTGTATGAAGCGCCGGAGAATATGGCCAATAGCTTGACCAATGGTGATAGACCCATCGAAGTGGGCCATTTTTACCTCAAACTTGCCCAACGTATTTTGCATTTATTCTCGACGCGAACCACCTCGGGTGAGTTGTACGAAGTGGATATGCGCCTGCGTCCTTCAGGGGCTTCAGGTCTGATGGTGAGCGAGATTGCGCGTTTTGGCGAATATCAAGCCCAAGAGGCGTGGACATGGGAGCATCAAGCCTTAGTTCGGTCACGTTTTGTTTTTGGTGATAATAGTTTGGCTGTCAAATTTAGCCAAATCCGCGCTTGTGTTTTAGAGCAATCACGGGATAAAGACGAGCTTAAAAAAGCGGTACGTGAGATGCGTCAGAAGATGCGTGACCATTTACTTAAAGTCAGTGAAGGCGAGTTTGACTTAAAACAAAGCCCCGGTGGGATCACTGATATTGAGTTTATTGCTCAATACTTGGTGCTCGCTAATGCTCATGAATACCCTGAGTTATCAATTTGGTCTGATAATGTGCGTATTTTTGGCGTGCTGGCCGAGCTTGAACTTCTGCCTTTGATGAGCGCGCAACATCTTACCCAAAGTTATTGCTGGTTAAGGGATGAAAATCACCGCTTAACGCTGCAGCAAAAATCTGGGAAGTTGGCCTACGCCGACGTTGCTGCCCATGCGGAGCGGATACTTGCCATTTATCAGGCCATACTTGAGTAAGTAACACATGAGTCAAGTAGTTGGTCTACGCTTGATAGTAAGCCATTTGCGGAGCGAACTATGCAATTACCTCCCATCCCTGATAATGAGTTGCAACGTTTATCCACCTTAAAGGCATTGAATATACTCGATACCAATGCCGAAGAAAGGTTTGACCGTATAACGCGGCTAACTCGGCGTATTTTTGCGCTACCTATTTGTGTGGTGACGTTGGTGGATGCCAGTCGGCAATGGTTTAAATCCTGTCAAGGATTGGAGGTGACTGAGACATCAAGGGATATTTCCTTTTGTGGCCATGCTATTAATCATGATGGTATTTTTATTGTTAACGATGCCCAAATGGATCCCCGTTTTCACGATAACCCTTTAGTCACTCAGTCTCCCCATATTCGTTTTTATGCTGGTTATCCTTTGACGATTCGTGGTGAATATCGGGTCGGAACTTTGTGCTTAATCGGTAATGAGCCGAGGGAATTTAGCGCTGATGATATCGAAACTCTCACTGATCTTGGGCAGATGGTTGAGGCGGAGTTGTTGTCTATATCGCTAAACACCTTAGATCCCTTAACGATGATTTCTAATCGGCGTGGATTTGAACAGCTTGCGTTTCAATCCCTTGCTAGTTGTCGACGAACAAATTCTCAGGCTGCGTTAGTGTTTTTTGACCTCGACTTTTTTAAGGAACTCAATGATTCTTTTGGTCACCGTAAAGGCGATCAAGTGCTCTATGATTTTGCCCATCTCTTGATGGCGGCGTTTCGGGAATCCGATGTGATTGCAAGACTGGGGGGCGATGAATTTGTGGTACTACTAAGTTTTGTGAAGATAGATGCAGTGCATGTTGCGATTGAGCGTTTTCAGTCATTACTAGAGCAATATAATCAACAGCATCCACAGCAACCTACCTTAGTGAGCAGTATAGGTGTAGCTCATTGGTCGCCTGAATTGGATATCAATCTTGAGGATTTACTCGATGCTGCCGACAGGGCAATGTATCAAGATAAAGCCGAGCATCACTTAAATAAACCTGAATGATGGGATATACAAAGGGAGACCTCGGTCTCCCTCGTGCAATAGCATTATCCCGTAATTTGCATTACCCAGTGTTGGTACAAGGGTAAGCCGATTAACACGTTCACCGGAAAGGTAATCCCAAGGGATGCCAGCATGGCGAGGCCAATATTAGCTTCGGGAATGGCGGCGCGTATGGCTGCAGGTGCTGCAATATAAGAGGCACTGGCACTCAAGCCTGCAAGCACCAAGATGCTTCCCGGCGGTAACTCGAGCCATAACCCGACACCAATACCGCACCATGCCAAAGCAAAAGGTGTGACGGCGGCAAACACTAATAAGCGCCATTGCTGCAGTGGTAGAGGTAAACAGACTTTTGCCGTGACTAATCCCATCTCCAGTAAAAACAGGGCCAGTAGGGTTTTAAATCCACCCAATAGTACAGGGCTAATGGCCGCAAGTCCTGTCGGACCATAAAGCCAACCAATGACCACTCCACCGACTAAGAGCACCACACCGCGGCTAGTTAAAGCTTCATGCAGTATGCTCGATTGCTGAGTATTAGGCACTGTAGCTTGTAGCGGCTGTTTGGCGCTTAAATATCTGTGTAACCAGAGCATGACCACAATCGCTGGTAGTTCGAGTAGCACCAAATATAAAGTTGTTTCGGGTCTTAATGTCATCCCTGATTTTTCCACCATGGCGATAACAACGGCAAAAGTCCCCGCGCTGACCGATCCATAATGGGCGGCGATGCTAATAGCATCAGTGCGCCCAAGCCGAACTAAGCGGGTGAGCACAGGGTAAAGTGCCAATGGGATGAGCAAACCTAATGCAACAACGGCAACGAGTTCAGTGAACACTAGGTTTTGAGTATGGCCGTGCAGTGCCATGCCGCCCTTTAACCCTAAGGTAAGCATTAACAAAATCGACAGGGTTTCATAAATAGCGGGTGGCACTTTAAGGTCGGATTTGACTAAGCCTGCGAGCAAACCTAAGGCGAAAAATGCAATGACAATATCTGGCATAAGTCTCTCATTAATACTGTTTTAGTCCTCGTTTATTTAAGGACCATTGATGACTGGTGATTCTGGACTCAATTCGTTATATTGAAAAATAAATTGTTTACTAATTAGGTATAGATAATTATCTATGGATAAGTCTTCTCAAGGTCAACTGAAACTACGGCATTTGAGTTTTCGGCTACTTGAGGTTTATGTACAGGTGGTTCGGCTGGGCAATATTTCGGCGGCGGCTCGCGCCCTACACCTTACTCAGCCTACCGTGTCACTGCAACTTAAAAAGTTAGCGGATATTTTGGGCGAACCCTTGCTAAACAGCACTGATGGCCGTATGTCGCCCACCTTAGTTGGACAAGAGCTGTACCGAGCCGCCTGCGATACCCTAAGTCGCTTTGAAGATGTCAATGCCTTTATCCAGCAGGCCAGAGGCGGCAGTGTTGGCCATATCAATATCGGTTTGGTAACTACGGCAAAATATGTGGTACCACGGATTTTAGGGGCGTTTTATCGGCAATTTCCGCAGGTAAAAGTGACCTTAAATATCGGCAACCGCGCGCATATTTTGGGGCGATTCGAGCGTCAAGAAGATGATTTATATCTCTTTAGTCATCCTCCCAGTGGTGAGCAAGTGTTATCGGCAAGGATCATCAAAAATCCGCTGCAGCTTATTGCGCCTAAGGATCATTGGGCGGTTAACCGTCAGCAGATACGCTTTAGCGAGTTGAAGCAAGAGCGCTTTATTATGCGCGAACCTGGTTCTGCAACCCGCTTGATGTTTGAATCTTGGTGCAGCGCCCAAGGAATAGCCCTGAGCGATACCATGCAAATTGAGAGTAACGAAGCGATACGCTTGAGCGTGGCATCGGGCTTAGGCTTATCAGTGATTTCGGCCCACACGCTACAGGAAGGGCGCGAGAAACCGGCGGTATTGTCCGTAAGCGGATTTCCACTGGAGAGTAATTGGTATCTTGTTGGCCGTCGGGACCGACGTTTACCCTATGCCGCCATGCAGCTAGTGGAATTTATGGCGACTCATCTTGCCGAATGTATTGAGCCAGAGTGGGTTGCCGCAGATATTCAGCACTTAAGTACTATCTTTGCGCCTGCGAGTTTGTCTCGGTAGAAGCGGTTACGGTACAAGTTAACAACTGTCGCTACTTAAACACTGGTCGCTGCTCGTTGCTTAAAAAACTGCTGTTATCTTAAGCGAAACTTTTGAATCATAAATGATGAATTAATGCTCAATCTAATTTTTTGTTTTTCAATATGTTAATTTCATCGCGGCGCTGTGACTCATTTCTATTAGCCGACTATAGGTGCGGCGAAATTCAAAACTAAGGGCGCCACCTTGATAGAGTTCTGTGAGTGGAACGTCGCAGCTTAAATATAAGCTGACGTCTTGATCGTATAACTCATCGATAAGGCTGATAAAACGCCGCGCAGGATCATCGTTGACGGCATAGGAGAGTTGCCGCTCACCAGTGGTCGCAGCTTGGTTGTCGCCAGTGCCATCTTCCGTGCCACGGGCGCGGATCCAGCCTTTTACTTCGCCCCCGAGTCTTGGCACATTGCTTAGCATTAACACCTTAAATCGGCTCGCTATTTCAATGTAATCTAGCTGTGAGCGCGGGCCATCACACAGGGCATTAAAATCAAACCAAGCGACTGAGGGGAGTTGATTTTCGGTTGTCGCGCGTATAACTGAGATCTCACGCTGGCAGACTCGCAGTTTGCCATCTTTAATGCTGGGCGAATTTTGCGTGAGTGCAGCGAAAATCCCATCGAAATCCAGTGTGCCTGTCAACCCAATATTATGTGACGTCGCCGCGAGCGCCTCTGCCGATGGTTTTGCACTCAATGCATGCAGTCTATGATCCTGCTTCCCATTAAGATGCAGCATTTGGGTATGGGCTTGAAGCAGAGCGATGCAGGGTAAAAATCTGTGCCTTGCAAGGCCATTTTCATATAAGCGTTCGATGGGAATGTTGGACGTGGCGACCAGCACGACTCCTTGGGCAAACAAGGTTTCAAATAAACCTGCGAGGATCATGGCATCGCCAATATCCGAGACAAAAAACTCATCGAAACAGAGTACCTTACACTCCTTTGCTAAATTTTTTGCAATCAATTTTAGGGGATCGCGCTGCCCCGCATGTACCTTTAAGGCCTGGTGCACTCGCGCCATAAAGCGGTGAAAGTGCAATCTAAGCTTACCTCGCTGTGGCAGGGCATCGTAAAACAAATCCATCAGAAAGGTTTTGCCGCGCCCAACATCGCCCCACAGATACAAGCCTTTAGGGGACGTGGAGCCTGAATGGGTGCAGAGCTGCTGATGCAATGTATCCAAGGCGAGCACCGCCTGTCGCTGAGCGGGGTCCTCAATCAGTTCGACGCCAATTTTGGCCTGATAAATAGCCTGTAGTGATAGGCTGTGAGTCGCGGGTAACAAGGGATTAAAGGCCATGGGATTTGTTATAAATTAAGTCAGTTTTAGGGGCGTTTGGGATGCCATATTAGTTTTATCATTGCTTAAATCGTTATTGAGAACAAGAAGCTATCGGTGTGTTGGTACACATGCCATTGATGACACGACCTCATTACGCTTGATGAAACCACTTGAACGTTAGCAAATATTGGGATTATGCCGTCATCGGCAGTAGCGGATTAGGCTCTAGCACTCATACTTGTATCGGCTCAGGCGCGGCTATGCAAGAGTTAGCACAAATGGCACAAAGCCATGCCCCTGTGCTTAAACTTGGCATGGCGAATGACATTACTACGGGAAAGCTATAATTATATTAATCAGTTACCTTAACCACCTCGAGTTTCCATTCAGGCAGCTTAGCGGTGAGATCGGCTGATATCTTATTAACATCGCCCCGTAAAATAATGAGAGGTTCACCATGAAACGCTTGTTGTGCTAATAGCATCAACTGACTGGGCGATAGCGCCTGCAGTTTAGCGTTTATGGCTTGCATTGATTGCGGATCTAATCCAAGTACCTGTTGATGAATAAATTGGGCTTCGCTCTGGCTAGGATGATCTTTTGTTAACAATACTTCACCAATCAGATAGGTTTTTAGGGTATTGAGTTCTCCCTCGCTGACAGGCGCTGACGTCAGCCATTTTAGATGATCCAAAATCCCCACCACAAAGGCGCCAGAGTGTTCTATGGCCGTGCTACCGTAAAACTTGATACTGCTAGAAAGCGGCGCATTGGTACACTGGCCGTAAATCCCGTAGGTTAACCCGCGTTTTTCCCGCAAGTCGTAATAGAGTCGCCCCGAAAAACTGCGCCCGAGGAGAGCGGCTAAACTGCGACAACTGAGAGTGATATCCTGTGGTGTTAATTGGTTTGAGTCGAGGGCATAACCTATTCGCACCTGTGTTTGTATAAGGGCTATCCATTTAGCGCCACCAGTGTCAATATGTAGTAATGAAAACTTCATCGTATTTATTAAAAGCTGGCGTCGATTACCCTACAAATTGGGACGAATTTGTTGATTGGTTTCATGATGAACAATCTTGCACTAGCTACCTTTACGCACTTCGTTGGCCAAACGGATTCATTTGCCCAAGCTGTTCGAGCCATCAATCACCTTATCAGTTAAGTAATGGCAAGTTAAAATGTCATGCTTGCCGTTTTCAGTGTTCAGTAACATCAAGTACACTTTTTGACAAAACAAGAACCCCCATGAAAAGTTGGTTTGCAGCTGTCTGGTTTATTACAAATCAAAAGAATGGGGTCAGCGCTCTTGGAGTCCAAAGGCTATTAGGTCTTGGGAGTTATCAAACTGCTTGGTCTTTAATGCACAAGTTAAGATATGCCATGGTTGATCCTGAAAGAGATAAACTGTCCGGCATCGTAGAGGTTGACGAAACATTAATAGGTGGGGTCATTCCAAAATCATCTATTAAAAATCAACAGGGTAAGCGTAAAGCTATAGTTTTGGTGGCTGTTGAGCTGCTATCACCCTCTGGATTTGGGCGGATACGTTTAAGGCAAGTAGAAAGTGCAACTAAAGAACATATCCATCAATTCATTCAAGATGTAATAGAGCCTGGTAGCACAATTTGTAGTGATGGTTCTCAAGCATACAAGCAAATAGACAAAAAAGGATATAAGCATAATCGGATGGTGCATTTAGGTTCGGTAGTGTTCATAATTCTGTGTCATTTCAGTAAAATATTCAAAAACAGGAATGACACATGACCCAACCTTTTAACTTCGAACAAGCCCTTAAAGATCTGCAATCAGGTAAAAGCCTCACAGGTAAAGACAGCATTCTTGGCCCACTGATCAAGCAACTCACTGAAGCGGCTCTCCAGGCTGAGCTTGAGCAGCATTTAGCGCATGATCCTCAGCCTAATCGTAAAAATGGCAAAACCCCTAAGACCATTAAGCATCCGTCCGGTAACTTTGAGTTAGACGCGCCTAGAGACCGCAATGGCACCTTTGAGCCTCAGTTGATTAAGAAAAATCAAACTACACTAACCGATGAAATCGAACGTAAAGTGTTATCGATGTTCAGTATAGGTATGAGCTATCGCGATATTAATCAACATGTTGAAGATATGTATGGGCTCAATGTGTCTAACGCAACAGTAAGCGCCATCACCGACAAACTCATCCCCGAACTTAAAGCGTGGCAACAGCGCCCATTAGATAGCCATTATCCTATCGTTTGGCTTGATGCGATACATTATAAAGTCAAAGAGGATGGGCGTTACGTCAGTAAAGCCGTTTACACATTGTTAGCGCTTAATATGAAAGGAAAAAAGGAAATTTTAGGGCTTCACTTATCCGAAAATGAAGGCGCTAATTACTGGCTATCCGTACTGGCCGATCTTAATAATCGTGGTGTAAAAGATATTCTTATCGCCTGTGTTGACGGCTTGACCGGTTTCCCTGAGGCCATAGCCAGTATCTTCCCTCATACGGAAACACAGCTATGCGTTATCCACCAGATCCGCAACTCAATGAAGTATGTCGCCTCAAAAAATCAGAAAGCGTTTATGGCTGATTTAAAGCCTGTGTATCGAGCCGTGAGTAAAGAAGCCGCAGAGATGGCATTGGACGAACTGGAGGCCAAATGGGGTGATGCTTATCCGTTGGTAATCAACTCTTGGCGTCGCAAATGGCATAATTTGTCCCATTATTTTAAGTACCCAGAACATATCAGGAAAGTGATTTACACGACCAATGCGGTTGAGGCTGTGCATCGCCAATTTAGAAAGCTCACCAAAACCAAAGGTGCATTTCCTAATGAAAATAGCTTGTTGAAGCTACTTTACGCAGGCATATTAAACGCCTCAGATAAATGGACTATGCCAATCCACAATTGGAGCCTTTGTTTATCTCAGTTAGCGATTTATTTTGAAGGACGTTTAGATAGCGTGCTAGAAATTTAAAAATTAGCCTGACACAGAATTTTGAACGCCCTCTTAGGTTCATCTGTACCTGCACATGAAACAATGGCTGGGGTGCATCGAGTCTCATCATTATGTAAAAGATGGCTTTTAGGTACGTATCAAGGTGCGGTAAAGGCTAAGCAACTTGATTATTATTTAGATGAGTTTACATTTCGCTTCAACAGAAGAAAGTCAGATTCTCGGGGATTATTATTCTACAGGTTGCTTGAGCAAGCAATGCGTTCTAAGCCGATAACGTACCAATCAATTAAAAATCGATAACCACAATATATAGTGGTTGGTCGTGCTAAGTGGATAGCCCTTGTTTGTACACTGCCAGGCGCATCAATCACATAAAGTGTGCGAGATTGCGGCGGCTTTTGCGCTAATACGGTGTTGATGAGCGCAGAGGGTGATGGTGAGTCTTTATTTACATAGGTTGGCCACAGAGTAAGGCTCTGCTTGAGATCAAACTCGGCTTGCGCATTATTGGGTAAAAATAACTGCCAGTTTGCTTGAGCAAAGGTGCGCTGCTGTAGCCGCGACAGTTCGTTTAAGCTTAGGGAGTCGAACAAGGCCTCATTGTTGACGCTCTTGTTGTAGGGATGTGTTGTACCAAGGAGTTTGTCCCGCCAGGCTTTATCGATTTCGGCGCCACTAAAGGCATTTAAGTGCTTATTAAGCTTCAATTGACGGCGGATATTATCGATATCGACCGCTGTTGGCTTGCTAAACGCCTCGTGCTGCCAAAATTGTACCAGTAACTGGTAGAGATGATTAACTGATGCGGGGCACGTTAGACTCAGGTTAATGCTGTGCAGCGTGACGCGAGTTTCAAAAGTTTCAAGGCAAGCATCGGCTTGGGTTAGCGCTAGGCTGCGGGCTTTTTCCTGAAAGGCGACTTGTAAAATATCAGGATTATCAAAGGGCAGATTGGGGCTAATTGCCACTAGGCTCACTCTGTTACTGAGGTTTTGAGTCGTGCTAGCTGTACGCTGTAACTGGTAAGGGATCGCTATTCCATCAGGGGTGACATCAATAAAAGGTTGTTCATTGGGAAGATAAATATTCTCGACTTGAGGTAGATTGGGTTGGGTATCAAAGTTTGCCAAAGTGGGCGCTTGCGTAGGGGTAAAGCTAAGCTGCGTCTGCTGACAGGCGCCCAGTATGACACCAATAAGGCCGATGCTAATGGTTTGCAGTGCCTTAGAGAATCTTAATGATAGAACTAAGTTTATGTATTTGAATGTTTTCATCATAGCGCTGCATCCTCTAAATCGTCGCTAACACCTGCCGGTAACCATTCGAGCAAGGTTTTTCCTAAGCGGATATACCAAGGTGGCAACAGATCAACCCTGACCATATTGGGCGTAAAGTAGTGCTTAGCCACCCGTTGAAAATCGTCGGCTGTAACGGCATTAATCCTTTCCCATTGTGCGGTTAACGGATGGGCGTGATCTTGTTTACTGGTGGCGGAAAGCAAGGTGGCAAGGGACTGAGTGCTGTCGAGCTCTGCCAAGTGCTGGTTTAGCCAAGTTTGCTTGAGTTGACAAAGCGCTGCATCACTCATGCGAGTCTGTTGCGCCTGCTTTACCAACGCTAAGATCATTTCGGTTAGGTCATTAAGGGAGATTTTTGCCCTTGGCACTAAAATCAGATTCGTTATCCCATGATTCTCAAGCTCAAAGGGCAAAGAGTAACTCAGCATTTGCGCAGGATCATGCTGGCTGATTTTTGCTAAGGCGCTTTGAGTATTTTGGAATAGGTCTGCTTCGAGCAATCTAATCGCGGCGGCATCGGGATGATTTTTACCTACCGTATGCCACGCAAGTAGTAAACCGGGCCAAGGGCCACGTTCATCGGTAACCTGCACCATTACGGGCTGGGGCGTTATCTTTAGTTGGTTAAATTCGATTATTGGCTGATTGGGGGCTGTCCATTTGGCAAAGTGCTGCTCAATCAGTGTTTTTACCTCAGGGGAAAGCTTGCCGACGAGGGATAACTGCATGGCATCGGGACGATAATAGGCGCGGTGGAAGGCAGTTAGGCTTTCAGGGCTTGCCTGAGTGATATCCTCATGCGTGCCGATAATGCCATGGCCGTAGGGGGTATCTTTGACCTGTGCAAGCAGGAACTCCATTGTACTGCGCACGTAGGGTTGGTTATCTATGGTTTGCGCCATTTCTTGGAGCACGGTTTCCTGTTGATTCTTAACTGTGGTTGCGGTCAATTGGGGACGAATAAAACGGTCCGCCTCAAGAAAAAGCCCTAAACTGAGGGCTTGGCTCGGCAGAGTGACAAAATAATTAGTGTAATCAAAGTGGGTGCTGGCATTAAAGCGGGCTCCTAAAGCGCTTAGCTGCTGTGCATAGGTGTCGCCGGGTGCCTGTTCACTGCCCTTGAATAACATATGTTCGAATAAATGCGCGTATCCACTTTGTCCCTTAGCCTCGTTGCGCGCCCCCACATTAAATTGGCTGGCAATGGTGAGGGTGTGTTTATCCTCAAGGGGCAATAAGTGTACGGTAAGGCCATTGGCGAGAGAGTAAGTCTCGATACGTGATTCTAATTGATAAAGCGCCGCTGTTCCTTCGATTTGACATTGTGCCTGGAGTGCTGGGCTGAGTAGCGTCATCAGCAGAGTAAGGCAAAGGCGGGTGTATGTTCTCATTTTTAGCTTCCCTCTCCATGATTTGGCGTCCACTTCCATTACCAACCGGTGGCTCAACGTCGAAGTTGTGCTGCCATTGTGCTGATACGTCAGACACTCGTCGGATTTCATCTAAATCATTTGAATAGCATTCAGTTTTTAAAAAGAACTGCTATGATGGCACAGTTCTTTTTCTGGCATAAGTACAAGATATGGTAAGCAGATCTCCGTTCGAATCCTTTCAGTGGAAAAGCGATATTTTTAACTGTGAAAGCACTGATATCGATAATTTTTATCTACAGCTTGAGCAGGAAATGTCCCGTTTGGGGATGGTTGAGAAAAAACTGGGTGAAGTGGGTAAATACAGTGTCAGTCTGTATCAGTCTCCCGCGGCGAAGTCAGGCTTACCTTCGTTATTAATCTGCGCCGGATTTCACGGTGAAGAGTCAGCAGGCCCATGGGGATTACTGCACTTTTTAAGTGAAGCATCAGTCGAATTATTTGAACGGGTAAACCTAAGTATTTTGCCCTTGGTGAATCCAACTGGGTTTAAACGTGGCCATCGATTTAATAAATTTGGCGAAAACCCAAATCGAGGCTTCGAATTCGAAAACGGTAAACCTAAGGCGAATGAGGGCACCTCAGTTGAAGGTAAACTACTGTTAGAACATGCACAATTACTGATTGCGGCGAGTCGAGATGGTATTTTAACCTGCCATGAAGACGTATTAAGTCATGATGCTTATGTGTATTCTTTCGAGCCAAGCCAAGTGCCAGGTCGTTTTAGTCTTGATTTACGCGATACGTTGGCAGGATATTTCCCCATTGCTGTCGATGGTGAGATTGACGGTTGCCCCGTTAAAGATGGTTTGATTTTCAATCACTTTGATACCTCATTTGAGGCATGTTTGGTGCGTAGTGGCGCGCGTGTTGGCGCTTGTACCGAAACGCCTGCATTGCAAAACTTCGATCAACGTGTGTTGGCAAATAGCGCGGCGATGACGCACTTTTTGGCGCTGTGTGCACCGTTATGTGATTGATCGTAAAGCTTGATTACAATCAATATAAAAATACCCGCCTAAGCGGGTATTTTTATTGGGCTAGCGGGGTCAACCGCTGGCTTACAAGGCGATTACTGATTAATAATCGCTGGTACGCCAGTGCGCTCATCCAGTAGCTTTTTAATCATGCTGGAGTCGGTGTCAGCTTTTGCAATAAACTTTGCGATATCTTTCGGTAAAGAAAGTGCAACTGGCTCATTAGACTCAAACTCAGCAATGGTGCGTGATAGCGGCTGATGTACGGCTAGGTAACGCTTGCCATCTGGCTCTTCGGTCGCCTTAATCGGTTGGTTTACAAATTGTACTCGGGTCCCTATAGGCACAGTTTTGAACAAGTGTTCAATATCATCGTGACGTAAACGGACACAGCCTTGGCTTACTCGTAAACCAATACCGAAGCTGGCATTGGTGCCATGGATGGCATACAAGTTACCAATGTAGAGTGCATAGAGTCCCATTGGGTTATCAGGACCTGCTGGCCATACCGCAGGTAGAATTTCTCCCCTTGCCGCATATTCTTTGCGAATACGTGGTGTAGGAGTCCAAGTGGGGTTTGCACGCTTACGTTGAACGCTGGTTACCCAGTTTTCTGGCGTATCTTTACCGATTTGGCCAATACCAATGGGTAGCACTTCAACCGTCTTTTTTCCCTTTGGATAGTAATACAGACGCATTTCGGCAACGTTGATCACTATGCCTTCGCGAGGTGCATTTGGTAGGATTAATTGTTTTGGAATTAATAGCTTACTGCCAGGCTTAGGTAGAAACGGATCGACGCCTGGATTGGCTTCCAGCAAGTTGCTTAGACCGAGTTGGAACTGAGCAGCAATATCTTCGAGGGTATGTTTACCCTCTGGCACTGTGTAATACAGGTTCTCGCCAACTAACCGACTCTTCGGAGACGGTAAAGGGTATTCCGTTGCTAAAGCGGAGAGACTTGGGAAAACCAAAGTCAATAATAAAGCTGTGGTGCGGAGCATACTCATAAGCGGATACTACGATTCCTGTTAATAAAATAACCTGTTTAACGCGGCTCTTTCTCCCCCCCAAATAGGGCGGCAACTTATCGGGCAAAGTACCCTTGCGCGCGAAGCTCGCATCCTTCCTTATTTTGGCCATTATTTCAACTGAAATATGGTTCATAAGGCGTATTTATTACTTATTTTTGCTTTATGTCTTTTAGTTGTCGAGCTGCTGGGCGAGCTTTCTGACGATTAGTAGCCTTTTACTCTGGGGATGCTCGTCTTATTGAGTTGCATGCAGAGAAGGAATCTTAGCTCGAAACTCTCAGTCTTCTGTTGGATTTCCCCTTAAACGAAGGCACAAGGTTTTGGCATGTTAAAGGGGGACTCCTGCTTAAGTTGAGCGCTCTCTTTGGTTTTTATTCGAATTATCAATGTTTTTGCTTGATGTTAGTTAATTGGTCATGGCTTATTGGACGATTTAATCTAAAAGAAGATTAGTTATAGTATTGTATTGTTTTTTAATTTGTTGATATTTAATAATTTATTTTTATTAAATCAGACCGGAAGTGGTTTCGAGTTGATTTAATGATTGGCTCTAAATTTAGTCGGTATTTGGTTGTTAATAGCTGTTTGACGTTAATTTATGTAGATGATTGAAAGTTAATATTTAAAACTCCAATTTTTTGCGTTTTTTATGCTAAAATAAGAAACGAAAATTTTAAACTGAGTCATTTTTAATCTAGGTGATTTCGCTATCGTTTGGCTGAACAAGCAGTATTTAAGGAGGCATGTGTGGATGCAGATTCCATCAATAGTTTTTTTCTGATCGGTGCCTTACTTACTGCTGTGAGTGTTTTATTAAGTCCTATGTCATCCCGTCTTGGGATTCCTATCTTATTAATTTTCCTCGCGGTAGGTATTCTTGCTGGTGAAGATGGTCCCGGCGGAATTCTGTTTGATGACTACTCAACCGCGTATCTTGTTAGTAACTTTGCCTTAGCCATTATCTTGCTCGATGGCGGTATGCGCACGCGGGTCGCCAGTTTTAGAGTGGCCTTGTGGCCAGCCTTGTCATTGGCAACCTTTGGGGTGGCGATCACTACCAGTATTACCGGGGTTATGGCGGCGTGGTTATTTGACCTTCATTGGCTACAAGGCTTGCTCGTGGGGGCCATTGTGGGTTCGACTGATGCGGCAGCGGTATTCTCGCTATTAAAGGGGCGCAGCCTTAACGAGCGGGTTGGTGCAACGCTGGAAATCGAATCGGGTAGTAACGATCCTATGGCAGTGTTTTTAACCGTCACTTTAATTGCCATCCTTGCCAATGTCGGTGCTGAGTTATCCGCCAGTTTTATGTTGATTAGCTTTATTAAGCAGTTTGGTTTGGGGGTTTTATTAGGTCTAGGTGGTGGCTGGCTGCTTTGGAAATTGGTGAATGTAAGCAAGCTTGCAGAAGGTTTATATTCGATTCTCGTGCTTAGTGGTGGTCTAATGATCTATGCCACTTCGAATAAGTTAGGCGGTAGTGGCATTCTGTCGATTTACTTAGTTGGACTTTTTCTTGGCAATAAACCTACCCGTGGACGCCATGCGATATTAAACGTGTTGGATGGCATGACTTGGGTTAGTCAAATCGGTATGTTCCTCGTATTAGGGTTGTTACTGACACCGTCGGATTTATTGGATATTTGGCTACCAGGTTTAGCTTTGGCCTTTGGGATGATTCTGTTTGCTAGACCACTGGCGGTATGGTTAAGCTTATTACCCTTTAAGAGTTTTGGTAGCCGTGATCGCTGGTTTATCTCTTGGGTAGGACTTCGTGGGGCTGTGCCGATTATTTTAGCGGTATTCCCTATGATGGCAGGGCTTCCTGGGGCTCAGCTGTACTTTAACTTAGCCTTTTTCGTGGTGATCGTTTCACTCTTAGTGCAGGGGGCATCACTCACTACAGCCGCGCGGTTAGCTAAGGTGGAACTGCCCCCAAAGCCGTTACCTATTTCGCGTTCGGGAGTTGAAATTTACCCAAAAAGCGAATGGGAAGTTTTTGTCTACTGTTTGAGTGAAAGTAAGTGGTGTATAGGTGAACCGCTAAAACGCTTAGCGATGCCTGATGGAACTCGAATTGCGGCGGTATTTCGCAATAATACGCTATTACACCCCTCGGGCAGTACGTGCTTAGAAGCGGGTGATATTCTGTGTGTACTCGGTCAGGAAAAGAGCCTAGAGGCATTAAGTAACCTCTTTAGCCAAGCCCCTGAAACGGATGAAGTATCGCGATTCTTTGGCGACTTCTTTATCGATACCGAAGTCAAACTGGCTGATCTTGCGCCTATCTATGGCTTAACCTTAGATGATGAAACGGGTGCCATGACAGTGGCTGATTTAGTCGCGTTAGAGCTTGGGGCACACCCTGTACTCGGGGACCAGTTCCTGTGGCAGTCACTCCATTGGGTGGTCGCTGGGCTCTATGAAGGCAAAGTCACCAATGTGGGGATTCGCTTACCCGCGGATGCTTAATAGCCTTGTCGTTAAATGTTTAGTCCTTTTGTCTAGGTCGCAATTATCTCTCTGCGTCCTACAAAATCAAAGATTAACAAAGACCTGTGAAACCAAAATGCCAAGCAATCGCTTGGCATTTTTAGTTGTCCCTTTTAGGTGCAGATGCTTAGTTAACCAATGCTTATAGTGCTATTGGTTACGGAAATAATACGGTAACTGACACAGTAACCCACCTTTAAATTAAGCCACATTTATTTATATAGCGACTTATCCGTTGGATCGGGACGAGTTTTAAAGCGGCGGTGTAACCACATATATTGGGCGCGATTTCTATTAATAATCTCTTCAATAATCTTGTTACCGCGAATGGCATCGGCGACTTCATCTTCACCGGGGAAGTTATCCAAAGGCGGCATGATTTCAATTCGGTAGCCTGTATCTCCTTCGGTACGCTCAACAAAGAAGGGTAATACCTTGGCCTTACCTAACTTCGCCAGTGTGGTTGCGCCAGTAATCGTGGCGGCATCGGGCACTGCATAAAAGGGAATAAACACTGCACTTGAACGGCCAAAGTCTTGGTCAGCCGTATACCAAATCACATCGGGGTTACGTAAACAGCGCACCATCTGGCGTAGATCTCGTTTAGGCACTAAGGCTTTATTCGAGCGTAGACGACCTTTTACCTGCAGGTATTCCATCACGGGGTTATTGTGGGGGCGGTACACACCGACACCGGGTTGAAACTGACCAAAAATACGTGCGCCCATTTCGAGCGGTAGGCAGTGTACTGCAAACAGGATGACGCCATGACCAGCATTTAACGTGTCTTGAACGTACTCTTTGCCTGTTATCTGCATGTGCTGCTGGATCTTTTCATCGGACCACCACCAAGCATTGATGGTATCGAAGATCGCTTTGCCGGTTTCTTCAAAGTTGCGGGTGAGGAGCGCTTCCCGCTCTGTCTCTGGCATATCGGGAAAACAAAGGGCTAAATTACAGCGGGCGGTATGGGTGCGACTTGCTGCAAGCGCCTTGACTAATCGGCCCATGCCTTTACCTAATTTCATCTGCCAAGATAAAGGCAACACTTGGGTGATTCGCATCATGAACACCCCAAACCACATGGGCCAATGCTTCGGATGATATAAAGATGATGAAAACTCAGCTTTCTCGACCACAAAAATACTCGCTACTTTTGAAAATTACTGCTTATTCTAACTCATATTTTGCTGAAAATTAGGTACAATCACGGTTTAATTTCTGCAACTGATAAGAGCGCTATGAAGGTTTCTCTGCCAGCATTTGAAAAAGCCAAAGTGTTAGTCGTCGGCGATGTGATGTTAGATCGCTATTGGGTTGGACCTACGGGACGTATTTCCCCCGAGGCGCCAGTGCCTGTCGTAAAGATTAACCAAGTCGAGGACAGACCGGGCGGGGCGGCTAACGTGGCGCTGAATATCGCGACCTTAGGTGGCCAAGTACAATTGGCGGGCTTAGTGGGCGAGGATGATACGGCTAAAGCGTTAACACTTGGCGTACAAGCACTTGGGGTTGAGCCACAATGGTTGAATATTGCTGACAAACCCACCATTACCAAGCTTAGGGTGTTATCGCGCAATCAACAGCTTATTCGCCTCGACTTTGAAGAGTCCTTCGATAAGCAGGATAGCGCCCGCTTGCTTAAGCAGTCTGAGGCCTTACTCGATTCGGTCGATGTGGTGGTGCTGTCGGATTATGCGAAAGGCGCCATTGATAATCCTCGTGATTTTATCGCGCTTGCTCGTTCCAAAGGCGTAAAAGTGCTGGTTGACCCTAAGGGCTCGGATTTTAGCCGTTACCATGGCGCCTCACTCATTACACCAAACATGAGTGAATTTGAGGCTGTGGTTGGTGCGGTAACCTCTGAAGCTGACTTGCTCGAAAAGGCCCGCGGATTACTGAACAAGTACCAGTTCGATGCTATCTTAGTCACCCGCTCTGAAAAAGGTATGACTTTAGTGACAGCTAACGCGCCAGAGCTTCATATCCCAACGGTGGCCCGTGAGGTTTATGATGTAACAGGGGCTGGGGATACTGTGATTTCGGCCTTAGCAACCTCTTTGGCTGCGGGCGCTGAATTGGCGCAGGCCTGTGCGATTGCCAATACTGCCGCTGGCGTTGTGGTGGGTAAATTAGGGACTTCTACGGTTTCTCGTATTGAGCTGATTGAAGCGCTTGCGCTGCACCATGGTGAATCTGGCTTTGGGGTGGTGAGTGAAGATCAACTTGCCTATGCCCTAGAGCAAGCCAAATTACGTGGTGAGCGAGTGGTAATGACTAACGGTTGCTTCGACATTTTGCATGCTGGACATGTCAGTTACCTTAAACAAGCTAAAGCGCTTGGCGATCGGCTTATCGTGGCGGTCAATGATGATGCCTCAGTTAAACGCTTAAAAGGGGAAGGACGTCCAGTCAATCAAGTTGATAGACGTATGGCTGTTTTAGCAGGGCTCGCCTCTGTCGATTGGGTAGTGCCTTTTAGTGAGGATACACCTCAGCGGATCATCGCTAGATTACTCCCTGATCTGTTAGTTAAAGGTGGCGATTATAAGGTTGAGGATATTGCTGGCGGCGCTGAAGTGATTTCTGCGGGCGGGCAAGTTCAAGTGTTAGGATTCGAAGACGGTATTTCTACCACGGCCATTATCCAAAATATTATGGCAAAACAGTGAGTTTAATTGCACTGACCCTGATCTCAAGCCTAACTTGGGTGCCTGTTGCCGACAAGCAGGCATTAATTTGTCCTTTAACCCAATTGAGTCAGTGTCTTGCAGTGCTACCATCTGCTGTGCGTCAGCAGCTTCCTCGCAACGAAGCCCTGTTTAAAGCAGCCATAGGGCTTCGAAGCGCCATGGTATTACCCGTCGAGGATAGTCATTTCTCCGGTCTAATACTCGTCAATGAGCAAGAAACACCAGAGATCCAACTGGCCAATATTGATGGCATTACCTATCAATTAGCACTTAAAGAACAGACGCAATTAACCCTTTGGCATGAGTTAGGGCACCTTGAAAACTTGGCGTTGCAGGGGAGTTTATTACCTCAAGAATTAACGCCTTATCAGCATGAATGGTTAGCGGATCTGTATCTCGTCTGGCGCATTGTCAACGCCAAAGGTAATCTTGATTTAGCGTGGCAGCAGTATCACAGACGTAATCTGGCCGCATTAACAAGTTCGCGATATATGTCTCACTGGACTAGTCCGATGATGATACAAGTGTTGAATAAGTATCAAGCTGCGCAGATTGCGCAATTTGCTCAATATAGTGATTTTTTAGCCGATTTTTACCCCGAAATGGTGCAAATCGATCCACTGGTGTTACGAGAATATTCGAGTTTAATGCAACGCACTTTCGGTGATACAGTGCTGCAACCCCTGCCAAAATACCTGTTTTGGCGTAAACCCGAACTCGGGCGTTATTTAATGCCAACCCTCATATTGTTAATGGGGGAGCCAAAAGCACACGACTGGTTAGCACAACATTCTATGTTGTAAAAATGTAAATAAAACCAGTAAAACCCTCTGTTTAAAACTGAACCTTAGCTGAACAAAAGCGAAATACACTTGTTTCGCGTTCCTAAGCAGCAGTAATCCCTGAAAGGCTTTGGTAAGCTCTCCCCCACAAAAAGAACATGGGGAGACTTTACTATGGCTAAGCGCTCGCGAGTACAGACTGAGCAGACCATCAATCAGATTATGGATGAAGCGTTAAGACAAATTTTGACTATTGGCTTTGAGACTATGTCTTATACCACGTTATCTGAAGCAACGGGGATTAGCCGCACTGGTATTAGTCATCACTTTCCGCGTAAGAACGACTTTTTAATTCGCTTAGATAGCCGTATTGGCAATCTTTTTGTTGCGGCACTCAATTTCTCTAGCCAAGAAGCGTTAGAAGCCTCTTGGATGCAAGCGATGCAAGAAGAGCAATACCGTGCAGTGTTGAGATTATTCTTTAGTCTTTGTGGCGGCACCAATAATGAAATCACCCTCTTTAGGGCGGTAAGCACTGCTCGTCAGCAAGCCATTGCTGAACTAGGATTGGTTGGCGATCGTACCATCAACCACTTACTTGGCCGGACTGCGGTTATGTTGCTGTCGAATTTTGATGTTGCTAAAGCAGCATAATCAAAAATGAATCGCCATCAAAAGGAGCCTTTGGGCTCCTTTTTGTTTTTAAAAGCCTTACTGTTGGCTTTTAAGGGTTTAGTTGAGGAGCGAAGGGGAAGCAGTATCCGCTAGCTTTAGCTTTTGCTGGGTAAGGTAAACACCAATCGCCATAAAGGTAAGGGCGGCTGCAATGAGTGCGCAGAGTGCATGATGGAATACCAAATGACTGATTAAAAAGGCCGGAATATCCTCTAGGCTATCGATCAGGAACAGTTTTACGATAAGGCCGAGATACAGCAGCAGATGCAATATCGCCCCACTGATAAAAAGCCGTCTAAACTTTTTGACCAGTAGGTCCGCAAGATTAATGTGGTAAAAACGGCAAAAAAGATAACCCCCAACGCCGATACCAATCGATATCCAACCCAGCCCTAATAACGACGTTTTGATTAATATTGCCGACAGAATAAATAATCCAAGCAGCATCAAAGTATCCTTTCGATTGATTCAATTTTACCAGAAGCGATAACTTGCGTAGAGACTAGCGGAGCAGGCTTAAAAGTATGTGAAAACATAGCGCAATCAAGCCGCTAAAAAACAAAGGGAGCCAATGGCTCCCTTTATGATTTGTATCGAGCGATTAAGCTCACAAGCGTATTACAGCGCCTTTAAAATCGCTTCTACGCTGGCCTTAGCATCGCCGAACAACATTTGGGTATTGTCTTTGAAGAACAGAGGGTTTTGTACACCCGCATAACCCGTATTCATTGAGCGTTTAAAGCCAATGACGTTTTGTGCTTTCCATACTTCGAGTACTGGCATACCCGCAATTGGACTGCCCGGATCTTCCATCGCCGCAGGGTTAACCGTGTCGTTCGCGCCAATCACCAGCACGACATCGGTATCGCTAAAGTCTTCGTTGATTTCGTCCATTTCGAGCACGATATCGTAGGGAACTTTGGCTTCGGCCAATAGTACGTTCATATGGCCGGGTAAACGCCCCGCGACAGGGTGAATCCCAAAGCGCACTTTCACACCGCGATCACGCAGTTTTTGGGTGATTTCAGCGACAGGATATTGTGCCTGTGCCACCGCCATGCCATAGCCAGGGGTGATGATGACAGACGTTGCGTTTTTCAGCATGTCCGCCACATCTTCGGCGTTAGTCTCACGGTATTCACCCATTTCTTGATCGCTAGATGAGGCCACTCCATCGGTACCAAATCCGCCTGCAATCACCGAAATAAACGAGCGGTTCATTGCTTTACACATAATGTAAGACAAAATCGCACCAGACGAGCCTACCAACGCACCTGTCACGATCAGTAGATCGTTTGACAGCATAAAGCCTGCTGCTGCAGCTGCCCAACCTGAGTAAGAGTTCAGCATAGACACCACAACGGGCATATCTGCGCCACCGATAGAAGCCACTAAATGCCAGCCAAAGGCGAAGGCAATTAAGGTCATCAGCAGCAGCGCTGGCATAGTGCCGCCTGTTTGCACGAAATACACCAACAGGCCAAGCGATACTAATACCGCAATGAGGTTGAGTTTATGGCGATGTGGCAACATCAGCGGTTTAGAGGAAATTAATCCGCGTAATTTACCAAAAGCGACGATAGAACCAGTAAAGGTTACCGCGCCGATAAAGATCCCGAGGAAGACTTCCACTAAGTGAATGTTGAGCATCGCGCCAGTCATATGCGCACCCACACCCACTTGTGATACTTGTTCTGGGTGTAAGTCGATAAAGCTGTTAAAGCCAACTAACACCGCGGCCATACCCACAAAGCTGTGGAGCACCGCGACGAGCTCAGGCATTTCCGTCATTTCGACTTTCAGTGCTAAACGCACGCCGATGGCACCACCAATCACCATGGCGACAATAATCCAGGCGACACCGCTGGTGTCTGGATTAAAAATGGTCGCCAGTAGGGCGATGGCCATACCTGTGATACCAAATAAATTGCCGTGTTTGGCCGTTTCTTGTTTCGACAATCCAGCGAGACTGAAGATAAAGAGCACGGCGGCAATGATGTAAGCTGCTGTTACCAGTCCTTGAGACACGTTATACCCCCTTAATCCTTACGGAACATCTTCAGCATGCGCTGAGTGACGGTAAAACCGCCGAAGATGTTAATACTGGCGATCAGCACGGCGATAAACGCCAGCACAGTGACCAAGGTCGAGCCTTGACCAATTTGCAGTAAAGCGCCGACCACAATAATGCCTGAAATTGCGTTAGTCACTGACATTAAAGGCGTATGCAGAGAGTGGGACACGTTCCACACCACGTAATAGCCCACCACGCAGGACAGGATAAATACCGTAAAGTGAGATAAAAACTCGGCTGGCGCGACTGAGGCAACGGCGGCAAAACCTGCAGCGCCTAGGGCGGCGAGAATATACTTGAGTTTTGAAGGCGCTTTGGCTTGAGCGGCTTTTGCTTCGATTTTGACTGTCGGTTTTACTGGCGCTGCCGATACCGAAATCGGTGGTGGTGGGAAGGTGACTTGACCTTCTTTCACCACAGTCATATTGCGCATCACCACATCATCGAAGTTGATGCTGGCAGTGCCGTCTTTCTCTTTACACATTAACTTCATCAGGTTGACTAAGTTCGTGCCGTAAAGCTGAGACGATTGTGCGGGCAAGCGGCCAGGAAGATCGGTAAAGCCGATGACTTTTACGCCGTTATCGGTGACAAAGAGTTCGCCAGGCTGAGTGTACTCACAGTTTCCGCCCGCTTGTGCTGCCATATCGACAATCACAGAGCCGCTCTTCATGCTATCGACCATTGCCTTGGTGATAAGTTTAGGTGCAGGACGACCCGGGATCAGCGCGGTGGTAATGATGATATCGACTTCTTTGGCTTGCTCGGCAAATAGCGCCATTTCAGCAGCGATAAACTCATCAGACATGGTTTTAGCGTAACCGTCCGATGAGCTGCCATCTTCATTGGTGAAATCCAGCTTAAGGAACTGGCCACCCATGGATTCGATTTGCTCGGCTACTTCTAAGCGCGTGTCGAAGGCGCGAACGATAGCCCCTAAAGAACCTGCGGTACCAATGGCTGCAAGGCCAGCCACACCGGCACCAATCACTAGCACTTTGGCGGGAGGGACTTTACCTGCTGCGGTAATTTGCCCAGTAAAGAAACGGCCAAAGTGGTGCGCGGCTTCAACAACGGCGCGATAACCGCCGATATTGGCCATAGAAGAGAGAGCATCGAGGGATTGGGCACGGGAAATACGTGGCACCATGTCCATCGCCATCACATTGATGTTGCGTTTAGACAGTTTCTCGACCAACTCTGCATTTTGAGCGGGCCAGATAAAGCTGATTAAGGTCGCGCCTTCTTTAATTAGCGCAATTTCAGCATCGGTCGGTGCATTGACTTTAAAAATCAGATCCGCTTGCCAAACCTCTGTCGTGATCTTCGCGCCTGCGGCTTCAAAAGCGGCATCGTCGAAGCTAGACAGTAAGCCAGCATTGGCCTCAACAACAACTTCAAAGCCGAGCTTTTTAAGCTGTTCGACGGTGGCAGGGGTCGCGGCGACCCGAGTCTCACCGACGAGACTCTCTCTCGGTATTCCAATCTGCATGATTACTCCCTGGTGGTTTATATAATCGTTCCGCCTGAGTGCTTCCTCTGAGCTAAACCTAGGTAGGGCTAGGTCGCGTAAGAATGAACTCGTGTATTCAATATTGGCAGTTAGCGCATTCAATCTTGGTATGAAATTTGTGCATTAAAACAAACTTCTTAGCGAGCAACAAAGGTCACTGTACAGCAGGCTCCTCACCATTGTGGCAATACTTTGGTTTGACACAAGCGCATATTGCTCAAGCTAGTGGTTTCTGCACTGGTCGTATCAAAAAGTTTTAACCAGTGCACACTTTTGTAGCTTAATTTTTGCACTTTGTATATTCCAAAATGGAATTAAAAATCAAATATTATTCTTTTTTGCTTTTCTAAAACCACGTTACTCTGCTGGGCATTACACTGTCATAGGGCCGTTTCATGTTGTTAAAAGAACTTTCATCACTGGCTTCACCCCTGTCGCAATCACAGGTCGATAAGCTGAAACAACTCACCGCTGAATTAAATTCCGTGCAACTTGCTTGGGTGAGCGGCTATTTAGCTGCAACGGCCAATACGAGTGGGAGTGCTATCCAAGTCGCCGCATCCGTGACCGAGGCACAAGCAGCGCAAACGGTGACCATTCTCTATGGCAGTCAAACGGGCAATGGCCGTGGTATCGCCAAAGCCTTAGCCGAAAAGGCAAAGACACAGGGTTATAGCGTAAATTTAGCCTCCATGGGTGAATACAACGTGCGCCAGCTTAAGCAAGAAACCTTATTGTTGCTGGTGGTGAGTACCCATGGTGAAGGTGAAGCGCCGGATGATGCGATTGAATTACATAAGTTTTTAGCAACAAAGCGTGCGCCTCAATTAAACAATTTGCACTACTCGGTGTTGGCACTGGGCGATTCGAGCTATGAGTTTTTCTGCCAAACCGGTAAAGACTTTGATGCGCGGCTTTCAGCATTAGGTGCTAAAGCCTTATTGCCGTTGGTTGAGTGTGATGTGGACTATGAGGCTGCGGCCGGACAGTGGCACGCCGATGTTCTAACGGCGGTTAAGCCACTGATCCAAACAACGGCTAACGTGGTGGCGTTGAATGAAATTAATTCAACTTCGGCGCAAGTTGCCAGCGAGAGCGAATTTACTAAGCAAAACCCTTACCGTGCCGAAGTGTTGGTGAGCCAAAAGATCACCGGGCGTGATTCAGACAGAGATGTGCGCCATGTTGAAATTGATTTAGGTGAGTCAGGCTTACACTATGAGGTCGGTGATGCTCTGGGTGTGTGGTTCAGCAATAGCGAAATCTTAGTCGGCGAAATTTTAGCGGGCCTAGGGTTAGCGGCCGATGCAAAAGTGACTGTCGGCAGTGAGTCAATCAGCCTCAAACAAGCCTTAATCGACAAGAAAGAGCTGACGCAGTTGTATCCTGGTTTAGTCAAAGCTTGGGCCGAGTTGTCAGCGAGCAGTGAGCTTCTCGCCCTGAGTGAGGATAAAGAACAGCTGCGCCAGTTTATTCTAAATCATCAATTTGTTGATTTAGTGACTAACTACAAGTTACCTGCTGAGGCAAATTTGGATGCGAATAAACTGCTTGAACTATTACGCCCGTTAACGCCCAGACTCTATTCTATTGCCTCTAGCCAGACCGAAGTCGATACCGAAGTGCATTTAACCGTGGCCTTGGTGGAAGATGAACATCAAGGGCAAACGCGTTTTGGCGGTGCTTCTCATTTCTTAGCCTCGGCGCAGGAAGGCGCTGAAGTAAAAGTGTATGTTGAACCGAACAAGCATTTCCGTTTACCTGAAAACCCTGATACGCCCGTCATCATGATTGGCCCTGGCACAGGGGTTGCCCCATTCCGCGCCTTTATGCAGGAGCGTGTGGCACAGGGTGCGAAGGGCGATAGTTGGTTATTCTTCGGCAACCCGCATTTTGAGCAGGACTTCCTGTATCAAACCGAGTGGCAACAGTATCTGAAAAACGGCGATTTAACCCGTATCGATGTGGCATTTTCGCGGGATCAAGCCCATAAGATTTACGTGCAGCACCGCATCAAAGAGCAGGGGCAAGCCCTGTGGCAATGGCTGCAAAACGGCGCGCATCTTTATATTTGTGGTGATGCCGAGCGTATGGCTAAAGACGTACACCAAGCCTTACTAGCGGTTGCGGTGGAGTTTGGCGGACTGTCGAGCGAGGCGGCAGAAGAATACTTCGAGACCTTACGCAGTCATAAACGTTACCAAAAAGACGTGTACTAATTAGTCAATCCCAAAGATTAGAGAGCAGTATCCACAGAGATACTGCCGCCGAACGAATTTGAAGAGGCAGTTGCCATGAGTGAGCAAAAGTTAGCATTAAACGAATACTTAAAGACCGACAGTGATTATCTGCGTGGCACCATTAAAGAGGGATTAGATTCCTCGGTAACGGGCAGTTTTAGCGATGGCGATCAGCAATTGATCAAATTCCATGGTTTTTATCAGCAGGATGACCGCGATTTACGTAACGAGCGTAAAGAGCAAAAACTCGAGCCTTTATATAGCTTTATGTTGCGTGCCCGCGTGCCTGGTGGCGTGTGTACCCCTAAGCAATGGTTAGGCGTAGATGAAATTGCCTCGACGCTCACCAGCTCTAACAGTATTCGTTTAACAACGCGTCAGACATTCCAATACCACGGCATTCCAAAGCGTAACCTCAAGACCATTATTCAAGGCTTGGACCGTGAGGCGCTCGATTCGATCGCCGCCTGTGGTGACGTTAACCGTAACGTGATGTGTAACCCCAATCCGGTGGAATCTAAGCTGCATGCACAGGCCTATGAAGTGGCGAAAAAGCTTTCTGATCATCTGCTGCCGCACACTCGTGCTTACGCCGAGATTTGGTTAGATGAGGAGAAGTTACTGACCACAGAAGATGAAACTGTAGAACCTGTATACGGCAAAACCTACTTACCACGTAAGTTTAAAATGGCCGTTGCCGTACCGCCGGATAACGATGTTGATGTATACACTAACGATTTAGGCTTTATTGCCGTGGCTGAAAATGGCGAATTAGTCGGTTTTAACCTAACCGCCGGTGGCGGTATGGGCTCGACCCACGGTGAGGTAGAAACCTTCCCGCGCTTGGCCGATGACTTTGGTTTTATCAAAACCGAAGATGTGATGAAGTTTGCCGAAGCTGTGATGACAGTGCAACGTGACTGGGGTAATCGCACTAACCGTAAGCGTTCACGCCTGAAATACACCATCGTTGACCATGGCTATGAGAAGTTTAAGGCCGAAGTGGAAGTCCGTGCCGGAGTTAAATTTGAACCTAAGCGCGATGTAGTGATTGGCGATCGCGGCGATCGTTACGGCTGGGTCGAAGGCGTAGATGGTAAATGGCATTTAACCCTGTTTATCGAAAGCGGCCGTATTAAAGATATGCCTGGCAAAAGTTTGCAAACCGGCATGCGTGAAATCGCTAAGATCCACAAGGGTGATTTCCGTATGACCTCAAACCAGAATATGATTATCGCGGGTGTGGCGCCTGAGGATAAAGCGACTATCGAAGGGCTTGCCCGTAAACGCGGTTTACTCGGCCAAGTGCTGACTCAAACCCGTGGTCATTCGATTGCCTGTGTGGCCTTACCAACCTGTCCATTGGCGATGGCAGAAGCTGAGCGTTATTTCCCTGAATTTATTGACCATATTGATGCGCTGCAGGCAAAGAATGGCATTAGCGATCAAGCCATTGTGGTGCGAATGACCGGTTGTCCAAATGGTTGCGCCCGCCCATTTGCCGCCGAAATCGGTCTTGTGGGTAAGGCGCCGGGTCGCTACAACCTGTACTTAGGCGCGAACTTTGAAGGCACTCGCCTGAATAAGATGTATAGAGAGAATATCCAAGAGGCTGAGATTCTAGCTGAATTGGATGCATTATTTGCCCGCTACGCGATTGAGCGAAATGCAGGTGAAACCTTTGGTAACTTCACTGTCCGCGTGGGCGTGGTGAAGGCGGTTATTGATGCCGCTAAGGATTTTCATGGTTGATCTTAACGCTGAACAGACTGGCTCTAGTGTCTCGAGCGTGTTGCCGAGTGTGGTGAGCAGTAGCGAACTTAAGGCGCTGCTAACGGCGCCTAAGAGCGTTCAGCAAGCAGAACTTGAACGCATTAATCGTTTCTTAGCCGGATTAACGGCTCAAGAGCGAGTGCTCTGGGGCTTGGCCTATTTGCCCGGTAATCACGCGCTGTCATCCAGTTTTGGGATCCAAGCGGCGGTGATGCTGCATATGGTGAGTCAGGTGCAATCGGATATTCCGGTGATCTTAACGGATACTGGCTATTTATTTCCCGAGACGTATCAGTTTATTGACCAGTTGACCGAGCGATTATCCTTAAATCTTAAGGTTTACCAAGCACCTATTACCTCGGCATGGCAGGAGGCGCGCTTTGGCCAATTGTGGGAACAAGGGGTAGAGGGTCTTGAACGTTATAATCGGCTGAATAAGGTGGAGCCAATGCAGCGCGCCTTGGCCGAGCTTGAAGTCGGAACTTGGTTTGCTGGACTACGCCGCAGCCAGTCGAGCACTCGCGAAGAGTTACCGATATTGGCTATCCATGGTTCTCGCTTCAAGTTGCTGCCGATTATCGAATGGTCGAACAAAGATGTGCATCTGTATCTGACGCAATTTGACTTGCCTTATCATCCTTTATGGGAGCAAGGTTATGTTTCTGTTGGGGATACTCATTCGAGCAAACCCTTAGAATTAGGTATGACAGAGGAAGAAACGCGCTTTAATGGCTTAAAACGTGAGTGCGGTTTGCATTACGAAATATAGCCAATTGTTTGATTCTATAGAAAAATGCCACAGTATTTCCTGTGGCATTTTTTATGTTATGTTCCGACTATTGCTTTTTGCTTATTTTTAAAGTGGTTTAGCCATTAGAATATTTTGCCTGTCATTGTGGCGTCATCAAAATGAGATAAAGTTTATTTTCATATGGTTAGCTAATGTGACTTTGTGATAGTCAAAAAAATTGTACATTTTTACTCACAGAGTTATGCACATTAGAATGTTCTGAGCTATATTTCAAAGTTCCCGTAGATGGTTTTGAGGGAGTTTACTGCGCAGATACGGATTAGTCGGTATTTTGCCAAGTTAAGTTGTTGAATATCGCTATTTATGGGCTTAGTTTGCTGTGTAGCGATATAACGAAACTGAAAACAGTAGATATTCCAAAAGACCTTGCTCGTAGCCGCGAGTATCCAGCAGTTTGATTGACTTGCTAGCGCTTGTTAATCAGTCATTTTCACCTCGGTCAGCTGTGGTCAAGGCTGCCGAGGTTGAGCCAAATTTGTGACATCATTAATTTATCTCCCTAAATCAATTCAGCTCGGTTTTTTGCGGTTTATGACTTACTATCATCGGCTTACACTTTGCTATTCTACTGTAAGCAAAAAATCTCTTAGACTAACAGTCAGTTTGGATGGCGTGATTGATGAGGATAATTAAATGACCGCCCCTTTGTATGCCATGCGCGATCATGTCAATCGTCCCCAAGTTAATCTTCCACCTCCAAAGCCTAAGATGCGTGGTGTAAAGCGTGTATTTACTTGGTTAGCCAAATTGGTTTTGGGCTTATTTTTCGCCTCTATTTTAAGTGTTGTGCTACTTCGCTTTATTGATCCTCCTATGTGGAGTTGGCGAATAGAGCGTGCGTTGTTTCCGCCTGCACCGATTACTGAGGTTAGGCATCAATGGCGCTCGCTTGAGCAAATCTCCCCTGAGCTGCAATTAGCCGTGATTGCCGCAGAAGATCAAAAGTTTGCTGGTCACAGTGGTTTTGATTTAGATGCGATTAGTTCGGCAATCGAATACAATCAAAAAGGTAAAAAGGTTCGTGGAGCCAGTACCTTAAGCCAGCAAGCAGCAAAAAACCTCTTTATGTGGTCGAGCCGTAGTTTTATCCGTAAGGGAATCGAAGCTTGGTTTACCCTGTTAATGGAATTGATTTGGGATAAGGCGCGCATTCTCGAGGTGTATCTCAACATCGTGGAATTTGGTCCGGGGATATATGGCGCTGAAGCTGCATCTAAACATTATTTTGGCAAGAGTGCAGCTAAATTAACCCGCTATGAAGCCTCATTACTTGCTGCAGCTTTACCTAATCCTTGGCGTTATAAAGTCTCACCCCCTTCTTCTTATGTTGAGCAACGCTCAGCATGGATCCGCAAGCAAATGCGTCAACTAGGTGAGGTGACGCTCAAAAAAGTCAACGAGGCACAATGAACTGACGATTGTGATTTTGTTGTTAAATTGTAATTATGGTCTTTCTGATTAGTTGGATGAGCTTAGGTGTTTGGATTAACCAAGGAATAAATGATGTTTGAGTTTAATTTTGAGCGAGATATGGCTTCACTGCGTGAAGAATATGCTAAAGATGCAAAAATCAATATTCAACACGTCTGGCAGAATGAAACCGCAGCTGTCATTGCTAAAGCACTTGCTACTGAAGTCAGTTTTGATAATGCAATGTTTGTTGAAAATAAACCAATGAGAATTTCGGACCAACAAATACGCCAATTACCTGTTGAAGCTCAGAAAGATTTACAACAAAAAATATTACAAAATGCTGCCAATGGAATTGGTTTTTTATATGGAAGTCATCTTGTGGGGGGCTTAGATGGAAAGCCGTCACCGGAGTTACTCACATCGCTACATCGTTTTATTAACAGCCCTGACATGTTTAAATTTATTCAATCCATTACAGGTATTGAAGGCATTTGTTATGCCTCGCTGCAGGCGAGTCGTTATATTCAGGGGAATTTCTTAACAAGACATAATGATGTTGTGGAAAGTGAGGGTCGTAAAGTTGCTTTTGTTTTTGGCTTTACACCAGAATGGCATCCTGATTGGGGTGGTCTGCTGCAGTTTTATACTCCTAAAGGCGTGCTGACTGATACTTGGGTGCCAACATTTAATAATTTGGCATTATTCGATGTTCACCATCCTCACTCTGTTTCATTTGTCGCGCCGTTTGCAAAGCGCCCACGCTTTTCCGTAACAGGATGGTTTCGAACGATTGCACCTAGTAAATAGGAAGCTTCTGACACATGCCACGATTAGCGTCTAAGACGTTTTAATGTTAGATTATCGCGGATTTTTGCAAATTAATGAGTTCTTATTCGCTATTAGTTATTTCTTAGCTGATCCATTCTCAAGATTAGTTGTAATAAGCTTTTGATTTTGCAATGTTGATGTAATAAGGAATGACAATAGGTCAGTATTTAAATGCCGAAGGTAAGTGCTTTCGGTATTATTTTTGTCACTTTGACGGTAATTAAATGGAGTTTTAAATGAAAAAGATAGTTATTGCTGCGGCAATTATTGCAGCGGGGGCGGGTGCTTATTGGTACACTCAACACGGAAGTAGCTCGAGTGCTTCAGCCAATCCTTTGCTAGATTATATTCCAGCCGATACCCCTGTGTTTACTGGCCAGTTAAAGCCGTTCCCACTGAAAAACTACCTGCAATCCATTTCTGGCAATTACCAGCAATACTCAACTGATTCCTTAGCTCAGTTAGGCGATTTAGATAGCCCAATGGCTAAGTTTTTTGTGAGTATTTACAAGCAATATATGGATGGAATGAAAGATCCTACCGCATTGCTTAAGACTTTCGGTTTACCGAATGAGATCAAGCCTTATTTCTATACATTAGGTGTAGTACCTGTATTTAAAACCGATATTAGTCAAATTGATGCATTTTGGGCCGTATTGGATAAAGCCGAGCAAGAAAGTGGTTATACCCACGAAAAGCGTACTTTAGCAGGGATTGACTACCGTGCTTATTCGTTTGCCGAAGAAGGCTCTACTGATAAAGCTGACCTTTTATTTGCCCATAAAGATGGCATTTTAACGGTCACATTCTCGGCTTCCTCTATCGAGCCTGAAGTATTGGAAATGGCTTTAGGATTGAAGAAACCAACCCAATCTTTAGCCGCTTCTGGCATGTTGCAAGAGATCATTAAAACCCATGGTTTTATGGAAGATAGCATCAGCTTTATCAACCACGTTGAGATTGTTAAAGCGATAACCTCTCCAGATGGCAATATGTTAGCTAAACAGCTCACTAAGTTCATGGCAGAAGAAAGCCAAGGTGAAGATCCGTTAGCGGAAATCCGCACTCCAGAATGTCGTACTGAGTTAACCGCGATTGCAGCTAACTGGCCGCGCACAGTGGGTGGCTTAACTGCATTTACGTCGACCGAAAAAGAAAGCCATATGGCAGCTTCTTTTGTGGTTGAAAGCAAAAACCAGGCAATCTTAACCGCGTTACAAAAAATGCGCGGCTACATTCCTACCCACTTAGCAGACATTAACAGCACTATCTTCTCTATGGGGTTGGGGATTGACGTTAATGAAGTTGCGCCTTCACTGACGGCGATTTGGGATGATCTGCAAAAGCCACAGTTAACCTGTGCGCCGCTTGCCGAGTTACAAGCTGAATTAAGCCAACAAAGCCCAGCGATGTTGGGTATGTTTACCGGCATGGCTAATGGCGTTAAAGGTGTGAGTCTGTCATTGCTCGATTATAAGATGAGCTCGCAGGATCAAGAGCCAAAGCTTGAAAGCTTAGATGCTTTGGTGAGTTTAAGCGCTGATAATCCTTCAATGTTATTGAATATGGTCAAACCGTTTGCGCCAATGCTGGCTGAGTTGCAAGTAGCGGATAATGGTGAGCCTACCGATTTATCGCCACTATTAATGTTGCCGCCAGAACTTAATATCAAACCGATGTTGGCGATTAAGGGACAACATTTAGTGGTTTACGCGGGTGAGAAAGGTTTAGCGTTAGCCAATAAACTGGCGAGCGAAAAACCATCGGCAAATGGTCTTTACAGCATGTCAGCGGACTACGGTAAGATGTTTACCCCAGTATTGACCTTGTTAGAAATGACTGGCGAGCCCGTCCCTGAAGAGCTGCAAGCGTTGAAAGACTATAACATGCGCGTGCAAATGAGCTTTGATGTAAACAAGCAAGGCTTAGTTTTGGGCTCGGTGATGAATTCAAAGGCAAGCGATAAAAAATAAGCTTTTAAATCCAACGCATTTCAAAGCCAGCAAATCGCTGGCTTTTTGCTAGGGTGTGTTGACGTTTCTGCTGCGTTATCGTCTTTTTATGTAGAATAACCACATTGTACAGACGTTGCTTTGCATAAATATCAGTCAAGTTGCTGTAAAAATAACCATAAAACGTCAGTGCGCCCTAATGAGATTGGGCTAATTTGGTTTGTGGACTAATAGATGGATCTAAGGCTTTGGGTTTAGCGGTTTTTACTAAGCTTACGAGTCCTTGCCATTCGAGATCATTATTTTGCGGCAGCCATATATCGGGTTCTGTGCCTTTTCCTGAAAGCAGTTCGCCTGTAGCATCATAGGCCAGTGAGCTGCTAAAACGAACCTCTAAGTCACTATTGGGCAAAGTGAATTGGTATTGTTTAGCAAAATCCCCTGAGGTTTTTTCGCCGATAAGATTCACTCTTGACCAAGTTTTAGTCCGGTAGGCGATCCACTCGCATTCTTGTTTACATAATGGGCTGACAAGTAACGCAAGGTGGTTATTGCCCTCGGCGATGACTTCAGGTTTGGTACGTACAAACCAAGGACTAAATCGGCTCTCATCGATAGTTGGCAGTCGCCGTGTTAAGGCGTTAAGTCGGGGCGAGCTGAGTTCGAGTACATCTAGAGGCTTAAAATTCAACGGTTTTAAATAATCATTCCTAAGCTCTGGTGAGCGTCGATAATGGGCAAATCCCATGATTTTTTCGACTGTTGAATGAGATCGTGTGCCTAGCTGTGGCATGTCCTGATAACGCGAAAGCATGGTCAATAATTTAGGGCTAAATCCCTTTGCTTGCCTCAGATCGACAATTAGTAATGGCTGCTCCATACCTTTACGTAAGGCTTCCTGCTGCATTTTATCGAGTTCAAAAACATAGAGATCATTTATTTTGAGTCGAGCCGTTGTTGGGTTTATCTGTTCCAATAAATAGCCTGGTTTTGTGGGCGCTGTAGGGGCCAATTCATCGAGTTGAGTTAGCAGGTTTTCGAGGCTGAGTTCTGTTTCGTCCTCAAGGGGTTGAACTATGGTTTTCGATGCTTGTGATAGGGCGATAGTGACTTGTGTTGTCTGTAAATTATCATTTATTAAACTGATGAGTACGTAAGGTTTGATATTTAAGCCTAAATCTTCCCGCAATAGATTGAGTCGCTTAAGCCAAATAAGCTGCATTTCTTGGCTATTTTTTGCGGGCTCAGAGAGATAAGCTTGGCTGGCAGAAATCCATTTACTTAAAGGAATGCCATCGATATGGGTAACAAAGGGATACTCCGAGCTAATGGGATTATTTTTGCTATCTAAGGCGAGCCATTGCTCATTAACGGGTCTGAGGCTGAAGGGGAGTTCCCCACGACTATTATCTACTTTAGCGACTTGAGTCCCAGGATCTTTTAGGGTATTGAGTAGTTTGGTAAGTTCAGCAGCGAATCGTTCTTTAGGAACAAGATCTTGATATTGCTCTGTCATCAGCCCAGCAAGTCTTTTTAGTTGTCTGTCATTGAGTTGTGGATTCAATGCATAAAATGCGGAGTGTTGCTCAATTTGGTTTAGCAGGATAAAGAGATCTTGACGAATATCCTTTGTCGTTAAAGTAGGCTGCTCTTTTTCAGGAATAGCGAAAAACGCGAGCTTGATAAGGCTCGCGCAAATAATGATGCTAAGCAATGTGACTACAGTACGATAGCTAAAACTCATATTCCTCCATGACGACCTTTACGGCTAAAAGGTGTGCGACTATCGATGTAAATGCCTCTGTTGGCAATCAAAATCATCATTAGGTCCCTTTTATTTGCTCGCTGCTGAGCAATTTACCAGCAGTTTTGCCGCGTCAGCATAGAATTATGGCTATTTTTTGTGCCGTGTCACGTCCTAGAGAATATCGTTAAGTGAAACCCCAATTCCAATTCGCTGATTATGGTGATTATGGTGATTATGGTGATTATGGTGATTATGGTGATTATGGTGATTATGGTGATTATGGTGATTATGGTGATTGTAGTCGATAAGACTTTCACCATATCCATTAATGTATTGAGTATAAAGGCGTAAATTACCTACGATGGGGTAGCTCCAAGTGAGTTCCGCCGAGCCGCAGTCAATATCTTTAAAGTTGGTTTTTACGTTCAGAGTGAATCTATGAGCATCAATCCCATAAACACCGACAGATTCGGCATGACCGATATAGTCATCAATATTAGGGTTATCATTGCCACGGGGCTGGTGAATATTGGTTTTTTCATCCTCAGGGATACGCCACCACGCTTTAGTTGAAAACGCCAATGGACCAGCATCAAAGATCATCGTGCCATAAAGGCGGTTCCAACTACGGGATAATAAACCCGCTTTACCATTGGACTGGTGGACAGCGCCAAATCCCCAAAAAGAGTTTGTTATCCCGCCGATTTTCCAATCGTTATTGAAGAGCATAAAGATTTCAGGTTCGTGATTGGTTTCGCGAAAGGGCGAGGAAATTTCTTGGTTGTATACCTGCCAATAGGATTGATTGGTATAGGCAAAAAAATAGGTGGTCATTATCGCCGACGATATTGTACCAAATATGAAACTTGAAGCTTATCTGAAAATTAGCCTCCATTTCATCTAGTGCATAATTACTTCCAGCAGCCTCCCCTGCATAGGGGCCATATTCGGGTTGGGGTTATAGGTGACGGGTAAAATCTAATTGACTTTATGCGGCGTAATCACAAATGGGTGTTCGGAAGTCGCCAGTTCATCCTTAACACGATCTTTGATTAAAGATCCCTCTGCCTGTAACCCAGTACAAGTTAGCAGTCCGATTAATGCAATACCTTGATAAAATGGGGACATCGACTCTCCTTGATGTGTCTGTTTGCTTTACGCTTTATATTTTTTGTATCCAGCTTAACATTCGTTTATGAATTCATGCAGAAGAAATCCCCCAATCGTTCTCGATAAAGACTGTGATTGCATGGTGATCTCTCGCTGATGACCCGCTTCAGTAGAATTTTTAGCAATAACTTAGTGTTGTTATGTGAGCTGACGGATGTTTGGATTGTCAGATTATTTGCCCTTGTTAATATATTTTCTTTAAATTTCATTATATTAAAAATTTTTTGCACTTGTAGTTTTTCTATCGTCCTCAATAATCATTCAGCAGTAGGTTGCAATCCTTTTTGATATTTCTTTTTGATATAACAATTAATGATTTTATATTTATTATGGAATATAACAGGCGCTATATTGCTACACATTGAACTCATTTCGGGGAATGTGATGGAAATTTTATCGTTACCGGGCCAAAGCGCGAAGGGTAAAGTCTGGCTGGTTGGCGCGGGTCCCGGAGATGTTGAGCTATTAACTCTCAAGGCATGGCGTATCCTAAAGTCTGCCGATGCGGTGTTGTATGATGCGCTCGTCAGTCAAGATATTCTCGATCTAATCCCCAAAGATGCTGAAAAAATTGCTGTCGGTAAGCGCGCTGGCAAGCATAGTGCGGCGCAAGACGACATAAATCAGTTACTGGTGACTAAAGCCTATACCCGTAAAAATGTCGTGCGCTTAAAGGGGGGCGATCCCTTTATTTTTGGTCGCGGCGGTGAAGAGCTACAAACCTTGGTTGATGCGGGCGTTGAATTTGAAGTGGTACCCGGTATCACCGCCGCCAGTGGCACAGCGGCTTATACAGGCATTCCATTAACGCATCGGGATTATGCTCAAGGAGTGACGTTTATTACTGGCCATTGTCAGTTAGAAAGCCGTCCAATGGATTGGCAGGGTTATGCTAATCCAAACAATACTTTGGTCGTATATATGGGAATTTTGAACGCGGGCGTGATCCGAGCTGGATTAATCAACGCAGGTCGTAGCCCACAAACACCAGTGGCAATTGTTTCGAAGGCGACTACTCAGTCGCAGCAACGTTTTATTGGGCAATTAGATTCACTCGAACAACTCGCGGCCGATCCCAAGTTGCAGATGCCCGCCTTAATGATCATTGGTGAAGTGGTGGGGTTGTCTGAAACCTTAAATTGGTTTCAACCTAAGGCCGAAGGCTCGCAGTCGCTTGAAGCGTTAAATGCTCCCAAAGTCGCAGTAAAAATTTAGTTACATTAGATAGTGTTATATAAATAGTTAAGCTAACCCCGCTGCCAGTCGCAGCACATATTAGGTAAACGGAGAAGAGTATGGCCGGGCGTGAATTAAGCCACTTACAACAATTGGAAGCCGAAAGCATTCAGATCATTCGCGAAGTCGCTGCCGAATTCGACAATCCAGTTATGTTGTATTCCATCGGAAAAGATTCTTCGGTGATGTTACACCTTGCGCGTAAAGCCTTTTATCCGGGCAAGATCCCTTTCCCCTTGTTGCATGTGGATACGGGCTGGAAATTCAAAGAGATGATCGCCTTTCGTGATGCGCAGGCCAAAAAATTCGGCTTTGAATTATTAACTCACACCAATCCTGAGGGTGTTGCGCAGGGGATAAATCCCTTTGATCACGGCAGTGCAAAACACACTGACATCATGAAAACTCAAGGCTTAAAGCAAGCATTAAACCAATATGGTTTCGATGCCGCTTTTGGTGGCGCTCGCCGCGATGAAGAAAAATCCCGCGCGAAGGAACGGGTGTATTCTTTCCGCGATCGCCACCACAGATGGGACCCTAAAAATCAACGTCCTGAATTATGGCGTACCTATAACGGGGCAGTGAATAAGGGGGAAAGCATTCGTGTCTTCCCGTTATCGAATTGGACCGAACTCGATATTTGGCAATATATCTATCAAGAAAACATTGAGTTAGTGCCCCTGTATTTTGCAGCTGAGCGCCCTGTGGTTGAACGTGCTGGTCAGTTAATTATGGCTGACGACGAGCGCATGAAGCTCGAGGAAGGCGAAGCGATTAAGTATGAGGTGGTGCGTTTTAGAACCTTAGGCTGTTATCCATTAACGGCGGCAATGCATTCCCAGGCGGATAATCTCGAAAAAATCATCGAAGAAATGCTGTTAACCCGTTCGAGTGAACGTCAAGGTCGGTTAATTGACTCGGACCAGAGTGCGTCGATGGAGCAAAAGAAACGCCAAGGTTATTTCTAAACGCCAAGGTAATTGCTTCAGATTAAGCCGAAAGCGTATTCCTACGACAGATAAAATCGATTTCGCGAATGCCTTTATGCAGGTTTTATATCAAGCAATAAAGCGCGTGATACCGCTAGTTTCGCGAATAGGTTAGCCAGATAAGAGTGAGATTAAGATGGATAAAGCAGTCAGTAAAACCAATCGCATGGCGGCTGAAATCAGCCAGCACGGAGTTAAAGAATATCTCGCCCAGCAGCAACATAAAGGTTTGCTGCGCTTTTTAACCTGCGGCAGCGTTGACGATGGTAAGAGCACCTTGATAGGTCGTTTGCTGCATGACAGCGCGCAGATCTATGAAGATCAATTAGCCAGCTTAAAAAATGATAGCGCTAAGATGGGGACAACGGGCGAAGCAATCGACTTAGCCTTGCTGGTGGATGGCTTGCAAGCTGAGCGTGAGCAGGGCATCACTATCGATGTGGCTTACCGTTATTTTTCAAGCGATAAGCGTAAGTTTATTATTGCCGACACCCCCGGCCATGAACAGTACACCCGTAATATGGCGACTGGCGCTTCGACCTGCGATCTTGCGGTGATTTTAGTTGATGCGCGTTATGGCGTACAAACGCAAACCAAGCGTCATGCTTTTATTGCTTCATTGCTGGGGATCCGTCACTTTGTTGTGGCGATCAACAAAATGGACTTACTTGGGTTTGATGAGCAGGTATTCAACCGTATCCGTAATGATTTTAGTGAGTTCGTTAAAGGCTTTGGTGAGCTAGATATTCATTTTGTACCCTTATCTGCGCTAAATGGCGACAACGTGGTCGAGCCAAGTTTACATACCCCTTGGTATCAGGGCGGTACGCTACTGGAATTGTTAGAAACCATTGATACCCAACGTGAACTCAGCGCCTTACCGGCTCGATTCCCTGTGCAATACGTGTCGCGTCCTAACCTCGATTTTCGCGGTTTTGCGGGTACTTTAGCTTCCGGTGTTATCAAGGTGGGTGACCAAGTAGTGGCACTGCCCTCGGGTAAACGCAGTAAAGTTGAACGTATCGTCACCTTCGATGGTGATTTACCTGAGGTCACGGCGGGGCAAGCCGTCACTATTACCTTGGAAGATGAAATCGATATTTCCCGTGGTGATTTACTGGCACTTCCTGACAGTGCGCCACAGGTTGCCAATCAAATCATTGCCGATTTGGTGTGGATGGATGAAAAGCCATTACAACTCGGTCAGTTATATGACATCAAGGTTGCGGGTAAAAAGACTCAAGCCTCGGTCACGGCTATCGACTATGTGGTTGATGTAAATACGCTTGCACGTAGCAGTGCCGCGAGTGTTGAGGGCGAAGGTTTAGGGCTAAATGCGATTGCTCGCGTCACCTTAGAGCTGACAGAAGACATTGTCTTCGATGCTTATTCATTAGTGCGTGATACCGGCGGTATGATCCTGATAGACCGTTTATCCAATGCAACAGTAGCAGCGGTAATGGTGGTGTCAGGTCAACATGTTAGCAAGCAAGTATCATCACCATTTAGTGCCTTTGAGCTGGAGTTTAATGCCCTAGTGCGTAAACACTTTCCGCACTGGCAAGCGATTGATATTTCAAAGCTTGGAGCCTAATTTGTGACTTGTGACTTGTGACTTGTGACTTGTGACTATTGGCGATAGTGTTGTTTGGGTTGTTGGCTGGCTTAATTGCTGGCCGCATAAACCCTGCGGTGTTGTTTTTATTTGCTTTTTTACTTTGTTACCTCTTAGGGATGGTAACGCTCGACACGGCACTCACTAGCTTTACCAATACCGGGCTAGTCACATTAGTGTTATTGGTGCTCGCGGCGACGGCACTGGAAAAGACCTCATTGCTGGGGAAGTTAAGCCAAGTGATTGGCAATAATTCCCTCGCGGTGACGATGGCAATACGGGGTTTTCTAGGGCGCTGCTGTCATCTTTTACCAATAACACTACGGTTGTGGCATCTTTGATTGGGGTTGTGCGCCGTAATCAGGCCCATGTGCCCGCTAAGTTATTACTGCCACTTAATTATGCGACGATTCTTGGGGGAACCCTTTGTGATTTTTATGGTGCCTATCATCTTTCCGTTTTAACGATATTTTTGCCTTTGGCCGCAAGTTTACAAAGGTTTGAGGAGTTTTTATGAGCAATATTGTGTGGCATCAACATAGTGTCGACCAAGCAGCCAGAGCCAGACTTAAAGGGCAGAATCCAGTTTTGCTGTGGTTTACTGGGCTTTCTGGCGCAGGTAAGTCGACCCTCGCAGGTGCGCTTGAGCGAGCATTATTTGAAGCGGGTTTTCACACCTATCTGCTTGATGGCGATAATGTCCGTCATGGTCTATGTAAGGATTTGGGTTTTAGCGTGGCCGATAGGGATGAGAACCTGCGCCGCGTTGGCGAGGTAGCAAAGCTTATGGTCGATGCAGGCCTAGTGGTGTTATCAGCCTTTATCTCCCCCACCCGTGAGGAGCGCGATAGCATACGGGCAAGATTCCCTGAGGGACAATTTATTGAAGTGCACGTATCAACACCACTCAGCGTGTGTGAACTGCGCGATCCTAAAGGGTTATATGTTAAAGCACGCAAGGGCGAAATTGCGCATTTTACAGGGATTTCATCGCCCTATGAGGCACCTCTCTCGGCTGAGTTAACTATTGATACCAGCAAAGGGGATTTAGCTTCTCAAGTACATGCTTTGATTGATTATTTAACCGCAATCGACGTTATTAGTTCAAATCGACTCGCATCACTGGCATAAAGTCTGTCCATAACAGCCTTGTTATTCAATCTTAAAATCCTTGGAAAACAAGGCTTGAAGGGCTTTAAGGTATTCTTCATCCTGTTTAGGAAGCACAAGTTGCGCCAGTTCATCCCCAATGGGTGTTAATCGATAGTAGCTAAAGAGCAGATTACCGCTTTTTGGGGTGAGCCTCATTTGAATCCCGGGCATAGTGAGTTGAATCGGGGTTTTATTATTGAGTAAGCCGGTTTCAAATTCGCTGCTGTGGAGGATCCCCGCATCGACTAGCGTGAGAATACTGGAGTAGGGTAGACCAAACTGAGAGAGGCCTAAGGTGATGCTGGTATGTTTGCGAAAATATTGACCAAGTCCGCCAGTGAGTCGATAGCCACTGATGAGTTTTAGGCGTTGTTCATTATTCACCTTGGCTGCCATGCCCAGTGCTTTCTCAAGGATTTGCGCTTCTCTGTGGGTTAATTGCTTAAGTAGCGCTAAGGTGCGCAGGCTAAAGTTACCCGGGTTGATGATTTCACTGGAGAGAATGCGTGCCCATAGGTCTTGCATTCTTCGATTATGGATTTGTTCTGCCATCAGAAAAAATTGATGGCTCCAGTCGGGATCGAGATCCACTCCCGTCATATCGGAAGAGGTATAACTCAAGGCGAGGGCGAATATGGTTTCGACATTGGCCTGATACTGGCTGGCAAGTTTACGTTCTCGGTGCTGGGCACGTTCGGCAATGGAGGCGTTGGCTGGACGATATTCTTCTTCACTGGCAAGCCCGAGTTGACGCCCGAGCAAAAGTGCCTTTTTACGGGCAGAGACCTCGGCTGCGGGAGCTGCTTCATCCGCAAGCATTAAAATATCTGAATCTTTCATGCCTTAACCCTGTATTGCTTGTCTGTCTATTTAGGTTGCGTAGCACTTTCGGAAGAAAGCTCGCTTCGCGAAGTGTGTCTAGCTTAGTCGATTGTTATCTTTAAGTCTCCGAATTGGTTTGCTTTTATTCGTTCCGCCTAGACTATGGCTGGAATTGCTGGTTTTGTAACATTTTGATCTCCACACTGTGGATTTTTATTTTTGTGAGCAAGCTAGAATTACCGTATATCGAGTTGATATTTGGCGCTAAGCCCGTGATCTATTTCATGTAAATAGATGACTAAATCACCTAGTATGCAATATCGTAATAGGCAGTTTGCTTTTTGCGTGATAAACCTTAATGCCGTTATCTGAGTTGTTCCTAATACAGGCGCATTGTGTATATCGTCGTTATCTTCTGTATTGCGAGGGATTAAGTCCCGCATTTAACGGTATGTTGAGGTCAACATAAAGCCGCCGTCTTGTCTTTTTTCTGGCCGCTTTTTCTTATTTTTATTGAGATAATCGAGGCTTAAGTGAAAAAAATTCTGATCATCTTTTCCAGTGTTCATGGCCACACTCGTAAAATCACCAATCAGTTAGCTCAGCAACTCAAAGAGTTGGGTAATTCGGTGGTGATTGCGGATATTAAGGCTGTCCCTGCGATGGAGTCTTTCGATAAGATCATTATTGGCGCGAGTATTCGTCACGGAAAACATAATCCTGCGTTGTACGAATTTATCCAAAAGCATCAACAGATCCTCACGCAAAAGGTCAGTGGCTTTTTCTCCGTCAGTTTAGTGGCTCGTAAACCCGAGAAAAATACTCCAGAAACCAACCCATACATGCAAGCATTTTTAAGCAAAACGACTTGGCGCCCTAAGTTGCTACAAGTGTTTGGCGGTAATCTGAATTACCAAGGTTATAATGCTTTCGATAGAAATATTATTCGTTTTATCATGTGGTTAACTAAGGGGCCAACGGATCCTGTCACCAATGTTGAATACACAGACTGGCAAAAAGTGCAAGAGTTTGGTTTACAAATCCATCAAGCCTAAGCGGGCGGGTGAGGCTAATGCCGATTATCGAGGGTAACCCTATATGTCGAACAAATTAACCCAGGTATTCGATTTTTTGTTGGCGCGTTTGCACGTCTGGATAGTGTTATTCTCTGGGATACTCGTCTGCACCAGTCCGTGGATTTTTATCGGTAGAAACCTACGCACTAATGCTGGCGTTTGGGATTATCTGCATGTTTACCTAGGATTGGTGTGTTCAGCGTTAGGGATTTTATTTTTGTTGCGTAATAGCCTCCAAGGCAAATGGCACCAGTATTTTGCTTGGTTGGTGGGGGATTGGGGGCAACTGGCGCAGGACATTAAAGGCCTTTTTAAAGGCAAACTCCCCGTAGCAGGTGGCAAAGGCTTGTTTAGTACTATCGAAGGGATTGGGATGATACTGCTAGTCGCGACAGGATTAACTGGCGTCGTATGGTTTATTTATCAAGGTAGCCCACTGGCGATGACTTGGCGTGGTTATCATCAAATTTGTGCCGATGCTTTTATTGGCTTTTTAGTCTTACATCTTGTGTTGGCAGCAACACATATCATTGAGTTTATTCGGCAATAACTTCCGTTACCGCTTGAGCTTTTAGGTTCAACTTGAGGGAGTTTATCTGGCGCTAAATAATGGCGTGGACTGACAAGTATCGATTTATTTTTGATTGAGACTTGTCAGTCCGCTAAAGCATCCATTTGCAAAAAAACAGAGGCTTATATTGGTTAAGCTGTTAGCTCAAACGTGTTTGACGGCTAAGGGCGAAGACGGCAGCAAAGGCTAAGAATAACCAGTTTAGGCTACCACCAGAACTTTTTGCTGGCTGTGGATCTTTTTCGACGGCAAGGTAGTTAATTAAACTAATCAGCTCATCTAGAGTTCTGATACTGCTTAGGTTAACCGCGTATTTGTCGTTAACAATAAAGGCTGGCACACTTTCAATACGAAATTGATTCTGCTGGGCACGCCACAGGGCTAACTTTTCCTCGGTGCTCTTGCTGTCGGCAAGTTTGTCGTATTTAGCTGCGTCGATACCAAACTTAGCAAAGACTTGTTTAATGTCGTCACGGCTGTTGATTTGTGACTCGTGCTTGTGCCCAGGTGCGCTGTGGTCATGGCCATTAGCGCCTTCTTCCCCTTGAATGGCTGCAAACATTGCATGGGTTAGTGCATCTTTATTATCGAGATCTTGGATGACTGCCAGCGAGCGCATGACTTCAGTCCCTAAAGCGCTGTTCATAAAGTCGACATGCTTGCTATCAAATGCAATGCTTTTGTTTAAGTTAGCTTTGATATCAGGCAGATAATTGGTTTCCATATTGAAGCAGTTATGGCAATAGAAGGAGAAAAACTCGGTGAGTTTGGGTTCGCTGCTCAGTGCTTTGTCAGAAATTTGAGTGTAGTGAGTGCCTTCAACAAAGTTTGCGGCAAAGGTGCTAAATGGTGCAACGATTAAGGCGACAGCCAAGGCGATTGGTTTGATCATAGAACCCTCAAAGTCGGTTAGATTGAATTCAGTGCATGGATATGCGTTGTGCCTTAGATAGTGGGCAAGCTGATCCAGTCTTGAAATTACGCTCGCTTTATACCAGCGTGAAGATGGTTTTAGGTTAGTTTGGGATGCTTAATTATCGCTGAATTAGGCGGCAGATATCAGACTAAATCTGTGATCCCGCGGGAGTTTAGGCATAGAAGTTTGCAAGACTGCAAAGGGGATCACAGATATATCAGTATTAGCTAAGCAATATCCCGCAGCGATTGCCAAGCCTCGCAGACTTCTCTAAATCGCGCAGCATCCCCCTCGGGTCTATCTGGATGCCATTTCAGCGCTAGGCGACGCCATTGTTTACGAATATCCCTTGGCGTTGCGCTTTCATCTAACTCAAATATCCTTAGGGCATGGCCTTTGTGCATTAAATTTACATTGAGGCCAATATAACTCTTATAGCTGCTCCAGAAGGCCTCTAATAACTCACGCACAACGTTTTCACTGGTGTCGTAGTTATTCCAGTCAAGATAGTATTCTCTCAGGGAAGTATCTTCCATTATCAATAAGTTAACGTTTGATGGCACGAGGCGGAAAATCTGGATTTCCATCGCTTTAACTTGCAGCCATTGCTTAGGTAGCAGAATTTCTTGCAACTCGAATAGGGCATTCATCAGTAAAAAATTACGCTTAAACAAATCATTACCCGGATTTTCATCTAACTGATGGATAAGCCCTCTGTTTTGCAATTCGGTGGCGAGGTGGTGGATTTTCCAACTTTGATTAGAGGCTTGTAACACTGATAGTACTGGCCAGGTTAACGGATTGTCTCCCTTAGTGGTCGAAAGCCTTGCCGATTGAGCTTCTGCACTGAGTGAAGGTTTAGCGAGTAGCATACTGACAGTCCCATCCTAAGTTGTTATCAAGCAAGTGTGGCGAAAAGTAAGATGTACTTCTATCTATAAGATTATTAATGCTTTTATCTTATATTTTCGCTACGTTTAGCGAGCTATAGGTACACTATGCCATAGTGCAAAGTGTAGGCAAAGATGGATTTTAGAGCAATTTAGCCCAAGAACACTCCTACCTTAGTTAGTTTTAACGACGTCAATTCCTTATGGTGAGTGTTTGGGACGAATAATAAAAATGCCCTTGTTTGCTGTGCAAAACAAGGGCATTTACGGTGTGAGTTTAGGCGTAACTGCTTAAATTTCGGTAAAAATCACTTCTTGCGCTAAACGCGACTTAGGTAACTTAGCGTTAAAGTCTTCTTCTGAGCGGTAACCTAACGCTACAACCACAGAAGCGCACAAGCCTTTTTCTCTTAAGCCTAAGACTTGATTGAGTTTCGTGGCATCGAAACCTTCGATTGGGCAGGCATCAATATCGAGTACACTTGCACCTAACATCAGCGTACCGAGCGCTAAATAGACTTGTTTTTCCATCCAATGCTGGGCGTCTTTTAGCTCAAATTTATGCATATTGGCAAAGAATGAGCGGCCATTATGCTGACCTTGTTTGGCTTCTTCATTCGCAAAACGACCATCTTTTGCTTCTTGTTCAAGCACTTGTAATAAGTGTGCTTCATCGAGTTGAGTACGAGTACAAAGTACCACTACGTGGGAAGCATCAAGAATTTTTTGGGTATTAAATGCATAATGTTCAGTCGCTTGGGCGATCAGTGCTTTGCCTTCAGCTGTGCCTGCCAGCACAAAGTGCCACGGCTGCGAGTTAGTCGATGATGGGCTGAACTGTAATAAGGTCTTGATGTCGGCAATCTTATCGGTAGGAATTATCTTAGTTGGATCAAAGGCCTTAGTGGTGTAACGCTTTTTAGCGAGAAAACTTAAATCACTCATGTAACGGCTCCAAATCATCTGGGAATACAAATTCAACGACAGCATTTTAAGCGGGTTTAGGCAAAACACAATGTGATCAAAACGGTTATCAGTTTCAAAATATTTTTGAAACCGAGTGTTAGTTCAACTTTGAAAAGGATAGCAAGTGCAAAATAGCTTAATCAACAGATCGGAGTCATTCTAAGGACCCCAAATAAGCTGGTTTAATATCGGTTTAATGTTATTTATACTATTGTTTTTAAATGGTATTTGTCTTTGTTGACTGTTGCTGAGTTGGCATGATTGATGAGAATGACTGATTTAGATCAATCTTACGCGAGAACATCGCAGCATCTCATGTCTTTAAATTCATTCCTTTGCTACATTTTGTTGTGAAGCTTAAATCGCTATCTCATTATTTTTAGGAGGATGTATGGCGAGATTACTGATGTTGATTATTGCATTGGGTCTATTACCGATATCTTCTGTCTATGGAAAAGAATTAAAATTAGCCTTAGTGCCTAAATTTTATAGCGTTTTTTTTGATCAAAGCAAAAATGGCTGTATCGATGCAGCGGCTCAAATCGAAGGCGTTGAATGTATATATCGAGGACCTGAAATAAGCAGTGTTAGATTACAAGATCAGGTGATAAATCAACTGATTGATGAAGGTGTTGATGGTATTGCTGTTGCCGTTACCCAATCTAAATATCTCGTTGAAAATAGCCTTAAACGGGCTAAAGAAGTCGGCATTCCAATTGTTACCTATGACTCTGACTTTGATGCTTCAATCAACGGCGATCCTAAGAATTTTCGCTTAGCCTATATCGGCACTGACAATTTTGAACTAGGTAAGTCATTAGGTGAAGAGTTAAAAAAATTACGGCCTAATGGAGGCATGCTTATCATGCAGTCTGGGCGCCCTGATTCCCCCAATTTGAATTTACGGTTGATGGGAGTTCGCTCTGCTTTGTCGGGAAAAAAATACGATATTCCCCCAGGGAAATTACTTAATAACGAGCAGGGCTGGACTGAAGTGAGAGAACCTTTGTTTAATTTTGACCAACTTAGTCAAGCCGTTAAGCAAATGGAGTCTGTTATGAAAGGCAAGCCGGTGAAAGCAGACTCGTTTATTGCGGTTGGAGGTTGGGCGCAAAATAATGATGCGCTCTACCGTGACATGATTGCCCCATTTCAAGAAAAAATTAATGATAAGGAAGTCGTGATTGTTATGACTGACACCTCTCCTGAGCAATTGACGATGTTGAAAGATAATCTTGCGCATATCAATGTCGGTCAAAATCCCTATGAAATGGGCAGGCAGGCAATTTTGACGCTTTATAAAATTGTCACAAAACAACAATATGAAGAAGTCATTTACACTCCTGTCACCTTTTGTACCCCACAGAATTTCAATACCTGTGAAAAGCGTGCAGGAATGTAATGCCTAGAGCCTATGTTCTTGAGAGCGTTTTAGTGTGTGCATAATCTATCGATTATGACTTTTGATCATGTATTGGAAAGAGCAAAGCGCATAATTGGGAAACGCGGCTAACAAACGCCTCAATAGGGACTGTCAACGCGTAGCGTTTCCAGTCCCAATGAGCCGCGATGGTTACGGTTGCTGTGTTTGAGTTTGGTGTTATGCGTTGTCAGCCCCTTAGGCGGGCGTTAGCCATACTAGGAAAATTCGTGCAGATTACAGTAAAAGGGCCAAGTTTCTGGTGTCAGGAAGATGAAGATAAGTTTTTTGAGTGGATTTACTCTCTGCCAAATTATCAGTCGGTAACTGGCCGCGGCTTGGATTTAATAATTGAGCTAAATGAGCCAGTATCGCAGAGTACAATAAACCAGTTGTTCGTATTATTTAAACGTTGGGAGCTAGATTTTAACTCTTTGGCTCCTTTAAAAAATGTCAACAAAAGCCATGTCGCTTGGATCAATGAGTTCTTCAAGTAAAATATGTCTACCAAGGCTAGGCATGGCGACGTCTTTTTTGCTCCGGCTTCGCCCCCACGACAAAGCTGCGAGGGCGTTCAAAATTCTGTGTCAGGCTAATTTTTAAATTTCTAGCACGCTATCTAAACGCCCTTCAAAATAAATCGCTAACTGTGATAAACAAAGGCTCCAATTGTGGATTGGCATGGTCCATTTATCTGAGGCGTTTAATATGCCTGCGTAAAGTAGCTTCAACAAGCTATTTTCATTAGGAAATGCACCTTTGGTTTTGGTGAGCTTTCTAAATTGGCGATGCACAGCCTCAACTGCATTGGTCGTGTAAATCACTTTCCTGATATGTTCTGGGTACTTAAAATAATGGGACAAATTATGCCATTTGCGACGCCAAGAGTTGATTACCAGCGGATAAGCATCACCCCATTTGGCCTCCAGTTCGTCCAATGCCATCTCTGCGGCTTCTTTACTCACGGCTCGATACACAGGCTTTAAATCAGCCATAAACGCTTTCTGATTTTTTGAGGCGACATACTTCATTGAGTTGCGGATCTGGTGGATAACGCATAGCTGTGTTTCCGTATGAGGGAAGATACTGGCTATGGCCTCAGGGAAACCGGTCAAGCCGTCAACACAGGCGATAAGAATATCTTTTACACCACGATTATTAAGATCGGTCAGTACGGATAGCCAGTAATTAGCGCCTTCATTTTCGGATAAGTGAAGCCCTAAAATTTCCTTTTTTCCTTTCATATTAAGCGCTAACAATGTGTAAACGGCTTTACTGACGTAACGCCCATCCTCTTTGACTTTATAATGTATCGCATCAAGCCACACGATAGGATAATGGCTATCTAATGGGCGCTGTTGCCACGCTTTAAGTTCGGGGATGAGTTTGTCAGTGATAGCACTGACTGTTGCGTTAGACACATTGAGCCCATACATATCTTCAACATGTTGATTAATATCGCGATAGCTCATACCTATACTGAACATCGATAACACTTTACGTTCGATTTCATCGGTTAGCGTAGTTTGATTTTTCTTAATCAACTGAGGCTCAAAGGTGCCATTGCGGTCTCTAGGCGCGTCTAACTCAAAGTTACCGGACGGATGCTTAATGGTCTTAGGGGTTTTGCCATTTTTACGATTAGGCTGAGGATCATGCGCTAAATGCTGCTCAAGCTCAGCCTGGAGAGCCGCTTCAGTGAGTTGCTTGATCAGTGGGCCAAGAATGCTGTCTTTACCTGTGAGGCTTTTACCTGATTGCAGATCTTTAAGGGCTTGTTCGAAGTTAAAAGGTTGGGTCATGTGTCATTCCTGTTTTTGAATATTTTACTGAAATGACACAGAATTATGAACACTACCAAAGCTTGCTCGTGCTGGCGGCGTTATCTCCATAGAATTTTTAATCCGAAACAAACTAGTTAGAGTTAAGGCTTTAACTCGGAACTGTCCAATTCCTTGTTAGAGACAGCATTAATCTTCTCTCGTTTGAACGTTACACATGCAAACTGTAACTGCATTTTATTGTTCCAATTTGTTAGCTGAGGGTTTTATGTCAGTATAGGTTTTTTGCTGCGACGTTAGCATGTAAAGCAAGATGAGCTTTTACCGTCTTGAATCGCCAGCAAACAAGGCTATCGAGGCGGTGATTCCTTGGTAAAACCCGTTAGCGTCTGTATCGACAGCTTTTTACCTGCGAGATTGGGCATCAGTGCCTCAAGGATGATGCGATGAATAAACGTATTGTGATTTGTGCCGACGGCACGTGGAATCGACCCGAGAAAGATCTTAAGGTGGATTTTCCCACCAATGTGCTGCGTCTGGCGCGGGCTATTAGCCCGATTGCGGCCGATGGTAAACCTCAGCAAGTGTTTTACGACTGGGGTGTTGGCTCCTATTACGATGAAGTGATTGGCGGCGCGACGGGGCGTGGACTGCATAAAAACATCATGGATGGTTATCGCTATATTGTGCAAAACTACTCGCCCGGTGATGAGATTTATCTCTTTGGCTTTAGCCGCGGCGCCTATACAGTGCGCTGCCTGTGTGGCCTTATTAATAACTGCGGTATTCTAAAGCGTCCGGAAGCTCGGCTTATCCAGCAAGCCTTTGACCATTATAAAAAAAGCAGTGCGCCCTTTGCCCCAAGCGGCGATAAATCCGTTGAGTTTAGGCATGAACACTGCCACGAATCGCGGGAGATTAAGTTTGTCGGCGTGTGGGATACTGTGGGCGCCATGGGGATCCCGATTTCCTTCCTCGGCTTATTTGAAGATAAAGACGAGTTTTACGACACTAAAATTGGCCGCAATGTGCGTGTTGCCCGCCATGCCTTGGCGATAGACGAGCATCGCAGCGATTTTGAGCCGACCATTTGGCAATTGCGCGACAATATGGATATGCAGCAAGTATGGTTTGCGGGTGCCCATAGCAATGTTGGCGGCAGTTATCTGCCTGATAAGGATGGCTCTTTACTGTCGGATAATGCCCTTGCGTGGATGATAGCTGAGGCTGAGCGGTTTAATTTAAGTCTCGAGCCCCATTTAACGGCTGGTTTGCGCCCTAATCCCTTGGCGACGCTGCACGATTCTCGCCGCAGTTTTTATCGAATTAAGCAGCCGTATTTGCGGCCGCTTGATCCCGATGTTGCGCCAGTATTGTTGCATCGCTCGGTCAAAGTGCGTTGGGAGCAAGATCCCAAGTATCGGCCTAAAAACCTGCAGGCTTACCTTGAAAAGTTCGGTTGGCCACAAGAGTTAATCGATTAAATAATAAGGAATTTAATGTTAATGCGCTGCTTTATTGCCCTCAGTCTCAGCCTTACCCTGTTACCCATAGCGGCGATGGCTGAGCCAGCAAAACGTATTATTGCGTTGTCACCCCACGCCGTTGAAATGCTCTATGCCATTGGCGCGGGGGAGGCGATTGTGGCCGCTACAGATTATGCGGATTACCCCGAAGCGGCGAAAAAAATCCCTAGTATTGGTGGCTATTATGGCATTCAAATTGAGCGCGTATTAGAGCTTAATCCCGACCTGGTTGTCGTGTGGGATACGGGGAACAAGGCTGAAGATATTAATCAACTCAAAAGCTTAGGTTTTAAACTGTACAGCAGTTCCCCACAAACGCTTGAAGATGTCGCCAAAGAAATCGAAGAGTTAGGCCAATTAACGGGGCATGTGGAGCTGGCTAATCAAGTGGCAACGGATTATCGCCGCGAGCTGCTTCGACTACGCAATGAAAACGCCGCTAAATCTGAGCCAAAAGTGTTTTATCAGCTGTGGTCGACGCCCTTAATGACAGTTGCTAAAAACAGTTGGATCCAGCAGATTATTGGCGTGTGCCATGGGAAAAATGTCTTTTATGATGCGGCGAGTGATTATCCGCAGGTGAGTCTTGAGAATGTGTTACTGACCTTGCCCGAGGTCATTTTACAAAGCGAAGAAGAAGGTAATGTTAAAGGGATTGATTGGCGTAAATGGACCGAAATCCCTGCCGTTAAAAACCAGCATATTTATCAATTAAATGCCGATTTATTACACCGTGCGACGCCCAGAGCTTTACTTGGTGTAAAGGCTGTTTGCGATGCCTTAGATAAGGCGCGTTAATCGCTCGCCTCCTGCTGTTAGATTTAACGCTGTGAGCGCTGTAATATATTGTTTAATATATATTTATTCCATTATGTGCGATTGGCTAAGGAAGCCCTATGAATACATTACTGACTTGTTTGTTTATCGCCATGCTATTGCCGTATTTAGCTAAAGGTCCTGTGGCGTGGGCGATGGCCAAAGCGGGGGGTTATGATAACCATCATCCTCGTAGCCAGCAGGCGCAGTTAACGGGATTTGGTGCTCGGGCATTAGCGGGGCATCAAAATGCCTTTGAATCACTGCTGATATTTGGCTTGGCGGTGTTGACTGTAATCGCAACTGGCAAAGTGACGCCCACGGCCGAGTGGTTAGCGATTGTGCATATTGTGGCGCGCTTTGCGTATCAGATTTTATATCTATTGAATAAAGGCACCTTACGATCTCTCTCTTGGTTTGTGGCGATTTTCAGTGCCTTTGGGATTTTCTTTCAAGCTTTTTAATGCTCGCCATTTTACAAATAAGTGCTGGACGCTGTAGAGCATTAACATCTCAGCGTTAACATCTTAAAAGTGATTGGTTGAAAAGCATTTTTTGATAAGTGCTCGATTTCACCCTATCTGCCTAGCCTTGGTCACGAGGCAGTTTGATATCAATGCGGCAGCTAGGGCCGCCGCATTGATGGCTGCGTTAGCTTAAGCTCATAAATAATCCCGCGATAGTCGCCGCCATAAGATTAGATAAAATCCCCGCCGCCAAGGCCTTTAGGCCAAGTGAGGCGATTTCAGCGCGGCGCTCTGGCACTAGGCCACCGATCCCAGCAATTGCGATAGCCACAGTACCTATATTGGCAAAACCACACAGCGCAAAAGATAAGATCACTTGAGTACGCTCAGACATTGGTTGCCCTGTGGTTGCGACTAGGGCGTCACCTGACAGGTAAGGTGCTAAGTTGATGTAGGCAAAAAATTCATTGATCACAATCTTTTGGCCAATAAAAGAGCCCGCCAGCATGGCTTCATTCCAAGAAATGCCCATTAACCAAGCCAGTGGTGCAAACAGGTAGCCGAGGATCTGTTGCAAAGTGAGACCCTCGAGGCCAAACCAAGCGCCAATACCACCGAGCATCCCATTGAATAAGGCAACTAAACTGATAAATGAAAACAACATTGCGCCTACCGCGAGGGCGAGGGAAAGTCCGCTCATGGTGCCTGTGGTGGCGGCATCAAGTAGATTGCGAGGTTGATTTTCCTCTGTGAGCTGTAGATGCGCATCGTTGATTGTTTCTGTTTGTGGGATCAAAAGCTTAGCAAACAGAAGGCCGCCGGGAGCTGCCATAAACGAGGCCGCGAGCAGGTACTCCATCTTTATGCCTAGTTGAGCATAGCCCGCGAGCATAGTGCCCGCGATTGAGGCTAAACCGCCGCACATTACTGCAAATAACTCTGAGCGAGTCATACGCGGCATATAAGGTTTAATGAGTAGTGGCGCTTCTGTTACCCCTAAAAAGATGTTGGCACTGGCCGACATGGATTCTGCCTTACTGGTGTTGAGCAGTTTTTGCAGCGCCCCGCCAACGGCTTTGACCACCAGTTGCATTATTCCCAGATAATAGAGCACCGCCGACAATGCTGAGAAAAACACAATAATTGGCAGCACTTTAAAAGCGATGACAAAACCGCCTGCGCCAAATAGCTCATACATTTTATCACTGACAAGGCCGCCAAACATAAAAGACATGCCGTCATTGCTGTAGCTGATGACGTTGGAGACGGCAGCAGCCATCGAGAATATCATCGATTGTCCCAGCGCGGAGTACATTACAAATGCCCCTAGGGCCAATTGTAGTAAAAAGGCGAGGCCGACAGTGCGGTAGTTAATGGCTCTACGGTTTTCAGAGGCAAGGTATGCCACAGCAAGTAAGGTGATGATGCCTAAGAGGCTAACTAAGATTTGCATGGATTTAATCTACATTGGAATAGCGAAACAAACGCAGGCTTGGCAGTGCAAAAGTGCTGGCCAAGCTCACTGTGGATGGGCGATAAGCTAGCGTTGGCTTTATCCCGCCCTAGTCACTCATTTAGTGGTGTTGATCAGTTGCTGTATGATGTTCAGTACAAATTGCTGGCAATCCACTGCGGTCTGCGGGTCACAGTCCTGGTCGTGTTGATCGGTATTTGACAATATGCGAATGCTGACAAAGGGGAGTTTGTAAGCCTCTGCCACTAACGCCGCCGCGGACGTTTCCATTTCTTCGACTGCGGTGCCAAAGGTGTGGTGTAACCAATTGATACGGTCAAGCTCGCGATTCCATTCATCACCAGTACCTATTATTCCCTTCACTACATTTCCCTTGGTGTAGTGATGTGCTTGGGATAATGCCACCTCCACTAAGGCTGGATCAGCTTTAAAGTGGTTATGCTTGACCACCTCGCCGTTTTCACGCAGGTACATGGTCATATCGAAGTTTTGCCATTGGGTAGGATGAATCCCCTGACCCTTTGGGGTTAACTTGGTGAGATATGAACCCATATTAAAACTGGTTTCACCGATGACGATATCACCGCGATACAGCTTAGGATCATGGCCGCCAGCGGTGCCCTGATTGATGATTAGCTTGGGTCGATAGTGGGCAATGGCCAGTGTGGTCGCTGCCGCCGCGTTTGCTAAGCCTATTTCAGTACGGGAGACCACGACAGGGTGGCCACTCAGTTCACCCTCCCAGAACGTCCATGATCCAAATGTGTTGACAGTGACCTTGCCAAGGGCGGCAATTAAGGTCTCAACTTCAATGTCCATCGCTCCTTGAACCAAAATAGGGGAAAGTGTTTTGCTGGCTGACACTTGTTGGGGATTTTGCATATTGATGTTTTAAAAAGGGGCGGTGCGGGAATGTTAGCAATCCTCACTTTGTGGAACAAACAAGGGGACTGTGAGTAAATTGTTATGTTCAAGATGATGGACCGATTGAAATATAAGCATATTTTGATGTTAAAGGTCGTTGCAGTTGTTTTTTAAGAAGATTCATTAGCACGCGTCTTAAGGCTAAAAAACGATAAATTAACAAACTAAAAAATTCAAAAAACTGTTTTCAGAATATTAGGTTAGTCAATTACGCGAGTGAGCAAGCTTTAATCAGTCGATCTTTTTGGGACGGATGCTTGTTAAGCCTTTGAGTAGAATAACTTCGCGTTATTCCTCGTTTCGCGAGCACGAGCTTGCCAGAACGAACAAAATTTAATCTCGAAATATCAACACGCCCTAGGCATAAATGCCATGTATAGCCACTTTTCCTGTTTTTTGAGCAATCGTAGAAAATGAATATCCCAAAGACAGCATGATAAAGCCCTCATATTTCACATTTTGACGGTAGGCACTGAGGCTGAAACGGAAGTTAAGGCTAATGGCTATCGCCGCGGCTAGCTTGTTATGTCAAAAATATGAATTGATTATTTTATCGCCGATTTTCTGACGTTAGTTAAGTGAGTTGTGGTTTTTTGTCACCTAAGGGCTCTTGTCAAATAATCGATCATTCTTCTTGATAAATTGTTAATTTTGACAGCTTAGTGCCAACTTTTATCTTAAATAGCTAAAACCATGTAATTTAAGGTGTTTACTTTTTTATATCCTATTGATTAATGGTGTTTATTTGACTGTTTTTGGTCATTAATTTGACAGTTTTATTTATCAAAAACCTCAGCTATATTGCAGAAGTCGATACCATTTTTGAGGTTTAAATACCATGTTACGTCTACTGACCTATGGTCTGGTTGCCTTTGGCGCTTGGTTTATTTATCAGGATGCTTCCGAGTATTTTGGCATGAAGACCTTTGATAAGGCTTTAGCTGAGGATGTGCAGCATAAGGTGGAAGCGCGAAAGGCAAAAGCGGCGGCGGAGCAATATGCTCAGCAACTTAAACAGCAGGCAGCTGCAGATTGCCAAGCAACAAAGACATGTACTCAATAATGGCGATTTACTGCGTTTGTTCTTGCTGCGCATAAGTAACAAACGGTTTAGTCACTGTGCCACAGCATCAGAGGGGCAAATAGGATTATTTGCCCCTCTTTGAGTTTCTGATGTCTTATTCTTGGTCGTGGCTGGATAAAACCCAGCGGTTAGTTAGGTTTAAACTCATCTCTTTTTTATCAAGAGCCAGTAAAGTGCGTTTGCACACTCAAAACGTCAACATGCCCTAGATAAACTGTCTATCTATTAAGCAAATTGTCAGGTTTTTCTTGTTACCTTTCGCCCCTTGTGTTTTGGCTAGTCGGATTGCGATTGTTTTACTCCAGAGAGATTCCATGTTGATAAAGTGTAAACTGCCCTTAGCAATGCTCATGTCGATGGTATTGTCTATATTGTCGCCTCAACTGTCGGCAACCGACTTTAGCAGCAACAATCTTAAACTAAATAAGATATTCACTAGTGGCTTTGCAATTCACTCTGATACTGCTTGCTATCCCTTGGCTAATTGCCAGGCAACAATGCTGCCTATTATGGGATTATCTTCTTTAATTCAGCCTTCACATATGCAAGTGAATGCTCAAGGAATTGTCGATTCTCACAGGGGGGGATGGTGTTGGATTTCAATCGGCGCCTGAGCAGCAATCTTTACAGCCTGCAGAGCTTAAACCTGTCAATGTGAGTATTAATTCAATTGATGAACTGATGCTCTTTTTTGAATCTCTTAATTACACCCCTGAAAATTTTCATGGAGGGAATAAATCGGTACCCAGAATAACCTTTGATGCCGTAGGTGAGGGATGGCGGTCGGTATCAGACCAACTTCCTGTAAAACAAAAGAAAATGGTATTTTTTAGATTGATGACCCCCTTAGTGTTATTAGCTAATGAGAAAGTGTTACAAGAACGGCAACAGGTGATGTCTGCCCCCCTAGATGACGCAGAGTTGATTGCTTTAGCTGTTAAGTACAAGGTCATCAGCAATCCAACACAGCCGTTATTAGCATCCCATAGACAAGCCTTGCTTGAACGGGTCGATATTTTGCCTCCTTCGTTAGTGCTGGCTCAAGCGGCAAAGGAGAGTGGTTGGGGAACATCGCGCTTTACGCTTGAAGGTAATGCCTTGTTTGGTCAGTGGGATTTTAATGGTAATGGTATGGAGCCTAAGCAGAAGCGTCAAGGGATGGGGCGCTACGGACTTGCGCGATTCGAGACTCCCTTAGCCTCCGTTGAAGGATACTTATTGAATTTAAATACCCATAGCGCCTATTACAAAATGCGTCAGCTTCGTGCCCAATCAAGGCATGCAAATCAAATGATTACGGGGACTGCACTCGCTGGCACCTTAGACAGATATTCGGAGCGTGGGCACGCCTATGTTGAGATGATTCGGAAGATGATCCGCACCAATAAGCTTTATTTGGCAGATGAGGCCTATTTAAATGATGATATGCCATTGCATTTACTTACAAGAACAAACTAACAATTTGTGTGAACACCTAATCAATCCATTAGCAGAATTCTCTGAAAACGGCTTGGTTCTTCCCTTTACGCTTTGCTTCATACATCAAACTATCTGCGGCATTAAGAGTGAATGGATTGTCTGGCGTAGGATAAAAGGCACATCCAAGGCTTACCGTTAATGAAATCAGCGTATTTGAAGCTAATGGGAGTTTTTTTTGTGCTATTTGCTGACATATACGTTTTGCCAGTTGCTGTGATGCTTGTGCCGATTTGTCTCGCGCTAAAATGGCAAATTCTTCACCCCCAATTCTGGCAAACTGCATCTCAGGCTCAAGGACTTCACGCACACAAGTGGTAATAAGGCAAATTGCATTATCCCCTGCACTGTGTCCATAGGTGTCATTAATCGACTTAAAATCATCAATATCAAATACGATTAACGTTAGGCTGCTAGCCAGATCTTGCGTGTCACTTAACTGGTTAAAAAAGTAATGGCGATTATGAATGCCCGTTAAGCTATCTGTCTGGGCGAGCAGGGTCAATTTATGGTTTGCATCTTCAAGCTGACGTGTGCGTATTCTTACCGTGCGACGTAATTGCAGGGTATAAAATAATCCTGCACTCAATATTCCAGCAGCCAAAGCAGGAATAAGATAGCGAGGATAAACGGTTTCAATATGGATCCAACGACTTAGAATTCGATTCTTTTCTTGCGTGTTAAGCTTTTTAAAACCTTGATTGATTTGACTTAGTAATGCTTGATTGCCTTTTCGAACGGCGGGACGAAGAGGCTCTGAATAGAGAAATTGTGCTGGCATAAACTCTTTCGCGCCATTAGCTACCAGAATATAAAAGTTGCCGACTTGTGCATCTGCGATAAAGGCATCGAGTTCACCGCGTTTTGCGGCTTGCATCATTAAGTCATTATCAATGTACTCGATCAAAGACAACTGAGGAAAATGCCGTTGTGCAAATTCTTGTTCAAATCCGCCCTTAACCACCCCGACAGCAGTATCCAATCGTCCTGCGAGTAGATCTTGTAATTTGTCGCCAAGCAGTGTTTGGTGCATGTAAAGCTGTGTGTCGATTTCTAGAAGAGGCTCATCAAAATCAAGATATTCTAACCTTACGGGTGAGCGAATTAACCCTGCATGGATATCCGCTTTTCCAGACTTAACAGCCAGCAGAGAGTCATTCCAATCCATAAGCTGAAATTCGATATCAACATTATTCGCTTGGCCGTAAGCGATCCATAGGTCGATTAATATGCCTGATGGCTTGCCTTGCTCGTCGATGTAGGAATAGGGTTTCCATGCTTTTGAGTTGGCAATGATCAACTTTTGTCTTTCGGCTGCAACGCCGATTGAACTCGATAGGAGCGTGCACAGTATGAGCAGTATGCATGACAAGCATTGAGCAAAGCGATAATTCATCCGTAGCTATCCTTGATAGGCCTCATCCGACATGAGAGATTAGTTTTCCATTAATACTGTTGAATAGAAAGTATGGAATTGAGCTGGGATGAATACAAATAACCCCGCAAAATTGCGAGGTTATTGATTTGCAGATTCAGGCGAGTGGTATGGCGTGGTTTATCTTTTCAACCATACCTTTTGGGATGCCATGGTGGAGGAACTATTACTTTTGCGTTGCGCGGTAGTGGTCGAAGTTCTCGATATAGTCTTCCATATTGGCATCGAGCATCTCTTTATAGCGATCCATATAGTAGTCCATCATTTCCTGCTTTTTGGCCTGCATTTGTTCTTTGGTTTCAAAGCTGGTGGAGCCAAACCATGCGTTGTAGCGGGCGAGGGCCCACATAAAGGAAGCGCTGACTTCACCGGTTTGGATTTCGGTGTTTTGGTTTTGCTGGTTAGCGAGCTTAATCAACTCAGTGGCGCGGGCGTAAAAGGCGTTTTCGTTATTAGACATCAGCAAGTCCTGTTGTTAGGCAAAGTGGCTAAAGAAAAAGGGCGCTTGGCTGTTACCCTTTTGGCTATTACGACTAACCCTAAGGTATTTTGCGGCCAAGGGACAGTCATCCACCTCACAGAATCCGTTGATTTCACGTTAAAATGAGTCGTCGAAAGTAAATATGGGATAGGTGTAACACTTTTCTGATAAACATTGGCTGATTAACCATTCTAGAAAAGCTAATCCTAACTGGGTTAACCAGCCTGTGTAAGCATCAGAGGTCAATGTTAGAAGCCCGTGATTGACTCATGCTGTAAAGGGCGCTTTGAGATTCAGGGATATGAAGAGTCATTTCCACCCCTTCTGTGGGTGGCAAACGCTTTATAGATTGAATGAGCCCATTCGATACTTTCAAAACGACCATGGTATCAAAGGGCTCATCGCGTATGCTGGCGAACATTTATGTTCTACAAGGGAATGCTTACCCACTATTATGGTAGCGGGATGACGAGTGTAGGCTGCTACCACTCGTTACTTAGCGGTAATCGGGCCTTGTGATCCTGCATCTTTATCAATCCACACACTGTCTTTATTCGAGCTGGCATCGGGATAAATGGTGTACTCTACCATGCCGTCTTTGAATTTGATTGCTCCACCACTTTGGCTTGATTTTACCTGTTTGCCGTTAACCCAAACCTGATGTTTATCATCGATTTGAATCTTGGCAACCGTTGCACCTGAACTGGCAGTTGCAAGCCATTGTTTGGCATTGGGAATTATAGCGTCATCGGCGGCTTTGGGTGTAGCCATTGCTTTGGCATTTTCCTCTTTGGTTTTGTGGATATCGCAGCCTTGCATTTCGGATACTTGGGTACAGCCTGAACGCTCAAGTAACTTGCGATACTCATCGTTAATGGCGTGGCTATTTGCGGATAGCAATAGTGCAATACTTGCTGTGAAGATGATTTTAGCGTTCATGTGTTCCCTCGTTGCTATTGAAGTGCGCCTTGTTTATGGCGAATTTAGATGGTTAAGTGTAGTGGGTCTTTAGCCATTTTCTACTCGGGCATGTTGACGTATCGAGATACGATGCTGTTCAGGCAAGGCTTTACTCGGAAGATGCGGAGTGCTTTATAGCGGCTCAATCATGCATCAAGTAAAGCCCGATAACCCATCAACTAGTCGCAAAACTCCACATATTTTGGATTAGCCCATCACTCACCTCAAATACCACCATCACTTCAAAAGGCTCGTCGTGTATGCCGCTGATCCGTTCGTGATCCACGACCTTATTGCCGACGACCATACGGTTGAGGATTTCGGCATGTAAATGCGGCAAGTTAAAGCGTTCATTTTGATAGAAATAGCGAAAAGCAGCTTTACCCTGAATAACGGGCTCTGTGGCGGGTGGACGATAGATGCAAATATCTTCACTAAATTGTGATACAAAGTTGGCAAGGTCATGTTGGTTGTAGGCTTCCAACTGGGCTTGCACTAAGGCTTCGGCCGTCACGCTGTTTACAGTTAAATTGCTCAAAGATGATCCCTTACTGAAACGGGTAAGTTTGAAATGCGTTGCTGTGTTGGGTGGGAAAGCGCTTTTGGTATCATTATATTTATCACCATTACAGCCTACTTTCCCACTAACGTACTTTTGTAATACGTAATTTATTCCAATAACTTAAGCTGTGTTTTACCCCATTGAGTGGCAAAGGGCATCGCTTCCTGCGGACTTAAAATAAACTCCTGCTCACAGCCGTCGCCACGGGGAGTTTCCCAAAATTTAATTCCATTTGCTTCAAGGGTCAGCTGATAATAGCCAGAGCCGTCGGAGGTGGGGCATTCTGCGTTTGGCGTGATATCGGCAAACAGCTTTTGCTTAAGTGCTTGTGGTAACGGATAACTCATACTCTCCGGCAGAGCTTGAGGCTGTTCATTTTCGATAAACCATTGCCAAGGATGGAAAGGTTTTCCATCTGCAAGCGAGAAGCTGACAAACTCTTGGCTGACCCCATTGGCACCATAACCTGCCGCCCAGCGATACAAGCGCACACTGAGCCAATGTTGGTTGATAAAAATCGGTTCAGCAAAGGTTTCGTCAGCCACAAAGCTGCCCATTTGTGCCAGCATTCGGCGGCGAGTCTCAAAGGTATCTGATAATTGGGCTTCATCGGTTAGTTTGTGTTCAAGGAATTGATTAATAGAAGCGATTCCAGTTTGTTGGCCTTTAAATTCGATACCTATATCAGTGCCAAAGGTCAGTGGACGATACTCAATGGTTTGATAGTTTTGCCACTTTCCACGGCTAAGTGAAGGTGTCGTTTCGAGTGGTAGGTTGTAGGCATCGGCACCACAATCAACAATATTATCGGAGCTGATTTGCCGCTCAAGTTGAATTGGCAGTGACTTGCTGGCGCTGTCTTTAAACCAGTGGCCGCTCAGTTTTTGAGGCGTTGTGGTATCAAACTGCCAGTTTCCGGTGTTGTTTTCTTCTTTCCAGATGCCATCTTGCAGCTCGAGTCGAATTGGAGTGAGGTATTTTTGATAGTAATAACTGCCAGTGCCGTATTGGTTAAAGCAGACTCTGACCTTACTTTTACCCAGTTGCCCCTGCCAAACGCCTGTGAGTTCATCGGCCGCAAACGTTGTGGAAGAAAACGTTGCGACAATCATCAGGCTTGAAGACACAATGTTTAATAACATCCTTGTGTACATACTTTTTCTCCTAAAAAAGATAATACGTTAGGGCTTGATTTTCTGTGAGATATACTCGCGCATCAGGCGGCGAATGGCAAAAATTGTGGTGATAATCAAAAGTCGCCCAGAAGCGACTTTTAGCAGTTCCGATGTTCATTAACTGAAGGTTAACGCATCGATTGCAACATCTTCGAGAGCAGATTTATTCAACCTGCCAATCAATTTGTTCGCCAGCGCGGATGGGGACGACATTTGTGTCGCCAAGCGGATAACTTGCGGGAATGTCCCACGCTTTTTTCACCAAGGTGATGGTATCGCTATTGCGGGGTAGATTGTAAAAATCTGGGCCGTTAAAACTGGCAAAGGCTTCTAATTTATCCAGCGCATTCACCGATTCAAAGGCTTCGGCATACAGCTCAATTGCCGCATGGGCAGTATAAGAACCCGCACAGCCGCAGGCGGCCTCTTTGCGGTCTTTCGCGTGTGGCGCCGAGTCAGTACCGAGGAAGAACTTTTTATTGCCACTGGCTGCAGCCGCTAACAGTGCTTGCTGGTGAGTATTGCGCTTTAAAATCGGTAGGCAATAAAAATGCGGGCGAATACCGCCAGCCAACATATGGTTGCGGTTATAAAGTAAATGGTGCGCGGTGATCGTGGCGGCCACATTATCAGAGGCTTGAGTCACAAAATCGACGGCATCTTTAGTGGTGATATGCTCGAGGACGATTTTGAGGTTTGGAAAATCAGTCACGATCTTGCTCAAGATATTCTCAATAAACACGCGCTCACGGTCGAAAATATCAATCGATGAGTCAGTCACTTCGCCGTGCACTAAAAACAACATGCCGACTTCCTGCATCGCTTCGAGGGCAGGGTAGATATTTTTTAAATCGGTGACGCCAGAGTCTGAGTTCGTCGTCGCGCCAGCAGGATAGAGCTTAGCGGCAAAGACTTTGCCCGAGGCTTTAGCTTTACGGATTTCGTCTGGGCTGGTTTTGTCGGTGAGATACAGCACCATTAAGGGCTCAAATTGCGAGCCTGCGGGCACTCGCGCCTTGATGCGATCGTAGTACGCCAAGGCGGTTTCGGTATCGATCGCGGGGGGCACTAAGTTAGGCATGACGATCGCGCGGCCCATATAGCGGCTGATGTCGCGAACGGTATCGGTTAATTGGGCGCCGTCTCTTAGGTGAATATGCCAGTCGTCAGGACGCGTAATTGTGAGTGTTTTCATAGGGCGATTCATCTTATTCGATATGTCTGCTGCGAGGGTGGCAGGATCTTATGTGGCAAGGTTTTAGCTGTAAAGGGAAACTCTGCCATTTGGCGAATAAAAATGTTAACGCAAGTTGAGCGACTGGCTACTTATACTTTACTGAGTGCAGTACTCCTACCATCGGCCATTCTCATCTCGAACGGACACTTTTGTAAAACTAGGCGGACACTTTTAGTTTGCGACCGAGGTGTCCGCGGACACTTTTATCGATAAATTATATTAACTATTTGAAAGATAATGTTTTAGTGTTTTTGGCATAGGCGTTGCTATTACTGGATATTGAATTTTAATAGTGTCCGTTGTGATAGGTACACAGCACCATCCGACAGGGAAGCGAGAAACGCCATGATTAAAGATACCAGCGGCCAAGATACCCTCCTTGTGCCATCAACAGCCAAACGTCTTAAGTTGCCCTTGATTATTGGTGGCTGCACCTTATTAGTGAGCGCCTTAGTGTGGGCCAGTTTCAGTAGCGATAAAGTGAGTCAATCCATCAGCCGAAGTGAGCTCACCACAGCCACTTTGCATGTGGGCACCCTTACTCGCGATGTCGCCACTACAGGCAAAATCGTTGCGGCTAATGCGCCTATTTTGTATAGCACCGAGGAGGGCACTGTTACGCTCCTGAGTAATCCTGGAGATAACGTGGCGCGCGGGGATGTGGTGGCGAAGCTTGACAGTCCAAGATTGACTAATGCCCTTGAGCAAGCTCAATCAGTTTTAGCGGGTATGCAAAGTGCCTTAGAGCGCGCCAAGTTAGATGCGAGACGCAGCCAATTGCAGGCAAATCAAACCTTAGATATGGCCAAGGTGGATCTGGAGGCGGCAGAGCGTGAACGTCGCCGTGGTGAACTGCTTATTCAAAGTAAGCTCATCGGACAGATTGACTATGAAAAGGGCAAAGATGATCTGCATAAGGCCAAATTGAAATTTGAACATGCTTTGCAGGAAGTGGCGCTAACCAAGGACACCTTAACCTTTGAGGTAAAAAATAAGGCACTCGAAGTTGAGCGCCAACAGTTAGCGGTGCGTGAATTAGAACGCCAAGTCGAAGCCTTAAATATCAAAGCACCCGTAAACGGCATCATAGGTAACTGGCTAACGGAGCAAAAAAACCACCTCAGCGCAAACCAACCTATTTTGACCGTGGTGGATTTAAGTGCCTATGAGGCCGAGCTTGCGGTGCCAGAGTCTTACGCCGATGAACTCGGGCTCGGTATGGAGGTTGAGCTGAGTTTTGGTGAGGTGAAACTGATTGGCAAATTATCCTCCATTTCTCCCGAGGTGCGTAATCGCGAGGTCACTGCACGAGTGCAATTTACCCAGAATGACAGTCTTAAGTTACGCCAAAACCAGCGGATCTCCGCCAGAGTGCTGCTCGAACATCGGGATAATGTGTTGATGGTCAAACGCGGCGCCTTTATGACCAGCGGTGGTGATGAGGTGTATCAAGTTGAAGGGGATATTGCGACTCGTCGCCAGATTAAACTGGGTAGCACCAGCATGAGTCAGGTGGAAGTGGTTGAAGGTGGTAAAGCGAGTGATGTATGGGTGATTTCTAGCGTTGAGCCTTTCAATCATGCTGAACAAGTCAAAATACATTGATGACCGATAGTAAAAAATTACTTATTAATCAAATTGATGAAATTAGTATCGCCATGGTTGAAAAAACGACGGCGATAAGCAAATAGGAGCCAATTATGCGCCAAAAAAACCTTGATAAGAGTGTGTTGATGTCCTCCAAGTTGGTTAGCGTCCTCGCCTTAGCGTTATTGGTTGTTGCGGTAGAACTGGGTATTGGTGAGACCAATAGTTGGTTTTTCCTTGGGTTAAATATTTTGGAATGGAGCAATCCCTTAGAGGAGGTGCGTTTAATTGGCGATGTCACGATGGAGAGTATGCATTTGCTATTTTCCTGCCTCGATTGGCTGTTCGGTAAGTTGAGTGGGTTCATTATCGGCATCTTTGTGGGCTGATAAGCGGTTTCCTCTGCTTCGTCTGTTACATGCTCAAGATAAATTGAAGTCCCCGCGCTTTTTAGTTAGCCGTTTACGCGCAAAGATAAAATTAATTAAGGAAATTAAAATGTTATCAATGAAGAATATCAGTAAGGTTTTTAAAACGGACTTAGTGGAAACCCATGCGCTGCGGGATTTTAATCTTGAGGTGAGCGAGGGCGAGTTTGTGGCGGTGACAGGGCCCTCTGGATCGGGCAAAACCACCTTTCTAAATATTGCAGGCTTACTCGAAGGCTTTACCCATGGGGATTACTTTTTAGATGGCATCAATGTCTCAAACCTCAGTGATAACAAAAGCGCCGCCGTACGTAATGAGAAAATTGGCTTTATTTTCCAAGGTTTTAACCTGATCCCCGATCTTAATTTAGCCGAAAACATTGAAGTGCCACTGCGTTACCGTGGCTTTAGCGCCAAAGAGCGTAACCGCCGCGTGGAACAGGCGCTGGAGCAAGTCGGTTTAGCTGCCCGCATGAAGCATTTACCTACCCAATTATCTGGCGGTCAGCAACAAAGGGTGGCGATTGCCCGTGCACTTGCGGGTGAGCCACGGTTTTTACTCGCCGACGAACCAACCGGTAACCTCGACAGTTTAATGGCACGTCAAGTGATGGAATTACTTGAAAATATTAATCAGGCAGGCACCACTATTATCATGGTAACCCATGACCCTGAACTGGCGCGCCGCGCCCAGCGCAATATTCAAATCGTCGATGGTCAAGTCTGCGACTTTACCATGTATCAACCCAATGTGGCCCGCAGCGCAAGCCTCGGCAGCGTCGATAAACTGGTTGCTAACGCCCAAGGCTAGGAGCGGTTATGTTCTTCTATTACTTAGATTTAGCTTGGCGTAGCATCAAAAAAACGCCCATGTTATCGGCACTGATGATCATGGCGATTTCTATCGGCATTGGCATCACTATCACTACGCTAAACATCTACAAAATGATGTCTATCAACCCTGCAGGGGATAAATCCAGCCAATTATTTGCAGTGCAGTTATGGAGCCAAGGCCCCGATGCTTGGGATTATTTTGATCCTCAGATCACTTATCAGGACGGCTTTAACTTACTTAAGAGTGATATTCCGCGCCTACAAACCCCCATGTTTCGCACGGGCGGTGCAGTGCAGACTGAAGATCCTAGTTTTTTACCTGTGCTGCAATCTCGGGTGCGCGTCACTAATAATGACTTTTTCCCGCTCTTTGGTCTGGAATTTCAATATGGTCAGGCATGGGATGACAGTGTCGACAAAACGGCACGCTATGAAGTTGTGTTGACCAATGAGTTGAATAAGACCCTGTTTGCGGGCGAAAACAGCGTGGGTAAGACGATTTATTTCAACGCTAAACCTTATCAGGTCGTGGGAGTGCTTAAGCCTTGGGCGCCGAGTCCTAATTATCATGACCTTAACAATGGCGCCTTTGGTAATGTCGATACCCTGTTTGTGCCCTATAGCCTAGCGCCGATTGAGGAATACGGTAGTTGGGGCAATACCAATGGCTGGAGCCATGAAAGTATCAATACCTATGCTCAGCGTTTGACCTCTGAAAAGCATTGGACGCAATTTTGGGTGCAACTCGATACGCCAGAGCAAGCAGCAGAGTATCGCCAGTGGGTACGCCAATATATTGAGCAGCAAAAGCAGTTGGGCCGCTTTAGCTCACCTAAGGCCGATGTGCAATTGTCCGATGTTGACCAATGGTTAGCCATTAATAAAGTGGTACCTGAAGATAATAAAGTGCTAGTTGGCCTCAGCGCACTGTTCTTAATTGTTTGCTTGGTCAATATGTTAGGTTTGTTACTGTCTAAGTTTTTACGCCGTGCCCCCGAGATTGGTGTGCGCCGCGCGATAGGTGCCAGCCAAGGGCAAATTTTTGCCCAACATATGGTAGAAGTGTCAATGATGGGATTATTCGGTGGATTATTGGGCCTCGCTTGGGCCTGGGGCTCACTTGCCTTGCTCACAAACAAGTTTCAATTAGAGGCTTCGCTCACTCACCTCGATGCTAGCATGTGGCTCATTGCGCCTATTATTGCCATTTTAGCGGCGATAGTGGCGGGAATTTATCCTGCCTGGCGCGTGTGTACCACTAACCCAAGTGTTTATCTTAAGAGCCAATAATCGGGGGCAATATGTTACATATCAAACCTATCCTTAGCAGTTTATTACGCAGTAAAAGTGGCCCTTTACTCCTGTTATTACAGATTATGTTGTCGGTGGCTATTGTCGCTAATGCCAGCTTTATTATTGTCGAACGCTTGAGTTTAATGGCGCGTGAGTCAGGGATTGTTGAAAATGAAGTCTTCGATTTCAGTATTTATCATTTTGATAAATCAACGGATTTAGTTGCGCAGGATAAACGGGATTTAGAGCTCCTACGTGCTATACCTGGGGTTATCGATGTTGCGCCGAGTTCCATGGCTCCCCTGAGCGGTGGCGGTTGGTCGAGTAATTTTACCCTAGGGCCAGAGGAGCGCGCTAAATCCACGCCCAATACCGGCATGTATATGAGTGATGAGCATTTTATCGACTCCTTAGGGCTTAAGTTAGTTGAAGGACGTAACTTCTATCCCCAAGAGATCACCACTGAACTGTTAGAGGATGGTGGCAAGATGATCGTCACTAAAGCCTTTGTCGATAAGGTGTGGCCGAATGACTCTGCACTCGGAAAGAGCGTATATATGGGATCGCAGCACTATGTCGTGATAGGGGTCGTGGAGCGTTTACAAACGGCTTGGGTGGATAACAGCAATGTAGAGTATAGCTCTGTGTTGTCAGTAAATTATCCCGCTGACTATAAACGTTATTTAGTCAGAGCTAAGGCAAGTGATATTGCGCGCTTAAAAGAGGTCATCCCCGAGGTCTTGCATAAAGAGTATCCGAGCCGGGTGATTGAAGGCTTTACCACCATAAGTGAGCGTCGTATCGAGGCATACCGTGACCATGAGTTAATGGCAACCGTGCTGACCATGATGGTGGTATTGCTGCTGTTGATTACCTCACTTGGGGTAACGGGGATGGTGATGTTTAATATTCAGCGCCGCACTAAGCAAATTGGCACTCGCCGTGCGCTAGGAGCTAAGAAGCGCGATATTATCAGCTACTTCTTAGTGGAAAATTATCTACTTTGTCTGTTGGGTGGCACTCTAGGTGTGCTGTTAGCTATTCAGTTAGGCCAGCAATTGATGAGTCTGTATAGCTTACCTATGCTGGCGCTTTCCTATCCATTATTCACCGTTGTGGGATTATTTGTGGTGACAACGCTTGCTGTGTACTTACCTGCACGCAAGGCTGCCAAGATATCTCCGGCGACAGCAACCCGCACGGTGTAGCGTAAGGTGAGCAGCATTAAGTGTGATAACAGTAGGATGTTATTGCACTTTTTGTTACTTTAAGGTTAATAAATTTGCTCGGGATATACTTTTTAAAATGGACACTATTCTGATTGTCGACGATAACCATGCCATCTGCCAAGCGTTAGGATTAATGCTGGAGATCAATGGTTATCAGGTGTTAACTTGCCATACACCAGATGATGCCCTTAACCTGATCGCGGCCCACGATATTGATCTTGTTATCCAAGATATGAATTTCACCCGCGATACCACCTCAGGGGAAGAAGGACGACAGCTGTTTTATGCATTACGTGAGCGGCAACCTGATTTGCCAATCATTTTAATGACGGCATGGACGCAGCTCGAAACTGCCGTCGAGTTGGTTAAAGTGGGCGCAGCCGATTATATGGGTAAGCCTTGGGATGATGCTAAGTTACTCAATAGTATTACGAATTTAGTTGCACTCTATAAACTTGCTTGCACAAATCATCAGCTCGAGCGGGTGAATTCACAGCGCCAAGTGGCGATTGCCGATGCGGAACTGTGCGGGATTGTTTTTGGTAGCGGTGCAATGCAGCGCTGTATCGACTTAGCCTTACAACTGGCGCGCTCCGATGTATCCGTGTTGATCACCGGCCCAAATGGTGCCGGTAAAGACAAGCTTGCCGATATTATTCACGCTAATTCTCCCTTAAAAAACAAACCTTTTATTAAGGTTAATGTGGGGGCTTTGCCAATGGAATTGCTTGAGGCCGAGCTCTTTGGTGCCGAGGCAGGGGCGTTTACTGGCGCGAATAAAGCCAGAATGGGTCGTTTTGAGGCTGCCGATGGTGGTACCTTGTTTTTAGATGAAATTGGCAATTTACCGCTTTCTGGCCAAGTGAAGTTGCTGCGGGTATTACAAACGGGGGAGTTTGAACGTTTAGGTAGCCATAAAACCTTAAAGGTGAAGGTGAGGGTGATCAGTGCGACCAATGCCGATCTTGCCCAAGATATTGCCGAAGGCCGCTTTCGTGAGGACTTGTTTTACCGCCTAAATGTGATTGAGTTGGCCTTGCCGCCACTGAATCAGCGTATCGATGATATTCTGCCTTTAGTGAAGCATTTTGTCGGGGAGGGTTTTAGCTTGAGTAAACCCGCCCAACAGGCACTATTGCAGCACCGTTGGCCGGGTAATGTGCGCGAGCTAGAAAATGCCTGTAAACGTGCTGCTCTATTAGCTCAAAGCCGCGTGTTAACAGAAGCGGATTTTGGTTTACCGCCAGTCCAAGCGCGTCAGTTAAGTGCAACAAATGCATTTGCATTGGGACAAGCTGCGCATTTAGCCGCGGCTTTTGAGCCGCAATCCCATCAGTCCGTTTTTTATTCCGAGATCCACAGTGAGGCACAGGATGTTAGCCGTGAAGACATTGAAGCGGCTTTACAGCAACATAATGGTGTGATTGCTCGGGTAGCAAAATCCTTAGGCTTGAGTCGGCAGGCGTTATATCGGCGTATGGATAAGTTTGGTCTCGAAAAATAACGGCCAAGTGACTTTAGGCGAGTTGTGAATAAACGTGGCAATTAGGTGGAAGTTAAGGTGCAGCTGAGAACAAAATTAGTTATCTATTCAACTGTTTGTTGTGCTTTTGGTGTCTTGCTCACCCTTGCTACCATGAAGTACCTTTTTTCCACATCGTCCCCTGAAGTGGCTACGCCTGCGACACTACCCGATGTCCAGCTCCCCGAACTGGATTTAGCACAATTGCAAGATTCGGTAGCAGCCATCGAATCCGCAATAAAAAATACTGAACAATTTCAACAGGCGTTTTCATTGCAGGAACGCTTAAGAGCCGATCAAATTAAGCATGAACTGCAAAAATTAGAACAGCTGAAGCAAGAGCAACTGCAAATTAAGCTCTACAAGCTAGAGCTGCTTAAGCAAGGACTATTTAACCCTGCTCCCCATCCTGCCAATATGGTGCCGGCGTTACCTGTGGTGGAGCAGAGTAAATTGCCACCGTTGTCATTAGATCCGCAGGCTGAGCATACACCGCCAATATTTGAATTGGTGTTGGTTATCTTGCTTGCCTGTAGCGTCTGCGCTTTGGGAGTCGCATGGTTTACGCGACATTTAGCCCGAAGTCTCGATGCGCTAGAAGTTGGATTACTTAACTTTAATGATAATGACTTTAGTGTGAGCATTCCTACAAACGGCGAGGGGCAACTTAAGACATTGGCCGAGCTATTTAATCATTCAGCGGCAAAGTTACGCCAAGAGCGGCAATATATTTATCAGCGGGAGTTATTGCTCGATAAAGTGATCCAAAGCTCCCCCAATGTCATGTTGCTGTTAAATGACCATCAGAGGCTGATGTATGCCAATGATGCAGCTCGGCATTTATTTCAGATTAAAGGCAAAATGGAGGGATTGAGCCTTGAGGAACTGCTGCAAGAATTACCTGAAGCCCTTGCTTTAGCGCTGAAGCAGGAAAAGAGCGGCCTCTTTACCATGGGGGAGGATGATGCTGAGACTTGGTATCTGAGTCGTGGACAGTTTTTACTGAATAACCAACAGCATAATTTAATCTTGCTCAAGCAGATGACCCGCGAGCTTAATCGTCAGGAAGTGGCAGTATGGAAAAAAGTCATCCGTATTATCAGCCATGAACTGAATAACTCGGTGGCGCCTATTGCTTCTATGGTGAATTCGGGGCGTTTGCTAACGAAAGATCTCGATAATCCAAAGCTCAAGCTGATTTTTGATACCATTGAAAGTCGTACTAATCATCTTAGCCAGTTTATTTACAACTATGCCCGCTTTGCTAAGTTGCCTTTACCACAGCGACGTAAAGTAGCGTGGTCTCAGCTTATTGAGCAGTTGACACAGCATTATCCTTTCTCATTAACCCATGAGTTGCCGATAGAAGATGGTTATGTTGACCAGGGACAAATGGAACAAGTTTTGTTAAACCTACTTAAAAATGCCCATGAATCTGGCTCAAATCCTGAAGAGGTAACACTGTCGATTCGTTATCAGAAGATGGTTGATGGCGGCGGCTTTAGTATCAAGATAGAGGATCGTGGTAGTGGAATGTCTGAGGAAGTCTTAGAGCAAGCCCTGCTGCCTTTTTATTCAACAAAACAATCGGGTACAGGTTTAGGCTTACCGCTTTGCCGTGAAATTATTGAAGCCCATGACGGTAGCATCAGTATGCACAACCGCACTGAAGGCGGCTTATCGGTACTGCTTTGGTTGCCGCAATAGCGTTCATTTGGGTTTGTATCAATAGTTTTCATTTCTCATTCTAACGCATTACCCAAATGGGCTATTTTGCGGTTTTTACCTTAGCTTTTCGGACTAATTTGCTCCTTGGTGTAATGACTAAGGATCTTCAATCCTGTTAACCTCCTTTTGTGAAAATGAGTGCCAAATGTTAAGTCTTTGGGCGCAAGTTTTAACGCGTTTGAGCTTAAGGCTGTTGAGCCTCGTTTAAGCATTAACTCATAAGGAGGGATAGGTGAAATCGTTAACGCCGCGGTTGTTGTGGATTTTATGCTCGTTCCTGTTTGTGAGCGCTCCTAGTGCGTTAGCCAATGATGACATTGAAATCAGTGGACTGGTGATAGACAGAACCTTAACCCGCTTTGGTAAGGATTTTGGTTTTTACTATGCGAGTTATTGGCGAGAACTGCCGTTTACTCAAGGCGTTAATGTGACCTTGTATGAAACTGTGTTCCCGCAGGCCGGAACCGTTTTAACCTTAGAGGTGAATGGTACCCGCATCTATAGCACGCATTTTGGTCGCCGAGCCAATCCGGTTAAGGAGAGCGCAGAGCAGGCCATTTTGTTGACGATTGATTACTTAGCTCTGATCAGAGCGAATGCGATTACGGGTGATTTTTCAGGAACATCGGACGACTTATAGGATAATAATAATGACTTACAGGACGTTACTTACGCTAGCTATGCTTTGCATAGCGCATACCAGCCAAGCTACCGAATTAATCTATACGCCAGTCAATCCCAGCTTTGGTGGTAATCCGCTCAATGGTACTTTCCTGCTCAATAAAGCGCAGGCGCAAAACGATAATCAAGCCACCTCGACCGAAAAAGACTTTGTTACCCGCTTTAAAGAATCCTTAGAGCGTAACATTATCAACTCCATTACCCGTGGTGTGGCCGATGGTGAGATTACTGATGGTGTGTATGACACGGGGGATTTTCGGATTGAAGTGGCTTCCACTGGCACTGGGGTGATATTGACTATCACTAACAACGAGACCGGTGAAGTCACTGTGATTGAAATGCCAACCTTTGGAGGCGGAAACTAATGCTACGTTTTGTTTTTATCGCCTTGATGCTGCTTGGTATGTCTGCTTGCAGCCTGATCCCAAAGCCTGATCTCAATATTACTTCGGCACAGGTTAATCCGATGAGCGAAGTGATGAAGGGGTTGCAAAATCAGCCCGGGCCAAAATTTCCGATCCCAGTTGCGGTATATTCATTCCGAGACCAAACAGGGCAATATAAGCCCCAGGCTAACGTGAGTTCATTCTCCACTGCGGTCACTCAAGGGGCTACGTCAATGTTGATGCAGACCTTGATTGACTCTAAATGGTTTACGCCTGTGGAGCGTGAAGGCCTGCAAAACTTGCTAACTGAGCGCAAAATCAGTAATAAGCAAAACGGCACTAAGGGCGAAGATATTCCGGTGTTATCGACGGCGAGATTGCTGCTAGAAGGTGGGATTATCAGCTATGAGACCAATACCAGTACCGGTGGTACTGGGGTGGAATACTATGGCATTGGCGCGTCAGAAATGTACCGTGAGGATTTAGTCACGATTTATCTGCGTGCTGTCGACGTGCACTCGGGCAAAGTGATGATGTCGGTTTCTACCAGTAAAAGAGTCTTGTCTCAAGAAATGCGTGCGGGCTTGTTCCGCTATACCAGTTTGAACCGTTTGGCTGAAGCCGAAGTGGGTTTTACCACCAATGAGCCGGTGCAGTTTTGTGTACTTCAAGCTATTGAGTTAGCGGTCGCTGAGCTTATCGAAAAGGGCATCAAGCAAGGCTATTGGAGCGCTTCGCAGTTGTCTCAACCTATAGAAAAACAACCTGAATTAAGCCAAAGCTGATTATACCAATCTTATTAAATATCTGTTCATTCAGTTAAACATTACCAAAACCGAGCCAGATACAAGTCTGGCTCGGTTGTTTTTAGGTTTAGTCGGCCCGTAATGCCTTCCAAAACAGCGCAAAGCTAGCATCGCGGTGATGTTTATCTTTGCCCAACTCAGGATTATCAATAAAGTATCGAGTGGCTGCCAAGTATTGTCCGTGGCAATTTTCAAGCATTAATTCAATCGGATAGTGGGAAATTAATCCCATTAGCTGCCCTTTTTGTATCAATTGGGCAATAAATCCTAAGATGCTATTCATCGCTTGCTCGCGGATAGAAGCTGCAATCATAGGTGACATTGAATATTGCTGAAAAAACAATTGTTTGATTGGATTATCAATCGACCAATCAATCGCGCTCTGCCAGAGCTGTTCGGCATGCTCTTTAAGATCGCTCCCTTCTTTGATATTTAGCAATAACGCATTGGCAAACTCTTGTTTAATCGTGAGAAACAGGCTTTCCATCAACACTTCTTTGGTTGCAAAATGATGAAACAGTGTGCCTGTCGCTACGCCAGCTTGCTTGGCAATCGAAGCGGTCGAGGTGCCATGAAAGCCTTGGCTGACAAATAACGATAATGCGGTATCGAGTATCGCCTGACGTTTATCTGTCATCGGTTTATGTTCAACATTCGGTGATAACTGTGTTGTCATGAACCCTCCTTATTAGGCCGTATTAGCGTAAAAATAGCTTCATCAACATGCGTTGAATAAAGGTGCCATAGGGAGGATGGACAAACTTACCCGTATTGAAGCGGCCGCGGCTCAGTACGGTTTTAGCGTGGCTAAAGGTCAGGAATCCTTCTTTGCCATGGTAATGCCCCATACCAGATGGGCCTATGCCGCCAAAGGGCGCATCGTCGGCGGCAACATGGAATACTGTTTCATTGATACAAACGCCGCCAGAGTGAGTTTGCTGGAGGATTTTTTGTTGGTTTGCCTCATCAAAACTCATCACGTAGAGCGCTAAGGGTCTGGCGCGAAGATTGATGTAGCGAATCGCCTCATCTAAGGTGTCGTAACCGATAATCGGTAATAGCGGCCCGAAGATCTCTTCTTGCATCAATTGCATATCTTCAGTTGTGTGGGTAATCAGCTGAGTGGGGATTTTACGATTCAGGCTGTCTATCGCTTCATTTGAGGCTGAAATAATCTTGGCGCCTTTGGTTTTGGCATCCTCAAGCACAGCCATTAATCGATCAAATTGGCGAGCATTTATAATGCTGCCGTAGTCCTTATTCTTGGCAACCTCGCCATACATGGCCAGAAATTTTGCTTGATAGGCTTGAATAAAATCATTCACCTTAGCGTTAGGGCAAAGCACATAGTCTGGGGCTACGCATATTTGTCCTGCATTCAAACACTTACCATAAATCATTCGTTCTACCGCTATCTCTAGTGGCATATCGGGGGCGATAATCACCGGAGATTTACCACCGAGTTCAAGGGTAACTGGAGTGAGATTATTCGCCGCAGCGCGCATCACGTGGCGGCCAACCGTGGTGGAGCCAGTAAACAAAAGATGATCGAAGGGCAGGGCTGAAAACTGCGCGGCGACATCGGCTTCACCTTCAACAATGGCGACATGGGATTCATCAAACACTTCGGTCAGCAGTTGTTTGATGACCTTGTTGGTCGCTGGGGTAAATTCCGAGAGTTTGAGCATGGCGTGGTTGCCCGCAGCTATGGCTGTGACTAAGGGGCCAATAGATAACATCACGGGGAAGTTCCAAGGGACGATAATACCAATAACGCCCAGAGGCTGATAATGCACTTTGACTTGGGCTGGGGCGAGCAAAATGCCCGCATGACGGCGACTCGGTTTCAGCCATTTTTTGAGGTTTTTCAAGCTGTAATTGATGTTGTTGACCACTGGCATAATGTCTGAAATCAGACTGTCGTCTGTCGATCTATGGCCATAGTCTTGAGACAGCGCCTCTACTAGCGGTTGCTGATAGTTGAGCAAAGCAGTCTTTAGGCGCGTTAAGCGTTCTTTGCGAATTGCGTAATCAGGATTGGGCGCGGCTAAGTAACTTGCACGCTGACGTTGGAGTAACTCGGTTAACGGCGAGATTTGTGTTGGGTCTGTTGCCATGTTCATCGCGATACCTCGGGTACAAGTTTTAAAAAGAAAGTCGTTTGTTGTTCAAAAAAACATAAACCGACTGATTAGTCGGTTTATCCTAGCGACTTGCGTGATTTTGTGCAAGCATTCTGGTGCATTTATGAGCAAGATCACGGCCTGTCATAGGCTTTAATCTTACACTGAGAGCTGGATACTTGTTAGACAAGGAGTAAGTATGACTTTGTTAAAGCACGGAATTTCAGTTGGGATAGAGCGTTATGGTGACGATGACTTTTTTGTCGCTTTTAAAGCCATTGGCACCTTAACTCATCAAGATTATGAGGTGATGGTGCCCGTTCTCGAGGCTGCGCTCGCAGGGGTGAAAGATCCTGATATTTATGCCTTAGTCGATGTCACTGAACTTGATGGTTGGGAACTTCAAGCTGCTTGGGATGATCTAAAACTCGGGGTTAAGCATATTCGCCACTTTGAGCGGATTGCCGTTGTGGGAAAAACAACGTTTCAGGAAGTGATGGCAAAACTGGCAAATGGGTTAACGCCAGCCAAGGTTAAGTTTTTTGTCGACAAACTGGATGCTATTACTTGGTTAAAAGAAGAGTTGCACGATGACTAGCCATTAAGGAGAACAAATTATGCGTTCAGGTCAAATACTCTGGCCCACCGATTTTTCGGAAACTGCGGCCCATGCGCTACGCTATGCTATTGAAATGGCAAATCTATACCATGTAGGGTTAAAGATTTTGCACGTTGTTGATCAACCCATAGGTGATCAAAACTTTATGATTTTAGCGATCACTCCTGAGGAGTTAGCCAAGAGTATGGAGGAAGCGGCGGCAATTAAGATGCAGGCGTTACTCGAGGGACTTAAGACTGAGTTGCCAATTACCACGCTTATCCGCCGTGGCGATCCTGTCGAGCAGATTTTAGAAGAGGCGAATAGTAAGGATGTCGGCATGGTGGTGATTGCCAGTCATGGTCGGACTGGTATTTCGCACTTTTTACACACTAATGTTGCTGAAGATGTCGCCAATGGTGCTGTTTGCCCAGTATTGGTAGTGAAATAGTCTTTACTTGATAGATAACAGGGCGCTAAGGCGCCCTTTGTTTTTGATTGCTAAAGCATAATTAATTTAAAGCCATAGCGGTCTAGCCTGTTTTACTGTTATAAAATACACACTAAAAAGAGAAAGATGCGCCCTTGTGTTGGGCTATTCAACCTAAGCGATGGATATGATGATGCGTACTCAAGAAGTGTTATGCCCTACAGACTTTTCGGCAACAGCCGCCCACGCGTTAAATTACGCCGTTGAAATGGCTAATCTTTATCATGTAGATATCCGCTTACTGCATGTGGTGAGCTCCGCAAGAAGTGCCCATTGTTATGGTGTAGCGGTCGACACTCCGGCGACGATCGAGCAACAGCTGGCCGAGTTTGTCGAGGCAAAAATGCAGAGTTTACAGCAGCAAATGCAGCAGGGCTTAGCTGCAGGACTAAAGGTTAAATGCATCGTCCGCCATGGCGATGCAAGTGAAGAGATTTTAGCCGAATCAGCCGATGTCGGTATGGTAGTGATCGCAAGTCATGGCAGTAGTGGTTTAGTGGATTTTTTAAAGCACCATGTGAGCCAAGATATTGTCAGATTAGCTAAGTGTCCGGTATTGGTTGTTAAGTAACCAGCAGTCTAGGGAATTTGAGTAACGGCTATTTCTTATTCACTGTATATCCAGTAGTTTTATATTCACTGTATATCCAGTAGTTTTATATTCACTTGGTCAATATTTGGATTGATTCTTTATGCCCCTTGAACCTGCTACTACTCAGTCTATATCGAAACAACATAAGGCATTTTTACGTAAGCTATATTTAGCGCATTTAATGGATGATGATAGGCATAACCTGTTATCACTCAATAAGTTGACTGGAATGCCGCGGCGAACATTACAGGACTCTATCGCCGCTTTTGAAGACATAGGCATCCGTGTCGAGTTTATCCAAGATGGTAGCCGAAATAATACCGGTTATTATCGCATTTTGACCTGGGGGCCGATCAGCAGTGCTTGGGTCGATACTCATTTCGAGGAAATTGCCTCAATTATCGGCGTTGCTCCATTAAGTGAAACCGTGGCATTAAGTGAATCAGTGGCGTGAAAGAGCGCGGATTTTGGTTTGATACTGAAGCTAAGTTAACTCAAAGGACCATTTTGCCTGCGTTGCAGCATGATATTGCCGCCGACATCGCCATTATTGGCGCAGGCTATTCAGGGCTATGGACAGCCTATTATCTTAAGCAATACCAGCCCAATTTATCTGTGGCGATTCTTGAGGCTGATACCATTGGCCAAGGCGCTTCTGGGCGAAATGGCGGTTGGTTGATGGGCAGCTTTAGTGGGGATGTGGCCTATCTTAATCAGCTTCAAGGTGAGTCGCGCTTAATGGCAAAAGCCTTGATCCAACAAATCATTGCTGAAGTTGCCGCGGTTTGCGCCAAGCATCATATCGACTGTGATTTACACCATGGCGGCAATTTACGGGTGGCCGCGCGTTATCCTGAGCAATTAGCCAATATCCAAGCCGAATTAGCGCAGTGGCGTAGGCAAGGTTTTGGCGAAGCGGATATTCGCTGGCTAGATAAAACCGAACTCGATAAACAAGTCTCCATGGCCCACGGCCAAGCGGCACTTTATACCCCCCATTGTGCGCGGATCCACCCTGCAAAGTTAGTCTGTGGCCTCGCGGATGTAGTACAAAACTTAGGGGTTAAGATATTTGAGCAGACTCCAGTGACACATATCGAGCACTGGGGGGCGGCACAAACCCGATTACATACCCCAAAGGGAAGTGCGCGCGCCGCAATTGTCGTGCCCGCCGTTGAAGGCTATCTTCGCCAATTGGGTGAGTTGGGTCGATTCACCTTGCCTGTTCAGAGTTTACTGATCGCCACTGAGCCGTTAACGGACGAAATGTGGCAGGACATTGGTTTAGCTAATCGCGCGACCTTTAGTGATGCTAGCCGCATCGTTACCTATGGTCAGCGAAGTCCTGATAACCGCTTGATATTTGGCGCCCGTGGCGGCTATGGATTTGGTGCTAAAGTGCGGACTGAATTTGGATTTAATCGAGAGTGCTTTAATGCCCAATCTCCCGCTAGCGATCCTCAATCGGCGTTAAAAGGTGAATTTGGTTTTCGCTATCAGCTATTGTTGGCGTTATTTCCGCAATTGGCGGATGTGCAAATTACTCATGGTTGGGGCGGTACCTTAGCCTTAGCACGGCAGTTTGCGCCCCACGCTATTTACGATAAAAATGTAGGATTGGGGCTTATTGGAGGTTACGGCGGCGAAGGTGTTGGGGCTGCCAATCTTTTTGCCCGCACGTTGGTGGACTTGATCTTAGCGCGTGATACGCCGCTTACCACTATGCCTTGGGCTTTTAATGCCCCCATTCAGCAAGTATTAACGCCTTGGGAACCTGAACCTTTGCCGTGGCTCGCTTATCATGGCATGAACAAGATTTTTGCATGGGAAGATAGGCTTTACAGCCGTCCAAAGAGTGCGGCTTGGCAAAAAGGCTTAGCCAAGCGGCTCGCGAATAAATTAGAAGGCTTAATGAGTTAATCTTCTTATAAACCAGAGGGTTAATCAGTAATCCAGAGAGTTAATCAGGCCATTACCGAGTCATTTTTATTCATACACGATAACTACTCTGCTGATCCGATGATGTCAACCGAACAGTTTTTCCTACAGGGCCGCGTTAAGCTTGAGACGATTCCCCACGAAATGCGTATGTCCCATTGGGTGTACGCGCCAAAATTAACCGATATGAAAAGCGGGCAAGTGCTGCTCGATCTTATCGGCCAATGCTGGGATTGTCAGTCAGCTATTGAGCGGGATAACGCGCTTTGCCTAACACTCGATGGCTACCCCGATAGAGCCAACTGGCTTGAGTTGGCCTTTTTGCCCGATACGGGGCGAGTCCAGCTAAGGGCCGGCAATATCGACACTAAGGCGCTAATTACACAAGAGTTTCTACCACAGGAGCTGACTGGCTACTTTGATACGATACGCGCGAATCTCCTTCGTTAAAGGAAGATATATGCCCCAAAACCAAGCCAGCTAAGGACTAACAGGGCGATGGCAGCCCAAGCAATAGGAGTAAATTGAGTCTGTGGCAGCGAAAAATCTTCGCCATCATCCATCTCGCCAGCCGCGCTTACTTGTTGGTTTTTTGCCCTTAACTGTTGCTTTCTCTGTTTATCCCGCTCGCGAGCTTTGGCTTTTTGCAGTTTTTTATATTCGGCAATGCCCTTTTCAATCCCTTGGGCAATCAGCTTAGTTTGTTCTTTGGTTTGTCCTGGTTTTTGAGTGGCCTTCGCCATGGCTAAGGCATCTTGCTGGGTTTCGGTTGAGATAGTGGTTTTCATCTGTTCACACTGTGACTTTAGGTGTCTATTGCAGCGATTATACCCACAACTGTGCCGCTAAAGGCGCTAGTGAAGTCAATTTTGCATTAAAAAATCAGTGGGTAATCACCCTGTGGTGCAGGAATAAACTCAGGTTCGTAATCCCATACTTGGCGAATTATATCAATCGATAATGCATCGTTAGGTGTACCTTCACTGACGATTTCACCCTGTTTGAGGACGATAACTCTGTCGCTGTAACGGGCAGCTTGATTGAGGTCGTGCAATACCACAATCACAGTGTAGGCGTGCTTGTGGGCGAGATTTTTTGCTAGCGCTAATACTTTGTGTTGCTGCGCCAGATCCAGTGCTGAGGTAGGTTCGTCGAGCAGTAAAATAGGCGGGAAGGGGGATTGGCTTAACTGCGTTAACACCCTCGCCAGTTGCACCCTTTGTTTTTCTCCCCCTGAAAGCGTGGGGTAACTGCGCCGAGCTAAATGCAATACACCCACTTCGGCAAGCCATTTTGTGACTAACTGCTGCCCTTCTTTTTGACTCAAGGTTAAGGGATAAAGCCCCATTGCCACCACTTCATCAACGGTAAAGGGGAAGGTTAAGCTGGCATGTTGAGGCAGAACAGCGAGGGATTTTGCCAGTTCAGCCCTTGGCCAATCCACCAGTTGGCAGTGGCCAAGCTTGATGCTGCCTTGCGCGGAGGGGATCTCTTGGCACAGAGCCTTTAACAGTGTGGATTTGCCTGCCCCATTAGGCCCTAAAAGTGCGGTGACACTGCCCGGTTGAAATTGCACGCGAATGTTGTTCAACACCGCCTTATCGCCGATAGCGTAGCTGAGTCTATCCACGGTTAATTGAGTACGTTCAAAATGTTGTTTAGCGACGGGCGCAGCCGATAAGCTCATAGCCATGGAGTTCTCGCTTAGATTAATTTGCTGCGTTGTTGCAGGAGTAAAAAGATAAAGAAAGGCGCACCGATAAGCGCTGTGACTAAGCTGACAGGTAATTCGGCGGGGGGTAAAAATGTCCGCGCACCTATGTCAGCTAAGGCTAAAAGCGCAGCTCCCAAGAGGGCGCTCATGGGTAAAAGTCGTTTATGATCGGGCCCCAAAATCATCCGCACTAAATGGGGAACCACTAGACCAATAAAACCGATAATCCCTGTTGCGGCCACACTGACGCCTACGCCTAATGCACAGAGTAGGATGAGTCTTAACTTAAGACGGTCGACATTAATCCCTAAATGTCGGGCTTCAGCTTCACCCAGTAGCAGGGCATTAAGTGCCATGGCATCACGCTGAAAACGCCAACTCAGCAGCACTAATACCAGTAAACACAGGCCGACATATTGCCATTGAGCCCCCGCAATACTGCCCATTTGCCAAAGGGTTAAGTCACGTAATGCCATATCATTAGCGAGATAAGTCAGTACGCCTATGCCCGCTCCTGCTAGCGCTGCAATCGCCACGCCGGAAAGCAGCAATAACACCACAGATGTGCCTAAACCGTTACTCGCCAGACGATAAACGATCAGGGTTGTGGCTAACCCACAGAGAAAGGCGCCAAGGGAAATCATTAAAGATCCCACGTCGGGAAATAACACGATACAGATGGCCGCACCTAATGCGGCCCCCGATGACACCCCGATAATACCTGGATCTGCCAGTGGATTGCGGAATAATCCCTGCATCACAGCACCACATTGAGCAAGGATCGCGCCTACCGTAAGGGCTAACAAGGTTCTTGGTAGGCGCACGTTACTCACCACCAGTTGCTCATGGGGCGCAATATTGCCAATGCTTTGCTGGGTTGCCCAATTAAATACCGCACTGAGGGAGTCCATAAGACTAATGCTTACGGGACCGACACTCACCGAGAGTATACTGCTCAGGATGAGGAGCATCATCATTGTGGGCCAAAGCCAGCGATACTGTAACATGGTTATTTGCCCGCCGTTTTACCTTGGGTGAGCAGGGCATCTGCAAGCGTTTCGGCAGCACCAATGGCGCTAATGCCTAAGCCTCCCAGTAAAGCTTGCGGGGCAAGGGTTTGGATATGACCATTTTGGCCTGCGGGAGTATGCGCTAGTAGCGGCATCTCCTTTAATAGAGCGTGGGTTGTTTGACTGTTGGTTTGCGAGTCAGTTTTTTCGCTGCGGTTAGACAGTAAAATCACATCCGGTTGTAAGGCGAGAATGCCCTCTTGGGACAATGTCTTGTAGCCTTCAAAGTCTGCAATATTCTTTGCGCCCGATAGCGCAATAATAGTATCGGCAGCGGTACCTTTGCCACCGACCCGGGCTCCTCGTCCTTCCTGTAATAACATAAAGAGGATTTTTGGCTGAGCATTATGTTGGCTGAGTTGTTGTTTTTGCTTATTTAACTTATCTAGCCTTTGATGCAACTCCTGCTTTAGCGGGGCTGCTTTGTCTGTTCGGTTAAGCGATTGTGCCAGCGTATCGATATTGCTCATTAATTGTTGCTCATCGGCGCTTGAGGGTAATTGCACTACCTTGATATTGGCTTGTTTTAGTACGTTGAGGGTGGTTTCTGGGCCCATTACATCGGACCCCACGACCAGTGTAGGGCTGAGTGCCATAATGCCTTCAGCGGAAAGCATGCGGTGGTATCCCAGTTTGGCGACTGAGCTTAATTGTTCAGGCACATAGCTGGTGGCATCGACAGCCACTAACTCATCGGCCGCATCTAACGCCAGCACTAACTCGGTGACACCTGCCCCCGCGCTCACCAACTTTATATCCTGAGTTGCACTCCAAGCATTAAATGAAAAGAGTGCTGTGACTGCGGGGAGTAGACACAACCATTTATTGAATGCATTGCTATCGGTCGGTTGACTGAGTTTATTGAATCTATAACGTGCAGCTTGAAACAACATGGGTAAACTCCTGATCCATCTAAAAGCAAGGTCGAGGTGTTATCAGCCTTGCAGGGTAAACGGGTTAAAACACGATTGAGTTAAGGTTTAGGGTTAATGTTCCATCAAAATTTGGGTTTGATTAATGGCGTTGCCCTGCAAAAGTGCCAGTAGCTGCATTAGCGGTTCAACTGGCGCGGCCTTATCGGCAGCAATAATGACGGTGGCCTGTGGTTGGGCCGTTAACTGCGCTTCAAACGCGGTACTAAACGCGGTTAAATCAGCAAATTTTTCGCCATTAATCGCCCAGTAGGGTGAACTCGCCATAATATTGATGGCTATCGATTGCTTATGCTCGAGTGCAATAATGGCGCTGCTTGGGCTTTGAGGCACATCAACGGGTAAGCTCAGCAAACGGCTATTGGCGGTGAGTAACAGAAACACTAAAACAATAAAAATAATATCAATCAATGCCGTAAGATCGACGCTGGGGAGTGGCTCTAAGGCACTGATCCCCGCTTGGGGTAACGACGTGTGGTGAGTGCTTATCATGGCTGAGACTCAAGAGATGCTGCGTGTGGAGCGTTAGGTGTTTGATTAGCCTGATTTCCTCGAGCGAATGCCTGATATAAGTCCTGTTCAAGTGGTTGCTTGTCTACACCGGATAACCATAAGTTAATTTGATTCAGCACATGGCTCGCTTTTAAGCATTGGCTATGCGCCCAGATCCCGAATAAATGGGCGGCGGTAATGGTCGGCACCGCAATGATAAGACCTGCAGCGGTAGTATTCATCGCCAGACCAAGCCCCGCACTGAGTTGCGCAGGTGTGACTGGCCCTTGGGACTGGCCAAGTTGGGCAAACATGTCAATTAATCCAAGTACCGTACCGAGTAACCCCAGTAGCGGACTAATAATCCCTATCACTTGCAAAATCTTAAGGCCCGCTTGCAGCTCCCTTTGTTGTTTATTCAACCATAGACTGAGTAATTCTTCCCTGAGTGGTTTGGGTTGATGTGCTTGCGCTAACAGCAGTGTTGCGCCACGGGCCAGTAAATCCTGCTGATGGCTAGTTTTGGATAGTAACGCTTGAATGTTTTCGCTCGTCGGTTTGGCATCAGAGTGGCGTAGCTCTTTAACCCAAGCTTGTTTTTTTGGGGAGATTGACGCTGCGGATTGTTGTAAAAACAGTGCGCTACGCTCAAGGCAAATCATCAAGGCGAGGAATGCACATATCAGCAAAGGCCAGGTGAGTGAACCGAGCTGGCCATGTAGGGTAGAAAAGTCAGTCATAAACGGTGAGTCTCTATAGTTAGATCTGTTATCAAGCATTCAGCCAAATGCGTTGCAATTGGATTAGCGTGGTTAAGCACTGCATCGCCACAGGATCAATTTAAGGCGAAGCGAATCGGTACCCTCACCTTGTAATGGCTCGCCAGTTTTGGGCTTGGCGCCTCAAACTGCCAAGTCTCTACCGCCTCTAGTGCCGCTTGGTCCAGCAGGCTGACACCAGAGCTTTTGACTAACGTGAGGGCGAGTTGTTGTCCAAATTCGTTAAACATCACTTCAATTGTTGCGGTTCCTTCCAAGCCTTTTTTGCGTGCCATGCGCGGGTATGTAGGTTGGGGAGGTTGACTGGCAAAAGTGGGGGATGTGAGTTCAACCACGGTTTGATGAGGCGCCATATTGCTATCCATTGAATGCGGCTGCTCATTCAAACTTGGTGTGGGTTTGGTTGGCACTAACTCGGCGTGTGCCGCCATTTTTTCTGTGGATTTTAGATTGTCAGTGTTGGCGGTGTAGTGATGCTCCTGCGACTGTTTAGACTTTGGCTGCGCGATGGTTTTTTTATCAATTGATGCAGTAATACTTTGTTTTTGCTCAGTCTTACTTTGAACGTTTTTTTTAGGTGTAGATGTTGTCAGCTTTGGTTGAGCAGCTCGTGTCGATGGTGCGGTAACAGTGTGTACCAATGATGCGTGATGGGATTGGGTTTTGTTAACAGCGTTACGAGCAGCATCCGATGCCGCAGCTATTTGGGGTTTAGCAAAGTTTAAGGTAACAGGGTTTAAGGTAACACGTTGATGTGATTCACCCTGAATGGTCGGTGAATTGACTATTTTAAGCTGAGCAGGCGTAGGTTGCGAAGCTATAACCCCCGTTTGAATCGCAACAGTTAATGCGCCAAAAGCTAAATATCGTTTCGGTGTCACGGCAAACCTTCCAATTCCAAAAGCATTCACTCATCAATCATTGCTAATTAAGATACATAAGTATAAATAAGATCGCAAATGATAATGATTTCTATTTGATCAATTTTATATTCTCAGTTAGAGTGCCTGCAATTGCTAAAGTGAATGCTCAAAAAACTAGCAAAATGCCAAGGTGGGCGAATGACTGTTACGGGTCTTTTTAGATACTAATTGATTAATAAAATTAATAATTTGAGGAAGGTAATATGAACAAAAAGCCGTTAGTGATCGCCGTTGCGATGGCACTAAGTAGTACGGCGCTAAGTTTTGCGTTAGCGGCTGAAGAAGGCGTCAAACCCACTGCGGTTCAGAAGAGTGCTGAACAGGGAGTTGTCGAAACTGAATTTGATGAAGTGTTAGTGAGTGCGACGCGTTTGAGTGAGAAAGTGTCTGAAACCAGTCGAAGTGTTGCTGTTGTCGCAGAAGAGCAGCTTAACGTTTCACAGGCTTCATCGGTTGCAGAAGTATTAAAAAACGAAGCGAATATTAACTTAACAAATGGCCCAAGAGCGACCTCTCAGGGCGTCGAAATTCGTGGTTTAAGCGGTGATCGTGTTTTACAAACGATCGATGGTGCCAGGCAAAATACCAGTTCGGGTCATCGCGGTTCCTATTTTATGGACCCTGAACTACTTAAATCTATCGAGGTGATCCGTGGCCCTGCCAGTAGTTTGTGGGGCAGTGGTGCCCTCGGCGGCGTTGTTGCACAAAATACTAAGTCTGCTCAGGATTTTTTAGCGCCAAATGAAACCTTTGGTGGTTACCTAAAGCAAGGCTATGACACCAATGGCGACCGCACTAAAACCAGCGGTGCAGTCTATGGCCAGCAAGCGACAGTCGATTGGTTGCTCAATGGCAGTTATTTTGATTCCAATAATATTAATACCGGCAATGATGAAACCTTAGTCAACAGCGCTTCTTCAGGAAGCAGTGGACTGGCTAAATTCGGCTGGCAGGCAGATGAAGCCTCGCGCTTAGCGTTATCGGCAAGAGTTAACAAGATTAATGAATTGGTGCCAAGTAACCCTTCAGCAGCGGTGAGTAGCTCAGTGCCTTTAGTGCGCCGCAAAACGGACGATCAAAATATCACCCTCAATTACAGCTTAGCGCCAGCCAATAATCCTTATTTGGATACTCATCTGCAGGTTTATTGGAATAGCACAGATTACGACGAAGACCGTGTCACTAAAGGCCAATTAGACAGTACTGAATACCGCACCGTTGGCATTAATTTGAACAATAGTTCTCAACTCGGTAACACTAAGTTGACCTACGGTGTTGATGGCTATCGCGATACCCTTAAAACCGTCAGAGACGATAAGGGACAGGTTGGGCAGCGTCCTGAGGATATTGATGGCGAAACAACGGTATGGGGAGCTTTTACTCGGGCGGATGTGCAACTGACACAAACGGTAAACCTCGATGCAGCTTTGCGTTATGACAGTTTTAAAAACCAGAGTCATAACCTTAACGCATCTGCTGATGATACTGAGCTATCTCCTTCACTTGGATTAAGTTGGCAAACGCAGCCATGGCTGACCTTAAGTGCGCGCTATGATCAGGCCTTCCGAGCGCCGACGGTGGAAGAAATGTTCTCTAGCGGCACCCATTACTGCATCCCGCCGATCCCCGGATTCTTACCCAAAGGGTTATGTAACACCTTTGCGACGAATCCTAACCTAAAGTCTGAAGTGGCGCGTAATAAAGAGCTTAAAGCTGACTTTCGCTTCAATGAGTTAGCGGGTGATGATGAGTTAGCGATTACTTTAAACATCTTCCGTAACGATGTGGACGATTTTATTGTTCAGCAAGTCTCTAATCCGTATCGGGGAATACCAGGACTTGAGCAAACAACCTCGTGGAACAATGTGGAAGACGCTCAATTAACTGGCTTTGAACTCAGCGGTCGTTATCGCATCGGACAAACGCGTTTAGCGATGAATTATGGTCAAACCCGCGGAGAAGACCGTAACACTGGCGATTATATCGAAGGGATGCCAGCCAATAAGTTTAATGTCGACCTGTCCCAAGGGATTATGGAAGGCGATATGAAGCTAGGCACTCGAGTGACCTATGTTGCCAGCCAAACGAATACACCTACAGGCTACAGTGTTGCTAAGTATGATGAATACACCCTTTGGGATGTGTACTTAGCATGGGAGCCCGCGATGGGTGTGATGTCGGGCCTGAGAGTTGATTTTGCCATTGAAAACATTGGTGATGAGAAGTATCAGCAGGCGTGGCAAACCTTGTATCAGCCCGGCCGTAATATGAAGCTGTCTGCACGCTACATGTTCTAAGCCTTGGGATAGAGGATCTGCGAAATGACCCAAACAGTCGACATTGAAAACACGGATAACGTGTTGAGTCGCCGAGATTCAAATGCTGAAACCCAGCAAATGTTGCGACAACGATTTGAAACTCAACCAGATTTAATGCCTGCACAATTGGCCAGTGAGTTAGGTATTGCCGAGCTTGAGGTGGTTACCGCCTTACCTCAAGCGCAGCGAGTGTTTTTACCTTTGGCCCATATGGACGAGTTACTACAAAGCTTACCCGAGTGGGGTTCGTTAACCACCATAGTGATGCTTTCGGGCAGTGTATTTGAATTTAAAGGCGATTTTCCCCAAGGAAAATTTGCCCATGGCTACTACAACCTCTACAGCAAAGGGGATGGCTTACATGGTCATCTTAAATTGGATGGCATGCGGGCGATAGCCTTGATCAGCAGACCTTTTAGGGGCAGCGAGAGCCATTCAATTAACTTTTTTGGACCTCAGGGGGAGGTGGTATTTAAAGTTTATTTAGGACGTGACAAGCAAAGAGTGCTTTTTCCTGACCAAGTGCGCCGTTTTAAAGCGCTGGCCGCCACCTTTGCTGATTAACATTGATGAACGTAATTTATTGAGGAAACTAATATGAAGCCTGAAATTTCCGAGCAAGAACAGCGTTTAAGGGACAAACTGTTACCTGAAATTGAAACCTTTAAACAACAACGTAAAACCTTACAACTCGCCACCGTCGATACCGATGGTCAACCTAATGCCAGTTACGCGCCATTTGCATTAGCAGACGATGGTTTTTATATCTTAGTGAGTGACTTAGCGCGCCACGGCCACAATCTTAAACAGTCGACTAAAGTGTCTGTCATGCTGGTGGAGGATGAAGCTGAAGCAAAATCCGTATTCGCCCGCAAACGATTAACCTTTGATGCCATGGCTCAAGCGGTTGCACGTGATACGCCTTCGTTTAGCAAAGGAGTCAGCCTGTTATCTAAACGTTTTGGCGACATGTCGGATAATTTGGCGGCGCTGACGGACTTTAACCTGTACAAGTTAGCGCCCCATCAGGGATTGTATGTCAAAGGCTTTGGCCAAGCCTTTAGTTTGACAGGCAGCGAACTGCTTGATGTTAACTGGAAGCGCGATGGTCACCACGGCACGCCAAAAACGCCTGAAGATATGCAGGTAGCCTAAGTTAGCCTCGTTGATAGAGGTAAAACTGAATTGGTAGTTAACACCTTAATGCTTACCTAAATTAATACTGTCCATCATAAACCCGCTATCAATGCGGGTTTATTTTTGGCTTTGCTGTTCTTAGCCTTGAATTTTTACTTTGCCACCATAACTTAAGTTATCGTATGCGATTTCTTGTATGCTCAGTTCATTGTCATTTGTGCTAAGTTCAAGGTAAATAAAGTGCAAGGATAGTCAGAGTGAATAAATTACTCAGATATCCAAAGTATCTTGAGCATTTAAGTTGTTGGGTATACCGCCCACCGATTCGAGCATTCCACCTCTTCGACCATTATTGGAGTCCGCAGTGTCTCAACAATCTTCTTACGCCTCGGTTAGCCAGCGGGCGGTGTTACCTTGGATTTGGCAATTTCTTAAGCCCTATCGCCCGCGGGTTGTCGCGGCGATTGTATTCTTATTGATCGGTTCTTTGGCTTGGTTATCCCTCGGCCAAGGTGTGCGTTTGATGGTGGACGAGGGGTTTATTAAGGATAACGCCCAGCGCCTTAATGAGATCATTCTGTTCGTACTGGTGATTACTGCTGTGAGTGGCACTGCGGTGTTCTGCCGCTTTTATCTGATGACATGGCTTGGGGAGCGTGTCAGTGCCGATATTCGGCTTGCGGTTTACAATCAATTACTTAAGTTATCTCCGGCGTTTTATGCCAAGGTGCGTACTGGCGAGGTGATTTCGCGTTTTACCGCCGATTCCACTTTACTGCAAACAGTGGTCGGCTCGAGTCTTTCTATGGCACTGCGCTCCGGCGTGACGGTTATTGGTGGGCTGGCGATGATGGGAATCACCAGCGTGAAGATGACACTACTGGTGCTACTGGCGGTACCTTTAGTGCTTGGACCGGTTAGTTTTTTTGGCAGAAAGGTGCGCACCTTAGCGCGCGAGAGCCAAGATAGGGTGGCGGATCTCGGTGCCTATGTGGATGAAACCTTGCATGAGATCCACACAGTGCAGGCCTATGGCCATGAGGATAAGGACCGCAGTTTATTTAACGGCCGTGTCGAAGATGTGATGACCGCCGCCAGCGGCCGCATTCGTTACCGCGCGCTGCTGATTTCATCAGTGATGTTCCTCAGTATTGCCGCTATTGCGCTAGTGACTTGGGTCGGCGCCCACGATGTGATGTCGGGTAAGATGACGGGCGGCGAACTCTCAGCCTTTATGTTTTATGCCGTGATGGTCGCTGGCGCGGTTGCGACCATTAGTGAAGTGGTGGGGGAAATCCAACGCGCCTCGGGCGCCGCCGAACGTTTAATCGAGTTGGCTGAGACTGAGGTCGATATTCCGGCGCCGCTGGTGCCTAAAACTTTGCCCACGAAAGTGCGTGGCGAGCTGCAATTACATCAGCTGAACTTCCATTATCCCGAGCAAACTCAGTTAGTGCTCAGCGACTTAAACCTTGTAATAAATGCCGGCGAGCGGGTGGCTTTGGTCGGCCCGAGTGGTGCCGGTAAGAGTACCCTGTTTCAGTTATTGCAGCGGTTTTATGTGCCTTCATCGGGCAGTATCTTATTGGATGGGATTGATATTGCTGCGCTTTCACCACAGGATTTACGGGCACAGTTTGCGCTGGTGCCGCAGGATTCGGTTATTTTTGCCACCAGTGTGCTGGAAAACGTGCGCTATGGCCGCGTCGATGCTAGCGAGCAAGAAGTGATTGATGCCTGTATTGCAGCCCGAGCACATGAGTTTATCAGTGAATTTAGCGAGGGATATCAAACCTATTTGGGTGAGCGTGGCGTGCGTTTATCTGGCGGGCAAAAACAACGGATTGCCATTGCGAGGGCCATTTTAGCCGACAGACCCATCCTATTACTCGATGAGGCCACCAGTGCACTCGATGCCTTGAGTGAGCAAAAAGTCAAACAGGCGCTCGATGAGTTAATGGCAGGTAAAACCACGCTAATCATCGCCCATCGGCTAGCCACCGTAATTAATGCGGATCGGATTATTGTGTTTGATAAGGGGCGAATCGTTGCCAGCGGCAAACATCAAGATTTAATTAAAACCAATGCTTTATACCGCGAGTTTGCGACTCTGCAGCTATTGACGGATGAGGCTATGCCACTGAGTGATTAAGCCCTGATAAAACAAAACCCCAGAGGTTGATTCTGGGGTTTGTCTGGTTTATTAAACCTAGTTTTTAAGCTCTCTGCGCAAAATTTTACCCACGGTACTCTTAGGTAGTTGTGACATAAATTCAATCTGCTTAGGTAGCTTATAGGCCGTGAGTTGCTCTCGGCAGAAGTTGAGGATGGCAGTTTTTATTTTCTCATGATCTTGGCTGTCATCCTTCAGTACGATAAAGGCTTTAACCGCTTCCCCCGAGTGATCATCCTTTACGCCAACCACGGCGCATTCAATGATATTAGGGTGGCTAGCAAGCACATTCTCAACTTCATTAGGATATACGTTAAAGCCGGAGACAATAATCATATCCTTTTTACGATCAACGATTTGATGGAAGCCTTCCTCGTTAAGAATCGCAATATCCCCAGTCTTAAAAAAGCCATCGGGTGTCATCACATTGGCTGTTTCTTGTGGATTATTCCAATAACCTAGCATCACCTGTGGTCCACGGGCTGCGAGCTCACCAGCGGTGCCTTGGGTGACTTCGTTGCCGCTTTCATCTAAGAGTTTTACCTCAGTCCCGAGAACGGGTTTGCCAATCGTGCCGATCTTTTGATATCCCGGCGCATTGAGAGAGATTACAGGCGAGGTTTCTGACAATCCATAACCTTCGCTAATAGTATTACCAGTGGTTTGTTGCCACAGATTGGCAGCGGCGGCTGTGAGTGCAGTACCGCCAGAAATGGTGATTTTTAAATGGCTAAAATTTAGCGCTTTAAATTCGGGTTGATGGCAGAGGGCGACAAATAGAGTGTTAAGTCCCGCAAAACCGGTGAAAGGATATTTCGCCAGCGTTTTGATTAAGCCATTAATATCACGGGGATTAGGGATTAGTACTGAGCATCCACCGCATTCAAAATAAAGCACCAAGTTCACCATAAAGGCGTAAATATGGTAAATCGGCAATGGCGCGACAAAAATGTCTTCGCCTTCGCTGATCACGCTACCAATACGGGATTTTACCTGCGCCGCATTGGCAAGCATATTGCCGTGGGTCAGCATTGCACCCTTAGAAAGTCCCGTTGTTCCACCTGTATATTGCAGTGCCGCCAGATCGCTCAATGTTGGTACAAAGCGAGTAAAGGGTAACAGCGCACCTTGTTGTAATACATGACAGAATTCAACATTTTTAAGCCCTGTCTTGGGCTGAACTTGTGGGTCGATAAGATCTAACGGATGAGTCGAAATAACCAGTTCAATGGGGGTGGTTGCAACGACTTTGGCCAATGTTGGCAGTAAGTCCGATAACACCACCAATGCCTTAGCACCCGAATCATTAAACTGGTGAATGAGCTCACGTTCGGTATACAGCGGGTTGGTGTTGACAAGGATAAGGCCCGCTCGCAGCGCCCCATAGGCAGCGATGACAAATTGGGTGATATTGGGTAACTGGATCGCGATGCGATCACCAGGTTTTAAGTTAGTGTTATTTTGCAGATAGGCAGCAAAATAACGTGAGTCGCGTTCTATCTCATTGAAACTGCTATTTTTCCCCAAACAAGCATATGCCGTTTTATCGCCAAAGCGTTGGCTAGTGCGTTCGATTAAGTCTATGAGTGATGAGTACTTGCCAAGTTCGAGTTGTGACTCTTGATCGTATGCCATGCCTAACTACCTCAAATAGGTTTAGTCGTTATTATTATTTTAAAATCAAACGGGTGTTTAGATTAGAAGGATTCAGCCTATAAGGTCAATGTTTATCGATAAATAATTCTATCCTGCCACAGGCTCTATCTTTATGTTAAAAATAGTGTTTTTACTCTATATAAGCGGAGCAGAGTTAAGTCTTTATTACGTTGGGTATATTAGGATGTGTTGACATTTTAGGTGTGTTTTTGCAGCAATTGGCAGGTGAATAGGGTGAAAGAAAAGGGCACTCAATATGTTGTTATTTGCAAAACCAATAAGACGCTAAATAAATAGCGTCTTATTGGTTGTTAACGGCTCAAATTAGATTGTTGAGGCTATGAATTAAGGACTAAAAAATCCGGTCTCTTGGCTTACGCTTTGCTTCGGCTCGCTTATATCTGTTACCGAAAATTCGATAACCTTGCGCCCCGCGGGGATTGCATCCTTATCGGCTAATACTGTGACGGGATAATCTGCTTGTTCCCCCGCAGCCAGGGTGATAACGGGGGCGGCAATTAAGCTAAAGGGCATTTTGCTATTGACGGCGAGTTGGTATTGCTTAGTTTGCTGAGTCTTATTACGGATCTTCAGCTGATAGGTATTTTCAACTCTATTATCAGCGGTTTCACGATATAGGCTCTGCCTATCGCGGATCACGTTGAGCTGAATTTCACTGCGACTGGAAAGATCTAAACCTATCACAATCAACATGATCACTACCGCCGTGCCATAACCTAAGAAGCGTGGTGAGCGCCAGTTGGAATGGGCGATGCCCTTTAACTCATTCTCGCTAACATAGCTAATCAGGTTTTGTTTGTAGTCGAATTTTTGCATGGTTTCATTACAGGCATCAACACAGGCTCCGCAGTTAATACATTCGTATTGGAGTCCATCACGAATATCAATCCCCGTAGGGCAGACTTCGACGCATAAATTGCAATCGACACAATCCCCGAGTTGAGTTTTTTGTTTGCGCTTACGTGGACCTCGCGCCTCGCCCCGCGCGGCATCATAGGTCACTGTTTTCGTATTGGCATCGAACATGACGGCCTGAAAACGTGCATAGGGGCAGCAGTGTAAGCACATTTGTTCGCGCATCCAGCCCGCATTTAAGTAGGTACAAATTGCGAAAAACCACACCCAGCAGGTGCTCCAAAAGCCAGCATTGCCAGTAAAGATGTCCGAATAGAGTTCGCGGGCGGGAATGAAATAGCTAATAAAGCCACAACCCGTAATCAAGGCGGCTAATCCCCAAAGGGTATGTTTGAGGCTTCTTTTACCAAGTTTATTGGCAGACCATGGCGCCTTATCCAGCAATTTACGTTTATTGCTGTTGCCCTCAATTCGGCTTTCGAGCCAGACAAACATGAAGGTCCACGCGGTTTGTGGGCAAAGATAGCCGCACCAGACTCGCCCCCAAAACACGGTAATGAAAAATAAACCGAAGGCAGCGGCGATAAACACCCAAGCAAGTAAGGTGAAATCCTGTGGCCAGAGTGTGAGGTTAAAAAAGAAGAATTGTTGCTGCTGCACATCCAGCAGTATCGCTTGTCGACCATCAAAGGAGATAAAGGGCAGGGCGAAAAAGAGCAGAATTAACAGGCTGTTCATCGCGGTTCTTAGGCGTTGAAAATAGCCTTTTTGTTCACGGAAATGAATCTGGCCACTGCTTTTTTGTGCAGGCTTATCGCCAGTTGATAGATTTTTAACGGGGATAAATTGCTCGGCAGAGGGACGCTTTGCGTTCTCACTCTGTAGGGTGTCACTCTTTGGCATATGCAGTCCTAACCGCTTAAATAAGATTCGGCTCCTTATAGCAAGCGTTAGGCCAATATGGATTTGTTATTAATATATTGATATTTAATGATTAAAATTGATTTTCTGTAAGCTTGAGTAGCGATATATCGCTTATTGGCGATATATCGCGTTTTTGAGACTATTCATCATTAGGGCGTGTTGACGTTTAGAGGTTAAATTTTGTTCGTTCTGGCAAGTTCGTGCTCGCGAAACGAGGAATGATGTGTAGTTATTCTGCTCAAATGACGAGCTGCTCTTATGACAGAAAGTAAGAGCAAGGGCTTGCCAGGCGAACCCTTCGGGCAGCATTTGGCTGGCTTTTCTGCCGCGTTATCGTCCGTTTATGTAGAATAACTACACTGCACGGACTTTGCCTTGCATAAAAGCTAGCCAAATTGCTGCAAAAATAACCCTGAAAAGTCAACACGCCCTAGTGATTTGACGTGTAATTCCTAGCTTCTTCATCCGCGATCTGAGTGTACTTGGCGGGACGCCGAGTACATTGGCCGCGCCGTTCGCGCCCGAAATACGCCAGTTGAGCTGCTTTAATGTTTGCTCTATATGTTGCGCTTCCGCCTCGGCCAGGGTTTGTAATGGTGAAGCCGCGGTTTGAGTCTGCAGATGATGCGTGGGCATGGCATGGATATGTAAAATATCCGTTTGAGATAAAATGGCCTCCCGTTCGAGAATATTTTGCAATTCGCGCACATTGCCAGGCCAACTGTAGGTCATTAATTTTTTAAGCCCTTTTTGACTTACGCCGCGGATTTTTTTACCTAGCTTGCGGTTAAGTGTGTGCAGAATATGGCTGACTAATTCGGGCATATCCCCAAGTCTTGCTCGCAGAGGTGGTACTTGAATTGGGAACACATTCAAGCGGTAATACAGATCCATTCTAAATAACCCTTGCTCCACTCGCTTGAGTAAGTCATGGTGGCTGGCGGCGACTAAGCGAATATCGACCTTAATGGTTTCACTGCCACCAAGGCGTTCAAAAGATTGCTCCTGGATCACTCGCAGTAACTTGGATTGTGCCTCTAAACTTAACTCTGCCACCTCATCGAGAAACAGCGTGCCTTGATGGGCGAGTTCGAAGCGGCCCTTGCGTTGCGAAGTCGCGCCTGTGAATGCCCCTTTTTCATGGCCAAAGAGCTCACTTTCTAATAGAGATGCTGAAAATGCCGCGCAGTTAACGCTGATCATCGGCTTATCTTTACGACGGCTCAGTTGATGTAAGTTGCGGGCAACTAGTTCTTTGCCTGTACCATTTTCGCCACAAATCAACACTGTACTGTCGGTATTGGCCACCATATGCAGTTGTTGGATCATATGACGGATCACCGCACTACCGCCTGAAATATCCACATCACCAGTCTTGTCGGCTAACTCGGCTTGGAGATAGTGATTCTCGCTCGCCAGCTGTTCCGAAAGCGCCTGTACCTGTGCTAACGCATGGCGAAGCGATTGCTCGGTTTGCTTTTGAATACTAATGTCACGAAATATCGCGACTACACCGATAAGCTTATTGTCCCTGTAAACGGGAGTTGAGCTGTAATACACCGGAAAACTGCTGCCATCCTTACGCCAAAATACATCATGGGTAATTTCGCGGGCAATTCCATCTTTTAAGGTATTGTAAATTGGGCAGTCTTCTTGGGGATAATGACTACCGTCCGCGTGACTATGGTGATGGCAATTATGGATATTCTTGCCGAGTAACTCTTCATTCTTCCAGCCCGTCATACGCTCAGCTGCAGGGTTGATAAATACAGCATTACCATTTAAATCAAAACCATAAATGCCTTCACCTACGGCATTAAGCAGTAGCTGATTTTCTGGCAGAAAATGCTTATCTAAGGGCATTGTGGCGGGAATCTTTGTTGCCATTCATCGAAGTCCTTAATACGAATGAGTTGCTCCGAGTATAACTAGGTTAAGGCAATCGCGATATATCGTGAGTGATATCAGACGTGGATGATATGTATGTGGAAGGTTTTAGAGGTCAGACCATTAACTTGTTGATAATTAGCGGCTTAAATTTTAATCGTTCAAAAGTTGTATTTAATACTGGCTTAAAGCATTAAATTGTTATAAAAATGTTTCATAAATATCGTTAGCAAAGTTGAAATAGACAAGTACGCTTGCCATTTTATGGAAATATACATTACGTAGCTAAGATGTTTATTTAAGTAACTCGCTAGATATAAAGTTATTTTTATAGCGCTTTGGGTGTTTCGCAGGTGTTAAGAGTATAGAGTGATTTTCTGCCCACCTTTCCGGAAGATCACTTTCTACTGATTTGAAGTGTGCAAAAAGGCTGTGATATTGGTGTATATTGAGGCGATTTATAAGGCTTTGGCCTGGGCTAGACCATTGATAACTGCCTCTATAGTGAGTTTGGAAGGAAGCACTATGCCATTAGGGTTCCTAGGACCATAAATTTTATTGTAAGGCGTGCCTGGGATACCCTCATACTGCATATAGCCAGCAATGGTGTTATCGGCTTCGCTCCAGTTCCCCTGCATCAAAATAATATCATCGGCCATAAGCGCATTGACGACTTGTTCCCTATGGGTAACTTCTGCCTTGTTGGTTTGACAAATACTGCACCAATCAGAAGTGATATCCACAAACACTGTGTAGCCTTGGGCGACCAGTGGGGCGATTTTTTCGGGAGCTAGCGTGTGCCACTGCAGCTTTTGATAGGCTTGATAATCTTCGCCTTTATGGACAAAACCGATAATGCCACCCAGACCAAGGGCGAAACATCCAAGGACGACAATCACTGCTAGTGGAATGGGTTTACCTTTACTGCGTTGCCACATCAGCAGGCCAATGGCGCCGACGAGTAAAGCGAGAATAATAAGACTGATAAGCGTGATCGTGCCCATAGATGCCTACATAAGTTTCAGATAATCCATCCCTATCTTAGCGGCTAACAGCTTAAATCTGCGTGAATTTATGTTTTTTTGCCTACAAGCCTTATTGTGTCGATGTTAACAATGGCGCTATGTTCGATCGTTTGGCCCTGGGTTTATCGATCCAGTGGGATCAATCCTCTATTAATGGTATTGAGGTTGATAACATCGATTTTACGTCATTATGTACGGTTACATGACGGGCAGTAAGATGAAAGTGAATCCCGAGTCGTTAGTGTCATCGCGGGAAATCTATTGGTGCTTTTTATCATCTAAACTCGGCTAAATGAGAGTTACCTCATGGGTTGGCCAGTGTTAAACTGTCGCTCCTGTGAAGGCCTTCTTGTGGGCCTTTTATGCGCTGAAGGGGTAAAGATGAGTTTTAGTACATGGTTAGGATTGCTTGCGATTTGTTGTTTAGGGGCCATGTCACCCGGGCCTAGCTTAGCCATGGTGGTGCGTCATACCTTGGGCGGTGGACGCGGCAAGGGAATTATTTGTGCTTGGGCACACTCGATTGGTATCGGCATTTATGCGTTGGTGACACTACTTGGGCTTGCGGTGGTGTTGAAAAAGGCGCCCCTGATATTTAATGGTATCGCTATATTAGGTGCCGTTTATTTGGCATGGATGGGCATTCAAGCGCTGCGCTCAAATGGTGGCATGCAAGCAAAACTTGCGGCCGGCGAGGCTACAGATGCACTTACAGCGGCGCGCGATGGCATTGCGATTTCCCTCTTCAACCCCAAGATTATGCTGTTCTTTTTAGCATTATTCAGTCAGTTTGTAATGGTGGCCGATAGTTTTACCGGTCAAGCACTGATCGTATTAACGCCAATGGTGGTGGATGGACTTTGGTACAGCTTAATTGCTTTAGTGTTATCCCACTCGAGTGTATTACCCAAATTGCGGGAAAAAGCAGGGTTGATTGATAAACTCTCTGGCGTGGTTTTGATTCTGCTGGCAATAAGAGTGCTGTATACCCTTTAGGTTATCAATGAGATAAAAAAACGCCATCACAAGATGGCGTTTTTTTATGGGATATGGTTTGGCGATGCTTCGCTCTTAATACCAGATCAGCCTTTAAAGATTTGTACCGAATCATCCACTTCTGCAGGCTCTTCCTGCATTACTGGCGGGTTGGCGATATGGTCGTCTAAATTATCGCTCAGCATTTCACGGTATTCTGCGCTAAACCATTCGAGAGCATTGTCTTTTTCAGCACCTAAGTCGGCGGATTTAATCGCTGCTTCAAAGGCATTAAAACGGGCCGCCGCAAAACGCAGGGCGGTACCTACTTTGCCCACATCACCTTCTTGCTGGCTTAGCTGATTGGCTAAGGCAATAAATTGATCGGCAAGTTCAAAAATAGTGGTGTTGCTCGTGTCAGTCATAGCGCTTACTCAAAATAATTTATTGGTGCGCGATTCTATCCTAATTTTGATTGGAAGGAATCGCTAAGTCTTAACTATTGGGATCTAAGTCTGTTGTGACCGTTCCCGTTCGTGAATCGTAATAAATGGATAATTTATCATTGGCACGATAAAAATATCGGCATTGATTAGGGCTGATATAACTGGCTTTGTAGTCTGTTTCGGTGGCATCAATATTGAGTCGTGAGACGCTAGGCTGCGAATTTTGGAATAACACTTCCCATACTGAGACACAATCTTCCACATTATCGAGTGAAGGTGACGCCTCATTGCCATAAATGTAGTGCTGAACCGGCCAGCCATTAGCATTAAAGTCCACTTGTTCTGACTGTGCTGTGCCAAATACGGGCAAATCTTCCTTGGGGCCTGAGCCGACTTTAACCGCCCAAACTGAACGTGCTAAATTTAACCCCGATTTAAAACCCGCGCCAGCGGCTTTGACTGTCGCTATCTGCGCATCTTGCTGTACATTGATAAACTTGGGCAAGGCCACAACGGCTAAAACTCCAAGCACAATAATCACAACAACGAGTTCAATTAAGGTAAAGCCTGCGGATTGTGGACTTGAGCCTTGTAAGCGGTCGCGGATCATTTATCTGCATGAATAGGGGATAAGTGCCGACACTATAGCACTTAATTAGCGGCATTTTAACTTGAACTATCGCTAATTCTGGCGAATTAACCGCACAGTGAGCTTGTCATGGTTGCTTATCACTTTTAAGCTAGCGGCATTGTAACTTAAGTAAGAGAAACTGATTTTGGTGACTTGGCCAGCATTTATCGACCATCAACGTACACAGCCTTACTATCAACAGCTGATCGCGTTTGTGAATCAAGAGCGACAAGTAGGCAAGGTAATTTATCCTCCCAAAGAGGATGTGTTTAATGCATTTAAGACTACGCCGCTGGAGCAAGTACGCGTAGTGTTAATTGGCCAAGATCCCTACCATGGCCCTGACCAAGCCCATGGTTTGTGTTTCTCCGTTAAACGTGGGGTTAAAGCACCGCCTTCGCTTGCCAATATGTATAAAGAATTGGTGAACGATATTCCCGGCTTCCACATTCCCAATCATGGCGATTTAACTCAATGGGCAGAGCAGGGGATTTTAATGCTTAATACCGTGCTGACGGTTGAGCAGGGGCAAGCGCATTCCCATGCCAATGCGGGGTGGGAAATCTTTACGACTGAAGCGCTAAAACTGCTTAATGCCCAGGAACGCCCGATTATCTTCGTGCTGTGGGGCAGTCATGCCATCAAAAAAGGCGCGGTGATTACCGCGCCACAACACCAAATTCTCTCTGGGCCGCATCCATCACCGTTATCGGCTTATCGCGGATTTTTTGGCTGTGGGCATTTTTCGAAAGTGAATCAATTGCTAATGGCACGGGGTGAAGCGCCGATTCAATGGCAGATTTAAGTTACATTTTGTAAAGAGCGCTATAAATCAAAAGGCCTTGTTAATCAAGGCCTTTTAAGTTTATTCCACAGCAATTTAGTGGTTGCGATCAACAGATATTTTTGCCAGCGAAATTAATGCGGTTTTGAAATCACTGTCGGGTAATACCGAGAGCGCTGCAATGGCTTTATTTGATTCTTCAATTGCTTTTTGCTGAGTGTAGTTGAGGGCGCCGCAATGATGCAGTGCGGCAACTATCTTCTCAATGGCATGAGTGCCATCACCTTGCTCAATCGCTTGGCGTATAAGCTGCTTTTCTTCCTCTGTGCCGTGGGCAATAGCATAAATCAGCGGTAAGGTTGGCTTACCTTCAGCAAGGTCATCACCGATGTTTTTACCTAACTCGTCGCTATCCGCGGTGTAATCGAGTAAATCGTCGGTCAATTGGAAGGCGGTGCCTAAATACTTACCATAGTCGCCTAATGCGGTTTCTTGCTCGGGTGAGGCGCCAGCTAATACTGCGGCAAGTAAGGTCGCCGCTTCGAATAGCTTCGCGGTCTTACAGTAAATCACCCGCATATAGCTTTCTTCAGTCGTATCTGGATCATTGCAGTTCATTAGCTGCAATACTTCACCTTCTGCTAATACGTTGGTGGTATCGGCTAATACTCGTAATACGCGCATGCTATCGAGTTCAGTCATCATTTGGAATGAGCGGGTATAAAGGAAGTCGCCGACTAATACACTGGCGCTGTTACCAAAAAGAGCGTTTGCTGTTTCGCGGCCGCGTCTTAGGGTTGACTCATCGACCACATCATCATGCAGTAGTGAGGCGGTATGAATAAATTCGATAATGGCGGCAAGTTTGAGGTGGGCTTCACCTTGGTAGTCGACTGCGCGAGCAGCGAGTACGGACAGTAAAGGACGAAGACGTTTACCACCACCATTAATAATGTAGAAACCTAGCTGGTTAATCAGGGCGACATCTGACTCCAGCTGTTTATAGATCAGCTGATTGACTGCTTGCATATCAGTGTCAGCCAGTTGACGAATAGCGTTTAAATCCATAATAGACTCTGGTTGTGGGGCCATTGCGTACCCAGCCTGTATTTTAGGCTCACGTGTTATATAGAATGAATTTTACCTAAAATTCCGACATATGACAGTACTCACACTACAATGTGCGAGTTATTCCGGCCTTTTTTTATTCTTTCCTAATTAGGGCTTGCCAGATATGGATTCTTCGCGTAAACTCCGCGCCCATTGTCAATAAAGTTTTTGTAGCACCCTGCCCCCAAGAATGTGGGCCAGCGTGTTAGGAATATCGGAGTAAAATAGCTATGTACGCTGTTTTTCAAAGTGGTGGTAAACAACACCGTGTAGCCCCAGGCCACACAGTTCGTTTAGAAAAATTAGAAGTTGCAACTGGTTCAACTGTTGAATTCGATCAAGTTTTATTGATCGCTGACGGTGAAAAAGTGCACGTTGGTGCTCCTTTAGTAGCTGGCGGTAAAGTCGTTGCTGAAGTAGTAAGTCATGGTCGTGGCGAGAAAGTAACTATTGTTAAGTTCCGTCGTCGTAAGCACCACGACAAGAAGTTGGGCCACCGTCAGTGGTTCACCGAAGTTAAAATTACTGCTATAAACGCATAATAGGAGTCTAACTCATGGCACATAAAAAAGCTGGCGGTTCTACTCGTAACGGCCGTGATTCAGAAAGTAAACGTCTAGGTGTTAAGCGCTTTGGCGGTGAATCAGTACTAGCTGGTAACATTATCGTTCGTCAACGTGGTACTAAATTCCACGCTGGTGTAAACGTGGGTATTGGTCGTGACCACACTCTGTTTGCTCTGACCGACGGTAAAGTAAAATTCGAAGTTAAAGGTCCTAATAACCGTAAGTTTATTAGCATCGAAGCTTAATTTTCGAGTCTAGCTTATACTGTAAAGCCCCGCCTTTGGTGGGGCTTTCTGTTTTTTATGCTTCTACTTGCCTACGTTTCTGGAGAGTTTGGTAAATCTTTATCAAATTGAGGGCGTTGACTGGTAAGATTGGGAGCAAGTATCTCGAGTTTTTTGGCGACCGATGAAGTTAAACGGTATAATTCCTTCATTCAGTGATGCCAGGAGTAAGTATGAAGTTTGTCGATGAGGCAGTAATTAGGGTCGAAGCAGGCGACGGCGGTAGCGGTTGCGTGAGTTTCAGACGCGAAAAATATATCCCTGATGGTGGTCCTGATGGTGGTGATGGTGGTGACGGCGGCAGCGTGTATCTGGAAGCCGACGAAAACTTCAACACCTTGATTGAATATCGTTTTGAACGTTTCCACATGGCTGAGCGCGGTGAAAACGGTCGTGGCCGTGACTGTACCGGCCATAGTGGTAAAGATTTGATTTTAAAAGTACCTGTAGGTACTCGTGCGATCGATCATGATACCGAGGAAGTGCTCGGCGATTTAACCACCCATGGGCAGAAGTTATTAGTCGCAAAAGGCGGTTTCCATGGTTTAGGTAATACTCGCTTTAAGAGCAGTACAAACCGTGCGCCACGCCAGAAAACCTTAGGGACTCCGGGTGAAGTGCGTAGTCTAAAATTAGAATTGCTGTTGTTAGCCGATGTTGGCTTACTCGGTATGCCTAATGCGGGTAAATCGACCTTTATCCGTGCAGTGTCTCGTGCAACACCTAAGGTTGCGGATTATCCCTTTACTACATTAGTGCCTAACTTGGGTGTGGTTAACCCACGCCCTGGTCAAAGTTATGTGATCGCCGATATTCCTGGTTTGATCGAAGGTGCGGCAGAAGGGGCTGGTTTAGGGATCCGTTTCTTAAAGCATCTTGAGCGTTGCCGTATTTTGTTACACATCATCGACATTGAGCCGATTGATGGCACCGATCCTGTGGATTCAGCCCGTGCTATTGTGGGTGAGCTTGAGAAATACTCGCCTAAATTGGCAAGCAAGCCACGTTGGTTAGTCTTTAACAAGGCGGATCTATTGCTCGAAGACGAGCTTAAAGAGAAGGCTGAGCGTGTTGTTAAGGAGCTGGGTTGGGAAGGTGAGGTTTACACTATTTCCGCCTATGGACGCGATGGTACTAAGGAATTAGCGGCTAAGCTGTGGGATTTCATCCAGAGTCTTCCTCCTGAAGATAAAGATGCGAATCCTGAAGATGAGGTCGAATTCAAGTGGGATAATTATCATCAAGCCAACATTGATGCCATCAATGAAGATTATGATGATGACTTCGACGATGACTTTGATGATGATGACTACGATGTAGAAGTAATCTACCAAAGATAATAACCATATCTAAGTTTTGAGAGTCCCGTGTACGCTGATACTCAAAATGATATTACTCGGCAAGTTGTGCGGGTTGCACAACTCTTGCTGGCCTACGGTGCTGAATCTGATTTAGTTGAAGAAATCAGCCAGCGCCTAGGTCAGGCCTTAGGGTTGGCAAGTGTCGAGCTTTCTATCTCTTCTAATTCCCTCGTATTAACCAGTTTAGTGCATGGTCGCTGTATCACGACAACGCGTCGGATCCGTGAACATGGCATTAACATGACCATAGTCTGCGAATTACAGCGCATTTGCTTACTCGCAGAGAAAGGGCTTTATGGCCCTAACGAAGTGCGTAAGCGCTTAGCTCGAATTGAGCCAAAAACCTACCCACCTTATTTGGTGGTGTTAATGATAGGGTTATCCTGTGCCAGTTTTTGTCACCTCTTTGGCGGCGATATCGCTGCGAGTGTGATTACCTTTTTTGCTTCTGCAATGGGAATGTCAGTACGACTGACAATAGCTAAGCGACACTTTAATCTATTGGTGAATTTTGCGGTGACTGCCTTTGTCACCAGTATGATTGCTCAGTTGGGTTATATGTTTTCCTTAAGCGATACGCCTCAGTCAGCGATGGCAGCGAGTGTGCTCATGCTGGTGCCTGGTTTTCCTATGATTAACGCCATTTCCGATATGGTTAAAGGCCATATGAATGTCGGTATTTCCCGCTGGGGACATGCGACTCTCTTGACCGTTTCTTCGGTCATTGGCATCACGATAGCAATGCAGCTTGGTGGTATTTTTCTATGATGGAATTACTGAGCATTTTGTTGCACGATGCCTTTTTTTCGGCAATCCCCGCTGTAGGCTTTGCAATGGTATTTAACGTGCCTAAACGTTTTTTACCCTATTGCGCGTTAGCGGGGGCGATTGGGCATAGTTCCCGTACGCTTATGCTGCAATTTGGACTGCCTATTGAGTGGGCAACCTTTGCCGCAGCGGCGCTAGTGGGCACTATTACCATAGGGTTTGCAAAGCGTCATTTAGCGCCGCCGTTGATGTATGCAGTTGCAGCTATTATTCCCATGATCCCTGGCACTTACGCCTTTAATACAGTGATCGCCTTAGTGCAACTAACGGCACAATCGCAGGTTAGCCAAGAGCTGACAGGACAAGTGATCAGTAACGGATTAAAAACAGTCTTTATTCTAGGAGCGCTATCGGTGGGCTTAGCCTTGCCGAGTTTGCTGTATTTTAGAACCCGCCCAGTCATTCAATAAAAACAATCCCAAAGGAGTGCCCATGCGCATTGCAATGATAGCCGCGATGGCAAACAATCGAGTCATAGGAAAAGACAATAAAATGCCATGGCATCTACCAGAAGATTTACGCCATTTTAAAGCCATGACTTTAGGTAAGCCTGTAGTGATGGGACGTAAAACTTTCGAGTCTATTGGTCGACCATTGCCTGGGCGCCACAATATCGTTATTTCTCGCCAAGCAGATTTGCAAATAGAGGGCGTAACCTGCGTGACTTCATTCGAAGCTGCTAAACGGGTTGCTGGCGATTGTGAAGAACTGGTTGTTATAGGTGGTGGACAATTGTACAAGCAGTTATTACCTCAAGCCGATAGACTCTACCTGACTCAGATCAACCTCGATGTGGATGGCGATACTTTTTTCCCCGCGTGGGAAGACAATGAATGGCAAAAGACTGAAACCCAGCCGAGTATAAGCGCCGATGGACTTGAATATAACTTTATCAATTTGGTAAAAAAATGTTAAGTTATGTCGTTCTATTGTGTACCCTGAGCGTATGGATTGCCAATATGTCTAAGGTATTAGATCTGATAGGTGCAAGTAGGTCGATATAACGGTGTTATTACGAATTATCTGAACCTAAGAGGCAAATATAAGCTAGATATAGACGCAGACCATACAAAACATATTAAAACTATAAGAAAGTATTAAGGAGTATCGGATGCGTTTAATGCCTGTAGCCTTGGCTGCACTAATCGGATTTAGCTATGTTTCTGTGCCAACCTCGGCTAAAGCTGCTGAAGCAGATCCACTTGTTGCAAGTATTTGTGATTACGTAAAAGCGAACGATAAAAACCGGTTACGTAAAAAACTAAAAGAAAGTCGTGTTAAATTACGTCAAGTTTACAGTGGTATTAGCTGCGATGGCCAAAGCTTACTACGCACCGCCTATACCACGAATGCGAATGATGCGGGTGAGTTTGTGGCTAAGCGTTTATCAGTCAATGAACTAAGCGTAGCTGAAGCGGATGGCATGACCATTCAAGCTTGGGCTGAGGCGAATGGTCACGGCGCTAATCCCATCACCGCGGCTGTTAAAGAGCGTTTAGGCGCTGCTGCTGGCGGTGAGGAGGAGTAATAACCTTTTCTCATTTGCCAATGTGTTTTGCTGCTAAGGAAGAATGATTCATTAACAATGCCGAACTCAGTTCGGCATTTTTTATGGGACTGATGTGAGCGCTTTGCATTAAAAGCATTTCTGTCGACCAAGGTGAGCTGTTCATTGAAATACAACGCTGTAAAGAGCAAAAGAGACCACTTTAATTAACCTGACACAGAATTATGAACAGCCTCCTTTTCGGGCTTCTCTGCGTTGCTGTCTAACCATAGCTCGCTATGGCGTACGACAGAGCGCCTTGATATGCACAAAAATCTGCGCATTCAGTCAGAAAAAAAGATTTTTCATTTTAAAAACAATTATTTACCGCATTGATTTAGTTTGTTAAATTTAGACTTTTTCGAAACTCGTTACCCCGAGTTTAGGTTAATTAGGGAAAAAAAGGGCCGCAGCAGCGACCCGGAGTAAACTGAGCGTTTGATTACACTCTAAACTCACCGACCGAGGCCTGCAACTCTTCAGCCAATTTCGCCACTTGATGGCTCGATTGGGCGGTTTGATCGGCACCGATCGCTGTTTCTTCTGAAATCGCGGCAATATGTTCGAGTTTTTCGGAAACTTGTTGGCTAACTAAATTTTGTTCCTGCGCCGCATGGGCAATATGAGTGCCTGCGTCATAGGCCTTATGAACTGACTGGCTGATCGTCTCAAGGGCGAGGTTGGCTTGCTCGGTCTTTTGTACGCAAGCATTGGCTTGGGCACGACCCATATCCATAGCTGCTACGGCTTGCTGTGCCCCCTGTTGCAGTACTTCAATCATTTGTTGAATTTCACGGGTCGAGACTTGGGTTCGTGATGCTAAACTTCTCACTTCATCAGCGACTACTGCAAAGCCGCGACCTTGTTCACCTGCACGCGCGGCTTCAATAGCTGCGTTTAATGCCAGCAAATTTGTCTGTTCGGCAATGCCACGGATCACATCAAGAATTGAGCCAATGGCGGCGCTATCCGAATGGACTTTGTTAATCACTTGGCCCGCTTTAGCGACTTCTTCAGCCAAAGCGAGAATGGTGTGTTTATTCTCCTCGGCAATCGCGCGCATATGCTTGGCTTCTTGATCGGCTTGTTTTATTTGTGCGAGGGCATCATTAGCACTCATAGACACTTGTTGCGCACTTGAGCTTAATTCTGTCGTGGCAGTTGCCACTTGATCGACCTGGCTTTTTTGTTCTTGGATGCCTGTGGTGGTTTGCGCCGTGATTGCTGAGGTCTGCTCTGCTGCGGCTGCAAGCTGGTTTGAACGATCTAAAATGCCCGCAATTAATCCACGTAAACTGTCCACCAAACGGTTACAGTTTTTGGCAAGTTCAGCAAACTCATCCTGGCTAGAATCATCTAATTTATGGGTTAAATTACCAGAGGCAAGCACATTCAAAGCATTATTGACTTGATTGAGTGAGCGTTTTAAAGGGGTTACGACGGCAAAGCTAATAATAATGGCGACAACAATGGCGATAAGCACGACAATCATAGTACGGAAACTGGCAGCATCAATTTGGGTTATGGTTGCTTGGCTCATTTGTGCTGCAACCGCTTCGATATTATCGCTAACCTCTTCCATATTACGATCGATGACTTTGACATCTTTCTCTATGATGGCAAGTTGATTCGATGCCGCTTGTGCATGGTTCAGCTGGTTCGCTTTTTGTTGCACCATAGAGTCTGACCCTTCGAGTAGTGTCAGTACTTTTTTAACATCTTGGTTAATCGATTCTAAGGTGTCCGCATCAACAATACCTTCGGCATGGCGGTTAACATATTCTAGCTTGTTCTTCGTTTCGCTTAAGATATAGTCAAGTTCTTTTGAAATGAGCTCATGTTTACTCATTTCGTCATTACTTACTAAATCTGCGATCGTGGTGATGATGTTGCCCATGCCGGTATCGATGGCACTTGCAGAGGCGGCAATACTTTGCGCATCTGGATTTTGGCTATTCTCAAGATCGATAATATCTAACAGTACTGATGAGGCATCATCGGCGGCATTTTCGAGTTTCTTTTTCAAACTGATCAGTTGTTCCTGTTTGCTTAGCGCTGCTTCTCGCTCGCTCAGCATGGCCAAACTATCCCGCTCAAAGGTGGAGAAACTATTACTTAGCTGAGAAATCAAGGATGACAAGTTATTTTGCTTTTGAACGAGTAAGGTCAGATTGTTTATCTCATTTTTAAACTGGGCACTATGGTCGTTAAATACTTTGCGGATATCGGGAATGAGTCGGGATTTAGGTGCATGGTAGGCGATTAACACTTGGCGCTGTTGTTCACTCAGGGACTCGGTTAAATGATTGGTCGACTTAAGTGCTGGCAGGCTGAGTTGCTGCATCATTGCTGAGCTATCTTTGAGGCTAATGTTTGTCAGATAAGAGGTGAATCCTAACAATACAAGTAAAAGCGTGACTACGCTAAACCCGCCAATGACTCGGGTGGCAACATTAACTTTCATAGGATACTCCGGTTATTATTATATTTTTCCGAATGAAAAGATTATTTAATTCAGGGCGAAGACGCACTGTCGTCTATCGACCAATTTTGATACAAGGTTAACTCTTTTTTAACTTTTTTTGGGTAATTTTTTGGTCTTTTTCAAGGTGCCATAGGGTTAGGTGTTCTCCCCAGCAACAGCCTGTATCGAGTGCTTTTAGGTTGGGGGCGTCGACTTTTCCCATTAGTGCAGCCCAATGTCCAAACACTAATATGTGACTGTTACGTAGCGTAGATGTAAATTCAAACCAAGGGCGCAATTGTGGGTTGCTGCAATCCTCGGGGGGCTGTTTACAGTCAAAATCTAAATGGCCATCGACATAAAGATAGCGCATGCGGGTTAGGGCATTAATACAAAAGCGTAGGCGGTTTATACCTATGGCACTCGGGTCCCAGCGCTCTGCGGTGTCGGTGTACATTTGGCTAATAAGCGCATCAAGATAATCATTTTGTTTGAGCGCTTGGCTTACTAAAAGGGATTCTTGCCTGAGTACTTCTAACGACCACTGCGGCGGTACGCCGGCATGGGTCATGATGACCTTATGTTCTGGCAATTCCCGCATGAGGGGTTGCTGCCTAAGCCAGTCGATAAGACTTGAAATATCTGGCGCGTTTAAGAGTGGCGTGAGATTATCACTGGGTTTATCCCGCTTAAGTTTGCCATGGAGGGCGAGCAAATGCAGGTCGTGGTTACCGAGGACGATTTTTCCCGCATCGCCAAGGGACTGAAAAAAGCGTAGCGTTGCTAATGAGTCTGGGCCCCTAGCAACAAGATCGCCAACTGCCCAAAGCTCATCTCGGGATGGATTAAAATCGACTTTAGCAAGTAATCTTTGGAGTTCGGCAAAACAGCCTTGGACATCACCGACAAAATAATGGGCCACAGTATCCTTTCTTTAGTTAAATCAATGTAATAAGCCAGGGGTGGCTAAGCGGAACGGCTTAATTATAGCGTTAAAATGCTCGCCCGATTCGCTGACCATACCATAAGTGCCATACATAATGCCAAAGGGGGTATCGAGTACTGTGCCACTGGTATATTGGTAAGCGGTATTTGGAGGAATGGTGGGCGTTTCACCGACAACACCCGCACCTTGTACTTCACTGGTTTTGCCGTTAGCGTCGGTAATGATCCAGTGACGGGTTTCGAGTTTTGCGGCTTGCTCACCGAGGTTAATAATGGTGATAGTGTAGCTAAAGAGGTATTTCTCATCCTCAGGTGAGGATTGTTGTTCAATGTACTCGGTTTTGACTTCGACTCGGATAGAGTTATCCAATGCGCTCATGTGGCTTCCTACAATGATATTGGGCACCTAAGTGCCCATCAAACTTAACTGCTTAAGCCTGCTTATCACATACCATATTCGCCATTGCAACATATTGTTCAACGGAGATTTGTTCTGGACGCAGGTTTTGATCAATACCTAACTGCTCGAATTCTTCGTCGCTTAACACTTGCTTAAGGTTATTGCGAAGCGTTTTACGGCGCATATTGAACGCAGTGGTGCACAGCTGACGCAGCACATTCACATCCTTACAGGGGAAAGGTTTTTCAGCATAGGGCAACAGACGCACCACTGCGGAGTCAACTTTCGGTGGCGGGGCAAAGCTGTGTGGCGGTACTTCGAGTACGGGGACTACTTGGCAGAAATATTGTGCCATGACGGTTAATCGGCCATAGGCTTTCGTGCCCGGACTTGCCGATAAACGCAGCACCACTTCTTTTTGCAGCATAAAGTGCATGGTTTCAATCTGCTCAGCAAACTCGAACAGATGGAACATCAAAGGCGTCGAAATGTTATAGGGTAAGTTACCAAACACTTTGAGTTTTTTACCCGGCACGACCAACTGGCTAAAGTCGAACTGCAGCGCATCGCCTTGGTGAATGGTGAGCTTATCCTTAAGTACTGGGTGGTTCTGTAAGCGCTCTACCAGATCGCGGTCTAACTCGACAACGGTCAGGTTATCTATCGCCGTGGCGACAGGCTCCGTTAAGGCGCCAAGGCCTGGACCGATTTCCACCATCACGTGGTCATTATCGGGGGCGATCGCACCCACAATGCGGTTAATCACATTGTCGTCAGTTAAGAAGTTCTGTCCGAAACGCTTTCTGGCCGTGTGGCCTAAATGTACTTTGCTACTCATTAATATCTAATCGTTTAGTTTTTTGAGGATAACTCAATGGCTTTATTCAAGGCGCAGACAAAGCTGCCAATATCGGCTTTGCCCGTTCCCGCAAGATCGAGCGCCGTACCATGGTCAACCGAGGTACGGATATAGGGTAAACCTAAGGTAATGTTTACCGATTTGCCAAATCCCTGTGACTTTAGAACGGGTAGACCTTGGTCATGGTACATGGCCAAGACGACATCCGCGTCCTGTAAATATTTGGGTTGGAACAAGGTATCGGCGGGGAGCGGGCCGACAATGTTCATTTGAAACTCAGCGCGAAGCTCATTTAATGCTGGAATAATCACATCGATTTCTTCCCGCCCTAAATGGCCATCTTCACCCGCATGGGGATTTAACCCACAGACATAAATCTTAGGTGAAGTAATGGCAAACTTACTGATAAGGTCTGCGTGTAAAATCTTGATAATATGGTGTAATCGCTGGCGTGTAATGGCTTTTGCCACATAGGCCAATGGAATATGGGTTGTTACCAGTGCTACCTGTAAACCTTGGGTAGCTAGCATCATCACTACATCGGGGCAGTTTGCCTGATGGGCAAAAAACTCAGTATGGCCGCTAAAGGAAATCCCTGCTTGATTGATGATCCCTTTGTGCACAGGGCCAGTGACCACAGCATCAAACTCGCCGCTCATGTTTTTTTCACCCGCATAACGGAGGGTTTCAACCACATAGGCACTGTTTTGCTCATCGAGTTGCCCACAAACGGTGTTCGTCACCAATTTGAAAGGCGCGATTGTCAGTGTGCCCGCCTCTTGAGGCCTTGGAGCTTGATCGGGCAAATAAGGGCGAAAAGTGACATGCAGGCCCAGTCGTTTAGCTCGGCTGGCTAATAATTCGGGATCGGCACAAACAACTAACTCAGCAGGCCAAGCCTGCTGAGCCAGTTGTACGACTAAATCGGGGCCGATACCCGCTGGTTCTCCGGGGGTAACGGCAATGCGTTTAGTGGTCAATTTAGCTTAACCTCGATTAGACTCAGGCTGAAAGACTTCAATGTATGCGTCGGCACGCATTTCGTCTAGCCAGTTTTGCAGTTCTTCATTAAATTTGCGACGGAAAATCAGTTGGTGCGCACGGTTGGTGTTAAATTGATCCGTAGCATCGGTTTTTCTGCGCTCTTCTAACTGAGTGATGTGCCAGCCGTGGGTTGTACGGAAGGGCTCACTGATCTGATCTGGGCTTAAACTATTGAGTGTTTGCGCAAATTCTGGCACATAAATACTAGGCTCTGCCCAACCTAGTTCACCACCCTTAGTCGCAGAACCTGGATCCTCAGAATATTGACGGGCTAAATCTTCAAACTTAGCTTCACCAGAGCGAATTTGTTTAAGGAACTGCTCGAGCATTGCTTTAGCGCGATCTTCAGACAAAATGGGTGATGGCTTGAGTAGAATGTGACGAGCCCTGACTTCTTCAATTTCTTTGGTTTGTAAGCCGCGAGCATCCATGATTTTGATGATATGGAAGCCTGCACCAGTCTTAATTGGGCCGATAATATCGCCCTTTTTCGCGCCGTTAATGACTTCGGCAAACAGGGTTGGCATCTCGTTGATGTTCATATAATCCCAGATACCACCTTCAAGTGCTTTGGGGCCAGATGAAGACGCGATGGCGGTACGGCGGAAATCCTCACCACTCTTTAAACGTTCAAGCACGGCATTCGCGCGTTTGCTTGAGGCTTCGAGTTGCTCACTGGTGGGATTATTCGGAACGTCAATCAGGATATGGCCGATTTGGTATTCAACGTCTTTCATGCCTTGTTCTTGGATCAGTTTCACAAGGCCAGTGATTTCCTGAGGTGAAACTTGGATACGGCGTTGTACTTGAATACGTTGAATTTCACCTAAGGTGATTTCTTCACGTAGTTGTTCGCGATATTGGCTGAAACTTATCCCTTCGCTTGCAATTTTTTGCTGCATTTGCGCGACGGTCATTTTTTGTTCACGCGCAATGTTTTCAATCGCTTGGTCTAACTGGAGATCACCAATATGCAGACCAATGCGATCCGCCATTTGTAATTGCAGACGAGTCAAAATTAATCGCTCGATAACCTGAGTGCGCAGCGCACTGTCGGAGGGCAGCGATTGATTGGCGGCCTTAGCATTGGCTTTGACTGTGTCAATCATATTGGTGATTTCACTTTCGAGCACAATACCGTCGTTGATTTGAACTGCAACACGGTCGAGTGGCTGAGGTGCGGCCATGGTTGGCTGGCTGATAGCGAGTGCAAATAAAGCAAAAATCAGATGTTTACTGGGTTTCATCCACAAAATCCTTGGCACGTTCTAAGGTCAGATTCGACGGCTTATTTAAGTTAACTTTACCATTTGTATTTAAATTACAGTGAGTTGCCTAAATTTTATTTTATTAGTAACTCTAAAACAGTGCGCTCCTAGGTTCTGTTTGGGGGGAACGCACGGCTTTCATTAACCTGTTTGGACTCTCAGTCCTTGTTGAGGTTCAGCAATCTACCACAATTCTTCGCTAATTCCTCAGATAAAGCGGTTTTCTGTAGTTAAACAGCCCATCATTAAGCATATCGGATACACCTAATGGACCAGAACCACCAAGTCCTTTGATGATTAAGTTAAGGTAAACGCCACTTTCAAATTGCTCGCGCTCATCAATAATTGTTGAGCCGATATTGTCATCGTAGTTGGTTTTAATTCGGTAGTGGTAACTGAGGCGAATTGCATAACAGCATGACTCATACTGGACACCGGTATAGGTTTCTATACTACGAGTCTCATTAAGGTCATAGTACCAGTTGCCGACAAAATAGAGGCTGTCATTGATTGGCCAAGCACCGCGCACACCCGCTTGGGAGATGTTAACCAAATCGTTAGTGTTGGAGTTCAAAAGATCCGGTACATAACGGTAGCTGAACTGTAGTAGCTTGTTCGCTTCAGGGCGGAAGTCTAAGGTGACTTCGGTCTTCTTATTGTCGCTGGTGTTGGTATCGTACTGAATGGCTGCGCCCAAATACCAATTTGAACTTAAGCGTGTGTCTAGCTCGGCAGCCAACACTGAAGTCGATTGATTTTGCTCAAAAATATTATCTTCGTAACCCAGTTTACTGTCCTGAAGATAGAAGATTTGTCCGAGGCTGAATTTGGTGGCTTCTTGGTTGTGATCATCGAATAAACGCGTTGTTATACCAAGGGTAACTTGGTTGGCATCTGCGATACGGTCAAGGCCGGAGAAGCGGCGATCACGGAATAAACCAAAATAGTCGTCCTGTAATTGGGCGGTATCGTAAATGCCAATGCCCCGTTGATCTTCATAACCTACGTACAGATACTGGAATTGAGGTTCGAGTGTTTGACGGTAATTATGCTCAAATAACTCGGTAAAACGTTCGAAGTTGATTTGCCCATTGATACGCACTTGAGGGATAGTACGGCTCACAGTGTCATCTAAGCTATCAAACTTACTGTTGTTTTTTTCCTGCCAATAATTGGTTTGCATTAACTTTAATTGGCTGGTGAACGAACCCGAAGGGCCGTGGATTGGTAATGTTAAGCTAGGTGCCATATGCAAACGGGTTGCCGTGTTCACATCGTCATCTTGATGAGCAAAGTTGGTTAGCTCTGAGTTAAAGCCAAAGTCTAAGTTGTTCCAAAAGTCAGCGGCACGATAGTTAAAATTAACCTGTGGCATCACTTGATAGGGTTTTTCATCTTCACCCAGTACTTTAATATCCTGTACTCGAGTACTGATATCCCAATCACGTTCGAAGTAACTAACTTCGCCGATCCGTGATAATTGGTTATCGGTCGCACGGTTAACATCAGACTTTAAATCGTTGAAATAGTTGTTATCCGACACTTCGGTAAAGTTAGCGAGTACCCGCCAGTTTTTATCGATAGCACCTTGGTGTTGCCAGTTGTAGAGGTAACGATTGGGGCTGCCATTGAGCATTTGATCGCTGCCCAAATACTCTAGATTCAAACGGCCATTTTGGGCCTCACCCGCAAGATAGCGAAACTCAGTTTTAGTGAATAACCCGCGGTTAGTCATATAGTTGGGCGTAAATGTCAGGTCGTATTCTGGTGCAATATTCCAATAGTAGGGTGCTGACACTTCAAAACCATTGGTAGTGCTGGTACTGAAGCTTGGATAGAGGAAGCCTGTTTTTCGTTTATCCGAAACCGGCACCGTCATATACGGAATGTAGAACACTGGAATATCGGCGACACGCAGCTTGGCATTCCAAATCTCGCCCCATTCTTCTTCGCTATTGATCTTAATCTTTTCAGCTTCGAGCAACCAAGACACGTTGTCCGGCGGACAGGTGGTAAAGTTAGTGTTGGTTAAGATCAGGTTATTGTTGATGGTGATTTGCAGTTTTTCGGCATCACCGTGAACCTGCTGACCATGGAGCCAATACTGCGCTCCAGTTAGGGTTGCACGATTACTGCGCATTTGCGCCTGTAGCGAATCGGCGGTGACGGTAAAGTTACTGTCTTGGAAGACAAGATTACCATTGGCATCAAATTGTTCGGTTGCTTGGTCGAGAATTGCTTCATCGGCAGCGATATGTCTATCGCCTTGGCTGAATACAACATCGCCAGTAAAAATAGCTTGCTTACCCATTTCAGCTTTTGAGCGGTCTGACGCAATTCGAATTTTTGCTTGATCAGCCGCACTCAACCCCGGTTGAGATACGATACGAGGTACTGGCGGTTCGATTAGGCATTGTGATGCTGAGGTTGCGGGAGATTCGTCTGCCAGGACTAATTTCGGTAACAGGCTCAAGGCCAGAAGGTAACGGATCTGCATCTTAGGTCAATAATAATGATTTCTTAGTCTGGACAAGTATCGACGGGGAAAGTTGCAAACTACAAGTGCAACGCAGCAAATAAATCTCTCAATTTCTTAGCTGTTTCCAAATTATATGCCAGCTATAATAAAGCAATTTTTCTATAAGAGCCATGAAATGACTTTATCCGATCCGAGATTTATTTCCCTTAATCAGTGGCTGAACTGTTATTTTTCCGATGATGTGACCCCGATATTGATTTCAGGGGACGCCAGTTTTAGACGTTATTTTCGCGTGTTTGCACATGATACTAGTTACATTATCGCCGATTCGCCGCCAGCGCTGGTGCCTATCGCGCCTTTTATCGCCCTTTCGAGTGCTTATGCTGCAGCGGGACTGACAGTTCCAAAAGTCATCGCATCTGATGCAGATCAAGGTTTTATGCTGCTGAGCGACTTGGGGGATACCCAGTTATTGTCTGTGCTCACGGATGACAATGTGGCCGACTATTACTGCCGCGCGTTGGCGTTATTGCCGCAGGTAGCAACTGTGGTTGAAAGCCAAGATCCCGTTTCTGGCATAACGCAACCATTACCTTTGTATGATGAGGCTTTTGTGCGCCGCGAGCTGGGGATCTTTACTGAATGGTTGTTAGCGCGACATTTGCAGCTTGAACTCGGTGACGAAGAACGCACGCTTGTGGACGAGAGCTTTGATTTGTTAGTGAAAAATGCCCTCGCCCAGCCTAAGGTTGGAATGCACCGCGATTTCCATAGCCGCAACTTGATGCTTAAAGATGGTGGCTTATGTGTGATTGATTTCCAAGATGCGGTGTTAGGTCCTGTGACCTATGACGCTGTGTCTTTACTACGTGATTGCTATATCCGTTGGCCGCAGGCCATGGTACTGGAATTAATACAGCAGCATTATCAGCAAGTGCTTGAGTCGGGACACCTTCCCGAAGGTACGTCGTTTAGACAGTATCAAAGCTGGTTTGACTTAATGGGATTGCAGCGCCATATCAAGGCTGCAGGTATTTTTGCGCGGTTATATTATCGGGATAACAAGCCTGCCTATATGGCCGACATTCCGTTGACCTTAGCTTATATTGTCGATATCGCGCGAATGTATCCTGAGCTTGCGCCGTTTGCTGCTTGGGTAGAGTCACGGGTTATTCCCGCGTTTAATTTGCCGCTAAAGCAACAGGATAAACAGCCAGGATCGTCGCGATGAAAGCCATGATACTCGCGGCTGGTAGGGGAGAGCGTTTACGCCCATTAACGGACACTTTGCCAAAACCCTTAGTGCCCGTCTTAGGTAAGCCACTGATTGTTTATCATATTGAGAAATTAGCTGCCGTAGGTATTGTTGATATAGTGATAAATCATGCTTGGCTTGGGCATAAACTGGTTGAAACCTTAGGCGATGGCAGTGCCTTTGGGGTTAAAATCCGTTACAGCGCCGAAGCCTGCGCCCTTGAAACTGGGGGCGGGATTAAACAAGCCCTGCCATTGCTCTGTGATGACGACTCTGATGCGCCATTCTTAGTGCTTAATGGTGATGTTTTTATCGATGCATTGCCGCAAATAATGCCATTAGTTGAGGCTGCACTGGCACATTTATGGCTGGTGCCTAATCCCGAACAACATCCCCATGGGGATTTTGCCTTGAGCGAAGGTATTGTGCGTGAGCAAGGTGAGCATAAGTATACCTTTTCGGGCATAGGCTTATATCGCCCGTCATTATTTAATGGCACGCCCGATGGCGCCTTTGCCCTTGGCCCATTACTGCGGGCAAAGATGGCCGATGGGCACATTACTGGGACACGCTTTAATGGATTTTGGTGCGACGTAGGTACGATACCTCGTCTGCAAGCGTTAGAGTTAACGCTGGAGTCCGCACTGGCGTAAGCGCTAGCCATATAGCCTGACGCCTTAAGTTAGTGGTTTTCAATCTTGGTTTCGATTGAGTGACTGAATACATCATAAAAATTTGGGAAATAAGATGCGCTTTTGGGGTAAGTTTTTTGGGTTTGTGATTGGGTTTATGTTTGGCCGGTTCTTTGGAGCGTTGCTGGGATTATGGCTTGGGCATCTCTACGACAAACGTCCTGGTGGTGGCGCCAGTTTTAGCCAAATCTTAGGGCAGGCAAAGAATCGCCAAGGCATATTCTTTAACACGACATTTGCGGTGATGGGCCATGTGGCCAAGGCATCTGGGCGGGTGACCGAGACTGATATTCGCATCGCGACCCTGTTGATGGATCAAATGCGTTTAACGGGGGATGCCCGCAAAGAGGCGCAGCAGGCTTTTCGTGAGGGTAAAGAGCCTGATTTTGACCTTTGCAGCAGCCTGCAAGCCTTTCGTGCAGTCACTCAAGGCCGTCAAGAATTAGTACAAATGTTTATCGAGATCCAAATTCAAACCGCCTTATCGGATGGTGAGCTTGATGCCGCAGAACATGCGATCTTGATGACGGTAGCTCAAGAATTAGGGTATGGTCGTCAGCAACTCGATGAACTACTTAAACGTTGGCAGGCGGAATTTCGTTTCCACCAAACCTCAAGCGGCAATAAAACCTCAATTACCGATGCCTATCATTTGCTCGGTATTACCGCAGAGGCAACGGATCAGGAGGTTAAGCGGGCTTATCGTAAGCTGATGAATGAACACCATCCGGATAAATTAGTTGCTAAGGGCTTGCCGCCTGAGATGATGGAAATTGCCAATCGTAAAGCGCAGGATATTCAAGCTGCGTATGATAGGGTTAAATCGGAGCGTGGTATGCGCTAAACCTTCGGTTAGTGTTGTCGACGCAAGGAATTATAAAATACATAAAAGGATTAAGATGAAATACGCTAACCAATTGTTTGCTATAGCAAGTTTGTTACCTCTCTGTCTTGTCTTACCCGCCCACGCCGATCCGGAGCTGTTTGTCGCCCCCTTTGGTGGTTACAGCTTTGGTGGCAGTTCGTTTGATATCAATCAAGTGGATGCCGAAAATGCGGAAACGGTTAATAAACAAAGCGTGGGTATTGAAGAGGCGAGCCACTTAGGCTTAATGCTCGGGATTGGTACCAATGATCCTGGCAATATTTATCTTCTCTATAGTCGTCAGTCGTCCGAGCTGAAAAGTGGCGGCCTGTTTACTCCAGATTTAGTTGCCTCATTGGATGTAGACTATATCCATCTGGGCGGTACCTTATTCTTTCCCTATGGGGATTTTCAGCCCTACATTACCGCCAGTGCAGGTGTAACCCGTATGATGCCCGATGATTGGTCCACGGAAACCCGTTTCTCTATGGGCATTGGTGGTGGCGTCGAGTACCGTATGATGCAACATTTCTCCGTGTTTGCAGATCTACGAGGCTACGCCACCTTTATTGATAGCGATACCTCACTTTTTTGTAATGAAACTGAATGCTTATGGCGTGTCACCTCGGATGTGATGTGGCAGGTTCAAGCTAACGTGGGGATAAAATTCAGTTTCTAATATCCGATGTGATTGGCAAGGCTAAGCGAGATTAAGAGGTTAAGAGGTAAAGATGAAAATAGTTGTACTCGATGGTGAAACCTTAAATCCTGGGGACTTAAGTTGGCAGGCTATCAGCGACTTAGGGAAATTTAGCTGTTTTGCCCGCACGCCCGATGCCGAGATTATCCCTCGTGCTCAGGATGCTGAGATTGTATTCACCAATAAAACTCCTCTTGATGCCAAGACGTTAGCGCAATTACCTAAGCTTAAGTATGTCGGCGTGCTGGCAACGGGCACTAATGTGGTGGATATCGCTGCTGCAAAAGACTTAGGCATCGTCGTAACAAACGTACCCGCCTATGGACACGATGCCGTGGCGCAAATGGTCTTTGCCCATATTTTGCATCACACCCAAGCGGTTGCTGCGCACCATCAGGCCGTTGCAGCAGGGCAATGGACGAGTTGCAGTGACTTTTGTTTTACCTTAATGCCGCTGCAATCCCTTAAAGGCAAAACCTTAGGACTGATTGGGTATGGCGATATTGGTCAACAGGTCGCCAAACTTGCCTTAGCCTTCGGCATGAAAGTATTAGTCAATACCCGCACTGAACCCGCACACTTACCCCAAGGCGTCAGTTGGACATCACGGGATAAGGTCTTAAAGGAGTCTGATATTCTCTCGCTCCACTGCCCATTAACCCCAGAAACTAACGAGCTTATCAACGCTCAGACCCTTGAGTTGATGAAGCCGCAGGCGCTACTGATCAACACTGCGCGCGGTGGATTAATTGATGAGGCGGCGCTTGCTGTTGCATTAACGCAGGGCAGAGTCTTTGCTGGCGTTGATGTGTTATCAACTGAGCCACCGAGTATGGATAATCCGCTACTCAGTGCGCCTAATATTAGCACCAGCCCGCACAATGCCTGGGCGACAAAGGAAGCGCGGCAGAATTTACTTAATATCGCGACGGAAAATCTTAAGTCCTTTCTCCAAGGGAATATTCGCAATTGTGTAAATAGCAAATAATGTGAACAAGGAATGTTATGTATAGAACCTTATTGGTATGTATGTTGGGATTCGCTTTAAATGGCTGTGCTAATCAGATCAGGGTGCCAAGTTCCTGCCAAACCGTAAACGAGTGTGCAGAATTAATAAAGCTCAAAATTCAATCCAATCTTGAATTTGATGAATCATTTAAAGATCAGGCGGTAAAAGTTAACTTTCATCTTGATCAAAGCGCTAATGTCATTAGTTACACAATGTTAGATGCCAGTAAAGTTATTAAACTTAATGAAGCTGTAAAATCTGCTGTGTTTACCTCATCACCTTTTACAGAGGTTTTATCCGCTGATTCAGAAATTTTTGCTGAGATAAAAGAAGTGAATCTTATCGTGCTCCCACTTTTAGACTAAATAATACCCCATAAAATAGAACGCCCTCCGCCAAACGACAGGTTAAGTTGTATTAGGTTAAGTTGTATTAGCTCTGACCTGATCTGACAGTTGCCCATTTTTTAGTGAGCCATGATCACCATGGCTCACTTTTTAGTACTTCCGTAATCTTTAGGTTTAAAAGCCACATACAACAAACTTTTGGACAAATGCGTGTGAGGTTTCTTTACTCTAATTTGTGGGTTCGAATTAAGCCGATTGTTAGGGTAAAACCTCCAGCAAAACATGTTCTGTTACAGCGAATCTCGCAATTTCAGAAAGGTTTTCTTACCTCGATTTGGACTGCTTGCAATCATACTGATGGGGGATTTAGCGGGGTTGAAATTTTCATACCCAATTAACATTTTTTTGACTGTGTTCTCATCGAGCAGTTTAAATGCCATAGACCATTCAGAAAATGCCCTATGATCAATATTCCCCTGGTAAAAAACTTCGACACTAGTATGCCTTTCGTCCTGAAAAATAGTTTGAAAAAGCCCCCTGACCTTTAGTTCTTCACCCTCAAGAATTTGCATTATCTCCCGATTATGATAGACCAGCATCCCTGTTATATCTAAGGCTTGGTTTTTTGCTCTGGCTTTTTCTAAAATGCTTAAAAGTTCAGTATCTGATAAACCTGCCGGTGCGATACTCGTATAAAGTAATTCAAATAGCATTGTGCTTACCTCCCTTTTGGTTGATTGCAGTAGAGTTTTCCCTAACGTCTTAGTCTTTATGCGCTGTGCTGTTTACAGGGCATAAATCGGTTGTTGGACTTGGCCGCTGCCAAATCACAATTAATTGGTATGCTTAATGCTGTTAGAATTTGCTTTTTGAGGCTGGCTCTATCGTATCGAGTGTTTCCGAATTGATAGCATTGCTTGATATGTAATGATTGCATTGAGATTTCCTTGTCATTGTAGTGCTTCCATAACATCTTTTTAAGTCTAGCTGATTCGAGCAGATTTACACATTCAGCTGAATCGCAGATTGTAGTGGCACACTGAATTTGGCCACCTAATAAGAAATGTTATGATCTCTCTCATAGCGAATGTGAAACTGTCCGTCGACGTTAGTAATGAACGAAGTTACAGGCTGTCTAACTTCATGCGCACTAAACCCGCACATTTACCTCAAGGCGTCGGTTGGGCATCACGGGATAAGGTCTTCAAAGAATCTGATCTTTTGTCGCTCCACTGCCCATTAACCCCTGAAACTAGCGAGCTTATCAACGCCCAGCTCCTTGAGTTGCTGAAGCCGCAGGCATTACTTATCAATACCGCCCGCGGCGGATTAATTGAGGAGGCGGCACTTGCTGTTGCATTAGCGCAGGGCAGAGTCTTTGCTGGCGTCGATGTGTTATCGACTGAGCCACCGAGTACCGATAATCCGCTATTGAGTGCGCCTAATATTAGTATCAGCCCGCACAATGCCTGAGCGACAAAGGAAGCGCAGCAGAACTTACTTAATATTGCGACGGCTAATCTTAAGGCATTTTTAAAGGGAGGTTAGATTCGGTTTTACAATCAAACATTTTCCCGATGTTTAAACAGGTCTCACAACTGCGAATATTACTATGGCCTTTATCGAGAAAAAGCTTAATCCGAGCAGATAATGATTGCATCATTTCGCGAGTAATAGGTTTTTTCCACTGATAATGGTTCATGATGCGGCTAATATGTCGATAACATAAATCATTATCGGTTGCTAAATATTTTTCACTGATTAATCGGCTTTCGTAGGATGATGTGGCACCCGCTAAAAAGAAGTACAATGCCTGACTTAATTCATCAATTTCAAATTGTGTGGCTTTAAGCTCACCTTCTTTAACTGCATCCTCCAACGGTGTTTTAATCCTGCTCCAAAATAAATTTACTCTATTTTTTAGCACATCAATCTTTTGTGTGCTGGCGAGTTGCCAGAACATGCTATTAATTGAAACTACTCTTAATACATTAAAAATTGGGCTTCTTTTTATCGCCTCGAATGTAAATAAGATAGGTAGCAAGGTATGTTCATGGATTGTTAGGTTTGGGTTTTCATTGATAAATATCGGTATTTGTATTGAAGTTGTATTTCTTAAAAACAAGCAAGCTAAAACATCTTCTTTTGATTCGAAATATTTATACAAAGTATTAGTTGAACACTCTGATTTTTTTGCGATTTGCGCAAATCTAAAAGAAACAACGCCTTGTTCATCAATCAGTTGCTCTGCAGTATCGAGTAACTGGTTACAACGAATGACATCCAGTCTATTACTAGGACATTGCATACTCTTTCCTTTTTTTATGGTCTGTTACAATTTGATGCTACGGTAAAAATTTAATATAGATACTGAAAAGAATTATTTTCTTGAGATACAACTCAAAAAAGATTACCCCCCCAAATAAAGTGTGATTTAACGCATATTTAGATCCCATGGTAGAGCATATTGTTGCTGTAAATTAATGGGAGGTAATAATATGCAGAGTAGACGTTCATTTTTAAAACTGGGAGCAGGAGTCGCCGCCGCGGGGGCATTGGTCTGTAGGATCCCCTCATAATTCATAGCCCCAACAACCATGAGTTAATGAGAGTTGGGCTAGTTTCTTCGCAGCACAAAGCAAATCATCTGCTGATATGGGGTAGTCATGCCGTCGCCGCAGCAGTTCTTTGCCCATCCTGATTGTTGATAGCACATTCCTTTTCTTTACCGTGTTGGCTTGGAAGTGCCGCTGTAATTGCTGTGTTTCTCCGTATAATCCTACCCACCAAAATGCCAGTTGTACCAATAATGCTATCAATAGCAGTATGTCCATCCTCGCCGCATAACGTGTTCTGCTATGACGTAAACCAAAGCCATAAGCGGGGCTTTTTAAATCTCTAAAGGTTTCTTCTATTTGCATCCGTTTTTGGTAAATATTAACCAGTTTTTGAGGCGACATGGCTTCTATGGTCAAGTTGGTCACCAGTGCCCAAGGCTCTTTGGCGGTTAGTTCATACGTCCATTGCGCCGTATGGTGACAGTCTGTTGTCGTACTTCGCTGACCTTTTCTGCCTTTACTTGGAGCCCTGAACAATACCATCTCGCATAACAAGGGTTTCTTTACCGATAACGCCACTCGCCCAACATGTTTTGCGCGACGACTGGCTTTGGGATAAAGCGCTTTTAGCGAAAATTGGCGACCGAAGGGGTGCAGCCGATAGACACTTAATCCTCTGACACGACCCAGCCAATACCAACCGAGCTGCTCGACTTTTCGAAACCATGGATTACGGAAGCCCGCGTCAGTGACTATCAGCGGGGTAATATTGTCAGGTAACACTTTATGGAGTTCATTCAGAAACTGATTATGGGCAGTTTGTGTGCCTTGTAGTACTAACGGAAATGTTCGCTCGTAGAGCGTGATAGAGCGGCCCTTAATCGCAATAGAGGCGCGTAGTGCAATCAGTTCACGACCTTCACGCATATCAGACCAATCCACCAGTATGGTCGGCATCGTATGTGCTGTTAGCAGCCACTTTGCATGCCACTGATAAACAGCCAGTCTTTCATGGTGAAGGTGCGGGTTGCCCAATAATCTATCCATGCGTTTTATTGAGTGTTTAGTATGAGTGCTGGTGCCATCAATGTGCCGCCCTAAATGCGTGAGGGTGAGACAATCCGCGTTGATGAGGGCTTTGCAGGCGACCATGAGTGTATTCAGTCGCTTTTGATGGATTTCTGGACAATGTTGATAGAGAGATTGATGTAAGATAGTTAACACTTGCACCTTGATGCCCTGTGATTGATGTTTGTTCGCACTTCCATCTGATCACACTTCAAGGTGCAAGTTCACTCTAATTTAATGATTTATCTGAAAATCATCAGGGGATTCTTCAGGGCATTGGTACCATTTTCTGCGAACGCGAATACAGCAGGAGTTAAATGGGATGAAACCTATGAAATAGTCATTGTAGGCTCAGGCTTTGCTGGATTAGCCGCAGCCATTGAAGCGGGAAAATTAGGTGCCAAGGAAGTTGTTGTTTTAGAAAAACTCGGTGTTTATGGTGGTAATTCTGCGTTAAACGCAGGTCAAGCTTGTTTTGCTGGTACCGACATACAAAAAAAACACGGGATTGAAGATAGCCCAGACCTAATGGTCAAAGATCAACTTATATCAGGGCGTGGTTATGCTCATGAAGATTTATTACGGCACAGTGCAGAGCTAGGTGCTTATATTTATCAGATGACAAAAGATTGTGGTTGTGTTTACCGAGACCACATTATTAATACGGGGGGCACTAGTGCTAACCGTAGTCACCAAGTTGTTGAAAGATCCGGTGCGGGTTTTATTCGCCCGATGCTTAAAACGGCGCGTAGTTATGGTGTAAAAACTAAAACTCGACACAAGTTTGAACATCTGATCACCGCTGATGATGGCACAGTGCTTGGCATCCAAGTTCGTAAAGATTATCACTTTGGCCATGAAGACTCCGGCAAACTTATTAATATAAAAGCAGAAAAAGGCGTATTGATTGCCACTGGAGGCTTTGCTGCTAACGTCGCCTTCCGTCAAGCACTTGACCCTACATTAGGTAGCGAAGTGGGTTGTACGAATGCGCGTGGGGCAACGGGTGATGGTTTAATTGCCATGCTTGCTGAGGGGGCGATGCCAGTAGGGTTAAGCTTTATTCAGTCAGGTCCATGGGCATCCCCTGATGAAGGTGGCTTTGGCTATGGTTCCGGTTTTTCCTTATACAACTTCCCACATTCTATTGCTATTGACCGTAATACCGGCATGCGTTTTATGAATGAAACTGCCGATCGTAAAACCCGTGCTGATTTAGAGATTCAACGCCGCGATAAAGAAGGTAAACCTAACCCCGCACTGTTAATTGCGCCTAAACATGAGGCTCAAAAAGATCCATCGATGGAAAACGTGCTGAAGTATAACGTCGCTTGGGAATTCGACAGTGTTGAAGCGATTGCTAAACACTTCAACTTGCCAGAAGAAGCCTTCAAAAAACAGGTAAGTGATTGGAACGAATACGTTAAAACCGGTGTAGATCCGCAGTTTGGCAAACGTATGGACATGGTAAAAGACATCTATCTTACTCCGCCGTTTATTGTGCAACGCTTGTGGCCGAAGGTGCACTATTGCCAAGGCGGTATCCAAATCAATACCAAAGCAGAAGTGATTGCAGCCAAAAATGGTAAACCTATTCCTAAGCTGTATGCCGCTGGTGAAGTGACAGGGGGAGTCCATGGGGTGAGCCGGCTAGGGGGATGCTCGACGCCTGAATGTATGGCGTTTGGTGTGACAGCTGCTCGTTCGATGATGAAAGCATAGGGATACCGATATGAAATTAATGAACACTTTGATTGTAATCGCATTAAGCAGCTTTATCGCGTTATCCGTCCACGCGCAGGATAAACGTGATTACCACAAATCAGTCTACGAGTCAGGTTGTGAAACTTGTCACGATCAAGGCACTAAAGCCTTCCCGTCCGATGATGCTTGTTTGCAATGTCACAGCATGAGTGAACTTGCGGAACAAACTAAGCGTGAAGGCCATGATGCCAAGCAAAATCCCCATGACAGTATGCACTATGGCCAAGATGCTGCGTGTATGGAATGTCACGGCGAGCATACTAAAAAGAAAGCTATTTGTATGGATTGCCACAACTTTAACTACCCTAAGTTTAAATAACCTTTGCTTAGTTAGGTCACTGGATTTAAACAAATAAAAATAAGGAAAAGTCATGATTAAGGCATTATTAACTGTATCTACGATTCTTGTTTCTAGCCATGCATTGGCGACCGATAAACCTGCGGATAAACCTTGGCATAATGAAAAGCCAACGCTATCAACAATCAATGCGCCAACTAAAGTCATGCCTATGGTGTGTAAGCAAACTCAAGCGTTGGCTTATCTTAAAGAGTTACAAAGTGGTAAAAAGGATATTTATAGCGTTAAGTCGAATGATCATGGCGGGAAAGGCGCCAATGACTCTGGTTGGCTGACTTGGCGAGTTGACGATCCAACTAATCTCATCCCATGCCCTAAGGGAGGGGCTGCAGATACTGAAGTCGGTATGTGCTGGAAGGAGTTGAATGATGAACCAACCGTGATTGGGTTAGTTCGTGTCGCGCCGGGTACAGCAGCGCCACATTATCACCGTGAAATGGAGTGTTACTATGGTTTGAGTGGCCAAGGTTTAACATGGGCTCAAGAACGCATGCAGCCTTTTGGTGCGGGAGACTACATTGAGATCCCCAGTAAGGCGATACACTACACGCCCAATACTTACGATGATCAAGATTTGATCTACATGTATTGGTTCCCATTAGATGGCAAATTCTCCACCTTTAAATATCAATGGCCAAAGGATGTTGGTCCTGGAGAGCAGTTAATGTTTGATTTTGTGCCATACACAAATTCTAAAACAGTGCGTTCCGGTAACGATGGTTACGGGTGGGATGTTATCCAGAAGTCAAAAAAATAATTCAATAACACAATGACCTAGAGAGGGGGCTAACTCACATTAGCCCCATTAAATGACAATGTATAAAATCATTCTGCTCATACTGTTTATCAGCCCGAATTTATTCGCAAAAGAAGCCATCTCGATTTTATGGGATCAACTGGCTCCTGGGCCTGCAAGCTTATCCGTTGAAGCCAATGTCAATTTGGCATTAGATGGTAAGAATGTGGTCATTCCCGGCTTTGTGGTGCCCTTAGATGGTCAAGGCAAAAAACAGAGTAAGAATTTTTTACTGACGCCCCAGCAAGGTGCTTGTTTCCATAAACCCCCATCACCTCCTAATCAATTAATCCATGTGGTATTTGATAAACCGATTGCCATACCCGACTCCGAGCAGCCACTTTACATTGTTGGAAAACTTTCGATTAAAAGTGCGCAAGCAGGATTTGCCAAGACTGGATATTATCTTGAAGGTATCGAAGCCATCGAATATCCAACTCAGGTTAAAACCACACACTCAGACCATCAGCATTAATAGGCCTCAATAACGGTTTAAATAGTCGAGCTTTTTAGGGTAGGAGCAAAGTAATGCACCCAGTAAAACGCGGCTACTGCAATGGTAATCGGGACTGATTTTACCGCGAGCGTTCAAGACTTATCTGAGTTTGGCGAGGGCGCGGCATAAAAACCTCCTTGTTTAATGCTTAACCAAAGCAGCGTCAGAGGTTGACTGCCACGCTATTAAGGATGGATATCCTGTTTTACTTCTTCTGTTTTACTTAGCTGGGAGCTTAGCTTCTAAACGCTGAATTAACGTGAGCCATGGTATTCGCTCACCGACACGCAGCGAGTCCATCCTTGGATGCTCGACCGCCCCGTCCGTGGGGCGGACTGTCGTCTCGCAAACCTCCATGGTTCACCTGTTTAGCATCGGCGTAGCTTGCAGGTTTTAAAGAAACACAAAGCATGCTTTTGGACAAAAGCGTGTTAGGTCATCAGCTATAACAGGTGAATTTCACATAAAAATTTCTATCGGGTAACGTTTGAATAACGGACGTTTACTAACCTAAACTGATGGAGACGCCTGAATCACTACGTTTCTATAAAAAAATGCGCCAAGAGTAAACGTCCCTCGTTCATTCTCTTGTTATAGCTGCAGCAACTCGTTTGCCCTTTTCTGCACATCTCTCAACGAATCGAGGCACTGCATGTAGGGTATAAGATTTGCGAATGAGAACGAAGACATTAGGATCGCTAATTTAAGTAGCTCATCCCTTTCTTCGCGACAATGAGAGCCTGATAGGTGTCCATCACAGCCATATTGTCGAACAATACTTTGAACACCACCATGGGTAAAATCATGTATGTTAGCCATTATTGGCTCTATAGCCGATTTCAAGCTGTGGAAAGGGTCTCCCCCATCAACAGCATTTGCAATATCATCAATTAAAACCTCTAACCTCTTGGGGAAATGAAGCTGTTTACACCCTTCCTCGATCTTAGATTCATCTAAGCAGTGTTTTACCCACATAGCTCTCAAGTAACTCTCAACCATTGGGCGAGCAAGAGCAAATGCAGAGCCAGTCAATTCTTCTTTGTCCAAAACGTGAATAGCGATACTGTGCTCAATAGAACCAGAAAATAAAGGGATAAAAAGGCTATTCTTTTTGTCATAGGTAAATTCAATCGTATTACAACCGTCATAGATAACTTTAAAATAATCAATAACACTTTTATCTAGTTTCACTGAACTCTCCTGGAGTTATAACGCCTCGCGCATGCGCGCGAACTTGTGAGCGTCGCTGCGATCCCAAGCCCCGAATGACGCGGCTTGTTAGCTTTGTTTAGTTTGCGGTAATTAATGTAGATGTTGGCCACAAGTAAACACCGTTATTTATGTAATATGACTTTAAAACCGTCATTTTACGCATTTTGAAAATAGCAGGTACTCCGCCAAATCGTTTATCGAAAACTGCAACGGCTTTGAGTCTGCGTACACGCCAAACATAAAACTCACGACTGCCTTGCTTTAACTTTGCAGCCTCTTTAGTAGCAAACCGATGAATCAAGGTTCTAAGTTGTCTCTGTGATAAGTTTTGCCACACAAACACCCGAAGCAATGGGCTGCCTTCTTCTAATTTCCAGATACGATGCAGGTCGTTTTACTCCGTAAAGCTAACTTCTTAGTATTTATGCGCTGCGCTGTTTGCAGGGCATAAATCGCTTGTTGGACTTGACCGCTGCCACATCAATGTCAATTGGTATAAATGATGCTATGGGAATTTGCTTTTTAGCGGTAGCGGTTTTTTATACAGTTTGATGGGTAATCACTTGATATCGTTTTACCTTTCTCATTCTTTTACGCTCACTTTTGACTGATTATTGACCTTGGTTGACAGCTTTTCGGCCTCGTATACAGGCTAACGCTCATACCATATTTTCTCATTTGCAACCGTAATTACGGTTGGATAAAACTGATAAGGCCAAAACTCTGTAGAATTACTAAAATTGGGTCAACATGCTGATGTTGAAGTGAGCTAAATGCCATTTTGCTAACGAGGTATGGGGCATTAGCTTTTTAGCTGAACGAGCAGCGAGAGGGTTAGTTAAGATTGGCATTGTTGCAACTGTGACCGTTGGCGGCATGGTCACTCTTTCACATCCATGTGATCGCGGCATTCGCACTTCCATATGCAGCAGATGCCGCCGTCGAGCCCTCATGGATACTGCTTGTGAAATAAAAGGGTGGCGTGTCACAGGGGAAATAATGACAATTCACTCAGCACACCTAACGACAAAGTTATCTTGCTTTTGTGCAAAAGCTTTTAGCCATTGAACAGTGCGATGGTCGTAAAGATTGCTATTGTTGCAACAGTGACCGTTGGCGGCATGGCCACTCTTTCACATCTGACCCATAGGGATATGGGAAATGCCACTATGATGTTGGGAACATCATCGGCCATGTGATCGCGGCATTCGCACTTCCATATTGTAGAGGCTGGAATATTTGCTCAGCTTTAGCGCCTTTCTTTGGGCATATAAGAAAGGCGCTTTGTGTTTTTACTGCTTACGCTTTCTTCTGCGCCATGCGTAAGCGCCGAGTAGGGCGGCGATAACGGCAAAACTGAAGGCCACTGGCTTTTTCAGTTGATGGTATATCGCATTCCACTTGGCAACTTGGTTGGCCTTTTCCCTTTTGACGGCGCGGTCAAAATCCGGTGTTTCACATTGTAAACCAAAGTTTTCGGCCCAAGGCACAAAGGGGCCGTTGGCGACGTATTTTTTATAGTAGCGGCGGGCGAGTTCATCATCGCGATAGAATACCCAACCTGTGGCTTGGCATAATAGCGCCGCATAGGCTTGGCTGTTGTGGGGGACTAAGTCGGCGGCCTTGTTTGCTAGCTCTGCGGCTTGGTAGCGATAGTGGAAGCGTTTATCAGGAACGGCTTGGCTGGCGCTAATGCGTTGCTGTTCTTTATCGTTGAGTTTTTCCGGAGAATACCAATCTCTTAGGTCGAACATGCCCGCATAAATTGAATAATCCGGCGCTAATTCAAAACCTAAAATGTCCATGCCTTGATGACGAGCGAGCTCTGCGGCAGTCCAATAGGCTCTGGCGCTCTCAATTCCTTTGCTACTCTTCGCTGTGGTCAATGCTTTAGCATAGTCTTGTACACTGGTGTTGAGTTTGGGATTACTAAAGTAAACAGGGGCTTCGGCAATGGCGCCTTCACGTAATAATCGACGGCCAAGCAAGTAACGCAGACGATTGTTGATAGGTTCAACACTGTCATACCAATCGCTATCCTTTGGATATTCAAAGTTCATCACCGGTACATGCTCGTCGATAAACAGTTTTAGTTCGGCGGTGGTTAGTACCCGTTCGGCGACATAGGCGATATCTTGCCAATACTCATCACCACTGGCGAACAGTTGACTGAGGGCATCGACATAGTCGCCGCGCTCAAGGGATAGCACTCCTTGTTCGGCGCGAATGCGGCAATAGGTTGCCTGTTCTGCATCGGCTTCAATGGCCTGTTGCTGCGCATCTTGCTGTGATGTTGCATTCGCGGCGGATGCGCTCATATCCGTCGGGAAATGACGCGCTGCTTGGGCGTAGGCGTTGGCAGCTTGTGCTTGATCGCCCTTTTGTAGCATTAATTTAGCCGTTAGCCACCAGGTGAGTCCGCTCGGTTTAGCGAGCGCAATCAGACGCTCGGCACTGGCATAGTCGCCCAATTGATAATAAATCGCCGCGAGCTTATCGCCATGGGTGAGTACTACGCCATCGGCTGGAAATATACTGAGGATCTTGGCGACCTGCTGACCCATCTCTGTGAGCTGTCCATCGAAGGCGAAATCATTGGCGCTACTTTGCCAGTAAGCAATCAGTAACTGCTGTACACTTGGGTGTTGTAATAAGGGTTTCAACTCGGTGAGATTTTTCGCCATCAAACTACGGCTTAACATGAGTAGCGAGTCATAGCCGCTACTGTCGCCCTCGGCCGATTGTGTCGCATACAGTTCGATCACCTTATCTAAGGTGGTGGGATTTAAGGCCACATCTATTTTGGGCGCTTCATATTCCTCGTGGGCAATCTCTATGCTCGGTTGGCCTTGATGCAGCAGAATGTAAGCTTGCTCCCCCAGGCTGGCGAGACTTAAGCGCAGCGGATCGGCGGCTCCTTGGATGACCTCAGCCTGTAGTTGCATCAAGTAGGCATTGGCCTTTGCAAAATGGGCGTTATCGGGTGAGGGTTTGCTTTGGAGCAGCTCAATGCGAGATAAGCTATACAGCGCCCACAAGCTGCGTCCTGCGCGCTCACTTGCTGGTAACACAATGACCTTTTTAAAGTAATTGCTGGCTTTATCGTACTCTTTTGCATCAAACGCCATGGCACCAAGGCTGTACCAGGTTAAGGCCGGCGGTAAGGTGTCCTTTAGTTGTGCGGCAATTTGCTCGGCTTGCGCCAAACTGGGGGCATCACGCAGACTATTCACCAGTACAAGCTGAGCTTCGGATAACTCACTGTTTTCATAGGCGCGGGTTTGGGAAAGATAGCGACTGTGCACCTCATCCCAAAGGTATTCCTGCGCCGCTGGCGCATCTTGAAATTGCCACGCCAATGGCTTCGCAAGGCTACTCAGCTGCTGGCTAAAGGCGGTTTGCGGTAAATAGCTTAAGTTGTATTGCCTGTCTTGAGTCAATTGTAATGGGAAATCTGGGCCGCAGGCTAAGAGCGCGGGGGATAAGAGACTTAACCCAATCAGGCTGGTTTGTTTTAAGCTTGTTTTCCAGCGTTGAATCGCATTCGCTGGCAATGGATTTGAGTTATGGCGCATAAATTCCCTGTAAATGTAATGACTCACAACGTGCCCAGCCGATAACTCTGCGTCCGTTAGGGCTTAACACGGTTGCCGATATTGCACTCGGCGCAGAAAGGCGGGTGAGTGGCGCGGCTTTATCTTCTAATTGGGCGACTTGCGGTAACTGCCACGTTAATGTTCCCTTTGCCAATTTGGCTATATAACCATTCTGTGCATCATACCCGCTGCACGACTGTGCCGCTAGGGACAACTGGCTCGGCACCTTGCCTGCAAGATTGCCCTTATTGACTAAAACAAGTTGAAATAATGTGGTTTGGGGAGGTTTGTTTGCCTTGGTTTGCTGATCGGTTTGCTTTGCATTCGGAGCTGGCTCTTGTGCTAACTCTGTCATGGGTTGGCTTACCATCTGCAATTCTACCTGAGGTGCGAGCGGTTGCTGCTTGGCGACGGCAATTAGGGTCGACAGTGGCCACATCCGTTTATCGCCTTCTAATGGCAATCTAAACCAAATCATTCCCCGCAGGTTGGGATCGGCAAGGGTATGCAGTTTTTTGACAAAAGACTGTAACACCTCGGGATCGGCCATCAGCTCCTGCCGCGTTAAATGCTGCGATGAAGTTTCCGCCAGTGGCATCCGCAGTGGCACTTCACTCTCCACCCGATAATCCGATGTAGTGCTATACACCGCTGAGCCGTAGGATGGCAGGGCTATGAGATAAGACACCTTAGCTAACCGTGAAAGTTGTTCGACCCACTGCCAACCTTGAGTGGCATCGAACAAGCCTAAACGCGGATCGCTCACGCTGTGAATTTGTAGTACGAGCTCATCGATATGCTCAAACAGGGACGGAAATTCAGTGCTGCTTAGCCAAGCGGGTAGGGCGGTAATACTCAGTTTGAGCGTATTTGGTATTTGGCTTTTTAACTGGCGCAAAAAGGCATTATAGGCCGCGAGTTTACTGCTGGCGCTATCATGATCGATTTCAATGCCTGCGATAACAGTACCTTGAGCTTGCCACTCTTTAACGAGCTCGCTGATCTTACTGATCACTTGGTGATTGTTAAGGCGAGTTAACTGGCCATCTAATCTGATCACCGCGACTTTAGGGCGAGGATCTGCCTGTAACCATGCATGATTGACGTTTACCTCAAACCAAATATCGGCGCCATTAGGCCTAGGGTGAGCTTGTAGGGCGAGTATCCGCACGCCGCTAAATGTCCCTTGGCTTTCAACCAAGGCGCTCTGATTGGCATCGCGCCATTGGCGCTGCCATATATAGACTTCTTGCGACAATTCACGGGGTTTGGCTTTATCTTCCTTGAAGGGCGAAGGATCATTGCTTGATGGCTGACAAGCGCTGAGTAAAAGTAAGCAAGAGGCTAAACCTAAAAAAATCAATCGTGATAATGAGCGGTATTTAGCACTGGCATAACTGTTAGTTGATTGAATTTTAAATGAATTTATTAGAGGCGAACTTGTGAGTCGCGTATAAGTTAGCAGCGAGTTGGGGAGCTGGAAATAACGGCTGAGTAAATCCATTGAGTAACAGTAAAGCCTAGAGTAGGTCATGCTAATTGTGGGACTACTATGCCTTAAAACAGCCCGCTATTGCATCAGGCTTTTGCACTAGAAAGCAAATCAATGCTGTTTTAAGGTGAACTGTGTCTCAAGATGGGGGATACAATAAAACGCCCAGCGATATCGCTGGGCGCGGTGCTTATCACAAACTTATCGCGGCAATTTTATTGCGAACAATGGCGACGTGGTTAACCCTAGAAAATCACTTGTACTTTCGCCGCGCTATCTAGGGCTTTGTTAACGGCGCTGTCGATATCCTTATCGCGGGCGAGGGCGACACCTAAACGGCGGCGGCCATCGATTTCAGGCTTAGCGAATAATCTGAGTTGAGTATTTTCTGCCGCTAATGCCGCTGCAAGGCCTTGATAGCGAATGTTTTTCGATTTGCCTTCCACCAATACTACCGCCGAGGCGCTGGGGCCATGTTGATGAATATTAGGGATCGGCAGGCCAAGAATCGCCCTGACATGCAGTGCAAATTCTGATAAATCTTGGCTAATTAAGGTCACTAAGCCGGTATCGTGCGGACGAGGTGAGACTTCTGAGAAGTACACATCACTGCCCTTCACAAATAACTCAACGCCAAATAAGCCATAACCGCCGAGTGCTTCGACCACTTTACTGGCAATCGCTTGGGATTTTGCCAGCACGTCGGCTGACATGGCTTGAGGCTGCCATGATTCGCGGTAGTCGCCATCTTCTTGTCGATGACCAATTGGCGCGCAGAAGTGGATACCGTTAACCGCACTAATGGTTAATAGGGTGATTTCGTAATCGAAGGGGATAAAGCCTTCGACGATAACGCGACCACCACCCGCACGGCCGCCTTCTTGGGCGTATTGCCAGGCTTTAGCGCTTTGGGCCACATTGCGGATAACGCTCTGGCCTTTACCCGATGAGCTCATCACAGGTTTGACCACGCAGGGCACGCCGATTTTGCTAATCGCTTGATTAAATTCGGTTTCAGTGTCGCAGAAGAAATAGGGCGACGTCGGTAAACCTAAGGTTTCAGCGGCGAGGCGGCGAATGCCTTCTCTATCCATAGTGAGCTTGGTTGCGCGTGCGGTCGGCACCACATTCAGGCCTTCGGCCTCCATCTCTACCAAGGTTTGGGTAGCAATGGCTTCAATCTCGGGGATCACTAAGTGGGGTTTTTCTAGCTCAATAACGGCGCGAAGAGCCTTAGCATCGAGCATATTGATCACATGGGAGCGATGGGCAATTTGCATGGCGGGGGCGTTGGGATAACGATCAACGCCAATCACTTCAACACCTAAGCGTTGTAACTCAATGGCAACTTCTTTACCTAGCTCACCGCAGCCAAGCAACATGGCGCGTCGAGCGCCCTCGGTGTAGGGTGTTCCTATCATGGTGTGGGTACCTTTTTATATTGGGATAATTGACGCCTTGGGACGTTCTTAAGCCATAGTCTACCCCCGATTAGCGGCAAAGCATGAGACTGAAATTAACAACTGTGTTTTTGATCAAGCTATTTAAGGTTGATTAGGGCGTGTTGACGTTTCGAGATTAGATTTTGTTCGTTCTGGCAAGCACGTGCTCGCGAAACGAGGAATGATGTGTAGTTATTCTACTCAAATGACGAGCTGCTCTTATGACAGAAAGTAAGAGCAAGGGCTTGCCAGACGAACCCTTCGGGCAGCATTTGGCTGACTTTTCTGCCGCGTTATCGTCCGTTTATGTAGAATAACTACACTGCACGGACTTTGGCCTTGCATAAAAGCCAGCCAAATTGCTGCAAAAATAACCCTGAAACGTCAACACGCCCTAGTGCTTGGAGTGGTAAAAATCCTGTTTGTGGCGGTATTTTATGTTAACTTTTCGTTTCATAACGGATTATGGACTTAAGATATGCAAGACATTCGCGATTTAACCGCTGTACTACGCTCTAAAACGCCCATCGTTGTGATTGAAACCTATGAAGAATATCGTGTTGTTGACATGCTTAAGCGAATCGCGAATGTACTCTATCAGCCGCTATTTACTTGGAGTATTACCCAAGGACTCACGCGGGTTGATAAGCCGATGCCAGCACAGAAATTTAATACTGAACCCGGCGACATCTTGGGGCAGATTAAAGCGACGACCCAGCAGGGGATTTATGTGCTCTGTGACTTTCACCCCTTTGTGGTGGAGGCGCCCAAGAATGTCCGCCTACTGAAAGAAATCGCTCTCGAATACGATGCTTTGCAACATACCTTAGTGCTGGTCAGTCATGCCTTTGAGATCCCGCCGGAAATTAAACGTTACTGCGCCTATTTTCAGCTGACTTTGCCGAGCACTTCGCAGCTTGAGAACCTGATTTATCTTGAGGTGGATAAGGTGCGCACCCAAGGCATACCATTGAATGTGGATGATAAGGCTGTGGTTAAACTAGCGGAAAACCTGCGCGGTGTGACCTTAGATGATGCCAGACGATTGATCCATAAAGCGATTGTTGATGATGGCGCCATTACTCACTCAGATGTGGATCTGATTAACAAAGCCAAATTCCAGTTGCTCGATCTTAACGGCATATTGCAATTTGAGTATGACACCAGTGATTTTTCGCAGATTGCCGGATTACATAATCTCAAAAAATGGTTAAAGCAGCGCGCGCCAGCGGCACATAGTCCCCAAGGAGTGAGTGCCGCCGCCCAGATCGATACCCCAAAGGGCGTGTTATTACTCGGTGTGCAGGGCAGTGGCAAGAGTCTCGCGGCCAAAGCAGTGGCGGGCGTATGGCAACGACCACTGCTTAGACTCGATATGGGCGCCTTATATAACAAATACATAGGCGAAACCGAGAAGAATCTACGCAATGCCCTCGAACTGGCCGATATGATGTCGCCCTGTATCCTATGGATAGATGAAATTGAAAAGGGCTTAAGCGGCAGTAACAGTGATCAAGGCATATCCACCCGTATCCTTGGAACCTTATTAACTTGGATGGCCGAGCGCAAATCCGAGGTGTTTGTGGTGGCTACAGCCAACGATATTCAAGCCCTGCCGCCAGAACTGATGCGTAAAGGGCGAATGGATGAAATCTTTTTTGTTGATTTACCCGACGAAACCATCCGCAAGGCGATTTTCTTGATCCATTGCCAGCGCCGCGGTATTGATGTTAGCCGTCTCGACCTCGCCCAACTTTCGCGCCATAGCCAAGGGTTTTCGGGCGCAGAAATCGAGCAGGCAGTTATCGCCGCCATGTACAGTGCCCGCAGTTTAGGACGCACACTCGACCAAGACTTACTGCTAGAAGAACTAACTAAAACCAGACCGTTATCGATTGTGATGGGCGATAAGATAAATGCCCTCAGGCAATGGGCCGCAGGGCGCACAGTCAATGCCCATGAATAAGTTTGGCATTTGAGCCCCCCAAGGCTTGCTATAGCTCGAAGGCTAGCCCTTTGTCGCTGAACATTTGAGATAAATAAAGTAATGGATACCGAAAAGTAAGACCTGACGATAAAGGATTTAAACATCAGTTACAGTGAATCAGACTTGCCTAGTCTGATTCACACGCCGAACACAGTCATTTTACATTCGTTGTTGGCTAACGCGCTTTTGCCCTAAACACGTGAGCACCGAGTGTTTAACCGCACTCTGGCTACATTAATTATCTTACAAATGCTTCTCTGTGGTCTGCTTTCAGCTATTCACCACAAGTGGTCGAAACTGGAATTTTATATAGTCGTATTCAGAATATGCGTTTTCCGTATGGTGTATTTTACGAGAAACTGATAAGTTCCTTTTATTACAGATAGTTAACCATATGCATTTTTATTGGTTTAATGAGATAAGAGCGAATGCGCACTAAGATGTCATATGGAAAACTCAAGCACAGTCAGCAAACGACTAGGAATGAAAATGTTTAGAATTAATGATTGTATAAAATTTGAAGATAAAGAATACGTTATCTCAAGATTTATAGGCCAAGGTGGAATGGGGCATGTTTTCTTAATTGAAGAAAGGGCCGGTGACTCTAAATTTGCACTGAAGTCTTTGCAGCATTATCTTCCAGATGACAACAATCACCGCTCTCTAATTAATGAGTGGGAAAAAGCGAAAAAAATATCTCACAAAAATACGATTCGTTATCACGGTTTTCACGACGGTTTATCAGATCCTAAAACACCATACATTTGTACTGGTCAACCCAAACTGGACACTTTTACTTGAGAATTCTCAAACTCTACAGGTGACAGATCGTTATTAGCAGAATGAAGTCGCTCCAAGTTGTAATATTTGATGTAAGCCGTCACATCTTGCTTCATAAACTCCCTTGTTGGTTGAGCAACTTTAAAAATCCAATCGTGTTTCAAGCTACCAAAGAATCGCTCAACAACGGCATTATCCCAACACGCACCCACATCACCCATGCTGGCTCGGATACCATAGCTCGATAGCAGCCTACCGAATTGTTTACTGGTATATTGCGAGCCTCGGTCACTGTGAAATACCAGCCCTCGCGCTGGTTGTCGCAGGTTGTAGGCTTTTATTAATGCCTTGGATATCAAATCTGTGGTCATGCGTTTGTCTATGCGCCATCCCACAATCCGGCGTGAATATAAATCCATCACCACAGCTAAGTACATCCAGCCTTCACCCGTCTTTAAATAGGTCACGTCACCCGCCCAGACCTGATTAGCCGATACTGGATTAAAGTTCATGTTTAACAGGTTATCAGCCACTGCATCTGAGTGTTTTCGCTGTGTCGTCACCTTGTAAGCACATCGCTGGGTTGCTTTGAGTCGAAGGCGGTGCATAATTTTACGAACGAGATAGCGACCAACCTGGTAGCCTTCCTTGCGCAATTTCTTCACCATTTCACGATTCCCTAAGCTGCCTCGACTTTGCTTAAATAGCTGTCGAACAAGGCGATAAAGCTTCAGTGTTTCAACGCTTATCACGTTTGCAGGGCGTTTATGCCAATCGTAATAGCCTGACTTACTGACACTCATTACTCGACATAACAGTGTTATGGGAAACAGGTGAGATTGCAGTTTGATGAAACGAAATCTTACTTCATTTCTCTCGCAAAGAAGGCGCTTGCCTTTTTTAGAATTTCTTTCTCCATGCGTAATTCTTTGTTTTCTCTACGCAATCGCTTCAACTCATCACGCTCAGACTCTTCTAAGGTGATGCCTTGTTGCAGGGCTTCGTGTTTTTCCTTCCAGTTGTAAAGCAGGCTCGTGCTAACTCCAAGAGACTTTGCCGCATCGGCAACGCTATAACCTTGCTCCAGCACCATCAAGACGGCTTCATCTTTAAATGCCTGCGGATAACTCTTATGTGATTTTTTCAGACTCATATAGACCTCTTAATTTATTGACCATACTGTCTCAAAATTAAGTGTCCGATGGGATTAGACCAGAACAATTATCCTCGAATTAGCTAATGATGGTTCTTTAGATTATTTTTTAAAAAATCAGACTTGCTTATTGGATGAAGATACCTGCTTGGGAATTTTCCATCAAATTATCGATGGAATGGAAGCTGTAAATGAAGTACTCGTTCATCGAGATATAAAACCAGACAACATATTTATTGATAACGGAGTTTTTAAAATAGCGGATTTTGGCTTAGCAAAAATAGCTGAAGAAAAAACACGCTCAAGAACCTTCAAGGGGTGGGGTACTGAGCCGTACATTGCACCAGAAGCTTATCGTGCTGAAACCAATACAATTCAAATGGATATGTACTCGATAGGCCACGTTTTTTATCAAATAGCAGCTTTAAATCATGCTTTTGGTCACCAGAGCGATTGGGAGCAGGCACACCTCACCTTTGTACCTCGCCCCCTGAATGATGCAAATCCAAATATTTCACCCAAAGTTGCGTCTGTTGTTAACAAATTAATGGCAAAAAGACCCAGCAGTCGCTACAACACTTGGGATTGCGTAAGGAAAGATCTTATAGGCTCTGTTCAAAATGTTGGTGATCATAAATCGGCAATTGACAAAATACTGAAAAATAAAATATCAAAAGATCTGTACGCTGAAAAATTATTGTCTGAACAACAGTTAAAGGATAAAGAGTTACAGCGAAAAAATGATATTTTAAGTTTTCAGTTTAAAAATGAAGTGGTTCAGCCTATTGCCGATTTTGTAGATAATTTCAACAAGGTTTCAGGCTCAAGCGCAGGAAAAATGACTTTTTCTAAAGTTTCAGGAAAAAGCGATTTGGGATGTAAAATTATTTTTGAGAGTAAAACTGTTAGCATATGGTTTCATCCTCTAACTGAGTCGGACGTACTTAGTCACTATGCAAATGATATTTGGGGGGAGCAAAGACATCGCACCACTAAGCCTACCATGAAGGGTAAGCCTGTTATGGCTTGGGGAGGAGTAGTATGTTCAGATGGGACGGGGTTAAATATTGTTTTGGTTTCCTCAGAATCAGATGAATATGGTGACTGGTATTTATTGAAAAATACACATTCAGTTTTTGCTCGCCATGGAGACAGTAGGCCTGATCCTTTTGCTTTTTCTAGCGATGAACTATTAAAGGAAATACATAATATTGGTGTCATGCATATTTATAATTTAAGCGAAAAACAACTAGATATTAGTGAGTTAATAGATTTCATATCTAACGCTTTATGAACAGTTGTTCTGGTCTAATCCCATCGGACACTTAATTTTGAGACAGTATGGTCAATAAATTAAGAGGTCTATATGAGTCTGAAAAAATCACATAAGAGTTATCCGCAGGCATTTAAAGATGAAGCCGTCTTGATGGTGCTGGAGCAAGGTTATAGCGTTGCCGATGCGGCAAAGTCTCTTGGAGTTAGCACGAGCCTGCTTTACAACTGGAAGGAAAAACACGAAGCCCTGCAACAAGGCATCACCTTAGAAGAGTCTGAGCGTGATGAGTTGAAGCGATTGCGTAGAGAAAACAAAGAATTACGCATGGAGAAAGAAATTCTAAAAAAGGCAAGCGCCTTCTTTGCGAGAGAAATGAAGTAAGATTTCGTTTCATCAAACTGCAATCTCACCTGTTTCCCATAACACTGTTATGTCGAGTAATGAGTGTCAGTAAGTCAGGCTATTACGATTGGCATAAACGCCCTGCAAACGTGATAAGCGTTGAAACACTGAAGCTTTATCGCCTTGTTCGACAGCTATTTAAGCAAAGTCGAGGCAGCTTAGGGAATCGTGAAATGGTGAAGAAATTGCGCAAGGAAGGCTACCAGGTTGGTCGCTATCTCGTTCGTAAAATTATGCACCGCCTTCGACTCAAAGCAACCCAGCGATGTGCTTACAAGGTGACGACACAGCGAAAACACTCAGATGCAGTGGCTGATAACCTGTTAAACATGAACTTTAATCCAGTATCGGCTAATCAGGTCTGGGCGGGTGACGTGACCTATTTAAAGACGGGTGAAGGCTGGATGTACTTAGCTGTGGTGATGGATTTATATTCACGCCGGATTGTGGGATGGCGCATAGACAAACGCATGACCACAGATTTGATATCCAAGGCATTAATAAAAGCCTACAACCTGCGACAACCAGCGCGAGGGCTGGTATTTCACAGTGACCGAGGCTCGCAATATACCAGTAAACAATTCGGTAGGCTGCTATCGAGCTATGGTATCCGAGCCAGCATGGGTGATGTGGGTGCGTGTTGGGATAATGCCGTTGTTGAGCGATTCTTTGGTAGCTTGAAACACGATTGGATTTTTAAAGTTGCTCAACCAACAAGGGAGTTTATGAAGCAAGATGTGACGGCTTACATCAAATATTACAACTTGGAGCGACTTCATTCTGCTAATAACGATCTGTCACCTGTAGAGTTTGAGAATTCTCAAGTAAAAGTGTCCAGTTTGGGTTGACCAGTACAGTTATTGCGCAAGAAGTGAATACGATAGAAGCCAATACTGTCGAAAATAGTAAAAAAGTCGAGGTGTAACATGGATTTACTACTAATACTAACCTATGCCTCGATTTGCATTGAGGGCGTTCAAAATTCTGTGTCAGGCTAATTTTTAAATTTCTAGCACGCTATCTAAACGTCCTTCAAAATAAATCGCTAACTGAGATAAACAAAGGCTCCAATTGTGGATTGGCATAGTCCATTTATCTGAGGCGTTTAATATGCCTGCGTAAAGTAGCTTCAACAAGCTATTTTCATTAGGAAATGCACCTTTGGTTTTGGTGAGCTTTCTAAATTGGCGATGCACAGCCTCAACCGCATTGGTCGTGTAAATCACTTTCCTGATATGTTCTGGGTACTTAAAATAATGGGACAAATTATGCCATTTGCGACGCCAAGAGTTGATTACCAACGGATAAGCATCACCCCATTTGGCCTCCAGTTCGTCCAAGGCCATCTCTGCGGCTTCTTTACTCACGGCTCGATACACAGGCTTTAAATCAGCCATAAACGCTTTCTGATTTTTTGAGGCGACATACTTCATTGAGTTGCGGATCTGGTGGATAACGCATAGCTGTGTTTCCGTATGAGGGAAGATACTGGCTATGGCCTCAGGGAAACCGGTCAAGCCGTCAACACAGGCGATAAGAATATCTTTTACACCACGATTATTAAGATCGGYCAGTACGGATAGCCAGTAATTAGCGCCTTCATTTTCGGATAAGTGAAGCCCTAAAATTTCCTTTTTTCCTTTCATATTAAGCGCTAACAATGTGTAAACGGCTTTACTGACGTAACGCCCATCCTCTTTGACTTTATAATGTATCGCATCAAGCCAAACGATAGGATAATGGCTATCTAATGGGCGCTGTTGCCACGCTTTAAGTTCGGGGATGAGTTTGTCGGTGATGGCGCTTACTGTTGCGTTAGACACATTGAGCCCATACATATCTTCAACATGTTGATTAATATCGCGATAGCTCATACCTATACTGAACATCGATAACACTTTACGTTCGATTTCATCGGTTAGTGTAGTTTGATTTTTCTTAATCAACTGAGGCTCAAAGGTGCCATTGCGGTCTCTAGGCGCGTCTAACTCAAAGTTACCGGACGGATGCTTAATGGTCTTAGGGGTTTTGCCATTTTTACGATTAGGCTGAGGATCATGCGCTAAATGCTGCTCAAGCTCAGCCTGGAGAGCCGCTTCAGTGAGTTGCTTGATCAGTGGGCCAAGAATGCTGTCTTTACCTGTGAGGCTTTTACCTGATTGCAGATCTTTAAGGGCTTGTTCGAAGTTAAAAGGTTGGGTCATGTGTCATTCCTGTTTTTGAATATTTTACTGAAATGACACAGAATTATGAACACTACCTTTGCATTGTGATTTTTAAAGTCTTTAAGATCCCGATGAACAAATGGACTGTGCCAACCGCGGTATTAGGCGGTGTGTTCCTGATCGGGGCGTTATTACTGATCATGAACTACAACCACCCTTATTCGCGTTTTGCGCGGGAATACTATGTCACTATCCCTATCACGCCAGCCGTTAAAGGATTAGTGATTTCGGTTGATGTCAAACCTAATACGTTTATCAAACAAGGTGATGTGTTATTCCGTATCGACCCAACACCCTATCAAGCGGTTGTTAAAACCAAAAAAGCTGCGTTGTTGGCGGCAGAGCAAGAGGTTCCTCAACTCAAGGCGGCTTGGGAATCTGCCAAGGCAAACGTGGCAAGAGTGGCAGCAGATAGAGAGCGCAATAAGTCGGCCTATGATCGTTATGAGCAAGGTCATCGTAAAGGGGGCGCTAATTCTCCTTTCACCGCGCTTGAATTAGACAATAAACGGCAACTGTATCTAGCTTCTGATGCACAATTGACCGCGGTGCAAGCGGAAGAGTTACGTGCGCGTCTTGCCTATGAGTCAAATGTGGATGGTGTGAACTCAAAGGTTGCCGGACTGCAGGGTGATCTTGAGAATGCCCTATATAATTTGGAACAAACCGTGGTGCGCGCTCCAGCCGACGGCATAGTAACCCAAATGGCGCTTCGCCCAGGGGCGATGGCGGTTCCTTTACCTTTACGCCCAGTGATGAATTTTATCCCCGATGAACAACGGTATTTTGCCGGTGCGTTTTGGCAAAATTCACTGCTGCGTTTACAGGAAGGCGATGAAGCAGAAGTGGTGCTAGATGCCGTACCTGGTAAGGTATTTAAGGGTAAAGTCGCTAAGGTTTTACCTGCGATGGCCGAAGGGGAAATTCAGATGAATGGCACGCTACAGTCTTCGAATCAGCTGTTTCAAACTGGACGAGTCATTGTCTTGATTGATATTGAGGACGATGCGATACGCCGTGAGTTCCCAGCGGGGGTTGCTGGACAAGTGGCTGTGTATACAGAGCATTTTCATCATGTGGCTGTGATGCGTAAAGTGCTGCTGCGGATGCAGGGTTGGTTAAATTACCTGTTCTTCGATGGTCACTAGCGGAGTTTTAATCTAGCCACTTTGCTTGAATCTCGTTTTTAAGCTGTTCGAGAGTTAATAAAAAGCGCTGACAAGATTGTCAGCGCTTTTTTTTGTATGCAGCAGGTAAATACTGGCTGCGATTAAATATCAAAGGCCAAGCTGCCCGGTGGTAGGAATGGCCAGCTTTGGCGAATGGGGGAACCATCTCCTTGTTTACCAAAGAAATAACCCGTTCTTGGGGTCGCGTAGACCACACTGCCTTTTTGTAAGCCTAACTCTTGCAGATGATGGTGAGTAAATTTGGCTTCCCATAATTCTTCACTTTGCCAGCCGATAGGAGCGAGTTCGACGCGTACTTCAGCGCCAATCGGCGTAATTGCCACAATGGTAAACGGAATATGTGCTTGGCTGTTGGGCTTATCCGCCAGTGCCAATTCATGGCTGCGTACATAGAGTGCGCCATTTTGTTGCAGTGGCGTTTGCTCTGGCGGCACGATAAAGGCATCTCCATTGGTCCAGCGGTTCTGTTGCCAGTTAGCCTCAAATCGATTGACGTTACCTAAAAAATCAAACACAAAACGGCTGTTGGGTTGGGCATACAACTCAATGGGGGTATTCACCTGTTCAATATTGCCGTTGCTCATCACCACCACTCTATCGGAAAGCTCTAAGGCCTCGTCCTGATCGTGGGTGACAAACACACTGGTAAATTTGAGTTCGTCATGTAGGCTGCGTAACCAACGGCGGAGTTCTTTACGCACCTTGGCATCGAGGGCGCCAAAGGGTTCATCGAGCAGCAATACTTCTGGCTGAGTTGCTAAGGCACGAGCCAAGGCGATACGCTGTTTTTGTCCGCCCGAGAGCTGCTCTGGATAACGTTGAGCTAAGTGGCCAAGTTGCACCATTTCGAGTAAATGGCTGACGCGCTTTTGGATTTCTGCAGCCGAAGGCCGCTGTTTTTTGGGAATCACTTCGAGCCCAAAAGCGACGTTATCGGCTACCGTCATATGGCGGAATAGCGCGTAGTTTTGGAATACAAATCCCACTCTGCGGTCGCGCACATGAACTTGGGTCACATCGCGATTGCCAAAATGGATGTGGCCGCTATCTGCGCCCTCAAGGCCGGCAATAATGCGTAGCAGCGTGGTTTTACCCGAACCCGATGGTCCGAGAAGGCCAATCATTTCGCCTTCTTGAATATCCAGATTGAGCGGCGATAGCGCCTGAAATTGGCCAAATTTTTTGGAAATATTAGTTAGACGAATACTCATAATGATTGGCTCTGCTGTTGATTGTTATTGGCGGATAAGCTGCGTTGTTGGCGCCATTCCACTAAGGCTTTTAGCATTAGGGTAAATAGGGCGATTAAGGCGAGCAGTGAAGCGCTCGCGAAGGCGGCTTCGGCCTGATAATCTTCATAAAGTAATTGCACATGCAAAGGTAAGGTGTTGGTTTCACCGCGAATATTACCTGATACCACGGCAACTGCACCAAATTCCCCTACGGCTCTGGCATTGGTGAGGATCACCCCATAAATCAGCGCCCACTTGATATTGGGGAGTGTTACGCGGCGAAACAGTTGCCACCATGAGGCGCCAAGGATCACCGCGGCCTCTTCCTCCGATGCGCCCTGTTGCTGCATCAAGGGGATGAGTTCGCGAGCGACAAAGGGGCAAGTGACAAATATCGTTACCAGTAAAATCCCTGGCCAAGCAAACATAACTTGTAAATCGTGTTCGAACAGCCACGCACCGAGCCAGCCGCTGTTACCGTAAAGCAATAAGTAGAGTAAACCCGCGACCACGGGGGATACCGCAAACGGGATATCAATTAAGGTGATCAGTAACTTACGACCCGGAAACTCAAAGCGTGTCACGCTCCAAGCGAGCATGACCCCAAACACTAAGTTTATCGGCACAGTGAGCGCCGCCACCATCAACGTTAGCCCAATGGCATGGAGCGAGTCGGGTTGGCTCAGATGCTCGATATAACGCTCCCAGCCACCGACGAAGGCTTGCTGGAAAATACTGACTAATGGCAGCAGCAATAACAACATGGCTAGTAGCACGGCAAGGGTGATCAGGCTCCATTTTATCAGGGGCGCTTCACCGACTTTTAAAGGTTTAAATGAATTCATTTTGAGTCCTTATCGTCCGTGAATACGGCGTAAATAACGCGCTTGCCACAGGTTAATGAGCAGTAACAACAGTAGCGATGTCATCAACACGATAGATGCAATTGCACTTGCGCCTGCAAAATCAAACTCCTGTAGGCGAACAAAGATCATCAATGACGTAATTTCACTGATGTATGGCATATTACCGGCGATAAAAATCACTGCGCCAAACTCACCTAGGCTTCGGGTAAAAGACAATGCCGTGCCAACCATTAAGGCTGGCCACAGTGAGGGTAAAATCACCCGCCAAAAAACCGCAGCATCTGTTGCGCCTAAGGTCATGCCCGCTTCTTCTTCCTCATGGGATAATTCTTCCAATACTGGCTGGACGGTCCGCACCACAAAGGGAATGCTGGTGAAGATCATCGCAACCACGATGCCCAGTGGCGTATAAGCCACTTTGATGCCAAGTTCCGCTAATAGGCTGCCAATCTGACCATTTTCAGCATAGAGAGTGGCTAAGGTGATACCTGCAACCGCTGTCGGTAAGGCAAAGGGTAAATCGACCAAGGCATCGAGGATGCGTTTGCCAGGAAACTCATATCGAACCAGTACCCAGGCGAGCAAAAGTCCGAAAAGACAATTAAATATCGATGCCGCGAGCGCCGACAAAATGGTGACTTTATAACTCGCCAGCACACGAGGATCGGCAATCACACCCCAGTATTCAGACCAGCTCATCTGGCTGGTTTGCATAATCAGGCCCGTGGTGGGCAATAAGAGGATTAAGCTGACAAATAGCAAGGACACACCAAGGCTAATACTAAACCCTGGCAGAACTCGCTTATGGCGTAAACGCCCATTAGTAAAAATCACTGAATAACCACCCGATAAGATTAATTGAGTTAATCCAATATTATCATGCCATTAGCAAGTTATTACCCAATCGCGATTAAAGACAACTGATATAAATCCTTGCTGCGATATAACCATAAAACCCGGGACGTTGCCCGGGTTGTCAGTTTGATTGCTTATCTCTTTTTGAGCAATATCAGCGTTTTAATAACTGATCCAGTTTGGCACCATTGGCAAATTGCGTCTTCATGGCGTTGTCCCAGTTACCGATGATTTGCTCGACCGTCATCAACTCTACCGTCGGGAATTGCTTGGTAAATTCGGCAATCACCTTTTCGTTGTGAACGCGGTAGTTAAACCCAGCCAACAAACGTTGTGACTCTTCGCTGTAGAGATAGCTTAGATACTCAGTCGCTAACTCCTGTGTGCCATTGCGCTTGGCATTTTTCTCCACAACCGCAACAGGGAATTCCGCTAGAATCGAAGTCTTTGGCACTACAACTTGATAACCATCAGCACCATATTGCTGGCGAATATTGTTTACTTCAGATTCGAAGGTAATTAGCACATCACCGATGCCACGCTCAACAAACGAGGTGGTTGCACCGCGGCCACCTGTGTCAAACACGGCGACGTTGCCAAGGAACTTTTTCAAAAATGCATCTAAAGAAGCCTCATTATCTTTACCATAGTTTTTTTGGGCAAAACCTAAGGCGGCTAAATAAGTGTAGCGAGCATTACCTGAGGTTTTTGGGTTAGGGAATACTAGCTTGACGTCATCTTTGGCTAAATCACCCCAGTCGCTAATTTGCTTTGGGTTACCTTTGCGGACTAAAAACGCAATGGTTGAATAGTAAGGTGAGCTCGCATTAGGCAGTAATTGTTGCCAGTTTTCTGGGATCAACTTGCCGCGATCATGCAGAATTTGCACATCTGTGACTTGGTTAAAGGTCACCACATCCGCTGGTAAGCCCTGCAGAATCGAGCGAGCCTGAGCTGAAGAACCCGCGTGGGATTGTTTGATTTCAACCGTTTTACCGGTTTTTTCTTGCCAATGTTTAGCAAATACGGGGTTATAGGCGTTAAATAATTCCCGTGATATATCGTAAGAGGAATTAAGTAAGGTCTGATCGGCGGCTGCGACATTGAGGGAGGCTCCCAGTAATAGGGTTCCCAGCAGGGCCTTAGTGAGTTTTACTGGCATTTTGTACTCCTTAATCTGGCAACTGTGTCAGCTTTTGTGTCAGCTTTAGAGATAGAGTAATTGAAGTTTTTGTTTATAAAAAGCTGTCTGAATAGAACTTTTTTGAATAACTATGAGCAATTAATTGTATGCCATAGGTAAGATACATCGTGTTTGTTGCAGCTAAGCCCCTTAAAATATCCCTATGCGAGTCGCTTTTATCAAATAAAGGATAAACCCTGTGTCTGACTTTATGACTATTGAAGCCTGTATCGGGCAAACGCCGCTAGTTCGCCTGCAGCGGCTTGATTGCGGTAGCTCAACCGTGTTGTTAAAGCTGGAGGGGAATAATCCTGCTGGCTCGGTAAAGGATCGCGCCGCACTGAATATGATTAATCAGGCGGAGCTTCGCCAAGAAATCGCCCCAGGTGATACCTTGATTGAAGCCACAAGTGGTAATACAGGAATTGCCTTAGCGATGGCTGCGGCCATTAAAGGTTACAAGATGATCCTGATTATGCCGTCCAATTCGACCCAAGAGCGTAAAGATGCCATGCAGGCTTATGGTGCCGAGCTGCTGCTGGTGGACAACATGGAAGCCGCGCGGGATTTGGCCTTAGCGCTTCAGGCTGAAGGGAAGGGCAAGGTACTGGATCAGTTTAATAATCAAGATAATGCTAACGCGCATTTTCTCACTACTGGCCCCGAAATTTGGCAGCAGAGCCAAGGTAAGATCACCCATTTTGTTTCTAGCATGGGGACCACTGGTACTATTATGGGCGTGTCGAAATACCTAAAGAGTCGCAATCCCGATATTACCATTGTCGGTCTTCAACCCGCCGATGGCAGTTCGATTCCGGGCATTCGCCGTTGGCCGCAGGAATATTTACCAGGCATCTTTGATGCCGCCCGTGTCGATTTAATGATGGATATCGAAGAGCAAGACGCCAAAGCCATGGCTCGAGCCTTAGCGCGAGAAGAGGGCATTTGTGCTGGTGTGAGTTCTGGCGGCGCGGTATATGCAGCACTTGAGTTAGCAAGGCAGTATCCAGGCTCTGTAGTGGTCGCGATTGTGTGTGATAGGGGCGATCGTTATCTGTCATCTGGGTTATTTTCTTAACCCTATTCCTAAGCACCTTATTCGGTTTTTCTTAGGCAATAAAAATGGGCGTTTATCGCCCATTTTTGTTACTCATAGTTTAAGTCATCATAATTTCAATCATCGTTTAAGCCATTATGGCCAAATGATTATGGCTGTGGTGGAAACTGCGCCAAAATCCGGCTTACAGCCTTAGCTGTGTCTTGGGCTTTTTTATCGCCACCCGCATCGAAATCGAAACTATCACTGCCACGCCAAATCAGCTTATTGGTTTTGGTGTCGATAATATCAATTTGAATGGTTTGGATTTTAGCGGTATCGCTGCCAAGAGGTACACCCACACTGGTACCTATGCCAATGCCGCCAGAGCGACCAAAACTGCCCGTGCCTAAGCCTATCGATAAGCCTGAGTCTTTGGGCTTATCTTGAGTCAATAGCCCATAGGCAACGCTAAAATCGGGGGAAGATTGGCTTTCGGTAAAGCCTTTTTGACGTAACTGCTGCGAGATCTCAGTTTTAATGCGTTGGGCACTGAGCGGATCGTCATTAGGCTGTGGAGCAAGCTGCGAGAAACTCTGCAATGTCTTAAAGTCGTAATTGAGATCGTAATCGTTTTTCGGCTTAGTGCTGCACGCACCTAAAAAGACCATGGTGATGAATAAACTGGCGAAGTATTTGTATCTCATAATTGCACTCCAAGTTGTACAAACTGTATTCAATGTGCCTTGATTAACTTGCTCACTGCAAGTAATTTAGTGAAAAGTGTTTGATTTTTGTTAAGTATATATGCTCTTGCATTTCACGTGCTTAAATTGGCAGAGTAGCCCAAGTTAATGGAACAGTTAGCCTTTTTTGATATTCCCAGCCCTTGCATCGGTGTGTGCCAAACCGATGCTAGGGGCTATTGTAAAGGTTGCCTGCGCAATCGTGATGAGCGGTTTAATTGGCTGTATTTTACTGATGCCCAAAAGCACGATGTGATCCGCTTGTGCCATCAACGTAAACGTCGGCGGGAGCTGGCCTTATATAAAGCACGTCAGCAAGCGCTTGAGCAGGAGCGGGCCGCTATCAATCCACAGCTTGATTTTGCGCCACAGACCGCCGCAGAGTTGGATTTAGGGGATTTTACTCTCGATGAATAATCTTGATTAACCTGAACTCGGGCTAACGAGTGTCGAAAAATCTAAATTTAACAAACTAAATCAATGCTATAAAAGATTATTTTGAAACGAAAAATCTATTCAGCGGCTCAGCTTATCCCAAGCTCAGGTTGATTAGCTAGCGCAACTTAAAGGCGTTAAATTTCCCGTTTCTTTGGCCAACTTAAGGTAAAACGTGTCTGAGTAGGATTACTGCTTACACTCACTTCTCCCTGATGGCGCTGCATGATCCTCTTGATGATCGCCAGGCCTAAACCATGACCTTTGTTACCATTTTGCACCGACTGGCTGCGATAGAAGGGCTCAAACACCTTAGGTAAATCCACCTCGGGGATCGGCTCTCCATCATTGCTCACACTTAAAGTTACCCGTTGCGGGGTTTGGCTAACTTCAATCAAGATTTGATGGCGGGCAAAACGTTGCGCATTGGTCAGTAGATTTTGCAGAGCACGTTCAATCAGAGCGGGTTCACCGACCAAGGGTAAAGCGTCCATATCTGCATGTAAGGTTATTGGGGTTTCACTTAATGTACTTAAGCGCTTAATGCACTGGTTAATCAGCGTGATAAGGTCGTATTCATCCAAAGGTATACCTTCACGCTGGGACTCTAAACTGGCGTAGGTGAGTAATTCCTGCAGTAGGTTTTCCATTTCCTTAATGTCGAGCTGCATTTCATTGAGAAAATCCTGACGTGTTTGTTCGTCAGAGTCGGGTTTGCAGTACATGGGCATTAAGGCAAGGGCGAATTTTAGCCGCGCCAGAGGGGTGCGTATTTCGTGGGAAACCGCATTGGAAAGATGTTTTTGGTTTTCAATTAACGCGCTGATATGACGCGCCATTTCATTAAAGGTATTGGCTAAGGGTTTTACTTGAGAGCGGTTAGAGAGGTTAATGCGAGTATCCCACTTAGCTTCGCCAAAATCCTTGGTGGCTTTACGCAGAATACTTAAATCCCGCGAGAGTGGCCCAACCCAAATTAGCGCCACGAATGCCAGCGACAAATAGAAAAATAGGGTGAATAAATTACGCAGATCGGCTCTTGGGTCTATCTCGATAGGGCCCGCCATTAACACTTGTTCGCCTACCTGAATAAACTGGAATTGCTCACCTTCACTGGTTGTGGTGGTGACTAGGTGATTGGAGGTGAGAATTTGATCCTTTGGCAATGCAATTTGATCTGGACTCAGCAGGTTTAACGGAAGCTGGGGATCGGTTGGCAGTGCGCTTAAGTAATCGCGGCGACTCTCCTCTGGAAGCTGGGTTAACAGCTGGGCAAATGCGACCAGAGGAGCATCTAAGGGATTATTTTCATCAACATTTTTCTTCCACAGGCTGTCCAGTGTCCAGCCTATGCCCAGAAAACTGAGGCTCAGCAGTAAATATAAGCTGATAAAGAGACGTTTCACGGTAGTACTTAGTTGTTCCAAGCCTCTGGGGCGAAGAGGTAGCCTTGTCCCCAAACGGTTTTAATTCTAAAAGGCGTCTCAATATTATCGTTGAGCTTTTTACGAAGTCTTGAGATCCGCACATCAATTTTTCTGTCTTTACCATCAAAATCAATATTAAGCAGTAATTGATAAATGTACTGACGACTCAGTACTTGTCCTGCCTGTGATGCCAGTAACCATAGGAGTTCGAACTCATGGCTGGTGAGGTCGACTTCTTTGTTATCGAGTCTAATCGCATGGGTATGGGGATCGATACTGAGCTTACCAAAAGTCAGGCAATGGGATTCGGCCTGAGGCGGTTGGTTTTGACGGCGCAATAGGTTGTTGATTCGGGCAACGAGCAGTGCAGGATCGACGGGTTTGACGACATAGTCGTCGGCGCCGAGTTCTAGCCCTTTGATCTGATCTTCGCTCGAACCTAAGGCACTCATCAGCAGGATAGGGCCGGCAAAGTAATCGGGTAACTTTTCACACAGGCTTAAGCCATCAATCCCTGGCAACATAATGTCTAACAGTATGATATCAGGCTTATAGTTGATTAAGCGGGTTAACACTGTGTCGCCACGACGTTCTACTTCAACGTGCATGCCGTGGGATTTCAAATAATCTACGATTAAATTCGCAAGACGGACATCGTCTTCAACCAATAACACTCTGTGGGGTGATTGTGGATTCGTCATTAAAATAAACTCCAAGGGTTACGGTAACGTCTGCGCACCTGAGGCTGCGAGGTCGACGTGATTTTTAATTTGGCTCCAGCCAGTGTTTGATTGGTTTCTTTACTGACTAAAACAAAGTGAATATCGCTTTGTGTGCTGACACTCAATGTCATTGTGTGTTGTTCTAGTGATTCGCTGCACCATTTAGGGTAGGCGTTATTATCAGACAAGATACACACCAGCTCGTTTTTCGCGAGTTGCCACTGTAATTCTACATGGATCTCGCAAGCTTGGTTTTCATCCCCTGTAATACAGATTTCAGGGGTTAGCTTTAATTTTGACTCTTCATTTGGTGCCGCAAGTACATTAAAGGGCCCCATTAAGCTTACGCTTAGGCCCAACATGTACAGCATCCTGATCTGAAGGGGAGTCACTCGAATTAAAACCTATATGCTGCGCCAATAAAATATGTACTGCTATAGTCTTGATCGAGCAAGGGACTGGCGGCAATTTCATCTGCAATTTGAGTGTAGCGGAATGCAAATAGCATATCCCAATTATCTGTTAAGATATAACGGGCTGTCATTTCTACCCCTTTATCCCAACCAGCATCAGCATGGTAATGTTGGCTCCAATAGGTATTTTCACTCGGGCGAACGCCATAATAATAGTCAACCACATTAGTGCTTTTCCAATCAAGGACGAGTGACATATCAAAGACCCAGCGAGTTAAATGCCAGCCATAGGTCCATTTTATTTGTGCTTCAGCACCTTGATGCACATTAAACATATCATGGGTGTAGGCTAACCTAACTACACCTAACGGGGTATAAATAAATGCTTCGGCGCCACCTAACAAGGTAAAATTGCGCGATTCTAAGGAATTAAACACAGGTTCAGGTTCAGCGTTTATCACTGCTGGGGTGTCGAGCATTCTTACCCCGTCCTGTGTACTGCGTTTTAAAAAGATATTTGAAGGATCCCAGCGATAGAAATAAGCTCTGTCCATGCTATAGCTGGTTACTAAGTTTAAGCTGAAATATTGCTGTTCAACTAGGCTATACCCTAAGTTGCCATTATCAAAAAACCAATGCTCACCATAGTAAGCCACTGTCGGGATAAAAAAGACCGGAATATCATCAAAATCCCTAAGTGGATTAGTTTTTTGCCCCCAGCCTATTGCCACGCCTAAGTCCCAATTGCGCATTTCAATACATTCATCTTTAGTCACGCACGGCTCTTTTGCCACCCCGATTGAAGGCAGGCTGAGTGCGGCGAGTAAGATTAATAATGTTCGATACATGATTTTGCGTTCGGGTTTAATGTCAGTCGGTAATGGGCAACAGATTAGCATTTTATGCTGAATTCCACAGCGATTTCACCTGTGGGGATGCAAAATGATACAGATATCATATAAATAGCATATATGTAGGTAACGTAATCAGTTGAAAGGAGGAATAAAAGTATAAAATGCGGTTGTTTAGCGCTTTAGGCTATATTGGCAATTTGTATCGGTATTGTTTTGCCTTTTTACAGTGAGAGTTGCGAAAACAGGTTTTTTGAGCAAATAAAATGCCATTCATTGTGGGAATGGCATTCGTAACACACGATGAAACCTAATTAGAGCCACAGGCTAAAGGAAGTAAAACCGATTAATTGAGTTCTTTTACTGTTTGATAGCCCATTTCAGTTAGCTGGTCATTCACGCAGTCGAGGACATATTGCTTAAGCTCGGCATTTTCAATCTGATCTTCTGAGGCCATTTGTTGGCACACTTCAGTCAGTTGAGCGATATCATTTGCAGGCGCTGGGGGAAGTGTCGATTCTTCGGCAAAGCTTGCGAAACTCATTAGCGCAGAAAGTGTGATAACAGCTGATAACGTCTTCATTTTATTTCCTTTAGTTATTGATAGTTAACAACAGCCTAACTGGTTTCCCATCATGCCGCTGCGTCAACAGATAGCAATCTATCATTGCTATTATTTTTTAGATATAAATAATTTTTCGCTAATTTGGTGAGCCATTTTTGCCGCATTAATTTGGTTGCTTTATGGGCAGTTCTGCGCGGTGCAGCCTACCATTTCAAGGCACAATACGTCGCAACGTGCTTTAATTTCCTGAATTTTCCATAGTGGAGCTTAGTCTGTTTACTACGACTTCCTTTTAGCCTCAAAGTTTCATCTATGGTTAGGGGAGTAAATGTTATGAATTTGTCTAAAAGTAGACTTATATCAACTTTGTTAGGTTTATGGGATGAAGTTAATCTTTTTGATGGTTTATCTCAGTTTGGTGCGTAAGCTTTTTATGGTGGAAATATGGGAAGTTTGCGCTACAGCAAGATTGCTATTTAAATAAGATTTAGCGCACTATTTATACAAGCATTTTATAGATGTTTGAATCTTAAGAGATTAATTTTTGAACTGTTGGTTTTTTTGGTTTTGAGTTTTTATATGTCTATGATTTTAAATTAAAATGTTTAGATATCTTACAGTAATCAGATTTAGGTTGTGATCCATTTCATTGTTATCTAAAATTCGCCGCTTTTTATCGAACTAGAAGTACAAATCACTGTACTGAAATTTACTTATTTATTTTGGGGACTTTCTGTGTCGACAAAACTGGCGAATCCTGCTCCATTAGGTTTAATGGGCTTTGGTATGACGACTATCCTGCTAAACATTCATAATGCAGGGTACTTTCCGATTGACTCGATGATTTTAGCTATGGGGATTTTCTATGGCGGACTGGGTCAAATTATCGTGGGTATTATGTGTTTTATGCGCGGTGATACCTTCGGCACAACTGCCTTTACCTCTTACGGTTTATTCTGGTTGACCTTAGTTGGGCTTATTTTGATGCCAAATGCTGGGGTTGCGGCGAGCCCAAGCTATTTTATGGGGTGGTACTTAACCCTTTGGGGAATTTTTACAGCCTTTATGTTTGTGGGATCGTTACGTTATCCAAGGGCTAAGCAGTTTGTGTTTGCCTCACTGACGATTCTATTTTTCCTCCTCGCGGCAAGAGATTTTACTGGCAGCGCTCTAATTGGCACTATCGCGGGTTTTGAAGGAATTATTTGTGGCGCGAGTGCAATTTACTTTGCCATGGCGCAAGTGCTTAATAATGAATATGGCCGCACGATTTTGCCTATAGGTGAGCTTAAGGCAAAGGCCTAACATTTTAGTTCTTCGTTAAAGTAAAAAGGCTGAATTATTCAGCCTTTTTCATTCTGATGAGTCAGTAATCTACAACTTTCGACATCAGATTTTGGTTTGGATAAATCCGATACAGGCATCATCTAGGCTACGGTTAGAGATATAACTGGTTCCCGTTTTATGGGTGATTAGGAACCCTTTATCCGTTTGCACAATTCGATAAATATCCGTCCAGAGAATTTGAGCGTTTACATATTGTGATTTTGTGTGGATACCTTGCTCATCAACAATAAGTGTCACTTCATTATTGGCTGCTTTGCTCATCATTTGCCGCATCAACCACCAAGCTTTGTTGTATTTTACATTTAATGCTTCAATCACCCCGAGCCCAACAAAGAAATAGGCCAGATAGAGGCTGACATCTGCAAAAATCAGCGCAATGCCAATGAGCCCAAATCCCATGGCTTTATAGTAAGGTTTGAGTGTGGGATCGGGTTTGACGGACTGGGTATAACACTCGTCAAAATGCGCTTTATCTAAGATGTAAGTTGTGGAATAACAATAGGGTGTGGTCATGTCTTATTTACTAATCGAAAGTTTAATCATCTGAAGCCGGATAGCGCGCTAGTTTAGCGGGTTACCCGTATAAAGTAACGATTTTTAGGGATAAGTCTGCAGTAGCGATAAGGCGCAAAATACAGAATTATCCTATACCTGCGCCTTAGTACACTTAGGGTTTAATAGCGGTTTCGCTCTGCGGGAATATCACTCAGATACTCAACAAACTCGACTTCAAATCCATGGGCATCAAAAAAGTAAATATTGCGGCGATAGGGATCTTCCATGCCCTCTTTTGCTATCGGAAAACCTGCTTGAGTCAGTCTGGTGATGATTGCATCTAAATCACTTACGACAAAAGCAAAATGGGCTAAGCCAATTTGATGACCCGTTAAGTCGCGGTTTTCACCTTCGCCGTTATCACTGAAAGCTATATATTGATAATCATCACCAAAGTGGGTCCAGTTACGCGGTTTGCTATACCAAGTGCTTTCCCCTCCACCACGAATACGCCAATGGGGGAAGGCGGCTTGGTAAAAGATTAATGCTTTAGGTATATCGTCGACGACGAGGTTGATGTGCTCTAAATGGATCATAATGCGTTCCTTGTAATTGGTGTTATTCATCCAAGCGGCTTACATACCGTAGCAGTATTCCTGCTGCTTGGGATAGGGTTGATGAATATGGCGTTGGCGTATCGGCGCTAAGGCTTGGGCGTATTGATGCAACATAAACAGGCTATATTGCACTCTTTCTCTGAGGTCGATATCCCGCGTACCTTGGGGTGTAGCGTTGAGTACATTCTCGACATTACGGATGATCAAATGGTCGGGAATCGGTACTAATTTATTGTTTTTGAGAGCATTCATTTTGACTTCCACAATGGGGTAAGCACCGCTAATGCCGCTGCAAACTGAAATCAACAACACAGGCTTATGGGCCGTTTCTTGGCGGCTACACATCAATAAAAAGTTCTTCAGAAGCGGCGAAGCCATTCCGCCCCATTCTGGCGTGATCAGGATCAGCGCGTCTGCCTGTGCTACCTTTTGTGCTATTTCTGGCCAATGCTCGCCCTTACTGTCTTCATCTCCATCCCAAAAGGGTAGGTTGAACTGGCAAAGTTCTAAGTGATGGATAGCCTCGTAACCTTCCGAATGCGGTGCTAAAAAACGATTCTCGGTGATATATCTTGCCACTTTAGCGCTTTGCGAGTTGGATCTTTGGCTGGTGCTGACGATGAGTAACTTCATTATGTAAACCTATTTGTTTATAAATTATTTATAAGGTAATTACTTTATTTAATCTTGTAAAGGATAAAATAAATAAAAAACTTTATTTATTCTGTTAAAAGGTGGGCGATTAAGGGATAATCTGCGGCGAAGAGCGGAGAGCGTATATGAAAACCACTGATAAGATTATTCAATTACTCAAATTGCATGGTCCGTTAACGGCTAAGACCTTAGCGGAAGAATTGGCGTTAACGACCATGGGAGTTCGTCAGCATTTGCAAGCCTTAGAAGAGGCGGGTGATGTTGATATTGAAGATAGAGTCGAAGGTCGTGGCCGTCCAACTCGATATTGGGGGTTAACGGAGCAGAGCCGGATACACTTTGCCGACCGTCACAGTGAGTTGAGTTTGCAACTGATTGATTCAGTAAAAATGATATTTGGCGATCAGGGGTTAGAAAAACTGATCGAACATCGCGAACACACTGCGATGCAACAGTACAGTGCGGCAATGCTTGGTATGGCCGATATTGCCAGTCGACTCGCGAAACTGGTGGAGCTGCGAACTCTTGAGGGCTATATGGCAACGCAGGATGAAATGGATGGGGTTTTCTGGTTGTTTGAAAATCATTGTCCTATCTGTAGCGCGGCGACGAAATGCCAAAATTTTTGTCGCTCAGAGCTGCAATTATTCCAGCAATTGTTTGCCGATATCGCCAGAGTGAGCCGCGAAGAGCATATTGTCGAAGGTGCTCGTCGCTGCGCTTACCGTATTGCCCCGTTATCTTGATTTGGAGTCGTAAAGTTAGCTATGCAATCTAAACGTGGTCGCCTTGATAGATACCTAGCAACTAAGTTGCAAATTCACCGCAAAGCAGTGCGAGCACTTTTGCTTGCAGAGCGAGTGTATGTGAATGGCATCCCTGCTAAAGCGCTCGATCTGCAGGTGGATGAATTTTCCCATATCGTGTTTGATGGGCACATATTGCAAGCCAATCAACCCATATATTTGATGATGCATAAACCCGTTGGCGTAGTCAGTGCCACCAAAGATAAAGAGCATCAAACCGTTATCGACTTGCTGGCGTGTGAGGCGCGCCACGAGCTGCATATTGCTGGCCGCTTGGATTTAAATTCATCGGGTTTATTACTGCTTACCAATGATAGCCGTTGGTCTGAGGCGTTAATGTCACCTGAACAAAAAGTGGATAAAGTGTATCGGGTAATTTTAGCCAATCCTTTGAGTGAGGAGTATATCGCAGCATTCGCTCAGGGCATGTATTTTGCGTTTGAAGATATTACCACTCAACCTGCAAAGCTTGTGATCTTAGATTCTCATCTAGCCGAAGTTACTCTGATGGAAGGAAAATACCATCAAATCAAACCGATGTTTGGTCGTTTTCGTAATCCTGTGGTGGAGTTACATCGTCTTTCCATTGGCGATATTACACTGGATGAAGCTTTAAGCCCTGGTGAGAGTCGGATGCTAACAGTAGAAGAAGTCGCATCAATCTGGCCGAGATAAACATTGTCCTAATGTTGTGGGATCGGAATGTTCTATGATTTTTCTGACTCAGTTTGCCATTGAGTAAATAAGCGGCATGCGAATAAGCACGCCGCAATTGTTATTAAAGTCTAAAAGCACTGACTTGAGAGCGCATACTGTTAGCCAGTTTGGTTAGGTTTATCACAGACTCACTTAATTCAAGTGCGGAGCGAGTCGCATCGTCGGTAATGTCACTGATCGCGATTATGCTACGATTTATGTTTTCGGCCACACTGCTTTGTTCTTCCGCCGCGGTTGCAATATGAGTATTTAGCTCCGCAATATTATCCACTGAAGCGACAATTTCTTTTAGCGCTTGGCCAGCTTGATTCGCTTTATTGTTGGCATCATCGACTTGTTTGATGCCGACTTCCATCGCGCTAACCGCTTGTTTTACGCCTTGTTGTAGCGTTGCAATCATTGCTTCAATTTCTTGGGTGGATTTTTGCGTACGTTGAGCCAATGTTCTGACTTCATCAGCGACAACGGCAAAGCCTCGGCCTTGCTCGCCAGCGCGTGCTGCTTCAATTGCGGCGTTTAATGCCAGTAAATTGGTTTGTTCGGCAATGCTTTTAATTACATCTAAAACTCGACCTATGTTTTGACTCTCATTCGATAAAAATCCAATAACTTGCGCTGTTTTTTGAATTTGTTCAGAGAGTTGAGACATGCTGCTAATCGAGTCGATGACGATACGGTTGCCATTAGCCGCATAAGTATCCGCATCCTTTGCCGAATTCGCTGCTGCAGAAGTGCTCTGAGCGACTTCTGCCACCGTCGCCGTCATTTCATTCATTGCTGTAGCAGTTTGTTCGGTTTCAGCTTGCTGTTGCTGCATGCGTTTATTGGTTTCTTGGGTGAAGCTACTGAGTTCGGTCGCTGAGCTCGTTACAGTGTTGGCCGCTTCGGCGATGGAGTGCAAAATCCCTCTCAAATGTTCAATGACTTGAGTGAGGCTGGTTGAGATAAGTCCAAGTTCATCATCATTAAAGGTGTGAAATTTAACGGTAAGATCGGAGTCTTGGCGAATCGTTTTGAGATTGCGCACAATATCGTTGATAGGATTCATCACACTGCGTTTAACCCAGAGTCCGATCAAGATACTGAGCAGTATTGCAAGCCCTGCTAGCGTGATAAAAATGGTAATAGAAGAGTCATAGAGTTCTTTATCAACCGCTATCTCCTTATCTGCAATTTTGATTTGTAGAGCGGTAAGTTCTGATATTGTGCTACTAATCGGATCTATGACTTGGTAAAGCGGTAATATTTTGTCATTCAGTTGATGAGCGACATCGCCATTAAAGCTTCTAAGATACGATACGAGCTGCTCAATCTGTTGATTAGCAGCGGTAAATAAGGGGGCCGCCTGTTGAGTAAGCTGTGATTCTTCTTTAGTAAGCTCAGTAGCAAGGTATTTTTGCCAATGTAGCTTGATTGTTTTGCTGGCATCTTCAAGCGCATTAGCGGCCTGTGAAGCGCTAAATCCACCGGCATTGGCTTTATTCACCGCATCATTCACATCGACGGCATATTTATCGGCAATGATTTTAAGATCATTAAGGGGCACGACTTGATTTTCATAAATTCGCTCAACGCTATGTTCTAGTTTTCCCATCATATTGATAGCGGTAAACGCAATTATCACAAGCATTAGAAGTGGTACGAGAATGCCAATAAACATCTTATGTTTTATTTGAACGCCATTCATATGGATTTCCTCAGTGAGCTAAGGGGAGTCTTCTAGGCAGAACTCGAGCAGACCATGATGAGTCTGTATGAATAGTTATAGCAAATATGAAAAAAGTGGTTGGATATTTAAGGAAATAAAATCACAGATACAAAAAAAACTCGCTAAGCGAGGTTTAAATGTTGGTACAGATGAGAGGACTTGAACCTCCACGCCCGCAAGGGCACCAGCACCTGAAGCTGGCGTGTCTACCAATTCCACCACATCTGCATGGTATTCGACATGTTGTCGAATTAAGTTGAATCGCAATTTGGTACAGGTGAGAGGACTTGAACCTCCACGCCCGCAAGGGCACCAGCACCTGAAGCTGGCGTGTCTACCAATTCCACCACACCTGCACTGTACTTTATTGCAATTCTTTAACACTGGTCGCTAACGCAGCCAATTTAAAGATGGTGCCCGAACCCGGAATCGAACCAGGGACACGAGGATTTTCAATCCTCTGCTCTACCGACTGAGCTATTCGGGCGACGGGCGCAATTTAAAGGCTTTTCGGCTTTTGAGTCAACTGATTTTTACTAAATAATGTAAAAAGTGACGCGGTTGGATAAGTTTCACTCGAATCGCGTATTTATTGAGTCTTTTGCGATGAGCATGAGAAATACTCAGTGTGATAAAAAAGAGTAAGAAACGTAAAATATGGTCGTAGAGGGTAAAAAAATGCCCCTCTAAAAGGGGCATTTCGACTTAGTTTGATAAGATTTCATTGTTTGGGAAGTTAGCTTGCATTACCATTAGCACGTTTTGCTTCAGTTGGTTCTGACCTAACTCGCCATAAGCTTCTGCCATAATCTCCAGTGCTCGCTCAGTTGACGGTGTACCGGGATACGTTTCTAACACAGATTGTGCACGAACGGCCGCAGCACTCCAAGCATTCATTTTGATATAGTATTCAGCAACTTGAATGGAGTATTTTGCTAAACGGTTTTTCAGCGATAACATGCGTTTTTGCGCATCGGCGGCATATTTGCTGTTGGGGTAGGTTTTGATTAGACGATCAAAATCCTTAAAGGCGTCTTGGGCATTTTTGGGATCGCGATCGGTTCTATCGATATTCAACATATCATGGAATAAATAGCTATCCGCCTGCATATTGACGAGTCCTCGCATATAGTAGACATAGTCGATATTGGGGTGAGTTGGGTTTAAACGGATGAATCTGTCAATGTTGGCAATACCAGAGGCAACATCGTCCATTTTGTAATAAGCATAAATCAGATCTAATTGTACCTGAGTTTTATGTGGTCCGAACGGGAAGCGAGAGTCTAACGCCTCCAATGAACGGACAGCTTTAGAGTAATTGCCAAGCTCCATGGAGGTTCTTGCCTGAGAATAAAGTTCGTCAGGTGAGGTTTTGGCGGCAATGTCGTTATCTTCAGGACTGCTACTACAGGCTGATAACGCTAGTGAAAATAGGACTAAGGTTAAGCCTTTGGAGAATTTATACATACTTGAATTCAATTCTTTATAAGTTGTAGTTAAGAATTTTTCCATTTCACGATAAAATAGAAAGCATTCGATTGTAACAGATAGTACACATTTTTTGACCCCAAAATGGGGATACGGTTCCTATGACACAAGAGATTAATCTAAAAAGCGAGATTTCGGCAACACAAACTGGCCTGAGATTGGATCAAGCACTGGCTGAGTTGTTTCCAGATTACTCGCGCACGCGCATCAAGGAATGGATCCTATCTGATGCAGTCTATGTTGATGGCGTGATGGTAAACAAGCCACGCGAGAAGGTTTTTGAGCTGCAGCAAATTGAAATTAATGCCACGCTCGAAGAAGAAGTGCATGCGGCAGCTCAAGCGATTGAGCTGGATATTGTCTATGAAGACGATGATATCTTAGTCATCAATAAACAAGCTGGCTTAGTGGTTCATCCTGGTGCAGGTAATGCCGACGGTACTTTGATGAACGCACTGCTGCACCATTGCCCTAATATTGAGCACGTGCCACGTGCCGGTATTGTGCACCGTTTGGATAAAGACACCACAGGTTTGATGGTGGTGGCCAAAACGGTTGAAGCACAGACTCATTTGGTTGCCGCATTGCAAGCTCGTGAAATCACCCGTGAGTACGAGGCGATTGTCCTCGGTACTATGACGGCGGGTGGCACAGTGGATGAGCCGATTGGCCGTCATCCGACAAAACGTACCCATATGGCGGTGCATCATTCGGGTAAACCCGCGGTGACCCATTATCGTGTGGCAGAAAAATTCCGTAATCACACTCGCTTAAGATTGCGTTTAGAATCGGGCCGTACTCACCAAATTCGTGTCCATATGGCGTATATCGGCCATGTGCTGGTGGGTGATCCTGTATATGGTGGCCGTCCAAAACCACCGAAAGCAGCAAGCCCTGAGTTTTTTGAGATTTTGAAAAACTTTAAACGCCAAGCACTGCACGCGGTGCGTTTGGAATTAGCGCATCCTGTGACCTGTGAAATCATGAGCTGGACGGCGCCGATCCCAGAAGATATGGTGATTTTGACTAAAGCACTACGTCAAGACACTTTAGAACATCCGATCGAGTACTAACTGATGTTGATGCACGATTGGCCTGTACCGGATAATGTGGCAATTGCAATGACCGACCGCCATGGCGGCGTGAGTCTTGCTCCCTACGACAGCCTGAATTTAGGGCTGCACGTTGGGGACATACCACAGCAAGTATTGGTTAATCGTGGCATTTTGGCTAAGCAGTTAGGGCTTGCGACTGAGCCTGTGTGGTTAGAACAGGTTCATGGTACTCATGTAATTGATTTAGCGGATATCAAATCTGTTGATTTAGCGCCAGAAGCTCAGGCTCAACAAGCGAGTATTTCAGTTTCTCATCCCCATATTGCTGACGCTAGCTATACCAATCTTGCTGGACGAGTTTGCGTGGTGATGACCGCCGATTGCTTGCCAGTGCTTTTGTGTAATCAACAAGGGACTGAAGTTGCGGCGGCTCACGCAGGTTGGCGCGGACTCTGTGATGGTGTGATTGAGGCGAGCGTGGCACATTTTACCTCAAAGCCAAACGAGCTTATCGCCTACTTAGGGCCGGCTATTGGTCCTATGGCCTTTGAGGTTGGCGCTGAAGTGCGTGATGCTTTTATGGTAAAAGATCCTAATGCTGAAAGTTGCTTTATTGCGCGAGGTGATAAATACCTTGCCGATATTATCGGTTTAGCCAAACTGCGTTTAACTAAACTGGGAGTCTCTCAAGTTTATAGTGCCGATATTTGTACTGTATCGAACATGGATTATTTCTCCTATCGCCGCGATAAAATCACTGGCCGCATGGCTTCCTTGATCTGGCTTAAGTCTTAAGTTTATTTCCCTACAGTTTGTATTAATTTCTAGCCATATAGCTTGAATTTGGTTAAATAGCCCCCATCTTTCTAACTAACAAAATGTTGTACCTTATTTGTGAGTTTTAGGAGGCTGTATGCGACTCGATCGTATGACCAATAAATTTCAGCTTGCCATCTCAGATGCCCAGTCGTTAGCTCTTGGGCGTGATCATCAGTTTATCGAACCGCTACATTTGATGATGGCGCTGCTCAACCAGGATTCTGGTTCTATCCATCCTTTATTAACCCAAGCTGGTATTCGGGTGAGTGCATTGCGTTCGCTTTTGAGCCAAGAGCTTGAGCGTCTTCCCCAAGTTGAAGGCACTGGCGGCGATGTACAGTTATCCCAAGGGTTAATTCGTTTATTAAACCTTTGCGATAAATTGGCGCAAAAGCGTAAAGACAAATATATCTCCAGCGAATTGTTCGTTCTCGCGGCGCTTGAGGGCTGCGATGCACTAGCGCAATGCCTCAAAAAATCCGGCGCGACCAAAGAGCTGATGGAACAAACCATTGAGCAAGTGCGTGGTGGGCAAAAAGTGGATGATCCCAATGCGGAAGATCAACGCCAAGCGCTGAAAAAGTTTACCGTCGATCTTACTGAACGTGCTGAGCAGGGCAAACTCGATCCTGTGATTGGCCGTGATGATGAAATTCGTCGCACGATTCAAGTCTTGCAACGTCGAACTAAAAATAACCCTGTGCTTATTGGTGAGCCTGGGGTGGGTAAAACGGCCATTGTCGAAGGGCTTGCTCAGCGGATTGTGAACGGTGAAGTACCTGAAGGTATTAAAAATAAACGTGTTTTATCCTTAGATATGGGGGCATTAATTGCGGGCGCTAAATACCGGGGAGAGTTCGAGGAGCGTTTAAAAGCCGTGCTTAACGAGCTGGCGCAGGAAGAAGGCCAAGTGATCCTCTTTATCGACGAGCTACACACTATGGTGGGCGCGGGCAAGGGCGATGGCGCAATGGATGCGGGCAATATGTTAAAACCTGCTTTGGCTCGTGGCGATCTCCACTGCGTAGGGGCTACTACTCTCGACGAGTATCGCCAATATATTGAAAAAGATGCCGCCCTTGAGCGTCGTTTCCAAAAAGTATTAGTGGATGAGCCAAGCGTTGAAGACACCATCGCGATTTTGCGTGGCTTGAAAGAGCGTTATGAGCTGCATCACCATGTGGAAATTACCGATCCAGCGATTGTGGCGGCGGCGACGATGTCGCACCGTTATGTGTCGGATCGTAAATTACCTGATAAAGCCATCGATTTAATTGACGAAGCGGCATCGAGCATCCGTATGCAGATGGATTCCAAGCCTGAATCCCTCGACAGGCTCGAACGTCGTGCTATCCAGCTCAAACTGGAGGAGCAAGCGTTAGCCAAAGAAAATGATGAGGCGAGTCGTCGAAGGCTAGATCATTTGCAAGAGGAATTGCGTGACGTTGAAGCTAAGGCTTCTGAGCTGAGCGAAATCTGGCGTACCGAAAAGGCTGCCCTTGCTGGTACTCAGCATATTAAAGCCGATTTGGAACAAGCGCGGCTGGACTTAGAAGTCGCGCGCCGCGCAGGTGATTTAACTCGTATGTCTGAATTGCAATATGGCCGCATTCCAGAGCTTGAAAAGCAGCTGGATTTAGCATCGCAAGCTGAAATGCAGGATATGACCCTGCTGCGTAATAAAGTCACCGACTTAGAAATTGCCGAAGTATTGTCTAAGGCAACGGGTATTCCTGTGTCTAAGATGCTCGAAGGCGAGCGTGAAAAACTGTTGCAGATGGAAGTGGCATTACATGAGCGTGTGATTGGCCAAAATGAAGCTGTAGATGCGGTCGCCAATGCGATTCGTCGCAGCCGAGCTGGGCTTGCCGATCCAAATCGCCCGATTGGTTCGTTCCTGTTTTTAGGACCAACTGGTGTGGGTAAAACTGAGCTGTGTAAGTCGTTAGCTAGATTCTTATTTGATAGTGAATCAGCCTTAGTGCGCATCGACATGTCCGAGTTTATGGAAAAACATGCAGTTTCACGTTTGGTTGGTGCTCCTCCTGGATATGTTGGTTATGAAGAGGGCGGTTACTTAACTGAAGCAGTTCGTCGTAAGCCTTATTCAGTGATTTTGCTCGATGAGGTGGAAAAGGCGCACCCTGACGTGTTCAACATTTTGCTGCAAGTATTGGATGATGGCCGCTTAACCGATGGTCAAGGTCGCACTGTCGACTTTAGAAATACGGTGATCATCATGACCTCGAACTTAGGTTCCGACATTATCCAAGAAGGATTCGGCCATTTAAGTTACAGCGAAATGAAGAGCGCGGTGATGAATGTGGTGACCCATAGCTTTAGACCCGAGTTCTTAAACCGGATCGATGAGTCTGTGGTATTCCATCCCTTGGATGCAGAAAATATCAAGCATATTGCTTCTATCCAAATTGCTTCATTGCGTAAGCGTTTGGCAGAGAAAGACTATACCCTGGAGATCACCGACGAGGCATTATCGTTGATCGCAGAAATTGGTTTCGACCCTGTCTATGGTGCAAGACCACTAAAACGAGCCTTGCAACAAGAGATGGAAAATCCGCTAGCGCAAAAACTACTGCGTGGTGATTTGCTACCCGGCAAACCTATCAAGGTCAGCTGTGTGGATGGTGAACTGGTATTTGAGCAATAACATTGCTCAAAACCGTGCGGTGGTAACTATCTTGAGAGCAAAACAAAAAACCGAAGTCCAAGACTTCGGTTTTTTTATCTATTTTTAGTGGGTTACATTAGAGACTTTTGTGCGATTTTTTATGGGAGTCTACCTAGGGCGTGTTGACGTTTCAGGGTTATTTTTACAGCAATTTGACTGGTGTTTATGCAAGGCAAAGTCCGTGCGGTGTAGTTATTCTACATAAACGGACGATAAGGCGGCATAAACGCAGCCAAATGCTGCCCGAAGGGTTGGCAAGCCCTTGCTCTTACTTTCTGTCATCAGAGTCGCTCGTCATTTGAGTAGAATAACGACACATCATTCCTCGTTTCGTGAACACGAGCTTGCCAGAGCGAACAAAATGTAATCTCGAAACGTCAACACACCCTAAGTGTTTAGCTTATTTTTTATCGCAGAAAAGTGTAATCCGTTGCTGATTTTCTGTAATTGCCGCTAGGCGCTCTTCTTCAGTCATCGCAACGGGGTCATTATTCCCCTCTTCTTGACGAGTGAGTTTAGTGTGAGTCATCAGCACATCTAAATTATGCTTTGCATTTTCACAAATAGCTTGAGCTTGCTTAGCGTCTTTCTCTTTGATTAAGGCTGCAGACTTTTCAGATTCTGATATTTCTGCTGGCGCAGCTGTTTTTACGGGGGCCACATAGCCGATTTTACTTGGCTCAAGATCCTCACTATACAACTGCTGTGCTTTTTGTTGTTCCTGAGTCGGTGGTTGTTGACTGTAATGGGTGACCCCATTTTCATCCACCCAAGTGTAAATGACACTTGCCAAAACGGAGGGCGTTAGCAGTGCCATGCAGACAATACTTAATAACACTGCGCTCAAATTTGCTTTCTTTAACATAAAAATCATCCCTAAGGGCATCATCGACATGATTGTAAAATATGCTATCTTGAAGCCTACTTCCATTTCTGTTCATAGCTCTATAAGTGTATGCAAAATTCTTCTAATCAAACAGTAAAGAATAAAGGTATCTATTTACTGCCGAATTTATTCACGACTGCAGGATTGTTTTCCGGTTTCTATGCTGTGATTGCCTCTATGAATGCTAACTTCGAAGCGGCTGCGATCGCGATTTTTGTGGCCATGATATGTGATGGTCTCGATGGGCGAGTGGCAAGGTTGACTAATACTCAAAGTGACTTTGGTGCCGAGTACGACAGCATGGCTGATATGGTGTCCTTTGGGATGGCACCAGCACTACTCGCCTATAATTGGGCCTTGGCGGATTTAGGCAAAGTCGGTTGGTTGGCGGCGTTTATCTATTGCGCGGGGGCAGCATTAAGGCTCGCACGTTTCAACACTCAAGTGGGAGTTGCGGATAAACGTTACTTTCAAGGGCTCGCCAGTCCAGCAGCTGCAGCGGTAATTGCGGGTAGTATCTGGCTCGGTAACCAATATAGTCTCGATGGTAAAAATATCAGTTGGATTGCAGGATTGATCACTGCTACTACAGGCTTATTAATGGTGAGTAATTTCCGTTACCATTCCTTCAAAGAGATCGACTGGCGCGGCAAAGTGAACTTTATCGTCATTCTATTGCTTGTGGGCATATTTGTGGTGGTTTCGGTGCAGCCTGCGTTAATCCTCTGTATAGGTTTTTACCTTTATGCTATCTCAGGTCCTGTGGTTACTATTCGTACAGTTCGAAAACTAAAAGTGGCTCATATTGTTGGCGATGATGAACAAGGCAAAGAGATTAAAGAAAATAAGAGTTCAATCAACTCCGGTGAAAAACCATAATCTAAAAGACTTTTCGATTACTCATAAGTTAGTAGTCAACCTTAAGCAGTGAGGCTGACGGTTCAAGATGAACAGTATCTTGAACCGTAACGTTAAACCTATTCAAGTACATCTACTCTTTATATGCGAAAGTGTTAAAGATTCGTTCCTTAAGGTTATTCGATCTATAGAATTCCCTGCACATATATTGTCTATATGCCAAACTCATTAACCTAATCAGTAAATTTGGCGCATATTTCACCAACAAAGAATGTTTTGCTGGTTATTTGTGCGAGCGAGCTCTTTAATTAAAAAATCCCTTGCACAAAAAATTCAGCTGCCTATAATGCGCATCCACTGACACGGCAGGCAGCGAAAGCGGATGCGGTTGCGGATGCGGTTTCAGTGTGAATCGAATGCAAAATGTGCAGTTGATTCGAAAGCGCCAAGAAGTTTGCAAAAACGCCTTGACGCGACAAGGGAAATGCGTAGAATACGCAGCCCTAGCCAACTGGAAGCGTTAATCGCCCAGTGTGGTGCTCAGGTTCTCTGATGAGACTGAGATGCTCTTTAACAATCTAAACAAGAAATCTGTGTGGGCACTCACAGGTGTTGAGTTAATCGAAATTACTCTGCCGTTTGGCGAGTAATCAAAGAATTAAATCAATGATGACGAGTGTTCATAGCAATATGTACATAATTTTGGTTTCGCTTTCTTCTCTTTATGAAGAGATGGCGGAAACAAATGACAGAATTCATTGAGCCGTTTCTTCGGAAACACCAAAACTTTAATTGAAGAGTTTGATCATGGCTCAGATTGAACGCTGGCGGCAGGCCTAACACATGCAAGTCGAGCGGCAGCACGAGGGAGTTTACTCCTGAGGTGGCGAGCGGCGGACGGGTGAGTAATGCCTAGGGATCTGCCCAGTCGAGGGGGATAACAGTTGGAAACGACTGCTAATACCGCATACGCCCTACGGGGGAAAGAGGGGGACTTTCGGGCCTCTCGCGATTGGATGAACCTAGGTGGGATTAGCTAGTTGGTGAGGTAATGGCTCACCAAGGCGACGATCCCTAGCTGTTCTGAGAGGATGATCAGCCACACTGGGACTGAGACACGGCCCAGACTCCTACGGGAGGCAGCAGTGGGGAATATTGCACAATGGGGGAAACCCTGATGCAGCCATGCCGCGTGTGTGAAGAAGGCCTTCGGGTTGTAAAGCACTTTCAGTAGGGAGGAAAGGGTAAGTCCTAATACGACTTATCTGTGACGTTACCTACAGAAGAAGGACCGGCTAACTCCGTGCCAGCAGCCGCGGTAATACGGAGGGTCCGAGCGTTAATCGGAATTACTGGGCGTAAAGCGTGCGCAGGCGGTTTGTTAAGCGAGATGTGAAAGCCCTGGGCTCAACCTAGGAATCGCATTTCGAACTGACCAACTAGAGTCTTGTAGAGGGGGGTAGAATTCCAGGTGTAGCGGTGAAATGCGTAGAGATCTGGAGGAATACCGGTGGCGAAGGCGGCCCCCTGGACAAAGACTGACGCTCATGCACGAAAGCGTGGGGAGCAAACAGGATTAGATACCCTGGTAGTCCACGCCGTAAACGATGTCTACTCGGAGTTTGGTGTCTTGAACACTGGGCTCTCAAGCTAACGCATTAAGTAGACCGCCTGGGGAGTACGGCCGCAAGGTTAAAACTCAAATGAATTGACGGGGGCCCGCACAAGCGGTGGAGCATGTGGTTTAATTCGATGCAACGCGAAGAACCTTACCTACTCTTGACATCCACGGAAGACTGCAGAGATGCGGTTGTGCCTTCGGGAACCGTGAGACAGGTGCTGCATGGCTGTCGTCAGCTCGTGTTGTGAAATGTTGGGTTAAGTCCCGCAACGAGCGCAACCCCTATCCTTATTTGCCAGCACGTAATGGTGGGAACTCTAGGGAGACTGCCGGTGATAAACCGGAGGAAGGTGGGGACGACGTCAAGTCATCATGGCCCTTACGAGTAGGGCTACACACGTGCTACAATGGCGAGTACAGAGGGTTGCAAAGCCGCGAGGTGGAGCTAATCTCACAAAGCTCGTCGTAGTCCGGATTGGAGTCTGCAACTCGACTCCATGAAGTCGGAATCGCTAGTAATCGTGGATCAGAATGCCACGGTGAATACGTTCCCGGGCCTTGTACACACCGCCCGTCACACCATGGGAGTGGGCTGCAAAAGAAGTGGGTAGCTTAACCTTCGGGGGGGCGCTCACCACTTTGTGGTTCATGACTGGGGTGAAGTCGTAACAAGGTAGCCCTAGGGGAACCTGGGGCTGGATCACCTCCTTACCTATACGACTAACTTGATGTTTGTTGAGTGTTCACACAGATGGCTTGTTGAACTTCCTGTAAGGGAAGGGAGAGCGACATGCACCGCGAGCCGGTAAGCATTGTTCTTTAACAATTTGGAAAGCTGATAGTAATTAACACAATGATGTCTGTCGTTGTGTTAATACGAAAAAAATTGAGTTCTTAACACACTTTTTAAGTGTCTTGAATATTCAAGTCTAAGGCGAGTCCATCTTCTTGGTCGAAGATGAGACAAGTAAAACCAGCTGGTCGCAACGACGCAAGTGATGTGAAACTCATTTGGGTTGTATGGTTAAGCGACTAAGCGTATACGGTGGATGCCTTGGCAGTCAGAGGCGATGAAGGACGTAGTAACTTGCGAAAAGCGTTGGCGAGCTAGTAACAAGCATTTGAGCTAACGATGTCCGAATGGGGGAACCCGGCCGCATAAGCGGTCATCATAACGTGAATACATAGCGTTATGAGGCAAACGAGGGGAACTGAAACATCTAAGTACCCTTAGGAAAAGAAATCAACCGAGATTCCCCTAGTAGCGGCGAGCGAACGGGGATTAGCCCTTAAGTCAGAGGGGTGTTAGTGGAATGGTCTGGAAAGTCCAGCGGCACAGGGTGATAGCCCCGTACACGAAAACTAACCTTTGATGAAAACGAGTAAGGCGGGACACGTGATATCCTGTTTGAATATGGGGGGACCATCCTCCAAGGCTAAATACTCCTGACTGACCGATAGTGAACCAGTACCGTGAGGGAAAGGCGAAAAGAACCCCTGTGAGGGGAGTGAAATAGAACCTGAAACCGTATACGTACAAGCAGTGGGAGCGGTACTTGAGACCGTGACTGCGTACCTTTTGTATAATGGGTCAGCGACTTACGTTTTGTAGCGAGGTTAAGCGAATAGCGGAGCCGTAGGGAAACCGAGTGTTAACTGCGCGTTTAGTTGCAAGGCGTAGACCCGAAACCCGGTGATCTAGCCATGGGCAGGTTGAAGGTTGAGTAACATCAACTGGAGGACCGAACCGACTAATGTTGAAAAATTAGCGGATGACTTGTGGCTGGGGGTGAAAGGCCAATCAAACCGGGAGATATCTGGTTCTCCTCGAAAGCTATTTAGGTAGCGCCTCGAGCGAATACCATTGGGGGTAGAGCACTGTTAAGGCTAGGGGGTCATCCCGACTTACCAACCCTTTGCAAACTCCGAATACCAATGAGTACTACTCGGGAGACAGACGGCGGGTGCTAACGTCCGTCGTCAAAAGGGAAACAACCCAGACCGTCAGCTAAGGTCCCAAAGTGTATGTTAAGTGGGAAACGATGTGGGAAGGCTTAGACAGCTAGGATGTTGGCTTAGAAGCAGCCATCATTTAAAGAAAGCGTAATAGCTCACTAGTCGAGTCGGCCTGCGCGGAAGATGTAACGGGGCTAAACATACCACCGAAGCTACGGGTGCAATCCATTAGGGTTGCGCGGTAGAGGAGCGTTCTGTAAGCCGTAGAAGGTGAAGGGGTAACCCACACTGGAGGTATCAGAAGTGCGAATGCTGACATGAGTAACGATAAAGGGGGTGAAAAACCCCCTCGCCGAAAGACCAAGGGTTCCTGTCCAACGTTAATCGGGGCAGGGTGAGTCGACCCCTAAGGTGAGGCCGAAAGGCGTAATCGATGGGAAACAGATTAATATTTCTGTACTTTTGCTAACTGCGATGGAGAGACGGAGAAGGCTAGGCTAGCGCGGCGTTGGTAGTCCGCGTTTAAGGTGGTAGGTGGGTGACTTAGGCAAATCCGGGTCACTATACACTGAGAGCTGATGACGAGTCCCCAAGGGGATGAAGTAGTTGATGCCATGCTTCCAGGAAAATCTTCTAAGCTTCAGGTTAGTAGGAATCGTACCCCAAACCGACACAGGTGGTCGGGTAGAGAATACCAAGGCGCTTGAGAGAACTCGGCTGAAGGAACTAGGCAAAATGGTACCGTAACTTCGGGAGAAGGTACGCTCCTGTTGGTGATGAGACTTGCTCTCTAAGCTGACGGGAGTCGCAGATACCAGGTGGCTGCAACTGTTTATCAAAAACACAGCACTGTGCAAACTCGCAAGAGGAAGTATACGGTGTGACGCCTGCCCGGTGCCGGAAGGTTAATTGATTGGGTTATCGCAAGAGAAGCTCATGATCGAAGCCCCGGTAAACGGCGGCCGTAACTATAACGGTCCTAAGGTAGCGAAATTCCTTGTCGGGTAAGTTCCGACCTGCACGAATGGCGTAATGATGGCCACGCTGTCTCCAGCCGAGACTCAGTGAAGTTGAAATTGCGGTGAAGATGCCGTATACCCGCGGCTAGACGGAAAGACCCCGTGAACCTTTACTATAGCTTGGCACTGAACATTGACCCTACATGTGTAGGATAGGTGGGAGACTTTGAAGTTGGAACGCTAGTTCTGATGGAGTCGTCCTTGAAATACCACCCTTGTAGTGTTGATGTTCTAACTTGGCCCCATTATCTGGGGTAAGGACAGTGCCTGGTGGGTAGTTTGACTGGGGCGGTCTCCTCCCAAAGAGTAACGGAGGAGCACGAAGGTTGGCTAAGTACGGTCGGACATCGTACGGTTAGTGCAATGGCATAAGCCAGCTTAACTGCGAGACAGACACGTCGAGCAGGTACGAAAGTAGGTCATAGTGATCCGGTGGTTCTGAATGGAAGGGCCATCGCTCAACGGATAAAAGGTACTCCGGGGATAACAGGCTGATACCGCCCAAGAGTTCATATCGACGGCGGTGTTTGGCACCTCGATGTCGGCTCATCACATCCTGGGGCTGAAGTCGGTCCCAAGGGTATGGCTGTTCGCCATTTAAAGTGGTACGCGAGCTGGGTTCAGAACGTCGTGAGACAGTTCGGTCCCTATCTGCCGTGGGCGTTGGATGATTGAGGGGAGTTGCTCCTAGTACGAGAGGACCGGAGTGAACGAACCGCTGGTGTTCGGGTTGTCATGCCAATGGCATTGCCCGGTAGCTATGTTCGGAATCGATAACCGCTGAAAGCATCTAAGCGGGAAGCGAGCCCCAAGATGAGTCATCCCTTGGACTTTAAGTCCACTAAAGAGCCGTTCGAGACTAGGACGTTGATAGGTCAGGTGTGTAAGCGTTGTGAGGCGTTGAGCTAACTGATACTAATGACTCGAGAGGCTTAACCATACAACCCAGATGGGTTTTACTGAAAATGTTCCAGACATTTTCCAGTACTTCCTCCTTCCCTGGAGGTCGTACAGTACTTAGACGAATACAAACACTTAAGAAGTGATACTCAATACAGCTTTCTAAATTAATAAATAAGACAAGAGTAGGTTCTAGGACCTAGCAGCACGCAGTGCGCTCTCGAGTCTTGTTAAAACCGAATTTGCTTGGTGACAATAGCATTGTGGTCCCACCTGATCCCATCCCGAACTCAGAAGTGAAACGCAATCGCGCCGATGGTAGTGTGGGGTCTCCCCATGTGAGAGTAGGTCATCGCCAAGCGCCTAAATAAACAAAAAAGCCCTAGCCTAAACCGCTAGGGCTTTTTTGTTTATACGCTTCGCGAAAAGCTACCTCGATGTCGGTCAATAAATGTTCCTCCAATATTGACACTTCCACCATCCTTGGCGGCCGCCCGCCGCTAAGCGGGATACCCAGCTGCGCAATACATTGCTCCGCGCGACACATCAAAATGCTGTGCATTTTAGGCAATGATGACTCGCCCCCATCTATCCCCTTCGGGGATAACAGAAAGTAGGTCATCGCCAAGCGCCTAATTTGATTTCACTAAAAGTGAAGGTAAACCGTCTTGTAAGAGAGCATAAAGTCAGCTTAATAAGCTGGCTTTTTTGTATTTAGTGTTTTCGGTTTCTGCTTGTTTAACTTTTATATTCTCCCTTAAACACCATTTCATATTGGGTTACCCTGAAGAATTTAGGCGCATAACATCAGGCCAATAAAAAGAGCAACCCAGGCTGCTCTATTCTGTATTGGGGTTAGCGTGACATGCTAGTTTGGTGCTGCGCAAAACTTAACGAATAAGCTTATTGCCCATTAATTTTGGCTTTGAACTTTGCTTTAGTAACGTCATCGGCGAGGTGATACCAATAATCCAGCATATGGCTGATTTCGGCTTGAGTTGGCGTATTAGGCGTTACAGTGTTATTCGTCATAGGAGATGATGCTTGAGGTGTGGATCGCTCTGCCATTAACGTTAATGAGGCTGGATGTTGCCCTTGGTTGTATTGAAAGATTTCCTGCTCGAAGTTTCGTCCTATCTGTAGACCATTTTTTACTAATTTATCTTGGTCAAAGTGTACGGATTGGTTGTGCTTATTCACAAGTTTGAGTGTGGGGGACTTATCAAATTGTTTTGCACTTTTAGCTGAGTTGATACTTGGTAATTCAAGCTGGAGTTGTTGATCGACTTCATTAAAGCGAATGATCAATACATCGGATTGATATTTCACTGAATTAGCTTGTTGTCGATATAGTGCATTATAGCGAAAGCTAATTTGGTTCAATCCGTTGCTAAGGGTGATAGGAGCTGCGCCTAATGGTTTTTGGCCATTGACAGTTAATAATTCTACATCGCTTGGAAGCTGTAAGATCACTTCTGCACTTGCGGGTTGAAGACTGGTGAGCAGAATGACTGAGGCTAACAGGATTGAACTGGGTTTCATAGGCTTTCTCTTGGTTGATATCACGCCTTAATGATAAGTGATATTACCAGTAACACAAAATCACGTTTACACGGTAGGATATGCCTGTAATTGGCTAGAATGCGGGTAAAAGAAAAGGCTCGCTGGGAGCCTTTTCTCGAGAGAGCAGTTTGGGTAGTGTGTACTGGTCAACCCAAACTGGACACTTTTACTTGAGAATTCTCAAACTCTACAGGTGACAGATCGTTATTAGCAGAATGAAGTCGCTCCAAGTTGTAATATTTGATGTAAGCCGTCACATCTTGCTTCATAAACTCCCTTGTTGGTTGAGCAACTTTAAAAATCCAATCGTGTTTCAAGCTACCAAAGAATCGCTCAACAACGGCATTATCCCAACACGCACCCACATCACCCATGCTGGCTCGGATACCATAGCTCGATAGCAGCCTACCGAATTGTTTACTGGTATATTGCGAGCCTCGGTCACTGTGAAATACCAGCCCTCGCGCTGGTTGTCGCAGGTTGTAGGCTTTTATTAATGCCTTGGATATCAAATCTGTGGTCATGCGTTTGTCTATGCGCCATCCCACAATCCGGCGTGAATATAAATCCATCACCACAGCTAAGTACATCCAGCCTTCACCCGTCTTTAAATAGGTCACGTCACCCGCCCAGACCTGATTAGCCGATACTGGATTAAAGTTCATGTTTAACAGGTTATCAGCCACTGCATCTGAGTGTTTTCGCTGTGTCGTCACCTTGTAAGCACATCGCTGGGTTGCTTTGAGTCGAAGGCGGTGCATAATTTTACGAACGAGATAGCGACCAACCTGGTAGCCTTCCTTGCGCAATTTCTTCACCATTTCACGATTCCCTAAGCTGCCTCGACTTTGCTTAAATAGCTGTCGAACAAGGCGATAAAGCTTCAGTGTTTCAACGCTTATCACGTTTGCAGGGCGTTTATGCCAATCGTAATAGCCTGACTTACTGACACTCATTACTCGACATAACAGTGTTATGGGAAACAGGTGAGATTGCAGTTTGATGAAACGAAATCTTACTTCATTTCTCTCGCAAAGAAGGCGCTTGCCTTTTTTAGAATTTCTTTCTCCATGCGTAATTCTTTGTTTTCTCTACGCAATCGCTTCAACTCATCACGCTCAGACTCTTCTAAGGTGATGCCTTGTTGCAGGGCTTCGTGTTTTTCCTTCCAGTTGTAAAGCAGGCTCGTGCTAACTCCAAGAGACTTTGCCGCATCGGCAACGCTATAACCTTGCTCCAGCACCATCAAGACGGCTTCATCTTTAAATGCCTGCGGATAACTCTTATGTGATTTTTTCAGACTCATATAGACCTCTTAATTTATTGACCATACTGTCTCAAAATTAAGTGTCCGATGGGATTAGACCAGAACAGTGTTCATAATTCTGTGTCATTTCAGTAAAATATTCAAAAACAGGAATGACACATGACCCAACCTTTTAACTTCGAACAAGCCCTTAAAGATCTGCAATCAGGTAAAAGCCTCACAGGTAAAGACAGCATTCTTGGCCCACTGATCAAGCAACTCACTGAAGCGGCTCTCCAGGCTGAGCTCTGAAGAATCCCCTGATGATTTTCAGATAAATCATTAAATTAGAGTGAACTTGCACCTTGAAGTGTGATCAGATGGAAGTGCGAACAAACATCAATCACAGGGCATCAAGGTGCAAGTGTTAACTATCTTACATCAATCTCTCTATCAACATTGTCCAGAAATCCATCAAAAGCGACTGAATACACTCATGGTCGCCTGCAAAGCCCTCATCAACGCGGATTGTCTCACCCTCACGCATTTAGGGCGGCACATTGATGGCACCAGCACTCATACTAAACACTCAATAAAACGCATGGATAGATTATTGGGCAACCCGCACCTTCACCATGAAAGACTGGCTGTTTATCAGTGGCATGCAAAGTGGCTGCTAACAGCACATACGATGCCGACCATACTGGTGGATTGGTCTGATATGCGTGAAGGTCGTGAACTGATTGCACTACGCGCCTCTATTGCGATTAAGGGCCGCTCTATCACGCTCTACGAGCGAACATTTCCGTTAGTACTACAAGGCACACAAACTGCCCATAATCAGTTTCTGAATGAACTCCATAAAGTGTTACCTGACAATATTACCCCGCTGATAGTCACTGACGCGGGCTTCCGTAATCCATGGTTTCGAAAAGTCGAGCAGCTCGGTTGGTATTGGCTGGGTCGTGTCAGAGGATTAAGTGTCTATCGGCTGCACCCCTTCGGTCGCCAATTTTCGCTAAAAGCGCTTTATCCCAAAGCCAGTCGTCGCGCAAAACATGTTGGGCGAGTGGCGTTATCGGTAAAGAAACCCTTGTTATGCGAGATGGTATTGTTCAGGGCTCCAAGTAAAGGCAGAAAAGGTCAGCGAAGTACGACAACAGACTGTCACCATACGGCGCAATGGACGTATGAACTAACCGCCAAAGAGCCTTGGGCACTGGTGACCAACTTGACCATAGAAGCCATGTCGCCTCAAAAACTGGTTAATATTTACCAAAAACGGATGCAAATAGAAGAAACCTTTAGAGATTTAAAAAGCCCCGCTTATGGCTTTGGTTTACGTCATAGCAGAACACGTTATGCGGCGAGGATGGACATACTGCTATTGATAGCATTATTGGTACAACTGGCATTTTGGTGGGTAGGATTATACGGAGAAACACAGCAATTACAGCGGCACTTCCAAGCCAACACGGTAAAGAAAAGGAATGTGCTATCAACAATCAGGATGGGCAAAGAACTGCTGCGGCGACGGCATGACTACCCCATATCAGCAGATGATTTGCTTTGTGCTGCGAAGAAACTAGCCCAACTCTCATTAACTCATGGTTGTTGGGGCTATGAATTATGAGGGGATCCTACAGGGCTGAGCTTGAGCAGCATTTAGCGCATGATCCTCAGCCTAATCGTAAAAATGGCAAAACCCCTAAGACCATTAAGCATCCGTCCGGTAACTTTGAGTTAGACGCTCCTAGAGACCGCAATGGCACCTTTGAGCCTCAGTTGATTAAGAAAAATCAAACTACACTAACCGATGAAATCGAACGTAAAGTGTTATCGATGTTCAGTATAGGTATGAGCTATCGCGATATTAATCAACATGTTGAAGATATGTATGGGCTCAATGTGTCTAACGCAACAGTCAGTGCTATCACTGACAAACTCATCCCCGAACTTAAAGCGTGGCAACAGCGCCCATTAGATAGCCATTATCCTATCGTTTGGCTTGATGCGATACATTATAAAGTCAAAGAGGATGGGCGTTACGTCAGTAAAGCCGTTTACACATTGTTAGCGCTTAATATGAAAGGAAAAAAGGAAATTTTGGGGCTTCACTTGTCCGAAAATGAAGGCGCTAATTACTGGCTATCCGTACTGACCGATCTTAATAATCGTGGTGTAAAAGATATTCTTATCGCCTGTGTTGACGGCTTGACCGGTTTCCCTGAGGCCATAGCCAGTATCTTCCCTCATACGGAAACACAGCTATGCGTTATCCACCAGATCCGCAACTCAATGAAGTATGTCGCCTCAAAAAATCAGAAAGCGTTTATGGCTGATTTAAAGCCTGTGTATCGAGCCGTGAGTAAAGAAGCCGCAGAGATGGCATTGGACGAACTGGAGGCCAAATGGGGTGATGCTTATCCGTTGGTAATCAACTCTTGGCGTCGCAAATGGCATAATTTGTCCCATTATTTTAAGTACCCAGAACATATCAGGAAAGTGATTTACACGACCAATGCGGTTGAGGCTGTACATCGCCAATTTAGAAAGCTCACCAAAACCAAAGGTGCATTTCCTAATGAAAATAGCTTGTTGAAGCTACTTTACGCAGGCATATTAAACGCCTCAGATAAATGGACCATGCCAATCCACAATTGGAGCCTTTGTTTATCTCAGTTAGCGATTTATTTTGAAGGACGTTTAGATAGCGTGCTAGAAATTTAAAAATTAGCCTGACACAGAATTTTGAACGCCCTCGCAGTTTGATTATTTCGTTTTATCTTGGCTTAAATTAATGCTGTAAACCGCGAAACCGAGTTCATCTTTGCTGATCTTTTTCATTTCGCGTTGTTTATTCGCTTCGATAAAGGTAGCTGCTTTGTCGCTATCTTGGGTTTGGAAACGAATATCCAACGTAACGTTTGTATTGATAGTTTTAAAATCCCAGTTGTAATCAGCACTTGGGTTTACCATACCTTCGTACTTGCCTGTTGCTTCATTGTACTTAGATTGCGCCGTGATATAGGCCGCTAAGGCTTCACGGTTGGTATCTGGCAGTTCCAGAACTACATGGTCACTGCCTGTGCCTGCGAACTTACCACCAAAGGCGCGATAGTTATTTGAGGCCACGATAAATTCTTTAGCCGCAAATTCTTCGCCAGTGAATACTTTACCATTTTCATCGGTATATCTTAAATCGACGATACGGTTAGCACTCGCGTTGACGACTGCACAATCTCGGTCGAACTTGCTTGGTTGGGTGACATCAATCTTATAGGTTAAGCCATCGAGTACGTCGAAGTTATAAGTTGGGTGGCCATCCCAGTTGATTAATTCCTGTGGCGCCGTTTGGGTTGGATCGATTTGTTTAAACTGGTTTGCTGAACATTCTAACCAGTCTTTAAGCTCTGCACCTGTGGCTTTTACTGCCACCATGGTATTGGGGTAGAGGTAAAGATCGGCGGCGTTTTTGAAGGTTAATGCACCTTTATCCACCTGCACATATTGGTCAGCATCGCTAGTGGTGCCATGGCGACCACCGGCTTTAAAGGGGGCTGAGGCGGATAATACGGGCAGATTCTTTAACGCCTCGGGTAATTTAGCTTTGACGTTAGCAATTTGGGCATCCGAGACGATTTGTACCGTTGGATCGTCTTGCACTAAGGTCAAGAAGCTATACATATCCGCAGCAGCAATGCCAATAGGCTGATCTACGAAGGTTAAAGTGCCTTGGTGCTCAGCCGCTACTGCATCAATAATTTCTTGGTCACGCTCCACTAATGGTGTTTTAGTGGCGCCATCATAGATAGGACGCGCTTTCGTCGAGGCGCTTAGTACCGACCACTTACCGTCTTTACGCTCCAGTTTAAAATCGACTACACCTAAGTTATCGCCCCAGCGTCCTGGCATAACCGCTGGTACACCATTTAGCAAACCTTTAGTGACGTCTGTATTAGGCAAATCGGCATATTTTGCATCAGGGAAGATGGAGTGGCTGTGACCAAACATAATCGCATTAATATCTTTTACATTTGTTAATGCGTAGGTGGCGTTTTCAGCCATTGGATCGCCTGGATTTTCCGTTGAGCCGATACCAGAGTGGGGGATTGCGATAATTAAATCAGCGCCTTTGGCTTTCATTTCAGGCACATACTTTTTCGCGGTGGCAACGATATCTTCAACGGTGACTTTACCCGTGAGATTTTGTTTATCCCACAATAAAATTTGTGGTGGCACAAAACCAATATAACCAATTTTAATGGTTTGGTTATTGCCTTCACTATCGATGATTTGTTTTTCTTTAATGATATAAGGGGTGAATAAATGTTCACCTTTTTTTACACCATTCCAGCAGCCATCATCATCGGCACAATATACGTTGGCGTTAATATAAGGGAATTTTGCACCATGGAGTGATTTATTTAAGAAGTCTAAACCATAGTTAAATTCGTGGTTACCAATATTACCGACTTCATAGTCTAATAGGTTCATTGCTTTATAGGCTGGGTGAACATCACCCATTTGCAGACCGACTTTCGCCATATAGTCGCCCATTGGACTTCCTTGGAGTAGGTCGCCGTTATCCACCAGAACACTGTTTTTCGATTCGCTACGAGCAGCATGGATTAAACTTGCGGTACGCACAAGACCGATTGTTGGGTCCACTTTACCACTGTAGTAGTTGAAATCCATGATATTGGTGTGCAGATCTGTGGTTTCAAGTACACGTAAATCCGCTTGAACAATTGGTTCATCATCTGAGCCACAGGCGCTTACACCAAGGGCGGCAGTGATCATCACTGCGAGTAGTTTTTTATTTAACATTATTTTCTCTATTTATATTTATGTGACCCAAATACATGTTCTATTTTGAACATGTACATCATCCTGTTAATTCATGCGCTGAACACGATTAAGTGTATAAGTGCTGAGTTAACGAACGGGGATTATAAAGACATTTGGTGTTATGAATGTGACATTAATTGGATAAAGGGTGTTTAAAATTGTGACAGCAAACTTTATTGGTTAAATTGCATACAGTTAGGCGAGTTTTTACTTTGTCGTAGGTTAATTAATTGTTGCTCACTGTTTGTTGATGATAATTAATATTTGTTGGATTTATGATTTAAATTTGAATCCATTTTTATGCTGTTATTGAGTTTCATGTCATTGGTACTTAATTGTTTTAATCTAACATTATATTTTTAAATTAAAATATTTAATTTAATTTAGCTTTGTTTGTATTCGGCGATCATTCGCCTGAAGATGAACATCACAGTAGATCGTGTGTTGATTTGTGGTGGAGGTTCATCACACATAAAGAGATACAAATTAGCCTTGAATCTCCAGTTCGAAAGCTTGGCTGAATGACTGTGAACTTGCTAAGGTTGTGCTTCAACAGCGAGCGTATCTATCGATATGTCTGTTGGAAGATAAGCCAAAATCCGTTGCTTGTACCTTCACTTAAAAAATATAAAGAAAGGACAGTAACACTCTAGGGAGTTCCTATGCGTAAGTCTGTTATTACTACCGCTGTTGCCGCGGCGTTGTTTTTGGGTGCCTGTTCTGAAAATTCTGCTGTCAATACTGAAGCGACCAATGCTGTCGCAACCCAAGTTGCTCCAACCACAGCTCAAGCCAGCGCGAGCAATGTATTGTTGAGCAAGAGTCCACTGCAGGATCAAGCCCCTCAATTTAATTTGATTAAGAGCTCGGATTATGCACCCGCCTTTGCGCAGGGGATAAAAGAGCATGAGGCTCAAATCGCAGCGATTATTGCCAATAAGCAGTTGCCTAGCTTTGAGAATACTATTCTCGCAATGGAAACCTCAGGTGAGTTGTTGACCCGAGTTTCCCGCACCTTCTTCAATCTTGCTGGTTTGATGTCGGATGACAACATTCAAAAAACAGAAGCCGATTTAGCGCCTAAATTATCGGCTCATCGCGATAATATTTACCTCGATCCAAGCTTATTTGCCCGTGTTGAGGCGGTATATCAACAACGAACCAATTTAAATGCTGAGGATAAGCACTTAGTTGAGTTCTATTACGATCAATTTGTACGTGCTGGCGCCAAATTATCCGATGTCGATAAAGCCAAAATGCGTGACTATAATGCCGAGCTCGCTACGCTTGCGACTGAGTTTTCGCAAAATAGTTTAAAGTCATTTAAAGATGATGTGATTGTTGTGACTGACAAGGCACTGTTAGACGGATTATCTGACAGCGAAATCGCCACTTTAGCCGCTGCGGCGCAAGCGGCGGGCAAAACCGGTTATTTGATCAGTTTAGTGAACACAACTCGTCAGCCGATTCTTACAAGTTTAAACAACCGTGAACTTCGCCAAAAAGTTTGGCAAACCTCAGCCCACAGAGCTATTGCCAACAATGGCCCATTGATTGTAAAAATGGCGCAAATTCGTGCTAAGAAAGCCAATTTACTCGGCTTTGACACGTGGGCTTCCTATGCAGTGGCCGATCAAATGGCCAAAACGCCTTCTGCCGTTTACGAGATCTTAGATGATCTCGCGCCTAAAGCCCTGGCTCGTGCTAAAGTGGAAGCGGCTGATATTCAAGCTGAAATCAAAAAAGCGGGCGGTGATTTTGAGTTACAACCATGGGATTGGTCTTTTTACGCAGATAAAGTTCGTAAGGAAAAGTATGCTCTTGATGAAAACAGCATTAAACCTTACTTTGAATTTAACTCAGTATTGAAAGATGGTCTGTTCTTCGCGATGCATAAACTCTACGGCATTAGCGTCAAACCCCGAACTGATTTACCTGTTTGGCACAGTGATGTGCTGGCCTTTGAGGTTTTCGATAAAGACAACAGTTCTATCGGCTTATTCTATCTCGACCCTTATGCCCGTGAAGGCAAGGGCGGCGGTGCTTGGATGGATGAGTTTGTCACTCAAAGTGGCTTACTGGGCACTAAGCCTGTGGTGTATAACGCGCTTAATATTCCAAAACCTGCAGAGGGGCCAACCCTGATGACCTTCGATGAAGTGACAACCCTGTTCCATGAGTTTGGTCATGCGGTGCACGGTTTATTCTCTAAGGTGAAATACCCGAGCGTGGCAGGCACTTCTACAGCACGTGACTTTGTGGAGTTTCCATCCCAAGTCAACGAAGACTGGAATATTGATCCTGCCGTTATTGCCAATTACGCCAAGCATTATCAAACCGGTGAGCCAATTCCTAAAGCCTTGCTCGATAAGATTTTAGCTGCGAATAAATTTGGTCAGGGTTTTGATACCGTTGAGTATTTAGCGGCTGCATTACTCGATATGGAATGGCATTCAATCGGTGCGGATACGAAAATTACCGATGTGGAGCAGTTTGAGCATCAAGCTTTGGCAAAACATGGCCTTGATTTTGCGCCGATCCCACCGCGTTATAAGTCGAGTTATTTTAGCCATGCTTTCTCAGGTGGTTACTCTGCCGGATATTATGCTTATCTGTGGACTGAGGTGTTTGCTGCCGATGCTTTTGCTTATATGGGGCAGCATGGAGGCCTAACCCTCGAGAATGGCAATAAATTCCGTGGGGCCGTATTGTCTAAGGGCAACAGTGAAGATTTGATGCAGAATTACATCAACCTAACTGGTCAAAAACCGACGACCAACGCGCTCTTAAAACGTCGTGGTTTAGTCGAATAATCGATTCCATGTAAAATGTGCCAAAGGCTTGATAAGACAATCTATCAAGCCTTTATTCGTACTATTGTTTTTCGATAATCTTTACTCTAAAATCCGGCCGAATTTGACTGTGGGATTGTTTCCCGTATCGACGCCCCTCGAAAATCAGGCTCAGTTTCCCCTCCCTTTGAGCCCTTGAGTACAGCTAAAGCGTAGCCTCTTTTTATTGGATGTAGCATTAATGGTTTCGCAATTGAGTGAATCAGTGCTGGATGTGATCGCTGACGCCTTGGTGGATAAAGGCTATATCTTTTTACCCGAGTTAGTGCCTGCCCATATAAGCCAAGTTTTATTGGAAAAAGTGCAAGCGACAGAAATACATGAGCTAAAAGCGGCCTCCATCGGACGTGGTGCAGAACAACAACTTAACCCCGATATTCGCCGTGATCGGATCCAGTGGTTGGACGAGCAGCATGAGCCTGACTCGCTTTATTTGGATTTGATGATGCAATTAAAAGAGGGGCTCAATCGTCGCTTATTTATGGGCTTGTTTGACTATGAAAGCCATTATGCGGTGTACCAACCTGGTGCCTTCTATAAAAAGCATGTGGATGCATTGAAAGGTAGCCAAAACCGTATTTTAACGACAGTCTTTTTCCTTAATCCTGACTGGATACCCGAACATTGTGGTGAGTTAGTCATTTTTGATGAAGATGATAACGAGATTGAGCACATCGCGCCAAAAATGGGGCACTTTGTGATTTTCTTAAGTGAGCGTTTTCCCCATGAGGTGACAAAAACCTTAGCTAAACGCAACAGTATTGCGGGTTGGTTTAGGGTGAGCAATAGCGTGCATGGCTTTTAAAAGGGCTAAAAAAACCACCTTAGTTAAGGTGGTTTTTTGTATACAGTTATCCAATCCTGGGTATTAGTTAGGCTAACGACGCTTGCGTATCCTTAGCATTAAACTGTTCAACATCTAGTTCATTTTCTGACTTACCTATCACGACGGCTGTCATCATATCGCCAGTGACGTTTGTCGTTGTTCGGATCATATCGATAATGCGATCGATTGAGGCAATAAAGGCGATACCTTCGAGCGGTAAACCAATCACACCTAAGGTCACAGTCAACATCACCATGGCACTACCGGGAACACCTGCGGTGCCGACAGAAGCGATGGTCGCGGTCACGGCGATCATCACATAATCTAAGGTATCGAGTGGAATACCATAAATCTGGGCGATAAAAATCGCGGCAATCGCAGGGTAGATTCCGCCACAGCCATCCATGTTCATGGTGGCGCCTAGTGGCATGACAAAGGCACTGTAACGCTTAGAAACACCCATGGTTTCAACCGCTCTCGTACTTGCGGGCAACGTGCCAAAGCTTGAAGAAGTGCTGAATGCAACTAATTGAGCTGGCAATGCTTTACGGAAAAATTGTATCGGGCTTAATCCTGCTAATTTCACAAAGCCACCATACACAAAAATCATATGTACAAGGGCTGCAATGTAGATTGCGGCAATAAATTTGCCTAAGGGTAGCAGGGTCGATAAACCATACTCACCAACTACCCAAGCCATTAAACCAAATACACCAATAGGGGTGAGTTTGAGCACCATGCGAGTCAGTTGAAACATCACTTCGGCGCCCGCTTCAATTGTGCGTTTTAGCGGCTCAGCCTTCTCGCCGACCTTGTTAATTGCAATCCCCACTAATGCTGCAAACACAATGATTTGCAGCACTTTACCTTCGGCCAGTGAAGCAAATGGATTGATAGGGATCATATCGAGTAGCACCTGCGCAAACCCAGGGATATTGCGTTCACGGACTTCTGTCGTGGCCAGTTGCATGGTGCCACCCATATCGATAAGCGAACCAACGGCTAAACCGATTAACGAGGCGATTGTACCTGTTAGCATAAACATGCCTAAGGTCTTAATGCTTAGGCGTTTTAGATTGGTTTGAGAACCTAGCGAGGTAATACTTACCACGATAGAGCAGAAGACCAGCGGGGCAACAAGCATCTTAATTGCGCTAATAAACAGATCACCCAGAGGTTTGAGCACTGTTGCGCTTTCGCCTAACAGTACACCAACGAGCGCACCTAAAATGAAGCCTGTAAGGACTTTTTGCCAAAAAGGGATGCGGCTAATAGTTTGAAGGATCATGCGTTTTCCAAAAATATATCATTACAAGCCCATAGACCTGAGATGCTAGTATGTGCATCCACTTGAAGTGAATGAACTTATACCAAGTGGCGCGTCAGGTACAGGACAATTTCTGCCATTAAAAACATTGTATCGGTAGTGATAGGGTTATAACAAACCGATTTTCTTATAACTTATTGTGATAAATGAGTTTGTTGTGAAATGGTTGGTTATTACATCGTTTTAACGCTAAGGTTGCAGCCAAATATTTAATGTAAAAAATTATTAATTTCATAGAGTAAGCTTTTATGTCTGACTTGATTATCATGTTTTCGGGGGCCTTTTTGGCGGCCACCTTGTTACCGGGGGGATCTGAAGTTTTACTGGTCGGCCTGTTAAATAAAGTCCCGCAAGCCTGGCTATCATTAGTCGCCGTAGCCAGTATGGGTAATACCTTAGGGGCGATGACGAGTTTTTATCTCGGGCGTTTAGGGCGGTTTGCTAAATCCCCAGAGGCGTTGAGTGAGGGCAAACACGCTAAAGCGTTAACGTTAATTGAGCGTTATGGTGTGTGGTCACTATTACTGTCGTGGGCACCGATTATCGGGGATGTCTTATGCTTATTAGCTGGTTGGTTAAAGCTCCCAATGCGACTCGCATTAATCGTGATTTTTATCGGTAAAACCGTTCGTTATCTTGTAGTTGCCGCTGCAACATTACATTGGCTTGGTTGATTTTTTAACGGGCTGTTCGGTTAAAGTGGCGTAGCTTAGCAAAGGAAGTCATTGTATTGCTTGGAACTTTACTGTGACTTTAGAGTCTTAACTGATTATTAGTAGTGCGCTTTGAGCTGGGACTAATTTTTTAGCCCATTTATGTATAAGGGGAATACTTTGAAAAGATGGATATTAGCCGTCGCGATTTCCGCGGCTCTTGCAGGTTGTGCCACCGAAACCTCAACCAAATTACCCGCAGGCGTAACGTTAATTGAAAATGTGCAATTGACGGACTCTCAAGTCGGTATTCCCTATAAAAAATATCAGCTTGCCAATGGCCTTACCGTGATTTTGCATCAGGATCGCTCAGATCCTTTAGTACACGTCGATGTGACCTATCATGTCGGCTCAGCCCGTGAACTCGCTGGTCGCTCTGGGTTCGCCCATTTGTTTGAACATATGATGTTCCAAGGTTCGGAGCATGTTGCCGATGAGCAACATTTTGAGGTGGTGACTGAGGCGGGCGGCACGCTTAATGGCTCCACCAATACCGATAGAACCAACTATTTTGAAACCGTGCCCAACAATCAGCTTGAGAAAATGCTCTGGCTTGAGTCTGACCGTATGGGCTTTTTATTGCCAGCACTGACCAGTGAAAAATTTGAAGTACAGCGCGAGACGGTAAAAAATGAGCGCGCTCAGCGGATTGATAATCAACCCTATGGTCGAATGAGCGAGCGCTTTAATCAGGCCATGTTCCCTGTCGGGCATCCATACTCTTGGCCTGTGATTGGCTGGCCAGAGGATCTTAACCGCGCGACAGTGGATGATGTGAAGCACTTTTTCCAGCGTTGGTACGGTCCTAATAATGCCACACTGACCATTGGTGGTGATTTCGATGAGCTGCAAGCCTTGGCTTGGGTCAATAAATACTTTGGTGAAATTCCCCGTGGTCCAGAGGTTCAGCCCGAGCCTAAGACCTTAGTTACGATTGATAAAACGCGTTATCTCTCAATGGAAGATAACGTACATTTACCCTTGATCCGTATTGGTTTTCCGACTGTGTATGCCAACCATCCCGATGAGGCGGCGCTGGATTTGTTAGCTAACATTTTGGGCGGCGGTAAAACCTCTTTAGTCTATAAAAATTTGGTCAAAGATGGCTATGCTGTGCAGGCTAGTGTGAGCCAACCCTGTCAAGAGTTGGCGTGTCAGATGTCGATTTATGCCTTAGCCAATCCGCAAAAAGGGGTTACCCTTGCCGAACTTGAGCAGCGCATTTTAGCCTCGATTAATGAGTTTGAGCAGCGCGGTGTGACCGACGACGATTTGCAAAAAGTCAAAGTGCAATTTGAGGCCGATACCATTTTTGGTCTGCAAAGTGTCAAAGGTAAAGTGTCTAACTTGGCGCTTAATCAAACCCTGTTTGGTAAGCCCAATAAGATTGCTTCCGACCTTGCTCGTTACGCTAACGTTACTAAAGACGATGTGATGCGCGTATTTAAAAAATACATCAAAGACAAACCTATGGTGGTGATGAGTGTGGTGCCGCAGGGGATGACTGCGTTAGTTGCCCATCCTGATAACTTCATTGCGCAAATGCTGCCAGTCGCCCAAACGGCGGTTGAAGGTGAATTGCCTAACGCTAAATTGGTTTCAAGCTTTGATCGTTCAAAAATGCCCGCAACGGGTGCCGCGTCTGTGCTTAAAGTGCCGCAAATCTGGACCAGCAAGTTAGCCAACGGCATTGAAGTGATGGGCACTCAAAGCATTGAGACTCCAACAGTTGAGTTGGTGATTTATCTTAATGGTGGTCATCGATTAGTCCCCGTCGAAAAGGCGGGACTGGCAAGTTTAACCGCAGAAATGCTCAATGAATCGACCCAAAAACGTAGCAGCGAGCAATTGTCGCAGGCGCTCGAGGTGTTAGGCAGCACGGTCGATTTTAGTGCATCGGAGTATCAAAGCACGATTAAGGTCTCTGCGCTCACTGAGCATTTGGATGAAACCTTAGCCATTTTAGAAGAAAAGCTGTTTGAACCAGCCTTCAATGAGGCTGATTTTGCTCGGGTGAAGCAGCAACAACTCCAGCAAATTCAGCATATGCAGTCGAATCCGAGTTATCAGGCCAGTGCGGCGCTGTATAGCTTGCTCTATGGTAATAATAACGCCCTTGGGGTCAGTGATACGGGGACCTTAGATTCAGTCGCGGCACTGACACTCGCGGATGTGCAGGCGTTTTATGCCGAGCAATACCGTGGTGCTAATGCCAAAATCATTACCGTGGCGAATCTTCCCGAAACTGCGTTGTTACCAAAACTTGCAGGATTAAGCCAATGGCAAGGTGAGGCTAGCGTATTGCCGCCGCTCAAATCATTCCCTGCGCTTAAAGGGGGGATCATTTACCTGATTGATAAGCCGGGGGCTGCTCAGTCGGTGATCAATATAGCGAAACGTGCCTTACCCTATGATGCAACAGGTAATTATTTTAAATCGTATTTAATGAACTACCCGCTTGGTGGGGCTTTTAATAGCCGTATTAACCTTAACCTACGTGAGAATAAGGGCTATACCTATGGGGCTCGTACAAACTTTTCGGGTACGGGGGAAGTAGGTGAGTTTATCGCCTCAAGTGATGTTCGTACCGATGTAACAGCCAAAGCCGTAAATGAATTCATTAATGAAATCAAAGCATATCAGCAACAAGGAATGACAGATACCGAGCTTACCTTTATGCGAAACTCGGTCTCCCAAGGGCAGGCACTGGATTATGAGACGCCTTATCAGAAGGCGGGTTTTATGCGGATGATCCAGCGCTATCAATTGAGCCAAGATTTTACTACCGAGCAGGACAAAATTATAAATACTGTAACAAAAGATGAACTCAATGCCCTCGCGGCTTCCGAGCTAGATATCTCGAAAATGATTATCTTAGTTGTTGGTGATAAGGCTAAAATTGAAGCGGATTTAGCAACTTTAGGCTATCCAATTGAAACTTTAGTATTGTAAATTAGCTTTTTGGCCTTATATACACCCAATAAACCTAAAGATACAAGTTTCAACCTCTTTAGGTTAGTTGGGCATAAATTGCTGACAAGCTAATTGTGTAGCACAACGTGGCTGCTAGTCTAAAGTGTTAGATTGCAAGACGGTGGCAGCATTAGCTGTCACCGTCTGTGTTTAATGGCAGAAGAATGTAACTTGGCTTGTCCCATGGACAGATTTAGATTTATTTTGAAGTGTATTTTGAAAGATAAGCCTCAAAATAAAGGTCTTACTGTTAACCTTGTCGCGATAGCGAATAACCAACCAGAGAAGCGCAAATTGAAGCCATTCAATGAATTAGTACAACATTTCTCGGACGCTCAAGGGCGCGCCGCACTTCTTGGCATGTTACGTGGAATTGAGCGTGAAGCGTTGCGTATTGATGAGTCTGGTTACTTAGCGCTAGATGGTCATCCCCTCGAGTTGGGGTCGGCATTAACCCACTCGCGTATTACGACGGACTACAGTGAAGCGCTGCTTGAATTTATTACGCCTGTTAATCATCAGGTTGAGTCGCTATTGCAGGGATTAACTGAGACCCATGCCTACAGTGTGCGCCATTTGCATGGGCAGCGGCTGTGGCCTGTCAGCATGCCCTGCTATGTTAAAGATGAGGCGAATATCCCCATTGCTCGGTACGGAACATCTAATACAGGTAAGATGAAAACCTTGTATCGTAAGGGCTTAACTTACCGTTATGGCGCCCTCATGCAGATTATCTCTGGGGTGCATTTTAACTTTTCGGTGTCGCAAGAACTGTGGCAAAGTCTCTATGAACTGAGCGATAAAAGCTTGAGCTTTGATGACTTTATTTCAGAGTCTTACTTTGGTCTTATCCGTAATTATCGCCGTTTAGTTTGGGTCTTACCTTATCTGTTTGGTGCTTCACCAGCGCTGTGTAACTCGTTTATCAAAGGCCAAAAAACCGATTTACGCTTTGAGAAGTCGGGACGAGGCACTTTGTATTTACCCTATGCAACGTCGCTGCGGATGAGCGATCTGGGGTATACCAATAAAGAGCAGGCCGACCTCAATATCAGCTACAACTCCCTGCCAGAGTATCTTGCGGGGATTCGAGCTGCGATTAAGATGCCATCGGCAAACTTTGCCAATATTGGCGTTAAGGTTGATGGTGAATATCGTCAACTCAATGCTAACGTGCTGCAAATTGAGAACGAATTTTACTCACCCATCCGTGCTAAACGGGTGACAAAAAGTGGTGAGAAACCCTCTGAGGCCCTTGCTCGCGCTGGGGTGGAATATATTGAGGTGCGTGCATTAGATGTCAATCCCTTTAGCCCTATTGGGATTGAGGCAAGCCAAGTGCGCTTCCTCGACTTATTCTTACTCTATTGTTTACTAACACCATCACCTAAGTCAGATGCCGCTGAAGAGGCACGATTAAGCGCCAACTTAAAGTCAGTGGTACTTGAGGGACGTAAGCCCGGACTCGAGCTGCACACGGCAACGGGAACATTATCATTACAGACATGGCTCTTGGAGCTATTTGATAACTTATCGTCACTGGCAGTATTACTCGACGGTGAAACGAATGCTTATCAAGCAGCCTTAGCCCATTGGCGAGACGCTGTGGTTGATCCGCAGAAAACCTTGTCTGGCCAAGTTCTTCAGCAATTGGTTACTAAAGGGCAAGATCATGGGCAGTGGGTGATGTCTTTGGCACAGCAATACCATCAATATTTCATCGATTACCCATTATCCTCAGAAGCAGCAAGTGATTATGACGCTGAGGCGCAAAGTTCGTTAGCCAAACAAGTGGAATTAGAGGCTGCACAGAGCGCGGTATCCTTAGATGATTATCTGACTGACTATTTCGGTGCGCCAGCCTAATGAGTCAAGGTGTGAAGATGCGGACATTTATTCTCGCTGCCAGTTTGCTTGGGTCTACTGCGTTACTCTCTGGTTGCGCTTCATCCCCTGAAGATGATTTAAGTTGTGGTACGGTATCGGGCTATTTGCAACCCGATGCTAGTACCCATTGGTATCGAGTGGTGGTGACTCATCTAGATGGTAAGCCTGTGGTCTCAAAGCCTAATTATCAATTAGCACCTGGGGAATATGAGTTTACCGTTGCCGAGTTGATTGATGCTCCATCGCTTGGGGTGTCCCTCAGTGCACGAACGCCAAAAACCTTCACATTAATGGTGGAAGGGCACCAGCGTTACCACATAGGAGCATTATTCCACACGGATAAACGCTACATGGGTAAAGATACTAACTATTGGGAGCCCGGTGTGTGGCAGCAAGAAAATCATGACTGTCAGTTTGATTTGAGTCCTGAAACAAAATAGCTTGTGTTAACAATGGATTGTCATTTCTGCTAATGAGTGTTGCCTGAACTTATACCAATCGTATTAAATATCTGTTCATTCAGCGGGAGTTAAACGGGCTTTAGACAAGGCGAAGGCTTGAAGGCATAGTGGCGCTCTGTCGAAAGCCTTAAACGCAGTATAAAGCCCGTTCAACCCCGCCCTTCGGGAGCCTCACAGGCATCTCACTCCCGTGTTACATTGACTTAAAAGGGAATAACCATTTCTTCGTCAATGCGCCTTGGATTGAGATGCCTGTGAGGCTCTGAACTGATTAGATATTTAATGTGATTGGTATTAGGCGCTTAAGTGATTTTGACGCCAAAAACAGATTTGAGGCTTTGGCGTATTCTACTACTGTGCGATGATGAGCCGTTTTTATTACTTGGGAGAATAAGCGCTTCATGAATTGGCTTTCGACAACTCTGTTATGTACATCCATAGGTTTACTGTCTGGCTGCGCCACTTCTCCGCCTAAATCTCCTGAAAACATTTGCGATATTTTCCAAGAACATCGTTCATGGTATGAAGCCGCAAAGGATACCCGCGATAAATGGGGTGTACCAGTGCATGTACCTCTGGCGATGATGTATCAAGAAAGCTCGTTTAAACATAATGCGGCGCCGCCGATGGAGTACTTCTTAGGCTTTATTCCCATTGGACGTGCCAGTGATGCCTATGGTTATGCGCAGGCAAAATCTATGACATGGGACGACTATGTTCGCGAGACGGGGAACAGTTGGTCATCGCGCAGTAATTTTGATGATGCTATAGATTTTATGGGCTGGTTTATTTATAAGACCAATAAAATCAATGGGATTTCTAAGTGGGATGCGAGAGCGCAATACCTCAATTATCACGAAGGTTGGGGAGGTTATCGTCGGGGCTCTTATAAGTCTAAGGCATGGTTAGTGAAGGTTGCCGCTAAGGTCGATGACAGAGCGAAGCGTTACGCGGCGCAATATAAAACCTGTCAGAAAGATTTAGACTCCTCTTGGCTGCGGCGCTTATTTTTTGATTAACCTTGCGCCCATGCACTAGGAACTTATTGACTATAAGCTGTTGCCGAATGCTTATTGCGGCAGCTGATTATTGGCCACAATGGCTTTGAGTGCATTAACGGCCTGTTTTTTACCGCGCTTTTGCTCATACATCGCATTATCAGCCTGTTTAAAAGACTTAGCCCAATCATTATCGTAGGGGGCGATGCCCACACTAAAATTGAGATTTAGGGGCGATTCATGATGTAACTTAAGGCGCATGGCATCCAGATCGTTTTCGATTAGTTCAAGCGGGCCATGGCATAGGGCTACAAACTCATCACCACCAAACCGAGAGATAATGCCTTTGTGTTTCCAGAAACCTAGGATTGTTTTAGCGACTTCTTTTATTGCCACATCGCCGACCTGATGCCCCTGTTGATCATTGATAATTTTGAGATTATCCATATCAATAATCACTAAAAAGCTGCCTAAATGAGCCTTCGGCTGCCAATGCTGTAAGGCATCTTCAAAGTTTTTGCGGTTATAGAGCCCTGTTAGGTTATCGAAATTGGCGAGCTTGGTGATTTGCAGCGACTTTTGATACAAGGCAATGGCGTTGCTGGCCTCATGGGTGAGGATGGAGACCAAATTACGGTCGTAGTCGTTAAAGGCGCCAACGCTGCTGCTGTCGAGGTTAAGCATGCCGTAAAGTTTGCCATCAATTCGTATTGGGCTGGAGAGTGTGGAGCGTATTGGTTGCTTGGCTGCTGTAAGCAGTACCTGCTGTTGTTCATTTGTTAGTGTGCTTGCGGCATTGATATTTTTCATATCATCCACGACCACTACACGGTCACATTTACCCTTGGTGAGTCGATACTCGAAGGATTGTTCAAGGGAAAAGTTCAGTCTTTTTAGCTTGTTAAGATCGAGTCCCACGACGGATTCAAAATGTAGCTTGTGGTTATCCTCACTGACCTTGATGATGCTGCCCATTTCCGCGCCATTAATAATACAGACGGCTTTATTGAGTAGGGCATCGAGAAATGCATGCTCATTTTTATATTGGCTTGATAGGTGGGCAAGTTCATAAATGGCATCATTAATACTGACAACCTGCTCTAAGTGTTGCCATAGGCGAGTTAAACGCCCCTGATGCAGATAGTAAATTAAGCTATAGGTAACGACATAGATAAGGCAGACAAACAGCAGGGGGAGAATGGTCCAGCCTTCTGTCGGGGCATTAAAAACAAACAATAAAACAAAGAGGACTATCGGTATAATCAACAGCAAGAGATGATAGCGATAATCCAAGCGATCTATAGTCTTACGTTTAAAATTATCCCTTAATTTCACTCGGCAGTTCCTTTATTCGTGCTTCGACTAGCCTGATTTTATCACCATATCACTCATTCACGCTGAGTATGATAAGTATATAACAAACATTAAAATCCACTGATAAGGGGACAACTTAGTCCCCCTATCAGTGCTGAACGCTATTAAATTAGCTTTTTGTAAACTCAGCCAAAATCCAAGCGAGAGGTGCTTGATATTGGTTTGGCATCCACGTTTGTAGTGCACTAATGCTGTTTGTTAATACAGTCAGATTAGGCACCGAAAGATTTAAATGCCCGACTTTGCGGCCAGGACGTACTTCTTTGTTGTACCAATAGAGTTCTGCATTGGGCAAGCTTAACCAACGGGGATCGTTGTCGATACCAATCAGATTAACCATCACACATTGAAAGTTCACCTGTGGCTGTGGAATCGCAATCCCACACAAGGCTCTTAAATGCAGTTGAAATTGATCCATATGGGTGCCCGCTTGGGTCCAATGGCCGGAGTTGTGTACCCGCGGGGCTAACTCGTTGACCAGCAGATTGTCGCCAACACGGAAGCATTCCATCGCCATCACGCCGGCATATTCCAGCTCATGCATAATCGCACTGAGCATGGTTTCGGCTTGGGCTTGCAGATGATCTAAGCGTGCCAGTGGTGCAATCGATGCCATCAAAATGCCATCTTGATGAAGGTTAAGTGTTAATGGATAAAACACGCATTGGCCTTCACGGGTACGCACGCCGACTAAGGACACTTCTTCATCGAAGTTTATCGCTTGCTCGGCAATGGCTAAGTTGCGCCAATCATGGGGGATATCACCCGCTTCGGCTTGTTTTAGCCAATGCTGACCTTTGCCATCATAACCGCCAGTGCGGCGCTTCATTAAAACTCTTGGGCCAAACGCTTGATACAGAGTTTCGACCTTTGTGTGATCATCAACGAGTGACCAAGGTGCTGTTGGGACGTTAAGCTGATCGAGTAAGCTTTTTTGGCTATAGCGATCGGCTAAACGGCTAAAGACTGGGCCGTTAACAAAATGCGGATGGGTGCTGAGTTGTAAGCTTAAGGCGGATTCAGGCCACTGCTCACGTTCGGCGGTAATAATATCGTTTGGCGCGAGGGGTAAAATATCATCCGTTGGCGTCATTATATCCACGGCGCGAACATCAATCGCCAGCGGCTCACCTGCATGGGTTAGCATGGCACCGAGTTGGCCATTTCCTAATACCCAAACCTTAGGTTTTGTGCTTGTTTGAGTCATTAGACTTCCCTCGGATCGGGATTATCCAGCACAGCACGAGTTTGTTCTTCTCTGAAGGCGTCTAAACGAGCAGCAAGCGCTACATCGTTATTGGCTAAAATTTGGCAGGCGAGTAAACCGGCGTTAAAGGCACCAGCAGTACCAATTGCTAAGGTGCCTACAGCGATCCCTTTGGGCATTTGCACGATAGACAGTAAGCTATCCATGCCTGAGAGTGCTTTACTTTGCACGGGTACACCTAATACGGGTAAGCGAGTTTTAGAGGCGATCATACCGGGTAAGTGCGCGGCACCGCCCGCACCACCGATAATAATTTTAAAACCACGGTCAGCGGCACCGGCTGCAAACTCCATCAGTTTATCTGGCGTTCTATGGGCTGATACAACTTCAACATGGTAAGGCACTTGCAGTTTATCCATGATCTCAGCGGCGGCTTCCATTGTGGGCCAATCACTCTTAGAACCCATAACAACAGCAACAAGGGCTTGCATGATAACTCCTTAACTCACTAATTTTAATTATATTTCGACCTTGTTTCAGGTCTGGGTACAGTCGATGTTCCAAGGCCCTATTCGAGCTGGGAGCATCATGGCGCAGAATAATACCATGTAAAGCCCTATTTCTGACTTATTTGCGCGTAAAAATAGCGTCTTTAGCATGGATAAAGTGTTCGTTGAATTGAGCTAAATTAAGCCGATATCCCAAAGCCCAATGATGGGCTTTGGGAGCCTATGGCAATTAATCAGCCTTGGATTAATCGGTGGCTTCTGGAGTTGCCTCTAACTCGGGTGATGGTGCCTCGGTCAGGGCCTCACGCAGAGTAGGATAAAACTTTAATACCCCCTCAACAGGCTGAATTTTAGCTTTTGCTAAGGTACGGATGGGCTGGAACTGCAGATCGGTAATGAGCAACTTGGTTTGATTAAGTTTACATTTTTCAATTAGTTTACTGAGCGCAGCAAGGCCGCCTGCATCCAGAATTGATACCCCATCTAAGTAAAGTACAATCACTTGTTTATCTTGAGTGAGGCTGGCTATCTCGGCAAAAATGCGATCGGCCGCGGCAAAAAATAATGGACCATTAATTTTGAGCACGGCCCAGTCAGCGGGCAGAGATTGATCAACATAGCGTTTGTTACTGCTTATATCATAAAGCTTGGTCATCTCCGCGATTTCTTTCATAAACAGCAGCGCAGCTAAAATAATCCCCACACTGATGGCGATCACCATATCGAAAATCACCGTGAGTGAAAAACAGCTTAAAAACACCAATATGTCGCTGGTGGGGGCTGTTTTGAGTAAATGCACTGCTTTTGGTGCTTCACTCATATTCCAAGCCACTACCAGTAATAATGCGGCCATCGCCGACATGGGTAAATAGGCTAAAATCCCTGCGAGAGCCACGAGGCCAATTAGTACCACTAAGGCGTGGATCATAGACGCGATTGGACTTTGAGCGCCAGCTTTTACGTTTGCCGCACTGCGGGCAATTGCCGCGGTTGCGGGGATCCCACCAAAGAAGGGGGCGATAATATTGCCTATCCCTTGGCCAAGGAGTTCACTGTTTGCACTGTGGCGCTTGCCCGTCATGCCATCAAGGACTACGGCACAGAGTAGTGATTCAATTGCGCCTAACATGGCGATGGCAAATGCTGCTGGGAGTAAGGCTTGAAAGGCAGCCAGATTAAATTCAAAGGCTTGACCATTTGGACCTGTCTGTAGCCAAGGCCATTCAAAGTGAGGCAAGACTGCGGGGATACCACTTCCTATGCCGCCATCAGTTAATTGGTAGTGGAAACGTGTTCCAATGGTTTCAATCTCTGCGCCCATGGCATTGAGTATTAAGGCGAGGATACTGCCTAAGGCGATAGCGGGAAGGTGTGCCGGTACAGGAATTTTTAATCTAGGCCACAGTAACATGGTGGCTAAGGTAGCAGCTGCTATGAACAGGCTTGGTAGATGAAGCGATGGTAGCGCCTGCCCTAGCGCCATGAGTTTGGCAAAGTACTGCTCTGGCATATGCTCAATCTGCAGACCAAAAAAGTCTTTTAGCTGTAACGTGGCAATCACCACTCCAATACCAGCGGTAAAGCCTAAGGTGACTGATTCTGGAATGTAGAGAATTAATCGGCCTAGTCTTAGCATAGCCATGGCAACGAGCATCATGCCTGACATAACGGTGGCAATGAGTAACCCCGCTAAGCCAAACTGCTGCGCTATAGGATAGAGCAATACCACAAAAGCGGCGGTTGGCCCTGAGACGCTGTAACGGGAACCGCCCGTCATCGCAATGATAAAACCACCGACAATCGCAGTGTAAAGGCCGTATTGTGGCGGCACGCCGCTAGCAATCGCCAGAGCCATAGCCAGCGGAATAGCAATTATCCCGACCGTCAACCCAGCGAGAAGATCTTGTCCAAAACGTTTAAACGAATACCTATCTTTTACGCACGCTTCGTTAAGAGCGTGCGCAATTCTTAATGAAAACAAATGAGCAGAGTGTGACACGTGTGGGTCCATAAACGCGGCTTATTACAAGGCTCTATTCTAGAGTCCAGAAGAATATTCTTGTGTGATCATAGTTGCAAAAGAAGGGTAAGTGTCTTTGTTTTTAATAAATAGTATGCTTGGTCAATTAAATGTAGCAATTTCCTCTGCTGAAATAACCCTTTTGTACTTGAACTGCGTTTATGGGGATATACATCATTGAGGGTAAAGTTATGACACATCCATTACGTTTATTGAACACCCAACTCGTTTCCATCTCCTCACATAAAAAACGTCACAATGCAGCTGTTTCTGCCTTAACACTCGCCATTCTATTGGGGTTGAGTGGTTGTATTGATAAACAAACTGAATCGGAGAGTCGCACTGAATTAGCGACTCAAGCTAACGAGGCTGCAGAGCAGCAAGCTGCGCTTGTGCAACGTGTTGAGGCTGAACGGCAGGCTAAAATACAACATGAAAATGAATTAAGTGCAAAATCGCAGGATATGCGTGCTGAACATATGCCTTATATTGCTCAATATGCCGCTAGTTCTAGTGTAGCCGCCCCCGGGTTAAACGATGATTGGCAAGGGGCAGTGCTTCCTGAGCGTAATCAATTTGAAAAGCAAGTACAAAACGGCATTATGGTCGCGGGAGAAATCCCTGTATCGACCTTTTCAATCGATGTTGATACCGGCAGTTATACCACATTAAGGCGAATGCTAAAGGAAGGGCGGTTACCGCAGAAAGACACGTTACGCGTTGAAGAAATGCTGAATTATTTTTCTTATAACTACCCACAACCCAATAAAAATGAGGCGCCATTTAGTGTAACAACAGAGCTTGCACCATCACCTTATAATGATGACATGATGTTATTGCGTATTGGCTTAAAGGGATATGAGCAGAGTAAAGCTGAGCTTGGGGCGAGTAATTTAGTCTTCTTGCTGGATGTCTCTGGCTCTATGGCGTCTGATGATAAGTTACCTCTGCTGCAAACCGCCTTAAAAATGCTGACTCAACAACTGGATGAACAGGATAAAGTATCGATTGTGGTCTACGCGGGGGCTGCAGGCGTGGTGCTCGATGGCGCTGCAGGTAACGATATTAAAATCCTTACCTATGCATTGGAACAGTTAACTGCAGGAGGTTCAACCAATGGCGCAGAAGGGATCCAACTGGCTTATCAGTTAGCGCAGAAACATTTTGTTAAAGGTGGCATTAACCGAGTCATTCTCGCAACCGACGGTGATTTTAATGTTGGGACCACCAACCTCGATGAGTTAGTCGACTTGGTTGAAGTACAGAAAAAACATGGAATTGGCTTGACGACACTTGGCTTTGGCATGGGTAACTACAATGACCACTTAATGGAGCAACTTGCCAATAAAGGTAATGGACAATATGCCTACATTGATTCTGTGAACGAGGCTCGAAAAGTGCTGGTAGAACAGTTAGGTGCGACTTTGCTGACCATCGTCAAAGAGGTAAAAGTGCAAGTTGAGTTTAATCCCGCTTTAGTTTCAGAGTACCGTCTTATTGGTTATGAAAACCGCGCCTTAGCCCGCGAGGATTTTAATAACGATAAGGTGGACGCTGGGGAAATTGGTGCGGGTCATACCGTTACCGCGCTTTATGAACTTCGCTATGTTGAAACCGGTCATATGGCGAATGACAAACTCCGTTACGGTTATAACCCTGATACAGGCAGTGAAAAATATAGCCGTGACGAAATTGCCTATCTTAAATTACGTTATCAACTGCCCGATGCGAGTAAAAGCCAATTATTGACGTATCCGATAAGAGCCGATCAGAGCGTTAAAACGGTAAATCAAGCCAGTGATGATTTTAGATTTGCGGCGGCAGTTGCGGGATTAGGGCAGTTACTGAATCAAAGCCACTACTTGCATCAATTTGATTATAATAAACTTAGGGGGCTTACTCGTTCTGCACTGGGGGAAGATACAATGGGTTATCGACATGAGTTTATGCAACTTGTTGATACTGCAGCGCTGCTAGCGCAAACGAATCAAGTCCCCATTAAGAAATCCTTTGATGCAGAGAATAAACCTTTTCCACCTCAGGATAAACTTCATTAGCATGGAGTAACCTATTTATTCAGTTAGTTAACCAGTAGGGAGCTGTCATGGCACTGGCGATACCGCAAATTCATGCCCATGAGCATACCGATGAACAGTTAATGCAGCGCTATGCAAAGGGCGATGCCAAAGCGTTTGAGCAGCTTTACCTTAAACATAAAGGGGCGTTGTATCGCTACTTTGTGCGCCAACTTGGGGATAAACAGCTAGCCGAAGACTTATATCAAGAGACTTGGGGGCGGGTGATCCGTGCTGCAGCGAGTTATGAGCCGAGCGCTAAGTTTAATACTTGGCTTTATCGGATTGCCCATAACCTGTTGATTGATCATGTAAGAGCGGTAAAGCCAGTCGATTTAGTGAGTCATGATAATGGGGAAGGCCTCGATACCTTCGCGGGGCAAGCGCAGTCGCAGCCGGATGTACACTGGCTGGAGACACAAAAAAGTCTCTTACTAAAAAATTGTGTAGCCCTATTACCTCAAGTGCAGAAAGAAGCCTTTATTTTAAATATCGAAATGGGTTTTACCGCCGCAGTGATCAGCGATATTGCTGGTGTGACGTTAGAGGCCACGAAGAGCCGCATTCGCTACGCCTATCAAAGCTTAAAAGATTGTGTCAATGCTAAATGGCAGGAGGTTGGTCATGAGTAATTCCACTCTGTCATCCGAAGAACAGGCGTTACACCAAGAAGTCTCAGCTTGGTATTTCAGGCAAGCACTCGAAATGCCCCCCGAGAGACTTGACCAAGATATTTTACGATTAGCACAAACCCAATTGTCAGAAAGAAATGTAAGCCAGTTAACGCCCTCGGCAATGCCTATTTGGCGTCGTTTCCCTTGGGTGTTATCAAGTGCGGCCTCCTTAGTCATCGTCGTTGGTTTGGTGATGCTTAATCGAGGACAGTTTGAGGAAGACATGGGCGCGCCAGCCGCTTTGACCATGAGTGCACCCATGCCGGCTGCTCATGTAGCATCTGATGTGGCTGATGCTAAAGTGCAAGAGGCTGAAATGGCTAGCCAAGCTCGATTGGTAGAAGACACTGCTAAGCAAAATGCGCCAAAAGAGATGATGATGGCGCAAGCAAACATGGCAGCTGAAGAGAATATTCAAGCTAAGTCTCGGTCATTACCGCAAGTTGCTCGCGCACATCCTGAAGGAGATGTACAAGCCACCGCAAACACTGATACCGCAGCACTTATGTTGTCTCTAGCACGTTTGCAAGAGCTGATTGAATCTAAGCAAATTCAAGAAGCGTTAGCTTTAGAGCAAACTCTTGTTAAGCAGTATCCCGAGTTGTCACACATTAGCAGTGCGAAAGTTGCTGCGGATGATGCAAAGGCGATTGCTAAATTTAAAGCCTTGCAGCAACAGCTTCATCCATTGCGCAATTAACCTTTAATCAGTGGCGAGGTTTTGTTAGAGCCGACTCACTGATATTGATTAGTCTTATTTTGGAGCGTGATGTTGTTAATCGATACATGTTTTTACAGACAGTTATGTTAATTACTTGATCGTGGTCATAAAGCAAACAGGAATTCGCCTGTTATATTGGAGATCAATAAACGACTTGACTAGTATCAATAGTCAGAGCCCAAGTTCAGGAGGCGATATGCTTAGAAGACTCATGCATGATCATAAACATATAGCAGTGCTATTGAATGTCTTGAAAAACAAACAGATAAAATTAGTCGAAGGCGAACCCATTAATTTTATCGTAGTGAGAGACATTGTTGAGTATATGCAAGGATATGCTGAGCGTAGCCATCATCCTGTTGAAGACATTATTTATGCTTATTATTTGGCGCATAAAGCAAATGATGAAATTGATAAGCTCAGTGCCGAGCATCAAGTTGTGACGGCAGCGTCGTCAGCATTAATGAATACCCTGAACCTGATATTAAGTGACATTGTGGTTGCAAGGGATAAACTGATTGCCGATTTTGCCGAATATGTTGAATTACAAGAAAAACATATGCAAATGGAGGAGCGGGACATTTTCCCTTTGCTTGCTAAGACGTTAACCGAGCACGACTGGAAGGTGATAGAACAACAATGCCAAGCGTCTTTAATTGATGATCCGCTATTTCTTGACCGCGAGCAGCAAGCCTTCGATGACTTACGTTCTTATTTAAAAGATTCGGAATAGGGCTGGTGGGTAATCAAAACAGCATATAAAGAAAAAGCGCAAAAGCGCTTTTTCTTTATATGCTGTTAAGAAAACAACAGGTTATAACTGGATGGTATCTATATCGTAATCAAAGTTGTTATCAATTTCTTGTAATTCCTTGAGTAAACGATGTTTGTCCTTTAACGCCTCGATTTCGCGCCACTTACGTTTTTTATTAGAACCTCGTGAGCGGTCGGGTCTTTCTACAACTTCATCTAGCGCACAACCATAATCTAAACGATCCATGGTAACCTCCTGTTGTTGTATGTTTTGTCAGCAATTAAATAACATATTTTCGAAACAGGGTGCAAGAATTATGTTTCATTTGTGTTAACTTGAAATGAAGTTTGAATGATCTGCTGTTGATCTTGGCTATCACTTTAGAGATGGTTATTACTGATTTTTTAACCTTATTAACGAGATATAATAAAAAAGCCAGCACTCGCTGGCTTTTTGTTCGATCAGATTTTACCCCGTCGATAAAGGTTAATTAACCCATTACTCGATGCATCTAAGACCGTTGCCTCTTGATCCGCGCCAATACGGGTGAGTACATCATTGCCTAGAGTTTTACCCAGTTCTACGCCCCATTGGTCGAAGGAATTAATATCCCAAATAGCACCTTGAACAAAGGTTCTGTGCTCATAGAGGGCAATCAACGCACCTAAGGTCTCAGGTGTGAGCTTATCCATCAGTAAGGTGTTACTGGGTTTATTGCCCGACATAACTTTGTGCTTAGCAATAAGTAACTTTTCCTCATTGCTTAAGGCACTCTTACTCAATTCTGCTAGCGCTTCATCCAAGGTTCGTCCTTGCATGAGCGCTTGAGTTTGTCCAAAACAGTTAGATGCTAACTGATCATGGTGTTCTCCGATCGGATTATGGCTTTGCAGCGGCATAATAAAATCGGCTGGGATCAAGGCGGTACCTTGATGTAGCAATTGGTGGTAAGCGTGTTGACCGTTTGTACCTTCACCGCCCCAAATCACAGGACCTGTGCTGTAATCAACATGGGTGCCATTAAGTGTGACCGACTTACCGTTACTTTCCATATCAAGTTGTTGGAAGTAGGCTGGGAGTCCACGTAGGTAATGATCATAAGTCAATACCACATGGCTTTGAGCATTAAAGAAGTTACCGTACCACAGGGAGAGTAATCCCATGATAACAGGCATGTTTTCGGTCAAAGGTGCATTAGCAAAATGGGTATCCATTTGGTGAGCACCCTTTAGTAGTGCTCTGAAGTTATCCATGCCGATGAGTAAGGCAATAGGTAAACCAATGGCAGACCACAGAGAATAGCGCCCTCCAACCCAATCCCACATCGGGAAGATATTATTGGCATCAATACCAAAACCTGTTGCTTTAACAACATTAGAGGTGACTGCGGCAAAGTGCTTAGCAACATCCGACTGTGAACCACCTTTCGCTAAAAACCAAGCTTTAGCGGTTAAAGTATTGGTTAGCGTTTCTTGCGTACCAAAAGACTTTGATGACATGATAAACAGTGTCGTTTCTGGATCGAGCAACTTGAGTTTTTCGCTGATAGAAGTGCCATCAACGTTTGCCACAAAATGGCAATTCAGACCAGTAATCCAATAGGGGCGTAATGCTTGAGAAACAATTTTAGGTCCGAGGAATGACCCCCCGATGCCGATACTCACGATATCGGTAATTGCTTTACCTGTATAACCTTTCCATTGTCCTGAAGTGACTGAAGTAACAAACTGTTGCATCTTGTTCAGCGTTTGCTGTACTTCAGGAACAATATCTTGACCTTCTGCAATGATGCATTGCTCTGCTGTGTTACGCAGTGCTGTGTGTAATACAGCACGCTTTTCGGTGGTGTTGATTATATCACCGGCAAACATCGCTTTAATCTTAGCGTCAAGCTTTGCCTCTTGTGCCAGTGCAAACAACAAGTTCAGTGTTTCTGGTGTTGCTCTATTTTTGGAATAATCTAAAAATAGGCCGCAGCTTGAAAGCGACATTTTGGTAAAGCGTGCAGGATCCGCTGCAAATAACTCACGCATATGCGGAATATCTTGGCTATGGGCCGATAAAGCCTGCCAGGTTGTGCTTTGGGTCAAGATGGTCATCGAATTGTCTCCGAAGGTACTTAGTTTGCCAGTTTTGCCTTGAGCATGACTTCGAGTTTGCCTTGGTCGATAGCAAAGTTACGGATACCTTCAGCTAACTTATCGACAGCCATCGCATCTTGGTTGAATTCCCAACGGAATTGCGCTTCTGTTAATGGTTCCGCTACGGCAACTGTTGTGCTAGTTGGGACAAGTTTTGGCTGAATAGCCAGCTGAGAATTAGCTAATTCTTCAAGTAATGAAGGACCAATTGTTAGGCGGTCACAGCCTGCTAACTCAATGATTTCACCAATATTACGGAAACTTGCACCCATTACCACAGTGTTATAGCCATGCTGTTTGTAGTAGTTGTAAATTTCAGTGACTGAAACGACACCAGGATCGTTCACTGCGTCATAATCTTTACCTGTATCTTTTTTATACCAATCGAGAATGCGACCTACAAATGGAGAGATTAAGTACACGCCTGCTTCAGCACAAGCCCGTGCCTGCGAAAAGCTGAATAGCAGCGTTAAGTTACAGTTGATACCTTCTTGCTCCAATTCTTTGGCGGCACAAATGCCTTCCCAAGTTGATGCAAGTTTGATCAGAATACGAGATTTATCTACACCAGCTTCTTGATACAGACGGACTAGCTTGTGCGCTTTAGCGATAGATTTTTCTTTATCGAAGGATAAGCGTGCATCAACTTCAGTTGAGATTCGACCTGGAACGAGTTTTAGAATTTCGACTCCAATGTTGACAGCTAGTTTATCGCTGGCATCATCAATCTGTTGCTCAATATCAGTACTTTGTAATTTAGCCCATGCGATGGCATTGTCGATTAGCGCGCTATACTCAGGGATTTGTGCAGCTTTTAAAATGAGTGATGGGTTAGTGGTTGCGTCTTCTGGTTGATAGCGCTTGATTGCTTCAATATCGCCAGTATCGGCCACAATAGTAGTGTATGACTTGAGTTGCTCTAATGTATTTGCCATGAAAAACATCCTTCTCAGATAGCGGTCAAAACTCAGAAATGAACTGATGACTATTAGAAGCGATTTTGCCAACTTTTCCAACCATCAATGTAAAAAAATTACAAAAATGGTAAAACTATATCGTTTCCCGCTGAATATTGTGTTTGTAGCACTATCAGCTCAAGCGCCATCAGATTAGATAGTGTAGATGCCGTAAAAACAAAAAGTCGCTGCAAGCAGCGACTTTTTAATTCTAACGGTGCAATTACTTCAGAACAGGTTGTTTTTCAGTAGTTGTCACGATAGCTTCGATGCGGCGGTTAGCTGCATGAGCTTCTTTTGAATTACCAGCTACTAAAGGCTTAGTAATACCGTAACCATTTGAGGTTACACGGCTTTGGCTAATACCATACTTTTCGACAAGGATCTTAGCAACAGCGTCAGCACGCTTGTCAGACAGAACCATGTTGTATTCTGGTTTACCTACGTTAGAAGCGTGACCCGCGATTTCAACTGTGAATTCTGGGTTTTTATTCATGTAGTTAGCCAATCTTTCGATATCTTTGTAGTACTCTTTCTTCACTACAGCAGAATCGTTAGCAAATTGGATTGAACCTACATCTTCTTGCTTCTTAACGTTTTCATAGAGAGTACAGCCAACAGAGTCAACTTTGTGAGTTGCTGGCGTCGCAGGGCACTCATCTTTATCGTCATAAACACCATCGTTGTCTGAGTCAACTGGTGCCGCTGCAACTACCGCTGCTGCAACTGGTGCTGCGGCTGCTGGTGTACCAAAACGGTAGCTTAGTTCTAAGCCCCAGTAGTTGCTGTCAGCTTCAATGGTGTTGAAGTCTGTGTCGTCTAAGTTTTCATAACGACGATATTTAGCTTGTAACTTCAGGTTATCTGTGAAGTTATAACCTACGCCTGCACCGACGTAAGGTGCAAAATCGTTAGAGCTGTATGAGCTTGAAGTTGTGCCAGTATGTTGGCTGTTTTCTAAGGTGTAGTACATTGCACCCGCTTCAGCAGATAGGCTCCAACGGTTACCCAGTGGCCATACACCAACTAAGCCCAGAGTTGCACCTTTAACGCCTGCATCATTGCTAATGCCACCAGTAGTCCAGTCAGCACTACCTAGATCACGATAGCCGATTTCTGCACCAAAGTAGTCATTAAACATATAGCCAGCGAAGATGTCCCATGCGTATGGGTTGTCATCGCCGTTGTCAGTTGCAATGTGTTCATAGTTATTAACGCCTAAACCTGCGCCAACATACCAAGGTGTTAATTCCTGAGATGCGCTGGCAGCAAGTGGAAGCATTGATGTAAGCAAAACTACTTTTAATGTGTTCTTCATCATTTTCTCTAAGTCCATTGTTTATGATTCTCCACCAAAAATTTGCTTTGCAGGTTTTATGCAAAACATTGCTAGCACTTAGTGTGGGGATCCTTTGGTATTGTAGCCAGCGATTAATTATCACCGCATTTGTTAAAATTTTCCAGTGCTTAGTCTGAAGTTTTTTTCTGGGATAGCATTTTGTTACTTTTTTATGGTGTTAAAAAGGCATCACTTAGGATAATGCCGATCAGTTAAGACAGATCGCTTGACGATCTCGCTAAAAAGATCAAAATCCGATGACCTCATGTCATCGGATTTTTTATGCAACTCTCAGAAGCACTTGCTCGCACTCATATTACCCGCCTAACCGAATTCACCTGCCTCGCTGATGTGTTAGAGCCTGAGTTAATTCAATCCTGTTTAGACTCACAAGGCGTTGCTACTCTCAGACGACGCAAATTGCCGATGGACGCGATGATTTGGGCCGTTATCGGAATGGCCTTGTTCCGAGGGGAGTCTGTTCGGTCACTCATCAACAAACTCGACATTGTTTTGCCGCAAGAGATTGATTATGTTGCCCGTAGTGCCGTGACTCAGGCGCGTAAACGATTAGGCAGTGAGGTCGTTCGAGAAGTGTTCAGCCGTAGCGCGAATACCTGGCACGCGAGAGCCGAACACCCTCATTGGTGTGGTCTGAACCTGTATGGCGTCGATGGTGTGGTGTGGCGGACACCCGATAGTGTTCAAAATCAAGCAGCCTTTGGACGAACCGCCAACGCTTCCGGCGAAGCGGCTTATCCGCAAATTCGCATGGTTTGCCTGATGGAGTTAAGCAGCCATTTGTTGGTCAACAGCGCCTTTGATTCGGTTGTCGAAAATGAAATGAACTTAGCCTCTCAGCTCATTTCTAGCATCCCCAATCACAGTCTAACCCTATTTGACCGAGGATTTTATTCGCTCGGCCTGCTGCACGCTTGGCAGCAAGCACAACCTAATAGCCACTGGTTGTTGCCATTGAAGAAAGGCACTCAATATGAGGTGGTTAGAACGCTGGGAAAACATGACCAGTGGGTGAAACTCACCACCACGCCTCAAGCAAGAAAGAAATGGCCGCAGCTCCCTGACACCCTTGAAGCGCGCTTACTGACTAAGACGGTGAAAGGTAAGTCAGTCGCCATATTGACCTCGTTAACAGACCCAATGCGTTACCCAAGTGAAGACATCGTCGACTTATATGCCCATCGTTGGGAAATCGAACTGGGCTACAGAGAGATGAAACAACATTTACTGGAGAGCCGTTTTACGCTCCGCAGCCAACTGCCTGAGCTGGTGTTCCAAGAGCTATGGGGGGTGCTACTGGCCTACAATCTCATTAGATACAAGATGTTACTGATGGCCAAAAGCTTACCATCGGTTCATCCCAATCAACTGAGTTTTCGTGATGCAGCGAGTCATATCATCTTCAAGTTGACACAGTTGTCATCACAAACGCCGGGAAATGTTCCCAGAGACGTATTGGATATAGAACGCAATGCACGACAATTTAAATTGGATGGTAAACGGGAAAGGGCTTATCCAAGGATCCTTAAAATGAGCAAAAATAAGTTTCCGGTTAGATCAAAGAAAAATGCCGTTCACTCTTAAGTGAACGGCATTAATCACTTAGGATGCCTTTTGATTGTATGTATTTTGTTAATTTGATTTGTACTAGCTCAGACTTGATCTGACAGTTACCAGTTTTATGCTGGTGTCTGTCAGATTAGATTCGAGTCAGATTCTTTTCCGCCCAAACCCGTTTCCCATCAATCAATGTTTCAACTGGCGTTCTGCCGTTGCACATTTTGCCTTGATGAGTGCGTTCATTGTTGTAGTAAGACAGCCACTCGTCCAGATCTTTTTGCAGCTCCTCCAGCGTTTGGTACAGCTTTTTGCGGAAGGTCACCTGATAAAACTCGTTCAGGATCGTCTTATGAAACCGCTCGCAGATCCCATTCGTTTGCGGCGACATCGCTTTGGTTTTCGTGTGGTCGATATCATTAATCGCCAGATATAGCTGGTAATCATGGTGCTCGACCTTGCCGCAATACTCTGTGCCACGGTCAGTTAAAATACGCAGCACCGGCAACTGCTGTGACTCGTAAAACGGCAATACTTTGTCGTTCAATAAGTCCGCTGCAGTGATAGGTGTTTTCGTAGTATAGAGCTTGCAATGAGCGACTTTGCAGTACGTATCGACATAGGTTTGCTGATAGATACGACCAACGCCCTTGAGGTTTCCGACATAAAACGTGTCTTGCGACCCAAGGTAGCCTGGGTGCGCGGTTTCAATCTCACCACAGGCTTCATCGTCGTGTTTTTTGCGCTCAAGTGCCGCAATCTGTTCATCAGTAAGTTGAATGCCATCGCGAGCTACTTTGGCTTCCAAGGCTTTCAGTCGCTTCTTAAAGTTCTCTAAATCATGTCGCAACCAGATTGAGCGGACACCACTGCCAGAAACAAACACGCCTTTTTTGCGCAGTTCATTGCTGGTTCTGTGTTGGCCATGGGCGGGAAATTCAATCGCATACTCCATCACTGCCTGTTCAACAGCTTCTTCGACACGGTTCTTGAGATTTGGACTTCTACGACTTTTTTCGATCAGTGCATCAACACCGCCATCGTCCACTAACTCGCGGTAACGATAAAACGTATCACGAGACACACCCATGACTTTGCAGGCTCTGGAGACGTTGCTCAGTTCCTCTGCCAGATTGAGTAAACCTGTTTTGTGTTTGATGATTGGATTGTTACTATGGAGCATGAGAGTTACCTCCTTGGTTTTGATTAAGGATTCGACACCCACAATCAAAACTGGTAACTCTCACCTTTTCAAGGCGATGTGTCAGATCAAGTCGAGACTAATTCATTTGATTAACGGTTAGCGTGTCCAAACCCAATTTTCAATTTCAACAGGGTCTACTCCATGTGCTTTTATATAGTTGCGGTGATCAACGAGTCTTTGCAGCATATCGGTTGTAATTGAAACATGTTTAGTTTCATCAATAACGCCCTGTTGGAACAGTTTGTAAGCCATATCAATCACAAGGTGATAGCGAGAAGTTCCGTTGCGAACACCCATATCAAATGGAGTAGTCGTTGAACCTTCTTCCTCGTAACCTTTAATTCTGAAACGACGGCTTCCTTTGTAATCAAAAATTAACTTTTTGATTGTATTTGGATAACCGTGATAGTTAAATACAACTCCTTTATCTTGGGTAAATATTTCATCCATCATCCATGGTTTTTCTTTAAATTTACGGCTGCCTAAGCCATCGCTACTTAATTCTGTAACGCTAACAAAACGAATTCTTACTCGAGGAAGCAGTTCACGAATGATCACTAATGATGCCATACATTCTTGTGTTACATAGTCACCGCAACCTGCAAGGACGATATCTGGATTTTCATCTGAAGCAAAATCCCACACCATGACACCGTCTTTTGCTTGTTTACGTGCTTCTTCTAAGCTTAACCATTGTGGTAGTTCTTTTTTACCTGCTACGAGGATGTTCAGCTTGTCACGATCCGCAAATGCACGTTCAGTGTAAACTAAAGTACTGTTAGCATCAGCAGGTAAATAGGCAGAGATAATTTTTGGGTGCTTCTCTAACATCGCGCCTAAGAAAGACGGATTTTGGTGTGAGTAGCCATTGTGATCTTGACGCTCTAATAATGAAGATAGAACCACGTTACACGCAGGCAAAGGTTTACGGAAATGCACGCCTTGGCTTGCATAAACATATTTACAGTATTGATCTGCCATTGATGAAACCACCTGTGAGAATGACTCGTAGGTTGGGAACATGCCGTGGCGGCCTGTGACTGTGTAGCCGTGCAACATACCGAAAAGCAAGTTTTCAGATAGCAGCTCTATTACACGGCCATCACGAGACATATCTTCGTCCCAGCTCTCGATTGGCCATTGCCATGCTCGGTCCGTTTCTTCAAATACGGCCTGAAGTTGATTTGAATAGGTTTCGTCTGGACTAAAGATACGTAAATTACGCTGGTCACGGTTGAGTTTGAACGCATCACGCATCCATTGTCCCATCTTCAGCATAGAGTAACCGCGTTGTCCACGTGGCACTTCTGGGCCGTAGCTGAGTTTTTCTAAATCAGGATTAGATAACGCTCTTACAACTTCGCCACCATAGGTAAGATGTTGGCGACCACAAGCTAAGTGTTTTGGTGGGATCAATGAGCAAATATCAGCATCAAAAATCAATTCACCTTGGGCATTGATTTGGTACAGCTCTTGGAACCGATAACTGGCTAACCAGTTATCAAGGGCAGCGAGATGACCTTTGTCAGTCGCACATTTGTTCACGATAACTTGGTGTGATTCGCAGTTTCCTTCGAGTTTTTGCCCGTTATATTCGCTTACACCCGTCCAGCCTTTAGCTGTACGCATTAAAATCACTGGCCAGCGAGGTTTAACAATATCTTCACCTTTGCGGGCACGGGTTTGAATATCGTTGATCATGCTATAAGCAGTATCCATGGCGGTTGCCATTTGGATATAAACATCTTCTTCGGCTTCGCTGTCCACAATAATTGGGTGATAGCCAAGGCCACGGAATTCAAGATCTAATTCTTCATGGCTCATACGTCCCATACGCGTTGGCCCTGAGATTTTATAGCCGTTAATATGGACGATAGGTAATACAGCACCGTTCGTTGCGGGTGAAACTAAACGGTTTGCGTACCAAGAGGCGGCTAATGGACCTGTTTCAGATTCACCGTCACCGACTAATACGGTCGCGATAAGATCAGGGTTATCAAGCACTGCCCCCCAGCCAACGGATAATGAATAACCTAATTCACCACCTTCAAGAATTTGTCCTGGAGCCTCAGGGTTAGCATGCGAAGGATAACCGTAAGCTGCTGAGAATTTCTTACAGATATCCTCAATACCAGTTTCATTATAAGGAATGGTTTCTGGGTAGAAGTGGCTTAGTGAGCCTTCAATGAATAAGTTTGCTTGTACTGCAGGGAAGCCATGACCTGGACCGACTAAATAAATAAAAGGACGATTATGTTTTACTATAAGTCGGTTAATGTTGGCGTAGACAAAGTTGATACCAGGGCAAGTTCCCCAGTGACCGAGCAAGCGAGGCTTTATGTCCGAATGCGCAAGCGGGCGCTTGTGTAGTACGTTTTGCTTTAAGTAAATCTGGGAGGTGGCGAGGAAGTTAGTAGCTCTTACGTATTTTTTAAGAGCATTTATTTCATGTGTATTCGTCATATTAAGCCTCACTAGAGCAGACGGAAGTGAATTATGTTTTCTTGGAGTTACTATATTTGTAATTTTCTTACAAAAATGTGTTCTGCATCCAAATTTTAAAACATGTATCCGTAGTTAATGCATGTGGCTTAAGTTTGTATTTTTGTTAATTTAATATTGACAGTGACTTATCTAAGCTTTATCAGTGTGAGATTGCTGCTGTTTAAGTATGCAAACGTAGGCTTGATCACATGAGTAATTTCGAATACTGTGCTATTTTGCTGCGTTGAATTCGGTAGCCGTGATGTTGTAAATTCACGGAAGGATAATTTGAAAGAATAAATCTACCGATATTCTTACCTTTGTTAGGAAGGATTCGTTCACCACAGATGTTGCACCTTTTAGCTTAAGTATAGGTGGAGGAGAGCATTTGCTACGGGAAGAAGTAAAATAATATGTTAGAAACTATTGTAAATTTTTTGAACGCACTCCTTTGGGGCAAGCTGCTCGTATATGGATTAGTTGGAGCTGGTCTATATTTCACCTTACGGCTTGTTTTTATTCAACTTACACATTTTAAACACTCTCTTAAAATCATGACGATGAGCCGTCAAGGTTGCGAGAGTGGTCTGTCTTCATTCCAAGTGTTTTGTACCAGTATGGCTGCTCGTGTTGGGGCTGGGAATATGGCTGGGGTTGCTGTCGCAATTGGCGCAGCAGGTCCTGGCGCAGTATTCTGGATGTGGTTAATTGCCATGTTAGGGATGGCGACTGCCATGGTGGAGTCAACACTTGCGCAAGTCTATAAAGTACGTGATGCCAATGGCCAATTTCGCGGAGGTCCTTCTTATTATATGGAGAAAGGGCTTGGTCAGAGATGGATGGGAGTGCTGTTTGCTTTCTTTCTGATTATCGCGTTCGGTTTAGTGTTTAATGCTGTTCAGGCGAATACGATTACGGGGGCAATGGAGCGGGTATTTGGGTTTGATCCGACCTATGTCGGCATTGGGTTGGTGCTAGCCAGTGGCTTTGTGATTATGGGGGGGCTGCGTAAAGTCGCACGAGTGTCAGAGTTTATTGTTCCTATTATGGCTCTAGCCTACATTCTGATTGCATTTATTATTGTGCTATTCAATTTAGAGCAATTGCCAGCCGTGATTAGTCTGATCGTGAAAAGTGCCTTTGGTTGGCAAGAAGCTGCTGCGGGTGGTGTTGCCTACACTGTCGCTCAGGCTATGCAAGCGGGTATTGCGCGTGGGCTTTTCTCAAACGAGGCGGGGATGGGAAGTGCGGCAAACGTTGCTGCAAGTGCATCACCTAACCCTAATCATCCGGCATCCCAAGGTTTTGTGCAAATGATGGGGGTATTTGTTGATACCATCGTGATTTGTACCGCAACGGCTGCCATTATTCTGCTTTCTGGGGATATTGGTTCTAGTGATGATGGTATTCGTCTCACAATCAATGCGATGTCAAACCATGTGGGCGATTGGGGCGGAGCCTTTATTGCCGTAGCCATTTTCCTATTCTGTTTTACTTCTATTATTGCTAACTATTCCTATGCAGAAACCAACGTGATGTTTTTAACGGGTAACAGTACTAAGGCATTACCGTTATTTCGCCTGTGTGTGCTGGGGATGGTGATGTTTGGCTCTGTGGCTAAAATTAGCTTAGTTTGGAACTTAGCGGATGTGTCAATGGGGTTAATGGCAACGGTCAATATAGTCGCTTTGTTATTGTTGTCTGGTTTGGCTATTCGAGTGATCAATGATTACTGCGATCAACTTAAGAGCGGTAAAATGCCTGAGTTTGATCGAAGTAAGTTTCCTGAGTTAATGGAACAACTTGACGATGGAATTTGGCAGGATAACAGCGTAAACGAACTGGCTAAAGCGCCTTCTGAATCTGCTATCAGTCGATAAACTCAAGTTCACTGATTAATGCTATCGAAAAAACCACGTCATCTGTACGTGGTTTTTTATGTCTGTTCAGTATCATAGTACGTAATTTATTAGTTGGAGCGTGTTAATGTTGATTTTGGTTTCACCTGCGAAAACCCTAGATTTTGAGCAACCACCTTTGACTCAAATCCATACTCGGCCTGATTTTTTAGCCCAAAGCCAAGAGCTAATCCAAGTCTGTCAACAGTTAACGCCCAGCGATATAGCAACATTGATGAAGGTCAGTGATAGCATTGCTGGATTAAATGCAGCGCGATTTGGCGAGTGGAAACCCGATTACAGCATTGATAATGCCAAACAGGCTATCTTTGCTTTTCGAGGTGATGTTTATACAGGTTTTGATGCAGATACACTAACAGCGGCACAGCTTGAACGTACCCAGTCACAATTGCGAATTTTATCGGGACTATATGGTTTACTGCGTCCACTCGATTTGATTTTGCCCTATCGTTTAGAAATGGGAACGGCACTCACTAATCAAAAGGGCAAGAATCTCTACGAGTTTTGGGGAAATACTCTTACTGATGCAGTCAATAGTGCGGTAGCAGCGCAGGGGGATGGTATCATTATAAACCTTGCCTCAAATGAATATTTTAAAGCGATTAAGCCAAAATTTTTAAATGGACAATTAATCACTCCCGTATTTAAGGACTTTAAAAATGGGCAGTATAAAGTCATTAGTTTTTTTGCTAAGCGGGCACGAGGAATGATGGCAAGATATATTATTGATCAGCAAGTGAGTTCTATTGACGGGTTAAAAGCTTTTGAGGTTGATGGTTATTACTACAGCGAAGAGCTCAGTAAGCCAAATGAACCAACCTTCCTGCGGGAAGCACAGTAGTATTTATTTGAGTTAAACAACTAAAGAGCAGCCGAGGCTGCTCTTTTACTATGCACTTAACTTGCAGTGGAATCGTTATTTTGATTCATTGTGTAATGGCGTTAACACGATATTCGAGTTTGCCATGATATAAGCAAATTGGGCGTAGGCCGCCACATTTTGCGCTAATGCCTTCGGATTTATTTTATCTAAGGTATCGTTGGGGGTATGGTGATAATCGAAGTAATCGCGACCATCTTGTCTTAATGAGGCTACCGGAACTCCTAATGCGGGCAACATGGAGATATCAGGCCCGCCGGAGGCTTGATTATCACCGAGCGCGACACCGTTATAAGCCATTGGCTTTATGCTTTCTTGGACTTGAGCAAAAACCTTTTCATTTACCTTGGTATCGATTTGATAAATTGGGCCTGCGCCGAAATCAGATTCAGCAGCAATATAATGTAACGGTAACTCTGTTTTATGGGCCTCAGCATAAGCTTTACCGCCGATCAAACCCATTTCTTCAGCGGCATAAAGTACAACCCTTATGGTGCGAGCCGGTTTTTGGGGGAGATCTTGAATATGCTTTGCTGCTGCCGCCACAATGGCAATGCCTGCACCATCATCAATTGCGCCAGTGCCTTCATCCCACGAATCTAAGTGAGCCCCGATCAGAACTATTTCATTAGGCTTACTACTCCCCGTGACTTCTGCAATCACATTGTAAGAGGTATTAGTACCTAAATCTTTTGGTGACATATTAAGCTCTAGCACCGCATTAGGATCGCGTTTTAACATGGCATCGACTAAGTCTGCATCTGGATTAGACATGGCTGCCGCCGGAATTTTAGGTACTCCATCTTGATAACGCATTATGCCTGTATGCGCCATACGGTCATGGTCGGTACCAATTGAGCGTATTATTACCGCAACAGCTCCCTTTTGTGCTGCTGCAATGGCACCTTTTGAGCGTCCCCCAACACTTTTACCGTAACCTTCCCCGGTAATATGACGCACCGTTTTTTGATCGATAAAAGCAATTTTACCTTTTACGTCATCGGGAGTAGCTTGTTGAAGCGCTTCTAAACTATTAAAGCGAGCAATTTTAGCCTTAATTCCTTCTACGGGCGTTGCAACACTGCCGCCTAATGCGGTAATCACTAGGGGTTGCTCTACCGGAGAGATAATTTTGGCTTTCGCTTCGCCTCGCTCCCAAATTGGAACTTGTACAGGTTCTTTATAGACCTTATCAAATCCTAGACTGGTCAGCTTATTCATTGCCCAATTGACGGCAATAACATCTTTAGGGCTACCTGCGAGCCGTGGACCTACTTCCACGGTGAGAGATTCGACTATGTCATACCCCAATGATGAAGCTAATGCAGTTTGTTGTAATTGAGCTGGAATATCGGTTTTGGCTGATGTTTCTACATGGGTTTGACAGGCGCTTAAACCGCTAATAAATAGGCCTGTTATTAAGGTTGTTTGGTAGGATTTCATAGGTTTCCTTTATTTTTATTAAGCATGTCCCATTTTTGAAAACAATCTAGCAAAAAGTGTGCTTTATGTCCCGACTATATCTGTAAGGCAACGCTATATTAGCGCAGGGGTTAGTTTTAGGAGAAAAAGTGCGTAATGAATATTGAATTGATGCAGGAGCGAGCCGATCATGCCGTGGTGCTATTAAAGGCACTCGCAAACGAACGCCGTTTATTTATCCTTTGTTATTTATTGAATGAAGGAGAAATGTGCGTTGGCGAAATGAATAAAAAATTAGGCTTAAGTCAATCGGCACTATCACAACACCTTGCTTGGTTGCGCAAAGATAATTTAGTGACCACACGCAAAGAAGCGCAAACTGTATTCTACTCACTGAAAAGTGATGAGGTACGTGAGATGATCCATTTATTGAACAATATTTATTGTCATTAATGGTTTTCATCAGATATAAAAAAACCGGCAATTGCCGGTTTTTTTTATTTGCTAAGAAAATTAAGCAACAAGTGCTTTGATCTTAGCGTTCAAACGAGCCTTATGACGTGCAGCTTTATTCTTGTGAATAAGGCCTTTAGTCGCCATACGGTCAACGATTGGTTGTGCAGCAGCGAAAGCTTCGGTTGCTGTTTTGTGATCGCCTGCTCTGATAGCTGCGATAACTTTTTTAACGTATGTACGTAACATTGAGCGACGGCTGGCGTTATGCTGACGACGCTTTTCAGATTGAAGCGCGCGCTTCTTTGCAGACTTGCTATTAGCCAAGGTGCAACTCCTAAAAACTGGATTTGATACTTTTAAAGGCCGAGGAATATGCCTGCATTTAGTCACTTTGTCAATGACTATGATTGAATAATCATCATAAAGATAAATTAATTCAACCCGCCTTGGCTATCTTCAACCCAACTCGTGTAATATGTGGCGCAATTCTAACAGCTATTGCCGCAGTGTGACAGAGCCTGAGTCGATTTTTTGAGATGAATCACCTAATCCATTCGATGTAGGTCTGGGGGACGTTTGAGTAAAAAATTATTGAAATCTGGCATGATTGTTAGTGCTATGACGTTGATTTCTCGTGTTTTAGGTTTGGTTCGAGATGTTGTCGTTGCAAATTTACTGGGGGCAGGGACGAGCGCCGATGTTTTTTTCTTCGCGAATAAAATCCCTAACTTTTTACGCCGATTATTTGCCGAGGGGGCTTTTGCTCAGGCATTTGTTCCCGTACTGACCGAATATCAAGAAAAACATACCTCGGACGAAACCCGCGAGTTACTCAGCAAGGTTGCTGGTACGTTAGGTTTATTGGTCACTGTCGTGACGCTTGTCGGTGTGATAGCCTCACCTGTGTTATCCGCCTTATTTGGCGGAGGCTGGTTTGTTGCTTGGTTGAATAATGAGCCCGATGGTGCCAAGTTTGAACTGGCAACGGTCGTGCTTAAAATCACTTTTCCTTATCTGTGGTTTATCACCTTTACTGCCTTAGCTGGCTCAATCCTAAATACTCGAGGACGCTTTGCTGTATCGGCTTTTACGCCAGTATTTTTAAATGTGGCCATTATTGCGGCGGCTATGTTTTTTGCACCAACGTCTTCTCAGCCAGAAATTACTTTGGCGTGGGGAGTATTTTGGGGTGGTTTAATTCAGTTTTTATTCCAAATTCCGTTTTTGCTTCGTGAAAAAGCGTTAGTTAAGCCTTCGTGGGGATGGAATCATCCTGGGGTTGTGAAGATCAGAACTTTGATGATCCCTGCGTTATTTGGAGTTTCTGTCTCACAAATCAACTTATTATTTGATACCTTTATCGCCAGTTTCCTGATGACTGGCTCCATTAGTTGGCTTTATTATTCTGACCGTTTATTGGAGTTTCCACTTGGTTTATTCGGTATTGCAATTGCAACCGTGATTTTACCTGCGTTATCTCGCAACCATGTGAATGCCGAAGGAGATGGCTTTGGTAAAACCATGGATTGGGGGATTAAAGCGATTCTTTTGCTCGGTTTACCTGCCATGATGGGGTTGATTGTGCTTGCACAGCCGATGTTAATGGTGTTGTTTATGCGTGGTGCCTTTACTATCAATGATGTGCAAATGGCATCCTACAGTTTGATGGCTTACGGTAGTGGCCTACTGAGCTTTATGCTAATCAAGGTGTTAGCACCTGGATATTACTCTCGCCAAGATACTAAAACTCCAGTCCGTTACGGCATTATCGCCATGATCACCAACATGGTCTTTAACTTAATATTTGCAATCCCGTTTGGTTATGTGGGGTTGGCTGTGGCCACATCAATGTCAGCCTTGCTAAATGCTACATTGTTATACCGCGGCCTGCATAAAGCGGGAGTTTATCGCATTACCAAACCAACGATGGTGTTTTTCCTAAAAGCCGTGGTCTCGACGGCATTGATGGTGGTAGTCTTGTACTATTTGTTACCATCGCAATCCCAGTGGTTAGAGTGGGGCTTGGCTTTGCGCGCTAAGGCCTTGATTGGTTTAATTGTTGTTGGCGCTATGACGTATTTAGTTGGGCTCTTGGCGTTGGGAATTCGTCCTTGGTCAATGAAACGGGGAGTTTGATTGCTGATTCTTATCGTTAGCTGTTATATACTCAGCCGATTTGCGCTTGGCAGTTGTCTAAAGTTATGGAATTAATCCGCGGTATACATAACATTTTGTCATCTCACCATGGCTGTGTGCTGACGATAGGTAATTTTGATGGCGTGCATCGCGGTCATGCACAGGTGATTGCTAATCTCGTGCAAAAGGCCAAGCAGCTATCGTTACCCCCGACTGTCATGACATTTGAGCCTCAGCCACAGGAGTTATTCCGTGGTGAAAATGCGCCCGCGCGTTTGAGCTTACTACGTGACAAAATTGTCTTGCTTGATGAGTTAGGCGTTGAGCGGTTAGTGTGTGTTAACTTTAACCGTGCCTTTGCTGATCAACCTGCGGAGCATTTCATTGAAGAATTGCTGGTGCGTAAGTTAGGGATTAAGTATCTCGTTGTCGGCGATGATTTTTGTTTTGGCAAAGGCCGGAAAGGCGATTTTGACATGCTGAAGCAAGCGGGAACCCGATATGGCTTTACCGTGGTTAGCACCCAGAGTTTTATCGTGGGATCGCAACGCGTCAGTTCTACTGCCGTCAGAGAGCAATTGGCTAAAGGTAACCTTGAGCAGGCAAGACGGCTACTCGGTCATCCTTTTACCTTAAGTGGCCGTGTTGCACACGGGCAAAAAATCGGTAGAACCATAGGTTTCCCTACCGCCAATATTGCGCTTAAGCGCAATGTGGTGCCTGTGCGCGGGGTATTTGCGGTGAAACTCTATTGGGAAGATAGCGATATTTATGAGGGTGTTGCCAATATAGGTTTCCGCCCGACGGTGAATGGTCAAATTTGCCAGCTTGAGGTTCATCTTTTGGATTTTGAAGGTGACATTTATGGCAAACATGTTGAGGTTGAGTTAGTGGCAAAACTTCGCGATGAACAACCTTTTGATTCATTGGATGCCCTAAAACAACAGATTTTGAATGATGCAAATGAGGCCAGAGCTTTATTTGGTAACGATGCAGGCTGATATTTATCAGTTTAATTAACGGTATAGGATCAATGAGCGACTATAAATTTACTTTGAATTTGCCGGAAACTGAGTTTCCGATGCGTGGTAATTTGGCAAATCGCGAGCCAGAGATGTTAGAACGCTGGACTAAAGACGGTCTGTACCAGCAGATCCGTGATAGCCGAATTGGCCGTACGCCTTTTATTTTGCATGACGGTCCACCGTATGCGAACGGCAGCATTCATATTGGTCACTCAGTAAACAAAATTCTTAAGGACATTATTGTTAAGTCCAAAACCATGTCAGGTTTTGACGCGCCATATGTGCCGGGGTGGGATTGCCATGGTCTGCCAATTGAACTGAAAGTGGAGCAAAAAGTCGGCAAGCCTGGTCAGAAGATTTCTGCGGCTGAGTTCCGTGAAGAATGCCGTAAATATGCTGCTGAGCAAGTTGATGGCCAACGCGAAGATTTTATTCGTTTAGGCGTGTTAGGCGATTGGCAGAATCCTTATCTGACAATGGATTTTGCTACCGAAGCTAATATCGTGCGCTCCTTATCAAAAGTGATTGAAAACGGTCACTTACACAAAGGTGTTAAACCTGTACATTGGTGTACTGACTGTGGTTCGGCATTGGCTGAAGCCGAAGTGGAATACGAGGATAAAACCTCTCCCGCTATCGATGTGGCTTTTACTGCCGTAGATAGCAAAGCTGTTGCAGTTAAGTTTGGTGTAAGCGATTACTCACATTCTGTGTCTATGGTGATTTGGACGACCACACCTTGGACTCTGCCAGCAAACCGCGCCTTATCAATCAGCCCAGAGCTTGACTACAGCTTGGTTGAATTTGTTAAAGATGGCGTGACTCACGCGGTTATTTTAGCCGACGTGTTAGTTGAAGCTTGTATGACCCGTTACGGCGCCGAGAGCCACAGCGTGTTAGCTAAAATTAAAGGCGCTGCACTTGAGCTGGTTCGCTTTAAGCATCCATTCTTAGCTTTTGATGTTCCTGCCATTTTAGGTGATCACGTCACAACTGATGCCGGTACGGGTGTGGTTCACACCGCGCCTGGTCACGGTCAAGACGACTTTGTGGTGGGGCAAAAATACGGTTTAGAAGTGGCTAACCCTGTTGGCGATAACGGTGTTTATAAACCAGATACTGAATTTTTTGCTGGCCAACACGTATTTAAAGCAAACGACAATGTGGTTGCGCTACTGAAAGAAAAAGGTGCGTTATTACATCATGTTGCGTACCGTCACAGCTATCCACATTGCTGGCGCCATAAAACGCCAATTATCTTTCGCGCTACGCCACAATGGTTTATCTCTATGGATAACCACAACCTGCGCAAGCAAGCATTAAGCGAGATTGAGCAGATTCAGTGGATCCCTGATTGGGGGCAAAGCCGTATCGAGAAGATGGTTGAAAACCGCCCTGATTGGTGTATTTCCCGTCAACGTACTTGGGGCGTGCCAATTACGTTATTCGTCCACCGCGAAACCGAAGAACTGCATCCTGACAGCGTGTCATTAATGGCGCGTGTGGCCAACCGCATTGAGCAGGAAGGCATCCAAGCTTGGTGGGATCTCGATGCTGCTGAATTACTGGGTGAAGAAGCCGAGCAATACCGCAAAGTAACTGATACCTTAGACGTATGGTACGACTCAGGTTCAACTTTTGCCTCGGTTGTTGCTGCACGCCCTGAGTTCCATGGTCATGGTGTGGATTTGTATCTTGAAGGTAGCGATCAACACCGTGGCTGGTTTATGTCATCCCTGATGATCTCGACCGCGATGACAGGTAAAGCACCCTATAAGCAAGTGCTCACCCACGGCTTTACCGTTGACGGTAAAGGTCGCAAGATGTCCAAATCCATTGGTAACGTTATTGCTCCGCAGCAAGTCACCAATAAGTTAGGTGCGGATATTCTGCGTCTTTGGGTTGCGGCAACCGACTACAGTGGTGAGATGACGGTGTCGGATGAAATCTTAAACCGCAGCGCTGATGCCTATCGTCGTATCCGTAACACCGCTCGTTTCTTACTGGCGAACTTAAATGGTTTCGACCCGAAAAATGATTTAGTCGCTGTTGAAGATATGGTGGCCTTAGATCGTTGGGCTGTTCGTCGCGCTGCCGCGTTGCAGCAGGAAATCATTGAAGCTTACGAGCAATACAACTTCCATATTGTGACCCAAAAGCTGATGCAGTTCTGCTCGATTGAATTAGGTAGCTTCTACTTAGACATCATCAAAGACCGCCAATATACCGCGAAGCAAGAAGGCCACGCTCGCCGTAGCTGCCAATCGGCGCTATTCCATATTGCTGAAGCTATGGTGCGTTGGATTGCGCCTGTCTTAAGCTTTACTGCGGATGAAGTATGGCAGTTACTGCCGGGGCAGCGTGATGCTTATGTATTCACTCAAGAATGGTATCAAGGTCTGCAATCTATCACTTTAGATACGGATCTAAGCGATGCTTACTGGGAAAATCTGCTGACCGTGCGTAACGAAGTCAACAAAGTGATCGAACAAGCTCGCCGTGATAAACGTGTCGGTGGTTCGCTAGAAGCGGAAGTGACTTTATTTGCCGATGCAACCTTAACTGAGCAGTTAACTCATATTGGTGATGAGCTGCGTTTCGTTTTGTTAACCTCTGAAGCTAAAGTTCTGCCTTTAGTTGATGCGACTAGCGATGCAGTTGAAACCGAACTGGCGTCATTGAAGTTAGTGGTAAATGCGACAACAGCAGAGAAATGCGAACGTTGTTGGCACCACAGGGAAGAAGTTGGCACTATCGAGGCTCACCCAACACTTTGTCATCGCTGCGTAACCAACATTGAAGGTGACGGCGAAGTTCGTCTGTTTGCGTAAAGGATCTGTATGCCATTAACTTGGAAAGACAGTGGCTTACGTTGGTATTGGGTAGTTGTATTGGTGTTTTTGGCCGATCAACTATCCAAACAATGGGTCTTAGCCAATTTTGATTTGTTTGAATCGGTGCAGTTATTACCTTTTTTTAATTTCACCTATGTCCGTAACTATGGCGCAGCGTTTAGCTTTTTGAGTGAAGCCGGTGGCTGGCAACGTTGGTTGTTTACTATCGTCGCAGTTGGATTTAGCTCCTTGCTGACTGTTTGGTTGCGTAAGCAGTCGGCATCATTATTGAAGTTAAATCTGGCCTACACCTTAGTGATTGGCGGGGCCTTAGGAAATCTGGTTGATCGATTAATGCATGGTTTTGTGGTGGATTTTATCGATTTTTATTGGGGAAAGAGCCATTATCCTGCCTTTAATATTGCAGATTCTGCGATTTTTATCGGTGCTGTACTGATTATTTGGGATTCGTTTTTTAACAGTCAATCCGAACAAGATAAAACCGAAGAGGTGAAGTAGTGACTGTGACACGTTCATTAGTGTGCCATATGAATATTGTGCTTGAAGATGGTTCTACCGCAGATAGCACTGCCTCTGGTAAACCTGCACGCTTAAATATCGGTGATGGCACCTTAAGTCCAGCATTCGAAGCACAACTTGTATCCTTAAATGAAGGTGATAAGCACAGTTTTACGCTTGAAGCTGTCGATGCGTTTGGTGAGTCGAATCCTGATGCGATCCACTATATGGATAGAACGCGTTTTCCGGCTGATATGGCGCTAGAGGTTGGCGTGATTGTCAGCTTTGCTGGCCCTGGTGGCAGTGAAATCCCTGGAATTGTACGTGAAGTTGCAGGCGATTCGATTACCGTTGATCTCAATCATCCCTTAGCGGGACGTAAAGTGACATTTGAACTCGACGTGGTAAAGGTACTGTAAGATGAAATTTGATCCTACCAGCCCAAGTTTAAATATCATGCTGGCAAATCCTCGCGGCTTTTGTGCTGGTGTGGATCGTGCTATCAGCATTGTTGAACGCGCGCTCGAGTTATTTTCACCCCCTATTTATGTTCGCCATGAAGTCGTACATAACCGCTATGTGGTGCAAAATCTTAAAGACCGCGGTGCTGTTTTTGTCGAAGAGTTAGATCAAGTGCCTGATAATAATATTGTTATCTTTAGTGCGCATGGTGTTTCTCAGGCCGTACGTGCTGAGGCAAAAGCCCGTGGTTTACGGGTGTTTGATGCCACTTGTCCGTTAGTGACTAAAGTGCATTTACAGGTCACTCGCGCAAGTCGCAAGGGAATTGAATGTATTTTAATTGGCCACGCTGGGCACCCTGAAGTCGAAGGCACTATGGGGCAATATGATAATCCTAATGGTGGAGTTTATCTGATTGAATCCCCTGCGGATGTCGAAACCTTAGAAGTTCGTGATCCGAATAATCTGTGCTTTGTAACCCAAACTACGCTCTCGGTAGATGACACTCTCGACATTATCTCAGCGCTGCTAAAGCGTTTTCCTTCTATTGAAGGCCCTCGCAAGGATGATATTTGTTACGCGACCCAAAACCGCCAGGATGCGGTGCGTAATCTTTCAGCCGATGTGGATCTGTTAATCGTAGTGGGCTCGAAAAACAGCTCTAATTCTAATCGGTTACGTGAATTAGCCTTAAAAACGGGCACCCAGTCTTATCTCGTTGATACTGCTGATGATATTGATTCATCTTGGTTTGAAAATATTACAAAAGTCGCAGTGACGGCTGGCGCGTCTGCACCAGAAGTTCTCGTACAGCAAGTGGTTCAAGCCATCGCGAAATTAGCGCCGAGTGTGGTGACTGAAGTCGAAGGACGTAAAGAAGATACTGTCTTTGCAGTACCCGCTGAATTACGTTAATTGATTTGGCTAAATTTTGATGAATGAAAAGAGGCTTTTAGCCTCTTTTTTATTACCTAAAATACACTAAATACAAACGAGTCATAATGGAAGCCATGCTTATATGCTATTGTTACTGGCTACTTACATTCTTCTCATCTATTATTAACTGTTAGTAATGTTTTTATTGTAAGATTAAGATTTTAAAGGGTAAATATCTGAAAAGCATGTCAAAAATATGACTAAATTCGAACGGTTGACACATCAAGGATTTCAACGAGGCTTCTCATTAATTGAAGTACTTGTTGCATTGGTGATCCTCGTAATTGGTTTGATTGGTATTTTTAATCTACATATCGTTGCTAAACGAGGCAGCTTTGAGTCTTTTCAGCAGACTCAAGCTTCATACTATGCTAATGACATCATTAACCGGATGAAACTTAATCGAACTCAATTAGCCAATTATAGCGGTGAATATACAGGGGCGCTGAGTAAACCCAATAAAGAGTGCGATGTAGCTGTTGGGGCTGTCAGTCTGTGTTCTTCAGTCGAAACTCAAGCTTGGGATCTATATCAATGGGAGCAAAGTATTATCGGTGCAGCTGAAACTGTTGGCGGGCAGAATGTGGGGGGATTAGATTCTCCAACGGCTTGTATTGATATTGATGGTACGACAGTCACTGTTGCTGTGGCATGGAGAGGTATTCGTGAGGGCGCTGGAACCACATATTCTGGAAATGAGTGTGGTGAGGATCTTGGCACTCGTAGGCGTATTTTTGTCGTGTCGACAGTGATTATTTAGGTTAGTGAATAGATGAAAAATTGTCAGAAGGGGATGTCTTTAGTTGAGTTAATGGTCTCGATGCTTATCGGACTGTTTCTCACGCTTGGGCTTTTTGCAATGTTTAGTATGTCATCTTCTAATGTAGTGACGACCAGCCAATTCAATCAATTACAAGAAAATGGCCGCATAGCACTCGCCCTTATGGAAAGGGATATTACCCAGCTTGGTTTTATGGGCGATATAACAGGAACCGATTTTGTGCTTGGCACCAATATGACTTTAAGAGATGGCATTACAAATGATTGCATCGGTGCTGGCGTAAACAACGGTACATTACCAAATACGGAACCTGCGCATTTTAGGCGATTATGGGGATATGAAGCAGGTAAAAGTGCTGAGAGTCTGAGTTGTTTGAATGGGGTGAATGCCAACACGGATGTGATCCAGATAAAAAGGCTGGTTGGGCCGCCTGTCACCAATCCAAACGGTGAACGTTATTATATGGCTGCGACCTCGAGCCAAGCGGTGCTATTTAAAGGGGGGAATCCTCCAAATCCAGCGCTTGAAAACGCACGATTTTGGGAATATCAACATCATATTTATTTTATTAAGAATGATGGTTCAGTGCCGGTGTTAAGACGTAAAACCTTAACTAAAAACAATGGCATGAACAATGAAGAACAATTAGTAGAAGGCATTGAGAATATGCGTATTCTCTATGGTTTTGATAATGACGGTGATGATACCGCTGATAGTTTTATGCCGGCGGAAAATGTGACTACATTAATGTGGGACAATGAACTATTTCAACGTTTAGTTGCTGTTAGAGTTTTTTTATTAGTTAGAGCGATAGATGAAGATAAAAGCTATACAAACGATACAACTTACACTTTAGGTGATAAGGAAATCGATGGCTTAAATGATCACTACCGACGAAAAGTGGTTTCAATAACGATGGTGCTTGCCAATCCTGTGTTAATTCGGAATTAGAGGGTAAAGGGATGAGAAAGCAGAAAGGGATAGTACTATTTTTCGCACTTATAGTGCTGCTTTTGATGACAATTATAGGTGTCGCGTTGGCCGTCAATTCAACCCAATCTATGCGTATGTCTGGAGCGGGGTCTGAGCGAATTGAAGCTAAATCAATTGCTGATGGTGGGTTAGAAGCCGCAATAGCGGCGAATAGAGGCCCTAGCTTAGCAACTTTAACCAATGTGACCACTGGAACTGAGTTCGGAGCAAAACAGACTTTAACACCGATCCCATTTGAAGTGGATGCTGGTGGTAATGTGGTTATTGGTGCGAAAGATGTTGGCTGTCAACGGAGCACTAGGCCAAATAGCGGTAATATCATCAGTTGTCGGCGAGTCGAGATTAGTAGTACAGCTAATTTTGGTCGCGATAACTTGGGGCAGCTCACCGTTGTCGCAGGTGTAGAGCAAGAAGTTTTAACAGGGAGTTAAGATATGCTAATCAAAAAACTCACTTTTTGTACATTGCTTGCATTGGCTTCAACGTCAATCTCATCGTTTGGCGATGATACAGAACTGTATGTAAAAGAATCGTCGACACGCACGGGGGCTAGGCCTAAAGTCTTGGTTATTTTTGATAACTCAGGAAGTATGTCTACCGAAGAAATTACCCAAGTGGTTGATTATGATCCCGATTATGATTATCCCCCTTTAAGTGGCTCGGGTTACAGTGGCGACCGAATCTATTACACCGTTGGTGGCGGTGCATTACCAACGCCCGATACTACTTCTGATAGGCGATATTTTAATGCCACTATAAATGGTTGTAACCAAAGTAAAGTTGCATTGGATCAATTTGGTCGTTTTACGGGTTATATTCGCGAGTTCACCTCAAGCGGAACAACGGGAGTATGGAAAGAATTTCCCGAGACCGATGGTCGTAACATTAAGGTGGTTGATTGTTGGGAAGATATCTCAACAGTTGATCCTCAAAACTCATCTCCTTACTCTAACGGTTTCCCCGCTAATGGATTAACGACAGGTTCAGGTAAAAATAAGAAAGCGTTTCCATATAATACTTCTTCATCACCTGGAACTACTTGGGCTAATGCGTTAGCTGCCGCCAAGAATACCGGCTTTGGTGTTGGTCAACCCGTCACTTTTTATACAGACAACTATTTGAGATGGTATTGGTTATCAAAAGAAGGAAGATTGCCAACTATAAAAGTTCCTAGGATAGATATCGCGAAGAAAGCGATTTCTAACATTATTAGATCTACACCAACTGTTGATTTTGGATTGGCTGTTTTTAATTACAATTACCCTAATGAGGGTAATCGGGATGGAGGCAGGATTGTTTCTGGTATTACTCAAATGACGGATACCTCCCGAGCCAGTTTACTCTCAACTATTGATGGTTTGCCTGCTAAAACAAATACACCTTTGTGTGAGACTATGTATGAAGCCTATCGTTATTTTGCCGGCAAAGGTGTCGTTTTTGGACACGCGGATACCGATTATGGCTCTTATGTAGGCAATCGTCCTCCATATGATAATTCGGTAGAAACTAATGGTACTTACGTTAGCCCATTTAAAGTTTGTACTGATATTGCCTATGTGATTTATGTTACCGATGGCTCGCCAACAGTTGATGGAAGTGCCAATAACAATGTTAAAACTCTAACCGCTGCGGCAAGTAAAAGCGGTAATTATTCTTCATTTTCTCAGGGATTAAGTACACCAAGTTATTTGCCTGCATTAGCAAGTTATATGTTTAATAATGATTTGATTAACAAACCTGATAGTTCAAATACTGAGCAAATGCAAAATGTACGGACTTATACTATTGGTTTTAGTAAAGGTGCTGATGATGCTGCGCCATTATTAGCTGAAACGGCTAAACGTGGCGGTGGATTATATTTTGCTGCACAGAATAGCTTAGAGCTACAAAATGCACTTAATGACGCCTTATCTAATATTTTAAATATAGACTCCAGTTTTACATCTCCCAGTATTGCTAGTAATAACTTTGATAGAACTCAGACCTTTGATGCCGCTTATTATGCGATGTTCTTACCAGGAAAAGGGCCACGATGGAGTGGAAATCTTAAGAAACTAAGAGTAACAGCTGATGGCACTTTAGTTGATGGTGAAGGTAATGCAGCCATTGCTGATAATGGTAATATTAAAGAGACTGCCTGTACGATTTGGACTGATTGTACAAGTCAAAAGGATGGTAATAAAGTTGAGGTTGGTGGTGCAGCCGCGCAACTTAGAGGTCAGTTGAATCGTACTATATTAAGTAATTTGGCGGGGACGAGTAGTTTGTCGCCACTTACATTATCAAATGCCCAGAATGCTGCTGGAGGAGAGCAAGCATTAGCGACCTTCATGAGAACCGACATTGATGAAGTGGCTAATACTTTAGACTGGCTTAAAGGTATTGATGTAGATGATGATAATAAAAATGGAAGCATTACAGATAAACGTAATGATGTAATGGGCGATCCCTTACATTCGAAGCCTCTAGCATTGAATTTTGGTAGTGAAACGGCCACGGATATCCGAATTATTTTGGGCACAAACCAAGGTGTTTTACATATGTTCAAAGATGCTGGTGAGTCAGTGTCAGAAACATGGGGATTTATACCCTATGAGCTTTTACCAAATTTAATCGAGCTTAGAACGAATGACCCATCAGGAGTTCACACTGTATATGGAATGGATTCATCTCCCGTTGCTTATACCGAAACTGATTCTACCGGTAAAGTAAACAAGGCTTGGGTTTTTGTCGGTATGCAGCGTGGTGGTTCATCTTATTATGCTTTAGATGTGTCTAATCCAGACAGCCCCTCACTTATGTGGACTATTAATCCTTCTAGTGATGGTTTTGTCGATCTAGGTCAGACATGGTCGGAGCCTATCGTGACTAAAATCGTGGGTTACGATAAACCAGTATTAATTTTTGGCGGTGGTTATGACGAGAGCTTTGATGCGACGCCGACTACTTCGCCACAAGGTCGCGCTATTTATATTGTTGATGCACAAAAGGGAACGCTGATCCATTCTTTTGGCGGTTCGGCTAGTGGGGCAACAGTGCTTCCTGGTATCCAAGGCAGCATTCCTAATTCAGTGGCTGTATTAGATAGTAACAATGATGGTTATACTGACCGTATCTATGCTTCTGATGTTACCGGTAATATATGGCGTATGGATTTACCTACAGCAAGTTCAGGTACGTGGACCGCTTTTAAGTTTGCTTCATTGGGTGGTTCAAATAGCGATAATAGACGCTTCTTCGCAGAACCCGTAGTTGCGCAAACAATGTTTACCAATTTGTCCGAAGTATCGGTGACAACCGGAACGGAAACTGTGACAACTAAAACACACCAAAATGTTCCCTATGATGCCGTTGCCGTGGGCAGTGGAATGAGGTCAAGTCCTTCAAGTACTAACGTTAATGATATGTTTTTTATGCTTCAGGATCGTAACGTCGTCACTAAGAGTTTTACTGGAAGTAATGTACCCGCGACCATTACTATTAATAATTTGTATGATGTAACATCAAGTGCCCCAACTTCAGAGACGGATAATATTAATTTCGGGACTAAATTTGGTTGGTTTTATGATTTTTCGGGACTCGGTGAGAAAAGCTTGACGGCGGCACTGATTGTTCAAGGAAAAGTATATTTTACCTCCTATTCACCGCCAGCTGATTCTGTTGCTGATAACGTTTGTTTAGTTTCTGGTGCTGGCAAGCTTTATGCGTTTGATTTACATAAAGGAACCAGATCTTTTTCTCAATTATATTACGAACTTGGAGAAAGAGTTCCTGACACTCCGCAAATTGTGATCCCAGCCCCTGAAACGGGTAAAGATCCTTATATCTATATTATTGGTGTCGGGAAAGGCGATATAAATGAAAATGGTGAATATAGTGGCACGATAAACGTCGCTTCTGGTTTAGGTGTCAATAAAATTTATTACCATATAGATGAATAAGTATTTTTATATGAAGATTAAAGATAAAGGTTTTACCTTAATTGAAGTGATGATAGTTGTTGTCATTATTGGAATTTTATCGGCAATAGCCTATCCCTCTTATACTCGTTATGTGGCTCAGAGCACGAGGGCTGAGGGGTTGTCCGCGTTAATGAAATTGGCCAATCTACAAGAGCAGTATTATTTAGACAATCGAAAATATGCTACTGATTTGACTAAAATTATAAATGCAGATCCATATATTACCGAAAACGGTAATTACTCAGTGACATCAAGTGGTACTTCATCATTTACACTAAAAGCGGTCGCAAAAGGGGTACAGGCAAGCCGAGATTCTTCTTGTTCTCCTTTGACCATCACTGATACAGGGGCTAAAGGCCCGAGTGCGGAGTGTTGGAAATGAAATTAGTCATTCTCTCCACGATTTTGGTGTTGATATCGAGTAAAGTTTGGGCTGACACCGGAAATCCACCGGTCGAACAGGATTTTAAATGTTATATTACGTTTAAAAATAATGCTGAAATTGCTTTTTATCGTTGGAAAACGAGTGAAATGCCATTAAGAATGGCAAATCTCGTTGGTACTCTTCGTCAGTCGAATGATGGTAAAAAGTCTTACATCAATGCAGTAGAAGAATGCATTGAGCTTAACGCATCTTTCAGTAGCAGCAAGGCTCAAGCATTGGATAAGTTAACTCCAAGATAAACACGTTTAGTGAATAATTTAAGCTAAATTAAAACTATATACAAAAGATGATGCTTTTAAAAGGTGAGGGCGTTCAAAATTCTGTGTCAGGCTAATTTTTAAATTTCTAGCACGCTATCTAAACGTCCTTCAAAATAAATCGCTAACTGAGATAAACAAAGGCTCCAATTGTGGATTGGCATAGTCCATTTATCTGAGGCGTTTAATATGCCTGCGTAAAGTAGCTTCAACAAGCTATTTTCATTAGGAAATGCACCTTTGGTTTTGGTGAGCTTTCTAAATTGGCGATGTACAGCCTCAACCGCATTGGTCGTGTAAATCACTTTCCTGATATGTTCTGGGTACTTAAAATAATGGGACAAATTATGCCATTTGCGACGCCAAGAGTTGATTACCAACGGATAAGCATCACCCCATTTGGCCTCCAGTTCGTCCAAGGCCATCTCTGCGGCTTCTTTACTCACGGCTCGATACACAGGCTTTAAATCAGCCATAAACGCTTTCTGATTTTTTGAGGCGACATACTTCATTGAGTTGCGGATCTGGTGGATAACGCATAGCTGTGTTTCCGTATGAGGGAAGATACTGGCTATGGCCTCTGGGAAACCGGTCAAGCCGTCAACACAGGCGATAAGAATATCTTTTACACCACGATTATTAAGATCGGTCAGTACGGATAGCCAGTAATTAGCGCCTTCATTTTCGGATAAGTGAAGCCCTAAAATTTCCTTTTTTCCTTTCATATTAAGCGCTAACAATGTGTAAACGGCTTTACTGACGTAACGCCCATCCTCTTTGACTTTATAATGTATCGCATCAAGCCAAACGATAGGATAATGGCTATCTAATGGGCGCTGTTGCCACGCTTTAAGTTCGGGGATGAGTTTGTCAGTGATAGCACTGACTGTTGCGTTAGACACATTGAGCCCATACATATCTTCAACATGTTGATTAATATCGCGATAGCTCATACCTATACTGAACATCGACAACACTTTACGTTCGATTTCATCGGTTAGTGTAGTTTGATTTTTCTTAATCAACTGAGGCTCAAAGGTGCCATTGCGGTCTCTAGGAGCGTCTAACTCAAAGTTACCGGACGGATGCTTAATGGTCTTAGGGGTTTTGCCATTTTTACGATTAGGCTGAGGATCATGCGCTAAATGCTGCTCAAGCTCAGCCTGGAGAGCCGCTTCAGTGAGTTGCTTGATCAGTGGGCCAAGAATGCTGTCTTTACCTGTGAGGCTTTTACCTGATTGCAGATCTTTAAGGGCTTGTTCGAAGTTAAAAGGTTGGGTCATGTGTCATTCCTGTTTTTGAATATTTTACTGAAATGACACAGAATTATGAACACTACCTAAAAGGTAACTTAAAAATTATCAAATCGTTCCATTTCATTGGGCGTTTTGACTGATACTGAATTGAAGTGATAATCTATGTCTACTTGTTCCGTTATTTATGAGCAGCTTTGATTATCACTTCCCTCTTTAATCAAGCCTGATGTGCTAATTTTAATGCTTTTAGAACCATCACTTTCTCCGCTAGGACAATATATAATTGATGTCTCAGTAGAAACTAAGCCATCAGGAGTAAAGTTCACGGTTTTATCAGTTGGGCCAGTTAATGAGATAGTGTCTTTAGAGCTAAACCCATCTATTACCTTAAGGACTTTTTTCGCGCCATTATTCTCAATATACACACTAAACCCTTTAGTCCAGTCATTACCACAGGGCGTTGCTGCATAGGGACATACCGTGACAGTAGCACCGTAATTCACTGCTTGATTTCGAGCAAAGGCAAAGAGGTCATTGATTTTTTGCATTTCATTTGCGCTGCGAGTCGCTTCATAGATTGCAGTAAATGATGGGACGCCAACAGAAAGGAGCAAAGCTGCAATCGCGATGGTAACCATCAGTTCAACCAAAGTAAAACCTTTTGAGATAGTAAACATTGCACAATCCTCGCTTTAATTCGCTTAAGTATATGCGAGAGAGTCTTTAAGATCAGTAACTATCTAAGTTATTCAATATAACCAATAAGTTGATTGACATGGCTGTTTATAATTGGAGCAGCCAATAGGCAAGGTTTCAAAATGGTTTTTACTTTTTGTTGAGCGATTTATATACAGAGCATTGAACGTTCCCCTCCGCACCTTTATACAGTAATACAGCAGTGGAGCGTTCAGAACTTAGCAGTGTTCGACACTATGCGTGCTAGCATAATTTGTGTTAATCATTTATTTACAGTCGATATTTTTAGCCGTTGAGAGGCGCACCCGTCCAGCTTGATTGACTATAACGGCTTTAGAGTTTTTGCTATCAATTGTCCGTGGACAATATTTAAAGGTACCATTACTGCCTGAAGCTAGCCCATCTGGTTGAAATTTAACTGAACTTCGGTTGTATTTGATAAAGTCTCTCCCATCGAATCCATCTACAGTCTTAATCACTTTATCATTGAGATCGAGCGTTTCAACAGTTCCTGAATCAGTAAAAACGGAAATTCCTTGTTGCCAATCTTCAGTGCATTGACCATCGACTAAGGGGCAAACTGTCACTCTATAGCCATAGTTGATTGCGGTGTTACGTGCAAATACGAATGTTTGTTGAATCGTTTTAATATTAGAGTCTGCTCTAATATGGTCAGTGATGTCGGTATAAGTCGGTGCCCCGATCGAGATAAGGAGCGTAGAGATAGATAGTGTTGTGATGAGTTCTATTAGGCTAAAGCCGTACTGATGAGGTTTCATAGCACTTCCTTGTTGTAAGGGCCCCGCGTCCTGCAGGCAGAGTTAATCTTTAACAGCTAATCGTAAGTATAAAATGCGATGCTAAATCTGTGGCGTATTTTTTAGAATTTTACGTGCTAAGAATCGTTTTATAGATACTGTGTTTTATGAGTAAAGCGATGCCTATGCTTCAATAAAGTCTTAAGCCCGTGTAAGCTAGCGGTATTCAGTTTGATTATGTGTAAGCAAGTGCCGAGGAATGTTTGATGAAGAAAGTTGAAGCCATTATTAAGCCTTTTAAATTAGATGATGTGCGCGAGTCACTTGCTGAGATAGGGATCACGGGGATGACGGTGCTGGAAGTTAAGGGCTTTGGCCGTCAGAAAGGGCACACAGAGCTTTATCGTGGTGCTGAGTATATGGTTGATTTTTTACCCAAAGTTAAGATTGAGCTCGTCATCCAAGATGATTTAGTAGACCAAGCGATAGATGTTATTGTTGAAACTGCCCGCACAGGTAAAATTGGCGATGGTAAAATTTTTGTGACAGATGTTGAGCGGGTTATCCGGATTCGAACTGGTGAAGAAAACGAAGAAGCGGTTTAAGCTCGTGCTTTTTTAAATTAGGGGCCGAGGGCCCTTTTTGGAGGGCGTTCAAAATTCTGTGTCAGGCTAATTTTTAAATTTCTAGCACGCTATCTAAACGTCCTTCAAAATAAATCGCTAACTGAGATAAACAAAGGCTCCAATTGTGGATTGGCATGGTCCATTTATCTGAGGCGTTTAATATGCCTGCGTAAAGTAGCTTCAACAAGCTATTTTCATTAGGAAAAGCACCTTTGGTTTTGGTGAGCTTTCTAAATTGGCGATGTACAGCCTCAACTGCATTGGTCGTGTAAATCACTTTCCTGATATGTTCTGGGTACTTAAAATAATGAGACAAATTATGCCATTTGCGACGCCAAGAGTTGATTACCAACGGATAAGCATCACCCCATTTGGCCTCCAGTTCGTCCAATGCCATCTCTGCGGCTTCTTTACTCACGGCTCGATACACAGGCTTTAAATCAGCCATAAACGCTTTCTGATTTTTTGAGGCGACATACTTCATTGAGTTACGGATCTGGTGGATAACGCATAGCTGTGTTTCCGTATGAGGAAAGATACTGGCTATGGCCTCAGGGAAACCGGTCAAGCCGTCAACACAGGCGATAAGAATATCTTTTACACCACGATTATTAAGATCGGTCAGTACGGATAGCCAGTAATTAGCGCCTTCATTTTCGGATAAGTGAAGCCCTAAAATTTCCTTTTTTCCTTTCATATTAAGCGCTAACAATGTGTAAACGGCTTTACTGACGTAACGCCCATCCTCTTTGACTTTATAATGTATCGCATCAAGCCAAACGATAGGATAATGGCTATCTAATGGGCGCTGCTGCCACGCTTTAAGTTCGGGGATGAGTTTGTCAGTGATAGCACTGACTGTTGCGTTAGACACATTGAGCCCATACATATCTTCAACATGTTGATTAATATCGCGATAGCTCATACCTATACTGAACATCGATAACACTTTACGTTCGATTTCATCGGTTAGTGTAGTTTGATTTTTCTTAATCAACTGAGGCTCAAAGGTGCCATTGCGGTCTCTAGGCGCGTCTAACTCAAAGTTACCGGACGGATGCTTAATGGTCTTAGGGGTTTTGCCATTTTTACGATTAGGCTGAGGATCATGCGCTAAATGCTGCTCAAGCTCAGCCTGGAGAGCCGCTTCAGTGAGTTGCTTGATCAGTGGGCCAAGAATGCTGTCTTTACCTGTGAGGCTTTTACCTGATTGCAGATCTTTAAGGGCTTGTTCGAAGTTAAAAGGTTGGGTCATGTGTCATTCCTGTTTTTGAATATTTTACTGAAATGACACAGAATTATGAACACTACCCCTTTTTGCTGCTCAAATTTTATCGTGTGGTTTATTGTTTCTGAAATATCTTTAATGCTAAATTGCCTGTTTAGTTAGACTAAAGTAGTTATCTCTTATCTGTTCCGTGGTATAACTTAGCCATTTACATGAGTTTGTTGAGGTTGTTATTTTGGCTACTAAGCGAATAGTGATTGTGGGCGGTGGTGCTGCGGGTTTGGCGCTTGCCTCTAAGTTAGGCCGCAAGTTAGGTGGAAGTGATGTCGTTGATGTCTGCTTAATTGATAAAAGCCCTATTCATATTTGGAAGCCGAAATTACACGAAGTTGCTGTGGGAGTGATTGATCAATCTATTGAGGGGTTACTTTATAGAGATCATGGTCTTAAGAACGGATATCGGTATCTTCGAGGAGAGATAGAACAGTGTGACCCCGATACTAAGACAATTCGACTTGCAGCGGTTTATAGTGATTCAGGGGAATTACTGCTTGAGCCCCGTCAGATTGAATATGATTTTTTAGTGCTTGCTTTAGGTGGTGTCTCAAATAGTTTTAACACCCTTGGTGCTGAACAACATTGTATTTTCCTTGATAGCTTAGATAACGCTAACTTATTTCATCAAAAGCTCTTGGATGCCCTGTTACAACTCAATGAAACTCAAGAGAAAGTCAGTATAGGTATTGTTGGTGCGGGTGCAACAGGTGTTGAGTTGGCCGCAGAACTTCATCATGTAATTGAATCTGTTAAAGAATATGGTTATCTCAATATCTCTAAACATCATCTTGATGTACATCTGATTGAAGCATCACCCAAGATTCTTCCCCAACTGCCAGAGCGGGTAAGTGCGAGAGCGCAAGCTGTGCTTGATAAAATAGGTATTCGATTACATATTGGCGTACAAGTGAAAGAAGTGACTCGTGATGGCTTTATCACTCAAGACGGCGATATGATCAAGGCCAGTCTTAAGGTTTGGGCGGCGGGAGTAAAGGGGCCCAAAGCCTTCCAAAACTTTTCTAAGTTACCCATTACGCCTCGAAATCAAGTCGAAGTGGATGCTTGTATGCGGGTAAAAGGTCAACAAGATATTTATGCGATTGGGGATTGTGCTTTATTGATCCTAGACTCTGGTCAACCAGTACCTCCTCGCGCTCAAGCCGCTGCGCAGATGGCGGATACACTATATGAGAATATAGTGAACCGATTACAGGGTAAGGTTGAAAAGCCTTTTGTATATAAAGATTATGGTTCCTTAGTCTCCTTAAGCCGCTTTTCGGCCGTGGGTAATTTAATGGGGAATTTGCGTTCAGGCACTTTCTTTGTCGAAGGGCATATTGCAAGGCTTATGTATATTTCTCTATATCAAAGGCACTTAGCGAGTCTTTATGGTTGGTTTTCCGCAATTATCTATCGCATTGCGCAAAAGCTGCTTAAATGGCAAAGGCCAAAGCTGAAATTACACTAATCATAAAGAACAAAACAGAGAGCTATGCTCTCTGTTTTGTTCTTTAGGGTGGCATTTCTTAGTTAAGGTGTATCAATACAGTTAAGGCATTTCTGCTGAGTTAGTGTTCGTTTATGAAGAATAACGACACCTCTCGGACTTCTCTGAGATAAACGTTCGGCACATTGCCGCAAAAATATTCTTAAAACGTCAACACGCTCTAGTGCTTAGGTGAAGCCGAAGAGTCTCGGATAACGGGCTCTGGTGTAAATGTTTTCGTAAACTTTGCATCTTGCTCACGGCGTTTAGCAATTAATAGCTCTGTTGCGACTTGGGCAATTTCAGAATTGGGTTGATGAACTGTTGTGAGTTTTGGCCAAGTTTGGCGTGAGAACGGGCTGTCCTCGAATCCTACAATCGACAAGTCGCCAGGAATATCAAGCCCTGCTAAACGCGCCGCAAAAAGTGCTCCTGCAGCAATTTCGTCGTTACAAGCAACAATAGCGGTAGGGCGGTTTTTAAGTTTTATCAGGGTATTTGCGCCTTCTACCCCCGATTCAAATGAGTATTTCCCTTCAATTATGTAATTTTCATTCAGAATTAGATGGTTTTTTGTTAATGCTTGTTTATAACCTAGTAACCGCTCCTTTGTGGATTCGTGGTGCAAATCACCACTCAAAAAGGCGATATTTTTATGCCCCAAATCAATCAAATGCTGGGTTATTTCAACTGCACCAGATTTGTCATTTACTAAAATGGTGAGACCATCTGGCTCTATAATCCCCTCGCCAGCAATAATGCGGACATAATTAGCATCGATTTCGTTGAGGGATTTAAGCACTTTTGGATCTTCTGAAAGTGGCGGTGTTAATACTAAACCCGCGAGCCTAGAATATTTCACTAGCTGAGTCAGCTCATCGCAAATTGTATCTGATTTAGCATTACAAGGGTGAATAACGAGCTCATAGCCTTTATCCTTGCATGCCGATAAAATCCCATTTTGCATATCAATAATGTAATAAGCGTTCGGGTTATCATAAATAAAACCAATAGCATAGGATTTTGTGCCTGCAAGATTTCTCGCTGCTAGGTTGGGTTGGTAGTTTAATACCTTGATGGCCTCGTTCACCTTATCAACTGTGGCTTGTTTCACTGAAGGTTCATTATTGGTTACGCGGGAAACCGTCTTGATTGACACTCCAGCATATTTAGCTACGTCGTTGATAGTGACTTTCATTGATCTAAAAACTCTTTATTCGAATTTGTGAAGGGCTACTGGATTGATGAACCTAAATCCTTTAAGCACAATTTACAAGCCGACAACCTTGTCGGTTAACTTTTATTATATTGCTTATAGTGCGAGCATTTATGCCTTATGGCAATGCTCAATTGTTACAAACTGCGGCATTTTTCAACTGTTAACACACCGTTATAAGTTGTAATTTTACATCATGTTATTTAAGTGATTATTTTTACTTGAATATATTCCCTTTTGAACCCGCGAAAGTCAGTTTTATGACATTTTTTTTCGTCCAGAGTTATTTTGTTGTGGCAAGGCTGTTAATTATTGTGTAATGTTTGCTCTAGACATGACAGCGTTGTCATTCCATCGGAATGGTTATGAATACTAAAACGATAATAAAGTTATGGAAGGGAAACGAGATGCGACCATCATCCTTTAAGAAAAGTGTACTAGCTACAAACATTGCTATTCTACTCGGCAGCGCTGTTTCAATCAGTGCTGTCGCTGCTGAGGCTGAAGCCACTGCAGCTGCTCCAGAAAATATTGAAAAGATTGAAGTGCGTGGTATGCGTGCTTCAATGAAAGCCTCTGTAAACGATAAACGTTTTTCTGACTCTGTGGTTGATGCTGTTACCGCTGAAGATATTGGTAAATTCCCTGATGGTGATGTCGGTGAATCTTTAGCGCGTATTCCCGGTGTTGCAGTCAATCGTCAGTTTGGCCAAGGACAGCAAGTGTCTATCCGCGGTGCATCTAACCAATTGACTCGTACTTTATTAAACGGCCATACTGTTGCTTCGACTGGTTGGTTTGATCAACAAGCGATTGATCGTAGCTTTAATTATAGTTTGCTACCGCCTGAACTTGTCGGGGGCATCTTAGTCAATAAATCATCTCAAGCAGATATTGCTGAAGGTGGTGTTGGCGGTACTATTACAGTAAAAACCCGTAAGCCGCTTGATTTAGAAGCAAATTCACTATTCTTAAGCGCAAAAGGCGATTATGGTACTGTTTCTGAAGAAATTGACCCGCAAACTTCAGGCTTATATAGCTGGAAAGACGACGATGAAAAATTCGGCTTCTTATTGGCTGGTTCACTCGATAAAACCCAATACCAACGTAACGGTATTGAAACGCTATTAGGTTGGGGCGAAATCGTACCAACTACGTTTCAACAAGATCGTGAACGTACTGCAATTAATGCTGCTTTCCAATATCGTCCAACCGATGCGCTCGAGTTTGGTCTTAATGTAATGAGTCTGCAGCTTGATGCCGATAATGCCAATACTTCTATTTTCTTGTTCCCGACTCAGCAAGGTGAGAACAAGTGTATTCAGAAGAACGCTGCAGGCGTTTGTACCCTAATAGAGCATACCGGTAAAGGTGGTTTTGCGTGGGCACAAACTTGGGCTCGTAAAGCCAGTATGTCTTCCGATACCGTAGATTTAGATTTTGCCTATCAAGCTGAAGACTATAAGTTAGAAGGGCGCATTGGTAAAACGAAGGCTGAGGGCGGTACTGATTTAACCTCAAACTATGGTCAGTCTATTGGTAAACCTGGTGATTTTGCCGGTATCTATGATGCAACTGGTGATGTGATTAAAATTGATATTGCCAATAATTCTTTTGATGCCAGTGATTTTAATGACAAGTTAGAAACGGCGGGTTGGGCGCTTAAAAAGCAACCTAACACCGACGAAGAAGCGTTTGCGACTTTTGATATTACTGTACCAGTTGAATTTGGGGTCATTACTTCAATTAAATCAGGCCTAAGTTATGCTGATCATGAAGTGACTCAAACCACTGAAAAAGCAATAGTGTCTAATGTTATGGCTAAGAATGCCTCAGAATACTATTCAGGTACGATTTCATCGGGTGCAGGTTTTACCTTACCCAAGCCTATTTTTGATAACATGATTCGAGACGCCTATGCTGCTATTGATGGCTTTACCTTAGATAAATCTGGTTACGGTACGCTGCAAGAGAAAAACTTAGCGTTGTACACTATGGCTACATTTGCGGGTGAAGGTGTTCGCGGTAACTTCGGCTTAAGATATATCTCTACTGATATTGAATCAGATTATTATGCGTTAAATAATAAAGGCGTTTATGCCGATGATTTAAGCACAGATAAAGCCAGTTATAATGATGTGCTGCCAAGTATGAACATTGCCTTTGATTTAGCAAGCGATGTGATATTACGAGCATCGGCCGCGCAAGTTATCTCTAGACCAAATTATGCCGATTTATTTGCAACTAATAGATTGCCAGGTTTTGATGACGGCACGCCTAATAATGAAAAGAAAGTAATAGGTAATGTGGCTTTATTACCCTTTAAAGCTTCTCAAGCAGATTTAGGTGTAGAATGGTATTTCAGTAGCGAAGGTTTGTTTGCTGCGACTTATTTTATTAAAGATGTTAGTTCCTTTATTTCTACCAAAGAGACATTAAAGCAACAAATCGGTATTGAAGATCCTAACTTAATCAAGGAAGGCGTCAGTTCTTGTGGTGTTGGTGTCTATGATTGTTGGACTGTGACTGAATATTTTAACGCCACCGGTGGTTCAATCGATGGTATTGAATTGCAGTTACAAGATGCGTTTGATAATGGTTTAGGTTACTTAGTCAATTATACTTTTGCTGATGCATCATCACCTGCTGAAAATTACGCTGATCGTGTAGGTGTGTTCTCTGATTCATCTAAGCACACTGTAAACTTAGTGGGCTATTATGAAATGGATGATTTTTCTGTCCGTGCGGCCTATAACTGGCGCTCAGAATATATGATGCGTGAATTACCAGGTTTCTACGGTAACCGCGAACATCAAGCTTATGGCACAGTAGATTTAAGCGCTAACTACAATGTGACTGATTATTTATCTGTCACATTTGAAGTGGTGAATTTATTCGAAGAGGACAGCATCCAAAAAGGTGTAGCTCCACTTGATGCCAAAGGCGTGATCAGTGAGTTTAAAGCCGATTACCCTGTATGGAGTTTTGAGGGTGAGGCGCGTTATCAGCTTGGTATGGCGCTGCGCTTCTAATTTAATTCTGTCACGAAAAAGCCTAGCATTCGCTAGGCTTTTTATTATCAATAACTTTAATAATAAACTTAGGTTTCTCCAAATTAGAGGCTCGTTATGACAATCAGAAAAATAGCTATTATAGGTGGCGGTACTTCAGGTTGGTTAGCGGCGAACCATTTAGGCCGAGCGTTGAAGGGGCGTTCAGGGTTATCTATTTCAGTGATTGAATCTCCTGATATTCCTATTATTGGTGTCGGGGAAGGTACAGTGCCTTCGATTAGAAAATCATTACAGAGTTTTGGTATCAGTGAGTCAGAGTTTATTCGCACCTGCGATGTTACGTTTAAACAGTCGATTAAATTTGTGAACTGGTTAGATAAAACCCGTCACGGTAAGCATAATTTTTATCATCATCTATTCGATATCATTAATTTACACCAAGGTGACGCAGTATCGGCTTGGTTGGCCGAACAAAGCGGACATTTTGCCGATTTTGTTTCCACACAGCATTTAGCTTGCGAAGTTGCTAAAGCACCAAAGCTCATTACTACGCCAGAATATGCTGGTGTTTTAGGCTATGCCTATCACCTCAATGCGGCAAAGTTTGCTAAATTACTTGCTAAAAATGCCATTGAGAAATTTAATGTAGAGCATATTTTAACGACAGTACACGACGTGTGTTTAGGTGTAGATGGCGCTATCGAGTCATTGCAGACTGAGCAGGGGAATCTATCTTTTGATTTCTATATTGATTGCAGTGGCTTTGAATCTATTTTGTTAGCCAAGGCATTAAAAGTGCCATTTATCAGTAAAGCGCAGCAACTTTTTATTGATACGGCATTAGTCGCGCAAATTCCGACCCAGCCTGCTGATGTTATTCCCCCTTATACCAAAGCAACTGCCCATCAAGCGGGATGGATTTGGGATATTGCACTTACCCAGCGCCGCGGTACAGGATTTGTATATTCATCAGCGCATATGAATCAAGCTGAAGCTGAGCGAAAGTTTGACCATTATCTTGGTGGTAAACTTGCCGATATTCCCCATCGTAAAATCCCAATGACTGTCGGCTATCGTCAGCAATTTTGGGTCAAAAACTGCGTTGCATTAGGGCTGGCGCAGGGCTTTTTAGAGCCCATAGAAGCGACTTCTATTTTATTAACGGACTTTTCTGCTCGATTTCTTGCTGAACGTTTCCCTGCGAATATAGATGATGTTGATTATTTGGCAAAGCGGTTTAATGATACCGTGGGCTATGCATGGGAGCGGGTCGTTGAGTTTGCCAAATTGCATTATTGTTTGTCAGATAGAACTGACTCGGCATTTTGGCTTGATAATCAGCGTGAAGAGACAATTTCTGAGCCGTTAAAAGAGCGACTTAACATGTGGAAGTCATTTAGCCCTATTGCAGAGGATTTTCCCTCAAAGTTTGAGGTGTTCAACTTAGACAATTATTTATATGTTCTTTATGGGATGAAATACCCGACTCAACCGCATGATAGAGGTTTAGTCGCAAAAGCTAATTTGAATGCTTATATGAGTAACATGTCGAATGTGAAGCGTCAGATGTTAGAGGGGTTACCTGAACATAGAGAATTGATTGATAAAATTTGTACTTATGGTTTGCAACCTATCTAAGCGCTTTACTTTGGTGTGTAAAAAGGAAAAATAAAATGAAAACACAATTTGTACCTTTAAATGATGCAAATCATAAAAATTTAGCGATTGGGGATCAGGTTGATTACAGTCTTTTTGAGACTATGCATATGTTACCTCTGCAGGTTCAAGAGTTTATGTCTGCAGCGACCAGTTTTCCGATCGTGTTTACAAAAAATGCTCAAACTGGTGAGTTTCTCTCAATTGCGATTACTGCACTTAAGCCAAATACCAATATGTTACTCAAAAACGGCCAGTGGCAATCTCGATACTTACCTATTCAAGTTCAATTGTATCCATTTGGAATGAGCTATGTAGATAACGACAAAGTTATCTTAGGTATCGATATTAATAATTCATCTGTGGCAGAACATGAAGCGCATCGTTTATTTGATGATTCAGGAAAACAAACGACCTATTTATCAAAAAAACTTGAATTGGCGAGTTTGCAGGCTAGTTATCATGATATGACAAAGTACTTTATCAAAGTGTTACTCAATCATGGACTGTTACAAACACGAACATTAACAGTGACTGCACTTGATGCCACTAAAACTAATATTGATGGAATATATACAATAGATGAAGGCAAACTGCAGCAGCTAGACGATACGACATTGCTTGATTTTGCTAAACGAGGTTTCTATTCGGCTATTTACGCGCACCTTTGCTCATTAAGTTTAATTGATTTAGTGATGGAAAAATAAACTCAAATTTATATAGTTCGTTTTAATAATATTAAAGCGAACTATTGTAATTGGGGCTATTTAGTTTGCTAGCATCACACTCCCAGTCAAAATAATCCAACTTGCAAAAAACAGTTTTAAGGTTTTGACTGGGAAAAATAACGCCGTTGACTGCTGAAAATGATTGCGATCCCAAGTGGGATAGAGAAAAGACTAAAGCAGGTATGGAGTGAAGACGGCGAAGACAGTTGCCATAACTCGCGCTCCAAAGGCCAAGTACTGAAAAGCATGCACAAAGCAAGATACTTGGAACAAAGCCATGCCAAGTTTTATCCATATGATGCAGTTGATAATATCTTGACCATGAAAGCGCGTCCGCAGTCATGCCAAAACATTGGATCATAAAAGACGTTGAAACGCTTTGAGCTTCTGTAAAATCTAAACTAGAGAACACAGGGATGAAAATAACGCCTCCGCCCGCACCCGTTGAATTGTCGAAGATAGCTCCTGTTATCCCTAAAAATACAAACTTTCCATATTTTTTAATTAAATCAAATGGTTGTGCGAATTGGATAAACCAAACTATCCATGCGCTTAACAGAAGGAACAGTATCGTTAAGGATCGATAATATTGGCCACTAAAAGTATTTTTACGTTTAAAGGTCGGGATATATGAGAGCATTTTTTAATGGTGACAGGGTGTGATATGTGAATTGTTGCGCTCATGTTGTCAGTCACTGACAGCGTTGTTATATAGTTGGGGAAATAAAAGAATGATAACTAAATATATGAAATTTAAGTAATAAATGCCTTTTTCTCTAAAAAGGCAATAATAATTGTCAAAAAAATGTAGAAATCCTGTTCTTTCTTGTGTAATTTAATGAATGACAACGCTGTCATCTGCTTGTGTGATTCGTTGTTTAGTAAGGTCTGCATGAAGAGGATGAGGTCTCCTTATTCATGTGTTTGGCAGAAGTATTGCTGGTCGGGCGGCGGTACGTTTGTCTTTAACATTTTTTATAGTCTCTCCCCAGAAACTAGCGTTGGCTGGGTACTGTAAGCAGTGCCCAGCCATTTTTTTAGCTAGAACAAGGCAGTAGGGATTAGCACAAGCTAGCGGCATTAATAAATAAAAAACTCGCTGGATAATCCAGTAATAAGAGGCTGCGATTTATGATCAAGCAAATGGTTGCAATGCTGCGCATGGCATTTCATATCCAGATTCAGCGCACTACACTCTGCATGGGTAGGTTTGGGGTCATTTTTGTGATGCCTGTTTTTGCCGGATTACTCTCGCCCGCTTTTGCCGCGACTTATGCTATTAACGTACCGTCCACTGCAGTAAACGCTAACATATTATCTGCAAGCCGCGCTTCTCCCACTAAAATCGTGACCACGATTCAACAAACTTGGCTGTTCAATCTACTCAAAGAGGCGCTACGCCGCTTTGGCAAAGTATATGAAGTTGAGCAAATGTCGACACAGATGAAGCCAAAACGCAATGCGGAAGAAGCACTTGCTGGCACTGTTGACGTATTTTGGAGCATGACTTCCAAGGTGCTTGAGGAAACCATGTTCCCCGTGCGGATCCCACTGTTTAAGGGATTGCTTGGTAACAGATTATTAATTATTCGTAAAACTGATGAGGCTAAGTTTGCCAAGTCGTTTGGGGCTGTATCTCACACCAATCATCATCAAGTACCTGCGCAGCTCAAAGAAACCGAAGCCGCGGTTACAGTCATCAGTCAATTGAGTGCCAGTGCTAATGACATCGTTATTAATACTATACGTACGCAGCAGGCTACGGGTGAAATCCAAAAAGTGCAAAGCCGTGTAGCCGAAACCGACAGTGTAATGCAAGCGAGTCAAACCTTATCAAATCAAGGGGTCAACCGTTCGGAAGAAATTAAGCTTGTGCTGTCTAAAGTGACTGATTTAGTCTCAAATATCAGTAATATGAATATCGAAGTTTCCCATGCGGCGCAGGAGCAAACCTGTGTCACCGAAGCGATTTCTCGTACATTAAATGATCTTGCCAATGTCTCAGGTTCTGCCTCCCTCGATAGTGAGCACTTAGCGCAATCGAGTGAGCGACTGTTTCACCAAGGGGAAAGACTGCGAGCGTTAGTAACTTCCTTCAGATTGTAGCCATTTCTGAAGCTAGAAAAGGAATATCATGAGTAAAACGATTGCCGCCACCGCCATTTTATTTGCATTAGGCTTAAGTGCCTGTAGCCAAGGGCCTAAAACTGTAAATACGCCAGCGCCAAGCTCTGCTGAGCAACCCACGCCAGCGCTATTAACCCAAGCGCAATTGCAGCAGTTTGGGGATAATTTAGGCGTTACCTACCGGGTTCTCACTAATCGACCTGACGATAACTGTGATAAGGCCGCCGCTGAGGGGCGCTGCTTTGTGGCTGAAATTGATTTTGTTCCTGAAGTCGATCTCATTGGCAAGGAATGGGCGATTTATTTTAGCCAGATGCGCCCGGTTCAATCTGTTGAGGGTAAAGAGTTTTCTATCACTCATATCAAGGGCGATCTCTATCGCATCGCGCCTACCGAGGCATTCAGCGGTTTTAGCAAAGGGGTTAAAAAGACCTTAAGGTTCCGTGGTGAGCTTTGGCAACTGTCAGAAACCGATGCCATGCCAAACTATTACATTGTTGCTGGGGATTTATCGCCAGTGGTGATTGCCAGCACTCAAGTGAAGCAAGATCCTGAGACTCGAATGGAAGTGCGTCCCTATGTCGAGCCGTTCACCGATATGGTGAAACAGTATAGCCGCACTGATGCGGATAAATTGGCGCCTGCGACCGCATCACAGCTATTTAGCAATAACCAAAATGTCAGTGAAGATGCCAGTTTAGCGGTGAATACGATTATTCCAACGCCAAAAACGGTGGTGCTCCACAGCAATGATAAAGTGGTATCACTCTCCTCTGGCATTAAATTGGATGTCGCGTCAGTGTCCAGTCCATCCGCTGAAAAACAGTCTTTTAAAACCGACCAAGTTGCAGCTGCGCTTGAACGCTTAGCACGTTTGGGCGTTAAAGAGTCAGAACAAGGCTTAGTGATGAAACTGAGCTGGCGCCAAGGCGCTGAGGGCAGTTATCTGCTGGATATTAAACCTGATGGTATCAAGATTGCCGCAGGTGATGCGGCAGGATTTTCCTATGCGTTATCATCGCTTACCAGTTTAATCGATGTGCAGGATTTGCGCGTAAATGCGATGACAATTGAAGATAGCCCAAGATATCCATTCCGCGGTATGCATATCGATGTGGCACGTAATTTCCACAGTAAGGCGATGATTTTTGCACTGATTGATCAAATGGCGGCTTACAAACTCAACAAATTACATCTGCATATGGCCGATGATGAAGGTTGGCGCTTAGAGATTGATGGCCTGCCTGAGCTGACCGACATTGGTAGTAAGCGTTGTCACGATCTTGAGGAGAATACTTGCTTGTTACCGCAGCTTGGTAGTGGTCCTTTTGCCGAGTCGAGTGTTAATGGTTTCTATAGTAAACAAGACTACATCGATATTCTCAAATACGCCAATGCGCGCCAAATTCAAGTGATCCCTTCGATGGATATGCCTGGTCATAGCCGCGCGGCGATAAAATCCATGGAGGCGCGTTACCGTAAATTACTCGCCCAAGGCAAGCCTACGGAGGCGAAAACCTATTTATTGTCGGATGCGGCTGATACGACTGTGTATTCTTCAGTGCAGTATTACAACGACAACACCCTGAACGTCTGTATGGAATCGACCTATCAGTTTGTTGATAAAGTGATTGATGAAATTGCCAAATTACACCAAGCCGCGGGGCAACCATTAACTCGATACCATATCGGCGCCGACGAAACCGCAGGAGCGTGGAAGCAATCTCCTGAGTGTTTATCCTTTGTGGCCAATAACGATAAAGGAGTGAAATCCATCGAGGATTTAGGCGCTTACTTTATTGAGCGGATATCGAATCAACTGGCAGAAAAAGGCATTGAAGCCGCAGGTTGGAGTGATGGCATGAGCCATGTTCGCCCAAGCTATATGCCAGCTAAAGTCCAATCCAATATTTGGGATGTAATTGCCTACAAAGGATATGAGCATGCAAACCAGCAAGTGAACAACGGTTGGGATGTAGTACTCTCGAATCCTGAAGTGCTTTATTTTGATTTTCCCTACGAAGCCGATCCTAAAGAGCATGGCTATTATTGGGCCAGCCGCGCCACCAACGCGCACAAAGTGTTTAGCTTTATGCCGGATAACTTAGTGGCGAATGCGGAGCAGTGGACCGACTTGCAAAATCTGCCTTTCGAGGCCGACGATAGGGCAAGAACCGACGAGAAAGGCAAAAAATCTGGACCACGGGAGCAAGGTAAAAACTTTGCTGGTTTACAGGGGCAGTTGTGGAGTGAAACCATTCGCAGCAACGATACCGTGGAGTACATGATTTTCCCTCGTTTATTGATGCTGGCTGAGCGAGCTTGGCATCAAGCAGAGTGGGAAGTGCCTTACCAATATCAAGGTGCATTGTACAACCAAAGCACCGGGCACTTTACTGCGGCAATGCGTGACGCACAGGCGCAATCTTGGCAACAAATGGCCAATACCTTAGGGCATAAAGAGTTTATCAAACTCGATAAGGCCGGTATTGATTATCGTGTTCCTACGGTTGGCGCCAAGATCCAAGGCGGCAAACTGTTCGCTAATGTGGCGTATCCAGGGCTTAAGATGGAGTTCCGCCAAGCAAATGGCCAATGGCAAGCTTATCAAGCTGGGCAGGCCGTGACTGCGCCCGTTGAGATCCGTGCTATTGCTGCTGATGGTATCCGCAAAGGCAGAAGCTTAATCGTTAATTAATTTTTTATGTATACGGCTGTATTTAAAAAGAAAAATACAGCCATTTTTCGTTTTAATTTCAGCCATTTCTTCATCATGACGTTTGATTAGAAATTGCTTCAAAAAGTAAATGACAACGCTGTCATTTTTGCTGTAACATTGAGTTAACTAAAGTTAGGTGTCGTATTAACGGCATAAGTTATTCGCAACGGTAGCGCTGCACTAAGAGATAAAGAGGGATGTCATGGGATTAGTCCAGACAAATGATCAACAACTGTTTATCGGCGTTGATGGCGGCGGCAGTAAGTGCCGAGCCACTATCTATACCGCAGACGGTACCGTTTTAGGGACAGGTGTTGCTGGGCGCGCTAATCCGTTACATGGTCTTGCGCAAACATTTGAATCCATTGAAGCATCGGCGCATCAAGCTCTGCTAGATGCTGGGATGAAAGCGACTGATAGCCATTTGCTGGTGGCGGGATTGGGCCTCGCGGGAGTCAATGTGCCGCGCCTGTATCAGGATGTTGTTAACTGGCAGCATCCGTTTGCCGCCATGTATGTCACCACAGATCTGCATACCGCGTGTATTGGTGCACATCGTGGTGCGGATGGGGCAGTGATTATTACTGGCACGGGTTCTTGCGGTTATGCCCATGTGGGTGATGCTAGCTTAAGCATAGGCGGCCATGGTTTTGCGTTGGGTGATAAGGGTAGTGGTGCATGGCTGGGGCTCAAAGCTGCCGAGCATGTGCTACTCGCGCTCGATGGGTTTGCCACGCCGACCGCCTTAACTGAGATGTTGTTAAGCCATTTAGGGGTGAAAGATGCCTTGGGTATCGTTGAGCACCTGGCGGGCAAGTCTTCGAGTTGTTATGCGCAACTTGCGAGAAACGTGCTCGATTGTGCTAACGCCGGGGATCAAGTTGCTATCGCGATAGTACAAGAAGGTGCTGATTATATTAGCGAAATGGCGCGAAAACTTTTTATGCTCAACCCTGTACGTTTCTCGATGATTGGTGGCTTAGCTGAACCTTTACAGGCATGGCTTGGTAGCGATGTGGTGGCAAAGATTTCTGAGACTTTAGCGCCGCCAGAATTGGGTGCTATGTACTACGCACAGCAGCAATTTAATTCAGCAACAGTTTAATAAATAAGTCGTTTTAGCACATTAGTACTAAAACTGAATCAGTATCAGATCTGAAGGTAAAAAAACATGACAAACACTATTATGGAACAAGAAGCGCGAACCGCACCGCAGAAGATAGCGGGTCAGTTAGCCGCTAACGCCGATCTTATGCAGCAGTTAGGTGAAAAACTGCGTGCTTTTGATCCTCGTTTTGTGATGATCGTTGGCCGTGGTTCCTCGGATCATGCCGGCGTGTTTGCTAAGTATCTGTTTGAAATCGAAGTCGGTGTGCCAACGTTTGCCGCTGCACCATCGGTAGCCAGCGTTTATGGTAAAACCTTGAAGTTAGAAGGCGGATTAGTGATTGTGATTTCACAATCTGGCCGCAGCCCTGATATTTTAGCCCAAGCGCGTATGGCAAAAAATGCGGGTGCCTTTTGTGTGGCATTAGTCAATGATGAAACCGCGCCAATCAAGGACATCGTCGATGTGGTGGTGCCATTACGTGCTGGCGAAGAAAAAGCCGTTGCTGCAACCAAGAGTTATCTCGCCACATTGTCAGCAATTTTGCAATTAGCCTCGGCGTGGACGCAGAGCGAATCCCTTGCCGCAGCGGTAAGCTCTTTACCGCAAGCGCTGCAAACGGCGGTTGTTGCTGAGCCACAACTGACGCCTGAGTCAGTTGAAAACGTTAAAAACTTAGTCGTGTTAGGCCGTGGCTTAGGTTATGCGGTGTCTAAGGAAATTGCGCTTAAGTTAAAAGAAGTATGCTCAATCCACGCAGAAGCCTTTAGTAGCGCAGAGTTTCTCCATGGTCCAGTGACCTTAGTTGAGAAAAAACTCACGATTGTGGATGTGTGCATTGGCGATGAGTCTTACGCTAGCCATATCGAACAGATTGAAAATGTGAGCCAACGTGGTGCCGATTTAGTGCATTTAAATCAAACGTCGACGGATATTCACCCACGAGTGGCGCCGTTAGCCCTGCTACAACGTTTTTATATTGATGTTGCCGCAGTAGCCATTGCCCGTGGTATTGATCCAGACCAACCAGCAGGGCTGAAAAAAGTCACTCAAACGCTGTAGAAGATGGTCGTTGTCGCCGTGTTAATTTAAAAAAGAGGTTTGGGATGAAATTCACTTTAATTGCCGAGCAATTATTTGATGGCGAATCCTTCCATCAGGATGTGCCTGTCACCATTGAGGATGGCCTGATTGCAAGCTTTGATACCGCTCTTGGTGCTAAAGAAGTCCGCTATACAGGAACGCTGGTGCCAGGTTTTATCGATGTGCAAGTTAACGGCGGCGGCGGAGCATTATTCAATACTAGTCCTACAGTCGCTTGCATCGAGACCATAGGTAAGGCGCATGCGCGTTTTGGCACCACAGGTTTTTTACCCACGTTGATTACCGATAATGTGCAGGTGATGGCTAAGGCGGCCGATGCCGTTGCTCTTGCGGTTGCGCAAAAAAGTGCTGGTGTATTAGGGGTACATTTCGAAGGTCCGCATTTATCTGTGCCTAAAAAGGGTGTGCATCCACAAGGCTTTATCCGTGAGATCACCGAAGCGGAACTGGCGATCTTTTGCCGTCAGGATTTAGGTATCCGCGTTGTCACTTTAGCACCTGAAAACGTCTCTCCTGAGGTGATCCGCTTATTAGTCGAGTCAGGAGTTAAGGTCTGTTTAGGGCACTCCAACGCAGATTACGATACGGTTGTTGCGGCTTTAAAGGCTGGGGCGACAGGTTTTACCCATCTATATAATGCGATGTCACCCTTAGGTTCCCGCGAGCCTGGTGTGGTGGGTGCGGCAATTGAGAGCGAAACGGCTTGGTGTGGCTTAATTGTTGATGGTCATCATGTGCATCCCGCTGCAGCTCGAATTGCTCTGCGGGCAAAACCTCGTGGCAAGATGATGTTAGTGACTGATGCCATGCCACCTGTGGGTATGGACGATGAAACCAGTTTTGAGTTGTTTGGTACTCAGGTGTTGCGTGTCGGTGACCGATTAAATGCGGTCACCGGTGAGCTGGCTGGTTGTGTTTTAGACATGGCAAGTGCAGTCCATAATACGGTGAATATGCTTGGTTTACCGCTAGGTGAAGCGTTGAGAATGGCGGCCTTGTATCCTGCTGAGTTCCTTGGCATTGCCGATAGTGTTGGTCGGTTAGCCGTAGGGCAGCGCGCCGATTTAGTGCTGCTGGATAATCAGTATCAAGTGCTGGCAAACTACATTGCCGGAAATGCGGTCTATGTTCGCCCGTAATGCTGAGTGAGTCAGTCGCGAGTTAGCCTTAGCCCTTGTCATATTTTGATGACAGGGGCTAAGTTTTTTTATTGTACAGTCTGCATTTTGCTCAAAATGTATAAAAATCATTAAATAACAATAATAAAGGAAAATGGAATGAGTACGACTGCGCCTGAACTGGCGGCTAATGTGAGCATCAATGCTCAGGTCGCTACCGCTAACAATAGTCAGCCAAAGCCAAGATTGATGTCTCTCGATGCCCTGCGTGGTTTTGACATGTTTTGGATTTTAGGTGGCGAAGCACTATTTGGTGCCCTGTTGATTTTTACGGGGTGGGCTGGTTGGCAATGGGGCGATACCCAGATGCACCATAGTGAGTGGCATGGCTTTCGCCTCTATGATTTGATTTTTCCGCTATTTATTTTCCTCTCAGGCGTAGCCCTTGGCTTATCGCCAAAGCGTTTGGATAAATTACCGCTACATGAGCGCCTGCCTGTTTATCGCCATGGCGTTAAGCGGCTGTTTTTACTGTTGTTGCTCGGTATTTTGTATAACCATGGTTGGGGAACGGGAGCACCTGTCGATCCTGACAAAATTCGTTATGCCAGCGTATTAGGCCGTATAGCCTTCGCATGGTTTTTTGCCGCCTTGTTAGTGTGGCATACCAGTTTACGTACCCAAGTGCTGGTGGCCGTAGGCATATTAGTCGGTTATGGCGCGATGCAACTCTGGTTGCCGTTCCCCGGAGGGCAGGCGGGAGTGTTATCACCGACTGTGTCGATCAATGCGTATGTCGATAGCCTGTTATTACCGGGTGTGAGCTATCAAGGACGAATGCCTGATCCTGAAGGGGTGTTATCGACACTCCCTGCGGTGGTCAATGCCTTAGCCGGTGTATTTGTTGGCCACTTTATTGTGAAATCACATCCCAAAGGGGAGTGGGCCAAAGTCGGCTTACTTGGCGCTGCGGGCGGCGTTTGTTTAGCTTTAGGTTGGTTATTAGATGCCGTTATTCCCGTGAATAAAGAACTGTGGACCAGCTCTTTTGTGTTAGTCACTTCAGGTTGGAGCATGCTGCTGTTAGCGCTGTTTTATGCGCTAGTCGATGTGCTTAAATGGCAAAAACTCGTGTTTGTGTTTGTGGTGATAGGAACTAACGCCATCATTATTTATTTGGCATCGAGCCTAGTGGATTGGAAGTATATTGCCCAAAGTGTGTTTGGCGGCGTCATAGCGGTATTGCCAGAATATGCCCAGCCTTTAGGGGCGGTGGTCAGTTTACTCAACGTACAATGGCTAGTGCTGTATTGGATGTATCGGCGCAAGATTTTTGTGCGGATCTAATCTTTCGTTATTTTGTGCTTTTATCAGGCCGCAGAGTGAACTCTGCGGCTTTTTTATTTCATATTAGGTAGTTGTCAGACGCATCTTTGGTTTTAAATCAGGATCTAGCTAAGCGTTTAGGGTTTATTGTGACGTTCAAGGCGGCATTTTTAGGATTAAATTACAAATGACAGCGTTGTCTTTTTGTGTTGTTTGTTTTAACATCGCTGAAACAATGGTGAGTTCGGATGATAACATTAGCCATTGCAGATGAGTTGCAATAGGGATGTGTGCAATACTCAGCGGATTTAAGTCCCGCAATCACCTTAAATTAATTACTATAAGAAGCAGGTTTATGGAAATGACACTCGATAAAAGCCAGCAGAAAAGCAGTTTTCTCCCCATGGCGATAGTGGCAGCACTCTTTTTCATCCTCGGATTCGCAACTTGGTTGAATGGATCTTTGATGCCCTATTTAAAACAAATTTTGCAACTTAATCCCTTCCAAGCTTCATTAATCCTGTTTTCTTTCTATATTGCGGTGACTTTTACTGCGCTTCCCTCAGCTTGGGTAATCCGTAAAGTGGGCTACAAAAATGGTATGGCCTTGGGCATGGGCGTGATGATGATTGCTGGCTTACTGTTTATTCCTGCGGCGAAGACTCAAGTCTTCGCCCTATTTTTATTTGCCCAATTAGTGATGGGTGCGGGGCAGACGTTACTGCAAACCGCGGTCAACCCCTATGTTGTTCGCCTTGGGCCTGAAGAATCTGCGGCAGCGCGTGTTAGTGTCATGGGGATTTTGAACAAAGGCGCGGGGGTGATTGCGCCATTAGTGTTCTCTGCGTTGATTTTAGATAGCTTTAAAGACCGTATTGGCACAACGTTGACGCAAGTGCAAATTGATGAAATGGCTAATGGTTTAGTCTTACCCTACTTAGGTATGGCTGTGTTTATCGGTATTTTGGCGTTAGCGGTAAAGAAATCCCCGCTGCCAGAGTTATCTAATGAAGACGAAGTTGCTGATCATACTGATAAAAGCCAAATTAAAGCGGCATTATCTCACCCTAACTTAGCGTTAGGCGTGTTGGCGCTGTTTGTGTACGTTGCGGTAGAGGTGATTGCTGGCGATACCATTGGCACCTTTGCATTATCCTTGGGTATTGATCATTATGGAGTGATGACGTCCTATACCATGGTCTGTATGGTTCTCGGTTATATCTTAGGGATATTATTGATTCCTCGCGTTATTTCTCAACCTACGGCACTGATGATTTCTGCAATTCTTGGCCTATTGTTAACATTAGGCATTCTGTTTGGAGATAACAATTCCTACGCAATTGCAAATCTTCTATTGGTTCCTTTTGGCGGTGTAGCTCTACCTGATACCTTGTTGTTGATTGCCTTCTTAGGGTTAGCTAATGCGATCGTATGGCCTGCAGTATGGCCTCTAGCCTTGTCTGGTATGGGCAAGTTAACGAGCACAGGTTCTGCGCTCCTTATCATGGGTATTGCGGGCGGTGCCTTTGGTCCGGTGTCTTGGGGGTTAATGAGTTCGGCTACGGATATGGGGCAGCAGGGTGGTTATATGGTGATGTTACCTTGCTACCTGTTTATTCTTTTCTATGCTGTCAAAGGCCATAAGATGCGCAGTTGGTCTGCTAAATAATAAAGCCATAAATGACACGATCACTAAATCACTAAGCCCTCGAAAGAGGGCTTTTTAATGACACTTGTGCAAAAAAACGCCCTTGAGAGTAAGGGCGTTTGTCTGATGAGATAAACGCACTTAGAAGGCGTAACTGACGCTTGCGAGTACGGTATCATCATTTTGAAATACACCATCAGAGACTTTCTTCTCACTACTTAAATCAGTGCCAAGCCAAGCCAGTGATAGGCCCAATCCCAATAATTCAGTGGAGACGACAACTGAATAATCTGAATAACTATCAAAGTCTTCACCATCATCTAACGCATCGCCAATGCTGTAACCGTAGTGCAGATTGAGGCTCCAGTGTTCAATAAACTCGTAGGAGTAATTGAGTTCACCATAGTGGTAGTCTAAATCACTGCCACCGAAGTCATTGGTATACCAATACGCCACGCGAAATCCGCTAAACTCGACTCCCGCAGTCATTTCAAAATAGCCTAAATCACTCTCGCCAGAATAGTTATAGCGATAAAGTGTGATGTCATAGCTGAGGTTATCGTGAACTTCACCGCCGTAGGCAGCATAGAAATCATACTCGATATCTGGGCCGTTATAATCTGGCGTATCATAGTCCAAATTACTCGCCCATGCACCGACGGAGAACCCTGACTCAAAACTCCAATCGATACCCCCTTGCACCGCGAAATCGCCAGCCGTTTGTGAGACCCCCCGGAAGCGATAATCGTTAGTCAAGCTGATATTTCCAGACACTTCAGCAGCGGCTATGCTAGAAAATAAGCTGGTGGTCAGCGCAAGCCCTGCAAGTTGTGCTAGCCGTTTTTTCTGTAGATTGTTATTCACGGTATTTCTCCCATTTGCTTGATTGACACGGATATACGAAGTTTGGTGTTTAAAAACAGGCTTATACATCCGATGATTTGCCAAACAACAGCCTAGGAATCCCCGTTGCTGTGACCTCATGGCGGTAAAGCTAAATCGCTTTAACTTTGTCTATAGAGGTAAAATTCACCTCTATAAACGTGAGTTTTGCTCGAAGATGACGTACACCTTGCGACAGGGGGTGACTACTTGCCACACACCTTGAAATCCCGCCGGAATAATAAAGCGGTCACCGACACTGAAGGTTTGAGACTGTCCTTCAAGATCGGTAATAACACTGGTTCCTTCGAGAATTTCACAATACTCATATTCAGTGTAGTTGATTTTCCAAGCGCCTGATTCGCTTTGCCAAATTCCACTATGAAATTGGTTACAAGGGCTAGAATAATGATTTTGTAATTGCTGGGTGGGATTGCCTGCAATACGCTTTTCAGGAGCGACTTGATAGCTCTCCACTGGCGGTTGTGCGCTGGCAAAGCGAATGATCGACGTGACGCTCATGGTCATATAGGGCTCCAGTCGATGTTATTTCATGGTCGGCATTACAAACTCAGCTTGAGTCTGTTTGCCTACAGGCCAGCGAGCGGTAATTGCTTTGCGTTTGGTATAAAAACGAACACCATCAGGGCCATGCATATGCAAAGGTCCAAACAGTGAGCGTTTCCAGCCGCCAAAACTATGGAAAGCCATCGGTACGGGGATTGGTACGTTTACGCCGACCATACCCACCTGCACATGGTGACAAAAATGACGGGCAGCCTCACCGCTTTGGGTGAAAATGGCGGTGCCGTTGCCAAATTCATGTTGGTTTATCAGTTTAAGTGCAGTGGGATAATCTTTGACTCGAACAATTGATAGCACAGGGCCGAAGATTTCTTCGCGATAAATTCGCATATCCGGCGTGACATGGTCGAATAAACACGCCCCAAGGAAGTAACCTTGTTGATGATCGGCAACGGATAATTGTCGGCCATCAACCAGTAAACTTGCGCCTTCTTGAATACCTGTTTCAACATAATCAGCGACTTTGGCGAGATGCTGTTTAGAGATGAGTGGCCCCATTTCCATTTCGGGGTTAAGACCGTTGCCGACTTTTAAGTTTTGGATCTGCGGCAATAGTTTTTCCACTAATTCATCACCCACATCACCCACAGCTAACACGACCGATATCGCCATACAACGCTCGCCCGCACTGCCGTAGGCTGCGCCCATCAGTGCACTTACCGCTTGATCTAAATCCGCATCCGGCATCAGTAGCATATGGTTTTTTGCGCCGCCTAAGGCTTGTACTCGTTTACCGTGTTTGGATGCGGTGCTGTAGATATACTCGGCGATTGGCGTTGAACCGACAAAACTAACGGCTTGCACATCTGGATGAGTGAGCAGGGTACTGTAGGATCCCCTCATAATTCATAGCCCCAACAACCATGAGTTAATGAGAGTTGGGCTAGTTTCTTCGCAGCACAAAGCAAATCATCTGCTGATATGGGGTAGTCATGCCGTCGCCGCAGCAGTTCTTTGCCCATCCTGATTGTTGATAGCACATTCCTTTTCTTTACCGTGTTGGCTTGGAAGTGCCGCTGTAATTGCTGTGTTTCTCCGTATAATCCTACCCACCAAAATGCCAGTTGTACCAATAATGCTATCAATAGCAGTATGTCCATCCTCGCCGCATAACGTGTTCTGCTATGACGTAAACCAAAGCCATAAGCGGGGCTTTTTAAATCTCTAAAGGTTTCTTCTATTTGCATCCGTTTTTGGTAAATATTAACCAGTTTTTGAGGCGACATGGCTTCTATGGTCAAGTTGGTCACCAGTGCCCAAGGCTCTTTGGCGGTCAGTTCATACGTCCATTGCGCCGTATGGTGACAGTCTGTTGTCGTACTTCGCTGACCTTTTCTGCCTTTACTTGGAGCCCTGAACAATACCATCTCGCATAACAAGGGTTTCTTTACCGATAACGCCACTCGCCCAACATGTTTTGCGCGACGACTGGCTTTGGGATAAAGCGCTTTTAGCGAAAATTGGCGACCGAAGGGGTGCAGCCGATAGACACTTAATCCTCTGACACGACCCAGCCAATACCAACCGAGCTGCTCGACTTTTCGAAACCATGGATTACGGAAGCCCGCGTCAGTGACTATCAGCGGGGTAATATTGTCAGGTAACACTTTATGGAGTTCATTCAGAAACTGATTATGGGCAGTTTGTGTGCCTTGTAGTACTAACGGAAATGTTCGCTCGTAGAGCGTGATAGAGCGGCCCTTAATCGCAATAGAGGTGCGTAGTGCAATCAGTTCACGACCTTCACGCATATCAGACCAATCCACCAGTATGGTCGGCATCGTATGTGCTGTTAGCAGCCACTTTGCATGCCACTGATAAACAGCCAGTCTTTCATGGTGAAGGTGCGGGTTGCCCAATAATCTATCCATGCGTTTTATTGAGTGTTTAGTATGAGTGCTGGTGCCATCAATGTGCCGCCCTAAATGCGTGAGGGTGAGACAATCCGCGTTGATGAGGGCTTTGCAGGCGACCATGAGTGTATTCAGTCGCTTTTGATGGATTTCTGGACAATGTTGATAGAGAGATTGATGTAAGATAGTTAACACTTGCACCTTGATGCCCTGTGATTGATGTTTGTTCGCACTTCCATCTGATCACACTTCAAGGTGCAAGTTCACTCTAATTTAATGATTTATCTGAAAATCATCAGGGGATTCTTCAGAGCAGGGTATCGACGGCCTCTTTATCACCGTTGATCACGTTAAACACTCCATCGGGTAAGCCTGCTTGTTTGAGCAGCTCGGCAATCCGCATCACTGAACTTGGGTCTTTTTCCGAGGGTTTCATGATAAAGGTGTTGCCGCAGGCAATCGCGATTGGGAACATCCACATGGGAACCATCACGGGGAAGTTAAAGGGCGCTATGCCTGCGACAACACCTAAAGCTTGATTAACGGACCAAGAATCCACTCCACCACCAACCTGCTGCGTGTGCTCCCCTTTGAGTAAGTGCGGGATACCACAGGCAAATTCGACAACTTCGAGGCCGCGGATAAGTTCTCCTTTGGCATCATCGATCACTTTGCCGTGCTCTAGGGTGATGAGCTGTGCGAGTTCATCCATATGCTGCTCGACTAACGCTTTGAATTTAAAGAGTACACGAGCGCGATTAAGGGGCGTTACCTGTGACCAAGCGTCAAAGGCAGATTTGGCGATGGCAATCGCCTCAGCGACTTCATCGGAACTTGCAAGGGAGACTTGACCTCGGCATTCGCCGGTAGCGGGTTCAAAAATATCTTGGCTTCTTGTACTGGCTGGAGTGTGTTGGCCATTTACATAGTGTGTAATCTTGAGCATAGCTAACCTTTATTTCCCTGATTTATCGGCGTTTAAATTAAAAAGAGTGCATCATCCAACGGCGTGAATTGCATCGCTAAGGCTATTTACCATTTGGTCAATCTGATGTTTCTCAACAATGAGTGGTGGGGACATGGCGATAATATCGCCCGTTGCCCGCACGAGTGTGCCTTGATGGAAACAATGCTCGAACACGCTGTATCCGCGTTTACCAACACCTTGGCTATTCGGTGCTAGCTGGAAACCCGCGACTAATCCGGTGTTGCGAATATCAATCACATTCGGTAACCCTTTGAGGCTATGAACGGCTTCTTCGAAATACCGCTCAAGCTCAAAACTGCGCTCAAACAGTTGCTCGTTTTGGTAGATGGAGAGCGTGGCGAGTGCTGCTGCTGCGGCGACTGGGTGGCCCGAATAGGTATAACCGTGGAAAAATTCAATCAGTTCGGTTGGCCCTTGCATGCAAGTATCGTGGATATAATCCTGTACAAACACTGCGCCCATGGGGATGGCGCCATTATTAATGGCTTTAGCCGTGGTGATTATGTCTGGAATAACGCCCCAACGTTGGCTGGCGAATGCTGCACCTACACGGCCAAATGCGGTAATGACTTCATCGAAAATCAATAAGATGCCGTGTTTTTTAGTGATTTCACGTAAGCGTTTTAAGTAGCCTTGAGGTGGTAAAATTACCCCTGCAGAACCTGACATGGGTTCAACAATAACGGCGGCAATATTTTCGGCGCCATGGAGTGTGACTAATTGTTCTAATACCTCAGCTTTTTCAGCACCGAGGCTCGGTAAGCCACGACTAAAGGCGGCATGTTGAATGTCTAAGGTGTGGGGCAGGTGATCCACGCCTTGCAATAGCTGGCCGCTGAAGGCTTTACGGTTATTGCTTAAACCACCCACCGAGATCCCACCAAATCCTACGCCATGGTAACCCATTTCACGGCCAATAAAGCGGGTGCGTGACGCTTGGCCATTGGCTCTATGGTAGCAAAGAGCCATTTTTAGCGCGGTATCAACCGACTCAGAGCCTGAGTTGGTAAAGAATACTTTGTTGAGTCCTTCTGGGCTGAGTTCGGTTAAACGTTCGGCCAGTTCAAAAGCGATGGGATGGCCCATTTGGAAGGAGGGAGCGTAATCCATCTGCCGAATTTGTTTGCTGACGGCTTCACTGATCTCACGGCGACCATGGCCAGCATTACAACACCATAAGCCCGCTGTAGAGTCTAATACCTTGTTGCCATTGATATCTGTGTAATACATACCTTCAGCTTGGGCGAGTAAACGAGGGCTCGCTTTGAATTGGCGATTGGCGGTAAAAGGCATCCAATAGTGTTCAAGTGAAGGATGTTCGTGAGCGAGGTTGTTGGGTGAGTCGGCCATAAATGTTTACCTTGTCCTTTTCCTTGTTAAATGAGGTCAGGTCTTCGTTAAGGGTGGCTAATATTTGCTATGCTATGTTAGAAATAATGAACGTGGAAGAGTGCTGTGCAGTTATTTGTGTCAAAAATGCTATTTTTGTAAAAAATATTGAATATCGATGTCTGAAAAGCGTAATCTAAGTGGCAGTTACAGACTTAGGTCATCTTTGGCATTTGTCAGTCGAGATAGCCCTTATCCCAATAAATATAAAATAAACGAATACAAACGATTAAGAGGTCATCATGAGTACACCTAAAACACGGAGCGATTGGGAAAACCTCGCTGTAAGCCTAGCAATCAATGGCAAGGCTTTTATTAATGGCGAATACCGCGATGCGTCATCGGGTAATACCTTTGATTGCATCAGTCCAATCGATGGCCGTTTATTAGCGCCAGTTGCCAGTTGCGATTTGATGGACGCCAATATTGCTGTGGCCAATGCTCGTGAGGTTTTTGACTCTGGGGTATGGTCAAAGGCGGCGCCTGTTAAACGTAAACAAGTGATGATCCGTTTTGCCGAGTTATTGGAAGAAAACGCCAATGAGCTGGCCCTATTAGAAACGTTGGATATGGGCAAACCGATACGTTTTTCAAAGGCGGTGGATGTTGCTGGTGCTGCCCGTGCCATCCGTTGGTCAGGGGAAGCGATTGACAAACTTTATGACGAACTGGCGCCTACTGCGCATAATGAAATCGGCATGATCACCCGTGAACCCGTGGGCGTGGTGGCGGCGATTGTGCCTTGGAATTTCCCGCTGCTAATGGCCTGTTGGAAGTTAGGTCCAGCGCTCGTTACGGGGAACAGTGTTATCCTTAAACCCTCTGAAAAATCACCGCTCACCGCCATTCGTATTGCCGAGCTTGCCGTTCAAGCTGGGATCCCTAAAGGTGTATTAAACGTGCTACCAGGCTATGGCCATACTGTCGGCAAAGCACTGGCGCTGCATATGGATGTCGATACCTTAGTCTTTACTGGCTCAACAAAAATCGCTAAGCAATTAATGATTTATGCGGGCGAGTCGAATATGAAGCGGGTCTGGTTAGAGGCGGGCGGTAAAAGCCCGAACATCGTATTTAACGATGCGCCTGATCTTAAGGCTGCGGCGGTGGCTGCCGCTGAAGCCATTGGCTTTAACCAAGGTGAAGTTTGTACTGCGGGTTCACGTTTGCTGGTGGAATCTGGTGTTAAAGATGAGCTTGTTGGACTTATAGCTGAAGAGTTGGCTTCTTGGCAGCCCGGTCATCCACTCGAACCAACGACTGTCAGTGGTGCCGTGGTCGATAAGCAGCAGCTTGACACCATCTTAAGCTACATCAAGGCTGGGCAAAATGAGGGGGCAAGCCTAGTCTATGGCGGGCAACAAGTGCTGGCCGAAACGGGCGGTGTGTATGTGCAGCCAACGGTATTTTCAAATGTGAAAAACCAAATGAAAATTGCCAGCGAGGAAATCTTTGGCCCTGTATTATCTGTTATTGAATTCAATGGTATGGAGGAGGCGATTGCGATCGCTAACGATACCATTTACGGTTTAGCGGCAGGTGTTTGGACGGCGGATATCAGCAAGGCGCATAAAACGGCTAAAGCATTGCGTAGTGGCATGGTGTGGATTAACCATTATGATGGTGGCGATATGACCGCACCTTTTGGTGGTTATAAACAGTCTGGTAATGGCCGAGATAAATCTCTGCATTCCTTTGATAAATACACTGAAATCAAGGCAACTTGGATAGTGTTATAAGCCTTTATTTCCTTCTTAAGCCTCTTCCAATCTGATTGGAAGGGGCTTTTTAGTGCCTTTTTTACTTCGATGGTTTGGATTTTTATTGGTTTGCCTGTGCAGAATAACTCACATTTATCGCGATTTTCTTAAAACCTTACACCCTAGACATGTAGGTTAAACCTTAACACCGACTCCCTAACCTGACTTCATAAACTGTGATCTTAGCTTGTGACTTTTCATTTTTGCACCATTAGAATAATCTGATTTAAATAAAACTAATGGAGTTTGTTATGGCTGAAAAAGTGATAGAAGTCACCACACATATGGCAAGCGGTTGGAAGGTCACTGCGCAAGTGCGTGAGCATTTGCTGATCATCGATCAACCCTGCGCCACCAATGAGGGCGCTAATCCTTTAGAGACGTTTTTATTTTCGCTTGGTGGCTATATTTCGGCGATAGCTAAGATGGTAGCACGTGAGCGTAATATCACGATTCGCCAGTTTGATGTGCATGTGAGAGCCGTGATGAACTCAGCAGGTCTATTTGGGCAGCCTTCAGACGATCCGGTAGGTTTTAAGGAAATTGCGATCAATGCCAGCATTGATGCCGACTTAACCGACGCACAAAAGAATGAGTTTTTAGATACAGTGTGTAACCGTTGCCCCGTCCATGACAATCTGCTGCGTCCAAGCTTAGTCACCCACCAAGTTCAGCATTAATCCCGCTTCTATTGGTGGCTCACAAAGTATAAACCCCAGTATTCAGCTGGGGTTTATATCAATTACCTTTATCGCAATCGTTTAATTAAAAGCGTGCCAGTTTAATCAGCCTTTATTTTTGGGGAAATTCGCTAACACTATCTCGGCGACTTTACGGAGTTCCCCCGGGCATATGCCATTAGTTGCTTGCACGGCCATGCCTTGTAGTACAGTGCCTACGTATCTGGCGAGTAGCAGGGGATCGGCGTCGGCGGGTAAATCGCCTTCATCCTTTGCGCGTTGCAGGCGTTCGCATAATGCTTGCTCACCGTCACGGCGGCGGGTGATCAGTGTTTCTTTAATGGCTTGTCCTGCTTCACTACAGGCGAGAGCGCCTTGGACAATCAAGCAGCCATGAGGTTGGTTTTCATCCACTAAGGAGGTTGCTGCGCCAAGTAACATAGACTCAACCACTTGATAGGCGGTTTCTTTTTCAAGTGAAGGATAGAAAAACGCACAGGGGCGCTGCTCGTATAGCTCGATCGCTTTAAGGAATAGCTGTTCTTTGTTACCAAAAGCAGCATAAAGGCTAGGTTTGTTGATGCCCATGGCCTGAGTTAGATCGGTTAACGATGTACCTTCAAAACCTTTGCGCCAGAAGACTTCCAAGGCTTTGGCCAATGCATCATCGGCATCGAAGGCGCGTGGGCGACCTACGCAGGGCGTCTGGGGGACGGTTGACATCATTGGGCTCCTCAATTCTCAATTGCCCCTAGGATAGACATGGGCTTAGTTCATGTCCAGCCACTCTTGCCTGCTGTCTGCGGGTTAGGTGAGTAACTCACCACAATACATCGTCCATTCAAGCCCACATAGCACGTTCGCCATGGCTAATTACCTCAAGGCTCAACTACATGTTTATCAAGTTGTCACAAAATATTACATACTCATCGGTACAAAATCTATTGACAGGGTCATTTTACAATATATATTACCGTTCAGTACATAATATTTTTTACCAATCGGTATTTATTGATTTTGACCGAGTGCCCATCAGTGATGTCTGTCTTAAACGAGATAAATGCCTGCCACATGAGGATTGTAAGATGATAAGTAACCCAACTTTACGGACATTGATGTTGACTACCGTGGCGGCGTTTGTCCTTTCGGCCTGTGGCGAACCCGAAGTCCTGCAGGGGCAAGCACCGGCTGCACCTAAGGTGGATGTTGCGCAGGTATTGCAGGAGCGAGTCACCGAGTGGGATGAATTTACCGGTCGTTTGCAGGCACCTGAGAGCGTGACCTTAGTGCCACGCGTGTCTGGCTATATTGCATCGGTGAATTTTAAAGAAGGCGCTTTAGTTAAAAAAGGTGATGTGCTATTTCGTATCGATGCGAGTGTGTTCGAAGCGGAAGTGGCCCGGTTAAAAGCAGATCTTGCTAGCGCGCTCTCTGCTGATCAACTGGCCACTAACGACTTAGAACGTGCCCGCAAACTCTTTGTCCAAAAGGCGGTATCCGCGGAATTACTTGATACCCGCGAGTCCAATAAACGACAAACCACAGCGGCCGTAGCTTCAGTGAAGGCAGCGCTGCTGCGCGCCGAGCTGGATTTGGATTACACCCAAGTGCGCGCCCCGATTGATGGCCGTGCGTCCTATGCCAATGTCACCGCGGGTAACTATGTCAGTGCTGGGCAGAGTGTACTAACCCATTTGGTCTCTACCGCTAGCATGTATGCCTATTTTGATGTAGATGAGCAAACCTACCTGAAATACGTCAAATTGACCGCTGAAAAAAAGCGTAACGACCCTCGTGCTGGCGACAATCCCGTATATATGGCGCTGGCAAACGAGCGCGAATATCAACACGTCGGCATAGTCGATTTTGTTGATAATGCGATGGACAGACAGACGGGCACTATTCGAGTTAGAGCCACATTTAGCAATGAAGACAACAGTTTGCTCCCTGGCTTGTTCGCTAGGCTGCGTACTGCTGGTAGCAGCGCCTACGACGGTATCTTGATCGACGATAAAGCCGTGGGAACGGATCTGAATAACAAATTTGTGTTAGTGGTAGCAAATGATGGCACTGTGGAGTATCGCGGTGTCACCCTAGGTGAAAAAGTTCAAGGATTACGGATTGTTAAGCAAGGTTTGGCAGCAAACGACAAAATTGTGGTCAATGGTATGCAGAGGGTTCGTCCTAAGATGCAAATTGAGCCACTGCTAGTCGATATGGCTGACAGCGAGCAGCTAGAGGCGCTTCGTCATGCTCAGCTAATGCTTGATAAAAACCAAGAAAACCTAACAACTCAAGCCGTTGAAGTGGCAAGCCGCGGATAAGGAATCCAACAGAATGTTGTCGCAGTTTTTTATTAAAAGACCGATATTTGCAGCCGTGCTCTCGCTGCTATTTTTTATCACCGGAGCGATTGCCGTTTGGCAATTACCCATTACTGAATACCCAGAAGTAGTGCCGCCGACAGTGGTGGTGACCGCCAACTACCCTGGCGCGAACCCTAAAGTCATTGCCGAAACGGTAGCCTCGCCCCTAGAGCAGGAAATCAATGGCGTCGAAGACATGCTGTATATGTCATCGCAGGCGACGTCCGATGGACGCATGACCTTGACCATCACCTTTGCCATTGGCACCGATGTGGACAGGGCGCAAACCCAAGTGCAGAGCCGAGTCGATCGCGCTATGCCACGTTTGCCGCAGGAGGTTCAACGCCTCGGGATTGTGACCGAAAAATCGTCGCCTGATTTAACCATGGTGGTGCATTTACTGTCGCCGGATAACCGTTATGACATGCTGTATTTGTCTAACTATGCGGCGCTCAACGTAAAAGATGAGTTAGCACGCATCAAAGGCGTGGGCGCGGTGCGTTTATTCGGTGCGGGCGAGTACAGCCTGCGGATTTGGCTTGATCCGAATAAAGTCTCGGCGCTTGGCATGTCACCATCGGATATTATCGCTGCAGTACGAGAGCAAAATCAGCAAGCCGCTGCGGGCAGTTTAGGAGCACAGCCCAGTGGCAATGCCGATTTCCAGTTGTTGATTAACGTTAAGGGGCGCCTGACTGAACTGTCAGAATTTGAAGACATTATCATCAAGGTCGGACAAAACGGTGAGGTGATCCGCTTGAAAGATGTGGCGCGAGTCGAACTTGGTGCGATCAGTTATGCGCTGCGTTCATTGCTGGATAACAAGGATGCGGTGGCGATCCCGGTATTCCAAGCATCGGGCTCGAATGCGATTCAAATTTCCGACGATGTACGCGCCGAAATGGCAAGACTAGCTAAGTCTTTCCCCGAAGGCCTGCAATACGAGATTGTGTACGATCCAACTGTGTTCGTGCGTGGCTCGATTGAAGCCGTGGTCAAAACCTTACTTGAAGCCGTGCTCTTAGTGGTATTAGTGGTGGTGTTGTTCCTACAGACTTGGCGTGCCTCGATTATTCCATTGGTGGCCGTGCCCGTTTCTTTGGTTGGTACCTTTGCCTTTATGCACTTGATGGGCTTCTCGCTCAATGCGTTGTCACTGTTTGGTCTGGTGCTGGCCATCGGGATTGTGGTCGACGATGCCATTGTGGTGGTAGAAAACGTGGAGCGAAATATTGCCTCGGGGTTAAGCCCGATTGCAGCGACGCAAAAAGCCATGAAGGAAGTGACTGGGCCGATTGTGGCAACCACCTTAGTGCTGGCCGCGGTCTTTATTCCGACCGCCTTTATGAGTGGATTAACGGGGCAGTTTTATAAGCAGTTTGCGCTGACTATCACTATTTCGACCTTTATTTCGGCCATTAACTCACTCACCTTGAGTCCTGCGTTATCGGCGTTATTACTCAAAGGCCATGACGCGCCTAAGGATGCACTCACTCGGTTAATGGATAAGCTGTTTGGTGGTTGGTTATTTACTCCTTTTAATCGCTTATTCAACCGTGCATCTGAAGGTTATGGCTATTTAGTGCGTAAGGTGATCCGTTTTGGCGGCATTATCGGACTGGTGTATCTGGGCATGGTTGCGCTCACGGGCGTGCAATTTGTGAATACCCCAACGGGCTATGTGCCCGGCCAAGATAAACAGTATTTAGTGGCATTTGCCCAATTACCGGATGCGGCCTCACTCGAGCGTACCGATGTGGTGATCAAGAAAATGTCCGACATCGCCTTGAATCACCCCGGTGTGGCGCACTCTATTGCCTTCCCCGGCTTGAGTATCAACGGTTTTACCAATAGTCCTAACTCGGGCGTGGTGTTTGTTGCGCTCGATGATTTTGAGTTACGTAAGAGTCCTGAACTGTCGGCGAATGCGATTGCCGGCCAATTAAATCAGCAATTTGCTGGTATTCAGGATGCGTTTATTGCCATCTTCCCGCCGCCACCTGTGCAAGGCCTCGGCACTATTGGAGGGTTCCGTCTGCAAATTCAAGACAGAGCTAACCTTGGTTATGAGGCCTTGTATCAGGTGACCCAACAAGTGATGTACAAGGCGTGGGCCGATCCACAATTGGCGGGGATTTTCTCCAGCTATCAAGTGAACGTGCCACAACTTGAACTGGATATCGATCGGACTAAAGCGAAACAGCAGGCAGTGTCGCTCGATCAAATTTTCCAGACATTACAAACCTATATGGGCTCGACCTATGTAAACGATTTCAATCGTTTTGGTCGAACCTATCAGGTGAATATGCAGGCCGACGAAGCGTTCCGTCAAAGCCCGCAGCAGATCAGTCAGCTAAAAGTGCCTAATGTGAATGGCGATATGATCCCACTAGGCTCCTTTATCAATGTGAGTCAGAGCGCGGGGCCCGATCGTGTGATGCACTATAACGGTTTCACCACGGCTGAGATTAACGGTGGCCCAGCACCGGGTGTGAGTTCGGGCCAAGCACAGGCGGCGATTGAGAAAATCCTCGCCGAGACCTTGCCCATAGGCATGACCTACGAGTGGACTGAGCTGACCTATCAGCAGATCCTCGCCGGTAACACTGGCTTATTGGTGTTCCCGCTGGTGATTGTGCTGGTGTTTATGGTGCTCGCGGCGCAATACGAGAGTTTAAGTTTACCATTGGCGATTATCTTAATTATCCCAATGACCTTACTCTCGGCGCTCAGTGGTGTGCTTCTCTATGGTGGAGATAATAATATTTTCACCCAGATTGGTCTTATCGTCCTCGTGGGCTTAGCGACGAAGAACGCGATTCTGATTGTCGAATTTGCCAAAGAGAAACAAGACCATGGTATGGAGGTTATGGAGTCAATTCTTGAGGCGGCACGCTTAAGGCTGCGCCCCATCTTGATGACTTCTATCGCCTTTATCATGGGAGTGGTGCCTATGGTGTTTTCGACGGGGGCGGGCGCTGAGATGCGTCAGGCCATGGGAGTGGCGGTATTTGCAGGTATGATTGGAGTCACTATCTTTGGTCTCATTCTGACACCACTGTTTTACTACTCCTTAGTAAAACGCGGCCGTCGTAAGAGGACGCTAGAGGTCTAACTTCATTGTGTGATAAGTTCTATTTAATATCGATAGAAAAGACCTGAAATTTCAGGTCTTTTTTGTATTTTGCAGCTAATTATCAAGGTATTGACTATATTTTAGCGAGGAACAAATAATTAATTAGGAAAATTCAATGAATGCCTTTCTGCCCCATGACTTCAAAGTCTACATGGATGTGAGGCATGCGTTGTTAGCCGTTGCCACGGCATTGGATTTTGTTGGGGTAGATGATTTGCACCACGGCCATAGGGTTGCCTATATGGCTTATGAATGTGCAAGTGTGCTCGGCTGGCCTGATGAAAAAAAGCAGTTCGCCTATTTTGCGGGGCTTATCCATGATTGCGGCGTTTCCTCCTCCGAAGAACACTTACGTCTACTTAAATTAATGCAACCGGAAGATGCCCATTGTCATAGCAAACGTGGCTATGAGGCATTGCTTGAATGCCCGATTTTAGATGTTTTTGCTCCTATCGTTCTATACCACCACACGCCTTGGCTTGAGCTGCAATCCCATGATCTTTCTGTCTTTGAGCGTGATATTGCTGCACTGATTTTCTTAGCGGATCGTACCGACTTTTTAAGGGCCAGATATACGCATGGTTGCCATGAGGAGCTGATTACATTGCATGAAAGTATGGTTGCTGAGAATTTATTGGCTCACTGCGGAACCTTATTTGAACCAGAAATGGTCAATGCTATGTGCCAACTGGTTAAGAAGGATGGCTTTTGGTACAACATGGATGCAACTCATATTGAGTTGTTAGGTTTGGAGTTCAAAGCTAATCACTTTTACGACAAAGAGTTAGATATCGGAGGTGTGAAGCAATTAGCGCGATTTTTAGCTCGAATAGTCGATGCTAAGAGTCCCTTTACATTTCACCATTCAGAAAAAGTCGCATTGTTAGCAAAATTAGTGGCAAAGGACTGCGGTATATCAGATACCGATGCTGAATTATTATACGTCGCGGGATTATTACATGATGTCGGTAAGCTTAAAACGCCTGACCTATTGCTGCATAAAGAAGGCAAATTAACGAAGGAAGAGTATTCGATTGTCAAACGTCATACTGTTGATACAGAACATACTTTACATCGTTTTTTCCCCAAGTCGGTGATTGGCGAATGGGCCTCAAATCACCATGAGCGTCTCGATGGTTCTGGCTATCCTTTTAGTAAGCGGCAGGAACAATTAGATTTACCTTCGCGTATTCTTGCTGTAGTCGATGTTTTTCAGGCGCTGACTCAAAAGCGACCATATCGAGGCTCTTTGTCGCTATCAGAGATTTACGACATTATGCAGCCCATGGTCGATAAGGGGCAGTTAGATGCTGGTGTTTACAGTATATTGTTGGCTGACATAGATAATTTTTATCATTTATCAACCCAAGAGTTTCAAACTTAAGGTTTATAGCTGTTAGAGCAGTAAAACATCATCAATCGGGTTAAATTGCGTTGTGGCATCCATCAGAGCTTTAGCCGTCAGTTGAGGTACACCATAGACCTCTGCTTTTACGCCATATTTTTGCGTTATTTTCTCAAGCAATATCGCAAAATCACCATCGCCAGAAAGCAGTATTACTGTATCTACATTGGGGGCAGCATCAAGTACATCAATCGTTATCCCTACATCCCAATCTCCTTTTGCCGATCCATCACTGCGTTGAATAAAGGGCTTTAGTTTTAGCTCAAAGCCGATATGCCTTAAGGCATCTTGGAACTTTAATTGGCCATCATCGCCCCGATGAATGGCATAAGCGACAGCACTGACAATTTCTCCCTGTGTGCTTAAATGTTGCCACAGTTTGCGATAGTTAAATTGGCGCTGATATGCCTCGCGACAGGTGTAATAAATATTTTGCACATCGACAAAGAGAGCGATTTTGTTCAAAGGAATGTCAGCAATGAGTGAATGTCATCGTCACTATAGCATAGACATTAGGTCAAATTGAGATAAAACCATTATTTGGTATGGTAGCCCTTAAATTTGACGGTTAAATAATAAGCTGTCAATTTGTGTTTAGGATAAACGGATTAAAACAAGTTAGCGTTTAATAAAGTGAGTTAACTATCTGTCTAATAAAATTTTTATTTATAAATAAATGCATTATTCATCTTTTGATGCTTCATTTATTTTTCAGTGAAGGTTATTTGTTGTCTTGTCCTTATAAATCTTATGTGCTTCTATCAATTAAATGTTATCTGTATGTTGTAATTGGGAGGGCGGATGCGGCGATTATTTCCTGAGGAGAGCGAAGCGTTATTATTTAAGACGTTAAATTATATCCCCATTCCAATTTTATTGTCTGAAGCACTTGCGGTTGAAGGTCGCAGGCCGAGTACGCACAGAATTCATCGCTTTATGAATCATGCTTTTGTTGAGCAATTAGGCTACAACTTAAGTGAAATTCCCAATATTGCTGCATGGTTTGATACTGTTTATCCCGATCCTATTATTAGAGAGCAAGCCATGCTTGAGTGGGATAGCGTCGTTTATGAAAGTGAACAGCAAGGGTTGAGTACTGCAGGCTTTAAAACCTTTATTCGCTGCGGCACTGGCCAGTTCCGCTGGTTTTTAATTAATGCACAATTGACCACGGAAAACCAATCCAATTTAAACATCGTTACCATGAGAGATGTGCATCAGTTACAGCTCTTGCTAGAAGAGAATGAGCGGCAATCAAAAACCGATTTATTAACGGGCCTAGCTAATCGGCGGCAGATAGAGGATGTGCTCGCGGCGGCAATGGCAAAAAGTGATCGCACCCAATCCTCTTTGTGTGTCGTGATGTGTGATATCGATTTTTTTAAGAATATCAATGATAACTTTGGTCACCTTTGTGGTGATGACGTACTTAAAATAGTCGCGTCTCAATTGCAACATTCTGCCCAAGCTGCAACCTGTATTGCCCGTTGGGGAGGAGAAGAGTTCTTGATCGTTTTAGAACACGTTGTTCCAGAATCTGCAGGCGTTCTTTGTGAACAATTAAGGGGGCTGATAGCGGCAACAGATTATCAATCCTATGGTCAACATATGCAATTAACGATGAGTTTCGGCTGTGTGCAATATCAAGCAAATGAGAGTTTGCAAAGCCTATTGTGTCGGGTTGATAAGGCATTGTATCAAGCAAAAAACGGTGGCCGAAATCAGGTTGTGATGGATTGAAATTCGGGCACTTTGAGTGTGTAGGGATTTAATATAACCTCAGGTGTGCTCTGACAATCTTAAGTCAGTCAGAGAAAAATAATCTGTCGTTTGCCATGTAAATGACGGTCTTTAGCATGAAAGAAAACTAAACGAAATAGCGGCTTGATCTAGGTTGTAGAACACTTCAATTATTTGATTTATTTAAAATACTGTGCAGGAGTAGTTCCCGTATATTGTTTAAAAAAACTAATAAAGGCGCTGTCGCTGGAAAACTGTAAATTAAAACCAGCCTGCGCCACTGATGTGCCTGCTGCTAATTGCTCTATCGCCGACAGTAAGCGCCATTGTTGCCGCCATGCCTGATAAGCCATCCCAGTCTGCGAGCTAAAAATACGACTAATCGTGCGCTCACTGGCGCCAATTTCAATAGCCATCTCTTTTAGATTGGCAGGCTGCATCTCCTGTTGCAGTACTTGCTTAAGCCAAGTTTGTAACCGCTTATCCTGTGGTAAGGGCAAAGCTAGATTTTCTGCCTTTGCATTTTCCAACTCTTCGCAAAATAGAGCAAAAGCATTGTGTTGACTGTATCTAGGCTTGTTCCACGGCCAGTATGACATAGTGTCAATGAGTGCTTTGAGTAACGGATTAACATGGAAAATTGTGACCTCACTTGGCAAAGAGGCGACAGCTTCTGGTTCAAAGTAGAGTGACCGATAGGCAACCACATTGCGCATAGTGACATGATGCTCCACGCCCGCGGGTAGCCAAGCCGCGCGGGTTGGCGGTAGTACGACTTGAGTATCAGCTAAGGAAAACCTCATACAGCCAGCAGAAGCATAAAGCAGTTGAGCTTTGTGGTGGTGATGCATACCTGAATCGTGCTTCCCCATATCCGCAGCAATACCTATGACGAGGTTGTGCAATGCATCGGGGTTGAATTGCTGTTCAGGTTTAATAAAGGCCATTTTGTCCTATTTTTGATGTTTATTGTCTAAATGTCGTTAATTGTGTTTTGTCCATCCTATCTATACTGCGTCATCTTTGACAAGTATGGAGCTAGATTTTAGGGCGTGTTGACGTTTCGAGATTAGATTTTGTTCGTTCTGGCAAGCACGTGCTCACGAAACGAGGAATGATGTGTAGTTATTCTACTCAAATGACGAGCTGCTCTTATGACAGAAAGTAAGAGCAAGGGCTTGCCAGACGAACCCTTCGGGCAGCATTTGGCTGGCTTTTCTGCCGCGTTATCGTCCGTTTATGTAGAATAACTACACTGCACGGACTTTGCCTTGCATAAAAGCCAGCCAAATTGCTGCAAAAATAACCCTGAAACGTCAACACGCCCTAGTAACCCAATGTATTTGGATTACTAAAATTTATTTTAAATCATGAATATAAAACCACCATTATGGCTTGCTGTGCTGCTAATGATGTTTCCGCAAATTATGGAAACCATTTATAGTCCTGCATTGCCAGATATTGCCGAGCACTTTGCCGTGCCGATTAGCGCTGCCGCGCAAACCTTATCAGTCTATTTTGTTGCCTTTGCGATTGGTGTTTTTTGCTGGGGACGTTTAGCCGACGTGATTGGTCGGCGCAAAGCCATGCTCGCGGGATTAGTCTGTTATGCCATTGGCTCTGCTTTCGCTTTACTCGTAAGCGACTTTAGTTTGTTGCTGATGGCTCGGGTATTGTCGGCCTTTGGCGCGGCAGTGGGCTCTGTGATAACTCAAACCATGATGCGTGACAGTTATAGTGGCGAGGAGTTAGCGAAAGTCTTTTCTGTGATGGGAATGTCATTTGGAATAAGCCCCGTTATCGGGTTGCTTTTGGGCAGCGTTCTCAGTGCCTTTTGGGGATATCAAGGTGTGTTTGTCGTACTGATGAGCTCAGCAATTGTGTTGCTGTTTTTGTCGGTAAAATCCTTACCCGAAACCAAACCCGCACACACCCAGACAATTGCCATAGGTGAGTTAGCGATTAAGATGCTTAGTGACCGCGGAATTATTAAGAATACCTTGCTGGTGGCAGCGTTTAACCTGATGTGGTTTAGCTACTTTTCACTGGCGCCATTTATGTTTGAGGCGCAAGGGTTATCGACGCTTATCTTTGGTATGAGTGGCTTATTGTTAGGCTTTGGCGCATTCCTTGGTAGTTATTTTAATCAAGTATTGCTGGGTCGATGCTGCACCAGCCCACGACTGATTCGTTTAGCCAGTAGCATCGCACTTGTCGGTGGAGTTGGCATTTGGCTATTGCAATCGACCTTTATCGGCTTGAATAATGTTTATTTTTTAGCACCTATGTTATTGATTGTGATTGCTTACGGGATTGCGATACCGAATATACTCAGCTCTGCTCTGGCAGGCTATCGTACTTACGCTGGCTCTGCTGGCGCACTCTTTGGGTTGTTTTACTATATTTTGCTCGGCGCGGGATTGGGTGTTGTCGGTCTGATTAACCATCTTGGCGGCGTGATTACGTTGGCGGCATTGTTTTGTACAGTGCTCAGTATGAGTCGCGCCCGTGGCGAGTAATTCCACTCCGACATAAATAAAAAGCCAAGGTATTTGTACCTTGGCTTTTTATGATCCGCGCTGATGATTTACGTCTCTTGGTTTTCCATCACCGCTTTGTTATCAAGCTTTTGCCGTTTGCTCCTGCTGTTTGGCTGCCTCTTGTGCTGCGAGCTCTTGAGCTTTTATGGCCGCTTCGAGTTTCGCTTCAACATAACCCGGTGAATGGGTGGCGGCCGAGATTAAACGGTACATTGCCGGGATGACGAACAGGGTTACAAAGGTCGCAAAGGCCATGCCGAAAAACACCACAGTCCCCACGGCAATCCGGCTTTCAGAGCCTGCGCCCGTTGAGAAAATCAGCGGTATCGCGCCGACTAAAGTGGTGAAGGCCGTCATCAAAATCGGGCGTAAGCGGCGGGTCGAGGCGTCGATAATGGCTTTGTCTAGGGCCAAACCTCGGTCACGCAATTGGTTGGCAAACTCGACGATTAAGATCCCATTTTTGGTCACCATGCCAATCAACATGATCATGCCGATCTGACTATAGATGTTAATACCTTGACTGGTTACCAACAGGCCGAGGAAACCACCAAATACCCCCATTGGCACAGTAAACATCACCACTAAGGGGTTGATAAAGCTTTCAAATTGCGCAGCGAGTACTAAGTAAGCTACCAGTAGCGCTAAACCGAACACAATAAAAATGCTGCTTTGGTTTTCTTTAAAGTCCTTAGATTCACCGGTATAGCCGATGGAAATATCCTTGGGTAACAACTCTATGGACTTGTTTTCCAAGAACGTTAAGGCCTCGCCTAAGGTGTAACCTTTACTGATGTTAGCCTTAAGGGTGATGGATTTTTGTTTATTGGTGTGGCTCAATCTTTGCGCCGAGGCCACTTCTTCGATATGGGTGACCGTATCGAGCGTGACTAATTCGCCCTTGGCCGAACGCATATAGATTTGGCTTAAATCTCCAACGTTGTTAAAGCTGTTTTCATCACCGCGCAGATACACATCGTACTCTTCGCCGCGATCCACATAGGTGGTTTCTTTGCGCCCGCCGAGCATGACTTCTAAGGTTTGGGAGACGTCATCGACGCTGATCCCTAGTTCTGCGGCACGCTCTTTATCAACGGTGACAATCAGTTCCGGTGTGGTTTCGGCGTAATCCAGATCGGCGCCTTCCATCATCGGGCTGGCATTGGCTTGCTCTTTTAACACCTGTGCCCATTTAAAGAGTTCGGCATAATCAGAGCCACCCAGTACAAATTGTACTGGCTCACTCGATTGGCCCCTAAAGCCTGGCATCATAGGACGAACCATTACATCGGGAATATCTTTCAATGCCTTGCTAATAATACCTAACGCCTGTTGCGCCGTGACATTGCGATGTTCCCAATCCTCTAGCTGCATAATTACATAGCCGGTTTGATCGCCAGCACGACCACCAAAGGCAGGGGCTTGCACACTGAAAGACCGCAATACACCTTGGCCAAGGAGTGGCATTAATCTGTCTTCGACGATATCCATGTTCGCCGTCATACGGTTATAGCTAGTGCCCTCGGCGCCTTTCACAAAGGCATAGAGTACACCGCGGTCTTCCTGCGGCGCTAATTGCGCGGGGACTTGCTGCATTAACCATACGCTACCGCCAATACAGGCAAGAATAACCAGTGGCGCCAGTAATCTAAAGCGGATCGCATGGGTCACACCGACATGGTAAAGCTTTTCCATTCGAGCAAAACCACGATCGACAAAGCGATTGAAACGGTTTGGTTTAACATTGGCTTTTAGCAGTTTGCTGCTCAGTACAGGTGTTAGTGTGAGGGCAATGAGGGAAGAGAACAGTACCGATACAGCTAGCATCACGGAAAACTCGGTAAAGAGTAAACCGACCATACCCTCCATAAAGGAAATAGGCAGGAACACCATGACTAACACTGCGGTGGTTGCCACGACCGCAAAACCGACTTCCCGTGTGCCTTTGTAAGCCGCAAGCAGCGGCTCTTCACCTTTTTCGATATGGTGGAAAATGTTTTCGACCACCACAATGGCATCATCGACCACTAGACCAATGGCAAGGATTAATGCCATTAAGGTTAATAGGTTAATCGAGTAGCCAAACATATTGGCGGCGATAAAGGCCGAGATCAGAGACACCGGGACTGTCACCGCAGGGATAAGCGTTGCCCTTACTTGACCGATAAAAATATACAGCACTAACACCACGAGCGCGCCAGTGACATAGAGGGTGTTGTAAACCTCATTGATCGAGCGGTCAATAAAGACGGTGGAGTCAAAGTCGACCACAAGGCTGGTGCCTTCGGGTAAAAAGTCTTGAATTTTATCGACTTCTTTATGTACTTCCTGTGCAACGACTAAGGGGTTAGCATCGGATTGAGTGATCACCCCTAGACTTAGGTTAACAATACCATCGCTCTTAAAGGTGGAGTTTTCGTTCTGTGCGCCTACGGCCACATCGGCCACATCTTTCAAATAGATAGGCGTACCGTCGCTGGCAGTACGAACGACTAAATAATCAAAATCCTTTGGGGTGTAATAGAGCCTTTTGGTGCGCACCGACATCACTGTGGTATCGTTACGTACCTGGCCGCCTGGGGTTTCGATATTCTCTTTGCGCAGGGCGCTGGTAATATCGGTGACGGTGACGTTGCGCCCCGCCATTTGCTCGGGCCTGAGTTTGACATACATGACTTTGTATAGACCGCCAGAGATGCTAATCGAGCTCACACCACTGATCAGACTGAATCTATCTTCTAATACCCGCTGGGCATAATCGGTCAGTTGGGTTCTGTCCATCACGCTTGAACTTAGGTTCACATACACTGACGGCTCGCCGGAACCATTGTCCTTGGAGACCACTGGATCGTTAGCGTCTTCAGGTAGGCGGCGCTGGGCACGAGCTACTGCGTCACGCACATCACTCACCCCTTCGGTTAAGTTCCAACCGAGGAGGAATTTGACCGTGATCCGTGAGCTACCATTGCGGGTAGTGGAGGTGATTTCATCGATACCGCTGATCCCCGTAAGTTCATCTTCGAGGGTCTTAGTGATTTGGCTTTCCATAATGGCAGCCGACGCACCGGAATAACTGGTGCTGACAGTCACCACAGGGCTTTCAACATCAGGCATTTCCCGTACTGAAAGTTTAGTGAAGGACACTAAGCCAAAGACGCACAGCAATAAGCTTAAAACGATCGCAACGACGGGGCGTTTAACTGAGACATCGGACAGCCACATTATTTCGTCTCCGCAGTGTTGACGTCTGACTTGGCTGGGCGGTTATTACTATTTTTAGCTTCAAGAGCGACTTCATTTATTTTTAAGCCATCGCGCATATTTACAAGCCCTTGAACCACCACTTTATCGCCAATCTTAAGACCGCTATCGATGAGCACTTGATCGCCCACCCGCGCCCCTAAAATCACTTCTGTGCGATGGGCAATATGATCCTCTCCAACCACATAGACATAGCGTTTAGTGCCTGAATATTCTAAGGCTTGCACTGGCACAATCGGGGCTGAAATTGGCGGGAAGGTGATGGTGGATGACATCATCATACCGGGTTTTAAGCGATTATCGGTGTTTTCAAATTGCACGCGGATCTTCAGGTTTAAGGTTTCTTCATTCACGCGGGGATCGATGGCAACCACTTTGCCGATAAAGGTTTCCCCCGGCCATGCACGGCTGGTGGACGATACGGGCATACCTATGCTGATTTGAGACAGAAAATGCTCTGGCACTTGTAAGTCGAGTCGCATGCTAGACAAGTCATCCAATGTCATCAACTCATTACCCGTGCTGACCATTTTACCTTCGCTGAAGTTGATCAGGCCGGTTTGTCCGGCAAAAGGTGCGATAAGGGAATGGTAATGTAAATCCGCTTGTGCAGAGGCTAGACGAGCCCTAGCAATATCGACACTGGCTTTTTGAGCATCGATTTCCGTCTGAGTAATTGCATTACGGCTGATGAGTTTTTCAAACTCTTTGAGTTTACGGGTTTCATCATTTAAAAAAGCATTGGCTTCGGCAACGGCGGCTTGCGCTTTCATATCATCGAGCTCGATAAGGAGCTGACCTTTTTTCACCGCTTGATTTGACACTACAGCAATTTGCTTAATTTTGCCTGTGACTTGCGGCGCAATGACGACCGCGCGATCGGCGGCCAATTTACCAATCAACGAAACAGATTGTGCCAGTGGGTGCTCAACGACTTCCCCTGTTACCACGGGTACGGTGCGCATAGGTTGGGGAGCGCTTTCAGGTTTGGCCGCTTGCAGTACATCACTAAAGCTCACAGCAGTAGCAACCGTAGCAATTAAGGCAATGGCTATTATGGTTTTTTTCATTGGAATAATTATCTCGCACAAAAACAGTTAAGAGGCGTTCGCACTAATGGCGCTATTCTAGTGAATAACCGTCATCAGTTGGGTAAAAGTTTGTAAAGTTAACCAAACGAAAGTGAAAGAAATTGTGTTTTGCACTCGAGGCACCCATGGCAATTTTTTCTGTTGCTTTTGAATCGGCTAACATAGCCGAGTTAGCGTACTAAGGATGTGCTTGTGTTCGTATTTTTTCTATTGGGTCTGTAGTCGCAGGGATTTGAGCGTATTGGCTTAAAATGTTGGCAAGACGACCATCTTTTCTCATACTTTCTAGCCCTTTATTAAATTCCGCTATTAACGTGGCTTGATCCGTTATCGCCAAAGAGACGCCTAGATGGAATACCTCGGTGGCGATGGGATCACCGACTTGCTCAAAGAGATCGGCATATTCGCTTAAATTTTTCTTGATTAAATACTGAGCAAGATTGTGACCAATCAATACTAAGTCAATGCGTTTTAGAAACAATTTCTTAAGATTGATTTCGTCGGAATTACCTTCCTCAGTGGTGAGCCCGGTGGCGGCAATTTCGGGTGGATTGGCGTAACCGCGCCCGATGCCGATGGTAAAGGGCTTAAGTTCACTTAATTGACTAAAACTTAATGGGTTATCTTTACGTTTGTAGAAGACAATCTGTACGGCTTGTATCGGCGCAGAGTAATGCGCCCATTGCTCCCGTTCTTTGCGATACCAAAGCCCAATAATGCCATCTGCTTGCCCTGTTTTAACCAGTAATGCCGCCCGTGCAAAGGGATAAAAGGTGACACTGGCGTTGTAGCCTTGCAGCTTAAAAGCTTCTTTAACGACTTGGGCGACACCGCCTTGCTCGGGCAACGCATCGGCATAAAATGGAGGGTAATTGGTCGCGACTAAATTCAACTCTCGTCCCGCAAAACTGGGGGAAGATAGTCCTAAGAGTATTAGTGTAAGGCCTATATTTATCAGCGACTTGAAGTCCATATTCGTCCCTTAGCATTCGAGAGTCATTTGCAGAGTATAGGGGCTGTTGAGCGGATGAGTTGAGTTTTTGTATTTGCGGTAAGTTATCAGTTATTCGGTGGGGGAATAGTCTTGTTATCCTTCTGGTGAATAATAAAAAGGGCTTATGGATTAAACTCATAAGCCCTCATATTGATTAGAGTGGCACTTGCTCACCCTTATATAGACCGCGGGTGAGTTTATCGTCGTCTATGAGTAACAATTCTCCAGACTTACCATCCTTAATACTGCTATCTATAGCAATGATTTTATTATGGTAAAGCCCAAGCACTCGATCCTGTGACGTATGGCCGACGATTATGTGATCGACCTTAAAGTAGTTAAGGATCTGGTCAATGTCAGGTTCTGCCAGTGCGTCTTTAAAGTAGCCACGATACCAAGTGGGGCCATTGGTGAAAAAGAGGAAATTCAACAGGTCGTTTTGTTTTAAATCTTCTTTTTTATCGTCTAAATGCTGGCGAAATAATTGATTAGCATCGCTGATATTGAGTTTACGTTCTATCCATTCAGGGCTTATCCCACCATGCATAAACAGTAGGTTGTTTATCTTCACTAAGGTGTTTTTACTGCGCAGCCAACGACCGATCTCGGTATCTTTGTTATAGAGGGCATCGTAGCGACGATTGAGTAGTTCAGCCGAGGTTTTGTAACGCTCATTGATATAACGCAGGTCTCCGCGAAACACCATTTGCTCATGGTTACCCATGAGTAAATGTAAACGGCCGCCGGCGGTCTGGGCTTCTTTATCTAAGGTGTATAAAAACCACAGAACTTCGTTTACTTGATGACCGCGATCGAACATATCACCTGTCATGACCATATGCCCGTCACCAAAGGCCCAGCGATTATTAGCATCGATAATCTTGTGGGCTTTGAGCAGGTTAATCATTACATCGAATTGTCCATGTACATCGCTTAAGGCCACTATTTTACCTGCATGAGTGTAGGTATCTGCTTCTACTTTGGGGGCATCGGTATGGCGTTTGGGCTGCGGTAAGTTGCCGCAATCCGCTGGTCGCGCTAATTGATTAGCAGCAATTTGGGTTTGCTTAAGCTGACTTTGGCAGATCCAATAGGCTGTATTTTCATGCCCTTGGTCGAGGAAAACATAAGGACCATCGGTGACGGATGATGGCGCAGGCTCTGTGCTAAATGCAGCAACGGAAAATAAACTCAGCAAAGAGAAAAGTGCAGCCTGAGTCGTAGCATGTTTTTTGTTCGATGCGAGCGAATACACATCCTGTGGTTGAGGTTTAGTGTGACTGAAACCACGGCGGGAGAGCATGCGCATTCTAAGATCCTTGAGTTGTTATATGTCGCTGACATCGGGTTGGTTAGCATAATGTTAATAATTAGATACAGCAAGGCTCCTACGACAGGATCTTTTCAGTGGGAAAATGGTTCAAACCTCTATTTATAAGTTGTTTTTTGACTAACCCTGGAGGGGATAAATAAAAATGGTGTTTTTTTAGTCACCCACACTTAAAGTAGATAGATTTAAATTTAATAGAATTAAATACGGTTTTTTTAATGGTGTTTAAATTACGTTTTATTACTATCTCGTTTTAATTTAGTAGTGTTGGTTTTAAATTTTAATTAAAAATTTAAATGTTTATTTATTGCCAAATAAGTGTTGTTAATGGTAAAAGTCAACGGCAATCTTCTGGTTTTATAATTTTACTGTTTTTTATTCGGTAATTTTGAATTCTTTAAGTTTATTTACGTTATAAAACAGTTGTTTGCGGGTGCTTTTGTCTTTCCCTTAATAACCGATATGCATACTGTATGATTCAGCTTTTATTTAAATGTCAGCAGAAAACTGTGTTGATATCCGCGTTTGCTTTTGTTTTCTCTAAAATAATACTCAAGATGCAATTATTAAGCGTTTTTCATACGCTAAAGTTGATTGTATCCCTTATTATTTCGTGCTTAGTTGTGGTTGCTGCCGGCTTATTTTCAGCATCAAGCATTGCGGATGATACAGAGCTTTATGTGTTCGAAGCGTCAGCACGAAATGGGTCTCGTCCGCAAGTGCTGATTATTTTTGATAACTCGGGCAGCATGAGTAGTCTTGCCTATGGGGTCGATGCTCCTTACGAGAATAAACGTAATGCTAATTATGCCCAGTCGGGAAAGTTATTTTATAGCCGAGGTTCGGCTGATAATGCGGAGTTACCTAATCCTGCCTCTCAGCGTGAAAAGCGTCAGTTTAATGCCGTGCTCAATGGCTGTGAAAGTTCGTGGGATTACCTCAATCGGTATGGCACCTTTACTGGTTTTTTTCGGGAATATGGTTTTTCGGGGGGAACAGGCTCATGGAAAGAATTTTCTGAGCTAAACGGTAACTCGATAGCCGCTGTCGATTGCTTTGAAGATATCCAAGATGAAAGACTCGGTAATGCGACTGGTGAGGCTAACGGGTTACCCGTGGACAGTTTAGGCTCTGCGGCTAAACCTGTTCGGTACACAGCAGTCAATATTCACTCATCCGAGAGTGCTAAGGCAAGCGCGAAGGCAAAGGCGCAGAAAACAGGTTTTGGCTCTGGCAAAGTGGTCACTGTTTATACCGAAGATTATTTAAACTGGCACCATGGCACTAAAAAGAAGGTCAATAAAACCCGTCTAGAGTTGGCGCAAGATGCGATTGAAAGTGTGATTTTAACCACTCCCGGCGTGGATTTTGGTTTAGCTGTTTTTAATATGAATGGCCCGACTGATTTTGCGCGTGACGGTGGGCGGATTATCTCTGGGATTAAGACCATGTCCGCCCAAGCCAAAATTGATTTATTAAAAAGAGTCAATCTTATTAGTTATGCCCAAAATACGCCGTTATGCGAAACTCTCTATGAAGCCTATCGTTATTTTGGTGGGCAGGAACAGTATTTTGGTGATGACGATAGCGATTACAATTACTACGATCGTTGGGGGTATTATCAGGGCACCTACGAGGCGAGCAAAAACCCTTTTACTGATCCCAAAGCATTAACTCCTGGGACGAATAACTATCAGTCGCCCTTTAAGCCTTGCCAAAATGAAGCGTATATCGTTTATATCACCGACGGTGAGCCGACACTGGATAGTGCGGCCGATGGCATTATTGAGCGTTTAACCAATGGTGTGGGTAAGCATACTTCTAATCCGAAAAGTTATCTCAGTGCGCTTTCTGGCTGGATGCGAACTGAGGACGTGAATCCTAATTTAGCCGGAAAACAAACCGTTAGAACCTTTACCATTGGCTTTAGTGAAGGTGCAGCCAGTGCTGAACACCTATTGAAACAAACCGCTGAAAATGGCGGTGGTAAGTATTTTGATGCGACCGATGCCAGTCAATTGCGTTCTTCACTGCAAACGGCTTTAAATAATATCCTCGAAAAAAATGCCAGCTTTACTTCACCCTCGGTAGCGAGCAATAACTTCAACCGTACGCAAACCTTTGATTCTGCTTATTACTCGATGTTTTTACCTAACAAAGGACCAAGATGGTTAGGGTCTGTTGATCTTTGCTGTACAAATGTTCTTCAGCAATACATCGGCAACCACATTAACATAAACGCCAGTGACACCATACTGGCGTAATTTCTTGCTAGCTTGTCATATCTTGTTGATATTGCTCGATAGTGTTTTATTCTTCCAAAAGCATTCTCCACTAAATGTCGATACCGATATAAGCACCAATCGACTCTTTCTTGAGGTGTATTCTTATAGCGGCGCCTTGGAATAACAGATTTCCCGCCTTTATTGGCGATAAGTTCACGAAAAGCATCGCTGTCATAACCTTTATCTGCAATGACGGTATCAACCTGCTTCAGGTGCTCAATTAAGCTGGGGGCGTGTGTAATATCGTGTTTTTGGCCTTCTGATAATTCGAAATAAATCGGTAATCCTCCGCTGTCGACGGCTAAGTGAATTTTGGTTGAATTACCGCCTCGACTTTTACCAATACTCTCATTACTTAGCGTCGCTGCACCTGCACTGTGCTGGTGAGCTCGCACTATCGAGCCATCAATAAAGACCCATTCTATATCAGCAAGGTTGGCTAAGGCCTTGAATAAATGTGCTAGAACGCCTTTCTTAGACCATAAATGAAACCGTCTAAAGACCGTGCTCCAATGACCGAACTCTTTAGGTAAATCTCGCCAAGGGATACCTGTTCTAAGGCGGTAAAGAATACCTTCGAATGTTTGTCTATGTTCAGGTTTGTCATAAACACGGCCTGTGCTTTTCATTAAATGAAATAGCTTTTCCCAGCGTGCATCGGTTAGCATAAGTCTTGGCATGGCTTGAGGTTATGGTTACTTTTGGCGAAGCAAATTATAACGTCTTGGCATGCTGTCTAAAAATCACTCTCGAAAGATCAACAGACCCTAGGCAATATTAAAAAATTTAAAGTAACTAGCAGCGGTGATGTCGTCGATAGCAAAGGCAAAAACGCGATAGGAGAAGATGGCAATATCAAAGCTGATGCGTGCTCCTATTGGACCTCGGCCGAAGAATGCGGAAGTAGTGGCGATGGTAATGATGTTAAGCGTGGTGGTGTATTAGCCGCGATGCAAGAGGCGAGTAGTCGCACCCTATACAGTAATTTAGGCAGTGGATTGAGCGCTTTTACTCTGTCAAATGCTTCTCGTAAAGCAGGTGGTAATGCGCGTTTAGCGACCTATATGGGCGTTGATGAAACGGAGCTCACTGGGCTGTTTGACTGGGCCAAAGGGATCGACGTTGATAACGATAAGAATCAGGACTTAACTGCCGCTAGTGGCGCAACCCCAAATTGGCGCACCGATATTATGGGAGATGCTTTACATTCCAAGCCCTTAGCACTGAATTTTGGTTCTGAAGCTAAACCCGATATCCGAATTCTTGTCGGGACTAACCATGGTTTCCTGCATATGTTTAAGGATAAAGGCGACAGCGTGTCTGAAGCTTGGGGATTTATGCCCTATGAGCTACTGCCGAATATTCGCGATTTGAAGGCGAATGCACCAACAGGGGTGCACTCCGTTTATGGTATTGATGGCTCGCCCGTTGCTTATACCAAAATGCAGGGAAAACGTATTGAAAAGGCATGGGTATTTGTGGGAATGCGCCGTGGTGGCAATGCGTATTACGCCCTCGATGTGACCAGCCCCGATAACCCCAGTTTTATGTGGAGGATTGATGCAAGCTCACCCGGTATGGGTGAGTTAGGGCAATCCTGGTCGACGCCTGTGGTGACGACAATCCCCAGTGCCACTGGCGATAAGCCAGTATTGATTTTTGGTGGCGGATATTCCCCTTCAACTAAAGATGGCGCTGAGATTGGCACTGATGACAGCCGTGGCCGTGGCGTATTTATTGTCGATGCGCAAACCGGCAGTTTAATCCATCAATTTGGCGGCAGCGGGGCGAACACCCCATTGCCCGGTATTGCTAATAGTATTCCGAGCAGTGTTGCTGTATTGGACGGCAATGGCGATGGCCTTACGGATAGGATTTATGCCACTGATATACAAGGTAATGTGTGGCGGATGGACATGCCTTCTGCGAATACTTCGACTTGGTCAGGATTTAAATTCGCTGCATTAGGGGATAAGAGTTCGGTTGCGGGCGATCGGCGATTTTTTTCTGGGCCAATAGTGGCGCAAACCTTGATTTCCAATACCTTTGAGCTGACTAAAGTCGTTAATGGAAAATCGACCAAAGTGGTCACGTCACAGAATATTCCTTACGACGCAATTGTTATAGGCAGTGGTCATAGGGCCAAACCAAGTGATGTGTCTCGCTCGGATATGTTTTTTACATTGCAAGATAGAAACATTGTGACCCAATCATTCCAAGGTAAGTCGAATCAAAAGCCTGTGCCTAAAACGCTGCAACTAAGTGACTTATATGATGTCACGGCAGCGGCGCCAAGCGATCAAGCCAGCGAGATAGCCTTTGGTCAAAAACGCGGTTGGTACTATAACTTCTCTCGTAAAGGCGAAAAGAGCCTTTCGTCCGCGACCATAGTCGGGGGGGAAGTATATTTCACCAGTTTTGTGCCCGGTAGTGATGGCTCGGTGAATCAATGCTTGAGTTCGGGTAAGGGGTATCTCTATAAAAAGAATTTACACAGGGGCACTCGTGGTTACAAAACGGATTATTTATATGCAGGCGAACTGGTACTGGATACGCCGCAGTTGGTGATCCCGCCCGCCGAGCAGCCTAAGGACCCGAATGCCAAAGTACCAACGCCAGATATGTTTTTGATTGGTATCGGTAATGCGGCGCCAGATGAAGCGACATGTGAAAGTGGTAACCCTAAATGTATAGGTGGCGGGCCAACAACGAACAAAATTTATTATTACATCAGTCAATGATGTAAAGAGTTAACGAGTTGAGATGAGTAATGGCCTTATGATGAAATACGGTACTGTCTGTTTGTTGCTGCTCTGGGTACTCCAATGGTCAGCGATGGCGGCAGAAAATGAGAAGCGACAGGATTACAAATGCTATTTAGAAACTAATCAAGGATTTAAGTTGATGCGTTTCTCGTGGTTTGAATCTAAAGTCAATGAGTATCTGCTTACCTTGCCCGGGACTCAGCTACCGCGTTTACCTCGGGATAAGCCGATTCCACTCTATGCGAAAGCAGTACTTGAGTGTGTAAAAATGAGTGAGTCTTTTACGCTCGAAGAGGCAAAGCAAGCCGAGCTTGCGCCCGAAAATCAAGGTTAACATGGAGAAGTTTTTTCTTTACGGTCTTCAGACGTTCCGATGGGATAAATCATGTATCGACTTATCCCATCGTGTTAAGCGTTAATGCATAAAACTTAAGGGTGCTACGCTCGTTAAAATGTCTGTGTTAAGACACCTGTTCATTCAGATACACAAGCCACTCACTCGGATGACCGTAAAAACGACTGTGATTGAGTAAACGCAGATTTTCTTCACTTGTCGCGAGTGCCACTGAAGGGAAGCCTTGGGCACCCAGCTGATTCATCAGCGCCCGTGATGCCAAAATGTGCTGGTAAAACGCGTCTTCATTTTGGGCAAATTCCTTCGCAAAGGCTGCGCCATCTAATCCCATTTTTTCCGCCAAAACCTGTAGGTTAGGTTCATCACTGGCGCATTTGCCATCGCGATAATGGGCGAGTTGTACTGCATGTAGGTAAGCTAAATCGTTACCCCCTAAGGCATAAACGGCAAGCATAGCTCTAATGGGGGGCGCAGAATCCAGTACAATGCTGGTATCACGTAATAAGCCCTCATAGTAGTTTTCACCAAAGGCTTGCCCTGTTAACGCAGCGATGCGTTGGTCATGGGGCATGACATAATCGCGCCATTGGCTATCAATCTGTTTGCGCCTTGGGCCAGTGAGCATGCCACCGGCGTGGAGTGTTATCTCAAACCCAGCATTAGCTGCGGCGTCCAAGAGTGGCGCGGCCGCATAACACCAACCGCATAATGGGTCGATAATGGCATGTAACACGGCCTTAGCTTTCATGCTGGTATTGATAGTTGGGTTCATTGCAATTATTCCTACAAAAACAGTCTTTTGTTCTGGCTTTTGGCTTAAGGGCTAGCCTAAGCACGAATGTCAGATTGAATGGGACATGGAGATATCCATGTCCCTATTCGCTTACATTGGCCAGCGCATTTCGCCCATGTAAACTTTGGCACTGATCTCAAGCCCTGCATCCGTGGGGATTTGTGGATAAAGTGCGAGCATCTTAGCGATTAAATCTGCAGAATCTTTTGCTGTTTTAGCAGCCTTTTCAAAGGCATTAATATAATCGCGGGTAAAGGCTATCGCACGGCTATCAAATCGAGCTTTGCCGAGGTAATGGCCTGGGATCACCGTTTTGGGGGATAAGGTTTCCATCTTTTCTAAATGGGTTAACCAAGCTTGGCGCGATTCAATACTTTGGGTATCTGCCATCCACACATGGGTGTTATCAAACACTTCAACGCCACCGGTAATGGTTTTAGCCGACGGTATCCACAGGAAGGTATGCTTAGGGTGAGCATCGTTTAGCCCTTCAATCAGCACTTGTTCGCCATCGATACTGAAACTATTGGTGGTCACTACCTTTGGCAGTACTAATTTGCTCGGGGCATTGTCTTTTAGTATCGGTCCCCAATAGGCCAGTTTGCCTGCCATTGAGGCTTTAATGTCATCCACTGTGGTCTGAGTCGCGACCACCTCGACCTCGGGGAAGTTCTGTTTAATCACATCCAGTCCAAAGTAAAAATCCGGATCGCTATGGCTGATATAGACCAAGGTAAGCTTTTTACCGCTGGCTTTAATGGTGTCGACTAAGGTTTGAGCATCATTTTTTTGAAACTGTGCATCGACCAGCATCATTTCATGCTCGCCGCTGATAAAGCTTGAAGACACGGCAAAAATGCTGTTTTCACTCGGATTAAAATGGCTTACTTGCAAAGGTGCAGCCTCTGCTGCGCCAATTCCCGCAACTAACATGACGGCAGCTAATTGGGGTTTAAAAGCAATCTTGCTTTGGCGATTCAGTAATTTCATTTTGTACTCACTTATTTTTCAAATTGGGATTTGTTGATTTGCACTACTGCAAAAGTGAGCTTAGTTTAGGTTGCAAAAAACGTTAGATAAACACGGAAACTTGCACTTGTTTGTTGCATAATTCGGGTTAATTGGCATTTCAACGGGTGTAAAAGCCCAATACTCAGTGCTTGGCGCTGAATGCAATAGGTGGAAACCATGGATAGACTCGAGGCGGCAAAGGTGTTTGTAACTATTGTGGAACGTGGCAGCATGATTGGTGCCGCTGAGGTTTTAGATATGTCTCGCTCTATGGTGACCCGATATTTAAGCGAGATGGAGGAATGGTCAGGCGCACGTTTACTGCACCGCTCCACAAGACGTTTGAGTCTAACCAGTGCGGGCGAACAAGTGCTCGATTATTGCCAGCGTTTACTTGAATTAGCACAGGAAGTCCCCGCCGTTAGTCATGCCCAAAGTGCCCAACCTCGAGGGTTACTGCGGATCAGCTGCTCGCAATTTATGGCGCATCTCATTCTTCCCACGGTTGTGCGCCCCTATTTAGCCCAATACCCGCAGGCGAGTGTGAACTTTCATGTTAGTAGCCAAACCGTTGATCTAGTGGCCGAGCGTATCGATATGGCGATTAGGATCACCAATGAGCTCGATCCGAGTTTAATCGCTAGGCGCTTAGGGGAATGTGAATCCGTGGTCTGCGCTGCGCCTCGATACCTTGCAAGTCATTCACCCATCATTCAGCCCGAGGATTTAACTCGGCATAACTGTTTAACCTATTCTTATTTTGGCGATGTGATGTGGCGTTTTACCCAAATAAATCATTTAGTCACTCATCCTGACGGCAAATCAGCGGGGCAGCAATTTAATATCCCCGTAAAAGGTAACTTAAGTGCCAATGATTCTATGGTGGTACTAAACGCCACCTTGGCGGGCGAGGGGATTGCGATGCAGCCCGTGTGGGCGGTGAAGTCTTACTTAAACTCTGGTGAGTTGGTGCCTTTACTTCGCGATTTTAAGCCCCAGTCGTTAGGTGTGTATGGCGTTTATCAATCCCGTAAACATATGCAGCCTACATTAAGGGTTATGATGGATATGCTGGTGGCCTACTTTGCCAGCAGTAGATAGTGCCAGCATGAAAATAGTGTCAGCCTGAAATAGTAGAAAATCCACGCCCTAAATTCAATGCAATAAAAAGGAGGTTAACCCTTTCGAGTTAACCTCCTTAGATACACGCTTGCCTAGATTCTAGATCTATTTCGTCATGCGTTTGTATTTTAGGCGGTGCGGCTCAACCACATCGGCGCCATAGGTGTTCTTCAACCACGCCGAGTACTCGGTGTAGTTACCTTCGTAGAAGTTCACTTGACCTTCGTCGCGATAGTCTAGAATGTGGGTCGCGATACGGTCTAGGAACCAACGGTCGTGCGAGATCACCATAGCGCAGCCAGGGAATTCGAGAATCGCTTCCTCCAGTGCGCGCAGGGTTTCAACGTCTAAGTCGTTAGTTGGTTCGTCGAGGAGCAGTACGTTACCGCCAGCCTGCAACAGTTTTGCTAAGTGAACACGGTTACGCTCACCGCCTGATAATGTGCCGATAATCTTTTGCTGATCACCACCACGGAAGTTAAAGCGGCCGACATAGGCGCGGCTTGGGATTTCCATGTTGTTGATGCGCATGATGTCTTGACCACCGGAGATTTCTTGCCAAATGGTGTTTTTGTCATTCATCGAATCACGGAACTGTTCAACCGACGCCAATTGCACGGTTTCACCTAGTTCAATGCTGCCGCTATCGGGTTGTTCGCTGCCTGAAAGCATGCGGAATAGGGTTGATTTACCCGCGCCGTTGGCACCGATAATACCGACGATAGCGCCTTTAGGTACAGAGAAGGACAGGTTATCGATCAATACGCGATCACCATAGGACTTAGTTAAGTTGTTAACTTCAATGACCTTGTCACCTAAACGCGGTCCTGGTGGAATAAACAGCTCGTTAGTTTCGTTACGTTTTTGGTAATCGTTAGTGTTCAGTTCTTCAAAGCGCGCCATACGGGCCTTGCCTTTAGACTGACGGCCTTTCGCACCTTGGCGAACCCATTCTAATTCTTTCGCAATGGTCTTTTGACGGGCGCTTTCTGCGGCTGATTCCTGCTTTAAGCGGGCATCTTTTTGCTCAAGCCATGAAGAGTAGTTGCCTTCCCATGGGATACCCTCACCACGGTCAAGTTCTAAAATCCAGCCTGCAGCATTGTCGAGGAAGTAACGGTCGTGGGTAATTGCCACCACTGTGCCGGCATATTCCTGCAGGAAGTGCTCGAGCCACGCCACCGATTCGGCATCCAAGTGGTTGGTGGGTTCATCGAGCAGCAGCATCTCTGGTTTTTCCAGCAGCAGACGACAAATTGCTACACGGCGGCGCTCACCACCTGATAGCACTTCGATTTTTTCATCCCAATCAGGCAGACGCAGTGCGTTAGCTGCACGCTCAAGGATATTATCCAGATTGTGCGCGTCCTGTGCCTGAATAATTGCTTCAAGTTCGCCTTGCTCTTTGGCAAGTGCGTCGAAGTCTGCATCGGGCTCTGCATAGGCGGCATAGACTTCGTCTAAGCGTTTGAGGGCATTTTTGGCTTCAGAAACTGCTTCTTCAATCGCTTCACGCACGGTTTGATTCGGATCGAGCTTAGGTTCCTGTGGCAGGTAACCAATCTTCAACCCTGGCATAGGGCGCGCTTCACCCTCAATCTCAGTATCAATACCGGCCATAATGCGCAGTAGGGTTGATTTACCTGAACCGTTAAGACCTAACACACCGATCTTAGCGCCGGGGAAAAAGCTTAAGGAAATGTCTTTAAGGATCTGCTTCTTAGGCGGAACAACCTTGCCCACCCGCAACATGCTGTAAACAAACTGAGCCATTTTTCTGCATCTATAAGTGACTAATGATGCGGCTAATTCTACTCGATTGCGCGCCGAACTCAACTCGGCATTGAGGTGCATTCAAGTTAAAACTGTAGGATTTTCATGTTTCAGAGACTGGGATTGTCAACTCGTTACGAGTAGAATACCGCGCAACCCTACCTATAAGAATTAGCCGCTGGAGTAAGCAATGCTGAAAAAAGATATGAATATCGCAGATTATGATCCGGAACTGTTCAACGCAATTCAGAACGAAACTCTGCGTCAAGAAGAGCATATTGAGCTGATTGCTTCTGAAAACTACACCAGTCCACGCGTGATGCAAGCACAAGGTTCACAATTAACCAACAAGTACGCCGAAGGTTATCCTGGCAAGCGTTACTACGGTGGTTGTGAGTATGTGGACGTAGTTGAAACCTTAGCGATTGAGCGTGCAAAACAACTGTTTGGTGCGACTTACGCAAACGTACAACCTCACTCAGGTTCTCAAGCAAACAGCGCCGTTTATATGGCATTGTTAAAACCAGGCGATACCGTTTTAGGGATGAATTTAGCCCACGGTGGTCACTTGACCCACGGTTCACCTGTAAACTTCTCAGGTAGACTGTACAACATCATTCCTTACGGTATCGATGAATCAGGCAAAATCGACTATGACGAAATGGAACGTCTGGCCGTAGAACACAAACCTAAGATGATGATCGGTGGTTTCTCTGCTTACTCAGGTATTGTTGACTGGGCAAGAATGCGCGAAATTGCAGACAAAATCGGTGCTTATCTGTTCGTTGATATGGCGCACGTAGCGGGTCTTATTGCTGCTGGCGTGTATCCAAACCCTGTGCCACACGCTCACGTTGTGACTTCAACGACCCACAAGACCTTAGCGGGTCCTCGTGGTGGTATCATCCTGTCTGCTGCCGATGATGAAGAGCTATACAAGAAGCTAAACTCTGCGGTATTCCCTGGCGGTCAAGGTGGTCCTTTGATGCACGTTATCGCGGGTAAAGCGGTTGCCTTCAAAGAAGCTCTAGAGCCAGAATTCAAAACCTACCAACAGCAAGTGGTTAATAATGCTAAAGCTATGGTTGAAGTGTTCCTTGAGCGCGGTTACAAAATCGTCTCTGGCGGAACCAGCAACCACTTAATGCTAGTTGACCTGATTGGTCGTGACTTGACCGGTAAAGAAGCCGATGCCGCCTTAGGCAGCGCTAACATTACCGTGAATAAAAACTCAGTGCCGAATGACCCTCGTTCACCATTCGTGACTTCTGGTGTACGTATCGGTACCCCTGCGATTACGCGCCGTGGCTTTAAAGAAGCCGAAGCGAAACAATTAACTGGTTGGATCTGTGACATCCTCGACGATGCCCATAATCCTGCGGTCATCGAGCGCGTAAAAGGCCAAGTATTGGCACTGTGCGCTCGTTTCCCTGTTTACGGTTAACCTGTTAATTTTATGGGACTGAGTCTAACAACCATCAGGTAGTTAACCTCAGCCCATAAATAGGATAAAATCCCATGGCCGCTTTAAGCGGCCATTTTTATTGCTAAAATCGTAGACTTAAACCAAACGAGTTAATCTTAGATAGCATCGTAAAGCCAAAGGTTATACCCCATTCACGGCAGGAGGCTCAATGCATTGTCCATTTTGCAGCGCGACAGATACCAAAGTGATCGATTCCCGATTAGTGGCGGAAGGCCATCAAGTGCGTCGCCGTCGAGAATGCACCGAATGCCACGAACGATTCACCACCTTCGAAGGTGCCGAATTAGTGATGCCACGGGTGATTAAACGTGATGGCACGCGCCAACCCTTCGATGAAGAAAAATTGCAAGCGGGCATGTTGCGTGCGGTCGAAAAGCGCCCCGTCTCCATGGATGAAATCGAGCAGGCCTTAAGTAAAATTAAATCGACACTACGGGCTACTGGCGAGCGTGAAGTGCCTTCAGAGATGATAGGTAACTTGATGATGGAGCAGTTAATGAGCCTAGATAAAGTCGCCTACATTCGTTTCGCATCGGTTTATCGCGCCTTTGAGGATGTCTCCGAATTCGGTGAGGCGATTGCTAAGCTGCAAAAATAGTTTTTGATAGCATCTGGTTAAAGTGTGTAGCAATGCGCTAAAAGCGGATGACTCAAAATATCATAGGGTTTATATGAATTGGTCAGTACTCGATAACCAAATGATGAGCCGAGCTATTCAATTGGCTCGCAAAGGATTTTATACCACTCGCCCCAATCCCAGTGTGGGCTGCGTTATCGTTAACGATAACCAGATTGTCGGTGAAGGTTATCATCAAAAAGCCGGAGAGCCCCACGCTGAAGTGCATGCGCTGCGCATGGCTGGCGAGCTTGCCCGTGGCGCGACTGCTTATGTCACCTTAGAACCCTGCAGCCATTATGGTCGTACGCCGCCCTGCGCCTTGGCGCTGATCAATATTGGTGTAAAGCGGGTGGTGGTGGCGGTTGAAGATCCTAATCCGCAGGTCGGCGGGCGCGGTATTCAAATGCTGCGCGATGCGGGTATTCAAGTGGATGTGGGCTTGCATCGTGATGAGGCCTATGCCTTAAATCTTGGTTTTATGAAGCGCATGGAGTCGGGTCTACCTTGGGTGACGGTAAAGCTTGCCGCGAGTCTTGATGGTAAAACTGCGTTATCAAACGGGGTGTCTAAATGGATCACTGGCCCTGAAGCTCGCCGCGATGTGCAGCGCTTAAGATTACGATCCTGCGCGCTGATCACGGGGATTGAAACGGTACTGGCCGATGATCCATCGCTCAATGTGCGCTACTCAGAGCTTGGCAGTTTAAGAGCGCAATTGAGTGAGTCGCAGGTTTTACAGCCGCTGCGAGTGGTTTTGGACAGTCGCGCCCGCATGCCTATCACGGCAGCATTGTTTGCGATTGAATCACCCATTTTATTAGTCTCGACAGTGAGCTATTCGTCAGACTTTATGGTGCAATTACCCGCCCATGTGACTTGCCTCCAATTACCAGCCATTGAGGGTCGAATCTCCTTGTCTGCACTATTAAGCTATTTAGGCAAAAGCTGTAATCAGGTGCTTATCGAAGCGGGCGCGACTTTAGCTGGCGCCTTTATCGGCTCAGGATTAGCCGATGAATTAGTGCTTTATCAAGCGATGAAAATCCTTGGCGGCCAAGGACGTAATCTACTTGAATTACCCGATTATCAAATGATGGCCGATATTCCGACCCTCAAATTGGTCGACGAGCGTAAAGTGGGCGCGGATACGCGCTTCACCTTGAGGCTCGAGTCCAATCCATCTTTAGCGAATAAGTGAGTTAACCATGTTTACTGGGATTATTGAGGCCGTTGGTACACTGCGAAAGCTTGAGCGTAAAGGCGATGATATTCGCTTAACGGTCGCCAGTGGCAAACTGGATTTAACCGATGTGCGTTTAGGCGACAGTATCGCCACCAACGGTGTATGTTTGACCGTGGTTCAACAGTTAGCCGATGGCTATGTGGCTGATGTGTCAGCTGAAACCGTCAGCCTTACAGGTTTTGCAAACTATAAAGTGGGTACTAAGGTCAATCTTGAAAAGGCCGTCACCCCAACTACTCGTTTAGGCGGCCATATGGTGAGTGGTCATGTGGATGGGATTGCTACTGTTGAGCAGCGTCTTGCTCGTGGTCAAGCAATCGAATTTTGGTTAGCGGCTCCCACGGAGCTTGCTCGCTATATTGCCCATAAAGGTTCTATCACGATTGATGGCGTGAGCCTGACAGTAAACGAAGTCGATGGACACCGTTTTCGATTAACGATTGTGCCCCATACTGCAGGTGAAACCACGTTGGTGGATTTAAAAGCAGGCGATAAGGTCAATATTGAAGTGGACTTAATTGCCCGTTATTTAGAGCGTTTAATGCGTTTTGACAGCAAAGAAACCCAAGGCGGAGGGGTGACCATGGAAATGTTAGCCCGTGCTGGCTTTGTGCGTTAGTACACTGGCACTCAGTTCACTTAGGTATAGAATTCATAACAACAGTCACATTATAAAGGTCCTACAATGGCGCTGCACAGTATAGAAGAGATCATCGAGGATATTCGTCAAGGCAAAATGGTTATTTTGATGGATGACGAGGACAGAGAAAACGAAGGCGATCTGATTTTGGCGGCCGAAATGGTGACGCCAGAAGCGATTAACTTTATGGCGAAATACGGCCGCGGGTTAATCTGCCAAACGATGACCAAGGCCCGTTGCCAGCAGTTAAATCTGCCCTTGATGGTAACCAATAACAATGCGCAGTTCTCGACCAACTTTACGGTATCGATTGAAGCTGCCGAAGGCGTAACCACAGGGATTTCGGCCCACGATCGCGCTGTAACCGTTAAAGCGGCCGTAGCAAAAGATGCTAAAGCGTCGGACTTAGTTCAGCCTGGGCATATCTTCCCGTTAATGGCGCAGGATGGTGGCGTATTAACCCGCGCAGGTCACACTGAAGCGGGCTGTGATTTAGCCCGTTTAGCAGGGCTTGAACCATCGGGGGTGATTGTTGAAATTTTGAACGAAGACGGCACTATGGCCCGTCGCCCAGATTTAGAGATTTTCTCTGAAAAACATGGCATTAAAATCGGCACTATTGCGGCCCTGATTGAATACCGTAATACCAAAGAAACGACCGTTGTGCGTGAAGCCAAATGCAAACTGCCAACCCGTTTCGGTGAGTTCGATATGGTGACCTTTAGGGATACTATCGACAATCAATTGCACTTTGCCTTAGTGAAAGGCGAGGTGAAGCCTGACTGTTTAGTACGGGTACATTTACAGAATACCTTTAACGATCTACTTCACTCTGAGCGTGATCAGCAACGTAGCTGGCCGCTCGAAAAAGCGATGGCGCGGATTTCTGCCGAAGGTGGTGTATTAGTACTGCTTGGCAATCAGGAACATTCCAGTGAAATCCTCGCCAAAGTCAAAGCCTTTGAAGCGGAAGATCAAGGTCAGACCCCAGTATCGGCTAAATGGCAAGGCACCTCACGCCGTGTAGGTGTGGGTTCGCAAATCCTCGCCAGTTTAGGCGTGACAAAAATGCGACTCTTAAGCTCGCCCAAACGTTATCACTCACTTTCAGGCTTTGGCCTTGAAGTGACCGAATGCGTAGCTGAGTAACAGGTTAAGCTTGTAATAGGTTGCACTAAGGTAAAATTAACCATTTCTATCATTTGCATAAGGCCGCGGGCAATTGACTGTGGTATCATGTCGCCACTTTTCGCCCAGAGCTGGGTGCTTTAGCTAAATTAGGTAAGAAAATGAACGTAGTTCAAGGTAATATCGAAGCGAAGAATGCCAAAGTTGCGATTGTAATTTCGCGTTTTAACAGCTTTTTAGTCGAAAGCCTGCTTGAAGGTGCACTTGACACGCTGAAACGTTTTGGCCAAGTCAGTGATGAAAACATCACTGTTGTCCGTGTACCTGGTGCGGTTGAGTTACCGCTGGCTGCACGTCGTGTTGCCGCAAGTGGTAAGTTTGACGGTATTATTGCACTTGGTGCGGTAATCCGTGGTGGTACCCCTCACTTTGATTTTGTTGCAGGCGAATGTAACAAAGGTCTGGCTCAAATTGCATTAGAGTTCGATCTGCCCGTTGCTTTCGGTGTATTGACTACAGATACCATTGAACAAGCTATTGAGCGTTCAGGTACTAAAGCGGGTAACAAAGGCGGCGAAGCTGCTCTAAGCTTGCTTGAAATGGTCAACGTTCTGCAACAGCTTGAACAACAGTTGTAATAGTAGGAAAAATAATGAAGCCTTCTGAGCGCCGCAAGGCCCGCCGTTTAGCCGTTCAAGCCATCTATTCATGGCAACTAAGCGGGAATAATATTGCCGATGTCGAGCATGAGTTTTTAACTGAACAGAGTCTCGATGGTGTAGACGTAGCTTATTTTCGTGAGCTATTTGCAGGCGTTGCAACTAAGAAAACCCAACTGGATGAGTTGATCATTCCACACTTAGATCGCCCCATTGATGAGGTGTCTCCAGTGGAGAAAGCCATAGTACGCTTAGCGGCCTATGAGCTGACTTTCCGTAAAGATGTGCCATTTAAAGTTGCCATTAACGAGGCGATTGAATTGGCTAAAGCTTTCGGTGCGGATGAAAGCCATAAGTTTGTTAATGGATTACTCGACAAACTGGTTGCACGTAAGTAATAAGGACAAACGGTATCTTAGGATACCGTTTTTCATTGCTAACAAAGGTGGCCGATGTGAGTCGCGCCAAACTGTACAGTGAAAGAATTCCAACTTATTGAATGTTATTTCAATCACCGCGGCCCGACGCGCCGTGATGTCAAATTAAGTATTGGTGACGATTGCGCCCTTGTGCAGCCCGCCGAAAACAAGTCGATCGCCATTTCCTGCGATACCTTAGTCGAAAATGTTCACTTCTTCCCTGATATTCCACCTCAAGCCTTAGGTTACAAAGCCCTAGCGGTAAATCTTTCTGATTTAGCGGCAATGGGGGCTGAGCCTGCATGGATGACGCTTGCACTCACTTTGCCTGAGGTTAACGAGACATGGCTAAGTGGTTTTAGTGAAGGCCTCTTTGAAGCGGCAGATTATTACGGTATTGCCTTAATTGGTGGTGACACGACTCGCGGGCCCAGAGCGATTAATATCACAGTGCATGGGCAAGTGCCGCAAGGTAAAGCATTGACTCGTCATGGTGCTAAAGCTGGCGACTGGATCTATGTGACGGGGACGCTTGGTGATTCAGCCTTAGGGCTGGACTTGATCCGCTGTGTGCAACATGCACGAGCGGAGCACAAAGAGTTCTTAATTAATCGCCATTATCGTCCGACACCGAGAGTATTAGCGGGGCAGTCATTACGCTCTTTGGCATCCAGTGCCATCGATCTATCCGACGGTTTTATCTCGGATATTGGGCATATCCTCAAGGCGTCAAAGGTTGGTGCGGTCGTTGATGTTGGCGCTATTCCTTTATCTCGTGCGATGCAAGACACCGTGAGTGAAGAGCATGCTTTAGGTTATGCACTCACGGGTGGCGAAGATTATGAGCTGTTATTTACTGTGCCAGAGGCGCAAAAAGGTGCGTTAGAAACCGCCCTCAGCCATGCAGGTACTAAGTTTGTCCGTGTTGGGCAAATCTGTGCGGGCAGTAAGCTTAAGTTGCAACTTAATGGTGAGCTATTTACGCCACCGTACCATGGTTTTGAGCATTTTTAATGAAGTTGTTATCCCAAGATCAGGCGCTATCGCGCCTGTCCCTTAAAAATCCCATTCATTTTTTAGCCCTCGGTTTTGGCAGTGGCTTAGCGGCTAAAGCTCCCGGTACTTTTGGCACTTTGGCGGCGATTCCTGTCTATTTACTGTTGGCGCAGTTACCTTTGGCGTGGTATTTAGCCGCAACTTTAGTGTGCGTGATTGCTGGGATTTATATCTGTGATAAGGCCGCTAATGACATGGGGGTACACGACCATGGCGCGATTGTATGGGATGAAGTTGCAGGTTTATTGATCACTATGATTGCCGCCCCCGCCGGTATTCTGTGGCTCGCAGTCGGTTTTGCGCTGTTTCGGCTATTTGACATCCTAAAACCATGGCCGATTCGATGGCTTGATGCCAAAGTGGAAGGTGGTTTTGGCATTATGATAGATGATGTCTTAGCAGGTGTTTTTGCACTTATTTGTCTGCAAGTGATTGTCGTTATTAGCCAATAATATCTTTAGGTTATTTATCTTAGTTAACCCGAGTTGAAGTTAGTTACCCTATAAATGCCAATGCCTTATCTGTTGTAGATAAGGTATTGGCTATCACGCGTTATTCTCTTTGCTGTGACTTACTGTAATAGTGCTCTTACTGTAATAGTTCTCGTGCATTGGCGAGAGTGTTAGAGGTAATCGTGTCGCCACCGAGAAGTCTGGCTAATTCTTGGATACGTTGCTCCTTATCCAAAGGCGTCATTGTGGTTTCTGTACTTCCCGCCTTGTTGAATTTATTCACAAACATATGTTGATGACCATTACCTGCAACTTGAGGTAAATGGGTTACACAAAGTACTTGAGTCGATTCCCCTAAGCTACGCAGCATTCTGCCAACCACAGCAGCGGTCGGGCCTGAAATTCCGACATCCACTTCATCAAAAATAAGGGTAGGAGTGGCTACTTTCTTGGCGGTTATCACTTGGATCCCTAAACCGATACGAGACAATTCACCGCCAGAGGCAACCCGTGAAATCGGTTGTAAAGGCTGTCCTGGGTTGGTTGTGACCATAAACTCTATGTTATCGCTACCATTTACCGACATAATCTCGGGATTAAAATTAACTTCAATAGTGAACTTACCCTTGGGCATATTCAGCTCGTGGATGGATTGAGTCACCAGTTTATCCAGCTCTTTTGCATAGCGCGCGCGGCTCTGACTCAGTTTTTGTGCGTTTGCTAAGTAAGCTGATTTACTCGCTTCAACTTGGAGTTGGATTTCCTCTAACTTAGTTTCATCGTCATCGAGGGTTGTGAGTTCCGCTTTGAGTGCCAAATGATGCTCGGCTAATTTGTCAGGGCTGACATGGTGCTTACGTGCCAGTTGCATGGCCTTTGAGAGTCTTTCCTCTAGATAGGCAAAATACGCTGGATCGAGTTCGAGTTTACTCAGGTAATGCTGTAATTCTCCTGCACTCTCTTGTACTTGAATGAGGGCTTCATTCAACATAGTGCTGACATTGGTCAATGCAGGATCGTAGCTTTGCAGGTTTTCGGCAAGGCTTACTACCTTGTTAAGCAGTGACTCAATATTGCTCTCTTCGCCGTCAGTGAGTAAATATAGGCTGGCTTGGCAGCTATCCACCAGTTCAGTGCCATTGGCGAGGCGTTTATGCTCTTGCTCAATTTCTTCAAATTCACCGACCTTGAGGTCGAATTCATCTAGCTCTTCAACTTGATATTGCACCAGCTGTTTACGGGCAATACGTTCATGCTGCGAGGCTTCTAATTGCTTGAGTTCAGCTTCGATTTGTTTGCAGCGTTGATAACTGGCCGTGACGGTATCAATCAGCAGTCTATGGTTAGCATAGCTGTCGAGCAAGGTTAGTTGATGTTCACTCTTTAGCATGGCGTGGTGGGCGTGCTGACCATGGATCCCCACAAGCAATTGCCCGAGTAATTTGAGTTGAGTTAAAGGTACGGGATTGCCATTAATATAGGCGCGTGAGCGGCCATCGCTACCAATGGTGCGCCGTAGAATACATTCGTCATCAAGTTCGAGATCGTTATCCTCGAGCCAACGTTTAGCAAGGGGAACATCGTGTAGCGAAAATCGGGCACTGACTTCGGTTTTACTCGCGCCAGGACGGACACTGCTGGCATCGGCGCGATTGCCTAGGCACAGGCCTAAGGCGTCGATGGCGATGGATTTACCGGCACCAGTTTCGCCGGTAATGCTGGTCATACCGGGGCTAAAATCCAGTTCGAGAAAACGGACGATAGCGAAATTATTGATGCTGAGTTGGCAAAGCATAGTGAGTTCCTGTCGAAAAACTTACCAAATCACTGTATTGATAAACAGTATATACTGATTTTATATACAGTAAAGTAACTTTGGGTGAATAATCGACATATTGCGACAAGCTAAAGTCTAATAGCTTGTTTATGAATAGGTTTTAACAAGTTGTTCTAAAATGGGCAAGCTGAAAAAAGTCACAATAGTGCCAAATAATATCCCCTGCGCACAGGTTGAGGCTTGGGTGTTATAGCGCTGAGCAAGTAAATAGACACTGGCCGCCGTAGGTAAGGCACTGAGGATAACGCCCATTACTAAGTAATCTCCTGTAACGCCAATGCTTTTAAGCATGAAGAAAACCAATGCGGGTTGTAGGATTAATTTAAAGAGGTTGATAAGGCACAGTTCGACAAAATTTGTCAGGCTGAATAACTTACTATCTTTTTGGTAACGCATGGCTTTAGCTAATACCATGCCGACGGCAAATAGGGCGCAGGGGCTTGAGGTATTACCTATTTGTTGGATCATTAATGCCACGCCAGACGGCAGTGTGATCCCAAGCGCCGAGATACTAATGCCGATAAAGCAGCCGATAACGATGGGGTTTTTAGTGATGGCCAAACACATAATTACCACAGCGTGGTGTTGTCTGTGTTTATTTGTCGTAAGCTCCAGCGAGACCAAGGCCACAGCAAACATAAGCACGGACAATAAACTGGCTATGGCGGCGACCAGGGCGCTTTGTTGTTCAGGAAATATAATCACCAGCAGCGGAATACCAATAAATGCGGTATTGCCAAAGGTGGCGTTGAGGGCGCGCACGGCGGCGATAGCATGCTGTTTTGGGTTAACGAGTAATGATATACCAATACACATTAGGTAAATCACCAGCATGGCGGCACTGTAGCCTGCGATAAACCGCCATTGCAGAATTTCCTCAATCGGTTGCTGCGCCAGTGCAATCAAGAGTACAGCAGGAAACGCAATATAGTAGACATATTGATTGAGCACTTGGTCGGTTTCAACTGGGAGAAAACGCAGTTTTTGCACAAGTGTGCCCAGTAGCATGATCCCGAAGACGGCAAACAGAGGGGTTAAAATGGTCATATCCCTCACTCATCCTTTTGTGTTTCTTATCCTGTAATACAAGCTTACTGACGCTTAATCTGATTCATGCCGAGCAAGAGCGTCCCAGCGACTATCTCAGCGAATTGACAATAATCGGCGCTAGTGCAGTAAATTTATGGGCAAAATAGCATAGGATTAGCCTTCGAGGCTATTGCGCTATGGTCGTAGAAATGAATAATTCTACGTTTAAAACACAATGAGTTAGTGCCTTATACCGATAAGTAGCACTCACGCTAAACGATTGGGATTGAAGATGGCGGATGATGTTGGCGGCGAGCTACAGTTAATTTACCTGTTTGTGCATTTAGTCAATGCGGGGAGTTTTTCCCAAGCTGCTAAAGATCTCGATATGCCTATCGCTACAGTGAGTCGTAAGCTGGCAAAACTTGAAGAAAAACTCGATAAGCAATTGTTTATGCGAAGTACCCGCAAGTTGAGGTTAACCGAGGAAGGTCTAGCGTTATTTCAGCGTTATCAAAGCGTGATTGCGCAGTTCGATGAACTCAGTGGCATAGGCAGCGATAAACCCGAAGGCACATTGCGGATTGCGGCGCCGATTTCGATTATTTCAATTATTTTTATTCACGCTTTAAATGAGTTTGGCCGTTTATATCCCGATATCCGCTTACACATTTCCCAAAGCAATGAGTTAGTGGATTTAATTGATAAAGGCATTGATGTAGCGATTGTGGGCGGTGCCCAACCTGACTCCTCGTGGGTGTCGAGCACTTTAGGTGAGCTTGATTATCGACTCTTTGCGACGCCGGAATATTTAGCCCATGCCCCTGAATTAACCCATCCCGATGATCTTGAAAATCATCAGCTGATCAAAGTTTGGCCGCTGTTTAATTGGCATTTAAAGCACCCTAATGGCGAGTCTTTCTATTTTAATGGCCCAACAAAACTCACGCTCACGGATCTCCATGGTGCGATTCAGGCGACTTTAGATCATGGCGGCATTCTCTATGGGCCAGAATTATTTGTAAAACAACAGATTAAAGAGGGGCGTTTAAAAGTGCTCTTACCGGAATGGATTGGCGAACAACGTAGGATTTCGATTCTTTATCACCAGCGTAGTCAGCAACCGCTGAAGGTGAGGGTGTTTATCGAGTTTATGCAGTCTAAGGCGCCCGAACTTTTTTCAATGGCTTAAGATTCGCGTTTACGGGGTTTAAGGGTATTTTTGCTCATGGAGTTTTGCGTTTGCTTTGCATCTTGCAGGCTAGTACGTGTGGCGGGCACAATGCCGAGTTCAAGGTAATAATTGACTAAACGGCGCAGCTCAAACAAAGAACCAATACGATTTTGCTCGCTTATGGTGAGTTTCCAAGTATCGGTACGGCCTTCGCTGTTTGTTAAGATAAATCCTTGATAAACGAGTTTTTTCATATTGAATGGGGTGTTAATTTACCCCAATCCTCCCGTGATTTAAATCTGCCGTATCATGTTACCTAAACCGTAAATGACTTTAGGTAACATGGGCGAGATACTCAAGGCAACTGAAGAGATGAATCCTAGATCTTCAGCTAGTTTGGGTTTGATATTTACGCGACGCTGATACCGATATTCGATACACCCGCTTCGATAATATCTTTACGCAAACCTTTAACGAATTCGGCGGTAATTTTGGGATTTTCTTCGATGATTTCGAGCAGCGTATTTTGCAGTGCTCTTTCTTCTTCCATCACTTCATGGGCGAAGACATAGTCATCTAAGGCGTCATCGGTTAAATCCACATCGCTAATGGTTTCAATGTAGTTTGCCACAGTGCTTGAGGATAACTTGCTGATATTGGTGATATCTTCCTCAAGATTGGTTTGAATCGCCCCAAGTAAAGTGGAGAGCGCAACCACGGCATCCATCGCAGGATAAACACCGTAGGTGTCAAAATCGGCGGGTTCTGGGGTGTTGTCTTCTAAGCGCTGTAAATGCACATCAATATTGAACTTCAGCTTGTTGTCGTACTGGGATTGCCAAAGAAGCTCGAGCACTGTGCTTAGTACCGCAGGATCTCCAAACTCGCAAACCTCTGAAAACAATTGATAGTTGGGTAACATTCGTTGGCAAAGGGCAATGGCAAAGAGTTTTTTCTGTGGTAGTTCTAGCGCTTTTAAACGCTTAAAGAAGCCCGTTTTTTTGGTCATCTGTTATTTCCGCTGATAGCTGTGATAGCACTTGTTTTGCTGCCGATTCTACCTTAGTTAGCTCATCAAGTAACTCTAGTATTTCCGGTTCGAGATCTTCAACACGGGCCTCACGTTTTAACGCAGATTCAATCTCTTGGCATAAACGCTGGGTAGTAGGTACCCCGCAATAGCAACTTGCGCCATGGAGTTTGTGGATGGTGCTGAGCATCGTTACTTGATCGTTCTGGCTCAATGCCGCTTCTATGGCTGATACAGTTTGAGGCAGAGAATCGAGCAGCATACGTAGCATATCTAACGCTAAGCCCGACTTATGGTTAGCTTGGGTCAGGCATAGATCCCAGTTGAGGGTATGTAAATCAAAGTGAGTGAATTTAGGCCGCGTGATCCAGCGGTTAATCTCCGCTTTAAGTGCGGCTTCATCTATGGGTTTGGGCAAATAACCATCCATGCCGCTACCTAAAATCAGCTCGCGCTCCTCGGCAATCGCATGGGCGGTCACGGCAATAATCGGCGTATTGCGGTTCATCGAACCTTGGCGAATTTGTTTGGTGGCACTGATGCCATCGGTGCCCGGCATTTGAATATCCATAAAGATAAGATCAAAAGTGCGAGTCTTCGCCTGTTTTACCGCTTCCTCACCGCTATTGACGGCGATAACGGTAGTGACTAACTCATTGAGTAAGGTATCTATAAGCTTTAAATTGGCGAAGTTATCATCCACCGCTAATACGGTAAGCGATTGGCGGGCTGCAGGTACAGCAATGCTTACGGGCGGTAATAGGTCATATTCCATCGGTGGGTAGAGCATATTACGCGCCAGTTGGTGTTCGCTTACGGGCAGTGATAACACCACGTCAGCATTGGGGCGAATAAATTGGCTTAACATGTCTTGTTCTTGGCAGTCGAACAGCACAATCAAACAATCCGTTTTAGCTTTGGCTTGAATTAAGGTGCTGACCAAATGGTTTGGATTGTTAAACCCATGGCAACTTAACAACACATAATCAAATTGATGCTCAGTCGTTGATAGGGTTGTCTGTAAACTAGGAATATGCTGATGGTGAGTGACCTTAGTATCCCATTGTTTTAACTGACGACTAATCACTGAATGGGTGAGCACTCTTGGCTCATAAAAGAGCACGGTTTTATTTTGTAGTTTTTCAAGAGGCAACGAATCGCCAATTTGGAACTGACCAAGGCCTAACGGCAGAGTAAACCAGAAGTTAGAGCCCTTATCCACCGACGAGGTAAAGCCTATTTGTCCGCCCATTTGATTGACGAGCCGCTTAGTGATCACCAGCCCAAGCCCTGTTCCGCCAAAACGGCGAGATATCGATGAGTCGGCTTGACCAAAGGCTTGGAAGAGGAAGTCCTGCTGGCTTTCATCGATCCCAATCCCGGTATCGATAACATCACAGCGCAGCACAACCTGCTCATCGGTTTGGGCTTGTAATTCTAATTTAACCAGTACGCTGCCTGAGTCGGTAAACTTGATAGCGTTGCCAACTAAGTTATTGATAATTTGACAAACACGCATCGAATCGCCATTGACATTGTCGGGGACATTCGGCGCGATATCGACAACTAACTCAAGCCCCTTGGCCTGTGCGCTACCGGAGATTAAGGTGATGGTTTCACCCAGGGTTTCCCTTAAACCAAATGGCATGCTTTCTAGCACCATTTTACCGGCTTCGAGTTTAGAGAAGTCGAGAATATCGTTGATAATGGCCAGCAGATTAGTGGCACTACGTTCGATGGTATTAATGTAATCCACTTGGCTAGAGTGCAATGGGGTTTTTACTAACTGGCGCGCAAAACCAATCACACCATTAAGCGGTGTGCGCAGCTCGTGGGACATATTAGCCAAAAACTCAGACTTAATCCGGCTGGCCTCTAACGCGCGTTTTTTGGCTAAATCGAGCTCAACGTTTTGGATTTCGATTTGCTCTAAGGTTTCCCGCAAATCAGAGGTCGCCTGATCGATATTTTGCTGCATTTCATCGTGATATTCCGATAACGAGCCTGCCATGGCGTTAATACCGCGTTTAAGCAGATCCAGCTCACCAATCAGATTTCCTTGAAGCCGAGCATCCAGTTTACCCTCACGAATTTTAGCGACGACTCGCACCATTTCGGTAATGGGTTGGGTGACGTTTTTGACTAATCGAAAGGTAAACAGCAGGTTTAATTGCACCCCAATCAACACGATAATAAAGGCGGCCACGGCGGCTCTGTGTTGTTCGAGCAAGGCGCGTTCTTTATTGATAATTACCGAGATATAGCCGAGTAACTCGCCATTATCGGTTTGGATATCAACATTCGCAGGCTCACTCCCCGTGGGCGTTGCAGTCGCAAAGATGGGCGTGCGTAGAATAAGACTGTCGCCCACATGTTCTATTTCGGTTTTTTGCAGATTGGTTAGCGCTTCTTTGTAGCGCATGATCTCGAAATCTTTGTGGTAATGCGATGTGACAAAGAGTTGATTATGAATGTCAAAAATGGCAATGGATTTTACGAGCGTGGATTTATTGAGTTGGGCGGCGGCAAGGAGTCTCTTAGTCGCTTCCCTATCATTGCCAACCAGTCCCACTTCGCTGGCAATTGCCAAGGGCTCGATAATATTACTGCCCTGTTCAATCAGCGTATCTTCGAGTTCATAGAAGCGATTTATGGTAAAGTAGCTGCCCAGCAGAATACCGACTAAGATCGTCGGCGCAAGCGCTAGCACCAGAACCCAAGAACGTAAGCTGTATTTGGTCATGTTGTTGACAGGGTTCATAGCCGCAGCGCTGTTTCCTAAGTTCTAGGGACGATGAGAATGTTATAAGACTGCCAGAAAAAGGGCGGTCTTTACCAGTTTTTTATTGATTTAGAGGCCGAAATGGCACAATTTTTTAAAGCAAAACCAAATAGTTCCAAACAGTTGTCCGCTAAGCAATCCTTCAGCGTGCAGCAGCTCGATCATCTCGGAGCAGGTATAGCACAACATCAGGGAAAAGTCGTATTTATCCCCGGCGCCTTACCCAATGAAACCGTGCAGGCGCAGTTGACCGAACAAAAGAAAAACTATGCCCGAGCCAAGTTAATTAAGGTCGAGACGCCAAGCACTGAGCGGGTTTCGCCCTTATGTCCCCATTACCACACTTGCGGTGGCTGTGATTTACAGCATATGTCATTAACGGCGCAACGTGAGCATAAGTCGGCGGCTCTGGTGGATATTATGGCAAAATTTGCTGGCGCCGAAGGTTCTTTAGCCCCTGCATTAAGCGGCGAAGGTTGGCATTACCGTCGTCGTGCCCGTCTTGCGACTTTATTTGATAAAAATACCAAGCAGTTAAGCTTAGGTTTTCGTGCATCGAGCAGTAGCCATGTGGTGTCGATTACTGAGTGTTTAGTCTTGGCTAAGCCTTTGTCTGATTTAATCGCCCCATTTGCTAAGTTGCTGAATCAACTCGCGGCGAAATCAAGTCTAGGTCACTTAGAGTTGATTGCAGCCGACAATGGCCATTTTGCGGTGATTCGGATCACTAAAAGCTTAAATGATAAGGATATGGCAAAGCTTGCGCAGTTTGCCGAGCAGCACCAAATCCATATTTGTTTGCAAGATAATGAAGGCGAGTTCCATGGTGTGAATGGCACGCTGTTATTGCCTGTTTACCAATTGCTCGATGATAAAACTGATGTACAGCCGGTGAGCTTAACTTTTACTCCGGGTAACTTTGTGCAAGTCAACGCACAAATTAACAAGGCGATGGTAGCACAGGCGTTAGACTGGTTAGCGCCGCAGCCGGGAGAGCGCATTCTTGACCTCTTCTGTGGTATGGGTAACTTCAGTTTGCCCTTAGCCAGAATGGGCGCCGATGTGATTGGGGTTGAAGGGGTGCCTGAAATGGTCAGCCAAGCCCGTGAAAACGCGGTGGCAAATGGCTTAAGCAATTTAACCTTTTACCATGGTGACTTAAGTGCTGATTTATCCTCTGAGCCTTGGATGGGCAAGATTGATAAGTTGCTACTCGATCCCGCGCGCGCAGGCGCGTATGAGAGTTTGCAGTGGCTTAAGAAGATGAAACCACGCCAAGTGGTGTATGTGTCCTGTAATCCGGCGAGTTTAGCCCGTGACAGTGCGGTATTACTCGAGCGAGGTTACAAGCTACAAAAATTAGGCTTAATCGATATGTTCCCACAGACACACCATATCGAAGCGATGGCATTGTTTGAGCTGGCAAAATAAGTCTTATATGCAGGGCAAGGTTTCCTCACTTGCCCGCTTTATTCGAGTGTAAAGTAAGCAAAGCGTTTGAATAACGTAAAAAATGTGAATATTCGTCTCGTTAGGTTTGACAAGTCCGTGCCAATGCTGAAGATAGGAGTGCCGAGGTGGTGCCTCTTTTCTCTGAGCACGAATAAGGAAATAAATTAAGATGGTCTCTGTTCGCGAAGCGCACTTTAATGATCCCGATTTTCATCTTGAAGAGTGGGTGGCTCGCTATGTCAGTCATGTCGATGAAGCGCAAACCTTACTCGCCCTGATTGCGCAGGTGGACGCCTTACCCGCTAAGAGTCCTGCCGCGAAAAGAGAACTGCTTGAACATGCCCGCGAGATGATTGAAATTCTCGCGCCACTGAATATGGACATAGAAACACTGCAAGCGGCCATTCTGTTTGTGGTGTTTGATGCTGGCTTATTAAACGAAGAAGCGATCAAAGAAAAATTTGGTGAGCCACTCGCGCGTTTAGTCGCGAGTGTGGTGACCATGAATGCCATTGGTGCGTTAAAAATCAATCCCAATAGTCGCTCAACCGAGCCGCAAATCGACAATATCCGCCGCATGTTGCTGGCCATGGTCGAAGATGTGCGCGCGGTGGTGATTAAACTGGCCGAGCGTGTCTGTTTGCTGCGCGCCGTGAAAAATGCCGATGAAGAAACCCGCGTTTTGCTAGCACGCGAAATTGCCGACATCTATGCGCCGCTTGCTAACCGTTTGGGGATTGGTCAGTTAAAGTGGGAATTAGAAGATATTTCCTTCCGTTATCTGCACCCTGATACTTACAAAGAGATTGCAAAACAGCTAGACGGAAAACGTTTGGATCGCGAAGTCTTTATCGAAAATTTTGTCGAGCAATTGCAGCAGCGCCTCGATGAGGACCATATCCGCGCTAAGGTGTATGGTCGTCCAAAACATATCTACAGCATCTGGCGCAAGATGAAGGGCAAACACCTCAAGTTTGATGAGTTGTTTGACGTGCGCGCCGTGCGAATTGTCACCGAGCGTTTGCAGGACTGTTACGGCGCCTTAGGGGTGGTGCACACGCTATGGCACCATATTCCGCGCGAGTTCGACGACTATGTGGCCAACCCTAAACCTAATGGTTATCAATCGATCCATACCGTTGTTGTGGGGCCTGAGGGTAAAACCGTTGAAATTCAAATTCGTACCCAAGATATGCATGAAGATGCAGAGCTGGGGGTTGCCGCGCACTGGAAGTACAAAGAGGGCAATCACTCCGGCAAACAAAGCGGCTACGAAGAAAAAATCAATTGGCTGCGTAAAATCCTGCAATGGCAGGAAGACGTGGTTGAAAGCGGCAATTTGGTCGAAGAAGTCCGCAGCCAAGTGTTTGAAGACCGAGTCTATGTCTTTACCCCAAGCGGTGAAGTGGTCGACTTACCGCTCGGCTCAACCGTGCTCGACTTTGCCTACTATATTCACTCGCAGGTCGGTCATAAGTGTATTGGCGCTAAGGTTGATGGCCGCATTGTGCCGTTTACCTATCAAGTCGAAACTGGCGAGCGTATCGAGATCATCACCTCGAAACACCCTAATCCTAAGCGCGATTGGCTCAATCCAAACTTAGGTTATATCCGCACATCGCGGGCGCGCTCGAAAATTCAGCATTGGTTTAAGCAGCAAGACCGCGATAAAAATATTATCGCCGGTAAAGAGATGCTCGAAGCCGAGTTGGCGAGAGTCAGCCTGAGAATTAAAGATGCCACCATTGCCGTTGAGCGCTTTAATATGGCGAGTATGGACGATTTACTCGCCGCTATCGGCGGCGGTGATGTGCGTTTGCATCAAGTCGTTAACCATATTCAAAGTAAGTTGCGCCTCGATGAAGCCAGTGAAGAAGATGCGGTAGAAGAATTAGTTAAAAAGAGCCAATCTAAATCTGGCACCAACAGCCGTGGGCAGGTTGAGGTGAATGGTGTGGGTAACTTACTCAGCCATATCGCCCGTTGCTGCCAGCCCGTGCCCGGGGATGAGATTTTAGGCTTTATCACCAAAGGGCGCGGTATTTCGGTGCATCGCTCCGACTGTGAGCAGGTGAAAGAGTTAATGCGCGTTCACCCTGAGCGTGGCGTCGATGTGGTTTGGGGCGAAAATTACTCCGGCGGTTATCGCATGCGCCTGCGCGTCTTAGCCCATGATCGCAGCGGATTATTGCGGGATCTCACCTCGGTACTTGCCGCCGAAAAGTCCAATGTGCTCGCCATGAGCTCGTCATCGGATATTAAGAATCAGACGGCAGCCATTGAGCTGGAATTAGAGCTATACAACCTCGATGGCTTATCGCGGGTGTTATCTAAGCTCTCCCAAGTCGATAGCGTGATTGAAGCACGCAGATTGTAATTCTCGATTCTGAGTTGTAAAAAAGCGGTAGGGCATAAAGCGCTACCGCTTTTTTGTATTTGGGAGTTTGTAGGGTAAAAAACGTTAAAATAGGAGTGCTAACACGGCTAAATCACTTGTTTAGTCACTTAAAGGCTGAAGCCGATTGATGGATGAGCCATGGCATTTGCTCGCCGACGCGGTGAATCGAACTTAGGGTTTCTGAGCTTATGAACGAGAGCCATGGATGGCGAACTGGCCGTTAAACACGGATGTTGTTCAAGTCCTTCTGAGGATGCCGGCCCTCCCTGATGCTGGCGAACATTTCTTCGAGTTGGTCGAGGGTGATCATAAAACTTCAAATGGAAAGTAGTAGATTCGTACAAATGCAATCAAATCTTTCTTACATAAACTCCATAGATAACATGGCTTGAGCCAAAAATCCTTCTATGTACCTTGTCTCTTCACCATCATCGTCCACCGAGATAAGACGTTTATTAGCCTCGATACGCAAAACAGTACCTCTGGGGAATTTGCGCCACATATCTGTCAACACCACTAGCTGAAATGTATCGGAGGCAAAACGGTCTTCGATCCAGAAACCGACTCCATCATGCGACAACGCAGCAAGTTGAATATCACAATACCCATCACCGGGTAGATAGCCTTCATCGGGTTCATACTTAACGCTAAAGTAGCCATCCTCAAGCTGGGAGATTAAAAAGTTCAATATGTCTTCCTCTAGCATGGCACTTTTCGTACATCCGCGAGCTAATGCTAAATGTGTTAAATCAGCCTGCTCCACAGGACCATCCTGAAGGATGCATTGGTCCTTGGCATAGGGTTCAACGGTGATGACGCCAGTATTATCGGCCCAACCCCATAATCCAGCTTTTTTGACGAGCAGTTGCTCGTTATTAAACTGTTGTAAGTAATAATCAAATCGGTCTATCTGATTGCCTTCTAGATCAAAAACATCCGTTCCATGCTGCCCATTTTTGCTTTCAAGGGGAGCAAAAACCCTCTGATTAACAACGAAAAAAGAGGAGTACTGACACGGCTGCACTTGTATCAAAGAATCAAGCGAAAAGAACCCTACGCGCCATTCAAGTTTCCATGCATCAGGCATCGGATCCAATGAGCTATAAATTGCCAATAGGCTTGGACTAACAAGCTCTGGGCACATATTCCAATTACCCGGTAGCTTGCACGGTAACACCCACTCTAACTGTTCATTGACCAAACCATACCCGCCTTGCCAACCTGCAACGCCGATTTGGCTGAATGTTTTACTGTGTTGCAACGCAAAAAGTCTTGCGTCTTCTAAACGCGCTATATGTTGAAAGATCGCCCCTGTAGAAGTGCCTTCGGGCCAGCGGAAAAGACCAACGAGTTCCTCTCCACCAGCAGTCGCTCTTGCGCTGAGCTGAAACAGAATTGCACCGTCGGCGAGGCCATCCACAAACCGTATCCCGCCTTCGTAACCAAGATCTAACCATGGGGTTATTTGCTCATCTGTGCTTTCGCGCCAAATCGACCATAGATTTTCATTGCCGTCTTTGTAGTAACAGTAAAAATCATGCTCCAAGTTAATGTCATTCCAATATTCGCGCATCTTTACCTCACAATACTTACACAAAAATCAGTGTGTTTTTTATCCCGCCCACGCACTGTTCTGGTCTAATACCATCGGACACTTAATCTTGAGACAGTATGGTCAATAAATTAAGAGGTCAATATGAGTCTGAAAAAATCACATAAGAGTTATCCGCAGGCATTTAAAGATGAAGCCGTCTTGATGGTGCTGGAGCAAGGTTATAGCGTTGCCGATGCGGCAAAGTCTCTTGGGAGTTAGCACGAGCCTGCTTTACAACTGGAAGGAAAAACACGAAGCCTTGCAGCAAGGCATCACCTTAGAAGAATCTGAGCGTGATGAGTTGAAGAGATTGCGTAGAGAAAACAAAGAATTACGCATTGAGAAAGAAATACTAAAAATACCCATGGGGCACGCCGAGGCCAGCGCCTTCTTTGCGAGACAAATGAAGTAAAATTTTGTTTCATCAAACGGCAATCCAACCTATTTCCCGTAACACAGTTATGCAGAGTAATGAGTGTCAGTAGGTCAGGCTATTACGATTGGCATAAGCGCCCTGCAAACGTGATAAGCCTTGAAACACTGAAGCTTTATCGCCTTGTTCGACAGCTATTTAAGCAAAGTCGAGGCAGCTTAGGGAATCGTGAAATGGTGAAGAAATTGCGCAAGGAAGGCTACCTAATTGGTCGCTATCTCGTTCGTAAATTATGTGCCGACTTCGACTCAAAGCAAGCCAGCGACGTGCTTACAAGGTGACGACACAGCGAAAACACTCAGATGCTGTGGCTGATAACCTGCTAAACATGAACTTTAACCCAGTATCGGCTAATGGGGTTTGGGCGGGTGACGTGACCTATTTAAAGACAGGTGAAGGTTGGATGTATTTGGCTGTGGTGATGGATTTATATTCACGCCGGATTGTTGGGTGGCATATAGACAAACGCATGACTACAGATTTGATATCCAAGGCATTAATAAAAGCCTACAACCTGCGACAACCAGCGCGAGGGCTGGTATTCCACAGTGACCGAGGGTAGTGTTCATAATTCTGTGTCATTTCAGTAAAATATTCAAAAACAGGAATGACACATGACCCAACCTTTTAACTTCGAACAAGCCCTTAAAGATCTGCAATCAGGTAAAAGCCTCACAGGTAAAGACAGCATTCTTGGCCCACTGATCAAGCAACTCACTGAAGCGGCTCTCCAGGCTGAGCTTGAGCAGCATTTAGCGCATGATCCTCAGCCTAATCGTAAAAATGGCAAAACCCCTAAGACCATTAAGCATCCGTCCGGTAACTTTGAGTTAGACGCGCCTAGAGACCGCAATGGCACCTTTGAGCCTCAGTTGATTAAGAAAAATCAAACTACGCTAACCGATGAAATCGAACGTAAAGTGTTATCGATGTTCAGTATAGGTATGAGCTATCGCGATATTAATCAACATGTTGAAGATATGTATGGACTCAATGTGTCTAACGCAACAGTCAGTGCTATCACTGACAAACTCATCCCCGAACTTAAAGCGTGGCAACAGCGCCCATTAGATAGCCATTATCCTATCGTGTGGCTTGATGCGATACATTATAAAGTCAAAGAGGATGGGCGTTACGTCAGTAAAGCCGTTTACACATTGTTAGCGCTTAATATGAAAGGAAAAAAGGAAATTTTAGGGCTTCACTTATCCGAAAATGAAGGCGCTAATTACTGGCTATCCGTACTGACCGATCTTAATAATCGTGGTGTAAAAGATATTCTTATCGCCTGTGTTGACGGCTTGACCGGTTTCCCTGAGGCCATAGCCAGTATCTTCCCTCATACGGAAACACAGCTATGCGTTATCCACCAGATCCGCAACTCAATGAAGTATGTCGCCTCAAAAAATCAGAAAGCGTTTATGGCTGATTTAAAGCCTGTGTATCGAGCCGTGAGTAAAGAAGCCGCAGAGATGGCATTGGACGAACTGGAGGCCAAATGGGGTGATGCTTATCCGCTGGTAATCAACTCTTGGCGTCGCAAATGGCATAATTTGTCCCATTATTTTAAGTACCCAGAACATATCAGGAAAGTGATTTACACGACCAATGCAGTTGAGGCTGTGCATCGCCAATTTAGAAAGCTCACCAAAACCAAAGGTGCATTTCCTAATGAAAATAGCTTGTTGAAGCTACTTTACGCAGGCATATTAAACGCCTCAGATAAATGGACCATGCCAATCCACAATTGGAGCCTTTGTTTATCACAGTTAGCGATTTATTTTGAAGGGCGTTTAGATAGCGTGCTAGAAATTTAAAAATTAGCCTGACACAGAATTTTGAACGCCCTCTGACCGAGGCTCGCAATATACCAGTAAGCAATTCGGTAGGCTGCTATCGAACTATGGTGTCCGCGCCAGCATGGGTGATGTGGGTGCGTGTTGGGATAATGCCGTTGTTGAGCATTTCTTTGATAGCTTGAAACACGATTGGATTTTTAAAGTTAATCAACCAACAAGGGAGTTTATGAAGCAAGATGTGACGGCTTACATGAGATATTACAACTTGGAGCGGCTTCATTCTGCTAATGACAATCTGTCACCTGTAGAGTTTGATAATTCTCAAGTAAAAGTGCCCAGTTTGGGTTGACCAGTACAGTTTTTTATTCATTCGGATTGCACACAACTATATCAGGCCACTCTTCTTTCCAAGCATCACTTTCGTCTTGCATGTGTAAATGCCCGTAGTTCTCTCCCTTTCGGTCCATTTCATCAGCAGCTGCCATGAGGAATATTGCAACAGCACGAACCGTCTTGGAGTCTGCGGAGAGCGAAATCTCATTTAGCTCAAGCAATCCGTATTCGTTGAGCGGTTCACCAGTTGGGTATGCGTATGCCTTCATAAAAAAAACTAACGTCTTAGTATTTATGCGCAGCGCTGTTGCAGAACATAAATCGCTTGTTGGAATTGGCGGCTGCCACATCCGTGTCAATGGGTATAAATGATGCTATAGGAATTTGCTTTTTTACGGTAGCACTTTATTTCCTATTTTAGGCTGGGAAACAAAGCCCTGAGTACCCTTCTCGGGGCGGAATAGGCATGAGAGACTTGTGTCGCAAACCTACATAAAAAGTCAGCTTAAACTTGCCAAAAAATATTCGCAAAGATTAAAGATAATGTGTATAGATAGCGGTGCATCCCTAATCTATCGTTTCTACAGGATATTACACTCCGCACCCTTGGTTGAATAGGGTTCGGACAATTACCAAATAATTAACACTAAATAATACACATGGATAATACACATGGATATTTTACAAACCCGTTATTTTGAGCTGTCCAATCCTACTACGGGCGAGCATAAATTCTACGAGCTGACATTGCATGAAGACGGCACTCTAATCAGCCGCTATGGGCGCATCGGTGCCAATGGCCAAAACAAAACTCAGCAATTTAACAGTGTTGAAGCCATGCTCAAGGCTGCGGATAAAACCACTGCAGAGAAGCTCAACAAGGGCTACCAAGTGGCCAATGCAGGTGAAACCGCAGCTCAGGAAACCAGGCATCAACGCATTTTACGCAACGTGCGCGAGTTTTATGAGCTAATTAGCAATGGCGACAGCAAACTTGCCCAGCGCTGTAGCGTAGAATTTAAAGCTTTCATCGAAGACGAAGACAATAAAGAAGAGTATGAAGATCAGGATAACGAACTGATTAATAATGGCATTAGAGAAGCTGCCGATTGGGAATTGGTGTTTTTCGTTGATTGGAAAGACACAGAATCCATGCTCGACGTGCTCGATACTCTGTGCAGTAATCTCAACATCGACATTGTTTTTGACTGGGGCTGCGACGTTCCTGAAGATGAGCTGAAGGTTGGTCAGATTATGCTCTTGGCCCACGAGCAACTGCAACAGCAAGGTTTTGCACTCTGGCACTGGGATACTGGCCATGACGCGTATTTGGGCTGGATTGCCCGCATGGCTTATCAAACACAAATTGCCAGCTGTGTGCAGGCCTTAGATCTGGATGCCGCTTATCCCAACCCAGAAAAACTCACTTAGCGCGCAGACTTGTGCGCCAAATCAAACTGATGTTCGGACGTTTTCGTAATCCTGAGGTGGAGTTACATCGCCTTTCCATTGGTGATATTACACTGGATGAAGGAAAGACCAGCAGGCATAACTTCTAGATTGAAAGTTGTCCACCACATTAGCTTTTCTATCGCCAAAGCTTTATTTGCCCTACTTGCATTTTTAACTTTGAAACAAGCCTTAGGGCAAAAATGAGCTAGGTACTTTGTTTATGAAATAAAAAAATGGCCATCCATTTTAGATCAACAACATAATGCACTTTCCGTTTACCTACAACTTGTAAAAGTTAACATTGTTTAAAAAAGAACCATCAAAAGTCGCAGGGACAGCATCTGAGGCAATAAATTACGCTAATTCCTTAAAAAATGGAGCATTTCAGACGAGGTAAGTCATCCCATAGTGCTTGGGAGGTGCTCGGCAAGGATTGCTTTCGAAGTGATATAAGTCGCTGTCAGTTACTGTTAAAGTGCTGGCAGCTTGACGCAAAGTGCCGTCGTCGCTTTTCAAGATGTTCGCAGTAATCGCTCAGTTCTTGTAATGTGCCTACTGGACCGTGAAATAGTTTGCCAAACTCGGTGGTTAGCTTGAGCCAATTGTCATGGGGGATATTTAATCTTGTCAGTATCTTGGCGCTATTTTCACTGATGTATCCACGTTTATCGTTGCGAATAATTCGGCCAGTATCATCTACCAATTGAAGGTAATCCGTTAAGGAAAACCCAATGCCATTGGGTTGGTTGTCGCACTCGTTCCCAATAAAAGGCAGTAGATTGCTCGGCTGCTCACCTTTTAATGCGGCCCGAATACGCAGTTGAATACTGGTATGGTCGGATTGTTCTGGTGTATCAGCCAGTTGCGCTCTAATGGGATTCAAATCGACGTAAGTCATACAAGCTAATACAGCGGCGTCATCGAGTAGGGCTTGTGACTTAAAGCGACCTTCCCAAAAACGCCCAGTGCAGTTATCCTCTTGATTTGCTTGTCTTGCGATAGGTTCATTGAGGCAACGCATAAACCATGAAATATCACACAAACGACTGCGATAAAGGGCAATTGAATGCTTTAATCTGTTGACCTCATGGGCTTCAACTAACTCACCTCTTACGAATTTTTGCGTTAATTCATCGCCCTTAAACAACTTATGCCACTGCTCAAGGACTTCGCGGTCAGTCCAACAATTGACAGTCTCGATATCCACCCGCAACACCACATGCAGATGATTCGACATCACCGCAAATGCTGCGATATCGATGGCAAAAACTGCTTCAAGTTCAAACAATAATGACTCCACCCAAGCGCGGCGATGGTCATAGTTTTTACCCGAGTAACTATCATCGCCACATAAAAAAGCCCGCCGAACCACGCGGCTACAGCAATGGTAAAAGGGAGTGTCTTCAAGACTTATCTGGGTTCTGCGAGGGCGCGGCATACAAACCTCCTTGTTCAATGCTTAACCTAAGCATAGTAGGAGGCTAACGGCAGCGCCATTAAGGCTGGGTGTCCAATTTTCGCGCAGGCTAACTCGGCGGCTTCATCCAGCAAGGCCTGGGATTTAAACCGTCCTTCCCAGAAGCGACCTGTACAGTTATCTTCTTGATTTGCTTGCCTTGCGATAGGTTCATTTAAGCAGCGCATAAACCATGAAATATCACACAAACGACTGCGATAAATGGCAATTGAATGCTTTAATCTGCTGACCTCATAGGCTTCAACTAACTCACCTTTGGCGAATTTTTGCGTTAATTCATCGCCTTTAAACAACTTATGCCATTGCTCAAGTACTTCGCGGTCAGTCCAACGATTGGCACTGTCTATATCGACCCTAAGCACCAGATGCAGATGATTCGACATAACCGCAAACGCTGCCACATCAATAGCAAAAATGGCTTCAAGTTCAAATAATAATGACTCAACCCAAGTGCGGCGATGGTCATAGTTTTTACCCGAATAGGTATCATCGCCACATAAAAATGCACGCCGCACCACGCGACTATAGCAATGGTAATAAGGCGTGTCTTCAAGACTTATTTGAGTTCGGCGAGGACGGGGCATAAAAACCTCCATGTTTAATGCTTAACCAAAGCATAGTTGGAGGTTAACTACCGCGCCATTAAGGATGGGTGTCCATGTTTTACGAGCTAGCATGGGTGATGTGGGTGCGTGTTGGGATAATGCCGTTGTTGAGCGTTTCTTTGGTAGCTTGAAACACAATTGGATTTTTAAAGTTGCTCAACCAACAAGGGAGTTTATGAAGCAAGATGTGACGGCTTACATGAAATATTACAACTTGGAGCGGCTTCATTCTGCTAATGACGATCTGTCACCTGTAGAGTTTGAGAATTCTCAAGTAAAAGTGTCCAGTTTGGGTTGACCAGTACACCTTCTAGGGGTTCACTCTAATCGGTCGGTTCTTGCTGGGGCTCACGTGGCCATTAAATGTCGATAACGTGTGCTTTTTACACAACACTTTCTCGTTCTTTGCTGGTCACTAGACTGCCTAACTTGCTGATGAGTTGAGTGCGAATTTTATCCGATGAGGTTTGTTTTGCGACTTGTAATTCAGCAGGCGTGATGCCGACCACTTGCAATAAATCGACGCGGCCCGATTTGAGGCTAAAACAGTGCGGAAATGAAACTGGCTGGGTAAACATCATAGTGCGAATGGCGTCAGACAAGGCGAGCGGTACTCGATCGCCATCACCCAGCAAGGGGAAATCTCCCATCTGTCCTGCTGCGAGTAATAAGTTATAGGCCATGAGCATTTGTAGAACTTCAACTGCCCACGTTTCCTCTTTCTCTGTTTCTATAATGAATTCGACACCAAGACCAGAGTGCTCCTCGGGTTCGTTGGTTTCCCAAGGATTAGACATCCCCGAGGTGATATATGCCCATGTACTTCTGTTGCCATTGGGGGGAGATTTAAAAACACCATGGGTTAGCCAGCGAGGATTGATACCGCTTGCACTCATGCGCTTAAATAGCTCATGGGATAGCGGAAAAATCCCCAGCCCAGTGTCACCCAATATTGCTTTATATGCTGTGACTTCTCTTTCTTCCCAAGACGCTTCAAGAAAGTTCATGTTTATTCCTTTAAACTGCACTGTATCATCCGAACCCGTTCCCATAACGTAGGTACGGGGTAGGTTCAATGCAGTCGATTAATCATTAAAATAACTAAGTAAACTACCATTTTTACTTAATGAGATTCAAAGCTTTTGTATTAAAAACGAGATTTTACCGATAAAGACTGATATCTGGGTTGAGGGAGATAATAAAAAGTACATATCGTGGGCGAGCTGAGGTAGTGTTCATAATTCTGTGTCATTTCAGTAAAATATTCAAAAACAGGAATGACATATGACCCAACCTTTTAACTTCGAACAAGCCCTTAAAGATCTGCAATCAGGTAAAAGCCTCACAGGTAAAGACAGCATTCTTGGCCCACTGATCAAGCAACTCACTGAAGCGGCTCTCCAAGCTGAGCTTGAGCAGCATTTAGCGCATGATCCTCAGCCTAATCGTAAAAATGGCAAAACCCCTAAGACCATTAAGCATCCGTCCGGTAACTTTGAGTTAGACGCGCCTAGAGACCGCAATGGCACCTTTGAGCCTCAGTTGATTAAGAAAAATCAAACTACRCTAACCGATGAAATCGAACGTAAAGTGTTATCGATGTTCAGTATAGGTATGAGCTATCGCGATATTAATCAACATGTTGAAGATATGTATGGRCTCAATGTGTCTAACGCAACAGTCAGTGCTATCACTGACAAACTCATCCCCGAACTTAAAGCGTGGCAACAGCGCCCATTAGATAGCCATTATCCTATCGTTTGGCTTGATGCGATACATTATAAAGTCAAAGAGGATGGGCGTTACGTCAGTAAAGCCGTTTACACATTGTTAGCGCTTAATATGAAAGGAAAAAAGGAAATTTTRGGGCTTCACTTRTCCGAAAATGAAGGCGCTAATTACTGGCTATCCGTACTGACCGATCTTAATAATCGTGGTGTAAAAGATATTCTTATCGCCTGTGTTGACGGCTTGACCGGTTTCCCTGAGGCCATAGCCAGTATCTTCCCTCATACGGAAACACAGCTATGCGTTATCCACCAGATCCGCAACTCAATGAAGTATGTCGCCTCAAAAAATCAGAAAGCGTTTATGGCTGATTTAAAGCCTGTGTATCGAGCCGTGAGTAAAGAAGCCGCAGAGATGGCATTGGACGAACTGGAGGCCAAATGGGGTGATGCTTATCCGTTGGTAATCAACTCTTGGCGTCGCAAATGGCATAATTTGTCCCATTATTTTAAGTACCCAGAACATATCAGGAAAGTGATTTACACGACCAATGCGGTTGAGGCTGTACATCGCCAATTTAGAAAGCTCACCAAAACCAAAGGTGCATTTCCTAATGAAAATAGCTTGTTGAAGCTACTTTACGCAGGCATATTAAACGCCTCAGATAAATGGACCATGCCAATCCACAATTGGAGCCTTTGTTTATCTCAGTTAGCGATTTATTTTGAAGGACGTTTAGATAGCGTGCTAGAAATTTAAAAATTAGCCTGACACAGAATTTTGAACGCCCTCCGAGCTGATTCAGTTACGTCCATCTCAACCCTAAATAGCACTTTGGGCTTACCTACTTTATGATTGGGGCTTTATCGGCTGTAGTTACGACGCGACTCTGCGTGAGTGTATTCCTGTGTACTCATCCTGCGCATTGACCTGTGTCGACTCTCTTGAAAGGATATCTGCATGACTTCCCATACCACGCCTTCTACTACTGAGCTTTCAGCAACAGAGCTATCCACAAAAGAACTCTCTTCAAAAGTGCCATCACCAAACAAGCTTCCCGCAACCGCAGTTTCAGCAACCGATGTTGCGCCGCTACTGAAGATTATGGAGAAGCTGCGCGATCCGCAAACGGGTTGCCCTTGGGATAAGGCGCAGACTTTTCAAACCATAGTGCCTTTTACCCTCGAAGAGGCTTATGAGGTGGCCGACACAATTGAACGTTTAGCCCTAGACGAGCTGCCCGATGAGCTGGGGGATTTATTATTCCAAGTGGTGTTTTATTGTCAGCTTGGCAAAGAGCAGGGCAGGTTCGATTTCAGCACTGTTGTGAATAAAATCATCGACAAACTGACCCGCCGTCATCCCCATGTATTTGGTGAAGCCGCGTTTGAGGCCGATGCCAGCAGTCAGCAAATGAAGGCCAATTGGGAAGCGATAAAAGCCAGTGAGCGTGAACAAAAGGCATTGGTAGCTGGGGGGAATTCACCAAGCGAGGTTTCTGTGCTGGATGATATTCCGCGCGCGCAGCCTGCGTTATCGCGTTCAATCAAAATTCAGCAGCGGGTCGCGCGCGTTGGATTCGATTGGCCTGAGCTTGAGCCAGTGGTGGCGAAAATCCATGAAGAAATTGATGAAGTGCTGTTTGAGGTAAATCAGCCAATGCTCGACCAAGCCAAAGTGCAGGCAGAAATGGGCGACTTATTATTTGCTGTAGTCAATTTAGCCCGCCATTTAACGGTCGACCCCGAGCAAGCTTTGCGCCAAGCAAATATTAAATTTGAACGCCGTTTTAAAGGCGTAGAGGCATGTGCAAGGCAAAATAATAAAGCATTAGAAGAACATAGCTTGGAAGAGTTAGATGCGTACTGGGATAAGGTTAAACAGGGCGAGCCAAGATAAAGGGCAAATTATCCGGATTGGTGTTTGTCGAATGGCAACACCTTTGGTATACTACTGCCCCGTCCTAGTGCTTTCTTACAAGCACGTATTTTCAAACTCATTTTCTCAGGTTCAGCATGACTACAAGGTATATCTTCGTTACTGGTGGTGTGGTTTCATCACTAGGTAAAGGCATTGCAGCCGCTTCATTAGCCGCAATTTTAGAGGCCCGTGGTCTCAATGTAACCATCATGAAACTGGACCCATACATTAACGTCGATCCAGGGACCATGAGCCCAACGCAACATGGTGAAGTGTTTGTGACTGAGGACGGCGCAGAAACAGACCTCGACCTAGGTCACTATGAGCGTTTCATCCGCACTAAGATGAACCGTCGCAATAACTTCACCACAGGCCGTATTTACGAAGAAGTATTACGCAAAGAACGTCGTGGTGACTATTTAGGTGCGACAATTCAGGTGATCCCGCACATCACTAACGCGATCAAAGAAAAAGTATTAGCAGGTGGCGAAGGTCACGATGTGGCTATCGTTGAAATCGGCGGTACTGTGGGTGATATCGAATCACTACCATTCCTTGAATCAATCCGCCAATTAGGCGTTGAACTGGGCCGCGATCGCACCCTGTTTATGCATTTAACCTTAGTGCCATTCTTAGGCGCTGCGGGCGAAGTGAAAACTAAGCCAACTCAACACTCAGTAAAAGAATTGCGTTCTATCGGTATTGCACCTGATGTGTTGATCTGCCGTGGCGATCGCGCAATTCCTGCAAACGAGCGCGCTAAGATTTCGCTATTCTGTAACGTTGAAGAACGTGCAGTGATTTCATTAAAAGACGTCGACAGCATCTACAAGATCCCGGCATTGCTGCGCTCACAAGGTTTAGATGAATTAGTGGTTAAGCGTTTTAGCTTAACTTGCCGCGAAGCCGACTTGTCCGAGTGGGAAAATGTGATTTACCAAGAAGCCAATCCAAACGGCGAAGTCGTGATTGGTATGGTGGGTAAATACATCGAACTGCCTGATGCCTATAAGTCAGTCAACGAAGCGTTAAAACACGCAGGCCTTAAAAACCGCGTATCAGTGACCATCAAGTACATTGACTCACAAACTGTAGAAGCCAAAGGCGATGAAGTCTTACAAGGTTTAGACGGTATCTTAGTCCCAGGTGGCTTCGGTGAGCGTGGTGTTGAAGGTAAGATTTTGGCGGCTAAATTTGCCCGTGAAAACAATCTGCCATACTTTGGTATTTGCTTAGGCATGCAAGTTGCCTTGATTGAATTTGCCCGTAACGTTGCCGGCATGGCAGATGCACATTCAACCGAATTCAACAAAGCAACGCCATTCCCAGTGGTTGGTTTAATCACTGAATGGGTAGATGAAGAAGGCAATGTTGAGCAGCGCCACGAAGCGTCTGACTTAGGTGGCACTATGCGTTTAGGTGCGCAGTTATGTCACCTGCTTGAAGGTTCAAAAGCCGCTCAAGCTTATAAAGGTAACAGCTGTGTTGAACGTCATCGTCATCGTTATGAAGTCAACAACAAGTACAAAGAGCGTTTAGAGCAAGCGGGTCTAGTATTTAGTGGTTTATCTTCTGACCGTAAACTGGTTGAGATGATTGAACTTAAAGATCATCCTTGGTTTGTGGCGGGTCAATTCCACCCAGAATTCACTTCGACCCCACGCGATGGTCATCCATTGTTCGAAGGTTTTGTTGCTGCCGCGAGTGCACATCAAAAACGTGATCTGAAGAAATAAATTTTAAGGCCGGACCCGCGACAGTGGGCCCGGCCTTTTGTTAAACTCAGGCCGCGTAAACATGAGTCAAAACTCATACCCATGTGTATAAACGACATGCGTAAAGACGGAAATGGTAAACGGAATTTAAAGGTTTTGGTCGTACTCTACATCTGTTAATTCCCATTGGTATTGGTTTTTTCTTTTCTCTTTTAAACTTAAATCGAGGGTAATATGGCTAAGATTATTAACGTGATTGGTCGCGAGATTATGGATTCTCGTGGTAACCCAACAGTTGAAGCCGAAGTGCATTTAGAAGGTGGTTTTATCGGTATGGCGGCTGCGCCTTCTGGTGCGTCTACCGGTAGCCGTGAAGCGCTAGAACTGCGTGATGGCGATAAAAGCCGTTACTTAGGCAAAGGTGTATTAACTGCTGTGGCTAACGTAAACGGTCCAATCCGTACTGCGTTAATCGGTAAAGATGCGACTGCACAAGCCGAACTTGATCAAATCATGATCGACTTAGACGGCACTGAAAACAAAGACAAGTTAGGAGCTAACGCGATTTTAGCTGTGTCTTTAGCGGCGGCTAAAGCGGCTGCAGCATTCAAAGGCATGCCTTTATACGCTCACATTGCGGAATTAAACGGCACACCTGGCCAATACGCTATGCCAGTACCGATGATGAACATCCTCAACGGTGGTGAGCACGCAGATAACAACGTTGATATCCAAGAATTCATGGTTCAACCTGTTGGCGCGAAAAATTTCCGCGAAGCTTTACGTATGGGCGCTGAGATTTTCCACACCCTGAAAAAAGTTCTGCACGGTAAAGGTTTAAGCACTTCTGTAGGTGACGAAGGTGGTTTTGCACCTAACCTGTCTTCAAACGCTGATGCATTAGCGGTAATCAAAGAAGCGGTTGAATTAGCGGGTTACAAGCTGGGTACTGACGTGACTCTGGCACTAGACTGCGCCGCTTCCGAGTTCTACAAAGACGGTAAATATGACTTGGCTGGCGAAGGCAAAGTATTCGATTCAAACGGTTTCTCTGACTTCCTGAAGTCACTGACTGAGCAATACCCTATCGTATCTATCGAAGACGGTCTGGACGAGTCAGATTGGGATGGCTGGGCATATCAAACTCAGATTATGGGCGACAAGATCCAATTAGTGGGCGACGATTTATTCGTCACTAACACTAAGATCTTAACCCGTGGTATTGAGAACGGCATCGCTAACTCAATCCTGATCAAGTTTAACCAAATCGGTTCATTAACTGAAACCTTAGCGGCTATCCGTATGGCAAAAGCGGCGGGTTACACTGCGGTTATTTCACACCGTAGTGGTGAAACTGAAGACGCCACTATCGCTGATTTAGCGGTAGGTACTGCGGCTGGCCAAATCAAGACCGGTTCACTGTGCCGTTCTGATCGTGTTGCTAAATACAACCAATTGCTGCGTATCGAAGAGCAATTAGGTGAAAAAGCACCTTACCGCGGTTTGAAGGAAATCAAAGGTCAGGCGTAATTTAGCCGTCCGATGTAAAAAGGCCACCACTTGGTGGCCTTTTTTGTTGTACTATCTGCAGTATATTTTTTTAATCCAAGATACTGACGCTAATTCCTCCATGAAATTCTTTGTCATTACACTCATAGTGCTACTCGGTTTGCTGCAATATCGGCTGTGGTCCGGTGATAACAGTCTGCCCGAATACTTTGTCCTGCAAAAACAGATCGCGGCTCAGCAAGATGGTAATGCAAAACTAAATGAGCGTAATCAAGTGCTTAAAGAAGAAATTATCGATCTTAAAAGTGGCACCGAAGCGATTGAAGAGCGGGCACGTAACGAGCTCGGCATGGTGAAAGAGGGTGAGACCTTCTATCGTGTGGTGGGTGGTGATCGTGCAGTATCGAGTCCTTCGCAATAACGGATCGCCTATGGATATCGTCTTAGAAGCCACGTCGCAAACCGAAACACAAGTTGCTGTTCAACTTGAACCTTTATCGTCCAATGTGGTGGCTATTGTTCCCGCCGCAGGGATTGGTAGTCGCATGGGGGCTGGTAAACCCAAGCAATATTTACCTTTATTGGGCCAAAGCATTTTGGCGCATACGTTAGACAAATTATTGTCCCATCCGCTAATTAGCCAAGTGATTGTTGCGCTGCATCCAGAGGATGCTGACTTTTATGCATTACCTCAGGCCAAGCATCCTAAACTCAAAACTGTGATTGGCGGTTCTGAGCGCGCCAACTCAGTACTCGCGGCCCTTGATAAGGCGCCTGACAATAGCTGGGCTTTAGTTCACGATGCGGCAAGACCCTGCTTGATGGCGAGTGATATTGATAAATTGCTGACATCGAGGGTGCAATTTCCCCAAGGGGCGATTTTGGCCATGCCAGTGCGAGATACTATGAAGCGCGCCAATAGCTTAGGTGAAATCAACTCGACCGTGTGCCGCGATAATCTCTGGCATGCATTGACGCCGCAATTGTTTCCAACGTCACTATTGCGATTACATCTACAGGGCGCACTAAACGCCGGCGCTGTGGTAACCGATGAAGCCTCGGCAATGGAATGGGCTGGCATTTCTCCCGGATTGGTTGCTGGACGGGCGGATAATATCAAAGTCACTCATCCCGATGATTTAGAATTGGCAGAGCTTTTTTTAATGCGCGCTAAGGCTTGAAAGCCTGCGTTTGACTATTGCGCAATCTATTAAATACGTTAGGAAATATGTAATGAAAATCCGAATAGGCCATGGTTTTGATGTCCATAAATTTGGTGAACCACGCCCGTTAATTTTATGTGGCGTCGAAGTACCCTACGAAACTGGCTTGGTGGCCCACTCCGATGGTGACGTGGTGTTACATGCCATATCCGACGCCATTTTAGGCGCGATGGCGCTGGGTGACATTGGCAAACATTTCCCCGATACCGATGCAGCCTATAAGGGCGCAGATAGTCGAGTCTTGCTTCGCCACTGCTATGCGTTAGCAAAGGCGAAGGGATTTGAGCTGGGCAATCTGGATGTCACTATCATTGCGCAGGCGCCTAAAATGGCGCCGCATATCGAGGATATGCGCCAAGTGCTAGCAGCCGATCTCAATGCTGATGTTGCTGACATTAATGTGAAGGCCACTACCACTGAGAAACTCGGGTTTACGGGCCGAAAAGAAGGCATTGCAGTCGAAGCTGTCGTATTACTCAGCCGCCAATAGCGTGTAACTTAAAGAGATAACAACATCCATGAGCGAACTACATTATCTGTACGGCAAACCGACTGGCACCGCAGATTTAAGAACCGTTAACAGCGACTTCATCGTAAAAGAGATCTTACCTTTTAGCCCATCAGGCGAGGGTGAACATCACTTAGTCCATATTCGTAAAGATGGGCTAAATACGGTGCAAGTAGCTGAAATGCTAGCAAAGTTTGCTAAGGTTCATCCCAAAGAAGTGACCTATGCTGGCCAAAAAGATAAAAATGCCATCACAGAGCAATGGTTTGGCATTCGCATCCCTGGCAAAGAAACTCCCGCGTGGATCGAGCTCAATAGCGATCGTTTAACGGTGTTATCCAGTAGTCGCCACAGCAAAAAGTTACGGATTGGCGCGCTCTTGGGCAACCGCTTTATTCTGACACTGCGTAATGTCACCAATGTGGAAGACATTATCAGCCGCATTGAAAAAGTCAGCCAAATCGGTGTACCGAATTATTTTGGTGAGCAACGCTTTGGTCACGATGGCAAAAACTTGGTGCTTGGTCGGCAAATGCTCGCAGGCAAAAAGGTTAAAGATCGCAATAAACGCAGCATGTATCTTTCTGCGGTGCGCTCTCATCTGTTCAATACCGTTGTGTCCTATCGTCTTACCCATTATGGCACTCGACCCTTAGCGGGGGATTGTGTGATGCTGGCGGGCAGTAAGAGCTTTTTCGTGACGCCAGAATGGGATTTAGTGGTATTAAAGCGTTTGATTGAAAAGGACATTCAACTTTCAGCGCCGCTGTGGGGCCGTGGCAAAATGCTACCGCAAGGCGAAGCCGCCGAGGTTGAAACCCAAGCGATGGCAGATCTCACCGAAGATTGCTACGGTCTTGAGCACGCAGGGCTTGAACAGGAACGCCGCCCATTATTGCTTGAGCCACAAGGCCTTAAGCACGAGCAAACCTCGGATGGATTGGTACTGGAGTTTATTTTACCTGCGGGCTGCTTTGCGACATCGCTGTTAAGAGAGCTGGTTGATTATCAAGATGTGAAAGAGTTGCAATGGCAAACAACACTCACGGCTGAGACAAATGTTGTAACAGAGAGCAATACTGCAGCAGCGAATGTATCTGACAATGGTGAGTCAGCTTCATGATGCGCATCCTTGTCAGCAATGATGATGGGGTGAATGCGCCGGGGATTAAAGCCTTAACCGAGGCGCTCGCTGAAATAGCAACTGTGATGACTGTCGCACCCGACCGTAATTGTTCGGGCGCAAGTAACTCTTTAACCTTGACTAACCCATTAAGAATTAATAGGTTAGACAATGGCTATATTTCGGTTCACGGTACCCCAACAGATTGTGTTCACTTAGCCATACGAGAGCTCTGTGATGGTGAGCCGGATATGGTGGTATCGGGCATCAATGCTGGTGCGAATATGGGGGATGATACCTTGTATTCGGGCACCGTCGCGGCGGCCATGGAAGGGCGTTTTTTAGGTTTCCCCGCGGTGGCGATTTCCCTTAATGGCAAAGCCTTTAAGCATTATCACACCGCGGCAGTGTATGCGCGGCGAATTGTGCAGGGGTTGTTAGCGCATCCTATTGCGAGCGATCAGATCCTCAATATCAATGTGCCGGATTTACCGCTGGATGAGATTAAAGGCATAAGTGTCACTCGTCTCGGAGCGCGTCACAAGGCTGAAGGCATTGTGCGAACGCAGGATCCCGCTGGGCGAGAAATTTTTTGGCTCGGTCCACCGGGTCTTGAACAAGATGCGAGTGAAGGAACGGATTTCCATGCAATTGCCCATGGTTATGTGTCCATCACACCGTTAACCGTGGATTTGACCGCGTATAGACAATTATCGATATTGCAAAATTGGGTAGATAAAATATGACTCGAGTTGCCTTAACATCGGCGGTGAATTTAGCGAAAAAGCTTCAGGATGCGGGGATCCGCAATCCAGCCGTGCTTAAGGCAATATCCCAAACGCCTCGCGAGCTATTTCTTGATAATGCGTTAGCTCATAAAGCTTATGAAAATACGGCGTTACCCATAGGGCAAGGGCAAACGATATCTCAACCTTATATTGTTGCACGTATGACCGAGTTACTGCTGCAGCATCAACCACAGAAGGTGCTTGAGGTGGGGACAGGCTCTGGCTATCAAGCGGCGATTCTTGCCCAATTAGTGCCCGAACTTTGCACTGTAGAACGGATAAAGGCGTTACAGATCCAAGCAAGACAAAGATTAAAACGACTCGATCTGCACAATGTTTCTTTTAAGTATGGTGATGGTTGGCAGGGCTGGCTGAATCGCAGTCCTTATAATGGCATTATGGTCACGGCTGCGGCGGCGAAGATTCCTGAAGCGTTATTATCACAGTTAGCCGAAGGAGGGGTTTTGATCATCCCTGTGGGGGAAGAAACCCAGCAATTGATGCGGATTACGCGTCATTCTGACCGTTTTAGCTCGGAAGTGATAGAGACTGTCAAATTTGTTCCCTTAGTCAATGGCGAGCTTGCATAGCGTTCATCCGTTTAGAACTTATTAAAACAGTAAGATAGCCCCAAAGAGGAGTTTTTATTGTTGAATGTGGGTTTACTTTTAAACCTCAGTTTATTGTTGTTGCTTGCAGGCTGTAGCTTTCAGGCGAGTCGCCCCGCACCTGTCGAAAGCCTCTCTAAGCATCATTCAAAACAGAATAAAGGTCATATTAAAGGCGAGTCTTATAAAGTTAAAAAAGGTGACACCCTTTACTCAATTTCTTGGGCTGTCGGCAAAGATTACGCAGAAATTGCCAAAATTAATCAATTAGATAAATCGTTTACTATCTATCCTGGACAGGTTTTGTATTTAACATATGACCACAGTCAAAATAGCAAAGCATCTACGATTTTAGGTGGAATTAATTCGGCAAACAAAGGCCTTTATCAGTTAAATTCATCTAAAAAACAATATGTTAGTGATGATTCTGCAGTTGAGGGGCTATCTAGTGAACCGCAGAAAAAAACACTTGATCAGAAAGCAAAGCCTGCGTATTCTGCAACAAGCTCTCAACAAAGATTTAACTCTTCAATCGTTGCCCCGACTTCAACACTGCCCGACAGTGTAAGCCAGTGGCAATGGCCTGTAAGAGGTAAACTGATTGGGACATACTCTGCCAATGAGCAGGGAAATAAAGGTATTAAGATCGCGGGAAAACGTGGAGATATCATCAAAGCCGCTGCAGATGGGCGGGTGGTATATGCAGGTAGTGCGCTTAGGGGGTATGGTAATTTAGTGATTATTAAACATAGTGACGATTACCTTAGTGCCTATGCTCATGCAGATCAGATCTTAGTCGATGAAAAGCAACATGTCCTCGCTGGACAGACGATTGCTAAAATGGGCAGTACAGGTACTAATCAGGTCATGCTACGTTTTGAAATTCGTTACCATGGTCAGTCTGTTAACCCACTCAACTACTTACCTAAGCAATGATTGTTTAGGGCCTTGTTTTGGCATGGAGGAAAATAAATTGCAGTAATACAAGCAGTTAAATTAGGTTTGGGAGATTCGATCATGAGCCGCATAAATAGCACTGCCGCAGAAGAACTAGTAGATTTTTCCGTTGATACCGCTGAGTTTGATCTCGATAAAGAGGATATCGCCGCTGATTTAGTTCAAGAATTAGGACTCGAACAACAGGTTCAAGATGACCTGCAAAAAAATCTTGATGCCACACAACTCTATTTAGGTGAAATAGGGTTTTCCCCACTGCTTAGCGCAGAAGAAGAAGTGTATTTTTCCCGTAAGGCCTTAAAAGGCTGCGAAAAATCCCGTAATCGGATGATCGAAAGTAACCTGCGACTCGTGGTTAAAATTGCCCGCCGTTACAATAATCGTGGTCTTGCGCTGCTGGATTTAATCGAAGAGGGTAATCTTGGTTTGATCCGTGCGGTAGAAAAATTTGACCCAGAAAGAGGTTTCCGTTTCTCAACCTATGCGACTTGGTGGATCAGACAAACCATTGAACGCGCAATCATGAATCAAACCCGTACGATTCGCTTGCCTATCCATGTGGTGAAAGAGCTTAACGTGTACTTACGTACGGCCCGTGAATTAGCGCAAAAACTTGACCACGAGCCAACGGCAGAAGAAATTGCCGAGAAACTACAAGTCTCTAGTGTGGATGTTAGCCGCATGCTGAAGCTCAACGAGAAGATCACTTCTGTTGATGTCCCTCTCGGCGGTGATAATGATAAAGCCTTACTCGATGTGCTGGCTGATGATGATAACGTAGGCCCAGATTACAAGGTGCAAGACGAAGATATTTCTAACTCAGTGGTTAAGTGGCTCAATGAACTCAATACCAAGCAAAGAGAAGTGTTAGCGCGCCGCTTTGGGTTATTGGGTTATGAGCCATCGACTCTTGAAGATGTGGGCGCTGAAATTGGCCTTACTCGCGAGCGAGTTCGTCAAATCCAAGTGGAAGCCTTAAAACGCCTGCGTGATCTGCTTGGCGCACAAGGGCTATCTGTAGAGGCTCTATTTAGAAATTAATGCTTAAGATTGTTTAATCACCCCATAAAAAACGCCCAATTGTTTGGGCGTTTTTATTGTTAAGTCATCATGATAAATGCACCTAGCTCAAGCGTTTTAGCTCATAGAGCAAATCCAGCGCCTGTTTAGGGGTCAGATTATCAGGATTAATTGCCTTTAGTTTACTTACCGCAGGATTTTCCACTGGTTCAGGCAGGGCTAATAAGGTTTGAATCGGCGTTTTAGTACCTTCTACTTGATGATCGCGACTTTCAAGCTGATGTAACTTATGTTTTGCCGCCTTAATCACTCGTGCAGGGACGCCGGCAAGCGCCGCAACTTGTAAACCGTAACTCTTACTGGCCGCGCCTTCCTGCACTGCATGCATAAAGGCAATCGTATCTTCATGTTCAATTGCGTCTAGATGTACGTTATAGACGCCGGACATCAGTTCTGGCAGTTGTGTTAGCTCAAAATAATGGGTGGCGAAGAGCGTCATTGCACCCACTTGCTGCGCTAAATATTCCGCCGCTGACCAAGCTAACGACAGGCCATCATAGGTTGATGTACCACGGCCAATTTCGTCCATCAGTACTAAACTTTGCGCAGTGGCATTATGAAGAATATTGGCAGTTTCGGTCATTTCCACCATAAAGGTTGAACGGCCAGAGGCGAGATCATCTGAGGCGCCAATACGGGTAAAAATTCGATCGATGGGACCAATCGTTGCACGTTCCGCTGGCACAAAACAGCCAATATGGGCCATGAGGGTAATAAGCGCCACTTGACGCATATAGGTTGATTTACCGCCCATGTTAGGGCCGGTAACTATCAACATTCGCCGCTGATTATGCAGTGTTACTGGGTTGGCGATAAACGGGGTTTGACTGACTCGCTCAACTACAGGGTGGCGACCTGCCTCGATTTTAACACCTATTTCGCTGCTCAGTTCTGGGCTGGTATAACCGAGGGTTTCGGCACGTTCAGCAAAATTGCTGAGAACATCAAGCTCGGCAGCGGCTCTGGCGAAGTCTTGTAATTCATGCAACTTGGGTAGGATCAAATCGAACAATTCGTCCCAGAGTTGTTTTTCAAGGGCGAGGGCTTTGCCTTGGCTAGAAAGTACCTTTTCTTCATATTCCTTAAGTTCTGGCGTGATGTACCGCTCCATATTTTTAAGGGTTTGACGGCGTTGATAATTTAATGGCACTTGGTTGGATTGTAGTCGGCTGACTTCAATGTAATAGCCATGGACTCGGTTGTATCCGACCTTCAGTGTCGCAATGCCTGTGCGTTCCTTTTCCCGCGCTTCGAGTTGTACTAGATAATCACTGGCACCTTCGCTTAAGCCACGCCACTCATCTAATTCTGCATTGTAGCCTTCACGGATCACGCCGCCATCACGGATAAGCATAGGGGGATTATCGACAATGGCGTGCTCAAGTAGTTGTTGTTCTTGTGGAAATTCGCCCAAGAGTTGGCCAAGTTTGACTGTATGGGGAGCGCTTAATTGGCTTAAAGACAGTTGCAATTGCGGTAACAGGCTTAAGGCTTGTCGCAGACGGGCAAAATCTCTCGGGCGTGCTGTACGCAGTGCCAGTCTAGCCATGATCCGCTCAATATCGCCGAGTGCTTTAAGTTGTTCATGCAATGACTCATGCACTGCGGTTTCAAGTAATTCATTGACTGCTGTTTGGCGGGCCAAAATGAGCGCATGATCCCTAAGGGGTTGATGGATCCAGCGTTGCAACATCCGGCTACCCATGGCTGTGGCAGTGTTATCGAGCACTGCAGCTAAGGTGTTATCTCGACCACCACTTAAATTCTGTGTCAGCTCTAGATTACGGCGAGTGGCAGCATCCAAGACAATGGTGTCGGTTTGATTAAAGCGAGTAATAGCATTGATATGGGGTAGGGCGGTACGTTGGGTATCTTTGACATATTGCATTAAGCAGCCCGCCGCTTGCAGCGATAGGCGAGCATCGGTTATACCAAAGCCATGTAAATCCTTAGTGCCAAATTGGGCGAGTAACAGTTTGATGCTGGTATCGTAGTCAAACTCCCATTCTGGGCGGCGGCGTTTACCTTTGAAATGGTGCAATAAATCCAGTGCACCAAAATCTTCGCTATAAAGAATTTCGACCGGATTGGTACGTTGCAATTCGGCTTCGAGGGACTCTTTGGTCTCTAACTCGGCAATAACAAAGCGGCCAGAAGACACATCAAGAGTCGCATAGCCAAAACCTACTTTGCCCTGATAAACAGCAGCTAACAGATTGTCCTGTCGTTCCTGTAATAGGGCTTCGTCGGTTAAGGTGCCTGGAGTGACGATACGTACGACTTTACGCTCAACGGGGCCTTTGGAGGTTGCTGGATCGCCAATTTGCTCACAAATCGCAACCGATTGACCTATCTGTACCAGTTTCGCCAGATAACCTTCCACTGCATGATAGGGAATGCCCGCCATAGGGATCGGATCGCCGCCACTTTTACCACGGGCAGTGAGAGAAATACCTAATAATTCTGAGGCACGCTTAGCATCATCATAGAAGAGTTCATAGAAGTCACCCATGCGATAAAACAGTAACATATCGTGATGTTCTGCCTTCATGCTCAAATACTGACGCATCATTGGGGTGTGTTTTTCTAAATCATCGGTATCTATAGGATTCATTAAATCGTTTTCGTCCGTTATGCCGGCCCTAAATAGGGAATAAAGTCATACAGTAATGGGATCAAAATCAGCAGATTTGTATTCTTACTGTCTAAAATCAATTGGCGCCAATCTTAGCAACAATTTACGGAAAATTGATCCGTAAACCGTGGATATTCACTGTTATCTTGATTAATTCGTCGTGTTGCTATGTAACCGCTTGTCTAAGTTGGAAAATATTAAGACGTAAAAATAATTCATCCTCAGGCCTTGATACTGTATGATTGTACAGTATACTAGTCTGCAGATAATGACAAAGAGCCTCGCTTTTTGATCACCTGCTTTATTAAATTGAATATCACTTTTGACAGTACTGATACTGTCTAGATGAGGGAACAGGAATGAAGGTCGATCCAAACAAAGAGAAAGCACTTGCTGCGGTATTGAGCCAAATTGAGAAGCAATTTGGTAAAGGCTCCATCATGAAGCTGGGCGAAGACCGCTCTATGGATGTTGAGACCATTTCTACAGGTTCTCTTTCCCTTGACGTCGCTCTTGGGGCAGGTGGTTTGCCTATGGGCCGTATCGTTGAGATCTATGGTCCAGAGTCATCAGGTAAAACAACTCTGACATTAGAAGTGATTGCCGCCGCTCAGCGCGAAGGTAAAACCTGTGCCTTTATCGATGCAGAACACGCTCTTGATCCTATCTACGCGAAAAAATTAGGCGTTGATATTGATAACTTATTGTGTTCACAGCCCGATACCGGTGAGCAAGCCCTTGAGATTTGTGATGCATTAACCCGTTCTGGTGCGGTTGATGTGATTATCGTTGACTCGGTAGCGGCATTAACACCAAAGGCGGAGATTGAAGGTGAAATTGGTGACTCACACATGGGCTTAGCGGCTCGTATGATGAGCCAAGCAATGCGTAAGTTAGCGGGTAACCTCAAGCAATCGAACACTCTGTTAATCTTCATCAACCAAATTCGTATGAAGATTGGGGTGATGTTTGGTAACCCAGAAACCACAACGGGTGGTAATGCTCTGAAATTCTATGCCTCTGTTCGTTTGGATATCCGCCGTACAGGCGCTATCAAAGAAGGTGATGAGGTGGTTGGTAACGAGACACGCGTAAAAGTCGTTAAAAACAAAGTTGCAGCGCCATTTAAACAAGCAGAGTTCCAAATTCTATACGGTCAAGGTATCAACCGTACTGGCGAGTTAGTTGATTTAGGTGTAGCCCATAAACTGATTGAGAAAGCAGGCGCTTGGTATAGCTACAAGGGCGATAAAATTGGTCAAGGCCGTGCAAATGCGGGTAAATATTTGACTGAAAACCCAGCTATAGCCGCTGAAATCGATAAGACATTGCGTGAGCTATTGTTGAGTAACCCGAGTGCCCTGGCATCATCGGCATCCGATGATGACAATGTCGAGGGGAATATTGATTTAGAAACAGGCGAAGTGTTCTGAGTCAGTCAGCCCGTCAAATCGCGGTCGCGCTGTTAGCGCGCCGCGATTATTCCCGCCAAGAAATCCGAACCAAACTGCTCGAAAAAGGCTTTGAAGTTCTTGATATCGATCCTGTGCTCGATGATTGTGAAGCGTCTGGATTTATCAATGATAAGCGCTATGCTGAGCTCCTCGTTCGTAGCAACATCGCCCGCGGCCATGGGCCTATACGCATTCGTCAAGCCATCGCTCAAAAAGGGCTTACTAAGGATTGTATCGAGGCTGCGTTAATAGCGACTGATTATGATTGGTTCGAATTAGCCAAAGCCAAAGCCAAAGCCAAAGCCATCAAAAAATATGGTGTCCCTAAAGTGACAGAGGTTAAGGGGTCTCAATCACGAGAGTTGATTGCAAAAGAAAAAGCCAAGCGGGTGCGGTTTTTATTGAGCCAAGGTTTTAGTTATGAACAAGTCATCTATGCCTTAGATTATGACCCTTTGGAAGATAATGATGACTAAGTTAGTGGTATAAACTTGCTTCAGTAAGCTATGCTTGTCATCCCTTATCAATTTCAACACGCCCTAGTTGAATTTGTTCGTTTCCACCACTTTTACGCCACGCTTTGGTGATAAGCCCTGTCTTAGCTGCAAACTCATCGAAAATATTAGATTCCTAAGCGCGATATCGCTATTCAAGGCTGGTCGTCTTTCCTCAGTCTGCTTATAATGCTCGGCAAATAGAAATACGGCTACCTCATGGTGTAGCTGGTCATGCTTACCCAATTCAGGACGATTTCATGTATCAAACGACAGCAGCGCTTAGAAGTGCTTTCCTCGAATTTTTCCGCAGCAATGGTCACCAAGTTGTGGACAGTAGTTCTCTTGTACCAGGCAACGATCCCACGCTCTTATTCACCAACGCCGGTATGAACCAGTTCAAGGACGTGTTTCTTGGCATGGACAAACGTAGCTATACACGTGCGACCACTGCCCAACGCTGCGTCCGTGCGGGTGGTAAACACAACGACTTAGATAATGTGGGTTATACCGCACGTCACCACACTTTTTTCGAAATGCTGGGTAACTTCAGTTTTGGTGATTATTTCAAAGAAGATGCGATTCGTTTTGGTTGGACATTCCTGACCGAAGTATTGATGCTACCAAAGGAACGTCTGTGCGTAACTATTTACCAAACAGACGATGAAGCCTTTGAAATCTGGAATAAAAAAATAGGCGTTGCCGCTGAGAATATCATCCGTATCGGTGATAACAAGGGCGCGCCATATGCTTCAGATAACTTCTGGCAAATGGGCGACACCGGTCCTTGTGGTCCTTGTACCGAAATTTTCTATGACCACGGCGACCACATTTGGGGCGGACGTCCAGGCAGCCCTGAAGAAGATGGCGATCGTTTCATCGAAATTTGGAACATTGTATTCATGCAATACAATCGCCAAGCCTCTGGCGAAATGTTGCCGCTACCAAAACCATCGGTTGATACCGGTATGGGTATCGAGCGTATTGCCGCGATTATGCAAGGTGTTCATTCAAACTACGAAATCGATATTTTCCGCGCTTTGATTGCTAAAGCGGCTGAAATCATCGGTGTGGCTGACTTATCTAACAAGTCACTGCGCGTGATTGCCGACCATATCCGTTCATGTGCCTTCTTAGTTGCCGATGGTGTGATGCCATCGAACGAAGGTCGTGGCTATGTACTGCGCCGTATTATTCGCCGCGCCGTTCGTCATGGTAACAAGTTAGGTGCAACCGAAGCCTTCTTCTACAAGTTGGTTCCGACGCTGATCGATGTGATGGGTGATGCGGCTAAAGGCCTGGCTGAAACTCAAGTTATTGTTGAAAAAGCCCTTAAAGCGGAAGAAGAACAGTTTGCCCGTACATTAGAGCGTGGTTTAGGCATTCTGGATAGCGCATTGAACGAATTACAAGGTGACACCTTAGACGGTGAAACAGTCTTTAAACTGTACGATACCTACGGCTTCCCTGTGGATTTAACTGCTGACGTGTGTCGTGAGCGTAACATTATTGTCGATGAAGCTGGTTTTGAAGCTGCGATGGCTGAACAACGCAGTCGCGCGCAAGCCGCGGGTAACTTTGGTGCCGATTATAACGCAGCACTTAAGATCGATGCTGAAACCGCATTCTGTGGTTACTCAGAACTTACTGGCAATGCCAAAGTCACTGCACTGTACCTAAATGGCGAGTCAGTGCCTGCGATCAACACTGGCGATGACGCTGTCGTTGTGCTCGATGTAACCCCTTTCTATGCTGAATCGGGCGGCCAAGTGGGTGACAAGGGCGTATTAATGGCTCAAGGCATTGAGTTTACGGTTAACGATACGCAAAAGTTTGGTCAAGCTTCAGGTCACAAAGGAACCTTAACGGCTGGCAGTTTAAGTGTTGGCCAAGTGCTTGAAGCCAAAGTGGATAAAAAGCTACGTCACCGCACTCAGTTAAACCACTCTGTAACTCACTTATTGCATGCTGCACTGCGCCAAGTGTTGGGCACTCATGTTACTCAAAAAGGCTCATTGGTTGACCCAGAGCGTTTACGCTTTGACTTCTCCCATTTCGAAGCGGTAAAACCTTTCGAACTTAAGCAGGTTGAAGAGTTAGTCAATACGCAAATTCGTCGTAACCATGAGCTTAAAGTGGCTGAAATGGCGATTGATGAAGCCAAAGAAAAAGGCGCTATGGCGCTCTTTGGTGAAAAATATGATTCACAGGTTCGTGTCGTGACCATGGGCGATTTCTCAATCGAACTTTGTGGTGGTACGCATGTTGGCCGCACTGGTGATATTGGTTTATTTAAGATCACTTCAGAAGGTGGTATAGCCGCAGGTGTACGCCGTATTGAAGCGGTTACAGGTGCTGCGGCTATGGCATATGTGGCGCAGCAACAGGCTGAGCTTGAGGAAGCCGCATCACTTCTGAAAGCTGATGCTCATTCAGTTGTTACCAAACTGAAAGTCCAATTAGATAAAATGAAGCAACTTGAGAAAGAAATGCAGCAACTTAAAGATAAGTTAGCGGCTGCAGCAAGTGCGGATTTAGCGGGTGATGCGGTAGTGGTTAATGGCGTCAATGTGCTGATTAAAAAGCTAGAAGGCGTTGAAGCTGGTGCGTTACGCGGTCTGCAAGATGAGCTTAAACAAAAGCTTAAATCCGCTATTATCGTGTTAGGTGTAGCACAAGAAGGTAAAGTCAACCTTATTGCAGGTGTTAGCAACGACTTAATCGCTAAAATCAAAGCGGGTGAGCTGGTTGCTATGGTCGCCACACAAGTCGGTGGTAAAGGTGGTGGTCGCCCTGATATGGCCCAAGCAGGTGGTAGCCAACCAGAAAATCTGGATGCGGCACTGTCACAAGTATTACCTTGGATTACTGAGCGTTTAGCTTAAGAGGTTGCTGTGCTCGAAAAACGAAAGCTTAGTGGTAGCAAGCTTTTTGTGAAGAAGTTTGGTGGCACTTCGGTGGGTTCAATTGAACGTATCGAAGTGGTTGCCGAACAGATTGCAAAGTCCGCTCACAGTGGTGAGCAGCAAGTATTAGTTCTTTCTGCTATGGCAGGGGAGACAAATAGGCTATTTGCGCTAGCAGCGCAAATCGATCCCCGCGCGAGTGCTCGGGAACTCGATATGTTGGTCTCAACGGGTGAGCAAATTAGTATTGCGTTGATGGCGATGGCGTTGCAGCGTCGCGGTATCAAGGCAAGATCGCTCACTGGCGATCAAGTGCAAATCCATACAAATAGTCAGTTTGGTCGTGCCAGTATTGAGAGCGTCGATACGGCGTACTTAACGTCCTTGCTCGAACAAGGCATTGTGCCGATTGTGGCAGGGTTTCAAGGGATCGATCCTAATGGCGATGTCACAACCTTAGGTCGTGGTGGTTCCGATACGACGGCTGTAGCGCTCGCCGCAGCGTTAAGAGCCGATGAATGCCAGATATTTACCGATGTTTCAGGGGTGTTTACTACAGACCCAAATATCGATAGTAGCGCAAGGCGTCTGGATGTGATTGGCTTTGACGTCATGCTTGAAATGGCAAAGTTAGGCGCTAAAGTACTTCATCCTGATTCTGTTGAATATGCACAGCGTTTTAAAGTACCGCTTCGGGTGTTGTCGAGTTTCGAAGCTGGGCAAGGTACATTAATTCAATTTGGTGATGAATCTGAGCTTGCGATGGCCGCATCTGTACAAGGTATTGCGATCAACAAAGCCTTAGCAACGTTGACCATCGAAGGTTTGTTCACCAGCAGTGAGCGTTACCAAGCACTATTGGCTTGTTTGGCCCGACTGGAGGTAGATGTTGAATTTATCACTCCTTTGAAATTGAATGAAATTTCTCCTGTTGAGTCAGTCAGTTTCATGTTAGCCGAAGCTAAAGTGGATATTTTATTGCACGAGCTTGAGGTTTTAAGCGAAAGTCTTGATCTAGGGCAATTGATTGTTGAGCGCCAACGTGCAAAAGTGTCTTTAGTTGGCAAAGGTTTACAGGCAAAAGTTGGATTATTGACTAAGATGTTAGATGTATTGGGTAACGAAACAATTCATGCTAAGTTACTTTCGACATCGGAGAGTAAATTGTCAACTGTGATCGATGAAAGGGACTTGCACAAGGCGGTTCGGGCGTTGCATCATGCTTTCGAGCTAAATAAGGTGTAATTAAATAACTGTTTGAGTATTGAATACTATTAATTTGTACTCAGCTGACCCTATAATAAGCTCATCTACCGGATGAGTGCCGTGTGTAAGCTGAATTAAGACATAAAGGAGCTATCGAATGCTGATTTTGACTCGTCGTGTTGGCGAAACACTGATGATTGGTGATGAAGTCACAGTTACTGTGCTAGGGGTAAAAGGCAATCAAGTGCGTATTGGTGTGAATGCACCGAAAGAGGTTTCTGTTCACCGCGAAGAAATCTACCAACGCATTCAATCTGAAAAATCAGGTACGCCTTCTGAAGGCGGTAACTTTTAATACAAAGCTTATGCGCGTATTAGCTAGATAAAAAAGTCAGTTTTTTAACTGACTTTTTTATTTTTGAAACCGAAAGATTGGCGTAAATCAACACATTGGCTTGATATAACAGCAATGTGATTAAAAACAGTTCAAATGGAATCGGTTTCAGAAAAAGGGTTTGACTTATTTTCGTCAAACAGTAATATGTGCGCCAAGAAAACGGAGAGGTGGCCGAGTGGCCGAAGGCGCTCCCCTGCTAAGGGAGTATGGGCTTTATCTCCCATCGAGGGTTCGAATCCCTCCTTCTCCGCCATTTCTTACCGATAAAAAACTGCGCGTGTAGCTCAGCTGGATAGAGTACCTGGCTACGAACCAGGCGGTCGGAGGTTCGAATCCTTCCACGCGCACCATTTTTTATTAAAGCAAGATAAAGTACAAGTCGCGCATGTAGCTCAGCTGGATAGAGTACCTGGCTACGAACCAGGCGGTCGGAGGTTCGAATCCTTCCACGCGCACCATTTCTGCATCAGTTATGTTTAACTCATCAGGTTTGAATTTCAGGCGAAATTTTGTAGTTAATTGCTTCAGTAAGTATTTTTAAGCGCGTGTAGCTCAGCTGGATAGAGTACCTGGCTACGAACCAGGCGGTCGGAGGTTCGAATCCTTCCACGCGCACCATATTACATCTCAATGCTAAGGTGTGGAGATAAAAGTTTAAAATGCGCATGTAGCTCAGCTGGATAGAGTACCTGGCTACGAACCAGGCGGTCGGAGGTTCGACTCCTTCCATGCGCACCAATTAGCAGGCAGAGCCAAGGCTTTGTCAGCAAAATGAAAAAATGCGCGTGTAGCTCAGCTGGATAGAGTACCTGGCTACGAACCAGGCGGTCGGAGGTTCGACTCCTTCCACGCGCACCATTTTAGTAAGCAATAGCTTACAAATGCAGATTTTGCGGAGAGGTGGCCGAGTGGCCGAAGGCGCTCCCCTGCTAAGGGAGTATGGGCTTTATCTCCCATCGAGGGTTCGAATCCCTCCTTCTCCGCCATTCTATTCGCAGTGAATGGATTTTATTTGCGAGACTAAAGTGCTTCTTCTAGACTCTAGTCTGTTGATGAATTAGCAACTCAAGTGATCGATTTAGCGCGTGTAGCTCAGCTGGATAGAGTACCTGGCTACGAACCAGGCGGTCGGAGGTTCGAATCCTTCCACGCGCACCATCTATTGATAGATATAGATAAGCCTTGCATAACAGTGCAGGGCTTTTTTATTGGGATTTTTCCGCTGTATCTGCTTTGACCGCAATATCTTTGGTGCTTTAGAGCGTTGATAACCCTCCTTTTACGCTGCCTTATATACTAATCTCCGAGTGTGATTTTATCATCGTAGCTTGCTTCTAAGTGCATAATACCAATCGTATTAACTATCTGTTCATTCAGCGGGAGTTCAACGAGCTTTAGATAAGGCGAAGACTTGAAGGTATAGTGGTGCTCTGTCTAAAGCCTTAAACGTGTATCAAGCGCGTTGCCATGCAGTGGACATCAGCCGCCCTTCGGAAGCCTCACAGACATTCCACTTCTGTTGTTTTGACTTAAAAGGGAATAACCATTTCTGCGTCAATGCGCATTGGATTGAGATGCCTGTGAGCCTCTGAACTGAGTAGATATTTAATGTGATTGCTATAAGGACTGCATTATTAAGGAGCTTGTCTGTTATGCATTGTGAGGTGGATGGCACAACCAATTGATTATAATAAAGCTTGTTTTTTTGGATAAAGAAAAGGGCTGTATGAAACAGCCCTTAGGGGACGTGAGTTAGCTTTTATGCTTCTAACTTAGCAAATTCCGCTTTTTGCTCTGTTAACTTGTCAATATCGCGGCTGAGATCGGCCATTTTGGCGCGCTCTTTATCAATAACGGCTGGCGGCGCTTTTGCAACGAAACCTTCATTGGATAATTTACCTTCGATACGGGCAATTTCTTGGGTTAGTTTTTCAAGTTGTTTGTCGATACGGGCCATTTCGGCAGCCACATCAACCAGACCTGCCATCGGAATTAATAATTCCATCTCACCAATCAAACCCGTAGTTGACATCGGTGCTGTTTCACCTTCACCTAGAATCGTCATACTTTCTAAGCGTGCCAAGGTCGCGAAGAAGGCTTGGTTAGCTTCAATGCGGGCTTTATCTTGAGCACTCACGCCGCGTAATAAGGCGTTTAATGGCTTAGAAGGCGCAATATTGAGCTCTGCACGGATATTACGTACAGCAACAATCACTTGCTTAACCCACTCGAGGTCGGCCATCGCGGTCGCATCCACTTTAGCTGCATCAAATGCAGGGAATGGCGCCAGCATAATGGTGTCACCTTGGACGCCAGTCAGCGGTTTAACGCGTTGCCAGATGGTTTCAGTGATGTACGGCATCATTGGATGCATCAGACGTTGCATCGCTTCTAAAACATTGACCAGCGTATGACGCGTACCACGCATTTGCGCTTCGGTGCCGTTTTGCAGGACAGGCTTAGTTAACTCTAAGTACCAATCGCAGAACTGATTCCAAGTGAACTCGTACAACGTGTTAGCTGCGAGATCGAAGCGGTAGCTTGCCATGTGCTCGTCATAGGTTTTTACGGTTTGGTTGAATAAATCGATGATCCAGCGATCCGCCAGTGACAGTTCCATCTCGCCGCCTTGGTAGTCCGGAGAGTTCGGGCCGCAATCTTGGCCTTCGGTATTCATCAGCACGTAGCGTGACGCGTTCCATAACTTGTTACAGAAGCTGCGGTAACCGTCTAAACGTTTCATGTCCCAATTGATATCACGGCCCGTTGAGGCCATTGCCGCCAGAGTAAAGCGCAGGGCATCAGTACCGTGAGCTTCGATACCGTTCTCGAATTCTTTACGGGTGCTCTTTTCGATCTTGGCGGCTAGCTGAGGCTGCATCATGTTGCCAGTACGTTTTTCAACGAGGGTTTCAAGATCGATACCGTCGATCATATCTAATGGGTCAAGTACATTGCCCTTAGATTTTGACATCTTATTGCCCGCTTCATCGCGGATAAGACCCGTCACGTAGACGGTTTTGAATGGTACTTGTGGTTTACCATCTTCATCTTTGATGAAGTGCATGGTCATCATGATCATACGGGCAACCCAGAAGAAGATGATGTCAAAACCAGTTACCAACACGTCGGTTGGATGGAAGGTTTTTAAATCTTCAACATTGTCAGGCCAGCCTAAGGTGGAGAATGTCCACAGCGCTGAGCTGAACCAAGTATCCAATACATCTTCATCTTGGCGTAGGGCGATTGCATCATCGATATCGTGCTTAGCACGCACTTCTGCTTCGGTGCGGCCTACATAGACCTTACCGTTTGTGTCGTACCAAGCTGGGATGCGGTGCCCCCACCATAATTGGCGAGAAATACACCAATCTTGAATGTCGCGCATCCAAGAGAAGTACATGTTTTCGTACTGCTGTGGCACGAACTTGATATCGCCATTTTCAACGGCTTCGATTGCGGTTTTGGCCATAGGCGCAACTGCTACGTACCATTGGTCGGTCAGCATTGGCTCGATAACTACACCAGAACGGTCACCATAGGGCACTTTTAAGCCGTGCGGCGCGATTTTCTCGAGCAGGCCTAAGGTTTCAAATTCGGCAACGATGGCATCACGGGCTTTGAAACGATCTAAACCTGCGTAGCGCTCGGGTAGGCTGCCATCTAAGCTGGTGTTGATGGTGCCATCAGTGTTAACCACTTCTGCTGATGAGCGAATGGCTGCATCTAAGGTTAACACGTTGAACATGGGCAGCTTGTGGCGCTTACCAACTTCATAGTCATTAAAGTCGTGGGCAGGAGTGATTTTCACACAACCTGTACCAAAAGCCATGTCCACATAATCATCGGCAACGATTGGGATGCGACGATTCACGATAGGCAGCAGAATATATTTGCCAATCAATGCTTGATAACGTTCATCATCAGGGTGAACCGCCACCGCGCTATCGCCCAGCATAGTTTCCGGACGAGTGGTGGCAACTTCTAAATAATCTTTACCATCCGCGGTCAGTTCACCGTCGGCCAGTGGATAACGCAGATGCCACATATGGCCTTGTTTCTCTTTGTTTTCCACTTCGAGATCAGAAATTGCGGTATGCAGTTTAGGATCCCAGTTTACTAAGCGTTTTCCACGGTAAATCAAATCGTCTTCGTAGAGACGGACAAACACTTCTTGAACGGCTTTTGACAAACCTTCATCCATGGTAAAACGCTCGCGATCCCAATCAACCGATGCGCCCATACGACGTAGCTGCTTAGTGATGGTGCCGCCAGATTGTGCTTTCCATTCCCAAACTTTTTCCATAAAGACATCACGACCAAGATCATGGCGGCTCTTGCCTTCTTCAGCTTCAAGCTTACGCTCAACCAGCATTTGCGTCGCAATACCAGCGTGATCTGTACCGACCTGCCACAGGGTATTTTTACCCTTCATACGTTGGTAGCGGATCAAGGTATCCATGATGGTATCTTGGAAGGCGTGACCCATGTGCAGGCTACCCGTCACGTTGGGCGGCGGGATCATGATGCAATAGTTGCCCTGTGAGGCATCGCCGTGGGGTTTAAAATAACCTTTCTCTTCCCAGTTTTGGTAAAGAGTCTGCTCAATGGACTGAGGATCGTATGTTTTTTCCATGGGAACGTATCTGTCTCAAACTAAATTAAGTGGATGTGTCGCTAGATTTTGGGTTGTTAATTCAATCCCTAGGCCACGGTATTGGCGGTAGCGTTCACGTGCTATCACTTTATGTTGGTCGTCATTAGCCACAAAATCGAAGATTTGACCAAAGTTTACCGCAAATGGCGGTACTTGGTCTGCAAGATTAATCAGAAGTTGGCGACTTTTGTTAGGTCCAAGTCGATCAAAACCGATTTCAACGGGTGAACCAGTGGTTGGGCCTTCACCTTTTAGGTTGTGTGGGACAAAAGCACTGGGATCAAACTGCCACAATAACTCGTCAATTTCGAAGGCTACATTTTTATCTTGGCAATGAATGTAGACCTGTTGTTGGTCTATAAACGCTCGTTGGGATAGGCGGCAAGCCAATTGGTATAAATCACTCAGAGCTGTGTTTTCGCCCGTTGGTGGCATCAGATAAAACAGCGCTTGTGTCATGATTTCAATGCCTTGCTTAAAGTTATAGACGAACGGATAAGTTTACACTAAAACTCAGGCGGGGTTAATGTTTGGTATGTGGGTTTTGAGTACTAAATTCGCGAGAATGGTTTATCTAATAATTAGGATATAGAGATGTAAACAGGAAAAATTAAAGCGCACCCGAAGGTGCGCTGGTTGATAAATTGGTCAAGCAAACTGTTCCTCCTCGTTTTTAGGTGTTGTTAACATTAAAGAATGTATTGCTTACTACTTGAATAAACGAATCTATACCCTTTACCACGAATTTTCGTTTATTAAACACTGTAACTCATTATTCAAAAACAAGAATGTAAATAAAGAATATTGGCTAAGATTAGTACACATGAGTACTTAGTATATTTGCTGTTAAGCAGCGAGCCTTGTTCCATATTATTTAGATTCTTCTTGCCAACTCAAAGCAATATTCGCGTCTGCTTATATTGCCGATAATGCTATTAACCTCCTAATATTGTTTGATTGTTCGAAGTTAAATTACAAAAAATATCAATGTAGTGCTTAAAAATTCTAGCGGTATTGCTAACGTCCTCCTCTCTCAGTATTAACATCTATTAGCTATCGCAATTTGCTTGTAACATATAGCGGTTTAAGAGTATGGATCTAATTCTGGAAACGATGTAACAGACAACTCCCTAGTGGTGGTTTGCTTACAATCCCAATTAATGAGTCTTCATTAGCCATAAATTTCTATTTTTTCAGTACTCCATTTAGTGTTAAACCATAAATAAAGAAGTTAAACTGTTCAATTTAATACTAATATTTTGATATGTAGATAAATTCTAAGTTGCTGATATCTTGTGGTTTTGTGTTATTTAAGACTCCTTGTCATAGTACTTAATATATTTTTATAAATTCACATCACTTCGATTCTGATGTCACTTAGTAAAGTGTAGTAGTTATTTAAAGATTCACATTTTTTTTACTAACCATTAAAGCATTTTTTCAAAATTGTGTAAAAATGTTATCTATTAAACTGTATCTACTTAATATCTCTCGAAGTGATGTGGTCTCGCTCTAACGCACTAACATCGAGTAAATTAGGCGGCATCTTCCTCCTCGTAATCCTCCTCTACATTTATTGCTTCTTCAGAGTGATCAATTGATGCAAAACGTTGTGCCTCGGGTTTATGGGTTAATCGATTGAGCTGTTTCTCTAATTTTTGACCCATAGCAGTGATAGCTGCATAAAGATTATCGTGTTTAGCTTGAGCAAAAAGTTCTCCATTTGGGATGCCAACCGATGCTTCAATTTTGAAACCAGGTTTCTCCTCGGTGATAATGACATGGGGATTAATCAACTGCACATCGTGCCTAGAAAGTTTCTCGAAACGGCTTTCAATGCGTTCACGGATTGGGGCAGTTACTTCTAATTGTTTGCTCGTAATCTTTAGCATATGTCGAACCTTCTATTTGTTTTCTTCGGTTTCAGATTACCAATCTATGCCTTTAAAAACGAGAGTTAAATCACACTTTTTACCCGGTTCGATACTGTTCGTTGGATATTTGATCGCTTAGACAAATCTCGGGGATTCTTGGTCGAAAAGACTTGAATTACCAGCCAGAACAGGCCATATTCGATGGGATAACTGCACCGTCTTTCCCCTGATTTACCTATCTTTACTTTAAGTTTTCCACAAGATCCCGATAGAATACCCACTAATTCAATTTCATTGCTCAGGTAAGTGGTAGGTATTATGGAAACCGAACATATCAAGGTTAGAGTCTGGGATTTATCCACGCGCTTTTTTCATTGGGCCATGGTGGCGCTGATGGCATTACTATGGTGGAGTGCCGATGCGGGAGAAATGCAATGGCATCAGATTTTTGCTTACAGTCTGTTAATCTTGATTGGTTTTCGGCTGTTATGGGGCTTGTTCGGCAGTGATACCGCTAAATTCAGCCATTTTGTTCATCATCCCAAGGTCGTGCTCGCCTATTTGAAAGATGTGCGTTCAAAAGGGTTATCTGTGGTACTAGGGCATAATCCGATGGGCGGATACATGGTCATAGCGCTGATTACTATTATTAGTCTGCAGTTAGTCACGGGATTATTTGTAACTGATGATGTGTTTACTGAGGGCCCTTTATATAGCTACGTTAGCTCCGATACCAGTACTTTCCTGACTTGGCTGCATAAGATGAATTTTAACGTGATCCTACTACTGATTGTTGTGCATGTATTAGCTGTGGTTGTGCATGCGGTGAAAGGGGACAAGCTAGTTGGTGCAATGCTCAGTGGCTATAAGCGCATTCCTCAGCGCGAAAATGCTATTGCTGCTAAATCACCGTTAGTTTTTAAGTCTCAATGGCTTGCGCTTATTATTGTGCTGATGCTCGCAGGTTTGGTTTTTGCCAATTTAATGTGGCCAATAGTGCAAGTGTTATAGCGTTGATATCGTTTAGGGTGCATATGTGAGAATAAAAAAGCCTGCAGTAATCGCAGGCTTTTTTAATAACTCAGTCAATCAATTAGTCTTTTTTGTAAACGTCATGACATCCTTTACAGCTCTTACCTGTATCCATAAAGGCTTGCTTGATTTCAGCTTGGTCACCTTTTTGAGCTACGGTAGCAAGAATGGCTGCATTTTCTTGGAAGGTTTTCATCTTAGCGTCAAAGTCGGCCTTATCTTGCCAAACTTTTGCGAGTGCTTCGGTATCGCCTTTATCTGAACCGTCAATAAAACCTTCAAAAGGGATGTGTGAAAGCGCAGCAACATTTTTTGCGCGCATCGCAAAGGTTTCAGCATCGAAAGGCTTTTTACCTTTCATCATGGCGCCCATATCACCAAAGTTATAAGCAATTAGGCTGAATCCAGATTGGCGATATTGAATCGCATCTTTTGCATCTTCAAAATTGTGTGCTTGAGCAGTTGAAGCCAATAAGGTACCGGCAACGAGAGTTAGGAGTATTTTTTTCATCGTATTCTCACAAATTAGCGTCGAAGTGTGACATTGCACTGCTATTGTACACAAATTAACTTAATGTACTAGAAGCAAATTTGTCAGTTTTTGTCTAGAGAAGAGGGATAAACGTAACAAGTTATTTGTTGGCAGAGTAAATCTGCTAAACTGCCGTTGTAATGCTTAAACAATACTTATGGGGCGATTATGCGAGCCAATTGGGACTTAGTATTAGAAAAAATTTTGAGCCATGGGAATTATGAAGAGCTGTCGGTATTATTCCATTTATTGCTGACAGAGGAAGAGCGCAGCGCTATTGCCGGTCGGCTAAAAGTGTTTCAGCTATTGCTAAATGGAGAAATGAGCCAAAGGCAAATTGCAGCCGAGTATCAGGTGAGTATTGCGACCATTACCCGTTGTTCTAACTATTTAAAGAATATGGCACCAAGTCATAGGGATAAAATCCAACAACTCATCAGTTAATTATGTTCGGTGCCATTGGGCCGCAGATTTGATTAAAACTGGGGAGTGGCAGGAATTTTATGGCGACGGTGGATGGAGCGTCTAACGAGAATATACAAACTATAACTGAGTAACATAATGGCCAGCAAAGGATAAAGATTTTTAGGGAAAAATTTAAAAATGGCTAAGGCAGAGAAGAGATAAATAAAAGGCAGTAAATCGTAAATCGTCTTAGGAATATACCCTGATTTTCGGCGTTTGACGGGGTCGGTTCGGCGATTTTGAGAGCGTAAATTGTAAATTCTGGCGCCCAAAACAAATACAACAAAACCAGCAATCAGCGCATAATCAGGTTCGAGCAGCATAAAGCTTAAGCTGCCAGATATCATATAACTAAAGGGTAAAACTTCATATACAGGTTTTGCTAACATATGCACTCCATCGCCTGATGTTTATATCAATTTGAATATATTGATTTTACAGCTGAAAATGCTGTTTTATCTTAAACGTCCCTATTTACCTGCTGATTATACTCATTTGACGATAAAAAAAGCACCTCCTTATTTAAGGAAGTGCTTTTTTATCAGCTCCTCAGGGGGGGCTATTAGGCTTTGCTGCCTATATTAGCCGCGGCAGCCGCAACCACCGTTGCCATCACAACCCGCTTTGGGTGTGTCACAAGCTTCGTGATCATGGTCATGGTGGTGATGGTCATGGTCATGGTCATCAGAGCCACCACAACAGCCACCAGCATCATTGCCTGAACCGCCACAGCATCCGCCGCCATGGCTGTGATCATGGCTATGTCCATGGCCACCGCATCCGCCGTGGGCATGAATATGGCCATGGGCAATTTCTTCCGCTGTCGCTTCACGCACATCGATGATTTCAATGTTAAAACTGAGTGCTTGGCCCGCTAATGGGTGGTTACCATCAACGATCACAACATCGTCTTTTACTTCAACAACTTGAACTGGACGCTGACCCATTTCGGTTTCGGCAATAAAGCGCATACCTGGCACGATATCTTCGATATCACCGAATGCTTCTAATGGTACCGCTTGGCGTAGACCATCATGGTATGGGCCATAGGCCTCTTCGGCGCTGATCGTTACGTCCAGTTTTTCGCCCTTGGCTTTACCTTCTAATGCGGCTTCTAATCCTGGGATCAGGTTTTCTGTACCATGCAGATAGAGCATAGGTTCGGCATCAAAAGAGTTTTCTAAAAGTCTGCCTTCTTGATCTGATAAACGGTAATGAATGGTTACCGCACTGTGTTGGGTGATCTTCATATCGCCTCCGGTTCGGAATGTGCGCGCATAATAACGCGCTTTTGTGGCGCTGGCGATAATTTGAAGTTGCTTATGTTAGATATCGCACAGCTTTTTGTTGGTGGGATTAACCGTCATTTATGATGATAGAAATGCTGAATTGTGATTTTGTACGCATTGCTCTTCGTTGGCAGCTAAAACAGCTTTAAAAGCCTTAATCATATTGAAGTAAAAAATTGTCATTATAATTTATTGAATTTTAATATGTTAAACCGTTTGCAATTGTGCTGCATTACGTTTACGTCAACAGTTATCTGTTGAGGAAAACGTATTTTTACCCTATGAAAACTTGATATTTATTAATCTTGTACCACTAATTTACCCAAGTGAAAGATTTGTTCATAAATAATCCATTTCAGGGGTTGACAAGTCTGGGGGAAAAAAGCAATTCTGTTTTACATCACATTGACATGGATTAGCCCAAACGTATGCATAGCCTAGGTTTCGTAGTAATTACTATTATTACAACCACCACTACAACCAGAGTGGGGGCGGGCTGATACACCCTAAAGAATTTAACGACGAGCCCGCTTCCCACAAAGAAGCGGGCTTTTTTGTTTCTAGCTCTTATTTCTAAGTCGGGCGCGGTACAGGAGATCAAGATGAAAGTAATGAAATTTGGTGGTACCTCGCTGGCAAATTGGCAGCGATTTTCAATGGCGGCGGATATCGTCGCTAAAGCGGCAACAATGGAGCCTGTTGCAACTGTGCTCTCTGCGCCTGCAACCGTGACTAATGCCCTGCTAGAAATGGTGAATTTAGCGGTAAAAGGCGAAGATTATTCGCCTGTTATTCAGCATGTTGAGCGGGTTTTTACCTCTCTGTATCAAGATGCGGTGAGTTCAGGTTTATCGAGTACTCAAAGTGAGCTGCTTTTTGCAGGTCTTGGCGCGCAGCTTGCTCGTTGGCAAGATAGATTACACGGTATCACGTTGCTGCAAGAATGTCCTGACGGTATATGTGCCGAAATCGTGGTGGCGGGTGAGCGATTATCGGCGGCCCTAATGGAACAAGTTATGCTGGCCAAAGGTATTACCTCGGCGCAGCTTGATCCACGTAAGCTGTTTTTAGGCCGTGGTCGTCCGCTCGAGTCAGTGGTGGATATTGCTGTCAGTAAGCCGCGATTTAAGAATCTGTTGCTCGATGAAAAGCGTGTTTGGGTGATGCCTGGCTTTACCGCAGCCGATGAAGATGGCAAGGTCGTGACGTTAGGGCGTAATGGTTCTGACTACTCTGCTGCGGTGCTGGCTGCTTGTTTAGATGCCTCAAGCTGTGAGATTTGGACGGATGTCGATGGGGTTTACAATACCGATCCTCGCGTCGTAGCAGATGCTAAGTTGTTATCGCAGTTAAGTTATCAGGAGGCGATGGAACTATCGTATTTTGGTGCTAAGGTACTGCACCCTAAAACCATTGCACCGATTGCCCAGTTTCATATTCCTTGTTACATCAAAAACAGCTTTAACCCCGATGCGCCTGGGACTTTGGTCTCAAACCTTGCCGACGCAAGTGGGTTACAAGTTAAAGCCATTTCAAACCTCGATAATCAAACAATGTTTGATGTTTCAGGCCCTGGTATGAAGGGCATGGTCGGCATGGCGAGTCGCACACTGGCGGCGATTTCCCGTAGTGGCGTTTCTGTGTCTCTTATTACGCAAAGTTCTTGCGAATACAGCATCAGTTTCTGTGTGGCGACCAGTGAGTCCGCCAAGGTGAAATTGGCGCTGGAGCAAGAGTTTGAGTTAGAAATCAAAAGTGATTTACTCGAACCGATTGAAATGCGCCATGACTTAGCCATTGTCTCGTTAATTGGCGATGGTATGCGCACCCATAAAGGTGTCGCTGCGCGCTTTTTCCAAGCGTTAGCGCAGGCGAGTGTGAATATTATTGCGATTGCCCAAGGCTCTTCTGAACGTTCTATTTCAACAGTTATCGAACAGCGTAAGACCAAACATGCGGTAGCCGCCTGTCATCAGGGCTTTTTCGATGTGCAGCAGTATTTGGATGTGTTTTTAGTGGGTTGCGGCAATGTGGGCGCAGGCTTACTCGAGCAGATCAAACAACAGGCGATCGTGTTAAAAGAGCAGCATATTAGTATCCGTGTCTGCGGTATCGTGAATTCAAGCAAAATGTTACTCGATAGTGCGGGAATCGATTTAAACAATTGGCAAAACCTGCTTGCCGACAGTCAGCAGTCAAGTGATCTTCCTGCATTACTGGCGTGGGTAAAAGAGCAACAATTGTTAAACCCTGTGCTGGTGGATTGCACCTCGAGCGAACAAGTATCGAACCAGTATTTAGAGGTAATGAACGCCGGCATGCATGTCGTCACGCCCAATAAAAAGGCTAACACTCGCGATTACGCCTATTACCAAGCTCTGCGTCAGACCGCGTTGACACAGCGCCGTCAGTTCCTGTACGAGACCAACGTGGGCGCGGGATTACCCGTTATCGATAACTTGAAAAAACTGTTATTCGCTGGTGATAAATTACACAAGTTTAATGGCATTTTGTCAGGCTCTTTATCCTTTATCTTTGGCAAGCTTGATGAGGGGATGTCACTTTCTGAGGCGACTAAACTGGCGCGGGAGAAATGCTTTACTGAGCCCGATCCCCGTGATGATTTAAGTGGCATGGATGTGGCGCGTAAGGTACTGATTTTGGCCCGTGAAGTGGGGTTGAAACTTGAGTTAAGTGATATTGTTGTCGACTCAGTCTTGCCTGAAAGTTTTGATGATTCTGGCGATGTGGAAAGTTTTATGGCGCGTTTACCCGAGGCTGATGCGGCGATTGCGGCGCGAGTCGCTGAGGCGAAAGCGCAGGGTAAAGTGCTGCGCTATGTGGGGCAGATTGAAGAAGGCGCGTGCCATGTGCGCATAGCCGAAGTCGACGCCACCGATCCACTTTATAGCGTAAAAGGCGGGGAAAACGCCCTAGCATTCTACAGCCGTTATTATCAGCCCATTCCCTTTGTGCTGCGTGGATATGGTGCGGGCACAGAAGTGACAGCAGCTGGTGCCTTTGCTGATGTATTAAGAACTTTAAATTGGACTCGTGAGGTGAGTGTATGAGTTTGACCGTTTACGCTCCCGCCTCTATGGGGAATGTGGGGGTGGGTTTTGATTTATTGGGCGCGGCACTTGCACCCATCGATGGCAGTTTACTCGGCGATAGAGTCACTATTGCTGCGGCGGACGGGGGAGTGAGCCTCACTCAAGTGGGGGGGTGGGCGCATAAGTTACCCAGCAATCCCGAGGATAATATCGTTCATCAGTGTGCGGTGTTTTTCTTAAAAGCCCTCGGGAAAGAAAACCGAGGCGTGGCATTAACCCTAGAGAAAAACTTGCCCGTCGGCAGTGGCTTAGGCTCGAGCGCCAGTTCTGTGGTTGCAGCCCTGTATGCGCTGAACGAACATTTTGGTTGCCCCTACGATAAGCAAGCGCTACTCGAACTTATGGGTGAGTTTGAGGGTAAGATCAGCGGCAGTGTGCATTATGATAACGTTGCGCCCTGTTATTTAGGCGGCATGCAGCTGATGCTTAATGTGCCTGGTGCTATCTGCGAGGCGATCCCCAGTTTTAAACAATGGTATTGGGTGGTGGCGTACCCCGGGATTTCACTCTCTACGGCCATGATGCGTAAACTCATGCCAGAACAATACGATAAGTCTGTGGTCATCGATTTTGGCCGTTATTTAAGTGCTTTTGTGCACGCTTCTTATCAGCAAAACGCCCAGCTTGCTATCCAAGTATTAAAGGATGTACTGGCCGAACCTTACCGCGCAGCGGCGATTCCGGGTTATGACAATGCCAGAGCTGCACTCGCCGAATTAGGCATGTTAACCACTGGTATTTCGGGTAGCGGGCCAACCCTGTTTTCGGTGACAGACGATCTCGCCACCGCCAATGCTGCCAAAGCATGGTTAGAGGCCAATTATCTGACCGATGCGGGCGGCTTTGCCCATGTTTGCCGCCTCGATGAGCAAGGTACGCGCAGGGTTGACTAATTTTTCTTACTTTTAAAAGCATTAAGCCCAAGTCTTAAAGGCTTGGCATTAATTAAGGTCGAGTGAGTGAACATGGAACTATATAATTTAAAACACCCTTCGCAGACAGTGAGCTTTAAGGAAGCGGTGCAATTAGGACTCGGTAAAGACAGAGGGCTGTTTTTCCCAACTCAAATCCCGGTGTTGCATGATATTGAGGCGCTTTTGGCGATGCCTTTTGTCGAGCGTAGCAAAAAAGTACTTGGTGCTTGGCTCGCCTCTGAACTGGGTCAAGATATGGTAGATCAACTGGTTGAGCGTGCCTTTAACTTTGATTTACCCTTGGTGGCAGTCGATGAGCAACGTGCGTGCCTTGAACTCTTCCATGGGCCCACCTTAGCATTTAAGGATTTTGGGGCGCGTTTTATGGCGCAATGCATCAATGTCTTTGCTCAAGACTCGCGCTTAACCATTTTAACGGCAACATCAGGGGATACAGGGGCGGCAGTGGCCGATGCGTTTTATGGCCTCGAAAAAGTGAATGTTGTGGTGCTCTATCCTAAGGGCAAGATCAGTGAATTACAGGAAAAAATGTTCACTACTTTAGGCAAGAACATCCACACAGTCGCGGTGGCGTCAGACTTCGATGCATGCCAGCATTTAGTCAAACAGGCTTTTGAAGATAGCGATGTGCGTGATGGTTTGCATTTAAACTCGGCAAACTCAATCAACATCAGTCGCTTACTGGCACAGATTTGTTATTACTTCGAGGCGGTTGCCCAGTCGAAACAGCGTCACGAGGCCGACCCTGTAATTGCGGTGCCCAGTGGAAATTTTGGAAATCTGACCGCAGGCTTGTTTGCCAAAGCCATGGGGTTACCTGTCAAACGCTTTATCGCCGCGACCAACGCAAATGATACCGTTCCACGTTATTTAGATAGCGGTCATTGGCAACCCAATCCTACTCAAGCGACTATGTCCAATGCGATGGATGTGAGCGAGCCCAGCAACTGGCCGCGTGTCGAAGCTATTTGTGAGAAACTTGGTTGGCCACTGGCGGATTTAGTGGGTATTTGCTTGTCGGAAGCACAAACCTCGGAGGCGTTGGTAGATCTTTATGCGAAAGGTTATGTGTCTGAGCCCCATGCAGCGATTGCGGCTAAGGCGTTAACCTTGAATTTAGTGCCTGACGAAGTGGGGATCTTTTTAGGCACAGCCCATCCCGCTAAGTTTAAGGATGTGGTTGACAGGGAGCTTGCCCTTAACTTACCTCTGCCGCCAGAATTAAAAGCGGTAGCGCATAAACCGATATTATCTGCTGAATTAGCCGCTGATTTTGCCCAATTAAAAGCCCATTTATTTGCAGTATTAAGCTGACATTGTAAGCGACGATAAAGGGTATCAGGGTTAAATACAAAGGGAGTCGCTTGACTTCCTTTTTTATAAGTGTAGATAGTGTGTTGATTGTCGTTAACGGTACGCGACTTGTTTCATCCCTCATTTGAGTTAAATGCACTTTAGTTACCCGTCGATTTGCGATTGAAAAATTGGGTAACATTTTTTGTTTAAAGATTTATATCTGAATTTGGTTTTATCTTTATCGTCACTGTTTGTGCGGTTAAACCATAATAATTTCCGCGATATATTAAATAACCATATGATTTTAATGTTAATAAATGAGGTTTTTAACTTTTGTTAGTGGTGTCAATCGTCATATTCATAATCTGATTGATGCTTAAAGATTGACTGTCTTACGGGTGATAAATAAGGCTCTACTCATATAGCATGGTTGCAGACTTATATGGGTGAACGGACAAAAGTAGTTGCGATTATGCATCAATGCCTTCATTCATCTCAGTGAATTGAGTGAGCTGATTAACTTGATGGTATTGGATTAGGTTGCAGATTAATCTTAAAACTCAAAAAGCCGTGCTTGCTCACTGAGCATTAAGCAGTGAATCATCGAAAAATAACTCGAGACGAGGCAATGATAGTGCCAAAGTGCATTGTTCAGTTTAGCCATATCCTGCTGTTATATCTCTTTATCTTTCCCGCTTGGGGCGCGCCATCCGAGGCGAATTTTCCTGTTTGTTTAAATCCGCTTAACGTCGGTTATAACGATTGGCCTCCCTATGCATGGCAGGATGTTCAGGGCGAGGCTCAAGGACTGGATGTTGAATTGCTGCGTACTTTTGCTGAGTTTTTGGGGTGTGAGATTAAGTTTATCAATGTCCCAGCTAAGCGCTCACATCAAATGCTGAAAAGTGGCGCGTTAGATATGATGATGGGGGCAACAAAAATTATAGAGCGTGAGGAATATGCTTTTTTCTCAGAGCCATACCGTGATGAAGAGGTGCGCTTATTCGTATTGGACGAGAAAAAAGATAAGCTTAAGTTAGACCAATGGCAGGATATTTTCACTCAAAAATTACGGCTATTGGTACCGGTGAGTGGCTGGTATGGCGTGGACTATGAGGAGTCTCGGGAGCGTTTAGCCAAGGAAAATTTATTGGTACTGAGTCCCGATGCGGATAAATCGGTGCAAATGCTCACCTATGACAGAGCGGATCTGATTATAGGAGATGCTATGGCGATGCCTTATATTGCGAGCCAACATCAGGGCGTGAGGTTATTGGTACTTAACCCCATTTTGGATCATAACTCAATACACTTAATGCTCAGTAAACAGAGTATGTCTGCCCAACAATTAGCACAATTTAATCGTGCAATTAAGGCGTTAACAACTAATGGCGAAATTGCTCGGATTGTGCACAAATGGCAGCAAATTTCGCTGGCACAGCAAACAAAAATGAGTAATCAGCATGGTCCATTTAATCGCCTGTATGCAGGGCTATTAACGCTTGATTTAGCAAGATAAACATCATTGGAGTTATTGGTGTGGCAAACGTTAATCCTATGACACATTTGCTAAAACTTCTCTTATCTTAAGTTACTGCTCTCTTTATCAATTTCTGTTAGCTTGTTGAATTATTTTCTCAGACTTTGGGCAATTGTTGGTAAATTATGCCCACTTGAAAGTCCATTGCTAACAATAACAATAGGATAGAGACTACACATGAAACTTCGTCACTCAGTTGCCTGCTGCATGCTCGCCCTCGGCACTTTGTCTGCAGCTCAAGTGTTTGCAGCACAATCGACTAGCAATCAAGGTTATTACCGTGCTCCGGCTTTACATGACCAGACCTTAGTGTTTACGGCTGAAGGGGATCTTTGGACGCAAACCCTCGGCCAAAAGGCGGCGACGCGGTTGACCACCTTACCAGCTGAAGAACTCGGCGCGGCAATTTCTGCCGATGGTAAATGGGTGGCCTATGTGGCGAATTACGAAGGTGCGAGTGAGGTTTATGTTATTCCCGTGACTGGCGGTGTCGCAAAACGGGTGAGTTTTGAGAATAGCCGAGTGCGAGTGCAAGGGTGGACCTCTAAGGGAGAAGTGCTTTATTCCACCGACGCTGGTTTTGGCCCCGCGAATAATTGGATGTTGCGTCTTGTTAATCCCGAGAGTTTAACCACAACCGATCTGCCCTTGGCCGATGCGGTGGAAGGGGTGATCGATGCCAATCATCAGTATGTTTATTTTACCCGTTTCGGCCTGCAGGTGACGGGTGACAATGCGAAGGTGTATCGCGGCGGGGCTAAGGGCGAATTATGGCGCTTTAAACTGGGTGGTAAAGACGAGGCGCAGTTACTCAGTGGACAGCACCAAGGCTCTGTCCGCCAGCCGATGCTATGGCAGGACCGACTCTATTTTATTAGCGATAGCGATGGTAACGACAATCTCTGGTCAATGGCCCTTGATGGTAGTGATGCTAAACAGCTAACCCAATATAAAGATTGGCAAATGCGCGGGGCGCGCATGGACCAAGGTAACGTTGTCTTTCAACTAGGGGCGGATATTCATGTTTTTGATATCGCCTCTGCTAAGGATTCATTATTAAACATTGAATTAATTTCAGATTTTGCCCAGCGCCGCGAACATTGGGTAAAAGATCCTATGGATTATGCTACCTCCGCTAATCTTGCCCTTGCTGGCGATAAAGTCGTTATTACTGCCCGTAGCCATGTGGCTATTACTGGGATTGATGGCTCGCGGTTAGTGCAAGTGGCGCTTCCTGGTACTTACAGAGTACGAAATGCCATCCTGAGTCAGGATGGCAAATCGGTTTATGCCATCAGCGATATGACTGGCCAGCAGGAAATTTGGCAATTTCCTGCTGATGGAACCAGTGGTGCTAAACAGTTGACCAAGGATGGCCATACCTTAAGAATGTCGCTGAGTTTATCTAACGATGGTCGCTATCTTGCCCATGACGATAACGACGGTAGTGTGTGGTTATTGGATCTAAAGAAAAATACCAATCAAAAAATCATTAGTAATGGTGAAGGCCTTGGTCCCTATGCCGATATCCGTTGGTCCGGCGACAGCCGTTTTATCGCACTAACTAAATCTGAAATCGGTAAGCAAAGGTCGCAAGTCGTGCTTTATTCGGTGGATGAAAATAAGGCGCAAGCGCTCACCAGCGATAAATATGAATCCTATTCGCCGACCTTTAGCAGCGATGGCCAGTGGTTATATTTCCTTTCTAATCGCCAGTTTACCGCAACCCCAAGCTCGCCTTGGGGGGATCGCAATATGGGGCCCGTTTTTGATAAACGTAGCCAGATTTTTGCGATTTCTTTAGTGAAAAATGCCAAGTTCCCCTTCAGCAAACCAACTGAGTTGACGGCAAAAACGGCTGAAAAAGCCGAATCGAAAGATAAACCGACTCCCGTAAAAATTGATTGGGCGGGGATCAGTGAGCGTCTATGGCAAGTCCCAGTCGATTCAGGCAATTATAGCCAGCTATCTGCTATTGAAGATCGTTTGTATGTACTTGACCAAGCTATTGGTGACGAAAGCCAACCTAACCTCATGACGGTTAAGTTTACCGAGCAGCGTCCTAAAGCTGAGGTGTTTGCTGAAGATGTGGCTAACTACAGTGTCTCAGCTGACGGTAAGAAGTTGTTACTGCGCAAAAAAAGCAATGAAAAGTCGCTGATAATTGTTGATGTGGGCGATAAGTTGGGTGATACCGACAATGCCAAGGTACAGACTGACCAGTGGCAATTAGTAATTTCGCCAACCTTAGAGTGGCAACAAATGTTTGAAGATGCATGGTTAATGCATCGAGATTCTTTCTTTGACAAAAATATGCGCGGTCTCGATTGGCTGGCGACTAAGGCCAAGTATCAACCACTGCTCGATCGCTTAACTGACCGTAATGAATTAAACGACATCTTTATGCAGATGATGGGCGAGTTAGATTCACTGCACTCGCAAGTGCGTGGCGGTGATTTGCCTAAAGATCCTGATGCTGCGAAAGGGGCGAGTTTAGGCGCGCGGCTGCAACAAACCAGCGATGGGGTGAAAATTGCCCATATTTATCGTAATGATCCCGAACTGCCGAGCCAAGCTTCACCCCTAAGCCGTATCGAAGTCGATGCCAAAAAGGGCGATCAGTTACTTGCCATTAATGGCACGCCTGTGACCAATGTTGCCGACGTGACGCGTTTATTACGTAATCAGCAGGATAAACAGGTTCTGCTAGAGCTTAAGCGCGGCGGGCAAAGCCATAAAACTGTGGTAATGCCAGTTAGCACTATGGTCGATAGTCAGTTACGTTATTTAGATTGGGTCAACCATAATGCCAGCGTTGTGACTGAGGCGAGTAAGGGCAAGATTGGTTATCTGCACTTATATGCCATGGGCGGCGGCGATATTGAGAGCTTCGCCCGTGAGTTTTACACCAACTATGACAAAGACGGTTTGATTATCGACGTACGTCGTAACCGCGGCGGTAATATTGATAGCTGGATCATCGAAAAATTATTACGCCGAGCTTGGGCTTTCTGGCAGCCAACCCATGGCACGCCCAATACCAATATGCAGCAAACCTTCCGTGGGCATTTAGTGGTGTTAACGGACGAGCTGACCTACTCCGATGGCGAAACTTTCTCTGCGGGGATCAAGGCACTAGGAATTGCACCGCTGATCGGTAAACAAACTGCCGGGGCGGGTGTATGGCTATCGGGTCGTAATACCTTAACCGATAAAGGGATGGCGCGAGTTGCTGAATATCCACAATATGCCATGGATGGACGCTGGATTCTTGAGGGACATGGTGTTACGCCGGATATTGAGGTCGATAACTTACCCTTTGCCACTTTTAATGGCCAAGATGCACAGCTTGAAACCGCCATTAGTTATCTGAAGGATGAGTTAATAAAGCAGCCGATTCCTGCATTGAAGGCACAACCAATGCCAGCTAAAGGTATGGCAGAAGATATAAAAGCTAAGTAGCTAGCTTTTAAATGAATTTAACTGAAATTTAAGTTAATTCAGTTAAGCTAACCCTGTTCAATGTTTGGGCGTTGTCTGGTAGTTCCCAAGACAACGCCCATTTTTTATGCCCACTCATTAATACTCTCACTGGCATCAACATAAGCTTGCATGGTACTGACTTGCTGTTGGTTCGCCATTTGCGCCACAGTTGCTTCTCTTGCCGAGTCATTGTGACTCAAATAGTAAGCCGTAGGTGCTGAAATTCCATCGCTGGTTCCCATAGCGATACTGGTCATATCCGAAGCAACCTGAGATTTCATCTTTGCGGCTTGGATATTGGCGTATTGCTCCACGCCAGCCTTTATATTACCTATTTCTGGCGTATTTGGTTGTGGAATAGGGTCAACCCGTGTCAGTTCTTTGGCCTCATCGGAAAGCGTCACTGTGGTGGCGCTAGACGAAGCTGGATTTGTGACGTTTGGAGTCGATCCTGCTGGCATCGATTGCTTGTTATATGGCATCGAATTACTGTTATAGGGTTGGATCTGCATGGTTGACCTCACTCGTAATGGTGTTACGTAAGTTTAGCATACGGTAACGAAACTGGATCTAAGCTGAACGAGTGTGATGAAATGAAAGAGCGAGACTGAGGTTCATCGGGCAAGCTCATCTGCATGAGCTTGCCCAAAGGATCAAAACTTAATTTGAATATCTGTTGCTAACGTATTGGCAATAAAACAGTTTGCATGAGCTTTTTCGTGAATTTTCTCAAGGGTCTCTTGTGTGACTTCTACACCATCTGCAAAGACGATCTTAGGATTTAAAATCATTTTCGTGATGGCGAGTTTACCCGCCTCATTTTTTCCTAGTTCAGCCGAGGCTTCATCTACATAGGATGTAACAGGGAGACGCTTTAGGTGAGCAATTGCGAGAAAGGTTAGCATATGGCACGACGAGAGGGCTGCGAGTAGGCTTTCTTCTGGATTGACAAAGTGTTCATTACCCTTGTATTCCGGGGCTGAAGAGGCCTGAATCGTCTGGCCGCTGCCAAAGGTAATGCTGTGATCGCGGCAAAATTCGCCTTCTTCGGCAGGCGAAGTTTGCCAATTTACCGTTAAATTAAAGCCCATAGTGTTCTCCTCATTGCAGGACATGAGGGCACTATAACTTAGCTAAAAAGACTTCTCCAGCATGGTGCGCACAGTTTAGTGCGCCATGTTTGATAGTTAATCTGTTTTAATACTTATTGTATTCCACCGCTTAAGAATAAGGTGCCGGTCAATACACAGCTGGTTACTATGCCGACGGGCAGATGACGAGGGCTGTAACTCAAAGTCAAAATCACCAGCATGGCGGCAAGGGAGATAATTCCCATAAACAGAATACTGCCATAGGTCCAGCCTTGCCCGTGGGCGCAGGTGCTCAAACTTATGACTAATAGCAGCCAAGCAAACAGGGTCAGAAGACGACTTTGCCACTGTGATGGTGGGCGTTTAAACACATCCTTACAATGACCAAACTTTGCTAAAGCAAACAGTGCGAGGGAAAGATAGCTTAGCCCTAAAATACCAAGGACGGGGATAAATGCTGGCATCATGATTTTACTTCCTCCAAGGGAGATGAAGTAAGTTCGGTTGCATAAGTGGTCTCAGCGGTTTTTCGGATAGGTTTTTTATCCGAAATGGTATTTTTTCGAGTCGGTTTTGGGAGTGCTGTTGCCACCTCTGAGAGTCTGGTGCTCGCAAAGAGCATTGCTGCACCTAATAAAACAGCAAATACATCAAAACCAACCAAAGCCCATTGTTGAGACTGGATATTATCAATAAAGTGGCTTGGCGATGTTAAGGCATTGAGGATAGGCAGTGCACAGTAGAGCGCGCCAATCAGCATGAGAGCGACTTGCCAATGGCGTCTGCTTCGTCCGATAAATGCCCATACACCCATGGCGCAAAGGGCGATAAAAAAGCTGTGCACTTCCCATGCTGAACGGGTTGCAAAATCGGCAGGCAAGAGACGATTTGCATAGCAAAATGCTACGGCGCCCAATGGCAAGCCTAAGATAAACATAAAGTTTAACCCTTCGACTAAGCGTAGACCTAGGCCGGCTTTCTCGCCTTTATCGATTACCTTTTGCTGTTTCTGGCGCAGACGAATCGCCCACATTAAGGTGCCTGTTGCCACCATGGCGCAGCCGAGTAGGCCACAGAAAAAGAATAGAATGCGCAGCAGCGGCGCGGCAAAACGGGCAGTGTGAAGCGACATCATCGTATCGTAGGTTACAACGGCACCAGATACCTCGTGAGGGCTGGCATACTTAAGCTCTCCCGTGACGCCACTGAATACTAACAGTGTTGATTCATCCGTAACGTCTTTGCCGGTGTTTTGATAAAAAGTGACTTGGCTATTTTGATCTTTGGGATTTGAAACTGTCACTTGCTTAATCGGTGCATCACCCCATTGGGCTTGAACTCGGGGCAAAAGTTGGCTCAAACGAACCTGTTCAGCCTTGATACCAGAGGCTTTTTCAGTTTGTCTTGCCGGATTGAGTTCTTTTAAAAATGCTTGATTATCCTCTGGATAGGCTGTGCTTACCGTCCATGGAATGTAGATCAGCATTAAGGTAATCAGGCCAGTATAGGTAATCATCAGATGATAGGGCAGGGCAATTACAGAGCTTACATTATGGGCATCGAGCCAAGAGCGCGCGCCCTTGTTTTGACGGAAACTAAACAGATCCTTAAAGATGCGCTTATGGATAACGATACCGCTGATCAGGGCGATCAACATAAACATAGTACAAACACCTACGATATAGCGCGCTGTAATAGCGGGCATATAGTGTAGGTCGAAATGTAAGCGATAGAAGAAGTCGCCACCACGGCTGTCGCGCACATGGGTAATCATGTCGCTGCTATCCGCAAGCGCGGTATGTTGCTCTATTTTGCCACGGCGTTGGCCTTTTTCGGGTGGCAGTTGCCAAGCAAAACTGAGCATTGGGTTGCGCTGGGTCGGAAAGTTAATTAACCAGCGTTGTGCTTCAGCGGGAGAGTGGTTCTCGATATAGTCTTGACCTTTATCAAGCTGGCTGACTACTTGGTTTGCTTGATAGTCTTGAAATGCGCCGCGGTGAAGTTCTGGCTCAGCCCATAGGCTGATTTCATGGCGGAAATAACTTAAGCTGCCAGCAAAGAAGATCAGCAATAATACCCAGCAAACGAGTAAACCCGCCCAAGTATGGAGCCAAGATAAGGTTCTAAAAAAAGTTTCTTTCATCTTACTGTCCACACACCTTAAGCAGAGCAAAACATAGGAGGCTAAATAACGTCAGATCCCGCCACGCATGCCAGGTTTTTCGAACACAAAAAGCATAAATAATGGCGATGGCATAAAATAAAAAAGCCAACATGTTGGCTGTTAAAGTACTTTCAAAGCGCGGCATAGGTAGCACTTGGGTAAGCAAACAGGCCAGCGTTGCTGCAGCAACATAGCCCGCTAGTAAGGCGGCACTTGCACGCACAAACACCTGCAAACCAAACTGAGTTTGCTCTTGTTTTATCCAGCGAATGGCGGCTTGAACATAACCCGAAATAGGTCGAACAGCTGTCGCTGATATGGGGGAATTTGATGTTGGTAGCTGTGGCATAAGTGCTATTTATTTCAGTCAATATAAATCTATTAAGGCAAATACCAATCTAGCTATGGTTGAAGGTGTTTAGCTTTTATCGTGAGGTATTTGTCGATTTTCTGAAGATTATAACGCATTTAATTTAAATGATAAACAATATCATTTGCATTTGTTGATGCTGTGCACAAATGTAGTCAACACATTTTGATGACTTGCTCGCGTTATAATTAACCCTGTGCGAGAGGTCACAAATGTTTGGTTTTATTAATGAGATTGATCTTACTTGTTTAGTATTTAGTTAAATTTTCTATTTCCAGTGTGAACTTAATCAAAGTAGGTATTCTGTCGTTTTGGCAAAATCCTGTGCAACTTTCACTTGGAGTCAATTCGATATCCCTATGCAAACACATTCAAAAAAAGGTGAAAAACACCTATCTGAAAACGCGATACTTCTCTCTACGACCGATCTGAAAGGAAATATTAAGTACGTTAATCAAACCTTTTCGCAGATAAGTGAATATAGCGTTGCTGAGTTGCAAGGGAGTCCACACAATATCGTGCGCCATGAGGATATGCCTGCCGCTGCCTTTAAAATGCTTTGGGATAGAATTAAAACTGGCAAACCTTGGATGGGGATCGTCAAAAATAAGACCAAAAATGGTAGTTACTATTGGGTAAATGCCTATGTCGCGCCTGTGTATGAAGATGGTAAAATCCATGAATATCAATCAGTTCGTCGTCAGGCTACTCCAGAGCAAATCAGGGCAGCAGAAGAGGTTTATCTGGCAATCAATCAAGGTAAACAAGCTAAGACATTAAAAAAAGACCGATTAGGATTTAGGGGGAAAATCCTCACCGCTATGTTTGTTGCTATTGCTGCAACGGCATCTCTGGCGTGTTATTCCCCCCTCTTAGCGGCTCTTGTGGGTGGTTTAATCGCTTGGTTTTTGTGGTACAAGCTGATGCAGCCTTTGCAGGCATTGGTTAGCGTTGCCACTAATATTATTGATGATCCTGTGGCTATGGGGATTTATACCGGCAGGCAGGATGAAATCGGTAAAATTGATCTTGCTCTACGATTTTTAATCTCTGAAATCGGTGGTGTCGTGGGCCGTATGGCGGATTCAGCCAGTGAAATTCAAGAGCAGAGTGTGAATCTTAAACAAACCATCACCAATACCTGGGAACATGCCGATAGTCAGAGCGCACAAACCACACAGGCTGCGACGGCGATGGAGCAAATGAGTGCCAGTTTTGCTGAGGTGACGGATAATATCCACCGCACTGCATCTGAAATGGTCTCCAGCCATGAAGCAGCGCAGCGCGGCCATTCACGGCTTGAAACTGTCATTGAGGCGATTCACCAACTGAGTGTACAGGTGAGCCATTTTTCCGATGTGGTGCAAACGATAGAGCAAGATAGCCAAGCAATTCATCAAGTATTAGAGGTTATCCGCGCTATTGCCGACCAGACTAACCTGTTGGCGCTCAATGCGGCGATTGAAGCGGCGCGGGCAGGGGAAAGTGGCCGGGGTTTTGCCGTGGTTGCCGACGAGGTGAGACAATTATCGAGCCGCACCAGCCAATCGACATCGCAAATTGAGCTGATTGTGAGTCGCTTTAGAGACAGTACCCAAAGAGCGACCTCAACGATGACGGCTGGGCAAGAACAGGTTAAACGCTCCGTTTCCTTAGCGCAGGATGCCAGCGTTGCTTTTGGTGAGCTATTGTCCTCTATCTCCCGAATCAATTCCTTAAGTGATGATAATGCGGCGGCCATGACCCAACAGACAACTGTGGCGGCAGAGATCAGCCGTGCAATCCATGTGATCAGCGATTTAGCTCAACAGAGTCTACAGCAGACTCAAGATGCCGCGGCAAGGGGTGAGCAGGTATCACGTTTGTCTACCAAAACTCATCACCTCTCGCAGCAGTTCTGGCAGCAGAGCGTACAGCGTAAGTATTAAATTATTTGAATCGAGCTGGTTGATTGAATTATGCCTGCTGTTTACAAATCAACCAGTTATTCATTTTTTTAGTTCCCTTGTTGTGTCATTTCTTTGATAGGTCTCACATTTAGTAACTGCTAATACCTGTTTTAGTCGAAATATTTGCCTAGGGGCTTGTGTTTTATTTGCCATGCCCCAAGCTCTAACTGTGAAGCGAAAAAAAAGTAAAGACTCTAAAAGGGACAACCTATGAAAATTAATCTTTCTGGTCACCATGTCGATGTTACTGATTCTGTAAAAGAACACGTTAACGAAAAGTTTTCTAAAATCGCCACTCATTTCCCCACACTCATCGGGCTCGATATCATTATTGCTAAGGAGCATGGCGAGTTTCAGGTTGAAATTCGAACAAATTACGAAGGCAGTCGCATCTCCGCCTCTGGTACGGATGAAGTCATGTATCCCGCGATTGCAAACGCCGCCAAAAAACTTGATGCAGCACTTAAACATCGCAAAGGTCAGCTAAAGGCGGATTTACATGAAAAACCGACTTGCACTACGCCACCTATTGCCCATGAAATCATCCAAGAGATGGATTTGCGCTAGTTTCTCGCAGTAGTAAGCAGATTGAAAAGGGCCTTTATGGCCCTTTTTCGTTGGTGTTGTTTATTAAATTAACCTGAGCCCGGGATAAGTAGAGCCGCTGAATAGGCATCTTTTCGGGCCTCTCTGAGTTGCTCTGTCTAACCATAGCTCGATATGGCGTACGACAGAGCGCCTTGATATGCGCAAAAATCTGCGCATTCAGTCAGAAAAAGACTCTTCTTATCAAAATAATCATTTATAGCATTGATTTAGTTTGTTAAATTTAGATTTTTCGACACTCGTTACCCCGAGTTCAGGTTAATTAATGAGTTAGCAATCAATCCTAAAGTGGATAATATCTTTGAAAAACTAAGCCTAGTTGTTTTTCTCAAACGGGGTTTGCCGAGGCGTTAGCCCATCAGGGGATTACTGACTTAGTGATAGTGGGAATGAATACTCAATATTGTATCGATACCAATTGTCGGATTGCAGCTGAACTTGGTTGGAAGGTGGTATTAGTTGCCGATGCTCATACTTGTATGGATACGGCGCAACTCTCGGCGTAGGCAATTATTGTCTGCAAATAAAAACGCAGCTCAATGGCTGCGTTTTTATTTAGTAAGATTTTAATTAATCTTGAATTTCAGCATTGTGATACACGTTTTGTACGTCGTCACAATCTTCTAATGCAGCGATAAATTTATCGAATACTGCCACATCCTCACCGGACACAGGGGTCATGGTTTGAGGCACGAAAGTGATGTTCTCAACTTCAAAGTTGATATCTGGCATTGCATCCGTCAGTGCCGTTTTAACTTTGAAAAATTCGGTGTGTGGTGCGATAACGCTGATCATGCCATCTTCTACTTCGACATCGTTCACATCGACATCGGCCATCATTAGAATTTCGAGGATGGCATCTTCATCTTCACCGGGGAAAACGAACACGGCAGATTGGTCAAACATGTGGCCTACGGTACCGGGTGTACCGAGTTTGGCATCGTTTTTCACAAAGGCTTGACGGACTTCAGTGAAGGTACGTTTCACGTTATCGGTTAAGCAGTCCACAATAACCATGCAGTTACCTGGGCCGAAACCTTCATAACGGGCTGTATCATAATCTTCACCGCCACCACCTTTGGCTTTATCGATAGCACGCTCGATAACGTGGGCTGGTACTTGATCTTTCTTCGCGCGCTCAATTAAGCGACGCAGTGATAAGTTACCATCTGGCTCGACACCACCTTGCTTGGCGACTACGTAAATTTCCTTACCGTAGCGCGAGTAGAGGCGGGTTTTCTGGCCAGCTGTTTTCGCCATAGATTCTTTACGGTTTTGATATGCTCTGCCCATCTTGATCTCGTTAGCTCAAAAAAATTGCGCCGATATTAGCAGTTTTCTCGCGGTATGTGCAGTCACTCTGCTCGGAATTATTGCCAATAAAGCGATGAATACCACATTTTGTCAGCTAAAAATGACGGGCATTTTTGGGGGCTATTTATTGGATAATTCTGCCAAATCTATACTAAGGTCTAATGCCATAAGCTCGATAGAGCACTGAAGATTGGCTATCGCTCTAAAATAATGCATGAGTGAATAGTTCAATTGAGGGCGTTCAAAATTCTGTGTCAGGCTAATTTTTAAATTTCTAGCACGCTATCTAAACGTCCTTCAAAATAAATCGCTAACTGAGATAAACAAAGGCTCCAATTGTGGATTGGCATGGTCCATTTATCTGAGGCGTTTAATATGCCTGCGTAAAGTAGCTTCAACAAGCTATTTTCATTAGGAAATGCACCTTTGGTTTTGGTGAGCTTTCTAAATTGGCGATGTACAGCCTCAACCGCATTGGTCGTGTAAATCACTTTCCTGATATGTTCTGGGTACTTAAAATAATGGGACAAATTATGCCATTTGCGACGCCAAGAGTTGATTACCAACGGATAAGCATCACCCCATTTGGCCTCCAGTTCGTCCAATGCCATCTCTGCGGCTTCTTTACTCACGGCTCGATACACAGGCTTTAAATCAGCCATAAACGCTTTCTGATTTTTTGAGGCGACATACTTCATTGAGTTGCGGATCTGGTGGATAACGCATAGCTGTGTTTCCGTATGAGGGAAGATACTGGCTATGGCCTCAGGGAAACCGGTCAAGCCGTCAACACAGGCGATAAGAATATCTTTTACACCACGATTATTAAGATCGGTCAGTACGGATAGCCAGTAATTAGCGCCTTCATTTTCGGACAAGTGAAGCCCCAAAATTTCCTTTTTTCCTTTCATATTAAGCGCTAACAATGTGTAAACGGCTTTACTGACGTAACGCCCATCCTCTTTGACTTTATAATGTATCGCATCAAGCCAAACGATAGGATAATGGCTATCTAATGGGCGCTGTTGCCACGCTTTAAGTTCGGGGATGAGTTTGTCAGTGATAGCACTGACTGTTGCGTTAGACACATTGAGCCCATACATATCTTCAACATGTTGATTAATATCGCGATAGCTCATACCTATACTGAACATCGATAACACTTTACGTTCGATTTCATCGGTTAGTGTAGTTTGATTTTTCTTAATCAACTGAGGCTCAAAGGTGCCATTGCGGTCTCTAGGCGCGTCTAACTCAAAGTTACCGGACGGATGCTTAATGGTCTTAGGGGTTTTGCCATTTTTACGATTAGGCTGAGGATCATGCGCTAAATGCTGCTCAAGCTCAGCCTGGAGAGCCGCTTCAGTGAGTTGCTTGATCAGTGGGCCAAGAATGCTGTCTTTACCTGTGAGGCTTTTACCTGACTGCAGATCTTTAAGGGCTTGTTCGAAGTTAAAAGGTTGGGTCATGTGTCATTCCTGTTTTTGAATATTTTACTGAAATGACACAGAATTATGAACACTACCGTTCAATTTAGTCAGAGAGATACAATCACTTACGCCGCTTTCAAATTTGTCTATTTTACTTGCTGTAGCGACTCAAATAGCAATGGATGGTAAGTGAATATTCGTATCTTATTTTGCTTGTGCGTTTTCTCGGTGAAAAACAATATGGAATTACAACATAAAACATCATCGCACTGAGTTTAGTCTGTACTGGTCAACCCAAACTGGACACTTTTACTTGAGAATTCTCAAACTCTACAGGTGACAGATCGTTATTAGCAGAATGAAGTCGCTCCAAGTTGTAATATTTGATGTAAGCCGTCACATCTTGCTTCATAAACTCCCTTGTTGGTTGAGCAACTTTAAAAATCCAATCGTGTTTCAAGCTACCAAAGAATCGCTCAACAACGGCATTATCCCAACACGCACCCACATCACCCATGCTGGCTCGGATACCATAGCTCGATAGCAGCCTACCGAATTGTTTACTGGTATATTGCGAGCCTCGGTCACTGTGAAATACCAGCCCTCGCGCTGGTTGTCGCAGGTTGTAGGCTTTTATTAATGCCTTGGATATCAAATCTGTGGTCATGCGTTTGTCTATGCGCCATCCCACAATCCGGCGTGAATATAAATCCATCACCACAGCTAAGTACATCCAGCCTTCACCCGTCTTTAAATAGGTCACGTCACCCGCCCAGACCTGATTAGCCGATACTGGATTAAAGTTCATGTTTAACAGGTTATCAGCCACTGCATCTGAGTGTTTTCGCTGTGTCGTCACCTTGTAAGCACATCGCTGGGTTGCTTTGAGTCGAAGGCGGTGCATAATTTTACGAACGAGATAGCGACCAACCTGGTAGCCTTCCTTGCGCAATTTCTTCACCATTTCACGATTCCCTAAGCTGCCTCGACTTTGCTTAAATAGCTGTCGAACAAGGCGATAAAGCTTCAGTGTTTCAACGCTTATCACGTTTGCAGGGCGTTTATGCCAATCGTAATAGCCTGACTTACTGACACTCATTACTCGACATAACAGTGTTATGGGAAACAGGTGAGATTGCAGTTTGATGAAACGAAATCTTACTTCATTTCTCTCGCAAAGAAGGCGCTTGCCTTTTTTAGAATTTCTTTCTCCATGCGTAATTCTTTGTTTTCTCTACGCAATCGCTTCAACTCATCACGCTCAGACTCTTCTAAGGTGATGCCTTGTTGCAGGGCTTCGTGTTTTTCCTTCCAGTTGTAAAGCAGGCTCGTGCTAACTCCAAGAGACTTTGCCGCATCGGCAACGCTATAACCTTGCTCCAGCACCATCAAGACGGCTTCATCTTTAAATGCCTGCGGATAACTCTTATGTGATTTTTTCAGACTCATATAGACCTCTTAATTTATTGACCATACTGTCTCAAAATTAAGTGTCCGATGGGATTAGACCAGAACAGTCTTAGTCGTATTTTGTAGCCTTTTACTCAACGCCATCTCCCTCTCAGGTTTAACACATGCCTTGGTTTTAGAGGGGATAGTTTGTGTTTGGGTGTTATGGATTGTTAAGCATGTTTTGAGTCACAAGGCGCAAACATCAAAGGAAGATATTCTTAAACTCAATAGGTTAAGCTCCGCTGAACATGATATTAGTGTCCAAACCAGTAAGATTGCGATTGGTTCAGCTGAGGTCTCACATTTTATTGATTTATTGAAAAAATCCATTGAGTCTAATGGCGAACATGCGAGTGCTATCGCGGTAGCGGCTGCGCAATTGAGTAATACGACTGCTTTGCTTGGGGATAATGCGAGTAGCATTTTAGTCCAAACTCAGGAGGCAGAGCGCTTGAGTGTGCAAGGCCGAACTCAAGCACAAAAGGGCGTGTCTGCTATCGAATCATTAAATACGGATATCAACACAGCCGCTCAGCAAGTGCTGGCCTTAAAGTCAAAAGCTGAACAAATTCAAAAAATCACCGAAGTCATTAATGCGGTGGCTGAACAAACAAACTTACTGGCGTTGAATGCGGCCATTGAAGCAGCGAGGGCGGGAGAGCAAGGTCGTGGTTTTGCGGTAGTGGCAGATGAGGTGCGAAGCCTTGCCGGAAAAACGGCAGGTGCAACTCAGGATATCGGTAAAATGTTGCTCGAAATTCGTGCGGAAACAGATAAAAGTTCGGCCTTAATGGAGCGAGTTGTTCTACAAACTGCTGATGTTGTTAGGGCGATAGCGGCGTTAGATAGCCATTTTACTGATATCTCAACCTCTGTGACTCACTCGGCGCATGCCCTCGGGGATATGGAAGACTCCCTTAAACAATATAATCACACCACCAATGAGATTAGTACCTCGGTAGCACAGATCCGAGACTCATTGACAGTGACGGGTAGACAAAGCATGGTGGTTTCTGAGCAGGCGTTTACCCTCACATTAACAACGGAAGGCATATTTAAAGCGCTGTCGCACTGGGACACTCAAACCTTTGATCAACAAGTGCTATTACTCGCTAACGAAGCGGCAAAAGCTTGCGGCGAGAAACTTGCTCAGGGATTAGCTAACGCTAGTTTTACTGAGGCGGAACTCTTTAATCCTAAATATCAGCCTATTGCGAATACCCAGCCACAAAAATATACCACTGCATTTGACCGCTTCACCGATCAATATTTTCCCGCCATTCAAGAACCGATTCTTGCTAAACATAGTGAGATTATTTATGCCGGAGCCGTTGATAAAAAAGGTTATTTCCCAACCCATAATAAGTGCTTTAGCCAAGCATTAACGGGTAAAGTTGAGGTTGATATGGCGAAAAATCGCACAAAACGCTTATTTAACGATCCTACAGGTATCCGCTGCGGGACCCATACAGATCCCGTATTACTACAAACCTATAAACGAGATACTGGTGAAGTTATGCATGATTTATCAGTGCCAATTTATGTAAATGGCAAACATTGGGGCGGATTTAGAATCGGGTTTAAAGCGAAGTCGCTTCAGTAATATAAAAAGTTAGTGTTTTTATTCTATTTTATGAATAACTACTCACTAGGTGTTGTTGATGAGATGTGATCGGTTGCGCGAATTTGAGTAACAAAATAGAAATAGATTGGCATCTATTTGCTGAAGTGCTTAAATAGCTAAGCATTCATGGCGCGATGATATTTTTATCAGCTGTATAAGTTTATGTCGCTTTGGATTTTTAGTTGATTGATTTTAAATGGTAAAAAATCTTTGACTTTTGTTGTTATAAGAGATGAAGGGAGACTCTTGCCACTTTGATCGATTGCAGTAGATTCTGCTTAATGTGAGTTAAAGGTTATGCAAGCAACACAAGCGACAGTTACCGTTTTGTATTATGATGCACCAGTCGGGTTAATTATGCACAACGCGGTGTTACAAGATTTACCCGTAAGTGAGTCTGGCCGTGTAATGATCCCTACCAGTTTTCGAAAAGGAAAATCCATCATTGCCGTGCTAGAAGGTGAATGCAAGATATTGAACTCACTGGGTGAGCGGGTTTTTGCGCAGGCAAATATCGGTTAATTAAAACAAGAATTGTACATGCAAAATACCTACATAAAGGACGATAAAGCTGATTTATCGTCCTTTTGCTTTATGTTTATTCAGCGCTTAAATTTGATGGAAATGGCGGCCTAACGAGTGAAAATATTTTAGTCTTTATTTATAAAACAAGCAGTTATCTGCAAACATCATCAAACAGTTTGTTGGCTAATTGTTGCAATATCTCTGCCTGCGGATGAGTGTGAGCGAAGGTTCGTAAGCCATAAATGCCCATCATTAGGTATTGTGCTCTTTGCTCGCTATTGAGCTCTCCCTGCAATATCCCCTGAGATGTTGCCAGTTCAAATTGTGCGGTGAGTGCGTTCTGCCATAGCTGTAAATTCTGGCTGATAATATGTTGAATCTCATCATCTTGTTCTGCGATTTCATTTAATGCCTTGGTGAGTAAACAGGCTTGCTGGCTATCGCAACTGATACATTCGACGACTACATTGTCTAAGTAGTTTTTTAAATTATTAAGCACTGGTCGAGTGTTGGAGAAGATAAGCTTAAACTGCTCGTTTCTATCCTGTTGATATTGCTCGATTGCGGCAATGAGCAACCCACGTTTATTACTAAAGGCGCAGTAAATGGACCCAGGGTGCAGTCCGGTGGCTTGGGTAAGGTCCTGCATGCTGGTTTTGGTATATCCTTTTCGCATAAAGGCGGCCATTGCCCCTCTGAGCACTTGTGCCCTATCAAACTCTGCATTTCGCATTGCATTCTTACCTCTAACCTATACTTGCCGGAGATTCTACCTAATATTGAACAAACATTCAAAAATGTTCTTGAATGATCATTCAAATAGTAATATCTTGAACGTACATTCAAGAATGGGGTTAAACCAATGACGATAGAAAATACAGTTAACTCAGTAGAAAATTTATTCGACACCTACAAGCTTAATGACACCATTACCTTAAAAAACCGTATCTTAATGGCGCCATTAACGCGCTGTATGGCCGATGCAAATTTGGTTCCTACCGATGATATGGTGGCTTACTATGCACGCCGTGCTGAGGCGGGGTTGATTATCTCCGAGGCCACCATTATTCGCCCTGATGCCCAAGGCTACCCAAATACTCCTGGTATTTTTACTCAAGCGCAAATTGCAGGCTGGCGTAAAGTGACCGATGCAGTGCATGCCAATGGCGGTAAGATTTTTGTGCAATTATGGCATACGGGCCGTGTTGCTCATCCGCATTTCTTCGGTGGTGGTGATGTGCTGGCTCCTTCTGCTCAGAAAATTGAAGGCAGTGTGCCAAGAATGCGTGAACTCACCTATGTGACGCCAAAAGCCGTAACAGTTGAAGATATTCAGGGGCTGGTGCGTGATTATGCCAAGGCGGCTGAGAATGCGATTGAAGCGGGGTTCGATGGTGTTGAGATCCATGGTGCCAATGGCTATTTGATTGATCAATTCTTACATCACGACAGTAACCGTCGAACCGATGAATATGGCGGCACACCTGTAAATATGTCGCGGTTTGCCTTAGAAGTTGTCGATGCGATTATTGCGCGTATTGGTCACGACAGAACAGGCCTTCGTATTTCCCCCGGGGCCTATTTCAATATGGCAAGTGATAGTCGTGACCGTGTTGTTTTTGATTACTTACTTCCTGAGTTAGAAAAGCGCGATCTGGCCTTTGTGCATATCGGTATTTTCGATGACAGCATCGAATTTGATTACTTAGGCGGCACAGCATCAAGTTATGTGCGTGCTCACTATGGCAAAACGCTAGTCGGTGTAGGCAGCTATAGTGCAGAGACTGCAAGCAAGGCAATTGCAGAGGATAAATTTGACTTAATTGCAATTGGTCGCCCCTTTATTGCTAACCCTGATTATGTGGCTAAAGTGCGTAACAGCGAGGAGCTGGTGGCTTATAGCGACGAGATGTTAGCAAGTTTAATTTAAGGCTTATATCGTAACGCTGATAAAAGGGTTAGCTAAGCTAACCCTTTTGGTTTGTGTATTTGTTGTTTAATCGAGACTATGAATTGGTTTTACTGAGTGCTCTTAAGGCATTAAGTTTTTGCTGGGCAATGCCAAAAATGCACTCCGGTGCATATTGATCTATGTGTTTACTCTCATTGGTTTGTACTGTTGCTGCGGTTTTACCTAATAGCAAGGTCATCGCTTGAGTGACATGGTTAATCGCCCAAATATGGAATTCACCACGTTCAACTGCTTCAACAATATCTTGGCGTAACATTAAGTTAGCGATATTCGACTCGGGAATAATCACCCCTTGACTCGAGGTTCTGCCCTTGATTTGACACACATCGAAAAAGCCTTCAATTTTCTCATTAACGCCGCCGATAGGTTGAGCCTCACCAAACTGATTCATTGAGCCAGTAATGGCAATATCTTGTCTTAAGGGCAACTCACTGATGGCCGAGATAATGGCACAGCATTCGGCCATTGAAGCACTATCACCATCGACACCGCTGTAGGATTGCTCGAAGGTGAGGTAAGTGGTGAGGGGAATTTGCGCGGTTTTACCTAACACCGAGGCTAAATAGGCGGTGAGGATCAGTACGCCCTTAGAATGAATACGCCCACCAAGTTTGACCCTGTGTTCGATATCCAGGACTTCCCCCTTGCCATAAGCAGTCGTGGCAGTGATACGATTAGGCAGACCAAATTGATGTTCTGAAGTGGAAACAACAGATAATGCATTGATTTGACCAACGACTTTATCGTGAGTATTGATTAGCGTCGTGCCATTAACAAAGCTTTCCATAATATTGTCGTGTAGACGGGAGACGCGCTTCTGTTGATTTTTTAGCGCTTGTTCAACATGTTGTTTTTCAATTCGCTTACTTGATACGGCTTTAGCGCAAAAGTTTGATTCCCGTAATAGGTTGGCAATATTGGCGGAGTGGAGCGAGAGCTTTTGTTGATCCTGCGCCTCACGTGAGCTGTATTCAATGATGCGTGCAATGGCGCTGCGGTCGCAGTGCAACATGTTGTTATCGTGGACGATACTGGAAATAAATCGGGCGTAGTGGGCTTCGGAGGCGTCACTTCTGTCCATGACATCTTCAAAGTCGGCAGTTACCCTAAATAGTTCAATGAAATCAGCATCATAATGCTGTAATAGTTGATAGGTTTCATGGTCACCAAATAGGATGATTTTTACATCCAGCGGGATCGGTTCCGGTGCTAATGAAATGGTGCCCGACAGTGAGACTTCCCGCTCTAATGAACTCAGATCCAACTTGCGAGAGCGTAATGCTCGCTTTAAACCATCCCAAACATAGGGGCGTTCAAGCACTTTTATGGCGTCCATTAACAGTACGCCGCCGTTTGCCTTGTGTAAGCTACCAGGGCGGATCAATGAGAAGTCGGTAAACACTGTGCCTCTAAAGGTGGCGTTTTCAACATAACCAAACAGGCTGTGGTAGCTAGGGCTTTCTTCTACGACGATGGGGTATTTCTGCTCGCCTTGGCTCACAAGTACATTGACCTGATAACGGCGGGGCATTTTCTTTTCAAGTGAGGCGTAGGCAAGGGCGAGTTGTTCTTCACTTTCTTCAAGGAAAATATCTAAATTACTTAGGATATCTGCCTGCATGCCGGTTAAAAATGCTCTGACATCAGGTTGGTGTTTGTATTTATCCTTCAAAGGTTTAAAAAAGTGTACCAACACATCCTTAGCAACTTGTTCATCGTGTTCCTGCTGGGTATCACTAAACTCTTCTTCCCATTCGGTATTTTGGCGGATAATGCTTCTTAGTTTTACTTCTAGCCCATTGATATTACTTTCAAATTGATTACGCTCGGCTTCAGTGAGGGCGCTGAAAGTGGCTTCATCATGGGGCTCGTCACCGTTGAGGGCGATCATTTGATAATCCCCCTGCATGGTTAAACTCAGACTAATGTTTTTTTGTTTTGCTTCTTCACTTAACTCTGTGAGTACGGCTTCTTGTTTTTGTGTCAGTTGGCTTTTGAGTTTTTCTGCCCTTGCATAATACATTTCGTTATCAAAGGCTAAGGGTAATGCCCTCACCAATTTGAGCATAAGTTTTTCGATGGATTTCTTAAATTCTAGCCCCGTACCTGCGGTGAGTTTTAATACTTTGGGGCTACGGGTATCGTCAAAGTTCACCACATAGCACCAGTCAAATAACGCGGGTTCAATCGGATCATGGCGATTGAGATAGCGCAACATCATGGTGCGTTTACCGAGACCATTTTGTCCGATAGCGTAAATGTTATAGCCCTTTTCTTTGATCCCCATGGCAAATTCTACCGCCTGCTGGGCGCGTTCTTGACCGACAATATCATCAAGTGGCGTGAGCTGGGCAGTAGAGTGGCATTCAGCACTAAGCTGTTGAAGTTCGGACCTTCGATAAATCTGCTGACTCGTTAATGGGATGGCGGGTACGACTGTAGGCACGGTAGGCATAAAGATCCTTGTTTTTCTTCCTGATTATTTCCATTGTAGACAATAGGATAATGTTATTGTCAATGAAAATGCGGTAATTTCTGTTCAAATAATCTTGCGCGAGCGTACTGCTGTCTTGAAATGCGGATTTGTTTGTTCTGGTAGATTGATGCATACAAAATCAAGACAAGTAAGTTTGTAATCGAATGCAAATGACTGTTGGCTAAATCGTTCGTAGTTTGTCCATTTTTTGAACACTGTCAGCTTAACCTTTACCAGTAAGCGTTCTGTTTGTTGCGATGCTGTTTAAATCGCATTATCTGAACAAAGTAATCAGCAAATAAGTCAAATATTTATGTATTAGTGAATGACGATGATTGAGTGTCTGCGGTAATATCTGCGAACCAGATGTAGGATTGTTACTCGTTTTGGCTGTTGAACCTAGTATTGGTTACCGTCTGATGGTGAGTTATCAATGGTTGCTGTAAGTGCTGTGTTTTAGTGGAGGGCGCTTTTAGCTCTCAGTTAACATGGGATTGTAGAGGCTATAGTTAGTAAGCTTATGATTGATTGTGCAATTTCACAAAAGCAGTTAACAGATTGGGCAAATGACTTACAGTTGGTTGCCGATATCACTCAGTCATATGCGGTGATTTTAAAAGTGAATGCAGCAGGTGAATATCGTCAGTTAATCCAGTCTGAACTGTGCCAACAAGATGATATTGAAGCACTAATACGGCATTTTAATCATAAAGCACATTTAAACCTTTACCAAAACGCCACGCCTAAAGTTAATACCTCATCTACCCGCGCCGCTCCCCATAATCCTTTCAACGAATCAAGCACCTTTAGCCAGTACCAGGTCAATCTTCCAGTGGATGTGCGCCATGCTGCTGCATATCAACAGGCGTTGATCCCAGATGTAAAAGCGATGCCCCAGTGGCGTGATGCAGGGCTTGGAAGCTTGATTTATCTGCCCATTATCTGGAGTTCTGGCGCGCATTTTGGCGTATTTTGTTTATATCATAAGGCGGCTTTGCAGTTAGATGATAAGGCGCTGCAACTCGCATCCCTTACTGTAAATAGTCTGCAGCTTAATTTGAGCGAGTTGCATAGAGCGCAACGACAACAAATGACCGTGTTACGCGGTGATGCACAATCGATTGATATTATTGACTTACAAACCTTTATCGACAGTTTTGAAGAGCATATTTGGGTCAAAAATACCGAGGGTGTTTATACCATTTGCAACCAAAGTGTTGAAAAAGCTTGGGATTTACCCCGCAGTGACATTGTCGGCAAGACGGACGAAGATTTATTTGGCAAAGCGATTGCAGATATTTTTCTCAATGGTGACAGGCTCGCCATTGAGGCTGGGGCGCCGATTATTGTTGCTGAATGTTTGGATGGTGAAAATAAAAACAACCACCTATGGCTTGAAACCCTCAAACTCCCCGCCTTAACGCCCGATGGAGAATTGGCGGGGGTGATAGGCATGACCCGTAATATCTCTAAACATAAAGAAGTGGAAGAACAACTTACCCTCGCCACCAATGTTTTTAAACACTCCTTCGAAGGTGTCGTGGTGACAGATAGGCACGGTAATATTACCGATGTTAATGGTGCCTTTTATGAGATCACGGGGTACTCGCGGGAAGAGTTACTTGGGCAAAATCCACGCTTATTTAATTCTGGCCGCCACGAGAAAGCCTTTTTTGAAACCATGTGGAATAACTTACTCGGAGGCGGTAAGTGGAATGGTGAAATTTGGAATCGGCGTAAAGACGGCACTATTTTTCCGCAAAATATCACGATCAGTGCCATTTATGATGAGGTGGGGGAGATCCGCTATTTTGTCGCAGTATTTGCCGATATCTCCGCTCAAAAACAGAGTGAAGCGCAGCTTGCTCATTTAGCTTATTTTGATCCACTTACCCACTTACCTAATCGCATGAAGTTGATGATACAGCTTAAGCAAGAAATTATGCATGCGAAAAGGCTTAATTCACAGTTAGCGACAGTCTTTATCGATGTCGATTTGTTTAAACACATTAATGACAGTTTTGGCCATAGCATTGGCGATGAAATGCTGGTGGAACTTGCAAAGCGCCTTCGTAGCCAGTTGCAAGAGCAAGACGTGTTGTCACGGATTGGTAGCGATGAGTTTGTGGCGCTGATCTCGGGCATTCAATATCATGAGGATGCAACCGCGGCAATTAACCAATTACGACAAGTGTTTGAGCAGCCCTTTGTGGTAAGCACTGGGGATCATTTGCGTTTAACCGCCACCATGGGAGTATCCCTCTACCCAAGTGATGGGAGTAACGCCGATACGCTGTTACGCAATGCTGATGCTGCCATGTATCGTGCTAAGAGTGAGGGGCGAAATAACTATGCCTTTTACACTGAATCGTTAACCAAAGAGTCAATCGAACATTTAAAATTGCAGAGTGCGCTCTATGGTGCGCTTGAGCAAAATGCGTTGTATTTGATGTATCAGCCCAAAGTGGATCTAGTGACCCGTAAAACTGTTGGTGTTGAGGCGCTATTGCGTTGGAACGATCCGATTTTAGGGCAAATTTCGCCGAGTGTGTTTATTCCCGTCGCCGAGAAAAGTGGCTTAATTTACGATATTGGTTTGTGGGTGCTTGAAACCGCCTGTCAGCAAGGCGTGCATTGGTTGGCCGCGGGTAAACAGTTTGGTCGGATTGCGGTTAACGTCGCAGGGCAGCAGTTGCAACGCAACTCCTTTGTAGAGGATGTAAAACGTATCCTAACGCAAACTGGCTTACCTGCCACTTGTCTGGAGCTTGAAGTGACTGAAAGCGTGATGATGAACAATCCAGATGTTGCGATACGTGATTTAAAATTGTTAGGCGATCTGGGCATCGTGCTTTCAGTGGATGATTTTGGTACAGGTTATTCATCACTTAATTATTTGAAAAAGCTTCCCATTCATAAGCTTAAAATCGATCAGTCCTTCGTTCGCGATATTCCCTTCGATACCAACAATACCGCCATTGCTAAAGCGGTGATTGTACTTGGCCATGCTTTAAAGTTAGAAATCGTGGCTGAAGGCGTCGAAACTGCTGAGCAAGCCGACTTTTTAACTCAAAACCTTTGCGATCAAGCACAGGGTTATCTCTTTAGTCGCCCACAATTACCGGCGGATGTTGAGGCCTTTTTTACCAAACTTAAGTAATAATTAGGCCGTGATTGAGCTGCATGATGTGACTGAGGCGATCGTAAACTGGTCGCTGTCAGTCCGGTCTGCTAACATTGCGACATGATTGCTTTTGGTGATGTTTCATGTCTTTTAGCGCGCTTTCTTTAAATACCCAATTAGTGGACACCTTAGCTGAACTTGGCTATCAGCAGCCAACGCCTATTCAAGTCGAGGCTATTCCCGCGATCTTAACAAAACAAGATGTCATGGCGGGGGCTCAAACAGGAACGGGGAAAACCGCAGCCTTTGCCTTACCGATTCTGCAGTTGTTAATGGCTGATAACCAAAGCGATCACGCGGCGAAAGCAATCCGCGCCTTAGTTTTAGTGCCGACGAGGGAGTTGGCACTACAAGTTCAGCAAAGCTTTGTAAAATATGCGAAAGGAACAGATATTCGTGTAGGGATTGCCTATGGCGGAGTCAGTATTGAAGCGCAGCAAGCGGTGTTTAACGCAGGGATTGATGTCTTGATTGCAACCCCTGGCCGCTTGCTTGATCATTTGCGTCAAGGTGCACTTAATCTTAACCAATTGAACACACTGGTATTTGATGAAGCCGACCGTATGCTTGATATGGGATTTATGGATGAAATCCAAGCCGTGCTAAAACAAGTGCCAGCCCAGAGACAAACCCTGCTGTTTTCCGCCACCTTGGATGATTCGATTTTTAGTTTTAGTAAAAATCTCCTGCGTGACCCCAAACGGATTGAAGTGGCTAAACCTAATACGACCGCAGCCCAGATAGAGCAGCGGGTCTATGCCATTGATAGCGATCGTAAAACTGAATTTGTCAGTCATTTAGTCCGCAGCAAAAACTGGCAGCAAGTGTTGATATTTAGCCGCACTAAACAAGGGGTCGATAAGTTAACAGCCCAACTTAATAAGCTAGGGGTGGCGACGCAGTCCTTCCACGGCGATTTATCCCAAGGTGCACGAGAAAAAGTATTACAGGAATTTAAACAAGGACTTGTGCAAGTCTTAGTTGCCACCGATGTGGCTGCCAGAGGGCTCGATATTGCCGAGCTACAGTATGTGATTAATTTCGAATTGCCGTTTATTGCTGAAGATTATATTCACCGTATCGGTCGAACTGGCCGGGCCGGTAGCGCTGGTTTGGCAATTACGCTTTTTAGCCAAGAAGATGCGCTACTGCTAGAAGAGGTCGAGACACTGCTCGATAAACGTCTGCCACAACAATGGTATCCCGGCTTTGAACCTGATTTTAACAAAATGCTCCCCGAGCCGAGACGCAATAGCAAAGCCGCTCAAAAACAACGGGCTAAAAAACGCGCCTTAGGTGGTAAAAAGCGCTAATTAAGGCGACTAGGGTTGTTTAAGCTTTTATTTGGATAGCGAGCCGCCCTTCGATAGGGCGGACAATCCTTTCGCCAATGGCTTTGCATGACGATGAGGTTGGCTAGTTATGCTTGCCATTCAGCTCGGCCAGTTAACTAAAATACACTTCAGATTGGTTATTGCGTTGCCGCTCTTCATTTTTCTCGGAGGCTTCTCTAATCAGTTTCTCTTTTTTTGCCTGCAGTAATTCAATTTGTTTTGCCTTTTCCTCTTCGGATAAGTTGTTATCGCCAGCTATTTTGGCTATCTCCTCATCTATCTCTTTAAGTTTTTCCCTGTCAACACCAGTGCGTTTGTCGAGGATCGCTAGCATGGCTGCTTCTAATCTATTATCCGGTTTTTTAGTTTCTGTAGCGCCGGCAATATTTTGCACATTGGTGTTGTAGTTTTGTTTGGCGCAGGGCGCTAACTGACTATAAGTATCCCTTGTTTCGGCGTCGCGAGAGTGGTTGCTTGATAGTGTCACAGTATCTTGGGGAGCAGTCGTTTGAGTGCTAGTACTTGCGGCGCCGCTTGATACGGCTTGATTCTGCTGGGTTTGAGCTGATTTTAACTGACTCAGTGCAATTGCCGCATAGCTATTGGTATTGATTACTGTCATGTCCTTATTTCTCCCGAGTTTTGTTTATCGTTTACTTGCCGCGCCAACGGGCCAATAAATTAAGCAATATCAGGGCCAAACTAAGTCGACTTTCGTTGGATTTTTAGGAAGAAATCATTTTTATAGAAATTTGTACAAAAACTTGATCCTTGTACAAGAATGGTCCGTAATAGTATCTAAAGTGATACAAGGAATCTCATTATGTACAAGTTTAATCCACAGCGTATTCAAATAGGGATTAGTGCCTGCCTCTTAGGAGAAAAGGTTCGTTTTGATGGCGGTCATAAAAATTCCTCCTATTGTAATCAAGAAATTGCATCATTTTTTGATTATGTTCCTATTTGTCCAGAAATGGCGATTGGTCTAGGTGCACCCCGTAAAAGTATTCGTTTAGTACGCGATGGTGAGCAAATTCGAGTACAGAGTGGGGATGGTAGCTTGGATGTCACCGAAAAACTCAATGATTTTAGTGAGCGCAAAGTAGAAGAGTTAGATTTTTTAGGGGGGTACCTGCTGTGTGCTAAATCCCCAACCTGCGGAATGGAACGTGTGACAGAGTACAAGATTGGCACCAATAACGGCTCTAAATCCGGTATTGGCGTATTTGCCCGCAAATTGATGGAACGTTATCCCCATTTACCGGTTGAAGAAGAAGGGCGTTTGCACGATATGGTGCTGCGGGAAAACTTTTTTACAAGGGTCTATGCCTATCACGATTGGCACAAGATGCGTCACGAGGGGCTAACTAAGCATAAGTTAGTGAAATTTCACTCCCGTTATAAGTACTTATTAATGGCCCATAGTCCCAAATGGTATCGCGAGCTTGGGCCCATTGTGGCCAATATTGAGGATATTGAAGCGACCGCTGACTGCTATTTTACCGGCTTTATGGCCGCCTTAAAAATCAATGCGACCCGTAAAAACCATACCAGCACCTTACAGCATATTCAGGGCTATTTTAAAAAGCATTTAACCAAGGAGCAAAAGCTAGAGCTGTCAGAGATGATTATGAAGTATCGTCAAGGACTCTTGCCACTATTGGTACCTATCACCTTGATTAATCACTACTTAAGACAATTTCCAACACCTTATATTGAAGATCAAGTGTACTTAAATCCTCATCCAGAGGAATTAAAGTTACGTTACGCCTATTAGTTGGGGGCGGATAAGAGTGGTTTGCGGGGTGGTTTAGCACAACACGCCCTAGGCTAGGCATTCAGACTAACGCGTTAAGAGACAAAAATGGAAGATCATAATTTAGAGCTTGCAGCTGATAATCCCTGCAGTAGCCAATTACTGCCGATCGGTGAGGTGTCGCGGCTTACTGGCGTTAATGCGGTGACATTAAGGGCTTGGCAGCGCCGTTTTGGGCTTGTTATCCCTGAACGTACTCCCAAGGGGCACAGGTTGTATAATGCCGAAAATATTAAACAAATTCATGAGATTAATGCATGGTTAGCAAAAGGCGTTGCCATCAGTAAGGTAAAACCATTATTGATGAGTTCGGCTAAAGCGCTCGATGTCGCGAGTGCGCAATCTCAAAAGTCAGACATTTGGCATCAGCAGATATTAGCGTTAAATGCTGCACTTTTTGAGTTAGATCAGCTCACGTTTCACCAAATTTTGGATGAAACCTTGGGCTTATATCCATTTCAATTGGTTAAACAAAAACTGCTACATGCTTGGTTTGCACAATTAATGCCTTTACTGGAGCCGCGTTTAGATGTTGAGCTGCTGCTTGCTTGGTTAGACAGTGAGTTAGCTAGCCGTATCGGTGGGCGTTTAAGCGCGGCGGGGCTAGCAAGTTCGCCCCAGATTGCGTTAGTGCGTTTGCCTTATGTTACATCGCAAAAAAATACAGAGCCTACTCTTGCGTCCAGTTCAAGCCTTACTAACCGTTTATCTTTCCTCGTAATATTATTGGAGCTTGCCGAGTTAAAAGTCACTGTGATTAATCTTGGCGTGCAACATATCAGCAGTCTTGGGCTTATCAATAACAGACTTAAGGTTGATGCTTTAGTGTTATTACCAGAGGCAAATCATTCGCTATCAAAGCAAACTGAGCTACAAACCTTGCTCGACACAATGCCACTGGCTTGCTACCTCATAGGTCCCTTTGCGCCCACATTAACTGCATTATCAGGTTTTATTGCCCCGAATGTAGCCGACTTGATTGGACAAATCGCCACCGCGAAGCAGCACCACAAAAAGCAGCACCGCAGACAGAAAATCATGGCTAACGCCGAACAAATTCAAGGAGGGATTGTCGATGAGCGTTAATCAAAACAGGTCGGGGAAACATGCATTAATGTGGTTTCGGCAAGATCTGCGCCTTACCGATAATCAAGCGTTTACGGCCGCCTGTGATTGGGTAAGGCAACATCATGCCGCCAAGCTTAAAGCGATTTACATCGCCACCCCAAGTCAATGGCATCAGCATGATATCGCGCCAATTCAACTCGACTTTATTCAGCGGCATGTGAATCTACTGGCCCAAGGACTGGTGAGCTTAGGGGTTGAATTTGAACTCATTCAACTCGATAGCTTTAGAGATATTCCCGCATTTTTAACGAGTTATTGTGAAGAGCATAGTATTGGACGGGTATTTGCAGGACAAGAACCTGAGATCAATGAGCAAAAGCGCGATCAAGCTTGTGTTGAAGCGGGAATTCCTTTGTCACTTAGTGATGAACATTGCTTATTACCACCGGGAACCGTGCTTAATTTAAGTGGTGACATGTATCGGGTGTTCACTCCTTTTAGTCGCAAGTGGCGAGAGGTTGCCGCAAAACAGGCCATTTTGCCGCTAGGTGTGCCCGCGCCGCTAGGCTCTATCTTGTCTGAGCCTAAGCCATTATTTTTTAAAAATATCGGGTCGACTTATTTAGCTGCGAGTAAGGACATTGCGTCATCTAAAAAAGGCTTCAATCAAACCGCACCAAATCCGCTTATCTCGAGTGAGCAGTGGGCGGCAGGTGAAGGGCAAGCCAAGCGGCTGCTTAATCAATTTATTCAGCAAAAAGTGCAAGACTATAAGCAAGATAGAGATTTCCCCGCCATTGATGGCACCAGTGTTATCTCCCCTTATTTGGCGATTGGCGTACTCAGCCCAAGGCAATGTGTCGCGGCGCTATTACAACGTTTCCCTGAAGTCATTGTTGATGACACAAGCCCAGGGCGAACATGGCTAAATGAGCTGATTTGGCGGGAGTTCTACCGTCATTTGCTGGTGGCTTTTCCTGATTTATCAAAGGGAAACAACTTTAATCGCCAAGCCGATCATGTGCTGTGGCGTAATAATCAAAGTGAGTTTTTAGCTTGGTGTGAGGGCAAAACAGGCTATCCGATAGTGGATGCGGCCATGCGGCAACTTAATCAAACGGGCTGGATGCATAATCGTCTGCGTATGGTGGTGGCGAGCTTTTTAACCAAACACTTGCTTATTGATTGGCGTTGGGGGGAGCGGTATTTCCGCCAGCATCTTATCGACGGCGATCTGGCGGCTAACAACGGTGGCTGGCAGTGGTCAGCTGGATGCGGTTGTGATGCGCAGCCGTACTTTCGGATTTTTAATCCTATGAGCCAGAGCGAAAAGTTTGATCCAGATGGCCGCTTTATTCGTAAGTACTTACCAGAACTCGCATCTTGGGGCGTGACGCGATTGCACCAACCCAATCAGCAAAAAATGCCTTCGTTGTTTGAAGCACCGTTATTTGCATCGCAAGCGGATTATCCCAATGCGATTGTTGAGCACAATGCAGCAAGGGCAAGGGCGCTGACGGTACTAGGTGTGCTGAAAAAGGCTTAGACCATAAGTTCAACCTTAATACTTATCCCTCAGGGAGTGTCTGGATGATAAACCAAGCGAAGATTGAGCATAGCGGATTAGTAGATGATTTTATCGGCCTCTATCAAGCGTTAAACAAGGACAACCTGCATCTACTTGCAGAGGTCTATGATGACAATATTTGTTTTATCGATCCTATGCATCAAGTGAATGGCCTAAACGCGCTGACACAGTATTTTGCCAAGCTTTATCAAAATATCGGCTATATTCATTTTGAAATCAAAGAAGTATTACAGGATGACACCCAAGCCTCGCTGTTTTGGCAAATGCAATATCGTCATCCTAAGCTCAATAAAGGAGAGGTAGTTCGGGTTGATGGGATGAGCCAGCTTAAGTTTCATCAGCGGATTTATTTTCATCGGGATTATTTCGACCTTGGGCAAATGCTGTATGAGCATTTGCCTTGTATGGGCGGGCTTATCCGTCTGCTTAAAGACCGAGCTGCAAAGTAATGGCCTCTTTACTCAGCAAAAAAATCAACACAGTGCTGGTAACAGGGGCAAGCTCCGGTATCGGTTTGCAGTTAGCGAAGGATTATTTGGCCTTAGGTTGGCATGTGATTGCCTGTGGCCGTGACGCCACAAAACTTGATTTGTTGGCGCAGACTGAATTGATAGGCGCCACTTGCTTGAGTTTTGATGTTACTGATCGCCTTCAAGTCCAGCAGACGGCCTCTGAGCTAGGCGATATGCTCTCAAGTAGTGAATGTCTATTAGATGTTGTTATCCTCAACGCAGGTAGTTGTGAGTATATCGACGATGCAAAACATTTTGACGATCAGCTCTTTGAGCGGGTAATTCATACTAACTTGATTGCGATGGGCTACTGTTTAGGGGCATTTTTACCTCTAATGCCAAAGAGCGCGCAATTAGCCTTGATGAGTTCCAGCGCGATTTATTTGCCTTTTCCCCGTGCAGAGGCTTATGGCGCATCTAAAGCGGGCGTTAAGTACTTGGCCGCGAGTCTCTCACTCGATCTTGCGCAAGATAATATTGGTGTCAGCGTGATTTGCCCAGGATTTGTGGCAACACCTTTAACCGCCAAAAATGACTTTGCCATGCCAATGCAAATTGATGTGCATGAGGCTTCGCTGGCGATTCGTGTTGGAATAGAACGCGGTGATGCAGAGATCCATTTTCCAAAACGATTTACTTATTTACTGAAATTGATGTCATTTTTACCTGCATTTGTATGGCAAAAAATGATCCAAAGAGATAGCCAAGCACAAGCGCTAAAGGGCACCAAAAGATGAAAAATATTGCCATTGTAGGTACAGGGATTTCAGGTTTGACCTGCGCCCACTTGTTGAGTCAGGCCAACAAGGTAACGGTTTTTGAAGCTAATGATTATATCGGTGGCCACACTGCCACTGTGGATGTGGATTATCAAGGTAAAACCTATGCGATAGATACCGGATTTATCGTATTTAACGATAGAACTTATCCCCTTTTCGAGCGTTTGTTGGCGCGTCTTAATGTCAGTATTTTGCCGACTGAGATGAGTTTTAGCGTGCACAATGTGCTCACAGGGCTTGAATACAATGGCCATCACTTTGCGAGTTTGTTTGCTCAAAAGCGTAACCTTCTGAATCCGCGCTTTTGGGCCTTTTTAAATGAAATTGTTCGGTTTAATAAAAGCTGCAAGGCTATTTATCAGCAGGATCAATATCCTGATACCAACCTAGGGAATTTCCTCGACAGAGAGCGCTTTTCAGCTTTTTTTGCAGAGCACTATATTTTGCCAATGGGCGCGGCAATTTGGTCGTCAAGTATTGAAGATATGCGTGCTTTTTCGCTGCGCTTTTTTATCCGTTTCTTCGAGCATCACGGACTGTTAAATGTGACTGACAGACCACAATGGTATGTGCTGAAGGGCGGCTCTCGCAGTTATATTCCTGATTTAATTGCACCATTTAAAGATAACCTCCATTTAAACAGCCCAGTCAGTTCAATTGAACGCCATGAAGATTGTGTCAAGTTGTGTGTCAATGGTCAGTGGTATGAATTTGATGAAGTAATATTGGCTTGCCATAGTGATCAAGCGCTTGGGATGCTAACCGATGCAACCTCCGCCGAAAAAGCCATTTTGGGCGACTTACAGTATCAAAATAATGAAGTGGTATTGCATACGGATACCCGCATTTTACCTAAGCGTAAAGCGGCTTGGGCAAGTTGGAATTATCGCTTAGATGGCGATAAAAAACGCCCCGCATCAGTGACATATAATATGAATATCCTGCAGCGCTTGCCCGCAGATGCGCCTACGTTTTGTGTGACGCTCAATCAGAGCGAGCTCATTGATGAGTCGAAAATTCTGCGTCGTTTCAACTATGCTCATCCTGTCTTTAACGAACGTAGTTTACTGGCACAGGCAAGGCGGGAAGAGATTTCTGGCCAAAACCGTACCCATTTTGCAGGGGCCTATTGGCACAATGGTTTCCATGAGGATGGTGTACGCAGTGCAGTAGAAGTTTGCGACCATTTTGGGGTCAGTCTATGAGTCAGCTCAAGAGTGGTATTTACTATGGCACGGTGACGCATAGTCGCTTTATGCCTATAAAACATCACTTTAGCTACGAAATGGCGTTGCTGGCGATTGATTTGGATGAGGTTGATTCTATCAGTCGTATGGGGCGGATATTTGCCAGTCAGCGCCGCGCCTTGTTGCGATTTAATCCTGCGGACTATCTCACCACGTTTACCTCAAAGGACAATCTTAGCCGTAAACTCGACGTAGAGGAGCCGAGTGCTTCAGCCCTCAAGAGCCGAGTACTTCAGCAAGTGGCAGAATTAGGTGGCGAAAAGCGATGTAATCGAGTGCTATTTGTTGGACAAATTCGGCATTTTGGTGTGTATTTTAGTCCGGTAAATTTTTACTTTTGTTATCAAAACCAAATACCTTTATATATGCTTGCTGAGGTGAGCAATACACCTTGGGATCAAAGGCACTGTTATTTAGTGGATTTGTCCGTCTCTAACACCACTGATAAAGTGTTCCATGTTTCCCCCTTTATGGACCTCGACATGCGCTACAAGTGGCATGTTGAGCCCCCCTCTGAACGCTTAAATATTGGAATTGAAAATCTGCCGAATCATTCAGGCAAGCGTTTATTTAATGCAACGCTTTCAATGAGTCGCCAAGAAATTAATGCCGCATCACTTCGCACACTGTTGTTTCGCTTCCCTTTTATGACGCTGAAAATTTTCGGTGGGATTTATTGGCAGGCGTTAAAGCTGTTCTACAAACGAGTGCCTTTTGTGCCACATCCTGCTCAAATGGAGAAATAATATGGAAAACACTGCATCGCAATCTTCTGTTGTGACGGCAAAGTTGCCTGACAGTCTTGCCCGTAAGCTACTGCTAAAAGCATTAGAAAATCTTCCAAACGGCTGTTTAACCATAGTCGAGGGCGATAAAAGTTATCGTTTTGGTGAGCATCATAGTGACCTACATGCAACGCTAGTGGTGAAGCATCCGAGCTTTTATCGTCAAGTGATGTTGTCAGGCTCCATAGGTGCTGGTGAGGGCTATATCCAAGGCTATTGGAGCAGCCCTGATTTAACCAAAGTCGTGCAACTTTTTGCCCGAAATCTGCCGCTACTTGACCAGATTGAAGCCAAATTTAGTTGGCTTACTGGCACGATTAATCGCCTTAAGCACTTATTGAATCGTAATTCGCAACAGGGCTCGAAACGCAATATCCTTGCCCATTACGATTTGGGCAATGCGTTGTACGAGCAGTTTTTAGACCGTGAAATGTTGTACTCCAGTGCCTTGTATCCCCATAGCGAGGCAAGTCTTGCAGATGCGCAGCTACACAAGCTCAAAACCATTTGCGAGCGGCTCGATTTAAAGCCGGGGCAAACCCTATTAGAAATCGGTACAGGTTGGGGCGCTTTGGCGATTTATGCAGCTAAAAATTATGGTGTGCATGTTACGACCACCACCATCTCCGATGCCCAATATGCCTATGCTAAAGCGCGGGTCGAACGTGAAGGGCTAAGCGATAGTGTGACCTTGCTGACCGAGGATTATCGAAATCTTAGCGGCCAATACGATAGATTGGTGTCTATCGAGATGATTGAAGCCGTAGGCCATGAATATCTACCAGGGTTCTTTAAAAAGCTAGAATCATTACTCAAACCCGAAGGGCGGATGTTATTACAGGCAATCACGATTTCAGATCAACGTTACGACAGTTATCGTAAAAGCGTTGATTTTATTCAGCGATATATTTTCCCCGGCGGCTGTTTGCCTTCGGTTCAGCAAATGGTTGGCCATTTAGCGAAGCGCACCGATATGCAGGTCTGGTCAATCGATGATATGGGCTTAGATTACGCCAAAACCTTAAAGGATTGGCACGACAACTTTGACCGTTCCGTTGCCCAAATCCAAACCCTTGGTTATGGCGAAGATTTTATTCGCATGTGGAAGTTTTACCTCAGTTACTGCGAAGGCGGATTTTTAGAGCGCACCACAAGCACTGTGCATTTAGTGGCTGTGCGCCCTGGGTATCGTTTACCCAATGCGATTAACCGTTGCTAACGTCGCGCTGAGATGCTCCCTATGGTCAGATACATTAAAAATATGTCAAAGCTTCAAGGATTTATTATCTATAACGCCTTGAGTTTTCAGTGTGTTTGGTGGAGTAGCATCTTATGGGGAAATGGAGTATTGCTTCTCAATATCCCTTTGTTATTGATTCATTTTATGCTGTTGGCTTTAGTTGAAAACCGACAAGCTGTGCTTCGGGACTTCAGTACCATGGTTAAGGTGGGGCTGCTGGGTATCGTTATTGATGTCCTGCTTACCTTGTTCGGGGTATTTGAGTTTACCGTTTTACCTTGGTGGCTCGCCTGTCTATGGCTGCATTTTGCCTTGAGCCTGCACCATAGCCTTATTTTTATGCGTGCTTTACCTATTCTTTTGCAGGTTATATTGGGCGGTGTATTTGGCAGTCTTAGCTACATTGCGGGCGCACAATTTAATGCGGTGACGCTTCCTTTTGGCGAAAGTGTTTCCATGCTTATCCTTGCTGTTGTTTGGGCTATCTTATTGCCGCTGTTTATCAAAATATCCCGTAGTGATAGGCAGATAAGTCGTTATGGGCTAGAAACTCATCGCCTGTGCGATCGTTAATTTTTAAGTGGAGAAGTCAGATGTCTATGCTATCGACTAAAGCGTATCTTAGCGTCATCTTTGGGTTGTTCTTACCCTTTTGTGGATATGCAAATTCAACGTCTGCGGTCGATAACTCGATGACCAAAGATCTTGTTGAGGTTGGGCGCGGCGAAATGGATTGGTTGTGGTTCAACTTATATAAAGCTAGGCTCATGACGCCAACCGGTCAGTATCAACAGGGGGAGTATCCGCAACTGTTAGATATTGAATATTATCGTGATATTGATGCTGCAGATTTACTCGAAGCCACAGCCGAACAATGGCGACATCTAGGTTACGCCGATAGTGATATTGGTAACTGGCTTAATTTACTTAAGGGCATTTGGCCCAATGTTGCGCTAGGTGATCATTTAAGTTTTAAGCTTATAGACTCAAACCAGAGCCAGTTTTATTTTAACCAACAACCCCTCAGGCTCATCCAAGATCCACAATTTTCACAGGCCTTTTTAGCCATTTGGTTATCGACTAAAACCAGTCGTCCAAGTTTACGAGCGCAATTATTAGGAGAAAAATCATGCGATTGTTAAAGCTGAATTGGGGCAAAAATATCATCTTAAGTTTATTGATGCTTAGCCTATTATCGAGTTGTTCCTCGGTTGAGGTGAGTGATTATCAAGGTACAAATCCTCCATTAAAATTGGAAAACTTCTTTAATGGGCCGCTTAAGGCATCGGGTATCGTGGAGGATTTTAGTGGCAAAGTGATCCGCAAATTCAATGTCACTATGGAGGCTAGCTGGCAAGGGAACGAAGGTGTTATCGATGAATGGTTTGTCTATGATGACGGTAAAACTCAAACCCGTATCTGGCGCATAACCTCCCTAGGCGATGGAAATTATACCGGGACTGCTGGCGATATTATTGGTACTGCAGTCGGTGAGGCGAGGGGAAGTGCGCTGCGCTGGCGCTACGATATGTTATTGCCTGTGGATGGCGATGAATACCAAGTGCATTTTGATGATTGGATGTTTTTGGTTAATGACAATACCATCATAAATAAAAGCGACATTATTAAGTGGGGGGTTACTGTTGCTAAAGTGACCTTAGTGATCCAAAAACTCGATTAACTGGCTTGCTCTCAATGTTAACGGTATGGCTTGGCTAATAATCTTTCTTTGACTGCACTAGATTGGCATAAAGCAATCTATCGTGAATCACATAATGAAAAAGCATTGGATGTTACTGGCTGTGTTAGCGAGCATTTCTTTAACTGCTTGTTCTAACATTGATTTTCGTTTCGAAGACACTTCAGAGAAACAAGCTGCTCCTAATCAGTCGAGTAGCGATGCTATGGTGCAAGATAATGAGCGCAGTATTCGCGATGCCCGTCAAGATGGCAAAATGGCACCAAAGGACCCAGTTAAATTCTAACCAGAATTTGAGAAGGTTAGCCCCTACTCATGAAGTAAGGGCTGACAAACAGAAGTGCTTAACCTGCTTGGCGACTATTACCGATAGTTTTTTTATCGTAATACTCAAAGGGAAATAGATTACGGATCCTTTGTTGTAGATTGTCATTCACGTTGGCAGAGATATGCAAACGGACGTCGGTATTTTTCTCAGCTCTGATTGTGCAAGTGAGTTTTTCCGCTTTAGCAAGATGTCGACATTCCTTCTCGAAACGCTCAGGGATTTTGCCTTTATGATGTGTCATGCGACCGTCTTTAAAATGCATTTCGAAAATAGTGAATCCCTTCTTACCACCAAATATCAGTTTATAAACCAGAAACAAACCAATCGCGATAAAAATGAGTTTAAAAACTGTGGCTGTCATAATGCCTCCTATCTTATGTTTGTAAAACAAAGATACTCTGGAGTCGCGAAGTTTAACAGTGCGCCAACACGCAAATTTAATTTGGCAAGCTAAAGATTCTGTCCTAGTCTTAATCGAGTAAGGAAATGTCACTCCCATTGTTAAGGAAAACGCCATGTACCTATCAAACGCTGACCGTTGGTCATTATTATGCAAAAAACAAATTGATATGATTGGTAAACTATCTGCCAGCTTTCCAGAGCGAAAAGAACCGCTTAATGAATTAACTCATAGCTGGCGACATTTACAGCATCAAGTACAAGCCGGTGATAGGCCAGTAATGCATGAGTCAATTAAATAGCTGTTTTTATAGAGTGCAGGTTTTTAGAGTCGAACTCAGAACCCACTGGCATGATTGGAAGTCAGTTGCTATACACTCTTGATGCCTTGATTTTTAGAAACACCATATAAACAAAAAAGCCACTCAATGAGTGGCTTTTTTGTTTATATGGTGCCGGCACCAAGAGTCGAACTCGGGACCTACTGATTACAAGTCAGTTGCTCTACCAACTGAGCTATGCCGGCTAAGCTTTTACTACAGAATAATGGTGCCCGAACCCGGAATCGAACCAGGGACACGAGGATTTTCAATCCTCTGCTCTACCGACTGAGCTATTCGGGCAACTAAACTAAGTGTTAGTAGTCTACTTCAAACTGAGTGTTTGACACCCCAACCGTTCGAAGTGCGCGTATCATATAGTGCTCGCTTTCGCTGTGCAAGCCCTTTTAATTCGACTGGCCAAGTATTAAACAAAAACGCCTTGATAAGTGGTTTCATCCCAGCGATCTTGATTCACTTGGTTAAAGTATCAATGGGTTAATACTGTTTTATGGGCAATTAGAGACAATACGATTAATCGCGAGCTGATAATGACGTATCATTTGTGGCAAAAAGTTCATTAGTAGATTGCAGCATAAACTAATCGCTTCAGGCATTCGTTGTTGAATATGAAAAGCTGCAAATAAAACCGCCACTTGATAAGTTGCGTTTGTATTTAGATAGTGCTGGCAATCACGAGATTGAACCTGTGACCGACTCGAATTATCGGGAGGGAAGTCAATTTCGACTTTCTGTTGATGTATTGCCATTTATCTAAATGGCTGAAACAAAAAAGCCACTCATTGAGTGGCTTTTTTGTTTATATGGTGCCGGCACCAAGAGTCGAACTCGGGACCTACTGATTACAAGTCAGTTGCTCTACCAACTGAGCTATGCCGGCTAAACTTTTACTACAGAATAATGGTGCCCGAACCCGGAATCGAACCAGGGACACGAGGATTTTCAATCCTCTGCTCTACCGACTGAGCTATTCGGGCAACTAAACTAAGCGTTAGTTGACTACTTTAAACTGACAAATTAATGCTGCCTCGTTTGAAGTGCGGCTATATTAACGAGGGTGTTTAGCCTCTGCAAGCGCTTTTTCCTGATAAATGATGCGTTCGACTGTTTAATGTGCACTTTGAGTGTTTTTTATCTATAAACGTGTCCAAACTCGTCGGGATAAGTGGGCTAACACTGTTTTTCCTACCGTTTAGACTCCATTTATCACTCATTCCTAACCAATAAAACACTACTTTGAGCTATTTTTCTAAATTTTAGAAAGATATGGGCGATTTTTACTGATTTTAGTTTTTAAAATTCGTTTTATGATAATGAACATTATTTAATTAATCGACCTAAGTATAAAGGTTTGGAGTAGCTGTATGTTTAGAAATACTAAGTTTAATTATGGACTTATTGCTATTGCTAGCCATTGGTTGAGTGCTGTTGTCGTGATCGGATTATTTGCCGTGGGAGTTTGGATGGTGGAGTTAACTTACTACAGCCCTTGGTATAAAACTGCGCCACATTGGCATAAAAGCATCGGGCTATTATTACTGGCATTAACACTTTTTCGTTTGGTTTGGCGCTTGGTCAATCCAAAACCTGCGTCAGAGCCAAATCACCAGCCATGGGAAAAGTTAGCGGCCCATGTGGCCCATATCGCCATTTATTTTCTGCTGTTGCTGATCATGGCTGCTGGTATATTGATTTCTACTGAAGAAGGTCGCGGAATCATGCTGTTTGACTGGTTTGAATTGCCAAGTTTTAGGCCTTTGTTTGAAAACCAAGCAGATATAGCAGGTGATATCCACCAATACGCCGCCTATAGCTTAATCGCACTGGTTGTGATCCACGCTGTAGGAGCATTAAAACATCACTTTATCGATAAAGATTCAACACTACTCAAAATGATTAAATTTAAACGAGGATAATATAATGAAAAAGCAACTGTTTAGCGCACTGATTGGTGCATCTCTTTTCGCTCCTATGGCGGTTTCTGCGGCTGATTATGTGATTGATACAGAAGGAGCTCATGCTTCTATTACCTTTAAAGTTAATCATTTAGGTTATAGCTATGTGGTAGGCCGTTTTAATGATTTTAGTGGCGACTTTAGCTTTGATGCCGCTAAACCTACTGCAATGAAGGTGAATGTTACTGTTAATACGGTTAGTGTCGATTCAAATCATGCTGAGCGTGATAAACACATTCGTGGCGAAGATTTCCTTAATACTGGCAAATTTGCGAAAGCAACGTTTGCATCGACTTCAGTGGAAGATAAAGGTAATGGCGACTTAGTGATTAACGGTAATTTAACCTTAAATGGCGTGACTAAACCTCTGGCAATTCAAGCCCATGCAGTTGGTGAAGGTCAAGACCCTTGGGGCGGATACCGCGCAGGTTTTACTGGGAAAACCACTTTTGCCATGAAAGATTTCGGTATTAAAATAGATTTAGGTCCAACCTCAAGCCATGTTGAGCTAGATCTTGTCGTTGAAGGCGTGCGTAAGTAAGTTTTCTGACTACTTAGCTAGAAATGTAAAAAGCGCCAAATGGCGCTTTTTACATGTTGAAATAGGCACAGAGCTTGAGATTAATCTTGATCTTTTTCAGGCACAAAACCTTCAATTTCAACGTCTTTACCTTCGAACAGGAAAGAGGTCATTTGCGCTTCTAAAAACTTACGATCATCAACATTCATCATGTTAAGTTTCTTTTCGTTAATCAGCATGGTCTGCTTTTTTTGCCATAGGCCCCAAGCTTCTTTACTGATGTTATCAAAAATACGTTTACCTAAATCACCTGGATACAGTTGAAAGTCTAGGCCGTCGGCTTCTTTGTTTAAATGTACGCAATTGACAGTACGCGCCATGATTATTCCTTACTGACTACAGTGGTTACGAGCAATAGCTACGAGTGATCCCAAATTGGCTAACACGCGCTCAGTTGCGGCGGCGAGTCCCACTTTGGAAGGTTGATTGATGTTATACCAGAGAGACTGGTTTTGTTCCATGATTGCGCCGACGCTTGGTTTACCACTTGCCCATTTATCTAAGTCCAGCAACATAGGCTGAATATCTAAATGGAAATGACTAAAGGTATGCCTAAAACCAATTAATGGTTCAAGTTGAGTTGGTTGATAACCCTGCGCTTCAAGTTCAGTGTTGAGGGCGGCTTCGGAGCTAAATTCAGGGAAGCACCACAGGCCGCCCCAAATCCCAGCAGGTGGGCGTTTAGCCAAAAAGACCTGGTTATCTTTAAACAGAACCAACATCCACGCAGATTTTTCGGGAATAGTTTTCTTTGGCTTTTTACCTGGAAAATCGGTTTGCCTACCCATTAATTGTGCTTTGCAATCGACAGCGACAGGGCAAGCGGCGCAATTTGGTTTGCTGCGAGTACAAATACTGGCACCAATATCCATCATGGCTTGGTTATATTTTTGAATATCTTGCTGTGGCGTTAATTGCTCGGTTAATTGCCAGAGTCGCTCTTCCACAGGTTTTTGCCCAGGCCAGCCCTCAATCGCCCCATGTCTTGCTAGGACGCGCTTAACATTGCCATCGAGGATGGGATGATGTTGCCCAAGTGACAGGGATAACACCGCACCCGCTGTCGAACGGCCTATACCTGGTAGCGCTAACACCTGCTCAAAGTCTGTCGGGAATTGACCTTGATATTCATCGCGGATCATCTTAGCGGCTTTATGTAGATTGCGGGCTCTGGCGTAATAACCAAGGCCAGTCCAATGGTGCAGTACTTCATCATCTGGCGCGTTAGCGAGTGCTAACACATTGGGGAAGCGCTGCATAAAGCGCTGGTAATAGGGGATCACTGTCGCTACCTGCGTTTGTTGCAGCATAATCTCTGAAACCCATACACGATATGGGGTTTTATCTTGCTGCCAAGGGAGGGTTTTACGACCGTGATTGTCGTACCAATTAACGATACGTGTAGCAAAGGAGGCTGTAGATTTCATCGGCGCAGTGTAGCGGGAGATAGGGCGGCAAACAAGTCACTCTCACAGGAAAAACAGTGCTAGATTCGATCTGGCAGAGAATCTTGTTATACTTCGGCTCCATTAGTGCTTGCACTGTAAGTTGAACTTTGGATAATGCCCTTCTTTTTAGAGGGTGTTGTCCACGAGACGAGGCAAAAATGAGCGAAGTCACTACCGCTGAATTTAATGAAGAAGGCAAGTACCTGCGTAAGATCAGAAGCTTTGTCCTAAGAGAAGGGCGTTTGACTAAAGGTCAGGCGCAAGCCATTGAGACTCAGTGGCCAACAATGGGTTTAGATTACAGCCCAGCACCATTGGATCTAGCTGACGTATTTGGCCGCAAAGCTGACACTGTACTGGAAATTGGTTTCGGTATGGGCGCTTCTTTAGTGCAAATGGCGCAAGAAGCACCAGAGCTGAACTTTATCGGTATTGAAGTGCATAAGCCGGGTGTTGGCTCATGCTTAAGTGATGCCGCAGCTGCGGGCGTGACCAATCTTCGTGTGTATCACCATGATGCAATGGAAGTATTAGAACATGCGATTGCCGATGGCAGCCTGACGCGCGTGCAGTTGTTCTTCCCTGATCCTTGGCACAAAAAGCGCCACCACAAACGCCGTATCGTACAAGCTGAATTTGCCGAATTGATCCGTCGTAAGCTGAAGATTGGCGGCGTATTCCACATGGCAACCGACTGGGAAAACTACAGTGAACATATGCTGGAAGTGATGAATGTGGCGAGCGGTTATAAAAACCAATCTGCTGATGGTACTGTAGTACCGCGCCCAGATCATCGCCCATTAACCAAATTTGAAGCTCGTGGTCATCGCCTTGGCCATGGTGTGTGGGATCTGATGTTCGAGCGTATCGCTTAATATCTTCATTTTTTTATTGGATTTTTTAACACAACGGGGAAAATCACTATGGCAACGAATCGTAGCCGTCGTTTACGTAAGAAAATGCGCGTCGATGAATTCCAAGAGTTAGGTTTTGACATCACTTGGACGTTCGATGCATCTGTTTCTGAAGCTGAAATTGATGCAACTGTCGATAAGTTTATTGAAGAGGTGATTGAAGCCCGTAAGCTAGGCTTCCATGGCGGTGGTCATATCGAATGGGAAGGTATTATTGCGACCCAAACAATCGGTAAGTGCACTGAGGAAGATATTGCTGCAGTTAAGGCCTTCTGGGCGGGTCAAAAAGTGACTCAACTCGAAGTTAGCGAACTGTACGATATTTGGTGGAGTTAATGCCAGAAACGGCGTTATTAGAGGAAGTGGTCGACAGAGTTCGACCCTTGCTCGGCCAAGGAAAGGTTGCTAATTATATCCCTGCGCTCGCCAATATTGATCCTGGCAAATTAGGTATTGCCGTTACCACGATTGATGGCGAAACCATAGGCGCAGGGGATTACCTTGAGCCATTTTCAATTCAAAGTATTTCTAAAGTTTTCAGCTTAACCTTAGCGCTAACTTTATATGAAGAAACCGAAATTTGGAGCCGCGTCGGCAAAGAACCTTCGGGACATTCCTTTAATTCATTGGTCCAAGTCGAGTTGGAGCGTGGTAAGCCACGTAACCCTTTTATTAACGCTGGCGCGTTAGTGATTGCTGACTTATTGCAGAGTCGTTTGGGCGCACCTAAACATCGCATGTTGGAATTAGTCAGGGCGCTGAGTCAAAACGATAAAGTCTGTTTCGATAAGCAAGTGGCGGATTCTGAATATCAGCACAGTGCTCGCAATGCGGCCATCGCCTATCTGATGAAATCCTTCGGCAATTTTCAAGGTGATGTCGATACAGTGCTGCGCACTTATTTTCATTATTGCGCCTTAAAGATGAACTGCGCCGATTTATCGAAGGCGATGTTGTATTTAGCTAATCGCGGCAAAACCTTAGATGGCACCGAGCTTATCTCCCAAGTGCAGACGCGCCAGTTAAATGCGTTGTTAGCGACGTCAGGCTTATATGATGGTGCAGGTGAATTTGCCTATCGCGTGGGTATGCCGGGGAAAAGTGGCGTTGGTGGTGGCATTATTGCCGTCATCCCCGGGGAATTATCAGTTTGCGTATGGTCCCCCGAGTTAGACACTCAAGGCAATTCCCTGGCTGGGACAGCAATGTTGGAACAGCTAAGCCAGCGTCTCGGACGTTCAATCTTCTGATTTACCTATTTCTAGCACTCTTAGACTAATGATTAGTGAAAATCACTAATCATCTATCGGTGCTAATTTCTATAACTCCATATTAATTAGCTTGTTACAAAGTTGGCATGTCTTCTGCTATTAGTCTTTTAGCATGTTAGCTTAGTCAAATCCCTCAGATTAAAGGATGAACAACAATGAAGATAAATACGCTATTAACTGGAGTGGCATTATCGGGCGTTATTTTAGGTATTTCCGGATTGCAGTTAGTGCAGGCGAAAACCGAGCCACAAATCCATGATCGTTGTGACGTCTCCCTTAATTATGATGTTAAGGTCGAACCTAAAAAACTTGTGATGAGTGAGAAAGGGCTCGAAAAATATCGCATCGAAGTCGACAAGTTGTTTGTCGAAGGCAAGCAAGTCAATCTCTCCGATAAGCAGAAAAAGCTAGTCACTCAATATGCCGATGAAGTATCGACTCAGGTGCCTGAGGTGATTGGATTAGTGAACGAAGCTGTTGCATTGGCTTCCCAAGCGGTGAGTATGGCCTTAACGCCGCTGATGGGTGATGTCGCGGGAGCTAAATTTGACGAAATGATGGCGGGCGTGCAGAAACGTGTTGATGCAGTTGCTTACAGACAAGGAGATAGTTTTTACCTTGGGGCAACCGATGAGTCGATACAAAGCACCTTTAATGATGAATTTGAGCAGGAAATGGAGCAGTTAATGCAAAACTCCATCGGTACGCTAATGATGAATATTGGTGGGCAAATGCTCTCTGGTGATGGCGAGTCATTCGAAGCTAAGATGGATGCATTCTCACAAAAAATGGATAAGCTTGGCCAAGATATTGAGCAGCAAGTTGAAACTCAATCTAAGGGGCTTGAAGCGAAAGCCGACCGATTATGTGAACGTTTTGAAAGTCTGTTAGTGCTGGAAAATCAGTTACGTAAAGACGTACCTGAGTTAGCGCCTTATGTGTTGACACAAAATACCAGCCATGAGTTACGCGAGTAGTCACCGCAGTCAAGGGGTTCTGACTTGTATTGCTTCAGACTACAGCTCATTCCCCAATGGGTTGCAAGGTTATCATGAGTTCAAACTCGCCCCAGAGGGATGACCGCCTGCGAGTCTTAACGCCTAAAGCTGTTTGTAAATGATAACGCCCCAGCACCTTGGTGTTTGGGGCTTTTTCTTGGGGAATGTTATACCTAGCACCTTGAAATGAATCCCAATGCTTGCGGCTATTTAGTGCGGAATGTTACATTCTTAAGACTAATGTTTGATATACTCTTAAAATATAATGAAAAGCTGGCAACTCAGTCAGATAAAACACTCTACTTTAGCGGACTTTTTCGGTCTAAATCTCTACAACGAACCCATTTGCTGTGAGATATTAAGGCATTATGGAATGCTTTAAGGCATTTATGCTGCATTCCTGCGCTATTCCGAAAGTTTATATCACTGTCGAAACTGCTTAAGGCGACTTTCATGTTAGAACTATTAGAACCTATTGCGATTTTTACTCATGTGGCCAGAGCCGGAAGTTTTAGTGCCGCCGCAAGAAGGCTTGGGATCTCTAAATCTAAGGTCAGTACGCAGGTAGCCGATCTCGAGCATCGACTTGGCGTTCAATTGATCCAGCGTACAACTCGTAGCTTAAGCCTGACCGAAGCTGGACATTTGTTATATCTGCAAGGTGAGGAGTTGCTCCGCGATGCCGAGCAAGCGATTGCCAGTGTGCATAACTTAAACGATGCAACCCGTGGCGTCCTAAAAGTGGGGATTTCCCAATCCTTTGGTGCTATGCATATTATCCCAGCCTTACCCTCCTTTATGGCAAAACACCCTGAGCTTGAGCTACAAGTCAGTTTGCTTGATCATAAGGTTGATGTGGTCAGTGAAGGTTTAGATTTGTTGCTAACTATGTCTGAGCAGTTACCGCTAGGTATGGTTGCACGTCCTTTGATGAAGTGTCAGTTTTTACTCGTTGCTTCACCCGATTATATTGCTAAGCATGGCGAACCGTCGCGCCCTGAACAATTGGTTGACCATAACTGTTTGGTCTATCAAGGTGAGTGGCATGAACACAGCATGTGGCAATTTAAGAAAGGCGATGATTACTGTGAGATTGGTGTCTCGGGTAACTTTAGAGTGGATAACGCACCAGCGTTAAAATCTGCCGCAATCAGTGGCTTAGGGGTTGTTTACCTCGCTAGCTATTTGATGGAAGATGAGATCGCCAAGGGAACTTTAGTACCACTGCTTAAAGATTGGCAATTGACCCATCATCTACCGCTACAGGCGGTGTATCCACGTCGTAAGCATTTAGCGCCTAAGGTCAGCGCCTTTATCGAGTTTATTAAAGACCATATCGGCAACCCGCCTTATTGGGATATCCCTTATGCTGAGCTTTTCAGTGAACGTTAGTAATTTTGGAAACATTGTTCTTAAAATCGCGCCAATACCCTTGTTTGGTATTGGTTGTTAATTTATTTTGTTTTAAATCAATTGGTTGTGATTTGATTGTGCTGTATTTTAACTTGGTTTTTTAGCCTTTGCTTAAACAAGTTTTTTGCGGATGGATTGCGGTCTGTTCTTAAATGGATACAATGGTGGTAGATGATTCGGAATGACCTGAGTCCTATACTTTTATTGGAAATGACCCCTTTCGATATGAGTGTACAGGTCCGCAGTAATGCAGTTTCGAGTCACCGCCAGCAGAAGTTTGCGAACTAAAACAATGTTGGCTTTTAAACCATCATCCTAGTTTTTGGTTTACCTCAGCTTAACTCGGCTGAGGTAATTTTTTTATGATGGCAAAACAGCGGGAAACAAGTTTTGTCTCTCTGTACCCTAAAGTCACACCGAGTGTTAAGTGCTTGCTTAATAAATCAAATATAGTGATCCACAGTGAGATAGGGTTTTATTACCAAGCTGGTGATAAATCCAATAAAAAAGCCACTTGATAGTGGCTTTTTTATTGGCTGCAATTTAATCATTTCATTCGTAACCGCGTTCAAGGGAGACTAGCGTTAGCCTCCCAAGGTTGTAAGCTTAGGCTTTGTTAACGCTGGCAATCCATTGATTAACATGCTCTTCAAGCACATCTAAAGGCAGTGCGCCGTTTGCCAAAATTAAGGTATGGAAATCTCGGATATCAAATTTATCACCTAGCTGTTTTTCAGCTTTGTGTCTTAGTTCGAGCAACTTAATCATCCCGACTTTATAGGCTGTGGCTTGAGATGGCATCACGATATGACGCTCCACCATTTTCACCGCATCGGATTTTGCATTGGGCGTATTGTCAACGTAATAGGCAATACCTTGTTCGCGGGTCCATTTTTTTGCATGAATGCCGGTATCGACGACTAGACGGCAAGCGCGCCATAACTCCATCGCCAGTCGACCAAAATCAGAATAAGGATCGGCATATAAACCCATCTCTTTCGGGAAAGACTCACTGTACAGTCCCCAGCCTTCGATATAGGCGGTATAGCCACCGAACTTACGGAACTTAGGAATATCTTTAAGCTCTTGCGAGATAGCGATTTGCATATGGTGCCCAGGGATCCCTTCGTGATAGGCCAGTGCTTCCATTTGATACTTTGGCATGGCTTTCATATCGTAGAGGTTAGCGTAGTAGCTACCTGGACGAGAACCATCGGGGGCAGGTTGTTCATAAAAGGCTTTACCCGCAGATTTTTCTCTAAAGGATTCAACCTGTTTGACGATCATTGCCGCCTTCGGTTTGACCTTAAAGACCTCATCTAAGCGCGAGTGCATATTATCTATGAGTTGAGTCGCATCGGCTAAATAGGCCGCTTTACCTTCCGGCGTATTGGGATAATAGAACTGTGGATTGTTACGCATAAAGGCGAAGAATGCTTGCAGCGTACCGTTAAAGTGCACTTTTTTCATGATGGCACGCATCTCATTATGGATACGTTCAACTTCGGCAAGGCCGAGTTGATGGATTTCATCCGCCGTCATATCGGTTGTCGTGGTGCGCGCAAGAGCATTGTTATAAAAAGCGTCACCATCGGGTAATTTCCACACCCCATCGCGGGTATCAGCTTTGGCTTCTAAGGTTTTAATATACGAAATGAGTGCCTTATAAGCCGGTGCAACCTGAGAGGTGAGTGCCTTTTCAGCTTCGGCTATCAGTGGGGCTTTCTCTGTTTCAGGGATGCTAAGAGCTTTGACCTTTTTACGAAAATCCGCGAGTAATGCGCTGTCTTCATTTTTATCAAAAGGCGCGCCTTTTAAAATGTTTTGGCTATCAGAAATGACATAACCAAACACAAACTTAGGGGCGATAATGCCTTTCTCTGCGCGAACTTCGAGAGCTTTTTGCAATTGAGTTAAGCGCTTGGGCACCCCATTTAGGCGGCTGATATAGGCTTTAGCATCACTGACATCGGTGATCTGATGTTGATTAATCAGGAAAGAAGCGATCATCGAGTGACCACCACGCATCTGATTAACGGGATAAGTATGATAACGCCATTGATAGTCTTTGATGTCGTTATTCAGGTTTTGTGTTAGTAGTGCAAGGCTTAGGCGAGTTTGCGGGTCAAGCTTACTTGCATCCAGTTGATTAATTTCAGCTAATTGTTTTTGGGTGCGTGCCAGTTCGAGTGCATCGGCCTCATCGCCAATTTCATCCCACTTGTCATAGTCCTGCTTTATGCCCATATAGGTTTGCGCTATTGGACTCGCCATAATGTTTTCCATGAAGATGGTTTCAAACAAGGCGTTAGCTTTTTCTGACTCGCTTTGGGCTGTAACACTTGCACTGGCTACATTATGTGAGTCATTTAAGCTGGGCACTGCACTTGTTGGGAGTGCTAGTAGGGTGGTGAGGGCAAATGCGATTAAGCTGATGTTCGTTTTTATAGGCATGAACAGACTTCCTTAACAATGTTCAGGTAATTCTAAAGAAGCAGGGGGAAAATGTATGAATATAAATGTTAGAAAATGTGTTAGCCATTATCGATGTTTTACTGAAAGAGTTAGGCTAACACATTATTTTTTTAAATATATTTAATCGACTTATTGAGGCTGTTCATAATTCTGTGTCAGGTTAATTTCACAGGTCGATATGGTTTTCTAAGCGCCCCTCAAAATGGATTGAGAGCTGTGATAGCGTCAAATTCCAGTTTTGGATGGGGTGAGTCCAGCGCTCAGAGGCCTTCAATATACCTGCGTAAAGCAGCTTGAGTAAACTGTTCTCGTTAGCAAAACCGCCCTTCGTTTTGGTTAACTTCCTGAATTGCCTATGTACCGCTTCAACGGCATTGGTGGTGTAGATGGCAGTACGGACATAGTCTGGGTATTTGAAATACACCGATAGCAGTGCCCATTTGTTGCGCCATGACTTAATCACCACGGGGTATTTATCACCCCATTTCGTCTCCAGCTCATCCAATGCCATCTCGGCCGCATTCAAGGTGGCGGCCTTATAAACGCACTTTAAATCCGCCATAAAGGCCTTTTGATGCTTAGAGGCAACATACTTCATCGAGTTGCGAATTTGGTGGATGACACACAACTGTACTTCCGTCTGCGGGTAAATGGTTGCAATCGCTTCAGGAAAGCCTTTAAGGCCATCAACGCAGGCGATGAGGATGTCTTTAACGCCGCGATTATACAGGTCGGTTAGCACGCTTAACCAATGGTGAGCCCCTTCATTATCCGACAGATATAAGCCTAATAGCTCTTTTTTACCGTCGACGTTAAGCGCCAAAATGGTGTAAACCGCTTTGCTAATAAAGCGACCGTTCTCTTTGATTTTATAGTGAATCGCATCGAGCCATATGACGGGGTAAAGTGGCTCTAGTTCGCGCTCCCGCCATGCTTGAAGCTCAGGGAGTAACTTGTCAGTAATGGCGTTTACCGTGCCGTTGGACACCGACATGCCGTACATGTCTTCGATATGCGCACGAATATCTTGATAGCTGGAGCCTAATGAAAATAAGCCAATGATTTTACGCTCCATTTCATCGGTAAGTTGGGTTTGGTGCTTTTTGACTAATTGAGGTTCGAAGGTGCCCGCCCTGTCTCTGGGTGTGTTCAACTCGAAGTTGCCAAGGGGGCTTTTAACCGTTTTAGTGGTTTTGCCATTCTTACGATTGGCGCCTTCAGTGCTCGCCAAGTGGCCATCCAGCTCAGCCGCCAAGGCCGCTTCAGTGAGTTGCTTAATCAAAGGGGTTAAGATGCCATCCTTGCCGGTGAGGTCTTTACCTTCACGTAGTGCTTGAATGGCCGCATTGATATCAAAAGTAGGTGTGGTCATAAATCATCTCTTTTTGGTATAGCTTAAAGAAATGACACAGAAATTTGAACACTACCGACTTATTAGCAGAATTGTGTCAATAAATCATTCACAAACATGTGACCTTTATTGGTTAATTGCCAGTGTTCGGCCGATTCGGTGAGTAAACCCCGTTGTTTGGCCTTTTCCATCCCATCCTTCAAGACATCTCGAGGCAACCCCGTTCTATCTTCAAACTCTTGCTTAGGGATTGGCGTCATTAGGCGTAAACGATTCATCAAATATTCGAGTGCGCGATCTTCTTGCGCGACTTCTGTTTGTTCGAAGGTGTAATTATCGGCAGTTAAATAGCCCTTCGGATGCTTGATTTTAACCGTGCGAATAATACGATTTTCTTCGGGTAAGGTGACTTTGCCGTGGGCGCCACAGCCTATGCCTAAATAATCGCCAAATTGCCAATAATTAAGGTTATGCTGGCATTGATAACCGGGTTTGGCATAGGCCGAGATTTCATACTGCTCATAACCTAAAGCCGCTAGCTTTTGTTGCCCTTGTTCATAGATCTGCCAGAGATCTTCATCATCGGGAAGTTGTGGTGGCTTAGAGTGGAACAAGGTATTGGGCTCAATCGTTAGTTGATACCAAGACAAATGCGGTGGATTGAGGGATGCAGCGGTATCTATATCCGCCATCGCTTCTTCAAAACTTTGGTTAGGAAGTCCGTGCATCAGATCCAAATTAAAACTTAAATAGTCCGCTTGACGGGCTTTTTGAGCGGCAGTTTGGGCTTCATTTTGATCGTGAATACGGCCTAAGAGATTAAGCTTATCCTTGGAGAAACTTTGCACCCCAATGGATAAACGCGTTACGCCAGCGGCGCGGTAGGCGCTAAAGTCATCGTGCTCTAAGGTGCCAGGGTTGGCTTCCATGGTGATTTCAATGCCATCACTAAAGGGAATGAGAGCATTGGCATCATCCAATATCCGTTTGATTTGATTGGCATCAAACAGAGACGGCGTTCCACCACCAATAAAAATGGTGTGTAGCTTACGGCCTTGTACTAAGTGCAAGTCTTGGCGTAAGTCCGCCAGCAGAGCATCCACATAGGCTTGCTGGGGTAATTCACCATTTTGCCCATGGGAGTTAAAGTCGCAGTAAGGACATTTTTGTACACACCATGGGATATGAATGTACAAGCTCAATGGCGGTAAGGTTAGCTGAGGTGACACATTCACAGACATTATTGGGCGTTCCTGTCGGTAAATACGCCTTTTTCCTGCATGGCAGTAATCAGTTGCACTAAGGCTTTACCACGATGGCTCAGGGTATTTTTCTCGTCACTGCTCATTTGGGCGGCGCTGCAATCGTGGTGCTCAGGAATAAAAATCGGATCGTAACCATGGCCGTTGTCACCACGTTGCACGAAATCGATTTGGCCTTCCCACGAGGCTTGGCAAATGATTGGGGTCGGGTCCTTGGCATGGCGCATATAGACTAAAACACATTGGAATCTTGCTGTGCGGGGCGCTGGATAATCTTTTAATGTGTCTAAGAGTTTTAACACATTATCTTGATCCTTGGCATTTTCCCCCGCATAGCGCGCAGAGTAAATCCCCGGCACACCTTGGAGTAAATCGACCTCTAATCCCGAGTCATCGGCAATAGCTGCATGCCCTGTGATTTGCGCCGCATGTCTGGCTTTGATAATGGCGTTTTCAACAAAGGTGGTGCCCGTTTCGGCAACTTCGCTAACGTTAAATTGGCTCTGTGGCAGCACTTTTACGCCATAGGCGGCGAGCATTTGATCGAATTCGGCAAGTTTACCTTTATTGCCACTGGCGAGGACGATTTGTTGCATGGGATACCTATTTCATTGGGCGATGTTTATCGCGGCAATGATACCCAAGCTCAGCAGTAAAGGACAGAAAAACGCGGGACGATACATGCGTATCGTCCGAGTAAGGGCGGGTGTCGATTATTCGACGTAGAACTTTTGTTTAAACTGTAGATTAGTGTTTAGTTCATTTCCGTATTTGATGGCGATATTGAAATTGATTTCTTGATCGTCACGGTAAGGTACTTCGGCGATGTAATAAATAGCCTGACCTTCACGGATTTCTCTAAATTTCAAATCGATACGAGCATCGAGTAAGTTATTGGCTACTCCCGTTATCTGTACGGCGACGGCGGGTGAGCCTGCTTCACTTGTATCTAACACGGCGATGTTGATGATGCCTGTGTAACTACTACGTTCAATACCGTAGGATTTGGCTATGCTTGGGGTTAAAAAGGTGCTACCCAGCGCCATGTAATGAATATCAAAATTACCAACGGTTTCTTTTTGCTCGGCGTTTGCTACGCCACATAGGCTAGCGGTTAATGCGAGCATAATGAGGAAATTACGTAACATGATTTGGTACCTTCGTATGGGGGATGACTTGAGTATGAGTCACTGGGGTCAGACTTCTTACTCATTGTTATTCGAGTAGCGCTGATATTTCTGCAGGAACACTCTTAGGCGCATTAATGCGTACCTGTTTATGGCGTCCTAATTCGCCCTTAAGGATATGCACATCGCTTTTAGGCACTTTAAATGCCTTGGCTAAATATTTGCTCAAATGGGCATTGGCCTTGCCATCAATCGGCGGAGCGGTAATGGCCACTTTTAACTCATCACCATGAAGCCCGACTATCTGATCGCGACTCGCCTTAGGTTGAATATACAAATTAAGCAGCAAGTCGCCTTGCTGCATAATGACTGCGCTCATTAAATCACGGCCCAAAACGGCACGTATTGCGCCAACAGCATATTGATAAAATTCATACCGATAATCACTAACATCACCGAGAGATCTAAGCCGCCGATAGGCGGAATAATACGGCGCACGGGTGCTAAAAGTGGCTCGGTTAATTGTCCCATGATCATCACTATAGGGTTATAGCCTTGGTTAAACCAGCTCAAAATTGCACGGATGATCAGCATCCAAAACAGCAAAATGCCTGCTTGTTTGATGACACTGACTAAGGCAAAAACAAAGAACAGCAGAATGTCGATACCACCACCTGCGATAAGGCTTAAGAGCAAGACTTTGGCCATAACTACAAATAATGCGAGGACAAAAGAGGCGGTATCGAATCTTCCGATTGATGGTATCACTCGGCGCATGGGAGCGATGAGTGGGTGAGTTGCTTTAACAATAAATTGACTGAAAGGGTTATAAAAATCAGCGCGGGCTAAGGGGAGCCAGAGCCGTAATATCACTACCATCAAATACAAATCGAAGAGTGTGCTGATCAAGAAAGTTAATGCATTCATCGAGATTTCTGCCTATATGAGTCCGATTAAAAATGTCCGAGTTATATTTGTTTGAGCCGTCGGGAACGTGGGTTAATTAAAACGTTTTTGCCATTTCTTCTGCACGGTTAATGCAGTTTTCCATGGCTTTTTTTACGACGCCACGGAGATCTGCCGCTTCGAACGTGGCGATAGCTTGCGCCGTTGTGCCGCCCTTAGAGGTGACATTTTCCCGTAAGTTACCCAGCGTGAGCTCAGGATTTTGTTTAGCCATCATAGCAGCACCAAGGGCGGCTTGCTGCACTAAGCTTCTGGCTTTGGCTTCATCCATGCCCATTTGTTTGCCCGCATCAATCATCGATTCCATCAGTAGGAAAAAATAAGCAGGCGAACTACCAGCAAGGGCAATCACTTGATTAATGTCAGATTCTTCATTTACCCACACTATTTCTCCGCCGCTGGACATTAAGCGTTCGGCAATGGCTTTTTGTGCATCAGATAGGGATTGCGGTGCATAGAGTCCCGTCATACCTACACCGATTTGCATTGGGGTGTTTGGCATAGTGCGGATAAGTGTAATGGGTTGAGCCAGATACTCGCTGTAGCGGCTTGCTTTGATGCCCGCTGCAATGGTTATCAGAAGCTTATTTGACATATCAATGCCTTGCAGCGCTTGACACACTTGCTCCATCAACTGAGGTTTAACAGACAATATGATCACATCAGCATCCTGTGCGGCGCTTACATTGTCTTGGGAAACACGTACACCAAAATCGGTGGCGAGGGCATCGAGTTTACCTTGGCTTGGGTTGGTCGCCTGAACCTGTGATGCAGGATAACCGCTACGAATTAAGCCGCTAATGATGCTGCGGGTCATATTGCCCGCACCGATAAAGCAGATTTTTTGTTGACTCATGTATTCCCCATAATGTCTGGCCTAGGGCTGAATCCTATGGTTCAGCAATGACAACGATTAGGCCGGATAAAAAATTCTATTTAATGTCTCGTTACAGTATTTGGGCTTTAGCGAGTAAAAACAAGACCAAATACCCAGTCAGTCGCTACAACTTGGTTTTCAATCCGCTATCACGACAATTGTTAATGCAGTCTTCTATGGCAGCAGACTCTGTACGTATTGATTCAAATCGTCGTTTCTTTTGAGGAATAATCCCGCTCACCAAAGATGGCGCTGCCAATTCGTACCATGGTTGAGCCGTAGGCGATAGCAAGGTCCAAATCATTACTCATGCCCATTGAGAGGGTATCTACATCTGGGTAATGCTGTTTTAGCGTATCGAATAAGTGTTTCAGTTCGCTAAGCTCGCGAGTTTGTTGCTCAGTATCATCGGTCGCGCTTGGGATCGCCATTAAACCTCTGAGCCTTAACTGTGGCAGTTGGCTGATGCTATTTGCCAGCGGCAACATCTGCTGGGCATTGATACCAGATTTTGTGTCTTCATCACTGATGTTGATTTGAATACACACATTAAGTGGCGCAAGGTTAGCGGGGCGCTGTTCATTGAGTCGCAGGGCAATTTTCTCACGAGAAAGGGTGTGCATCCAATCGAAATGCTGGGCGACTAAAGTGGTTTTATTTGATTGCAGTGGCCCAATAAAATGCCATTCAATATCGGGGTGAGTGGTTTTGAGTGACTCAATTTTAGTCACCCCCTCTTGGACATAGTTCTCACCAAAGCAACGCTGACCCGCATCATAGGCTGCTATAATATCTGCTATCGGTTTAGTCTTACTGACGGCAAGTAAATGAATACTGTGAGGTAAGCGTGCGCATTTTTGCGCCGCTTGCGCGATCCTGCTCTGGGCTACTGCGAGTCTGTCTGCTATTGTTGTCATGATGTAATTATCTGGTTGCAAGGATATCCCAAACTATGGAAATCACTGAGTTATTAGCCTTTAGTGTAAAACACAAAGCCTCGGATCTACACCTCTCTGCAGGGATATCTCCCATGATCCGTGTCGACGGTGAAGTGAGAAAAATCAATCTGCCCGCGCTCGATCATCAGGGTGTACACAGCCTTGTGTACGACATTATGAATGATAAACAGCGTAAGGACTTTGAAGAACATTTAGAAATCGACTTTTCCTTTGAAGTCCCTAACTTAGCGCGTTTCCGTGTGAACGCCTTTAACCAATCTCGAGGTGCAGCTGCGGTATTTCGTACCATTCCAAGTGATATTTTGTCACTCGAGCAGTTAGGCGCCCCTGAAATTTTTAAAAAAATCTCCAGTTTTCCCCGTGGCTTAGTGTTAGTCACTGGACCAACTGGTTCGGGTAAGAGTACCACACTTGCGGCCATGGTGGATTACATCAATGAAAACCGTCATGATCATATCCTAACCATTGAAGATCCAATTGAATTCGTTCATCAAAATAAGCAATGTTTGATTAACCAACGGGAAGTGCATCGTCATACCCACAGTTTTAACGCCGCATTGAGAAGTGCGTTGCGTGAAGACCCTGACGTCATCCTCGTCGGCGAGATGCGTGACCTTGAAACCATTCGACTTGCGATGACCGCGGCCGAAACGGGTCACTTAGTATTCGGTACCTTGCATACCACCTCGGCAGCTAAGACTATCGACCGTGTGGTTGACGTTTTCCCCGCTGGCGAAAAAGACATGGTACGTACCATGTTATCGGAATCATTACAGGCTGTTATCTCGCAAACTCTGATTAAGAAAATCGGCGGTGGTCGTGTTGCTGCCCACGAAATTATGATGGGTACGCCCGCTATCCGTAACCTTATCCGTGAAGATAAAGTGGCGCAAATGTACTCTGCTATCCAAACGGGGATGGCCCATGGTATGCAAACTCTTGAACAGTGTCTGCAAAACTTAGTTAACCGTGGCCTCATTACCCGAGAAGATGCCATGGCGAAAAGTTCAAACAAACAAGCGACGTTTTAAGGATTTATCATGGATGTCCGTCCGTTTTTAAAAGTCATGGTGGAGCGTAAAGCCTCGGACTTGTTTATTACCGCAGGTTTTCCGCCGAGCGCCAAAATCGATGGTGAGTTACGTCCACTTGCTGAGAGTATATTTACGCCTGCACAATCGTTAGATTTTGTTGAGTCCGTGATGACCGAGGCACAGAAAAAGGAATTTCACACTACCCGTGAATGTAACTTTGCATTTGCCGTTAAAGAGTTAGGGCGTTTTCGTGTGAGTGCATTTTGGCAGCGTGAATCTCCTGGCTGTGTAATGCGGCGGATTGAGACTAAAATCCCAGAAGTCGATGACTTAAAACTGCCGCCCATATTAAAAGATCTGGTGATGAGTAAGCGTGGACTTATCATCATGGTGGGGGGAACGGGTACAGGTAAGTCGACCTCCTTGGCGGCGTTAGTGGGTTATCGTAATTCCCATGCCCGTGGGCATATTCTGACCATTGAAGATCCGGTGGAGTTTGTTCACGATCATCGAAAAAGTATCATTACTCAACGTGAGGTGGGGATTGATACAGAGTCCTTTGACGCAGCGCTAAAGAGTTCATTGCGTCAGGCGCCCGATGTGATTCTCATTGGTGAAATTCGCACCCAAGAAACCATGGAATTTGCGCTCTCCTTCGCTGAAACAGGCCATCTGTGTATGGCAACACTGCACGCCAACAACGCCAACCAAGCCTTAGATCGGATTATGCATTTAGTCCCAGAGAGTAAACACCAACAGCTATTATTCGATTTGTCACTCAACCTTCGTGGTATTGTGGCGCAGCAACTGGTACCCAAGGTCGATGGTACAGGACGGCGGGCAGCTATTGAGGTATTGATCAATACCCCAAGGGTGGCAAGCTTGATTGCTAAAAATGAGCTGCATTTACTCAAAGAAACCATGGCGAAATCCAACGAGCAAGGAATGCAGACCTTCGACCAAGCCTTGTTACAGCTTTATGTTGACGGGGAAATCAGTTACGCCGATGCGCTTCACCATGCTGACTCACCAAACGACTTGCGCTTGATGATCAAACTGCAAAATAAAGAACCTCCCAGTTCGAGTTTTATGGAAGGCGTGACCTTGGATATGGATTAATCCTATTTTGTCATATGTTAAAGCAGCTTTTTGAAGCTGCTTTTTATCGCTTAGGGTAATAGATAACTCCTTGTAGCTTTTATTTTTTTATTCAATATGATCCCTATCGTAGCAAGTTACGTAATAAGAATAAGTTCGCCTATCTTGGATCATTGAATGAGAAGGACATTATGATGAAATTCCCGCTATTTATCTTGACTAGCTTGATGAGCACCAGTGTTTTTGCGGCAACATGCCCAAGCTATCTTGATGTTGAAGTGCGCAAATTGCACTCAGAACAGAGCGTTAACTTATGTGAACTGACTCAGGGTAAGCCTGTGCTGCTGATCAATACTGCGAGTAATTGTGGTTATACATCACAATTTAAAGCGCTTGAAGCACTCCATAAAGAATATAAAGACAAAGGCTTGGTGGTGATTGGTTTTCCTTCGGATGATTTTTTCCAAGAGGAAAACGACGAAAAAGACACCGCTAAAGTATGCTACATCAACTATGGTGTCACCTTCACTATGCTCGCGACGTCTCCTGTGAGGGGGAGTGATGTTAATAGTGTATTCAAGTATTTAGGTGATAAAGCCGGTGCACCTAAATGGAATTTCTACAAATATGTGGTCAGTGGCGATGGCAACACTGTGATGCAATTTAATTCTAAGGTTAAACCCGATAGCACTGAGCTTAAGCAGGCAATAGAATCCGTGCTGTAATGCCTAAAATTTTTCATTTACTTATTTTTAAGAGGCTACTTTGGCTAGGTTTTCAGGATTATCAAAAGAAATGGGTCACGCTGCGCGTGGCAAAGTTGGAGTGCTGTTATTAAACCTTGGCACTCCTGATGCGCCAACAGCATCGGCAGTAAGGCGTTATCTTGCCGAGTTTTTATCTGATCCACGGGTGGTGGAAATCCCAAAACTCCTCTGGATGCTGATTTTGTATGGCATAGTACTTAGGGTACGCCCTGCAAAGTCTGCAGCACTTTATCAAAAGGTGTGGACTGAGGCGGGGTCGCCACTGATGGATATCAGTTTGCGACAAACGGCTAAGCTATCCGATAAATTAACCGCGGATGGTCATCAAGTTTCGGTTCACTTAGCTATGCGTTATGGTAATCCTTCTGTTGCCAGCACTTTACGAGAGATGCACAAACAAGGGATTGATAAGCTGGTGGTTTTACCGCTCTATCCGCAATATGCTGCGCCGACAACTGGCTCGGCTTTTGACGCTATCGCTAAAGAGTTATCCCAATGGCGCTACCTGCCATCGCTGCATTTTATTAATACTTATCACGATAACCCTGATTTTATTGCTGCATTAGTCAATTCGATTCGTGACGATTTTGATAAACATGGCAAGCCGCAAAAGTTAGTGCTGTCTTACCATGGAATGCCTGAGCGCAATCTTCATCTGGGTGATCCATATTATTGTTTTTGCATGAAGACTACTCGTCTTGTGGCTGAGCAATTAGGTTTGAGCAAAGATGAATTTGCGATCACATTCCAATCTCGCTTTGGTAAGGCCAAGTGGTTGCAACCCTATACGGATGCAACGATGGCGGCTCTACCGAGTCAAGGTGTGCGTGATGTAGCGATTGTGTGCCCAGCATTTAGCGCCGATTGTTTAGAGACGCTAGAAGAGATTGTCGGCGAAAATGGCCATATCTTTACTCATGCGGGGGGAGAGAAGTTCCGATATATTCCTGCGCTCAATGATAATGATGACCACATCGCCATGATGGCGAATTTGGTGAAGCCGTATCTGTAAGCTTGAGTCATATTATAGAAAAGGATAGCAACGGCTATCCTTTTGTTTTTTTTAAGCATTAATCAATCACCAAAATGATTTTCAAAATAACTTTCGATAATCAGTACCGCAGAAACCGCATCGACTTGACCTTTTGTTAGCGCTTTATAACCACCTAATTCAAAGAGTCTGGCTTTTGCATCTGTGGTGGTTAGTCTTTCATCTTGGGTGAAAATTTTAACGCCAAACTTTGCGTTAAGTCGGTTGGCAAATTTTCTCGCCCTGTGGGTCATTTCTTGCTCTGTACCATCCATGTTGAGCGGTAAACCGACGACCACTAAATCGGGTTGCCACTCTTGGATGAGTTTTGCGATTTCTTCCCAATTTGGAATGCCATCAACGGCTTTGATAGATAAAAGTGGTGTTGCACTGGCGGTAATTTGTTGCCCTACGGCAACACCTATGCTTTTTGTCCCAAAATCAAAACCTAATACGGTTTTAGCGTTCATCTGATATTAACTCGTAATAAAGTGAGGTTAAGCGTGGCCCGCCTGCGTTGAGAGTTGCCAAGCCTCAAAGCCCAATGAACGGCTAGCTTGTTGCCATCTATCTTCGTGGTTTATATCGAAGAGTAGGGCATGATCGGCTGGGATAGTGAGCCAAGAATTATCGGCAAGTTCTTGCTCTAACTGATTTTTACTCCAGCCAGCATAGCCCAATGCCACAAGAAACTTATCCGGCGAACGCTTACTGCCGATGGCTGTTAATACATCGCGAGAAGTAGTAAGCATCAATCCTGAACCTAATTCCGTACTGTTAGCCCAATAGGGTTGGGATGTATGCAGGACAAAACCTCTGTCTTGGGAAACTGGACCGCCCATTAAGACTTGCGATCCCATTGCCAAATCTGCAGAGACTTGCTCTGTTGGTAGATCCATCTGCTCCAGTAATGAGTTAACTTCAATACCCAGAGGTTTATTAATCACTAACCCCATTGCGCCTTTTTCATCGTGTTCACATAGGTAAATGACGGTTCGCTCAAAAAAAGTGTCATCGAGTGACGGCATTGCAATTAAAAAATGGTTCTGCAAACTCTCCATTAAATACTCCGTTCAGCCGATAGGCATTGATCGAATAACATTAAATCCAGCGACTTAGCGAGTGACTAGGGCGTGTTGACGTTTCAGGGTTATTTTTGCAGCAATTTGGCTGGCTTTTATGCAAGGCAAAGTCCGTGCAGTGTAGTTATTCTACATAAACGGACGATAACGCGGCAGAAAAACCAGCCAAATGCTGCCCGAAGGGTTCGTCTGGCAAGCCCTTGCTCTTTGTCACTCGTCATTTGAGTAGAATAACTACACATCATTCCTCGTTTCGCGAGCACATGCTTGCCAGAACGAACAAAATCTAATCTCGAAACGTCAACACGCCCTAATCAACCACCAGCCAATTTGACTTTGTAGTTTTGTTTTTCAAGCAGCTGTTTGAGTTGTTCACGATTATCGGTTTGCACTTCGATGGTGAAATCCTTAACTGTACCGCCACAACCACATTGTTTTTTAAGGGTTTGCGCTAGCGCTTTTAAGCCTGCTTCGTCAAGCCCAAGGCCTGAAATGACAGAGACGCCTTTGCCTTTACGACCTTTGCTATCTCTATGGATACGTACGATGCCATCGGATGTGGGGATCGCTTTTGCCTCAGGCTCAGCTGTAATACGGCCTTTATCTGTGCTGTACACTAGGGAAACGTTGGGATCTACTCTCATAAGTCATCTTTTAACTGAATTAAAACTGCTTAAGTTTACCAAATTCATTGTGCTTCTGGGAGGTAAAAAAAAGGCCACTGACAGAGACTGAAAGTGGCCGAAGGTAAATGCTAGCTCTTTGCAGGGAAGTAGCATGTTTAAAACGTGGATTTAGAGACGCTGTAAAATCATAGCGATTAATGCCAATGCGGTCAGTAGAGCGCAGGGCATTATAAAACGATGTAATTTAGGGATTGCAATTAAACAAGCCGTAGTAACAAAGCAAAATGCGGCAACCGTTGTATAGTCTGCACCGTTTGATACTGCCTCAAATACCAGCCAGCTCATTACTACTAAAGGTAAAAACAATAGCATTATGGGTAAATGAGGTGCGAGTTTACTGTTATTGGTATCCGCTTGAGCCTTTTGTGGCGCTAGCCAGAAGATTGCCGATGCAACAATCAATGCGCTAATGAACCAGAGCATAGTATTTCCCCCTTAATCGCCTTAACTGATAATCATTATCATTTAAAGTGGTTACTGAAGTCAAGCTGAATAACATACTGCTTTTTCATAATATTGAGTTGTAGAACTAGTCATTGCTCTGTAAGCTAAATTTATGTGTTGGCTTATTTGTGTTCCGTACGAACATCCAAGGAAATTATCATGAAAAATTTAATTATAGGTTTAGCCGTACTGGCCTTAAGTGCCTGTAGCTCTTTAAAGTCTGGTTGGGACTATGATCCGAGTGCTAATTTTACTCAGTACAAAACCTATGCTTGGGTAGCGCAAAAGACCGATTCTTCTGGTTACCATTTAGATGGTTTGATGGATCAGCGGGTGCGTGATGCGATTAATTCGCAGCTTTCAGCCAAGGGCATGACATTAGTAGATGCAAAGGACGCAGATGTCCTAGTGAACTATCTGACCAAAATAGACAAGAAAATTAATGTAGATACTTTCAATACTAACTTTGGTTATAACCCTTACTATGGACCTGGTTGGGGATGGGGTGGCAATATGCAGACCCAAACAACGGTGAGAGAATACGAAGTTGGTACGCTGATTGTTGATTTAGTTGATAATAAAACTGCTAAATTGATATGGCGAGGTTCGGTTGCTGACACCATTCGTGATAAAAATACCCCTTCTGAAAGAGTGCAGCTGATCAACGAAGCTGTAGGCAGTGTGATGGCAAACTATCCACCTAAGCCTGAAAACAAATAATTTACATTTAGTACAAAAAACGGCCGTTAGGCCGTTTTTTTGTGGCCAAAATTTAGGCTTAGGTGACTTAGGAATGACATATTCGCAATTATTTCAACTTTAATTGATTTTGTTTTATTAAAACTTATCAAAAAATAGGGTTAGTTTAATCAAATTAAAAATCACATTTTGGTTAATTTGTTGTTAATTAAGGAAAGAGTCCCTTGCTTTTAGTGGTTAGTCTAGTGGATAAATGCACGGTCTTTTTTAATTGATTATATATTCTAATGGCAAAATTTAAATAATTTCATTATTCCCTATGGGAATTGTCAGGCAAAATCCGTTCTTTATGCATATGTAATAAGTAGTTTAAATGCAAGAAGCACAATTTATCGGATTATTATGGCTGATTGGGATTTTGGCCGAGGCGATGACAGGGGCCTTAGCGGCGGGTCGTAAGCAGATGGATTTATTCGGTGTGGTGATTATTGGCTGCGCTACGGCGATTGGTGGTGGTACCTTAAGAGACATGCTACTCGGAAATTACCCCTTGGTTTGGGTCGAGAATGTTCATTACCTGATTGCGATTGCATTTGCGTCTTTGTTAACGGTCGCGATTGCGCCGGTTATGCGTTATCTGTCTAAGTTGTTTTTGGCAATCGATGCCCTTGGGCTGGCGGTTTTCTCGATTGTTGGCGCGCAAAAGACTCTGATGCTCGGTTTTAGCCCTACGATTGCGGTAGTTATGGGGTTAGTTACTGGCGTTTTTGGTGGGGTGATCCGCGATATTCTGTGCAACCAAGTGCCTTTAATTTTTAAGAAAGAACTCTATGCGGTGATTTCGCTCTTTACCGCAGGCTTATATATCACGCTCAACGCCTACCAATTGGAGGAGTGGATAAACCTAGTGATTTGTTTAACGCTTGGATTTAGCTTACGAATGCTGGCATTGCGCTATCATTGGTCGATGCCTACCTTTGATTACCAGTCCAGTGGTGATCAGCATACACACTGATAAAGAAATGGGGCATTAAATGCCCCATTTTTATGCTTATTGCTGTGCTTGAATGGTTTTTAACGCTTCCAGCGCCGCGTCATAGTTTGGGTGTTCGGTAATGTTAGGTACGAGTTCTTGATACTTCAGCTTACCTTCTGCATCGATGATGAAGATTGCCCGAGCAAGCAAGCCGTAATCTTCAATTAATAGACCATACTTTTCGCCAAAGTCGCGCCAAACAGAATCGGATAACACCTTAATATTTTCCACATTCTCAACTTTGCAGAAACGTTTTTGCGCGAAGGGTAAATCCGTGCTGATGGTCAACATGACTACATTATCGGAAAAGTGGCCCACCTCGCTATTAAAGCGTTTAGTTTGTAGCGCGCAGACACCTGTATCTAAGCTAGGTACTGCACTGATAAGAATGGTCTTTCCTTTAAAGTCAGTTAAGTTGATAGGGTTGAACTTGTCATCAACGACTTTAAATCTGGGGGCCATTTGCTCAAGTTTAGGTAATTTACCTTCTAGGGTGACAGTCTTTTCCCCCATCATGACTTGGGATTTATCGTTGGCAATCGCCATTGGGCTGAGAAGCATTAAACTAAAAACACAGCCAGCGGCTAGAAACGAAACATACTTTGGCATATTTTCTCCCTTACTCAGGTATGTTGTACATATCGAGTTAAGGTACGCCAAAATCTACTTTATCACCATAAAAAAAGCCGGTTTACACCGGCCTTCTAATATTATTGTTGGTTATTTGCTCTCGGGTAGTTGCTTCACATGGATATCCATTTGTGGAAACGGAATTTCAATATCTGCTGCATCAAGCGCATTTTTGATTTGCTCTAAAATTTCGAAACGGGCCGTCCAATAATCCGCTGTTTTTACCCAAGGACGAACCACAAAGTTAATTGAAGAACTCGCCAATTCAGAAAGACCCACGGTGTAACCTGGCTCTTTTAGTACGTATTGGTTGTTGTCCAAAATCTCGGTTAATACTTTTTTAGTTTGGGCAAGATCTGCAGAATAAGATACACAAATCACTAAATCGATGCGCCGATTTTCAGATGCAGAGTAGTTGGTGATTGTGCCATTCATGATTGAAGAGTTAGGTGCAACGATGACTTTATTATCTGGTGTACGTAATTTAGTTGAGAAAATGGTGATTTCGTCAACAGTACCAGCAATACCTGCAGCTTCAATATAATCGCCAACGCGGCATGGGCGGAATAACACCATTAATACGCCTGAAGCGAAGTTAGACAATGAGCCTTGCAGTGCTAAACCTACCGCCAAACCAGCAGCACCAATTACAGCAACCAAAGACGCCGTTTGCACACCAATTTGACCTAAGGTGGCAATAATGGTGAAGACAAACACAACTGCCCACGATAAATTGGCCACAAAAGAGACCACGGTTGGATCAACTTTGCGACTGTTGAGTAGCTTATGCACTACCTTTTGCGCAACGCCGGCAAAATATTTACCGACAAAGAAAATGACAAGGGCAAATAAGATCTTCAGACCATAGGTCATGATAAGATCTGGAGCCTGCTTTAATAAGCCTTCAAGGTTTTCCATTAAATTACTCCCTAAAAATACGCTAACAAAACTAAATATTATTGACGATAAATTGTACTCGTCGATTTAATCCGCGACCTTCACTGGAACGATTATCCGCGACAGGCTCAGATATACCTTTACCGACAACGGTAAAGCGATTTGGGTTGAATCCATAGTCTTCAACCAAAATTCGTTTCACATTTTGTGCCCGTTGAAGTGATAACTGATAATTAAACTCTGGTGTGCCGACAATATCTGTATGTCCCACTAAGGTTAATTTAGTCTCAGTATTCGCTTCTAAAAACGACTTTACTAAGGCTAATGCTTTCCACTGCGATAAATCCACTTCGGCTATGGCAAACTCAAAATACACAATGGCTGTCTCAATATGATGACAATCAGAGGCAGAATAGGTGCTGGGGTCATTGAGATTGCATTGGATGTTATCAGAAGTCACTTCCACTTCATCAACACAACCATTAGCCATCACACTCGTATTTGCGGGTGTATTTGGGCAAGCATCTTTAATATCTGGTACGCCGTCTTGGTCTGTATCCTGCCAAGCATAAGCAGGCAGCATTAGGCTCAAACTTAGTGCTAAACAGGTTAATTCAATCCATTGCTTTACGGATATTTTCACCACAAATCACCTTGCGTATTATGTTGAGTAGTCAAAACCACTAAGAGATTTGCACTGCTTTAGCATGAACATCTTAGTTAAGTATTCTAACTTTTAATTGGTCTAACGCCAAGTTTTGCCATTTATACTTTATAAATCAATCATATTAGATGATATAGCATGACTAGATTGTAGATTTTATCGGCAGGTGTGCCAGCAAACTATACAATTTTTTCGGTTAAGGCTAGAGTCGCTAGGCGCGATTGATGTTCGCGTAGAGGATAGGCAGAAGAAGTTGAGGACAAGATGATCGATTTGCGCAGTGATACCGTGACCCAGCCAACTGAGGCGATGCGTTTAGCCATGTCTAGGGCAGAAGTGGGCGACGATGTTTATGGTGATGATCCGACCGTGAACAGTTTGCAGGACATGGCCGCCGAGATGTTTGGTTTTGAGAGCGCTCTTTTTACGGCATCGGGCACTCAAGCCAATTTGCTCGCACTGATGGCGCATTGCGAGCGTGGGGATGAATATTTATGTGGTCAGCAGGCCCATAACTACAAATTTGAAGGTGGTGGCGCGGCGGTATTGGGTAGCATTCAACCACAACCGTTGACGAATCAACTGGATGGCACTATTGCCCTTACTGATGTTGAAGCAGCCATCAAGCCCGATGATATTCATTTTGCCCGCACACGCTTACTGAGTTTAGAAAATACTATTGGGGGGAAAGTGTTGTCGCAGGCCTATCTTGCCAATGCGCAGGCGTTGGCTTTTCAACGTGGTTTAAAAATTCATTTAGATGGTGCAAGGGTGGCCAATGCTGCAGTAGCACAAGGTATTGCTATTGCTGATATAGCAGCGCATTTTGATTCAGTTTCCATTTGTTTATCAAAAGGATTATGTGCGCCAGTAGGGTCGTTACTCTTAGGGGATGAACGCCTGATTAAAAAAGCGACACGTTGGCGAAAAATGCTTGGTGGCGGTATGCGTCAAGCGGGTATTTTAGCGGCGGCTGGCAAGTTAGCCTTAACTGAACAAGTTGAAAGACTTGCAGAAGATCATGAAAATGCGGCTTATCTGGCTCAGCAGTTAAGCCAGTTGGATGAGTTTGACATTGACTTAGCCTCAGTTCAAACCAATATGGTGTTTGCAACATTGGCATCCCATGTCGATGAACAGGCCTTAGTGAAACGCTGTCGTGGCGAGGGCATTCTGATTAGTCCTGGACGTACCTTACGTTTTGTTACCCATAAAGATGTCTCGCGTCAGGATATTGATAAGGTATTGCAGGTATTTAAATTACATCTGCAGGCGTAATCTACTTTAAGTTTAAGCCCAAGTGATGACTTGGGCTTTTTTATGTTTTTCGTTCACTATATCGCGGATTTAAAAATCAAAAGTTGAATTGTGAGCCAGATGCGAGGCGAATTTTTTTAAGCTTATCTATACTAAAAACAATGACATTACATCATCGAGGAAAAGCTAGGTTGAAACCTAATAATACTAATAAAGGGGTTGATTATTGGACAAAAAGGATCAGTGAGTTGGAAATGCCAGCACTTTGTTCCACCGTCCAAACACTAGAAAAGCTTGCTAAGGATGATGTCTCTTCACTCGCCTTATTGGGCCGTAGCGTGATGCACGATAATGCCCTCACATCGCGTATTTTAAGGGTTGCAAACAGTGCGATTTACCATAAAGGCAGTACGCAAATATCGACAGTAAGCCGAGCTGCCATTGTGTTGGGTTTTGATGCTGTGCGTAATATTTGTATCACGGCGCAATTGTTATCTAGCCTGTTAGAAAGTAAAAATCTTGCACCTTCGGTATATCAAAGATTAATCAAATTAATGGCTAAGGCATTTCAAGCCGCGATGCTAACTCGGATGATGTTGAGTGATTATGATGATGACATTCAAGAAGAGGCCTTTATAGCCTGTTTACTTTTTCATATCGGTGAGAGTGCATTTTGGAGTATCGGGGGGGAATTTACCGAAACCCTCGATAGCCAATTAACAGAATGTGAAACCTCTGCGGATGAGCGAAGCCTTATTCGTGAAACCATAGGTACTTCTTTTTCGCAGTTAACTCAGAGTATTGCGCGCCATTGGGGATTAGGAGAATTATTGATCCAAGCGGTAAATTACCCGGATGACCCTCGTCCCGAGATACGATCTATATTTTTAGCAGATAAGCTTTGTGACACACTCTCGGTGGCCACGCCAGATAAAAATGATTTAGAGAAGTATATCAATCAGGCTGCCAATTTTACTGGGCTTGATGAAACGGAATTCACCTTAAAAATGCAGCGCTGTACCAAGGCGACCCATAAATTAGCTGAAGCCTATGGTGCTAAAGTGCTGATTGATTATCTGCCTGATCCCCAAAGGATTGATAAGCTTGAGCCTTACTTACCTGAAGCCGAACTGCCCATTTTTGAAGCCAATTTAAATGTCCAATTAGTAAAACTACGTGAGCTTACAGCCTTCGCGATCAATAAAGCTGATTTTAATCAAATCATGCAAACCGTGCTTGAGGGGATTTTAGAGGGCGTCGGGGTAGACCGCTGTGGTGTGTTGCTGTTGTCTCCCAGCCGTAAACAGCTACAGCCAAGGATTATGCTTGGCAGAGATGCAGAGGAAATGAAGCGGCAATTTATTATCGAACTTGGGGATAGAAAAGGCTTATTTCCAATGGCGATGGAGCATAAAGAGTCGCTTTGGGTCGACAGTCCCTGCGCTAAAAAATGGCAAGAGCAATGCCGAGAGTTAAAGGTACAACTGCCAGAATCGGGTTTTTTAGTGGCGCCGTTGTTGGTGGACAATAAAGTGATCGGCTTTTATTACGCCGATAGAGGGCCATCAGAGAGGTGTTTTGCAGAAGTGGATTTTCAAGCTTTTATCCACTTCTCACAGCTTGCAAATGTGTGTTTTACCGTGTCCTTAAAATAGCGATTTACTGAGCGTTTTTAATTTCAGTCGTGATTTTTTTCGCAATGCCATTGGGGATGGGAAAGCTCAAATGATATTGGGCTATTTTCCATTCCCCCTTGGTTTTGATTAACGTCCCCGTGCCTCGGCTCACGCCGTAACTTGGGCTGTTTAGCAGCTCATCGAAGAGGATTACATCGCCATGTTGGACTAAATGGCGGCTCGTTAAATCGTAACGCCAGCCTTTTGTCGGGCGGGAATAGCGTTCAAATTCCGCCATTCCCCAACGCTCACTCGCATCTGTTCCAATAAAAATGCCATCTTGTCGATACAGTGCAAAATACTTATCCCAATCGGCACTACTGGAATATTGGTTCAATTGATCAAGCATTTGAGCTGCCGCTTGTTCATCGGCAGTTGCAGCTGATATGGCTGTTGTTACTGGTGTAGAGGGAGTATCACTGGCGCTGGCGCTTGGCACACTAAGTATCAATCCTGCAACCATCAACAGTGTGGTAGTCAATTTACTGAGGCTGTATCGAGTGACGTGATGCAAACTGCTAGAAAGGGTTTTAGGTTGAGTTGTTATTATTGTCATAGGGAATTCCTTTGTTTATTACTTAACAAATACATTAGCGCCAGTTTATCGGATCGACTTGATAGAAATGACTCAATTCGCGATAAAGTGCAGGATGCTCGAGATTAAGTGCTGCTGGTTTTTCAAAAAACACCTCAGTCACCACCGCAAAAAATTCTGCAGGGTTAGTCGCTCCATAGTAATCAAATAGGGATGGCTTACCCATAGCAGCATCATGGACTAATTCATTAAATGCTTGATTGAATACGCTGGACCAAGAACGATAATCCTGACGACGTTGCAAAATCGGGGCGCCATTGGCGTAGCCATCTTCTTGATCTAGTTGATGGGCAAATTCATGGATAACGACATTATTGCCATCATGGGGATTGGCGGCGCCTTCGAGGGTGTTTTTCCATGATAGTATTACTTGCCCATGCTCCCAGGATTCTCCGGCGAGTACATTGCGTTGTTCACTGATTAAGCCAGCGGGATCCTGTCGTTGACTGTCGACAATAAATGCATCGGGATAGACTAAAATCTGTCTTAGTTTGGGGTAAAAATCTGTTTTGCGATTGAGCAATAGCAGGCACGCTTGGGCTGCAATGGTCACTCTAATTTCATCGGTTATTTGTAAACCGTCGCAGCCAACAAAATGCTTTTCAGCCAAAAACACTTGAATGTGACGTTTCAGTTGTAGTTGCAGATCAGCTGGTAATGCGTGAAAGAAAGGGAGTCTTCTTTTTAGTATTGCTCGCCAAGCCTTAGGAAAGGGACTGGCCAATACCCGGTTTCGATGGCGAGTTTTGCGCCAACGACTGGACCCCAGCCAAGCCATTGCACTGAGGCCAAATAGCAGAATGGTTAAAATGGCGAGCATGATCCCTCAGTGCTGAATTGATATTGGGTATATTAGCTAATGGGGGTTATACATGTTGAACTCAATCCCTCCATTGAAATAAAAGGCTTAGCAAATTGATTGGGTTGTCATTGGCAAGGTTATCGAGCGTCGATAAAGACTTCTGTGCGATTTCGTCCGGCCAGTTTGGCACGATAGAGCGCTTCGTCAACATGGCTTATAAGCTTATTAACATCGAATGATTCTGGCGGTTGCCAGCAGGCCACTCCTAAACTGATAGTGACAATTCCCGAGTGCGATGAGCCTTGGTGGATAATATGCAAGTCGATAACAGTTTCGCGCAGGCGTTCGGCAATTTTGTAGGCATCTTCAATATGGCTTGAGGGCAAAAGTAGCATAAACTCTTCACCGCCATAGCGTGCGAGGATATCCGTTGGTCTCTGTAGAATTGATTTGGCCGCGTTGACGATTTGTCGTAAACATTGATCGCCGTTGACGTGTCCGTATTGATCATTGAATTCTTTAAAGTTATCCAAATCGAACATCACAATACTCAAGGGCATATTGTGATCGTTTGCGTAACTCAACTCCTTCAGTATTTGATTGTCCAAATAGCGGCGATTATAGCAACCAGTTAATCCATCGGTTTCAGCCATGGTTTTAACCTGAGCCGCGTAGGTTTTAAGTGTCTCAAGCGAGCTCACCATTTGTTGAAGCTCTAGGTTGTCGGTGGTGGGCATTTGGGTGTCTAGTTTTTCATTGGCGATAGCATTCATTGCATCACGGGTTGCAATAACGGGTTTGATGATGCCCTTCGCCATAAAATGCCAACTGGTGAGCCAGATAAAAAAGCAATAGAGAATACCGCCACAAAAAATCAGGATCACAAAGGAAGTACTATCACTCTTAAGATTGGTGCCTGCGATCTTAATTTCTTCTTCAGCATGGTCGACTAACTCTTGGGTGAATGTCGCTATTTCTTGTGCTGCCTTGGCTTGAAAGCCAAAGTGGGCATTGGCAATTTGAGTGCTTTTTAAGGCATTACGTGACAATTCAAATAGGTTGTCATTACCAGCCATATTTTGTTTTATTTGAGATAGCCACTCGAGGTAAATACTATCGCTTGTATGCATTGAGGCGACGATCTCTTCCATCTGGATCAGTAGGCGCATAGCTTCCCGTTGGAGTCGATTTATTTCCACAATATTCTGGGAATTTTTTACCTCTTCTAATAACGCAAAGAGATGCTCACCTTGATGAAAATATGCGGAGAGTGCTTGATGTTGGTTAAGGTTATCGGAGATTCCATCAAGATTTTTTTGTTCGAGTAACAGATGGAAGTGCTCGTGAGTTAGGTTGAGTTGAGCTTGTATCTCATCGGAAAATGCAGATGACATTCCGGCTAAATTAGCTTGAATGTTTTGTGCCTGTAATTTGGCTTGTAACGCGCTATCCGTGAGGGTATCAAGCAAGGGGAGTTGCTGCTGAAAATAAAGCTGAGTGTCAATCGTACGATTTAGTGCTTGATGGGTATTGGGTGTGGTTTCGAGACTAAATAATACTTTGGTGTCTTTTAACAAATATTCCCATTGGGTGGTCAATTCCTTAAGAAGAGTAAGTCGTTGCTCTTCAGTATCATAATGATTTAATTCAGTGGTAATAATTTGCAATCTTTCGCTATTTTTAGCCAATTGCAATGCAGTCGTCACTTTGACTGCCTCGCTATTTACCAGTTGTTCAATTTCAGTTTTTAATTTTTGTGACAATAGGATAGCGATAATGCCATTGACTATTGCCATGCCGAGGATGATGTAGAAGGCTAGCGTAATTTTATATTTAAGACTGGTGAGTCGTTTTGAGTTCATTTGTTTTTCTTGTCTATTGCAGGGACTTCCCCATGGGTATTCTGCAACTGTTTAATTTTGGTACTTAACTCGATAAAAATATCCGTAATATTGGCTTCGTGCTGGCTGGCTGCATAGCAAGCACGGCTTAACTCAGGATATATCTGTCCCATAGCAGTAGAGGTAAAGTGTCCTAGTTCCAATACTTTAGTAGACCAGAACAAGTTAGCAACGTGACTGGCCTCAAATGCACCCGCAATCGCTCTTTTGGAGGCATTTTTAAATTCGGGCGCAGTGACTACATCCATACGGCAAGGATTTCCGCCACCAAGAGCATAGGCATATTGAGCCTCAAAGGTGCCCATATACTTAAGTAACCAATAGGCGGCTTGAGGGTTTTTACTGTCGTAACTTACCGCAAAGGCATAAGCACCATTATAGGGGGTTCCGCCCGGCACTTGAGAAACACCAAGTCGAGCCCCCGGTATATTGGCTTCGACTTTAAAGGAAGCGTGCCAAAGGTTGTTGTAAGCAAAGGGCCAAATAGCGACCTGGCCAGTCGCCATGGCGTTTGCAGCTTCATTGAAGGCAAACTTATCATCAGCAGGGTAGGCATAAGGCATGAGTTGACGATAAGCAAGCCCTGCCTTTATGGCCTCTTGATTGACGGTAGGCACTTCAAAATGAGTTAGTTTTTTTTGTTGGTTATAGATTGGCCACATCCAAGCGCCGCCTAAACTCCAAATAATGCTCGAAAACTCATCGTTGATATGGGGCTTATTACCCGACATTAATGCCAAACCGTAAAAGTCATGGGTTAATGGTTTTTCGGCAAGCAGTTCCCCCGCTTTTCGCGTAAAAAAAACGGCTTGATCCGCTAATTCTTCAACATTGGTCGCGGGTTTTAGTGGGTAGCCAAAACGTTGCAGAAAGTGAGCCTGTTCGGTTTTATTTTCAAATAGATCGGCTCGGTAATGACTTCCCATCACATAGTTATTGTAGGGTATGGCGTGCAACTCTCTGTTATAGGACAAAATATTAAGTAACGATGGATAGTAGGGTTCGAGATAGCTTTCCATCGCTTTTTCACCATCTGGATCGTACAGCTTGGCTAATTCAAGGAGTGGTACCGTATAGCCGTTAGCCGCCCATTCTTTTGCCCAGCCAGCCTCCATCGTGAGCAGATCGTATTTTCCTTCTCCCATTAGTAATGCTTGGGTCTGGAGCTCAAACATACTCTCAAGCTCGGTACTAATTACATTGACTTTGACACCGGTTTTTTCGGTAAATTTAGGCAGCATTTCTTGGGTGAGGTAGTCAGTCCAAAATCCCTTTTCGGCAACCAAGGTGATTGGAGTCTTATTAGATAGTGGCGGAATTTGGGCCAAGGAGAATTCCGCTAAGGCTGGGGGCGTGAGCGTTAATCCAAGTCCGAATAATAGGAGCGACAAACGTTTTGACAAGAATAACTCCTTAAATACGAGTGTTTACATATTAATCAATATCATTAATCAACTCAGCTGTACATTGTGGATGGGGTTGTTAATAAAGTTAATGGCGTTGTATCAAATATTTTAGGCAAAAAATCCGGTGTTCTAATTAATCTAGAACACCGGAAAAGGTGGGAGATGGTGCGGGACTAAGATTTTTTTATCTGCAGCTCGCGCATCTGCCGTAAGGCGGTGGGCAAAGCATAATGTTGTTCAATTAAAAAACGGACCAATTTAGATTTCGAAATGTCACTTTCCTCGGAGAGTGAGGCTAAATGAGCGATTGCTGCCTCACTCAATGAAAACGTAGCTTTACGGTAATGTGGGCGTTCTTCTTGGCTCACATCAAGCAATATCGGCGACGTTTTAGGGCGTTGCAAGGTCACTACATTAGATGAATCCTGAGTACATTCCACGGGGAATTCTATCACTAACTCCGCCATAGCATTTTGCGCCGTTGGCAGACAGGTCTCTCCCATTGCATAGAGGGTCGCGGCATCAATAAACTCATCAAGGGAAACGGGCTTTGTGCCTCCCCTAGATGGCATAGCGTTTTTCTTGAGGTCGCTGAGTCCCATATTGTCCTCTCAGATGATTCGACTGATTTTGGTTAATTTGACTGTGGTGTCCGGCTATGGATGTGCTTGGCTTGAGTAAAGCTGTTAATGAGGCAGCGCAGTCAACTTGAAACATTTCACAGGCAATGGCACGGATCTCGGCAGCAGCCTTACCTTTGGGTTCTATTTCGAGTACAGATAATCCGGATTCTTCGCTGTCATCATAGATATTTCGACTATAAGTAATCGAATCTAATACATTGATATCATAGGTTTTGCAGATCTCTTTCGCCTCCAGAATTCGATTTGCTTGATTAGGAAGATTGGGGCATTGAGTGATAACGAAAGAGGCATGTAATTTGGGATTAATCATCTTACAGGTTGCGACGATATCATCCATATGACTCACGGTTTTTAAATCTCGGCGTTTGGGCCTGAGTGGCATCAAGATATGGGATGCGACAGACATGGTCGCTCTTAATGCGAGGTTATCCTGCCCGCCACAGTCTACAATGACGAAGTCATAATGTTGTTCTAAGCTCAGAAGATCATTACGGATTTTTCCATAAAGCTGCACGCAATTGATACTTGCAAGTTTAGGATTATTGTTTCTGGCTTGGATCCAATCTGATGTGGTGCGCTGCGGATCGCAGTCGACCATTATGACAGAGGCACCACATTCAGTGGTGAGAAATACTGCGATATTTTGTGCGAGGCAACTTTTGCCGCTGCCGCCTTTTTCGCCGCCGATTAACACTATCATGACGAATTCCTCAATGCTTAGGGTATCACTTGGGCGGCGGTTTATTGCTCGTTGATTTGTTACCGCGCCGAGTAGTCATGAACGAATGTAAACCCTATGTTAATAGCGGTCAATTAGCTGAATTTTGACGTTTTTTCATAAAATGTCGCGGGATTAATATTTGACGTTACAGCAATATATGCCGTTAATTTGACTCTTCTTGATATCAAGCTGAACTTAAGTGTTTTGCAATTAGTTGTTTGATTTTATTATGGTTGTTTATTTTTTTCGGTGATACATCGAAAGCGAAAGCGCTTAATCGTCGGGATGACATCGGTCGCAAGGTTTTATTTATTTCATTGTATCGATTAATTTTATTTTCTTATTTCAAAATATTATTGAAATTGCCGTCTTCCATTATCGTTTTTCAATCGAAAGTTGTCTTGTAGAGAGCTTGAGTGTCATCAAACTGCCACCTAGTTGGGTTAGTATTCTCCTATTATGCCGTCTAATCACCTTGATGTTTCTACCATTCGTGAAGGGATGCCTAAATGGATATTAAAATGCTAATGCCTATTGAATTTGAACTGGTTGAATCTGCGCCGTTATTTCATGAGCTACTGCATCTACGGGATGCGGTTGGTTTGCCTTCTATCGGTGTTGACATGGCTGATGGCCATCCTTTACAACCGCTATATTGGGTATCGATTCATTTAACGGCTAAGCAGGATAAAAATACAGCAACCATAGTTGCGACAGCCTGTGTTTATGGTGATAACGCTAACCATTTTGCTATAGAGGATTTTATTGTTCTACCTGAGTATCGCCATATTGGCTTGGGCAAGATTATCTTAGAGCGGGTGATGGCGTTTGTGGATGATCGTGCAACGCTTGGGACTTACGTCAGTATTAATACCCATGGTGAGCAGGAAAAGCTTTGTACCGACTATGGTTTTGCCCATTCTCATTGTGCCAATCTAGGGCCTAATATGCGAAAAGTGTATGCATAACAGTGCGGATATTTAGGATAAGTTAGGGCGTGTTGAGGTTTCGGGGGAATTGTGCGGCCTAATTCAGCCCGAATAAGGCGTTTCGCAAGCCCTTACTCTACCTATACCGTAAGAACTGCTCCGTCATTTTTTTGGAATTAGGCTCCTCACTCCCGTTCTCTGAGTATCAGCTTGCCAGAATGAACAATATCTCATCTCAAAATGTCAACGACTGAGTCTTCATCAGTTAACTTTAGGTATTTCTCCATCAATGGAGTAGCATCCAGCCTTGAGTCAGTTTTATTGTTTGAAGTGGTTACGCTATGGATCAACAACAGCTTATCGACGCGGTCAATCAGGTGATGCCCTTTGGTAAATATGCCGGTCGACGTTTACTCGAGTTACCCGAGCCCTATTTAGTTTGGTTCCACCAACAGGGATTCCCCAAGGGCAAGTTAGGAGAGCAATTGGCATTGATCTATGAGGTTAAACTTAACGGCCTCGAAGCCATGTTAAAACCACTTTTAAAATGAGTTCCCTACGTAGGGATAAAAATCCTACTTTTGCGATAAGTGTTGTATTTCGTGATAGAGATTGGCGATTTATTGCCTATGGCATGTTTTAATGCCGCATATTAGTAAAACACAAGGAACAACAGCATGATGGCAAAATTGGTAAAATTAGCAGCAGTAGCAACATTAGCGTTAGGTATGTCAAGTGCTTGGGCACAGGGCGTCGTTCATGAAGGTACTGTGGTTGATACTATGAATGGTGGCGGTTACACCTATGTTCAAATTAAAGAAGCTGACAGCACGTTTTGGGCTGCTGGCCCAGAAGCTGAAGTCAAAAAAGGCGATAAAGTGGCTGTGGTTGAACAAATGTGGATGAATCAGTTCACCAGCAAGACCTTAAATCGTACCTTCGACAAACTGTTGTTCGTTGGAAAAATCGAAAAGAAATAATGTTTTCTCAGAGCAACCTCGATGTTGCCAAGAATACCTAAACCGCCTCGCTGAATTCGAGGCGGTTTTGTTTTGGGCGATGTTAGGTTTCAATAAACGGCAAGGCTATCACTTCTCTATAAATAACTGCAAAATACGCCAAATAGTGCCAATTATGGTCGAACATACCTTGCCAACATTTAAACAAACCGATAAACAAATAGAAGTTGTCGCTTACCATCGCCGTTATGCGAGTGCGGTTAGTCAGCTCTTTCATCACTGCGTTCAGCAAATACAACATGAGCGTTACAATGCGGTGCAACTAATGGCTTGGTCACAGGCGCCCCGTTCAAGTAAACACTGGCATTTACGTTTAAGTCGTTCCCAAGCTTGGATTATTTTGGTGACAGATGGGGCGAGCTTAACTAAGATTTGTGCAGGTTTTATCAATGTTGAAACGGATTTTCGCCATAGGGGATATATCGATAGCCTGTATATTCATCCTGATTGGCAGCGGCAAGGTTTGGGTGAACTTGCCTATCGTCAATTAGAACAATGGGCAAGAGCGCAAGGTTATAGCCAATTAAGTACTGATGCGTCTTATCTTTCGCGTGGATTATTTATTAAGCTCGGATTCATCCAGCAGCAACGAAGCTATCAACAAAAACTGGGGCAGGTGTTGCCGAGTTTTTATATGACTAAACAACTGTAACTGAATGGGAATACACTCTAAGTATGCCCATTGGTCATGATTAACCCATAGGAGTGGACTCCAATGCAGATACGCTTATTTTCTCCCCATGATGTAGCGCAACTGGCGGCGGTATTTAACGCCAGTATCATGGAGGGCGCACAGGAATACTATTCGCTGACCGAGCGTTTAGCATGGGCGCAAAATCAAGGAGAGGCGCGCAGTGACGCTTATTGGCTTGCAAAATTGGCAGATACAACCACGTGGGTTGCACTCGAGAACGATAAGCTGGTCGGTTTTATCAGTTTAAGGTTGTGCCCCGATAAAGAGCTTGATTGTTTAGTCGGCGAAGTTGATTGTCTGTTTGTTCATCCCGAATACGGCCGTGCTGGCGTAGCGACACATTTATATTTGGCACTACTCGAAGAGGCCAAAAGGCTAAACCTTAAACGACTCACGGTGGAAGCCTCCTATCAGGCGCGGCCTTTCTTTGAGAAGCAAGGCTTTAATAGCATTCGCCGTAATGAACTGCGTCGTTATTTAACCGCTGAAGATAAGCAAAATGATAAGGCGCAGGTATTAGTTAACTTTAGCTTAATCATGTCGTTATCATAAATTAGCGCTATATAGCCAGTTGATTTAATCCGAGCGATTTAGTTCGGGTCATCTAAGCAACCTGAGCTTGGGATAAGCAGAGCTGCTGAATAGACATCTTTCGGGCCTCTCTGCGTTGCTCGGTCTAACCATCGCTCGCTATGGCGTACGACAGAGCGCCTTGATATGCGCAAAAATCTGCACATTCAGCCAGAAAATAAATTTTTCGTTTCAAAAAATCATTTATAGCATTGGTTTAGTTTATTAAATTTAGATTTTTCAACACTTGTTACCCCGAGTTCAGGTTAAGCAATAAAACCGCCTCGTTATCTTGGCGGTTTTTTATTGGTCCTAATGCATCATCAGGCTAAATCAAACACCAGTGCGGTAACCGAGCCTTGGTATGCGCTAAATAGAACAGCTTGCTCGGCAGTAATATGTGCGCCATCTCCAGGGGTTAATTCAACGTCATTCACCTTAAGCGTCCCTTCTACCAGTTGTACGTATAACTGACGACTCATATCTCGCGTTGGCATCTGCACTTGCTCATTGGGCGTAAGTTGCAGGCGATATAAGATGGCATCCTGCTGTACTTTTAAGGTGCCATGTTCACCGGTTGGGGTGACTACGGCTGTCAGCACCTCCGTTTGTGCAAGGGCTATCCACTTAGCACGACCAACCACTATATATTGTGGTTATCGATTTTTAATTGATTGGTACGTTATCGGCTTAGAACGCACTGCTTGCTCAAGCAACCTGTAGAATAATAATCCCCGAGAATCTGACTTTCTTCTGTTGAAGCGAAATGTAAACTCATCTAAATAATAATCAAGTTGCTTAGCCTTTACCGCACCTTGATACGTACCTAAAAGCCATCTTTTACATAATGATGAGACTCGATGCACCCCAGCCATTGTTTCATGTGCAGGTACAGATGAACCTAAATGCACCATCCGATTATGCTTATATCCTTTTTTGTCTATTTGCTTGTATGCTTGAGAACCATCACTACAAATTGTACTACCAGGCTCTATTACATCTTGAATGAATTGATGGATATGTTCTTTAGTTGCACTTTCTACTTGCCTTAAACGTATCCGCCCAAATCCAGAGGGTGATAGCAGCTCAACAGCCACCAAAACTATAGCTTTACGCTTACCCTGTTGATTTTTAATAGATGATTTTGGAATGACCCCACCTATTAATGTTTCGTCAACCTCTACGATGCCGGACAGTTTATCTCTTTCAGGATCAACCATGGCATATCTTAACTTGTGCATTAAAGACCAAGCAGTTTGATAACTCCCAAGACCTAATAGCCTTTGGACTCCAAGAGCGCTGACCCCATTCTTTTGATTTGTAATAAACCAGACAGCTGCAAACCAACTTTTCATGGGGGTTCTTGTTTTGTCAAAAAGTGTACTTGATGTTACTGAACACTGAAAACGGCAAGCATGACATTTTAACTTGCCATTACTTAACTGATAAGGTGATTGATGGCTCGAACAGCTTGGGCAAATGAATCCGTTTGGCCAACGAAGTGCGTAAAGGTAGCTAGTGCAAGATTGTTCATCATGAAACCAATCAACAAATTCGTCCCAATTTGTAGGGTAATCGACGCCAGCTTTTAATAAATACGATGAAGTTTTCATTACTACATATTGACACTGGTGGCGCTAAATGGATAGCCCTTGTTTGTGCAAAGGCTTTTTGTTGATAGCCAGCATCAATGCCTAAGGTATCTGGTTGGATCCAGATCTGCAAAAAGTGCAGTGGCTCAGTGTTTGATGCATTAAATTCGCTGTGATAAATCCCTTTGCCGGCAGACATTAACTGAAACTCCCCCGCGGGTAAGGTCTTGATATTGCCAAAGCTATCCTTGTGGGCAATGGTGCCCGAAATCACATAACTGATGATTTCCATGTCTTTATGGCCATGGGTTTCAAAGCCTGCACCTGGCGCGACTCTGTCATCGTTTATGACTCGTAAGGATGACACACCCATATGTTGTGGATCGTAGTAGCTCGCAAACGAGAAGGTATGTTGACTCTTTAACCAGCCTAAGTTTGCTTGGCCGCGATCTTGGGCTTTACGTATACGGATCATGGTTAACTCCTTATTTTAAGCGTGTGCTTAACAGGTTATCAGCACTGAGTTTGCCTGCGCCGGAAATGGTCAATGACAGTGTGGCGGCGAACAGTGCTAACCCGAACTCGTAGCCGTTATTACTAAGAAACAAGCCGTTACCTATGTGAACTGAGAAAATCGCGACCACCATAGTAAAGGACAATACCAATGCTGTGGGGCGAGTCAGCAAGCCGATTATTATGAGTAAGCCGCCAAAGAATTCACTTGAACCTGCCATGAGCGCCATTAAGTAGCCCGGAGTTAAGCCGATGGAGGCCATCCATTGTCCTGTGCCTTCTAAACCGTAGCCGCCAAACCAGCCGAAGAGTTTTTGCGCGCCGTGGGCCATTAAAATAATCCCGATGGGAATACGTAGAGCCAATGGGGCTAAACTGGGGGCTGAGGTCAGTAATTTGGTGATGAGTGCTTTCATAGGGGCTTCCTTATTTCAAATTTTTTAACTAAATCGTTAATCGGGCAGTCGTTAGAGATTTGTTGATAATCTCGATTGATTTAGAGTTTAGCCTTGACCCTATCTAAAGAAAATCGGAACATTTTCAATTAATATTTCAAATAATTTGAACTTGAGGCGGCTATGTTGCCAGCGATAAGTCTTGACGGATTAATAGTGCTCGATGCAATTGATAAGAAAGGTAGTTTTTCGGCAGCGGCTGAATCCTTGTTCAGGGTGCCGTCGGCGCTGACCTACACAGTCCAGAAATTAGAGAGCGATTTAGGGGTAAAATTATTTGAACGTAAGGGCCAGCGTGCTGAGCTGACCTTAGTTGGCCAACTCGTGCTGCGCCAAGGGCGGGAGATCCTTGCTGCAACCTCAAGGCTTGAAGAGGCCGTCCGGCAACTTGAAACGGGTTGGGAGTCGACATTAACCTTAGCTATCGATACTGTAGTGCCGGGTTTACCTCTGTTAAAACTCATTGCTGAATTTACCGAATTAGGTAAGCAGGTGACCATTAATATCACTGAGGAATCCTTGGGCGGCGGTTGGGATGCGCTGTATTCGGGCCGCGCCGATATCGCCGTTGGGGTTACGGGGGAGTTGCCCAAGGGGCAATATCATTTAGTTGAAATCGGCATGCTAGAATTTGTATTTGCTCTTGCGCCCAATCATCCTTTAGCGCAGTTTGATCATCCCATTGCGACTGAAGCGTTATTACAATTTCCCTCCGTCGTTGTGGCTGATAGTTCGACCGCCTTGGCGCAGCGCTCCAGTGGCTTGTTTGATAGCAGGCAAGTGATCCGCGTGCCCAATATGCAGACCAAGATTAAAGCCCAGCAGCTAGGGTTAGGTGTGGGCTATCTTCCCAAGCATTTGATAGGCGAAGCTCTCGCAGCAGGGACATTAGTCGCGTGTCAGCTTGAGATTCCAAGGCCTGCACAAGCTGTGTTTTTGGCGTGGCGCAAGGGAAGCCTGGGTAAAGCGCAGGCGTGGTTTGCCGAGCGTTTACCCCATTGTAATTGGTTGTTTTAACAAAAAATGGTCCAACTAAGGTAACAAGTCGCCGTCCCCGCGTCTAAGTGCGGTGACGGCGGTGCGATTACACTGAGCGCTTTAAGTGGCTGGTGTAATGTACGTGGGGCGAGAGCAGATCCGCAAAATTTGGGTTAGGCGCCCGATTGAGGAAGCGAATAAAGGCTTGCGGTAGCGTGAGTGTATCAATCGATTCCTGCCAGCGAGCTTGTAACAGTGGGTGATAACCTTCTTTACCTGCTGCAGTATAAGAGGTGGATACACCAACATATAAAGCGTCTTGTTTGACCGGATACCAGAGTGATTGCCCATCCTGCGGCATCATTTCAAGCTTAAACAAGCGCTCGCCCAATGGACGTCTGCCATCGTAGTAATAACGTAATCCATAGGTGTAGGGGAAACTGCCGGCGCCTGTGCCTCTCACGCTATTATTGGTGGCGGCATTAATTGCTGACTCTAACGCCTGGTATAAATACTCACCTTGGATTTCATATTTCACTAACGGTAGTTCAAAGGGCAATAATTGGCCCAATACATCGGCAAGTGTGAGTTGGCCTTGTGCGACTGATTGGCGCACCCCGCCAGCGTTATGCAGCGCAAAATGAATTCGGGGATCTTCAATCCTCGCCTCTTGGAACATACTGCGGCTGACCCAGGGCGCAATTTCACTGCCATGGGGAAGCGTTTTAGAAGGCAGTCTGGTATGCACAAGGTTTTTAGGCACTAGGGCTAAGATTTTATTTTCCATCTCGGCAATCGCTGGGCGATAAATATCGTGGATTATGTCGTGAATGTCTTCGTCTGCCTCATCCCCAAGAATAAAGGGATGTGCGTCAAAGCGCTGGCGCACGGCTTGATAGTCGGTATCGTCCACTTGTTCACTCGAACTTAAGATAAATTGCTTATCGAGCATAAAGTAGTTGCCACCGCTTAGGCGTATCGTGCGGCCTGCGGCATCAAATTCAACCTCTGCTAAGCCTAGGGTTTCGGCGTATTTTCCTGCATGTACTATAGGGGTGCCGTTCACCATCTCACCGTAGGGCAAGTGACTGAGCCCGAGAGCTGTAAAATCGCCCTGGAGGGTATGGGTATGGCCGCCTACGATAAGGCTTATGCCATCGACTTGCTCGGCGAGCCGTTTATCCTGATCTAAGCCTAAGTGGCTCAGCACTATAATGTGTTTGATGCCTTTGGCATGCAGATGCTCGACGGTTCGCGCCGTGGTCGCAATTGCATCGACAAAGTGAGTATCGGGATCGGGTCTGGCGATGTCTTTCATCTGATCCAGAGTGATGCCGATGACAGCGAGCTTTTTGTCATAGAAGGGCTTTTCAAGGTAACTGGCGAGCTGCGTTTTTTCATCATAGGCCAGAATATTGGCCACTGTGCGCAGGTTACCTGGTTTGCGGATATCCTCTTGGCTCAAGTCCATATTGCCTGCCAGTAGCGGGAAATCGATTTGCTTGGCAAATTCGGCGAGCCGCGCGTTACCTTCGTCGATATCGTGATTACCAATCACCATGGCATCGGGGGCAAGTAAATTCAGCAGATGGGCGTTGGCCTTACCCTTAAAATGACTGAAATAAAGCGTGCCTTGGAAACTGTCGCCCCCATGCAAAAATAAAAACGGCGTATTGCTTTGATCTGCTTGCTCACGCGCCTTGCTAATGTGATAACCCAGACGGGCATAGCCACCGCTGTGACTGGTTATATCGAAGGATTTAAGCCCTAAATTGAGGGAAAAATGTACGCGGCTAGGCTCAAAATTCGAATGGGTATCGTTGATGTGCGCGAGTGAGAGTGAGTATCTCTGTGTCATAACTTACCTCTTTTACGGCGGGAGATTATAACCATCTCCCCTAAAATAACAAAGGGAGCTAAGCTCCCTTTACTTTAACAATGACTAAATAATGTCATTAACCCGAGCGTGCTTCGTCATCTTCGGCGGCGGCTTCAAAGTCACCGTCATCGGAGAGGCGAATGCCTTTCTGTTTCATGCGCTTGGTCCAGAGTTTACGCGCCAACTGCTGCATATCGGTTGCAGGGTCATTGACATCGACAATTTCTAAACCGAGCAGCGATTCGATAATATCTTCTTGAGTAACAATACCTTGGCTGCTGCCGTATTCATCAACTACCATGGCAATTTGGGTATTGCGCTTAATCATTCGCTCGAATAACGGTAGGATTTTGGCTGTTTCGGGCACCACAAACAGGCTACGCTTGAGCTCACCAATCGGCGCGTTAGGGGTGTAACGCTCTGCTAGCAACACATCGGTGCGAGTGATATAGCCGATAACATCGTCGTGGTCTTGGTCATATACTGGAATGCGCGTAAAAGGTTTGTCGCGATATTCTTGCACAAACTCATTTTGAGTCAGCGATATAGGTAAAGAGAACATCACGGTACGCGGCGTCATAATGGCGGTAACGGGCACATCACGCACCTTAAGCATTTGGGTCAAAATCTTGGATTCTTGTTCATCCAGCTCACCGGATTCTTGACCGATTTTGGCCATTGCGCTCATTTCTTGGCGAATATATTGGCCTTCTTCACCTTTACCGAGTAGGCGAGTCACTTGCTGTGACATCCAAATCAATGGCAGGGTAGCACGCTTCATCCACGTGATAGCAATCGATACGCTTGGCGCTAAACGGCGCCAGTGATTTGCTCCCACAGACTTAGGAATAATTTCTGAGAAGAACAGGATAATAAAGGTTAACACTCCGGAGAAAACGCCGAGCATATCATCCCCAAAGACCTTTGCGGCTTGCGCACCGGCAACCGCTGCACCTACGGTATGGGCGACAGTATTGAGGGTCAAAATAGACACGAGTGGCGCTTCGATGTTCTCTTTCAGTTTACGCAACCTTGCAGCCGCAGCACTGTCAGTTTGGTCGAGCGTAGCGATATAACTAGGGGTAACCGAGAGCAACACGGCTTCGAATACACTGCACAGAAAAGAAACTGTGACAGCGACAAGCACTATAATGATGAGGGTTAACATATTGGTGGTATTACAACTCCATAATTTAGGCCAACATTGGCCCTCGGCGATTCTAGCATAGGGGAATGGAGTTGCTGGCTAAAAATTTTCTGCGTCTGTATAATTCGCCGCCCTGTTGCAGGTTTTGGTGTTGAGGTTAGTCCTATGAGTGAAAAAAAGATCAATTTATTAGACCTTGATCGTAAGGCGATGCGTGCATTATTTGCCGATCTTGGCGAAAAGCCTTTCCGAGCCGATCAACTCATGAAGTGGATCTATCATTTCGGTGTCAGTGACTTCGAAGAGATGACTAACATCAACAAAGTGTTACGCCAAAAACTGGCGGCGCGCTGTGAGATTGTTGCCCCCGAAATTTCGGGCTATCAAAAATCCGCCGACGGCACCATTAAGTTCGCCATCCATGTCGGCGAAGGCCAAGAGGTTGAAACCGTTTATATTCCTGAAGATGACCGCGCCACGTTATGCGTGTCGTCTCAAGTCGGCTGTGCCCTCGAATGTACTTTTTGCTCTACCGCACAGCAAGGCTTTAACCGCAACTTAACCGTCTCTGAAATCGTTGGCCAAATTTGGCGTGTTTCCCACTTCTTAGGTTTTGCGAAAGAAACCGGCGAGCGCCCCATCACTAACGTCGTTATGATGGGAATGGGTGAGCCTCTTCTTAACCTTGCCAACGTGATCCCAGCAATGGACATCATGTTAGACGATTTTGGTTTTAGCCTGTCAAAGCGTCGCGTAACGCTATCGACCTCTGGCGTTGTGCCAGCCCTTGATAAACTGGGTGATGCCCTCGATGTGGCGTTAGCCGTGAGTATCCACGCGCCAAACGATGAGCTGCGCGATATTTTGGTTCCCGTTAATAAAAAGTATCCGCTGCAGGAGTTTCTTGCGGGGATCCGCCGTTATATTGCTAAATCGAATGCTAACCGTGGCCGCGTAACTGTGGAATATGTGATGCTCGATCACATCAACGACAGCACCGAGCAAGCCCATGAATTAGCACAATTAATGAAGGATACGCCTTGTAAGGTAAACCTGATCCCGTTTAACCCATACCCAGGTTCGCCCTATGGCCGTTCATCGAACTCTCGCATCGACCGTTTTTCTAAAGTATTGATGGAATACGGTTTGACTGTAATTGTGCGTAAGACACGTGGAGACGATATTGACGCCGCCTGTGGACAGCTGGCTGGAGATATTCGCGATCGAACCAAACGTTTAGCAAAAAAACGCATGCAAGAAAATCAGATTTCGGTCACAATGAATTAACTCTTTGTTTGCACAGATTTATAGGTTTGCCCATGAAGCATGGATTGTCAGGGTTTTCATTAGCAATCGCCCTGTCATTAACAGTGACGGGGTGCGTAACTGAGCGTACCTATACAGGGACTGATATTCCGGTGTCGGAGCGAAAACTCGACAGAGTCGCTGCTGCCCGTGAGCGTATGCAGCTCGGTTTAACTTATCTTAATCGAGGTAACTCGGAACAAGCCAAGTACAATCTTGATAAAGCAATAGAATATGCGCCAGAGCTCGAAGATGTTCATGTGGCAATGGCTTATTACTATCAAACCGTGGGCGATTTAGTACGTACCGAACGGGCGTATCAAGACGCAATTAATACCAAGGACGCCTCTGGCGATTCCATGAATAACTTTGGGGTGTTTTTGTGCCAACAAAAGCAATACGACAAAGCTGAAAAAATGTTTTTGGCTGCAATAGAAATGCCCAAATATACCCGTACCGCATCCAGTTATGAAAACTTAGGCCTTTGCAGCCGAGACGCGGGACGAGCAGAAAAGGCACGACAGTATTTTCAGATGGCGTTAAAGTATGACCCGAGACGCTCGGTGTCGTTACTGGAGCTGGTTGAGCTTGGGATGAATAAAGGTGATTATATCGACGCGCGTAACCAATTAGCGCGTTATCACCAAGTGGCAGCCCAGACTCCGGAGAGTTTAACGCTCGGAATAAAAATTGAGCAGGCCTTGAATGATGATGCGGCTATGAAGCGATTTGGCATTTTATTGCTTGCCAAATTCCCCGCATCGTCTCAAGCCAAGCAATACAGAGTTAATTTGCATCAATGAAAGATAACGAAATAAACGCGTCAGTAGAACCTGTTACAGCAAATGAAGCTGAGTCGACGCCTGATGTAACACTCGGAAGTGTACTTAAATCGGCCCGTGAGCAGATGGGGTTGAGTATTGCGCAGACCGCGGTGAAGCTGCATTTGCGCCCTGGTATTGTTGAAAATCTCGAAGCCGATGATTTTTCCAATATTGCCTCATCGACCTATGTTCGCGGCTATGTTAAAAATTATGCGCGTATGCTGGGGGTCGACAACGCCCTGATTGAGGCATGTCTTGCAAGACAAGTGCCCTTTGTGACACAGCCTCCGATGCAAAGCTTTTCCCGTAAGACGACTTATCAAGCTCGAGACACAAAATTAAAGTGGCTGAGCTTTTTTATCGTCATAGTATTGCTTGGTCTGTTCGTGGTTTGGTGGATGCAGAGAGCGACACTTGTTACCCATGTGGACATCTCAAAACCCACTGCTGAAGAGGTAGCTGCAGCGAATCAAACCCTGCCGGGTGATGTCTTGCTAACTGAAACGGATGCAAGTGCACGTTTAAGTGAGATTGCGGTCAACGGCTCAATGGCAACTGATGGTCCGGTAAAAGATACCGATGTTAGTTCTATCGATCCTAACACGAACGTTATGACGGCTATGGAAGGCGAGCAAACAGCTAACTCAAGCAACGAGTCTAGTCGCAATAGTGTTGCAAAGCCTAACCAGACTGTAACTGCATCAGGTGCGGTGCAAACGCCATCCACCACGGCGACTGTAACAGTTCCGGTGCAAAACACCGCTTCTGCACAAACTCAAGTAACCGCTAATGCCAGTGCGACCAATGTCACCAGCCCAACGACCAACGCGCAAACTATGCCAGCTGTAGCAGGGCAATCAACGCTCAATATTCAACTGACGGGCGATTGTTGGATCAACATTGTCGATGCAAACGGTAAGGCGATTGTTGATGGCGTTCGTGGTGCAGGGGCAAATATTCAAGCTAGTGGTGTGCTGCCATTTAAAGTGATCCTTGGTGCGCCGACTGTCGTTTCGAGTTTTACGGTTGATGGAAAAGCCATTAGTCTTGCTGAATTTCCTAAGGGTCGCGTTGCGCGTTTGACTATTCCACAGGCTTAAGTCTGGCACCTAACGCAGAGTACCGAAAAGAGCGTATTGAGTATGTATAACGAAACCCCCATAAAGAGACGTCCTTCAACCCGCATTTATGTGGGTAATGTGCCCATCGGTGATGGTGCACCGATTGCTGTGCAGTCAATGACTAACACTAAGACCACCGACGTTGAGGCGACTGTTGCCCAGATTCGTGCCTTAGAGAAAGTTGGGGCCGATATTGTGCGTGTGTCTGTGCCAACGATGGACGCTGCTGAAGCCTTTAAACTGATTAAGCAATCTGTCTCTGTACCCTTAGTTGCGGATATCCATTTTGATTACCGCATCGCCTTAAAAGTGGCGGAGTACGGGGTGGATTGTTTGCGGATTAACCCCGGCAACATTGGTAACGAAGAACGTATCCGCAGTGTTGTTGAATGCGCTCGTGATAAAAATATTCCAATTCGTATCGGTGTTAATGGCGGTTCATTAGAGAAAGATCTGATGGACAAATACAAAGAACCCACGCCAGAAGCCCTGCTCGAATCGGCTATGCGCCATGTGGATATTCTTGACCGTTTGAACTTTGATCAATTCAAGGTCAGTGTCAAAGCCTCCGATGTGTTCTTAGCGGTTGAATCCTACCGTTTATTAGCCAAGCAAATTCGCCAGCCATTGCACTTAGGCATTACCGAAGCCGGTGGCGCGCGGGCGGGGGCGGTGAAATCAGCCGTCGGTTTAGGCATGCTGCTCGCCGAAGGTATTGGTGATACCTTGCGAATTTCCTTAGCGGCCGATCCGGTGGAAGAAATCAAAGTCGGCTTTGATATTTTAAAATCACTGCGTATTCGTAGCCGTGGCATTAACTTTATCGCTTGTCCTTCGTGCTCGCGCCAAGAGTTTGATGTGATAAGCACAGTTAACGAGCTAGAACGCCGCCTCGAAGATGTGACCACCGCGATGGATGTGTCGATCATCGGCTGTGTGGTCAATGGCCCAGGCGAAGCCTTAGTGTCACACATTGGCTTAACGGGCGGACATCGTAAGAGTGGTTACTACGATGAGGGCGAGCGTCAAAAAGAGCGTTTCGACAATGACAACTTAGTCGATTCCCTCGAGGCGAAAATTCGCGCTAAAGCGAGCCAAATGGCAAATCGCATTCAAGTTAAAGACACGACTGAGTAACAGACACAGCCGAATCAACCCATAGGTTAAGCGTTATAAAAACACTCAAGGCTTGAGCTAGACCCCGAAACCGACGGGGTCATTTTACGTTTAGTGTTGAACAGCCTATAATGCCTGACATTTTTTATTAATTTAGCGAAATCGGACGAGTCGATACAGTGGCAAAACAGATCCAAGCGATTCGCGGAATGAATGACATTCTGCCAACTCAAAGTCCTCTATGGCAAAAAGTGGAAGCGGTATTACGTTCAAGCGTTGCTGCTTACGGTTACAGCGAGATCCGCACTCCAATAGTGGAAAATACCGATCTTTTTAAACGCTCTATCGGTGAAGTAACTGATATTGTTGAAAAAGAAATGTATACCTTCGAAGACCGTAATGGCGATAGTCTGACGTTGCGCCCCGAAGGCACCGCCTCGACTGTGCGTGCTGGCAATGAGCATGGTTTGCTGTATAACCAAGAACAACGTTTGTGGTACATGGGCCCTATGTTTCGCCATGAGCGCCCGCAAAAAGGCCGTTACCGTCAATTCCATCAATTTGGTGTGGAAATTTATGGTATTGGTAGTGCTGATATCGACGCTGAAGTGTTGATGTTATCCGCCCGTCTTTGGGAAAAGCTAGGGATCACTGAGCATGTGACGCTTGAGCTCAATACCTTAGGCGATCCTGCCGAGCGCGCCGCTTACCGTGAAGCGTTAATTGCCTTCTTAGAACAACATAAAGACAAATTAGACGAAGATAGTCAGCGCCGTATGTACAGTAATCCACTGCGCGTACTGGACTCGAAAGATCCACAAGTACAAAGCATCTTAGCCGATGCGCCTGCGCTGATGGATTACTTAGGTGAAGAATCTTCACAACATTTTGCACAATTGCGTGAACTCCTCGACGCTGTTGGCATCCAATACCGAGTTAACTCTCGTTTAGTCCGTGGTTTGGATTACTATAATCGTACGGTTTTTGAATGGGTTACCAATAGCTTAGGCTCTCAAGGCACTGTGCTTGCGGGTGGTCGCTATGATGGTTTAGTCGCGCAGCTGGGTGGTAAAGAAACGCCTGCGGTGGGTTTTGCGATGGGATTAGAGCGCATCGTCCTACTACTCGAAACCTTAGCGCTGACACAGGATATCCCTGCAGAAGTGGATGTTTATGTTGCCGCTATGGGGGATAACTGCCTAGTTGAAGCCATCAAAGTGGCTCAAGAATTGCGCTCGGCGTTGCCCACCCTGAGAGTCATGAGTCACTGTGGTGGTGGCAATCTGAAGAAACAAATGAAGCGTGCCGATAAAAGCGGCGCTCAAGTAGCCTTACTGATTGGCGAAGAAGAACTCGCCGAAGGTGTGGTTACGGTGAAATATTTACGCAATGACAACGAACAACAACGGGTCGCTCGAAATGCATTAAGCGCATTTTTAGCTGAACTTACCAAATAAGGGGACGTGCGCGTGGAAATTTATAGCACAGAAGAACAACAAGTTGATGCTATCAAGCAGTTCTGGAAAGACTATGGGATCTCGATTGGGATCGGTGCGGTTGTTGGTTTAGGCGGCCTGTACGGTTGGAACACTTATTCCGACATGAAAATCGAGAAGGCTGAAGAAGCTTCACAGGCGTTCCAAGCATTAACCACTAAATCAAGCGATGAAGTCGCCATGCTTGCGGGTGTGGCTGAGTTTTCGAAAAATTACGATCAAAAGGGCTATCAAGCACTGTTGGACTTGATTGTCGCGAAAACGGCGGTAGAAGCGAAAGATTTCCCTAAAGCGGAAGAAGCGTTAAAGAAAGTGATTGCTGCTAAGCCAGGTGCCGGATTAGACACCATTGCAACGCTGCGTTTAGCGCGTATTCAGGCTGAACAAGGTCAAGTTGACACTGCGTTAGCCACGCTAGAACAAGTGACTGATAAAGCCTTTCTAGCACAACGTGAAGAACTCAAAGGCGACTTCTTTGTTCGTCAAGGCCAAGCTGATAAAGCCAAAACAGCTTATCAAGCTGCAATGGATAACGGTGGTGTTGTGACTAGCCCTGCGCTTAAAATCAAACTTGATAACCTAAATCAAGCATAAGGGATCCCTTGATGAAGTCTTGGTGCAAGAACCTGCTAGCCGCTGGGTTAAGCCTAGCTATGTTATCCGCCTGTTCTTCTAGCGATGTGGAAGAAGAACCGGTAAGCGAGTTAACTGCGATTCAGGCAACAGTGTTTCCTGAAGTAAGTTGGAGCGCCTCTGTAGGTGATGGTGTTGGAGATTACTATTCTCGCCTTACACCTGCAGTTCGTTACGGTAAAATTTTTGCTGCTGACCGTTATGGTGCAGTCATGGCCTTTGACGAAGCCTCGGGTGAACAGGTTTGGAGAAAAGATTTTAGTGAAGAGTTTCGTGATAACGCCTTAGCCAAAAACAAAGGTGCACGCTTAGCTGCAGGTATCACTGCCGCACGCAATAAACTCTTTATCGGCGGTGAGAGTGGTCTATTGGCTGCACTGAATGCCGAAGATGGCCAAGTGCTATGGCATGTGATTGCGGGTGGTGAATTATTATCTAAGCCAACCGTGGCTGACGACGTTGTGGTGGTGAGTACTAGTTCTGGTTCACTTGAAGCCTATAACGTTGATACAGGTGCAAAACTGTGGGTCTATGACATGCAGCTACCTAATCTGACGCTCCGGGGTACGGGTTCAGCAGCCTATGAAGCGGGTGGTTTCTTTATCGGTACCGCCGATGGCAAAGTGGCTGTTGTAGTGAAAAACAATGGTCAAGCCGCATGGGAACAAGCCATCTATAATCCAACGGGTGGCAATGAGTTTACCCGTATGGCTGATGTGGATATGACGCCGCTGATCCTTGGCGACAACTTGTATGCCGTCAGCTATAACGGTAACTTGGTTTCGATGGAGCTGCGTACCGGACGGATTATTTGGACTCGTAAGTATTCAAGCTTCAATGAATTAACTACGGCGGGTTTAAGTTTGTTCTTGGTTGATGACCACAGTCGTATCTACTCGGTTGATAGACGTAACGGCCTAGAACTGTGGAGCAACTCTGAGCTGGTAAATCGCACACTCACTTCACCAGAAGTGTATAAAGACTATTTAGTCGTGGGCGATTTTGAAGGTTATCTGCACTTTATCGACCGCAGCACCGGCAGTATTGTCGGTCGTATTCAAGTGGACAGCTCTGGATTATTCAGTCAGCCAATAGTGGTGGATGATAAAATCTACGTGCAAGGCCGCAGCGGAAAGTTAGCTGTTGTAACACTTCCTTAGTTAAAAGTGTTATCCTTGTTGAGCCCCTGGAAGTGTGTTCCGGGGGCTTTTTATTGAAAAGTTTTTTAGAGGCAAAATCATGATCCCTGTAGTGGCCCTTGTTGGTCGGCCGAACGTCGGTAAATCCACCTTATTTAACCGCCTTACGCGTACGCGTGATGCGCTGGTTGCCGACTTTCCTGGCCTAACACGTGACCGTAAATATGGTCGAGCATTCCTATCCGGCTATGAGTTTATCGTGGTGGATACCGGCGGTATCGACGGCACTGAAGAGGGGATCGAAACTAAGATGGCCGAGCAGTCCCTTGCCGCTATCGAAGAAGCCGATGTAGTGTTATTTATGACCGATGCGCGTGCCGGGTTAACCGCAGCGGATTTGTCTATCGCCCAGCATCTGCGTAGCCGCCAAAAAACCACCTTTGTGGTTGCTAACAAGATTGACGGTATTGACGCCGATTCTGCCTGTGCCGAATTTTGGTCGTTAGGCTTAGGCGAAGTCTATCAAATGGCTGCTGCCCAAGGTCGCGGCGTGACCAACATGATCGAGTATGCCTTAACACCTTACGCTGAAGCCATGGGCATTGAGCGCCAAGGTGAAGAGGAAGAGGTCGACGAGCGTCAGTACACTGAAGAAGAAGCCGAAGCCGAGCAAAAACGTCTGCAGGACTTACCGATCAAACTCGCCATCATCGGTAAACCTAACGTGGGTAAATCGACCCTGACTAACCGCATCTTAGGTGAAGAGCGCGTGGTGGTTTACGACGAGCCAGGCACAACCCGCGACAGTATTTATATTCCGATGGAACGCGATGGCCGTGAATACGTGATTATCGACACTGCGGGGGTGCGTCGTCGCAGTAAAGTCCATGAAGTGATTGAAAAGTTCTCAGTGATAAAAACCCTCAAAGCGGTTGAAGATGCTAACGTGGTATTGCTTATCATTGATGCCCGTGAAGGCGTTGCCGAGCAGGATCTCGGCCTATTAGGATTTGCCCTAAACGCAGGCCGCGCGTTAGTGATTGCCGTTAACAAGTGGGATGGCATCGATCAAGGCATAAAAGATCGTGTTAAGAGTGAACTTGACCGCCGATTAGGCTTTATCGACTTTGCCCGTATTCACTTTATTTCGGCGCTGCATGGCACTGGTGTTGGCCATCTGTTTGAATCGATTGAAGAAGCTTATGATAGTGCGACTCGCCGCGTAAGTACCTCAATGTTGACCCGCATCATGCAAATGTCGCAGGATGACCATCAGCCACCATTGGTGAATGGTCGCCGCGTGAAACTGAAATACGCCCACGCCGGTGGTTATAACCCACCAATCGTGGTTATCCACGGTAACCAAGTCAGCAAGTTGCCTGATTCGTACAAGCGTTACATGATGAACTACTTCCGCCGTTCATTAAAAGTGGTCGGTACGCCAATTCAACTGCGTTTCCAAGAGGGTGATAACCCGTTTGAAAACAAAGTGGAAAAGCTGACTATGAGCCAAGAGCGTCGCCGTAAACGCGCCCTGAGCCATATTAAAGATAGAAAAAAATAATCTAGCTTAATTAGGAAGATAACGTTTCAGGATTATTAATCAGCTAAACACTGCCTGTAGGGTTTGTTTGGCCAACCTGTTTTATTACTTTCTTCATAAGAGCTGTTTGTCAGTTGATAGGAATAACGACATGTTATCCCTCGTTTGGCAAACGCGAGCTTGCTTGGCGGAACAACACCTAATCTCGCCACATCAACACCATAATACTTATGCTAAAAAGGAACCTTGTGGTTCCTTTTGTTTTTAAGGGAGTTTTTGCATTTTACTGAATGGTAAGGTCTAATGTTGGCTCACAATGCTATCAAAAAAGACTGACACTTATGAGTCGTTGTTATTACCTATCTATTTTTCTAGTTTTTTGGTCTTTTATTGTATCTGCGCAAGCTAAGGCAGCCTATTATCCCTTAGCACAACAAATTAGTAGTGAAAATGGTCTGTCTCAAAATGTGGTGCTTGCATTAGAGGAAGATAACTATGGGCGTATATGGGTTGGTACCCAAGATGGGTTAAACCTAATTAACAATAATGAACTGCTCGTATTCCGTCGCGACCAAGCTGAGCATCGTTTGTCGGGAACAGTTATCACCGATTTAACATTAGATCAACAAGGGCGATTATGGGTTGCTAGTGATGTGGGCTTAGATTATATAGATACTACTACGCTTGAGAGTCATGTTATTACCTTAAACCAATCTATCTCTCATATGCTGTTACATACTGAGCAGACAATATTTTATCTTTCATCGCAAAAACTTTATCAGTTTCAGATTAACACGGGTCAGGTTCAAGAAGTTAAACTGCCGGAGTTATTCCAGATTATAAATACATTAGGATCTTATGATGAACAGCATTTGCTCTTAATCGGTCCAAATGGTTTTGGGGTATTAAATTTGAGTACTGGGGATGTCACTCCCCTACAACCTGACATTCCCGCAGGAACTTATAAAGCGAGCACTATCTCAGCAGAACGCATTTGGATTAGCCAGATGGAACAGGGACTATACTCCTGTAATTTGCAGGGATTAGATTGCCGCACATATTCCAAAGCAAACCAAAAATTACCTACAAATAATATTGCTCAGATCTACCAGCAAGACACTGCGTTGTTCCTTGCAACAGATAAAGGTATTGGCCGTCTAGATTTGATCACAGATAAGTTAGAATGGATTTATCCACATAGCCAAAATAATGCTTACCAAGCATCACGCATTGCCCGAAATCTCATCCCTGCCAAATCTGGGGATATTTTCGTTGGAACCTTTAATGGCTTATATCGGATACCGAATACATATAAAGAAGTTCAAGCGTTTAATACAGGGATTGGTGGGTATCCTAGTAATCAACTTGCCGTTAATAAGGTCATGTTAAATGGACAAGAGCGATTAGTGATTGCTCAACCTGATAAGCTTACGTTATGGACTTTAGACGCTAGCATTTTGCGTCTATATCGTGAATATGATTACCCTCAGGGATTTGTACCCACAAATCTATTCGTAGATGGGGGGGATATTTATCTATCATCATTAACAAATAACAATCTTATTCTTACACCACATAACGGTGCTTTTACCTCTTTAGAAGAACGATTTGCACAACTCGGAAATGTCCAATTATTTAATATGAATCAACCTCAAGAGGACATTAGAGTATTTCATTTACTAACAAGTATGAAGGTTTACCAACAGCGGCAAAATAAATGGCAATTACTCTGGGAAAAACCATTCTTAACAGGGAGTGCTACGGCAGAATATTGGCAGGGGCGACTCTACGTGGCCTCCTACCAAAATGGCTTGATGTCGGCATCGATGGATAATGACTGGCAAAAACCGCAGCAGTGGCAACAACATCATGGTTTAGGTATTGCGATAAACTTGTTTGCTCAAAAAGATAAACTGTATGTGCTTACTGCAAATCTTGGACTTTTCCAGGTCGATTCATCGAGTCCTATCAGTATTACTCAGGTATCAAGCCGTGATAAATTAGCCAGTCAAACTTTAGTTTGTGCTATCAGAGATCATAATGGGCAGCTCATCTTATCTAGCCATAAAGGTCTCGTCATATTTGATTCTCAGCAGGAATCACTCATTTATTTAAGTTCTTTACAGGGCACTCATGAGCAGGAGTTTAGTCAATTTAGTTGCGGTACTTTGAATAATGTTCCGTACTTTGCTGGAGAGAGAGGCTTGACTCTAGTGTTTGACTCCCAAGCAATCAAAAGTCCAGCCCCTCAAATTACATGGACCCATTTAGATGTTGATGGTCTTACGTATCGTTTGGGTTCAAGTGGAACTGGTAAGTTAACTGCCCCAGAGTTTATTCGATTACATTTTGTTGCAACACCGTCAGATTTACCCAAACAAGCAAGTTACCGCTATCGAATAAAATCGCTTTCTGATGAGTGGGTTGAACTAAAGTCGTCGTTTATCCCCATGATAAACTTGCGGCCAGGTAGTTATCAGGTTGAACTTGAGAGTCGTGATTTTTCGGGGAGAAGTAGCCCTATCGCGTTGGCTACATTAGAAATAGCCCCCGGATTTTGGGAGTCATCATTAGCAATAAGTCTTTATATTTTTATCGGTTTAGTCGTCATTGCTTTACTCGTGAGCCATAGGATTAAAGCAGATAGAAGTCTTTTAGCCCTAGAGGTTGAAAAAAACCGCCACCAACAAGATTATTCCCGAAAACTAGAACATGAAGTTCAAATACGCACGAATGAATTAGCGCAAAAAAAAGAGGAGGCTGAAGAAGCCAATACAGCTAAAACACGATTTATTGCCGCAGCAAGTCACGACCTTAAACATCCTATAGGCTTAATTAGGCTTCAATTAGAACAAATTGAAGATAATAAGCTTAGTTATAAGATTAATACGAGCCTCAGTTTTCTTGAGCAATTGGTTTCATCCATTGTTGAATTGTCACGACTAGATGCCAGAGTATTAGTACCGCAAATCTCATCTTTTGATCTGGGTATATTTATTGCTAAGGTTGCCGAAGAGCACTTAACTTTGGCACAGAGTTTTCGACTTAATCTTATGACTGATATTAAATCGGATGTTTGGGTTGCTAGTGATTCACTGCTTCTTCGACGTGTAATTGATAACATATTGAGTAATGCCATAAAAATAAGTGACCCAGATACCAGTGTGAGTTTAAGTGTTTGCCAAGAACGGCAACATGCAGTCATAGAAGTAATCGATCAAGGACCAGGAATGACTCAGCAGATGCAAGCTGAGTTATTTACCCCTTTTAAACGTTGGACTAGCCGCTATCAAGGGTCAGGTTTAGGGCTTTCAGTTGTGAAAGGTATTGCAGATTTATTAGGGATCTCGCTTTCAATACGTTCCACTTTAGGGGAAGGAACACAATTTACCTTGAAATTGCCATTGATTGATAAGCCTACTTTTAGTCATATTGAAGATGAGGCTGCAATATTTCACTTAGGTATTGTTGAAGATGACTATGAGCAACTCAATCATCTGTGCTCGTCACTCATGGTACGTGGCATAAAAGTAAGTGGTTACCGACATGCGATATCATTACTACAGGATAAAACCGCTATCTTTGATGCAATTCTATCTGACATAGATATAGGAACTGAGCAAGATGGACTTGCATACTTAGTTGAGTACCGACAGCGCTTAACAGATGCTAAACCATTGATTTACATGTCAGGTAATCCTGAAGCAGGACTCCGAATTCCGTCACAAACAGATCTATTTTTCTTTTCTAAGCCCTTGAAATTGGGTAAGCTGATGTGGTTATTAAACCAGAGTAAAAGGAAATAAGTGTGTTGCCGACTTTTCATGTCATGATTGCCGATGACCACCCTTTATACTTAGATGCTTTAGTCAATGGCCTTGTTTCCCATCTCCCCGGTACACAAGTTTCTCAGGCCAATAATTATATTGAATTATTTGATAGTCTTTACCTGCAAGTGGAAGAGATCGATTTGTTAATCATGGATCTGTTCATGCCGGGAAGTAGCGGTTATGCAGGGTTGTCATTTTTGCGAACTCAGTTTCCAACATTACCCATTGTTGTGATCAGTGCATTAGATGATCTTATTGCCCGTAGCCAATGTATTCAACATGGGGCTGCATTTATTTCAAAATCTACGGCCCCTACTAATATTTTTAAACAGGTAGAGCAAATCCTTGATGGTAGTTATCAATTTCCCCTTACTCAAATTAAATCATCTATAGAAACAATCAATGCAAAAAAAATTAAAACACTAACCCCTAGTCAATTCAGAGTGTTACATTTAATCGCTGCGGGTCATTCAAATAAGACTATAGCCGATAGTTTAAATATCTCTGAAAAAACCGTAAAAGCACATATCTCTGCTATTTTTGAGAAGTTAGATGTCAAAAATAGAACCCAAGCTGCACTATTGCTTTCTGAAAGTTAATAGTAAGGCTTTTTATATAAGCACCTATCTAATTTCATTCTCGTTATTAAGTTGTTTTTAGTGGCTCAGCTTGTGAATGGTCGCTAAATATAGACTAGGACTTTAGTCCTAGTAATATGCTCATTAGGTCCCATGGACTTCATATTTATAAAACTCCTTAATGGACATTGTGAATAACAATTAAGGAGTCATATAAAATGACCAAAAAAAGTTACATAGCTGCAGTGATTTCACTTCTGCTTGGGACATCGACGTCAGCTTTTGCTCAATGGCCCAGTACCCCAACATTGGACCCTATTCGTGTTGCACAGGATGCGAATTCACCGCTTATTGCCCCTGATAATGATGGCGGTGCTTTTGTCAGCTTCCGAAATGGTGGATTTTACGATGATAAAGGGGGATTTGATGTTTTAATTCAACACTATGACTCACTTGGAAATCCATCTTGGAATGAGCCTGTACTCGTGTTTGATACAAGCAAAGCTTGGGCTTCTTACTATGGTGCTGTTACCGATTCAGAGGGGAATGCCTATATCGCTTCCGATATATTTGAAGGTAGCAATTATAGTGACCACAGTGCAGTTTATTTAGCCAAAATATCCAAAGATGGAAAGTTGGCTTGGGAACAACCTTTAAATTTAACCCCTAATGTTGATCTTCCCGTTAATAGTCTTGGTATTAGTTTGGGGGCGCATGCAGAGCATATTGTTGCAGCATGGAGTAAGTCTACCTCTAACTATACGGTCGATACTTTTGGTAGTCTTAGTTGTGTCAATAAAGAAGGCAAATTGGTATGGAGTAAAGATATTACTATCAATAATAGCTATACCTTTGCCAGCCAACCGATAGTGAGTGATGATTCTGTCATTGTGTTACTCGAAGTAGGAGCGACACCTGACACAACCGCCTCCCACTTTATGATGCAAAAATACTCCATCGTCGATGGAAAGCCTATGTGGGCAGAGCCTGTTAGCATTACTTCTGGAGACAACTTTCTTCATCAAGTTAATAGTGGACGATCCGTTCAAGTTAAAAGTGATGGAGAAGGGGGCGTCGTTCTCAGTTTTTATCATATTACTGGTCCGAATCAGGGGATTATCCTTCTACAGCATGTGCGGGCTGATGGCCAAAAAGTCTTCTCGGGACAAGGCTTAAGGCTTTCTGGTGATTCATTAGAAAATGGTGCAGTCTCACTTGCCTATGATGGTGAAACTTACTATGTGACTTGGCCAGCAAGTCAGTCAGTGCAAGCGGAAAGCGGTGAAAGTAGCCACTATAGTGCAATTAAAGGTGTTGCTATTAATCAGCAAGGAAAATTTATTTGGAATAGTGATGGCAGTACTCATCCAAGCATGCTGAAAGATTGGAAACGACTCAACACTGAAGGACCATTAGATAACTGGTTTAGCGGTTATACCAACCCGGCTATTACATTAAATGAACATGGTCATCTTAATATGACCTACGGTGAAGAAACGATTTACAAGTATTATTTGTATGCCCAGGTTATTGATACCAAGACTGGGGATAATCGCAGTTTACCGGTTTCATTTTCCGATGGCCCCATTGAAGTTATCGATAATATGGCCTTTGGTAGAACCATTTTTGGTCAACCTCTACTCAGTTATGTTGTTGACTCTGAGACTGACTCATCCGGTGGAACACTTAACCTTCTGAATTTTGATGGCAATGCTAATTCAGGCATCAGTAAAGATATTCTTGTAGAAAAGATCGCGCCAATTAATTTAAGCCCAGGCGAAGATAAATTAATCACATTAAAAATATTAGATTCAAAAAGTCAGCACCATGAGAAAACCGTCTCCTCATCGGCTGGGGTGGTAAATTCACAAGTGCAAGAGGCTGCGAATAAGCTAGCTTTTACAATTAGCACTGATAATTGGCTTGAGCTGCCCGATACCGTCTTAGCAAAAGTGCAAGATTTAGACAATGTCGAACGTGTTGGTTTATCTGTGATAAAAGTTAAAGCACCCAGTTATCGTCCCCCTAAGGTGATGCCATTTAGCAGTATTAGCATTAACGAAGGGGAACATGCACAAATTACCGCAAGCATCGATGCCGCAGCAGACGCCAAACTTGAGTTTAGTTGGCAGCAGACTGCAGGACCTAGTGTTAGCTTTACTAACAATAACAGTCAATTGGATATTGCAACAGATTATGTTGCTGCCGACACCAAATTAACCTTTGCTCTCTCTGTCACTGATGGTGTGCTTGTCAGTCAAGAACACGTTGATGTTATTGTGAAAAACACATCCTCTCCGACGCTCAAGGGCGCTGACACGCAAGCTCAATTAGGTCAACAATTTACCCTAAAACCTATGATTACAAGTGCAAAGTTGCCTATCAGTTATCACTGGTCACAAGTGAGTGGTGCCAGAACCGTTTACACAGTTGGAAATGAAGGCTCACTTAATGGTACGGCGCCTCTGAGTAATGGTTCAGTGACTTTCTTGCTAGAAGCGAAAGATGCGAATGGTGAGATGTTCAGCAAAAGTTTTAACTTAAGCGTTGCAGAACAATCAAGCTCTGACAGTAGCGGTGGCAGTTTAGGTATTTCTCTCCTTTTACTCGGTCTTCTGGGTATATGGAAAAGAATTTTTGGTAAGTCCCAATTTAATGCGTGAGGTTCACATGTTTAATAAATCATTTATCGCGATTGCCATTGGACTTACCGGCATATCTCAAGCGAGTCAAGAAAATCTAAAAGCATATAGTTGGCAGAATAAAGTTAATTATGTCATCAACGCTGATGCTGACGTTAGAGCTGATCACTCTGGCCGTAGTCGTTACATCATACAATTAATGCAAGCTCCAGCTGCAACACACGCTGCGCAATTATTTAATAAAGCACCACAGGATAGGACGAGTGTTAGTAAAGCATCTATCACGCAGAAATTACCGCAAAAGATAAGTCATCTCCTACAAACATCTCAATTAGAACAATATCGTCAAGAGATTGCTCATCATCAAGGTATATTTAAAACGACAGCGAGTAAAACTCTTGGTCGGCCTTTGCAAGCAAAAATGCAGTTCGACACGGCCTTTAACGGTATGGTGTTAGAGTTAACGCCAGATGAAGCAAAAACAATGCTGACAGTACCACAGGTATTGAAGGTGATTAAAGAAACACCAACTGAACTCCAAACGGATAATGGTCCGCAACTTATTGGGGCGAGTAATCTTTGGGATGGAAATGCGACGGGTCTCGCTGCAAAGGGGGACGGGATAATCATTGGTATCTTAGATACAGGGATTAATACGGATAATCGTGCATTTTCTGCTGTCGGAGACGATGGCCACAACATCATTAATCCGCTCGGCTCTGGCAACTATTTGGGCGATTGTGTCAAAGATGCCACCTTGTGTAATGACAAACTGATAGGAGTATATAGTTTTCCTTTAGTTACGGATGAATATAATGGATTGCGTCCAGCAAATGGTGAAGATTATAACGGTCACGGCAGTCATACCGCTTCAACTGCTGCGGGAAATGCATTAGTCAATGTACCTGTGTTAATGCCCAATATTGGTGAGGAAGTGGGAGATGGGATTGAAACTGGCACAGTACTTTCTAATATCTCCGGTGTTGCCCCGCACGCAAACATCATTTCTTATCAAGTTTGCGACCAATCAGGTTGTTACCCGAGCCTGACGATAGCCTCTGTCGAGCTAGCGATAAAAGCAGGGGTAGATGTGTTGAACTACTCTATTGGCCCCCGTGGAGGGGTTCAGAATGATCCCTGGAATACAGCATCGGATATTGCTTTTTTGTCTGCCCGTGAAGCTGGCATTTTTGTGGCTATGGCCGCTGGGAATGCGGGGCCTGATGCTGAAACTGTTGGAAATGTGGCACCTTGGGCGATTTCAGTTGCCGCAAGTTCTCATCAAAGAGTTTGGAGTCATGTACTGAGTGGCTCCGGAGTGACTGGAGATCCTCTACCCCAAATAGAAGGTTTGGCTGATGTATTTACCAGTAATGGAGTGATCAATGCTCTCAGCGATGAAACCGAAATAGTGTATGCAGGTGACTACAAAGATATAAACGGCAATTCGCTTGCCCTATGCAATAGTCGAGTTTATTTTTTTGATCCTGTGATGGCAGATTTAAGAGGTAAAGTGGTTATATGTGATCGTGGTGAAATTTCCTTAGCAGACAAAGTGACGAATATGTTCTTTGCCGCTGGGGTCATCATACGTAATACCCCTACTTCTAACCAGAATATGGCTAGCGCTCGTTATGCATTGCCTTCATTACTCATCAATGAGTTAGATGGCAAACAGTTGTTGGAATGGATGAAGCGCACTGACACTCCTAAGGTGAGCATTAGTGCTGCAAATGCAGAGTATGATCAAGCTAATGCGGATATTTTAGCGGACTTTTCATCAAGGGGGCCTTACAAATGGCAAACTGAGTTGATGGTTCCACATATTGCCGCACCAGGTGTTGATATCTATGCTGCTTATGCGGATGAAATGCCATTTACTTCCGTTAATGATGCAGCCCCTTCGGATTTTGCCTTCTTAAGTGGCACCTCTATGGCTTCTCCGCATGTTGCTGGTAGCGCAGCGTTATTACGTCAACTTCACCCAGACTGGACTCCTGCTGAGATCCAATCTGCAATGATGCTGACTGCAACGACTAATGTCTTAAAAGAGGATGGCAAAACGCCAGCAGGTATTTTCGATATAGGCTCAGGTAGACTTCAAATCGATAAAGCCGCGCAGGCTGGACTCGTTATGGATGTGCCTATCGATGAGTATAAGGCGGCAAACCCAGAATTAGGCGGAGATGTGACATCACTGAACCTGCCAGTGCTGACTTCAACTCAATGCATGAACTCCTGCAGTTGGACTCGTACCTTACGTGCAACACGAGATGGCAGTTGGACTGTATCAAGTAACGGTAATGTCGATGGTGTCACTATTTCTGCTTCCCCTTCGAGTTTTGATATCAAAGAAGGGGAAAGTGTGACTGTTACTTTTACGGCAAATATAGCGTTGCGTGCGAACGAGGATTGGAGCTTTATGCAAGTCAATTTAGCTCCCTCTGATAATTCACCAATGTTATCTTTACCAGTAGCGGTAAAACCCTTAATCGCATTAGTTCCTGCATTTATCACCCAAGATTATTTTTGGAATAAAGGTGACCTAGAACTAGCCGATTTTCACTTTCGTTATCCAGAAAATTTACTTTTCAATATAAAACCGCTGGAGAAGGCAACCTCTTATCATTTAACGCTTGCTGCGGATTCTGATAATCGCTCACCGTTTGATAACGTTAATGACGGCACCGCGCTAAGTTTTATAAATGTACCTGATGGTTCAAGCAATTTGCGTGTCATTGTGGGGGAATCAAGCGCAATAGATATTGATGTTTTTATTGGGTTAGACAGTAATAACAATGGCATACCTGAAATAGTGGAATTAACTCAGGCATGTGCCACAAGTATGAATGTTGGCGAAGCTTGTCGTTTAAATGCGGGAAGTGGCCGTTATTGGGTATTAGCACATAATTATAAAGGAAGTGGTGATCCATTAGACGCTGTTAGACTTGACGTGCTGTTACAGCCAAATACCGAGACTTTGCCAGCACTGGTAACCATTCCAAATATGTCCACAAAGCCATATGACGCATTAAGCGCTCATTTAAGCTGGAGTGGCGATATGATTGAAGGGGTTTATTACAGTGAGCTGGAAGTTTTTGACCGAAATACACCAACAGCTGCACGAGCTATTGCTCGTAGTAACCTAGTGGTTAATCGAGTAAAACCCTCAGTGAAAATAGACTTAGTTAAAGGTGACTTAAGTCATAGGAAAGAGGCTGAACTTAATATCCAACTTCCGACTAACCCGACATCAGATTCGCTAACCTATACGCTTAATTTAGCTATGGCTGATAATTTAACCATAACGGATGTCGAAACGAATGGAGACATAAGTTTAAATCATGACAAAAATAATATTAAGGTGACATTAGCGCCGGGTGAGACTAGTACGCTTATTGTTGCAAAAATCAATCAAAAATCCCCTATAAGTGGTGACTTTAAGGTTGATTGGTCACTCAATACGGATAAATCAGATTTTGATGTACAGCAAGGCAGCTTGATGGTTAGTAATACAAATAAGGCACCAAGCCTTGCTGTTCCAAAAGAAATCAAAGGCAATATGGGGAGTGATGTTAAATTCAACATTGTGTCGGAGGATGCAAATCAAGATCCTCTGTCCTACACTGTCACCCAGATAAGTGGTCCGGCAGTGGATATTAAAGATGACGGTAAAGGTGAGGTGATTTTAAGTTTACCTGAGGTGAATTCAAGCCAAGTTGCAAAGTTCAACGTTAATGTCACTGATGGCGAATTCAGTCAAAGCAGTGATATGTCACTAGAGATAACCTATATCAATACTGAAAATAGCGGTGGGGCAATATTTTGGAGTATCGTCCTGCTAGGACTCTTCGGCCTGCGCCGTAAACGTCTACGTACTAGGTCATACTAAGCTCATTCAGCCTATTGATTGAAGATACATCCCCCATATTGAGTCATATGGGGGTTTTTAAATGACAATTTTATCATCAGTGAATTAATTGCTCCCATCTCCTACTTCATTTCACATATCCTGCTTAACAAGTAACCAATACATTAGAAAGTAAGTAAAATTCTAATGTCACTCCGTAAGAAGTGATTTTTTAATAAAAATTGATTTTTAAAGCCATATATTTGCAGTTCAATCAAAATTAGATGCTAATGACTGTCTGAATTTTAACCGCTACGTTGTAGTGTTTTGCATACTATTAACACTAGATATTCGGATTAATATTATGTGTTTAATCATAGCGATTAGGAGCATTAGTCAGGCGGATTCTCCCTGTATAACAAAGCTATCTCACTCTTTTGTAAGTATACAGATCTCGATCACACTAAGGTGATAAGTGAAACTTATGGCAAAAAATGGCGGCTGTGAGTCACATTAACAATTGTTTAATAAAAATATTATACCACATATCGTAATAAATATTGGCCAATTTTAAACATTGCTTACGTAATGTGCGATTTAGTGTTAGTGGTAAAGTTAAGTTTTACTCTAACGTTTATTGCGGTTAATTCTTTATATTAATTTATGTTTCTTATTTATATTTGCAAAAATATTTAACGGGTGAGGGTATTATGGCCGGAAGAAGAGATTTCCTGAAGTTAGCAACAGGCATCACAGCCGCTATGGCATTTCCAATTAAAGCATCGAATGATAATTATGGAAGAACTTGGGATAAAGAATTTGATATTATCATTATCGGCAGTGGTTTTGCTGGCCTGTCAGCTGCTTATTCAGCCCATAAAGCAGGGATAAAAAATATTATAGTTCTAGAAAAAATGGAGGCATTTGGTGGCAACTCAGCTATATGTGGTGGCTTGATGTGTATGCCATTAACTCCGATGCAAAAAAAATTAGGAATTGAAGACTCCGCAGAATTAATGATCAAAGATATGCTTAAAGCTGGACGTGGTTTTAATCATCCTGAACTTTGCCGCACTTTAGCTACAGAAGCGCACAAAGCTTACGATATGCTGATGGAATGTGGCGTTAAGTTTCAAGACAAAGTGATTCGTCTAGGTGGGCATAGTGCCCCACGTGCACATTTACCCGAAAGTGCATCTGGCGGCGGAATTGTCGTTCCTATGCATAACTACCTTCGCAAGGCTGGGATCATATTTCAAAATAGAACGAATGTTGAAGAAATCATTCGTGGCGACAGCGGTGTGACAGGTATTGTTGTCAGCGAAAAATACGATTTTAAGAGCGGTTCCAATAGAGGTCAATTCGCTTATAAAGCTAAAAAAGGGGTAATTGTTGCTTCTGGTGGATGGGGACAAGATCACCAGTTTATTAAAACAACAATGCCTGCATATCAGAAACTTGAAAGCACTGCTCAGCCTGGTGCTACAGCAACCATGATTAAGTCACTGCTCTCTATTCGTGCACTGCCGGTCATGTTAGACATGTACCAGTTAGGGCCTTGGGCTACACCGGATGAAAAGGGAGCTGGCCCTGCAAGTTTCTTTGCTGATTACGCCTTTGCAGAAGGGATCGCTATTGACCCAAAAACAGGGGCGAGATTCATGAATGAATTAGCAGACCGTCGAACTCGTGCAGATGCGCAGTTGGCAGTGTTGGCCTCAGGTACGAAAGAAAAACCTAATATGCCGTTTGTATTTTGTGGTGAGGCAACGGCAAATCATGCAGAAGGATTTAAAGCGGCTTACCGTGATGGTGCAATTAAAAAGTCTGAAACGCTCGAAGAATTAGCCAAACGTTATGATGTTGATATTAATGCATTACAAAATTCAATAAATGAATGGAATGAGATTGTTCAAGGTAAAGCAAAAGATCCTTTTAACAAACCTTTAGATGAAAAAACAATTTTAAAACCTCCATATTATTCAATCCGTTTGTCACCAAAATTACATTATTGCATGGGGGGGGTTGCTATTACGCCTAACGCAGAAGTCATTGACTCTAATACTTGCGAACCTATTTCAGGCTTATTTGCTGCTGGTGAAGTTACTGGTGGTACACATGGAATGGACCGATTAGGTGGTTGCTCTTCTATTGATGGTCTCGTGTTTGGGCAAATTGCAGGTAATCAAGCTGCCATTAGAAAAGTGTAATAGGTGATAATGATGAAATATATATATAAATTAGGTTTGGTTAGTGCTTTGTTAATGACTTGTTTATCTGCCTACTCTGCGGAGAATACTTTAAGTGGAGTGCCAATTAAAGAGCATCATTTTAAGTTGATGGGGAAAAGTGGAAGTTGTAAAACATGTCACGGTACTGGTGTGCCGAATGAAAGACCTGATTCAAGTTTTTGTATTAGATGCCATGGTACAATGGACGAAATCCCAACGAAAGAAAATAAATACGATAAATTACCCCATGACTCTGCTCATTATCGGAATACATTGGAGTGTACAGCATGTCATTCAGAGCATAAACCATCACATGCTATATGCAGTGATTGCCATATAGTGGAGTTTCCAAATCTAAAGTAAGTTCTATTTAATAAACTCTATTTGTTTGATTGTTAATTAATTTTGATTCGAAAGCTAACTAGGCTTTTTTATATTCAACTAATAATAGGACGTTGACATGAAATTAAAAACTATACCGCTTGTAATAGCCGCTATATTACCTATGACATCAATCGCAGCAACTCATACGCTTGATGGCACTTCATTGACTGTAGATAAACTTTGGGAAATATCTAAGTCTGGTGAAGATGTTAACATTTCGAAAGAAGGTTGGGAGCGTATTCGAGCGTCTTATAAAGCGCCTATTGATGCAGCTGAAGATGGGCGTTCTATTTATGGATTAACCGTTAATTACGGTGCTCTGAAAGACCAGCGTGTCGCGGGGGCTTCGGTCGAAAATGAGCCGAATCGTTCAGAATCTATTAAATTTAATGAGCGGCAAATGCGGATACAAGCAGCGGGGATGGAGCCATTTTTACCTGAAGCTGAATCTAAAATGGCGATGGTTATCCGTTTGAACCAGATGGCTGCAGGATTTACAGGGATGAGTGTTGATGCTGCCAATGCCTATATGGAATATATCAACAATGATGTTTATCCACTTATTCCATCTCGAGGCTCAGAAGGTGCCAATGATTTGAGTATGGTGACACATGTCGGTTTAGCCTTAATGGGTGAGTGGGATGTAATGTACCAAGGAAAGCGTCGCTCTTCAGCTGAGGTTCGTAAAGAGCTAGGATTGAAAAAATATCAGCCATTTGGGATGGATGGTATTTCAATTCTCTCAAATAGTAATGTTGCCGAAGCACAATCTATTACGGCAGTGAAAAAAGTGGAGCATCTACTCGATCTATCATCAGTGATAATTGCGTCTAGTTTAGAAGCGCTAAATGGTAACGTGTCCCCTTTTCTATGGCATACAGTCGATACAAAAGGATGGCCACAGGGACATGAAGCGGCGGAATCAATTTTATCTCATTTAAAAGGTTCATATCTTTGGAGTCTTGATTCGAAGCGAAATTTACAGGACCCGTTGAGCTTTAGATCATCAGGTCAAATTTTAGCGGCAGCGAAAGAAGAATTACGCCAAGCAAAAGAGTTACTTAATACAGCAATCAACCATACGACAGACAATCCAATTGTGCATACAAATGCAAGAGATGATTTATGGTACAGCAATAGCGATTATGTTGATGGCTTACGGGTTGGTGGAAAAAATGTTTTTGTTAACTCAGGTTCTAATTTTGATAATACCCAGCTAGCAGTGCAGTTGGAGTCTTTGAGTCGTGCACTTGCCCAAGTGATTCATATTTCAGCCTGGCGTACTACCCAATTAGATGACGGTCACCGTACAAAATTAACAACATATTTAATTTCTAAGGAAAATGTTGGTGGTGATGGTTTTGCTAATATCGCACAATCTATGTCTGGTCTTTATGCGGAAGCGATGTCTTTGACTAATAGTGCTGCAATTTATGGCGTACCAACATCTGTTGGTATTGAGGAAACCTTTAGTAACGTCAATTTAATTGCAAATCGCTTAGATAAAATTGCAGATATTGCTTATGAAATTTACTCTTATGAGGTGTTGCATACCACACAAGGTATGGATATCAGAACAAAAGAATATAGCCAAAAAATGGGGAATGGTACGAGTGAATTTCTTCATGAATACCGTAAATATGTTCCATTTGTATCTAAAGATAGAATTTACACTCCTGATATAAATAACGGTGTTAAATTTTTAAAAACCTACAGTACAAGATAATTTTTGTTACTTTTTAAATGATGGTTATCGTGCAAGGCATGTTTTATATATGCTTTGCACACTACTAGTCACCCTAATCTAAACTGTTTTCTTGTTCTATGAATAATATAATTAAATCAGTTTAATGTCTTTGGAGTAATTGATGAAAACTAAATTATTATGTAAGTTTATGTCTGCAATTGTTGGATTATCTGCTTTTAGTGTTTATGCAGATAATCCAGATGAAGGAATTAAATTTGGCGGTTCAGTTAGAGCGAACTATGCTTATAGAGATTATGACCAAGCTTCAAAAGATAAGGGGGGAGACTTTTATTTTGATGTTGCAACTTTAACGTTAAATGGAAAAATAGGGGACTGGGGGGTATCTGCAGATTATAGACTGTCATCAAAAACGAATTTCATTAAACATGGTTATGGTTTCTATGATGTAAATGATGATCTGCAAGTTCAAGTTGGTATTAATAAGGTTCCTTTTGGTAATCGAGAGTTAATATCAAATAGTTGGTGGTTTGGTTTGCCATATTACTTAGGGTTTGAGGATGACTCTGACGTAGGTGTTAAAGTGGTTTATGAAAACCAAGGTTGGCATACAGATGTAGCCTTTTATAAAAGTGCTGAATATGGTGCGACCGAGAACAAGCGTTATTCGACCGATTTGTATACCGGTACCATCAATGGCACTGAGTATCACAATGAAGAGACTAACCAGTTAAATGTGCGCCAAACTTATACAACAGAATACGAAGGCGGCTCGACTACCTTTGGTGGCTCTGTGCAGTATGGCCAAATCTACAACAGCGAGACGGGCAACAATGGCGATCGCTATGCCGTAGCATTGCATTTAGACAGCAGCTACAAAGGCTGGAATTTACAAATGCAAGCCATGCAATATGAATACGATGCTGCAGATGCTATCGACTCTAATAAAATTGGCGTGTCAGTAGTAAGCTGGCAGTATGAAATTGCTTCTAAGGGCCAAGCCTATAACATCAACATTGCCAAAACCGTGAACACAGATTGGGGTAGCATTAAGTTCTACAACGACTTTGGTTTAATGACGCCAGATGTTGATGATGATAGCTACGATAACAGTATGCAAAACGTCACTGGTATGGCGATTTCTGCAGGTCCTACCTACACAATGATCGACTTTATTATGGGTAAAAATATGACCTTCTCTACCGCCAATAATGATCATATAGGTTTACCTGAAGTGGGTGATGATTGGGATAAAAGAGTTAATATAAACTTTGGCTTCTATTTTTAGTTGTAGATCTAGCTCACCATAATTTGATATTTGTTACTTTTGACACGTGTTGTGATATTTTTGTTGGGTGGAAGTAAGTTTTTAGCTATATTGTCATTATTTTAAATCAAGGTTTTAATCTATGATTAGCAGTAGCACTGTTCATGCTTTCTATTTCTCAGCAAAATATTCCAGCTTTTCACGGGCTGCGGAGATATTGGAGACAACGCAGCCTAATATAAGTGGACAAATAATAAAATTAGAAAAAGATCTTGATACAATTTTGTTTATTAGAAAGCAAGGCCGTGTTTCACTGTCTAAAGAAGGTGAGAAGCTCTATTTGGTTGCCGAAAAAATAGTTAATAGTTATAAAGAGTTTGATAGTGTCGTAGAATATTTTTTTGAAGAAGAACCTATAGTTATTGTTACTCAGCCTAGGCTTTATACAAAGTATGTTGCACCTTATTTGACAGATGATTTGATAAACAATAATTTATTTCATATAAAAACTGGCGAATTAACAGCTATAAAAAGCTGGTTGGATAAGGAAGATGCAGACATAGTGATTACTGAAGGATTATTTGATAGTCATTCTCGGTATATTAATGAAGGTGTTATTGATGTTTTAAAGTTTAGTTGGGCTAAAAAGGTTAATGAACAGTTTGATTCACCCTGTCCAACACTCGTTCATTCAAAAGTCTGGGATCATTGGCATGATTTATCATCAGCCTTAAATCGAAATAAAGAGTTTAAGCGTAAGTTAATTATTGATACGCCGGATTTTGCTGAGCGTTTGATTGAGTCTGGTGTTGGTATTGGGCTGTTACCAAATGTTATGATTAGTAATAATGCTAATTTAGAAGTATGTCATGGTCCTACTAGAAATAACGTTCTCGGACCAATATGCCTTTATTCAAAGAAATATTCACAACATAAAAATTTAAGGTCATTGGTTAATATGTTTAAAAAAGAATCAAGTGACAGTTAGTCGTTTATATAACGATAATATTTTTAGCCTTTAGGACTAAATCTTTAGTTTATTAGCTGCACGTCATGCGTGGCAGCTAATGCTTGAAGAGTAAATGGCAGAAAGCTTAGGCTTTGTTTCCTAAATAGGTTGAACTAAAACCGTAGCCGCAGATCTGATCGGCATCGCCTATCAACTTACCCATCAACCGTGTCAAAGCCTCGCTATAAAACAACCAACTGGAAGCAATACAACCAAGCCTTAATCAACCGCGGTTCACTTACCTTCTGGATTGATGAGGATGCAATTGCTAAGTGGAAAGCCAAGGTCGAGCCGCCCAAGAAAGGTCGCCCTCAATTATTTAGCGACTTAGCCATTACCACTGCGTTGATGGTTAAGCGTATTTTCTCTATGCCACTGAGAGCCTTACAGGGCTTTATCAATTCGGTGTTTAAACTGGGTGACATCCCATTATCTTGCCCGCATTACACCTGTATCAGTAAACGCGCGAAAACGGTCAATATTGCTTTTAAAACCAAGACTCGCGGCGCCATTGAGCACTTAGCTATCGACTCGACAGGCTTGAAGGTCTATGGCGAAGGTGAGTGGAAAGTGAAGAAACATGGCACAGATGGAAAGCGCAGAGTGTGGCGTAAACTGCATATTGCCGTCGATACACATAGCCATGAAATTATTGCCGCAGAACTCAGTTTATCAGGTGTAACAGACGCTGAAGTGATGCCCAATTTACTTAAGCAAACCCATCGAAAAATCCGCAATATCTCGGGTGATGGTGCTTACGACACGAAAGCCTGTCACGAAGCCGTTCGTCGAAAACGCGCTTTAGTACTGATTCCACCTAGGGAAGGTGCTGCGCTATGGGAAAAAGGGCATCCACGAAACTTAGCCGTCAGTTGGCAACAGCTTCATGGCTCAAATAAGCAATGGAAAAAACGGTATGGTTATCATCGCCGCTCAATCTCAGAAACCGCTATGTACAGGATAAAACAACTGCTAGGAGGCACGTTGAGCATGCGGAATTATAACGCTCAGGTGGGAGAAACCTACGCGATGATTAGGGCTTTGAATAAGCTGACTGGGCTAAGTATGCCTGAAACCCACTATGTAGCTTGATATTTGAACAATAATGAGAGTGTTGTTCGCTGACTCGATTTAGGAAACAAAGCCGAAAGCTTATCACTTGGTGCCACATACTCCCCAATAAACTGCAAAATAATAAAGGCTTAATGTTATGGGAGACGAGTAACGGTAGACATTAGACGCTCGTTGGACAGTTGAGTTGTAATAGTATCACCAAGACTGATTTGACTTGCAGATGTGATAACAGCACCGTTTACGTCAGTGGTGATGCTGTAACCGCGGCTCAATGTCGCCAATGGACTGACAGTCTCTAACTGATGGGCTACATATTTAATCCGCTGCCCGCTGTGGCTGAGTTTGTCCTGCATGGCATCCTGCAACCGCGTCGCTAAATAACTCAAACGATTAGCTTCGAGCGCGAGCTTATGTTTCGGCGATTGTTGCTCTAGGCGACTTGCCAGTTGCTGCTGACGGCGGCTTAAGCCATGCAGCTTGTTGGTAAGCGCGGCTTCGAGCCGTAATTGCATCTCATCGAAACGCTGCTCAAACTGCTGCAAGGTGCGCTTAGGATCTAAGCGTTGCAACCTGTGCTCAAGTAAACTTAAACGTCTCTCCTGCTTGAGTTGATAGTGGCTTGCGCTCTGTTTGAGGCGGGCAAGCACTGTGGCTAAACGTTGGCTTTTATTGTCACTGTCCTGTGAGAGCAGTTCTGCACCAGCGGAGGGGGTGGGAGCTCGTACATCTGCCACATAGTCACTGATCGTGGTATCGACTTCATGACCCACGGCACTCACTATGGGTAACGCACTGTTATAAATGGTATGGGCGAGGGCTTCGCTGTTAAAACACCATAAATCTTCTAACGAGCCACCGCCGCGGGTGAGCAGTAATACATCCACCTCAAGCCGTTGATTGGCGATATTGATTGCTTGGCAGATATTAATATCCGCGTTTTCGCCCTGTACTTGTGTCGGGTAAATAATCACTTCAATCGATGGGTCGCGCCGTGCAAGCACATGTAATACATCGCGAATAGCGGCACCTGTGGGTGAGGTAATAACCCCAATGCGTTGGATATTTTTGGGTAGTGCGCGTTTAGTATCGGCGGCAAATAATCCCAGCGCGGCGAGCTTCATTTTCAACGCTTCAAATTGTTGCGCCAGTAAGCCGTCTCCAGCCGGAAGCATTGATTCAATTAATAATTGATAGTCGCCCCGCGGCTCGTAAACGCTAATTGCACCTTTTACGATCACCTGCTGGCCATTCACGGGTTTAAAGCTAACACTTTGGTTGCGCCCCTTAAACATAGCGCAGCGAATTTGTGAAAAATGATCCTTAAGGGTTAAATACCAATGGCCTGAACTGGGGGTGGAAAAGTTGGAAATTTCCCCATTTAGCCAGATCTTACCCAGTTGTCCCTCAAGAATTTGTCTGACTTCACCATTGAGGCGTGAGACGGTATAAATATTATTTTTAGGGACTTGCATGTGTTTTCTCGCGCAAATGGGATTTTTTCACTATTTTCCATTTACCGCCCCCTAGATGCAAGGTATAATCCCGCCGCAATATTTCACCTCTAAAATCCTACTCAACTGGGGAGATGTTGCAAATGCTACGTTTAATTAAAGAAGCGCTTACCTTTGACGATGTGTTACTTGTTCCTGCGCATTCTACTGTACTCCCAAACACCGCTATTCTTAAAACTCGCCTGACCAATACCATTGAACTGAATATTCCGCTTGTGTCTGCCGCGATGGACACAGTGACAGAAGCGCGCCTTGCGATCGCCATGGCACAGGAAGGTGGCTTAGGTTTTATTCATAAAAACATGAGCATTGAGAAGCAAGCCGAAGAAGTTCGTAAAGTAAAAATTTACGAAGCGGGCGTGGTTCAACAACCAGTAACCGTTACACCTTCAACCACGCTGGCTGATTTGAAAGTACTAACCGCCAAGAATGGTTTTGCGGGTTACCCCGTTGTCAACGACGCCAATGAGCTGATCGGTATTATCACCGGCCGTGACGTACGTTTCGTGACTGACTGGAGCAAAACCGTAGAAGAAGTGATGACGCCTAAAGCGCGTTTAGTCACTGTTGCGGAAGGCACTAAGTTAGATGAAGTGCAAAAATTAATGCACTCTCACCGTATCGAAAAAGTGTTAGTTGTTGATGATAACTTCAAGCTGAAAGGCTTAATCACAGTTAAAGACTTCGAGAAAGCCGAGCGTAAACCTAACGCCTGTAAAGATGAGTTAGGTCGTTTACGTGTGGGCGCAGCCGTTGGTGCAGGCGCAGGTAATGAAGAGCGTGTCGATGCACTGGTTAAAGCGGGCGTTGACGTACTCTTGATTGACTCTTCCCATGGCCATTCTGAAGGCGTACTCCAACGTATCCGTGAAACCCGTGCTAAACACCCAGATTTACAAATCATCGGTGGGAACGTGGCGACAGCAGAAGGCGCATTAGCGCTGGTTGAAGCCGGTGTTAACGCGGTTAAAGTCGGTATTGGCCCAGGTTCTATCTGCACTACACGTATCGTGACGGGTGTGGGCGTACCACAAATTACTGCGGTTTCAGATGCGGCCGAAGCCGTAAAAGGTTTAGGTATTCCTGTTATTGCCGACGGTGGTGTACGTTTCTCTGGCGACTTAGCCAAAGCTCTGGCAGCGGGTGCATCATGCATTATGGCTGGCTCAATGTTCGCAGGAACTGATGAAGCGCCGGGCGAAACGGAACTTTACCAAGGCCGCGCCTATAAGTCATACCGCGGTATGGGTTCACTAGGTGCCATGTCGCAAGGTTCTTCCGACCGTTATTTCCAGTCTGACAATGCTGCCGACAAGCTTGTGCCAGAAGGCATTGAAGGTCGCGTACCTTACAAAGGCAAGCTTAAGGAAATCATCCATCAACATATGGGCGGTTTACGTTCATGCATGGGCTTAACAGGCTGTGCCACTATCCAAGAGCTGAATGAAAAAGCCCAGTTTGTGAAAGTGACTTCAGCGGGTATGGGCGAGTCCCACGTGCACGATGTAACTATCACTAAAGAAGCGCCGAACTATCGTTCAGGTTCTTAAGCGTTTGTAATACCGGGGCGGCAGTTAGCCGCCCCGGTATTAAGATCCGTATGCCCTCAAGATTGCACCTCTCGTCTTGAGCTAAGTTAAAACAATAGATGAAATAAAGGTTATCCATGAGCGATATTCATGAGCATAAGATACTGATCCTCGATTTTGGCTCTCAGTACACCCAACTGATTGCCCGTCGTATCCGTGAAATTGGTGTTTACTGTGAGTTATGGGCATGGGATGTGACTGAAGCCCAAATTCGTGAGTTTGCCCCTAACGGTATTATCCTCGCGGGCGGCCCTGAAAGTGTGACTGCGGATAACTCTCCCCGCGCACCTGAATATGTGTTTAATGCTGGCGTACCAGTTCTTGGTATTTGCTATGGCATGCAAACCATGTCTGAGCAGCTTGGCGGTAAAGTGATCCAAGGCGTGGGTGAAGGCGAATTTGGTTATGCCCAAATTGAAATGCTTGCCGAATCTGCCCTGTTTAAAGGTATTGAAGATGCCGTTAGCAGCGATGGCAAGTCTCTGCTGGATGTATGGATGAGCCATGGCGATAAAGTGTCGGCGATTCCAGCAGGCTTTGTGGCCGTAGCTAAAACCGATACTTGCCCATTCGCGGCCATGTCTTGTGAGGAAAAACGCTTCTACGGCGTGCAGTTCCACCCTGAAGTGACTCATACCCGTCAAGGCATGCGTATGCTGTCGCATTTTGCCTTAGATATCTGTGGCTGTGCCGCAAACTGGAAACCTTCTTCAATCATCGAAGACGCTATCGAGCGCTTGAAAAAGCAAGTGGGCGATGATGAAGTGATTTTAGGTCTTTCAGGTGGTGTCGACTCTTCCGTTGTAGCCATGCTGCTGCACCGCGCAATTGGTAAGAAGCTGACCTGCGTATTTGTTGATAATGGTTTATTACGTTTGAACGAAGCGAAGCAAGTGATGGAAATGTTTGGTGACCACTTCGGTCTCAACATTGTTCATGTGGATGCGGAAAATCGTTTCCTTGATGCGCTGAAAGGTGAAGCCGATCCAGAAGCTAAACGTAAAATCATTGGCCGCGTATTCGTTGAAATTTTCGATGAAGAAGCCAAGAAATGCGTTAATGCTAAATGGTTAGCCCAAGGCACAATCTACCCAGACGTGATTGAATCCGCGGGTAGCGCTACAGGTAAAGCGCACGTCATCAAGTCGCACCATAACGTTGGCGGTCTGCCAGATGATATGGAATTAGGTCTGGTTGAGCCACTGCGTGAACTCTTTAAAGATGAAGTGCGTAAGATTGGTCTCGAGTTAGGCCTGCCATACAACATGCTTTATCGCCACCCGTTCCCAGGCCCAGGTTTAGGCGTGCGAGTACTGGGCGAAGTGAAGAAAGAGTACTGCGATCTTTTGCGCCGCGCCGATGCGATTTTCATCGAAGAGCTGCACAAAGCTGATCTTTATAACAAAGTCAGCCAGGCCTTTACCGTGTTCTTACCCGTTCGCTCTGTAGGTGTGATGGGTGATGGCCGTAAGTACGATTGGGTGGTGTCACTGCGCGCCGTTGAAACCATCGACTTTATGACCGCGCACTGGGCACATCTGCCATACGATTTCCTTGGCCGTGTGTCTAACCGCATCATCAACGAAGTCGATGGCATTTCCCGCGTAGTTTACGATATTTCAGGCAAGCCACCTGCAACAATCGAGTGGGAATAATTTAGGCATGATTAATTAACGAAAGGCGCCAAGTGCGCCTTTTTTATTGGTTATAGGTATAATTGCCCAAATTGTTGAATAAAGAGAATCCTTAAGTGGAGCAGACAAAACCGGACCTAAAAAATCAGGATGCGAATAAGCTTGAGAAAGATGTTTCAACTGTAGAGCACTCCAATGTTGACCAATCAAAAGTCGATGAGCATTGGATGCGAGTCGCGATGGCAATGGCTGAGAAAGCCGAAGCAGAGGGCGAAGTGCCGGTTGGGGCTGTCTTAGTTAAAGATGGGCTGCAAATCGCGACTGGGTATAACTTGTCTATCAGTCAGCATGACCCCTGTGCCCATGCTGAGATCCTTTGTTTGCGTGCCGCAGGGCAAACCGTTGAAAATTATCGGCTCCTTGATGCGACCTTATATGTGACCCTTGAGCCTTGTGCCATGTGTGCTGGCGCTATGGTGCATAGCCGTATTGCTAGAGTGGTATTTGGGGCTCGGGATGAAAAGACCGGCGCCGCTGGAACAGTGCTTAATCTCTTGCAACATCCTGCTTTTAATCATCAAGTTGAGGTGACATCTGGCGTGTTAGCGCAGGATTGTGCTGACCAATTGAGCCGTTTTTTTAAACGTCGTCGGGAGGAAAAGAAGGTTTTGAAACAGGCTCAAAAGGTGCAGCAGGGATAGTATCTTAAGGACTAAACGGTGTTATCTTTCGATTTAGTCTTGGGCTTGCAGAAAGGTAAAAAACAGTTTGTGGCGATTTAGCACCCGGCGATGGCGGATTTTCAGTAAGGTGCGACGGCGAGATGCGTTGTTATTGATGGTTTTTCTTCTCATATAGACCCCGTTTTCAATCTTGTTATTGTTTAAGTTAAGGCTATTTTGCTTTGGTTACCATTTTGTTCAGAGGACAATGGTTAACGTTGCAATCATTATTGTCTTTATCTGTCATTACGACAGTATCAGCAGAGATATCAGGCGGCAATCCCCCATGATGCATCTGCGCGATAAAGCAGCGTTTTTACCCAAAATCGACTCACTTTAGCGTGCATTCACTTAATCTAAGATTAAAATCTAAGGCTTAACGCTATTTAATATCAACGTTGCGGTGTAATTCAAATATTTATGCGGCCGTTTGGGGGACTATTTGGGTTTATCAGGGCTTAAGGTGCCTGGCGCTGGTACGGGTGTTTCTTCCGCAGTGAGGTCGCTCGGTGCAACTTCTTCGCTATTTTGTTGTTTAGATTGATTATCTACCCAGACTAAGGTGTCGTAATAGCGGCGAATACTATCCACGTAATGGACGGCTTCGCTGCCTCGGGCGTAACCATAGCGTGTCTTTTGGTAGTATTTACGTTTTTGTAGCAGTGGCAATACTTTTTTAAGGTCTTGCCAAGCGTTAGGGTTTAACTCCATGGATTCGGCAAGTTTTCGCGCATCTTCTACATGGGCATAACCGATATTGTAGGATGCCAGTGCAAACCACATACGTTGGCTTTCGGGGATCGATTCAGGTAAGCGGTTAATCATATCCCGTAAATAAGCTGCTCCGCCGCGAATACTTTCTTCGGCGTCGAGTCTGTTGGTGATCCCAATCTCTTTTGCTGTCGGCTGCGTCAGCATCATCATACCGCGCACGCCAGTAGGTGAGCGGGCATTAGGATTCCAGTGGGATTCTTGGTAACTGGTCGCGGCCAATTTACGCCAATCTAAGTCACCTGCGTGGGTTTCAAAGTGCTGCCGATAACGTGGTAAAACGGTTTCAATAGCGCGCAGGAAGGCGCGTGTGTCGATATAGTCGAAACGTTTAACATGGCCAAAGTACTTCTCGTTAAGGTGATCGAGTGTACCAGCGAGTTTCTCTTGATGCCAAAATGCTAGCAATTGACTCATCAAGCCATCGCTATGGGTGGGGGGCAACAACCAGACAACATTGAGTTTTTCTTCCAGTACCAGTCCAGATCGTAAGACGGGTAAATATCGGCGGTTAATTTGCACGCTGCTCGAGTCTGCAATGGTGTAGTCAATTTCCTTATTGGCGATCATCGTCAGCAGTTCTTCGTTATCTTTATCCGTCACTTGATCCCACACAAGTGTTGGATGACGTTTCTGTAATTGAGTTAAGGTTTCGACAAACGAAGAGTCGGCAATAACGGTTATTTTACCTTTCAAATCAGAGATATCTTTAGGTGCAGGCATGCCTTCTCGGTAAACCAATACTTGATTAACGCGATACAAAGGTGGACCTAAACGAAAATGCTCTCGACGAGCAGGGGTTTCGGTCATGCCCGCAGCAATGATATCGATCTCGTTTTTTTTCAGCGCATCATAAAGTTCAGCAAGATTTGTATAAGGCACCATTTTTAAGGGAACATCGAGATATTCGGCAAAGAGCACTGCCATATCATAATCGAAGCCACTGTTGCCTTGGCCTGAGGTCATGTAAATTTGTGGGCCATAGAGGGTGCCGACTCTTAATTCGGTGAGTTTATGCGGGACGAATTCTGTTTCTTCCACGGTCTCTTGCTGACAGGCAGTCAGTAATAAACCCAAGATAATAGCGAACAAAAATCGAGTCATTAAATACACTTTATTAAATAAAATCAGTACGATGAATAGTTGGAGGTCAGCGGGGGAACTAAGATAACTTGGCTGACATTGCTGTGATTATATCCGTTTGTTACCAATTACGTAAAAAAAATCGTACTCAATGGCACACAAAGGAGGATAAAAAGCGCGCTTTTTATCTTATAGGAAACACTGTTTTGCGTAAGGTCACAGGTGATTTGTGACAGACATTTCCCTATAATAGCGCCATCTCTGACCCCTGCAATTATAAATAATAAGGTGAATTGACGTGATGGAGATCATCCGCGGAGCCCCAGCACTCTCGACGTTTAGAGTGCAAAAGCTAATGGAGGCCTGCGTAAGCGCGGCGCTTCCGGTACGCCAAATCTATGCTGAGTATGTTCATTTAGCGGATTTGAGCGAGTTGCTTAAGCCTACTGAGCGCGAGCAACTTGAAAAAATTCTCACCTATGGACCTGCTATCGAAGCCCATACCCCCCAAGGTTCACTCCTGTTTGTTACTCCTCGCCCCGGCACAATTTCCCCATGGTCCTCTAAAGCTACTGATATCGCCCACAATTGTGGTCTTGGTAAGGTGAAGCGTTTGGAGCGTGGTATTGCCTATTATGTTGAGTCAGACACTTTGACCGCTGAGCAGCAACGAACCTTACAGGGTTTATTGCACGACCGTATGGTTGAAGTGGTTCTGAACGATTTTGCTAAGGCCGATGTGCTGTTCAAGCGTACAGAACCCGCGCCTTTCAAGAGTGTTAATGTGTTGGCTGAAGGTCGCCGTGCGCTCGAAGTGGCCAACGTCGAAATGGGTTTGGCGCTTGCCGAAGATGAAATCGATTATTTAGTCGAAAATTTTGTCCGTTTGAACCGCAATCCAAACGATATCGAGCTGATGATGTTTGCCCAAGCAAACTCTGAGCACTGTCGTCACAAGATTTTTAACGCTGATTGGACTATTGATGGTAAGGCGCAGCCTAAGTCACTGTTCAAAATGATTAAAAATACTTTCGAAGTCACGCCTGATCATGTGTTGTCTGCCTATAAAGATAACGCCGCTGTGATGGAAGGCTCGGTGGCGGGTCGCTTCTTCCCCGATCCAAATGGGGTTTACAGTTACCACACTGAGCCAATGCACGTACTGATGAAAGTGGAAACCCACAACCATCCTACGGCAATCAGCCCTTATCCAGGTGCGGCGACTGGCTCTGGCGGTGAAATTCGCGACGAAGGCGCAACGGGTCGCGGCTCAAAACCTAAAGCGGGTTTAACAGGCTTTAGCGTATCGAATTTAAAAATCCCTGGCTTTGTTCAACCTTGGGAAGGCAACTACGGTAAGCCAGATCGCATCGTTAGCGCTCTGGACATTATGACCGAAGGCCCGCTCGGCGGCGCCGCGTTTAACAACGAGTTTGGTCGTCCTGCGTTATTAGGTTATTTCCGTACCTATGAGCAAGAAGTCTCTAGCCACAATGGTGTTGAGATGCGTGGTTACCATAAGCCGATTATGTTAGCGGGTGGCTTAGGTAATATTCGCGAAGAGCATGTACAAAAAGGTGAGATCACTGTCGGCGCTAAGCTGATTGTACTTGGCGGCCCTGCGATGAACATCGGTTTGGGTGGCGGCGCGGCATCTTCTATGGCATCTGGCCAATCGAGCGAAGATTTAGACTTTGCCTCAGTACAGCGTGAAAACCCCGAAATGGAGCGTCGCTGTCAGGAAGTGATCGACCGCTGCTGGCAATTAGGTGATAAAAACCCCATTCAATTTATCCACGACGTGGGCGCGGGCGGTTTATCCAACGCGTTCCCTGAACTGGTTAACGATGGCGACCGGGGTGGCATTTTCAATCTGCGCAATGTGCCATCGGATGAGCCGGGCATGAGCCCGCTGGAAATCTGGTGTAACGAGTCGCAGGAGCGTTATGTATTGTCGGTTGCCGCCGAAGATCTACCTTTATTTACGGCGATTTGTGAGCGTGAGCGCGCACCGTTTGCGGTAGTGGGTGAGGCGATACAAGAGCAGCATTTAACCTTAGCTGACAGTCATTTTGATAATAACCCCATCGATTTACCACTTGAAGTGTTATTAGGTAAAGCACCTAAGATGAGCCGTAATGTGGTGTCTGCTAAGGCGGTTTCTCCTGCGCTTGAGCAAAGTCAAATCGATGTGAAAGATGCGGTTAAGCGTGTACTGAGCTTACCGACTGTCGCAGACAAAACCTTCCTTATCACCATTGGCGACCGCACGGTAACGGGTTTAGTTAACCGTGACCAAATGGTTGGCCCATGGCAGGTGCCCGTAGCTGACTGCGCGGTGACTGCGGCAAGCTTTGACACCTACGCTGGTGAAGCCATGTCACTGGGTGAGCGTACGCCGCTGGCGCTGCTCGATTTTGGTGCTTCAGCCCGTATGGCGGTGGCAGAGTCGATTATGAACATTGCCGGTGCTGATATTGGTTCATTTAAACGCATCAAATTGTCTGCCAACTGGATGTCAGCAGCGGGTCACCCAGGTGAAGACGCGGGTCTTTATGAAGCGGTGAAAGCCGTCGGTGAAGAATTGTGTCCTGAGCTCAGTTTGACGATTCCAGTCGGTAAAGACTCCATGTCGATGAAGACCGCATGGCAGCAAGATGGTGTGAATAAAACCGTGACCTCACCAATGTCATTGGTCATCACGGCCTTTGGTGTGGTGCAGGATATTCGTAATACCGTGACGCCAGAACTGCGCAGCGATAAAGGTGAAACCTCGTTATTGTTAGTTGATTTGGGCGCTGGCCAAAACCGTTTAGGTGGTTCTTGTTTAGCGCAGGTTTACGGTGAGTTAGGTGATGTCGCGCCAGATTTAGATGATGCCGCGCTATTACGTGGTTTCTTCGAAACCATGCAAAAGCTGGTGGCTAACAAGTTAGTGATTGCTTACCACGATCGCAGCGATGGTGGTTTATTCACGACCTTAGTGGAAATGGCCTTTGCGGGTAATATTGGTTTAGATATAGATGTAGAAGATCTACAGGGCACTGATTTAGAAAGACTCTTTAATGAAGAGCTCGGCGCTGTGCTGCAAGTGAGTCGTGATAATGCTGCAAAAATTGCTGCCCAGTTTGCCATTGCAGGCGTACCTTGCCATGTGATTGGGACTTTGGCAGATGATCAATGCATCACCATTAAAGATGGCGCGCGTGAAATCTTCAGCGATACCCGTGTTGCACTGCGTACAGTGTGGTCAGAAACCACCTATCGTATGCAAGCCATGCGTGATAACCCTGCGTGCGCGCTTGAAGAGTTCAAGCTCAAGCAAGATGAAACGGATTTAGGCTTAACCGTTAACTTAAGCTTTGACCCGAGTGAAGATGTGGCTGCGCCTTATATTCTTAAAGGCGCTGCACCTAAGATGGCAATTCTGCGTGAGCAGGGCGTTAACTCCCATGTCGAAATGGCGGCCGCGTTTGATCGCGCCGGGTTTGAGAGCCGCGACGTGCATATGTCTGATATTCTGTCAGGTCGCATAAGTCTTGAAGAGTTCCAAGGTCTGGTGGCCTGTGGTGGCTTCTCCTACGGTGACGTATTAGGTGCAGGTGAAGGTTGGGCTAAGTCGATTCTGTTTAACGAGCGTGCCCGCAATGAGTTTTCACGTTTCTTCGAACGTGATTCAAGTTTTGCGCTCGGGGTGTGTAACGGCTGTCAAATGCTATCAAACCTGAAGGAAATTATTCCTGGTAGCGAGCACTGGCCGCGTTTCGTGCGTAACCGCTCTGAGCGTTTTGAGGCGCGTTTTAGCTTAGTCGAAGTGCAACAAAGTCCTTCGCTGTTTTTCCAAGGCATGGCGGGTTCACGTATGCCAATTGCCGTGTCTCACGGAGAAGGGCATGCGGAATTTGCCAGCGCTCAAGCGTTAGCGTTAGCAGAAGCCTCAGGCACTATTGCGCTGCGTTTTGTTAATGGTAAAGGTGAGATTGCGACCCAATATCCACAAAACCCGAATGGTTCGCCCAATGGTTTAACGGGGATCTGTACTACTGATGGTCGTGTGACACTGATGATGCCACATCCAGAGCGTGTATTTAGAACTGTGGCTAACTCTTGGCACCCTGACAACTGGGGTGAAGACAGTCCATGGATGCGCATGTTCCGCAATGCGCGAGTTAACCTAGGCTAAGGTTTTTATTGATAAAATATCTAGTTAAGTGAACTAAAAAGGAGCGAAATTTTTCGCTCCTTTTTTATATATAAAACGCATCTTTAAAAAAATAAGCCATTTTAATATGTTAGCAATATGTGCAGCATTTCTAATGCACTCGATTTGAAATATGCCGACTTAAACGACTAAATACCTCTTAATAAGTAGTTCACACAATTGAAACAAAGCCAGCTCGCCTTTAATTAGGCGTCATATTCGTCATAATTGTTGGATAATAAAAACAAAAAGCCCCCAACTCAATGAGAAGGGGGCTCGTTTTGCGCTAACAAAACTTCAAATCAAATCAGTATTAATTCAGATTAAGCGGTAAACGATTACAGCTCGCGTGCTGTATAAAGTTCAACAAAAACACGCTTATAGCTGTTAACCAGACGTTCAAATAAGTTTGTCATATCTCTATCTCCACACCAAAGTTACACCTATGTGCGCAGAGTTGGGCTTGTCTGGGACGCTTCACCAGTCATATCAAACCGTCTCCTTAACACAGGAGATATATTAACCAATCTTATTGTGTGGCTCAAACGAGAAAAAATACATGTAAGCATTAAAAAAACTAATCATTGATATGGTGTTATTTTAGTTGTAGATGTTTTTATTTTGATTAACTAACTAAAAATAAAGGGTAATTGTTTTTGTTGTGATTTTATGTTTTGTTGCATTTCATTAGTTGCAACATTGTTTTAAATTTGTTTTCTTATATTTTTGATGGTTACGTGGTTAATTTGCAGTTAAGTGCTTAAAAGTTTAATTTTTTATCTGCAGACGATGTTTCTCTACTCTATAATTATTGATATGTCAACTGGCTGGTAAAGTGAAGTGTGTGCCCCGTAGCAAAACCCATCTAAACCCCTGAGTTTGATTGATTTGAATCAAAGGCGGGTGGTATAAAATACTCACAAATGAAAGCGATTAAATATCTTAACTATCTGATATTTATATCGATGGGATCATTTGTAGGATTGGGTGGTGAGGTGGAAGTCTCAAAGCTGAACGATAGTGTGACTAGGGTCTCAGTACGTGCGGAAAAAGGGGATTTTTAGGCCTTGCTGCCTCGATGTAATGAAAAAGATGATATTTAACGGTTTATACTGGCCTCAGCTATAAACACAAAATGAAAACTCACTATCCTACAAAGGCACTTGCTATGAATGGCTCATGTTGTCGTAGCAATTGGACGCACCACGTAAGGAGTCACCGATGATTGTTGAAGAGGTTGTTGAGCTATCGCGGCTACAGTTTGCGCTGACAGCCATGTATCACTTCCTATTTGTTCCCTTAACATTGGGGTTAGCATTTTTGCTAGCTATCATGGTATCACTTTATGTGATGACAGATAAACACATTTATAAAGATATGACTAAGTTCTGGGGTAAGTTGTTTGGTATCAACTTTGCCTTGGGTGTTTCAACAGGTTTAGCGATGGAATTCCAGTTTGGTACTAACTGGTCTTATTATTCGCATTATGTAGGTGACATTTTTGGTGCACCACTGGCCATTGAAGGTTTGATGGCGTTCTTCCTTGAATCAACCCTCGTGGGTATGTTCTTCTTTGGTTGGGACCGTTTCAGCAAGCGCCAACATTTGGCGGTCACTTGGCTGGTTGCGCTAGGTTCTAACCTATCTGCTCTGTGGATCCTGGTGGCAAACGGTTGGATGCAAAACCCTGTTGGGTCAGTATTCAATTACGAAACCATGCGTATGGAAATGACCAGCTTTGCCGAAGTCGTCTTTAACCCTGTTGCACAGGTGAAGTTTGTTCACACTGTGGCTTCTGGTTATGTCACTGGCGCAATGTTCGTGTTAGCGATCAGTTCTTACTACATTCTGAAGAAACGTGATTTACCTTTTGCACGTCGCTCATTTGCGATTGCTGCAAGCTTTGGTATGGCTGCTATCCTGTCAGTTATCGTTCTGGGTGACGAATCAGGCTACAAAGTGGGTGAGGCGCAACGCGTTAAATTAGCCGCGATTGAAGCTGAGTGGCACACTGAGCCGGCTCCTGCTGCCTTTACTGCGGTTGGTTTCCCTAATCAAGAAACCATGGAAACTGACTTTGCAGTAAAAATTCCTTATGCGATGGGTATCGTAGCAACGCGTTCTTTAGATGAACAAGTAACAGGTATTCATGACTTAATTAGCGAGCACGAAGTGCGTATTCGCAATGGTATGAAAGCCTATGCAATGCTAGTTAAACTGCGTGCTGGTGATACCTCCCCTGAATTACGCGCTGAATTTGAAGCGGCAAAAGTAGACTTAGGTTATGGCTTACTGCTGAAGCGTTATACCAATAACGTGGTTGATGCGACTGAAGAGCAAATTAAAGCTGCTGCTAAGGATTCTATCCCCAATGTCGCGCCTATGTTCTGGAGCTTCCGTGTCATGGTTGGCCTAGGTTTTGTCATGCTGTTCGTGTTCGCAGCGGCATTCTGGCAAAGCACGCGTCACCAGATCGAAGAGAATAAATGGGTACTTAAAGCGGCGCTCTTTAGCTTGCCATTACCTTGGATTGCGATTGAGTGTGGTTGGTTTGTGGCTGAATATGGCCGTCAACCTTGGACCATCTCTGAGGTTCTGCCAACCTTTATGTCTGCGTCTAGCTTAACGACTGGCGATTTGTGGTTCAGTATCATCTCGATTTCACTGTTCTACACTGTGCTGCTAGTGATCGAGATATTCTTGATGCTTAAGTTTGCCCGTCTTGGACCCAGCAGTTTAAAGACTGGTCGTTATCACTTCGAGAAATTAGAAGCCTAAGCAGAGGATTTCATTATGTTTGATTATGAAATGTTGAGAGTAATCTGGTGGGCTCTGATCGGCGTACTGTTCATCGGATTTGCGGTCACAGACGGTTTTGATATGGGTGTAGGGGCGTTATTACCGATTATCGGTAAAGACGATACCGAGCGCCGTATCATGATCAATACGATTGCGCCCCATTGGGACGGCAACCAAGTGTGGTTGATTACCGCAGGTGGTGCCCTATTTGCCGCTTGGCCTATGGTATATGCAGTGTCTTTCTCTGGCTTCTATGTCGCCATGATGTTAGTGCTGTTTGCCCTTTACATGCGCCCAGTGGGTTTCGATTACCGTTCTAAAATCGAAAATCCAAAGTGGCGTAAGTCATGGGATTGGGCTCTGTTTGTTGGCGGCTTTGTGCCACCGCTGATCATCGGTGTAGCCTTTGGTAACTTGTTGCAGGGTGTTCCATTCAATTTTGATGAATTCCTGCGCGCGACCTACCATGGCGGCTTATTTGGCCTGTTAAACCCATTTGGTTTACTCGCAGGTTTAGTCAGCGTCACCATGTTTATGATGCAAGGCGCTGCATGGCTGCAAATGAAGACTGAAGGTGAGCTGCGTGTACGTGCTGCCAATGCCACTCAACTGTTTGCACTGTTAGTGGCCGTATTATTTGCCGCTGCAGGTGTGTGGTTAGCCAATGGTATTGATGGTTATGTAGTGACTTCAGCCCTTGACCATAATGCAGTGTCTAACCCAACGTTGAAAACCGTTGCGGTTGAAGCAGGTGCATGGTTAGCCAACTATGACAAGTATCCTATTACCATGCTGTTCCCTGTATTAGGTGTAGCATTACCACTATTAGTGATTGTTGTAAGCCGCTTAAATCGCTCTGGTTTTGCCTTCCTGTTCAGCTCGTTAGCTGTAGCAATGGTGATCTTAACCTGTGGTGCAGCAATGTTCCCATTCGTTATGCCTTCATCATTAGACCCTAACGTGAGTTTAACCATGTGGGATGCGACAGCGAGTGAAATGACCTTAACGGTAATGACATGGGCTGCGATTGTCTTTGTTCCCATAGTGTTAAGTTACACAGTATGGACTTACTTCAAAATGTTTGGCCGCTTAAGCCGCAAGCATATTGAAGATAACAAAGCCTCACTCTATTAGAACTAAGGAGCATCTACTATGTGGTATTTCACGTGGATATTAGGGGTTTTGTTAGCCTGTGCCTTTGGTGTTATCAACGCGCTTTGGCTTGAAAACACTGAGAACATGGACCGCTCAAGCGATGACCCAGAGTAATCGCTAGATCCCTATAGCGTAAACCATTTAAAACCCCGCCAAAGCGGGGTTTTTTATTGCTCTGCAAAACAGCTAAGTGCTTTGGGGGTTATTGGCAGCCTATAGCCCATTTACGGGCAAGTTTTGCAGCAGTCTATATGACCAGCTGTCACTACAGCTATTTGGGCTGTTTATTATTTTGTGCTAGATGCTTAATATCTAAGTGGTCAATGCGCTTATCGAGATCACTTTATCAGTAGAAATTAGAGTGCTAAATAACGTAAAAAAATACCGTCCAGATGGACGGTATTTATATGGGGCTTAGTCTGACTTAGGCCTTAAATTGACTAATTTGCTGCTTAAGCGCAATGGCGAGGGAAGATAACTCATTCGCTGAATTGACTGTCTCGGCGGCTCTGTGCTCTCCTTCATTGGCCAGCTCGCTGATTTGATGCAGATTGTGGGTGATCTCTTGGGCGACGCTGCTTTGTTGCTCGGTTGCTGAGGCAATATTACGTGAGCTGATGGCAAGCTCAGCGATTCTGCGATTAATTTCCTCAAGTTGATGACCGGTTTCTTCCCCTTGATTTGCTGAGGCGATACCGAGCTGATGGCTTTGCGCCATTTGACTCGTTGTGGTTTTGACTTGGGTTTGCAGTTTATCAATGGTTTGACCGATTTCTAGAATCGATGTTTGGGTCCGTTTAGCCAAGGTGCGAACTTCATCGGCGACTACGGCAAAACCTCGCCCTTGTTCACCCGCTCGGGCTGCTTCAATGGCCGCATTGAGGGCAAGTAAGTTAGTTTGCTCAGCAATACTGTTGATCACTTCCGTGACTTTACTGATTGCTTCACTTTCTTGACTGACTTTATCAACGGCTTGATGGCTATTGTTGAGTTGTTGGCTTAGTTTCAGTAAGTCTTGTACCAACCGAGTTTGTTGCTGTTGACCTTCTTTAGCGGCGATGTCGACCTGCTGGTTCTGATTGGCACCCTCTTGAGCATGATTTGCGACATCGCGGATTGACGTTGACATTTCTTCGATTGCCGTCGCAATTTGATCTGTTTGTTGCATTAGCGCTTGAGCTTCTTCGCCATTTTGTTTGGCAATTCGCTGCGCTTTTGACGCTTGCTGCTCAATACTCTGCACTGATGTTTGCAGAGCACTGATTAATTGCCGTAATTCCGATGACATTGTGGAGACGCTGGTGGTGATTTTATCGACTTCATTTTGACTATCAAAAGCCGATGGTGGTAGATGATGGCTAAAGTCCCCTGAACCAATGATTTCCATGTGCTGTTGTAGTGCGTGTAAAGGCTTAAGTGAGCGCAGTAGCACCAAGGACAGCAGCACTGTAATTAACACTATGCCTGATACGGCTACTATGGCATTGATGGTTAATAACAGCAGGCCTTCTTCATTTAATTCATTGGCGTTAACTTGCCCAATCAGCATCCAGTTCCAGCCGTTAACATTTTGGCTGTAGGCAAACATTGGTTGGTTTTTACTGTTGGCATAGCGCCATTCGGCTTGGTTTTGTGTGGCTTGGCTGAGGGTTAGGCCATCAAGCATTGACTCTGTTACTGGTTCGCCAGTATTGAATTTGGGATGCGCGACGAGCACATTGTCAGCTTTACGCATTAACAGAAAATGGCCGCTTTCTTCTAGCGTGATTTTATTTACCGCTTCTTGTAATTGTTTTAAGGATTGGGTTATTTCAAAACCGATAAATAAGATCCCAATGACTTGTCCTTGCATATCCTTAATGGGGCGGTAGACCGTCATATAGTCCTTACCAAAAAGTTTGGCGTATCCTTCATAAATCTCCCCTTTCATCAAGGTGGGATAACCTGGATGGTTTTTTCCTAAAAAGGTGCCTAAGGCGCGGCTGCCATCGGCTTTTTTAACGGAGGTTGCAATGCGGACAAAGTCATCCCCTGCCAGAGCAAATACGGTAGCGGTACCGCCCGTGAGGTTAGCAAAACGGTCGACTTTACTCTTTGAGGCGTTAAGCTGCTCCGTTTCATGCATTAGCGCAGGAGTGTTCACCCCGAGTATATCGACCTTTTTATCTAAGAGACTAAATTGGCCTGGATACATTCCTTTAAACACATCTGCATTGCGTCTCGCTAATTGCAACAAGCTATCGTATTGCAACTCAAGCATATCGGATACTGCGTGCATCTCCGCTTTCATGGCACTGATGCCTTTATCTTCGAGTACATTTGAAGCGGATTTATAGGAGAGGGTACCAAGTATGCAGAAAACAATCAGGGTGAGGACAAACGCGAGGGTACCGATTTGTTTTGCAATAGGCCAATTTTTATAGTTCATTGTGCGATCCTATAGGGTAAAGGTTAACGCTAATCTAACCTAAGTTTTACGTCATGGTCTTGATTTGGGTCTAATATTTTCTATTATTTATTAATAGTTCGCTGACATATTGCCAATTAACGCCCACAATAACTTCACATAATTTTGATGGATTGGAATGTCGTTCTGAAGGATGGGAAAGGTGTTTCAGCGTGATATTTGGGGAGAGCAAATAGCAGATTTACTATGCACTATCGCAATTGAGCTGAGACAAGACAACAAGGAGTGACATTATGCTTGGCGAAAATCATGCGTTAATTTATGAGTTTCCAGATTTTGCTGACCACATTCGTCATCTTAAAAAAAATAATACGATCTTTGCGACTATGGCGCAGCGCTACCATGAATTAGACCACAAAATCCGCGCGTTAGAGTTAACCAAAGTGCCCACTGATGATGAGCACTTTGTGGCCTTAAAATTAGAGCGGCTCCACCTTAAAGATAAGTTGTATCAATATTTGGTTCATGATGCCATTTGAGGCGACAAGGTCGCTGCTTGTGTCGAATGGCGCTTTGTCATCAGTAGTAGATACATGGTGGGCACCCAAACGAGTGATAACAGCGTTGTCAGCAAGGTGCCGCCCGCGATAGCGATCGCAAAGGGTGGCCAGAAGCCACCGCCTGCAATAATAAGCGGAATAAAACCTCCTACAGTGGTGATCGTGGTTGAGCTGATATGACGGCCGCAACTGCTCACTGTGCTAACAATGACCGCCTTATCGCCCATTCTTGCCGCTGGTAACTCTTCAAGCTCAGCTAAGATCACAATGGCAGCGTTGATTGCCAGGCCCATTAAACCTAGCAGCGCAATGATCACGGGGAAGCCAAAGGGATAACCAAACACAAATACTGCAAGTAGCCCCAGTCCTGCCGACTGTAATGCGCTGAGTAAAATAATGGCCGTGAGCCTAAAGGAATTAAAGGATAACACCACGGTTGCTAGTAATAAGGTGACCACTAAAATGATATTTGACAGTAGGTTACCTATCGCTTCATTGCGTTTAGCGCTTTCTCCGCCAATTTCAATCCGATAGCCTGCCGGCAGTTTGATTGCGGCCACTTTATCTTTAACATCATTTAAGACTTGGGCGGGTAATACACCACTGACGATATAGGCTTCGATGGTATTGACCCGTTGGCCATTGCGTCTTGGTATCGCCCCACGGCTTACCTGTACCTCATTATGTGAAAGTGCAGATAACGGGACGGCGGTGCCAGAAGGTGTCATCAGTTGAATTTCCGATAAGCGGCTCGCTTGCTCACGGCTATTCTCGCCTAAACGCACGCGTATAGGTAATGACTCGGTTTGTTCTAACACGCTGCCACCTATCACTCCGGTCGTTGACATTTGGACTTGTCTGGCGATATTCGTCAGGCTTAGTCCGCTGATTAAACTCGCATCTTCATTCACCTGCAGCAATACCTTTGGTGACCCTGCACTTAAGGTTGCGCGGGTGTGGATCACATCGGGTGTCGCGGCCAAAATATGACGGATTTCATCACCGAGTGTACGTAATGTTTCCAGATCAGGGCCGAATATCATCAACTCGACTGGTGCATTAAAGGGGGGGCCTTGCTCTAATTTGCGCACCAGCACCTGAGCTTCAGGAAAGGCTTTATCGAAACGTTGTTGCAGTACAGGTATAAGCGCGTTGGCACGCTCAAAATCGATGGTTTTTATCATTGCCTGTGCATAGTTGGTAGCGCCTTGTTGGCGCTGGGTTAAATTGTAATAAAACGAAGGCGTATTTCCCCCGACAACCCAATCGACTTGGGTAATGCCTTCGATTTGATGCAATTGCTTATCCATCAAATACACTTGGCTTAGCGTATTTTCTAGACTGACGTGGGGCGCGAGATATAGCTCAATTTGGAACATATCCCGATCCGATGGTGGGAAGAATTGTTCGGTCATTTTCCCTGATGCATAAAAACCTAACAGCGGAATGGTGCCGATTAATATGGCGCTGAGCCGTGGGCGGTTTAAGGCAAACCTTAGGCTTGCTTGAAAGTAACCACTTACTAAAGGCAAATTGATCCCATGCTGATACCAAATAGGATTTTTACCTTCAAGGCTAAAACGTCCCGCGAGTCCCGCAATCAAAGTATGGGAAATTAAATAGGAACCAAACAGTGCAAACATTACCGCCATCGCAATGCCACCGACAAACTCTCCTGTTGCGCCCGGCATTAGTACGATGGGAGCAAAGGCTAAAATGGTGGTAATCGTTGAGCCGGCTAAGGGTAACCATAGGTGATGTAAGGCCTCAGTCACTGCGTTTAGGCGACTCATGCCCTGTTGGCGGCGCTGGGCGATGGCATCGACAATCACAATGGCATTGTCCACCATGATCCCAAGGGCTACCACTAAACCGGTGACTGACATTTGATGAATGGGTAAGCCGATGTATTTCATGCAGGCTAAGGTAAACAGGGCGGTTAAGGGGAGGGATATGGCAACAATGACGGCATTTCTCAGCCCTAGGGTCAGCAGTAACACGCTGAGAATAATCACAAACCCTTGTATGAGGTTGATAACGAGTCCACCAAGCCGTTCACTGGTGTAACTATTTTGCTCTAATAACCATTCCACTTTGATATTTGCGGGTAGATCGATATTGAATTCATCGACCAACTGCTTGACTTGTCCCTGCCAGATATCGACGCGAGTATTGTTGAGCATACGTGCCGCGACAAAAACACCTTGCTCGCCATCGACGAGGCCGATACTGTCTGCAGGGCTTTTAGGTTGACGGCTGATTGTCGCAATATCGCCCAAGCGAATGATCTGCCCATCGCTATCCACTTTAAGTGGCACTTGGCGAATACGGCTTTGGGAATCGAGTTCACCAGATACTTCGACTAATGCACGAAAATGATTGTTATTAATCTCACCCGCCGCAATTTTGCTGTCAGCGCTGCGCAGAATGTTGGCGATAGTCCCCGGAGTCAGCTGCAACTGACTCATCTTATAACCATCAAGTTGCACGAGAATTTCTTCTTCAGGCGCGCCATAGAGTTTGACGAAGTCCGTCCCGGCTAAGAGTCTGAGTCTGCTTTGTAATTCTTTGGCGTAGCGATTAAGCATATCAACCCGAGGTTGACTGCTATCGTTCCACACTAGACTTAAAATGGCGGTGTAGGCGTAGCCTACTTGGTCATCTAAGGTGGGTGTTTGTATATCATCGGGTAGGCTGTTTCTCGCGTCAGCAAGCAGATCCCGCGCCCTAGACCACACAGGATCGGTATCTGTTACCGTGTCTTTGAGTTCTAATTGAATCACAGAAATACCGGGTCTTGAGGTCGATTGAATCAGCTTTATTTCCTCAAGGCGGCGTAACTGGTTTTCTAATACTTCAGTGACTAATGCCTCTACCCGCTCGGCGGATGCGCCTGGATACGGGGTTATCACCGAGGCAAAGCGGTTGGTGATATGCGGATCTTCTGTGCGTGGCAAGCTGGACATAGCCCCAAATCCGGCAACTAAAAGCAAGGCGATCACTAGGCTGACTAGGCGGCCATTTTCGACAAAGGCTTTAATCATCATTACCTCGTCGTCGCGAGTGTGGAAACGGCTTGGCCAACGACTAACTTATGTAGACCTTGAGTCACATAGTGTTCGTCGCCTTTAATAGCACCTTGGATATAAGCCATATCCTGCGTGGTGTAGAGGATATCGACATCGCGTCGCTCGATGTGGCGTTGAGTGATATCTGACGATTTGGTTGTTGAATTTTGAGCCGCCACATAGATATTCCAGCGCCCTCGAATACCATCAATCAGTGCTGAAATCGGTACCCAATAACCCGCTTGTTCAACGGTTTGTTGTTGATGTAAATAGGCTATTTCCCCATTAATCACTTTGGCGTGTTCAGGTAGACTGATCCGCAATTGAACAGTGCGGCTAATGGGATTTACTTCGGCACTCATTCCCGCAATTTTTGCCGTAAATGGCTGATTATGTACACTAACCTTGACATTTTGGCCAGTGGAGAATTGGTTAGCAATGGCGACGGGAACACCGATATAGGCCTCGGTATTCATACTGCCAACTAAGGTAAAGGCTGGGCTACCCGCGGCAACCACTTCCCCTAAATTATGTTGGCGCTGACTGATGATGCCATCAAAGGGGGCGAGTAAGTGTGATTTGTCGAGTTTAAGTTGATTGGCATGCTGCGAGGCGAGCAGGCGTTTTTTAGCCGCTTCTAGGCTGGCGAGTTGGGTTTGAGTTTCATCGAGCAATTGTTCTGAGACATAACCGGATTTTTTCAGTTCTAGATTACGCTTAAGCGTGCTTGTGGCAAGGTCAACATCAGCTTGAGTTTGCGCTAAGCTTGCTTGGATTTCTTGGCGCTCGGCTTCAAGCAAGCGAGTATCAAGTTTGGCTAAAACCTGCCCTTGGTGGACGTTGGCTCCACTATCGACATTCAGTTCACTTAATTTTCCTGATAGTTCAAAGCCAACCCCTGTCGTGTTACCAGCGCGAATGGTGCCAGTGAACACTTGCTCACTTTGATAACTTGGCGATAAGCGTAAAGGCGCGGTGATGACATTTTGTAACTGAGCTGTGGTGGCATGCTCAGTGACTTCTTTTTGGCAGGCGGTTAAGGTGGTCGCGGCAATCACACAAAGGGCGAATTCACGCCAAGAACGTCGGGCAGCTATGTCCATCACAATCCTTACTCTGTAAGCGTTAGGTTAATTTTATGTAACTAGACTTGCTAGTCTAGTTGCGCGAAACTGGACTGTCTAGTCCATTTTGTGCTTAACTAAGACGAATTAATGATATTGATTTTTGAGTAATGATATGACGCAGCCTTCTGATATCCCCTTGAGCCGAAGTGAGCAAAAGAAGCAGCAAGTGCTGGTAGCGGCGATTGATTTGTTTTGCCGTCAAGGTTTTCCCCATACCAGTATGGATGAAGTCGCTAAATTAGCGGGCGTTTCTAAGCAAACCGTTTATTCCCACTATGGCAGTAAAGATGAGCTGTTTGTGGCGGCGATTGAATCTAAATGCGTGGGTCACAATTTAAATGATGACTTGCTGAGTGATCCAAGCCAACCCGAAGCCACCATTACCGAGTTTGCCTTGCAATTTGGCGAGATGATTGTCAGCCCTGAGGCGATAACGGTGTTTAAAGCCTGTGTGGCACAATCGGAAAGCCATCCTGAAGTCTCACGCTTATTTTTTGAGGCTGGACCTAAGCATATTGTGGGGTTAATGGCCGATTATTTAGTCGCGGTAGAAGCACTTGGACGCTATCGATTTACTCAGCCACACCACTGTGCAGTACGTTTGTGTTTGATGCTATTTGGTGAGCTAAAACTAAGGTTAGAGCTTGGGCTGGAGGCAGATAACTTAGTGGGAGAACGTGAACAGTATATTCGCGGTTGTGCAGAAATGTTCCTAAAAGCTTATCGTGTTTAACTAAAGTGGCGTTAAGGTATCAGTTTGTATCTTATTCGATTAAGAATGAACTTTTGTCTTGGGTAACGCGTATTATGCGCAACATATCATTTAACCAGTAACGCAAGGAGCAGTCGTGGCTAAACCACTTCATTCACGAGTCAATATTAACCCTAGCATAGTGTGCATAGGGTTGATGCCTTTGTTGAGTTACTCCGTTTTCGCAGCAGAGCCTCGTCAGGAATATAAGCCTTTTAAGGTTAGCGTATCGCAAATTAGTACCCAGAGTGCCAACGTAGCCAATGGTGAGACAGAGTTGCAGCGGGATAGCCTGTTACTTAACGCTGGCGTTACTATGCCCTTGAGTAAACAATGGTCCGTTGGGATGAGACTTGGCTACGACAGACTTGACTACGATTGGCGTAATATTCGTTTAACAGGCGCCAATAATACGGCGGCGTTGTTTAGTGATGCGGGTGCCTCTTGGGAAAATATTGACCGCTACCGTGCGAGCGTATCTGTTAATTATCGGATGGATAAGCATTGGTCATTTATGTTCTCGCCACAAATCCAATATGCTTATGCCGATACCGCGTCCGCCAGTAATGCACAGAGTTATGGTGTGGTTGCATCAGCAATGTATGCCTTTGAGTCGGGAAACATGCTAGGTGTTGGTGTGGCTTACTTGAACGACATAGATGAAGTGCGCACTTTGCCTTACCTTGCTGTGAGCTGGCAGATCAATGACCGCTGGCGTCTAGCAAACCCTTTCCAAGCTGGGTTTAGTGGGCCAGCAGGATTGGAACTCAGTTATCAGTTCAATCCCGCTTGGAACGTGGGTCTGGGGAATTCGCGCCGTACGGAGCGATTTTTAATTGCCGATGATGAAACGGTAGTCGAAACCAATGAATGGGTGAGCTATCTGCGAGCCGGTTGGCGTGTTACACCCGCAATCGCGTTAAATCTCTACGCGGGCTATTACTTTAACGGCGAATTAGAAGTGACCGATGAAGCAGCGCTTGATCTCGATAACCAAGGCGCAGCGGCCTTGGATCTCGAGTTCAGATTTTGATTATTGGCCCAGCATGGCTTCTTTGAGGCTTGCCTGGGCAGGTTTTTCACCTAACCAAATCTTGAGTAAGGCTTGGCGGAACATTTCCCCTTCAATCGTGGCTTGTTCTTGACCGTTTTTATAGGCGGTAACACCACGGCTTTTGTTGGCGACTAAGGTAAATTGGTCGCCTTGTTTAATTTCATCCTTAAATAGCGCCATAAAAGTATCAATTTGAGGCTGAATATCCGTGGTATTATCGGCCGTGGCATACTCAAATCCTTCGATGATTGCATCACGCATTTTCTCTGAGGTGATCATTCCTGAGGTGATATTGAGACGAATCGCGGCTATCGGAGCATTGATTACTTCGGCGGTGGTGTTGCTGTGGGTTGGCACGTACAGACTCCCCACATACAAATCCATAAAAAATTTGCTACGTACCCCCACGCCATTTAATTGCAGTGTCTGAGCATCGAGCGTGATACTGTCAGCAACTTGGACTCCGGAAACCTCTTTAGCGTGAGTCAGTAGTGGGAAAAGTAAAGCAGTGGTAAGCGTCAGAGTTGAGAGTAACTTCATCATACACCTCATATTTTTTTGTTATATCAGTTGAGAGAATTAAAATAGTAGAGTCTCCAACTGGATTAATCGGCTGATTGCGGCAACGATACTAATCGAAACAAAAGGGGAGCGATAGCCAAATTTGTTAACGCTATCGCGCGATTGGGACTAAAACGATACGATCTAACAGCTTTTATCGATACAAAGAGATAGAAGGCTTATCTTAAAACGAGAACGAAAGCCGTTTCGATGGATTGCTACTGCGCTCTGGTTGCTCTCAACTCAGCTAAAGATTAGCCACGAACACCTAATTTATATTGGCCGTTCTGTTCAAACATGACTGCTTGTTTTTGTTTTGGAGAGATCAGAATTGGACCATCATCAAAGAACAAAAAGCACTTCCAATTGCGGACAAACACATCCCAACGAGTTTCAATCACCTGATATTTTTCATAGCAAAAAAAGACAGGGGTATCCTCAGGCCATTGTATAAACTCGGCTAACATTTCGGGTAGGCTGTTATCCTCGCTATCCCATGCGCTTTGCCAATGATCTGTTTGTGTCCATGCATCGGCTTTAGCCGCCCAATCCCCTTTAGTAAATTGCTCGGCGCGGCTGCTCTTATTGCTAATCCACTGATTCCACACCAGCATGGCACTTTTATCCGTTAATGGCAGGATACAAGTTTTGTCTTCATCGCTTACAGGTAAGTCTTTGTGGTTAAAAATCCACTTACGGCGATAGGTGTCTAAAGGTATATAGGTATGTGACAAACAAAATCTCCTAGCAAATGACAAGACTAAAACGGGCTCATTATAAGGTCTGAGGAATAAATAATAAAACCACCGAGCGGAGATATTACCGCTCGGTATCTTTAATTATTGTGCTTCAGCCATGATTCGGGTGAGTTCTGCCACGTAGTGTTGTGCTACTTGATTGCTCGGATCGGCATTGAGGGCATTGCTAAACGCAGTGTGTGCGCCTTCAGCTTGGCCAAGTTCAATCATAAATAAGCCAAGTTTTATCCACGTTTGGGTGTCTGATGCATACTTTTTTAAGTAGTCTAGATAGACGTTGACTGACTCTTGAATTTTCCCGCATAGCTTAAGGATATGCGCATATTGCGGCATATACTCGTCACTGTAGGCCAAAATTTTGACAAGGGTTGACTCGGCGAGATCGAGTTTTTCAAGTTTGAGCGCAAGCAAAATAATGTGTTTTAATTCCATCTCAGTACAGAGATCTTCAGGTAATGCTAATAGTGCATCTAAGGCTTGCTGATACTGCTGCTCTAGGCTGAGTTGTAACGCGAGAGCCAAGTGATACAGTCTTTGCAATTCTGGATTGCCATCGACGAATGGCAGTAAGTTTTCTACTGTTATCGATAGACCTTGATTGTTTCTCATGGCGTAAAGCGTCATGATTTTTGTGTAGATATTTTCCGCAGTAGACGCCTTATTTAATGCCTCAACATAGACTGGGCTTACTAGGGTAATATCCTGAGAAAATTGTTCTGTTAATTCATTCCATATCACCTGCTCGGATTCAGATAATGTAGGATGTTTATGGTATTTATCCCAAATATAAACACGGCCTGATTGAGTTTTTTTCAACCAAATGGGCGCAAGCGGTGTTAATGAGGTGGAATTTAATTCGAGTTGTCGAAATTGAAGGTTGTCATAGGATTTTTTAGCGAGTTCTAAAATATCATGGCATATCGTATTGAAGGCTTCATAATAGTTTAGCGTCATTTCATTGATATGGGTTTGTGTCCAACTATCGGTATTTCTTGCAGTGAGAAAATGTGAGAACTCATAATAACCGTAGGTTTTAATCAACCGAGACAGTGTGGCGTAGTGAAGATTAATCTCTTCTTCTATTTGGTTGATTTTATCCAGCGTTAAGCAGGAATCCTGCGGATCCTCATTCAGTGTTTTTGTAAGCGTAAGTGCTTTTTTAGTTAGCTGCCTTAATGTTTCTAATTGGCTAATGGCTTTACTGCACTCTTGTATTGCTGAGTTTAAGTCATCCTCAGTATCGGGAGTAGCCTCGTTGATCACCTCAATGACGGATTTATCTGTAAAGGATGAAAGCACTATTGCCGTTGTTGGCATGTGAACAATACCCTCAATTTTAGCTGCATTAATTGATAGATTAATAAAGCTAATATCAGGATAGGTCTTGGCCTCCTCAGCAAGGGATTCCATTGCATGAATGAGCTGAATAGGAGTTTCAGCTGGCTGACCAGCGTAGGTTTCAACCCATTTATTATTACGGCCTAGACTTGGACCAATGCTGGCTTCAACCGTACCTTTTGCATGACTATAACCGGATTTTGAATAGCAATAATCGACACCACTTAGCAATAGGGTAGTAAAGCCCATTTCGATAGCAAGGCGTATTGAGCTGTTGGTGACCGTTGGGCCTACGGTGATGATATTGTCATGATCATGCTTGCCACTCCAAGGATAGCGTTGGCCCAAATAGGCTTTAGGGCCATTCCATTGGGAGAGGATTTTATGGCTAACGTGATAGGAATTTACCAGCAAGGTTTGGTGGCTTAATTTAAACATGTCACGGCTTACGTCGAAACTAAAATCCTGAGGGTCGACGCAGGTAATTATGTCTACGGATATGCCATTATCGGCCAATTTTCCCGCGATGCGTGAAACGGCGATAATAAATAAATTGTCGTTATTGTGTTTTATCCAATCGATATGTTCGTCAAGAGAAGGACCGCCAGCAATGACTAAGCAGGTTTTTCCGCTAAATGTATTCCGTAGTATTTTGGCTGGTGTTTGATTATCGGCAATATTTTCAAGCTGGGTTTGGAAAAAGATTTTTTGGGTAAAACCGATCCTATGGGTGAAATAATCATCTTGGACTTTGGTTTCGATGCGATTGAATAAGGCAATATAGACATCTAAGTGCTGGGATGCAACGCCTAAGGATTGATGGATTTCATATTGGCCTTTGATTAAAAAGACTTTTATGTCATCTTGCTCCATTAACTCAATAAAACTGGCCTCATTAACAATACTGATTGCAGATTGTTTGTCTGCGGGGATATCGATGACCAATAAGGGCATGACTTCATCTAATTCAACAAAAATAAATTTGCTGCCGATGGGGAGATCCTGCTCCAACACGTAGTTGGCCAGTAGTCCAGAATCCATTCCAACCACAATATGCAGCTTATCTTGTTGAGAAAACGATTGTCTGAAACGACGATTGTATAAGGTTTTAGAGTCAATACCCTCAAAGGTGTGGCGGTTAATACTAGGTAAGTAGTATTCGTTAAAGCGACTGATCGCAAAGTTATTCAAAATGTGGGCTTGTAGTTGCATGTTTTCCTCGAGTAGAGCGAACAACTGAGCGATTAAAAGGATGAAACGCCAGCATAATGTCACTTCATTCATTGTCTGAGCAAGTGTTGTTAGGACTTAGCAAAATATGTTCCAGCAAAAAATTGACACTAATAGGCTGGTACCTTGCTTGAGCTATAAAGCATTTGTTTGCTAGGTATCTAGGGTCTGTTGATCTTTCGAGAGTGATTTTTAGACAGCATGGCAAGACGTTATAATTTGCTTCGCCAAAAGTAACCATAACCTCAAGCCATGCCAAGACTTATGCTAACCGATGCACGCTGGGAAAAGCTATTTCATTTAATGAAAAGCACAGGCCGTGTTTATGACAAACCTGAACATAGACAAACATTCGAAGGTATTCTTTACCGCCTTAGAACAGGTATCCCTTGGCGAGATTTACCTAAAGAGTTCGGTCATTGGAGCACGGTCTTTAGACGGTTTCATTTATGGTCTAAGAAAGGCGTTCTAGCACATTTATTCAAGGCCTTAGCCAACCTTGCTGATATAGAATGGGTCTTTATTGATGGCTCGATAGTGCGGGCTCACCAGCACAGTGCAGGTGCAGCGACGCTAAGTAATGAGAGTATTGGTAAAAGTCGAGGCGGTCATTCAACCAAAATTCACTTAGCCGTCGACAGCGGAGGATTACCGATTTATTTCGAATTATCAGAAGGCCAAAAACACGATATTACACACGCCCCCAGCTTAATTGAGCACCTGAAGCAGGTTGATACCGTCATTGCAGATAAAGGTTATGACAGCGATGCTTTTCGTGAACTTATCGCCAATAAAGGCGGGAAATCTGTTATTCCAAGGCGCCGCTATAAGAATACACCTCAAGAAAGAGTCGATTGGTGCTTATATCGGTATCGACATTTAGTGGAGAATGCTTTTGGAAGAATTAAACACTATCGAGCAATATCAACAAGATATGACAAGCTAGCAAGAAATTACGCCAGTATGGTGTCACTGGCGTTTATGTTAATGTGGCTGCCGATGTATTGCTGAAGAACATTTGTACAGCAAAGATCAACAGACCCTAGCAATAAGTATATAAAAAATTTATATTTTATCTATATTTGCCTATAATGAGGTAACTTGTATTTACGGCATATTGGCTTATTTTATTCCGACGAGGATTTTGGCGTGGATCTTGTAAGAGTTGGAGAGTTGACGAAATGGCTCATCGTTGTCACAAGTAGCTAATCGAAGGTTTAAATCGTGAGTGGGGAACTCTATGTTTGATAATAAAACAATTTTGATTACGGGTGGCACGGGGTCATTTGGACAAAAATACACCAAAACCATTCTCGAACGCTATAAACCGAAGCGCTTGATCATTTTTTCCCGAGATGAATTAAAACAGTATGAGATGCAGCAAGTGTTTAACGCGCCATGTATGCGTTATTTTATCGGTGATGTGCGCGATGGGGAACGCCTGAAACAAGCCTTTAAAGATGTGGATTTTGTGATCCATGCCGCTGCACTTAAACAGGTTCCCGCTGCCGAATACAACCCGATGGAATGCATAAAAACCAATATCCATGGGGCCGAAAATGTGATCCGGGCCGCCATCAGTAATAATGTTAAGAAGGTCATCGCCCTCTCAACAGACAAAGCCGCGAGTCCTATTAACCTATATGGTGCGACTAAGTTGGCCTCCGATAAGCTGTTTGTCGCCGCCAATAACGTGGTGGGAGATGGCAAAACCCGATTCGCCGCAGTTCGCTATGGTAATGTCGTGGGGTCACGTGGTTCAGTCGTGCCATTCTTTAAACAACTGATTGCCAATGGTGCGACTTCGCTGCCCATTACGCATCCCGATATGACACGTTTTTGGATTACTCTTCAAGATGGTGTTGATTTTGTCTTAAAAAACTTCTCCCGTATGCAGGGCGGAGAGATCTTCGTACCCAAAATTCCTTCCATACGCATCACTGATCTTGCCGCAGCCTATGGGCCGAGTTTGGAGCAGCAGATTGTAGGTATTCGTCCCGGGGAAAAAATGCATGAGGTCATGTGTCCAGGGGATGACTCCCATCATACGATTGAATTTGATGACCACTTTGTCATCACGCCAAGTATTCGTTTTTTTGGGCGTGAAACAGACTTTTGTACCAATGCCTTAGGAGAGAAGGGGCAGACTGTGCCGATGGGATTTGAATATAATTCTGGCACTAATCCACATTTTTTAACACAGGCTGAAATTCTTAAACTGGATACCGTTGCATGATCCCCTATGGCCGACAAGACATCAATCAGGCAGATGTTGATGCTGTGATTGAAGTGCTTAATTCTGATTATTTGACTCAAGGGCCTAAGGTTCCGGCATTTGAGTCAGCAGTTGCTTCCTATTGTTCAGCTCGCTATGGCGTAGCAGTAAATAGTGCGACTTCTGCCTTGCATATTGCATGTCTCGCTCTTGGGGTTGGGCCAAACGATATAGTATGGACTTCTCCAATTACCTTTGTCGCCTCGGCAAACTGCGCGCTTTACTGTGGAGCTGAGATTGATTTTGTCGATGTGGATCCTCTAACGGGTAATCTTTGTCCACATGCATTGGCAATGAAATTAGAACAAGCGGCTCGGATAGGGAAGCTCCCTAAGGTTGTTATCCCTGTACATTTATGTGGTCATAGTTGTGATATGGCAGCGATCGCTGCTCTTGCTGAACAATATAGCTTTCACATCATTGAAGATGCCTCACATGGGATTGGCGGGAGCTATCATGGATACCCTTTGGGTAGCTGCCAATACTCTGATATTACCGTTTTTAGCTTTCACCCCGTCAAAATTATCACCAGCGCCGAAGGCGGTATGGCCATGACAAACAGCTCAGAATTAGCTGAAAAAATGGCCCTTTACCGCAGCCACGGTATCACTAAAGCCCCCGATAAAATGTTAAGACCTGATGAAGGGGACTGGTATTACGAACAACACGCCTTGGGATTTAACTATAGGATGACGGAGTTGCAGGCAGCGCTTGGTTTGTCGCAAATTAGCAGGCTTAATGCCTTTGTTTTGAAACGCAATGAACTAGCCGCTATATATCGTAAAGAACTCATTGGATTACCCTTTTGCTGGGTTGAGCCTTTGTCAAATACTCAAAGTGCTAGACATTTACAAATTATCCGCCTAAATGACGCATCAAGAAGAAAACAGCTATTCAACGATATGAGAGCTGCAAATGTACAAGTGCATGTTCATTATTTCCCCGTACATCTTCAACCTTACTATTTAAAACAAGGATTTAAAGAAGGTGATTTCCCACAAGCAGAGGCATTTTATCAACAGATATTGACCTTGCCACTCTATCCTTTGATGACTGATAAGGAACAAGCTTGCGTTATTAACACCTTGTTAGCTGTACTGTAAGAAAATTCAATAGTGTTAGTTTACCGCTCCCAATAAGTGGTGGATATCATCTATAAGCGCTTGTATTCCTTGGTGTGATTCAAAGACTCTTGTTGCTTGGTTCTGGAGAGACCTTCTTTGTTCGGGCTCTGTAAGCAGTTGTTGTAACATCATCTTTGCTTCTTCCAATGAATCGCTCACTAGACAACAGCGCTCTTGATTGAGAGCGAAAAGTTCGGCTTCATCACAGAGATGTTGGGGGGGAAGAAGTAGGGTTGCTGCTTTCCCATAAATGGACTCAAATAGCGATAAGCCATAACAGCTTAAAATGATCTCTGATTGAGCGATTATCTCTTTAAGGTTGTCAGGATTTTGTTGAACCACTATGGCTGAATTGGGGGTCAGTTGGGGAGCAGGGGCCAGTGGGCCTTGAATCCATAAAATGGGCCAATCAGTACCAATGGAGTCCAGTATCGTAGGGAGTTCTCGGCCATAGCCCAACGCATCGCTACCCCCCGTGAGAACTAGAATTTGTGCTTGCTTAGTCGCTTGTGGAATTGTACTAAAGAGATAATTTCTCCAGCCCGCGGATATTTTTGGATGATGGGTTGGAGAATTGAAGCTTGGAATAAATAGCCAATCCAGTTCATCCAGTAATGGTGCCATTTTATCGATGCCAATCCGCTTTGCACCGTGCTTAGCTAACCCTGCTAGCCTATTGGCAAATGATTCTAAGTCGATAAAGTTAGGATGAAAATCAAGTAGTACTAATGGATTTTGGTCTTCGGTTAATGCGCTGAGTAATGCTTGCTCATCCTCATGCCACACTACTTTTGAGCTTGAGTCTAATCGTTGCCCTGCTTCGCTATAAGCGTGAATATTTACTCCTAGGCTTAAATGCTCCTGCAATGCATTGGCAATTAATTCTGAGCGCTTGAAATGTCCTAAACCTATTTGAGGCCCCAGATGACAATAGATACTCGCCTTAGCATAGTTTTTGTTAGCAGCTTTTTGTTGTACATGGGCATTTATGGCGAACAGAGCAGAATCTTTTAGTAACTCTTCTTGTACCCACTCTAAACTGACAACTGTTTCCGTTGGATTATTTACATACCATCGCCGATAGACTTCAACCATAAAGCGATAGTCAGCATGGGTATCTACTGAAATACGATGGGTAATTTTTCCATAATTACCGCTGTCATCGATATATAGTTTTGTTAATACAGGTCTTAATTTATCACCATATCCCACATGCTCACGTGACATTACACAATCACTAACGGCCATCAACCTATTCCAGCCAGATCTAGTATAAAACCCTATCCCTTCATGGAGTGAAATGATCCCTTCTTTGAGTGTGATAGTGTCTTTATCTGAGGCTTTCAGGGCTAGCAGAGCGTGATCAATAAAATTGGGGTCTATAAGTGGGCAATCACCACAGATATACACGATATAATCAGGTTGTTGTCGCTGGATGATCCTATCAAGCCTGCCCATCAGATCATTAACGTCACCTTCAAAGGGGACACAGGTTAGCTGGTTTTCTTGTGCCCAATTGATTAGGGGCTGGTTGAACTCATCTGCAGTTGTGGCAAGTTCAATTGAACTAATTGTGCTACACGTCTTTAGGCGCCTTAAAATATGGCCAATGATAGGAAGAGTATTACCTGCGGCATCACAAGCGAGTGGTAGCAAATGTTTACCAGCTAAGCGACTAGAGTTAAGGCGTGCGCCAATGATGGCGAGTATTTTGGTCATAGATTAATACTCTCAGGGGTAATACAGAGATTGAAATCGAGTAAATTGCCACCTTCCTTGAGTGTCTCATCGGCTTCGGCTAACGAAAACCATAATCGATTAAGGTATTTATCATCTATTTTTTTACTCGAAATCATGGGGAGTGCAGCACAATTTGCGGGATCCCAAGTTAATCGCACGCCACATTGGCCGCTGCCAAACTGAATCTGGCCAGCAGTAGCACCAATGGCGCTATTTGCGGAAACAATTGAAGAAACAGGAGAACCTTGGTCCATATCCTCTTGTATTTGAAAGAACTCTTCCTGAACACCACCGAGATTGGTCTGGTACCAGGCTCTATTATCACAGCCGAGTAAAGTCAGATAACTGAGTCGGATTGAGGCTTCAGGGCGCTGCTTGTCCTCAAAGAAAAAGCCTGTATGTAAAGATTCATGCTCGATACGGTACCATTTAATGATTGCGCCACTTTTTAATGATTGACGGCAATAAATCACTAAATTGCCCTCTGCGCAGCCCAATTCATAATTCACTCGATTGAGATCGGTGACACGATCACGTGCACGAAATCGTTCCATCAACAAATGATTCGAGTAGAAATCAGCACCATAACTAATATGGTCGAAGTAACCATGGGATAAGGTACCAAGGACGGGTTCAAAGTCGTGGGACTTAAAGGCTAATTTATCAATAGCCAATCCACGGTTACCATTTAGGCTCAGGTGTACCTTAGGGGTACGAATATGCAAACGACGTCTTTGTGTATCGTACTCAATCTGAATATCTTGTTGTGCTTCCCAAGGCGCAAATACTGGCGCATTAGCAGGATTAGCAACCAAGTTAAGTTGCTGATAGCGTTTAGCGGTGAGATGGGTTCGCAGATCGCTTGCCCACATGCGGCACAAGTTTCGCCAGTCTTGCTCTGTTGCATGTGGATTATGTGCGAGTGTGGCGAATCGTTGATAGCATTGACTGTTGAGTAGGAGGTCATTACGACCACTTAATCCCCAGCGGCTAACATTATATTTAGCTTGTTTTTTGACTGAAACCGGATGCTCTGCATTGGTGATTTCCACCGCATTTGATCCTTGCCAAAACTTAAGAATGTGTTGAGGCAACTGCCAACAATAGTTATTCATCTCAGCAAGAGTGTTAAAAAGGGTGGAAATTCGCTGCCATTCCCCTTCAACGTGATCCGCCTCAGTTTGATAGCGACCGGGACGAAAGTCGAACACTTCGGCATCACTGCCATAAACAGGAAAGGCCAACATGCCAGGTTTGAATATTTTAACGAGATAATGCAGATAATCTTCTAGCGTTAATTCGCCATGAACATAACGCTGGAACTTTTGAAAAGCGATTGCGTGGTTCCAAATCACCTTAATTGTTCTACCACTTGCGGCTTGTAAACTCTGTGGCCTGTCTAACAGTGTGTTGGACCAGTTTGGATTATGGGAGTAGGGATTATCCCATTCCACCACTACAGCTTCAAAACCTTGGTCGATATAAACATCTAAGAGCCCTGCTGAAACGGCCTGTTCATTGATATAGGCAATTTGAGGACGCACTCCAAGCAAGGTGTGATAGGTATCCTGACCGAGTCGGAGGTTAGCCTGATTGACTTTCGCAGGAACCAAAGGCCCAATAATTTGGCTATCACCACTGGCGATAAGTTCGCACATCCCTTTTTGGAGCAATAGTTTGAATTCCTCTACCCACAGAGGGTCAACCTGTTGAACTGCTTCTAAGGTATAGGCCGTCATTTCAATTCCGACAGGGATACCTTTTTGCGCTATCTGTAGGAGTGGCCAGTAGCATTTGCGAATGACTTCGCCATGTTGTTCATTTTCAATGGAGGAAAAGGCCAAGTTTAAATGGAACACTGTATATAGTGCGACGGATTGAACCTCTGGCATTTTCGCTTACACCTTAGTTGTTAAATGGCTAAATGAGATAGTTAAGTTTAAAAATTACAAATGCAGTAGATGTATCGCCAGTTACTAACCAACGACTAAAATCTTAGCAGTTATCAGTGGGTTGTTACAACGTCATATTAATTGGCTTAAAATTTGCGTATTCTTTGATACGCCAACTTACTGGCATTATCCACCTGAGGAATAGAGATGCATCAAAAAACATCCGAACAACATATGGGACATCTCGTTGACGAGATCAATGGTTTCCAAGTGATTGAATGTCAAATGTGTGGATTTAAACACATCCATCCTCTGCCAACGTTAGCCGAGCTTGAAAAAATCTATCGGCATGAATACTACACTCTAGATAAACCTCTATTTCTCCAAGAAACAGAAGAGGATAAAAATTGGTGGAACACAGTTTATTCCGATCGCTATGATACTTTTGAAGAGTTTTTACCTACTACGGCTCGACGTATATTAGATGTAGGTTCTGGCCCAGGTTATTTTGTGAGTTATGGCCAGAAGCGGGGTTGGAAATCGATTGGGATTGAACCATCTGCACAAGCCTGTGAACACGCAAGAGGTTTAGGGGCAGAAGTCGTTGAGAATTTCTTTAATCATAAGACCGCGACTTTACTGGGGAAATTTGATGCAATTCATGCAAATGCCGTTCTTGAGCACATCCCTAATCCAAGAGAAATGGTATCACTTTTTAGAGAATCTCTAGTACAAGGTGGGATATTATGTGTTGTTGTTCCTAATGATTACAACCCATTTCAAGAAACGCTGCGAACGTATGAGGGATATCGTCCCTGGTGGGTGGCCCCACCGCATCATCTTAATTATTTTAGCTTTGAGACCTTAGGAAACTTACTGACCTCTGCTGGATTTGAGGTTGTGCTGCAGGAGACGACTTTTCCAATCGATATGTTTTTACTGATGGGGGATAATTATGTTGATTCTCCAGCCCTTGGACGTACTTGCCATAAAAAGCGGATGAGATTTGATACTCAACTATTACACTCTGGTAACAATCAGGTTAAGCGAAAGTTTTATCAGGCACTTGCTTCCGCAGGAATGGGGCGAGAAGTTGTCCTTTTTGCAAAGAAAATCTAGGTAAGTCATTAGGGATATCTATGAGTAATATTAAAGTATTGATCCAAGCTAGCTCTCGTTCTTGGGCTGGAGGACGGGATATTTGCATGGGACTAGTGAATGGTGAAATTACCGTTGCTCGAACGATTAAGCGTGCATTAGAAGCGTTTCCAGCGGCTCAGCTATGTTTGGTGGCTCCAGAATTTGACCAGGATGGGGAATTGGGGGGGGTTATTGAGTATGTTAAAGATAAGCGTTTGAAAGCATTTTACGGGTTTGATGAAAGCCCCCTAAAACGTATGATTGCAGCATCAATAGAGTTAGCTGACAATGATTATATTGTTCGTATTGACGGTATTCATTTCTGTTTTGATGTTGACCTTAGCCAAAAGATGCTAGCTCTTGCACTGCAAAAAAAACTAGATTGTATAAAATTACCTGCTGATTTTCCAGTTCATTTTAGTTCGGAAGTTTTCCGCGTTGGAGCTCTTAGGGAGTTAGTTAAGTTACTGGATAAACCTGAGTTGGAAAAGTTTAATATTCATCCAAAAATTTATTTTGAACTCAATCGTTATAATTATAATTTTGAATATTTAAGGACCTTACCACAATATTCTGATGAATATTTGAGTGAATGTCGAAAGTTGGCGAAGGACATTTATGATATTCCGCGTTTAGAAGTAGGTAGTAAGCGTACGATCTGGGCAGATACACCTAGTTATCACTATCAGCTGGCTCTTGAGTATTTAAACTCTAATATGAAAGTTTTAGATATTGCTTGTGGTAATGGATACGGTGTGAGAATGATGTCTACATTTCTTGCTGAAGTTCATGGAGCTGATTTGGATCCCGAAATTATCAATTTAGCTAAAGCTTATACCCATGAAAAAAATGTAGAATATTATATTGAAGATATTACTAATTTGTCTTTCGAAGATGATAGTTATGATGCAGTTACTTGTTTCGAAACATTAGAGCATATACCTGAGGATGATTGCTTGAAAGAATTACGGCGAATCATTAGGCCTGGTGGTATGTTGGTATTAAGTACGCCTCAAAACAGCTATGGGCATATTCCTGTCAATGCCTGTCATATAGTGGAATACAGTTTAGACGCTCTACTGAAATTAGTCGGACGATATTTTCTCGTAGTGAAGGTGATTGGAATTAAGGCCGGAACTATTCATAGTGATGCCGACCCATACGGAACTAATACGGTTCTAGTTTGTATTAAACCATTTTGAAAAAATTGCTTAATACTTTGATTTTATTTATTTGTTGCTTCGTAAACCACTTTGATTTTTGATAGTGCAGTCTGAGCTCTCGTAATTGCCATAGCTTTATCATCAGCTGTGGCGATTGCAAAACCAGTTCTTTGTGTATGATTGGCAAGTGGATAAATAATACTTCCCGGTTCAATGAATATTTTTAACATTTCAATCCCAGGTACGCTGCTTGCCTCTGAAACTCCTTCAATATGACTCACTTTACCTGAAGGTAAATCAAGGTAACGTATAGCCACTGCGCGCTGTTGCTTGATTGAAACATCTTCATCGCTTAACTGCTCTCCTAAGGCTAGTTTTATAGCCTTTTCAATGAAGTTGACCCCTGTTGCAAGAGGTATTTGGACAGTTGAAAAGAACCCGCCTGAGAGTCTCCCTGCAATTTCAATCACTTTGGCGCCTTGAGCCGTATAGACCATATCTCCCTTGGCTACGCCTTGGTTGATCCCAAGTGCCGCCGCTGCTCGTTCAACAGTGGCAATAACCTCAGCTTTGATGTTTGCACTAACGCCCGTAGGAGCATCGCCGCCATTTTCAATGATAAAAGGCTTCGTTCGAGGGAGCCACTCGTAGTTACGGTCGGCAAAACCGAGGGTATAGTAGCGTCCACGATCGACCAAGGTTTCGGTACTGAACTGTGGACCCTCGAGATATTCTTCCAGCATGACCCTTGAAGTGGGGGATTCTTTGGCTGCCAATTCCCATGCACTATCAAGTTCTGAGGCTATCTCTATCAGTTGAACCCCACGTGCGCCACGGCTATCAACGGGTTTAATAATCAGTGGTAAACCTATCTTAATGGCTTGTTTAAGTAAGACTGACTTATCAGATACATCCGCAAAGCGTGGAATAGGAATCCCCTCTGCTTGCAGCCTCTTTTTCATTGCCAATTTATCAGAAACCCAAAAGGCTGACTCAAGTGACAGGCCTGGTAATCCCAAGTCATTACTGACGATAGCTACACTTAAAGGTACATCTGCACACATGGCGATCGCACCATCAATTTTTACGCCCTGTGTTTGGCGTTTTTTAACTTCAGCTAATATGGCTTGACCATCGTAGGTACTGGCAATAATTGGCCAATCTGCCATGGCCAGTCCTGGGGCTGAGGGATTGCCATCAGCAATGACAAGTTTAAGCCCCATTTCCTTGGCAATGCGGATACCTTCACAGGCTTCTACGCCTGCACCAATGATCAGTAAGTGTTTATTTTTATGCGTCATACGATTGCTCTAGTATCGTCAACATTATGCAGCCGTAATGTATTTACGCCTTTGTCTCGTAGCCAATATAAAGCATCAAAGATTTCCTTTTCAGAGGCATAAGACGAGATTAATACGGTATCTCCAACTTGCCAGTCGATTTGTTGTGGATCTTGGCAAATCCATTCACCCTGCCTTAAGCCCCACTTCAGAGATGAAGTGTCCGTCAAGCCAAAAATCCTGCTGTGGTCAAGCAGATCAGTGTTAGCGAGCAGTTGACAGGTGTGTATTCCTGCACCCCAGAGGAAAATCCGCTGGCTTTGTTGTAATGACACCTTTATACAGTCAACACAGTTTTGCCAATAACTAAGCTCTTTTTGACGGTATTCACTTAGTCTTTTACGGTTTAGCTGGACGTCCATCTTCATCACATCATAGTGGTGCTGCTCACGTGTGCTGGCCAGTATACCTATTATAGGGGAGAGGTTGCTGTTAAAGTGTTCCACCACAGAAACGGGCCAATAACCTGCCTGCGTTAGGCTGCAGATCAGGTTTTCTTTGGTGTAATAGTTAACATGCTCAAAGGTCAAAAATCCTGGACACAAACTTGCAGCGGTAGCCATTAAGGGGACTTCTACATAGATAAATTTTTCACCCGGTGTATTTTGGATTTTACGGCATTTATCGAGGGTCACTTGTGGCTCGTAGATATGCTCCAACACATGGGTTAGCAAGATCAGCTCAAAATCTTTGTCTGTCTCAAAATCTTCAGCTGTTCCATGAATACAATCAATATTATAAAGGCGTTTGGCAATCTCGATTGAAGTACTTCCCGGCTCCACGCCCATAACAAGTTCAACTCCCGCTTGGCGAAATCGTGAGAGGGTGTAACCATCAGAGCTGCCAATCTGCATTGCAGACTTAGGCAAATGACCAATACCCCGCTTAATAAATTGGATTTGTTCATCTAAATCGCGAATTTTTGCGCTACTGGGTAGCCCTTGGCGACCTGGGTTGGTATACACTGCGATTGAACTATAAATAGTCATCATATCATCGTAGCTAACTGATGGACTTTGACATACGGAACCGCACTTAGGGCAGATTGAAAAGCCGATTTCTGTTGGTGCAAGACCCGGCAACATCCAGGTTGAGCTAAAAACATTGTCGGTTTTGGCTGCGCATAAAAAACAATTTCTGATCATTATCGGTCCTTAATCTCGATTAGCCAAAGTACATTCCGCCATTAGCATTTAGGGTTTGTCCACTGAGATAATCACTGTCTTGGGAGGCGAGAAAGAGGGCTATTGAGGCAATGTCTTCTACTTTGCCAAGACGTCCAACTGGAATTGCCGCTGCTTTTTGTTTGCCTGCCTCAGTAGTCAATTCATGCTCCGTCATTTCTGTTGCGACTAAACCTATGGCAATCGTGTTGGTTCTGATCCCATCTCGTGAATAGATTTTGGCAATTGATTGGCTTAGGTTAATAAGCCCTGCCTTGGCTGCGGCATAGTGAACTTGGTTATAGCCTCCCCACTGACCTCCAATGGAGCCAATGTTGATGATTCTGCCAAAGCCATGCTGTTGCATTGCAGGAATACAAGCTTGTGCGAGCAAGAATGGGCCGCGCAGATTAGTGTTCAGCATAGTGGTAAAATCATCGGCAGTAATGTCGCTAAAGGGCTTTTCCTGGGCTATGGCGCCATTATTAATCAGTACATCAATACTTCGATTAAAATATTTTTCGACCTCAGTAATACATTGTTTAATACTCTCAGGTTTTGATTGATCCAATGCAAAAGCGGCTACCTTATCTCCTAAGATGTTAGCTAATGACACGGCTTTATCTTGGTGATTAAGGTAAGTTATAGCGACCCAATATCCCGCCTCCGCAAAGGCTTTGGCGATACCGGCACCAATTCCTCTGCTTCCACCTGTGATCAAAACGAGTTTAGACATTTGATGGATCCCTTGGATTACCTTGCATGTCAAAGTAAGGCCACATTTTATCTGTTGTTTGACCCCCTAATAGCATTGGGAGGACATCATGCTGTGTGGCAATTTCGATATGAAGCAGAATAGATTCATCGGTCTCAATAAATTCAGCCAATGTTTGTTCTAGTTTAGCGCTATCACTACAATGCAATGCTTTAATGCCGTAACCTTGAGCTATTAAGGCAAAATTAGGCGATTGTTTGTTACCGCAAGCAGTATCAGTTTCCCAATTCATTAATTGGAATTGAGATACTAAGCCTAATCTGTGGTTATCCAGAACCAGTATTTTGATCTTAAGGCCTAACTCCTTGATCACGCCCAGTTCTTGGATATTCATTTGAAATGAACCGTCTCCAGCGATACACAAAATGGTGGACTCTGGTGAGTGGATTGCGGCACCTATCGCTGTCGGGAGATCATAGCCCATGGTGCCATGGCCTGCCGAGGTAAAAAGCTGGCGATGGGGGAGGGCAAATCTAAAATGCCTTGCAACCCAATGTTGATGTGCGCCAACACCTGTGGTGACGATAGTGTTCTCTGGTAAAGAGTTGCTTAGTTTTTCTAGCAAGAGTTTAGGTGCAATTCCTGGATAATCTGGGTAGGGCCAAGCTAATTGCGCTTTCCACTGCGAAATGGTGTTATGCCATGATGATAGATTAGGTGGTGATAATTGAGCAAATTTGGGGTGTAAGGCATCAAAAAATTGCTCAAGTTCAGCTTGAACAGCCTTATGGTGAGCGATACGACTATCAGTTAATTCTCCAATATCTAAATCGACTCTAAAAATTTTCGCATTGGAGGCAAAGGCTGTTTTCAGTGTGCCAGTTTGGCGAACATCTAATCTGGAACCTAATACCAGTAATAAATCACACTCAGCAATGGCTTTACCTGCTAATTGGCTACCTGTATGGCCATGAAACCCTAATGACCCAGAATCATCGGTGTCCAAAACTCCAACGCCCAGCAAGCTATGGCTCACAGGTGCAGGCCAGTAGTTTCTTAAGGTACGGATTGCATCCACTAATGCTGGTGATGTCATACCATTGCCGCAAATAATCACTGGTTTTTGCGAATGGTCAATGGCATTGATTAGCTCATCGATAAAAGTGCCTAGCTCTGTGCGATTGACAGGATAAGTAACTATTTCGGGTACTTTGATGGATTTAATTGCTGCACTGCGTTGAACGTCCATTGGTAAATCAATCGAAACTGGGCCTTTTCTGCCTTCTAAAGCCAGTTGCCATGCGATAGGAAGAATAGCGTATAGTTCTTCACTGTTTTTAGGTTGGAATTGTCCCTTAGTGATAGGTTTCATCAATGATGGGGTATCAACTTCTTGGAATCCAGATTGTCTTACTCGTTTTTGGCCTGTGAGGTCGCCAGTACCCACTTGGCCCGTAAATACTAACATCGGAATACCATCAAAATAGGCATCGGCGACGGGCGTTAATACATTGGTTACACCCGGGCCTGATGTTACCGCCACGATACCTGGTAATTGGGTTAGTTTGCCTTGAGCCAGCGCGGCATAACCGGCGCCTTGCTCATTTCGAGAAGTGTAAACGGTTACTCCGAAACGTTTGCAAGCATCTAATAAAGGAGCGATGGTTCCACCGGGATAATTGTGAAATGCTTTAATCCCTTGGTGGGCTAAAAATTCAATAATAGCATCTGCTACTACTGTAATTGGGGACGTACTCATTATTCTGATACTCCAAACTTTTCTCTTTGAGACTTCATAGGGCGTAATCCATCTTGCGGATCGGCTCGCCATTCTCTATCTGAGGCTTCGCTGGCAACAAATTGTTTTACTGGGCTTCCATCAATGACTGTTGCAAGTTTTACCCCCTGAATTACCGTTGCAATTTGTTGTGGTAGCCAGCAATGACCTGCAGCGTATTCATCGCCTGTTTCATCTAAATCTAAATGGAACTCGACAACATCGGCTTCCCATCTGTGTACGGCCCGATTAATGACAGCACTGGAAACAGTATGATCAGACCATCCAACTTTAACTTGGTAACGATTTCTAAAACTACCTAAAACGGCTAAGTTACATTCATGTTCTGGGGTTGGATAGGCAGAAACACAGTGCAGCAAGGTAATGTCACTGGCGCCATTTTCTTTCAAGGTTTTTAGCGCGTGATCGATTTCTTCTATCGTGGCCATGCCCGCTGAAATTACAACTGGTTTTCCTGTTTTCACGCAGGCCGCTAGCAGGTCGTCCCAAAGTAATTCATAGGATGCTATCTTGTAGAAATCCACAAAGGGTTCAAGCTCTGCTACCGCGTCGAGATAAAACGGAGTACAAGAAAACTGAATACCGTATTCATCGCAGGATTGCTTGAGCTGGGGCAGAAAACTGACGGGCAACTCCCATTCTTTACGTTTACGATGCATTTCACTCTTAGATAGAATCTCAGGTGCAAACAGTTCTTCAATTTTAAACAGTTGAAACTTAACTGCATCACAACCGATTTCAGCGGCTGTTTTGATAAACTCAATACAGCGTTGTAAGTCCCTATGATGATTGCTGGACACTTCGGCGATAAATAGGGGGGAATGATTAGTCATAGTGGCTCACAAAATGGCGTTGATAACGTATTAACGGCAAATGACAGGGAAGCTTTAAATTAGCGTTTTAGCGACTGACAAGGCCAATGAGCTCATACTCTAAGTAATCAGCAAGACTAAGCCAATCGTGTTGTTCCTGAGCTTGTAACATTGGCGCCAGCATTTGCTGAAACGAGGGTAATTGCATCAGCTCGGGGTGATATTTCTCAATTGAGTCGAGGCATAAACGAAATTCCACGGAGGCCTGAGCTTCTTTGCCTAAACGGAAGGAGTGGGCTGCTTGGCAAAGCATGTCTTCTAGGGACTGTTTTGGTGAATTATGTGGTTTGAACGACATTAAATCAGCTCCTTATATTGCGAACCGCGGATCTTCGCTCCCGATAAACTGGCTTGGTAAAATTTCACCTGTGGGTGTTTAGCAATATAGCGCTCTAAATGTCGTAAATAAGCGCGAAGATTTAGATCAGTTGCAATCCGTTGGCCTTTGCCATTAATCAACCAATGCTTTGCTTCTCTCACCTTTTGTATCACAGCTTCAACCCAGATTTTTTCAAATTTATCCTTACTTTCAAATGGATAATCATTCCAAAAAGCATGACTCTTATTATTGCAGTAACAAAAGTCACAGCCTAATAGCGTGATTTCCTTAGCATGTAACTTGACGGCTAAATCAATTGCTGGGTGAATCACACTGCCATTTGTAAACAGCCTCAGCTTGGGGTTCAGCTGGGACATGCTGTCGTAAATTTTGCTCGTGCCATAAGCCACAAATCTTGGCCCTAACCAATGGGCTAATACTTCGGGTGCTACCCGAGGAAAATACACAAGATTGATTTCTTGGGTTTCTGACAAAGGCAAATGATAGGAGGAAATTAAACCGTCAATACAGACGACAATATCAGGCTTAATCTGATGATGAAGTAATCCACGCAAAGCCGTATCCGCAGCAATCAATAAGGGTCTCGATGGGCTTAAACTCAACTGCTTAAGATAAGCATAATGTTCTTCTAAAGACGGACCTGAGCCTATGACGATTGCTTTGTATGGATTGTAGCTTTTAGTTAAATGGGCAGCATCGGGATCATTAGTAATAAACACCTGATTATCGGCAAAGCGCTTAAGGATCTCAGGATCATCGATTTGATGGTGTCGATTGGTGAAATCACGATTAAGCTCCATCACTAAGAGATCCCTCAGTGTGGCATTGTCATCACTGACGAGATTAAGATCTGGGGTAATGGCAATATTCGGAAATTGCAGCGTGGCACTAGGTATCGCATTTAATACCACATTCGGATGACTTAGCCATTCCCTCTGATCGGTGTAACAAAGCAGTAACGCGAATACTGCCAAATTTAAAATGCATACTTCAATGCGAGTATAGTGCGGATTTTCAATCAACAGACTTGGAACATCACCCATACCCACGCCATAAACCGTGACTTGGTGAGCATTTGAGGGAAGGGTGCTAATAAACAGCTGTGCTTCAGCGATGCGGTCATGACGGCTGCTGAGCTGAATGCCATTAACACTGATAGTTTGGTTTTGGCCTTGAACTAAGTGCGCATCAAGATGGTCAATTGATTGGCTTTTTATCGCAGCAGCCACAATTGGCCAGCGTTTAGCAATAATACTCAGATTAATGGCAAATAGTTCAGTCATTCCGTTTCCTCGGAAGCTTTCGTTTTGATATTACCGACATCACTATCTGGTCTCTCCACAGGGACTCGAACCCCGATCGGCCGCTTAGGAGGCGGCTGCTCTATCCTGTTGAGCTATGAAGAGACGCTGGTGATTATACTGGTTTTATCTTTGATTAAAAGGCTTATGATTTAGTTGCTTAAATCTTAAGCGCAATGTCGTTTATCTGTACATTGTAAACCGCATTTTGGTCAACGAGTACCGCTGTTGCACTTTCTTCACTCACTTGTTCAATTTGTACTGTTGCTCGGCTTTTGGTAGCAATGGCGCGCATTTCATTGAGTCTATCCGGTAAATTGCGTTGTAACACCACTTGAAACTTATCACTAACACGGATCCCATGTTTACGACCTAAGTTGAGGATAATTCTGTCACCTTGACGGCTGACGACTTGTCCAAGTAGTGGCCTGCAGTTGAGTGTTTTATCAATATCTCGGGTCGCTTCTTGTATAAGTTGACTGATATTTCTGCCATAGGATGAGCGCCAGAATCTATCACTATTAGGGGCTACAATAGCTTGTTCCTCAAATTCCCAACGGGCCGAGGTGCTGTAGGTTTTGCTCCACACTTCTTCACCGCTGATCCCATGATAAAGGCTGAGTTTTATTTGAAACTGCCTTTGTGGCGCTTCGTCCCACCATCCCATAAAGGTGGCTTGTACTGGCTCTGTCGAAATATCAATAATTTGCGGTAGTAAAATATATTGGCTATCGGTAATTTCACTTAGCCAACTCGGAAGCCGATAACCGCGAACATCTACCAGTTCTTGTGCGATATCGAGCCTTTCTTTGGCATGGGTATGGCTAAATCCTGTCGATGAGTAACCATCGATACTATTACCGAGTTTTTCGGAGATAACTTCTTCAAAACCTGATAATTGGCCGTAGCGTAATTGTGCTCGGTCTTTTATTTGCGCTTGGGGAATCAGAATCGCTGCTTTTAATTGACCCGCTGGGCATTGTTGGGTTGGGTCGTCATTGAGGTCGAGTCTAAGCGAAACATAAATTTTATTTCCCTGAATGCGTTCGTTGACGAGTTGAATACTGATTGCTTGGGCATAACGATTAATGGCAAAGCTGTTTTGTGTCAGATTGCCGTTAATGGTTTGTTGTTCACTGGAAATTTGGATCCCTGTACTGAGGGTGGCATAGCTCACCGCTTGATTGATGGCTTCTTCCCTCGCTTGGGCAATGTTGCCGTTGGTGATGATCGCTTCACCACTGGCTTCGACCCATTCAGCGTGCACTTGATTGGCCTGAAGTATTGCCAGCACTAGGCTGCTAATTATGAGCAAGTTCTTTTTGAGTATGTTCATCAATGAGCCCTTACGTAAGTTGTGCCAATCAGTGAGTCAGTTTAATGGCAGTTTTATAGGCTCTAAAAGCAAGTTCCGTGCCTGATTTATGAGATATCCCAAACAACTTGAAGTTGCTGAATAGGTATATAGGGTAAAGTTATTGGCACAGCTGTCGATAATCAGGTGAGTTAGTTGGGCCTGTTTTTTGACTTGGTCTAATAATTGCAATCTTTTTGACAAAGATCGCGGCTCGCTTTGAGGCGCATTGATATCGATAATGAGGTTACTTCCATGCTAAAGCGTGCGTTCATTCCCCTAGCTCTTTTGGTGCTGGTTGGGTGTGCGACCAAACCCGTTGCTCCGCCAAAACCTAGCTTAGTTGATGGCAATGGTTTGCCGCCGACGGCGGTGATTAACCATTTGGCACAACGTATCGTGACTGAGTTAGTCAAGCAAAATGATGCATTGCGTCCTGATCAACCCATTGTCGTTACCACACCTGTGTTAGTGGGTGATATGAGCAGTACCAATGCGGTTGCGCTGCAATTGCAGCAGGGACTCATGGCATCTTTGCACAGTTTTCAATTTAATGTGGTGGAGTTAAATCTTGGTGATGGACTTCGTGTCACAGGCGATGGCGATTTTATTTTGACGCGTGATTGGCAAAAACTATCTACTAACTTGCCTGTCGATCATATTGTGGTCTCCACAATGAGTCCGACAACCAATGGTTTGGCGATTAATACTCGAATTGTAACGTTAAGCAATAATCGAGTGGTCTCTGCTTCGCAAACTTTTGTCACACAAAAAGAATTGAGCAATTATATGCAGCCCTCTGAGCAAATAATCTCTCACGATGGGATTTTATATCGCCAGTCGGCCCCCGGCATGAACGAAGTGCGTGTGTTAGGAGATGAAAAATGAAACGCTACCTTTTAGTTATCGCGGCGCTTCTACTTACTGGTTGTGCCGCTAAAGATAAGTATGTGGAATGGGAGGATGTGCCTCCAACAAGCTTCCCTAAGCTGACGGCTATCGGTTATGCACCTTTGGCGACGCAACCTGCCAAAGAGCAATCCCAAAGAGTCTTGATGGCGATGCAGGCGTCTAAAATTGTGGCTTACCGTGAACTGGCCGAACAAGTATATGGACAAAAGATCACCGCTAACAGCAGTGTCAGTGATTGGATGCTCACAGATGACAATGTTAAGGCTTCTGTTACAGGGGTGATCCGCGGTGCAAGAGTTGTAAAAAGCTATCCCGCAGGTGAGCACTATGTTACTGAGTTAGAACTCGATTTTTCTAAAGTATGGCAAATTTATCAACAGCAGAGTCGCCCACAAAGAATTAAAGAAGTCACTTACTTTTAAGTGATGGCTCAGATCTAGTCTGAACTAATACATCTGAACTCATACAGGCTATCAATAACAAAAACCGCGCTAATTTAGCGCGGTTTTTGTTTCTAACCCGTTTGGATTGATAACGCTTTAAGCTTTTAAATCATTGCCTAAGCTTGAAAAGGTCGATGTTTTGCCTTTATCGTTATACGTCAGCGTGGTGGCATTTCGACTCGCCTGCAAGGCCTGAGCAAAGCGGTTTAGGCTAGCAAGATTCATTTCTATCAAACTGGCATTTTGTGCGTTGAGATCTTTACACTCGATGAGTGCTTCTTTGACCACAGCCATTTTAGCCGACAATTCTGCTTGCTCAGTGAGCAACGATTTATCACTGTGATTGGCAAGAAAGTCATCATTTGCCTTTAGAGCTTGTAAGCATTTAGATTTTTGGTCAGCCAGCGATAAAAGCAAATCGGCGTTCTGGTCAACCAAAGCGCCTTTTTCTTTAAGGATAATTTGTTTAAGAACAGCCAAATGGGCGTGTTGTTGATCTACCAGTTTAGCTATTTCAGTCATAGTTACTCTTTAATTAAGCTCGTTTAATTCTGCTTCAAAGTTGGCGATATTGGCGGCCAACTTTTCGGGATCAATTTTGTAGCGACCTTCTGCAATCGCTTGTTTGATTTCAGCTACTTTCTTTTGGTCGACTTCTGGGAGACTTGCCATTTTAGTGTGAGCTCCTTGTAACTGTTGAGCTTGAGCTGTAATGACAAAAGAATCACCCTTTTGTTGAGTCGATTTAGCCGCTACCTGAGATGATTGCTCGCTTTCGCTGCTCTGTTTAGTGCTGTTTGAACGGACTTGTGCAGCCGTTCCGGCGTTAAATTTGCTAATATCAATTGCCATTTTAGGCTCCAGCGTCATGTATACGGGATTTCTTAACTGGGGTATCGGCAGCTCATCAAAAAGCTTTAGCCTATTTTACATTCTAACTTCTACTTCGCCAATGGCCGTGACTGTGGCATCTAGCTCTTTGTTAGAGCTACTATTTTTGACTCGGATTTGGTCGCCAATATTACCATCTTGTAGCGCTTCTCCCACCGTTTTTAATACAAAATTACTTGAACGTACATAAATCGACACAGCATCATTTTTACAGACAAAGCAAAGGTTGTTAGCAAAAATAGGATTATTTTTCGCAACTCGGCGCTTAACGCGTACGCCTGAAAGCTGATTGATATCGCTAAATTGCATACCGCGCAAACTATTTTGGTCAACGTAGCGGATTTCAACTTGTGTTGGGCTGATTAATTCACCAGGTGCTAAGGGTTCTGTTGCTACAACAACAGGGAAAAGAATATCCACTCGAACAGAGATAAAAATTTGCCATGGATAGGCTAAATCGGGTGTATTACAACTGACTTTAACTGTGTTATTGCGTCTAATTTCACGATCCGATGCCAGTTCGACTTTTATCGGCGACGCGCATTGCGCCGGTAGCATTCGTTGATCGACCGTTTGTGGATTAATGTCGACTTTCGCATTTGCAGGTACTGAAATCTTTTCATTAATAAGGGCTTTAGCTAATTCGGATATCGCCGATACGCTAGGTACCACTGTTTCAGCATTGGCTGCCGTGGAAATAAAAAGTACGAAAATTCTAAAAAAGTGGACTAAATTTACTTTCATAATGAAGAGACTAGCTTGTAACGCCAGAATGCACCTATACTTTTATCAAGCGTGAAACTGTTCAATGCTTCTTTCTAGGAGATCTGGTGTCAGAAGTTTGACTTAGTTTCAACTATGTTTATCGATAACAAGACGTAAGCAATTAATATGCCTATACTCAAACGAGTTTTAGGGCCGTACATAAACAGAACAACAAGGCAGAGTTATGTCGAGTATTCTTGATTCAGTCAACAAACGCACCCAACTCGTAGGTCAAAACCGACTAGAACTGTTGCTATTTAAGTTAAACGGTCGTCAACGGTTTGGGATAAACGTATTTAAAGTGAAAGAAGTTTTGCAATGCCCACCGTTAACGACATTGCCTAAACTGAATCCTTACGTCAAAGGTGTTGCTCATATTCGCGGTACCACTATTTCTGTGATCGATCTGAGTGCTGCAACTGGAGGGCGTCCGCTAGCGAGCACTGAAAATTGCTTTATCATCATTTCGGAATATAACCGTAGTGTGCAAGGTTTCCTTGTCAGTTCTGTGGAACGTATTATCAACATGAACTGGGAAGCCATTATGCCACCACCACAAGGTGCTGGCCGTTATTCTTATTTAACCGCGGTTACCGAGATAGAAGGTGAATTGGTCGAAATTCTGGATGTTGAAAAGATTTTAGATGAAATCTCTCCAGTAAAAACGGCTATTAGTGAAGAGGTCAACCAACAGCTCACCATTGATAGAACCCAGCATTACCATATTATGGTCATTGATGACTCTGCGGTAGCTCGTAAACAGATTATCCGTTCGCTAGAGTCGTTAAATCTACAAATTGATACGGCAAAAGATGGCCGAGAGGCGCTTGATAAACTCAAGGCAATTGCAAGCGAAATGAATAATGTCGCTGATGAGATCCCGTTAATTATCTCCGATATTGAGATGCCAGAAATGGATGGTTACACCTTAACAGCTGAGATCCGCGATGATCCTAAGCTGAAAAATATTAAGGTGGTACTGCATACTTCATTAAGTGGAGTCTTTAACCAAGCCATGGTACAAAAGGTCGGGGCCAATGACTTTATCGCAAAATTCAACCCTGATGAATTAGCTGCGGCAGTGAACAAGCATTTAAGTTTGTAGTGAGAGTGTGGGTTAGTGCCTGGTAGAGCTTTACGCTATAATCTAGCCCTTATTACATGATTGTTGTGCACTTATTTTGGTGCTTGCTATAGGATCTAGGACGTGAATGTGCCTGATAAATCACTCGCAGAAGCAGAATATAATCAATTTAGGTTGTTCCTAGAACAACATAGCGGCATCGTATTGGGGGAAAACAAACAATACCTAGTACGTAGCCGTCTTGCGCCGTTGATGGGCAAATATAACCTACCTTCGTTATCCGATGTGGTAAAGCACTCGATGAAACCTACGGAGCGAGCTTTAAGGGCTGAAGTTATTGATGCCATGACTACGAACGAAACCTTATGGTTTCGTGATCGTTATCCATTTGAATTGCTAAATAATGTACTGCTGCCTGAGTACAGTAAGTTGGGGAGACCTTTGAAGATATGGTCTGCTGCTTGTTCATCTGGCCAAGAGCCATATTCCTTGGCGATGACCATATTAGAGTATCAACAGAAAAAACCTGGTGCGCTGTCAGGTGGTGCCTCGATTCAAGCTACGGATCTTTCTCCTTCCATGTTGGAGCGTTGTAAAAATGCCGAGTACGATAGTTTAGCGTTAGCACGTGGATTGTCTGATGAACGTAAGCGCCAGTTTTTTGATGCTTTGCCTTCAGGTAACATGCGGATAAAAGATAACGTTAAACGTCTAGTGAATTTCCGTGCCCATAACTTGCTTGAGAGTTACACTTTGCTGGGTAAGTTCGACATTATTTTTTGTCGAAATGTGTTGATCTATTTTGCCCCAGAGGCAAAAGCAAAAATTTTGCGGCAATTTGCTGCCGCGTTAAACCCTAAAGGTATCCTCTTTTTAGGTGCATCCGAATCTATTGCGGGTTTGACCGACGAGTTTGACATGGTCCGCTGCAATCCTGGTATTTATTACCAGAAGAAAACATAACATTCTAATTTTAAATAAAAATTACCGACCAAGTTCGGTAATTTTTTTACCAAGAGTTTCCCTTCAAAATATTCTTATCTCTTATTAGCGTATTGGCACATGAATTGCTTTGTTCACATGAGTGACACGATGGAGGCAATTTTATGGCGATTAATTTTGATAAAGCTCTCGGAGTACACCAATTCACTTTGGGGATCCGTTCTGAGCGAGCAGAAGTGCTTGCAAGTAATATCGCAAATGCTGATACGCCGCATTATAAAGCCCGCGATGTCGACTTTTCTGCTGCCTTAAATGTGGCCAAAACGCAGCAACAGCAGCGAAACAGCTTAGAGATGACCGGTGATGAGCAGCATTTTGGTTTGGCTCAATTAACTGGACAGTACGTTAAATTTCGTGTGCCGAATCAACCCGATACTGGAGATGGCAATACTGTTGATGTTCAACAAGAACAATCGGCATTTATGCAAAATGCCCTTGAATATCAAATGTCTCTGGGTTTTTTAGACAGTAAATTTAGCGGCATGAAAAAAGCGCTGAGAGGGGATTAATCATGGGTTTATTTAATATCTTCGATGTTGCGGGTTCTGGCATGTCTGCCCAGTCTCTGCGGCTTAATACCACCGCGAGTAACATTGCTAACGCCGATTCAGTATCTAGCAGTATTGATAAAACGTATCGTTCACGTCATCCCATTTTTGAAGCCGAAATGGCAAAGGCCCAGAGTCAACAACAGGCCTCTCAAGGTGTGGCGGTAAAAGGTATTGTTGAAAGTGATAAGCCCTTATTAAAAGAGTATTCACCGGATCATCCGATGGCGGATGGTGATGGCTTTATTTATAAGCCTAATGTGAATGTCATGGAAGAAATGGCGGACATGATCTCTGCCTCTCGCTCATATCAGATGAATGTTCAAGTAGCTGAGGCGGCAAAATCTATGCTGCAACAAACACTTGGGATGGGTAAATAATATGCGTTATTTAGGAGGTAAGTTGTGAGCCTCATTAACCAAATGAGTCAAACCTCATCGCAGGTGACTCAAACAAAAAATCAACCGAATACGGTATCAACCAATAACACCAAGACGTCGACTAATTCTACCGGCAATCCATTTTTGGATGGATTACGTTTACCGAGTAATTCAGCAGTACCTGAAGCAAAGAGCCAGCAGCTGACCCAAGAGGATTTTTTCTCATTACTCAGTCAGCAGTTATCGATGCAGGACCCCTTTAAGCCCGTTGATAACGATCAGATGATTGCGCAAATGGCATCGTTTTCTACCGTCGATGGCATTTCTAAGCTCAATGATCAAATTGTTAATTTAAACAGTGTGATGACATCGAGCCAAGCATTACAAGCATCGGGATTAGTCGGACGTAAAGTGCTATTACCGACGGATACTGGATATATATCTGCAGAAAGTCCTGGTTTAAATGGCGTAATCAGTACTTCAGAAAAAATTCCCGTCATCAACATTCGAATCGAAGATGAGAAAGGGCAAGTGGTCAGAACATTTACTGTCGATGGTAGCAAGGGCGGTAACACTGATGTCAAGTGGGATGGTTTGAACGATAAAGGGGAACCTGTTGCCGCAGGCAATTACTCCATCAAAGCATCGGGTTTGGTGAATGATAAATCGCAAGCGTTAGCAGTATCGACCTATGGGCATGTGACCAGTGTTTCCTTAGGTACTGCAGCGACCGGTGCCATTTTGAACCTCAAAGGTGGAATGGCCTTTAAGTTGTCGGATGTGCTTGCTATTACAGAAGTTTAATGGTTATCAAGATTGTAAATGGACCTTACTTGTCCATTATTGAATTGAGCAAATGTAGAGGTGAATTATGTCGTTTAACATTGCATTGAGTGGCATTTCTGCTGCGCAGAAAGATTTGAACACTACGGCGAACAACATTGCGAATGCGAATACCATTGGCTTTAAAGAATCGCGCGCTGAATTTGCGGATGTTTACGCTAATTCAATTTTCTCAAACTCAAAAACGGCTGTGGGTGGCGGGGTGGCAACAAGCCAAGTGGCGCAGCAATTCCACCAAGGCAGTCTGCAGTTGACTAATAACTCGTTGGATTTGGCGATTAAAGGTGGTGGTTTTTTTGTGACAGCGTCTGAGATCGGTACATTGGATCATCAGTTTACCCGTGCTGGTGCATTTAAAGTCGATAAAAATAATTATATGGTTGACTCTGCAGGTAATTTTTTGCAGACCTTCCCAGTGGATAAAGATGGTAACTCCACTTCTGTCAGTTTGACTACGGCTAAACCTGTGCAAATTCCTGATACCGCGGGTAGCCCTGTTCAGACTGAAAACGTGACTTTGCAGATGAACCTCAATGCAAAAGAAGGTTCACTCGACCCTGCTGCTTTTGATCCTTTAGACTCCAAAACCTATAACAGCGTTACATCCATGACGATTTATGACTCATTGGGTGAGCCACATATTATGACTACCTATTTTGTGAAGCCAAACAACGGCTCTTACAATGGTGAAAACAACTGGGTTGCCTACTATGCCATTGATGGCAAGCAAGTCGATGTATCAGGTCCCGCAGGAACCTATCAGACAGACACCAATGGTGATGGTACTCCCGATGCAACTGGTACAGCTCAAACCACTGGTGGCTGGAAGGGATCGGTTCTGAAGTTTAACTCTGTCGGTGTGTATACAGGGAGTGATCCTGCAGTAGTTACCACGGAAGCGTTAGGGGTAGGTGGTGCTGGTGTTTTAGGTCCTGGTGCCGATGGCACCCAAGCCGTAAATATCAAGTTCAATGCGCCAACGCAATACTCTGCTCCCTTTGCCGCCACAGAATTGTCACAGGATGGCACCACCGTTGGACGTTTAACCAATGTCGAAATCGGTGAAGATGGTTTGATCACTGCGAGTTACTCCAATGGTTCAACAGTGCCATTAGCCCGTGTTGCTTTAGTACGCTTTGCGAACGAACAAGGTTTGACGCAAGTGGGTAATACTTCATGGAAGGCGAGTTTATCGTCAGGTCCAGCCTTGGCTGGTGAGCCTAATAGTGGCACCTTTGGTAGTCTCAGTTCTTCGGCGTTAGAGCAATCTAACATCGACTTGACGACCGAGCTGGTGGATTTGATTTCAGCCCAACGTAATTTCCAAGCCAACTCACGTACATTGGAAGTGAATAACACGCTGCAACAAACGGTACTGCAAATTCGTTAAGTTGATTTATCCCTCTTCTAAGTGTTGCCGCTTACGGCAACACTTAGCCTCTTTCTGTAATGCCTTCACTTTCTTATTAAACATTTCTAATTTATCAGTCAATTAGCTGCTTGTTTTATTGGCATGATGCTTGCTTTGCTATTGTCATGTTGAAAATTTGACGGAGCAGTCTGTGGACAAATTCCTCTATATATCCATGAGCGGTGCTAAGCAAAATATGAATGAGTTGGCATTGCGTGCCAACAACTTAGCTAACGCCAATACCGACGGATTTAAGTCTGATATGGCACAAGCCAGATCGATGCAAGCCTTTGGTGAAGGATTGCCTACAAGGGTGTTTGCCATGGTTGAAACCCCCTCCGCCAATTTTCGTTCAGGCCCGATTAAAAGCACTGGACGCGATCTTGACGTTGCCATTAAAGGTGATGGTTGGTTCGCTGTGCAAGCACAGGATGGTAGCGAGGCCTATACCCGTTCCGGTAGTTTAAGCTTTGACTCAACGGGTTTATTGCATAACGACCGTGGAAATCCGGTAATGGGTGATGCGGGGCCGATTGTATTACCGCTGCCGATTGAAAAGGTCACGATTTCTCAGGACGGGATTATCTCTGTTCGGCCTCAAGGTGCGACGACGGAAGTCGTCGAAGAGGTTGGACGGTTAAAGCTGGTTAACCCCGGCAACGCACAAATGATGCGTGGCGAGGATGGGTTATTCCGTTTGGTGTCAGGTGATCCTGCCCCAGCCGATCCCAGTGTGTCTGTTGAAAGTGGTGCTGTAGAGGGCAGTAACGTCAATTCCGTGGATGAGATGGTGTCTTTAATTGACCTACAGCGACAATTTGAATTGCAAGTCAAGATGATGAAAACCGCGGAAGAAAATGATCGCGCTTCATCTTCACTCATGCGGATTAGTTAGGAGATAAATTATGCATCCAGCGTTATGGATTAGTAAAACTGGCTTAGACGCACAGCAAACTGATATTTCGGTGATTTCAAACAACGTCGCAAACGCCAGCACCGTAGGCTACAAAAAGAGCCGCGCGGTATTTGAAGATTTGTTATATCAAACGGTTAACCAAGCAGGGGGCATTAGCGCCTCTAACACTAAGTTGCCAAACGGTTTAAACATTGGTGCGGGTACCAAAGTGGTAGCCACTCAAAAAATGTTTACCCAAGGCAATATGCTGACCACGGATAACTCGCTCGATCTGATGATTGAAGGCCCTGGTTTTTTCGAAATCCAGTTACCCGATGGCACTACAGCTTATACTCGTAATGGTCAATTTACCTTAGATGATACTGGGCAAATTGTAACGCCGGGTTCGGGCTATGTGTTGCAACCACCGATCACGATTCCGGAAGATGCGACCAGTATTACAGTATCAGCCGAAGGTGAAGTCTCGGTAAAAACACCGGGCGCGGCAGAAAACCAAGTCGTGGGTCAGCTCAGTATGACCGACTTTATTAACCCATCGGGTTTAGATCCTATGGGACAAAACCTGTACACCGAAACCGGTGCCAGCGGTACACCGATCCAAGGTACTGCATCTCTGGATGGTATGGGGGCGATTCGTCAAGGTGCGTTAGAAACCTCTAACGTGAACGTGACCGAAGAGCTGGTTAACCTTATTGAAAGTCAGCGGATTTATGAGATGAACTCCAAAGTCATTTCGGCGGTCGATCAGATGCTGGCTTATGTGAATCAGAATTTATAGAGGCACATGATCATGGCTAGATATTTACTATTGGCCGCTGCGCTCTTGCTGACGGCATGTAGTTCAACCCCAAAGAAGCCGATTGCGGATGATCCCTTCTATGCTCCTGTTTACCCCGAAGCGCCACCAACCAAGATTGCGGCCACAGGGTCCATTTACCAAGATAGTCAAGCGGCCAGTCTTTATTCGGATATTCGCGCCCATAAAGTCGGCGACATTATCACTATCGTACTAAAAGAAGCGACCCAAGCTAAAAAAAGTGCTGGTAATCAGATCAAAAAAGGCTCTGATATGACGCTCGATCCGGTTTATGCGGGTGGCAGTAATCTGTCTTTAGGCGGTATCCCCCTCGACCTACGCTACAAAGATAGCATGAATACTAAGCGCGAATCCGATGCAGATCAAAGCAATAGCTTAGATGGCAGTATCTCCGCCAATATTATGCAAGTGCTCAATAACGGTAACTTAGTCGTGCGCGGTGAAAAGTGGATTTCAATCAACAATGGTGATGAGTTTATCCGCGTGACCGGTATTGTGCGCTCGCAAGATATCAAGCCAGATAACACAATCGATTCAACCCGTATGGCCAATGCGCGTATTCAATATAGCGGTACTGGTACTTTCGCCGAAGCGCAAAAAGTGGGCTGGTTAAGCCAGTTCTTTATGAGCGACTGGTGGCCCTTCTAAGGAGTCATATCATGAAATGTAAACTCATTTTTGCCGTTTTTATGTTGGCGTTTTCTATGCCCAGCCAGGCAGAACGCATTAAAGATATTGCCAATGTGCAAGGGGTGCGCAATAACCAGTTAATTGGTTACGGCTTGGTAGTGGGGTTACCGGGTACAGGGGAGAAAACCAATTACACCGAGCAAACTTTCACCACTATGCTAAAAAATTTCGGCATCAATTTGCCTGAAAATTTTAGACCCAAAATCAAAAACGTGGCGGTGGTCGCTGTGCATGCTGATATGCCTGCCTTTATCAAGCCGGGTCAAGAATTAGATGTGACCGTTTCAAGCTTGGGTGAGGCAAAAAGCTTACGTGGTGGAACCTTACTGCAAACTTTCCTTAAAGGGGTTGACGGTAATGTGTATGCAATTGCCCAGGGCAGCTTAGTCGTAAGTGGTTTTAGTGCCGATGGTTTGGATGGCTCTAAAGTGATTCAAAACACACCCACCGTTGGCCGCATTCCTAATGGCGCCATTGTTGAACGCAGTGTGGCAACGCCGTTTTCCACTGGCGATTATTTGACGTTTAACTTACGTCGCTCGGATTTTTCGACCGCGCAGCGGATGGCCGATGCGATTAATGATCTGCTCGGTCCTGATATGGCGCGTCCATTGGATGCAACGTCGATTCAGGTCAGTGCACCAAGGGATGTATCTCAACGGGTATCCTTTTTAGCCACGCTAGAAAACATTGAGGTGGAACCTGCTGAGGAGTCCGCCAAAGTGATTGTGAATTCGCGTACGGGCACGATTGTGGTGGGGCAGAATGTCAAGTTATTGCCTGCGGCAGTGACTCATGGTGGTTTGACTGTGACTATCGCCGAAGCGACTCAGGTGTCTCAGCCAAATGCGCTAGCCAATGGTCAAACAACAGTGACCAGTAATAGCACGATTAATGCTACCGAAAGTGATCGCCGGATGTTTATGTTTAATCCAGGCACGACCTTAGATGAATTAGTGCGCGCCGTAAACTTAGTGGGTGCAGCGCCTTCAGATGTGCTTGCAATTCTGGAAGCGTTAAAAGTGGCAGGAGCTTTGCATGGTGAACTTATCATCATCTAATTTCTGTCGGGAAAATCATGGAAAAGCTTTCAAGTTCATCACATTTTCTTGATCTGGGCGGGCTGGATAACCTGCGTGCCCAGGCTCAGAAAGATGAAAAGGGCGCCTTGAAAAAAGTCGCCCAACAATTTGAAGGCGTTTTTGTGCAAATGCTAATGAAGAGCATGCGTGACGCAAATGCGGTGTTCGAGTCCGATAGTCCTCTCAATAGCCAATACACCAAGTTTTATGAGCAGATGCGGGATCAGCAGTTATCCGTCGATTTATCGGATAAAGGCGTATTGGGACTGGCGGACATGATGGTGCAGCAGTTATCACCTGAGTCTAGCCCGTTTACACCGGCATCTGTGCTGCGTAATGACGGTGGCATGAAATTGGAACATGACGCTAAAGCGCTCAATATTCCTACTCAAACGCCATCTACCGCAGAGGCTGAAAGTGCTAACACTCCCGTGGTTGTAGCGCATGGTGTGCCAGCATCAATTGCCCGCCCAAGTGTTGAATTTGAAGACAACAATGGCGTCACCTCTTCACTCGACATTGATAGGCCTCAGCGCTTACTGGCCATCGATACGCCTAAGCCTACTTGGTCTGAGCAACCCTTATCAGCGATAGAACCTGTCATCAGCGGCCAAATATTGCCGACTGTGGCATTTAGAGAAACGCAAAAGACGCTCAAGTTTGGTAGCCGTGAAGAGTTTTTAGCGACGCTATATCCCCATGCAGAAAAAGCCGCTAAAGCCCTTGGCACTAAACCCGAAGTGTTATTAGCTCAATCGGCCCTTGAGACTGGCTGGGGACAAAAAATTGTCCGTGGCCATAATGGAGCCCCAAGCCATAACTTGTTCAATATTAAAGCTGATCGTCGTTGGCAAGGTGATAAAGCTAACGTGAGTACCTTGGAATTTGAGCAGGGTATTGCCGTTAGACAAAAAGCCGATTTCCGTGTTTACAACGATTTTGACCACAGTTTTAACGATTTTGTTTCCTTTATTGCTGACGGTGAGCGCTATCAAGATGCCAAGAAAGTGGCGGCTTCACCGACTCAGTTTATCCGTGCATTACAGGAAGCGGGTTATGCAACCGATCCTAAATATGCTGAAAAAGTGATTAAAGTCATGCAGTCAATCAGTGAAGAGCTGAAGTCGATACTGCCAGGAGAAGACAAATGATCATTCTTCATAAGACGTTAGTATTGGGGAGTATCGGCTAATGGCTATCGATCTTTTAAATATTGCCCGTACAGGGGTGCTCGCTTCCCAGTCGCAACTGGGGGTGACCAGTAATAACATCGCCAACGCTAATACCGTGGGATATCACAGACAAGTGGCGACGCAAACCACCTTAGATTCCCAACGTCTTGGCAGTAGCTTTTATGGGACTGGTACTTATGTCTCTGACGTCAAACGTATTTATAACGACTATGCTGCGCGTGAGCTGCGTATTGGCCAAACGACTCTGAGTGCGGCAGAGGCCAGCTATGGAAAGCTAAGTGAGCTTGACCAAATTTTCTCCCAAATCGGTAAAGTGGTACCACAGAGCTTGACCGATTTGTTTGCTGGCCTCAACAGCTTGGCGGATTTACCTGCAGATTTAGGTATTCGTAGCTCAACCTTAAACGATGCCAAACAATTGGCGAATAGTTTGAACCAGATGCAGTCGACCTTGAACGGGCAGCTCAATCAAACCAATGATCAAATCACGGGGATGACTAAGCGCATTAATGAAATCAGCACTGAGCTTGCTAATCTCAATCTTGAATTGATGAAATCACCTAATCAAGATCCCATCTTATTAGACAAACAAGACGCGTTAGTACAAGAGCTGAGTCAGTATGCGCAGGTCAATGTGATCCCCTTAGAAAATGGCGCCAAGAGCATCATGTTAGGCGGTTCTATCATGTTGGTCTCTGGGGAAGTTGCTATGTCAATGAGTACGGCAACAGGTGATCCTTTCCCAAATGAATTGCAGTTGATGTCTTCCATTGGCTCACAGAGTGTGAAGGCTGATCCTAGCAAGTTAGGCGGTCAGTTGGGCGCGTTATTTGAATACCGTGACCAGACCTTAGTGCCTGCAAGCTTAGAACTTGATCAATTGGCCTTAGGCGTGGCCGACAGCTTTAACAAACTGCAGGCGCAAGGATTTGATCTTAATGGTCAAGTTGGCGCAAATATGTTCAAAGATATCAACGATCCATTGATGTCCTTAGGCCGGGTTGGTGGTTTTACAGATAATACTGGCAACGCGACTTTAGGCGTTAATATCGACGATACCAGTGCCTTAACGGGTGGATCATATGAGTTATCTTTTACTGCACCTTCGACCTATGAACTGCGAGATACGCAAACGGGCGCGATTACTCCGCTTACCTTAAATGGCACTAAGTTAGAAGGTGGTGCTGGGTTTTCAATTGATATTAAAGCCGGGGCCATGGCCTCTGGAGATCGGTTTTCAATACGCCCAACCGCAGGTGCCGCGAATGGCATTGAAGTGGTGATGACAGATCCTAAAGGTATTGCAGCCGCAGCACCAAAAATTACCGCAGATACCGCGAACTCAGGTAACACTCAAGTTAAGCTCACGCAAATTACTGATCGTAATGCGGCGAATTTTCCGGTAAAGGGAGGCGAGTTGACGATTCAGTTAAATACAACTGCCGTGCCGCCGACATTTGAAGCCTTTGATGCAACAGGCGCATCCCTTGGTGCGCCCACCGCCTATACGCCGCCAAGCATCAGTGCCTTTGGTTTTACCTTTGAAGTCGAGAGTAGCGCTGCAGCTGCGGGTGACAAATTTACCTTCGACTTATCCTTTGCCGAAGGGGATAACACCAATGCAGTTGCGATGGCAAAACTGAGTGAAACCAAAGTGATGAATGGTGGTAAGTCAACACTTGCGGATGTCTTTGAACTGACTAAACAGGATATTGGTAGTAAAACAAAAGCAGCCGAAGTGCGAGTGGGGTCTGCGGAAGCCATCTACAAACAAGCCTATGCCAGAGTAGAAAGTGAATCTGGTGTGAACTTAGATGAAGAAGCGGCCAACTTGATGCGTTTTCAACAAGCTTATCAGGCTTCTGCTCGCATCATGTCAACCGCGCAGCAAATTTTTGACAGCCTATTGACTTCAGTACGTTAGGAGAAGTGACGATGCGATTATCAACTGCGCAGCTCTTTAATCAAAGTATTACTAGCGTGCTGCAAAAACAAACGGCAACAAGCAAAGTTTTAGAACAGCTAAGTAGTGGCAAAAAGGTTAATACTTCAGGGGATGACCCTGTAGCGGCCTTGGGTATCGATAACCTGAATCAACGCAATGCTCTGGTCGATCAATTTATGAAGAATATCGATTATGCCAATAACCGCCTTGCTGTCACTGAAAGTAAGTTAGGCAGTGCCGAAGACTTAACTGGCTCTATTCGTGAGCAATTGATGCGTGCTGTCAACGGCACCCTCTCTGACTCAGAGCGGCAAATGATTGCCGATGAGATGAAAGACAGCCTCAAAGAATTGCTCTCCCTTGCCAACAGTAAAGATGAGTCTGGCAATTATCTGTTCTCTGGATTCAGCACCGACAAACAACCCTTTGCTTTTGATAACTCTACTCCGCCAAAGATCGTATACAGCGGCGACTCTGGCGTGCGCGATAGTCTAGTTCAGTCAGGTGTCGCAATTGGAACGAATATTCCTGGCGATCAAGCTTTTATGAAAGCACCCAATGGGCTTGGCGATTATAGCGTCAATTATTTGGCCAGTCAGCAAGGGGACTTTAAGGTTCAAACGGCAAAAATTGCTGATCAGGCAACTTATGTTGCTGATACGTACACATTTAATTTTTCTGATAATGGTGCTGGTGGCGTCAATTTACAGGTATTGGATTCGGCTAACAATCCCGTCGCTAACGTGACCAACTTCGATGCCACGACTCCCGTGAGTTTTAATGGCATAGAAGTCAAGATAGACGGTAAACCCAGTGCTGGCGATAGTTTCAGCATGGAGCCTCAGTCCGAAGTGAGTATTTTCGATACGATCAGTAATGCGATCGCGTTGATCGAAGATCCTAATGTGGCGAATTCGCCCCAAGGTAAAGCTCAGTTGGCACAGATATTGAATAATATCGACAGTGGCGTCAATCAGATGAGTTCTGCCAGAAGTGTCGCAGGGAATAATCTGAAAACCGTCGAGCGTTATAAAGATACTCATACAGAAGAGAAAGTGGTGAATACTTCAGCGCTTTCACTTCTTGAGGATCTGGATTATGCGTCAGCGATTACGGAATTTGAAAAGCAACAGCTTGCATTGAACGCAGTCTCTAACGTGTTTAGTAAGGTGGGTTCTGTTTCCCTGTTTGACTTTATTTAACAGAAAGCAAAGACCTAACCCTCTGTAAGATAAATTGTTAAAAAATTTAGCCAAGCTCCAAGCCTTGGCGGTATAACTAGGAAGAGGAACTCAACATGGCTATTACAGTTAATACTAACGTGACTTCGATGAAGGCACAGAAAAATTTAAATACCTCAAATAGTGGTTTATCCACCTCGATGGAACGTCTATCCAGTGGCTTGCGCATTAACAGTGCTAAAGATGACGCAGCAGGCTTAGCCATTTCTAACCGCTTAAATAGTCAGGTTCGTGGTTTGGAAGTCGGTATGCGTAACGCTAACGATGCTATCTCTATCGCCCAGATTGCTGAAGGTGCGATGCAAGAACAGACTAACATGTTACAACGTATGCGTGACTTGACGATTCAGTCTGAAAACGGTGCCAACAGTACTGCTGACTTGGTTTCTATAAAAGCTGAAATGGATCAACTTGCAACAGAGATTGACAGTATTGGTAATAGTACGGCTTTTGGTAATACTAAATTGCTTACAGGTACCTTTTCTGCTGGTAAGGTATTCCAAGTGGGTCACCAAGAAGGTGAAGATATTAAGGTTACGGTAAAAGCCAGTAATAAAACATCTTTATCAGTAGGTGCGTTGAATAACGCTACGTCAGCAAACAGAGCTTCTTCATTAGCAAAAATTGATGCAGCCATTAAAACAATTGATAGCCAACGTGCTGATTTGGGTGCCGTGCAAAACCGCTTAGCACATAATATCAGCAATAGTGCGAATACTCAGGCAAACGTTGCTGATGCGAAGAGCCGTATTGTCGATGTGGATTTTGCGAAAGAAACGTCAGCAATGACTAAATATCAAGTTTTACAACAAACGGGTTCTGCAATGCTCGCCCAAGCGAACCAACTTCCGCAGGTTGCTTTATCACTATTGGGCTAAGCTTAACACTGAGTGTTTTTGTAGAGTACTTTTGCCTACTTTTTCTAATCAAGGTTAGAAAAGTAGGCAAAGTTTTAGTGGTGATAAATTTTATCTTTATGAAAATAAATGTGTTTTTATAAAGATAAAAATTTTCAAAAATAATCCTAAAGATAAAAAAGCTGCTGCCGCTATATATACTGTAACCACTAAGACCCGCCTGGCTTAAGTAGACAGGCAAGTTTAGACAAGCCAGGTATTAAAGAGGAAACGATCATGGCCATTACAGTTAACACTAACGTCACATCTTTAAAAGCACAGAAAAACTTAAATACTTCCGCTAGCGATTTGGCCACTTCGATGGAACGTTTATCCAGTGGTCTGCGTATTAACAGCGCAAAAGATGACGCAGCGGGGCTAGCTATTTCTAACCGCTTAAATAGCCAAGTTCGCGGCTTAGAAGTCGGTATGCGTAACGCCAACGATGCGATCTCGATTGCACAGATTGCTGAAGGCGCGATGCAAGAACAAACTAACATGCTACAACGTATGCGTGATTTAACCGTTCAGTCTGAAAACGGTGCCAACAGCTCTGCTGACTTAAGCGCACTAAAAGCTGAAATGGATCAACTTGCCAACGAAATCGATGAAATTGGTAAAACTACTGCATTCGGTACAACTAAGCTTTTAGCGGGTGGTTTCTCTGCTGGTAAGAATTTCCAAGTTGGCGCACAAGACGGCGAAGATATTAAAGTAACTGTAAAAGCCAGTAACAAATCTTCTTTATCTGTCGGTTCCTTGGGAAATACGACATCAGCTGCCCGAGCATCATCTTTAAAGAAAATCGACGCAGCAATCAAAACTATTGACGCGCAACGTGCGGATTTAGGTGCTATCCAAAACCGTTTAGCCCATAACATCAGTAACAGTGCTAACACACAAGCAAACGTTGCCGATGCGAAGAGCCGTATTGTGGACGTTGACTTTGCAAAAGAAACATCGCAAATGACTAAGAACCAAGTGTTGCAACAAACAGGTTCTGCAATGCTGGCGCAAGCTAACCAATTACCTCAAGTGGCCTTATCACTGCTTTAATAAACTATTGAAGCATAACGTTATAAGGGAGGTTCGGCGACGGATCTCCCTTTGCCACATAAATGGTCATTAAGTTATAGTGTTTGTTAGGCTGTAAAAGACAAATGCTTATGATGGTGAGGTATAGCTATGGATATCAATATAGCAAGCACATCAATGCAGGTCTCAAACCGTGTTGATTTGGCTCAAGTACCACTGAAAGCACCGACGGCGGATGTTGAGTTAAAACGCAATGCTGCCGTATCAGCTGTTGAACAGTCTACTGAGCAAAGTGGAACGGAAAATGAACAAAATCCTGGAAAGTTAACCCAAGTGGCGACTGAACTTTCCGATATGATGTCAATGATGCGTAAAGGGCTTGCATTTAAAGTTGACGAAAATTCAGGTCAAGCAGTGGTGACAGTCTTGGATAGAGATACTGGTGATGTCATTAGACAAATGCCCAGTGAGGAAGCACTGAAATTAGCAGAAAAACTGTCAGAAGTGACAGGTCTGTTAATGAAAACAGAAGCTTAAAACTCACACAGTAATTTATCCGTTGATGAGTAAGAGGTTTGTATGGCAATATCAGCGACAGGTATGGGGTCTGGTTTAGACATTTCTAACATTGTAAAAGTGTTAGTGGATGCCGAGAAAGCGCCCAAAGAAGCGATGTTCAACAAGACGGAAGACAGCATCAAAGCAAAAGTTTCTGCGATGGGAACTTTAAAAAGTGCGTTGTCTACGTTTCAGGATGCCGTTAAGAAACTTCAAACTGGTGATGCGTTAAATCAACGGAAAATTTCTGTTAGCACTGATGCATACCTTAGCGCCAAAGCTGAAAAAACAGCTCAAGCAGGTAGCTATGGGATTAAAGTTGAGCAGGTAGCAACTAATCATAAGATTGCAGGTACCAATGTTGCTGATGCCACACAACCAGTGGGTGAGGGTAGTTTAGCATTTGGTGTTAATGGTAAAAGCTTTTCTGTTGATATTGCTGCTACCGATTCTTTGGCTGAAATTGCCAAAAAAGTCAATGAAGCCTCCGATAATGTTGGGGTCACTGCAACAGTGATTACCAGTGATGCCGGTAGTCGGTTAGTGTTTAGCGCAAATAAAACCGGTGAAGATAACCAAATTAGTCTCACTGCAACGAACACCTCTGGTTCAGGGGTGACTGATATGTTTGGTTCCGGCAATACTTCGACATTGCAAGATGCTAAAAATGCAGTACTTTACATTGATGGTCAAAAAGTTACCTCACAAAGTAATGAAGTAAAAAATGCCATAACTGGTGTGACACTGAATTTGACGAATGCCGATGTGGCTAAAACCACGACGGTTAAAATTGAGCAAGATAATGAAGCGGTAAAAACAAACGTTCAAGCTTTTGTTGATGCCTACAATAGTTTAGTGACGACCATCGATAAGATGTCCTCCTATGACAAAGATAAAAAAACGGCAGCAGCACTTCAGGGCGACTCTATGATTCGCTCAATTGAATCTCAGCTTCGCAGTGTGGCAAGTGGACGTGTTCCCACTGCGGATGGTGGTTCAATAGCACTTTATGATATTGGTATTAAAGCAGACAGGTACGGAAAATTATCCGTAGATGATACAAAACTCAATAAAGCACTCACCGAAGATATGTCGAGCGTTGAAGCACTATTTGCAACTCCTGATAAAGGTCTTGCTAATCGGTTTAACGATCTTGCCAATAGCTATGTTAAATCAAGTGGGTTAATTGCTGACCGTCAGTCTAGCTATACTACTCAGCAAAGTCGTTTGGCAGATCAAAGAGCGGCATTTACACTGAAGATGGACCAGCTAACCGCCCGTTTAACGAAGCAATTTAATGCGATGGACCTTGTCGTTGGAAAACTCAACCAACAAAGTAGTGGGTTAGTTGACCGACTAAACTCATTGCCTGGTGCGGTTAAAAAGAGCTAAATCGATTTAAGTAAAAAGGAACATTGTTGTGAAGCAACTCGATGAGCTTAATATTACACTTGCGCAAGTGTTAGAACAGCTAAACCGAATTCCTGCTGAGGACGCTCAAACAGATGACTTGGTCTCAAATTTGCAGAACATGGTTGAAGAGCGTCAACTTTTACTCAATGTATTAGTCGCCGATGCCAATATGACGGATGCTAACTATCTTCAGCGTCAGCTTGAATTTACTCAGGACTTTACAAAAAAGGCGAGTATTATCATGGCTGACAGGCAAGCATTATTACATGCGAGCAGTAAGAATAAGCGCCAGATCAGTGTTTACGAGACTATAGATTCAAATAGGTAGGTGTTTATGAGAGGATCACTGCAATCATATCGAAAGGTTTCGCTTGAAAGTGAAATTACCGTGGCTTCCCCACATAGAATTATTCAGTTGATGTTTGCTGGTGCTCTGCAGCGCCTTGCGCAAAGCCGTTATGCCATTGAGCAGAATGATTTAGTCAATAAAGGGATTTATATTAATAAAGCGGTCGGTATCATTATTGGACTGAGTAATAGTTTAAATATGGATGCTGGTGGCCAGATAGCTAAAAATTTGAGTGACTTATACGATTTTATGTTACGTAAGATTTCTGAAGCTAACCTAAATAATGATGTAAAGGCCATTGATGATGTTTGTGATATTTTACGAACCATCAAAGAAGGTTGGGACGCCATTCCCGCAGATAAACACAATATCTCTTCCCATGTAGAAGCGCGCTAAATTCTAGAGCCCTATAAAATGATCAGGAAAGACGCACAGTTTTGTGCGTCTTTTTTTGGCTCGTGTCAACTAATTGACTTCGATGGCTAGAATCATGGCATAAATGAACTAAAATCAATTCAGTTTGGCAGAATCCGCATTCGAAGCTTGCTTCTCGACTGCTGATAATACAATATTCATCACAGTCGTGATGGTGGCACAGATTGTTACATTGAATTTGTTAAGCTTTTACAGCAACTAATCATAAATAATTAATGCGAATTAATACCTAATTAGCGCTTTACGGCCTACTGAATGATGCAAACAGATCAACGAATTTTACTTGTCGGAACCCCATCAGAGCGCTTAAGTCGCCTGTGTTGCATTTTTGAATTTTTGGGTGAGCAGATTGATATCATCACCATCGAAAAATTAAGCACTTGTCTGCAGGAAACCCGTTTCCGTGCTCTAGTGATCAGTATTGATAATATGTCTGCTGATGCGCTCAAGTTAGTTGCTAGTCAGTATCCTTGGCAACCGATTTTATTATTTGGTCATGTCGGTGAGCTGCAAGTGTCGAATGTGCTAGGTCACATTGAAGAGCCATTAAACTACCCACAATTAACCGAACTCCTGCACTTCTGTCAGGTTTATGGGCAAGTAAAACGCCCGCAAGTCCCGACTAGTGCAAATCAAACTAAACTTTTCCGTAGCCTAGTTGGGCGTAGTGATGGCATCGCCAATGTCCGTCACTTAATTAGCCAAGTAGCGACCTCAGATGCCACAGTGTTAGTCCTTGGTCAGTCTGGAACGGGTAAAGAAGTGGTTGCCCGTAACATTCATTATTTATCTGAGCGCCGTGATGGTCCTTTTATTCCAGTGAACTGCGGCGCGATACCTCCCGAGTTGCTGGAGAGTGAATTATTTGGTCATGAGAAAGGCTCCTTTACGGGGGCGATTAGTTCTCGAAAAGGCCGTTTTGAGCTCGCTGAAGGTGGCACGTTATTCCTCGATGAAATCGGTGATATGCCTTTGCAGATGCAAGTTAAATTGTTGCGCGTATTGCAAGAACGGGTGTTTGAGCGGGTGGGTGGTACTAAAACGATTAACGCCGATGTGCGTGTCGTAGCGGCAACCCATAGGGATCTTGAAACTATGATCAGCAGTAATGAGTTTCGTGAAGATCTTTACTACCGCCTCAATGTGTTCCCGATTGAAATGCCCGCGTTAAGTGAACGCAAAGATGATGTTCCATTACTGCTGCAAGAGTTAGTCAGTCGCGTATACAACGAAGGTCGTGGTAAAGTGCGGTTTACGCAGCGTGCGATTGAATCGTTAAAAGAACATGCTTGGTCAGGTAACGTGCGGGAATTATCTAACCTTGTCGAGCGCTTAACCATTTTATATCCGGGCGGCTTGGTCGATGTGAATGACTTACCCATAAAGTACCGTCATATCGATGTGCCTGAATACAGTGTGGAGCTCAGTGAAGAGCAGCAGGAGCGTGATGCGCTTGCTTCGATTTTCACCAGTGAGGAGCCAGTAGAAATACCTGAAACCCGTTTCCCCAGTGAGCTGCCGCCTGAAGGGGTTAACCTCAAAGATCTACTGGCAGAGCTTGAAATTGATATGATACGCCAAGCGTTAGAGCAGCAGGACAACGTGGTTGCGCGCGCCGCCGAGATGCTCGGTATTCGCCGTACGACCTTAGTCGAGAAAATGCGCAAATACGGCATGACAAAAGAATAGTCATTTCGTTATTGTTTATCTATTTGATTTATTGAATTAAATTCATTTCTTAATTTGGCATAGAATGTGCAATCACTCCGTTAGAAGCAATTTTTTGACGGAGTGACTATGTCAGCTCATCCACTAGCGCAACTTGAAACATTCAAGCACACTAGCAAACAATGGAACCAACTGCGTGAGGCCGCCAATATGTCCAATCGGATGGAGCATATTTTACAGGCTATGCCCTCTGGCGTGGTGATTTTGAACGGTGATGGCATTGTCACCGATGCAAATCCCGTTGCAGTGGAGTTGCTTGAACAGTCATTGTGTGGTGCCCGTTGGATTGATGTTATTCATACCGCTTTTGCCCCTCAGGATGATGATGGTCATGAGGTATCTTTGCGTAATGGTCGCCGCGTAAAACTGGCCATCACGCCATTAACGCCCGAGCCAGGTCAGTTAATCGTGCTGACAGATTTGACCGAAACCCGTCTATTACAAAAAAATCTTTCCCATCTGCAGCGCTTGTCGGCCCTTGGTAAAATGGTTGCGACACTGGCTCATCAAGTCCGCACGCCGCTTTCCGCTGCACTGTTATATGCCGCCAATTTAGCTAGTCCTAAGTTATCGGATTCTGCCAAGGTTAAATTTCAGCAGAAGTTAGTCGACAGACTCAACGAGTTAGAACGTCAAGTGAACGATATGCTGCTGATGGCTAAAGGGCGTCAGGATGAGTTGGGTGAGCTGATTAATCTTAATGATGTTATTGAAAATGTCGTTGCTAACTGTGAACCGATTGTAGCTAAACACGGTGCAGAATTGACTGTGACTAATGCCTCTAATGGTTTAATGCTTGCGAATGTGAATGCATTAAGCTCAGCCGTAAATAATTTGGTTATGAACAGCCTTGAGGCGGGAGCGACTCAGATCCAGCTTGTCGCCAATGAGATAGATGATCAGCTACATCTCAATGTTGTCGATAATGGTAAAGGACTGGATGCTAAGATGCAGCAAAGAGTGTTAGAGCCTTTCTTTACCACCAAAGCCCAAGGCACAGGTTTAGGCCTAGCCGTTGTTCAGTCTGTGGTGCGTAATCATGGTGGTCAACTTCAATTAAACTGTATGCCAAATAAAGGCTGCACAGTCTCGCTTACTTTCCCACAGGCGAAATCTGCCACAGTATTGCCGCTGGAGAAATCCCATGTCTGAAGCCAAATTGCTCTTAGTTGAAGATGATGCGTCCCTGCGTGAAGCATTGCTCGATACGTTAATGTTGGCGCAATACGATTGTATCGATGTGGCATCCGGTGAAGAGGCCATTCTTGCTCTAAAACAACATCAATTTGATCTGGTGATTAGCGATGTACAAATGCCGGGGATTGGTGGCTTAGGCTTATTAAATTATTTACAGCAGCATCATCCCAAGTTGCCCGTGTTGTTAATGACGGCTTACGCCACGATTGGCAGTGCGGTAAGTGCTATCAAGCTGGGTGCGGTGGATTATCTGGCAAAACCCTTTGCCCCTGAGGTGTTATTAAACCAAGTATCCCGTTATTTACCGCTAAAACAAAATCGCGATCAACCTGTCGTGGCAGATGAAAAGAGCCTCTCGTTATTGTCCTTGGCGCAACGGGTTGCAGCCTCAGATGCTTCAGTGATGATCCTTGGGCCAAGTGGTTCAGGTAAAGAAGTGTTGGCGCGTTACATTCATCAACACAGCAGTCGGGCTGAAGAGGCCTTTGTGGCAATCAACTGCGCAGCAATCCCCGAAAATATGCTTGAGGCGACATTATTCGGCTATGAAAAGGGTGCCTTTACTGGTGCTTATCAGGCTTGCCCTGGTAAGTTTGAACAGGCGCAGGGCGGTACCTTATTGCTCGATGAAATTTCAGAAATGGATTTAGGTCTTCAGGCGAAACTACTGCGTGTGTTACAAGAACGTGAAGTGGAACGTTTAGGGGGGCGCAAAACCATTAAGCTGGATGTGAGAGTGCTGGCAACCTCAAATCGGGATTTAAAAGCTGTAGTTGCCGCAGGGCAATTTAGGGAAGATCTCTATTATCGTATAAATGTATTTCCACTCACTTGGCCAGCACTGAATCAACGGCCAGCGGACATCTTACCCCTTGCGAGGCATTTGCTTACAAAACACGCAAAGGCGCTTAATGTCGTTGATTTACCTGAGTTTGATGATGCCGCTTGCCGCCGTTTACTTAGCCACCGTTGGCCAGGTAACGTACGAGAGCTGGATAACGTTGTGCAGCGAGCGTTAATTTTACGCGCGGGGGCGTTGATCACTGCCAATGACATTATTATCGATGCTCAAGATGTACCGCTAACATCCGATGACGCCGAATATATGAGCGAGCCTGAAGGTTTAGGTGAAGAGTTAAAGGCGCAGGAGCATGTGATCATTCTCGAAACCTTAGTTCAATGCCAAGGCAGCCGTAAGTTGGTTGCTGAGAAACTGGGGATCAGCGCGCGCACCTTAAGATACAAAATGGCCAGAATGCGGGATATGGGTATTCAATTGCCTAGCTAATCGATTTAGCTATCCTTTTGTCTTACAAGGAATTACTAATAAGTTACCTTATTGGTAATTTGTCCTTTTAGATTTTTGACTTCCTGATTATTTCATTACCGTACGGCCAAGTAAAAACTTGGCCGTAGTTTTGCATATCCTCTTTATCTAGAGAGTTTAATCGTCAATAACTCGACGATGAGGAGCATAACATGCAAATTGGCGCGAATTCATTACTGCAAGAAATGCAGTCACTTAAAGGTGAAGTTACTCCTTCTTTTGGAATATCACCCAATAATATTGTGCAGCAAGTGAATAACACCAGCGGTGCTGACTTTGGGCAATTACTGTCGCAAGCTATTGGTAATGTCAGTGGATTGCAGTCAACCTCATCTAACCTCGCCACGCGATTAGACATGGGGGATACCACAGTGAGTCTTTCTGATAGTGTGATTGCCCGCGAAAAAGCCAGTGTTGCCTTTGAAGCCACTATTCAAGTGCGCAATAAGCTCGTTGAAGCTTATAAAGAAATCATGAGTATGCCTGTTTAGGCCAATGAATAACGCAATGAGCAGGTACGAATCGTGAGCACAGAAATGATTGTCGGATCGAACGCCGGCGCAATGGACCAAGGGGTCCAGCAAGAACATAAATCCGGCGTACTGGGGAACCTCGGTGGCGTCGATATGATGCGCCAAATCACCATGATTTTAGCGTTAGCCATTTGTTTGGCGCTAGCCGTATTTGTCATGATTTGGGCACAGGAACCTGAGTATCGCCCATTGGGTAAAATGGAAACTCAGGAGATGGTGCAAGTGCTAGATGTACTTGATAAAAATAAAATCAAGTATCAAATCGATGTTGATGTCGTTAAGGTGCCGGAAGATAAGTATCAAGAAGTTAAAATGATGCTTAGCCGTGCGGGTATTGATAGCGCGGCAACGTCCAAACAAGACTTTCTCACCCAAGACAGTGGCTTTGGTGTGAGTCAAAGAATGGAGCAAGCCCGCCTTAAGCACAGTCAAGAGGAAAACCTTGCCCGCGCGATTGAACAATTACAAAGTGTGAGCCGTGCAAAAGTGATTTTAGCGCTCCCCAAAGAAAACGTGTTTGCCCGTAACACCGCTCAGCCAAGTGCTACCGTTGTGATCAACACCCGCCGTGGCGGTTTAGGCCAAGGTGAAGTGGATGCTATCGTGGATATCGTCGCTTCAGCGGTACAAGGGTTAGAGCCTTCTCGCGTCACGGTAACGGATTCTAATGGCCGTTTACTGAACTCTGGTAGTCAAGATGGGGTTTCAGCAAGGGCGCGCCGTGAGCTTGAGTTGGTACAGCAAAAAGAAACCGAATACCGGACTAAAATTGACTCGATTCTCTCGCCAATTCTTGGACATGATAATTTCACTTCCCAAGTGGATGTAAGCATGGATTTCACCGCAGTTGAACAAACTGCCAAACGTTTTAACCCCGACTTACCATCGCTACGCAGTGAAATGACGGTGGAGAATAACTCAACGGGTGGTTCGACTGGGGGGATTCCTGGTGCTTTATCGAACCAACCCCCTATGGAATCAAATATTCCGCAGGAGGCTGCGACAGCAGCAACCGAAAGTGTGGCCGCAGGTAACTCTCACCGTGAAGCGACACGTAACTTTGAATTAGATACCACTATTAGCCATACCCGTCAGCAAATTGGCGTTGTGCGCCGTGTGAGTGTATCGGTTGCGGTGGACTTTAAACCGGGCGCCGCAGGTGAAAATGGTCAGGTGGCACGCGTTGCCCGTACCGAGCAAGAGTTGACTAACATTCGCCGTTTATTGGAGGGAGCAGTGGGCTTCAGTGCGCAGCGTGGTGATGTGCTTGAAGTCGTGACAGTGCCCTTTATGGATCAATTAGTTGAAGATGTACCCGCCCCTGAATTATGGGAGCAGCCTTGGTTTTGGCGTGCGGTCAAATTAGGCGTCGGTGCATTAGTGATCCTAGTACTTATCCTTGCAGTGGTTCGCCCTATGCTTAAACGCTTAATCTATCCAGATCGCGTCAATATGCCAGAGGATGGAAGACTGGGGAATGAGCTTGCCGAGATCGAAGATCAGTATGCTGCCGATACCTTAGGGATGCTCAATACCAAAGAAGCAGAGTATAGTTATGCTGACGATGGCTCAATTCTTATCCCTAATCTGCATAAAGATGATGATATGATTAAAGCTATCCGTGCGCTTGTGGCGAATGAGCCCGAGCTTTCTACCCAAGTCGTGAAAAACTGGTTACAAGACAATGGCTGAGAATAAATCAAAAGACGCCGCTGAGACCCCAAGCTTCAATGTAAAGGATCTCAGTGGTATCGAAAAAACGGCGATTCTACTGTTAAGTTTGAGTGAGGCCGATGCCGCCTCCATTCTAAAGCACTTAGAGCCTAAGCAAGTGCAGAAGGTGGGGATGGCGATGGCAGCAATGGAAGACTTTGGTCAAGAGAAAGTCATTGGGGTACATAAGCTGTTTCTTGATGATATACAAAAGTATTCATCTATTGGCTTTAATAGTGAAGAGTTCGTCCGTAAAGCCTTAACAGCAGCGTTAGGTGAAGACAAAGCTGGTAATTTGATTGAACAAATTATCATGGGCAGCGGTGCTAAAGGACTTGACTCACTCAAATGGATGGATGCGCGTCAAGTTGCTACCATCATCCAAAATGAACATCCGCAAATCCAAACTATTGTTTTATCGTATTTAGAGCCAGATCAAGCGGCAGAAATTTTTGGGCAGTTCCCCGAAAACACTCGCTTAGACTTAATGATGCGTATTGCTAATCTTGAAGAAGTTCAACCTGCGGCATTGCAAGAGCTTAACGATATCATGGAGAAACAATTCGCAGGTCAAGGTGGGGCGCAGGCGGCGAAGATGGGCGGCCTAAAAGCGGCAGCTAACATCATGAACTATCTTGATACTGGTGTTGAAAGCCAGTTGATGGAAACGATGCGTGAAACCGACGAAGAAATGGCGCAGCAGATCCAAGACTTGATGTTTGTATTTGAAAACCTTATCGATGTGGATGATCGCGGTATTCAAACTTTACTGCGTGAAGTGCAGCAGGATGTATTAATGAAGGCGCTTAAAGGTGCCGATGATCAGCTCAAAGACAAGATTTTGGGCAACATGTCAAAACGGGCAGCCGAGTTGCTGCGTGACGATTTGGAGGCGATGGGCCCCATTCGGATCAGCGAAGTCGAGATTGCTCAAAAAGAAATTCTGTCAATTGCACGTCGTTTAAGTGACAGTGGCGAAATCATGTTAGGCGGCGGTGGTGGCGATGAGTTCCTCTAATCGGAGTGACAATCAGTTAGACGACAAATTATCCCACAGGGTGGTTAGCGACGCTGAGATTGAGTTCAGCCATTGGCAATTACCCGATGTGACTGAAACCGAAGACGTTAGCATTTCTAACCTGTTTGGTTATAGTGCCCAACAAGCACCAAAAGCTGTTGCCGTCGAAACCGTTGCACCACCGACAATGGCCGAAATTGAAGATATTCGTGCCCAAGCCGAAGAGGAAGGCTTTAACGAGGGTAAAACTCAAGGTCATATCGAAGGATTAGAGCAAGGTAGACTTGAAGGGCTTGAACAAGGCCATAAAGAAGGTTTCACTCAGGGGCATGAACAGGGCTTAGAAACGGGTCTTGCCGAAGCAAAAGCATTACTGAGCCGCTTTGAGGGGTTACTCTGTCAATTTGAAAAGCCACTGCAATTACTTGATGGCGATATTGAGCATACCTTAATGTCGCTCACCATGGCGCTGGCGAAATCGGTGATTGGTCATGAGTTGAAGACCCATCCGGAACAAATTTTGTCTGCGCTGCGCTTGGGGGTCGAATCTCTCCCGATTAAGGAACAAACTGTCAATCTTCGTATGCATCCCGACGATGTGACATTGGTTGAAACCTTATATTCCAGTACTCAATTGACGCGTAATCAATGGCAATTAGAGGCCGATCCTAGCTTAACGGCGGGGGATTGTATTATTAGCAGCCAACGCTCTTTGGTAGATTTAACCCTTTCATCACGCATTGATGCCGTGTTTGAATCCCTTCGCAATCAACAATCTCACTTAGCGTTGCAGCAGCAACAGCGCCAAGCCGCCCTCGATGAGGAAAATGCTGCTAAAATCGTCCCTGAGTCAATAAAGGACGCTGATGAACTGGTCGCTCAGTACCAAGGGGATGGAGAGCAAGATGCACAATCGCCGCCATCAACTGCAGAATAAACTGAATCACTACATCGATAAAGTACCCCCGTTTCGCGCAGTTGCCAGCGGGCAATTAGTGCGCGTCGTCGGCTTAACTTTAGAGGCAAGCGGCTGTCGTGCACCCGTTGGTAGCTTGTGTTCTATCGAGACCATGGTGGGAGAGTTAATTGCCGAAGTGGTTGGTTTTGATGATGAATTGTTGTATCTCATGCCGATTGAAGAGCTGCGTGGCGTGTTACCCGGTGCGCGCGTCGTTCCCCTAGGAGAGCAGGCGGGTCTTAATGTGGGGTTATCCCTGTTAGGAAGAGTGCTCGACGGTAATGGCGTGCCTTTAGACGGTCTTGGCGCGTTATCTACCGAACAGCAAGCGCCAAGGCACAGTAATGCCATCAACCCACTTTCACGCCGCGCGATTACCGAGCCACTCGATGTAGGCGTTCGCGCCATCAATGCCATGCTAACCGTGGGTAAGGGCCAACGTATGGGCTTATTTGCGGGCTCAGGTGTGGGTAAAAGTGTGCTGCTTGGGATGATGACCCGAGGCACGACCGCCGATATTATTGTGGTTGGGTTGGTGGGGGAGCGTGGCCGTGAAGTCAAAGAATTTATTGAAGAAATCCTCGGTGAAAAGGGCAGAGCGCGCTCTGTTGTTGTAGCAGCCCCCGCCGATACCTCTCCTCTGATGCGCCTGCGAGCCTGTGAGACGTCAACACGTATTGCTGAATACTTTCGGGATTTAGGCTATAACGTATTGTTATTAATGGATAGTTTAACTCGTTATGCTCAGGCGCAGCGGGAAATTGCCCTTGCGGTGGGCGAGCCGCCAGCAACCAAAGGTTATCCTCCATCTGTGTTTGCTAAACTGCCGCGCCTTGTTGAACGTGCAGGTAATGGTGGACCTGGACAGGGTTCCATCACCGCATTTTATACTGTGCTTACCGAGGGGGATGATCAACAGGATCCTATTGCCGATGCTTCGAGGGCGATTCTTGATGGCCATATTGTCCTCTCTCGCTCGCTCGCCGATTCAGGGCATTATCCTGCTATCGATATTGAGGCATCCATCAGCCGGGTGGCGCCTATGGTGATTTCCAATGAACACCTTGAGGCCATGCGCCGCGTCAAGCAAACCTATTCGCTTTATCAGCAGAATAAGGATCTGATTTCGATTGGTGCCTATGCGCAAGGGAGCGATCCTCGCATTGATAACGCAATACGTCTGCAACCCGCAATGAATGCTTTTCTGCGGCAAACCATGCGTGATGCCTTTAGTTTTGCCGATAGCCAAGTGATGCTAGGGCAACTTGCAGCGCAATGTAAATAATCGAGGCCGTTATGGCGAATACCGATCCCCTATTACTCGTATTAAAGTTAGCCCTCGACGCAGAGGAGCAAGCTGCACTGTTGCTAAAGTCAGCGCAACTTGAGTGCCAAAAACGTCAAAATCAGCTTGATGCGCTAAATAACTATCGCTTGGATTATATGAAGCAGATGCAGTCTCAGCAGGGGCAGGCCATCAGTGCGAGTCATTATCATCAATTCCATCGTTTTATTCGGCAAATCGATGAGGCCATTGCTCAGCAACAGCGTGTAGTCGCCGACGGTGAAAAGCAGAAAAACTATCGTCAGCACTATTGGCTTGAGAAACAAAAAAAACGTAAGGCAGTGGAGTTACTCCTCGATAATAAAGAGAAAAAGCGCCAAGCGATTGAGCTGAAAAAAGAGCAAAAGATGACGGATGAATTTGCCTCGCAACAGTTTTACCGCCGTAATAAGTAATCATCTAACAAGTTATACCCGCATTTTTTACATCTTTATTTGTTGGCATTTTATTTGCTTGCTTTATGTTAGATATGGCTGAAGCCGCAAAAATTGACGTTTGCCTTTGTTGTTTTTCTTTGGGCGAATGTTTAGGAGTTTATATGCAACAAATGAACAATATCCTATTAGCCTCAAGCGCGAAAAACACTGCTAGCTCAAGTAAAGTCATGGCGCAAGAGACTAATAGTGAAGACTTTTCGGCAGCTTTGGCTTCAGTTGTTTCTGTTTCTGATGCACCAACTAAATCTAACTTATCTAAAGATACGCCTGTCAAATCAGGGCAACCAGAATCCAGTACAGATGAGGATCATGCCGAGGATGCTACCGATATCAACTTGATTTTTGCTCAAATTGGTATGGCAAACGAGATGAAAAAAGCGGCCGCAACGGGCGATGCTTTGCCGCTTGAGGCTCAATTAACGGCAATTGAAGATGCTGCTAGCTCATTATCAGTGTTGGCTGAGGGTGGCTCTTTACCAGCAGAAGAGGCCACTTTTTTAGATGAGCTAGCTAAATTTGCTGAGCCAGGCAAAGACTCCCACGTGAGTGTTACTGCTGATGCAGCTGTTATGACACAAAGCGTAAATCAAACTTCGACCTCAGAAGCGGATAGCGGGCTAGCAAACCAAACTAAAACCGAGCAGGGCACGGTGCAAACATCGCTACAGTTATCACAGCAGGCTTCATCAACGAACGAGTCTGAACTCACCGAATCTATCAATGTGTTAACTTCAACGGCAAATACGGATATTTCCGATAAGACTGGTCTTTTGGATGATGTGGAAGCTATTTTGGGATCGAAAGAGGATGAATTGAATGGCAAATCGATCAATGTGTCGACTCAAGTAGCCGAGAAAACGATTACGCCAACGGTTGATCATTTAGCATCAAACAAAACGACTAATGCCTCGGCGACAGATACACAAGGATTGTCAGTAAATATGGCCACAGGGGTTAACAGCAAAGAGCCTAATACGCTAGGGGCTGTGCCTGTCGATCCGAATGCTAGTGACGATAACCCCTCTCGCGCAGAAATTTCGGCGGGATTATTGTTAAAAGACGCCAAGTTAGCCGTCGCGCTTGATGAACGGCAGGATAACACTTTACCTTCACTCGAAACGGGTAGCGAAAAATCTAGTGCTGAGTTTAAGCCTGTGGAGTTTAAAGCGGTATCGACGTTGCACGCTATAACGAATCAGCAAGTTCATCGCCAAGAAATATCACCTGTTCAGCTTTCCTTACGTCAAGGGGTTGAAAATCAAAACCAAATGCAGGAGATGATCCAGCGCTTTTCTCCTGTGATGAAGCAGCAACTGGTGACTATGGTTAGCCAAGGTATTCAACAAGCTGAAATCCGCTTAGATCCACCCGAGCTCGGTCATATGTTAGTTAAAATTCAGGTTCATGGTGATCAGACACAAGTGCAGTTCCATGTGGCACAATCCCAGACCCGCGATCTAGTTGAACAGGCTATTCCTCGTTTACGTGAATTGTTACAGGAACAAGGCATGCAGCTTGCGGACAGCCATGTCTCCCAAGGTGACCAAGGTCAACGCCGAGAAGGGGGATTTGGTGAAGCAGGAGGTTCAAGCGGTGGAAATGTGGATGATTTCTCGGCAGAAGAGCTAGATTTAGGTTTAAATCAAGCAACTAGTTTAAATTCGGCTATAGATTATTACGCTTAAGCAGGTAACCTATAGTAATAAAGCGGATTATAATCCACGACGTAATCCATTCCCGGATTTAGCCAATTAAAGAGTACAGAACATGGCCAAGGAAGAATCATTAGAACTTGAAAGCACCGAAGCGCCAAAAAGTAAAAAGAAGCTATTTATCTTTATTGGTGTTGGAGTGTTAGCAGCCCTGTTGATAGGCGGCGCGCTTTGGTTTTTTCTCGGTAGTAGTGATGACGCTCCCGTGGAAGCTGCTGAAGGTGTAAAGACCACAGCAGAAGCTCCCGCAGCGGAGCCTGCATTGGCTGCCTATGTGCCTATGCCTCGTCCATTCTTGTTTAACCTCCCTGGACCCGATCGTGCCCGTCTCGTCGAAATTAAAGTGCAACTGATGGTCAGAGGCCAAGACGATGAGGTATTGACCCAAAAGCACATACCATTGATTGAGGATGCGCTGTTAACAACCTTTAGTGGTGCCGATGTGCAAAAGCTGAGTACACAGGCGGGCAAGGATGAATTACGGCAATTAGCCCTGTTGAGTGTACAAAACACTTTGCAACCCGTGACGGGGCGAAAAGTGGTTGAAAAAGTACTCTTTACCGGTTTTGTGATGCAATAACCTTTATCTTCAGCACCTTAAAGAGGCGAAGACAATACTGTGAGTGATTTATTAAGCCAAGACGAAATTGATGCGCTCTTACACGGGGTCGATGACGTCGAAGAGGACAATGAGCTTGATGCCGTTGGGCAGGAAGCTCGCTCCTACGACTTTTCCTCCCAAGATCGTATTGTGCGTGGTCGTATGCCCACGCTTGAAATTGTGAATGAGCGTTTTGCCCGTCATCTGCGGATCAGTATGTTCAATATGATGCGTCGTGCGGCCGAAGTGTCGATCAACGGCGTGCAAATGCTTAAGTTTGGTGAGTACGTACATACCCTTTTCGTCCCAACTAGTCTCAACATGGTGCGTTTCCACCCGTTAAAAGGCACTGCGCTCATCACGATGGAAGCACGCTTAGTGTTTATTCTGGTGGATAACTTTTTTGGTGGTGATGGCCGTTTTCATGCCAAAATTGAAGGGCGGGAATTTACCCCGACCGAGCGTCGCATTGTACAGTTGTTGCTTAAAATTATCTTTGAAGACTATAAAGATGCTTGGGCACCTGTAATGGATGTGGAGTTTGATTATCTCGACTCCGAAGTTAACCCCGCGATGGCCAACATTGTCAGCCCAACCGAAGTGGTTGTAATTAACTCCTTCCATATTGAAGTCGATGGCGGTGGTGGTGACTTCCACATCACTATGCCGTATTCGATGATCGAACCTATCCGCGAATTGCTCGATGCTGGTGTCCAGAGCGATAAACAAGATACGGATATGCGTTGGTCACAGGCGCTGCACGACGAGATTATGGACGTAAAAGTAGGCTTCGATGCCACAGTGGTTGAGCATGAACTCACTCTCAAAGATGTGATGAACTTTAAAGCCGGGGATATTATTCCTATCGAGTTACCTGAGTACATTATGATGAGAATCGAGGACTTACCAACTTACCGCTGTAAAATGGGGCGCTCTCGCGATAATCTAGCACTTAAAATTTACGAAAAAATCCCACGTCCTGAGACGGTCAAATCCGAACTGCAATTAGTGACGCGTAAAGGCAAAGCCAGAGATATATCAGAATTATAAAGGTGAAGTGAGATGAGTACAGATGACGATTGGGCAGCAGCCATGGCCGAACAAGCACTCGAAGAAGCGAATGCCGTTGGTCTTGATGAGCTAGTGGATGACTCGCAGCCGATTAGTAAGGCTGAGGCGGCTAAACTAGACACCATTTTAGATATTCCAGTGACGATTTCGATGGAAGTCGGCCGCAGCTTCATCAGCATCCGAAACCTATTACAGCTCAACCAAGGTTCTGTGGTAGAGCTCGATAGGGTTGCTGGTGAGCCTTTGGATGTGATGGTCAATGGCACGCTTATCGCCCATGGTGAAGTGGTTGTGGTGAACGATAAATTTGGTATTCGCTTAACGGATGTGATTAGCCAGACCGAGCGGATTAAAAAGCTTAAGTAATATAACCGATTAAGACAAAGCCTGAAGGAGCAAGATGAGCACATCGGTAATTCTCAGTCTAGTGTCAGCGACTCAGGCGAGTGTGGCTGGCATTGCCAATGAAGGTAGTGCGGCAACGGCAAAAATAACCGAACCCTCACAAATGGCCGCCGCTGCGAGTATGCTAGGTGGCCTTATTTTAGTGCTATTACTGATTTTCGCCTTAGCTTACTTGCTTAGGCGATTTAATTTAGTGCCTACCAATCATAGTGTACTGAAAACGCTGGCAGTGACCTCACTTGGGCAGAAGGAGCGTTTAGTCTTAGTTCAGGTTGGCGAACAGCAGTATTTGCTGGGAGTTAGCGGGCAACAAGTTAATTTAATTGATAAATTAGCGCAGCCCATTCAAATTGAATCCGTTTCTTTTGCGGACAAGCTACGGCAGGCGAAATTAAAACAATGATGAAGTACATACTCACTTTTATTGGGCTTAGTACACTGTTGTTTGTTACATCGGCAGGGGCGGCTGATGGTGTATTACCGGCTGTTACGGTAAAAACCGCTGCGGATGGCTCAACCGAATACTCAGTGACTATGCAGATATTACTGCTGATGACCTCGCTGAGTTTTATACCCGCCATGGTCATTATGTTGACGTCCTTTACCCGCATCATTGTCGTGCTCTCCATTCTGCGCCAAGCCATTGGTTTACAACAGACACCTTCTAACCAAGTGTTAATCGGTATGAGTCTGTTTATGACCTTTTTCATCATGGCGCCCGTGTTCGACAAAATTTATGACCAAGGGGTAAAACCCTATATTGATGAACAACTCACTTTGCAACAGGCCTTCGATAAGGGTAAAGAGCCATTACGGGCATTTATGTTGGGGCAAGTGCGTACCACAGATCTCAAAACCTTTATCGATATCTCTGGGTACCAGAATATTAATTCACCCGAAGAAGCACCAATGAGTGTGTTAGTGCCTGCATTTATCACCAGTGAGCTCAAAACGGCTTTTCAAATTGGTTTTATGTTATTCGTGCCTTTTTTAGTGCTGGATTTAGTGGTGGCCAGTATCTTAATGGCCATGGGTATGATGATGCTCTCCCCTATGATTGTGTCATTACCCTTCAAGATCATGTTGTTTGTGCTTGTTGATGGTTGGGGACTTGTTATGGGCACCTTAGCCAATAGCTTTGGTTAGACGAGCGGAGAGCTAAGATGACGCCAGAAGCGCTAATCGATATTTTCCGTGAAGCCTTAGCGGTGATTGTGATGATGGTTTCGGCCATTGTATTGCCCGGGTTGGGTATAGGTTTAATTGTGGCGGTCTTCCAGGCCGCTACCTCTATTAACGAACAAACCTTAAGCTTTCTGCCAAGGTTAATTGTGACCTTGCTGGCTTTAATGTTGATGGGGCATTGGTTAGTGCAAACCTTGATGGACTTCTTTATTGAAATGGTTAACCGTATTCCTCAAGTGATAGGTTAAGTCCATGGAGCTGTTGCTCGATACATTAATGCAAACCATAGCCTCCTATATGTGGCCATTGTTTCGAGTTGCCAGCATGCTGATGGTTATGGTGGTTTTTGGCGCGGCAACAACTCCCACTCGGGTGCGTTTACTCCTTGCTATTGCCATTACTTTAGCCATTGCGCCCGTGTTACCCCCCGTTAAAGATGCACAATTATTTTCCTTAAGCGCCGTTTTTATTACCGCTCAGCAAATTATTATTGGCGTGGCCATGGGCTTCGTGACCCAAATGGTGATGCAAACCTTTGTGTTAACAGGGCAAATTATTGGTATGCAGACCAGCTTAGGTTTTGCATCCATGGTCGATCCGAGTTCAGGCCAACAAACGCCGGTGATTGGTAACTTTTTTCTGCTGCTCGCAACCTTAATTTTTCTGGCCGTTGATGGGCATCTATTGATGATCCGTATGTTAGTGGCCAGTTTTGATACGCTGCCGATTTCTAATGTTGGATTAACCCTGACCAGTTATCGCTCGTTGGCTGAATGGGGGTCCTATATGTTTGGCGCGGCTTTAACTATGTCGCTTTCGGCGATTATTGCGTTATTGCTCGTGAACTTATCTTTTGGGGTGATGACACGTGCTGCGCCGCAGCTCAACATTTTTTCGATTGGTTTTCCTATCACTATGATTGGTGGGCTGTTAATTTTGTGGTTAACCTTAACTCCCGTTATGGCTCATTTCGATGAGGTATGGGCATCGGCACAGCTTTTGCTGTGTGATATTTTAGGGCTTCAATGTCAAGCCGATGGCATTCTTTAACTTCTAACCGGGTAGGAAGAGATAATGGCTGAAGAAAGTAGCGGCGAACGCAGTGAGGAACCCACAGGGAGGCGCCTTGATCAGGCGCGCGAAAAAGGTCAGGTTGCCCGTTCCAAGGAATTGGGTACTGCCACAGTTCTGCTTTCGGCAGCGACTGGCTTGTATATGCTTGGCCCTGGGATTGCGAAAGCACTTTCTAATGTCTTCGAGCGCGTATTTACTATGGACCGCGCGGCAATTTTTGATACTAACCAGATGTTTAATGTTTGGGGTGTTGTTGGCAGCGAAATAGGTTGGCCGTTGCTGAAAATTATGTTGCTGATCGTGGTTGTGGCATTTATCGGTAACGTGTCCCTTGGTGGGATGAATTTTTCGACCCAAGCCATGATGCCCAAGGCCAGTAAAATGAGTCCGATTGCGGGCTTTAAGCGTATGTTTGGCGTTCAGGCTCTAGTGGAATTAACCAAAGGGATTGCTAAGTTCTCTGTGGTCGCACTCGCGTCTTACCTGCTTCTAAGTCATTATTTTAATGATATTTTGTTACTTTCAGCAGATCATCTTCCAGGGAATGTGTATCACGCCTTAGATTTACTGGTATGGATGTTTATCCTGCTTTGCTCTTCTGTATTAGTCATTGTGGTAATCGATGTGCCATTTCAGATCTGGAACCATAATAAGCAGCTGAAAATGACTAAGCAGGAAGTTAAAGACGAATATAAAGATACTGAAGGTAAGCCTGAGGTTAAAGGGCGAGTTCGGCAAATGCAGCGAGAACTCGCGCAGCGACGTATGATGGCAGAAGTGCCTAATGCGGATGTGATAGTGGTAAACCCCGAGCACTATGCTGTCGCGATTAAATACGATGTTAAGCGCTCAGCAGCGCCATTTGTGATTGCTAAAGGGGTGGACGAGGTCGCTTTTAAAATTCGTGAGGTGGCTAGAGCGCACAATATTGCCATCGTTACCGCTCCACCTCTTGCGCGGGCGATTTACCATACCACTAAACTTGATCAGCAAGTCCCCGAAGGCTTATTTACTGCAGTAGCGCAGGTGCTCGCCTATGTTTTCCAGTTAAGACAGTATCAAAAAGGGCGGGGGCGTAAACCTATCCCGATCCCTCTTAATCAACCTATTCCTGATGATCTTAAGTACTAGGGCGTGTTGACGTTTCGAGATTAGATTTTGTTCGTTCTGGCAAGCACGCGCTCGCGAAACGAGGAATGATGTGTAGTTATTCTACTCAAATGACGAGCTGCTCTTATGACACAAAGTAAGAGCAAGGGCTTGCCAGATTACCCCTTCGGCAGCATTTGGCTCACCGTTTCTGCTGCGTTATCGTCCGTTTATGTAGAATAACTACACAGCACGGACTTTGCCTTGCATAAACGGTGAGCCAAATCGCTGCAAAAATAAGTCTGAAACGTCAACACACCCTAGATAGCTAAGAACACATAGACCTTGCTATCAGGCAGTTAGTTGTTGGCGTGTTTTTTGCTTTAGGCTGTTATACGTCAAAGTTTAGGTATCTGTTAATGGATGTTAAAGCCACCCTAGGCCAAGTAAAACAGCTGAAACTGAGCTCTTTCAAGGGCATTGGTACACCATTGCTAGTGCTTGCAGCATTAGCAATGATTGTGCTGCCGATCCCGCCGTTTCTACTCGACATCTTATTTTCTTTTAACATTGCGTTGGCTTTGGTTGTGCTTTTGGTCGCCATTTATACCGATAGACCATTAGATTTTGCTGCTTTCCCAACGGTATTGTTAGTCGCAACGCTATTACGACTTGCACTCAACGTGGCGTCGACCCGTGTAGTGTTACTCGAAGGTCACAACGGTGGTGATGCCGCAGGTAAGGTGATTGAGGCCTTTGGCTCCGTAGTGATTGGTGGTAACTATGCCGTCGGCGTAGTCGTTTTTATCATTCTGATTATTATCAACTTTGCCGTTGTTACTAAAGGTGCTGGCCGGATTGCAGAGGTGAGTGCTCGCTTTACCTTAGATGCGATGCCCGGTAAGCAAATGGCGATTGATGCTGACTTAAATGCGGGCATTATCAATCAAGACCAAGCCAGAACAAGACGTGCTGAAGTAACCCGCGAAGCTGATTTCTACGGGGCGATGGACGGTGCATCTAAGTTCGTTAAGGGTGATGCGATTGCCGGTATTATGATTTTAGTGATCAACATACTCGGTGGGTTTATTATCGGGATTGTGCAACATGGTTTGACATTTGCTCAAGCTGCTGAAATTTATACTCTCTTAACCATAGGTGATGGTTTAGTTGCTCAAATTCCAGGTTTATTGCTCTCAATTGCTGCGGCATTAATGGTGACTCGCCAAAATGAATCTGGTGATATGGGTCAGATGTTAATGAGTCAGATGTTTGACAGTCATAAATCCTTAGGGATTGCTGCTGGCGTATTGTTTGTCATGGGCATAGTGCCCGGTATGCCACATATGGCGTTTTTAAGTTTTGCAGTCATGACCGGTGGTGCGGCTTATTTTGTGTTTAAACGCAATGAAGCTAAACGCGCTAAAGCCCTAGAACAAGTGAAAACAGGGCCGACTGAAAGAACAGAAAGAGAGCCGAAAGAACTCAGTTGGGACGATGTTCATCATGTTGACACTATTGGTTTGGAAGTGGGTTATCGTTTGATCCCATTAGTCGATAAAGGTCAAGGTGGGGAATTACTTAGTCGGATCAAAGGTGTACGTAAAAAACTGTCTCAGGAATTGGGTTTCTTGGTTCCTGCTGTACATATTCGTGACAATCTAGACCTTTCACCCAATGCCTACCGCATCTCCTTAATGGGCGTCGTCGTGGGGGAGGCGGACATTCGCCATGACTGCGAGCTCGCCATTAATCCTGGCCAAGTGTACGGTAAGTTAGATGGCATCGAGACTCGCGATCCCGCCTTTGGTCTCGAAGCCGTTTGGATTGCACCGGAGTTACGTGAGCATGCCCAAACCTTAGGTTATACCGTGGTGGATGCCGCGACGGTAGTGGCAACCCATATCAGTCAAATATTGACAAATAACGCTGCTAAACTGCTTGGTTACGAAGAAGCGCAACAACTTATGGATATGCTTGCGAAGCATTCACCCAAGCTGGTAGATGGCTTTATTCCTGATGTAATGCCGCTTGGAAATGTCGTAAAAGTGATGCAAAACCTATTAAATGAAGGAGTTTCTGTCAGAGACTTGCGTACCATAGTGCAAACTTTGTTAGAATACGGTACTAAGAGTAACGATACTGAAGTGTTAACGGCGGCTGTGCGTATTGCATTGAAGCGCATGATAGTTCAAGAGATCTCCGGTCCTGAGCTTGAAATCCCCGTCATAACTTTGGCGCCAGAGTTGGAACAGATGTTGCATCAATCAATGCAAGCAACCGGTGGCGACGGTCCAAATATCGAGCCAGGCCTTGCAGAACGTATGCAGCAATCCTTAGCGGATGCCGCTCAAAAGCAAGAGATGGTCGGACAGCCCGCCATTTTGCTAACGTCTGGTATGTTACGTGCGACCCTGTCTCGCTTTGTTAAATATACTATTCCTAATCTCAGAGTGATTTCTTACCAAGAAATCCCCGATGAAAAGCAAATACGCATTGTATCTGCCGTCGGCCAGTAGAGGACGCATAAGTGAAGATTAAACGTTTTTTTGCCAAAGATATGCGTGCTGCACTGGCTCAAGTGAAAGACACTCTCGGCTCAGATGCGGTGATTATGTCGAATAAAAAAGTTAATGGTGGCATTGAGATCGTTGCTGCGGTTGACTACGACGAACCTAAAGCTAAAGCGTCGGCTGCGGCTCCAACCTTTATGGATGTGAGCGATGACTTAGTTTCTCTTGGCGGTAAGGCTCCTATTCGCGCTGAAACTAAACTTAAACCATCGGCGCCTGCTGACTCATTACAAGCCTTGCTCGAGAAGCAACAAAATCGTTTAAACCAACAACTCACGCATCAACAACAAGATGCCGAGCTTCCTGCTTGGGCAAAAGGATTACAGGCACCTGCTGCGGCTAAAGCTGAGCGCCGTGATATCGCTAATTCCTTCGATAAGAAACCGCAAACTTCGCAAAAGCAAAATGCGGATCTTGAAGCGATGCGTGATGAGTTAGCTTCCTTACGTAATCTGCTCACTCATCAGGTTTCTGCTTTGATGACTGAGCATAAAAAACGTATCGATCCTGTCGGTGCCATGCTCGAATCAAAACTACTGGAGGCGGAGTTTTCTCCAGCAGTAGCGAGTAAGTTAGCCGCATTAAGTCAGCACTATACGCCCGCCGAGTTAGTACGAGCCTTACCACAAAGCTTAGCCAATATGCTGGATAATCAAGGCGATGATATTGTTAAACAAGGCGGCGTTGTGGCGTTGGTTGGTCCAACTGGCGTGGGTAAAACCACCTCCTTGGCTAAACTAGCTGCACGATTTGCCGCCCATCATGGGGCTGACCAAGTGGCTTTGATTACCACTGACCATTATCGTATCGGTGCCTATGAGCAATTAGCAACGTATGGCAAAATTATGGGTTGCCCAGTTAAACAAGCCCATGATCTTGCAGAGTTAGAGCAAATTCTTTATCAGTTCAGAAATCGCAAGCTAGTATTGATAGATACCGCCGGTATGGGCCAACGAGATATGCGGCTTTACCAGCAACTTGATAATTTAACTGCAAATAGCAGAATACCTATCCGCAGTTATCTGGTACTGTCTGCGACTGGACAGCGCCGCGTGCTGCAGGATGCTGTAAATCACTTTAAACGCATTCCATTATCTGGTGTTGTACTCACCAAACTCGATGAATCCGTGTCATTAGCGGGCGCATTAAGTGTGTTGATCCAAAGTGGGTTGCCATTAAGTTATGTTACGGATGGGCAGCGAGTGCCCGAAGATATGAAAGTCGCTGATACTTTAATGCTCGCGGAGCAGGCATTAGCGGCCTTAGAAAACACAGAACAACAATCGTTACCAGACACAGCGTGGTCAGATAATATGACCTGTGCATTCGAGTAGAGTTATGACCCTGGATCAAGCAAGTGGTTTACGTATGATGAATCAACCCTATAACGAAAAAGTGAAAGTAATCGCGGTTACGGGTGGTAAAGGTGGCGTGGGTAAAACCAGCGTGTCCATCAATACTGCCGTAGCATTAGCCGAGAAGGGCAAGCGTGTCTTAGTACTTGATGCTGACCTTGGCTTAGCAAACGTCGATGTCATGTTAGGGATCCGTGCTGAGCGTAACCTTTCCCATGTACTGTCTGGCGATGCTGAATTAGATGACATTATTGTCCGCGGTCCTAAAGGTATTGGCATTGTGCCTGCGACATCCGGTACTCAAGGCATGGTGGAATTGAGCCCAGCACAACATGCTGGTTTAATTCGTGCTTTTAGCGAGATGCGTACCCAGTTTGACATTCTTATCGTGGATACTGCGGCAGGGATTTCGGACATGGTGCTCAGCTTTTCCCGTGCATCACAGGATGTACTCGTCGTCGTATGTGATGAACCAACGTCTATTACTGACGCCTATGCGTTAATCAAAATCCTTAGTCGTGAACACGGCGTCTTTCGCTTTAAAATTGTTGCAAATATGGTGCGTAGTTTGCGCGAAGGTATGGAATTGTTTGCTAAACTCAGTAAAGTGACCGACAGATTTCTGGATGTGGCACTTGAATTAGTGGCAACCATTCCATTTGACGAAAATTTGCGTAAATCGGTTCGTAAGCAAAAGTTAGTGGTTGAGGCTTACCCTAAGTCTCCTTCGGCCATTGCTTACCATGGTCTAGCGAATAAAATTATGAGTTGGCCAGTTCCACAGCAACCTGGTGGGCATTTGGAGTTTTTCGTTGAGCGTTTAGTTCATCGACCAGATTTTCAAGAGGAAAAAACGAGTGAATAAAGCCGCAGCGTATACTTGTTTAGACAATAAAACGTCAATCGTTGAACAGTATGCACCGTTGGTTAAAAGAATTGCACATCACTTGCTTGCCAGATTACCTGCCTCAGTGCAGTTAGATGACCTGCTACAGGCTGGGATGATGGGATTATTAGAAGCATCATCTAAGTTTGATGGCGGTAAAGGTGCAAAGTTTGAAACCTTCGCCGGCATAAGGATCCGTGGCGCCATGTTGGATGAAATCCGCCGTGGCGATTGGGTTCCTCGTTCTGTTCACCGTAATAATCGCCGAATTGCCCAAGCTATTGATGAGTTAGAGCAAGTGCTAGGTCGTGATGCGCGCGACACAGAAATTGCAGAAAAACTTGATATGACGCTCGATGAGTACCATCATATTCTTAACGATGTTTCTGTTGGTAAAATCATAGGGATAGAAGACTTAGGCGTATCAGAGGATATACTCACTACAAGCGATAATGTTAGCGATGGTACGTTTGAGGTATTGGCAGAAACCCAGTTTCATTCTGCACTTGTTGAGGCGATAAAAATATTGCCCGAAAGAGATGCGCTAGTGCTATCGTTATACTACGATGAAGCATTGAATTTAAAAGAAATTGGCGCCATTCTTGAAGTAAGCGAATCGCGAGTTAGCCAGATATTAAGTCAGGCAATGTTGCGACTCAAAGGCAAACTCAAGCAGTGGACATAAGTATAATTATTAATTGAGCACTGAATGTCAGCTCACCGGAGGAAACCTTGGACAAGAATATGAAGATTCTCATCGTTGATGACTTTTCGACAATGAGACGTATCATCAAGAACTTGTTGCGAGACTTGGGCTTTAACAATACCCAAGAAGCAGACGATGGCTCAACTGCCTTGCCAATGTTGCAAAAAGGCGATTTTGATTTTGTCGTAACAGATTGGAACATGCCAGGCATGCAGGGTATCGATTTGCTTAAGGCCATCAGGGCCGATGACTCTCTAAAGCATCTACCTGTATTAATGGTCACTGCTGAAGCAAAACGTGAACAAATTATCGCTGCCGCGCAAGCGGGGGTTAATGGGTATGTGGTTAAACCTTTTACAGCAGCAACATTGAAAGAGAAGTTAGATAAAATATTCGAACGACTCGCTTAAGCAGGGATGAGCTATGAAGTCACAAACATCAGGGCTCATCACGCTCGAGCATGCTCAGCGTTTAGTAGAACTATTAAGTGCAAATGAACACTCTCAAGCTGATGATTTATTTAGGGAATTAGCTGCTCCTCTCCAGAGGGAACTCTTTGATGAGGTGGGTAAACTGACTCGCCAATTGCACAGTGCATTAATGGATTTTCAAATCGATAATCGTTTAGTTGAGTTAGCGAATACAGAAATACCGGATGCTAAAGAGCGGCTAAGTTATGTAATTGACATGACTGAGCAGGCGGCAAATAAGACCATGGATGCCGTTGAGGAATGCTTGCCGTTAGCGAATGCATTAACCGCGAATATTCAACAAGTGATGCCATCGTGGGAAAAATTAATGCGTCGCGAAATTGCCCTAACTGACTTTAAGGTGCTTTGCCATAATGTTCAGCATTTGATGTCGCGCAGTGAATTGGACTCGAACCGATTACGCGAATTACTTAACCAAATATTGATGGCGCAAGATTTTCAAGACCTGACTGGACAAATGATCCGTCGGGTAATCGATCTAGTGATGGAAGTTGAAAGTAATCTGGTGTCTATGCTGACGGTGTTTGGTGAGCAGCCAATGATTGAGAGTCAGATTACTCAGAAAAATAATATTGAAGCTGAAGGGCCGATAATGAATGCCGAGCTTCGTCAAGATGTAGTAACAGGTCAAGACGAAGTGGATGATCTGCTATCGAGTCTGGGTTTCTAACTGGGAGTCAATTTGATGGCCTTTGATGTAGATGAAGAGATACTCCAGGACTTTTTAATTGAGGCGGGGGAAATATTAGAGTTGCTTCAAGAGCAGCTTGTTGCCCTTGAAAATAATCCTGATGATACTGACTTGCTAAATGCCATTTTTAGAGGGTTTCACACCGTCAAGGGCGGCGCGGGTTTCCTTAGTCTGACTCCCATGGTTGATGTCTGCCATGAGGCAGAAAACACATTCGATTTATTACGCACTGGTAAGCGCAGCGTCACAGCAGAGTTAATGGACATCATTCTTCAGGCTGTTGATGCGATTAATACCATGTTTGCTCAAACCCAGCAGGGAGAGCAACAAGATCCCGCGGATGCTGCATTACTCGCCAAATTAAAACTACTGAGCTCAGGTGAGCCACTGCCCTCCGAATTAGGGCAACGTGCGCCAGAGCCTGAACTTATTCCAGAGCCTGAACCCGTTATTGAAACCATCGTTGAAGTGGCCGTAGTTGAAGAGATGCCTGTTGAAACAGTCGACTCTGCAAGCTCAAGCATTGATGAAATTAATGACGCAGAATTTGAAGCTTTGCTTGATGCCCTGCATGGAAACGGAAAAGGTCCTGGCGTAGCGACTTCAAATGTCGCAGCCGCTTCCATCTCTAATGCCGTTAAACCTCCAGCCCAAGCAGCCACCTCGGGTGATGATATCACCGATGATGAGTTTGAAGCGCTACTCGATGAGCTTCATGGCTCTGGTAAATTTAGTGGCAAAGTGGAAGAATCCGTGCCAGCCAAGCTTAAGGCTGAAGTTGTTGCTGCGCCAGCGTCAGCAACAGTACCGACTGCAACGTCTGTGGATTCGGACGAAATTACCGACGATGAGTTTGAACGTTTACTCGACGAACTTCATGGCAAAGGAGGGACGCCAGTCAAAGCAGTAGCGAAAGCTGAAGCTGCGAAAACTGTTCCAACTCCTGTCGCAGCGACTGCGACGCCTGTTGCTCCTAAAGCGAGTGTCACTGCTGCAATACCTCCAACTGTCAAACCTAAGGCAGAAGTTGTCGTTGCTGAAAAAGCCCCCGTTAAAGCAGCGGCCGCCGCATCATCGACAAGCGTGCCTCAAGGTGAAACGACCGTTCGGGTAGACACCGCAAGACTTGACCAGATCATGAATATGGTGGGTGAGTTAGTATTAGTGCGTAACCGCTTGGTAAGTTTAGGTATAAGTCGTGATGACGAAGAAATGTCTAAAGCGCTTGCGAATCTTGATTTAGTCACTGCGGACTTACAAGGTGCAGTGATGAAAACTCGCATGCAGCCTATTAAGAAAGTCTTTGGTCGTTTTCCTCGTGTGGTACGTGATTTAGCCCGCACACTCAACAAAGAGATCGATTTAGTGCTGGTCGGGGAAGAAACTGACTTAGACAAGAACCTCGTTGAAGCTCTGGCAGATCCATTGGTCCACTTGGTGCGTAACTCTGTCGACCACGGTATTGAAATGCCTAATGACCGTGAGGCTTCTGGAAAACCTAGAACAGGCGTGATTACACTTTCAGCGAGCCAAGAAGGTGACCATATTCTGCTAAAAATCGAAGATGATGGTGCAGGTATGGATCCGGAAAAGTTAAAGCAAATTGCCATTAAACGCGGTGTGCTGGACGAAGATTCTGCTGCGCGTATGACAGACAATGAGGCTTATAATCTGATCTTTGCTCCAGGTTTTTCAACCAAGGTTGAAATTTCAGATATATCGGGTCGTGGTGTGGGGATGGACGTGGTTAAAACACGTATCACTCAACTCAACGGCACAGTACACATTGACTCGATGAAGGGTAAAGGCACCATACTTGAGATTAAAGTGCCGTTAACCTTGGCGATTATGCCAACGCTTATGGTTGACGTTGCTAAACAAGTCTTTGCCTTGCCATTATCTAGCGTTAACGAAATTTTCCACCTCGATCTCACTAAGACCAATATTGTTGACGGGCAGCTTACAGTGATTGTTCGCAACAAGGCCGTACCGCTTTTCTATCTAGAGCATTGGTTGCATCGAAATAAAACCAACTTTAAACATGGTGACAAAAAACATGGCCATGTTGTGATTGTGCAGTTAGGTATAATGCAGATTGGTTTTGTTGTGGATGCGCTTATTGGCCAAGAAGAAGTGGTGATTAAGCCGCTAGGGGCCCTGTTGCATGGCACGCCAGGTATGGCGGGGGCAACGATTACATCCGATGGTGGTATTGCGCTGATCTTGGATGTTCCTGGGCTATTAAAGCATTATGCGAAAAATAAAAGTTAGTTTCCAAGTTAAGGAATGGAATGGCCATTAAAGTATTAGTCGTTGATGACTCAAGCTTTTTTAGACGACGTGTTAGTGAAATAGTCAATCAAGATCCTGAATTGGAAGTAATCGCGACGGCCTCTAACGGGGCTGAAGCGGTGAAGATGACAGCTGATCTCAATCCCCAAGTGATCACTATGGATATCGAAATGCCAGTCATGGACGGTATCACAGCTGTCCGTGAAATCATGGCAAAGTGTCCAACACCAATCCTGATGTTCTCTTCATTAACCCACGATGGCGCTAAGGCTACCTTAGATGCGTTAGATGCGGGCGCGTTAGATTTTTTACCTAAGCGTTTTGAAGATATTGCGACCAATAAAGATGAAGCGATTTTATTATTGCAACAAAGAGTGAAGGCTCTTGGTCGTCGTCGAATTTTTCGTCCAATAACACGTCCTAGTGTTGCTCCTGTTACCCCAAGGCCAACTACTGGCTCAGCGGTGGGAAATGCAACCACACCCGTTCAAAGCGCCTCTGCGCCGGTTCGTTCTTCTCCTTTATCGTCTATTCGTGCCAGTGGTAAGCAATATAAATTACTGCTGATTGGCACATCGACAGGAGGTCCTGTCGCATTACAGAAAGTGTTAACTCAGTTTCCTGCAAATTATCCACATCCTATTTTGCTTATTCAGCATATGCCTGCGGCTTTTACCCCAGCGTTTGCGAGTCGATTAAATGGTTTGTGTAAAATTGAGGTAAAAGAAGCGGCAAATGGCGATATTTTGCGTCCTGGATGCGCGTATTTAGCGCCAGGTGGGATGCAGATGATGGTCGAACGTGCAGGTGTTACAGGACGAATTAAAGTGCTCGCGGGTAGTGCCGAGATGAATTATAAGCCTTGTGTTGATATCACTTTTGCTTCTGCTTCAAAAGCCTATGGTGGTGATGTACTAGCGGTAGTGTTAACCGGAATGGGGGCAGATGGCCGAGAAGGCGCTCGAATGCTCAAAGCAGCAGGTGCAACTATTTGGGCGCAGGATGAAGCGAGTTGTGTCGTCTATGGCATGCCTCAAGCCGTCGCAAGCACAGGAATCGCAACGCAGTCTATTTCTTTGGATAACATGGCTGAGTCGATTTTAAAAGAGTCTGCGCGTGGCTAGCAGCAAAGGACAAATAAGCACAAATGTTGTGCTTATTATGGTGTTAATGGGCATTGCGATAGTTTGCCTCGGCGCCTTAAGTTTTGATTATCATCGAAAAAATATCAAACTGCGTGCTGATGTTAAACGCTTAGAGTCAACTCAAGTTATGCTCATGGTGCCAGATGAACAGGCGCAGGTTATTGCTGACTGGCTCGCTACGCATCCAGAGCAAACCAAGGCGATGCTAAAAATGGCTGCACCTGGCGAACATAAAGCTGTCACGCTTGGTCCTGAGGTATCTGTGGCGAATGGAGAAAATATTCCACCATTGCTTGAAAAAGCGCCTGATACTGGCAAGCAACTTTTGCCCGAGCCGCAACCGGCTGAACCATTAGCTATTCAGCGTTTACAGACTGAATCTACAGTGGCAACTGAGCCGCGACAGGAGTCAACTAAGATCCCTGTAGTAATTACAGAAAATGCCGATGGCGTAAAGGTGATCAGTCTGCCAAACGGTGGCATAAGAGTGACTACAAGGGAAGAGGAGTAGTGTGGCATGCCGCCAATTCTCGTCATAAATGGCAAAGTATCAACATTTAAGAGGTCAGTGCTTTGAAAGTCTGGACCATTGCGAATCAAAAAGGTGGAGTCGGAAAAACCACTTCAGTAGCCAGTTTAGCGGGAGTGCTCGCTAAGCGGGGTCAGCGCGTCTTGATGATTGATACCGATCCCCACGCTTCACTTGGTTACTACCTTGGCATTGACTCGGAAGAGGTTCCAGGGTCACTTTTTGATGTGTTTATTGCGCACCAAAATCTCACAAAAGAGTTGGTTAAATCACATATAGTACCAACCTTAGTGGATGGCTTAGATTTATTACCAGCGACGATGGCGCTAGCTACTCTTGATAGAGCATTAGGTCATCAAGAAGGTATGGGGCTCGTCTTACGTAATCTACTGGCCCTCGTTGCTGATGAATATGATGTTGCCATTGTTGACTGTCCTCCCGTGTTGGGGGTGCTGATGGTGAATGCACTTGCTGCTAGCCAACATATTGTGATTCCAGTGCAAACCGAGTTCTTGGCTATTAAAGGACTTGAACGTATGGTGAAAACCATGGAAATCATGGGACGTTCTAAAAAGACTCGTTACAGTTATACCGTAGTGCCAACCATGTATGATAAACGTACCAAAGCCTCACCTGCTGCGCTGCAGTTGTTAAGTGAGCAGTATGGTGAGAGTCTATGGCGTGATGTGATCCCTGTCGATACTAAGTTTAGAGACGCAAGTTTAGCGCATTTACCTGCTTCCCATTATGCAAGTGGTTGTCGTGGTGTGAAAGCTTATGAAAGATTATTAGATTTTCTTTTAGCTGGGGAGTTTGGCCATGTCAAAATCGGTTGATGAAACTGTTTTTGATTTTTTTGAATTATTGCTGCACGAAGACGATAGTGCGTTTAGTGCTTCCCCAATTAAATCTCAAGCGAGTGCTACTTCAGCATTCGATGTCAGTATAAAAACGGAAGCTCAGCAGTTAAATGATGCCATTTTGGCTGAACACGAGCGGAGTAAAGTGGATGCTAGGGCCTCGATAGTGCCTGAGGCGCAATTGGCTCGAGCAAAAAGTATTGTTACTGTTTCAACTAAGGAAAATGCTGAGCCGTTGGTGAATAAACAGGCGCTAGAAAGACTTCTCGCGCCTGTGCTAAAAACGCAAGCGCCTGATATTCCTAAGCCCACAGAGCTTAACGAGCAGCCTTTACCGTTGCCAAAGCCTGTAGAAGCAATTGCAGTCACTAATGTTGTAAAGCCTGCAGATGTTGAGTCACAGCAAGTCGAGATCATATCGACTGCCCCAGAAACGCAAGTCGGTTTTGCACCCCCGAGTGTGACAAAAGATTTGCAAGAAGTGCTCGATGATGAGTTTCAAGTACTATTCTTTAAAGTAGCAGGGTTAACGCTGGCTGTCCCTTTAGTCAGTCTCGGTGGTATCGTCAAAGTAGAACGGATCAACCATATCATTGGACGTCCTTCTTGGTTCCTTGGTGTACAAACTCATCGAGAAGAACAGTTAAATCTAGTGGATACCTGTGCGTGGGTGATGCCAGAAAAATACACTGATAAACTGGCGCAATCGGTAAATTATCAATATCTTGTATTATTAGAGGGCAGTAATTGGGGATTAGCTTGTGAGTCTCTTCTTAATGCAGTAAAAATTCATAAATCGCAAGTAAATTGGCGCAGCAAAGCGGGGAAACGTCCCTGGTTAGCTGGTGTGGTTAAAGAACAAATGTGTGGCATTTTGCACGTACAAGCCTTAGTACAAATGCTTGATGCGGGTTTAGGCTGTCAGGACTCCATTGGTTGAGGTAAACATGAAAGATACAAGAAATGTCGCAGCCGTGGCTGCAAGTAAAGATGATGCAGTACTGCAATGGGTTACCTTTAAGTTAGACAACGAAACTTATGGTATCAATGTCATGCAAGTACAAGAAGTGCTGCGTTACACCGAAATAGCCCCTGTACCTGGTGCCCCACACTATGTTTTAGGGATTATCAATTTGCGCGGTAATGTGGTGACAGTCATCGATACCCGCTCACGTTTCGGACTGCAATCAGCAGAAGTTGATGATTCGACACGTATTGTGATCATTGAAGCTGAAAAACAAGTCATTGGTATTTTGGTTGATAGCGTTGCTGAAGTGGTCTATTTACGCCGCTCTGAAATTGATAATGCGCCTAACGTCGGTACAGAAGAGAGTGCTAAGTTTATTCAAGGCGTCAGTAACCGTGATAACGAGCTGTTGATCCTTGTCGATTTAGACAAACTATTATCCGATGAAGAATGGGCAGAGTTAAATCAGCTCTAAGTTTTTATTATTGGCGACAGATAGCTTATCTGTCGCTTTGCTGTTGATAATGCAAACGGTTCATTTAGTCTTTGTTTACTCTTTTTATTGGTCGCCGGATGAGCCGCTGTTGATTTCAGCTTATTGTGATGCGTAAGGATGATTAATGGGCGATGAATTTTTAATCGCAGCCTTGGTTTATGTGATTGCGTGTTTAGGTTTAGTGCTTTACCTTCAAAAACAATTAAGTAAGTTGCGCAGTAGAGTTGAAGCGTTAACCGTGTTAGTCAAAGAAGGCGATCGTCAGCGCGAGACTTTTAAGCGGGAGATGCAGGAGCTTCGCAGCGGTACTATTGGTATGGGGCGCCGTGTGATTGAGCTGGAAAAACGCTTACATCAACAATCTGAACGTATCGAAGAGTCGACCCAACAGGATCCTCAGGCAAAACTTTATACGCGAGCGATGAAGATGGTGGCCTTAGGTGCAGGTGTGGATGAATTAATTAAAGAGTGTGAGTTACCTAAAGCTGAAGCTGAGTTGTTAATTCGTTTGCACCGTAAATAGTCATGTTACAACTGCCTTTGGTCGCACGAATCTAAGACGGCCTTCCATCTCTAGAAAGCAGCAAAAAAACGCTGCAATAGGAAACTACTGCTTGGCTTTAGGGCGCTCCAGAATCGAGATCCTAGAAGTGCAGCGTTCCGTCAACGTTTTTACTGTGGGCACAGCGTTTTGCGGGTGAGCGTTCCGTTGACCTATTACCTAGAATCTATCAACTTTTCCTCTAAGCCTTATCAACAATCTTCTTATGCATATTGTTCCACTGCTCCGGAAATTTACCATCCAACATATACACAAATGCGATTAATTCGGCGATAAGCAGGTATAGCTCTCTTGGAATTTCTTCACCTAATTCAAGCAATCGAAGAAAGTTACTCAGGTGCGGATCTTGATGAATATATACGCCAGAGGCTTTAGCTAGGGCGATAATTTCGTCAGCGACCAGCCCTTCGCCGGATGCAACTACTTTAGGTGCATGCTTTCCGTCATAACTTAAGGCGACTGCTTGCTGGGTTTTGTATTCTTCTGCCATAGGTAGACTCTTAATTATGCTATTGTTTTCACTAGGAAATGATCGCCAGGGAGTAAGGTTGCTGGTACAGGCGCTAGTTGTGTCGACAGCTCTCCCGGTGTAAATCCCAATTGCGATAATTTTTGCCCGAGTGGAGCAAGAAAGTTGTCGACTCGATTGAGCAATGGCCGGCTGTCACCTTTGAATTGAATATCTAATACTTGTTGGTGAAAACGCGCCGATATCAGTAAGGGGCCCTGTGCAAGATTAAATTTCAATTGTAAATTCCAGCCCTTGTGGTTCTGTTGTCCATCGCTATCCGCTTCCCGCTCAAATTTACCTTCTAATTGTTCATGTCGTTGATTGATCCCATAGGGAAGGGCAAAAAACCATACTAAATTGCCATTATTTTCACTACTAGCCTGCTGATAAAGCTGCAGACTTGACGCGAGTTGCCCCATGCTTTCTAAGCCGCCCGCTTTGCTAAATTGACCCAGCTGGTGCTGAGATAATCCGATTTTGGTTTGGAGTTGTTCTAAGTAATCGGCTAATTTTGCACTCATTTTACTGTTAGTCATATTTGCCCTAAATCCTAATAGCAGTTGAAATAACGATGTAATTGCACCTGCATTTAGCAGCGTTGAAGCCTGACTCTGCTGCGGAGTTGAAAGATTTAAGGTCGCTAGCCCAAGGATACTGTCTTTTAATTCACTAGGATCGCTTAATTGGCCTAATGGATGTGGGCTCAAATTGGGTAAATGTTTTAAAAGTTCTGCGGCTAAATTCGCGCTAGTACGGGATTGCATTTGTTCTGTTGGCAGAGCACCTGCTTTGGTAAAGGCTTTTTGAAGTACTTGATTTACAGATATATTAGCCTCGTTTGGCTTGTTATGTTTATCTGAACTTATTGCGTCCTTCGCTTGTGTGTTGAGCTCAGGAGGCGTTGTTTGGAGATTAATCTCTGGAAACTTATTGCTAAGAGTTGCTGTTTGCACTGCAGCAGTCAGCTTTGGTTCAGTACTGGGTTGTAAACTTGAGGCAAGATGAAGATTTGATGGTGAGCTTTTTACACTAGCAACCTCATTGGCAACAGAAGCCGTTTGAGTATGGGGCATTTTTAGGTCTGAAGTTGATCCTCCTTGCGTGGCAGCCGTATTTAATTTGGCTGCAGAATTATCCGCTTGGGGGACTAGGCCTTCAAGTTTTCGCAAAAAACTCGCAATTATTTGAACGGGCTCCATTTTAGTGATAACGACATCGGCTGTTTTTTTATCAATAATGGGAAGTTGAGTTTCATTTATTGGGGCGCCGATTTGAATTTCGAGTTTGCTCAGTATTGGGGTCAACACTAAAATAGCTTTCCCTTGTGATAAGGCTATTTTTGCTTGATATTCACCCGAGTTGAGCCGCGTTCCCGGATCTTGTTGTACGACGGTTCCATTAGCAAATTGGAATTCTTTTGCAGTAACAATGACATTCGGAAGTGGATATCCCTGTGGGCGACCTGCGAGGGCAAATAGCTTTGCTTCAGAAATCCCATTTTGTTTTGCAAGCAATACGATGGCTTCAGGAAGCTTAAGGCTAATAGTATTGCCTAAGGTAATGAGTTGAGAGGGGGGGATTGCACTCGATTCACTTGCTTGATTTGGTACTGGATTGACTAAATATTGGGTAGCAATGATTAACGCCTGTCGTTGCTGAGCATTAGCAAGCTTTAAATTATATTCTGTACCATTTAGAATAATACTATCGCCTTCAGGAGTAAGCTTTACTTCCACGGGAATAGGGCGCGCGTTAGCACTTAGGTCACTGTTTGGTGGCCCAGAGGTGATTAATTGTGCGTTGGTAATCTGACTAGGTGGAATTGACTCCATATTAGACCCTTGTTGGAATATCTTTCGGTACGTTATTTAAAAATTAACAATTGACCAAACTGTTTTGCCAAGTATGCTTATGCGCTTTGTAAAGGCGGAGGCATTTTTCTGTCATACTCAGTGTATGACTCAGAAGACTGATCTTTTATCGTCACTTGTTTATGGTCACTTTAACGAAAACTCGTTAACTAGGCAGTACATTTATTTAAGAGAGCAATATGAAGTTGAAATGGATAGGGGTACTTTTAGGATGTGCATTACTGCCCAAGGTTTATGGTGCAGAGGTTGCTGTACCCGATACCACTCCAAAGGACACTGCTTCAGCTGTAAAAATTACTTACGAAGACCCAAGAGACCCCTTTGAAGGATTTAACCGTGTGATGTGGGATTTTAACTATCTGTATTTAGATAGATATCTATATCGTCCCGTCGCTCATGGTTATAACGATTACATTCCGTTGCCAGCCAAGATGGGGGTTAATAATTTTTTACAAAATTTAGAAGAACCCAGTAGTGTGGTAAACAACCTGTTACAAGGCAAATGGGGATGGGCTGCTAATGCTGGAGGCCGTTTTACGGTTAACACAACCATAGGCTTGCTTGGTGTTATTGATGTGGCAGACATGATGGGGATGACACGTAAACAAGACGAGTTTAACGAAGTATTAGGCTATTACGGTGTCCCCAATGGGCCTTATTTTATGGCGCCATTTGCAGGTCCTTATATCGTGCGTGAACTCGCGTCAGATTGGGTTGATGGTCTATACTTTCCCTTATCTGAACTCACAATGTGGCAATCCGTACTTAAATGGGGTCTCAAAAGCTTGCATGCTAGAGCCTCGGCGATTGACCAAGAAAGGCTTGTTGATAATGCGCTCGATCCCTATGCCTTCGTGAAAGATGCGTACATACAACACATGGACTATAAGGTCTATGATGGCAATGTTCCTCAAAAACAAGAAGATGATGAGTTACTCGATCAATACATGCAAGAACTCGAGTAAGCTCATGCGCTAACTTGGCTGCAGGAGTAATATGCAGCCAAGCCCATGCCGTATTAAATGATTCTTCCCATGTCATGATTGAATATTTGCTGTTGCAGTAAACGTTATGCGGGAATCTTTATGGCGTTAAATGATGTTTCAATTCTGTGGGTTGAAGACGACCCGGTATTTAGGCAAATTGTTGCCACCTTTCTAAGCGGCCGCGGCGCACAAGTAGTGCAGGCTGGTGATGGTGAGCAGGGCCTTATTCATTTCAAGCAGCAACGTTTTGACATTATTCTTGCTGATTTGAGCATGCCAAAGCTGGGTGGCTTAGATATGCTTAAGGAAATGAGCAAGTTAGAGCCGCTAGTGCCTTCAATTGTTATCTCGGGTAACAATGTCATGGCCGATGTTGTTGAGGCTTTGCGTATTGGCGCCTGTGATTATTTAGTCAAACCCGTCGCCGATCTTTTTATTATCGAGCAAGCTATTCAACAAGGGTTGCAACGACATCAGCTTGATGATATTTCGCAGACCGACCTTGATGTCTTATCTCATCAGGAACTGAGCGATAACTTAACCATATTAGAACAGAGCGTTGAAGCTGCGAAGCAAGTTCAGCAGCAACTTTTCCCTGCTTCAAATATCAGTTATCCCGCCGCAAAAGTCGATTACAGCTTGTTTAAAAGTAGTGATATCAGTAGCTATTTTATTGATTCAACGATGGTGGGGAGTGATTACTTAATCATGTATATGGCCCACCTCTATCCCGAGGATAACCGCGCAGCGTTTGCCTGTGTATTGCTACGCAGTTTTGTGAATCAAAAACTTAAGAGTTACCGTAGTGGCCAGAGTAAAACCATTATCGAACCATTCAATATGCTGAGTTACTTGAATGAACGTTTAGTGAAGTCTGGTCTAGATATCACAGTGGATATTGTTTATGTCGCGATTGAGTTAACGCGTTATCGCGCTGCGATTGCCCAAGCAGGGAAGGGGCTTAGATGTTACTTACGTAATGATGAAGGCCTGAGCCCATTAGCACTGTCGGATAGTTTGCAGCTAGGTCTATTGGACTGGGGCAAACCGAGTGTTCAGTTTCGCACTATCTTGCCACAGGAACAGCTTTGCATTGCCACCAATGAGCCGGAACATAAGCAGCTGTTATTGGATAATCAATTTAAAGGATTAGCTTATAACCCGCATTTACCTGCAGGTGGTTTTATACAATTGAGTTTATAAGAAGATAAGATGCTAGGACGCCACTACGTGGCGCTAGAATCTAGGGCGGCCTTTGGCCTCTAGGGCGCAGCAAAAAGCGCTGCTAGAACGCCACTTCTAGATTCTAGATTCTAGATTCTAGGGCCTCGCGCCTAACTCCTAAGGCCAAGTTCCAAAAAGCAAAGATGGCGACACAATAAAAAAACGCTGCATTTCTGCAGCGTTTTTATCGAATATAGGATTATTCGGGATGGTAGAAGCGTTCTAACAGTGCAAAGCTCTAGCAGCGAAGCACCCTAGAGCAGCAATTTTTGCTGCGTCATAGCTTCTAGCAGCGCTATCGTTTAATTGCTTCGTGTTCAGCAGTTACCGCAATTTCTGCTTCTAACGCTTCAGCTTCGTTATGATGTTTGCTTTCCGCGCCGTGCATCCAATCGACTAATTTATCCGCCATAAAGTACAGAATAACGCCTGAGAGAGCTGCGGTAATCGCAATACCAGAGAAAATTGCCATTGCATTAGCAAGTTGTTCTTCTTTTTCTCCGCCGTGGCCGATAAAGGAACCCACCACACCACCAATTTTGTTTGCGGCAGCTACGAATAGGAACCAAGCTCCCATCATTAAAGAGGCAATACGCAGCGGAGCTAGCTTAGTTACCATAGATAAGCCAATAGGTGATAAGCAAAGTTCCCCCATGGTATGGAAGAAATAAGCACCCACTAACCACCACATGCTTGATTTAGCGGAGGCATCACCGCCCATTTCAACAACGGCACCAATCATAAAGAGGAAACCGATAGCTAACAGCACAAGACCTAAAGCAAATTTAACTGGTGAGTTAGGTTCATTTTTACCTAAACGGATCCAAATAGAGGCAACAACAGGAGCAAATAACACAATGAAAATGGCGTTAAGTGATTGGAAGTAAGTTGTTGGTACTTCCCATGTGCCAATGTAACGGTCAGTGAATTCATTGGTAAATAAATTCATTAAGCCGCCAGCTTGTTCGAAACCAGCCCAGAAGATGATGGTAAACAAACCAAGTACCATGATGACCTTAATACGGTCACGTTCAACTTTCGTAAGGGGTTCTTTGCGAACATTGCCTAATTTAGCTTGGCGCTCACGCTCAAGCCTAGCCGCTGGCACAGTACCAATATCACCCAGTAATTTTTGTGCAAACAAAAACTGGATAACCAAGGAAAGTAGCATACCAATCCCGGCACAGAAGAAACCTGCTTGCCAGTTATTGATAAATACTTCTTTACCATTGATAACTTCAGCATGACCAAAGCTGGTATAGGCCCAAGCAACAACGAAGCCAGATAATGCCGCTCCTAAGTTAATCCCCATATAGAAGATGGTAAACGCACCATCGCGTCTATGGTCACCTTCCTCATACAGATCACCCACCATAGTAGAGATATTTGGTTTGAATAAACCGTTACCCAAAATCAGTGTTCCTAAGCCGATATAGAAAACAGTCGTTTCAATACCAGGAAACCATGCATGCGGTGCGGCTAGCATAAACTGGCCTGTTGCCATTAAAGCGCCGCCAAAATAGATAGCTTTACGTTGACCCAGAAAATTATCAGCTAACCAGCCACCGATAAGTGGAGTTAAGTAAACTAAAGCCGTGAAGGTACCATAGAGTGACAGCGCGTCGGCTTGGGTCCAACCTAACCCTCCGCCTTGCTTGCCAACTTGGTCCACCAAATACAGCACCAAAATGGCACGCATTGCATAATAACTAAAACGTTCCCAGAGTTCTGTCGTAAACAGAAGGAACAGCCCCTTGGGATGGCCAAGCATTGTCCCTTGTGGTTTTGCTACGCTCATGAAGTTTCCACCTTAAGCTCGTGATTGCCTGTGGCGCCCCTGAAACAGGATGATGTCACCACAGAAAAATGGTTGTTGCTCTGCTCATTTATCCTTAGTCAATTCATGATTTAGCTCTAGCTTAACGGCAAAGGTAAATTGTTGAATTGCTACGATTTAAGTATGAGTTATTGTTACGTTCTTATAATAAAAGTAATATTTTAAGCGTTAAATTGGATATTTTCGCTAAAAACCCATCTTATATACCCTTTAAAAGTAACTAAAGTCAATTTTGACTTGCTAACTGGTGAGATTATCTGCAACTCGCCGCTAATGCCGATTAATATTGATTTTTCTAATATATTGTGACTTTGTTTAGATACCGAGCGGCTATGCTTTAGCGGCCAAAAAACTGCTTCCATCTGTCTTCACTACTTTGTTATGATTGCGAGCCGTGAATGGACGTCACTTAACATAGGGTAGTGAGATTAATAGATGAAGGCATGGTACCTTTTGTACTGTAAACCTCGTAGTGAAGTGAGGGCACAACAGAACTTAGCACTTCAAAATTTAGAGACGTATTTACCCATGGTCTCTGAAGAAAAATCTCAACGCGGTCAGAAGCGGATCTGCCGTGTGCCTTTATTCCCAAACTACTTGTTTATCAATTTTGACCCAAGCCAAACCAGTGTTAAGCAGGTCCACTCTACTCGCGGTGTGAGTCGTATCGTTAATTGTCAGGAAAAAATGACACCCATAGACGATCGCATTATTCACGCTATTCGCATGAAAGAATTAACCCCTTCCCAATCGGTTTTAGATACTCCGTTAGAGCTAAAAACAGGGGAAAAAATTCGTTTCAAAGACGGCCCGTTTGCTGACTTAGAAGCTATTTTTCAAGAGAAATGCCCAAACAAACGTTGCCACGTTTTATTTAATATTATGGGACAGATCAATATCTTAACTGTGCCAGAACAGTCTGTGGAACGAGTGTGAGTTGTGAACTATTTCACTATGTTGATTAAGACTTTAGCTTAGAGTTTTGTAAGACATTTGCCATAGGTTGAGTTATTTCATTTCAAACGATAGTGAGCCTGAAATGAAAAGTATAAAAATTTCAGTATCTTATGTTTATTCATGTGTTGGAGTTGTATCACAAAACTAAATTTGCACCATAAAAAGTTAAACATAATTTGTATGCACATTTTTTAAACAAACGACGTAGTGGTTTAGCTGTACAATTTTTGTGGCTGATTTAAGTGGTAAAATTGTTGTGTGCAACTAAAGTTTTACTTGTTTTTTACACTGTAGCAATATGAGACTCGCGGGCTTAATCTGTCAGTCAGTCTTAGCTTTTTTGAAGATGGTAGCGAAACTAAAGATGCTTAACTGATCAGTTTGGGACTTCGGAAAAGCAACAGTTAAATCGCATTATCGCAAGCAGTAATCGCTAAGTTTTTGAAAAAATATATTTTTCGCTGTGCGAAGGGCAATATAGAGGCCGCAATCTATGGGCGGTAGCGTGCCTGAAAGCAAAGAAGGACGTTGCTTTGCAACTGCTAGAACGCAGCAAAGAGCGCTGCTCTAGGACCTAGAATCTAGAAGGGCGTAGCCCGCACTGCTTTATCATTGTTTTTCATCTTTAACCCAATCGGAGATATCTGGTGTTACAACAACTTAAAAAATACATCAAAGCGGCCAATCGAGTCGCGATATTCGCAGGCATGAGTGCTGCAATATTGATGGGCGCTCAGGCGCAAGCCGTTACGCCCTCTCCGCAGATGATTGAACAATTCAAACAATTACCCAAAGCTGAACAACAGCGCTTAGCAAGACAATACGGAATTGATCCCAGTATGATTTCCGGTAGTCAAGCACAGCCGCAGATAGCAAATCCGCAGGTTGTTTCTGAGCGTGACATGCAATCTGAACGCTCCGATGCAACAACCGATAAAAAAGAAAAGGCAGAATTAGATTTCTCTGTGGATTCTTCCAACCTCAAGCTTCGTCGTTTTGGTTATGAAATGTTTGCGGGTGAGCCAAGTACATTTGCACCAGTGTCTGATGTGCCTGTACCTGGGGAATATCTTGTTGGTCCAGGCGATAACATCAAAATACAGCTTTATGGGAAAGAGAATAAAGAATACGACCTAGTGATTAATCGCGAAGGAGTGATTCAATTCCCTGAGTTAGGCCCTATCCCTGTAAATGGTTTAACGTTTTCAGAGTTAAGAGAAACGCTGGCGCAGCGTATTCAACAACAAATGATTGGAATTGAGTCCAATATCACCATGGGTGAATTGCGCTCTATTCGTATATTTGTGGCGGGTGATGCTTACAAACCTGGTTCATACACCGTTTCTAGCTTATCGACTATCACCCAAGCGTTATTTGTTGCAGGTGGCGTTAACGAAATCGGCTCACTGCGTAATGTGCAATTGAAACGTAATGGCAAGCTTGTTGGCACCTTGGACTTATATGACCTGCTGCTAAAAGGTGACGCATCAGGCGATCAACGCTTACGTTCTGGTGATGTCGTCTTTATTCCTTCAATTGGTGGCCTCGTTAGCGTTTCTGGCGAAGTAAGACGCCCAGCCATTTATGAGTTAAAAAATAATGAATCCATGGCTGATGTTATTGCTATGGCTGCGGGGTTAAATCCTGGCGCGTATCCAAAAAGCAGTTCAGTCGAGCGTTATAACAGCAAATCGTTAAAAACAGTCATCAACGTCGACCTCACTAGCGAACAGGGCAAAATGACATTGGCCAAGGCGGGTGATGTTATTCATGTTAAAAACGCTTCTGAGCAGTTTGAAAGTGCTGTAACTGTAGTCGGTGCCGTTGTGCGCCCTGGTAAATATCAATGGTTTGCGGGGCAAAAAATCAGTGATGTTTTTCCCTCAATTTGGGGTGATTTAGCCATTTCAGCTGATTTAGATTATGGCTTAGTGGTTCGCGAAGTGAACCAATATGGTGATATTGAAGTTCGTCAGTTTTCACCGGGTAAAGCGATTAGCAATAAAAACAGTGACCAAGATATTGAGCTAAAAGCCCGTGATAAAGTCATCGTGTTTAATTTTTCTGACGATGTACAAAATCGTTTCGAGCTGAATAAGTTAGTTAAACAGCGCGTTGAGAAGGTGACTTCCTTAAATACCAATACGCTGATCAGTTCTGATTTATTCAAAGCGGGATTTGTCCAGCTTGATAAGAGCAGATTAACCCAGCGTACACAGTTGGCTGGTGTTGTTGTAACCGACAAAACCGAGTCAGAAGATGTTGCTGTGGTTAAAGGTGTCGTCAACAAAATGCTGGCGAATTTATTTGATGATGCAGAGTTACTCAAGCTGAGTAATCAAATGGCACGCCAAGAATTGCTCTATCCGGTGATGGTTAAGCTTAATAATCAGGGCCGAGCAGGGGCAGGGATTCAAGTTGTCGGAGTCGATGGTCAGGTACGTTTACCAGGTCTTTATCCACTAACCTCTGGTGCGAAAGTTAATGACTTAATTGTTGCGGCAGGCGGCTTAAAAGAAGGCGCCTACACAACCAGAGCCGAATTAACATCAACGGTAGTTGATAATTCAGGCTCAAAAACTGAGCACAAAAATATCGACCTTGCTCTAGCACTGCAAAATAACTCAAGTGCCAATTTAATGTTATCCGGCAGAGATATTCTTACCGTGATGACCACGCCTGATTGGCAAGAGACCAAAGTGGTTGAGGTAAGAGGCGAGGTTAAATTCCCTGGTCGTTACAATATTCGCCGTGGTGAAACTTTAAGCGACTTAATCACCCGAGTGGGTGGTTTTACCGACTATGCTGCATTACCTTCAGCAGTCTTTGTGCGTGAATCTGTGCGTCAACAAGAACAGATTGAAATCAAAAAGCTGGCAGACCAACTGCGTCGCGATATCGCTACCCGTGGGATTTCAAAGGATGGTACGGTGGTTAATTATGCCGATGCGCAATTAATGCTAGCTGACCTTGAAAATATTAAAGCGGTTGGCCGTTTAGTTGTCGATTTACCCGCAATTTCACTCGGTATTACTCAGGCGGATTTGCAGTTAGAAGATGCTGACATTTTATATGTCCCTTCAACTAAGCAAACAATTGCGGTAATGGGTGAAGTTCAACATCCCGCCACCCACAGATTTAAAGACGGATTAACGATAGACCAGTATCTAGCAATGTCAGGCGGTGCAAGAGAGCGTGCTGATGCCGGTCGAACTTACGTTATTCAAGCAAATGGTTCGGTATTGATGCCATCACGCTCAAGCTGGTTTAGCAGTGGTGAACAATTACAACCGGGTGATACTGTGATTGTGCCATTAGATACCGAATATAAAGATAATCTAACTCTTTGGACGCAAGTGACAGGCATTATCTATAACACCGCTGTCGCTATCTCAGCCATCGCAGGCTTGTAAAACGAAGATGATAGGTCGCTGCTTCGCCGCTGCTAGAACGCTTCACTCTAGGACGCAGCAAAAAACGCTGCTCTAGGACGCTTCGCGCTAGAACGCCACTATGTGGCTCTAGAATCTAGCAGGGCGCAGACCGCTCTGTTTTCCTCGATTCTCGCGACTGAAAGGAGCTCTCATGCGATTCGAACAACTGGATGTTTGGAAAAGAGCTTCGAGATTATCTTGTCAAATATATCAAGTGACAGAATCAGTAAGTAATTGGGGTTTTAAAGATCAAATAACCCGTTCAGGATTATCTATCCCTTCAAATATTGCTGAGGGTGAAGAGCGTGAAACACTAAAAGATCAAATTCGCTTTTTGTACTATGCCAAAGGCTCTCTAGGAGAACTAGTCACCCAACTTTATATAGGTATTGAAGTTGGATATTTGGCAAAGGAACCCGCGTTACTTATGGTTCAAGAAGCAAAAGAATTAGCCAAAATCTTAGGTGCAATTATCAAACAAAAGCAAAGTAAGAGTAAAAGCTAAGAATAACTCGGCTTCGCAGCGGCTAGAACGCCACTACGAGGCTCTAGAATCTAGAAGTCGCGAAGCGACGCTCTGCTCTTTCTATAAGGGCTCAGCCCGCTCTGCTTTTAGCTTTTGCCCTTATAGAAGCGCAGCGCTCTCGCCGCGCAGCGTACTAGAATCTAGAATCTGAAGAACCAATGAATACACAAATTACTCAAAATCCAAACACATACCAATCCGACGCCAGATTTCCTCAAGTGCAAGACGACGAAATCGATCTTCGTGAGCTTTTTGCTGTCATCTGGCGCGGTAAATGGATTATTTTGGCTGTTACTGCTTTATTTGCCGTTGGTGCAGTGGTCTTTGCCATAAAGCAACCGAATATCTATAAATCTGAAGCCCTGCTTGCGCCTGCATCTGAGGAACAAGGCGGTGGTTTAAGTGCGTTAGCTTCTCAATTTGGTGGTTTAGCAAGCCTTGCAGGTGTAAATCTCGGTGGTAAAGGTGGTACTGATAAAACTGAATTGGCAATTCAAGTATTAAAGTCTCGCCAATTTACCAGCGAGTTTATTCAAAAGCACAATATCCTTGCCGATTTAATGGCGGCAGAAAAATGGGACAGAGATGCAGATAAACTTATCTATGATCCTGAGCTATTTAACGAACAAACTAATACTTGGGTGCGCGAAGTTAAAGCGCCATTTAAACCTGAGCCATCAATGCAAGAGGCCTATAAAGCCTTTAGTAAAATGATTGTGGTCAATAAAGCCAAAGATACCGGTATGGTGACTTTATCAGTTGAGCATTTATCCCCGACAGTTGCGCAGCAATGGGTCACTTGGTTAATTCAAGATATTAATAAAGTAATGAAGGAGCGTGACGTTGCTGAAGCGCACCGCAGTACTGAGTTTTTAAATAAACAAATCGCTTCAACCAATGTTGCCGACATCAAAACCGTGCTTTACAAATTGATTGAAGAGCAGGCAAAAACCATTATGTTTGCCGAAGTGCGCGATGAATACGTATTTAAAACTATTGACCCTGCATTAGCGCCTGAAGAAAAAGCTAAGCCCAAACGCGCATTAATTTGTGCATTAGGCACAATGCTCGGCGGCATGTTAGGCGTTATGTTAGTGCTGGTAAGGCATTTTATGAGAAAAGAGCAGAATCTAGAGTCTAGAGTCTAGCACCAGCTTTTATTTTTAAGGGCCTATTGGGACAGTTTGAAGAAAAGCAGTAAAACCTAGGGTTTACGAGGGATGGCGAAGATGCTGCTGTCTCAAAATGGATAAAAAGTGTCTCAGCTTGGTTTGGATGGCTGAGATGAAAAAGTGAAAATTTTAATCGTTTAAGGAATTTAGCAATGATGTTTGATGTAGTAAATGCCAAAATTGGCATTATTGGTTTAGGCTATGTAGGATTGCCGCTAGCAGTTGAATTTGGTAAACAGCGTTTGACAATTGGGTTTGATATCAATCAAGCTCGAATCAATGAACTCAGTGCTGGCCACGATAGTACGTTAGAGTGTTCTGATACTGAGTTAGCTGAAGCAAAAAAACTAGTTTATACAACATCACTAGAAGCGCTCAAAGAATGTAATGTCTTTATTGTTACTGTTCCAACGCCGATTGATGAGCATAAGCAGCCTGATTTAACACCCTTGATCAAAGCTTCAGAAACCTTAGGTAAAGTCATCAAACACGGCGATGTAATCATCTATGAATCTACCGTTTACCCAGGTGCGACTGAAGAAGAATGTATCCCGGTTGTAGAGCAGGTATCAGGCCTTAAGTTTAATCAGGACTTTTTCGCGGGGTACTCGCCAGAGCGTATTAACCCTGGTGATAAAGAGCATCGTGTCACTAATATTTTAAAAGTGACTAGTGGATCCACGCCTGAAGTAGCTGAATATGTAGACCAGTTATACAAATCTATTATTGTAGCTGGCACCCATAAGGCATCAAGTATCAAGGTGGCCGAAGCAGCTAAAGTGATTGAAAACACTCAGCGAGATGTCAATATTGCGCTGATTAATGAGCTATCTATCATCTTTAACAAGCTTGGTATAGATACGCTTGAAGTGCTTGAAGCAGCTGGCACCAAGTGGAACTTTTTGCCATTTCGTCCTGGCTTGGTTGGTGGCCACTGTATCGGTGTAGATCCTTACTATTTAACTCATAAAGCGCAAAGCGTGGGTTATCACCCGGAGATGATCTTAGCCGGTCGCCGCCTTAACGACGGTATGGGCCAGTATGTGGTGTCTCAATTGGTTAAGAAAATGCTTAAAAAGCGTATTCACGTAGAAGGCGCAAACGTTCTTGTGATGGGCTTGACCTTTAAAGAAAACTGCCCGGATCTACGCAACACCAAAGTAGTGGATATTGTCCGTGAGCTTAAGGAATACAATATTAATGTGGATATTGTTGACCCTTGGTGTGAAAGCCATGAAGCAGAACAAGAATATGGATTAACTTTGTGCGGTCAACCTAAAGTGAACCATTATGATGCGATTATTATAGCTGTTTCCCATAACGAGTTTCGTGCAATGGGCGCTGAGGCAATACGTGCATTAGGTAAACCAGAACATGTGTTATACGACCTGAAATACGTGCTAAATAAAGAAAGTGTAGATATGCGTTTATAGTTAGCCAAAATGAAAAGTGATAATGGTATTTGAAATTCTGAGTACCTTGGTCTTATAGCTTAATCTTGCTTCTGATTGGATTTCACATGACACGTTACGAACAAATTAAACAAGAACTGCTAAATTCTCCCAAAACTTGGCTAATAACAGGTGTTGCAGGTTTTATCGGTTCAAATTTATTAGAACAATTGCTTAAATTAAATCAAACTGTTATTGGATTGGATAATTTTGCAACTGGCCGTCAACATAATCTCGACGAAGTGCAATCACTTGTCACATCAGAACAATGGATGCGTTTTAGCTTCATAAATGGAGATATTCGCGATTATGCTATTTGTGAAGCTGTAGTAAATGGCGTTGATTATGTGCTTCATCAAGCTGCTCTGGGATCTGTACCACGCTCAATCGCTGATCCAATTACCACTAATGCTGCAAATATCACTGGCTTTCTTAACATGCTTCAAGCTGCAAAAGAGGCTGAAGTAAAAAGCTTTACTTATGCTGCTTCCAGTTCAACTTATGGTGATCATCCTGCTTTGCCCAAAGTTGAACAGAATATTGGTAATCCGCTTTCTCCTTATGCTGTAACGAAATATGTGAATGAGCTCTATGCTAGTGTATATGCTCGTACTTATGGATTTGAAACGATAGGGTTAAGATATTTTAATGTGTTTGGTCGGCGTCAAGATCCTAATGGTGCCTATGCAGCCGTAATTCCTAAGTGGACATCTTCTATGATAAAAGGGGAAGACGTTTTTATTAATGGGGATGGCGAAACGAGTCGAGATTTTTGTTATATCGATAACGTAGTACAAATGAACATATTAGCTGCAACAGCAGCGTCAGAAGCTAAAAATGAAGTTTATAATGTCGCAGTTGGTGATAGAACAACCTTGAATGATCTTTACTTTGCTATAAAGGATTCATTAAATGCGAATGGCATTAATGTTAATCAAAACCCAAACTATCGTGATTTTAGAGCTGGGGATGTGAGACATTCACAAGCTGATGTAAGTAAAGCCGTTACTAGACTAGGTTATCAATATACACATAAGATACTTGAAGGTATCTCAGAAGCGATGCCTTGGTACAAGGAGTTTTTGGCATAATTATGAAAATTTTAGTAACTGGTGGGGCGGGCTTTATTGGTTCTGCAGTCGTACGCCATATCATTGGGAATACCCAAGACTGCGTGGTTAACGTAGACAAACTTACCTACGCCGGCAACTTAGAATCACTTACTAGCGTTGCTGATAGTCCGCGCTACACATTCGAAAAAGTAGATATTTGTGATCGTACTGAGCTTGAACGAGTGTTTTCACTGCATCAACCGGATGCTGTTATGCACCTTGCTGCAGAGTCTCATGTTGATCGCTCAATTACCGGCTCAGCAGATTTTATTCAAACGAATATTGTGGGTACTTACACGCTACTTGAAGCTGCACGCCATTACTGGATGCAACTTAATACTGAGCGTAAATCAGCTTTCCGTTTCCACCATATATCTACAGATGAAGTGTATGGTGATTTACCACACCCAGATGAAATCAATGTTGAATGCTCAATGTTGAATGATGAATGTAAAGACCACTCAACACTTAACATTCAACACTCAACATTGCCTCTTTTTACTGAGACCACACCTTATACGCCTAGCAGTCCCTATTCAGCCTCTAAAGCTTCAAGCGACCACCTAGTACGCGCATGGCTACGTACCTATGGTTTCCCGACGATTGTAACCAACTGCTCCAATAACTATGGTCCTTATCACTTTCCTGAAAAGTTGATTCCATTGGTTATCCTGAATGCACTCGAAGGCAAGCCATTACCTATTTATGGTAAGGGCGATCAGATTCGTGATTGGCTATATGTCGAAGACCATGCTCGCGCACTTTTTAAAGTTGTTACTGAGGGAAAAGTTGGAGAAACATATAATATTGGTGGGCATAACGAAAAGCGGAACTTAGAAGTAGTACAAACTATTTGCAGCATCTTAGATTCATTAGTGCCTAAAAACACGCCTTATGCTGAGCAAATTGCCTATGTCGCAGATAGACCTGGCCATGATCGCCGATATGCCATTGATGCAACAAAAATGAGTGCTGAGCTTGATTGGCAGCCACAAGAGACTTTTGAAACGGGTCTACGTAAAACCGTCGAATGGTATTTAGCAAACCAAGAATGGTGCCAGCATGTTCAAGATGGAACTTATCAGCGTGAGCGCTTAGGCGAACTTTAGTGGTGAGTTGTGAATGGTGAGTGTGAATGCATCACTAAGCATTAATCACTCAGCATTTAATATTGCTTAATAATTAGGCGCGAAAAATGAGTAAAATAATATACTCAACAAAGCTTTTCAGTCCGCCATTCGCATTGTTAAATTACAGCAGTATTTAGTAAACACGCACAGGGAACTTGTGCTTTCTAAGCAATTATTGTGAAGTGGTACATCAATTGGCGCTAATATTAATGAAGCTCAAGCTGCTCAAAGCCACGCTGATTTTATTGCAAAAATGGCTATTGCCAGTAAAGAGTCAAGAGAAACTTACTATTGGTTGCGTCTTCTATGTGCAACGGACTATCTAAACTCACAAGATGAACACATTAAAAGTCTATTAGTTCAGAGTGAAGAACTAATTAAAATTCTTACAAGCATTGTGAAAACTGCACAGCAGAATCAAAAGAAGTAAAAAATGGAATTAAACACTCAACACTCAACACTTAAAACTCATAATACCAAGGGTATTATTCTCGCTGGTGGCTCTGGTACGCGTTTATATCCCATTACTAAAGGCGTATCTAAGCAATTATTGCCTGTCTACGACAAGCCAATGATTTACTACCCTATTTCAGTACTAATGCTTGCAGGTATCCGAGATATTCTGATTATTACTACGCCAGAGGATCAATCTTCTTTTCAACGTCTTCTCGGTGACGGTAGTGACTTTGGTATCAGTTTGCAATATGCAGTTCAAGTAACACCAGATGGCTTAGCGCAAGCTTTTATTATCGGTGAAGAGTTTATCGGCAATGATAATGTGTGTTTAGCACTTGGAGATAATATCTTTTGGGGCCAAGGTTTTTCACCAATACTCAAAAAAGCCGCCGCAAGACCGACCGGTGCATCTGTATTTGGTTATCAAGTTAAAGATCCTGAACGTTTTGGTGTGGTGGAATTCGATCAAGATCTAAAAGCTATTTCGATTGAAGAAAAACCCCTAAAACCTAAATCTAATTTTGCGGTTACAGGCCTATATTTTTACGATAACCGAGTTGTGAATATCGCTAAAAATGTCAAACCCTCAGAGCGCGGTGAGTTAGAAATCACCAGTATTAATCAAGCCTATCTTGAAATGGGGAAGTTAAATGTTGAGCTACTAGGTCGTGGTTTTGCTTGGTTAGATACTGGTACCTATGAGAGTCTGTTAGAAGCCGCATCATTTGTTGAAACGATCGAAAAAAGACAGGGCTATAAGATAGCTTGTTTAGAGGAAATTGCATGGCGTAATCATTGGCTAAGTAATGAGCAAATACTTAAAGTTGCAAATGAAATGTCTAAGAATAGTTATGGACAATATTTATTAGGTTTAGTCGAGATTAAAAAATGATTTTGTTAAATAAGCCTGTTGCGCCAAATTTACAAAAATTGAATAGCTACCTAGAGCGCGTTCACGATACTGGTTGGTACACAAATTTCGGACCACTACATAATGAACTAACAGAAAAGCTGGAAGAGTATTTAGGTGTAAGTAATCTGCTTCTGGTAAGTAATGGAACGTTGGCCATTCAATTAGCTGCCAAAGTATTCAATGTCAAACAAACGATTACAACGCCATTTTCATTCGTAGCAACGTCTTCTTCGCTCCTTTGGCAAGGAATAGATCTTGCGTACAGCGACATTGAAAGGTCTTCACTCAATATTTGCCCTGAGGAGTTAGAAAAGAATTGGAAATCGAATGATTCTTATGACTCTTTACTGGCTACACATGTATATGGTAATCCGTGTGACGTGCAAAAAATTGATGAAATTGCAAAGAAATATAATAAAAAAATAATGTATGATGCTGCACATGCATTTGGAATAAAAGTTGGAAATAAGTCTGTTCTAAGTTTTGGTGATGCAAGTACTTTAAGCTTTCATGCGACAAAAGTATTTCATACTGTTGAAGGTGGAGCTGTTATTTTTAAAGATAGAAATCACTTTGATGAAGCAAAAAGTCTGATAAATTTTGGTATTCAAAATGATGGTACACTTGGTACTCCGGGAATAAATGCCAAACTAAATGAGTATCAAGCCGCTGTTGGTCTATGTTTGCTAGAAAGTATTGATGACATTATTTGCCACCGTTCAAATCTCTTTGAAATTTACAGAAAAGAATTAAGTAATGTTATTGAACTACCATTGTGGCATAGAGATTCAAATTATAACGGAGCATATATGCCAATTTTGCCTTCAACAGAAGTTGAAAGGTTAAAAATTGGCGAGCAATTGAAAGCGAACAATATTCAATTCCGTAGATATTTTTACCCTTCATTGGATAAAGCTTATCTTAGAGTGAAAAGCTTTAACTGCCCTGTGAGTAATTATATTGCTGAAAATGCACTGTGCCTACCACTACATATGTACATGACAAAAGAAGACGTACTAAAAATAACAGCAACTATCAAAGAGATCTACTGATGAAAATTGCAATAATGCAGCCTTATTTTTTTCCTTATATCGGTTACTTTAGTTTAATAATGCAATCTGATTCATTCATTATTTTTGATACACCTCAGTTTATGAGAAAAGGGTGGATAGAAAGAAATAGAATTGGGAAATTAACAGGTGGTAGTGTTTACATCAAGGTCCCGCTTAATAAAGCAGATTTGAGTACAAATATTAAAGACATGACTATTGATGATAGTAGTGATTGGCGAGAAAAAATTATATCACAGTTAGAGATATATAAAAAAAGAGCCCCATTCTACAATAAAGTAGTTGAACTGGTAACTGATGTATTGAAAACTGATACTAAAAGTATTGTAACGCTGAATAAAGTTGCACTTGAAAAAGTCTGTGAATATCTCGGCCTAGAAAAGACTTTTAAAGTTTTTTCTGAAATGAATTTAGATATTGAAGAGCCCAAGGCTGCGGATGAATGGGCATTAAATATTTGTAAGGCTCTAGGTGTGAATAGCTATGTAAATGCTGCTGGTGGAGAGAGTTTTTTTAATGTAAATAAATATAAAAAAAATAACATTGACCTGTTTTTTATAAATCAACCTATTGAGGAATACAAGCAGTTTGATGATGTTTTTGAACCTGGCCTGTCGATAGTTGATGTGATGATGTTTAATAGCCCAGAAAAAATTATTGAAATGTTATCTAAGGGTTCACTAAAAAAATTAATCGAGGAATAGTTTGAAATGATCACCAAGTCAGCTTCAGATGTGTCTAACTGTAAATATTCATATTTATTTACAAAAAATGCCAGAACCTCTTGGTTTAAAACGCTAGATGCACTTAGTGTTTATAAAAATAAAAAATTAACTTTACTTTTACCGGCGTATATTGGTATTAATGAGAAAGAAGGCTCTGGTGTTTTTGATGCGGTTATAAAAAATGGAGCTGACGTAGTATTTTATAGGGTTACCGATAATTTACAGGTTGATATCAGTGATTTTAATAATAAATTAAAGAGTAATGATATTGATGTTGTGCTTGTGATTCATTATTTTGGGTTTTCTAGAGTTGATATGGACTCAATTCGTACCATATGTGAAAAACTCAATGCTATTTTGGTCGAAGACTGTGCGCACGCTTTCTATATAAACGCTGATAACAGTAAAATTGGTAATTACGGTGATTACAGCTTTTATTCATTACATAAATATTTAGCAACCTCGACAGGTGGAATGTTAAAAATAAACAATACTTCATTACCTAATCCTGTTCTAGACATAAATGACAAAATAGATTTTGATGCACTAGAAAAATTTGCAAGTTCAGATTTCAAAAAAATAGCTACTATAAGGCACCGTAATTATTTAGCTTACGAAGAACATCTCGCAACCGATAAAAACATTGATGTGCTTTTTAAGTTAGAAAGTACAGATATACCGCAGACATTTGCTATAAGAGTAAAAAATGGATTAAGAGAGAAACTTTATTTTTACTTACTGGAAAAAGATGTGCCAACAGTCGCACTGTACTACAGATTGATCCCGCAAATTACAGAAAATGAATTCCCAAATTCACTTTTAATTTCAAATGAGATTCTGAATCTACCGGTTCACCAAGACACGAAAATAAGTGAAGTTGTGTACATATGTGAAAAAATAAAAGAATTCTTTTCAAATGAACAAAATAGAAATTAATCCCTCTTTAATTAAAGAGCTATTAGAAAAAGTAGATAATGAGTTTCAACCTCGATTGAGCTCAAAGGTTAATTTAACTGAATATGCTTGTAAGTTAAATGATAAAGCTGTACTTTTCGTAGAACTAGACAAAGAAATTTTAATTGGTTTATGTGCTGTCTACATGTCAGATCGGATACAGTTGCAGGCCTATTTATCGATGCTAGCAGTAGACCCTGAATACAGAGGAAAAGGTTTTGCCAAAAAACTTATTCTCGATATGGAATCTACAGTCAGAGACAATGGTTTTAAAACAATTAGACTTGAGGTATATAAGACTAATGAGGGGGCGCTCTCAATGTATCTTAAATTAAATTACATCATAATTGATTCAACTGAAAATTCAATTTTCTTGCAAAAAGAATTTTAATCTTAAAATAAGATACTCAAATGTTACGTCAAAATATAGTAGCTAGTTATTTTAGTCAAGCTTATGTGACACTCATCGGCATCGTTATTCTCCCGTTGTACATCAAATTTATGGGAGCTGAGGCATACGGATTGATTGGATTCTTCACACTTTTGCAAGCTTGGTTTTCACTACTAGATCTCGGTTTAACTCCGACAATTGCTAGAGAAACATCGAGATTTCAAAGTGGAGTATTATCCAAGCTGAAATTTAAGCAGCTATATCGAGCACTTAGTGCCATTTTTCTTATAATTGCCTTAATTGGTGGGCTTTGTTTATTTTATCTCTCTGATTTAATTACAAATAAATGGCTAAATTTTAATGAATTAGACGATAATATTGTACAAATTTGTGTTCAAATTATGGCAATAAGTGTAGCTTTTCGATGGATGGGGGGGGTATATCGAGGTGTAATCACTGGTTCTGAGTCCATTGTCTGGCTTAGTTCGTTTAACGCTATAATTGCAACAATTAGGTTTATCGGTGTTTTCGTAAGTATGTATATATTTGGTTTTACTGCTTACGTGTTTTTCGTACATCAACTTGCAGTAGCAATTTTAGAATTTATTATTTTATTTTTTAAAGCAGAAAAGATTATCCCACGTCGAAAAGATTTTACTGAAGATATAGGTTGGTCGTTTGAACCCATAAGATCGATTCTTAGCTTTGCCTTGACTATTGCTTTCACTTCTTCTGTTTGGGTATTTGTTACTCAAACAGATAAGTTATTACTGTCTGGCCTCTTACCATTAGCAGAATATGGTTACTTCACGCTTGCAGTTCTAGTTGCAAGTGCGATTATGGTTGCTAGTGGGCCCATAAGTAATGCTTTAATGCCCCGAATGGTAAAATTATATGCTGAAGATAAAAAAGATGAAATGCTAGATATTTATCGAAAAGCAACACAAGTCGTAACTGTAATAGCAATACCAGTAACTACAACTTTTGTTTTTTCTGCAAAGCCGCTGTTGATCGCATGGACAGGGGATGTATTAATTGCTGAAAAAGCATCACCAATCTTACAACTTTATGCAATCGGAAATGGTTTTCTTGTCTTGGCCGCATTTCCATTTTATCTGCAATATGCGATAGGTAGTTTAAAATATCATTTTTTGGGCAACATTTTAATATTCGTAATATTAATGCCATCGATTTATTTTGCTGCATCTAATTATGGTGGTATCGGTGCAGCTTGGGTATGGTTACTCCTAAATGCATTTATGTTCTTTTTTTGGGTTAGCTACGTCCATCAAAAATTGTTTAAAGGTTTACATATTATATGGTTATTAAGAGATGTATTGAGTATTGCATTACCAACATTAATGGTTTGCTACTTAGTTTCATTGACCTCAGTAGATTTAATAACCAAATTTCATAATTTAGTGTATACCATCTCTTTTGCATTCATTGGTTTTGTTGTGGCATTACTAGCTTCTTCAAATGCCAGGAACTTTATAATGTCAAGGGTAAAAAATGACCTCGAATGATGCAGATATCAAGGCTACGGTTTGTGTTGTTACTTATAATCAAGTTGAATATATAGAACAATGCTTACAAAGCCTGATAGATCAAATTACAAATTTTGAATTTGAGATAATAGTTGGTGATGATTTTTCGACAGACGGCACTAGAAGAATTGTTGAGGATTTTCAAAGAAAATACCCTCATGTAATAAAACCAATATTTCATAGTAGAAATGTTGGTGCGGCTGTCAATTTTAACGCTGTACATGGTAGTGCAAGAGGCAAGTTTGTTGCTCATGTTGATGGTGATGATTACATGTTGCCTAATAAGCTACGATCACAAGTAGATTTTATGGAAAGAAATCCTAATTGCAATATATCCTGGCATAGAATGTATGTTAGTTATGGTTCAAATATTAAGGAAGATTTGTTGGATTTAAACAATTTTAGACAATTGTGTTTCACAAGAGCGGATATTTTAAAATTTATTACTATTGGTATGAATAGTTCAAAAATGTACCGTGCTGAAACAATGAATTTTCAAAGACCAGATTTTCCGATGCTTGATTATTTTGCAAATGTTGAACAAATTGGTGATGGGCAAGCTTGTTTTATAAGTTCTGAACCTTTGGGTGTATATAGAGCTGGTATAGGAATTGCGAAAAATGATTTTAGGGTAAAAGAAGCCTTAAACTCGTCTTTTTTATATTTCTTGTCTAAATATCCCAAGTTATCAAATGAGATTAATCAATCGGTACTGTTGCTACTTTTAATGGCATTCAAAAATCGAAGGTATACAGAGCTTTCATTATTTCTTAAAGTTTACCTTAAAAGCTTTAGTTTCTTTACTCCTTGGAAATTATATAAAGATTACGAATTCATAAAAATGCTTAGATTGCCGAAGTAGGATAATAAATGAGTATCAGATATTTTAAAGATGACTTGGCTTTTTCAGCGCAAACAAACCGCTCTATCATTTTACTAAAACATGCTCTTGTTTCTCATACAATTCATTTGACTTTTTTATTTAGAGCTGGTCAATCGCTTTGTAAGATCCCATATTTAGGTGTTGTTGCACGTATTATCATCGAATACTTAATTAGGGTTATTTATTCAAGTGATATTTCATGTAGGGCCAAGATTGGACCTGGCTTGTCTATAGTTCATGGACATGACATCGTTATTGGTGCCGATGTGGTAATAGGACGTAATACCAAAATTTTTAATGGTGTTACTTTTGGTAATAAAGATATATCTCAAACTAGTTTTGGTAATCAACCTACCGTCGGGGATGGTTGTATATTTTGTACAGGGGCGAAAGTACTTGGTCCTGTTAAAATTGGCAATAATGTAATAGTTGGTGCAAATTCTGTTCTTTTACAGGATTGCGATGATCATGACATTGTTGCTGGTGTGCCTGCAAAATTTATAAAGAAATCGAAATTATGAGTCTTGCGAAGGAATATATTCCATGGTTGCTTGGTTTTATTTTTGTAAATATAATCGCAACCTTTATTATGCTAGATAGTAATGAGTTAATCGGAGATCTAAAAGGAACCGTTGTCTCAAACCCATATATATTACTTCTGTCTTTAATTCTTATTGTTATTACATATTTTTTTCTAATGTGGCCATTTTTTATTAGTGTTTTTTCAATAAAAATTAAAAAGTTAAAATTTAATAGGGATGAAAATGTCATATCATTAAGACTGGGTTTTTTTATTCTTTTTATGCAGGTTTGCTTTTTTTTGTTTAATAGTTATTACGGGGTTAATGTTGCTGGTACAAATAATAAAACAGCTGATACGCCACTCGCACTCATCTGGGTTATAATACCTGCTGATGCTTTATTTGTTGTGTATTATGCTTTTTATCGTGACAGCAAGTTTTTCAAAGTAAATTTAATTTTCTGGTTATTCTCAAATATTATACGTGGCTGGGCTGGTGTAATATTGTTTGTTATTTTTTTTGAATGGTGTCGTTTAGTTAGAAAAAATGCATTGAGCTTCACTAAAATATTTATCGCAGTTCTGCTCGTGCTTATACTTTATCCACTGTTAACAATTGCGAAATGGGTTATAAGAGCAAGTGGAGGTAGAGATTTTTCGTTTGAAGTTCTATATGATGCTGTTTTTAAAAATTTAAATGAACAAAGTTATCTTGATTTAATTTATTTTGGGCTCGAGCATATAATAGGCAGGCTACAGCTGACCTCAATATTGAATGAAATTATAAATATGAAAGATAAACTTCAGTTTTTATATCAGAAAAATGATTTTCAACCTTTTTGGATGGAAGGTCTTCATGGTATATTTATTGAAAGGTTATTCTACGGAGAAAAAACCCGTAATCTTGGGGTTGCATTTACCGAATATGCAAATTTTAACTGGATTTTCGAGGTTGGTGATTGGAATATAAATGTTTCTTTACCGGCCTGGTTTTTTATCAGTCCATGGTTTTCTATTTTATATTTATTATACATTTTTTCCCTGTGTTTTTTTTCAGTTTTCCTTGTCAAATTAATAGGTCAAACAAACAGTGCTAGAGACCTTATCTGGCTTAGTTGGCTTGTGTATTTGGTTCCTCTATGGCTGGGAACTTTTGTTGCTCTAATTTATACACTTTTTGTTTTTTTATTGCTGAAGTGTTTTTTCGCGACTAAGGTTCATCAAAATGCTAGTAGTACATTATTGCAATAATTCGGGCAGGAGCATGTAAATGGCTATTAATTATGGTGTTTTCACCATATCCTTAGATTTTGAAATGTATTGGGGTGTTCGTGATAAGAGAGCTATTTCTGATTATGCAGTAAATTTAGAAGGTATTCGACCTGCTATTGCTGGTATGTTGGATATATTTACAGAGTTCAATGTTCACGCTACTTGGGCTACTGTTGGCTTTCTTTTCTTTAGGAATTCTGAACATTTGTCAGCGAATTTACCTAAAGCTATTCCAACATACACGGACATTAATCTATCTCCCTATGAATACATAAAAAATAAAAAGCTCGATGACCGTTATCATTTTGCACCTGATTTAATTCAAAAGATAATTTCTACAAGTGGACAAGAAGTTGCGTCACACACTTTTTCACATTATTACTGTCTTGAAGATGGTCAGACGATTGACCAGTTTGAAAGTGATTTGGCTTTGGCCGTAGATACCGCGTCGCGACTTGGCTATAAGCTTTCAAGCTTAGTGTTCCCACGTAATCAATGGAATTCAGAATATCTTTCAGTTTTAAATAAATACAATATAAAATCATTTCGCGGCAATGAATTAAACTGGATGAATTCAGCATCTGGGCAAGAGGGGCAAAGTTACTTTAAAAGAGCTGCTCGTCTATTAGATTCATATATTAATATTTCTGGTTTCAACACTCATGATATTTCTACATGTTTAGAAAATAAGCCATTTAATTTCCCGTCAAGTAGATTTTTAAGGCCATATAATAAGAAATTATCTTTTTTCGATTGTCTTAAATTGCGTCGTATAAAAAAAGCGATGACTCATGCTGCAAAAAATAATGAGTTATTTCATTTGTGGTGGCATCCCCATAATTTTGGAGCTGAAACATCGAAAAACTTAGATATGCTAAGAGAAATACTAGACCATTATCAGTATTTAAATAAAAATTTCGGCATGCGTTCTCTTAATATGGAAGAATTAAGTTTTTTGGAAAAAGCATATGATTAAAGTTTTACTTCTTTGTGGTAACAGTCAGTCTTCCAGAATTGTCTATAACAGCTTAAAGGATGTGTTTTTATTTGAGCTTGTCATTATTGAAAAAAAGCCTTCTAGCAAATTAATGATAAAACGAAGAATTAAAAAATTGGGCTTTTTAAGAACTTTCGGCCAGGTTTGTTTTATATTTTTCAATAAACTCCTTTCGAACATCGACAAAGGTAAGATTGTTAAACTGCTTGATAAATATCAGCTGAGCGATGAATATTTTCCCAATGCTAATATCAAAAATGTTTCGAGTATTAATGAACCTGATGTTGTTGCTTTGATAAAATCTGTAGCTCCAGATGTAATTATTGTAAACGGAACGAGGATCATCAGTAATAAGTTAATTAATTCAGTTGGTGTGCCAATGATTAATACGCACATGGGTATTACACCCAAATACCGTGGAGTTCATGGTGGCTATTGGGCACTTGCTAATGACGACACCCAGAATTGTGGTGTTACTGTGCATTTAGTCGATGAAGGTGTGGATACAGGCGGTGTGCTTTATCAAGATACAATTAAACCTTCCTCAGAGGATACCTTTAATACGTACCCTTTGCATCAAATCGCAGCGGCTATACCACTCATAAAGAAAGCTATCGTTGATATATATAACCGCGATGTAAAAACACAACCAGGTATTGAACCTTCTATATTGTGGTATCATCCAACGTTATACCAGTATTTTTATAACCGGATGATTAAAGGTGTTAAATAACTATTTTTGTCGCTGTTATTAAGGTTTTTAATGAATATTATACATGTTATTGTAGGTTTGCCTGCTAGCGGTGCGGAATTATTTCTACAGCGATTATCTTTTGAACAACGTAATGCAAATTACCATATCACCGTTATCAGTTTAACAACTGAAGGCACCCTTGGCGAAGCACTCAGGTCTCGTGGTGTAAACGTATTGTTCTTAGGTTTAAGCGGTGTTCTATCTGTTCCCCTAGTTGTTTACAAATTAAGAAAGCACATATCGAACATTCGGCCGGATATAATACAAAGTTGGATGTATCATGCAGATTTTTTCAGCAGCCTTGCAATGTTCGGTCTAAACAAAAAACTTATCTGGTCTGTTCGTTGCTCTAATATTCCTGCAGGAAGTTACTTTACATTAGCCCTAATGAAAATTTGCTCTCTCTTGTCCTATGTGTCTCCTGCGAGAGTTTGTTATGTTGCTGAAGCATCGAAAGTTTTTCATCAGTCTCAAGGATATTCTCCAAAAAAATCCATAACCATCGCAAATGGTTATGACTTTAGTAGTCTTGTTTATAGCGAAAAAAAGAGAAACTCTTTTAGAGAAAGTCTTTCATTAGATAAGCATGTAACAGTTTTCGGTCTTGTTGGCCGGTTTCATAAAGATAAAGGTCAAGATATTCTGTTAGAAGCTTTTTCAAAACTGAAAGCGGATATTAGTAATTACAAGATTTTACTTGTTGGTCGAGAGTGCAATAATGATAATCATCAGCTTGTTAACTTAATTAATAGTTATGGATTAGATGAAAATGTTATCCTCCTTGGCGAACAGAATGATATATCTGGTTTGTTAAGTGCAATGGATATTTATGTTATGGGTTCTCGTACTGAAGGCTTTCCAAACGCATTAGCAGAGGCAATGTCTATCGGTTTACCATGTATTGCAACGAATGTTGGAGATGCTGCATTACTTGCTGATAAATACGCGGTTTTGTCGGAAGCCAATTCTAATTCTTTAGCTGATGCTATTCTAGCAGTGGTCAAGATGCCTGTCGAACAGCGTAAAATGCTTGGTATTCATGCTGCTGACCACGTGAGAAAATCATTTTCTATAGTTGAAATCAAAAAACTTTACGATCAGCTATATCATTCTTTGTTGGAGAAAAAATAAGTGTGTGGTTTTGCCGGATTTTTTAATACTTCAAATTTAACAGACCATGCGCGAATTCTTGAGTGTATGGGTCTGGAGTTATTTAATCGTGGACCAGATAGTTTTGGTATTTGGTTCAATTCCGATGACCGTATTGGTCTTGTACATCGTAGGTTGGCAATTGTTGACTTGTCCGCAGCGGGTCATCAGCCAATGACTTCCGATTCTGGCCGTTACATTATCTCTTATAATGGTGAAATATATAACCATCAAGAATTACGTGATGAATTAGAAAGTATTCGCCAGTATAACTGGCGCGGTCATTCTGATACCGAGACTCTTTTGGCTGCTATTGAGCAATGGGGTTTAAAGATCACACTGCAAAAGGCTACTGGTATGTTTGGTATTGCTCTTTGGGATACTTTAAATAAAGAACTTTATCTTGCACGAGATCGATTCGGTGAAAAACCTGTATATTATGGGTTACACAAAGATGCATTTATTTTTGCTTCACAATTAAATGCCTTCAGAGCTTATCCTGATTTTAAACCGGAAATAAATCGGGATTCTATAACATTGCTCTTAAGACACAACTATATCCCAGCACCATATTCTATATATAGTGATATACATAAACTTTTGCCAGCTACCATTTTGAAACTGGATTCAAACAATAATATTTCGTTAGAAACTTACTGGTCAGCAAAAGATATAATGTCAAATGCTAGTTCTACTGAAACAGATTTACCTGTTGGAAAGCAAGTAGAAGCTTTAGAAAATACTTTGAAAAAAGCAGTTGCCTTACAAATGTCTGCTGACGTCCCTCTGGGAGCTTTTTTATCAGGAGGTGTTGATTCATCCCTTATTGTTTCTTTGATGCAAGCTCAATCAAACAAACCAGTTAAAACATTTTCAATTGGATTTGATGATCCTAGGTTTAATGAAGCAGTATTTGCCAAAGAGGTTGCTAAACACTTAGGCACTGAGCACACTGAGTTGTATTTGACAGCAGAAGATGCCCTAGAAGTTATACCTAAACTTGCTGAGATTTATGATGAACCTTTTTCGGATTCATCACAGATTCCCACTTTTCTTGTATCAAAAATTGCGCGTCAATATGTAACTGTATCTTTGTCTGGAGATGCTGGCGATGAACTATTTTGTGGTTATAACAGGTACTTGATGACTTCTAAAGTTTGGAAAAGATTATCTGTACTGCCAGTTTTTTTACGTTCTTTTTTAGCAAATGTATTCACCTTTGTCCCAGTTAATGTCTGGAATCTGTTCGGTAAATTGCTACCCTCTCGCCTACAGCTAAGTAATTTGGGTGATAAATTACATAAAGCCGCAGCTGTGCTAGCGTGCCGTGATGTTGAGCAATTATATTTGGGGTTGGTTTCTCATTGGCAAAATCCAGAGCAGGTTGTGCTTGGGAGTAAAGAACCTCTTACCGTCTTGACAGATCCTAAGCGTAAAGCCAACTTTTCTGATCCTATTTTGCAAATGATGGCGCAAGATACCTTGAGTTACTTGACAGATGATATTCTTGTGAAGGTTGATCGGGCTGCAATGGCTGTATCGCTTGAAACTCGAGTGCCTTTCTTGGATCATTCTGTATTAGAACACGCGTGGCGTTTGTCGTTAGATTTAAAGCTGAGAGATGGCAAAACAAAATGGTGCTTGCGTGAAATATTGTACAAATATGTCCCCAAAGATTTAATTGAACGCCCCAAAATGGGTTTTGCGGTACCACTTGATGCATGGTTGCGTGGGCCTTTGAAGGTTTGGGCAGACAACCTACTCGCCGCGGAGCGTTTGCGCCAAGAAGGCTTTTTTGATGCAGAGCTAATTGACCGGATGTGGCAAGAACATAAAAGTGGTAAACGTAATTGGCAATATCAGTTATGGGATATTTTAATGTTCCAGTCATGGTATGAGAAATATCATAAATGAGACCCAAAATTCTCTTTGTTGTAAATGTGGATTGGTTTTTTGTCTCGCACCGTTTGCCTATTGCCGTTGCAGCACAAAACGTTGGCTATGATGTTCATATCGCTTGTCAGGTAACCGATAAAAAACAGGAGCTTGAGGGTTATGGTTTTACAGTTCACTCAATAAGTCTTGATCGAAGCGGCACCTCGGTATTGAAAGAATTTCAGACCATGTTATCCATATATCGTCTGATAAAAAAAATTTCGCCCGCGTTAATGCATATGATTACTGTCAAACCCGTCATATACGCCGGTATTGCCGCGCGCATTTTGGGTGTATCTAAAGTTGCATCCATATCCGGTTTGGGTTTTATTTTTATAGCTGAAGGTTTCAAGAGTAAACTGTTAAAATCGTTAATTACCATATTGTACAAATTAGCGTTAAATGACGGTAAGTCACGTGTCATTTTTCAAAATGATTCAGATAAAGGCTTGTTCATTAGGCGGGGTATTATCAGTGATTCAAATACATTACTTGTCCGTGGGTCAGGTGTTGATCTGGATAAATATCAGGTTAAACCTGAACCAGAATCCTACCCTGTTATTGTATTACTTGCACGTTTACTGATTGATAAAGGCGTTTTGGAGTTTGTTCAAGCTGCTGAAATTTTAAAGTCAAAAGGTGTTCCCTGTAAAATGGTGCTTGCAGGTGATACTGATGAAAACCCCAAATCAGTGAGCAAAAATCAGATAACTGATTGGGTTAATAAAGGGATTGTAGAATATTGGGGATATTCAAAAGATGTTAATTCAACTTATGCAAATTGCCATATTGCTGTACTTCCTAGCTATCGAGAAGGTTTACCGAAATCTTTGATTGAAGCTGCTGCTTGTGGACGAGCCGTTATAACTACTGATGTCCCAGGATGCCGTGACGCTATAACACCTAATAAAACTGGCTTATTAGTTCCTGTGAAATCGAGTTTAGAGTTGGCATTAGCGATCGAAACCTTATGTAACGATTCAAAATTGCGGCAAAGTTTAGGTCAAGAAGGGCGTCAGTTAGCTGAGCAAGCTTTTGATATTAAATCGGTGATACAAATACACCTCAATCTTTATGCAGATTTATTAAAAGGGAAGCCTTCTGTCTAACTTCTGATCGTTGTTAGCAAGGCCGGAAGATGATCATGCCTACACAATCGATATTACTCACAGGGGCTACTGGCTTTGTGGGCCAACAAATTTTGCGGCAATTACCGCAGGACACTCGCGTGTTTGGTCGCACAAAACCGGCGCGAGATTGCCATTTTTTTGCAGGCGAACTGACAGCAAATACTGATTACAGATCTGCGTTGAGCGGAGTTGATGTTGTCATCCACTGCGCAGCGAGAGCGCATGTCATGAATGAAACTGCAAATAATGCGGCGCAGTTATATCAAGAGGTGAATACCCTCGTGACCTTAGCTCTGGCCGAACAAGCCGCTGCAGCCGGCGTTAAGCGATTTATTTTTATCAGCACCATAAAAGTCAATGGTGAAGCAACGATTGCAGGTCAGTTATTTCGCGCAAGTGACGCACGGCAGCCGTTGGATCATTATGGTGAATCCAAAGCCAAAGCAGAAATTGGCTTATTCGATATTGCGCGAAAAACTGAGATCGAAGTAGTTATCATTCGGCCGCCGTTAGTTTACGGCCCAAACGTTAAAGCCAACTTTGCCACAATGTTGAACTTGGCGAAGAAGAACCTTCCTCTGCCATTCGGTGCTATTCATAATAAGCGTAGCATGGTCGCATTGGATAATCTTGTTGATTTAATCGTGACTTGTATTGAACATCCCAATGCTGCTAATCAAATTTTTTTGGTCAGCGACGATCAGGATGTTTCCACCACTGAGTTGCTTAAACTGATGACCGGTGCTGCAGGCAAAAAGCCTCGCCTGCTGCCTGTGCCCATGGCGTGGTTGATACTCGCTGGAAAGGTAACCGGCAATCAGGCGATTATTGACAGGTTATGCGGCAATTTGCAGGTGGATATAACCCACACCAAAAATACACTCAGTTGGCAGCCACCAATTACCGTTGAAGAAGGTGTCAGGCGCTGTTTTGTAAAGGAATAATCATGTTGATTCGTTTAATTGATTTTCTCGCAGCCTTCTTTGGGTTGTTATTGCTATGGCCAATATTGCTCATCGTCACCATCATTGGTCTGTTTGATACTGGCTCACCGATTTTTATTCAAACTCGAGTAGGTAAACATAAAAAGCCATTTAACTTGGTTAAGTTTCGTACTATGAGTAAGGATACCGCATCGGTTGCTAGCCATCTTGCCAGTAATGCAGCTATCACAAAGTTTGGTGGTTTTTTGCGTAAAACTAAAATAGATGAATTACCACAACTGATTAACGTACTTAAAGGTGAAATGAGTTTGGTTGGCCCACGGCCTAACTTATTTAATCAAGAAGAATTGATCGCTGAACGTGATGCATTAGGTGTATATAACGTTCTGCCTGGTGTTACAGGGTTAGCGCAAGTGCAAAATATTGATATGTCTACGCCTAAATTGCTTGCTCAAACCGATAAGCAAATGATCGATACCTTAACATTGCGTAGTTATTTTAAATACATTCTTATGACGGCTACAGGAAGTGGCAGCGGTGATGCTGTTAAACCAAGTTAGATATGCATTTGAGTTTAGCTGTAACTCGTTATCTCATGTATACTCATCTGCTCTAAAGACTTGATGCCTGTTGCTAATGCATAAGCAGTTACTTAACCTCATGAATTACTTAATTAAGCTGGAGCAAAAGATGGATTTTTTGCATTTTTTATTCTCATTAAAGCGGTCACAGAAGCGTTTGGTCAGCGTAGCGATAGACTCAGTTTTTTTGCTTTTTGCCTTTTGGTTTGCGTTGCTGGTGCGCTTGGACTCGGTAGATGTATTGTTTAAATCGCAATATTGGGGATTGATTGTGTTAACTATCCCTATGAGTATTGCTGGGTTTATAAGGTTGGGGCTTTATCGCGCAGTGCTGCGTTATATTGGCTCGCAGGCATTTACTGCAATCGTGGCTGGTGTCGGTATTTCTACCATAGCTCTTGTTTTACTAGCCTATTATGGCGGGGTGGATTTACCTCGCACAGTGCCATTTATCTATGCTGCTTTTGCTCTCGTTTTTGTGGGTGGCGCGCGCGCACTTATGCGTTCATTAGTCGGTGCAGGTATTAACCGCCGTGGTGAGCCAGTTATTATTTACGGTGCGGGCGTGAGCGGACGGCAAACGGCGATTGCACTTGCACAAAGTCATGAATACCATCCGGTTGCTTTTGTTGATGATGACGAGAGTTTGCACAATACATCGATACAAGGCTTGCATGTTTATGCGTCGAATCAATTAAGTAAGCTTATAAAACAGCGACCTACAACTCGTGTTTTGCTGGCAATGCCGAGTGCATCACGTTCACGTCGTCAAGAAATTATTAATCAACTTGAGCCGCTTACTGTCAAGGTGATGACCTTGCCCGCCATGGCGGACTTAGTGAGTGGTGATAAGTTATTTAGTGATGTGAAAGAAGTCGAAATCGAAGATTTATTGGGTCGAGATTCTGTTGCGCCAAGACAACATTTATTGACTGCCAATATTAAAAACAAAGTAGTTATGGTTACTGGGGCTGGTGGTTCAATCGGTTCAGAGTTATGTCGCCAGATTTTAAAACAGCTACCTAAGCAGTTAGTTTTATTTGAGTTATCGGAGTTCGCACTTTATTCGATTGAGCGTGAACTTTCTGCGACTGCCACTGAGCTGGGTATTGATGTTGAAATCGTCCCTATCATGGGCTCTGTACAACGTGAAAACCGTGTGCAAGCGGTGATGCAGGCGTTTAAAGTGCAGACGGTTTACCATGCCGCAGCCTATAAGCATGTGCCTTTAGTTGAGCATAACGTGGTTGAAGGTGTGCGCAATAACGTATTTGGTACTTTATATACCGCGAGAGCGGCCATTGCGGCAAAAGTAGAAACCTTTGTTTTGGTTTCAACTGATAAAGCAGTACGCCCTACAAATGTGATGGGTACCACTAAACGTATGGCAGAACTGGCATTGCAAGCATTAGCAAAAGAGAACCATCACACCCGTTTTTGCATGGTGCGTTTTGGTAATGTGCTGGGGTCTTCTGGTTCGGTTGTGCCATTATTTCGTAAACAGATTGCTAACGGCGGCCCAGTTACTGTTACTCACCCTGAAATCACGCGCTTTTTTATGACAATCCCTGAAGCATCACAGTTGGTTATTCAAGCAGGTGCTATGGGTAAGGGCGGTGATGTCTTTGTGCTTGATATGGGTAAATCGGTCAAAATCATTGATCTTGCAGCGAAAATGATCCGCTTAAGTGGTTATGATGTGAAGGATGAAGCGAACCCTAACGGTGATATCGCGATTGAATTTACTGGCCTTCGCCCCGGTGAAAAACTGTATGAAGAGTTACTGATTGGCGATGATGTAACTGGTACAGACCATGAGCGAATTATGACCGCGAATGAAATTTACCTGCCATGGGTTGAATTAGAGTTAATTCTTAATCGTTTGGATAAAGCATGCCATGAGTTTAACCATGAGGCTATTCGTGAGATTTTACTTGCGGCGCCTACCGGATTTGCCCCAACTGACGGTATTTGTGATCTAGTTTGGCAGCAAAGGAAATTATTTAAACCAGCTGATACAAAAGCGAAAGTGGTGACGTTAGTATCTTGATTCAATGTCTTATATGATTTAAATGTTGAAAAGTTGAATTTTTTTAAAGCCAAATCCTCACGGATTTGGCTTTTTGTCTTTTAGCGTTTTAAGGATTTTGTATATCTAAACCTCTGTTTGACGCAGGTTCGCCATTGGTCGCGAGATATAGGAAGGCCTTTGGCCTCTAGGAACAGTATAAGGTGCTTAGGACGCTCACAACCTCGCTCTAGAACGCCACTACGTGACTCTAGCAGCAAAGCGCTCTAGCTTCTACGAACGCCGCTTTGCGGCTACGGATGACGACATAAGTGCAAAGTGCTTCACTTCTTCCGTTATCACAGCGTTTCGTCAATCGTCAACGTCTTTGCTTGTCCTCCCATCTTATTTTAGATGGCTATTTTTGCGTTTTATAGGTGTCATTAATTGGGTTTTTTCTTGATTTTTGAGTGCGGAAGGTTGCATTAATTGACTTTTTTATCTATTTTTGAGTGCTATAGTGTTCATTAATTGTCGTCTGCTTTTGGGGCTAGGTAATGCAAATTTTAACGGTGCAGATGAACATTGCCGGAGAATGGCGTGATGTTGCTGTGGTGGGGTTTTATGCGCCCGAGAAGGGCACTGGCGGGCCATGTGTATTAAATTATGATATCGAACATGTCACGTCTTACTTCCATCAATTTGCGCAAACTGCAGTGAGTGTATCGTTACCCGTTGATAATATCCCGTTGCGAAGCCCTCACTGGCATCGTTTTTTAGAAGATATTATGCCGGCAGGCTCCAGTCGGGATTATTGGGTTAAGCGGCTTGGATTACAGGATATGCCTAATTTGGAACGGGATTTCCAATTGTTGAAATATGGAACTATCGCGCCAATTGGCAACTTACGTATAAAAGAATCGGTGCCTGAAAAGGCTAAAAAGTCATTGCCTGTTACCTTTAGCATCGCTGATGTTAGTGAGTTGCAGATTGATTTTATTGAGTATGCACAGTCTCGCGGTGCTGCTGCAGGTGGCGCTTCCGGTGCAGGCGGAGCTGCACCTAAGTTATTAGTGCGATTAAATGAGCAGCAAGGTGTTTGGATTGATACCTTTCAAGATGATCCGCGTAATCTCGATCAGCCTTATTTAGTTAAGTTCCCAAGGGGTAAAACCACTCTGGATAGCGATATTTTGCGAGCAGAGTATCATTTTTATCATGAGCTTACACAATTGGGTTTTGAGACTATTTCCGTTGAGTCGATGAAGCTTATTGAAGTAGAACGTGGTCCTTCTTTATGGTTGCCACGCTTTGATTATGGTGTTGAGGCTGGAGCAATGGTGAGTTATGGCATGGAGTCAGTTTATGCCATTTTAGGTGAGCCGACAGCAAAGCCTTTGCTGCATGCTGATGTGATTAGACGGCTTTTGGCCGAGTTTAATAAAAAAGAAAACTACGGTAATACCAGGACGCCACTTGACGTTGAGGCTGGGCTTGAAGGCAAGAGTGGCATTGAGGCGTTTGTGGTTGAATGGGTGCGAAGAGATTTATTAAATATTGCCTTTGGAAATTCAGATAATCATGGCCGAAATACCTCTTTTATCAAGCATGGAAACCGCGTCCAGTTGGCACCCATTTATGATTTTGCGCCCATGAAAGCAGATTATGAGATGATCACTCGTACCTTTACCTGGGGTGAGGGAATGGAGTTAGGTGGCGTGTATAACTTTCCTGCAATTGCAGAACATTTATCCGATTTACTGTCGCCTAATGATTTAATGAGCGCTTTGAATGAAACCGCCGTGCGTTTGCTTGGTCTTGAGTTGCGTTTACGTCAGCGGGGTGTGCCTGAATCGATTCTTGCACATTCGGGAATTGGTTTTGCGACGTTAGAAGCGAGAATGCAGCAGTGGGGGCTATTATGATGGTTTCATCTAATGTTGCAACGGATTCGATTGAAACAAAAGGCAGAGGTGGTCGAAAAAAAATTTCGGTTAATCGAAAGCCTTTGACCCTTAAAGATAGGGAGGATTTAGTCTTTGCCGCTACATTGGATCTCTTTTCGGGTAAAAAGACTCAAGGTCAAGTACTTAAATGGCTGAGAGTTGAGTTGTTATCACTGAGCCAGGACCAATATGCCAAAATGGTGGGCGTTAGCCGTAAAGCATTGTCTGATATCGAAAGTGATAAAGGTAAAAACGGTGTTGAGTTGATTAATCGGGTTTTTAGCGGCGTCGGGTTTCGTATTGCATTAATGCCAAAGGATTGTGTAGTACTTAAAATGGCGGTAGAGGCGATTTAGACGCTAAGATCTAGAATGCCGCAAAGCGACGACTGCATGGGGGTCAGATGCAAGAGGTAGATTGCTTTAATTTGCAAGAGTGCAGGCGCTGTTATTGAGCGTTCCGTCAACCGTCTACGTTTGTAGCAACTTTGTCGAGTTTCTGCATTTTTGGTCATTTGGGTTTGTAAACATTTCATCAGAAGAAAATATTTATGTCATTAATGAACATCATCAATACTTCGGCTTCAAGTCAATCCCGTAACCGCTCGCATACACTCGAAAAATTGTGGCAAGACTACGAAAAAAAACAATTAAGAAATAAACGCTATCGAACAAAATTAGAGGTTTTTTATCACGAGTTTACCTCTCAATTACTTGAAAAAGAGCAGGCCATATGTGATGCCTCAGCCCAATGGGTGCGTCATTTATTGACTTTTGTGCCGCGTAAATCCATCAAAGGTCGCCAACGTGAGGCGTTGCTAGAATGGATTGAAGAAGAATTAAGCATTCTTGAATCTAATCCGTTTAATCCTATCAATACTCACGAAATACGCGATAGCTTCACTAGCCTGCTCATAGCTTATCAAGCAACGTTGCCTGAGCAAGACATTTATCAGCACGAGCTTGATGCTGTTCGTGAAGAGTTAGAATCTATGTTTGGCTTTGAGTTGGATATAGACGATGCGCAGTTGTCTGAACTTATTGATGAACCGGTGAAGTTCCACGCATTTTTTGAGCAAATATTGGCTGAGCAGCACAATAAGGCTTTTGATGACGGCGACGCTGACAATGCGTTTGAGCAAGATGAGACTGAGTATGGTGCCGACGATGATGATTTTTTCTTTGAATCGACTCAACCAGAGCAAGCGTTAAGCCTTGAGTTATTTAGCGATAAAACCATGAGCAAATTGTATCGACAATTGGCGAATCAATTTCATCCTGATAAAGAGCCTGAACCAGCTAAAAAGGCGCTGAAAAAAGAGTTGATGCAGCAACTATCTCAAGCCAAGAAAAGCAAGGATGCTGTCGCCTTGCTGATGTTGGCCCTTGAATATCTGCCAGAGTATAAGCTTGAGGCCGATGCAGATCTAATTAAACGTATTGAGGCTGCGTTGCAGGTTAAAATTGGTTTGTTAAATCGAGATTATCAATCAATGCAGAATGGCAATGATATTAAAAGTATGATTTGGCAACGTTTTGGGAGTGGTTCAAAAGCGTCACGTGCTAAGGAGTTAGCACAATATGGAGATGATCTCACGATTGAAACTGAAGAGTTACTCGAAAAAGTCAGTAAGATAAAAACAGTACAAGCGGTACAAAAGGAATTGAACCAACGTAGCCGACGGGGGAGTTTAAACGACATTTTTGATCTGGCTATGTTTAATAACGAAACTTTTGATGAATTTTGGCAATACAAATAGCGCAAAGATGATGCTTCGTAACGGCTAGGACGGCCTTCGGCCGCAAGCACGCTCGCAAGCTCGCTCTAGAACGCCACTACGTCGCTTTAGACTCTGGCAGCGAAGCGATCTAGCTTCTACGAATGCCGCTTTACGGCTACGGAATGTGCGAGCGTTTCGTAATCCGTCAGCGATATGTTCGGCTTTTCGAAGCCCACCCTATTTTTTGTTGTATACTTGCTGGCTTTTTTGCTTTCTGGCCTTTGTTTGCAGAGATAGGTGATATGCGAATTCTTGTTACGGGTGGTGCGGGTTTTATTGGATCGGCTTTGGTCCGTATGTTGATTGAGCAAACGGAGTCAGTGGTGCTCAACTTCGATAAGCTGACCTATGCGAGCCATCCTGAATCTCTGGCGGGTGTTGCTGATAATGAGCGCTATCATTTTGTGCAGGCAGATATTTGCGATAGGGCAAGGTTAGAGCAGGTGTTGCAGCAATTCCAACCCGATCTTATGATGCATTTAGCGGCCGAAAGCCATGTGGACCGTTCAATAGATGGGCCCGCGGAGTTTATTCAAACCAATATCGTGGGAACTTACACATTGCTCGAGGCATGCCGTAGTTATTATCAAACTTTAGGGCAAGCACAACAGCGCCGTTTTCGATTGCACCATATTTCCACCGATGAGGTTTTTGGTTCTCTGACAGAAACTGGATTGTTTAGCGAAACCTCTGCTTATGATCCGAGCTCGCCTTATTCAGCAAGTAAAGCTTCAGCGGATCATTTGGTTCGTGCTTGGCATCGAACTTATGCTTTACCAATAGTTATTACCAACTGCTCCAATAACTATGGCCCTTTTCAATACCCTGAAAAGCTCATTCCCTTAATGGTCTCCAATGCGTTGCAGAGTAAACCGTTACCAATTTATGGTAATGGTCAGCAAGTTCGCGATTGGTTGTATGTGGATGATCACGTTAAGGCGCTCTATTTAGTCGCGACTCAAGGCCAGCTTGGACAAACCTATAATATTGGTGGCTCCTGCGAGCAAACTAATTTGACGGTTGTGCGGCACATTTGCTCCTTATTAGAGGAGTTAGTGCCTACTCATCCGCAATCCCTTGCAATGGGTAATGCGGGTTTTGCTGATTTAATTCAGTATGTTGTTGACCGGCCTGGCCATGATGTTCGCTATGCAATTGATGCCAGTAAAATTCAACGTGAATTAGGTTGGCGACCACAAGAATCTTTTGAGTCAGGCCTCAGAAAAACGGTCGAGTGGATCATTAATCAACAATATCCTAAAACGAGCGACTAGTACTCGCGCAAGCGCACCCTAGAACAGCACTATGTAGCTCTAGAATCTAGGTACGCCGCAAGCAGCTACAGAATGTCACTACGTGACTTACGGATAACGGAACGGGCTTCGCTCTCACGTTAAGCGAAGCGTTCTGTGAGTGAGCTTGCGAACGTTCCGTCAACCTTCAACGTTTCTTGTTCTGTCAACATCTTCACTCTGCTTTTATCACATCAATAAATTGCTCAAAATCCTCAAGATGATGCTGTACAACATGCACAACGATATCGAGGTTGAGTTCTTGGTAGTCATGTACTGCGATGTTTCGCAGGCCGACCATTTTCTTTAAGTTATCCGAGAGTGGCTGAGTAATAAGGTTATTTTGTGCGAGTAATGTAAAGCTATCACGGCTACTTTGGGGGATGCCTAGTTGTTGTTGGCGGTTAATATGATTGGCTATGTCGATACAGGCTTCGCAGCAGCGTTGTAAATTGAGGATAACGCTATCTTGCAAGGTGAAGTCTTGTTTGAACTGGCTGCCATCACCATAGACTTGTTGGATGCGCTTTATACAGCGTTTGATGGTGGCTATTTTATTGATAATAATGTCATTCAAAGTGACTCCCCCCTATGAGCTTTGGCTGCGGTGTTGGCCATTACATCATCAATAATTGCCTGTCTTTCGGCTTGTAGATGTTGGTACATTGAGATGGTCTTTACGGCAAAAAGTTCATCATCTTGTTGTGTTCCCCAAAGTTGCTTCCCTTGAGTGACTACCTGTTGGCATAACACGGTGGATGCTGAGCGTAAATCAACCAGATCAACATCTGAGTCCAACGCCGAAGCGAGTTTTTGGGCAAGTTCCCAGCGTGCAATATTGTCTAAAGTGTCAGCGGCGAGTACCGCGATATCGATATCGCTGTTGCGGTGTTGTGTTCCCTGCGAATAAGAGCCAAACAGGTAGATTAATTGCAACTTTGGGATGTTGTCTCGCAGTAACTTTATGATTTTATTTTCATTTAGTTGTTGCATAGGTCCATTGCACGATTTGATGAATACGGGATGAGTATATAGCATATTAAGGCGGAGCCAAAAGGACGGACACAGGTTTTGAAGACGCCACTGTGTGGCTCTAATCTAGAACTTTTTAGTGCATTCTATAACGATACGCAGTACCTGACATTGTTTATGGTATAGTAGGGACGGGTTTTCTATATGTGTGTGCTTAAGTATTGGTAGTTCAGCGTCTGAAGAGGTTGCATCGGAAGTTTCAACTTCTTCTAATCGCTGCATTTCTGACGGCTGCGCTTTTAAATTCTGGCCTCGTAGGCATTGCACCATATCATAACGCTTAAGTTGAATAATTTGGCCTTGGTAAACTAAGTTCAGCGGTTCAAGGCACAATAACCACTGTTGCAACTCGTTATTGTGTACATTTGGTGTTTGATGAGCATCGTCAATATGGCTGGTTTCACTAGACTCAGGGTTTAACGAGCCATTCAACTCAAGCCGCTCAATATACGCGCGGTACTTGCCGCGTTTAGTCATTACATTAAAGTCGATAATTTGCTTATCTAAGAGTTTGCTTTCGATCTGAGTCTCGCCGCTAAAACAAAATGCCGGCTCATTGGGGCGAAGGATTAATTGATTTGGCTCAGCCAAATCATCAGACATCATCTTAAGTTTTACGCCTGCACCTTCTAATATACACAGCTGCCTATCTATGCCGGGAAATGGTGAGAAGGGGCCATCGCTCGAAATGGTGGCAATGCTAATCCTATAATCAAAGTTAGTTAGGTCAGCATCCTTTGGCGATATTAACAGTTGTTTAGTGCTGCCGCCGCCATTTTTCCATAAGCTCGATTCGCATTCTTGATAGCGGATAATCTGGATATTGGCGCTCATGTGTTGGTTGCTCTTTTCATTTTGAGGATAGCCGATGCGCGAAGCTAGGACGCTGATAAGCTTGCTCTAGAATCTAGAATCGCAGTATTCTAGCATCTACGGACGCCAATTTGCGGCTACGGAACGTCACTGCGTGACTCTCTGTTTACGGAATGGACTTTGCCCTGATGATAAGCGAATCATATTTCTTTTACCATTATCTGTAAGCGGAGCGTTCGGTGAGTGGGCTTGCGAACGTTCCGTGTTCTAACAGCAAAGTGTTCAGCTTCTCTCTGTCACGTGGGCTTTCTCTTCTACATGCCTTTCTTTTTCAAGATATAATGCTCAGCTAGTCCGCCAGTAATTCTGTTGCCTTCTGTATCAAGCATCAATAGCTGGTTTTCACCGACGAGATATTTGCTGCCATCGGATAAGGTGATTTTTGAGCCGTTACTATCCCAGTCAAATTTTCCTGCCACCTTGAAGATACTTTCATCTTTACCCAAATAAATGCTTTTTAATTCAAAGCTGTTATCTGCCTGTAGTGTTAGCGTGGTTTGAATACCTTCGCAGCTCGCACAGGGTAAAACACCTTCATACACGCCAGGCCAATCGAGAGCATTTTGACTGGTATCACCAAGGGGGATGGTTGTTTGAGTTTCTGCATTTGCTGTGGCGCCTTGGCTTGGTGCATTTTGGGGATCGTTACAAGCGGTAGTCAAGATTGCCACCAAGGCGATAGTAAAGAGTGGACGTTTCATGTTCATCTCAAACCTCTGATTTATTAACCTTAGGGATAATACCCGCCATCATCGCTGGCTCCAAACTTATTTATCCTGTTGCGAGCTGTTTAGTCATCCCCCTAGTCAGTTTGCAGATTGTATCTATACTAAAGACTATTACTTCAGGCTATTACTTAAGAATGTGTTGCTAAGGTAATTGTCTGATCCCAAAGCTTGGCGGGGAATAGCATCGTTATGACGCGCATGTTAGATAGGATTTTATTTGATGTAAGTCGTTCATCCATTATTGATGGTGGCGATTTAATTGAAACATCACAACTGATAGTTGCTTCTGTGTGCCAAGGCTTAAAAATCAGCCGTGCCGGTATTTGGTTATGGGCTGACGATCATCAAAGTATGTGTTGCTTTTACCTGCTTGATAATATGCAAAGACAGGAAGCTTTTATCTTAACGCGTGAGCAATATCCCCATTATTTCAGCTTATTAGATAATGAAAGGGCGATAGTGGCTAATCAGGCCCAAACCGATCGTGCGACCCATGAGTTTGTAAAGACTTACTTAGTGCCTCATGGCATTACCTCGATGTTAGATAGCCCCATACGTCATCGCGGCATGATGGTGGGCATTATCTGTTCTGAACATCAAGGAGATCCGAGGGAATGGACTCGCGATGAAAAAGCCTTTGCCTCTGCATTGGCTGATTTATTTGGTCGAGCAATGAGTGCAAAGGAAATTTTAGATTATCAGCAGCAATTAAAAGCCATTAATGCGGACTTGGAGGCGCAAGTTGAATTAAGAACCCAAGAACTGGAAACCGCATTATCGGATTTACGTTCGACACAACATCATTTGATTGAGAATGAGAAAATGGCGGCGTTAGGAAGTTTAGTGGCTGGGGTGGCCCATGAGGTCAACACGCCTTTGGGGATTGCCGTAACGTCAGTAACCCATTGCTTAGATGAAGTCGCCTTGTTAAAAGCTGCATTTGAACAAAATGAACTAGATGAAGATAAATTCTTAACCTTTATTAATACCATGCAAGATGGTTTAGGACTGATAGAGCGAAATTTGACGCGGGCAGCGGAGTTAGTCCATAACTTTAAGCGCACGGCGGCGGATCAATCGGTTCTTGAGCGTGAACGATTTAATTTAAAGGCTTATCTTTTCCAGATTTTTAGTTCATTAAGGCCATTAATGCGTAAAAAGAATATCGCATTGACCGTCGAGCTTGATGAGCAGATTTTTATCGAGTCTTACCCAGGCGCGATTGCGCAAATTTTTACCAATCTGGTTGCCAATAGCTTTCGGCATGGTTTTCCTGAGCATTTTACGGGTGATAAAAAAATCACTATCCGAGTCGAAAAACAAGGCTCGAACATTTGCATGCAATATCAAGATAATGGTGTTGGCATGACAGATGAGGTCAAAATTAAAGCCTTTGAACCTTTTTTTACCACTGCACGTAAAGATGGCGGCACAGGCCTAGGGATGTCGATTATTTATAATCTGGTGACTCAAAAGCTCCATGGCAGCATTCTGCTGACTTCCCAGCCTAATCAAGGCGTAACAATCGATATACAACTTCCGGAGCAATAAACCAGAATTTAGAAAGCTCGCAAGCTTGCTCTAGCACCTAGAAGTCGCATAGCGACATTCTGCTTTTTCTCGTAAGCCATTGGCCGCGCTGCGCTTAGCTTGCATTTATATGCTACAATCTGCGCCTTGATTCAATTCACAAATCCTCGATATATCAATGATAAAAGGCATTTTGAATGCTGGATTTGATGGTTGGTAAGGTCATTTATTGCCGCTATTGAGAAACTACAGGGCTTGAAAGTGAATTTCTCTGAGGAAGTGGTATTCCATTGTGGTTGGATTAATGCCCCGCAGTTTTCTGTCTTAGCTCAACCTTTACTCAAAATTGGTTATGGTGAGTATCTTTTAGGCTTATTAAATAAACAGGTGTTTAATGAAGTGCATTGAAACCGAGCTGGCTGAAGTACTTATCTTTGAACCTAAGGTATTTGGCGATGAGCGTGGTTTTTTTATGGAAACCTTTCGGCAAGCGTATTTTACTGAGTGCTTGCTGAGTCGCGGATTTGAAGCCCCTGCGTTAGTACAAGATAACTACAGTCGCTCGCAGCAGCATGTGTTGCGTGGATTGCATTATCAACTCCGGCATCCGCAGGGCAAATTGGTCCGCGTATGTGCCGGCAGTATTTTTGATGTTGCCGTCGATATTCGGCCGCAATCTGCGACCTATGGAAAATGGGTTGGCAGGATTCTTTCTGCTGATAACCATTTACAAATGTGGATCCCGCCAGGATTTGCCCATGGGTTTTATGTGTTGAGTGAATACGCTGATGTGCTGTATCGCTGCAGCGATTATTATGCGCCGAATGATGAATATGTGTTGCCTTGGAATAGTGTGCAGTTTGCAATTGACTGGCCGCTGTTAAATGAAACACCCATTCTTTCCGCAAGGGATGCAAACGCCGTTAGCGCCTAAACGCTAACGGCGGCATTGGTTATTTTACTGACTTAGTTTGAGTGCTGAGACGAGTGAACCAAGGTGAGCGAGCATCAGTATTATCAAAGAGATAATATTTACGGCCGACCATTTGGCCACCATCGCGGGTGAGTGGCATCCAACTGATCGTCGCTCGGCTATGGGTTGATTTTACGGTCATTAAATCAAATGGGATAGAGATGTAGAAGCCCTTGGTAAAGCTGCCTTCACCATATTCCTCCGCAGAAAGGTTAGTCTTAGTCGCAAAGGCGCCAACAATTACGCCGCTATCGAATTGTTTGGAGAAATCAACTGTTACACCTTTATCTTCAGTCAAATATTGGCCTGCACTTACCCTTAATAAAGTATTGGGGAACCAGTCGGGTTGATAGTAGAAAGTCGCATTACCTGTGACTGTACCTGTCTGTACTCTGTAGTTGCTGTTTGTAATTGGATCATATTGATGCTCATCTTCAAAGAAGCCAAACACGCTATCGGGATCGCGCTGCTTAACATAATTCACATCAATACCAAAAGCCCATTGGCTATTAAGTGGTCGGTAGAGGAACTCTGTCCCCACACCGCCATACATCATTTCTAGATAGCCACCATAGGCTTGGTAGGAGATATTATCGGTTAAATTATCCATCCAAGTTAGTTGTAGGCTATTCACCCTTACTGGATTTTCATGAACATATTGACGGATAAGTGTACGAACACGTTTTAAGTCTGTTCCATCGGGTGGCACATCGTATAAAAACTTATCGTAGTTATCGTAAAGATTCAGATAAAGGGAACCTGAAAAATCAAAATTATCGGTAAAGCGATAATTTGCACTGCCTGTCACCCCAATGTTGAACATATAAAAACCTTCGGAACCACCAAAGGATTGGGCCATGGTCGGCGAAACATCAAAACTAAGCTTATCCAGCCAATCCTTATCAGTACTATTGACCAGTTGTCCCTGAGGTAAGCTGGGAACTCTTACAACACTGGCGTCAGTTATTTTGGCATTGAGATAACTATAGCTTGCAATTTGGGCAAACTTTTGTGTATCGATTAGAGTTTCGGTTATCGGCTGGTTATAACGGGTTTCAATTAGCCGATACTCTTTGATATGAGTTGCATCAGTGTTATTAGCAAGGATAGTGGCTGCTCTTTGATGCGCTTCATTTCTATCGCGGAATGTCGTTTGTTCACCTACTACGGTAATGCTGTCATGAGCCAGATAAATTTTGGCGTTTGCATAACCTGCGATAGTTTGTAAGTCATGAGTGACCTTGTTCCAATCTACTTGGGTATTCGTAACAGCCTGATTGGATGCGTTTACAGGTTCTAGATTTGCTACTTCTGCATTTTGAACTTCTGATTTATGCGTTTCGGAAGTATCAGCACTAACAGTCACTTGTGCGACTGTTGGTATGTTTACCGGCGTGGAGGATTCTGTTTGTGTAGGTGTTAATGGCGCAGCTGGAAGCGGCTTATATTTAGTGGCAGCAGGATCGGTTTTAATCTGCGATAGGGTATTAAAATTGGTTTGCAGACTAAAGCCGAGCGTCCAAGTATTACCACGCTCATAACTTAAATGCAGATCGCCCCAATCACCAAACCGATAGAGCAGTCCGTAGTTAAATTTACTGTCCTGTGGCATAGTGCTTTCGCCACGAATAACAGGGTAGTCGGATTGATAGTCGTTACCGTCATATTCGACTTTCAAGCGTAACGGTTCCCAAGGGGTTTGATATTCAACGCCGCCAAAGAGGGCGGCGCAGCCCTTAAACCAGCGCTGGTAATCAACGGTGCCACCCGAACCACCAAAAGAGGTATCTCTGTCACAGTTGTAATTAAGATCTTTTTTATCCGAGGTAAGATTACCGCTATTGCCAATATAACCCCAGCCAATGCCGAGGGTAAAATCCAGTGGGCCAACTCGTTTCGTCGCGGCAATAAATTCGCCATCAAATAAACCTGTGCCGCCAAAGTCCCGTACCCCAATGGAGGTTTCGGGTAGCCAATTGCTTTCTTCGAGTAGACGAACCTTAAAATCAATGCCTTTGTCTGTGTATTTAGAGTTACCGCTAAAGCTTGGGTCATCGCTATAAAGCAAATCTTGTACTTGGGTATAGCGAATGGTGGTCTCAAACCACGGAAATAACTGTACCGAAGCACTAAAGTGCTGATAGTCATCGTTATAAGTGGTGGCAAAGTTAAATTCACCTTCGGGCGCCATACGGCCCGTTGGCATTTGCATGAGACCAACGCCACCGAAATCTGACTGTGAAGGTAAGAGTGTGGGATAAGAAAATTCATCGGCGTTAACATGTAATAAAGGTAGCAATGCTAATGACAGCGCAGATAAACGCCCGAATGCATGCAAAGTGGGAGTTGACTTTTTCATTACAGAGCCCGATTTTTGAGTAATTCAATAATATTGTTATTTAATTCGGTATGGTCATCAAACAGTGCCGTAAACTCCACAAAGAGTATTGCACCAGGGGCGATATCTTGAGCTTGATGATTCCAATAGGCGATAGGCTGTTTTATCGCATTGCCATCGGGTTGAATAATCCACACAAAGCTATTTTCGGCATTATCGAGTAAACCCGCTTGGTTTATGTAATCTTTACTGCTTGCCTGGGATAGCCATGTTTGCTCACCCGTTTGCGCGACTGCGCCAACGACTGAAACTGTAGTAGGTCGAGGCGGTAGCACCAGTAAAAAATCACCATCAATAACCGGATTATAAGCATCGGTAATCCGAATTAAATCGAGGTCTAATGGCTGGTTAACTCGCTGGCCTAGTTTGATGTTACGTAAAAATTGGGCAAATTTTGCAAGTTTAGCAATATATTGACTATTATCGACCTGCTCTCCCATGTCAGCTAATTGTTGCAATACTTGCTGGCGAGTGACTTCTAACACAGCGGTATTTTTTGTATCTAATAGGGCTGCTCCTAGCCAATAAATTGAAACCGCCTCATTTTTTATCGTTTGATTATAAAAAGGAAGCTGGGTTAACCCATCCTGGACCGCTTGCCCTACTCGAATCGCAGTCGGATAGGTAATTTGTAGCTGCGGCGTGTTAGACGCTGAGGTACTGACAGAAAGCTGGGTATTGGCTTCTACGGTGGGCAAAAACAGTGAACCTACTAGCAGTGCCAATGGGGTAAAATAAGATCTCATAATGGCTCCACTAAGCAGCAAAAGGCTTAAGTAAGGTGATATCAATAAATGGCAGATTAGGCGCAATTTTTTGATGACTCTTAATAACACTGCCAGTTTGTGGATCTAGCCAAAACTCATTTTGGTATTGAATATTGAGAGCATCCACAGAGACGCTTTCACTAAAATGCAAAGCTTGTGTGGGAGTGCCATTAATTAGAATATTGTCGTCGCTAATCAGTTTAAACTCTGATTTTACTTTGTAACTATAATGATAACCGGGTTGCCAATCGAGCATTCGAGTCCACGTTTTTGGGGTGGAGCTTAAGTGCAATCCTAATAACAGTGGATCTGGCTCATCACTTTCTACTGCCGCTAAATTACCTGTGAGCAGATTATGGGTTTTGACTAGGCGGCCGTTAACTGTCACTAACATGCCTTTATCTGCTGATAACCATTTAAGCTCGAGTTCTTCGGGCGAGTTTTTTACTGAAGATAGGCTGATTTTAGGCTCTGCAAAGGCTAATACCACAAATGCCTGGGCCGTATCTTCAATTTTTACATAGATACTCGCATAAGGATTAGCTGATACTTGCTCAGGTGAGAGCACTATATCTTCATTCCCCCAAAAGGCGAGTTTAACCGTATCGTTTAATGCGCTTATGCGTTGGCTACAGCCCGAAAGGCTCAGACATACTGCCGAAGCAGCGATAAAGGGAAAAAGTCTTTTATATATACGCATCCGAGTTGCTTATTCTCAATAATGGTAGATAACCAATGTAGATATATGTCGAAGTGATTTCAAGCTAGATTGAGCAGGCTTTCACTCGTAAAAAGCTCAAAAAAAACAACCGCCCATAAGGCGGTCATTTAGATGTACTCACTAACAGATTACTTAGTGCCAGTAGTTGTGCCAGTACCTGTACCAGTCGCTGCTGGGCTACCATCAGAACTGTTAGCCGCTACTAAAACACCAGCAGCAACTGCACCAGCGCCGATAGCACCAGCAACGATACCACCAGTTGCGCCACCCGCACCCGCACCACCAGTAGTTGTACCTGTTGTGTTAGCGTTAGCAGCAACTGAACCTAACATTGACATAGCAGCGATAAGTGCTAATGAAGTTTTTTTCATCGTGATTCCCTTTTAGAAAAAATTAACCTAATTTTTAGCTAATCTAGTACAGCATGATAGGTGATTCAACTTAAATGATCAATGTTAAATCTATTCCGCCATTCAGACTTTAGACTGATTTACAGTTTAGCTGCTACTGAATAATCCTTAATTTTGAATGAGTTTCGCACATCTTGGTTAAGGAATTATGTCATCGGTTATTTTATAGCATGGCAAGACTCAGGCATCAATTTGATTTTAGTAAGCCTTTTTATTGTGAGCCATCGCATTAGGTTAAATTGAAAAATGCTTTTAGCTCATTCAGTTGTGCCATGCCGTCTTTATAACCTAAATCGATCAGTGCACTGGTGTAGGACTTTTCAAACAAGAGATAAGACACAATACTGGAGTCAGACTGCCTATCGATACCCAAAAATCCCAGTAAGGTTTTAATTGCCCAAGGCATATCATCATAGAAGCGAGCGGCAATTTTGCTTAAATCTTCACTGGGTTTTATCACTAAGGTTTTTATCGGATGCAATGCTAATTGAGCTCGGCTTGCTTCAGGGATAAGGGAAAGCGTGTGATTTATTCGCTCCAAGCGTTCTAAGTCACTATTTAGGGTATCGGAAAAAATCGTATCCAGCAGATGGCCCGCAATCGTGGCCGTTTTGGGATGAAATTCTAACTCCATCGGATAATGCTTATGGGGACTATCCAAATTTATCACTAATAACTTAGTGGCGCCTAAGTGAATAGGGCTTGAGAGTGGCGCAAGCTGGTGGACTGAACCATCGCCATAGTAGGCTTGATTAAGTTTAATGGATGGAAATACCATGGGGATGGCTGAGCTTGCTAATAAGTGCTCGGTATTTAACATGCGCCGTTCGCCACTGCGTCTGGCGCGAGTCCAGTTTTCAATATCTCTTGCTGCTTGAAAAAACGTCACCGAGCGTGAATTGTTATAACAGGATGTATCTACACTGAGAGCGGTTAATGCTCCGTTGCGGATATTGCGATCAATTCTTTTAAAATCAATAAGCTCATTCAATAAATGCCGTAAAGGCTCATTATCGAGCAGGCTGCCAGCGTCGGTATTGACCTTATCATCCTGTAGACCTTTTAGTGCCATTTTTGATAGGTGCTTTAACACGCCAGGAAGGGAAGCTCGGTAAACTTTTCTGGTTTCAAAATGGCGCCATACCCACTCGAGCTTTTTGACTCCCAAATGAAAACATGACGCATGGGTGGCAATTGACGTGCCATTAATCGCGCCTGCTGAGGTACCACAAATGATTTTAAAGGGGATGCCATGGTTGCGCGGATAAAGCTGGACTAGTGCTTTAAGCACTCCCACTTGATAGGCGGCTCGTGCGCCACCGCCACCGAGGACTAAAGCTGTTGATGTTGGCAATCTTCAGACTCTTGAATTGTTATTATGAGTTTATTAAAGCAATCACTACTCTAAAAAAGCAAGTCGGAGCAGTTAGTTGAATGAAGTTTATTTAGTGCTGGTAGAAAAGCGAATCGCTGGTGATAGGCTGAAGCGTCAAACTTAAATGATTACTTGAGAAGATAGACACAAAAAACGCACTTAAGTCGGACTTAAGTGCGTTTATGTTTTTAGAGGTTAATGGCTAGCCATTAGCTCAAACTGGCTGAATGCGCATTCAGCGCAAAAGACAGTGCTTAAGCTTGCAGATTCTTTAAAAAATCGACGATTTGGTCGAATGGTACGTCTTGCTTCTCACCGGTGCGGCGGTTTTTGTATTCGAATACGCCAGCGTCGATATTGCGATCACCAATCACCACAGTGTGAGGAATACCAATCAGCTCCATATCGGCGAACATCACGCCAGGGCGCTCTTTACGATCGTCCAGTAGCACATCAATACCCGCAGCGCTTAAGTCTTTGTATAACTGCTCGGCGATATCGGTGACGCGGTGCGACTTGTGCATATTCATTGGCAGAATGCCAACGCTAAATGGGGCAATCGCTTCTGGCCATACAATGCCGCGGTCATCAAAGTTTTGCTCAATCGCAGCAGCCACGATACGGCTCACGCCAACACCGTAACAACCCATCAGCAGCACTTGTGATTTACCGTTCTCGTCAAGAACAGTCGCGTTCATGGATTTAGAGTAGTTAGTGCCGAGTTGGAAGATATGACCCACTTCGATACCACGAGCCATAGCATAAGTACCTAAACCATCAGGCGTTGGCTCACCTTCAACCACGTTACGGATATCGGCAGCTTGCGCCAGTGGCAGATCGCGTTCCCAGTTAATGCCAAAATAATGTTTATCGTCCACGTTGGCGCCGGCAGCAAAATCGCTCATCACGCTAACACTGTGGTCGATAATGATCGGCATATTCAGGCCAACAGGACCTAATGAACCAGGGCCTGCACCAATGGCGTCACGAATAAGGGCTTCTGGGGCGAATTCAAGTGGTGATGCCACTAAATCTAATTTGTCTGCCTTGATTTCGTTTAGTTCATGGTCGCCACGAACAATCAGCGCAACCAGTGGTGCTTCTTCCGTCGCACCTTTAACGATTAAGGTTTTCACAGTCTTAGTGATATCCAAACCGAATTGCTCAACTAACTCGGCAATCGTTTTTGCATTGGGGGTATCGACTAAACGTAATTCTTTAGTCGCCGCGCCGCGTGTTTCGGTCGGCATTGGTGATTCTGCTTTCTCAATGTTAGCGGCATAGTCGCTACCCGTAGAGTAGGCGATTAAGTCTTCACCGCTTTGAGCCAGTACGTGGAATTCGTGTGACATGCTGCCACCGATAGAACCGGTATCGGCTAATACTGGACGGAAGGCTAAACCCATACGTGACAGAATGTTGCTATAGGCCTGGTACATGGCCTCATAGGTTTCATTCAGGGTGTCCATGTCCAGATGGAAAGAATACGCATCTTTCATCAGGAATTCGCGTGAACGCATAACGCCAAAGCGTGGGCGAACTTCGTCGCGGAATTTGGTTTGAATTTGATAAAGATTCAGCGGTAATTGTTTGTAAGAGCTGACTTCTTTACGGATTAAGTCGGTGATCACTTCTTCGTGGGTCGGTCCCAGAACGAAGTCACGGTTATGGCGGTCTTTAAAGCGCAGTAACTCAGGGCCAAACTTATCCCAGCGACCCGTTTCTACCCACAAATCAGCCGGTTGCACCATAGGCATTAGAATTTCAATCGCGCCCGCTTTGTTCATTTCTTCACGAACAATGGCCTCGACTTTACGCAATACTCGCAGGCCCGAGGGCAGATAGCTGTATAGACCCGAAGCGTTACGACGGATCATGCCCGCACGTAGCATTAATTGATGGCTGATGACTTCTGCATTTGCAGGTGTTTCTTTTTGAGTAGAAAGTAGGTATTTGCTAACGCGCATTACCGATGTCCAAATTTGAGTTGAATGGGCGCCATTTTATCACCTGCTTTGATGATGTCACCTATGGATTTAGGTTAAATTCAACTAGCTGGGAGACAAATAGCATTTTTTGATGCTGGATAACGGATAACGGATAACGGATAACGGATAACGGATAACGGATAACGGATAACGGATAACGGATAACGGAAGGAAGAGTGCTGTGCTGTTAGAGCGTGACTGCGTCATTACTCGTATCTAGATTCTCGTTTCTGCTTACTTATCTCGCCTATCGCCAATCACTCGTGCAGGATTACCAGCGACGATGGCCCATGCGGGGACATCTTTAGTGACGATACAGCCCATGCCAATCACCGCATGGTCGCCAATGGTGACGCCATCGACTATCCCTGCCTGGGCGCCAATCCACACATCTTTACCAATCACGATCCCTTTAGAATGGGAGGCTTGTTGGTAAATTGGGGTGTCGGGCGCCATGCCATGATTAAAGGCATAGATGGTCACATGGTTTGCAATGCGGGTTTGATCGCCAATCTGGATCCCCACTCGACCGCCATCGAGGGAGCAGCCATGATTGATGGCGACTTCATTACCAAGGGTGATGGGGCCATGTAAAAAACAGTCAGCAGCAATCATACAGTGATTGCCGATGTTGATATCGCGGTTTGGCTCGGCAAATAATTGTGCCTCGGGGGCGATAAAACAATTATCACCAATGGTGACGGTTTCGAGGGCGCAAAGGTTGGTTTGCACTTCATTTTGCCAAGGTTTGGCCCAGGTTAAATGTTTTTCTTTTAACGAGAAATACAGCCAAGGCATCCAAGACAGACGCTTTTTGTGTTGGCTTTGATAATCTGGCAAAGCGGTTGTGATTGGCGTGTGCATTTAACCGCATTTCCCCGGTTTGAGTTCGAGCACTTGAATGTATTCCCGATCATCCCCATCGACCGCCATCCGCCAAAAGATATCTAAATCATACAAAGCCACTTGATATAACTTGGGGTCATCCTTGGCTTTTTTGTACGCCGGACGCGGATCTTGCCCAAGTACGCCACAGATAAGCACGGCTAAATCCGTATAGGCTTCTTGTTTGCTGTAGGTGTTTATTTGTTCATCGGCAAGGTCACTGAACTCAACGCTAATCAGTTTCGGGGCCTCTTGGGCCATGCCGCCAACGGCACCTTCAATCGAATCTGAAAAGGGGATATAGGGCTTAATATCGATAATCGGTGTGCCATCAACGAGATCCATGCCTGAAATCTCAAGACACACTTTGCCTTTGCGTTGCACCACCCCATGGAGTTTGACCACGGATTGGCCAATGCCATTAGGACGAAAAGTGGAACGAGTGGCGAATACGCCGAGTTTTTCATTGCCGCCTAAGCGCGGCGGGCGAACCGTGGTTTTCCAGCCTTGGGCGAGATTTTCATGGAAACAAAACAGCAACCAAAGGTGGGAATATTGCTCGATACCGCGCACAGCATCGAGATGATTAACATGGCCTTCCAGCTCAACATAACCGCGTGCTTTCACCAAACCTGGCTGTCTCGGAATGCCAAATTTTTGTTTATAGGGCGTGCGGCAGGTTGCCACTGCGGTAATTTGGTTGGTAAATGTCATGCAAAAACACCTAAAGAACGGCAAAACAACCCAAACTCAGATTGTTTAGGTTGTTAGATACGCGCTAATCATTAAAGGCGCGCAGTATACACACTTTACACTAATCGGCAGAGGCCATTTTAATCGCTTGGCCGACGCATAACGCGCGGCTGATGCAACCTTGTGCAGCTTCTTCCATTAACACGCATTGTTTGATGATAATGCCGTTGGCACCTTTGTCTGCCGCAGCACGGCGGGCTTCTGTTCTCGCTTCGCTTAAGGATGCTGGTACACCATTCACATCGGCTTGGCAGGATTCACCTTGCACTAGGCCTTTTAATTCATAGTGGCCTTTAGGCAAACTATCACCTTCAAACAGTGTGACATCGCCCGCTTTGAAATAGTCATTAATCGCCTCGCCGTCTAAATTGCTATTAAAACTGTAGTCGCTGACACAGGCGCTAAGCAGTAACACTAATGCACTTGAGAGGATGATTTTCATGGTTTGACCTGAGATTTAGGGGAAAGAGGCGCAGTCCTATGGACTGCGCAGTGCTGTGCGATTTATCTCAGCAAATTCTATCGCTTAAGATACTTTTGATAAAGCTGCTGGTGGCGATTATTCAGATCTATTTGCCGCCCCTCTATCCAAATCGCATCAATTTTGCTGCTCATGGGATCGAGAATATCTCCGTCACTGAGGACAACGCTGCCCTGATAACCTACGGCAATGGCGCCTAAATCGGCAATCCCTAACAGCTTTGCCGCATCTAGGGTGACTGATTTCAACGCTTGCTCGGGCGTAACGCCATAAGCGGCACTGTAACCAGCGGCGTAGGGGAGGTTACGGCTGTTCCAATCCGATGAAAAACCAAGGGCATAGGGAATGCCAGCATTTGCTAGCAACGAAGGGATTTTAAACGGCAAATCCACGGGTTCATCTTTACGTTTAGGCAGGCTTAAGGTGTGCGGATAAATCACACTGGCGTTCACTTCCCTTAAACTTGAAGCCAATCGCCATGCATCATAACCACCGACAATCACCAATTTAAATTGATATTTTTTTGTCAGGGCAATCACTTGCTCGATTTGGCTGACGCTGTCCGCATGGGCAAAAAGTGTGGCTTTACCTTGATACAGTGGCAGCATGGCCTGCCAACGCAGATTAGGCCAGTTATCCGTATCCTGTGCATTTTGGCTTAAGAAATAGCGGTAGCCATCCTCAAAGGCGGTGATGAGTTTATCGATAGCTTGCTGATTTTTCTCAATGGCTTTGGCTTTTTCCTTTTCATCCTCGGGCATACGCTTTATTTGCGGCCAGTAGACATGGAATTGCCCTTCATTGGGTTGAAGGGCGTCTTCAATTGTCCACGCATCAAGGTCAACTACCACGGATTGCCCCGCTAGCCCATCGCCACTGGGGACGATTTGTGCATGGGTGATGCCATTGTAGCGAATGGTCGGCAGTAGCTCTGAGTCTGGGTTATAGGCACTCGCCGCACTTATTTGCGGATTAACATCACCCACTTCAGCGTTATCGACGGTTGGACGCACCATCTCGATTTCCACTAAACCAAGACTGGTATCCAGTGCAATAAGGCCGGGATATAAGTGTTTACCGCTGGCATCAACAACTTGAGTTGATGCAGTCGTATTAGTGCTTAACTGTGGCCCCAGCGCACTGATTTTACCGTTTTCAATCAACACATCGGTATTGGTTAATACCCCTTGGATGACCGTATGCACAGTGGCGTTTTTAATCAGTACACTCTGGGTTTGTTTGGGGGCCGGGACCAAGTTATGCGCCTGCGCTGATAAAGTGATGGCCAGCGTAGACAGTAGCAAGGTGGTGGGTAAGTGCTTCATTATTTCGCTCCCTGATGATGTTGGCCCCAAGCTTGATAATGGGTATCGCAATGCCATTGTGGCTCGTTAAGTGGGGTCACTTTTTCGCCTGCTTTAGCGTTATCATCACTACTGAGAATTTTTTGGATAAGGGCTGCGCGCTCTGTGACCACTTGCTGCTGGGCGAGTTGATCCTGTTCGCGGTCGAAATAGCGTTTGCCTTCGACCCAAGCGTGCGTCACCTTGGCGTAAATCGACAGCGGCTCAGCATTCCACAGTACGATGTCGGCCATCTTGCCTGGGGTGAGCGAGCCTACATATTCATCGACCCTGAGTTGTTTTGCTGGGTAGATGGTCACCATATTCCAGGCATCTTCTTTTGACATTCCGCAATACATCATCGACTTAGCCGCTTCTTGGTTAAGTCTGCGCTGCATTTCATAGTCGTCGGAGTTGATACTGGTGAGCACGCCTTGTTTTTGCATCAGGCACGCGTTTTGCGGGATCGCATCATAGACTTCGAACTTATAGGCCCACCAATCGGCAAAGGTCGATGCGCCTGCGCCATGGGCGGCGAGTTCACTGGCAACCTTGTAACCTTCGAGTACGTGGGTAAAGGTTTGCACCTTAAAGCGGTAAGCCTCAGCTAAGCGCAGGAACATTAAGATTTCCGACTGCACATAAGAGTGAATATGCACATCGCGTTGCTGTTTTAATACTTCGGCCACCGCCTGTAGGCGATAGCTTGGGCGTGGCGCGAGGGTTTTCTTCTTCTCACTGCTGCGTAAATCATCATAATCCTTCAGCGCATTTTCATAGGCGAGTGCTGCATCGAAGGTTTCTTCAAATAAGGCTTTTACGCCCATGCGCGTCTGCGGGAAGCGCTGCACAAATTTCTCGCCCCAGTTACTCTGTTTGACGTTTTCACCTAAGGCAAATTTGATGCTCGCTGGCGCATTGGCAAACTTTAGCTGCTCGGCGCTTTCTCCCCATTTCATTTTGATCAATTGTGATTGACCGCCAATAGGATTAGCGCTGCCGTGAAGCAGTTGAGCACTGGTCACGCCGCCAGCAAGCGCTCGGTAGATGGAGACATCTTCAGGATTGATCACATCGCCTATACGCACTTCAGCAGTAACGGCATCCGTGCCTTCATTGGTGCCGCCGTTGATAGCAATATGAGAATGCTCATCGACAATACCCGCGGTTACATGCTTGCCCGTTGCATCGAGGACTTGGTAACCCGAAGGGGTCGTAAGTTGTTGGCCGATTTTTTCGATCCGGCCATTGGCCATTAACAGATCTGCATTCTCTAGGATGCCTTGTTTATCCGAAGTCCACAGGGTGGCATTTTTAATGTGGAGTTTCTCGACGTTAGGCGCGTCACTCAAGCCGTAGGCCACATTGGGGTAGGTGAGTAGGCTCACTAAGGCTTGTTTTGCATCGGCTTTTTGAGTGCTGGGTTGTGTGGCTGTTGGGGCTGGAGCAATCGTAACGCCGGAAACATTATTGCTACGACTTTGAGCATCGACCATGCGACCTTGAATGCCATCTTTGGCCAGCCATAGAATAAAACGGCTGATGCCTTGAATACCTGCCTCGCTTAAATCGGCATTAAAGCTGACTCGGCCATCGTCTTCGAGGGTGAGGTGAGTGAGTGGAATAGTCTTCTCACCACTACTGAGGTTGCCCTCAAATATGGTTTTGCCCGCTTTACCCGTTTCTTCAAGGCTCAAATCTAAGGTTAAATTATTCAGCGTCAGCTGATAGTCACCCAACATCTTGGCCTGTGACAGCGAGCGAAGACGTTGTTCTTGTCCCAGCAGCCAGACACTGTAAATCTGCCCGTCTTTAAAGATATTGCCCTTCGTTATCACAAAGTCCGCCATATAGCCTGGGGCGAGCTTACCAGTAAAGTCGGCTGTTCCCGCCATTTCGGCGGCTTGGGTGGTGAGGGCTGCAAGGGCCTTATCTTCACTGAGCCCTTGCGTAATGGCTTGACGAAGGCGAGGCCAAAAGGCATCGGTCTTAATACCAAATTGCGTGAAAGCAAACGGAATGCCCGCATTAGCGACCGCTGCGGGGTTTGTTGGCGCGCGCTCCCAATGTCTTAGTTCTGCAAGTGAGACTTCGCGGTCAGCATCATCTGTACCAACATCTGGTGCCTGTGGGTAATTAAGAGGAAGAATTAAAGAGTAATTCAGGGCCTTTAATTCGTTTAGACGCGCATATTCTTGGCCACTTGCGAGTAAGTTGGCCGGCTGCTTATGTTCTTTTAGTAGGTTAGCGGCACGCAGCAAATCGTTGAGATTTTTTGTTTCAAATACGATTTGTTTCTCGGCTAGGTTATCTAAACGTTCGAAGGCGATATTAAATTCAATCTGGGGTGATGTTGAGCTATTAACAGGCTTGCTCTTATTTTGGTTATACCAGTTAGCATCGGCAAAGGTTTGCCTGATAAGCGCGATACTGCCCATTAAGGATTCGGGATAGTCTTGCTCCGAAGTGCCTTTATCAAACGCCATAAATGGTTGACTACGTGCGCGGTAAATCACCTCGTTAGCCGTTTTATCCGCTAATGAAAGGCTGACACCTGTGCCGCGGAAAATACCATCAAGCTTACTGCTTTGCACACTGGTAAAGCCGTTATTGATCCAATCCTTTGCCCGTTCTTTATTGGGGTAAACATAATTAAACCATTCTTTTTCAGCGTGAATTGCACCATTTTCAGCATTACCCCCAATACGCTTAATATCATATACCGGACGCTTCAGCCCAAGTTTGGGATATTCAAACTCGATACCATAATCGGTAAAGGGATCGATAAAACCAGGATAGATAGTATAACCACTGAGATTGATCTTTAATGCCGCAGCTGGGATATCATCTTCTTCAATAATGGCTTTGATACGATTGTTTTCAACTAACAATGTGGCATTTGATAGTCGTTTTCCTGGTGCAATAATTAATTCTGCATTAGTAAATGCGGTTAACTTATTGACGGGGGCAATGGGATTGGCCTCGGCAAAAATGGGATGGGATACCAAACTACTTATTATGCCGCAGCTTATTATTATCTTGTTGTTTATCAGCATTTTTTATTCACTAAGATGGAGGGGAATAAAGAGTAACCTAAAGCAGATGTAAATACTAAAGCTGAATTGTAACGCAATTTAAGCATTTGCTTGAATGCCAACGGCGGGTTTCGTAGACAATAAAAAAGCCCGCATTGCGCGAGCTTTTTTTAGTTACTTAGTGTTAATAGCAAACAGCTGTTACCAACACAGTTCTGGATTAGATTAAGAAATCATCCATAGAACGGCCTTTATTGACTTCGTTCTTAAATACCGTTGGCATACGACCTTGACCAGTCCACTGGATCACTTCGCCGTCAACTTCAATTTGGTATTTCGCTGGACGAGGAGCGCGTTTTTTGCTCGAAGCTTTAACCGCAACACCGCCTAAGTCGTCGATTGATAAACCAACAGCTTCCATTTGTTGACGGATTTCTTCAATCTTGGCATTACGAGCTGCAATAGCTTGCAGCTCTTCTGCTTCCATTGACTCACGCTCAACTAAGATTTTATCTAGCTTAGCCGCTAAATCACGCAGTTCTTCAACGCTGAGATCTTTTACAGCAGCTTTAAAACGACGACCGTGAGTTAATATTTCTAAAAATTCGCTCATATCTATTTTCGTCCCACTCTATTTTTAATACAGGATAATGGTGAACAACAGCTAAATGATAGAAACTAATATTGCTCGAATCAAATAAAATTATGCAATAAACAGAAATTAAATATTATTTAAGTTTTGAACTTTTTATATGTGGCAAATAACTGTTCAAAAATGTGGCCAATACCACAGTCTTAAAAAATGCAAACAGGCGTTTGACTTTGATTGACGTTAACGTTAACAGGACGTAAAGTGGCGCTATCCTGCATTGGTGATGACCAATGTTTTGTCCATGTACATGAAAGTGTAGGAAGGAAACCCTATGAAAGTATTGGTGCCTGTTAAGCGCGTAGTTGATGCCAATGTGAAGGTCAGGGTAAAAGCTGACAACACCAGCGTTGATACCGCAAACCTCAAAATGGCGTTGAACCCTTTTTGTGAAATTGCAGTAGAAGAAGCGGTTCGTTTAAAAGAAGCGGGCAGTGCTACAGAAGTAGTGGTCGTTAGTATCGGCAATAAAGCCGTTCAAGAACAATTACGTACCGCGTTAGCCCTAGGTGCTGACCGTGCTATCCATATTGATACTGAAGAAGAGTTAGCGCCAGTATCCATTGCTAAATTACTTAAAGCCGTACAAGAAAAAGAACAAGCGCAATTAGTACTGTTTGGTAAGCAATCCATTGATGGTGATAACAACCAAACGGGCCAAATGTTTGCGGCATTAACCGATATGCCACAGGCAACTTTTGCTTCAGCAATCAAAGTTGAAGGTAATTCAATCCAAGTGGCCCGTGAAATCGACGGTGGTATGCAAACCCTGAGTCTGCCATTACCTGCGGTAGTGACAGCCGATTTACGTTTAAACGAGCCACGTTATGCTTCATTACCGAACATCATGAAAGCCAAACGTAAGCCATTAGATGTGCTGACGGTAGCGGATTTAGGTGTGACGCTAAAAGCCCATCAAACTGTAGTCAAGGTGACGCCACCTGCTGAACGTAAGGCCGGTATCATGGTTGCGTCGGTAGCAGAGCTGGTTGAAAAGTTAAAGAATGAAGCGAAGGTGATCTAAATGGCCATTTTAGTATTAGCTGAACACGATAATGCGGCTCTTAAACTGGATACCGCTAAGGTTGTCACCGCAGCGCGCGCAATTGGTGATGATATCCATGTATTGGTCGTCGGCCATCAATGTGGCGCAGTGGTTCAAGCGGCGCAAGCATTACAGGGCGTCGCCCAAGTCTTAGTCGCCGATAACAGCGTTTATGAAGCGCATTTAGCGGAAAACGTGGCTAAATTGCTGGTGGATTTAGCGCCAAGCTATAGCCATATCCTCGCAGCGGCATCAAGTGCGGGCAAAGATACTTTGCCACGAGCAGCCGCCTTGTTAGATGTTGCTCAAATTTCTGAAGTGATTGCTGTGGTGAGCAGTGATACCTTTGTGCGTCCGATTTATGCGGGTAACGCTTTAGCGACAGTACAAAGCCACGACGCTGTTAAAGTGATGACAGTGCGTGCCAGTGCCTTCGATGCGGCAGCGCAGGGCAACAGTGCCGCCGTGACCACCTTGGATAAAGTGTTTGCAGCCAAAACTCAGTTTGTTTCTCAATCTTTAACGGTATCAGCGCGTCCAGAGTTAGGCAATGCGGGCATTATCGTGTCCGGTGGTCGCGGCATGGGTAGCGGTGAAAACTTCGGCATGTTAGAGCAATTAGCCGACAAGCTTGGTGCCGCAGTTGGTGCATCACGGGCTGCGGTTGACGCAGGTTTTGTGCCTAACGATCTGCAAGTCGGTCAAACAGGTAAGATTGTCGCACCTAATCTCTATATTGCTGTCGGTATTTCGGGCGCTATCCAACATCTAGCAGGGATGAAAGACGCTAAGGTAATTGTGGCTATCAACAAAGATCCTGAAGCGCCTATCTTCCAAGTGGCCGATTATGGTCTCGAAGCCGACTTGTTTGAAGCTGTTCCTGAGTTGATTGCATGCCTAAGTTGATTTTATTCGTGATCTAAATCAGAGTAAGCGGCTTTGCGGTGGTAACTGCTTAGCCGCTTATGTTTTTATGTGCCTCACGCCCATGCATGGGCGTTCTTAGAAGTAGAGACGCACCAAATATCAGTAGTGATCAGTAGGGTGATTCCATTGATCGATCACGAAAGGATTTGGTACCGAAGTGGTTTGATTTATCACGATCAACTGCTGGGGTTGTGCTGAATAGGTACAATACTGCCGTAGTATTTCCTGATATGGATATTCGGAATCGTTACTATGGAGTGCTACTGATAGGACAGGTGATCTTGGGTAGCAATTGCCTTTTCCAACCAGTTCAGTCGCCCTCCATTCGTTCTTTGACGAAGAAATGATCAATGACTGTAATTAGTTATGCCGATTCGGCACTTTCTTTGTTGCCGCCTGTGGTGGCAATTGTATTGGCGATTGTTACTCGCCGAGTTCTCTTTTCCCTCGATTTAGGTATTGTGATTGGGGTGTTATTACTCTATCAATTTTTGGCACTGGCTAGCGCTGAGTTTTTATTTAACAACGTAAAAAGACTTTTTGGGTCGGAAGCTGGGGTAAATTCTTGGAATTTATACATTCTCGGTTTCTTAATTGTATTGGGGATGATCACTGCTCTTATTACCGTGAGTGGAAGTGCGCGGGCGTTTGCCGATTGGGCGCGCTTGCACATTCGTAATAAACGCGACGCCAAACTACTGACCATGTTTTAGGGTTGTGTTGTATTTATTGACTATCATTTCAATAGCTTATTCGTTGGTTTCGTCGCCAGGCCCGTGACCGACCGCTACCATATTTCCCGTGCTAAGTTAGCTTATTTATTAGATTCTACCGCTGCGCCGGTTTGTGTTCTTTCGCCAGTATCAAGTTGGGGCGCTCATATTATTGCGCTGATTGGCGGCATATTAACGGCCCACGGCGTTGCGGATTCAGGGCATTTAACTGTCTTTATTCAAATGATCCCTATGAATTTTTACGCTATTTTCTCTTTATTATTACTGCTTTGTGTCTCCTTTATGGGGTTAGATATTGGCCCGATACGCGAACATGAATTAAATGCTATGCGCGGTAATTTATACGATGAAACTAAAGGTTTACCGCCAGGCGCAAATGCCGATTTACCCGAAGCTGATACAGGTAAAATCCTCGGATTATTTTTACCTATAACAGATTTGCCACTCTGTATTTTATGATCGACAGTGGTGCTCAAGTGTTAGCGAAAGAAGGTATTGAATTTAATGTTATTTCAGCCTTTGAGAAAACCGATGTCAGTTCATCCCTGTTCTTTGGGGCTTTAATTGGTTTAGCGGTTGCGCTGGTGCTTAATCTAGTACAAGGCGTTGAAAAGTCCATGGTGGTCAAAGGAGTGGTGCAGGGCGCTCGCTCTATGCTACCTGCTATTTATATCCTATTGTTTGCTTGGACTATTGCAGGTGTGATTGGTCAGCTAGAAACCAGTAAGTTTATGGCGAGCCTCGCGACGGGTAATATTCCCTTTGCCTTTTTACCGGGGTTGATGTTTGTGTTAGCGGGCATAACAGCATTCTCCACGGGAACCAGTTGGGGGACATTCGGGATTATGCTGCCGATTGCGGCGGATATGGCGATGGGGAGTCATACTGCCATGATGCTGCCTATGTTGGCGTCGGTATTGGCTGGAGCGGTATTTGGTGACCATTGCTCACCGATTTCTGATACCACGATTTTGTCGTCAACCGGAGCGAGTTGTCATCATATTGATCATGTAGTGACTCAGCTTCCCTATGCTGTGATTGTCGCGCTTATTAGCTTGGTGGGCTATGTGGCACTTGGCGTGACGGAATCGGTCAATGCGGGACTTGTCACTTGTAGCGTATTGTTTGTGTTGACGATTATAGGCTTACGGATAAAGTCAAAAAGCGTTGTTTAATCGGTGTGTGATTTAACATCTTTGTTATACCAATCACATTAAATATCTAATCAGTTCAGAGCCTCACAGGCATCTCAATCCAAGGCGCATTGACGAAGAAATGGTTATTCCCTTTTAAGTCAATGTAACACGGGAGTGAGATGCCAGTGAGGCTCCCGAAGGGCGGGGTTGAACGTGCTTTATACTGCGTTTAAGGCTTTCGACAGAGCACCACTATGCCTTCAAGCCTTCGCCTTGTCTAAAGCCCGTTTAACTCCCGCTGAATGAACAGATATTTAATACGATTGGTATTAAACCTCTCTTAGGCATCATTTTATTGAGAAGTTTAAACAAATCAGCCAGCAACTATGCTGGCTGATTTTTTATCTATCAATCATCCCAGATTATTTGGTCTGATTGAGTCCGCGGCGGTTGAGTAAACCCTCGGTGGTGGGTTCTTGTCCGCGGAAGTTTTTGTAAGCTTCCATTGGCGCAATACTGTTGCCCACTTCGCGAATGGTCTTGCGGTATTTCATGCCGATGTCACGGTTTAAGCCACCTTGAGTTTGCACATAGGCAAAGGCATCGGCCGCTAAAATCTCACTCCACATATATGCGTAGTAACTTGCTGAGTAGCCACCGGGGAAAGCGTGGGCAAAGTAAGTCGACTTATAACGTGGTGGTACAGCGGTGATATTTAAGCCGTGTTTTTTCAGCGCATTGGCTTCAAATGTTGCTACATCTTGCAGTGGCGCATCAGGGCTTAATGAGTGCCATTCCATATCAACGAGGGCGGCAGCCATATACTCTAACGTATCGAAGCCTTGGTTGAAACTACCTGATTTTAAAAGTTTTTGCAGTAACTCATCAGGGATAGGTTTGCCCGTTTCGTAGTGTTTAGCGTAATTTGCTAACACTTTAGGGTGAGCTGCCCAATCTTCTTCGAAAGTCGATGGGAATTCCACAAAGTCACGGGATACTGAAGTCCCTGAAAGACTTGGATAAGTCACTTTGGAAAACATACCGTGAGTGCCGTGACCCATTTCGTGGAACATAGTGGTGACTTCATTGTAGCTAACGAAGGTCGGTTGACCTTCTGGCGCTTTTTTAATGTTCATCACGTTAACCACGACAGGCTTTGTGCCTTCGAGGAAGGATTGACCCACAAACGAACTCATCCATGCGCCACCGCGTTTGCCTTCACGGGCAAAGTAGTCAGCATAGAAAATCGCCATGCTTGAGCCATCGGCATCAAACATTTCGTAGGCTTTCACATCTGGGTGGTATACAGGCAAATCTGGGCGTGGCTTTAAGGTAACGCCATACAGCTCTTTAAGGGTATAAAACACACCATCTTCAAGTACGCGGTTAAATTCGAAGTAGGGGCGGATGCTATTGGCATCGAGGGCGTATTTTTCTTGGCGAACTTTCTCGGCGTAGAATTCCCAGTCCCATGGTGCGAGTTCAAACTTGCCACCGGTCTTGTTGATCATCGCTTGAATATCGGCGGCTTCTTTCTCAGTATTGGCAACAACGGCTGGCACCATTGAGCCGAACATGCTGTAAACCGCTTCAGGGGTTTTAGCCATTTGCGGTGCAAGGCGATAGCTGGCCCAGTTTTCATAACCAAGCAGTGCTGCACGTTCGGCACGTAATTGGGCTAAGCGAGACACTAAGGATGCGGTTTCGTTTTCACCCTTTAACCCACGGTTTGCCGAGGCTTCCCAAATGCGTTGGCGCAATTCACGGTTCTCTAATGAGGCCAGAACTGGTTGGCGAGTGGTGTTAGTGATGTTGATTAAGTATTTACCATCGTGGCCTGCGGCTTTGGCATCGTTTGCTGCTGAGGTGATTTCACTGTCAGAGAGGCCAGCGAGTTGCTCTTTGTTATCGACAACAATGGCGATGTCTTTGGTTAAGCGCAGTAAGCGTTGGGAGAATTCATTGGTAAGTGTAGATTGCTCTTCGTTTAAGGCACGGATCTTTACTTTTTGCTCATCGGTCAGTTTTGCGCCTGCCATGATGAAGCGTTGATGGTACATCTCGACCAAACGCACTGCTTCAGGGGTTAAGCCTAAGTTATTGCGATTGTTATAAATCGTTTCAATACGGGCAAACAGCGCTGGGTTGAGGTTGATATTGTCCGAGTGGGCTGCCATTTTGGGGGCCATTTCACCCTGGATTTTGCGCAGGGTTGGATTGCTGTTTGAACCTGCTAGATTGTAGAACACACTTGATGCGCGATTGAGTAGGGCTCCACTTTTTTCCATGGCGACAATAGTGTTATCGAAGGTAGGCGCAGCTGGATTATTCGCAATGGTCAATATTTCTTGGTATTGCTCTTTAATGCCTTGTTCAAGTGCAGGCTGAAAATGCTCATCTTTAATGGCATTGAAATCAGGTGCTTGATATTGCAGCGTGCTGGCTTGGAACAAGGGGTTTTGTGTTTGCACTGCGGTGACATTTGTGGCTTTGGTATCTTGAGAACTGCAGCCTGTCATTGCTCCGGTCATCAGTGTGGCGCCAATGGCGATTGCAATAAAACTTTTACGCATAGTCGAGTGATTTCCTTAGAATTGTAGTTTTAGAATTGTAGTTATTCGTGACTCTAGTGTTATTAACTTAAATAGGACTGAAAACCTATAGTGTGAATTGTAAGAAAAAGTAAACAAAAAGCGCCCCAAGGGTTTTGGGGCGCTTTGAACTATTTTATTGCAGAGAAAATAGGCTTCCGCTTTTTACTGCCTAGTCAGTCATGCGATGATTAAATGACTAATTAGCGAGTAAACTTATGGTATTTATCAATACCTGTGCTTCTTCCTGTATCGTGACATACTGCGCAAGATTCGGCAGTCGGCTGTTTAAACCAATCAGGCACGCTAAGCACACTGATTTCACCACCATTGCTTTCCATGTGAGCCTTAGCAGCATCACCAGTGTGGCAGGCGTAACAGTTTGCTGTTACAGGGCTGGTCATTTTACTACCGGGTTCAAGAATGTACTGGTTAGGTATTTTCTCAAGTTCAATCGCTGTTTCGTGACAAGCAACACAGCTTGTTGCCGCTTCAATTGCGCTTGCTCCGTTAACGGTTCATCGGCTTTCACTTCACCCACTTTAGCACCTTCACCCCAGTGCCAGCTGTGAACCATTGGACCAAAACCAGCACCTAATGTTGCTGAAGTACGTTCCATGCCGTTGTCATGGCAAGCGATACAAGCCTTACCACCTTCATTGAAGGCACCATTTTTGTGGAATGCTGTGGCATCATTGTGGCATGTGGTACAGCTGTTATCACTGACGACGGTGCGACGTTCAAAGGCAGAGACTTTGGCTGTGGTCACAGGATCAACAACGTCAGAGTAAGCGGTAAAGAATACGCCCATGGCGCCATCATATCCGTTAATAAATGACAGATATTTTTAGTGCCGTCAGCGTTGTAACCATAATAATATTTAGCGCGCTGACCTGGACGACCCACTAAGCTGCCATTTTCATAGGAATGTAAATAAGCGGCCGCATAAACTACGGGTTTCTTAGCGTCATATACTAGCGGGCTAGAATAGTTGAAGTTGTCTTTAATGCTAAAGACGTTACCATCGGTGTCTTTCACTGTCAGCGTGGTACACCAACTGGGTTCAACTTTAGAAATAGCCGTTCCATCAATATAGTGGTCAGTTTTAGTTGAAATATCATCTACTTTAACAGGTGTTGATAGACTCAATTTATACTTAGCACAAATCGCTTGGCGTTCTGTTATACCCGCTTTGCTTTCGTGCATAATGCGTAAATCTGCACCATTACTTGGGATCACAACGCCTGGTACACCACCACTGTTATGGCAGTCAATACAACCTGGGCCAGATACGTTGATATTGTTAGGTGCTTCAACGTGGCAAGAGGTACAGTTCATCACACTGAAATCTTTAGTAAATTTCTGGTGATTGATGTGACCAATTTTTGATAGTGTGTTAGTCGCGTAGCTACCAGTAGAGAAACCTTCGGCATTGACAACTGCGCGGCTGACAGAACCGTGACAGACTAAACAGCCTTCTACGAAGGCGACTTCGCTGTCCATTCCGCTTGCAACATAGCTAGGATGTTTAAGTGGGCTAGTGGAGTAGTCGATATGGCAAGAGTAGCAGCTATCGGTTGTGGTTGAATGTGTGCCTTCTGGTTTGTTAACGATTAAAGGTTTAGACGTTGCAATGCCATCGTTTCCACCGACACGTAACCAAACGATACCTTCAGTGGCAGGATTTACCCCTTTCATTGGTACTTTAAACTGGTAGTGGCCATCAGCTAAAGCCGTTAACTCTGCACCTGCAGTTGCTTGAGTTGCTTCACCGCCAATATGGACGTTATCTGCGACACCATTTTTATCAGCTTCGGTGCGGTGTTAGTGATGAAGCCTTTATCTGTTAGTGCAGCCACTTTGGCTTGAGCATTTAACAGTCCGTTGATTAGGTTATTGTTTTTATCTGTAATTTCAAATTCGTAAGTGATACTGCCTTCGCCAAAGCTATAGTTGATCACTTTGACGTTAGTCATAGTAGAACTGGTGACAGGGGGCGGTGTTCCAGGGATACCGGGCGTTCCTGGTGCTCCATCCACACCATCTTTACCATCATCCCCACAACCTACCAAGGCGCCTGTAAGGACTAAGGCAACAATATAAGCCAGTTTTTTAGAGGTGAATATTCTCATCATAATCTCCATTTAATCCAATACGCATTTAAAGGCACGGATTGCAGCACTAACGTTTGCAGGGGAGATTAGTGCTTTGAACCGCTGATTTCATTTGCAAGCATCGAATACTTTTATTTTTTTAATTGAGTACTTTTAGTCTCGAATGAAATATTACTGTTATTAATGTGTTTGTTTTTTAATCCAAACCGCATTTAAGCCTATATCTTTGGAAGTAGATCTCATTTCTAAACATTTGTTAATGTGATTTTTCTTATGTAAAACAATATTTAAGGCTCAATTAAGCTTGTTGTAACAATTATTGATTTGTGTTGACATCTTTATCCATATTCAGAGGAGGGGACGGAAAGACGAACAGTGAACCTAAGAGTGAAACCGAGGCGAACGTGGTTAAAATAATCATTTGTGGCATCTAGAGTGGGATTTCATCGTAAAAGCTGAGGCAGGACTAGTGTGCTCATGCTGGGCGCAATGCTAAACTAAGCACCACTCTGGTGACAGAGATATGACAAATCAGTTTGATAAAGGGATTCATTTTGGCGCAATTGTATTTTTACTATTCAGCAATGAATGCAGGTAAATCCACCTCACTATTACAATCCTCCTATAACTACCGCGAGCGCGGTATGAATACCTTAGTGATGACGGCCTCTATCGATGATAGATACGGAAAAGGCAAAGTTGCTTCGCGCATTGGCATTGAAAGCGATGCCCAGGTTTTTAGCAGTCATGACAACTTAATCGAAATGATTACCGCTGCCCACCAAGAGAATCATTTGAGTTGTGTTCTGGTGGACGAATGCCAGTTCTTAAGTAAAGAACAAGTCAAGCAGCTTACATATATTGTTGATAAAATTGATATTCCAGTATTGTGCTATGGTTTGCGTACTGACTTTCAAGGTGAGCTCTTTAGTGGCAGCCATTATTTATTAGCCTGGGCTGATAAATTAGTGGAACTTAAAACTATTTGTCATTGTGGACGTAAAGCCAATATGGTGGTTCGTCTTGATGGCGAGGGTAAAGTGATGCGCGAGGGTGAGCAGGTCGCGATTGGTGGTAATGAAAGTTACGAATCGGTGTGCCGTAAGCATTTTCGTGAGTTTATTTGGGATTAACACAAGTTTGGTTAACGTTGAATATATAATCTCAACTCGGGTTATAGGAATGAATAAACACAATCAACATCGCAAAAATAGTATTAGTTAGCCTCAAGTTTGCACTTTTGCACTGGTAACAAGGCGAATTCATGCGTCAATAGCGAACCTATGCAAGTGAACTCAACGTTGTTTGAGGCGTATTTATTATGCCGAGCTGAGGATATATAGCCTAAGTATTTTTGTGCTAACCACTTTGAGGCTTGCTACCAAGTCATTAAAATACGGTGAGATCTCACTAGGAAAGTGAGATCTCACTCGAGCAACGCATAGGAATGTATAGCTGCGTTCGTTATGGACAAACTTAAGTGTAAGTTTTGCCATACCTAATGTGTTGCGCATAGGTTGGGAAGAACCCCACGTAGAAAGGATTTGTTAAGTGATTTTTTGGAGCCGTTTTGCCTAATTCTACACAAGAAATGCAATTCGAAAATTATCGTCCTCGTCCGCCACAACCTGAGCCGAAGGCAAAGCGTCAGCGCAAGCCTAGATCTAAAGGGCGCGCTTGGTTTTTGTTATTTATTCTTGTTTTTTGTTTAGCGATTTTGATTGGGCAGGAGATTAAAACTTCTTATTACCAATCTAAGTATATACATCAATACGCTAAGACACTGACCTATAAGCTGAAAAACGAGCCAACTCAGTCGGTTATCTATCCAAGTTATGGCCCCTTCGATGAGCGCCACGGCTATAGTAAGCTGCCACAATATATCGATAGGTTACTGCAGCGTAATTTCCAAGTGACTCAGCAGGTGGCGTTTTCGCCAGCGCTGCAGGAATATGCGCAAATGGGCTTCTTTCCGCCATATCATGAGAAAGCCCAATCCGGTTTGACCTTACTCGACTGTCGTAATACCGACCTCTACGAGTTCACGTATCCAAAACGTGTCTATCAGGATGACGATAAAATTCCCAATGAAATCGTCAATACTTTGCTGTTTATTGAAAACCGTGAGTTGTGGACCACAGAACCCAAACTCAATCCGGTGATTGACTGGCCACGTTTTGTTGTGGCTGGGATGAGCCAAATCGCTGAAATGGTTGGGATGAATGTCTCTACTGCGGGTGGCAGTACCTTGGCGACGCAAATTGAAAAGTTCCGCCATTCTTCCCAAGGCTTAACCTTAAGTATCAAAGATAAATTACTGCAAATTGGCTCGGCCACCGTGCGGGTGTATCAGCAGGGAGAAATCACCGAACCTGCACGCAAACGTATTATTCAAGATTATTTAAATACGGTGCCGTTATCCTCAGCACCCAATCACGGTGAAGTGCATGGCATAGGTGATGGCCTATGGGCTTGGTTTGGCACGGATTTCGATACGGCAAATCAGTTGCTATCTTCTCCCCAAATAAAAGCCAATGCGGCTAAACGTGGTCAAGTGTTCCGTCAAGTGGTGGCACTGATGATCGCCCAGCGTCGACCTTCTTATTACCTATTACAGGGACATGATGATTTAGAAACGCTGGTCGATAGCCATATCCGTTTACTCGGCCAATATTATCTGATTGACCGTAAGCTCAGGGATGCCGCCCTAGGGCAAAAATTACAGTTTAAAGTTGCCAAACCCCAACGTAATACTCAATCGGGTTCGGACAAGGGCGTTAATACCATCCGTATTCGTACTGCGGGTATGTTGAATGTCGGCTTATATGATTTAGATCGACTCGATTTAACTGTAAACAGCAGCCTACACAGTGAATTACAGCAGCAGGTGAGTAACTACTTACGTAGCCTTGGGCAGGCTTCAATGGCTGAAAAAGTTGGACTCTTAGGTGAGCGTTTACTCGAGCCAAGTCAGCTGCAAAATGTGCTCTACAGTTTTACGCTGTACGAAAAAACCGAGACGGCTAACCGCGTGCGGGTACAAACCGATAGTACTGACCAACCTTTTGATATTAACGAAGGCAGTAAGTTAGAGCTTGGTTCGACGGCAAAACTTAGGGTGCTCACGACTTACCTTGAGATCATTGCCGAAATCCATGACAAGTATTCCAAAAAGCACGGTATTGAGTTGGAGTCGATAGTGATTGAACCTCGCGATCATTTGACGCGCTGGGCGATTGACTATTTGATTGTTAATCCCGATAGACGCCTTGATCGTATGCTCGACGCCGCGCTGCAGCGGGAATATTCTGCCTCGCCTAATGAGCAGTTCTTTACTGGCGGTGGTTTGCATGTGTTTAATAACTTTAAGAAAACAGAAGATCTTAAAGTACCAACCATGTACCAAGCGCTGCAGGACTCGATTAACTTACCTTTTGTACGTTTGATGCGTGACATCGTCAACTATAGCAGCAGTATGCAAAACGAAGGCAATATGGCGCGTTTGCTACGCAATGATAAAGATCCACGCCGCGAAGAGTATTTGCGGGTCTTCGCCGACCGCGAGGGCAATACCTTCGTGACTAAGTTTTACCGTAAATACAAGAAAGTGGCGCCCAATGAACGTTTAGAGCTATTTTTTGATGGTCAAACTCAGGCGGAGCAACAACTCACTGCGGCTTATCGTTATTTGCAACCCAATGAGTCAATCGCCGCCTTTAAGGCCTTTTTACAGCAGCGTCTACCGCAAAATAACTACACAGATAAGCGCATCAAAGATCTTTACAACAAGTACGGCCCAGAGAAATATAACCTCCCAGATCAAGGTTATATTGCGCGGGTGCATCCGCTTGAGCTGTGGGTGCTCGATTACTTGAACCAACATCCTGAAGCGAACCTCAACGATATGAAAGAGGCGAGTAAAGATGAGCGTCAAGAAGTGTATCGCTGGCTGTTTAGAACGCGGCATAAAAACGCGCGGGATGTGCGAGTACAAGTGATGCTAGAGGTTGAGGCCTTCCTCGATATTCATCAACGTTGGGCGCGTTTAGGTTATCCCTTTGAATCTATGGTGCCCTCTTTAGGGTCGGCGCTCGGTAGCTCGGGCGACAGGCCTGCCGCTCTTGCAGAGTTGATGGGAATTATCCAAAACGATGGTTATCGTTTGCCTACAGTGCGGATTAATCAACTGCACTTTGCTGAAAATACCCCCTATGAAGTGCGGCTTGAAAACCAAAACACCCAAGGAGAGCGGGTGATGCGCCATGAAGTGGCACAGGCCTTAAAGGCGGCCCTTGGTAACGTAGTTCAAAATGGTACAGCAAGACGTCTAAAGGGTATCTTTACCAATGATAATGGTGCCATGCTGGCCATTGGTGGTAAAACTGGTACGGGCGATAACCGCATTGTGACGCAAATGCAGCAGGGCCGAAAAGTGGCCACCACGGCGATGAACCGCACTGCGACCTTTGTGTTCTATTTGGGCGATAACTACTTTGGCACGCTAACCGCTTTTGTGCCGGGCAGTAAGTCGGATGATTTTAGTTTTACCTCGGCACTGCCACTGCAAGTGATGAAGGGCATGATGCCTATCCTTGCGCCCTATGTGAAATCCTCAAAAGGCATGTGTGTACTGCAAGAATAACTCAGCACGTCTTGGATAGATAAAACCCCGCAACCGTGAACACGATTGCGGGGTTTTTGTTTGAGATAAAGACGGCTATTCGTCGGCGTTAATATATTGCTTGCGGTCTAAATCGTATTTACGCATCTTGTCATACAAGGTTTTACGCGGCAGTTCGAGTTGTTCCATGGTCAGCTTAATGCTGCCCTTATTATGGCTTAGCGCCTCTTCAATCAGCACTCGCTCAAAAAACTCGACCCGTTGTAGCAAGGACATACTGGTATGCAAACTGGGCGCATTGCCTAAGGTGCCCGCAAAAGCGGCTTCGCCGCCGAGTAGCACATAACGCTCGGCAAGGTTTCTAAGTTCGCGCACATTGCCAGGCCAATCGTGGGAGGTGAGAATGGCATTCTGCTCGGCATTCAGGGCAATTAACGCCTTGTGATAACGCGCCGAGGCCATACGGGCAAAATGTAAGAATAATAAGGGAATATCTTCGCGGCGATCCCTAAGTGGAGGGATGGGCACTGTGACCAAATTTAAGCGATAGAGTAAATCTTGACGAAATTGTCCGGTATCACACAGGGACTTTAAATCTACCTTAGTGGCGGCGATCACTCGAATATCCAAGTGAATACTTTTATTGGAGCCTAGGCGCTCGACTTTACGATCTTCCAATACTCGCAGTAATTTAACCTGTAACGACAGCGGCGTACTTTCAATTTCATCTAAAAATAGGGTGCCGCCATTGGCATATTCAAACTTACCGATACGTAGCTTATCGACGCCAGTAAACGCGCCCGCTTCGGCACCAAATAACTCGCTCTCAATCAAGTTTTCAGGAATGGCACCGCAGTTAATGGCGACGAAGTTGGCTTGGTTGCGATTGCTGTGGTCGTGTAAGTAGCGGGCGACTAATTCTTTACCTGTGCCGGTTTCACCTTCGATTAGCACATCGGCTGGTGTGTCGATCACTTGGTCGATAATATGGCGCATACGTTGAATACCAACACTGTGGCCTAATATCCGCGGCCCCGGCACATTATGGCTTTCTAACTCTTTCTTTAACTTACGGTTCTCGAGGGTAAGGCTGCGTTTATCTAGGGCGCGTTTTACCACATCTAACATATGTTCGTTGTTAAAGGGTTTTTCGAGAAAGTCGTAGGCGCCTTGCTTTAGGGCATTGACTGCCATGGCGATATCGCCAAAGCCGGTAAGTAGTACGACAGGTAAATCGGCATCTTGCTCACGGATCTGCTGCATCAGACTGATGCCATCAAGTTGTGGCATATTGACATCAGAAATCACCACCCCAGCCCAGTCTCTGTCGAGTAGTTTGGCAATGCCTTTGGGATCTGTGGCTGCGAAGGCTTTAATACCTTCCAGTTCAAAAAGTTGGACTAGGACTGTGCCTATATGGGGCTCATCGTCGATGATGAGTACGCTATAGTCTTGAATTGAATTGGGCACACTCATAATGACTGGCGTTCCTCGGCTAAATAAATTGGTAAAATAATCTGGAAAATGGCGCCACCGTCTTCTGCATTGGCGACGTTAATCTGACCCTGCATCGACTCGATAATGCGTTGGGAGATGGATAAACCTAGGCCTAAGCCAGTGCGCTCGCTGGTAGTGAAATAAGGCTCGAATATTTTCTCCATTTGGCTTTCGCGCACGCCAGGGCCTGAATCCTGATACAGAACTTGTCTTGGCAGTTTACCCTAATACTCAGCTTACGTATTACCGATTGCTGCATGGCGACAATGGCGTTGCTCATAATATTGACAAACACTTGCTGCAATCGCACCTTGTCGCCCCAGACCTGATATTGTCCTTCGGGCAAAAGCACATCGAGCTCAACCCCTTGTTTGTCGATTTCGGGTTGGACTATGGTTAGTGCTTGTTTGATGCAGCCCTTAAGATCGGTCGCGCTATCCGTGCCTTGGCTCTTACGAGTAAAGCTTTTAAATTGGCCAACAATATCGGCTAAGCGGTCGGTTAGCTCGATAATAATCTTCAAATTATCCAATGCCTTATCTTGCATATTGCGGGCAAGGAAGGTTTGGGTATTTTGCGCGTAGCTGCGAAGGGCCGCCAAGGGCTGGTTAAGCTCGTGGTTGATGCTGGCGGATAAACTACCGATGACGGTTAATTTGGCAGCTTGGATCAATTCATCTTGGGTATCTTTTAGGCGGTCATTGGCTTGCTGCAGATCGTAAGTTCGTTCCTCAACTCGTTGCTCCAGCAAACTTTGGGCTAATTGCATGCGCTGCAAGTTACGGCGCCGCTCACTGCTAAAGAGCAAACCTAAGGCTAGCAGCAAGTAGATTGATGCCGATAACAGCATGAGGGCAGGCATTGACTCGTGAAGCGGTTTCAGTGGCGCAAGAATATGCACCCGCCAACCGGCTTTGGTCATCAAATGATGGGTATCCATATATTGCGCCTGACTGTTGCCTTCGCGGATGTGATAGATATGACCGCTGCTGGTGCTATCGTCTTGATATTGTGGTTTTATTATAAGTTCGCCAATGGGGCGCTCAGCGTAACGTTTTGAGGCATTTAAGGCATATTGTTTGGCTTGGGTTAGCGGTGTCAGTGAGGTTAAACGCCATTCATCCACACTGGAAATAAACACAATATCGTCGGGATCGCTGATTAAAAATTGGTATTGGCCTGCCATCGCTATACTGGTGCTTTGCTGCTCAATATCGGCGATATCCACTTTCACAATAATGGCGCCCAGAATGCCTTTTCCACCTTGCTGATAAATGGGATAAGAAAAGTAAAAGCCGCGTTTATCCGAGCTGGTGCCCACCGCATAGTAGCGACCTAAATTGCCTGAAATTGCATCGGTGTAATAGGGTCTAAAAGAGTAGTCTTTGCCGATAAATGAAAAAGGCTGTTGCCAGTTGCTGGCTGCAATCGCAATTCCTAGCGCATCAATTAGGTAAATATCAGAAGCCTCGGTGACATGCTGAATTTCTTCTAAATAGAGGTTGAGCTCTTGTACCTTTTGCGGATTTTGTTGGTCGTTGAGCACATTGGCAAGCATAGGATTGGTAGAGAGCACATGGGGAATACTCTCATACCGCGACAGGGCACCATCTAAAAAGCTCACTAGTTCTTTGAGTTGTTTCTCTGATTGTTGTTGGATGTCGATTTTGCCCTGATAAAAATGCACCCAGTAAGTTAATTTTAAGATGGCAAATAAACCTGCAAGTAGCACTATGGTCATAAACAGACGTTGTTTGGCTTTTGGCGTCATGGGCAACATAGCAGGCGATCCTGATCCACACTGAATAAAACAAAGCGAGCCTGAGTAGGCTCGCTTAAAAACTATCTAGAATCAAGGAATAATCTTTATTCCTGAAGATTAATATCCGTTGAGCTTGTCCAGTAATTCTGGCAAGAACAGGGAAATTTGTGGTACATAGGTGATCAACATCAAGAAGGCGAGCATAAATACTAGCCATGGCAATACCGACTGGATCACCCAACCAATATTACGGCCAGTAATACCTGAGGTCACAAATAGATTGAGTCCTACCGGCGGCGTGAGCATACCGATTTCCATGTTGACCACCATAATGATACCTAAGTGAATAGGGTCAATGCCCAATTGTGTGGCAATGGGGAATAGGATAGGTGCCATAATCAATACGATGGCAGATGGTTCCATAAAGTTACCGGCGGCTAACAGCAGTAAGTTAACAATGATTAAGAAGCCCCAAGCCGGTAGGCCCATGCCCACAATGTACTCGGCAATAATATGTGGAATACGTTCAGTGGTGAGCACGTGTGCAAACAACATGGCGTTGGCAATAATAAACAGCAGCATTATGCTGACCTTGGCACCATCACGCACTACATGGCGGATCTCTTTGTCGATAGGGGTTTTAATCAGCCCAAGCACCATATGACCTAAGTTACGAGCGATAGCGCTTGGAATGGCTTCATTAGGGTTACGCCATGCGACATTTTTCAATGGACCAATATCACGATAGCCAAATACCGCAATAAAGTATGCGTACACACAGGCAACGGCCGAGGCTTCTGTTGGGCTAGCCACGCCACCGTAAATTGATCCTAAGACGATGAAAATGAGTGCTAAACCGCCAATGGCTTTGGCACTGGATACCCCTAATTTTTTAAAGCCTGGGAAGGGGATAGAGGGGAGATTTTTAATTCTCGCGACAATGTAGATCACGACCATGATTAAAAATCCCAGCAGTAAACCGGGAACTAAACCCGCCATAAATATTTTAGCAACTGAAACCTCGGTGGCTGCGGCATAAACCAGCATCACAATCGAGGGGGGGATTAGAATACCGAGGGTGCCGGAGGTTGTGATCACGCCAGAGGCAAATTTTTCGGGGTAACCAGCTTTTACCATGCCGACAATCACGATAGAACCAATGGCAGCGACGGTCGCGGGGGAAGAACCTGACACGGCGGCAAAGAGCATACAGGCCATTACCGATGCCATGGCTAAGCCACCACGAATATGGCCAACGCAATCCATCGCAAAATCGATGATCCGTCTGGCTACGCCGCCGGTAGATAAAAAGGCCGATGACAAAATAAAGAAGGGGATCGCCAGCAGCGTATAATGCTCAGACGATGACTCATAAAGTTTTAATGCCACAGAAGCAAGTGAATCATTGGAGAAAAATAAAATGGTCAGCATGCTGGAAAAGCCTAATGCTATCGCGATGGGCATACCTAAAAACATGCAAATGAATAAGACGCAAAATAGTGTTGCAATGGCCATTATGGTAATTCCTTGTGGGCAGCGCCAGTAGTGTGCTGCGGGCCTTGAGACTGTATAGCGGTGTCATCGATTAAATGCATACTTTCTTTGGCTTCATCGGCAAAACTTAAACCAGTCACCTGGTTACGTAAAATGGCGACAAAAAGCTCTATAAAACGCCAAGTGAGCATACTAAAGCCAATCAAGAGGATACTCTGCGATATCCAAATGGGTACTGCGCCATCTTCTATATCAATTTTGAGTACATTCCAAGCCCAATCAGGATCCAGACGCGCCAACAGCCAAGCGGGGAAATGGATATCTTCCATTGGCACCCCGATTTGGTACATTTGTGACAGATAGGACCAACTACCTTTTAAAAACAGTATGCAGTAAGTCAAGCAAATCAAAGTGGTGATTAAGGAGGTGATTTTTTTGGCGTTAGGGGGGAGTTTTTTTACTAAGGCGTCCACCCCAATATGGGCACCAACCTTTACACCATAGGACATGCCAAATAACACAAACCAACCACACAGGGTTAAGGTGAGTTCTTGGATCCATAAAAAACCGGTATCGAAAAAAAAGCGGGCGACCACTTCGGTAAACACCAATAGTGTCATCAAGGTGATCAATAGGTTAAGTACACCTTCTTCAAAGTAACCAAAAATTCGCGCTATCACAGTTAGGCTCCCTATCTTCAATACCGCTCAACCTAAAATGAGGCTAAGCGGTTTATTTTTTTATTATTTATTTGCGGCAACAGCGGCTTCAATCACGTCTTTACCGACTTGATCTTCAAATTTCGACCACACTGGCTTCATCACATCAACCCACTGTTGACGCTCTGCGGGGCTGAGTGTAACTAACTGAGAGAGTTTTGAATCAAGAATAAGTTGCTTATCTTCATTATCCTTTTCAGCAGCAATTTTATTACCTAAAGCGATTGATTCATCTAACGCTTCTTTGATCACTTTGCGTTTATCGGCTGGTAAGCTTTTCCAGAAGGCGTCAGAGGTCACGACCATGTAGTCCAACACGCCGTGGTTACTTTCAGTAATATGGCTTTGCACTTCATAGAATTTTTGTGAGTAGGTGTTTGACCAGGTATTTTCTTGGCCATCGATCGCACGGGTTTGCAGTAGGGTGAATACTTCAGAGAAAGGTTTTTTCACCGGAATGGCACCAACAGCATCAAACTGTGCGGCTAATACGTCAGATGCCATTACGCGGAATTTTAAACCTTTAGCATCGGAAGGTTGCTTCAGTGGAGTGTTGGCTGTGAACTGCTTCATACCATTATGTAAATAGCCCAGACCCACAATCCCTTTGCGGCTCATTGAGTTGAGCAGTGCTTGACCTGCTTCGCCCTGTTGGAAACGGTTTACTGCATCCATGTCATTGAACAGGAAAGGTAAGTCGAAAACTTGTAAGCGTTTAGTGTAACGTTCAAATTTAGAGAGTGAAGGTGCAACAAATTGCACATCGTTTAACAGTAATGCCGCTAACTCGTTGTTATCCCCAAATAACTGAGAGTTAGGGAATACGCTGACGGTATATTCACCGGGTAAGCGTTGTTCGACTAATTCTTTAAATTTTAAGGCCATTTGACCTTTTGGCGTGTTTTCTGCCACTACGTGGGAGAATTTAATTTCGACCGGTGCTGCAAAAACGTTGAAGCTGGTAGCAAACACTGAGGCCAGTGCCAGCATCTTAGCAACGGTTTTTAATGGACGAGTGATACCCATCTGTTGATTCAATGTCATTTTTCAGTTCCTTTTTCTGTTGTTAGGATTTGTCCTCAGCCTTGGTTAGTTTGTTACCAAGTGTGAGTAGGAATACAGCCTTGATTTCCCTGAGGTCTGTCTTAATAAAGGCAAATACCACGCCAACTTACGACATGCTCTGTAAGTGTTTGGTTAATAAAGTGTAGTTGATTTGATGCTCGTCACACCTTGAGTTTTATGGGTGAGATCTCGCTCACATTTATTTTGGGTTTGGGTGGAAATCCACCCATAGCGAGCTGATGGCGTTAAGGGCTTGGTTTTAAGTTTGGTGTTTAACTGAGCAAAATACGTTGTTTTTAGATCAAAAGCGGTTTGAAAAAAGACTGTGACGTAAGGAAATAGGGGAGAAGGATGCGGAAAATGTTATGAGCGCTAACCATGGTCTTCGCCAATCCGCTTAAGAATTTCATCACTCGGGAGTAATTCCAAATGCCCTCGCTCATCGAAGTACCAGCCGGTAATAAAGCCCTTTTGGCGCATGCTCACGAGATTTTGCATCACTTCACGGGCTTCTCTCAGAGCGGTTTGCTCGTCACAGGCATGGGTATGTTTAAGATAAGCTGCAATATTGGTTAGGGATGCAGATTGACTGACACTGGCCATAGTACTGATCTCCAAATAGCCTAATACAATAAATCAGCGCGATTTTAGCGAGAAATAGGCAGGATTCTGTGTAACAGAGCCACTTAAGTACATGCTGATTTAGATCAAGCATAGTTGAGATGCAGTTAGGGTAAAGATTATGAGGTAAATATGGTGGTCGCTACTGGGATCGAACCAGTGACCCCCTCCTTGTAAGGGAGGTGCTCTCCCAGCTGAGCTAAGCGACCTGGGCATTATTGGATACTGTAGAATATGGTGGTCGCTACTGGGATCGAACCAGTGACCCCCTCCTTGTAAGGGAGGTGCTCTCCCGGCTGAGCTAAGCGACCGGAATTCTTACAATATACAATTTTTAATGTCATTCTCGAATGATATGGTGGTCGCTACTGGGATCGAACCAGTGACCCCCTCCTTGTAAGGGAGGTGCTCTCCCAGCTGAGCTAAGCGACCTGGGAATGACTACACAGTGAGGTTATATGGTGGTCGCTACTGGGATCGAACCAGTGACCCCCTCCTTGTAAGGGAGGTGCTCTCCCGGCTGAGCTAAGCGACCCGGGTATATAACAACGTTTAAACCATGATTAAATTTGAATTTAACACATGGTGGTCGCTACTGGGATCGAATCACTGACCCCCTCCTTGTAAGGGAGGTGCTCTCCCAGCTGAGCTAAGCGACCTCTGCTGTGTGGAGCCGTATTATAGGGAGGTTCGATCGGGTGTCAACGCTTTTTAATGAAAAAAGCATTGGTCGCGCTATTTTTGTTCGCATTGACTTAATGTTAATCACCACCTCATTCAAAGTGTTACTTTATTAGGCAATTTAAGATTGGGCCATTTAAGCAAGTTTTGTTTATCTGCCAATGGTGAATAGTGCAAAGGTCATAACAGCTAATCTTTCTAAGCTATTTTTACCAACGGGATGACGGATGTTTAAGTTGGTCATGGGGTATTGGTTCTAAGAGATTGATCGAAATCGCTACTTGGGTTTATTCAGCCTGCCACGTAGTCAATGCGCTCACTTGTTATAGTGACAGCTATGCCTACAATCGGCATCTCTATCTGAACTTGAGCAATGACTTTTAGGGTATCTGTAATACCTGCTGATATGTTCCATTTGCAGTGCTGACTTAGGCTGCTAGAATAAGCCCACTTTTTATCGTGATTGTCTTTATCTAGACGACTTTATATAGGTTAGTGTCCCACTATGACAACTAAGACGCGTTTTGCCCCAAGCCCAACAGGCTTTTTGCACGTGGGCGGTGCCCGTACTGCACTTTATTCTTGGTTACAAGCCCGTGCCAATAATGGTGAGTTTGTTTTACGTATTGAAGATACAGATATTGAGCGTTCTACTCAGGCCGCTTGTGATGCCATTTTAGAGGGCATGAACTGGTTAGGATTAACTTGGGATGAGGGTCCGTACTATCAAACTAAGCGTTTTGATCGTTATAACGAGATCATCGCGCAAATGTTAGAGCAGGGCACAGCTTATAAATGTTACTGCTCGCGTGAACGTATCGATGCTTTAAGAGAAGCACAAGCGGCAAATGGCGAAGCGCAAAAATACGATGGTTGCTGCCGTAACTTGCCCGCGCGTGACACTGATGAACCTTTTGTGGTGCGTTTTAAAAACCCTATCGGTGGTTCAGTGGTATTTGATGATCACGTCCGTGGCCGTATCGAATTCTCAAACGATGCACTAGATGACCTGATCATCGCCCGTACCGACGGCGTGCATACCTATAACTTCTGTGTAGTTGTAGACGATTGGGATATGGGGATTACCTGTGTGGTGCGTGGTGAAGACCATATTAACAACACGCCACGTCAAATCAACATTCTTAAAGCATTGGGCGCACCAATTCCTGAATATGCTCATGTGTCGATGATTTTAGGGGATGATGGTGCCAAGCTGTCTAAGCGTCACGGTGCAGTCAGTGTTATGCAGTACCGTGATGATGGTTATTTACCCGAAGCGTTACTCAACTATTTAGTGCGTTTAGGTTGGTCACACGGTGATCAAGAGGTTTTCTCTTTAGAGGAAATGAAGCAGTACTTTAAGTTAGATGACATTAACAAAGCACCTTCTGCCTTTAATACCGAAAAACTGGTTTGGTTAAACCAACACTATATTAAGACGCTCGATCCTGAATATGTGGCTTCCCACCTACAGTGGCATATGGACGATCAAAAGATTGATACCTCAAATGGTCCAGCCTTATCTGCGGTTGTCACTGCATTAGCTGAGCGCGCGAAGACTTTAAAAGAGTTAGCTGCTTCTAGCCGCTACTTCTATGAAGATTTTGCCGAGTTTGATGCTGAGCAGGCGAAAAAGCATTTGCGCGGTGTTGCGCTTGAGCCATTACAATTAGTGCAACAAAAGTTAGCGGCATTACCTGAGTGGACGGTTGAGGCTATTCATCAGGCGATTGAAGCTACTGCTGCAGAATTAGAAGTCGGTATGGGCAAAGTCGGTATGCCATTGCGTGTCGCTGTGACCGGAGCAGGGCAGTCTCCAGGCCTTGATATCACGTTATTTTTAATCGGAAGAGCCCGTTCTGAGCAAAGAATATCCAAAGCGATTGAATTTGTAGCAGATAGAATAAATTCCTAAAAAACGAGTTGACACATTTAGGTGTGCTGCATAGAATGCGCCTCGCAGTTGAGACACAGATGAGCGAATGCTTGTAGTGCACTTAAATGTAACTTGATAAGTTTGGGGGTATAGCTCAGCTGGGAGAGCGCTTGCATGGCATGCAAGAGGTCGACGGTTCGATCCCGTCTAGCTCCACCAAACTTACCGCAGATATTAAGCGGAATGGCATTAGTAATAATGCGAGTTAAATTAATATGTCCTTGTGTCCCCTTCGTCTAGAGGCCTAGGACACCGCCCTTTCACGGCGGTAACAGGGGTTCGAATCCCCTAGGGGATACCACTATGTTTTACGACATAGTGCTCCTACCAAATAGCTAACGAGTTGTCTGGTAAGAACAAATCTAAATTTCTGCGATATACTGAGTTTCAGTTTTGTCGAAAGAGTTTGGGGCTATAGCTCAGCTGGGAGAGCGCTTGCATGGCATGCAAGAGGTCGACGGTTCGATCCCGTCTAGCTCCACCAATTTCGCCATATTAAGCGAGAGCACTGTTAGTCATAATAGTTGTCAAATTAATATGTCCTTGTGTCCCCTTCGTCTAGAGGCCTAGGACACCGCCCTTTCACGGCGGTAACAGGGGTTCGAATCCCCTAGGGGATACCACTTTCATCCCAAATGACTAACGAGTTGTTTGAGATAAATAGCAAGACCTCAGTTATGAGGTAAAATATAAGTCCTTGTGTCCCCTTCGTCTAGAGGCCTAGGACACCGCCCTTTCACGGCGGTAACAGGGGTTCGAATCCCCTAGGGGATACCACTCTATCCCTAATAAGATAGAGTGCATCCCAAATGACTAACGAGTTGTTTGAGATAAATAGCAAGACCTCAGTTATGAGGAAAAACATAAGTCCTTGTGTCCCCTTCGTCTAGAGGCCTAGGACACCGCCCTTTCACGGCGGTAACAGGGGTTCGAATCCCCTAGGGGATACCACTCTATCCCTAATGAAGATAGAGTRCATCCCAAATRACTAACGAGTTGTTTGAGATAAATAGCAAGACCTCAGTTATGAGGAAAAACATAAGTCCTTGTGTCCCCTTCGTCTAGAGGCCTAGGACACCGCCCTTTCACGGCGGTAACAGGGGTTCGAATCCCCTAGGGGATACCACTCTATCCCTAATAAGATAGAGTGCATCCCAAATAACTAACGAGTTGTTTGAGATAAATAGCAAGACCTCAGTTATGAGGAAAAACATAAGTCCTTGTGTCCCCTTCGTCTAGAGGCCTAGGACACCGCCCTTTCACGGCGGTAACAGGGGTTCGAATCCCCTAGGGGATACCACCTCAACTAATGTTAATCGCTAATGTTAGTTGAACACAATAAACCACCTAAAGGTGGTTTTTTTGTATCTAAAAATATTTATCGTCCCACAAGCCACAAGCCACAAGCCACAAGGCAACTTTTATCGGTTTTCTCAGTTTGTAATGGGTATTTGACTTGCCTAATGCACATTGGAATAGCAGTCTTGAAATGGTGGTTCGCTGTTTGGATGCAAGGGGGAGTTTACAACGCTTACATCGCCAAACTAACAGCGTCAGCAAACCTTGGATACCTTATCTTGTGCCTGCTTATAAGATACGCCCACCGTTTCCACTTGGCGTGTAATCTCCAATTAAGAGGCGAGGGAATAATCGTCTTGTGTATTTAATGATTGAAGCCATTACACGCTTCCAAATGTGTTTGAAAAGTATCAACGTAATTTAGTGCGATATTGTTTAAAAAAAGGCGACTTAGTGTCGCCTTCAAAATCAAAGAGCTAAGTTACAATTCAGAACTATTCAACCCCTAAAAATCCGCCGGTTTGGTGAGCCCATAGCTGGGCATAAATACCGCCTGCGGCAATCAACTCCTGATGCGTACCTTGCTCGACGATACGACCTTGATCGAGCACGATTAATCTGTCCATTGCAGCAATAGTCGATAATCGATGGGCGATAGCAATCACCGTTTTGCCTTGCATTAATTCGTACAAGCTTTCTTGAATGGCGGCTTCCACTTCGGAGTCCAATGCTGAGGTGGCCTCATCAAGCAGTAAAATCGGGGCATTTTTTAATAGCACCCTGGCAATGGCTACACGCTGTCTCTGTCCGCCGGAGAGTTTTACCCCACGTTCCCCAACTTGAGCATCCAAACCATGATTGCCATTAGGATCAGTCAGTTCATTAATAAAATCATGTGCCTGTGCCTGTTTTATCGCATGTTCGAGTTGGATTTCACTTGCCCCAGGGTTACCGTAAAGAATATTCTCCCGAATGGTGCGATGGAGTAGGGAGGTATCCTGGGTGACCATACCAATCTGTGAACGTAGCGAATCCTGTTTGACCGCCTTAATGTCTTGTCCATCAATACAAATATGGCCTTTCTCAACATCGTAAAAGCGCATTAACAGATTGACTAGGGTGGATTTACCCGCGCCCGAGCGGCCGACAAGGCCGACCTTCTCACCCGCTTTGATATTGAGGTTGAGTTCGTCGATCACGCCAGCGTCTTCGCCATAATGAAAGCTCACCTGATTAAAATCGATCTGGCCTTGCTTCACGACTAAGGTATTTGCATCCGGCGAGTCTTGGATGAGTGTGGTCTTGGAAAGGGTGTTCATCCCGTCGGTAACCGTACCGATATTTTCAAATAATGAACTGATTTCCCACATGATCCACTGCGACATCCCATTAAGGCGCAGCGCTAAACTCACGGCAATTGCAATTGCACCGACCGAGATGGCATTGTCACTCCACAGCGCGATTGACACGGCGGCAATGCTGAAGGCGAGCATGTAGTTAATGATTTGTACACTGACGCTGATCCCCGTGACGAGGCGCATTTGGCGATAAACCGTATCGAGGAAACTGCGCATACTTGCTTTGGCGTAATCAGCTTCTTTATCCGTATGGGCAAAGAGCTTCACCGTGGTGATATTGGTGTAACTGTCGACAATCCGCCCTGTCATCGTCGAGCGGGCATCGGCCTGCTCGGTTGAAACCGTTTTAAGACGCGGCACAAAATACCATTGCAAGCCAATATAGAGCGCCAACCAAATCAACATTGGGATCACTAGACGCACATCGGCACTGGCCACCATGACCAGCATTGAGGTGAAGTACACGAGGATATACACCAATACATCGAGTAATTTCATCACGGTTTCACGCACCGCAAGTGAAGTTTGCATCACCTTAGTGGCAATACGGCCCGCAAAATCATTCTGATAGAAGGACACGCTTTGCTTGAGTAAATAACGGTGCGCAAGCCAGCGGATCGACATGGGATAATTGCCCAGTAAGGTTTGATGCATGATTAGCGCATGAAATAACACTAGCAATGGCATCACCACTAAGACCATAACGCCCATTAAGATCAGCGTTGAACCTTCATCTTGATAGAGCGTCTCTGGGCTTTTTTTCACTAACCAATCGACTAATTGTCCCATAAAGCCAAAGAGTGAAACTTCGAGCATGGCGATGAAAGCCGTTAACACTGACATCAAGATAAGTGGTAATTCATAACCCTTAGTGTAGTGTCGGCAAAATGCATAGACCCCCGTAGGAGGTTTAGTTGGTTCGCCATCCGGTAGGGCTTCCACCCAAGATTCAAATCGTTTAAACATGAATTGGCTCTTTATAGATTAAAAAAATTGAGGAAAAACGTTGATGAGTCTAGCAGGATCTTGAGCTTTAAAAGCACTTGCAATGATCCAGTTCCGTTTTCCGCGAGTGTGCTAGCATAGGGTGACTTAATCTAACCGACAAGTACAAAATGGTGAGTCAGCGAGTCGAGCATACAAATGAAGCAAATATCCGTGAGCCTAAATTCAGCCGCTAAACCGCCACACGAGCAAGTATCAGCAGCATTAGAGGATTGTCATTTATCCGCGAGCGTTTGCCGCGAAGCCCGTACCAGCCGTGATCCACGCTTTGACGGTAAGTTTTTTGTCGGCGTTCTCACTACAGGAATTTATTGCCGAACCGTATGTCCCGCCGTTGCACCTAAAGAAGAAAACGTGCGTTATTTCGATTCAGCTATCAAAGCCGCACAGGCGGGACTGCGACCTTGTCTTCGTTGCCGGCCAGATAGTGCGCCGGGCTCTAATCCATGGAAAGGCACTGGCACTACCTTAGATAGGGCTATTGGTTTGATTGAAGCGGGCGCCTTATCTGGCGAGCACGGATTAACGGTCGAGGCGTTGGCGGACAAACTAGGTATCAGTAGCCGCTATTTAAATAAGTTGTTTACTTCTGGATTTGGCACTTCACCCAAGCAATATGCGCTCTATCGACAACTGTTATTTGCCAAACAATTATTGCATCAAACTCAATTACCGATCACGCAAATAGCGCTTGCTGCCGGATTCAATAGTATTCGTCGTTTCAATGAAGCTTTTCAGCAGGCGCTGCAATTAACGCCTACACAGTTAAGAAAATCCAGCCAGAAGTCGGCAGCAAAGATAGACGAAGGGGAGGGTTCCGATACCGCTTGTCCGCAGGCGATGCCGGCCCATAGTTTAAGTTTGTATCAGTATTATCGTCCGCCGCTCGATTGGCAGGCGCAGCTGGCCTTTTATCGCCTGCGCGCTGTTGCTGGAATGGAATGGTTTAGCAATACAGATAATGACTGCCTCGAAAAGATAGCACAGGATAAACAAGCGCTTGAGTATGGCCGCACCCTGCAGATCGACGATATACGTGCGGTGGTGCATATCATCCATGAGGCGCATTTACATCGCTTTAAACTCACGCTGACATTCACGCCAGACTCGCCCATAGCGGGCCTACAAAAACTCATTACCCAAGTGCGGCGCATTTTAGATCTCGATGCCGATATGCAGCAGATTGAGCATAACTTACAGCGTTTGACCGATCTTAAGCTAATCCCTAAATCAGGGCTTAGGATCCCTGGCGCCGGCTCTTTGTTCGAGGCGGGCTGCCGAGCCATTTTAGGACAGCAGGTGACTGTGGTGCAGGCCACTAAGTTACTCAATTTATTGGTCGACGCCTATGGTGAACGCTTTAGTTTAAATGGGCGAGAATATCGCTTGTTTCCCATACCGCAGGCGATTCGCGGTGCTAGTTTGGATGAATTGAAAATGCCCGGCGCGCGCAAGCTGGCGCTCAATGCGCTCGCGGCGTTTATCTGTGAGCGCCCTAATGCGAGTGTTGATGATTGGCTTGAGGTCAAAGGTATCGGCCCTTGGACGATTGCCTATGCAAAATTACGTGGGCTTGGCGAGCCGAATATTTTCCTTCACACTGATCTTATTGTGAAAAAACAATTACTGGTGAGTGTGGCTGAGCAGAATGGATTGGATGCACAAGCGTTGAAACAACTCGATTATCTAACGCTTTGTCAACGTATTAGCGCGGATATTGCTCCTTGGGGGAGTTATTTGACCTTCCAACTCTGGTCGAATGCGTAAGATGCATTTAGTCACTTTAATCATTAAAAGGTGAGATTTACGATGAGTCCGATGTTATCACAATTGTTGAGCGCACCAACGGCCATGGATTACCAACCCTGTGCTATGGCGACACTCGTAACGCCAGTGGGCGAGTTACAACTTAATGCCAATGCTTACGGATTAAGCCATTTAACCGTGATGGGATCGAGTCGTACGGAGATCCTTCTTCGGCATGCGAGCGAAGCGGAATACGCGCTGGCGAGCGAGCATATTGAGCAAGCTAAAGCGCAGCTGGCGCGTTACTTTAATGGTGACTTAACCCAGTTCAACTTGAGTTTGGCACCTAAGGGTACCGAGTTTCAGCGTCAGGTTTGGCAGGCACTTATTGCAGTAGACTATGGGCAATGTTGCAGCTATGCCGATATTGCCGAGCGCATCGCAAGACCCAAAGCAGTTCGTGCGGTGGGTGCTGCCAATGGCGCTAATCCCATCGCGATTATTGTGCCTTGTCATCGTATTATCGGTAAAAATGGCCAATTAACCGGTTATGCCTATGGACTTGGGATGAAACAGCAACTGTTAATGCTGGAATCGACAAGCAAGGGCGCACATTTTACGTTAGAATAGCCGTCATATTTGTTATTGATGAGCCATGTACTTTTTTATGACCCAAGCTTCTTCCTCCGTCGCCAGCTTTGCCGAACTTGGCATTATTGCACCGCTAGGTAATCGACTAACCGAGCTCGGTTATGTTTCACCCACCCCTGTACAAGCGGCCACGATTCCAGCCGTGCTGAGTGGGCGGGACGTATTAGCGGGGGCAAATACCGGCTCAGGAAAAACCGCCGCTTTTGCACTGCCCTTATTGCAGCGTTTGAGTGAAGCAAAAAGTGCTGATAAGTCGGCCGGTGTTGTACGTTGTTTGGTGCTCGTGCCTACGCGCGAATTGGCACAGCAAGTTGCCGATAGCTTTTTATCCTATGCATCCCACTTCAATGGCCAACTTAAGATTGTCGCCGCTTTTGGTGGTGTGTCTGTCAATCTGCAAATGCAAAGCCTACGCGCTGGCGCGGATGTTCTGGTTGCAACGCCTGGGCGTTTACTGGATTTATTAGCAAGCAACGCGCTTAAGTTAACTCAAGTGTCTGCATTCGTCCTCGATGAAGCGGATCGCATGTTAAGCCTTGGCTTTACCGAAGAGTTAGAACAAGTGCTTGCAGCGTTACCGCGTCAAAAGCAAACCCTATTGTTTTCGGCGACCTTCCCCGAAGAAGTGCGTGCACTGACAACCAAATTACTCCATCAACCGCTTGAATATCATCTGCAAAGTGAGCAAGAAAGTACCATTGAGCAGCGTGTGATAACCGTGAACCGTGAACAAAAAACGGCGTTGTTGGCCCACTTGATTAAACAGCATCAATGGTCACAGGCATTGATTTTTGTCAGTGCTAAAAATACCTGTAATCATCTTGCACAAAAGCTCTCAAAACGTGGGATTAGCGCTGAAGTATTCCATGGCGATAAAGCCCAAGGTGCACGAACTCGCGTGCTCGATGGTTTTAAAAATGGTGAAATTAGTGTGCTGATTGCGACCGATATCGCAGCTCGTGGTATTGATATTGATAAACTCCCCGTCGTGATTAACTTTGATTTGCCAAGAAGCCCGGCAGATTATATGCACCGTATTGGTCGTAGTGGCCGTGCGGGGGAGGCGGGTCTTGCGGTGACCTTAATTTCCCATGAGGAATATCATCACTTTGGCGTGATTGAAAAGAAAAACAAAATCAAACTTGTACGTGAACAAATCCCCGGATTTGAAGCCAATGCCGAAATACCGCTTGAAGTGTTAGCGCAGGAAAAACCTCAGGCCAAGCCTGAAGGCACTGGCAAGAAAAAACGTAAGCAGTTACCCGCAGCGAATGTTGAATTTTGGGGTAAAAAGTCTTAATTCTTTAGGCGTGAGTTATGTTTAGCGTATCTTCACGTTCCTTCGCATTGGTTTTGTAGGGGCAGTATGCAGCATTTATTTTGGTTAGTTGAAGGTAAAATTGCAGGTCGAAGTGGTCCGAATAAGGACCCTTGGGATTTAGCCGAACTCAAGGCGGCGGGGATCCGCGCTGTGTTGTCTGTTAATGGCGGAGAGGGCTGTGAACCTGGCAGCTTTCAGCATCATGGATTGCGTTATGAATGTATTCCCTTTTCCCGTAATGTGCCGCCTCAGGATGGGGATATCGCCGTTTGTGTCGCCCAATTACCGAAGGCATTAGCTTTTATTCAACAATGTGAAGCCGATAATTTACCCGTGTTAGTTCATTGTCGTTCTGGCAAAGATCGCACCGGGCTTATCATGGCCTACTATCTGATGGTCAATGGCGCTGCGCCTTTGCATGCTGTAAGCCAAGTTCGCAGTATTCGCGACATTGCTTTTAGCGCTGAGGGGTGGGATCAGTTTGCCTTCGACGTGCTCTATGCGTTGCAAGATTAGTTCCGCTGTCTGGATGATTGCTGCAAAAGGGTTTAGTAAATAACTGATTTCATCTCATTTGACCTTAGTCATCACTTTTAAGTCATGCTAAGGTTAAGATATTGGCAGTTGAATTTGAATGAGTTCTGCGTTTTATTATGAAAAGTAAGGCAAATCAGTCACAAGGTTTACTCCTTTTTAGGTTATCTCAACATCAGATATTTGCCTTAGGCACACTTAAAATTCGTGAGTTAGTGCCATATACGCCGCTGAGTAAAATTCCTCAATCCCATCCCACCATCCTTGGTGCGGCAACCATTCGTGGTCATACCATTCCTGTGGTGGATATGGCTGCGGCAATTGGTTATCGTCCTGTCAGCGATGAAGAGCGCCAACATTGCTATATCATCATCACCGATTGTCAGCGGATGATTATCGGATTTTTAGTGCGCGCCATTGATAAGATTATCGAATGCAATTGGCGCGACATTGAGGCTCCATCGGCAAATTTAGGCAAAAATGCCTTTTTAACCGGGGTGACGCGCTACGATAATCAGTTAGTGCAGTTACTTGATGTTGAGCTGTTGCTGTCTAAGGTATTCCCCGATGCACCCGAGGCGAATCGCGCGATCTTAACGGATGTACAGAGGGAGAAGTTAAAACCTAGGCGCATTCTGTTGGTCGATGATTCCAAGGTGGCCCGCAAGCAGCTCTCCGATGCGCTCGATAGTATTAATATTCCCTATTTTGTGACGCCGGATGGCAGAGAAGCGTTGTCTATTATGGAGCAGGCTGCGGCCGAGCATCATCCGATTGATATTCTTGTCAGCGATATTGAAATGCCGGGGCTCGATGGCTATGAGCTGGCATTTGAAGTCCGTGATAATCCACTGCTGGCGAACGCTTATATTATTTTGCATACCTCGCTGTCGAGTGAGATCAGTGTCAGCCAAGCCCATCAAGTGGGGGCAAATGAGGCATTGACTAAGTTTGATGCCCATGAGCTGGTGGAAGCCATGTTACGGGGCGCCGAGTTAGCGGCTAAGCGAGCAAATTAGTTCCTTGTTGGAATTTTGTAAGGGTTTTGCATGTGCTGGGTAATTTAATCAGCTTATTTCCCTGCAAAGCTAGACAAGTTAAGTCACATCCTATAAAAACCTAATTGGCCTCAATTTTGAAGGTGTGGGATGGGGAAACTCAGCCGAAATATAATAACGATAGGTTAAATAATGAAACAGGAATCATCTTTTTTAGCCAAGTTGGCTAATGGCAGTTTGGTACTGCAAATTCTCGTGGGGATTATCGCTGGTGTTGCTTTAGCCAGTTTTTCACATGAATGGGCCAAGCAAGTCGCGTTTTTAGGCAGTTTATTCGTTGGTGCATTAAAGGCTATCGCGCCAATTTTAGTTTTTATTCTCGTGGCGTCTTCTATCGCCAATCAAAAGAAAAATACTCAAACCAATATGCGCCCGATCGTGGTGCTGTACTTATTGGGTACCTTCGCTGCCGCATTAACTGCGGTGATTTTAAGTATGATGTTCCCGACGACTCTCGTGTTGGCCGCGGGTGTTGAAGGCACCAGTCCACCGCAAGGGATTAGTGAGGTGATCAGTACCCTGTTGTTCAAACTGGTTGATAACCCAGTTAACGCGCTAATGACGGGTAACTATATTGGTATTTTGGCTTGGGGTGTGGGTCTTGGTTTGGCTCTACATCATTCGAGCGACTCAACCAAACAAGTGTTTGCGGATGTCAGCCATGGTATTTCGCAAATGGTACATTTTATTATTCGTTTAGCACCTATTGGTATTTTTGGCCTCGTTGCCGCCACCTTTGCCGAAACAGGTTTTGCTGCAATTGCGGGCTACGCGCAGTTATTAGCCGTATTACTCGGTGCGATGGCTTTCATTGCTTTAATTATTAACCCATTGATTGTTTATGTGAAAATTAAACGTAATCCTTATCCACTTGTGATTCGTTGTCTGCGTGAAAGTGGTATGACAGCATTTTTTACTCGTTCAAGTGCGGCCAATATTCCGGTCAACATGGCATTGTGTGAAAAGTTAAAGCTGCATGAAGATACTTACGCTGTCTCTATCCCTTTAGGGGCGACTATCAACATGGGCGGCGCGGCGATTACTATTACCGTATTGACGTTAGCCGCGGCTCATACTTTAGGCATTCAAGTCGATTTGTTAACGGCTTTGCTGCTCAGCGTAGTGGCAGCAATTTCTGCCTGTGGTGCATCGGGCGTTGCAGGCGGTTCTTTACTGCTGATCCCGCTAGCCTGTAGTTTGTTTGGTATTTCTAACGATGTTGCCATGCAAGTCGTTGCGGTAGGCTTTATTATCGGTGTGATTCAAGATGCTGCCGAAACCGCACTGAATAGCTCTACAGACGTGATTTTTACCGCTGCCGCTTGTGAAGCCGCTGAAAACAAAGCTAAACTTGGATAAAGTGCGCTGTTGTTAGTGTAGAAGAAAGTATCATAAGAGCAGTCACTCCGGTGGCTGCTTTTTTATGGGAGTAGTTATGATCCTTTTCGATTTTAAAGACTTAAGTGCGGCAACGTCTTGGTATGGCGTTAATGATACAGTGATGGGCGGTTTGTCGCGCAGTAAGCTCACCATTTCCCCTTTAGGTTATGGGATTTTTAGTGGCCATGTATCGCTTGCTAATGGAGGCGGGTTTGCGTCGGTGCGTTGTGAGTTTGAACACGTCAATGTAGCTGAGTTTACGGGGATTTATCTCGACCTTGATAGTGACAGGAGCAAGCAATACAAAGTGAATCTAAAAGATGCTGATACCCCACAAAGTACTGTCTATCAAGCAATTATGCCAGCGCCAACCCATCAAACCTTTGGGTTGAGTGGCGCGAGTGCGATTCATTGGCAACGAATCGAAATCCCATTTACGAACTTTCATCCCCAGTGCCGTGGTAAACCGATAGCGGGTGCAGCGATTGACCTTCGGCGATTAACCAGCATAGGGCTGGTGATTGGTGCGCAGCAAAGTGGTGATTTTGCATTAAAAATCAAATCAATAGGTTGTTACTGAGTCAAAAAATAGGGGAATAAGCCAAAGCTTGTCCCCTTAATCAAAGCTCTCATCCTCACGAGATTTAGGCGCCGACAATCCCTAGGGGTTTAGCATGTTCCCATGCACCGCGGGTAAAGTCGGGGAAATTTACTGAGTTACTGCGGTTATTCAGTGATTGCTCACTTAAAATATTGACCACAGACCAGGATGCGCCATCATAGACGTCCTGATCGAGCGCCTCGCCATTACGTAGGCAATAGACCATTCGCCAAAGCATCACAAAATCCATACCGCCGTGGCCACCGTTGATTTCAGCTTCTTTTCCAATGCGTTGCCAGAGTGGATGATCGTATTTGTCATACCACTTTTGCATGTCCGTGTCCCATTTGTGGTAGCTCGTTCCAAAACCGTCATTTTCGACCGCAATACGATTCGGGAAGCCTGCAAATACACCATTGGTACCTTGGATCAGATTATGGCGGCTGTAAGGTCTTGGGGTGGTGGTATCGTGCTGAACCATAATGGTTCGACCCTTAACAGTTTTGATAAGACTTGTACTCATATCGCCATTAATGTATTTGAGCTGATTACGTTCATGATCGGCTGGGAATTCTCGCTTAGCGTACAAGGCGCGGCCTAAGGCTGGCGAGCTCATGGAGGTCAGATAATCGAATCTGTCGCCACGGTTGATATTCATATACTGGGAAACAGGGCCCAAACCGTGGGTGGGGTACAAGTTACCATTGCGCTTGGTATGCCAGTAAGTACGCCATGAACCGGTTTTATGGTTAATTTCCTTCATTTGCCAACGCAGCTCATGGATATAAGCTGCTTCACCATGGAGTAATTCGCCAAACAACCCTTGGCGCACCATGTTAAGCACCATGAGTTCTTCACGGCCGTAGTTGACGTTTTCCATCATCATACAGTTTTTCTGGGTACGCTCGGCGGTATCGATAATTTGCCAGCATTCTTCGACCGTGAGGGCGAGTGGCACTTCAACAAAGGCGTGTTTGCCACTTTCCATGGTGTCGATTGCCATTGGAGCATGCCATTCCCACGGAGTAGAAATAATGACAATATCAATATCATCACGGTTTAATAGCTCACGATAGCTAAGATCATTACCTGTATAGACCGCAGGTTTTGGACGCTTTTGCTTAACGATATGCTCCACAGCTCTATCAACAACGGCTTGGTGTGTATCACAAATGGCTTTTAGTTCCACGCCTTCTAAGTGACAAAACTGCTCGACATGGCTAAATCCACGCTCTCCCACACCGATAAATCCGACTCGAACGACCTCCATTTTGGGGGCGATAAGTCCGATGACGGACTTTCCACTACTGGGTTTGGGAGCAACGCTGCTGGCGTTAGCGTTGAGGGCAATATTGGCCGTAACAAGGCCTGCAGTGACGGCGCCTGCGGCTTTCAGAAAATGGCGGCGATGAATATTGTGCATAGGCTTCCTGCATTATTGTTGTTTATTTGTAGGGCGATCTAACGCGTCTTGTTATATCAGAATCTTGCTGAGAGTGGACAATAAAAAATGTAACAATCTCATTCATAGGTGATGAATTTAACTGCAATGCAATAGAGTATTTCGCTTTACTTTAGCAATCGGTAAATAGTGATAAAGATCGCGTTTTTATTTTCTAATTAAGCTACACTGCCGATTAATTAATCAAGCGAAATTATCTTTTATTTTTTAAATGTTTAGCAAATTTTATTTAACCAGTTATTTACATTTTTAGGGTTGGGTGGAATTTGTGCTCGGGGAGTAAAGCGTTAAATGGGTTCTATGCTTAATGTACTACCACAACTGACGTTCACTTTAGGTGATTGGGTATTGCATAAGGATATCAGGATGTCTGGGATTGAAAAACGCCGTCGCCTTCATTGGCGGGAGACAGATATGCAAAATCGTGAAATTATTGGTCGTTGGTTAGACGAACGTCCGCTGCTTGGTGACAAAATCACGCTCTACAAAGAAGCGGATAAGTATTATTTAGAAACTTGGTTTAGTGATGGCTGCCATAGTTTGGATGAAGTGAATTTAACCGAGACGCCGCAGGGCCAAAAAGTGGAAGACGTAGGCGGTAATTTCTTCGGTGAGTATTTTATGATAACGCCTTCTATGCAACTGCAATTCTGTAATGAGCAGGGCAGTTATTTTCAGGTTGATAAATTAATTGCAGATATCGATTTTAATCAGCGCGTAGCCTAATGAATATGTAAGTTCATCAAGCTAATCAGTTGGTAGGCGGACAGATACTCAGTCTGCCTAAAGTAGAGGTCGCTTAGGGCGGCCTCTTGTATTTGGCGCCGATTATTCAGTGAATGGATGCTTACTGTAAAAATGCATAGTTTTACCCGAATAGGGATGGGTAAAACGTAAGCTTTGTGCGTGCAGGCATAATCTCGCTCTTGCCTTAATCACTTTGGCATCACCGTAAAATTCATCTCCCAAAATGGGATGCCCTAGGGCTAACATATGCACCCTAAGCTGGTGGGTACGGCCGGTTTCTGGGGTTAATTCCACTAAGGTGCTGTTTGCTCGCCTTGCTAACACGCGGTAATGAGTGAGTGCGCTTTTGGCGTTAGTTGTTCCTGCAGGTTGAGTCTTTTGATAGGGCGGATGCTCAGGATCGGGTGCAATGGCTAAATCAATAATACCTGCCTCCTGCTCGACCAGTCCCATGACCTCTGCAATGTACACTTTCTCGTTTTGCCTATCTTGGAATTGGGTTTTTAAGTGGGATTCCGCTTTTTTATTGCGCGCAAAAACCATAATGCCTGAGGTGGCGCAGTCGAGTCTGTGCACCAGAATGGTTTCGGGATACAAGCTTTGTAGCCGAGTGAGGGCACAATCGAAGGTATGTGCGGCCCTGCCGGGATTAGACAATAAGCCCGAAGGTTTATTAATAATGATCACATCTCTATCTTGATAGCGAAGATCTAACCAAGGGACTGAAGGGGGCTGGTAATCAAATATCTGCATCGTATCCTCATCTTTTGCGCGGCCATACTAGCAAAATATCAGTCACTAAGCAGCATATTCTCAAACAATGTCATTGGCATTAAAACTGCGCTAACCATAATCTGAACTTCATCCCCCAAGTGGATGTGATTCCCGAGGTGACATACCGAATATCCCCTTGCGTATCGACAATATAAATAGCTGGGAATGCCATCGCTCCCCACTTAGCACTTTGCTCGCCACTGTCATCGTTCAGTACCGGAAAATGATATTGATGCTCGTCCATATAGGTTTGAATGTTGCTATCACTGCCCGAAGCAACGGCGACTGAAATCACTCTATGGTCTTGGTTGATGGTTTCAACCATAGGCGAAGTTACGCGGCATACTGGACACCAAGTCCCCCAGAAATACACTAAGGTGGGCTTGGTTTGCGCTGTATCTAGCGCAAGATGATTGCCATCAATGGCGATGCCGTTGAGTGTTGGGGCTTCTCCGGTGACCATATCCCGTTGCAAATAGAGGCTTACCCCATAGAGTAGTAGCGCCATAATGGCCAGATCCCTAAGCTGCTTTAGCCAAAATCTAGGGCTTTGAAGTGTTTGTCTCCACCCCTTTGATTGAGATGACGTAGCCGTTGGCTTTACACGTGTCACAGTGAGTTTATCCTAGGTTTTATGAATTATCGCAAAGAGGTTCGCTCAAACTTGCAGGCCTAATGTTCGTATAGTGAAGCTAAATCCTTTGGTTAAATTACTCGGGTAAGTAGTCAATTGGAGTTTTACGGCTCCAAATACGGGTATAGGCCATCAGTTGGGGATAAAAGGTGCGAAATGCTGTTTCCGTTTCAATTTGCATTTTAGCTAAAATCTTATCCGCTCCGCTAAATAAGGCACTTTGTGGGTGACCTTTTGCCCTTTGCGCTAATGCCTGTTGGATGCCTTTAGGCGTCGCATAATTGTTTAACCAATCTTCTCGGTGCATATCCGTGATGATATTTAGGTATGGCTGAGGGTGATATTCATCGGCTTTTGCGGCATATTGAGCCAGTTCAGCATAGGCCTTTTGGCTAAACTCTGGCAGTGGAAGGTGATGATATTCTTCCCAGTAGAAGGCTAAATAATGATCGAAACTGACGAACATTAAATCGGTTGCTATGCTTGTTAACTGAGTTGGAAAGAGTGCCATGAGTTCTTGAGTCAGCTCATGGGTTGCGCATAGCTGATTGATTTCATTGTTTAACCATAGGCCTTGGCGTAGTGCTCGTGGAGCATTTTCTATCGGCGCGGTGATAAAATTGCCTGCCAAATTGGCACCAAGGTGAGTTTTACTGATCTCAGCCAGATGTAAGTGTGTAAGAATGTTCATTTTTTGTGCTTGGTTAATCGCGTTAGTTCACGTTATCATGGGCAGGCGCGCTGAGGAAAGTGCAAATCGGCAAAAATAGAAGGCTTTTGTTAGGTAGCGCTTAAGTTGGTATTTTAATCGCTGGGTAAATATTGACGCTAGCGCCTGCAAATGTGCTAATCAATTAACCTGTTAAGGATCATGGATGATGTGGAACTGGTTCACCAAAATGCTCGGAAAAGACGAGCGCCCTAAACGTAAAAAAGTCCTTGTCGATATTCCCTACGAACAACACAGCTTCAGCATGGATCATTTTGCCCGCACTCGAGCCCAATATGATGTGGATGGGGCATTGGCCTCAAATACACTCAATGAGCCAGAGACTGTGGTAGAGATGGATATAGCGAACAAGTAATCTTGATCTTATGGGCCTCTAACCATAGACTAGCCGCCGTTCTAAGCTATCTAGAGGCCATTGCATGCGCGTAACAGACTTTTCCTTCGATCTTCCTGACGAACTTATCGCTCGTTATCCTATGGCGCAGCGTAATGCGTCACGTCTGTTAACCTTAGATGGCAACACGGGTACGCTGGTGGATAAACAGTTTACCGATCTACTCGGAATGATTAATCCCGGTGACTTAATGGTATTTAACAATACCCGCGTGATCCCCGCGCGCTTATTCGGCCAAAAGGCCAGTGGTGGCAAACTGGAGATTTTGGTTGAGCGTATGCTCGATGATAAGCGTATTCTCGCCCATGTTCGCAGTTCAAAATCCCCCAAGGTGGATAGCATTATTCATCTCGATGGCGGTTATGAGATGAAGATGATGGCGCGCCACGATGCTTTATTTGAACTTCAACTCTTATCCGAACTCTCAATTTTAGAAGTGCTTGAGGCGGTAGGGCATATGCCTCTGCCACCTTATATCGACCGTCCCGATGAGGATGCTGATAAAGAGCGCTATCAAACCGTGTATAACCAAAACCCCGGTGCGGTGGCTGCGCCAACGGCGGGCCTTCATTTTGACGATGCAATGCTTGAAGCCTTAAAGGCAAAGGGCGTCAATATTGCATTTGTGACTTTGCATGTGGGCGCGGGGACTTTCCAGCCTGTGCGCGTGGATAATGTGCTTGAGCATAAAATGCATTCTGAGTGGGCAAATGTGCCACAGGATGTTGTGGATTTAATTGCCAGAACCAAAGCCGCGGGTAATCGCGTGGTGGCTGTTGGCACAACATCGGTACGTTCATTAGAAAGTGCAGCCCGCGCGAGTGCTGGTCAACTCAACGCTTTTAGTGGTGATACGGATATTTTTATCTACCCCGGTTACCAGTTCCAAGTGGTCGATGCCATGGTGACTAACTTCCACTTGCCTGAATCTACCTTAATCATGTTGGTCAGTGCCTTTGCTGGCTATGAACATGTTATGGCGGCGTATCAACATGCTATCAAGCAAAAATATCGCTTCTTTAGCTATGGCGATGCCATGTTTGTGACGAAAAAAGCTCACTAGACCAAGATTTTGTTTTAAAATAGCCGCCCACATTGAGTGTGGGCGGATATTTTTTTCAGCCAAAGGTTGAACCTTTTAGATCTGTCCCTATCTCTATTGTTAATCAAAATGGCGCTTGCCATTACAAATGTAGTCAGACTGTTTATCTGGCGAGGTGAAATATGAAATTTGAACTTGACACTACCGACGGCCGTGCGCGCCGTGGCCGGTTGATTTTTGATCGTGGTACGGTAGAAACGCCAGCATTTATGCCCGTCGGGACTTACGGTACCGTGAAAGGCATGACGCCTGAAGAAGTTCGTGCGACTGGCGCCGATATTCTGCTCGGTAACACCTTCCATTTATGGTTGCGTCCCGGCGAAGAAATCATGCGTAAGCACGGTGACCTGCACGACTTTATGAACTGGCAGCGTCCAATTCTCACCGATTCCGGCGGTTTTCAAGTGTTCAGCTTGGGTGATATTCGTAAAATTACCGAAGAAGGGGTGCATTTCCGCTCGCCAATTAATGGTGAGAAAATCTTCTTAGATCCTGAAAAATCAATGCAAATTCAACATGCGTTGGGCAGTGATGTGGTGATGATTTTTGACGAATGTACCCCGTATCCAGCGACAGAAGATGAAGCGCGCAAGTCAATGCAGATGTCACTGCGTTGGGCTAAGCGTTCACGCGACGAGTTCGACCGTCTGGAAAACCCCAATTCATTATTTGGGATTATCCAAGGCAGTGTTTATGAAGATTTACGCGACGAAAGCTTAAAAGGCTTAGTCGAAATTGGTTTCGACGGTTATGCCGTCGGCGGTTTGGCCGTAGGTGAGCCTAAGGAAGATATGCATCGCATTCTTGAGCATGTCTGCCCACAAATTCTTGCGGACAAGCCACGCTATCTGATGGGGGTCGGTAAGCCAGAGGATTTAGTTGAAGGTGTGCGTCGTGGTATCGATATGTTTGACTGTGTGATGCCAACCCGTAACGCCCGTAACGGTCACCTGTTTACCAGTGAAGGTGTGATTAAGATCCGCAATGCGCGTCATCGTGATGACACTTCACCACTTGATCCTAAGTGTGATTGTTATACCTGTAAAAACTATTCACGGGCATACCTTTACCACTTAGATCGTTGTAATGAGATTCTGGGTGCGCGTTTAAACACCATTCACAACTTGAGATACTATCAAATGTTAATGGAAGGTTTGCGCGGTGCGATTGAGACAGGTACATTAGACGCCTTTGTGAAGGACTTCTATACCAGTCAAGGTCGTGAAGTACCAGAGTTAGTCGATTGATTTTTTGCTAATAAGAAGAGAAAACTATGTTTATTTCAAATGCATATGCAAATGCCGCTGGCACTCCACAGGGTGGTGGCACAATGGAATTGATTTTCATGCTGGTGATTTTCGGCCTGATTTTCTATTTCATGATTTTCCGTCCGCAATCAAAGCGCGTTAAAGAGCACAAAAATCTGATGTCATCCCTCGGCAAAGGTGACGAAGTCCTGACCAGCGGCGGTATCTTAGGCAAGATTGCAAAGATCAGCGATGACAATGACTACGTGTTACTGAGCTTGAATGACACAACTCAAATTACAATTAAAAAAGATTACATTGCAGCTGTATTGCCTAAGGGCTCTATCCAGTCGTTGTAAGCCAAGAGGGCTCAGGCGTGTTAAATAAATACCCAATGTGGAAGAACATTATGGTGGTGCTTATCATCGCCATAGGTTGTTTCTATGCCGTACCTAACCTGTTCGGTGAAGATCATGCGGTGCAAGTAGTGGCGACTCGAGGTGCTGAAGTCACAGCATCTACCCAAGCCAGAGTGAACGAACTGTTAGCCAGTAAGGGCATTGCGGTAAAGCGCTCTGAGCTTGAAAAAGGTCAATTGTTGGTCCGTGTACAAAACGCGGATCAACAATTACTTGCAAAAGAAGTGATTGCCGAAGCGTTAGGTGACAAATTTACCGTGGCACTTAACCTTGCTCCAGCAACCCCAAAGTGGCTCGAGTCTATGGGTGGTAGCCCAATGAAACTCGGCCTCGATCTTCGTGGTGGAGTACACTTCCTGATGGAAGTGGATATGGGCGAAGCCATTCGTAAGATGGAAGAGGCCAAAGTGGCCGATTTCCGCTCACAATTACGTGAAGAAAAAATCCGTTACGCTGGCATTCGCATTAATGCTCAAGGGATTGAAATCAAATTCCGTGATGCAGAAAGTTTAGCCAGTGCAGAACGTTTCTTAAAATCCCGCAGCAACGATATGGTGTTCTCCGATGTAAGCAAAGGCGAAGATTTCGCCCTGCAAGCCGTGATGAGCGAAACCTATCTTAAGCAGGTGAAAGAGGAAGCGTTGCAGCAAAACATTACCACAATCCGTAACCGTGTTAACGAGTTAGGGGTATCTGAGCCTGTGGTGCAACGTCAAGGTGCTGAGCGTATTATCGTCGAGCTGCCTGGGGTTCAAGATACTGCTCGTGCGAAAGAAATTCTAGGTGCAACAGCATCGATTGAATTCCATATGGTCGATGACAAAGCTGACGCTAATGCGGCGCAAGCGGGTCGCGTTCCTGCTGGTTCTGAGGTGTATCAACGCCGTGAAGGTGGTCAAGTAGTGCTCAAGAAGGAAGTGATGCTAACGGGTGATCATATCACTGGCGCACAACCTAGTTTTGACCAATACAGCCGTCCTCAGGTGAGCATTAACCTCGATGCTAAAGGCGGTACCATTTTCTCTAACGTGACAAAGGACAATATCGGTAAACCGATGGCGACCTTGTTCATTGAATATAAAGACAGTGGTGAACGTAACGCTGATGGCAGCGTTAAGATGCTGAAAATCGAAGAGGTGATTTCAGTAGCGACCATTCAAGCGCGTTTAGGCCGTAACTTTGTTATCACAGGTTTAAGCCATGGTGAAGCACAGAACCTCGCATTATTGCTGCGTGCGGGTGCTTTGATCGCGCCAGTATCGATTGTAGAAGAACGTACTATTGGTCCAAGCCTCGGTGCGGAAAACATCGCAAGCGGTATCAATGCCATGCTCTGGAGTATGGGGGCGGTCGTGCTATTTATGCTGATTTACTACCGTGCCTTTGGCTTGATTGCCAATATCGCCTTGACCATGAACCTAGTGATGATCGTAGGCGTGATGTCAATGATCCCTGGTGCTGTTCTTACCTTACCGGGTATTGCCGGTATGGTATTAACCATTGGTATGGCAGTTGACGGCAACGTACTAATTTATGAGCGTATTCGAGATGAGATCCGCGCAGGACGTAGTGTGCAGCAGGCGATTCAAGAGGGGTATGCCAATGCCTTTTCATCCATTGCCGATTCGAACATCACCACCTTTATCACCGCATTGATTCTCTTTGCCGTGGGTTCTGGCGCAGTAAAAGGTTTTGCTGTGACCCTGATGATAGGTATTGCAACCTCGATGTTTACTGCAATCGTCGGAACCCGAGCCATAGTGAACGCGGTTTGGGGTGGTAAGCGCATTCAGACTCTGTCGATATAAGGGAGCTTTAATCATGTTAGAGATTTTATCTTTAAAACGGACGGTAAACTTCCTTAAGCATGCCTTGCCGGTCAGTATTATGTCAGCCGTTCTTGTGCTTGGCTCCATCGTGCTATTGGCGACTAAAGGCTTGAATTGGGGACTGGATTTTACAGGTGGTACAGTGGTGGAAATGTCATTTTCGACCCCTGTCGACTTAAACCAGTTTCGTTCACAACTAACAACACCTGAAACCAGTAGTGCCGTGGTGCAAAATTACGGTTCGAGCCGTGATGTTTTAGTGCGCCTCCCGGTCAAAGAAGGTATCAGTAGTGATGTCCAAGTGGTGGAGATTGTTAAATTTGCCCAGCAACTAGATCCTAATGTTGTGCAAAAACGAGTTGAGTTTGTTGGCCCACAAGTGGGTAAAGAACTTGCCGAACAAGGCGGTTTAGCAGTTCTGGTTGCATTAATCTGCATCATGATCTATATCGCATTTCGCTTTGAGTGGCGCCTTGCCACCGGTGCAGTTGCGGCGTTAGCCCATGACGTGATGGTAACTTTAGGCGTATTTTCACTCACGCAAATGGAGTTTGATTTAACCGTGTTAGCAGGGGTATTAACAGTGGTTGGTTACTCCCTAAACGATACCATTGTGGTATTTGATAGGGTGCGTGAAAACTTCTTGAAAATGAGAAAAAGTGAGCCAGAAGAAGTGGTTAACGTCTCTATTACCCAAACTATGAGTCGAACCATCATTACTATGGGAACCACTTTAGTCGTAGTGGTGGCGCTGTTCTTAAGCGGTGGTTCCATGATCCACGGCTTTGCGGCCGCGCTATTACTTGGGATAAGTGTGGGGACTTACTCTTCAGTTTATGTAGCGACCTATTTAGCCATTAAACTTGGGGTGAATCGCGAGTCGATGATGCCAGCTGAGATAGAAAAAGAAGGCGCTGATCAACCATCAATGATGCCGTAAGTTTTATTAAAGGTACTGAGTTTTAGGTACCAATATTGTTGAGGAAAATGCCACTTTTTGAGTGGCATTTTTTTCGTCTAAATTTTTATCTTTCTATAATCTGCTAGCAAACTCACACCTTTATAGTCACTAATGCTGTAAAGGTAAATGTTAAATGGATTAACATCTGATGCAAAAAACAGCACTCGACAGGCAAAGTTATTTCACAGTAGCATGTCGGCAGCCTCTATTTTTTTTAAGATAAATGCAGTAGGAAGTCGCATGGAAGAACGTAAGACGTTAATTGCTGATGGAAACCTGTTACAGGCCCATACATGGAAAGGATTATTAGAAGCCTGTGGCATTCATGTTGAATTACGTGGTGAGGCTTTATTGGGGGGCGTGGGTGAGTTACCTGCCGCTCTACACAATGTGGAGCTTTGGGTACGAGAGTCGCAACTGGCTAAAGCGCAAGCACAGCTAAGCGCCTTAGATGTGATTAGCCCGCAATGGCAATGTCTACAGTGCCATGAGATCAACGAGGGCAGTTTTGAATTGTGTTGGCATTGCAGTGCCGAGCGTAGCGAGAGCCATAATTAACTTATGAATCAATTAGCCTGCACATTTAGGCTAGCAACTCCCTCCATCACTGCGCAAAGCGCTTAGATAAAAATTGTCTAACATATTCATATTATTGAGTATTCATTGTAGATTATCATGATAATCTACAATGAATAGCAGTTTCTCAACACTATCACATACACCTAAGCATTTTCCCTAAGATAATGTTTCTACTCATGTTATGGGGTTGATTGTGCGGCATAACTCGAGCTAGTCGAGCCGAATGTTGAGATAAGTTAGAACAGGGAGTAACTCTGGTACTTCTGTTAAATGATTTAAGCTTGTTTTTACGCAATATTTTGTAGGCCTAAGCGATGCAATATTTCCCGTTATTTATTGATACCGTTAATCTCAATGTCCTACTTGTTGGGGCTGGGGATGTCGCGAGTCGTAAACTCGCTTTGTTGACGCGTACCGAAGCGAATATCCATGTTATTGCGCCAGAGGTGAATACAGAGGTGCAAGCCTATGCTGATAAAGGGCGAATATTATTGTCTCAACGGTCCGTCGTACAGGCGGACATTCAAAATTACGATCTTATTTATCTCGCAACGGCTGACGATAAACTCAATAGTGAATTAGCAACCTTAGCCACAGAACGTGGAATTTGGGTCAATGCCGTTGATAATCCTGCTTTTTGTCGTTTTATCACCCCATCCATAGTGGATAGAGGGCGCCTTGTGGTGGCGATCAGCACCGCGGGGGCCGCGCCTGTGTTTGCCCGAACCATTAGATCAAGGTTAGAAACCAGCCTGCCACAATCCCTAAAACCCTTATTTGATTTCGTGGCGGATAAACGCATCGAAGTGCAACAAAGACTGACCAAAACTGCCACCCGTCGGTTATTTTGGGAACGATTTTTCGATACTAATGGCGATAGGTTTGACGCGCGCACGCTAGAACATTATCAAAATGCCTTTAATCATATCGTCAGCCGCGGAGAAATCTTATTACTGGATGAGGCTACTCCAGTCGAATTATTGCCGCTGGCGGCCATGCCCTTATTGCAACGCCTTGATTGGATTTACAGCCAAGAGAGCCTAACGAATGAATTGTCAGAATTTGTTCGCCGTGATGCTAACCGAGGCGGATTACCAACGCTGAGTGAAATTAGCCATGAATATGAGCAGGGCACAAGGATGCTGATTGTTGCAGATACGCAAAAAATTAATCAGCTAAAGGCGCACTTCCCAGTTGCGAAGCATTTGCGCCCTGGTGCGATTTAAGTATTTTCAATCGACTTTGTTTGAGCTGGCGGCGAGTCTTAGGTAGACTCGCCGTAATTTTTTGTCGTTAACGTTAGGACTTACTATGGCGCTTAAAGCGACGGTGTTTAAGGTCAACCTTCAGATAGCCGATATGGACCGGGGTTATTATCAAGATCATCAGCTGACATTGGCGCAGCATCCCTCGGAAACGGATGGGCGCATGATGGTTCGCCTGTTGGCATTTATCCTCAATGCCTCTGAGACCTTAAGTTTTACTAAGGGCCTGTGCGTCGACGATGAACCCGAACTATGGGACAAGAGCCTCTCTGGAGAAGTTGACCTATGGATTGAGTTTGGCCAAGCGGATGAAAAATGGCTGCGAAAAGCCAGTGGTCGCGCGAAAGCGGTGCAGCTGTTTACCTACGGTGGTCGTAGTGTCCCCATTTGGTGGAAACAGAATCAAGCAGCATTAGAGCGCTATAAAAATTTGAAAGTATGGAATATTGCCGAAGAGTCGGTGACTGCGATGGAGGCGTTAGTGAGCCGGACTATGTCGCTGCAAGTGTCCATCAGTGAAGGGCAGGTTTGGCTATCTGACAATGAGCACAGTGTGTTGATTGAGCCTGAAATACTTAAAGATTATCAATAAGCAAAGAGCCTGCAATTGCAGGCTCTTGTGTTCGAGCTATGGTTAGACAGAGCAACGTAAAGAGGCCCGAAAAGATGCCTATTCAGCGGCTCAGGTTATTTAGGCCGTGATTATTGGAATTTCAGTTCCCAGCTATCGATATAACCGGCGTCACCACGGCCGCTATCTACCGCTTTAAGTTTCCACACACCGCTTGACTCAACACCCGTCATATCAACGGTGTAGCTCTTATTGATATTGTCGGTGCCAGCACCTGTTCTATTGTGCAATGTTGATATTTGGCCGCTTGGGCTAATGAGCTGCACTTTTAAATCGCCGATATAGGGATGAACAATATTGACTACGGCTGTAACAGTACCTGAGTTACCCGTGCGGGTCACGGTAATGGGACTGCTGATCCCCGCTGTTTTGTTGTCTGGAATATTGTAGTTATCGGTATTGCTATAGTTTGATGGCGCTGTTGGCGGTGTTCCACCCGCAGTATAACTGGCCGTTAACGATACCCCACTAAACGCGGTATAACCTTTAACCATCACATAATAAGTACCTGATTGGACGTTGCTGATAGGGCAAGACTCGCTATTACCCCCTTTGTATGGACGGCAATCATAGTTTGAGGTTGTTGGTGCAGCACCGTATTGCACGTACAGATCCGCATCTCCTGTTCCACCGTTCATGACAAAACCTAAGTTGGTTGCACCCTGTGGCACTTCAAACGAGAAATGCAGTTCTTCACTGGCAGCGCCAGCTAACCCTGTCTTAGGTACGCCATTGACCAGTACACCATCTGTAGGAGGTGGATCGACAGGATCTATAGGGCCATTACACGAAGCATCTAAGAAGGCTTTAGCTGCCATGGCATTGACTAAACCATAGCCCGTTTTATCGTCGCGACCAGCAGTACCTAAGTCTTCCGCGGTTTGTTTGAGCGCATTACGTATTTGCGCCGCGCTACATTGTGGATGGTAGCTCCATACTAATGTCGCTACACCTGACACGTGTGGAGTCGCCATTGAGGTGCCGTTGTAGTACTCATAGTCCTTATTGCCTTGGTTGCTGACGGTTACTGTCGCACCTAATTGATTGCGAAGTGCTAAACCGGTTGTGCGGTCAACAGAGACGGACACCATATTGATTTCACTATTGGCATCAACGAGGAAAGGATTCTGTAATCCAGGTAAGGCGCTGTTACTGTAAACAATAACGGCGCTCGCTCCCGCAGTTTTACAGGCTTTAACAGCATTAATTTCTGGGTAGGCAGTACCTTGGTTACCTACACGCTCAACTAAACACACTTTGTTGGTCATGTTGCCGCAGTTAAAGGTTGAACCGCTGACTGTACACTCGGCTAAGGTCGCCGTTGCCGTGCCATTGTAAGGATTTGGTGCATAGTTGCTGCCCGATGGCGTAAAGCGATTATGCGGTACTACGCCTGAGTTAAAGTAAGACTGACCACCGATAGTGATATCCGCCAAACGGCCTTCTCCGCGGGTCACTGTTGAGAGGATGGCTTCTCCGGGGCCAGATATTTCAACTTGGTTAGTGTATTGAGAGAAAGCAGAATGGTCTTTGTTGCTATCGACAGACGCCACTGACATGACAGAATCGTAGGAGGCTGGATAGCTATGGGTATTGTTACCATCGTTACCAGCAGCGGCAATAAGAAGTACGCCATTATTGTAATGGGCTGCTAGAGCATTGCGCTCGGTTGTACTTGAGCCAGCACCGCCTAAACTCATGGTGACCACATTGGCGCCGTTATTTACGCAGGTATCGACTGCTGATACTAGCGAAGACGAGTAACCCCAACCTGCCTCGTTAAATACTTTAATCACATGGATATTGGTATTTTGATTGGGCATCACGCCTATCACCCCATCATTGTTCGCAATTGCTGCAATGGTTCCGGCAACGTGAGTGCCGTGAGCGTTATTATTACCGGGTTCAAACCAGTTACCCGTACCAGAGTTATTGGTTCCTGTGACATTGTTACCGCTTAAATCTGGATGTGCGCGATCATAGCCTGAGTCAATAATACAGATAGTACGATTACCCGCTTGGCTATCACTTAATTGAGTCGCCCCAACATAGGTTTGTCCCCAAGGTGTCGTTTCAGTTAAAAAGCGGCGTGGGGCGTCTTCTTCAACATACTCCACATCAGTACGTGCTTTTAATGCCTTAAGACTGGTGTTATCCAGTTTGACCGAGTAGCTATTGCTGCGGCCTATTCGTTTCATTTCTCTGGCGTTGGCTTTATTGAGCACGCTGTGCTGCGCGCTGATTTCTGCCACCTGAGGTTGGTAATTCATGGTGGTAGGAAGTTGATCGCTTGCTTGAACATTTTCAGCAGAAATTTGTACTGCAGCATCGGCGTTTTTAAATTTAACGATATAGCGTTTAGGCAATGGTGAGGTCTGTGATTGCATTGCAGCGGCAAAACCAAGTGCTTCTGGTGCCGCATTCACACCAGCCGAGATTGCAATCGCTAAGCTGGATAAACTTAGCGCTATCTTTGTGGTTTTATCGATTCTCATATTTTTCTTCCATGTTAGATTTAGTGTTAATCATTATTATTTTTTGCTTTTAAAGAATAACTACAACATAGATGCCATTCATTTAGTGAATCTATCTTTGACTAAGGGTATTGTAAATTAATTGTTAACGGTATGGTGACTCGTAAGGTGAGGGCGTGTTTATGCGGTAATGTGGAATAAATAATCATGTGTAACAAGTTGTAACGCATGTTTTTTGATATTTATGTGATAATAATGAATAAGGTTAAGAGAATTTTTATTTTCAAAAGTATCCTACTGATGGGTTTTTGATTGTTTACTTGTTGAAAATAAAGATTATACCCTTTTGGAATTAAATATATCTAAATTAGTCTTTTGTTTAGTGTTAAAAAATAGACTTTTATTCAAGTGATTGATTATGCGGTTTTATTGAATTTAGGTGTCAGAGGTTTGTCGTTTGCCAATTTTTTGGCTTCATCATGATGAGTGAACAGTATTATTGGCTGAATGGTGTGTAGTATAAAAATGTGGGTAACAAGCTGATAAATAAAAAGCGCCAAACGGCGCTTTTTATAATGGCAGCAGTATAACAATAGTTTATTCTGTTTTGGGCTGGGTCTCGGCTAAGGTTTGATAGCCTCCACCGTTGTAGGTTTTGGTATAACCTGCTGCAACTAAGGCGTCGGTGGCAATACCACTGCGTCTGCCACTGCGGCAATACAAGACTACGGGTGTATCCTTGGCTATCCCACGTTTAGCAAACTCTGCGGCCACTTGTTCAAAGGGTATATTGACAGCATTAACTAAATGTCCCGCTGCAAATTCCTCTGGCGTTCTGACATCGAGCACCATCGCGCCTGAGGCGATTTTTTCCCATGCAACTTGAGGTTGTTGATCGGCTGCATTTGCCTCATGAGGTACTATCGAGAGTGAGAATAGACTCAATAGGGCGACTCCAAGTAATTTTTTACTGCCAAACAGTAACTTGTTGAACACTGACGTTCTCCTTTGCGAATGTGGATTAACCTTGTTTAGCAATTTCAGCTTCGGATCTGACGCCTAATTTGCGTAATACCATGGCGGCAGGGCAAAAACCAGTGAAAGCGCTTTGGAATAGGTTAGCGCCAACGAAGGCGGTTAACCACATAAAGTTGTGGTGTACAAAAGCAGTTAATACCAAAGACACTAACACCATAAATCCAGCAAAAGCCATAATGCTACGTTCGAGTGACATACCTTGCTCCTAGCGGCAGCACAAAGGCTGCCTATTGTGAGTTAATCGATTGTTTGAGTTAAGTTTATGCGATTTTTCATTGCTGAGTAGTAAAACACTGGGATGACGATTAAGGTTAATAATGTCGAGATAAAAATCCCGAAAATTAGACTGATCGCAAGCCCATTGAAAATCGGATCATCCAGAATAAACAGGGCGCCAATCATGGCAGCAAGTGCGGTAAGCATAATTGGTTTAGCACGCACTGCACCTGAGTGGATTACTGCGCGCTCGAAGGGCACACCAGCAGCGGTTTCTTGGTTGATAAAATCCACTAATAATATTGAGTTACGCACGATGATCCCCGCTAAGGCAATCATGCCTATCATCGAGGTTGCGGTAAATTGCGCACCGAGCAGCGCATGCCCTGGCATAACACCAATCACGGTTAAGGGGATCGGCGCCATAATGATCAGTGGCACGAGATAGGATCTAAATTGGGCGACCACCAATAAGTAAATCGCAATCATCCCTACGCCATAGGCTATGCCCATGTCTCTGAAGGTTTCATAGGTGATTTTCCACTCTCCATCCCACAGCACGGCCACTGAGTCCAGCCCCGTTGGTTGATGGATATAATGTTGATCGAAGCCTAAACCTCCTTCGCCGTCGATTTTGCTCGCCATATCGAACATACCATAGAGTGGGCTGTCCAGCGGGCCAGCCATATCGGCGACAACCATAATCATTGGGACCATATTTTTATGGATAATAGGTGCATCAATGTTGCCACGCTTAATGGTCACCAGCTCAGACACGGGCACGGATTGCCCGGTTTGGCTTTGTAACTTCATGTTTAGCACTTGTTCTAAATCGATTTTAGCGCCTTCTTGCAACTGAAGTCGGATAGGCGCGGGTTGTTTTTGCTGAGCAATATGCAAGTAGCTTACATCTTTGCCACCAACCGAAGTCGCAATTAAATCAACGATATTGCTATAGGGGACTGCCATGAGGCTAGCTTTCGAGCGGTCGATCATCACTTGCCACTTTTGCTGTGCGGCGGGTAAAAAGATATCGATATCGACGACATCCTTGGTTTCGCGAAATAGTGACTGCATTTCATAGGCGGCCTGCTCGCGGATAGCAGGGCTTGGGCCATACACTTCAGCCACAATCGGTGACCAGACTGGAGGGCCTGGTGGCACTTCAACCACTTTAATATTGGCTTGATATGGGGCACCTATTTGCTGTAGCTCTTCTCTCACGGAGATCGCAATGCTATGGCTATCGCGTTTGCGGTGCTTTTTATCGACTAAATTGACTTGAATATCGCCTAGCTCTTGGCTATTTCGCAGGAAATAATGACGGACTAAGCCGTTGAAGTTCATTGGTGCATTGGTGCCTGCATAGAGTTGTAAATGCTCAACTTCTGGCACAGTAGCAAGATAACGACTCAGTTCCTGAAGCACGCGTTGGGTTTGTTCCACCGGTGTGCCTTCTGGCATGTCCACCATCACTTGAAACTCTGATTTGTTGTCGAATGGCAGCATTTTTAACACCACGAGCTGAGCGACTGGCAAGGCGACAGCGATACCGATAAGCACAAATATACCCGCAGCGAGTCCAATACGAGCTTTACGGCCACCTTTATCCTGCAAAAATGGGCCGATCAAGCGGGTAAACAAACGGATCATTTTGTTCTCGGTTTCATTTGCCCCAGCTTCTTGATGGTGGCTTTTATCTGTCGAAGAAGCATCATGGTGTTTTAGCAGTTTTCGGCTTAACCATGGCGTGACTACGAATGCCACCACGAGGGAGATCAGCATGCCCATACTGGCATTGATGGGGATCGGGCTCATATAAGGCCCCATTAATCCTGACACAAAGGCCATCGGTAATAGTGCTGCAATCACGGTAAAGGTGGCGAGAATCGTCGGTCCGCCAACTTCATCTACAGCAACAGGAATGAGCTCACTAAAGGATTTTCTACCCAGCGCCATATGCCGATGGATGTTCTCCACCACCACAATGGCATCGTCGACCAAGATCCCGATAGAGAAAATCAGCGCGAATAGCGACACACGGTTTAGGGTAAATCCCCACGCCCAAGAGGCAAACAAAGTGATCGCCAAGGTGATGATAATGGCAACGCCTACCACCAATGACTCGCGGGCACCCATGGTCAAAAATACCAGCACGACAACGGCAGTGGTAGCAAAAATAAGCTTAAGAATAAGTGTATTAGATTTATCTGCCGCAGTTTCGCCATAGTTGCGCGACACTGTCACTTCAACATTATTGGGGATAAGCACGTTATCCACTTTAGCGATGCGTGCGAGCACTGCATCGGCAATATCGACGGCGTTTTGCCCCGGTTGTTTACCAATGGCTATGGTCACCGCGGGGTAAATATCAGTCTTGTCGCTATGCCAAACGCTTTGGCTAGGAATATCACTCTTTAAACTGATGTCAGCAATATCAGCCAAATAAACGGGGATGGGTTTACCCTGTTTATCCTGCGAAATACTCACTACCAGCTGTTTAACATCATCAATGGATTGTAAAAATTGCCCAGCTTGAACCTTAATTTCTTGATTACCCTGCACTAAAGAGGCTGGCATCGAGATATGGTTATTATCATTCAGGCTTTGTCTTAATTTGTCATAGGTCAGATTAAAGCTATTCATTTTAGCGGGATCGATCCGCACGTTAGCTACCATCTCATGTTGGCCAACGGTGTAAATTTCGCGCGTACCTGGGATACGTTTTATCTCTGTTTCTAAACCGAGAGCCACATGGGTGAGCTGCTCAGCAGATACCTGCTGGTCCTTTGACCCCCGATCTTTAGACCAGAGTGTCAGGCTAACAATGGGCACATCATCAATGCCCCGAGGTTTAATTAATGGCTCACCCACACCCGCGCCCTGCGGCAGTTTATCCATATTGGAATAAATCTGGTTGTAGAGACTCACAATGGCATCGTTGCGGCTCACGCCGACCTCAAAAATCACGATGATCATCGCGCCATCGGGTTGAGAGAAAGAGTAAAGCGTATCTATCCCTTTGATTTCGGATATAACTTGTTCAGCGGGTAGGGTGACTAAGTTTTCCACTTCTGTCGGTGTCGCGCCAGGAAAGGGAATAAAAACGTCGGCAAAGGTGACGTCAATCTGGGGTTCTTCTTCTTTTGGGGTGACTAAAATAGCAAACAAGCCAAGCAAGAGCCCCAAAAGTGCCAGTAGCGGTGTGATGGCACTATTTTGAAATGCGGCCGCAATTCGGCCTGAAATGCCCAGTGTCATCGGAGATTCAGTAGCGTGTTTCATTCAACAACCTCATCAAACAGGATATCGCGAGGGAAATTATTGCTTTTGCTCAAGCAATACTTGGTAAGCGTCCATGGCGACAATATCACCGGATTTCAGGCCCGCGAGCACTTCTACTTCGCCATCTAAAGGTTCAGTGACGCGAACTTGTGTGAGTACAAACTGGTCACCTTTTTTAAGGTACACACTGCTGAGTTCATTCATGGTGATTAGCGCTGAGGTCGGTAGTTGGATTTTTTCCCGCTCGCCATTCTTAAATAAGGCTTTTACCCATGTTCCGGGTTGCAGATTGGCTTCATCCTTTGGCAGATTTATCCGCACTTGATAACTATGGGTGACAGGATCGGCAAAGCTAAAAATGGTCAGATCCTGTGAGGTAAGTTCCCGGCCATCATTTAAGCGAACGATAAATTCGGGGGCGTTTTTTAACTGCGGAATGTAGCGCTGTGGTACTTGAGTAATCGCCCGCATTTGGCTCGGTGAAAACCCTGACAGTAGCGGTTGACCGACACTGACGGTTTCACCTAATTCAACTAAACGCTCGGTGACTATGCCGCTAAAAGGGGCTGATACGACAGTATATTTTAAGGATTCAGTGGCTTTAATGACCCGCGCTTTAGCCGCACTGACGGCTTGCTCAGCAGCTTTGGCATTGGCGGTGGCCTCATCCATTGCGCCCTTAGAAATAGCGCCTTGGGGAAAGAGTTCGGTATAGCGTTTAAATTGGGCCTGCGCCTCTACATTTAGCGCTGTCGCTTTGGCAAGATCCGCTTCATAGCTTGCTAGCTCAGCACCTTGTTCCTTGCTGGTGATTTCGAGTAATGCCGCCCCCTCGGGCACGACATCATTAACATCATAATTGAGTTTGACGATACGCCCAGAGGTTTGCGCCGACACAGTCGCGGCTTTTACCGCCTCAATACTGGCGTCCAAGGTGAGCCAATTGGCGTGCGGTTTGCTCATCACTTCAAGGGTTTCCAAAGACGCAGCCTGGGTAGTCAAGGTAGAAAATGCTAATAATGTGAATAGAGTACGTGAGATTGCAGTCATACCAAATCATCCCAAAAATAATTCATGAGTAAATTCTAATGGAGTTGGTTTCAATAGGCAATCAATATTTATTAGAAAAATATAATGCAATCGATTTAACTAATTTAGGGAAAAGGCGAGTGAATCTTCCCTTACATCAATCGCCAATGAACATAAAATTTCAGTAATAATCTTAATCAGTTAAAATTTTAGTCGTTTAAATAATAGGTCAGCGTCGACACAATGCGAATTTGTTTGATATATGGCGTGCTGCTATCGCGGTCTGAAATCGTGAACTGGCCTTGGCTGGCACTCTTAATTTTCCCTAGACGGGATTCTGAGTCTTTGGCGAACTTTTCCGCCACTTCACGCGCATTTTGAGTGGCTTCTTGCACCATAGTCGGTTTGACGTCATTGAGCTGAGTAAATAAAAACTCAGTGCGGTTTTCATAGTCTTGGCTGGCGATAGCAATGCCTTCTTTAACCAAATTAATCATTTGCTTACGTGAACTTAGCATTAAGTCAATCTGTGAGGTATAGACAGAGAGATTCACCTTTGCCGAATATCGATATTTTACATTGGGGTCGACATAACCTTGAGCCTGCCGGTCTTCAATTGATGGTAGCGAAATGGTAATTTCACTGTCGCTAAAGCCGCGCTCTTTAAGGAAAGCGACTACTTTGTCGGTTTTTAGTTGTACGGTTTCATAAAGCTTGGGTAGGTTGTTGTCGACTTCGGTAAAGTTAATCGGCCAGATGGCGATATTGGCTTTGACTTCTTTTTCCGCAAGGCCTTTCACTGTGACGGTGCGCTCAAGCGCTTTCATTTCCAATAACGCTGAGTTGGCGCTCTGTCCAACATAAACCATGCCTGCACATAAAAAACCACCGAGCACGATGGCGGAAAGTAGATAATTGCGTTGCATAACAGACTCTCTTGATAGAATTCCTTAAGCTACCTTACTTCAATTAGATGGCTTTGTGCATAGGTGAATGCGTAACACATTCAACTTTATACTTTATGCTCAGGTGCTATTCAGGATCCGCGTCGTGTTGTTGCAAAAGCAACTTACCATTTAACCACTTAGTTTGCGGGCGGAGTTGTGCTTGGTTGCCATAATTCGACTTTATTACCATCGGGGTCGATAAACCAGCCAAAACGGCCAAATTCAGAGTCTTCAATATCGCCGATTTGCTTACCGCCACCCTGCGTAACTTGAAGCAAGGCCTGCGCAAGGTTGTCCACGATAAAGTTCACCATAAAGCTTTTATCCGTCGGGGCAAAATAGGTGGTGTTGTGGTCAAACGGTGTCCATATATGGTAACCGGGAACGGGTTTATCGCGGTGATAAAACGCCGCGCCCCCCCAGTTTTCGATGGGGATTTCAAGGTGAGTTTTGTACCAAGTTGCTAAGGCTACAGGATCAGTACTTTTGAAAAAAATACCACCAAGTCCAATGACTTTTGCCATAAGAATTATAGTGTGAGTGAAAGATGGATTAACTTTAGGCAATAAATGCTTAAGACACAAAAAAGCCGCAAAAAATGCGGCTTTTTTGTGTTAAGCGTGTCGCTTAGAACTGGTAGCTGTACTGTACAGAGTAGTACATACCGCTTGATTCAGTTATCGCGTTTACAGGACCTGTAATGGCACTGTTTTCGATCAAGTGCACTTCTTCACCTTTGATAAAGGCGATACCAAAGTCAACGGTGTTTTGTGGGTTGATATGATAGCTCATACCTGCTGTGTACCAGTTGCGATCTGAGTCAGGGAATGAAATTGAGCTAATTTCGTCCACAACGCCTTGGTCATGCATATAACCTGCACGAACAGTAAATTGTTCGTTAATGGTGTAAGTGCCACCTAGGCTGAATAACCATGAATCTTTCCATTGGTATTCTTTAAGGGCGATATCACCTGCTGGAAGCTTGATACCAGCACCCGCTTGACCTGGGATAATCGTCGCTACGCCATCTTTAGCCGTGATTTGGTCGAATTTGCTCCACTGGGTGTATTGCGCAGTATAGTGCAGCGCAAACTTAGGCGTGATTTGATGGAAGCCTGCAACTTGGAAAATATCTGCAAGTGGTACATCTAAGCTGTCAAAGTTTGTTGCTAGGGCTGTTTTTGAACCTAAGCCAGCAGCAGATAAGTCTTTAGTGCTGATGGTGTTAATATCCCCTTCAACATTCACTGTCGGGCTGAAACGGTAGCTGATACCGAAGCGGTTATCTTTATCTAACTCAACTGTGGCACCCAAGATACCACCGAAGGCCCAGCCGTCAGCATCCACATCAACGAGAGGTGTAGTGCTTGCGTTACGGGTTAAACGACCTTCACCGTAGATGGCATCTACACCTGCACCGATGCTGAATATATCATTGATGCGATAAGACACGCTGGCGTTAAAGTTAACCGTGGTTACTTCTGTTTCGCCAAGCAGATCATAAGGTGCTGGTGAGCCTTTTGGTAAATTCTTAGACAGTGAGCTGGCATCGGTACCAGTTCCAAAGTTAGAGAAGGCTGCAAAACCGACGGCGAATTTATCGTCGATTGGGTGAATATAAAAAATATTAGGGATAACTTTAGAGCTACCCGCATCGTCGATGCTGCCTAAGTCAACGGCACCATTAGGTAAGTTAAAGTTAACGTCTTTAACATCAACGGTAATATCGGCATAGGTTAAGCCGAAAGAAATCGCATCTTTATCGAATAATGCCATTGCAGCAGGGTTACGTGACAAAACAGTGGCGTTATCGGCAATAACCGCATCCCCTGCAAAAGCACGACCCATACCCGTGGCGGATTGGCTGTTTAATTGGAAACCTGAAGCGAAAGTTTGTGAGCTAGCCAGTGCGATGGCAACAGTAAGCAGCGTCTTGTTGAATGATTTCATTATTATTCTCTCATTATTTTGATATTGGATTTTGTTCGGTCCTAGTTACCAGAACAACGCGCAAATCCTTTTATAGTCTGCGGCATGTTAGGGATTGTGTGTAACCTCAACAAGTCCGACCAGATTTTAAATTTGTTAAAATTCAGTTAATTAAAACATTATTGTACTTTAGCATGAACGAATGGTCTGGCCAGATGCTTGGTATCTTTGGCTTTTATTTAAAGGCAAGGTTTTAATTAAGGTTAATACTTTGTGATGACGCGAGGGTTAATTAAATTATACAAATTGTAAAAAGCGTACACCTGTACGCCTTTTACAATAGGAAGGGGTATTTGGGCTGTTACAATGAGAACTTAAATTGCTCAAATTCAGCAGTGATGTCTTCGTCGGGTTGAGAGTCTTTACTCACAATCACACCGGCGATAACGGCAAACACAAATCCGGGTAATATTTCGTACAACTCAAAAATACCGCCGGAGAGATGCTTCCAAAACACCACGGTTAAGGCACCAACAATAATGCTTGCGATAGCACCATTGCGGCTATATTGCTTCCAAAACAGCGATAAAAGTACGACTGGCCCGAAAGCGGCGCCAAATCCTGCCATGCATAACTCACTAGGTTTAATACACTGTTTTCTGGATTTAGGGCGATAATCCCAGCTATTACGGCAATAGCAAGCACACCCATACGGCCAACCATCATGAGTTCACGGTCGTCTGTAGGGCGTAACCATTTGCGGTAAAAGTCTTCGGTAATGACGCTTGAGCATACCAATAACTGTGAATCAATGGTGCTCATAATGGCCGATAAAATCGCAGCAATCAGTAAGCCTCCAATCCAAGGATTAAATGCCGCCTGTGCTAAGTGAAAAAAGACAGTTTCTGCATTTGCTAGTGGTTCATTGGCAAAATACACAGAACCCGCCAAGCCTGTTGCTAAAGCGCCAAGCAGGGATAAAATCATCCAGCTCATTGCAATACGGCGTGATGTGGGCAAGGCATCGACAGTGCCGATAGCCATAAAGCGCGACAAAATATGCGGTTGACCAAAATAACCCAGTCCCCAAGCTAAGAGTGATAACAACCCAATCATTGTGGTTTTATCGCTGATTAATGCCAGCATCGCAGGATCAATAGATTCAATTCCAGCATGACTTTCAGGGCGGGAGAATACCGCAAACGGGATGATCAGCAGGGCAATTAACATCAAACTGGCTTGGAAGAAATCGGTCCAACTCACGGCAAAAAACCGCCAATAAAGGTATAACCGACAATAATGGCTGAGCCTATCACCAAGGCTACGTTGTAATCTAAGCCAAAGACCTTTTCGAACAGTATGGCACCACCCACCATGCCAGAAGATGCATAAAAGGTAAAAAACACCAGAATAGTGACCGCTGAAACCAGCTTGAGATAGCCCTGTTTATCGTGAAACCGTTTCTCGAAAAAGTCGGGCAGGGTGAGTGCGTTATCTGCTAATTGGGTATAAATACGCAAGCGTTTTGCGACAAATAACCGATTCAGCCACGCACCTATCACTAAGCCAATACCAATCCAAGCTTCCTCTAAACCGCCCAAATACACGGCGCCGGGTAAGCCTAGCAGTACCAGCCTGACATATCAGAAGCGCCTACGCTGAGAGCGGTGACAGCGGGGCCCATCTTACGGCCACCCCAAATATAATTATCCACAGTATCGGTGGCACGGTAAGCCCAAAACCCTATGCCCATCATCAATACTAAATAGCCAACAAAAGTGATTAAAATCGGAGTTTCAATCGTAATATTGTCTTTATCCCATCTTGTTATTAAAAGTGGCAAGCATGCTACTAGATGTTTGAGCAAGAACCCGTTAGTAGATGGATATGTAATCGAAATCCGACCTCCGAGCGTGAGAAAATATCGGAGGCATATTTAAGAAAGAAAGGAATATTAGAGAGTTAAATAAAGGTATTCTTGATTTCGTCTTTTACAAAGCGAAGGTCCGCTTGATCCTCACCGATAAGCAAAATATAGGCATCGCGGGTCTCAAACCCCATTCCTTTATACTTGCCATCGGCAAAGGTATTATCGAGCACCATGCGTTTTTCGATAGGCACAATAAACAGCGTGACTTTGCCTTTTTCAGCTTGTAAAACTAAATGCAGACTCTTAACACCTTGAAAATCACAGTAAGAGGTGTAGTAAACCTTGCCGGGCTGCTCGATAAATTTTGCGTGTTCGAGGTTTTTCATCGCGGCGAGCTGCGCATTCACTTGGCTGAAATTAACATTCTGATCAACCTGTAATGCCACACCTTCATGGTAAACATGGGCTAACGCATGCTCGGCCAAATCCACTGGACCTAAACGTAACAGACTAAAACTGATGCCCACAATAAAGGCGACGGAAGCGGCCATTGCTACTAAAAAGCCTGTTTGACGGCGCTGTTTATGGTGTTGTTGCAGTTGTTGACGCAGGATCAGTTTATCAGCCAAGTCTTCCGGCACTGCTACTTTTAAGGCATGGCTGAGTTTAGCGTCTAAGCGTTTTAGCTCGGACACCAAAGCTTGATGCTCAGGTGTAGCCTGCATTTGCTCAAGAAATTCTGGGTCTTGATTACGAGGATCTTCATAAGCTTGACGTCTAAATTTAAGCTCATCCATTGGATTGACCTCTTACCGCTGTTTTCTCAAGTAGTTCTTTCAATTGGTTCCTCGCCCGAAATAATCGTGTCATTACGGTATTACGATTCAGCTCCAACAGCTCGGCGATTTCATCACCACTAAATCCACCAATTAACTGCAGTAGTAATGGCTCCCGATATTCGATATCTAGCTTGGCAATTTGCCTTCTCAGCCAATACTGCTCAGTTTGTTCTTCAGTGCCGGAGGCAAGGTGATCTTCTAAGCTCTCTTGCTCGACATCGGCGTAATCAAATTGTTTGCGCTCGAATCGACGGGCATTTTCACGTCTTAAAATCGTGATAAGCCAAGCCTTCGCCGCTTTATCATCCTGCAGGGAATCTAAAGCGCGCCACGCCCGCAAGAAGGTTTCTTGGGTGATGTCTTCTGCCACCTGCTTTTCGCCGCACAACCAAAAGGCATAGCGGAAAATGTCGGCGTGCAGCGCCTTGACGAGGCTGTTGTATCGTCGTTGTTTACTCAGCATGTCAGAAGAGACCGCAGGCTCAACGGATTTATTTCGCCAGTTAGCAAACATTTTTTTGATTTTTTCTTTTTATTTTATAATTCAAATCATTACTCCTTGCTCGCACGCTTGAACTACCTACTCACTAGGGTTAAGCGGACGTAATGGGGATGGTTGATGCGCCATCGCATTGAGATTGAGGTTCTTGACTGCGATTAATAGGGCTTTAACGGCCGTAGCTTGCAGTGGATCCGTGCTGGCATTTGATTTACCGCCATAAGCCAATGTTTGCAATTGGCTGATAGCTGCAGCTAATTCATCAGACTTAGCGGCAATTTTATCTAAGGTCATTGGACGAGCGTCCTGCTCACTCACATAGCGTTGTAACTGCTTTAATATCTTACTGGTATTGCCTTCGGCACAGGCTTGCTCTAATGCCTTCAATCCATTGCCAAGCAATTGAGGTTGAGGCGGTAGTGGAGCCATAGTCTGTACTTGGCGATTCACTGCGCGGCGCCAAGCAACAAAGGTCACTCCCCATGCAACCAGTGTGACTAGCCAAAGCAGGGCAAAGAGATTAGCGCTCCAACTGTCTTGGTTGCTGCTCACTGTACTACTTTGCGATGCGACTTGCGTTGGTGCATCAACTTCAGCGCCACCTTTAACGTTAATCGTGCGCGCGGGTAGGGTCGCGATTTCTTGGCGTTTGAGATGTGGATTCCACCAAGGGAGTTTTACCTCGGGTAAGGTAAACGTCCCGGCTTTACTGGGCACAATCGCCGAGGTAATGCTGTATTGGGACACAATCTGCGCATCGCGCACAAAGCTCTGGCGCTGAGGTTTTTCGGGATAGGATTTAAGCTCAGCGGGTAGATTTTGCGAAATATCCGGCAGACTATTTTCATCGGCATTGGATGCCAATACTATGATAGTACGGGTAATAGGGCTACCGACAGTAAATTCTTTTACATCTTCAGGAAAACTTTCTTTTAAGACCACTAAATCCGCTACAAGCCATTGGCCTTGGAAGCTGCTTGGCGCAGGTTCAACTTGAATGCTTAATGAGGGCGCGCCTGCTTGCATTGGGCGGCTCTCATTAAAACCAAACATGCCACCGCGGCGTTGGGATTCCACTAATACATCGCCAGAAAAGGTGGCACCCTTAATATTCACTTGGCCGGGTAAATCGGGAATGATGCCATAGGTGCGCTCAATGACGCGGTAACGGCGGCCATCGATGATCTCTGAGCCGTCTTTATCCTCACCAACTTGTTTAATTTGCGCGCCTTCAATGACTGGCGCGTTAAGCACGCCCCGTTGCAATTCTACGGCGAGGTAGAGCTTCACTTTATAAGTAATAAGCTGGCCGACATAGGCCTCATCGCTCGATACCTTTGCATCGATAAACAGATTTTTCGCTTGCTCAGGTTGCGCGCCAGCCTCGACCACATTTAGTGGGATTTCGGCAGAGCTCACACCATCGATACTAAAGGACGGAATGGTTAGCTGTCCCTTCTGCTTTGGCGCTAGCAGCACTTGCCAGCGAGTTTCTTTGACCGCATCGAAGTTCATGATCTGGGTACTACGGCTTACGCTGGTGCGGCCTACGATAAAATCCTGAAGTAGGATTGAGGTATCGAGTTTGCCGGTGTCAACCTCATCGTCGGCACTGACATTCAGTACAAAGTACTCTCCCTCCATCACCGGATTGCGATCGACCGAGGCCTCGAGTTTGCTCAGGGCAAAGGCGGGCTCAATGACCGCGATGCAAAGAATGAGGAGGATAAAAAATTGTCTGATCACCACTGTTCGTTATCCCTTGATATTTGGCCATTTTGACGGCGTTTTTGATATTCGAGTTGCATCTTGTTACGCAGCAATACTTGTGGATCCTCACTCACGCCGCGCAGTGCCCGTTGCATGTCAGCGGGTAACGGGTCGCTGTTGCTAGGCGGCGGTTCGAGAGATTCAACGGCGGCTTGCGGATCTTTCTCTGTCGGTGACTGTTTCTCTTTATCCGCATGTTGCGCTACGGCTTGTTGCTGTTCTTGTTTAGCTTTTGACTTATCATCTTCGACCTTTGCCTGCATTTTGGACTCATTACTAGCGGGTTCAGAGGACTCTGCAGTCGGGTTATTTTGTGCGTTTTGCTCCGATGCTTCTTGCTGTTGAGACTGCTGTTGTTGATTTCCGGCATTGGCATCTTGTTTTGCTGCATCATCACTGGCTTGCTGTTGGTCCTGCGCTTCCTGCTCAGGGTTATCTTGCTTATCTTTAGCGGAAGAGGTGTTGTCCTGCGTCTGCTTTTCGCCAGCTTGTTGCTCTTGAGATGGGTCGTTTGGCGAGGATTGCTGCTCTTTTTGCTGACCTTGCTGCTGGTTTTGACCCTGCTGTTGATCGTTTTGATCCTGTCCCTGTTGGTTTTGATCGCCCTGAGACGGCTTGTCTTGGTTGTTAGCATTTTGCTGCGATTGTTGTTGCTCCAGCAGTTTTTCCGCTAACTCAAGGTTAGCCTTTGCCTGCGGGAAATCGGGCTGCTTATCGAGCGCCGCCTGATAGCGTTCTTTAGCTTTATCGGGTTTGCCCATTTGCATCAGCGCGTTGCCTTGGTTGTAAAGCCCGTTAGCTGAATTATCTTGCTCAAAGCTTTTTAGCGCTTGTTCGAAATTGCCAGCCTTATATTGTGCAGCGCCTTGCCATTGGGGAGTTTCAAACTTTTGGGCGGCACTTGCATAGTCCTCGGCTTGGTAAGCCTGCATCGCTTGCTGCTCTTGAGTGTGCCAGAGTGAGTTCCAAGCATTAGCATGGGCATTTTGTGGCAGTGCGCCGAGTAGTAGGCTGGCAAATCCCATCAGCATCCAACTGGCGAGCATACCTTGCCTAAAGCTCAGCAGGGCAGGAATGAGTAAGAATAAGGCGAGGTAAGGGCCGAGATCTTGCCAGGTTTCGCCATCAAGATCCGTGGCTTTGGCATCGCCACTATCGCTTAACCAATGTTGAAGTTGGACAAGATCCTCACCATCGGCGCGATTGGGGATCATAATGCCATTATGGTTATCGGCTAATTTTTGCAGCAAGCCAAAGTCAGTTTTGGCGACTGCGACCTCATTGCTGCTATCCCTTTGCAATTGGCCATCGGGTAAGCGAATTGGTGCGCCTTGATTGCTGCCAAATCCCATTATTGCGAGGCGATATTGGCTGCCCGTCAATACCGAATTGGCTTCATCAAATTGTCTTGGGGTGATGCCATCGGTCATTACGATAATATCGCCGCGAAGATGTCCGCCCTGTGCCAGCAGGTTTTTGGCTTGGGTTAATGCGGCGGCTAAGTTTGACCCTAGCACGGGCATAATCTCAGGGCTTAAGGTCGGCAATAAATTGAGTAAAGTGCCAGTATCTCGGGTTAAGGGGCTGATCGTAAAGGCATCGCCCGCGAAGGCGATAAGTCCGGTTTCTCCTTCTTTTAAGCTGCGGAGTAAATCTGTCGCCCTAAATTTGGCTTGGGTTAAACGGTTAGGTGCCAAATCGGTGGCAAACATGGAGACGGACATATCCATCACCAGCACTCGGCCTTGCTCTGCGGCGAAAACGGGCAAAGATTGCTTATTGAGGGCCGGTCCAGCTAACGCTAAGGTGGCGATAAACCAAGAAAAGGCCAATATATGCAGCGGCCTGCGGGACTTTTGCGAACCTTCTGTGACTAATACTTTTGCCAAATGTGGCGCAATATAACGGTTCCAAGCACTGTTAGTTGCATGCTGGCGCCAAAGCATCCATAAAATAATCACCAATGGCAGTAGGGCGAGTAACCATTCTGGACGAATAAAATGCAGGCTCATTAACGGACATTCCCCCGCGGTGTGGCTGATAAAACAAGGTTTTTAGCGCGAGTAAAAAACGGTAACTGGCTTAGTGCAATCCAGAGACTGGTGAGCAGTGCCAACGCGAGCGGCCAGTAAAATAGTTCCGCTTGAGGGCGATAACTGAGTTGATCGCGGCTAACGGGTTCAAGTTTATCGATTTCTTGATAAATCTGTTCTAGCTCCTCACTATTACGGGCGCGGAAATAGCGGCCGTGGGTGGCATCGGCAATCTGCTGTAGTTGGTTTTCATCCAGATCCATTGACGGATTAACCCGTTCACGACCAAAGAGGGTGCGTCTTTCCATCACATCGGCGCCGACACCTACGGTATAAATGGTTACTTTGCGGTTTGCTGCGATTTGGGCCGCTTGCTGTGGCTCGATATTACCGGCGTTATTTGAACCATCGGTCAATAGAACTAAAACCCTGTTACTTTCATCCATTTTATCGAAGCGTTTTACCGCCAGTGCAATCGACTCGCCGATAGCCGTCTGTTTGCCGACGAGACCGATTTGGGCCTCCTTTAAAAACTGGGCCACGGAACGTCTATCTTGGGTGAGTGGTGCCTGTAAATAGGCATGATCGGCGAATAAAATCAAACCGATGCGGTCGCCTTTACGGCGTTCAATAAACTCACTGACCACGTGTTGGATGAGGGTAAAGCGGTCGACCACTTTGCCGTCGATCACCATATCTTCAATTTGCATACTGCCGGATAAATCCACCGCCAGCATGAGATCGCGCCCTTGGCTAGGGAGCTCAATTGGATCGCCAAGCCATTGCGGACGGGCGATAGCAAGTACTAACAAGCACCACATTAACCAATAGCGTTTACGGGTTTGACGAGTTTGGGTGGCTAAGGTTGCCTTGCTCGTTTGACTGATACCGGGCAGTTGCAGGCGCCCACCTTCGGCGTGCAGCGTTTGACGCCGCCAAAAAATTAAAGGTAAAGGCAGTAAAATCAATGCCAAGGGCCATACGACAGTTAACATTGTTCCTCCGCAGTCTTGGTGCTCGCTTGGGATAATGGCGCTGTCGCAAAGGATGTTTGGCTCGATGAGCTATTTACTTGCGGTGAGCTAAATTTGGCTTTTGAGGCAAACCAACGTTGGGCAAGATTGTGTAACTCTCGGGCTTCATCGGTGCTAAGCGGTGAAGCTTGGTGGCGTTTATCCAATAAGGGGCCAATGCGGCCACGATTTTGTTTGGGTAAATGGGTATCCAGCCAACTTGCCCAGGCATCACCATCAAGTTTTGCGATCACCTCCCTTGGCAAGTAACTCAGCGCGGTACGCTTTAATAGCTGATTGACCTCGGAAGGGTAATGGCTGGAATTTGGGTCTAAAGTTGCCAATAAACCTTGGGCGGTTTTTTTCGGCGCTAAGTAAGCGGCACGTTTTTTAAGCCAAAGAATTGCGCCGATGATAAGCACCAGCAGGATAGCAAGTACCAACCAATAGCCAACTGCCCATGGCCAAGCGCCAATGGGGTCGGGCAGAATAATATCCTGTAAATCCGCCAACGCGGGATTTGGCGTTACAGCCTTATCCGAGGCTGGCGGTAAAGTTTGTGGGTTCACGCTTTGGACTCACTTATTCTTTATGTTGCATTTTTTATGTTCAATAGTTTATTGAATCGTCTTTTAGCCATGTGGCTATTGCAGTAATGCTAATTGCTCTGCAAGGGGGCGGCCTGCATCGATAAATTGGGTGTGTACTCTTAGCTTTTGCATCATGGCGATAAAGTCATTCTGCTGCTGGTGTTGCAGCGCGAGCCATGCCTGATAGCTGTGGTGAGTCAACACTAAGTCTTGCTCTGCATCTCGGACAGGTAAACTGAACTGTTTAGGTAAGTTCAGGCTACCTTGCCTTAAAGGGTCAGTTATCAAATACGCGCCAATATCGCAATGGCGCTTGAGCTCTGTCAGCGGCGCGATACATTGCGGTGTAAAATGGCTGCCATCGGTGATAATCCAAATCAATGAGCCGGGCTTAGCGATACGTTGCAAACGCTGGCAGGCACGCAATATATGGTCTGGATCGCGCGGATGACTGCCAAGTTGATTGAGTTGCTGCTCGTGCACTCGGCATAGTCCTGAGATCAGCTGCAAAATACCTTGCCTTCGACTGCGGGGCTTTAATTCAAGATGCTCCGACTCACAGGCGATTAAGGCCCCGAGCCTATCGCCGTGATTGATAGCATTCCAACCAAGCGTGGTGGCGAGATGCCCAGCTTGAACTGACTGTAACAGCAAACTCGAGCCAAAATACAGACTCTGGCTTAAATCGAGCAGCAGCAGAATAGGGCGCTCGCGCTCTTCGATAAAGAGTTTGGTGTGGGTTTGCCCTGTGCGTGCGGTAACACGCCAATCAATTGTGCGGACATCGTCACCTTGCTGGTAATGGCGCACTTCGGCAAACTCCATGCCACGGCCCTTGATTAGACTGCTGCGATGACCCGCCAGATTGGCGCGTGCTCGGCTGTGACGCTCAGGAATGGCCCGCGCAATCGTCTGGCAGGCGAGCAGTTCCTTCTCGGTTAAATGCAACCCATCGGCAAACAAGGGCAAACCATTAAGAGGTAAGCCATGTTGTACAACATCATTATTTAGGGATGCGTTTAGCGCACTGTCATTCATTCAAAGTCACTCATTTAAAGCCATTTATTTAACTTAACGCCATTTATTTAACTTAACGTTAGTTTGTTCGCTACCGAAGCACATAGACTATGGGACTGATTTTTGGCTCTACTCTAAGGCACGGCCACTTGAGTCAAAATATGGTTGATCACTTGGTCGCGGCTGACACCTTCAGCTTGTGCCTGATAACTCAGCAGCAGTCTGTGCCTTAGTACATTGGGCGCAACGGCTTGAATGTCTTCCGGTGACACAAAATCTCGCTGGTGTAACCAGGCTCTGGCACGGGCGCAGCGTTCAAGCGAAATCGTCGCGCGGGGGCTAACACCATACTCTAACCATTTGGCTAAGTCGTCGCTGTAACGTATTGGCTGGCGGGTTGCCATAATGATTTCGACTATGTATTTCTCTAGCGGCTCAGCCAGATAGATTTCCATTGCTTCATCACGGGCGGCAAAAATATCCGCCTGAGCAATCGGCTCAGTGGTTGGCAACTCGTGAGTGAGTGCCTCCTTACGGGATTGACGCAGAATTTCGATTTCAGTGTCGCCACTGGGATAATCCAAATTCAGGTGCATTAAAAAACGGTCGAGCTGTGCTTCAGGCAGCGGATAAGTGCCTTCGTTTTCTAAGGGGTTTTGTGTTGCCATCACCAGGAATAGCGGCGGTAATTTATAACTGTTTTTGCCAACAGTCACTTGACCTTCAGCCATAGCTTCTAATAACGCCGACTGCACCTTAGCTGGCGCGCGGTTGATTTCGTCGGCGAGGATCAGGTTATGGAAAATAGGACCTGCCTCAAATTCAAAGGTACCGGTTTGGGAGCGATAGATATCCGTGCCCGTTAAATCGGCAGGCAACAGGTCGGGGGTAAATTGGATCCGGTGAAAATCGCCTTCAACTCCGTCGCAAAGGGCTTTAACTGCGCGGGTTTTGGCAAGTCCTGGTGGACCTTCTACTAATAAATGGCCATTGGCGATGAGGGCAATGAGCAGATTTTCGGTCAGTACTGGCTGCCCTAAAACAACCTTATTTAGGTAAGTGCGTAATGCATGGAAGCGACTCAAAGGCATGATGCTACTCGTTTTTAGGTTGAAAATATTAATTGAAAATACGTGTGTGGGCTTAAGACAACGAATATGGTAAAGAATTCCCTAAGGGTTTGGCTAGTGTTAAAAAAACAAACAGGTGTTTAAAACTTGCTGACAAGAAGTTAGAATCAGATCACACTTTAATGGTCAGACCTGTTATAAGCCATTTTAAGGCCACAACAGGGATACATGGAAATCGATAGCGCCGCCTGAAATCTCTCAGCGATAGCGCACATAAAGAGGGTGACAAATGAGTGATAGACAACAGGTAACTAACGCAAGGGGTGAGCGTATCGCCATTGTGGCAGGCTTAAGAACGCCATTTGCGAAACAGGCGACCGCATTCCACGGTATTTCGGCCCTTGATATGGGCAAAATGGTGGTTAACGAACTGCTTGTTCGTAGCGAACTGGATCCGAAATTGATTGAGCAACTGGTATATGGTCAAGTAGTGCAAATGCCTGCTGCGCCTAACATTGCCCGTGAAATCGTATTAGGAACGGGTATGGATGTATCAACCGATGCCTATAGCGTGACCCGCGCCTGTGCGACCAGTTTTCAATCTGCGGTGAATGTGGCTGAGTCAATCATGACGGGGAATATTGAGATCGGTATTGCCGGCGGCGCTGACTCCTCTTCTGTATTACCTATTGGTGTGTCTAAAAAACTTGCTCATGCTTTAGTCGATCTGAACAAAGCCCGTACTTTTGGTCAAAAATTACAGATTTTTCGCCGTTTAGGCATTAAAGATTTATTGCCTGTGCCGCCTGCCGTGGCCGAGTATTCAACGGGGTTGTCAATGGGACAAACCGCTGAACAAATGGCGAAGACTTACAACATCAGCCGCGCCGACCAAGATGCGCTGGCGCATCGCTCTCATACCTTAGCGAATGAAACCTGGGCTTCGGGCCATCTACGTGATGAAGTGATGGTGGCCCATGTCCCACCCTACAAACAGTTTATCGAGCGCGATAACAATATTCGTGAAAACTCCGATTTAGCCTCTTACGCCAAACTGCGTCCGGCTTTCGATAAAAAGCATGGTAGCGTGACTGCCGCGAACAGTACGCCGCTGACCGATGGCGCCTCGGCGATCATTCTGATGAGTGAAGGCCGCGCTAAAGCTCTTGGTTATCAACCAATTGGTTACATTAAGAGCTACGCATTTACCGCCATTGATGTTTGGCAAGATATGCTAATGGGCCCATCTTATGCGACGCCATTGGCATTAAAACGTGCTGGCATGGAATTAGAGGATTTAACCCTAATCGAAATGCACGAAGCTTTTGCAGCGCAAACCCTAGCCAATATGCAGATGTTTGCATCCAAAAAATTTGCCGAAGAAAAACTTGGCCGCAACCGCGCCATTGGCGACATCGATATGAGCAAATTCAACGTACTCGGCGGCTCTTTAGCCTATGGCCATCCTTTTGCAGCCACAGGTACGCGTTTAATCACTCAGGTTTGTCGTGAGCTTAAACGTCGTGGCGGCGGAACGGGTCTAGCAACGGCCTGTGCTGCGGGTGGTTTAGGGGCTGCAATGATTGTGGAAGTGGAGTAATGGCGGTGGGAAAAACATTTAATTTAACTCGCCGTGAAGACGGTATCGCCATTTTAACCATGGACGTACCTGGCGAAACCATGAATACCCTCAAGGCGGAGTTTGGCCCTGAGATCAGTGAGATCCTGTCTGAGATTAAACGCGATTCGAGTATCCGTGGCCTAGTGCTGATTTCGGGCAAAAAAGATTCATTTGTTGCCGGTGCCGATATCTCTATGCTCGATGCTTGCCAAACGGCGGGCGATGCCAAAGCGTTATCCCAGCAAGGGCATGTGGTGTTTAACGAGTTGGAAGCATTAAACATCCCTGTGGTCGCTGCAATTCATGGTGCTTGCTTGGGCGGCGGTTTAGAGCTAGCGCTTGCCTGCCATCAACGTGTGTGCAGTGATGATGGCAAGACCATGCTGGGCGTACCTGAAGTGCAGCTCGGTTTATTACCCGGTGGCGGTGGTACCCAGCGTTTGCCACGCTTGGTGGGGATTACCACTGCGCTGGATATGATGTTGACGGGTAAACAAATTCGCCCGAAACAAGCGTTAAAGATGGGCTTAGTTAACGATGTGGTGCCACAAACGATTTTGCTGCAAACCGCAGTGGAGATGGCGCTCGCGGGTAAACAAATAGCTAAGCCAGTTAAAAAATCGCTAGTAAACCAATTGCTTGAAGGTACTGGCTTTGGTCGCAACATTATTTTCGATCAAGCGGCTAAGCAAGTTGCTAAGAAAACCCAAGGTAACTACCCAGCGCCAGCAAAGATTATTGATTGTGTGCGCCAAGGTATTGCCAAAGGTATGCAGAAGGGACTGGAAGTCGAAGCCAGCCATTTTGCTGAGCTGGTGGTGTCGAAAGAATCTGAAGCGCTGCGCAGTATTTTCTTTGCAACTACAGAGATGAAGAAAGAAACCGGCGCCGAAGGTGCAACGCCACGTAAAGTCAAAAAAGCCGTGATCTTAGGTGGCGGTTTGATGGGAGGTGGTATTGCCTCTGTCACTACGACTAAGGCTAAAATTCCTGCGCGAGTAAAAGACATTAACGAAAAGGGCTTAAGCAACGCGCTTTCTTACGCCTATAAGTTATTGGATAAAGGCGTGAAACGTCGTCATATGACGCCAGCCGCTCGCGACAATTTAATGGCGCTGATGACAACGACGACCGAATATAAAGGTGTTAAGGATGCCGATATTGTTGTTGAAGCGGTATTTGAGGATTTAGCGCTTAAACATCAAATGGTTAAAGATATTGAGCGTGAATGCGGTGAGCACACGATTTTTGCGTCTAACACCTCATCGTTACCCATTGGTCAAATTGCACAAGCGGCAAGCCGTCCTGAAAATGTGATTGGCTTACATTACTTCTCACCGGTAGAAAAAATGCCGCTGGTGGAAGTGATTGCCCACGCTAAAACCTCACCAGAAACCATTGCCACCACAGTCGCCTTTGCCCGTAAACAGGGTAAAACGCCAATTGTGGTACAAGACGGTGCGGGGTTTTATGTTAACCGCATCCTCGCGCTTTATATGAACGAAGCCGCACAATTGCTGCTAGAAGGGCAAAGTGTTGAACATCTCGATAAAGCGTTAGTGAAGTTTGGTTTCCCCGTTGGCCCAATTACCTTACTCGATGAAGTCGGTATTGATGTGGGCGCTAAGATCTCTCCAATTCTTGAAAAAGAGCTTGGTGAACGCTTTAAAGCACCAGCAGCCTTCGACAAGCTATTAAGCGACGATAGAAAAGGTCGTAAAAATGGCAAAGGTTTCTATCAGTATGGCGCTGCCAGCAAGAAAAAAGCTGTGGATGAAACCGTGTATGGCGTATTAGGTATCAAGCCTGGTGTCGATAAAGAAATGAGCGCGGTAGCGGAACGCTGTGTAGTGCAAATGCTGAATGAAGCAGTGCGCTGCTTAGATGCAGGCATTATTGCCTCGCCGCGCGATGGTGATATTGGCGCTATCTTTGGCATCGGCTTCCCACCATTCTTGGGTGGACCATTCCATTATATCGATACTTTAGGCGCGGATAACTTAGTCAAAATACTTGAACGTTATCAAACACAATATGGCGATCGATTTGAGCCTTGCCAACGGCTTAAGGCTATGGCGGCAGAAAAAGCTCGCTTCTTCTAACACTTAGATATCCTTGGTCAAAAAAGCGGCAATTCAATGCCGCTTTTTTATTGCCCTCAGGCTAATTTTTGCCTAAAAAACACTCATATCTAGTCTAGATATCTTGTATTATTCGATCTCTTTTATGAAAGATTACCGCCTTGAGGCATTCGGACTGCACAAAAAAGCAGATAGGCTTAGCTGTTTTGTATTTATATTTGGCGAATAAAGAGGTTTGCGGTGGGATTGGTTGCTTATATGTTGGTTGCGCTATCGTTTTTCTGTGCATGGTGTTTTGGATATGCGGCTTTTAGGGCAGGGCTTTCAGTAAAATACTGGACGGTGCTTGGTTTTATCCTTGGCCCCATGGCTTTTCCCTTGTTTTCCACCCACAAACGTATTGCCTTAAGAAGGAGCCTCCATAGCCATGACTGCTACATTGCAGCTTGATTTTGATTGTTAGTCATAGGAGCTGTAAAAAACCAAAGGGAGCAGTAGCTCCCTTTGGTTTAGTCTGCGATATCGCTGCGCTAGTAAGATTATTTTAGGCGATACGAGCTTTTACCAATGGCTTATAAATTAATTCCACCACCCCTTGGCAGGGATTACTTCAAGATGGTTTAAGCCTTCTGGTAATTTTACTTTTTTACGAACAGGTTTTGCGAAACCAAGTGCTTTTTTGAGTGAGTTCATCATGATGCATTACCTCAATTTAAAGTTTAATTACGCTATTTCTGTATTAGCAAATTTCACATATGGGTGACCCGCGACTTCAAATGGCTTGAACTTCACATATGGGTGACCAGCTACTTCAAAAGGCTTGAACTTCACATATGGGTGACCAGCTACTTCAAAAGGCTTGAACTTCACATATGGGTGACCCGCGACTTCAAATGGCTTGAACTTCACATATGGGTGACCCGCGACTTCAAATGGCTTGAACTTCACATATGGGTGACCCGCGACTTCAAATGGCTTGAACTTCACATATGGGTGACCCGCGACTTCAAATGGCTTGAACTTCACATATGGGTGACCCGCGACTTCAAATGGCTTGAACTTCACATATGGGTGACCAGCTACTTCAAAAGGCTTGAACTTCACATACGGGTGACCGGCGACTTCAAACGGCTTGAACTTCACATATGGGTGACCTGCAATTTCTTGCTCGCTTACAGTGTTTTGTTCAGACGTCACAACTTGATTGGATGTTGTAATTTTTTGAGTTGTTTCAACTGCATTAGTATTTACAACAAAACCAATTGATGACACTAGTGCAACAGCAGTTAGGATTCCTTTCATTATGTTTCTCTCTCAGGGTAGTTGATAATATTTATTATTGACACTGATACAGTTGATGCAGATGTTGTGCCAATGTTTCAAGTTGCCCTGATGAGTAATATAATGATTACAATGTGTTGTTTATCGCGATGGATTTAGCCTGGTCCTCCTGTAGTAAAAGGGTAAACTCTGCTTCATTAATGGCCTTACTGAAGATGTAACCTTGTATTTCTTCACAATTTAGGGCTCGAAGGATATTTAGCTGTGCAGCTTGCTCAACTCCCTCACCAACGACGGATAGACCCATATTGTGGGCGATGGTAATAATGGAATCGACCATTTTTAAATCGCGGTCGGATTTATCAATATCGTCAACAAATGCTTTATCGATTTTCAGCGTATGAATCGGGAATCTTTTTAAGTAAGAAAGCGATGAATAACCCGTTCCAAAGTCATCTAAAGCAAGGCTCACACCCATTTTGGCTAATTGCTGCATAACAGTAATAGCCATTTCTGGTTGCTTAATAACAGTACCTTCAGTTATTTCTAGCTCTAAATGAGAGGCAGGTAATTGGGTGAGTCGTAAAATTGACTCTATCCGCTGTTGTAGATCGGGTAGGGCAAATTGTCGTGACGATAAATTGACGGCGACTCGGCCCTTAAATAGACCTTGCTCACGCCACTTCTGCGCGGCAAAACAGGCCTTTCTGAGTACAATTTCACCTATTTCAACAATCAGACCATTCTCTTCTGCAAGAGGGATAAAATCATTCGGTGGAATAAGTCCTAAGGTTGGATGATTTAATCTGACTAAAGCTTCCATTCCAGCAACATGACCATGTTTCAGATCGACTTTGGGTTGATAATAAACTTCAAATAAATCTTCTTTTAAGCCTTCACGGATAAGATTTTCGGTCTCAAGCTGTTTAATTGCATGTTCATTGAGTGATTCAGAGTAAAATTGGTAACAGTTACCGCCTGCAGATTTTGCATGGTACATGGCAATATCAGCTTTTCTGAGTAAGGCTTGCTCATTCTGCTCATCATCTGGATACAGTACAATTCCAACACTCACACCTAAGACAAGTTGTTCATTGTCTATTTCATATACAGTGTTAAAAGCATCAACAATTCGTCCCGCAATAGCGGCGGAGGCTAAAATATCCGACGTTTTATCGAGAACAATGGCAAACTCATCTCCTCCTAAACGATAGATGTTGGTGTTTTTAGGTACAGAAGATTTAATTCTGACTGATACAAGTTTTAGTAATTTATCACCAACTTGGTGACCTAATGAGTCATTGATACGCTTAAAATTATCTAAATCGAGTACCATTAATGCATGATTAATTTCTTTATTGACTAAGTTTCCTAATGTGACTTGTAGGTTTGACCGGTTGGGTAGGCCAGTCAATAAATCATTGTTGGTGAGTTTACGAAGTTCTTCTTCCTGCTGTTTACGTCTTGATATATCAGAGAAAACACCCACATAATGCGACAATTCACCTAATTCATCGTAGATAGCGTCAATCGTGAGCTCCATATGAAAATGGCTGTTATCGCCTCGATTTGCTTCGACTTCACTTGCCCATCGACCTTGCTGTTTCAGCATAGTACGAATCTGATTTGAGAAGGATTCAGGATATAATTCAAAGGTAAGTAAATTGCCAATAAAATCAGACCTATTTCGTTGTGATATTCTACAGCAAGCCTCGTTCACTTCTACGAAACGGTATTCACTGTCAAGAATAAACATACCTTCAGAAATATTTTCAATCGCTTTTTCGAAGAGTCTTAATTGTTCTTCTTTTTGTTTAAATTGACTGATATTTTTAATAGTGCCAGTCATTCGTAGAGCGTTGTCTTTATCATCTCGTTCTACAATTTTAGCCCTATCTAAAATCCATATCCAACTATCATCTTTGCCTTTAACTCTATATGCCGCTTCGAAATGATCTGTCTCACCATAGAAGTGTTTATTTAGTGCTTCTCTAACGCGTTCTTGATCCATGGGATGTATATTACTTTCTTCATCTCGATTACCCGAGCGATGTCCATCTCGTGGGAACTCTAATGCACCCCAAATATTCGAGCGGAAAATATTACCCGTTTCTATATCCCAGTCCCACATTTCATCACCGCTGCCCCATAGAGATAGCTTTAGTCGTTCTTCACTCAAAGCAATTTGACGCTGAATTTCTCTTTTACGAAGAATTGCTTTGAATATAAATAGGGACAAAAACATTGTTATTAAAAAATAAAATATTTTGGCTTGAGTAGATGACCACCAAGGAGGCGTAATTATTACGTTAACTTCTCTCTCAGATGATTTTTCGCCTGAAAGATTATTTATGGTGTAAACCTGAAATACGTATTCGCCAGGAGATAGGTTGGTATAGGTTGCGGAGTTTGTTCCATTAGAGTAAATCCAAGTATCAGACAACCCTAGCATTCTGTAGTAGTAGTTAGTAGATGATTCATCAGACATAGGAGATATGAAATCAAAAGAAAATGGATAGTCTGAATATTTAAGTGTTATTTCTTTTGTTACATCGATTGGTTTTTTTAAATACTTTCCATTTTTTTCTTGACTCATGTTGAAAACGGAAAATTTAGATATTTCTGTTTTGTTTGCTTTTTGACTTTTTATATAATCAGAAATTTCTTGTGGAGATACTAAGCTTACCCCGTTAATTCCTGCCAACAATATAAAATCATTAATTTTTATTGCGCTAGGTGAGTTGTATTCATATTGACTCCCATTTGATGTTCCCAGCGCATAAGAAGTTTTACTATTCTTATCAAAAATAATTACCTCTCCTAATGATGAAACAGTAATAAAGTTGGTATCACTTGCAATTGAGTAGATTTCTTTATTTTTTGAGAATAAGGTGTCTATTTTTTCATTAGTTATATCATAACGCATTAAGGCTTTTGATGTGCCGAATAATAAATAATTTCTATCTTTTTGAATACTATATGTCAGTTGCTCGCTTATAAGTGTTTCCTGACCGTTGTCATACTTTCTAAGTCCTCCCTGACTGGCTATATAAAACAAGTTTTCTGATATGGTTTCAATATCAAAAATAGGTTCCTTCCTTTCTGTGTTAAAAGTTTTTATTATTTCTGAGTTTTTTATTATTAAGATTTTACCATCGGGGGTTCCAGCTGATAAAATAGAATCATCTTCATTACTTGACAATGCTGATATGGTTTCATTGCTAAGTTTTTTTACAGAATTACTATTATCCAAAAACAATCCATTACTTGTTCCATATAAAAGCTGGTTTTTATGGAGTAATGCATATTTATATCCTGTGGTATATGTGTTGTAATCTCTAATTTTTTTGAATTCATTGTTGAATAAGGTTATTTTTTCAGCTTCTGATGAAACTAGAAAACCTTGAGAGTTTTTACTTAAATGCCAAGTGCTATTAGTTGTTAGAGAGGTTTTTTTGACTAAGTTATTTTGTTTTTTTATGATAAAAAAACCTTGATCTACACTTCCTAGTGTAAAAAAGTTATTGTTGGCATAAAAAACGGTGGTTTTATCTGGGTTGAATGCTGAAATTAGTCCTATCGTTTTTTTATTGTTGATGTCAATAATGTAGTTTTCAGAGATGCCATAGATGGTGTTATTGTTCTTTGCAAGCTGTGAAAAAGAACGGTTGTCAATTCTATTTATCAAAACGCCATCATATTCAAAAAGTCCATCTTTTGTGGATATAATTAGAGATTTATTGTTTTTTTGTTCAATGTCGATAATGTTTTCTTTTATTAAGATTGAACTTTCTTGATTTATTTTAAATAATTTTCCGGAGTAATCCTTTAAAAAATAATCATCACCAATTTTGATAGATTTTTTTATTTCACCAATCCCTTTAGACGATAGGTCTAGATGGTTCTCTTTTCCATGGATGTCAATGATTGCGTTGTTGGTGCCAACAATTAAGGTTTCAATAGTGGTATTTATACTCCAGATTGGAGTGTTGTCTAGTGGTGCTCCGTATTTAATGAAGGAATCGTTGTTCTTATCATATACAGCTAGGCCATTGTCAGTTCCTACATATAGAATGCCATTCTTATCAATTTGTAAACTTCGAATAAAAGAGCTAGGGAGTCCTGAATTTGTTCCATCAGCGAAAAAATATTTGAAGTTGCTTCCATCAAAGCGATTAAGACCATTAAATGTACCTATCCATAGGTATCCATCATTATCTTGAACAATCGAGGTTACTGTTCCTTGTGAAAGACCTTGCGGAACTCCAAATAGGTTTGAATTCAAAACTATGGATGAGTCGAGCTCCTTAGAATATATTGCAATAGAATCTGATGGATACAAGGTGCTTAGGCATAGGCAACTGTAGATGAAAATTTTTAAGAGTACTTTCGGCATAGTGTTGTTCTTAGTATTGTCCGAGGATGCCATGAAACAATTGTGTTACATCACTTTTCCAGAAATACCCGCTTTTGTCAAAAGTGAGAATGTAAAAATTCCTTTTAATTGCAGATAGATGGAGTCAGATCGTGCGTGGTTTTCCATCAGATAGGTGGGGTAGGCGTGTTTTACATTAATTTTCCATGCTTAGGCCATAGATAACACTACATAAATGCATTAAAGCAGCGGTTATGTTTGTTTACAACAAATGCTGGATTACTGAGCTTGCATCACGATTTTGATTAAAAATTAAACTTCTCAGTGTTTTGTTTAAACACTTTAAGGTCGGTAATCATATTATCGGATGTGAGTGCTGACTGAGCTGTATGAGCTGAACCTGTACTAAAAAGCACTAAGCGATCACTATGCTTAGTACGCATTTTTTGCATCATAAATTTGAGTAAATCAGGGCGAGTGAGTTTGCTGATTTCGGCGACTACCAATTCCCTTTGATTGAACTGGTAATCTCGATTACCTACACTAACCCAATAACGCTGGCCTCGGGTTTTAAGGTTGGCATCGTGTTCCATCACTTGATTGATGAGACCTTGTTTTGTACTTTCCCATTCTTCATTGGTGATTTGCATGACGGCATAGTTAAAATCAGCAATAAACTCATCTATTGCTTCCAGTAAAGACAGTGGTCCTGTGGTGGGAGATTGAATATAAAAAATGAGTCCAGGATGTCGATTTAGCGGCAAATATCCAGTGCCAACCATATAGCCTAACTGTTTTTCCGTGCGCAGTTCATGGAAGAAGGTTGAAGACATTGTGTGATTAAGTAAGCTAAAAAGCGCCATTTTTTCTGGCGTTGCAGTTGCTGATTGGTAATACACAATAATGGCGCTATCTTGATGATCTATTGCCAGTTCTCTTAAAAGTGTGCCTTGTCCGGTTAAATTAATTAATTCTCGGGTCGATTCGGCGCTTGGACTAGAGACAAGCGATAAAATATGTTCCAGACGTTTGCCAAGTGCCTGTGCCTCTGAGACTAACCAATCCCCGTATATTAACCCTTCAAGATAAATTTTCTCGTAAAATGCCCTTACATGGTTGTGTAGGTCATTTAAGGTTATATCTTCGAGTACTTGCGCCATTCTGGCTGGTTCGTAACTGCGCTTTTGTAATGTTGCCGTCAGGCTGGTAAACAGCTGAGAAATTGGCTTAGCTTGAGCCAAATTTTGCCAACTACGTAGCAACTGAGACTTGATTAAGGCAAACCGTTCTTCGGTAAAATTACGTTCTCTTGCTTTATGGATAAGCAAAGCTAATAGCGTTTCTTGATTACCAGTAAAACCGGATAAATGCAGTGTTATGCCCCCTTGATGTGGATAGATGTTATAACTCAATCCTGCGACTTCCGCTTGATAAGTAGGCTCGGTCAGATAATCGAGCAACATCTCGACATACAAGCGGGTGAGGGCGGCATGTTTTGGTGTTTTACTTGCTTGCTCTGAGTCGAGTGATAAATACATATGCCCTTTAGGAACATTAAATTCATCGTCTTTTTTATGCCAAATACGATATCCCGCTGATTCAGCAACGATGACTGGGACGGCAACTTCGCTTTTATCGGGGCGAGCAATAGAATCAGCCACAATGAAGGGATTCGCTGCAGGTAACTGGAGTTCAGGGCGAATATCTGTGACTTGCCAGCGGGCGAGGGACTCAGGCTTTATCGGCAAAACTTGGTAGGGTGTGTGATACCAGCTGGCTTTACGTTCAGTTGCCACTGATTGGGCGATAAGCTGCAACCGCATGTTTTGTGGTGTCATTAGTGCCAATAATTCGAGGGTTTCGGCTACGTCTAAGCCATCCATGCGATAATCACCAAACAACAGATCTTCCACTTCATAGTGGTGCATATTGATGCTTAAGTGGCTGGCCAAATCGAGAGATTTGACTTGTTCTTGATAGCGAAATGCCATTTTCAGCAGATTTGCTCGCTCCAAATAGCGCCAGTCTTCAAGTCCTTGAGTTTTAATCAGTTCAATGTACTCAAAACAGCTACAAACAATGTCGTCAATATTGCTCATGCCTTTGTCGGTGAGCTGCAGGCCAATACTATAGTCTTTGAAGTTATAACCATTGACTCCACCACCTGCCGATAAATTATTCACTAAACCTTGTTCTTTAAGGTACGACAGCAGGCTGCCTTTACTCTCATTGCCGAGAATATGGCTAATATAGGTGAGCGGTTTGCGTTTGTAATAGTGGTCAATGCCAGGAAAATTAAAACTGATGCTTAAGCGCTTTTGTTCCTTTAGAGGGACTATATTGATTTGCTTTAGTAGTTCATTTTCAGAAAACAGCGGCACCTGCGGGTACTGTTTTACGATGTTTAAATTACGGATCTCGCTGAAATATTGCATTGCAAGTGCTTGCAAAGCATCTAACGACATCGGAGCGACTAAACACAGAGTCATTAAATTAGCACTGTAGTGAGTCTGATAAAACGTCAATAATTCACTTCTAACCTGTGCCTGCTCACCACCTAAAGTGACTAAGTTACCCACGGAGAATTTTGAGAATGGATGCTGTTGGTTGACAGTTTCTTTAAGTACTTGATAGGTGCGGCGAATATCGTCTTTCAGCTTTAAACTAAATTCAGATTCAATGGCTTGGCGTTCTCTATCTACTAGTTCTAAGTCAAATTTGGGCGCGATAAAGAATTGGCTAAACCTATCTAAGGAGTCGGCAAATACATCGGCGTTGATGGTAAAAAAGAAGTTGGTATGCTCAGTGCCTGTCCAAGCATTATTGCTGCCACCATGCTGATTGATAAAGGCGTGATACTCGCCTGAATCGGGGAATTTTTCGGTGCCTAAAAAGAGCATATGCTCTAAAAAATGGGCCATACCCGGTCTATCCGCAGGATCATCAAAATGCCCCACTGCAACCGCCATGGAAGCGGCGGCTTGACTGGCATCCAAATCTTCCACCAATAATACCCGCAGCGCATTATCTAACTGGAGATAACGGTATTGGCGGTGATCGTTTGGACTTTTGTAAATAGACTGAGAGGCTTGCAAAGAGACACTCCGGTAACGATGGCTTGTTATATATTGATAGTCTTAATGGTTTTTGGCAAATATCTCTTGTGCTTATCGACTAAAGATTAACGCTTGCAAGGTTTGTCGAAATCCATTTTAGGGCTACAATTGGGATAAAACAAAAACAAGTGTGGGTAGCGAGAGACGTATGCAGCTATTTTTGATGCGACATGGTGAGGCTGGATTTAACGCTCAGTCGGATAGGGATAGAACACTAACCGATGTTGGAAGACTCCATACTGTCTTGATGAGCAACTGGTTAGCCCGAAGCGTCAGCGATTTTGATCTTGTTTTGGTCAGTCCTTACTTACGTGCTCAGCAAACTTGGCAAGAATTGAGTCAACATTTTTCTGAGCCGCGCAAATGGCTGGTTGCCGATGATCTCGTGCCTTCCGGTGATCCTGCTAATGTGGCCGCATTGATTTTAGCCTATGCCGAATTGTATAAGGCCGATAAAGTGTTGGTGATTTCCCATATGCCACTGTTAGGTTATTTGGTGAGTGAGCTGGTAGCGGGTGTTGAACCGCCCTTGTTTGCCACCTCTGGGATCACATTAATCGATAAACATGCCGAGCAAGCCTCTCTTATGTGGCAGCATGCTCCTCATAGTATAAGTTAATAAATTCAATATAAAACAAAGGGCCCACCAATGTGGGCCCTTTGTTTTAGTATGCTTTTTTAATAAAGTTGAATAACTTAACGTCTATGGGGCTGGTCGCCAATATCAATCAGTACCAGCAACGCGGCATCGCCACCCCATTCTTTAGGCGCTTGGTGAAAGGCCTTAACCATCGGATGTTGCACCAGCCACATAGGCACCTGCTGTTTAAGTATGCCGGTGCCATAACCGTGCATCACGCAGCAGCATTGGCTTTGCTGTTTTACACAGGCTTGAATGAGCGCAGCTAATTCGAGCTTGGCCTCTGATTGGCGGTAACCGTGTAAATCCAGCAATAAATCCGGCTGATAATCGCCACGTCTTAAGCGTTTAAGCTCTAAACTATCAACCCCTTCATCGAGCCAACGCATCGGCCCTTGAACGGGGAGTAGCGGTTGATAAGTATCTGAGAAATAACTGTTAGCATGCAATTGCTGCTCTTTTAGTTCAATTTCCTGTTTGGTTTTTAGGGGCGTGCGAAAATGCCGCTTATCTTGGGTGATAGGTTTTATCCCCTCGATTAGCGCCGAAAACATCGCCATGCCTTCTTTGTCATCGTCTTTATTCATGGCGGGTATTCTATTGAATCCTATGGTTTCTGAATAGAGTTCAGTTACAATGTTTGTGAACATACAAGCGGGAGAGCGTTTTGGATAAGATCTTTGTAGATGAAGCTGTGACAGAGTTACGCACCATTGGTGACATGTTGCGTTGGGCGGTGAGCCGCTTTAATGATGCCAATGTGTACTATGGCCATGGTACAGATAATGCGTGGGATGAGGCGATAGCCTTAGTGTTCCATGCGCTGCACTTGCCCGAAGAAATCGGCCAACAAGTGATTTTAAGTAACTTAACCAGCAGCGAAAAACACAAAATTGTCGAGCTTATCATTCGCCGCGTTCGTGAACGTTTGCCTGTGCCTTATTTAACCAATAAAGCGCGCTTTGCAGGGCTTGAGTTTTATGTCGATGAACGTGTACTTGTGCCTCGTTCACCTATTGCGGAGATGATCGCCAATCGCTTTGGCCCTTGGTTATACGGCAAACCCGTTAACCGTATTTTAGATTTATGCACTGGCAGTGGTTGTATCGCGATTGCCTGCGCCTACGAATTTGATGAAGCTGAAGTCGATGCGCTCGATATCAGTGAAGATGCCCTTGATGTGGCGCAGGTCAACGTCGAAACCTTAGGGGTGATGGACAGAGTTTTCCCGATGCAATCGGATCTGTTTTCAGCCATTCCTGAAGGTCCACAATACGATTTGATTGTTTCTAATCCACCCTATGTGGATGAAGAAGACATCGGCGATATGCCAGATGAATACCACCATGAGCCTGCCATTGGGTTAGCCTCGGGTCGTGATGGCCTTGACTTAACCAAACGTATTTTAGCGAATGCGGCTCAATACCTGACACCAACGGGTATTTTAGTGGTTGAAGTGGGTAACTCTATGGTGCATCTGATGGAGCAATTCCCTGAAGTGCCATTTACCTGGGTTAACTTTGAAAACGGCGGCGACGGTGTGTTTGTCCTGACTCGTGATCAATTGATCGAACATCAATCGCTTTTTGCTATTTATCGCGATGCGCAATAATCACAATAAGCACATAAATTAGGTTGAGTCTTTTCCCGCTGCCAGTTAGGCTTGCAGCGGGAAAAAGAATTGTCCAGCCATTGCTGGGCGCGGAGCGAGAAGCAAATCATTTAAGGTGTAAAAAGCGGATGTCTGGAAACAGTATTGGTCAAAATTTTGTGGTGACTACCTTTGGTGAAAGTCACGGTGTGGCACTCGGTTGTATTATTGATGGTTGCCCCCCAGGGCTCGAACTCACCGAAGCCGATATGCAACATGATTTAGACCGTCGTCGTCCTGGTACATCCCGTTATACCACCGCCCGCCGTGAGCCTGATGAAGTACGGATCTTATCCGGTGTGTTTGAAGGCAAAACTACGGGAACCTCCATTGGTTTGTTGATTGAAAATACCGATCAGCGCAGCCAAGATTATTCTAATATCAAAGATTTATTCCGCCCAGGCCACGCAGATTACACTTATCAGCAAAAGTATGGCTTGCGTGATTACCGTGGTGGCGGCCGCTCATCCGCCCGTGAAACCGCGATGCGCGTTGCTGCGGGTGCCGTGGCGAAAAAATATTTAAAACAAGTGCATGGCATTAGTATCCAAGGTTATATGTCGCAACTTGGGCCGATTTGCGCCGAGACCCTCGATTTTAGTCAAATCGAGCAGAACGCCTTTTTCTTCCCCGATGCGAGTAAGCTCGAGGCGCTGGATGAATATATGCGCGAGCTGAAAAAATCCGGTGATTCCATTGGCGCCAAAATTTCGGTGGTGGCGACTAATGTGCCAGTTGGACTGGGTGAACCCGTGTTCGATAGGCTCGATGCCGACATCGCCCATGCTTTAATGGGCATTAACGCCGTAAAAGGCGTGGAAATCGGTGATGGTTTTGGGGTTGTGACGCAAAAGGGCTCAGAAGGGCGCGATTTAATGTCGCCGCAGGGTTTTGAATCTAATCATGCGGGCGGCATCCTCGGCGGCATCTCATCGGGTCAACCGATTATTGCTCATATCGCATTAAAACCGACCTCGAGTATCAGTGTGCCGGGCCAAAGCATGACGGCCCAAGGAGAAATGGCGGAAGTGGTGACTAAAGGTCGTCACGATCCCTGTGTCGGGATCCGCGCCGTACCAATCGCCGAAGCGATGCTGGCGATTGTGTTGATGGATCATCTGTTAAGACATAGAGCGCAAAATCAGCATGTCCGTAGTCATACACCGATTCTTGGTATGAGATAGGCCGTATGAAACAGCCGGCATAAGACAACAGTAATACATAGCGGCTGTGATAACTGTGCAATAAATGGAATGCGTTAATGCTTACAATCTCTAGCACAAGCCAGCAATTACGCTGGCTATGTGCTTGTTATTTTTTCTTCTTTTCAATTCTCGGTACTATGATCCCCTACCTTGGGGTCTTCTTTGAAAACCGAGGATTTAATCCTCAAGAAATCGGTTTTTTACTCGCGATTTTAATGGCGACGCGTATCGTGGCACCCAATGTGTGGGCGAAGGTGGCCGATCGCACTGGCATGCGTTCCGAATTAATTAAGATGGGCGCGGGCGCCGCGATGCTCGCGTATTTAAGCTTTTTCTATCACGGTGGTTTTGTGTATATGGCGCTGAGCCTTGCGCTTTATACCTTTTTCTGGAACGCGATTTTGGCACAACTTGAGGTGATTACCCTCGAAACCCTAGGTGAAAATGCCAGTCGTTATGGGCAGATCCGCAGCTTTGGCAGCATCGGCTATATCTGCTTAGTCGTCGGTGCGGGTTTTGCCATTGGTCAATGGGGCACCGAGGTGTTGCCCTATATTGGTTTAGTTTTGTTTACGGGGATGCTGGTGTGTGCCTTGCCTCTGCCAGCCAATCGGGCTGTGCGCCCACAAGGACAAGAGCGCCAGCCTCTTAAATGGACTAAGCCGATTATCTGGTTCATGATCTCGGCAATGTTATTACAGATGAGTGCTGGGCCTTTTTACGGTTTCTTTGTGCTTTATCTAAAGCAGGCGGGTTACACCGAAGCGGCCGCGGGGATCTTTGTCGCCTTAGGGGCGATGGCCGAAATCGTGATGTTTATGTTTGCGCCTCGTTTGCTTGGGCGTTATGGCGTGAATACCTTGCTTGTCGTCAGTATTGCTATGACCGCCGTGCGTTGGTTATTGGTCGCGTTTGGCGTAGAGAGCATGTTATTGCTGGGTTTAAGCCAAGTGCTGCATGCATTCACCTTTGGTCTAACCCATGCGGCTTCGATTCAATTTGTGCACCGACATTTTGATGCAAGTCATCGCAGCCAAGGGCAAGCCCTGTATGCCAGCTTAAGCTTTGGCGTTGGTGGTGCACTCGGAACGTGGATTTGTGGGTATATCTGGGGCGATGGCAGCGGGGCGGTGTGGTCTTGGGTATTTGCGGCTACGTGCGCTTTTGCTGCCATGTTAGCAGTGTTTTTTATCCCAAAGGATAGGGCGCAAGCGGTTGCGCCATAAGCTGACATTGATTGTGAACAATAACTCATTGTAAAAAAGAATAATCAACAAGAGAGGTTAAGGTGATCCGGTTTCGTTTAGGCTTAGTCATCAATCCACTGGCGGGTTTAGGTGGAAGTGTGGGTCTTAAGGGCAGCGATGGTGTGGCAGAAGAAGCCCTTGCATTAGGCGCCGAGCCCAAGGCGATAAAGCGTATGATGCAAGCCTTAGAAGTCATTGCACCCTATGCCAATGATATCGAAATCATTACCGCCTCAGGCGTGATGGGGGAAGATGCCGCCAACGCCTTAGGTTTTAACACTCGCGTGGTGTATCAAACCCCAGATAAAACTCAGGCCATCGATACGCAAGCCGTTGTGCGTACCTTGCTGAACGAACCCCTCGATTTATTACTGTTTGCGGGGGGCGATGGCACGGCTCGCGATGTGTATAGCGTGTTTGAACAAGCGGTTATCGACGATAAATTACCCGTACTTGGTGTACCGGCTGGGGTGAAAATCCATTCCGGCGTTTACGGTATCACACCCCATGCTGCGGGCATGGTGGTGAAAATGCTGCTCGAGGGTGAGTTGGTTAGCCTAATGAGCGCCGATGTGATGGATATTGATGAAGTCGCGTTTCGCCAAGGTACGGTGCGCGCCAAACGTTTTGGTGAGCTATTAGTGCCCGCCGAACCCCGTTATGTGCAAGCGGTCAAGATGGGGGGCAAAGAGGTTGACGAGTTCGTGCTCGCCGATATTGCCGCCGATGTTATCCAGCAGATGGAAGATGAGCTGTACATTATGGGCTCGGGCAGTACAGTCGCCTTTGTGATGGAAGAACTTGGCCTTGATAATACCCTGCTGGGGGTTGACCTTATCCAAGATAAAGCCTTGGTGGCAAGTGATTTAACCGCCAAGCAGTTACTCGAACTTACCCAAGATAAGCCGACAAAACTGATTATTACCTTGATTGGCGGGCAGGGGCATATTCTCGGTCGTGGCAATCAACAGTTGTCGCCAGAGCTTATCCGCCGCCTCGGTAAGGACAATATTATTATCCTCGCCACAAAAACTAAGCTAAAAGCACTTGAAGGACGCCCCTTAATTGTGGATAGTGGCGACCCTCAATTAGATCGTGAGCTTTGTGGCTATTACAAAGTGACGACGGGTTACCATGATTATGTGATGTATCAGGTGGCCAACCCCGACTAATCAGATTTATTCTCCTCGGAGATTGCAAGCACCGAGGGGCCAGCGGCCATTTGGGCGAAATACGTTATTGGAGAGTTTGACCCGATGTTAGAGCAGTATGAAGAAGCACTAGAACAGTGGATTGAGTCCGTTGTGAGCCATGGTGATGACGATGCCTTATTTGCCTGTGGTTATCTGCAGGGCCATGTGGCGGTGGTGTTGTCGCAACTTGAAGACCAAGGCGAGAGCACGCTAGAAGCCTTACTTGAAAAAATGACTGAATGTTTAGCCCTTGCCCGCCAAGAATTAAATGATGCCGATTACGCGCTGGTAGAAGCTTCGTGGCCAGAGTTGCATGGCAAGATTGTTAGTCATTTAGCGGCCTGATTGATGAGTTCATCCACGACGACTTTGGTTGACGCAGTGGCATCACCACAAGCTCAGCAAGCGGTTTATATCGGTTTAGTGAATCCCAAAACGCCCACCAATGTGGGCGGCATTATGCGCGCTTCGGGCTGTTATGGTGTCGATGCCGTGTTCTACACGGGCAAACGCTATGAATATGCCGCCCGTGGGCCGCAGCAATATAATGCTGATACGCAGAGCGCCGCTGAGCGCATTCCGTTAACTGGAGTCACCTCGTTACTTGATGCGATTCCTGCTGGTACTCAACTGGTTTGCGTGGATTTAGTCTTGGGGGCGACGCCTTTGCCGGAGTTTGTCCATCCCGAAAGAGCCTTTTATGTGTTTGGGCCTGAGGATGGCACTATTGGCCAAGAGATTATCGATAGGGCTGATGCCGTTGTGTATGTGCCAACTGTTGGTTGCATGAATCTGGCTGCGTCGGTCAATGTACTGCTGTACGATAGATTAGCGAAAACCTATCGCAAACAGGCGACCAATGAAGCTGAGTTTGATGGAGATGCCTTGATCCGCACAAGTCGAGACAACAATAATCGTACCCGCGTTAAAACCACTAAGCGTGAGTCTTCGAAGTAGTCTTAAGGAGCAGCGTCTTATCCAAAAAGGATTAAGCAATGACTTAATCCTTTTTTGTTTTTGCACTTTTATCTTGAGAAAATCCCCGCATTGGAGTGCTTAGTTTTCTCTGAGCGATAACGCTTATTTGCTGCAATTAAGCTCATTAATACGGTCACCAATAAGAACCACTAAAATCACGACGCTCACTTCCACTAAAGTGCTTTGCCTTTGAGTAGTTTGCGTAACCACATTCGATTCGGGCTGAGTTTATTGAGTGTGGGCCAATCAAGCGGCAGCGGCTCGTCGGTTAATTGAGCGGCTAGGCATTCTGCCGCCAATGGCCCCGAACTTAACCCCCGCGAACCTAAGCCACCAAGGATATAAAGGCCATCGTGGATAGGGGCTGGCGTGGTTTGCCAATAATGGCGGATTTGTTCGGCTTGCTGCTGATTAATTTGGTGCTGCTCATATCGAGCCCAAATCTCATTTACATCGGGAGCACAGCCCATCATCGGGAAATGATCGCGCGTTACCATGCGCACGCCAACGCGGGCGCTATTGGCGCTAATATCAATATCTTCGACCCAATCTTGATTAGGATAGCTTTGTTGCATTTTACCAAGATTTTCCAACTGCTCCAGCGGGCAAAAATCGAGGTGCTCAGCCGCTTTTACATAGCTGGCGCCGAGGCAATGTAGCCCTTGATGGCTTGGCGTGAGGTAACCGTTTGCGCATAACACTGTGGCCAATTGGCTTAGCTGAAATTGTGACGGAATATGACTCACTTGGCCGCGAAACGGACTTATCTGCAAACGTTCACTGGCCGAAAACTGTGTCAGCTGTGCGCCATTGGCGAGCACGAGTTGACGGAACGGTCCAAAACGCTGGTCTTGGCTGAGAAGATACCAGCCCTTAGCATCGCGCTCAATTTCAGTGATTTCGGTATTGAAATGGCACTGCACATTGGCAAGCTGCGAGGCTTTATCCACCGCCGCCTTAGCGTATTCAAAAGGGCACACCCAGCCGCCGAGGGGATAATAAAATCCAGCCTTATCAATACCTATTTTTGCAATCTTGTTGGCTTCGCTCGCATCAACGGCATAGGCAATTTCCGCCGGCCAGTCTTGGCTTTGGATAATTTTATCGAGCCGTTGTTGACTGCGTTCATCATGGCCTGTTTGCAGCACACCACAAAAATCATGGGAAATTGGCATCACACCAGATGCGACGTCCGACCCCTTCATCGACGCAAGACTCAGCGCGGCGATGCGGCGGCGACTAAATAAAAACGCCTGTTGGAAAAAACGGCTGAGCTCATCATTCTCTGGCGTAAGTAGGGGATAAATCGCCCCTTGGCGATTACCGGACGCACCTTGTCCTAAGTCATTATCTTTGCAAAACAGTATGCTACTCTGCTCGCGTTCGGCTAAGGACAACATCAGATGCGCTGACGCCAGTCCGCCACCTATAATGGCTATCGGCTGCTTGGTTGAGGCTACTTGGGATGGCCTTGGTGTAAACGCTTGATGGTTATTGGCTTGCTGGCGCAGGAGCTTGCGTTCATGTAGCAGAATATCGTCTGTGACAATCTGGCTTGCAATTGAGTCAATCTGTTCGCCACAGAGCATGTCGGCAGTGATGGTAAGAGGGCTAAAGCCGCAGGTTTTGGCGAGATTCTGCGTTGTTTCAGCAAGTTCTACGCCGATAAAATGGGCATCATCGGCACTTAAGCGCGCCATTTGCCAGAGTATTTTACGACTCAGTTGCGGTGCTAAATGCGGCAAAATCAGCCATTGCTGAATGGGATAAGTGCCGCAGTGTGGCTGATTGACCAGCATGGTTTGCAGATCGCCAAAATCTAAATCGAGGCTGATGCGACCGTCATCAAAAATTAATCTCTGACACCCTATAATGCGCGCTGGCTTTGCCTCAATGATGGCGTTGGCAATGGGCTGTAAATGCGGATGTAAAATTAAGCTTTGCGATTGATCCCAAAGTAATTTAAGTTCGTAATAGTTAATCGGATTTGGTTCAAACACCTTCAGCAGTAAGCGCGGTAGATTTTGGGTTTTAGCCAGTGTTTGCCAGTAATGAATAAAAGAGAGCAGTTCGATTCCGTCGCCTAATCCCCATTGCCCCATCACACATAAGTGGGGGGATGGTTGCGTCAATAGCGCCGTTAAGCACTGATGTCGAAGACGGTTGAGATTGTCCAGAGAGTGTTGAGTCGCTATCGTGCATGTGGGATAAAGGTTGATCAATTGCGGGTAATCACGCTTAAATTGACAAGATATGTGGGGCTTTGCAGTCAAAGAAATATACTCTCGGTCTCATAATGGGCATTATTTTACTCGCCTTTATGGAAAGCTGACCACTTAATTGAAGCAAAACAGATACTATTGGCTCAGCAAAAAGTAGGTACTGACATGTACACAATGGATAGCAAAAAAATGAAAAGAGTCGTGATCACCGGAATGGGTGTTGTTTCAAGTATCGGTAATAACAAGCAAGAAGTGACAGAGTCACTTAAAGCGGGCCGTAGTGGTATTACACATTCCGCTCAGTTTGAAGAAATGCAACTACGTAGTCATGTATGGGGCAATATCAAATTAGATCCTTCCGAGCTGATTGACCGTAAAGCACTGCGTTTTATGGGTGATGCTGCGGCATATGCTTACATTGCTATGCAAGAAGCCATTAAGGATGCTCAGTTAACTGAAGAACAATATTCAAATCCTCGCGTAGGGTTGATTGTCGGCACAGGCGGCGCTTCGTCTTCTAACCAAGTGCAAGCGGCAGATATTTTGCGCGAAAAGGGTGTAAAACGTGTTGGTCCTTATATTGTGCCTCGTATTATGGCAAGTACCGCAAGCGCCTGTTTAGCCACTCCATTCAAAATTAAAGGCATGAACTACTCAATCAGTTCAGCCTGTGCGACCAGTGCTCACTGTATTGGCCATGCTGTAGAACTTATCCAAATGGGTAAGCAAGATATGGTATTTGCTGGTGGTGCAGAAGAGCTCGATTGGACCCTGACCATGGGCTTCGATGCGATGGGCGCCCTATCGACTAAATACAATGCCACTCCAGACAAAGCCTCTCGTACCTATGATGCCGACCGTGATGGTTTTGTGATCTCTGGCGGTGGCGGTATCTTAATCGTTGAAGAGTTAGAGCATGCGCTGGCTCGCGGCGCGAAGATTTACGCCGAAGTGATTGGTTATGGCGCATCGTCAGATGGTTATGACATGGTCGCTCCCTCTGGCGAAGGCGCTGTGCGTTGTATGCGACTTGCATTGGCCGATGTGGATACCCCCATTGACTACATTAATACCCACGGTACTTCGACGCCAGTCGGTGACGTGCGTGAGTTAGAAGCGCTGCGTGAAGTCTTTAAAGACAAATGCCCACCAGTTGCATCGACCAAATCGATGACAGGTCATGCCTTAGGCGCTGCTGGCGTACATGAAGCCATTTATAGCTTAATCATGATGGAAAACAGCTTCATCGCTCCAAGCATTAACATCGATAACCTAGATGAAGCCGCGAAAGACATGCCAATCGTGCGTGAATACCGTGATGCCGAACTAAATACTGTTATGAGCAACAGCTTTGGTTTTGGTGGTACTAACGCAACACTCGTCATGCGTAAATATAAGTAAGCCATTATTTTCGTTAAAAAAGGAAGCTTCGGCTTCCTTTTTTATTGGCTGAAATTGAGTAATGCGACTTAAGGGTTGGGATTTATCTCTAGAGTCTTGTTAGAATCCTGAATATCTTGATATTGCTGTTTATCAGAAAGGTCTCCATGAAGATTGTTGTCGATGAAAATATGCCCTATGTCGAACCCTTATTCGGGGATCTCGGCGAGATAATTCCAGTCAATGGCCGCACATTAACGCCTGAGCAGGTGCAAGATGCCGATGTGCTGCTGGTTCGTTCCGTTACCCGAGTCAATGCTGCACTGTTAGAGGCAAATCAAAAGCTTAAGTTTGTGGGTAGCGCGACCATTGGCACAGATCATGTGGATTTAGCTTACCTTGCCACTCGAGGCATTGTGTTTTCAAATGCGCCAGGTTGTAACGCAACAGCGGTGGGTGAATTTGCCTTTATTGCCATGCTAGAACTGGCGGCGCGGTTTAATTCGCCGCTCAGGGGTAAGGTCGTGGGGATTGTTGGTGCGGGCAATACTGGCAGTGCGACAGCCAAATGCCTTGAAGCCTTCGGTATTAAAGTATTGCTCAATGATCCCATCAAAGAGGCCGAGGGCGATCCGCGCGATTTTGTGAGCCTTGAAACCTTATTACAAGAGGCAGATATCATCAGCTTACATGTGCCAATCACCCGCACTGGCGAGCATAAAACGCTGCATTTATTTGATGAGGCGCGCCTAATGAGCCTCAAAGCGAATATCTGGCTAATTAATTGTTGTCGTGGTGACGTCATTGATAATCAAGCATTAATCAAAGTTAAGCAGCAAAGGGATGACCTTAAATTAGTGCTCGACGTATGGGAAGGGGAGCCGAATCCCATGCCGGAGTTAGTGCCTTTTGCTGAGTTTGCGACCCCGCATATCGCCGGTTACAGCTTAGAAGGTAAGGCCCGTGGCACTTTTATGCTGTACCAAAAGTTATGTGAATTGTTAGCTATTCCTGCCACTAAAGGCTTATCAGACTTATTGCCCCGTTTCAATATCAAAGCCGTTGAACTCGAACAGCTTCCCGATGAAAAAGCCTTATTACAGCTCGCAAGATTCGTCTACGACCTACGAGATGACGATGCTGTTTTCCGAAATTGCTTTGCAAAAGAAAATGGCTTCGACATTATGAGAAAAAATCATAAACATCGACGTGAATTTAGTGCATTGGCGCTGGCTTATCGCGGTCAATCTGAGGTAGATTGGTTGTCCAATTTAGGTTTTTCAGGAGTCGGTCGGTAATTATGTCGCAGGAATTTAATGTTGTCGTTTTAGGTGCATCGGGCGCAGTGGGTCAAACTATGATTGAGATCCTTGAAGAGCGTAATTTCCCGGTTGCGAACTTATACCCTTTAGCCAGTAGTCGTAGCGCCGGTGAAACGGTCAGCTTCCATGGCAAACAAATTACCATTTTGGACGTAGAAACCTTCGATTGGAGCCAAGCACAATTAGGTTTCTTCTCCGCCGGTGGCGATGTGTCAGCCAAGTGGGCACCGATTGCCGCTGAAGCCGGTTGTGTGGTTATCGACAATACCTCTCACTTCCGCTACGACATTGATATTCCATTGGTTGTGCCAGAGGTTAACCCGCATGCAATTGCTGATTTTCGCAACCGTAATATTATTGCCAACCCGAATTGCTCAACCATCCAAATGCTGGTGGCCTTAAAACCGATTTACGATACTTATGGTATTAGTCGTATTAATGTGGCGACCTATCAATCTGTCTCTGGTACGGGTAAAAAAGCAATTGAAGAACTGGCAAGACAATGCACTAAGTTGCTGCAAGGTTTACCCGCAGAGGCTGAAGTGTATCCTAAGCAAATTGCCTTTAACGTATTGCCGCAAATTGATAAGTTTATGGATAACGGCTATACCAAAGAGGAAATGAAAATGGTCTGGGAAACCCAGAAGATTTTCGGTGACGATGACATCCTCGTTAACGCGACTGCTGTACGTGTTCCAGTATTCTATGGCCATTCTGAAGCGGTCCACATCGAAACTCGACAACCTGCCGATGCAGAAGATATTAAAGCTTTACTGCGTAATGCCGAAGGAGTGGTATTGTTTGAGTCCGATGACGAATACCCTACCGCGGTAACCCATGCAGCGGGTACCGATCCTGTGTATGTTGGTCGTGTTCGTAAGGATATTTCCCATGCCCACGGTATTAACCTGTGGGTGGTGTCGGACAATATTCGTAAAGGCGCAGCCTTAAACAGTGTGCAAATTGCCGAGATCCTAGTGAGAGATTATTACTAGGCACTAAGTGTCAATGAATGCCCAATGAAAAAGCCTGCTGCCAGCAGGCTTTTTTTGTTTTACAATTGTGAACAGTAGCAGGGCTGGGATTTCTAGTTTATAGTAATCTCAATAAATACAATTGCCTAAAGCCTGTTATCAGCGAGATAACTTACATAGCGCTTCAAAGGGAAGGATTGATGAAATTTCGCACTTCGTATCTTCTTGGCCTAATGGCCACCATTTTGGCTGTTTCTTCCACGACCTCTTTTATTGATCCTGCGATTGCTGCCGATACTCCCAAAATAAAACCTTTAAAAATCATGGGCCCAGACGGACAAATCCGTCAAGTGAATCACCAATATGGCCCTACGACTTCAAAAGACACGTTTTGGAGTATTGCGCAAAAAGTGCGCCCTGATGCCAGCGTCAGTGTTTATCAAGTGATGGCTGCAGTATTTGATGCTAACCCCCATGCCTTTAACTCCGATAGTTATAACAGCCTAGAACGTGGGATGATTTTGCTGATCCCTTCGAAAGAAGTGATGCTATCCATTCCTAATAGTGTGGCCATTGCCCGCGCTGAACGCAGTGATAAGCAAGTCCGCAATACCGCTAAAGTAGCGACTAAGCCGGTAACTAAGCCGGTAACGAAGCCCGTCGTTGTCACTCCGGTGGTTGAAAATAAACCTAAGGTTGAAGTTAAACCTGAAGCGACTAAGACCGAAGTCGCTAAAACGGAGGTCGTGGCAACGCCACCCGCAACTCCCGTCGCGCCGAATATGGCGAGTTCCGATGTGAATACTCGCCTTGAGGCCGCGGAGAGCAAAAATTTATCTTTAACTGATGAGTTAGCCAGAGCACAAGATCAGCTCGCCGTGAGAAATGCCGATGTTGAAGCCCTTAAAGCCAAAATTGAGGATTTAAATCAACAAATTGCAGTATTAGAAGAAACTTTACAGGCGAGTAAAAAGCAAAATCTAGCACTGAAGGCCGAAGTAGAAGCCGCTCAAGCTCCATCAGAAACCGATGCGCAACCACAAATACCTGCTGAGCCTGAAGATGTGTGGCGTAACTTGATGAATAATCCGCTGCTTCTTGTTGCTGCGGCTGTGATCCCGGCATTATTGCTACTGCTGCTTGTGTTCTGGATGCTTCGTCGTAAGCGTAATAAAGAGCGCCGCGAGCTCGCAGCGCAGCAGGTTGCTATGACCGCAGGCGCTGCAGGCATGGCAACAGGCGCATCTGTGCTGGCTATGGATGACGATGACATTAACGACATGGCAGTGCATTTAGATGGCGACCATGCCGATTCCATCGATAGCCTATTAGATGTCGGTAGCGTGAGTCTGCAACCCGAGCAGGAAATGACTGATGGGCATGAGCAGATGGATATTGCCTCTGAAATGTTTATCGACTCTGGTGCTAGTACCGAGGCTGCGCCGCAATTTGCAGAGGACGAAGGCCAATCCTTGGATGATCTTTGGGCTGAGGCCATGGGCGATCAAGAGGAAACCTTTGCTGAAGAAAAAACTAAATCAGGAAACATTCTTGAAGAAGAGGATCTTGATGCTTTATTGGCAGGACTTGGCTCAGATGTTAGCAATGAGCCATCAACGAATGCGGCTTCTGACACTGAAAACTTTGATGAATTGGCGGATTTTGATATTCCATCAGAACCAGCTGCTGCAATTGACTCCACCGATGCCGATCTGGCAGCAGCGATTGCCGCAGAATTAGAGAGTGAACTTGAAAATAAACCGTCAGCTGAAACGGCTGACGATGATATTGATGCTTTGCTTGCAGGCTTTAACACCTCAGAAGCGACTGACTCAGTAACTGATTCTGAGGCAGACGACCTCGATGCTTTATTAGCGGATTTTGACAAGACGCCTGCTGAAGCGACGCCTGATCTTAGCGATGAAATTGCCGCAGAATTGGATGATGACTTAGCTGAATTAGGGGTTGAGCAAACCGATGATATCGATGCCTTACTGGCGGACTTTGATAAGCCAGTGGCACCGGAACCGGATCTGAGCGATGAAATTGCCGCAGAGCTAGATGTCGATTTAACTGACATTGGTGTTAGTGAATCCGATGATATTGATTCGCTGCTCGCAAGTTTGGATGCTCCAATACAGCATGATCCTGTGGTTGCTGCTGCCATTGCTGCCGAATTGGAAGAAGAATTAAACACCGAGCTGCCCGTTAGTGATGATGACCTTGACCAGTTGTTGGCGGGTTTCAATGCCCAAGATACTGCAGAAGTTCAAACACCAAGTGATATAAACAACGGCCATAGCGATGAGATTGCCGCTGAGCTAGAAGCGACATTACCCGAAGAGTTGACTGCTGCAGATGATGATCTTGACTCCCTTCTCGCCGAGTTTGATGTGCCAGAGCAGGCTGAAGCCGACGCTGATGAGTTTAATTTCGACCTTGAAACCACACACTTAGATACAGAGGATAAGGCTGAGGAGGAAGAAGACTTACTCAAAGGCATTGGTGCAGCCCATGCGATTGATGGTACGGATGATACCTTTGAGCTAAGCGACACGATTGCAGATCGTCGCGATGATGCTAACGAAGCGACAGATGAGCCAACCTTTACGGGTTTTGTTGATAATGAAGCGAATAACGTCGAGCTCGCGACTGCAACCTTAACGGCAGCGACTGCTGCCGCCGCTGCGGCTAAAGTCAAAGAAAAAGAGGCTTCATTCTTTAACGATTTAAAGGCGAACAAGAGCAAAGATCCCCATGTACTCGATTGGGATACTGAACTTAACTTTGCGCCGACGTCTAGTGCAAAAACCGAGATCCCTAAGCCTGAACCTGTGGCACCCGTGGAACCTGCGCCCGTCGATCCGCAAGCGGTTTCTGCGCGTCAACCTTTGGAGTTTGTATTAGACGAGCCTATTAAGAAGGTAGAACCTACATTTACGGTTAACACTGATAAAGATGATGACATCGTTGATGTGGATTTAGGCCATGAGTTTGATTTAAAAGCTGACCTAGATACTGATGATATTGATTTAACAGATGATAGTGTACTTGCCGCTTTCAGTGCTAATGTCGATATTGAGGATGAAGAGGTATTAACGCCTGAGGACAGCTTTGCCCTTGATGATGAGCACACTCTTACCGTTGATGAAGCATTAGCGGCACTTGATGCACAGGAATCTCGCAAGTCGAAGAAATTTGTGCCAGAGCACGATTTAACGCATTTCCAAAATGAGCATGGCTATATCGACATTGAAAAACTGCTCAATGATGCTGAGCAGGACAGCGTTGAGACAGATCTCTATCCTGAAATGGATGTTGAGATGAGTGATGTGGGTGCCCTGATTGGTGATGCCGCGATGATCGATGTGGACGATGAAGAAAACTCCGTCAATGCCAAGCTTGATTTAGCCCGCGCCTATATCGAAATCGATGACAGTGACAGTGCTAAAGCGTTGTTACGAGAAGTCCAAATCGACGGTAACGATCGTCAGCAAGAAGAAGCGGCCCGCTTACTCAAAGAAATGAGTTAGTTTTTAGGGGATCGATTTAAGACAAACGGCGCGCAGAGCGCCGTTTTTTTTATGGGCTGCTGTGATAAAATGCGCTGCTAAATTAATTGTGAGGATGTGTGGATGCGGATTGCATTAGGTATTGAATATGACGGGAGTGGTTATTTCGGTTGGCAGCGTCAGGCCGAAGTCGATTCAGTACAAGGGCAATTAGAACAAGCCTTATCTAAGGTGGCGAATGAACCCATTAGTTTGTTTTGTGCCGGAAGAACCGATGCTGGCGTCCATGCGACTGGGCAGGTGGTGCATTTCGATACCAACGCAGTGCGTAACGAAGGTGCTTGGACTTTAGGCGTGAATGCCAATTTGCCCGATAATATTGCAGTGCGCTGGGCAAAAGAGGTGGATGAGAGCTTTCATGCGCGCTTTTCGGCCACAGCCAGACGTTACCGTTATGTGATTTACAATCACAATCTTCGCCCGGGGATCCTGCGTCAAGGTGTCAGCCATTATCATGGCGATATCGATGCCGATAAAATGCATATCGCGGCACAGGCACTGCTCGGTGAGCAGGACTTTACCAGTTTTCGAGCCATTCAATGCCAGTCTAAAACGCCTTTTCGCAATGTGCACAGCGTTAAAGTGACTCGCCAAGGGATGTATGTCATTGTCGATATTTCGGCCAATGCTTTCCTACATCATATGGTGCGTAATATTGTCGGCTCACTGCTGGAGATTGGGCTTGGCAACCAGCCACTCACTTGGATGGCAGAGCTATTAGCATTAAAGGATAGAAACCAAGCCGCGGCAACGGCTAAACCGAACGGACTCTATCTTGTGGATGTGACTTATCCTGAGCCATATCAATTGCCCAAGTTAGCGTTAGGACCACTATTTATGCTGGATTAATCGTGCTAAGCCGTGTGAGCAAGACCGTGCGAGCAAGTAAGCGCGTTTCGAAGGAAGGAATGAACAGATGACCGTAGCCCCGAGTGAACAGGCTTCAAGTGTAACCGTACCCAGTGCAAATGCGCCCCTTGAACAGTGGCTAGCGTATTTATTATCTATTCACCCGACGGAAATCGACATGGGATTAACTCGGGTTTCTAAGGTGGCACAGCGCCTTAATGTATTGGATTTAGGGCCAAGTAAAGTTGTCACTGTGGGTGGCACCAATGGTAAAGGCACGACCTGCGCCATGCTGGAAAACATCCTGCGTTTATCCGGGCTGACAGTGGGCGTTTACAGCTCGCCCCATATGCTCAAATATAACGAAAGGGTACGTATTAACGGTCAAGACCAGAGTGACGAGGCCTTTGTCGCCGCCTTTGAACAGATAGAAGCGGCGCGCGGTAATATTTCGCTCACCTTCTTCGAATATGCCACCTTGGCGGGATTAATCCTGTTTAAAGCGGCTAAGCTGGATGTGGTGATCTTAGAAGTCGGTCTTGGTGGCCGTTTAGATGCCACTAACATGATTGATGCCGATATTAGTGCGGTGACGTCCGTCGATTTAGACCATGAGGCGTATTTGGGCAATACCCGCGAATTGGTTGGCCGCGAAAAGGCGGGGATTTTTCGCCAAGGTAAACCTGCGATTGTGGGCGAGCCAAACTTGCCCCATACCGTCAATGATGTCGCCCAGCAACTGGGGGCCAAGCTATATCGGGTAGGGACAGAATTCACCTATCAGCAAAATGGCCACACTTGGGATTACCAAGGGCAAGTGCTCAAACTTAAACAACTTAGCTTACCGACACTGCCCAATGCTGCGACAGTCATTGCCATTGTCGAGCATGGCTGGCCAGAAATTGCCGCCGATATCATTGCCAAAGGTATTAGCAGCGCGCGCTTAACCGGACGCTTGGAGCAAGTCAGTGAGCAGCCGCTCATTCTGCTCGATGTGGCACATAATCCCCATGCCGCAAGGTTTTTAGTCAAGCAACTCACGCCCATCGTCGCGGGTAAGCGAGTGTTTGCCCTGTGCGGCATGCTAAAGGATAAGGATATTGGTGGTGTGTTGCCAGTGGTCTCGCCCTTAATTGATACTTGGTACTTAGTGAGTTTACAGGGAGAGCGCGGCGCGCATGCTAGCCTGTTACGCCAAACCTTAACTCAAGAGACTAAGGCATGTGAGTTTGAGGATATCGCCACCGCCTGGACGGCATTAAAAGCGCAAATTCAGCCCGATGATGTGGTAATTGTGTTTGGCTCCTTTTACACTGTGGCAGGTTTTAAGTCTCTCTTTAAGCAGGATAACCGTTTTGTCTAGCCAGTTTCATAATCGATTAGTCGGCACTGTGGTGCTGGTCGCCCTCGGGGTGATTTTTCTGCCGGATATTTTAGATGGTAAGAAAGAGCGTCAAGAGGAGCAATTTGCTGAAATTCCCTTACGTCCTACGGCGGTAATGCAGAAAAACACCGATGAAATGTTTGAAGTGTTATCTGCGCAGGAAGTGGATGGTGAAGGGGCAGAACCTGATGAGGCATCCAGCAATGATGATACTGCGTTAGCGCAGGCGGTTGGTGCTGATCCTAAATCAGAATTGACGCCTGAATCTAAGCCTAAGCCTGAATCTAAAACTGAATTAGCGCAGGTTGTGGCCAAAGAGCAAGCTAAACCGCAGGTTGCAAAAGCTGAACCCAAGGCTGAGGTGAAAGAGGCGAAAACCGATACGGCAAAGGCTGAACCTAAAAAAGACAAGCCAAAGCCTGTGGTTGCGAAAACGGAACCGAAAAAGCCTGAGTCCAAGCCGACAACCGTCGCCAAAACCGAAAAGCCTAAAACCGAAACCGCGAAAACAGAATCTGCAAAACCAGCCAAGGATGATGGCATAAAAGTGGTCAGCCGTGATTCATTAAAGCCTGGACTCACCCTGCAATTGGGCGCCTTTAGTAATGCGGCGAACGTGAAGTCGTTGGTAGCACAACTGCGTAAAAGCGGGTATAAGGCCTACACCATTCCGGAGACACCAAAGGATGGCGTGTTGACGAAAGTGTTCGTTGGGCCGGATGTGTCTGAAGCTAAGTTGAAGAAAGTACAACAAGAGGTTGAAAATCTGACACGCTTAAAAGGCCGTATTGTGCCTTTTAATCCATTGGAATCTTAATCGCGAGTACTGAGACTGAAATAATTTATTTACCTCTCGAGGGGTGAGAATCGTTTCAGTCTCTGGTAGAATCGCGCCGTCTTAAAGCCTATGCTGGAAAGCCATCTCAATGGTTTGGATTGATTACGCTATTATTTTCGTTATCGGGTTATCGACTCTTATCAGTCTGATCCGTGGATTCGCCAAAGAAGCCATGTCGTTAGTGGTATGGTTCGCGGCTTTCTTTGTTGCCAGCCAATTTTACCAAGACCTCGCCATCCATCTGACACAAATGAACGATGAGATGCTGCGCAACGGCGTTTCTATTGCCATTCTTTTTATCACCACCTTAATTCTCGGCGCCCTTATTAATTACATCATTGGGCAATTAGTGGTTAAAACCGGATTATCAGGCACTGACAGACTGTTAGGTCTGTGTTTCGGTGCCATAAGGGGCGCGCTGATTGTCAGCGCGCTACTGTTTTTTATGGATGCTTTTACAGGCTCACCCAACGCCCAATGGTGGAAGGATTCTGTATTAGTGCCCGAATTTGGCGTTGTCATCCAATGGTTTTTTAACTATTTGGAAAACACCTCCAGCTTTGTACCCAAACTATAAAAAAGACAATAAATTTATCCTAAGTGATGGAAGATAAGTCAGTTTTGAACTCTGTAGCACCCTTGCGACAGACTCAAACCGAGGCGAAGGACACTAGCCGAATGGCTGGGGTTTTACTTCGTCTTTTACTTATATTTCAACATGAAAGGGCATAGAACATCTTACAATGAGGAAGCTTACCCATGTGTGGTATCGTCGGAATAGTTGGCCAATCATCGGTTAATCAGACCATTTATGATGCACTGACTGTGCTTCAACACAGAGGTCAGGATGCGGCAGGTATTGTCACCGTTGATCGTGGTGCTTTCAGACTACGTAAAGCCAATGGTCTAGTCAAAGACGTATTTGAAGTCAAACACATGCAGCGCCTACAGGGCAATGCGGGTATTGGCCATGTACGTTATCCTACTGCTGGCAGTTCCAGTGCGTCAGAAGCGCAGCCTTTCTATGTTAACTCGCCATTTGGGATTTCATTGGCCCATAACGGTAACTTAACCAACACACTTGAATTGGCCGAAGGCCTGATCAAAAAACGTCGCCATGTGAACACCACATCTGACTCAGAGGTGTTGTTAAACCTGCTTGCCGATGAACTGCAAAAAACCACGAGCCTCGATCTGACCGCTGACGAAGTGTTTGACACTATCGCTAAGGTTCATGAGCAGGCCCGTGGCGCCTATGCCGTAGTGGCCATGATCATTGGTCAAGGTTTAGTCGCATTTCGCGATCCTTTCGGCATTCGCCCTTTGGTACTAGGTAAACATGAAACGCCAACTGGCACTGAATACATGGTCGCCTCTGAGAGCGTGGCCCTCGATGCCGTAGGCTTTGAAGTCATGCGCGATGTGGCACCAGGTGAGGCGATTTATATTTCCCTTGATGGCAATCTTTACACCCGCCAATGTGCAAAAGAGCCAAGCTATTCACCTTGTATCTTCGAATTTGTATATTTCGCTCGCCCTGATTCCACCATCGATAATGTCTCTGTTTACGCTAGCCGCGTGAATATGGGGGCTAAGCTTGGTGAGAAGATTAAGAAAGAATGGTACGACCATGATATCGATGTGGTGATCCCTATTCCGGAAACCTCATGCGATATCGCGCTGGAAATCGCACGCTGCATGGATTTGCCTTATCGCCAAGGTTTTGTGAAGAACCGTTATATCGGCCGTACCTTTATTATGCCTGGCCAACAGGAACGTAAGAAATCAGTACGCCGTAAACTCAATGCCATCAATACCGAGTTTAAAGGTAAAAATGTCCTGTTAGTCGATGACTCTATCGTGCGCGGCACCACCTCTGAGCAAATTATTGAGATGGCCCGTGAAGCAGGGGCGAAGAAAGTATACTTTGCCTCCGCGGCGCCGGAAATCCGCTTCCCGAACGTGTATGGTATCGATATGCCAACGTCGAACGAGCTTATCGCCCACGGTCGTGATGCCGATGAAATTGCTAAACTGATTGGTGCCGATGGCATTATCTTCCAAAATCTGCCGGATCTGATTGAAGCGGTAAGAATGGAAAATCCTGAGATCAAACGTTTTGAAACCTCAGTGTTTGACGGACATTACATCACCAACGATGTTGATCAATCCTATCTTGATCATTTAACGCAGCTTCGTAACGATGATGCCAAAGCTGACCGTAATAAGGATATTGGTACTAACCTTGAGTTGCACAACGTCTGCCATCCCTAGGTTGAGATGAATGCACTCATATTAACTGAGAGCATGTTTTAACTGATAAAAAAGCCAGTGACTAATCACTGGCTTTTTGTTTATATATCTGTAAGTTAGACTCGTTTTTTACTTTCGATTGAGTGGCGGATAGACATAGGTTCATCCTGCGCATTTTTACGCTCAACCCAATAGTCAGCATGGGGGATCCCGAGTTTTTCAGGATCAAATTGCGGCTCAATTCCTTGTTTTTGTTGAGACTCATAATCTTTCAAACAAGTAAAGGCGACTTTTTGCAGCAGAATAATGGCAATAATGTTTAGCCAAGCCATAATTCCCACACCAATATCACCCATGCCCCAAGCTAAGTCAGCGGTTTTTACGGTGCCATAGACGGTCGATGCCATGATGATGACTTTAAGCATGACAGTCAGCCAAGGGCGATTCACCTTGCGATTGATATAGGCAATGTTGGTTTCGGCAATATAGTAATAGGCAACAATGGTGGTGAAGGCAAAGAAGAACAGGGCAATGGCGACAAACATATTACCAAAGCCTGGCATCATACTTTCCATCGCGGTTTGTACATAACCTGAGCCAGCAGCAACCCCTGCAATACCGGTATAGAGCGCGGCGCCATCTGGCCCCTGCACGTTATAAAGGCCGGTGATAAGTAACATAAAACCGGTGGCAGAACACACAAATAGGGTATCAATGTAAACGGAGAAAGCTTGCACTAAGCCTTGCTTGGCTGGATGGGTCACCGCCGCCGCCGAGGAGGCATGTGGGCCGGTACCTTGTCCTGCCTCGTTAGAATACACCCCGCGTTTAACCCCCCACATAATGGCGAGGCCTAAAATCGCGCCAAAACCGGCATCAAAGCCAAAGGCGCTTTTGATAATTAACCATAAAATCCCGGGTAACTGATCAATATTAAGGGCGATAATCACGCAGGCGACGATGATATAACCGAGCGCCATAAAGGGCACCACCAAAGTGGCAAAATTGGCGATGCGTTTTACTCCGCCGAAAATAATAAACCCGAGTAACATGGCTAACACGGCCGCGGTAACATTAGGGTCGATATCAAAGGCGGTTTTTAAGCTGGCGCCAATGGAGTTGGCTTGCACCCCGGGCAGTAACACCCCACAGGCAAAAATGGTTGCAATGGCAAACGTCCATGCGTACCACTTCATGCCTAAACCTTTTTCAATATAGAAGGCTGGGCCGCCGCGGTATTCACCATTGATTTTTTCTTTATAGACTTGGCCTAAGGTTGATTCCACAAATGCGGAGCTCGCGCCTAGAAACGCCACCATCCACATCCAAAATAGGGCGCCGGGGCCACCAAAGGTAATCGCAGTTGCAACGCCGGCAATATTCCCTGTACCCACCCGACCGGCTAAGGTCATGGCTAATGCCTGAAAGGAAGATACACCTGCATCGGTGCTCTTACCATCAAACATTAAACGGATCATCTCGGGTAAATGGCGTAACTGTAAAAAACGTGAGCGCAGGGAGAAAAAGAGTCCCACACCAAGGCAAAGATATACAAGCGCGGGGCTCCAAACGATATTGTTGACCGCATTAACAATCTCATTCATATAGTTCAACTCCAATATTCTGTTGTTTTTGCAGAGTTTTTTAGATATTTGTTTGTAAGTTTTGGTATTCGCAGACCAAATTGGCCTAAGGTTAAGACTTGTGTGAACGTCTAAGAGCTTCAACATAGCGACTTTTTCAGTTGCTTCATAGTTAAAGTTGTTAAATGTATGATAGTTTGATGTTCTTTTTTAACGTAAGGTGTTTTGGGCGGTAAAGCTGACAGTTGCAAGTCTTCTAGATGGGGTGAACTTAGGGAAAGTTTATCGTGGCTTGATATCCCGTGAAAATAGCGTTAGATAACGAGCCACAACAACATCCACAGTGCAAATAGCCAAGTTAAACTGCGGCGGCTCACCCTATGATTAAGCAGAAGTGATAGGCCCACGGCGGCAGGCATAAACTGAATAATACTCCAAGGGATCACTGGGGTATCAAGATTGAGTTTCTTCAACCCAAGCTCACAGAGTAGGCTTAACCCTAATAGCATTAGGCTGTGAAATATGACCAATTGATTGAATTTTAATACGAATGTGGGTTTGAACGCTGACTTTATAGGCAAGGTAGCTATGAGGGCTTGCATGGCATTCTCCTGATTTATCTCCAACAACTGACGTCATTTTAAATTTAGATGAGAATTGTTCTCAACAAAATTTACACGGCTTTAGTTTTATCAGCGCATTGACCGAGATGAGGTTGCGTTAAAGTTGATACTGCGATTTGCACTCTCTCCTGCTTTGGGCTAAATTATACTGTAATTATATCCAGTATTTAGTGTAGATATGATCCTCTATATTGCCGAAAAACCAAGTCTTGGGCGTGCTATTGCCGATGTGTTGCCAAAACCCCATAAAAAGGGTGAAGGTTTTATTGAAGACGCAAACGGTAACTGTGTGTCTTGGTGTGTAGGACATTTACTCGAACAGGCCGAGCCTGATGCCTATAATCCCGACTTTAAGTCGTGGAAATTTGAGCATTTACCCATAGTGCCTGAAAAGTGGCAGCTCAAACCTAAGGCTGCGACCCGCAGCCAACTTACTGTACTGAAAAAATTAATCAAGCAGGCTGATACCTTAGTTAATGCGGGTGATCCTGATCGAGAAGGCCAGTTATTGGTTGATGAAGTGATTGCCTATTTGGGGGTCACCGGTGATAAGTTGCAGCAAACGCAGCGACTCCTTATCAGCGACTTAAACCCTCAGGCGGTTAAGCGTGCCTTGTCGCAACTGCGCAGTAACCGTGAGTTTATTCCTTTGTCGACTTCGGCATTAGCGCGCAGCCGCGCCGACTGGCTCTATGGCATGAATATGACGCGAGCCTACACCATCCAAGGGAAAAAGGTGGGTTATCAGGGCGTGCTATCTGTAGGACGTGTGCAAACCCCGCTCCTAGGGCTTATTGTTCGCCGTGATGAGGAAATCGCCCATTTTCAATCTAAACCCTTCTATGAAGTTTTGGCTCACTTAGTCACGGATAAACAGCAATTTTTTAGTGCTAAATGGCAACCTAGCGAAGCCTGTCAACCCTATATGGACGATGAAGGTCGTGTTCTTTCGAAGGGATTGGCACAAAATGTGGTTCGAAGAATTACCGATAAACCGGCCAAAGTGACCCAGTTAAGCACTAAGGATAAGCAGCAAAGTGCTCCCTTACCTTACAGTTTATCGGCACTGCAAATTGATGCGGCCAAGCGGTTTGGGATGAGCGCCAAGGAGGTTCTTGATACCTGCCAGAGTTTATATGAGCGCCATAAACTGATTACCTATCCACGCTCCGATAGTCGTTATCTGCCTACCGAGCAACATGGGCTGGCAAGTTCAGTGTTAAACGCTATTACATCGGGTGCGCCCGAGTTAGTTGCCCACTCTGAGGCACCGAATCCTCGGCTTAAATCTAAGGCGTGGGATGATAAAAAAGTCGATGCCCACCATGCCATTATCCCAACGGAAAAACAGCCTAATTTAGGCAGTTTAAGTCAGCGGGAAAGACAGCTTTATCTGCATATTGCCCGACAGTATTTGGCGCAGTTTTACCCTGCCTATTGCTACAGTGAAACGGCGGTTGAAGTGACGATTGAAGGTGGCCTCTTTAAAACGAAGGCAAGACAGGATAAGTCCCTTGGGTGGAAACAGTTGTTTGCTAGAGAAGAGGGCGAGCGAAAAGACACTTCGAACACAGAGACCTTTGCACAAGACGACAAGGATAAAGATGAAGGGGAATATGCTGGCCAGTTACCGCCTCTCATCTTAGGGCAAGTTCTTCATTGTAACCAAGGAGAATTGGTCGAGAAGCAAACCCAGCCGCCTAAAGCTTTTACCGATGCCACCTTACTGGGCGCCATGACGGGGATTAATCGCTATGTAACTGATCCTGAGATCCGTAAAATTTTAAAAGAAACCGATGGACTAGGAACTGAAGCGACTCGAGCAGGGATTATCGAGTTGCTGTTTAAACGGGGCTTTATTCAGCGTCAGGGTAAGTCGATTGTTGCAACTGAGGTGGGAAAAGGCTTAATTAATAGCCTGCCACTTAGCGCCACTACACCTGATATGACGGCATTATGGGAGGCAAGCCTTAATGGTATTTGCCACAAAGACATCTCCTATCAAGGATTTATGCAGCCACTGCTAGGGACGCTTCATTCGTTGATCCAAAATGCTGGCGCCCAATTACCCTCAGCCCTCAATGGCCTAAAAGGACAGGGTTTTAAGCGTGCCGCTACTAAAAAGTCCGGTTATCGAAAAGCGGGAGTCAGAGGCGCTGCTGGCGGGAAAAAAGCTGGAACGGGCGCTAAAAATGCTAGAAATTCAGCCGCAGCATCTTCCACATCCACAACAGCTAAACCGACCGTCCCTAGACGGCGAACGAGCAAAGCGACCGCCCAAGCCTGATGACACAAATGTAATCAAACTGTCGCTAATGTTCGCGATTTGGTGACGATATTTAATTTATTCCGCGATATTTAATCATCGGCAATCATGGTATTTCGTGATTGCCGGATCCACTTCTAAAAAACACCTTGAAACTCAGCTTTTCCGCGCCGTGGCATACTAACTGCTTTGTCTTGGCTGGAGAATATAATAAGCCAATTAAATCATAAGATTATTTATGATTTAGCTGAATGAATAGGTGTAGATGATATGAAAAAGAAATTGCTTGCAGTGATGATCCCCGCGGTGTTGCTCACTGGTACAACTCAAGCGGTCGAGCTGTATAACGATCAAACCAATAGCGTCAATATGATGGGGTGGTTAGGCTTTGCGGCGTTAAATGATGGTCATGAAACTTCGGTTATCGATAACTTTTCTCGGGTGGGCTTCCGTTTCGATCGTCAAGAGAAAAACGGTTGGCGTTCGTTTGCCCACACGGAATGGGGCATTAACATGGTCACCAGCGACGATGGCCTGATTTATACCCAAGGCCAAGGTGGCGGTCAATTATCGGCATCAAAAACCTCAGATTTCCTGTTCAACCGTTTAGGTTATGTCGGCATGGCACACGAAAAGTGGGGTACCCTCAGCTTTGGTAAGCAATGGGGTGCTTACTATGACGTGGCTTATACTACTGACGTGCTCAATGCGTTTACTGGCTGGTCTGTCGGAGCTTACACCTTCGGTGATGGTGGTTTGACGGGGGCGGGTCGTGCTGACGCGGCGCTGCAATACCGTAATACCTTTGGCAATCTACATATCGCTGTGCAATACGCTTCTAAGCAAAATAGCGATGTAGCGCTTTATGATAACCAAGGCCATGCCTTAAATGATGGTTCAGAGCTGAGCTTCGACCCTAGCTATGGTGCGAGTGCCACTTACTACATTACTGATAAATTTAAGGTGTTAGCGGGTTTTAACCGTGGCGACTTTACTGGAAACCTCGCGGGTAAAGACGTAGATAATACCAATCAAATCATGGGTATTGGTGCGCAGTATGGTAGTTTCTATCAGTATGCGCCAGGTCGTGATGCCGATGGATTATATGTTGGTTTTAACGCCCATAAGAGTGAGCAAAACGAGTTAGTGGGTGGTGAGCTCTACGATTCTACAGGTGCTGAATTTATTGTGGCTTATCAATATGACAATGGCTTTGTGCCGAGTGTATTGCTGACCTATCAAGATCTTGATACTGATGAAAACACGGCAATTCAAGGTAAATGGACCCGCCAGTTTGCCGTACTTGGTCTGCATTATCGTTATAGCCGCGACACCATTATGTACGCCGAAGCCAAGATTGACTTCAGCAACATGGACGATAAGGCCTATGAAGATCTGCAAGACAATAACTACGCCGTTGGTATTCGTTATTTCTTCTAAGCTCAATGGCTTGGCTGACTAATTCGGTTGCATAAATCAAAGGCCACATTTTGTGGCCTTTTTCTTTACGATCCATTTTTGAGTGTTACACAATCCCTAACTTCTTCATTTTACTGCGCAGCGTATTGGCATTAATGTCCAATAACTCCGCCGCACCACCTGGGCCATACAGTTTGCCCCCTGTGATCCTTAAGGCATGGCTGATGTATTTTTTGGTCATCACATCCAGCGGCACCAATTTATCGGTGGCATGGCTTGGGTCGATAATCACGGTTTGATTGGATGGGGTTTTCACTTCTTCACAGCTTTGTGGTGCCAGAAAACGAAAGTCGAGTGGCCCAGCAGGATGCTGGATCATGGCGCGCTCAAGTACGTTGATAAGTTCTCGCACATTGCCCGGCCAGCCATATTGATTGAGGATATTCAGTTGGTCTGGTGCAATTCTTGGCAACTGCGGCAAATTAAACTTGGCACTCAGCTGCTCAATAAAATGTTGCACAAGTAGGGGAATGTCTGTACGTCTTTGTCTTAATGACGGGATTTCGATCGGGAAAATCGCCAGTCGATACCAGAGATCTTCACGAAACACCTCCCTGTGCACCATAGCTTGAAGGTTTCTGTGGGTCGCCGCGATAATGCGAATATCGAGTTGCACCGCATCGTGGCCGCCAACGCGGGTGATACAGCTATTTTGTAATACTCGCAAAAGCCGAACTTGCGCTGAAAGCGGCAGCTCACCTATCTCATCTAAAAAAATCGTGCCGCCATTGGCTTGTTCAAAGTAGCCAATCTTGCGGGATTCTGCACCCGTAAAGGCGCCTTTTTCATAACCAAACAGCTCGGAGTCAATCAAAGTATCAGGAATGGCGCCACAGTTTACTTTGATAAATGGTTTACCTGCACGTTCCGACAATTCGTGGATGGCATTGGCGATCACTTCCTTGCCGCAACCAGTTTCGCCCAGCATCAAGACTGTCGTATTGATTTTGGCGATGGATTGCACCTGTTGCATCACCTGTTTGAGTCCCGAGTTGGCACCCACAACGCCATTTTGAACATCTAAGGTGCGACGCAGACTGACATTTTGTTTCGAGAGCGCTTCGTTTTCCTTGAGTAAATTACGGCCCCTTAGATTTAATGCCGTGATCAGCGCTAAGGTTTGCATATGCGGCGCAATGAGGTCGGCATGGCGTGGTCTAAATACGCCTGTGGTTTTGGCATAAAAGCCGACTATCCCAAGGTGAGTATTTTCTATCGACATTCGCAGAATAATCAGTGAGCGAATATGGTTTATCACTTTAGGCGCGACTAATGAAGTAACAGGATCATGCTCAATATCATTAACAATTCTGACCCTTGGGCGCTCAGGATCTTCTAGGAATTGTGCCATTTGTTCAGGGATGGGAATGCACTTGTCTAAGGTGCAGCAATGGGTCTCATCAACATGGGCGATAAACTGTATATCATTAAATTGTTTGCGAAAAATATTCACATATAGCCCATCAATGGGCAGTTCATCCCGAATAAACTCAAAGTAGCTCTGTAGGGATTTCTCCAGTTGCAGACTACTACAGAGCCTTAAGGTTGATTCGTAATAAAAGTGTTTTTCCATTGATATTTCAAGTTGATCACTAAGTATCGTGATTGTAGATCTTTATATTTCGTGATTTTGTGCCTGCAATCAAAGTTCGCCACTTAAATACCTCCTTTTAGGTGCTTGGCACAGCACCTGCACTTTAAAGCTGACAAGTTCCAGTGATTATTGAAGGAAATCAGCATGAGTAAAACCCAAGATATTAATGCCGGGCGTCGCCAGTTATTAAAGGGAGGCATGGTCATGGCCGCAGGACTGGGGGCGAGTATGGCGCTGCCCGCCACGGCAAGTTGTGATTCAGCCCCTGTCAGCTTTGATGAAATAGTGGATGTGCTCGTTGTTGGCAGCGGTTTTGCTGGCATGTCCGCAGCACTGCAAGCCAGAGAATCCGGCGTGAAGGTGATGGTTATTGATAAGATGCCGGTGTTTGGCGGCAACTCTACTATCAACGGTGGTGCCATGGCCGTGGCGGGTTCTCCCTTACAAAAACAAGCAGGGATCGAAGATTCGGTCGATGCCATGGTTGCGGACATGCTGCGCGCAGGTCGCGGCATGAACGATGTGGAAATGCTCAAACTGGTGTGTAACGGTACTGCCGAGTCTTGCCAGTGGTTGATTGATTATGGTGTTCATTGGAAACCCTTCGTGCAGCACTTTGGCGGGCACTCGGTACAAAGGGTACTCCAAACCGTTGAAAGTTCGGGTGCTGGTATTATTCGTCCCTTGATCAAGGCTGCGCGAGACAAGGGCGTCATCATGAAAAATCAGACCAAGCTCGAAGGCTTTGTAAAAGATGATGCCGGACGGGTGATCGGTGTCGAAGTTCGTGAAGGTTTTTATTTTCCCAATGAGCGCACGGGTAAAATACGCCGCATCGGTGCGCGTCACGGCGTGATTATGGCAACAGGCGGTTTTGGCCGTGATATCGAATACCGCATGATGCAATTACCTGAGTTGAATAGTGATTTAGATTCGACTAACCATGCTGGCGCAACCTCAGAGGCGCTCAAGCAGATGATGCTGATTGGGGCCAATCCCATTCATTTAGACCAAATTCAACTTGGCCCTTGGGCGTCTCCCGATGAGAAGGGATTTGGTACGGCATCCCAGTTCAATACGATTGCAACCTATCCCCACGGCATTGTCGTGGACGTGCGCACTGGTGAGCGTTTTTTCAATGAATTAGCAGATCGTAAGGCGCGGGCCGACGCCATTATGACCAGACGGGATGAAAAAGGTCAGCCTGTTTATCCCATCGGTTTTACCAATGCAGCCGGAGCCAGTAAGGCGCAAACCTTAGATTGGGGCTTGAAATATAAGGTTATCAGCAAGGCCGAAACCTTAGATGAATTAGCCAAGATTTACGGCATGCCTGCTAAGGCGTTAAAGGCGCAAGTCGAACGCTGGAACGAGGCGGTGAAGACTGGCGTCGATAAAGAATTCGAGCGCCCGATGCAAGAGGCCATCGTGCTAGACAAAGGCCCTTGGTACGCGGTGCGTATGTGGCCGAAGGTGCATTACTGCATGGGCGGGGTGAAGGTAAACACCCAATCTGAAGTGTTGCATTTAGTTAGCAATAAAGCGATCCCTGGATTATATGCCGCAGGCGAGGCCACGGGCGGTATCCACGGGGCGAGTCGATTAGGAGCCTGTGCCGTTGCCGAAGGGGTCGTAACGGGGCGCAATGCAGGCCGAAACTGCGCCGCAGCGAGCGCGGTGGCACTCAAGCAAGCCTAGATTTTATTAAATATAACAAAATGTTGGAGATAATAATGAATAAATCAGTGTTGATGGCATCTCTCACCTTGAGTTTACTCTCAGGCAGTGCGTTAGCGATGGAACAAGTGGTGCTTGACGGTAAACATTTAACCCAAGATCAAGCGTGGGCAATTGCCGATGGCGCTAAAGTAAAAATTGCCCCACAAGCTAAAACCCAATTAGTGAAAGCACACGAACTATTGATGGAAGCGGCGCGTCTTGGTAAACCCGTTTATGGTCTAACCGTCGGTGTTGGGCTTAACAAAGATCACAAACTGTTTGATGCTAATGGCAAACTGAGTGATGCGGTGCTCGATGCTTCTAGAAGCTTTAACTTTAGCACCTTACGTGCCCACAGTGCGGGCGTGGGTGAGGCGGCACCCATTCGACTCACTCGCGTAGCTTTAGCGGTGCGGTTAAATACCATGCTGGCCGGACAAACCGGTGTGCAACCCGAAGTGGCCGAGCTTTATGAGGCTTATCTCAATAAGGGGCTCACACCCGTAATCCCTAGCAAAGGCACAGTGGGCGAAGCGGATATTCTGCTTTCATCTCATGTGGGTTTAGCCATGATTGGCGAATGGGAAGTATTCTATAAAGGTCAGCGTGTTAGCAGCAAAGAGGCTATGGCCGATGCGGGCATTACGCCATTAGTCCCAATGGGTAAAGATGCGTTGTCGATTTTATCTAACAACGCCTTTGCTGTGGCGTATGCGATGCAAGGTTACCGTGAGGCGAAACAATTATTGTCCGTGTCGCCAACGGTCTTTGGCTTAAGCTTGGAAGGCTTAAATGGTAACGTGGCGCCATTCTTGCCACAAACCAATGATATCCGCCCGTTCCCTTATATTAAAACTGCCACGAGTGACATCTTAAAACAACTCGATGGCAGCTATTTATGGCAGCTAAATGATGAGCGCCCATTGCAGGATCCGCTGAGCTTTAGAACCACGGCTTACACCTTTGCGGGCGCCGAGCAGGCGTTAGCCTCATTGGATGAAGTCATTAATATCCAAATTAACCACTCCGATGATAACCCTGCGGTGATTGTGGGCGCGTCAAATCAATATGCCCAGTTCCCGCAAGTGGCTAAGTATGTGGTTGAAGGACAGGGCGGCGTATTCCCAACCACTAACTTCGAACCTTTACCTGTAGCATTAGCGGTGCAAAACTTGAGTGTGGCGCTGACCCATGTTTCCCATAACAGTGTGATGCGCACGATTCATTTGTCCGATGAGCACTTTACTAAGCTAACGCGCTTCTTAAGTGCGCCAGAAAACCAAGGCCATGCCTTTGGTGCTATTCAAAAAGCCTTTGTGGATATGCAAGTGCGTAACAAACAGTTAGCGACGCCAGTCTCCTTTGATGGCATTTCTATCGCAGGTGGCATTGAAGATACCTTCACTAACCTTAAGTTAGCATCAGATAACCTGATCCAAATCGTCGATAACACCCGAGTCATCTATGGTTTAGAGTTATTACACTCTACTCAAGCGATTGATTTACGTAAGCAAGCTAACCCAGAGCTGCAACTAGGTAAAGCGACTCAAGCCATGTACAAGGCTTACCGTGCAAAAGTGCCTTTTGTCGCAAAAGATCGCCCATTCACACCGGATATCCAAGCGTCTACTGACTTTATTACACATTATTAATCTGCGATGCGGGGCATCATGCCCCGCCTAGGAAGGCTCTGATGTTAAAACCCGTATTTATTCTATTACTCGGTTTCATGCTGGCAACACCGATGGCTGCTAATGCAATGAATATCAAGGATTACCATAAAAAGGTGATGACAGATACCAATGGTAAAGTCGATTGTGCGGCTTGTCATGGCGATGAAAAACGTAAAACGGTTCCCGATGCGACCAGATGCAGTAGTTGTCATGGAGCACCGCAGGATGTGGCTAAACAGACTCAGCGCCCTGCGGATGCGGGTCACTCGGTTGAGCCTAATCCCCACGATAGTCTGCATTATGGTACTGACTTACCTTGTACTTACTGCCACCAAGAGCATAAAGAAAGTAAAGTCTATTGTAATCAATGTCATGAATTTACATATCCCCAGATGAAACGTTAATTTCATCCTTTTTAAACTCGCTCCCCTGCATTTTTTGACAACGGCAGTCATGCACCCAACCTTGTTGGGTGCTTTTTTTCCAAAAAAAAGAGTAATCCAACTCGGATTACTCTTACGGAAAATAGGTCGTTGAACGTTGTAGCCAAAATCACTCATTTGGATGAGGAGCCTGCACACAATGACAGCTTTTACTTAATTAACCCTTAAAAAAATTAACATTTATCTTAAGATGTCACCGCGGTTGAGGCTGATGAGCTTATCCAAGATCCGCTCACCATCCATTCTAATACCATTGTGTTCATATTCTGAGGTTAGCCAATACCTTAGGTTTGCAACTCGTTTAACGGTTTCAAGGCTGTAGTTCATTTCGACATACATATCTTCACTGTAAATCGCCGCAGCAACGGGCACACGGTTGTTGCTAAGCTGTTCAAGGTCATAAAGCGCAGGCCAATCGGCTTTATCTGCAAGGAGTTCCGCTGCGGCTTTGAGTGGAACTAAATGGCTAAATTGCTCAAACATCCACGGGTAAATCATCTCACCAGTAAAGAGAAAAGGCTTGCCAATCTTATAGTTAAAGGCTGGATATTGCTCCCGAACCCTGTGCGCCGACCACTGTGATGCATTGTGTTGGCAATAAATGGCCTCGTGTAACAGGGCAAAAATAGGGTTAGTGTTGTAGTCGAGCAACTGGCAGAAATGATTTAAAAATAGGGGATTAACATATTCACCTTGTGGCGTGCGCACCAGTGCTTGTTCAAGCAAATAGTAAACCGACTCGGGGCCTTGCTCCATGCCTAAATTAATGCCGAGCAGTTGCAGCATTTCGACAGTCAGATGCTCACCTGTGGCTAAATATACCGAGTTCTCCAGTAAATGTTTGGCAAGGCGGGTGACAAGATGCTGTGCATCGTGGAAGCGGTGAAAAAAGTCTTTGTTTTTAGCCAATACGCGCTGATAAGTCGCTTGATACACCTCATCACTGCTGCGTGTTAAGGAGGGAATGCCGCCAGTGATATAGGCTTCACTCACGCCTTGCGGCGCTGCGCTTAAATAATGCAGTACACAGAAGCCACCAAAGCTTTGACCGAGGATTGCCCATTTATCCGCAGGACACAGCTGGGTGCGAATCGCTTCGGCATCACGGACAATATTATCAGCCCTAAAATGGCTTAAATACGCTGCCTGTTGTGCTGGCGTTAGGTGGGCTAGACTTTGATAATTGATGGGGCTTGAGAGTCCTGTGCCCCGTTGATCGAGCAATAATACTCTAAATTCTTTAAGTGCCCGCCGGATCCAGCCGCTATTGCCCGCTGGACGCATAGCGGCAAAGCCTGGACCTCCTTGGAAAAAGACGATATAGGGTAGTTTTTTATCTTTATTTTCAATGGCGCAAAGTTCTCGAGCGAACACGGTAATTTGCTCACCAATCGGTTGTTGGTAGTTGAGCGGCAGCGTAAAAGAGTGTTTTTTGGCGAAAACACCAGCGAGCATCATATCGGGTTTCATCAATTAACCTTAAGGGCTTGTTGTTTATGGCAGATTGTATACAAAAGCACTGTTGTCGCAAGTTAGGATTATTTGATTAGCCTTTGGTTGAGATCAATTTTTATTGTAAAAAATTGAGTCATGATAAGCCTCTTAGCGTAATCTATCGGCTATGGATAACACGAGATTGAAGCTATGAAGTACCAAATTATTCCTGTGACACCTTTCCAGCAGAATTGCAGCTTGATCTGGTGTGAAAAAACCAAGCGTGCCGCGGTTGTCGATCCGGGAGGGAATGTCGACCGTATTTTAAGGGAAATTGCCAAATTGGGACTTACCCTTGATAAAGTCCTGTTGACCCACGGTCATATCGATCATGTTGGCGGCGCTAAGCTATTAGCACAACAAGCGAATGTGCCGATAATTGGTCCGCATGAGGCGGATAAGTTTTGGATTGAAAATCTGCCTAAACAGAGCCAAAACTTTGGTTTTCCCCACTGTGATGCCTTTGAGCCTGATCAATATCTGCATGATGGCAATACAGTTACTGTGGGGGAGCAAAGCTTAACTGTACTGCATTGCCCCGGCCATACACCTGGACACGTGGCATTTTACTCGGCCTCATCCAAGCTTGCTTGGGTCGGGGATATTCTGTTTAGAAGTTCGATAGGACGCACTGATTTTCCACAGTCTAATCATCAGAGCTTGATCCATTCCATCACCTCTAAACTCTGGCCTTTAGGTGCTGATGTGGAATTTATTCCCGGTCATGGCCCTATATCCACCTTTGGTGAAGAGCGTGAGCACAATCCCTTTGTGGCGGATCAACTATTGCTATAAGTGTACGGTTTGAAGGCCCATATTCGTGCATTGAAATTGTCCTCCCACATATTGCACGCCGGTAAGTCAGGCACACATTTGATATTTGGTGTGCTTGGCTAAATTAGCAATACAAATTCCTTCATATAAAGTTGATTCCCTCATAATCGTTGGCTAAATACCATCGATAGCCGAGCTATTTTGTTGCATATTACTACATAAGCCGTTGGTTCTGACCTGCTGAATCAGAGGCGATTTATGTAAGTATAATGGTTTGTGAGTCAGCACATTATTTCTTTTGAGTCCTCGGGTTTTACTATTTTTGTTACCTATTTCCGACTAGACTTATCGCAGTGGTTGGATTTGTCTATCGGGGGAGCTATGAATACAAAAACGATGATGAGTGTTGTTTTTTCCACCATAGTCGCCAGTGCGGTGATTACGGCGGTACTCAGCTTTAACGTCAAAAATAAGGTTGAACTCTTCAATGATGCGGCCAACATTCGCTACCATTCTTATCAAATAGCCGATGAATTGCGGCAAAGCTCCGATGATTTGACCAGACTCGCCCGCACCTATGCGGTGACTGGCGATGAAAAGTACGAAAAAATGTATATGGATATTCTGGCGATTCGTAACGGCGAAAAGCCAAGGCCGGAAAAGTACCATCAGATTTACTGGGATCTCGTACTGAATTACGGCGATAAGCCACAACCAGACGGTGCCAGTGTCGCCATTAAAAGCCAAATGCAAGCCTTAGGGTTTTCCGATGAAGAATTCCGTTACCTTGAACAGGCACAGCAAAATTCTGATGCCTTAGTCGCCCTAGAAGTTAAAGCAATGAATGCGGTAAAAGGGATTTTTATCGATCCTAATACGCAGACTTACAGTATTAAAGGTGAGCCTAATCTGACGATGGCGAGGGAATTACTGCATAGTGATGAATACCATAGGGAAAAGGCAAAGATCATGCAGCCGATCGATCAGTTTTTTACCGCCTTGGATAAACGCACCGATGCGCAGATGGATAATCGATTGGATTCTTTACACATGGCGCTAAATAGCTCGCAGTTTGTACTGTTTTTAGTGATTTTAGTTGCTGTTGGCGGTTTTATGATTGTGAAGAGCAGGATTGTGACTCCGCTGGTGCAGACCTGCAGCGAGCTACTCGATATTCAGAAATCAAAAAACCTTGCCCGCCGAATCTCAGTTTCCACCCAAGGGGAAATTGGTGAAATCGTCAATCAAATCAACTTATTTATTTCCTCATTAGCCAGTTCTTTAGCGACAACAGACGGTATTGCTAAGGAGGTTGCTGATCTCGCCAAACAAACCAAGGCCTCGATTCAAGTCTCCCGAGAAAGCTCTAATCGAGTTGCCAAAGAGCTTGATGCCAGTGCGAGCGCGATGGAGGAAATGACTACAACCTTAGTGCATGTAAGTGAAAGCACCTCTAATGCTGAAACCCGTGCGGCTGAAAATGAAAACCATGTGGGCGTTGGTCAGAATACGGTTTCTGAGGCACTTAATGCGATGGCAGTACTTGAAAGTGAATTTACAACCACCCAAGATTCAATGCAGCATTTAGTGAATGAGAGCACTCAAGTCAGTAATGTATTAAGTGTGATTAAAGCGATTGCCGAGCAAACTAACTTACTCGCGCTCAATGCGGCGATTGAAGCGGCAAGGGCGGGTGAGCAAGGGCGTGGTTTTGCGGTGGTCGCGGATGAAGTCCGTTCACTCGCGCAGCGCACTCAAGATTCCACCAAGGAAATCGACGATATTGTTGCCAGCTTACAAAATCGCACCAATCAGGTGGGCAGTTCAGTCACTCAAGCGGCCAACTTGATGCAAAAAGCCTCGGTTGAATTACAGCGGATAGTGACGGTATTTGATGATATTCGCCAAAGTACGGCTGCTATCCATGGGATCAATACCCAAGTGGCCGCATCAACGGAAGAGCAGTCGCTGGTGTCTAAGGAAATTGCGACCAGTCTTATGGTGATCCGTGATAATTCCCGCGAAGTCTCACAAATTATTGAGCAAATCGAATCGACGTCCATCAGCTTAGATAATCAATCTCAAGTACTGCGGACTAAAGCTGGGGAGTATCAGTTTTAATATTTAATTCATGGTTTGCCCCATGGACTCGGCATTGTTGACAAGGATGTCTGCTTTATCATTTACCTATTTGCTGTTATTCCCGCCTTCCCCTTTTAAATTCAATTTTCCTTTGTTAGCTTGTTCTACATAAAGATAATATTTTCAAACGATGATTTACGATAATCGTGGCATTTAACGCATCAATTGGGTTAGCGAAATAGATGGGAGTTGTTGATGGATCACCAAATGGAAGACTTATTAGAGCATTGGCTACCACTCGCAGACGATGCTTGGGTGCTTGCGGTGATCACCCATATTCAAGGTTCATCCTACCGTAAACCTGGTGCCATGATGTTATTCCACGAATTTGGTCAAGGCGCAGGCATATTAAGTGGCGGTTGTTTAGAAGCGGACCTGCGCCGTCATGCACAAAATGCCATGCTGTCGCATCAGATTGGCTGTGTCAGCTATGATGCAACGGACGAATCTGATGCCAGCTACCGCTTAGGCTGTGGTGGTAAAGTCGATATCATGTTGATACCACTACTTAAAGAGAATCACGATCTTGGCCTAGTCGATATAGTGCAGGCGTTTCGCAAGGGGCAATCAGGGTTTTACCAATTGCCCTTAGTGCCCGCGGGAAGTGATGCTCGCAGTTACTCCGCGCAGTTTTATTCTTCTGAAAATGTGCCATTTGCTACGGCAGATTTTGCTAAAGCTGGCGTATTAAGTCAGCCATCAGGAGATACATTGATCATCCCCATAAGACCGCGGTTTCATTTAGGGATTTTTGGTGGTGGAATAGATGCTAAACCTGTAGCCGCGATTGCCCACAGTTTAGGGTGGCAGGTGAGTGTGTTTGATAGTCGTACCGCTTACGCGAGAACGGCGGATTTCCCCCATGCCCATATCGTCAAACAAAGCCCAGATGATGCCGCAGCCCTTATCGCAAACTTAGATTGCGCTGTGGTGATGCATCATAACCTGACCTTAGATGCGGCGGCATTAAAGGTGATTCAACCTTTTGCTCTAAAGTATGTTGCACTTTTAGGGCCAGCCCATCGGCGGGATAAAGTGCTCAGCATCGCTGCACTTAATGTTGATTCATTTAGCGGATTTTTCTCTGCGCCCGCGGGTCTTGCCCTTGGTGGTGAATTACCGAGCGCGATTGCCTTAAGTATATTAGCGCAATGCCATGGGGTACTTCATGGCGCGGCGTTTTCCACGCTCGATGGCATGATGCCTTAATGCAAAGCAGGCAAAGATTGCTCATTTCCGTGCTCGCGGCGGGCGAAAGTCGGCGTTTTCAGGGGGCAAAGCTGGCGCAAAGTTTAGCTACGTCCACCAGTGAAGATCGCGGGCAAAGCCTATTGCAGCGCCATATTGCGTGTTTGGCTAATTTCATCGTATCACCAAACGACAGACGAGAATCCTTAGGTGCATTAGATGCCGAACTGCTGGTGGTGATCGGTGCCCATCAAACATTATTACGCCCACAACTTGAAGCCCTCGGGGCGGTAAAGCTGACGTTGCTTGATAATCCTCACTGGCGAACGGGTTTGGCGTCGTCACTCGGGGTCGCGGCGGCTTATGCAAAAGTACATCAGTTTGATGGCATGTTACTCACCTTAGCAGATCAAGTGGCGCTGACATTGAATGACTATCGGCAATTGATTGAGACTTGGCAAAACTGCCGCAAGTCTGTTGCCGCCCACTATTCGAGTCAAATCGGAGAGTTGGATGAATTAGGCGCGCCTGCTATTTTTAATGCCTCAATACTCGATTCATTAACGGATTTGACTGGTGATCGCGGTGCTAAATCCATCTTAAAACAACTGGCATATGTGGGTGAGCTAGAGGCCGTTGCGCTACCTAATGCTGCGATTGATATTGATACTAAAGCCGATCTTGCGTTGTGGTTGGCACTTAAGGAGTGAGTTATGGCAATACCATCCTCGGCGGCGAAGGACAAAAGTCTGACAACGCCATCCCTAAACCTGACCATTAACGGCAGATCGTTTACCTTAAATGCGGATCCCAATATGCCCATCCTCTGGGCGTTACGGGATATTTTAGGCTTAACTGGCACTAAGTATGGCTGCGGCGCTGGGCTCTGTGGTGCTTGTACTGTGCATGTAGATGGCCAGCCAGTGCGGGCTTGTTTAACCAGCGTGTCGCAGGCGCAAGGTAAGCAGTTAACCACGATTGAAGGGCTGGATAATCAAAAGCTTAAAAATGCTTGGGCTGAGCACAATGTGCCCCAGTGTGGTTATTGTCAGGCGGGGCAACTAATGTCGGCAGCGGCCTTAGTCACTCAGCATCCAAAACCGTCGGCTGAACAAATAGATGCTGCTATGTCGGGCAATTTGTGTCGCTGCGGTACCTATCCTCGCATCAAAGCAGCGCTGCAAAGCTATGCCAAGCAGGAGGGCTAAGATGAGTACATTCACCGCAGTTGAAAATATCAGTCGCCGCGATGTGCTAAAACTCTTCGGCGCAGTTGGAGGCGGCCTCGCACTTGGGGCGAGTGGCTTAAGTTGGAGCCCAATGGCATTGGCACAGGACCAACAGGCGCGGCTCAATCTATTTATTGCCATCGGTGAGGATGACAAGGTCTATTTGACCTGCCACCGCTCTGAGATGGGGCAGGGGATCCGCACCGGCATTTTGCAAATCTTGGCCGAGGAGCTTGAGGCCGATTGGGATAAAATCGTGCCGATACAAGGACTCGCTGACAAACGCTACGCCAGTCAAAATACCGATGGCAGCCGTAGTATCCGCGAAAACTATGACCGCATGCGTGAGATGGGGGCGATGGCCCGTACTATGCTTGAGCAAGCCGCAGCTGCCCGTTGGAAAGTCCCCGTGACTGAAGTGCAGGCCAAAGATCATAAAGTCATGCATGCCAAATCTGGCCGCTCTGCCCGTTTTGGCGAGTTGGCCCTCGATGCGGCTGCGTTACCATTGCCTGCAGCCGATTCGCTGCGATTAAAAGCCGTTAAGGATTTCAAGCAAATCGGAGCGTCGCGTCAAATCGTCGATATGCAGGCCATGCTCACGGGGAAAGCTGTCTATGGCTATGATATTCAAGTGGATAACATGCTTTATGCCAGCATTGTTCGCCCACCCGTGTTGGGGAGTGATGTGGCAAGTCTTGATGATACCGCGGCGCGTAAGGTGCAAGGTGTGGTTGATGTGTACCGTTTGCCTACGCCCAAGGGCGCTCCCGCCTTTCAGGCCTTAGGTGGCGTTGCTGTGGTAGCCACTAACACTTGGAGTGCGCTACAGGGGCGAAAAGCGCTAAAAGTCACTTGGACTCAGTCTGCCAACAGCAGCCACGATTCTAAAACCTATCTGCAAGAGCTGGTGGACAAGGTACAAGCCCCTGGAAAAGTAGTTCGTCAAGTTGGCGATGAGGTCAAAGCGTGGCCAGAGGCAAATACCCTTAAAGCAATTTATACCGTACCTTACCTTATCCATTCCTCCATTGAGCCGCCTGTGGCGACGGCCAATGTGACCGAGAAGGGCTGCGAAATTTGGGCGTCAACCCAGACTCCACAAAGCACCCAGCAAAATGTGGCCGCGGCCTTAGGTATCGCCGAAGATGCGGTCAAAGTGAATGTGACCCTGCTGGGCGGCGGCTTTGGGCGTAAGTCCAAACCGGATTTCAGTGTCGAGGCAGCATTACTCTCCAAGCAGCTCAAGCGGCCGGTGAAGGTCAGTTGGAGCCGTGAGGATGAAATCCAAAACGGTTATTACCATGCCATTAGTGCCCAATGTTATCAGGCCTTGTTCGATACCAATAACCAGCCTACGGCGCTACTGGCGCGTACGGGATTCCCGTCGATCAGCTCCACTTTTGCTGAAGGGGTGGAATATCCGTCCGATGGGGAGTTGGATTTAGGTTTTGTGGACGTGCCCTTTGCTTTACCGCATTTGCGCTACGAGGCCGTTAAGGCCACCGCCCACAGCCGTATCGGTTGGATGCGATCGGTATGTAATATTCAGCATGGGTTTGGCGTGGGCAGTTTTGTTGATGAAATGGCCCATAAAGCGCAGTTGTCCTGCCCCGATATGTGGCGCAGCTTACTGGGGCAACCAAGGCGAGAGACCTTTGATAATCAAGGCTTTAAATATGGCAACTATGGTGAAGAGTTAACTCGCCATCCCGTCGATATAGGCCGCTACCTCAAGGTGATTGAGGCGGTTGAACAAGCACAGGCCAAGGCACCTAAAGCGGGTAAAAATCAAGGTTGGGGCTTTGCGGTGCACCGCAGTTTTGTGAGTGTGGTTGCGGTGGCGATGCGGGTTGAGGTAAGCGAGGACAAACAGCTTAAAGTGCTCAATGCCATTGCTGCGATTGATGCCGGCACTGTGGTTAACCCTGACAGGGTGAAAGCGCAAACCGAAGGTGCGATTGTGTTTGGTCTAAGCTTAGCCTTGATGGGGGAAATCAGTTACCAAGAGGGTAAAGTGGTACAGTCTAACTTCCATGATTATCCGTTGCTGCGTTTACCCCAAGTGCCTGAGATAGAGATTATTATCATCGACTCGGACGCACCGCCCGCAGGCGTAGGAGAGCCAGGCGTGCCGCCTGTGGCACCTAGCCTAACCAATGCCATATTTGCCGCCACGGGAGTGCGGATCCGAGATCTGCCGGTAAATAAACAGTTAAAGGTGTAATCCGTTTACTGAGCTTTAATGAGCAAAAAAGCGCCTTTTTCGTTTTTTTACCACAAATACATTGCTTGTTTGTAAATTTACGGGCATTAATGCCGAAAATTAGTAATAGATCAGGTTTTTGTTACCAAAAAAGAGGTAATTTAACCAATATGTTTACTCAAGTGATTTAAAGGTATGCGGACTCGCGTACTCATTCATTTGAATCAGTTCCTAGTCGGCCTGTGAGTCAATTATCGATTGCAGATCCCTACTAAAAATTGAATGACACGGAAGTGAAGGGCGCTATAACACCATAATACAGCTGCACCTTGAGAGCATTTGAGTAGTTAACTTCCGTGAAAACAATACAAAGGGGTCATCATGGAAAATCGTTGGCAAGTCGCTATTTCGGCTGGGCTATTAGCCGCAATATGGTGTGGTATCGCAGACACCTTTCATCTGGTTACTTGGATTGGCTTTTTAGGCTGCAGCACGTTTTTTGCTCAGCCCAAGGCGGGCTTTCAGGGCGTGATGATGGCTTGGTGCACCAATCTTTCCGGTGTGTTTTGGGCTTGGCTCATTATCAGCGGCAGTAGTTTCTTCGTTTCCCCTGTGATGGGCTATCTGTTTACCGGTATTGCCACCTCGGCAATGTGCCTGCAAGCCAGTTATCAAAAACTCAGCTTTATTCCTGGCGCGTTTATTGGCTGCTGTATTACCTTTGCCATGGCAGGGGATGTGGTCAATATTGTGCCGCCTTTAGTGTTGGGCGCATTGTTAGGTTTTTGCATGAGCTTATTGACGGCGCAGTTAATCAGCCTTCGCCAAAAATGGTCTGCTGCAACTCGTTCTGAAATCGCCAGCGCAGATTAATCTTCTATCACTTTTGTGCTCGCATGATAGTTGTGCGCTAAAAGAGTGATCGAATAGATGAGCTATAATGCTGATTTAGTACCCGATAGCCTTTAGGTTCTAGGAAATATCAAGATGAAACAAATCCAGTTTCGCACCATTGATGCCATATTGATCAAGTTCAGTCTCAACGGAAAATTTTGGATTGTCTGCTCTATGGTGGCGTTGATCACCGCGACCATTGCACTCGTCAATTACCAGCATGCCCATCGCAACCTTGAGGCCGCTTCTCTTGCTCGGGTGCAGGCGACGGTTGATGCCTTTGCGCAAGTTGCGACTGCACAACAATTAGCGGGTGATAGCCTGTCGCAATTTGCCCGAGAGAATGGGCTGAGCATTGTCCCTCGCCAAACTGAGGCGCAGCGCCAAAGGGATAATGTGACCGCCAGCGCCAGTGTAGCATCTGGCAGTGCGCTCGAGCTGTCGCAAAATGTGTCTCAATGGGAAAGCGATGGTCGCAGCGATGCCAACCTGATGTTTTGGGTGGCGCTCATCGGTTTATTGCCCTTATTCCAGTTAAGCTATTGGATTTAAACCTCCCTCGGCGGTGGTTTATGGGATATGTACATGGTAATCAAACGCTTAGCTGATGGTGATTTGAGTTTTAGATTAAACTTTTTCGGCAGTGATGACTTTAGCTTAATTGCCCGCGAGATTGACCGCTGCGCCGACAATATGAGCGAAATGGTCAGCGCGATCCGCAATAATGCCCAAACACTTTCCCTTGCCGCCGATGAGTTTAATCAGCAGGCTAAAATTAGTGGCGAGTTAATTAGTGCCCAGCATCAATTTTTAGATTCAGTGGCAGTGGCCATGGCACAAATGACTTCGGCCATTGAAGAAGTATCGGTCAATGCCAGTAACACTTCGCAACAGACTAAGGACAACGCCACTCAAATGAACGCCAGCCAAGGACGTATTAGCCATACAGTGGAGAGTATTGGTTTGCTTTCCACAAAAATTGGTGCGGCGTTTTCATCGGTGGAACAGTTATCTAAGGATGCAGCGGCTATCGATGCTGTGGTTACCACCATTAATAGTATTTCAGGGCAGACTAACTTACTGGCACTGAATGCGGCTATTGAAGCGGCGCGCGCAGGTGAGCAAGGCCGAGGCTTTGCGGTGGTTGCCGACGAGGTTCGTACTTTGGCAGGGCGAACCCAGCAGGCAACAGTAGAGATCCAAGCGATGATCGAAGGCTTACAGTCTGGTACTCGTCAGTTATCCAATATCACCACTGAGATTGTGGATCGCGCCGATGAAAGCCGTAGCGCCATTGTTGCCGTGGGCAGCGATGTGGAAGGCATGGCGCAATCAGTGAATGCTGTATTTGATATGAGTAGCCAAATTGCCGCATCGGCGGAAGAACAAAGTGTTGCCGCCCGTGATATCGCCGCTCAACTTAATGAGATACGCCATCAATCCAATACCATTAAACAAACGGCGCAGCGCAGTGTCACCCTAGCACATGATTTACAACATGCTTCGGTTCAGCTTGAAGGCATTTTAAAGCAGTATCGCACCAGCTAAGTGGTTGCTTTTATGTGGATTAGCTCTGTGAATCCTAATTAGTTTTGAATCTCAACGCTCGCTCCCTTGGCAAAGCTTAATAGCCAAACAAAAATGGCGGTTACATCTGATGTACCGCCATTTTTACATCCACAATCGTTAACTTCACTTGGTTTTTAGCATTGCTTGATATGGCTAAACCAGCCATTCTTTATCTCTATACTAGGTTGCGTTAACTATTACTGAATCACATTTTTGCAGGTATTAATCGAAAACCTTCTGCTTACTAAGGTTTAATCTTGAGTTAACGTATTGTAATTTAATGTTAACCTCTACAATGGAGCAAAGTATGACTTTGGTATTAACAAAAAATTCGGTTGGAGAATAGCTGAAGCTAAGGTAGGTTATCAGCCATAAAATAAAGCCCTATCACTGGGGAGACAATTTTGAGCAAGATGCTAAAAGTAAATATGGGAAGAATTGATATATCTGCGAGCTTAGTTAAAGAAACGCTCGATAGCTACCGAGAAGATTTTGTTCGCCTTGTCAGGGATTATGCTCATTTCTCCTATACCCAAGGTGACGCTTATTGTGATTTTTTTGTTGATGTTACTTCGATGATGAATGGTGTTTGGCTATTAACGGCAGATCTAAAGTCTGACTCTATTGAGCCTTTTCAAGAGTTCAATTGGTCCAGTATGTTAAATATTTATGAAGAGTATACGGCAGAGGATGAATTAATCGCACTCTTACAGACGACCTATAAAATCGGCTATCTGTGGTTAATAGAGCAATTGTCATTACTGAAACAGCAAATAGATTTTATTGAACTCAGACTATATCACAATGGCAGTCTTGATTATCAAGCATTGAGCTAATGAAACGTTCATAGTGAACAGTGAAATATTAGTAATTTCTGGAGTGTAACCATGCAACTAATTGAATGTCTTTCTTTGTTTAATCGTAAAGAAAGATTCCACTTAATTTGTCTGTTATTATCTGAACTCTGGGCTTTCAATCTATTTTTTCGGAGCGTATAGATAACAATATCGATCTGCGAAATTAGTCTGACATAGAATTATGAACAATCTTAACGAGTTGGACAATGAATGGTTTATGTGGTGATAATATGAAAAAATTTATATCTCTAATTAGAGGGGAGGGCGTTCAAAATTCTGTGTCAGGCTAATTTTTAAATTTCTAGCACGCTATCTAAACGTCCTTCAAAATAAATCGCTAACTGAGATAAACAAAGGCTCCAATTGTGGATTGGCATAGTCCATTTATCTGAGGCGTTTAATATGCCTGCGTAAAGTAGCTTCAACAAGCTATTTTCATTAGGAAATGCACCTTTGGTTTTGGTGAGCTTTCTAAATTGGCGATGTACAGCCTCAACCGCATTGGTCGTGTAAATCACTTTCCTGATATGTTCTGGGTACTTAAAATAATGGGACAAATTATGCCATTTGCGACGCCAAGAGTTGATTACCAACGGATAAGCATCACCCCATTTGGCCTCCAGTTCGTCCAATGCCATCTCTGCGGCTTCTTTACTCACGGCTCGATACACAGGCTTTAAATCAGCCATAAACGCTTTCTGATTTTTTGAGGCGACATACTTCATTGAGTTGCGGATCTGGTGGATAACGCATAGCTGTGTTTCCGTATGAGGGAAGATACTGGCTATGGCCTCAGGGAAACCGGTCAAGCCGTCAACACAGGCGATAAGAATATCTTTTACACCACGATTATTAAGATCGGTCAGTACGGATAGCCAGTAATTAGCGCCTTCATTTTCGGACAAGTGAAGCCCCAAAATTTCCTTTTTTCCTTTCATATTAAGCGCTAACAATGTGTAAACGGCTTTACTGACGTAACGCCCATCCTCTTTGACTTTATAATGTATCGCATCAAGCCAAACGATAGGATAATGGCTATCTAATGGGCGCTGCTGCCACGCTTTAAGTTCGGGGATGAGTTTATCAGTGATAGCACTGACTGTTGCGTTAGACACATTGAGCCCATACATATCTTCAACATGTTGATTAATATCGCGATAGCTCATACCTATACTGAACATCGATAACACTTTACGTTCGATTTCATCGGTTAGTGTAGTTTGATTTTTCTTAATCAACTGAGGCTCAAAGGTGCCATTGCGGTCTCTAGGCGCGTCTAACTCAAAGTTACCGGACGGATGCTTAATGGTCTTAGGGGTTTTGCCATTTTTACGATTAGGCTGAGGATCATGCGCTAAATGCTGCTCAAGCTCAGCTTGGAGAGCCGCTTCAGTGAGTTGCTTGATCAGTGGGCCAAGAATGCTGTCTTTACCTGTGAGGCTTTTACCTGATTGCAGATCTTTAAGGGCTTGTTCGAAGTTAAAAGGTTGGGTCATATGTCATTCCTGTTTTTGAATATTTTACTGAAATGACACAGAATTATGAACACTACCTCAGCTCGCCCACGATATGTACTTTTTATTATCTCCCTCAACCCAGATATCAGTCTTTATCGGTAAAATCTCGTTTTTAATACAAAAGCTTTGAATCTCATTAAGTAAAAATGGTAGTTTACTTAGTTATTTTAATGATTAATCGACTGCATTGAACCTACCCCGTACCTACGTTATGGGAACGGGTTCGGATGATACAGTGCAGTTTAAAGGAATAAACATGAACTTTCTTGAAGCGTCTTGGGAAGAAAGAGAAGTCACAGCATATAAAGCAATATTGGGTGACACTGGGCTGGGGATTTTTCCGCTATCCCATGAGCTATTTAAGCGCATGAGTGCAAGCGGTATCAATCCTCGCTGGCTAACCCATGGTGTTTTTAAATCTCCCCCCAATGGCAACAGAAGTACATGGGCATATATCACCTCGGGGATGTCTAATCCTTGGGAAACCAACGAACCCGAGGAGCACTCTGGTCTTGGTGTCGAATTCATTATAGAAACAGAGAAAGAGGAAACGTGGGCAGTTGAAGTTCTACAAATGCTCATGGCCTATAACTTATTACTCGCAGCAGGACAGATGGGAGATTTCCCCTTGCTGGGTGATGGCGATCGAGTACCGCTCGCCTTGTCTGACGCCATTCGCACTATGATGTTTACCCAGCCAGTTTCATTTCCGCACTGTTTTAGCCTCAAATCGGGCCGCGTCGATTTATTGCAAGTGGTCGGCATCACGCCTGCTGAATTACAAGTCGCAAAACAAACCTCATCGGATAAAATTCGCACTCAACTCATCAGCAAGTTAGGCAGTCTAGTGACCAGCAAAGAACGAGAAAGTGTTGTGTAAAAAGCACACGTTATCGACATTTAATGGCCACGTGAGCCCCAGCAAGAACCGACCGATTAGAGTGAACCCCTAGAAGGTGTACTGGTCAACCCAAACTGGACACTTTTACTTGAGAATTCTCAAACTCTACAGGTGACAGATCGTCATTAGCAGAATGAAGCCGCTCCAAGTTGTAATATTTCATGTAAGCCGTCACATCTTGCTTCATAAACTCCCTTGTTGGTTGAGCAACTTTAAAAATCCAATTGTGTTTCAAGCTACCAAAGAAACGCTCAACAACGGCATTATCCCAACACGCACCCACATCACCCATGCTAGCTCGTAAAACATGGACACCCATCCTTAATGGCGCGGTAGTTAACCTCCAACTATGCTTTGGTTAAGCATTAAACATGGAGGTTTTTATGCCCCGTCCTCGCCGAACTCAAATAAGTCTTGAAGACACGCCTTATTACCATTGCTATAGTCGCGTGGTGCGGCGTGCATTTTTATGTGGCGATGATACCTATTCGGGTAAAAACTATGACCATCGCCGCACTTGGGTTGAGTCATTATTATTTGAACTTGAAGCCATTTTTGCTATTGATGTGGCAGCGTTTGCGGTTATGTCGAATCATCTGCATCTGGTGCTTAGGGTCGATATAGACAGTGCCAATCGTTGGACTGACCGCGAAGTACTTGAGCAATGGCATAAGTTGTTTAAAGGCGATGAATTAACGCAAAAATTCGCCAAAGGTGAGTTAGTTGAAGCCTATGAGGTCAGCAGATTAAAGCATTCAATTGCCATTTATCGCAGTCGTTTGTGTGATATTTCATGGTTTATGCGCTGCTTAAATGAACCTATCGCAAGGCAAGCAAATCAAGAAGATAACTGTACAGGTCGCTTCTGGGAAGGACGGTTTAAATCCCAGGCCTTGCTGGATGAAGCCGCCGAGTTAGCCTGCGCGAAAATTGGACACCCAGCCTTAATGGCGCTGCCGTTAGCCTCCTACTATGCTTAGGTTAAGCATTGAACAAGGAGGTTTGTATGCCGCGCCCTCGCAGAACCCAGATAAGTCTTGAAGACACTCCCTTTTACCATTGCTGTAGCCGCGTGGTTCGGCGGGCTTTTTTATGTGGCGATGATAGTTACTCGGGTAAAAACTATGACCATCGCCGCGCTTGGGTGGAGTCATTATTGTTTGAACTTGAAGCAGTTTTTGCCATCGATATCGCAGCATTTGCGGTGATGTCGAATCATCTGCATGTGGTGTTGCGGGTGGATATCGAGACTGTCAATTGTTGGACTGACCGCGAAGTCCTTGAGCAGTGGCATAAGTTGTTTAAGGGCGATGAATTAACGCAAAAATTCGTAAGAGGTGAGTTAGTTGAAGCCCATGAGGTCAACAGATTAAAGCATTCAATTGCCCTTTATCGCAGTCGTTTGTGTGATATTTCATGGTTTATGCGTTGCCTCAATGAACCTATCGCAAGACAAGCAAATCAAGAGGATAACTGCACTGGGCGTTTTTGGGAAGGTCGCTTTAAGTCACAAGCCCTACTCGATGACGCCGCTGTATTAGCTTGTATGACTTACGTCGATTTGAATCCCATTAGAGCGCAACTGGCTGATACACCAGAACAATCCGACCATACCAGTATTCAACTGCGTATTCGGGCCGCATTAAAAGGTGAGCAGCCGAGCAATCTACTGCCTTTTATTGGGAACGAGTGCGACAACCAACCCAATGGCATTGGGTTTTCCTTAACGGATTACCTTCAATTGGTAGATGATACTGGCCGAATTATTCGCAACGATAAACGTGGATACATCAGTGAAAATAGCGCCAAGATACTGACAAGATTAAATATCCCCCATGACAATTGGCTCAAGCTAACCACCGAGTTTGGCAAACTATTTCACGGTCCAGTAGGCACATTACAAGAACTGAGCGATTACTGCGAACATCTTGAAAAGCGACGACGGCACTTTGCGTCAAGCTGCCAGCACTTTAACAGTAACTGACAGCGACTTATATCACTTCGAAAGCAATCCTTGCCGAGCACCTCCCAAGCACTATGGGATGACTTACCTTGCCTGAAATACACTATTTTTGAAGGAATTAGCTCAATCTATTACCTCAGATGCAGTCTCAACGACTTTTGATGACTCTCATTCAAATCATTTGAGCTAAATAGCTGTTCCAAATAGTAGATCAAAGGAAGGGAACTCAGTCCTGTTTGAGCGATCTGATCTATCGCCAAACAAACCCACCACTCGCCGAGGACTGAGAATGGCCATCTTACCACCACTTTGTCGCGCAGAGCGCAAACAACTACAGAAATTGCTCCATAAAACCAAGGATAAGCATTTCGCCCGACGTCTTATCGCTATGCTGATGCTGCATCAAGGGCAGTCGATTACCGACGTTCATCATGCTACTGGTGCTGCACGCTCCAGTATTGGTCGTTGGTTAGCTTGGTACACCGAAAGCGGCGTTGATGGGCTTAAATCCCTGACGCTGGGACGGCCAGCAATCTTACCCATAGACCCCATATTGCTCTGTCTATCTTTGCTTATTCAGCTATGCCCACAGGACTTTGGCTATCAACGTAGCCGCTGGAGCAGCGAACTGCTTGCCATGGTGATTAATGCACAGCTTAAACTCAGCATCGCTGCATCAACCGTCCGTCGATTACTACCCAAGGCGGGAATTGTCTGGCGCCGCTCAGCTCCGACATTGCGTATCAAAGACCCACACCAAGATGAGAAAATGGCCGAGATAAATCAGGCTCTTGAGCAGTGTTGCGTCGAACATCCGGTTTTCTATGAAGATGAAGTGGACATCGACTTGAACCCAAAAATCGGGGCAGATTGGATGCCAAAAGGTCAGCAAAAACGCGTTGTCACCCCAGGCAACAACCGTAAGCATTACATAGCAGGAGCCCTGCATGCCAGCACCGGAAAAGTGCTTTATGTGAGCAGCGATAGCAAAGCGTCAGAGCTGTTTATTGCCATGTTGGAGAAGCTTAAGCGTCATTACCGCAAAGCCAAAACCATCACGCTCATCCTAGACAATTACATTATTCATAAGAGCCGTAAGACCGTTGCTTGGCTCAAGCACAACCCCAAATTCAGATTATTGTTTCAACCGGTATACTCGCCGTGGGTCAACAAGATAGAGCGCTTGTGGCTCGCACTGCATGAAACGGTAACCCGCAATCACGCTTGCAGGAACATGCGGGAACTGCTTGGCATGGTATGGCATTTTATGGGAACCGTTTCCCCATTTCCTGGCTCCGGACACGGCACCGCGAAAATGTAGCAGTATTCGGATCAGCTATTTAGAGCTGGTTGCAGGCAAACCGAAAGTGCATTATGTTGTTGATTTAAAATTGGTGGCTGGATTTATTGTTATATGGGATAACTTACCTCATCTGAAATACACCATTTTTTAATGAATTAGTGCTATTTTTTGCCTCAGAAGCTGCCCCTACAGCTTTTGATGACTCTCATTTAAGCCGTATTAGCCAGAGCAGGTTGTAGGCAAACTGAAAGTGCATTATGTTGTTGATTTAAAATGGATGGCCGGATTTATTGTTGCTAGATGCTGTCCTAGCGATTGTTGATTACTTTCATTCAAACCATTTGAGCCCGAGCAGTTTTATGCAAACTGAAAGTACATTATGTTGTTGATTTAAATTGGGTGGCCGGATTTATTATGTTTGATGACTCTCATTTAAGCCATATTAGCCAGAGCAGGTTGTATGCAAATCGAAAGTGCATTATGTTGTTGATTTAAAATGGGTGGCTGGATTTATTGTGTTATGAAGGAGATTAGATGATGCGTTACTCAAATAGTCAAATAGGGTATCCTTTTTTTATAATTTGTTTCTTTACTTTGATATTTGTTTTTGCAGTTAATAAATTCGGCTTGCAAGAGTTCAAAGGTGAAAACGATTTTATAATATTAATATTAAGTGTTGCACTTTTAATGACCTTTAGGTTAAGAGTGAGTATCGAAGATAAACAACTTACTCTAAGTTACGGAATTGGTTTATTTAAAAAGAGATTTGATCTTTCAGATGTTAACAATGTGTCTATAGTAAGAAATAAGTGGTACTGTGGTTGGGGAGTGCGAATTTCATCTGAAGGAACTATATATAATATATCAGGTTTCGAAGGTGTTAAAATTGACTTCCGCTCAGGTGTTTCAATCGTAGTTGGAACTAATAAGCCACTCGAACTATATCAAGCACTTAAAAATTTTACCTCCTAATGTATCGCTGCTAGTGAAAAGCACTATTGTTAAAGTGCTTTTCACTGTTTAGTTCCCGCATATGCATGCAACTAGCACGGTAGTGTTCAAATTTCTGTGTCATTTCTTTAAGCTATACCCAAAAGAGATGATTTATGACCATACCTACTTTTGATATCAATGCTGCAATTCAAGTACTACGTGAAGGTAAATATCTCACCGGCAAAGATGGCATCTTAACCCCTTTGATTAAGCCACTCACTGAATCGACGTTGGCGGCAGAGCTGGATAACCACTTAGCTGGCACTGAAGGCGCCAATCGTAAAAACGGTAAAACCACTAAAACGGAGGCTGTTCATAATTCTGTGTCAGGTAATATTCATCGTGTCGTCGAGCGAATACCATAGCTTGCCTATGGAGCTTGTACTTAACGTACTCACTCCCAAGCAAAAACATCGGCCTAGGCCGATGTTTTTCTATCGATTAAAGAAGTTGCTCGAGCGAGTTAGGCTTCTTTAAAGGTGCTCCAAATTGGCGCGTGATCTGAGGGTTTATCGATACCGCGCAGCTCGTAATCGACGTCGGATTCGACTAAACGTGCGGCCAGTGACGGCGTGGCTAAGATCACATCGATGCGTAGGCCGCGGTTATCATCGAAGCCTTTGCTGCGGTAATCAAACCATGAATAACGCTCGCTACGGTCGGGGTGCAGTTGACGGAAGGTATCCACCAATCCCCAATCCTGCAAGGTTTTGAGCCATTCACGTTCTTCGGGTTGGAAGCTGCATTTACCGGTTTTTAGCCAACGTTTGCGGTTGACTTCACCGATGCCGATATCCAAATCGATGGGCGAAATATTGATGTCCCCAATGATGGCGATGTCTTCGTCATTGCTATGATTAGCGTGCAAATGCGCCATTAAGTCCTGATAAAACTTACGCTTAGCAGGGTACTTAGTGGGATGGTCAATACTTTCGCCCTGAGGGAAATAACCATTCAACACAGTTAACGGACGGCCGTTGGCCTGAGCAAAGGTGCCGATAATCATGCGGCGCTGCGCATCTTCTTCATCGGTTGCAAAACCCTTTTGCACCTTAAGTGGGGCGACTTTGGAGAGCATGGCTACGCCATAGTGCGCCTTGCCACCGTGGTAATGTACGTGATAGCCCATGGCCTCGACTTCGGCGAGCGGGAAGGCTTCATCGTGCACTTTGGTTTCTTGCAGACCGATAATATCGGGCTGATGGCTGTCGATTAACGCCTGCAATTGATGCAGGCGAGAACGCAATCCATTGATATTGAAAGAAACGATTTTCATTAGGGTAGAACTCGTTTAAAGGGTTTTACCACAACGCTTTGATATACACCTGCGGCGAAGTAAGGGTCAGCATCCGCCCAGGCTTGAGCTGTGGCTAACGAATCGAAATCCGCGACGACTAATGAGCCGCTAAAACCCGCATCACCTGGGTTTTCACTATCGATAGCGGGGTGTGGACCTGCAACCAGCAAGCGACCTTCATCGGCCAGTTCCTGTAAGCGTGCTAAATGCGCAGGACGCGCTGCTAAACGTTTTTCTAAGCTGTTTTCAACATCTTGAGCTGAAATCATATACCACATTATTTGAGTTCCTTGCGTTGATCTTCGGGAAGATGTTTATAAAGGTAAAAGACGGTGATAACGGTATTAATCAGGGTTAAGGCGGTGAGGCCAAATACTTTAAAGTTCACCCAGGTTTCTAACGGCAGACTAAAGGCGACATAGATATTGACTAGGCCACAGATGGCAAAAAAGCTCACCCAATACCAAGTTACATGCGCCCAAATATTATCGGCAACCTTCATCTCTTTACCCAACATCGACTTTAAAATTGACTTGTTGAGTAACTGACTCACGCCGAGCGCTAACGCAAATAACGCATAAATAATGGTGACTTTCCACTTAATAAAGGCATCGTCATGGAACACTAAGGTGAGCGTGCCAAACACTGTCACCATAGCGAAGGTAATCAGGTGCATTTTCTCGAGTTTTTTGTATAGCGCGTAGGTCACGACCAATTGCAGTGCCGTAGCAGCGATTAAAGCACCACTGGCGATATAAATATCGAAAAACTTATAGACGGCAAAAAAGATAACGAGGGGTAGAAAATCAAGCAGTTGTTTCATAAATAATCGGGTTTAGAAGACTTGAGCCTGAGTGTAGCATGGGGGGCGAGAGGGAAAAAGCCGTGAGAGGGCTCCGATTGCGATCTGTGGCATGAAACCCGCGCAATCTTATGTGAACTCGCACGTTTGTTGCGCATCTGCTGTGTCGATATCGCTTAACCTTGTGCGGCCCGACGTGCTTGGGCGCGAGCAACTAATGGGCAATCACCGCATTGATGGCTGTTGGCTAGTTGATTTCGCAAGCAGCAAACCCGGCGAATACACCCTGAGCTTGGCTCGCAAGCGGGAGTAAGATTAATGCTGTTATAAAGTGGATTTACAGTGCCATCGGCAAAGGTACTTGTTTGAAACAGTCGTTGCGTTAACTGATTAAACTGCTGCATAGGCAGTGCCATTTCACCCAAATACCAGTGAATAAGATAACCTAAATGGCTCCAATAAAGCTTTGGCGGCGCAGGGCTTAAACAGGTTAATCGCTCAACACTTGGCGCTAGATTAGTTTGAATAAATTGGATAATTCGCCGCTCTACCAGCCGTTCATCCTGTAATGGTGATTGGTTATTGCAGGTTAATAATAAGCCGCGAGTTTGATTAGGCTGCAGTAACTTGTACTCAGATTTATTGGGTGTTGGGATTGGTCGATTCGTCCGATTAAGGAAAAACTCAACGTTTGCAACTCGACCTGAATCGTGGGGATGAATAAAAAATTGCCGGGGGAATAAATCCATTTCTTCAATAGATTTAGCCATCTGCATTGAGGTTGTCACCTGAAAAATCCATTCAAGCATCGGCGGCACTAACCGTCCAAAATACCATTGTCCCCAAAGTGAGTGCAGGGCTTTGGAGCTGCGACTATGGCAAAGCAAGGTTTTAGCATTTGCTGTTTGCTGCGTGGCGGATGTTTTCGCCGCGGTCAATGGTGGATAAGCCTTGGCAAAATTCAGTAATAGCTGCTGATACACGGCTGGCTGACTCCAAGAGTCAAAACTGAGTCCTTGGGGTTTGGTCGTGGCTACAAAATGCTGGGCATAAAAGGGAGCCCGCTGCGATAGTCGCTGATTAAATTGCTGTGCGACGTGGTTTAAATCCATTTGGTTCAAAGCTGATTGAGTCAAATGCGTTGTCGTTAAATGCGGTGTCGTTAAATGGATTGGTGCTGATTTTACCGAGGCAATATTCGCCGAGTGGATGATTTCAGCGGATTGGATGAGGGTTGGAATCGCTTCTCCTTGGCGCGCCATGATGACTCCTTGTTGGCTGAGGGATGATAAATTGCGGTGAGCTTAGGGGGCTCACCGAACTATTTGGCTGACTTATTCTTTATGAGCAATGGTTTGTTCAAAAAGGTTGGTTAAAAGCACTGAGTTAAAAACGGTAGTCCAAATTCACACTCACGCTTCGTGGCGTACCATATTGAAACTGACTATATTGTCCCACTTGGCTGTAGTAGGTTTTATCCAAGGCGTTGTGGACATTGGCGCTCAGTTTTAGCTGCTCGGTAAAGGCATAACTTGTCATTAGGCTGGCTAACGCGTAGGAGTCTTGCTCAACTTCGACTCTACCTAAGGGCGAGTTAACGGTTTGATAGACTCGGCTTTGCCAATTTACCCCAGCGCCAAGCTGCAACTTATTCCAATCGCCGCTAAAGGTGTAAGTGGTAAAGAGTTTTAGCTGCTGGCGGGGAGAGGTTGTGTTGATGCGATTACCCTTAGGATCATCGGTGCTGAATTGGGTGTAGCCGAAGTAGATATTCCAGTCATCGGTGATTTTGCCTGTGGATTCAAACTCAAAACCTTGGGTTTGGGTGCCGTTAACCTCTCGATACACTGGGATAGTGGTGCCTGGCAACACATCGCCAGTGCGTTCGCCAACATTGTCTTGGCGAATTTCAAATACCGACAATGACATATCTAAGCTTTCATCCATCAAGCTTGCCTTAATGCCCGCCTCGTAGTTTTTGCCTTTGACGGGATCGATGTAACTGGCATCGATGCGCTGCAAGGTTTGCGGCGCAAAAATATCGGTATAGCTGGCGTAAAGGGAGTATTGCTCGGTCAGCGCGTAGGTCAGGCCAAGATAGGTGGTAAGTTCATTGTCGACGTTGAAATCATACAAACTGCCAAAGTTATTTTGGTCGGTTTGCCACTGATTAAGGCGTAGCCCCGCGAGCAATGCCAAGGCATCGGTCAGATTAAGTTGCGTTGCCACATAGGCGGCGCTTTGCTCGGTTTCACCGAAGGAGCCCGTGGTGTGAGTCTCCTTCCACTGCGGTTTTGGATACTGGAAGTTGGGATCGCGAAAATCCCCCAAGGGCGGTACGGCGGCCGTGGGATAATAGTACGGGTTGGCAAACTCTTGGCGCTGACCCGTCCAGCCAAAAGTGAGCTGATGTTCTTGGCCAAATAGGGCAAACATTCCCTGCGCCCGTAGGTCGAGGTTATGTTGGGTTCGGCTACCGTCAATATAGGCGATGGAACCTGCGGTTGCGCCAAGATTGGTCACAGGATCTGGATAACCCGTAGCCCACAGCACATTATATTCCAGTGAGTTATCGCCATAACTGTAGGTGCCTTTTAGCTCCCAACCATTATCAAAACGATGCTCAAGGCTGGCGAAGCTATTGAGCCCTTGGGTATGCGCCGAGGCCCAATCGGGGGCGGTAGAAGTGGCGCGATCGTAATTTGTACGGCTGCCGTCACTGTGGAACAGCGGCAAACCGCCCGACATAGTGGCTTCGGGCGTGGTGTCTTGATAATCCGCCCCTAAGGTCAGCAGTGTGCTGTCGCTAATATCGGTTTCGACAATTCCATACAGAGTGGTGCGTTGCTGCTGGTATCTGTCTTGGAAGGATTCTTTATCCTGGTAGGCCGCAACCACGCGGCCGCGAATGTTACCACTGTCAGTTAAGCCGCTTGATAAGTCGACCATGCCGCGCAGATTGTTCCATGAGCCGACACTCACTGAGGTGCTGCCCATAAATTCTTGCGTTGGGCGTTTACGCACAAGGTTAATCGCAGCCGAAGGGTTACCTGCGCCAGTCATTAATCCTGTGGCGCCACGGACAATTTCCACCCGCTCGTAGATGGCGGTATCAATAAGGTTATCGCCGTAGTTAAAACGGGTGTCATAGGTGGTGGGCACGCCATCGTAAAGAATACTAGTGACCGCAATCCCCCGCGAGCTGATGCTGTATCTGTCGTTGTCCATTGGCCGGGCATTGATGCCGGCAACGCTGGTCATGGCTTCAATCACACTGTTTAACTGCTGATCTTGCATCATTTGGCGAGTGACCGAGGTGACGGATTGCGGCGTCTCTAAATAAGACAAATCTAGGCCCGTAGCCGTGTTCATCGCTGGGGTTTTGTAGCGCTTATCGTGGAGATCCTTAGCACCAACGACATTAATGATTTCAATGTCTTTGGTGGATTTTTTCTGGTTATCGCTAGTATCTGCATAAGCATAGGGCATGCTGAGTATGGCTGAGCAGAGGATAAACTCAGGGCGTGTGATGGCAAGTGGGTAGTGAGCAGCGAGTCGGTTGAGGGGAAAGGTTTTCATAATAATGATCTTAAATTCCATTTTGGCTGTTTGATTGACTAGGTTGTTTTTGGGCACAGATGAGTGCCCAAAGTGGGCGCAGGCCCACTTAAGGTTAAAAATGCTTTAGGGTTTTAGCTTCATATTTGCTGAGCCAAAGGCATGGCTTTGCCTAAAGGCGGCTAGCGGATTATCAAGTCCGCCCGCAAACCGCAGATTTTTTTCTCGGTCGGCAAGGTCAATCATCTGCTGGTTGTTATTGAGCTGAATGCGATTCAGGCAAGTGCGCACGAAGCTGTCTTTAAAGAGATCGTATTGTGCAAATTTGTCCGCCAAGTGCGGATGCTGCGTTTGATAGTCGCGCACATTGTCTGCCACCAACTCCCAAAATTGCGTTTCGCTCACCTCGGTTTGCTTATCTAAAATGGGGGCTAAATAACGGAAAATACAGTCGAAAATATCGAGAAGGATATAGTTGAGCTTCATCTCCTCCTCAAGTTCGACCGCAAGACGTTGCACCTCTTTGGGTAGTGGCTCGCTACCGTTCAATACCGCGACTTCTTCGCCGATATCCTTCATCAATATTTTGACTGGGATATTGGCATCAAGCACTAAAATCAGGTTCTCGCCATGGGGCATAAACACCAGATCATAGGCGAAAAAGGCGTGCAGTAGCGGCGATAAGTAGAGCTTGAGATAACGCGTAACCCACTCCTTGGCGTTTAAGCCTGAGTGCTCAATTAGCTCAGCAATAAGTGCCTGTTCTTGATGATCTATGTGTAATAGCGCGGCCATAGTCATAAGGGTTTGCTGCGGCTCAATATGCGGCAGTGGGCTTTCGCGCCACAGCGCTGACAGCATTTTTTTATAGGCGCTATCTTGGGTGAGAGCCTCTTCGTAATACCTGTGGTGATAACCAATCGCGGCGATTTCTTTGAGGATCACAAAACCTTGCTCGGCAAAGTAATCATCACTTTCGATAAGGTTGGCTACCCAAGCGTTGATCTGCGGAGTGCAGCTCATATACAGCGGGGAAAGCCCGCGCATAAAACCCATGTTTAAGATAGAAAGCGCGGTTTTTACGTAGCACTTTTGCGGCGCGCTTAAATTAAAGAAGGTGCGGATCGATTGCTGAACTTGGTAGCAATCTTGGCTCTCGCCAAGGTAAATAATGTCGCCACGGGCGATTTCGCCAGCAAAAGTGCGGGCAATTTTTTCGCGCCACTGCCACGGATGAACGGGCATAAAATAAAAGGCATCGCTTGTTTGCCCCTGTGCGATTAGTTGTTGCTGAAACTCGGTGAACTGTTCACCAAGCTCTTGTTTTAGCAAGGTATCATGGTCTACCCCTTCGAGGGCAGAGAAGGTAGTTTTGTCCTTACGCACTGCAATCCACACGAGTTTTAGCGCAGTGGCACTCTCGGGGGCAAATTGATAATAGTCCTGCATATCAAAACCAATGCGGCCATTGTTGGCAATAAACACCGGATGCCCTTCAGTCATGCCAGCCTCTATCGTTTGATAATCCGCATTCGCAAGTTTGGCGGCAGGAATAGCCTGATGGGCCAACTTGTAGGACTTGCTGTAGAGAGTGCTGGTGATTTCCTCAAGATAAGTGGGCAAGAGGGTTTCACTTATGCCAAGCACATTTTTTAAGCTGATTATCAGCCTCATGGCATCGAGGGGTCTTTCAGTGCCCGCACTGGTGACTCGGATAGAATCTGTCGCGATATCAAGGTGGTCGAGCTGATAATGGCACGCGCTAAAGTAATACGTGCAGTCATTTAACCTGAGCTCATAGTGATTTACCTTTGCGCCTTGGGCGTAAATCTGTGGTGTGATGAGCTTCTCATGGGTAAACTCACAGAGGATTTTTTTCACCAAATGGCGATTGGCAGCCTGCCAATGCTGGGGCGTTAAATGAGCGGGCACATGGGCGTAAGAGGGTAAGGCCTCGATATTCGGCAACTCGGTTTGGGCGAATCGTTTGAGTAATAAGGCGTTAGTGGCTAAGTTCATCGGCTCACCTACAAAGTGATTAGGTTAAAAGTGACTGGGTAACAGGGCGATTTTTACTCGGCAATTGGGGGCCGCTTGAGTTGCCGTCTGGCGGTTTTGGGCACTGCAAAAACCTAAAAACGCAGCTTTGGTACTGAGTTGGATGGCTTTTTGATAACGGATCCCAATCTGGCAATTTAAGCGGTGAATTTTGTGATTTTGCTGATCCGGTTCGACCACCAGTCGCGTAAACGCGAGGGTTTCAAGGATAAGTTGGGCTATAGCCGCCATCACTTTGCGGGATAAGCCATGAACGGGTTTGCCTTCAATCGGCGCAAGGATTAAATGCATACCGCAATCGAGCGGCTTAACCTGATAATGCTGGCCAATTTCGTCATGGGCTGGATCGTAGAGTTCCACCATAAACAATGGTTTTGCCTGCCATTCCCCAATCAGCGCCAGTTTGTGTTCAGAGGGCGCCATAGCGGCTGTGATGGTTGCTTGCGTCATCCCCTGCATGCCCCAAAACTTGGCATAGTTTTGGTTTAACCATGACTGCAGCATAGGAATGTCTTGCTCAAGGTTTAGGGGTTTAAATACAAACTCATTGATTACAATGTGTTTTGAGAGTGAATCTGCACAACGTCTGCTCCATTGGCTAGCCATTATTGAGCCTCCTTATTTGGGGCCATTAAGGCCGATACATTGCCGCCAGTGGGAGCTATCCGTAGTGCTGTTTGTGGCTCAATACTGGGTTGTTGCACGGACTTTGCTGATGGATTTAACCCCTGACGAGTCTTAGAAGGCGTAACCGCTGAGTGAGTGTTGCTCTCAAGCGGTTGCCTTTTCGCGTCGGCGATATTGCAGGGGGCGAAGGTTTGGAAGGCGATTCGTGTTTCAATCGGATAGGGCGCGTAACCCAAAACCGCTTGCAGAATCGTCGCGTTGCGATAGCAGCCCATTCCTAGATCTGGCGAGCTAATGCCGTGGGTATGCAGCCCTGCATTTTGAATAAAAATATCGCCTCTGACATCGATACCATAGTCACGCTGAATGGCGAGTTGGCCATGATCGTCGAATTCGATTTGTGACTTAATTCCTTGAATAAAATCGGGTAAATGGTACTGATAACCAGTGCCTAGGACCACTGCACTCGTGAGTTGATCTAGGGCATAGTCCTGCTCAAGGTGCTTAAATTGCAGCTTGAGTTTGTCGCCCGAGGTGTCGATTGCGGTCAGAGCGACATTGGTCAGTAGTTGGCATTGGATGTTACTGATTAGGCGCTTTTGGTACAGAAGATCATAAATATCGTTGATTAATTCGGCATTGATCCCCTTGTAGAGGGACTTTTGCTCCGTGATTAAGCGATGGCGTTTTTCCGACGACAATTCGTGGAAATAATCCACATAATCTGGCGAGGTCATCTCTAGGGTCAGTTTAGTGTATTCCAGTGGATAAAAGCGCGGCGAACGGGTCATCCAATTTAGTTGATAACCATAAATATCAATATCCTGTAGAAGGTCGTAAAAGATTTCCGCTGCACTTTGACCACTGCCGATCACTGTGATGGCACTTTGGCTCTGCAGGTAAGTTTTTTGCTGCATATAGCTGGCGCTATGCATGACCCGAGGGTCTTGAATGGGGCAATTATCGGGTAGATAGGGCGTTGTGCCTGTTCCTAATACCAATTTGCGGCATAGATAGGTCAGGGGTTTACCACTGCGTCTATCAATAGCGGTGACAGCGTAAATCCCTTCGCCGGCGTTGTAATTCACCTGAGTGACTTTAACACCAAAGTTAAGATTGCTGAGCTGCTTACTAACCCATTGACAATATTGGTTATATTCATGCCTTGGGAGAAAAAAGTTTTCACGGATATAAAAGGAATAGAGTCTGCTTGTTTGTTTGGCAAAGTTAAGATAACTAAAACGACTTGTCGGATCGGCCATAGTGACCAAATCGGACATAAAAGGTGTTTGTAATCGAGAGGAGTTGATCAGCATACCAGGGTGCCAATCAAACTCGGTTTTTGCATCTAAAAACAAACAGCTTAAGTCATTAATAGGTTCACACAGTGCCGCCAGTCCTAGATTGAATGGACCTATGCCAATGCCGAGTAGATCGTAAATCGTACGATCGATTTCCTTTTTTGGGGTAGTCACTTACGCCTCCTTAAATTCCTGCTAAAACGGTTGCTGCCACCATCGACTGATGGATGAGTAGAAGAGTTGATCGCTCTGCAGCTGCCGTGTAAGTCATTCCATTGTGTTGCTAAATAGAAATTTTTCCGTCTGATTTGCTGTTACAGGTTCACTACAACGACGAATAAATTAGCATCTTAAAAATTATAAATGCAAATCGTTCTCATCTGCAGGTTGTCGGATGAGTCGTACTTTTGACTGGTAAATAAGGAGCTGAAATACGGTTTGTCGGTGAGTTGATAAATTGGGAATAAGGAAGGTTTAATAGGTGTTTAAAAGTATTTATATAAATATTATCTATTTAAAACATGTTGTTAAGTTATTATGCGGTTGGTGATTTTTTGCCTTAATCGCTTTTGCTGGCTTTGATGTGAGCAACGAAAGTGTGAATAACTGCCGAGTGTAAATCGACTGTAAATCCGAATTAGTTAGTCAAAGAACACTGCGAGTCAGCGATAAAAGAGTGGCTTAGCAAACGCAAAAGCCATATTAAAAATGGCTTTTTGTGGAGTCAAAAGAAGGGAAGATTGTTTGAGTTTAAGGTAATTGTACAAAAGCCGCGGTTAGTTTACGCACTAGGGGCAATACCATCAGCAGAGTCGGGAATGCCACCACCCAAGAGATAAACCATGCGCTCAACCAGAGCTCAACAAATTGTGCTGATGTACCGACACCGTTAAAAGTACTGATCCCAGAAACGATACAACTCATTAAAATAGAAAGAAAAAATGGCATCACAATTGTGGCGTATTTTGCGGGTAACTTTGGCGTACCAAAAATTGTGCGGCTGTTATTATTGGATGCAGAGTGTGAGCTGGACATGGAAACCTCAACAGGGTGTGACTTAGGCGAAAGAGCTTGCTGATTAGTACTTAAGATTTACATGTATTTATGTAAACCCAAAGCGCAATCCGTTCGCCATTTTAGGGGCAAAGCACGGCAAAAGCTATGCAGATACCGGTCGTTTTGCGTTGGGCAATTAAGGAGTTCGAATGGTGTTATAACCTAGGTTTGCCAATTGGTTGCCCATAACTCCCCGGTAACGTTCACCCAATGACCGCGAGAAATCGGTGAAGTACCGAGCTCATTATCAAAGGGCAAGGTAAAACTTGAGCGCAGTAAGTAAACCGTATCATCGGGTGTTTGGGTGATTTCGACAATTTGTCCTGATGCTTCAAAGTGACAATTATGTTTGGGAAATTGCAGACTTTGGCGATGTTCAATAATATCAGTTTGCAAATTCGCCTTGGCTAAACGACCAAATAGTTCAACCGTTACCCATTGATTAATGGGGAAACGTTGCTTAGCTTGTTGATCATTGCCCTGATAGTAAAACCAAACTGGGGCGCCATTGTCACATTGTGCGGCGACTTCACCTTGAAAACCGCAGCCCCAAGGGCTGACGTCGAGAATATAGATTCGATACTGCATAAAAAGTCCATTTTCCATAACAAAACGTAATATTTGCAGTGTTAGAGTAACACTTTCGGCCTTAGATATGACACTTGCTCATGATTATAAGCTACCGCTTTGACAGTTTTACTAAGGTCAAGGTTTCAAACTGCAATGGTTTTATGCCGCATTGTGAGGCTAAGCAGAAAGGTGAGTTGCCTTCATTGTTAATGTTGTGCTCGAGTTTGCCAGAGTGAACAACATTCAATCTTCAAACGTCAATGCGTACTTCTTTGTGGCACAAGAACATGGGTAAATTTTGTAAATCGACTGTTCACACTGGGCGGCAAAACATCAAAATCCGATATTTGGTAAATGACAATAGTTGTCATTTGAGAGCGCATAAAAGCCATATAGTGAAAATCCCTGAGCAGAATGAAGTAGAGATGCGACTCGCAATCCTAACAGTAACATACTGATTTAACATTATCTGTGCACAACATGCGCCGTTATTAAGAACTCGATATTTGTCTAATAGGAAGCCATATCCAGTGCAGCACTTTTTATCCTTATTTGTTTTATTTTTGGCAAGTATGACATCGACTTCAATCACGGCAGTGGAATATCAAAGCAAGCGATTGGAGTCTAGGCTGCTTAAGGAGACTCGGGAGTATGTGATTGCGCTTCCTGAGGGATATGCACAATCGCTTGAGGCGTATCCTGTTGTGTATCTCCTTGATGGTGAAGATCAATTTGACCATATGGCTAGCTTGCTACAGTTTTTAAGCCAAGGCACCATGCCACAAATTCCCAAGGTGATTATCGTTGGGATCCATAATACCAATCGGATGCGGGATTACACGCCGACCCATACTCTGGTGCTACCGAGCGGCAACAAAGGCAATCCTCAATATCAGCATACGGGTGGCGCGGGGCGTTTTTTAGACTTTATTGAGAAGGAATTAGCGCCTAGTATTGAGAGTCAGCTGCGCACGAATGGGATCAATGTGTTAGTTGGTCACTCCTTTGGTGGTTTAGTGGCGATGGAAGCCCTACGTACCGACAGGCCGCTTTTTTCAGCCTATCTCGCCCTCGATACTAGCCTGTGGTTCGATAGTCCCCATTATTTGACGTTATTGGAAGAGCGGGTTGTAAAAGGGGATTTTAAGCAGAAGCAACTCTTTATGGCGATAGCGAATAATCCCTTGTCACCGGGATTTGGCGTGTCTTCTTACCATAAGGATTTAAATTTGGCATTCGCCGATAAGCTAACAAAGCTTGCCCCAAAAGGACTGGGTTTTATGGCCAAGTATTATCCCGAGGAGACGCATCAGAGCGTGAGTCACATTGGCTTGTACGATGGGATCCGTCATCTGTTCAAAGACTTTGCCATTGATATTTATTCTGACAGCTTCAGTAAACAGCAAGTTATCGACCAATATGGAGTATTGTCAGAACGTTTTGGGCATAAAGTCACCCCGTCTCAGCAATATCTCGAGCAACTGATCCAATATAGCGATAGACAACAGCTAACCGAGCGCAAGCAAATGCTTGAGGGGTTACGCCAACACTTTGCCAAGGATTAAGCTGTTTTATAAACATGAGCACTGGCGCTTAAGAGGCCAGTGCTCATGGGGTAAACAAGTTGTTGTTATCGACTAAGTTGTTGTTATCGATTAGGTTGCCGCTTTCATTGTGCGGGTAAATTCGCCTAATGCTGCGAGCAGTTTCACTTCATCCTGTTGATGAGTTTCGATAATTTTCACCACCGCAGAGCCAGAGATTGCGCCTGCAGCGCCCGCTTTGATGGCGGCGCTCACCTGGGCAGGCTCTGCAATCCCAAAGCCTAACAGCGGCGGCGGGGCATTAAACTCTTGTAATTTGGCTAATATCTCTTCGACAGGCGTACCTGCTTTAGTGTCGGCACCCGTTACGCCAGCGCGCGACAGCAAATAAGTATAACCTTCACCACTTTGGCTGACCTTCGCAAGGGTGTCGCTGTCGGCATTGGGCGGCGCAATAAAAATTGGCGCAATGCCATGGGCTTTGGCAGCTTGAATAAAAGGCGCGGCTTCTTCAACTGGCACATCGGCAATTAACACTGAATCCACGCCCGCTTGCTGCGCTTTAGCATAAAAAGCATCGATCCCATTGGCGAATACGAGGTTCGCATACAGTAATAAACCTATGGGAAGTTCAGGGTATTTAGCGCGGATCTTGGCCAGCAATTCAAAGCAGGCTGTTGGCGTTGTGCCAGCGGCTAAGGCTCTGAGGTTTGCGCCTTGGATCACGGGGCCATCGGCGAGCGGATCAGAGAAAGGAAAGCCTAACTCCAGCGCATCGGCACCGTTTTGCACTAGGGTGTCGATAATCTTAAGTGACAGCTCAGGGCTTGGATCGCCTAAGGTGACAAAGGGCACAAAGGCGCCACGGCCTTCGGCTTTTAAACGGCTAAACGCTGCTTGATAACGGCTGGCTTGATGAGGGATAGTTTGGTTTGAAATGCTGTTCATCTTAGTTATTCCTCTTTACCATTTAAAATGTCTGACACAGTGAAAATATCCTTATCGCCTCGGCCTGAGAGGTTGACAACCAAAATGGTTTCTTTGGTGCACTCTTTCGCCAGACGCAGTGCATAGGCGAGGGCGTGGGCCGATTCGAGTGCCGGAATAATCCCTTCACAGCGAGCCAGTAATTGGAAGGCTTCGAGGGCTTCATCGTCGGTGGCCGATTCATAACGGGCGCGGCCGATGGCGTTCAAATGGGCATGCTGTGGGCCGACCGAGGGGAAGTCTAATCCTGCTGAAATCGAGTAAGATTCTTCGATTTGGCCCTCGCTGTCCTGCATGAGTGGGGCTTTCATGCCAAAGAAAATCCCCGTTTTACCGTGCTTTAACGGCGCGCCATGCATATGGGTATCAATACCTTTACCCGCAGGCTCGACCCCAATCAGCTCGACATTGGTTTCATCTATAAAGTCGGCAAACATACCGATAGCATTGGAACCGCCGCCGACACAGGCGATGACTGCATCGGGCAGGCGACCTTCGCGCTCAAGTATTTGTTTTTTGGTTTCTTCACCAATAATACGTTGGAATTCACGCACTATGGTCGGAAACGGATGTGGCCCAGCAGCTGTGCCGAGCAGATAGTGGGCTTTTTCGTAACTGCCAGACCAGTCGCGCATCGCCTCGTTACAGGCATCTTTCAAGGTGGCAGAACCAGAGGTCACAGGGATAACCTCGGCGCCCATCAGCCGCATTCTAAATACGTTGGGTGATTGGCGGGCAACGTCTTTCGCGCCCATATACACTTTGCATTTTAATCCCAGCAGTGCACAGGCAAGTGCGGTGGCAACACCGTGTTGGCCTGCGCCGGTTTCGGCAATAATTTCCTTTTTACCCATACGTTTAGCCAGTAACGCTTGGCCTAGCACTTGGTTGGTTTTATGTGCGCCGCCGTGGAGTAAATCTTCCCGCTTGAGGTAGATTTTTACCATGGGATTGGGGCTTAAATTGCGGGTTAAGGTGAGCGCAGTAGGGCGGCCCGCGTAGTTTTTCAGTAAGTCGGTAAACTCGGCTTGGAAGGACTCATCGGTTTGCGCTTCAACAAAGGCACTTTCGAGTTGCTTGAGGGCTGGGACTAAAATCTGTGGTACATACATACCACCGTATTCGCCGAAATAAGGGTTAAGCTTTAACTGTGACATACCTTGTTCCTTATCCTATTCATTTATTTCGATTAGCGTTGGTTATTAACAGCTATCGATGTATCAATCTTTTCTGCTTAATGGGTGCCAAACATCGCTTAAATGCGCTTTTAGTCGGATCAGAGCCTTAATTGGGCAAAGGCTGTTTGGATCTGTTCTGCAGATTTAATGCCGGGGGCGGTTTCGAGGCCGGAATTAAAATCTAAACCGTAAAATCCTTGGGCATTCGCGTTGGCGGCATTAGCTGCATTAAGACCGCCCGCCAGTAAGGCTTTTGCTTTATGGGCAAGAGGTAAGTGCCAATTAAAGGGCTGCCCCGTGCCACCAAACCCTGCATTATTTTTACTATCAAACAGATAACGCTGTACTCCTTTTGGCATGGCACCGAGTTCGCCGCTGGTGGCGTCAACACTGACCGCTTTCCAAATGTGAGTCTTAAGTCCTGCTTGTTGTAACAATTGGCTCAGCTCAGTAATTTCTAACTCGGTTTCACTGCCGTGCAGTTGCACTGCGGCCAAATCACATGCTTTGGCAATACTTGCGATTAGCTTAGGCGTGTTGTTAACAAATACCCCAACAAATTCAATGGCGGGCAATTTGGCTGCGCGGTATTGCTCGACTAACTGTTTGGCGGCATCTTTTGTGAGTGCGCGTGGTGATTTTTCAGCAAAAATGAGTCCTGCATAAACGGCGCCCGCATTGGCCGCCGCTTCAATATCCTCAAGGCGAGTGAGGCCGCAGACTTTATTGTGACCGAAGATCAATTTACGACAGGCTAAATCAATATCTTCTTCGGCCATAATTGAGCTACCTACCAAGAAGCCATCGACCAGTGGGCTTAAGCGACGCACTTGATCGTTAGTGTAAATACCCGATTCGCTGATAACCACGCGATCACTGCCAATATGGGGCGCTAAGGCCTCAGTGGTGGCAAGATCGGTACTTAAATCTCGTAAGTTACGGTTATTAATGCCAATAATCGGTGCATTCAAGGCGATGGCGCGCTTAAGTTCTTCTTCATTGCTGATCTCTGTCAGTACATCGAGTTGATACTTGGCCGCTTCGCTGGCAAGTTGCTGGTATCGCTCATCATCGAGCACAGAGAGCATTAACAGAATCGCATCGGCGCCTTGATGGGCAGCCAATTTGACTTGGTACTCATCAACAAAAAAGTCTTTACACAGAATCGGTTGGCTCACTTTTGCTCGCACTTTAGGGATATAGTCCATATCACCTTGGAAAAATTGCTCATCGGTTAATACCGAGATCCCCGCGGCATATTTTGTATAAATCGATGCGATGGCTTCGACATCAAAGTCTTTACGGATTAACCCTTTGGAGGGGCTGGCTTTTTTGCATTCTAAAATATAACCCGCCTTCGGCGCTTTGAGGGCGGCAAATAGGCTTCGGTCAGAGACTTTGGGGACTAAGCTTGCCTCAGGAAAACGCAGTTTAAGGGCTGCAATATGGGCGGCTTTAGTGTCGACAATACGGGTTAAGACATTCGCCTGGGTGGTACTGGTTTGCATCGTGCCCCTCACATCTTGAGATGCTTGGTTATCTTGTTGTTTGTCTTGTGATTTACCTAAGGCGGTGGCTGATTGAGTTTGTGTCATCGCGCTTATTCCTGTGATTGGCTACTGACTGTAGCGAGCTTATGCAGTAATTCATAGGCTTTACCGGTTTTTATGGTGCTGAGCGCAAGGGCGGTCCCCATTTTTACGGACTCCGACAAGCCACATAGATATAAGGCACAACCCGCATTGATGGCAACCGCGTGGGTGTGGGCATCGCAGCCGTGTCCTTGTAAAATCTGTTGGGTGATCAGGGCGTTGTGGGCAGGCTCTCCGCCTTCAAGCTCACTAATGTGGGCTTGAGGGACACCAAAATCGGCAGGCGTTAATTGATATTCAATAATCTCACCGTCTTTAAGTTCGGCGACCTGTGTGCTGCCATGGAGCGCCACTTCATCTAAACCGCTACCATGTACCACCATGGCTCTTTGAGTGCCAAGGGCTTGCAGTACGCGGGCGATAGGAGTGACAAGTTCTGCACTGTATACGCCAAGTAACATAAACTCTGGGCGTGCGGGGTTAATCAATGGTCCTAACACATTGAATAATGTGCGGGTTTTGAGTGTTTGTCTGACGGGAACTGCATGCTTTACACCGCCATGGTAGTGGGGTGCGAACAGAAAACAGAGATTGAGCGCCTCAAGGCAGTGGCTCGCAAGTTCAGGTGACATGGTTAAATCGATGCCAAATTGGGCGAGTAAATCTGACGAGCCCGACTTGCTCGATACCGAGCGATTACCGTGTTTCGCCACTTTTGCGCCAGCGGCTGCGGCGACGAAGGCGGCAGTGGTAGAAATATTAATGGTATTAAACCCATCGCCACCGGTACCGACAATATCGATAACCCCTTGGGAGCGGCTTGATTCGGGATAAGGGAAAGGTTTAGCGGCTGCACGCATGGCGTCGGCGGCACCGCTGATTTCTTCTATGGTTTCGCCACGAATTTTAAGCGCCATTAACATGCCCGCCATCACTGTCTCATTCATTTCTCCTTGGATCAGCACGCTAAAGAGGCTGGCGGTTTGCTCACGGGTCAATGCTTTACCTTGGAATAAAATATCGAGCAGGGGCTGGATTGATGTCTCACTCATTATTTGGCTCCTGCGTGGCGACTTGTCATTGCTTGGGTCAAATAGACTAAAGTTTGGGTTAACAATGTGCTGCCTAAGGTGGTGAGGATGGATTCGGGATGAAACTGAAAACCTACCGCCCTGTGTTTGGCATGCAAAATTGCCATAGGCATATCATCGGTGGTGGCGATAACGTCAAGGCAATTTGGCACCTTTGTTGCCACCAAGCTGTGGTAACGGGCTACGGGCAGCGGTGACGGCAAGTTGGCAAACACGCCTGTGCCATTATGAAAGGTGGGGCTTGCTTTACCATGCACGACAAAAGGCGCGCGCTCCACTTTGCCACCGTAATATTCCACCATGGCTTGATGACCTAGGCAGATCCCCAGCATCGGCACTTTACCAGCGACTTTATCAATAAGCTCCATCATTGAGCCCGCCTCGTGGGGTGCACCTGGACCTGGTGATAACACTAAGGCCGTTGGCGCGGTTTCCGCTAACAGCTTGTCGGCAATGTAGTCGGCGGCGACATCGTTACGGTAAATCACCACTTCACAGCCAAGGCTTCTAAATTGATCGACTAAGTTGTAGGTGAAGGAGTCAAAGTTATCGAGTAAATAGAGTTTCATGTTTGGCTCCTTATCCTTGCTGCGCTGCTGTTGAGACTTTTGTGGAAGTGTGCTCGTTGCAGTTATTTATGCCTGCTAAACCTGCGCCCATTTTGATGGCCGAAATCACCGCTTGCGCCTTTTGGCGGGTTTCATCGGCTTCACTTTGTGGATCGGAGTCAAACACCACTCCTGCACCGGCTTGGATATGGGCTACACCGTCTTTAACAAAAGCGGAGCGGATCACAATGCAGGTATCCATATCGCCAAGGGCATTGAGGTAGCCCACGGCGCCGCCATAGCTGCCTCGGCGGGTCTTTTCTGCCTGACGCACTAATTGCGAAGCACGAACTTTGGGCGCGCCAACTAAAGTGCCCATGTTCATACAGGCTTGGTAGGCGTGGAGCGCATCTAAGTCTTGGCGTAATTGGCCGGTGACGCGGCTCACAAGGTGCATGACGTGGGAGTAGCGGTCGACTTTAAGTAACTCAGCCACTTTACGACTGCCGCTTTGGCTGATTCGGGCGATATCGTTGCGAGCCAAATCGACCAGCATTAAATGTTCAGATAACTCTTTTTTATCTAAACGCAGTTCGAGTTCGATGCGGCTATCGAGGTCGAAATCAATCTCGCCACTGGCGGTTTTGCCGCGTTTACGGGTACCTGCGATTGGATAGACTTCGACCTGATTGTTGCTGGAATCAAATTTCAGCGCGCTTTCTGGCGAGGCGCCAAACAGGGTGAAATCATTTCCCCTGAAATAAAACATATAGGGGCTAGGATTGGTTAGACGCAGCGCGCGGTAAGCACCTAAGGTATTCGGGCAGGGCAGGCTAAAACTGCGAGAAGGCACCACTTGGAAGATATCGCCCGCAATAATGTGTTCTTTTAAATCGATAACAGTTTGTTTAAAGGCCTCATCACTGACATTCACTTGCTCTGTGGCTGTTATGCCAACGAGGGCAGGCGCAGGCGTTGCACTCTTGGCTAAGGCTTCACATTGGGCGCGGATGTTTTCAACTCGCTCGGCTAAGGCTTGGGTCACCTCTGAATGTTGTTCTGCGCTTTCACTGAAGTTGTGGGTGATAATCTCGGCTTGTTTTTGTTTGTGATCGATAAGAATTAAGGTTTCGGCGAGATAAAATAAATAATCAGGACAATCATTTGCACCATTCGGGGCTTCTGGCAGCGGCTCGACGGTATCAATCAAATCGTAGGAAAGCACGCCACCTAAAAATAAGTCTTCGAACGCTGGCTTGGATTGGCTGTCAGTATGAGCGCCGCAGTCGATATGTTTAACAAACAAGCGCAAACCATCGAGGGGCGAGGTGGATTTTAAGCGCGCATCTTCATCCTTAAGCTCAGTGTCTTTTTGCAGCGTCACCACTAAGTGTTGGCCATTGCGTTGGCATTGTGTATGGCATGAACGCGCCATAAAAAATTGCTCAATGGGCGTGAGCAAACTGGCACCATTGTCGGTCAGTGCGCTAAAGCGTAAACGATAACCGTCGCAGCGGATCATCAGTGCCGCATGGGTCATCACCATGCTTTTAAGATTTTCCTTACTGTTGATTTCCGCTGATTCTAACAACATGGTATGGGGCGCATCTTCAGTGATGTGCTGGTACAGACGCAGTGGATCGCTATGGTATACCAGGGTGGCTTTGAGCGTATGTGAACGTGCGAATGTCTGTTGAGACGAGGCTAAATTCGCTCTATCGGCTTGGGTAACCTGATTAAATGTCTTTAGGGTCATGCTGTTATCTCGCTTTTTATCCGTTTACCGCGTTGCAGACATTTTTCGCACCAACAAAAAAGCCCGCATTTCTGCGGGCTTTTCTGTTGATTCTGTTACTTTCAAATGAGCACAGAGCTTCACACTACCCGCTAAGTTGGGAAGTGCCACCACCAAATGATGTTGAAAGAAGCGTTAATCTGAGTCATTCAAAAGGGTCTCAATAATTCGTTAGTTGAGCTATAGAAAACATGAGCCTGAACCGAAAGTCAATTGAATATTTTTCAAAATGATGGATTAATGTCGCTAAATCACTGTACCGAATGCCATTCCTACTCGATAAAGTGTGAGATAAATGCACATTTCATCTTAAATTCACGTACAATAACGGCATGAATACTCAAAGCATATTGGCTGACTTGCACAGCCACACGACCGCGTCCGACGGTCATCTCACGCCGTCCGAGTTGGTCGCCAGAGCCCTTGAAAAGGGCGTGCAGTTATTTGCGATTACCGATCACGATACGGTGGCAGGCTTAAGTGAAGCCCGCGCCTTTAATCAAGCGCAGGCCGAACCGTTAAAACTCATTTCTGGGGTTGAGATCTCAACTCGTTGGAATAGTTACGATATTCATATTGTGGCGCTCAATTTTGATGAGACCCATGCCGAGTTATTACGCTTTTTAGCACATCAGCGTGAGTTGCGTGAGCAGCGCGCCGAAGAAATCGGCCATCGCTTGGCTAAGGCGGGGATTGAAGGCGCCTATGAGGGCGCTAAAAAACTTGCCGCAGGAGCCGCTTTAAGCCGTGGTCACTATGCGCGTTGGCTTGCCGATAATGGCCACGCGGTGGATATGCCAAGTGTGTTCAAACGTTATTTAGCTCGCGGTAAAACTGGCTATGTGCCCAATAATTGGGGCGATATGGCAAGCGCGATTAAGGTGATCCACAATGCGGGCGGGCTAGCGGTATTGGCCCATCCGAGCGGTTATAAGTTGTCGGCTAAATGGTTAAAGCGTTTAGTGCGGGAATTTAAAGAAGCAGGCGGGGACGCCATGGAAGTGGTGCTCGGCCAACAAACGGTGGATGATAGGGCCAATTTAGTGGCGCTGAGTGTCCAAAATCAGTTGCTTGCATCGATAGGAAGTGATTTTCACTTTCCAAGTAATTGGATTGAATTAGGTAAAAATCTCTACCAGCCTCAAGGTATTGATTGGGTCTGGCAGTCGGGATCTTGGGTGGAACGACCATGAGTCAGTTTTTTTATGTACACGAAGTAAATCCACAGGCGCGTTTGATTAGTCAAGCCGTGGCTGTGCTTAAGTCCGGCGGCGTCATTGTGTATCCAACCGATTCGGGTTATGCCCTCGGTTGCATGATCGGTGAGAAAGACGCGATGACGCGTATTACCCGCATTCGTCAAATCGAACACGATCATAATTTCTCCTTAATGTGCCGTGACTTATCTGAGCTTGCGACCTATGCCAAGGTGGATAATCAGGCCTATCGCATCTTAAAAAGTTGCACGCCAGGGCCGTACACTTTTATTTTTAAGGCGAGCAAAGAAGTTCCCCGCCGTCTGCAAAATGACAAGAAGAAAACCATTGGTATCCGCGTGCCAGACAACGTCATCGCCTTAGCTTTGCTCGAAGCCTTAGACGCGCCGTTGATGTCGACCAGTTTAGTGATGCCAGATGCAGAATTTGCTGAGTCTGATCCTGAACAGATCCGCGATTTGTTAGAGCATCAAGTGGATGTGATTATTCACGGCGGTTATTTAGGTGAAAAGCCAACCACAGTGATTGATATGTCGGAAGATGGTTTCGAAGTGCTGCGCGAAGGGGCAGGAGATGTCACTCCGTTTCTGTAAAGCCTGATTTGTCTCTAGGTGAGTGTTTGGTTGAGCACGTTAGCCCGATAAAAGCGTTATTGGCAGTTTTATCGCCGCTAAATTACGGGTATAATCGCGCGTTTGCTAAGGGGCGAGTCTACTTGGCATGATGAAGCCGATACCGCTTGCTAGCGGCTTTAGGGTGATTGTTTTACATGGGGATAACGGATGCAGGGCACGCAACAAAGTTTACCCTTAGCCGTTGTTCGTGGTCAGGCGATGACCGAAATGCCGCAGGATTTGTTTATTCCACCTGAGGCGCTAGAAGTGTTTTTAGAGTCCTTTGAAGGGCCGCTAGATTTACTTTTATACCTGATCCGTAAGCAAAAATTAGATGTCGTCGATTTACCCATTTCGCAGATCACCGCGCAATATTTAGAATATATCGCGATGCTAACCCAAGCGCGAATCGAACTGGCCTCGGATTATTTAGTCATGGCGGCAACACTTGCCGAGATTAAATCCCGTCTGCTGCTGCCGCGTATGGTGGCGGAAGATGAAGTGGAGGAAGATCCGCGTGCGCAGTTGATCCGTCAATTGAAAGCCTATGAGGTTATAAAAGAAGCATCACAAAAAATTGATGATTTACCAAGGCTTGAGCGCGATGTGTTTCAAGCAACCGCGGCCCCATCACCGAATATTAAACCCTTGGTGATCCCGCCAGATGTATCGTTATTCGAAATTGCCCGTGCCTTTGGTGATGTGCTTAAGCGTATCGATGCCTATGAAGATCATCATGTTAAGCGTGAACAGTTATCGACCCGTGAGCGCATGAGTCAAATTTTAGCCATGCTCAATAGCGAGGATTTTACCCCATTTGAGCGTTTATTCAGTGTCGAAGAAGGTCGCGCCGGGGTGGTGGTGACCTTTTTAGCGCTGATGGAACTGGTCAAAGAATTATTAGTGGAATTGTACCAAACAGAGCCGTTTTCAACTATCTACGTAAAGGCCTATTAATTGATGCAGATAAATTCAATTCAATTAAAACAGCTTATTGAAGCGAGTCTGTTTGTATTGGGGAAACCCTTGTCGGTGAAAATGTTGAAAGAAACCGTATTGGCGGATTTCAGTGTTTCCAGAGACAAAATCAAAGCCGCATTGGAAGAGCTACAACAGGACTATCAGGAACGGGGTGTTCAACTTGTGAAAGTGGCTGGGGGTTATCGCTTCCAGACCTTGGAAGTCCTGAGTCCATTTTTGCAGCCCCTGTGGCAGGAAAAAGCACCTAAGTATTCGCGGGCAACATTAGAGACGCTGGCGGTGATCGCCTATCGTCAACCTGTGACTCGTGGTGATATTGAACAGGTGCGTGGTGTGGCCATTAGTAGCCACATCATCAAAAGTTTGTCAGATAGACATTGGATTAAAGTCGTTGGCCATAAAGAAGTTCCGGGGCGACCCGCACTCTACGCCACGACCTTAGAATTTTTAGCCTATTTTGGCTTAGATACCCTAGCGGATTTACCCGCGCTTACGGATACTGAGTCATTGCAGGCGGTATTTTCGGGTTTGAAAGTAACGCCTGAACAGTCAGAAGAGCAAGATACTAATGAGTGATTTAAACACTATTGTTTCAGTATCATTCATTGTCTTACGTTTTTACGCTAATTCTCTTTGAAACTATTAAGAAAAATGGATTTTTCATTGAAAAGTTTTTCACTTTCCTTCGATTCTATTCTTGATATTTGTGTACATATTTGCGTACATGAAAGACTCATGTACAAGATGGAGAAAGGTTATGGCGCTTTCTGACTCATGGTTAAAAGCAAACCTGAATAAAGTCGCTGATAAGCCTTATGAGAAAGCAGATCGTGACGGCCTGAGCGTGAGGGTTTCAGCTAAGGGCGCTATTACTTTTCAAATGCGCTACCGCTGGGCAAGCAATGCAGCTCGGGTTGATATTGGGCCTTATCCTTTGCTCTCGCTTAAAGAAGCCAGAGAACAGTGTGAAGCCTACCGCAAGTTGCTACTGGATAATCAAGATCCGCGGGAATATAAACGCGATAAAGCGGCAAAGGCCGTATCAAACGAAGGCTCAGTCGAGCAGGTTTTTAGGGCATGGCATAAGTCACAGTTTAGTGATGGCCGTGCCAGTGTAAAGGACAGCACCGCGCATGAGTATTTGCGCGCACTGGAAATTAACGTTTTCCCTGTACTTGGTAAAAAGCAGGTTGACCAAGTAACCTTGCACCAATGGCTAGATTTGTTTGAGTCTATCGCAGCCAAGAAGCCAACCATTACGAATCTAACGTTAACAGTGAGTCGCAGGGCGCTTAAATGGGCTGTTCGTCGGCGAATTATTAGCACAAATGAGTTGATGGGTATTGAGTCGAAAGAGGACTTAAATATCTCGCGCAAAAGCCGCAAACGCACGCTTAGCGATGATGAACTCAAGATTATTTTGCAAGCCATTGATAACGCAAAACGGCAGCGCCTTGGTAACCGGATTATGGTTTTCATGGCCTTATTCTTTGGCTGTAGGATTGGTGAATTACGATTGGCGCAGAAAGCGCATTTTGATTTTACTAAGATGATCTGGACCGTGCCGGTTGAAAACCACAAAACAGGGTACAAGATGCAGCGGCCGCTACTGCGGCCGATCATCGACGAGATAGTACCATTGCTTGAGCTAGCATTTTCACTTAGCCCTAACGAGCTAGTGTTTCCGACAGAGAAAGGCGGGATATATTCGCAGGCGGCGACAACACGCATGTCTAACCCAATTAATACGTGGGCTAAGCTGAATGGTACGCCGTTAAATGAGTGGTATTTGCACGATTTGCGCAGAACGCAGCGCACTAACATGAGTAAAATTACTACTACAGAAGTGGCAGAAACCATGCTGGGGCATAAGCTGAGCGGGATTCAGTCGATTTATGATCACTACGACTATTTAGAAGAACAAGCTAAGGCATATCGAATTTGGTGGCAGAAGCTGCAGCGCCTCAAAGATCCCGCAGCCTACCACAACGTAGTTGAACTTAAAGCCGCGCAGTAACGGCCTCATTGTTCGTTCTCGTAAATCCACGCTTTAACTTCTTGAAAGTTGTACTTGTTTTTAAAGTGTGGGTTAGTTGTTGGCTTTGGGAAGTCTTCCAACTTAAACAGTTGGTATAGCTTTGTTGTGCCAATCCCCAACGCCTTTGCAAGTTGAGCTGGCGAGAAAAACTGCTGCACCACTTTACCCTGCATAGCTTCTATTTCTTGCTGAAACATTATGCACCGTCCTTATTTTTACCAACAGGTTTTACTTTGGCATCAGGTTTAACATCGATGTACCACGCTTCACCTTCTGCGTTAATCACGATAAACCGCCACCCAAAAAGCCATTTCATCGCTATTTTTTTGCCAATCCATGTGAATAAAATCCAAATTAGCGGAAGCAGAAAAAGACAGATGAAAAACGTGTTCATGATGCACCTGCCTTATTACTTACCAACCCTTGTATTTTAAGTCTTTCAATCACAGCTTTTTCACGGCCTTGAATGGTCGATAAATCGTATTTAGGTCGCTGGCTTAGGATGGAAACTTGATCCTTAAGTTCTGCCACTTCGGCTTTAAGCTGCTCGTTCTCTGCGATAAGCAAATTCATGCGGTCATTTAGAGTCATCATGCACCTGCCTTGGCTTATGCCATACTTCCCATGTTTTAGCCTGAAACATACCAGCCAAAAGTTTAAATGTTCCTAATAAAATAAGTTTCCAAAACGCCATAATTACGTAGACTAAAAACATAAAAAAATTCAAACAAATCACCGCTAAGATAGTGGGCAAAGTCATTAACACCATTAAAGTTCTTCTAATGCCGTTATGTTTGATTGTGCCAATATACTTAGGTCTTAAACCTTTTTTATCTTCAGTAAACTCAAACATCACTCACCACCCTTAGCTGTTTGCTCATTTAGCAAATCAGCCATTTGATCAGCAATATCTCGAATATCCTTTGCTAAAGCCAAGTGGTTTCTTCCACCCATAACATCAAAGAACTCTGCTATTTCTTCTGAATCTTCGATAAATCTGCTTGCAAGTTCATCTAACTTTGTTAACTTGGCTGCCAACTTTTCGCGGTCGGCGGTGATAGATTTAAGCTGCTCGCTCAAACTCGCTGCAGTTTCTAGATATACTTTGTAAGCATTACTCTCGTCTTTGAGATTTTGAATCTCTGCCATCAGCTTTTGCTTAAGATGGTCGTGCTCAATGGCAGGGACGTAAACCCCAAGGCCTTCGACGTTGATTTGGCCTGAGCCGTTGCCGTCTAATAACACTCTGCGTTTAGTTGTAATCACTTACCTTCCTTTGCCAATTCTTCGGCGAGTTGTTTCATAAATTGTCGGCAGCTGCATGCTTGTTTGCGTGGCATGGCGTACCATTGCTTAAGCGCTGCGCGGATTGCGGTTGATTGCTTCATGCTTCCTCCTTTTGGTATTCAGTTTTTTTGAAAACTTCGCGGCGTCTTGTTCTGTCACGCTACCTAGTTGAAATGGGCCAGCCTTGCAGCTATCGCAATACCAACCGTTCTTTTTGAACGCCGCCCAGCTTGGTACGTGTGAAAAACAAATGTGCCGCATTTCATCTGCTTTGCACTGTGGGCAACATGGCGGAGTCCAGTCGTTTAGGTTCATGCTGCCTCCTATGCTGCTTCGGCGGTTTGTGTGCAAAGCTCGGGGAGATTTGCTCGGGTGAGTGCTTCGGCAAATTGCGGCGGTACTGAGTTACCAACACGGGCGACTTGCTGCTTTTTGCTCGATTTGCCGTTGTAGTTGTTGATGATGTATTCAGGGTTGAAGCCTTGGCAGGCGAATAGCTCATGGGGTTCGAGCATGCGCATACCGATATCGATGATTTGATAGGGTTCGCCCTTGATCATCACTAGGCCAAAGCGGTCATTGGTGGTGATAGTGTGCAGTGGTTCGTTACAGGCCACGCCGTCTTGCTCGTTGCCGTAGTATTTGATGAAGAACGCCCGAACTTCGCCGAGGTGTAATCCGCCTGCGGTGATGGTGTGTGCGGGTTCGTCCATCGGGAAGCCGATGTTAGTACCGCGCAGCTTGATCATGTGGCTGGTGATCAGCGCGTTATGATCAACTGTTGTCACTGTTGGCAATGGGTTGTTTAGGTCATCACCTGGTCCTGTGTAATTGCCACCGTAATGCTTGCAGATATTGGCGGCAGTGAGCACAGGATCTGTTAATTGATCATCTCCGTAAAGCGAAACATATTCCTCGTAGCTACCACCAAAATTCTTTGTTTTGGCAAACCATTCTGTGAAAGTTGGGATGTTGTCGTTAACCTTCTCAAGCACAGGTTGCACCACGGCAAAGTGACCGCCTTTGACTTGGGCGCAGATAGTTCGTAATGGCTCGTTAACGGGCATATTGCGTTGGCTGCTGGCGTTAGCGTGTTCGGTGATGAAAGGCGCTAACTGCACATCATTTGGTACTATAAACGGCTCTTTAGCATCAATCACAAAGCGCTGAATACCTTTGGCAATGCGGCGCAGGGTGTTTTCAGCCAGCGGCTTTTTACGGCCAAAGATGGATTTGCAGGGGAGTGACCAGTCGATGCACTCAGCGGCGGTGCGCCATGGTAATAGCTTGCCTGATTTAACCGCTTCGCTATCTGGTGCGCCGTGGGTTGGCTGTGGCCACACAATGGGTTGACCATCGCAACGGGCAATCATAAATAGGCGCTTGCGAATAGTTGGGGCGCCGTAGTCACAGGCTCGTAGTTCGCGAAACTCCACTTTATAGCCGAGACCTTTGATTAACTTGGCGCTATCCAGCAAGCCTAAGGTTTCAACGCATTCGGTTAGTGCAGGGTGATCGGCATCAACGCCCGTGCTTAACATGCTAACAAAAGCGTTAAAGGTTTCGCCTTTGCGCTCTGGGCATGGGTGCATTGCATCCGTTACCGGGCATTGAATTAACGGCCCCCACGTTTTAAATTCTTCGACGTTCTCAAGCATGATCACTCGAGGGCGTACCTTCATTGCCCAGCGAATGGTTACCCACGCGAGGCCGCGAATTTCTTTATTTACTGGCTTAGTGCCTTTGGCCTTGCTGAAATGTTTGCAGTCGGGCGAGAACCACGCCAGCGCAACCGGCTTACCTGCGGTGGCTTGCACTGGATCCACATCAAATACCGACTCGCAATAGTGCAGCGTTTCGGGATGGTTGGCCGAGTGCATGGCGATAGCATCTTGATCATGATTGATTGCGATATCCACGCTGCGACCTAGAGCCCAAGCCATACCAGTGGAAGCACCGCCACCGCCCGCAAAGTTATCTACGATTAAGCCTCTCATACCCTTGCTCCAAGTTCTTTATAACGGGCCTCAAACTTTAAAACGCGACAAACATGGCTTAGTTCTATCTCCATTTTTTCAGCGATTTGATACGGTCTAAGACCCGCTTCACCCAGTTGGCGACATAGTTCAATGTCGTGATTTGAGTGCTTGGCCAACGGGTTATTCTCGCCAACTTTCATAAAGTGGATACCAAGTGAATAGGCTTTACCCTTAACGGAAAGCTCCGTCCTTCCGAGTTGTTGTGCGATGGCTGCTGATGTGTGCGTGACTGATAGCACTTTAAGCTGCCGCAGGTCTGCATCAGTCCAAGGCTTTTTAAGCGTTGCAGGCTTGCCATATGCCAGTGAAATACCGCGGTATCTTGCTGCTGCTCGTAGTTGCTTTTCGCTAATACCATATTTTGTGCAAATGGCTTTTACTGGCATGTCACCAGCATGTTGAAGTGCTAGTTCATTTATAGGATTTGGCTTGAATGTAGTGGTTGATTTCATGCTGCATCCTCCACTCGTTCGCAGCGATCGAGCATATTGTTTACCTCTGCGATAATGTCTTTTTTAAGGACGTTATCGAGTAAGCGTTGGTTTACTCGCTCGCACAGCATTTGCTGGCGAACATCGGTTTTAGTGTTTGGGTTGTCGTTGAATGCTTGCTCGACTAACTCCAAAACCTCTTTAGGCCATACGCTGTTTGCAACCGTGCTGTCCCGTGCGATTTGATCTTCGATATCGAGCTGATCATTTACTTGGTGCTCAATGATTGGCTCGACTGGTTCGGCAATATCTGGGCGCGTTTCAATGGTCTCAGTGATGTAGGTTGCGGATTTTTTATTAGCCGCTGCAGCAACCATATTGAGCATCACTTGACCGTCGCGCAGTAAATCGTCGCGGTTAACATAGCTCATGCGCTCGCCGCGCCATGTCTTATCGAATACCGCAATCGCACAGGCAAACCCAGCGCTTGATGCTTCTTGCTTTTTGTCTGCAGGCACAAACCAATCAGGTAAGTCAAAGCTGATACGTCCACGGATGAAGCAAACGTGATCCGCATCTTCTGGCCACCAGACTTCTGAGGTCGCAGACTTAATCAAGTAAACAAACTTAGCGCCTTTGTCGCGTTCATCTATGGACTTGGCGATAATGTTGCGCATACCTGTAATGGCTTGATTATCTTCGTAACTACTGCGGGAATATGGAGGATTTGCAAACGCTTTGCCGCCTGCTAAGTCCTTGGTCCAGTCTTGGATTAGGGCGTTATCTTCAACCGTGTAATAGCGTGGGCATTTGGCGTTATCGCCATCGCTGAATAGGTCGAGGATAAAGGGCCCAAACTTCGCGAATATGCCCCAGTAAAGCGCGTCTGGCGTGCGCCATTGGTCGCCGACTTCTTTTAGCAAGTGGGATTGTTTGGTTTTGAGTTCGCGCAGGGCGCTGGCATATTGGCTGTTGACGCTCATGCAACTTGCTCCTTTGAATCAGTTAACTGATAACTGGCTAATTGTTTTTCTAGCTGTGCTATCCGCGCGTTGGCTGCGGCCAGCTTGGCAAGATGCTTTTCCCAGTCGATTTCTTTGATTGCCTCGACAATTGCGGCCACTTCTTCGAGGCGTTCTTGTCCGCGTACAAAGTTAGGCAGTTGCACATCGTGCCGGATCGCTGCTCGCCATGGGGCGCTTTCCAGATAGGTAACGGTGTAATGCAGCATCAGGGCTTTGATTAGATTTTCTGAGCTGATTTTGGTCAGTGACAGCATTAGCTCTATGCGCTTTGGCGATTCAAAGCCTGCAATTAAAAGATTCATGCTGCACCGCCTTTGGTGCTGATCACTTTGAACTCAATCACCCAAACCCAATGGTTGGCATCCCAATTTTTATAGATTGAGTTCCACAGGGATTTAAACGCATGTTGTGGATTTTTATACCAACGCCAATGAGGCGAATGTGGCTTATGGCTTAAATGCTTTTCAACTCCGCCCCATTGCTGGTAAATGGAGCTATATTGCAAACCTTCGGCTTTAGCATCTTGTTCGCTGATATCGTTTAATCGCTCTACACGAATATCGGTTACTTCAAGGATGATGCGAGCAGCAGAGCGCGGCATGTGGATAGATGGTTTCCATTTGATAACTTCATTCCAGCCCTCTTCTAAATCAGAAGGGTTATGGGTTGCTTTATAAGCAAAACCAGATTTTGTGCATAAACCATATTGAAATGTCTCGCGCACCCAAAGCTGATCGCCGACTGAGCAAATTTGGCAGGCATCACTCGCCATACCCAGCCATAATGGATCTTGAAGATCCTCTACATGCACCATCGATTGAAATGCATGGCAAGGAAACCAATAACCGCCCTTGGATGTTTCAGTGTCAGGCTCTGGTTGTGGATTGATTGGTCTGCGCGTTTGGGTTTTACGGCCATCAAGAATGGCGCGCACCATTTCGGTGTTGAAGATAATGGGGCGCTGTTTCATGCTTTCACCTCTTCACATGGGTGTTGCTCTCTTACCGTGATAATGGCTTCTTCAATGGTCGGATGACGTTCACAGTAATCGCCTTCTCGGGTGTGGCGCTTATGAGCGATAAACTTCAACATACGTGGTCCTGAGGGTTCGATTTGAAAGCGGATCATGCGGTCATGGGCAAGTACTACTGCTTTTGTAAGATTGCTATAGTCAAACGTTGACATGTAATGCGATGCTTTACTGTTGATGACTAAGCCATGCTCGCCACAGGCTTGGATTTTGCCAAACATGTGATTACCGCCATTGTGAATGTCACAAAGAAAATCAAAGCACTCACGTTGATCTGCGTTAAGCCAAGGGTAGTTTTTGGCGTAGAAGTCGTGTCTTGGATTCATGCTTTCACCTCTGGCTTGGTGAGTGACATGATCCAATGGCGTAATTGGATCATCTGGGGGCAAAACACCATTGATTCGACATAGGTGTAAAGCTTTGGATAGTCGTGCTGTTTACGGGCGATAAATGCCCGTGCATCGGCTTCGGTAAAACAGGTTTTGATCACTTCTTCCGTTTCTTGAAGGTGGAACTTTTTAAGCGGATCAGGTAGCTGGTCGTGATCTGATTCAACATTAAATTTATCGATAAAGGCGTTGATAAAAACTTCATCAAATGCATGAGTAACATCGTGACAGACTTCATCAATGTCGTTATCAAACAACCAATTGCTACACCATTGATGGTCATTTTCAGCTAACCATTCGGCCAGTGCTTGCTTATCGCATTTATCAGAGCGATACAGCGCGGTGGCATCGCCATCGGTATCAACAATCTCCCAGTGATGTTCGTCATAGCCTTCTTCTGTTGGCAAATAGCGCTTGCAGCGAACTTGCCAGATGGGTTCGGCGGTGCAGCGGTTATTCTGCTGGTGCATTTGCTGTGACATTTCAAGCAAAAATGCAGGGATTTCGATTTGTTGGCTCATGTGACGTCCTTATCTTTTAACCAAGAAACGGTGCAGGCCTTTGGCGGCACGGATGGCAACGGCGCGGTTAGCGGTGAACTTTCCACCTGGCAACATCCAACCGTGTTTATCTGCCACAATATGGCCTAGGCCGATTTTGATATCGCGGTGTTGAGGTTTGTCGTGGGTTAGCATGCTCTATTCCTTCTTTCGTGAATGGCGGCAACAATCAAGCGGCGCTTGCTTGTGCTTGGGTGGGGGTTGATTCAGTGGCGGCTTCAGCTGTTGGTTTTGCTGGCGAGTTGTGCATATTGATCGTCAAGCAGATCTTGTGCGCTGCTGTAGCCGTGTTTTTGCTTTATCTGCTGCCAGCTATCGATATGGCGCAGCCATGCGCTTTTTGACTCTGGATAGTCGATGATCAGCTGGTTTAATTCGGCTATTGAGCGATCACAATAAGCTGCAATCCCGTTGCCTTTAGCTTGTCGTTCTTGTTCAAGCTCGCTTGATAGCATGGCGACTAGGGCGTCGCTGGTGGCGTGTGCTTGAGCATCAAACATGGCTATCTGCCTTATTAATCATTAGCTGGCTTGCGTGGTGAAAACTGCGGTTGAGCCAGCTGATGGTTCTATCGCTAACCGTGATATTGATTGCTGGTGGCTCGGCGATGCGGGTGAGTTTTACGCGGCCGCTGCGGCTGACTTGGATATTGGCCACTTCGTTTAATGCGGTGGTTTTTAGTGGGCCTTCGTCCAGTTTGGTGACGTGGAAGCGCTCACGGAAGGCATAGCTGCAAACATGGCTTTGCAAATAAGCCTCAAGCTCGTTTTTACGCTGGATCACCGTTGGGCAATGCATCAGCTCGGGTAATTGGGCGAGGCGACAGGCAATGCTGAGGTGTAACAGCAGTTGCGATTCTACGGGTAGCAGTTGGGCGCAGTTATGCGCTGCGATTGGGTGGGGCATAGGTCACCTCGCATGGGTTGTATTGGGTTAAGGGTTGCTTGGTTGGGTAAAGCGGGTTGGTTAGAACAAGTCGAAGGGGATTAACTTAGCTAATAGCATTAGCACTAGGTCGATAAAATCAGGTTGTTGGGCTTTCATAGTATTGCTCCCTGCGGTGTAAACGGTGCCGGTTACGTCATCCGGCGGCCTGAACACGTCATCTGCAGCAATCTTGCCGCTAATAACTGGTGCGCGACTTTCAGGCGTTCGCGCTGCTTTACCAGTGGGCCCTTGTTTATTAACCCTAACCAGATCCAAAGCTGGCTATCGACATGGATACTCGGGGCGCAGTCATAACCTGCGCGTGTAAGTGGCCGCTTCTAACGGCTAGTTAGTCACATGGGCTTGTCCTCTGTTACTTGCCTGCTGGTGCCGCAGGCTGGTGTTATTACTTATTTTGTATTGTCACAATTACCGACCTAACCATCGTTCCTGACTCTTTAAATGCACCGTTATGAAGTGGCTCTATATTCCCTCCTCGGTGAAATATTAAATCGCGGAAGTCCTGTGTTAATTTGTTATCTCTGAATGTGACGCTCGCCGCCATCACAGAAACGAGCAAGCCTCCAGGCTTGAGAAAGTTCACTGCATGAAGTACATGCCGGATATCTGCTTGCTTGAGAAATGGAGGGTTCATCACAACACGCTCATAAAGTTTCTCTGGCGTTTGCGTTAGAAAATCCATGTGACGAACCACTCCTAGGCGAGAATCTCCGTATAGGGTTAAGAAGTTGGATTCCATTAGTTCGTAGCAATCGACAGTTGCCCCAGCGTTAGCGCAAGCGTAGGCAATTGCGCCTTTTCCAGCGCTAGGTTCTAGCACCTTCATACCATGCTGCACATCTGCCAATTCCATTAACCGCGCCACAACAGAAGGAGGTGACGGGAAAAAATTAAATTCGTCTTTAGGGATTTCGACTTCACCTGTCAGAATAATTTGGTCCACTCGCGTAGCGGCTTCATCGTCGAATATGTGTGATTTAGTTTTTCGGTTCCACTTTCCGCCAGCCGCTTCAATTACTTTGTTTGTGCGCTCGTACATCTTTCGGTCAAGTTGACCAGTAAGCACCAGTGCATTACCGCTCACCTCTGCGCGACTCAGTACAGCAAGTACATCGTTTTCAACTCTCATTGTTTATCCTTATCTATTAGTTGGTTTTATCGCTAGCTCTCGCAAGAGCCAGCTGTAAAACCTATTTGCGACGGTTTGCACGAGACTTAAGCGAGGCATGACGCTTCCCTTTTGTAGCTGGCTTTCCGCTAATTTTGCGTTTTGTACTTCTGTAGGCCAAAGTTTGGCGAACTTCATTTTGCATATAGAATGATGGAGCTTGCCCAGCCATAATCATTGATGCAGCAATAGCTAAAATATTTTTTTTCATTTCATATCCTCAAGTTTTTGCCTGTCGATGCCGCAGGCTGGCTTATAAGTCGCATTGGTGAAGGTGGCTGACTGGCGCTCATTTCCAGTTACCGAAAGGGTGGAGCCTATAGCACCACGGTTGGCTCAATCGGTAGTCGAGTCTTACTATTCAGCCACTTTCCCAATGCAACCTGATTAAACAGGTGCATGGTGTTCTTACCTCACCGCCAGAACGGGCGGGGCTATACACATATTTGGGTCATGCTCGCAGTGAAACCATTTAGTACCTGTTCTTATGGGCTCTTCCCACTCAAACAGTCCGGTCGCCAATAGCGGTGTATAGGTCTGTTTACGCGGATTACTATCCTCCGCCGCGTGTTCCTCGGAGTAACCTAGCTTGGTAGCCTCACATACGAGGGGACCAAGGTTAGTTGTTCATGGGCCAGTCTGTTAAAGAGCGTGATTAGTTTTCGCTAACCGATGGCTGGATAATCACGCTTTGTGTTTCTTTTGTCAACACGAAATGTGTTTATTTTTTATTTTAGTGTGTTCAAAACGATTCGATTCTTTTCGCTTCGTGATTTTTTGGTTTGTGCAGATACAAAAAAGCCACCTAGGAGGTGGCTATAAAGACGGGATAGGTGCTGTGGTTAATCGATTAGTTCGACCTTTTCCAACTTGAATGATTTGCTGGAGTCAGACTCTATGCAGAAAGCCGTAAATGCACCGTCTGGCTTTATGTTTTGCAAAATCAACTTCCGCGGTTTGCCTGCATTAGATCCACCGTTATAAATGACCTCGGTAGTTTCATTGCTGAGGAACTTATTTAAAAATGGCGCCATCGCTGGATTAGTTTGCTTTAAACTGTCAACTGTGGCGCATAGGGTAACAACGTCGGCCAGTTTCTTTTTCGATAACGCCTCAAATTGTTTTTCAGTCAGCTCAATTTTGATCATAACGACTCCTTGTTATTTAAGCTTAATTTGGCGCAATACCGCCAGAGATGATTTGCTGATTGCCGTTTTGGTCTGTCATCACGCGATATAGTTTGTGCTGGCCTTGGCTAATGCTGGTTTCAAAATGGCGAATGCTGGCGCCACTGCATAGTGCGCTACCTGATGGCTGAGAACCTAAGATCAACTCACCTGATCTGACGTTGAAGGTAACTTTTTCCGCGGTATCTAACTTTGCCGCGAGCGCATCGTTTACGTACACATCAACATAACAACCGCCACCCATAAAGCCGCTATCTCTGATTATGGTGATTTTTGCGTCTGCACTGTCGGTGTTGCCGATGAGCACTCTTTCTGCAGGCGCTGGTTTGGCTTTGTCTATTGTTACTGCCGATGTAGCGCAGCCAGTAAGTAACGCTAGTAATAGTGATGCTGTAATCAGTTTCATAAAAATCCTTTTAATTATTTTCAATTATTCCAAACGTTTAGAACTGACCACCAAAACACCCAACCGATAATTTTAATATCGGATGCTTTTTCTGGTGGGATAAATTCATCGGGGAATTCATCATTGTTATAGCTCTTAATGCGAATGCCACCGCCTGGGGTGCGATAGAGCATTTTTACTCGCAACATGCCATCGTGATCAATGGCATACATCTCACCATCGATAATCGATTTTTTACTGGTATCGACACCAACTGTGGTGCCGTGGCGCAGTACTGGCAGCATGCTATTGCCGCTTACGGTCACACAGGCCGCATTGCTTGGTTCTACTCGGCTTTTTTTGAGGGTTGATTTAGCAAAGCGTAGCTTGCATCCGCCGTTTTCTTGCACAAAGGTTGATCCACTGCCTGCGGCTAATTCCACTTCACGGTAAAACGGTAGTGCCACTTCATCATCCCTTAATGGTGTATCGCCATCCCATAGCTCAAATCCTGCATGCCACTCAGCATTTTGTAATTCTTGTTTTGGTTTAAATAGTTGAAACGGATCTTCTTCTTCGTATGGTCCTGATGAATATTGAGCACTTGGCATGCTAACAAAGTCATCATCTTTATTGTTTTCACCATAGAGGATCTCAGCAGGTGTTACGTTGAGTACTTTCGCCAGAGTCTCAGCATCAATAGCGCTTACTGCTCTGGTACCAGCCTCATAGTTACCGACTCTTGATTGTGACTTCCAGCCGCAAAGCTCCGCCAAGGCCGCTTGACTTTTAATGCCAGCTTTTAACCTCAATCGCTTGATGTTTCGGCCAACCTTCTTTTTTGGGTCGTCATAGTTCATCGCAAGTACCAGTAAATAATTTCGAATAAGAATATCACGTAATGTGATATTTGATTTTTTCGTTTTGTGTTTACTTATAAACACGTTTCGTGTTTAATGTGATTAATTCAATGTCGAGAACAGATAACATGAACAACATTTCCATATACCGAAAAAAAGCAGGTCTTTCTCAGACTGAGTTGGGCAAGCAGATAGGCAAAACTCAGGGTGCGGTTGGTAACTATGAGGCAGGTATTCGAAATATCGATCTGACTACCTGCTGGGAAATCGTTAAGGCATTTAATCAGTCCGGTGTTGAGTGTTCTTTTTCTGACGTATTCCCTGAGCCTATCAGCGAATCAAACCAAGTTGCCTAGTTAACTTACGAACAGGATAACAACTCCATGAATAAAAACACATTAAAGCGCGAAGCCCTTTCATGCACTGACCCACTCTATGCCGCCCATGCGCTTGGGCACGATTACGGGGTGGATAAGTTGGCTAAGGATTTATTCCAACAGCCCGGGGTGATGTACAACAAATTAAACCCTGAGAACGACAGCAATCACTTGTATTTGCGCGATGCGATTCATTTGACTGAGCTGGCCGATGATGACCGCATTTTATCGGCATGGTGCCATAGCCGTGGCGGGGTGTTTGTAAAGCTGCCTGAGTCGGTTAACTGCGATGAAGAGTTAAGCGATCAGCTGTTGCTGATTAGTGAGCAAATGGGCATTGCACTGGCTGAGATCCGCGACTCACGCGCTGATGGGGTGATTACGCCTGAAGAGTTTGATTGCATTAGCCGCGAGCTGACCAAAACTGTGCGTGAAGTGCTTTCGCTTAAAGCGGTAGTGAGTAGCCAAGTGCGCACCGTTCATACCATTCCAGCTAAGAGCGCACAGCATGAGTGATGTTATTGATGATGCCGCAATCGAGCATGAAGCGCATATCAAGGCCGCGTTATCTGTTCGCCAACCTACGCTGACTTTTACTGGCAAGTGCCATTACTGCAAGGCACCAGTTTCAACTAATCAGCATTTTTGTGATGCCGACTGCCGCCATGACTATGAGCGGTTAAAAGCGAATGGGAGAGTGTGATGAAAGCTTATGACCCTGTGATTGCGGTAAATGTTGGTCAAAATCAGTTAAGTGATAACTCACGCGCAAAATCTTGTGCAGATATCCCTTACACCCCCGAAGAAGATGCCGAGTTCGCTCGCATTGAGCGTAATCAACAAATGTCTGAGTTTGCTCGCATTGAGCGTAATCAAGAGATTGCGTTATTAGCCAATGTTATTCGCACATCACCTACGACGAGTGCCGAGGCAATTGCTGAAAGGGTGTTAGACGCTGGGTATCAGTTTTCGGGTAGTGCGGTGCGGTTTAAATAAGAAAGCCCACTAGAGCTGTGGCGGCTGTGGGCTTAATACCAAGTGAGGCAAAAACAATGGTACTGGAATCAATTGATAGCGTCAATCATGGCGCTGGTGGCAGTAATGTGGTGCCGTTACGGCCAGTTGCTGAGCACAAACAGCAAACGCGGGGTGGGGTGGTGAAAGCAGATTTGGAAGATGGTTATTTACGACTCTCCAATACGCTGGTGGACGCCCTGTGCCGCACTAAATTAAGCGATCGTGAGAGTCGGGTGGTATTTGCTGTTATCCGTAGAACCTACGGCTATGGCAAGGCCACTGATTGGGTTTGCTTAGAGCAATTAGCCGACATGACTGGCATTACAACGAGCAATATTTGTCATGCGATTAAGTCACTGACTGCACGCGATATCATCATAAAAGACGGTCGTAAAGTTGGCGTTAACCAGATTGTTTCGGCGTGGCAAGACAAGAAATCGCATTCTATTAACGGTAAAAAATCCACTGTTAAAACTGACAATATTATTGTCAATTCTGACAATGCAATTGTCGAAACCGACAGCGTAGATTGTCAGAACCGAGAGATACAAAAGAAAGACAATATTACAAAAGACACAATACAAAAGATCTCTTCGTCGCACATTGCTGACGCAATGGCCGACATGCAGGTTAAACCAGATGCTGCTGTTCAAACTCCCAATGGCAAGCTTTGGGGCACTCAAGACGATTTAAAGTGTGCTGAGTACATCTTCAACAAAGTGCTGATTGTTAACCCAACTGCAAAGCAACCTAACTGGCCTGACTGGGCTAACCAAGTGCGCTTGATGCGCATGCAAGACAACCGCTCTCACCACGACATCTGCAAGCTGTTTAAGTTTGCCAATAGCGACTCATTTTGGGCAAGCAACGTGTTATGCCCAAAAACCCTGCGTAAACAATGGGACAAACTAAACGCCAAACTGCTAGCGAGATCATCACATGAAGCCAATACACCAACTGCTACCGCAAACACTGCACGCTATGAACACTCCACAGCACGAGTCTTCCGCGAACTACGGGAAATGGCAGAGCAGCTCCAGCATTCCGCAGATCACCTCGGTGGTGGCAACACGATTGATGCCGACTATGAACCTGTACAGCCGTGATTTTAGCAATCGCTTTGGTGCTGAGCTTGGCAGTGTAGTAGAGGAATTTGTTAAGCAAATCGGTGAGGCAGGCTTGAGTGTGGCTCAGGTGATGACTGGAATTGAGGCTTTTAAACAACGCGCAGCAACCGCGCCATGGAGCGTTAACCCAGCCGAGTTTGTGGCGATGTGTACGCCTACACCTGAACAACTGGGCTTACCTAACGCTGAGATGGCTTACCGCGAGTGTTGCGCCCATGGCCGCTGGCCGAGTGAGCACAATTGGAGCCATGGCGCTGTATTTGCCGCTGGCCGTGAAACGGGTTGGTATGAGCTGCAAAACCGCACTGAACAGCAAACATGGCCGTTATTTAAACGCAATTATGAAGTGATGTGCCGCCGTGCGGTGAAGGGTGAAAGCTTTGATGCCTGTATTCCAAAAGCGCTTGCCGCCCCAGTAAACAAGCCTGTTGAAAGTCAAAAGGCTTGCTCGATTATCGCTGATTTGCGCCAAAAGTTTGGGCTAAGGACTGCCAATGGCTCTGGCAATTAAACACTTACCAGCTGATGCACCGGATTTTTATCGCGCGATTGTGGCGCCTACGTCTGTTGATACTGCTGCTAGTCAAGTCGTGCAAGAGGCGGTTAACGATGCGGAGTTATTTGTACCTAAAGCGGTGACAGCCACTGAGTTACGGGCCCAAGGTTTGATGCGCGAACGCGAACTACCGCAAATGTGGCATTGCCGCGGTGGTGAGTCTGACATGGAGAAGATTGTAAAGCACATGTCGGTGATCCCAGCTGAGTTTAAGCATTCCGTTTGTATGGAGTATGAGCGCTTATTTGCGCTTGGTGGGCCAGCTTGTCGCAAACAGGCTAATCAGTTTTTGGTAAGGCAGTCAAAGCGGTTTAGAGGGGTGGCGGTGTGATTCGTATTGGTATTGATCCTGATTTGACTAAAAGCGGTGTGGCCACGGTGATAGGCGGACAGATACAGCTGCTTAAGAGCATGGGATTTAGTGAGTTGATTGAGTTTGTGGTTAGCAGTGCTGCCAGTTCGCCTTGCACTGTGCTGCTTGAGGATGTTGATAACAAGAAGCCAGTGTTTGCCAGCAAGTTAAAGCGGACTGCCAAAGGCCAAAACCCATTGCTAGCCTACGTTGGCCATGCCCCAAGCCAAGGCGGTAGTGAATTTAAGATCAATATGAGCAAGGCAGAGGATTTAGGCAAGGTTAAAGCCACCGCCAGATTGATTAAAGAAGTGCTCGAAGGTAAAGGGATTGCCGTCACCTTAGTTAAACCGCTGCGTGGCCCTGTTAAAAAGGCCAAGGATAGTAGTGTGTATTTTAACAAGATCACTGGCTGGACTGGCCGCAGTAATGCAGACACTCGTGATGCAGCGCTTATCGCCTTGTTTGGTAAGGGGGAGTTATGCCGTTAAAAGTCCAATTTGCTGAGCGTTTGGCGCTTGGCGTTGAGTTGTACGTGAACCAAAAGATGACGCTTTTAGAGAGCTCAGCCGCCGCGCCTGTTTGCCGTAAAACGCTATCAAAAGAGCTTAAGGATCGCGGCTTATTGCGCAATGAGCCTAAAAAAGTCAGCGAAAGATTAGAAAAGGCCATCAAATTTTATGTTGATGAAAAGCTATCTGCGTATAACGCAGCAACCAAAGCTGGTGTTGGACAAGTCGGCCTCTTAAAAATATTAAGAGAGCGCAATTTACTGCGCAATTCAACGGATAAAAGTGCTGCCAATTTAGAAAAAGCGATCGCCTTGTATGTTGCTGGTGAATCGATTCTTACCGCATCACGCCAAGCCAAGGTTGGCAACCAAACCTTAGGCAATGCGCTATATGCCCGTGGTTTGATGCGCATTCGTGAAGAACGCAAGCCAAAGAGCACTGTGTCTCGCCAAGATCCGCTTGAAGCTGCCGAAAGTCGTGTATCAAGTATTGCACTAAGCATTATTCATTCCGCTGCCCGCATTGCAGCGAACCACCAAGGAGATGGCAGATAAATGATTTCAATTGAGCGCTTGTTTGAGCTGCTATCTCCACGCGGGTTGTCGATCGGTGCTGCTGGAGGTAAAGGGGTTTTTAGTAAGGAGGATGCTATGGGTGTTGTTGCACAGGTGCAAGGAAAGTACCCCGTTGGGGTGAAGGTGTTAGAGGCGGCCATTTGCGGCGATGTGGATGCCGAGGATGTACTCGTTAAAGCGCTATGTAAGCAATATGAAGTGGATTTTCGGCCAGTTGCGGCCTCTGCATTGGCAAAGCTAGCAGTGAATGAGGTGTGCGGTACCCGCACTTGTCCTAAGTGCAAAGGAACAAAACTTAACTATCACCGCAATGGTGAGTGTAAGCACTGCAACGGCACTGGGAAGCTGTTGAAGACTGTTGAGCAGCTGACTAAATCGTTTTGTGATTTGAGTGGCGCCAAGATCACGCCAGAGCAATTTAGCCAGCATTTTTACGACAAGTATATGGATGGTGTAGATGCACTGCATCAGCACGAACATGATGCAGCACGCTTTGCTAAAAAAGTACTGCGCCTCGTTGGCCAAGAAATGGGGCTAGCGGGTTGATGATTGATACGGTAAGCGACTTAGTTAAACGGCTTAAAGCGGAGGCAGAGCAACTCGAGTCTATGGGCTCGGTTGATCTGGCCTGTGGTGTTGAGGCGGCGGTGAGGGTGATCATCAATGAACTCGATGGACACCTATCCATTGGCAATGCTGATTATCACCGAATTGAGCCATTGGAGCGGATAAATAAGCGCTTAATGGCAGTGTTAGCAACCCAGTCATCGATTAATGAGCGGTTTGATTTGCACTGTAAACAGCAGGTGCTTTCAACGCCTGAGTACAAGGCTTTGGTGAGTGCTAAAACGGCCATCCGCCAGCAGATTAATGCGTTGCCTAAGTGCAATACCTGCCGTGGGGTTGGCAAAGTTAAGCCGATGTTCGAGCTGTATCCGTGCGATAAATGCGCAGGTTCTGGCGTTGATTTAGCGGCGAATAGCGAGCTGATTAAGTTGCAGCAAGCGTTGATATTGGCTGAGTTTGAGCTGATTGAAAAACTGACTGCAGCGCTGTTTAAGGTGGGGTTATCAGCTGCTGATAAAGAGGCGATCTCGGTTGAATATTTTTACGCAGACTGCCGAACTAACCTGAGGTGCGACTGATGGCTATTGCCTGTATTGCCTTAAGTGATGCCGCCATTAAACGGGCTGTTGCCGATGAATCGATTACCGAAATTAGGGACCCGCGCTATCCGCTAAGGTTGCGCCTTGGGAGTTCGCGCAGTCGTGGCAGTTGGTATTTAGTTACCAACAAAGATGGCAAGGCCAGTTGGGCTAAGGTGGCTAACTGGCCGTTGGTGAGTGCTAAGGCGATCATTGATGACTTGCCCACGTTGAGCATTCAGCATCGGCAAGATCAAAGCGTGAAGGTGAACACCTGGTTAAGTTGTGGTGGCTTGCTTAATTGGTATTTAACCAGGTCACAGGCGGATACTAGCTTATCGATTAAACGGCGCCGCAATATCAAATGCACCATTGTTAAGCACTTATTGCCGGTGCTGGGTGAGGTGATGCTGAGTGAGCTAAATCATCATAAAGTCGATGAACTATTAATTTGGCCACTGCAGGCACGTTATTCCATCGGCAGCGTTCGCCAGTATTACGCCGTGCTGCGTAAAGCCTTTAAGCAAGCCACTGTGCTTAAGCTAATTAGTGATGATCCGTTGGCATCGTTAAGCTTTACGGATTTTATTGCTACGCCGATCGCAACTAAACCACCGCAGTTACAGGCAACGGATTTGCCTAAGTTGCTAAGTGACCTTGATACGGCCAGTGATAGCGCGGCGTTGTTGGTGTTTATTATGCTGGCCTACGGTACCCGCATTGGCGAAACCCGCTTGCTTAAGTGGAGCTATTACGATGAACCCAATGCCAAGTTGGTGATCCCCGCAAATATCACCAAAACCCAAGCTCAACTGACTATCCCTATCTCTGGACTGATGGCCGATATATTGCGCTGGCATAAGTCAATGCAAGCCGCTGCAGGTTATCGAGGCGGGTACCTATTTCCGCACCCATGCCGTAACACCGGACTAGATGAACGTGGTGCCAATAGTTTGGTTAAACAGGTGAGTGGTGGTGAATGGACGGCCCATGATTTACGCAAGTTGGCTCGCTCATGTTGGGCTGATTTGGGTATCGATTATATGGTAGCCGAGCAGATGCTAAACCACTCTATGACCAAGCTAGACCAAGCCTATATTCACACCTATTTGGCTGATCAAAAGCGAGAGGCTATCGAGCTTTGGCATAAGCATTTGCTATCGATACATCACCTATTTGCAGAGAGGATTTGCAAATGAGTAGTCAAGACAGTTTCAAGATAGAAAATATTAGCAAAACAGCCTAAAGCCTTGTGGGTCATGGCTTACAAGGCAATTTATGCATCTTCAAAAGAGGAAGATATTTAATGAGTAAGACAGTCGTTTTGATGTGTTTGTGGCTTTATTTGGCGGAGCTTAGAAGAGCATTAATGCAGTTAGAGCTAAGTCATAAAGTGGTGATATCAGAGCCAAATCGCGTGAAGCATGTTGACGGTGTTGTTTCTTGTTCGATGGAAATAGCCTTGCCAGATTGCCTCAAAGAGCATGCTGAAATGCGCCACATCAGTCGCCGTAATAAATCAGATAGAAAGCGCAATCGCGCCGATAGATGGAGATAACCGCAATGGGTAAATGCGTGAAGTGCGGATCCAGTTCGATAGAATTTCAGTTTGTAGAAGATGGCACCAATTTAGGTACATGCAAAGACCAAGGAAAGATGAGTGAGTTTATTCGCTATGTGTCAAGGACATTTGACTATCAAATAATCTGTAAAAAAGAGCATCTATTAAAAACATGCCGGTGCTGTAAATATGCTTGGCGTGAACATACTTTAGATAACGCCACTGCTAATCAATCCCCGCCTGGTGATGATTGATGATAGCCACCTACATCGCTGGCCCAATAAGCGGCAATGTCGAGGCCAATAAGCTGGCGTTCTTTAAAGCGGCCGAGCAGCTAGCTGAAACTGGCAGAGTAGTGCTGCATTCTGCTGGACTGCCGTTCGGCCTAACCGAACCACAGTACATGGATATCTGTTACGCCATGATCCGTGCCTGCAATGAGATTGTGATGTTGCCCGGTTGGCGCAGGTCTGCAGGCGCCACCGCCGAGTATTATTACGCCAAGAAGATAGGGCTTAAGATCGTGTTTGTCCCAACTGGAATAGACATTGAACGCGGTATGAGTTTAGTATCGTGATAGTGAAATTTAAGAGCTAAGAATCATGAATAACGAACGAAATTACACCATTGGCGCAGAAGATATCGTTGCCGTGGATGTGCATTTTGAAAATCAGATTGAAAAACTGATAAATGACGTCCTCGGTGTTGATGTTGGTGATTCTTTTGCTATAAGCATTGACGCCCTTGTTAACACAATGCTTCCTACATCTAAAGAGGATCCTTTTAAGGTGTACTGGCGTGCAGCAAATAAGCTTCTTGCGAGACTAAACCGTACTAGCGGCGGCAGATTTATCGGCTGGAGCTTTTGTTGTGATGAAGGTCGTTCAATCGTTTATTTCGGAATTAAGGATGAGTTTGGCCGAATTAAAATCAGTTAAGTGATAAGTAATTAAACAAGGTTAAATTATGGATAATGAAAAAATAAGAAAGCTCAGGGAACTTATTGATGATGTGGCCAACTCAAGTACCAAGAAGAGCGCAGCGCCTTATGCGCAAAAGCTAGATTCTATGGTTGCAAATATTATTGGCGATTTAAATGGGTATACCGCAGGTAAATTAACAGAAGCTGTTATTTATGCAAAAGAGGCATCTGGCGAAGTAAGTAATCGAGAGAATCTCCTATCAAGCATGAGAAACTCATGGGCAGTATTTGAGAGTGATGTCATAAATGGGGATAGCGGGAAACAAAAAAAGTAGAACAAAATGATTTACCCAAGCCTTATGTTTTACTATCCTGCTATAACAATGCGGGTTATAGCATCTAAAGCCACCAGATAGGTGGCTTTTTGCTATCTAGACCTTTCAGTTTATTCAAGCCTCGGCCATCGCCGGGGCTTTTTGTTTTGGGGCATCTATGAATAAGATTTTGATGAGTGTTACTAATCCAAATGGATTCAAGCTCGAGTTGCTGCTTAAACAACTGCAAGAAGAAGTCGCTGAAAAGACGGCGCGGGTTGCACATGATAAAAGTGAATTAGCAGAGAAGGTTAAGTCAAATAATCTTCAAATCATCAAACTATTATCTGAAGCTGAAGCTTTGCAGGTAGAAAGCTTTAAGCTCATGGCTGCTAAAGCACCAGATACAGGTCCGTTAGGTTATCCAAGGATTGGTAAGTAAATCATGCGCAATAAGGTATTAGTCACAGGCCTGAGCTTATCAGCTGCTGCACTGATCACCTTGGTTTCATCTGAGGGCTTCTCGCCAGTTGCCGAGATCCCTGTTAAAGGTGATCGCCCTACACTAGGATTTGGTTCCACTTATCACGCAGATGGACGGCCAGTAAAGCTAGGCGAAACCACTACCCCAATTAACGCACTTAAAACCGCAAAGGCTCATATCGATAAGGATGAGCAACGCTTTCGAGCAAGCCTGCCTAACGTAGAGCTTAATCAAGCATCTTACGATTTATACATCGATTGGACGTATCAATACGGTATTGGCCGTTGGTTAGCCTCTCCGATGCGTGGCCATCTTATCCAAGGTGAATACCAACAATCATGTGATGCATTGCTGTTGCCAGAGTATCGCACCGTCGCTGGCTATGACTGCTCAACGCCTGGCAACAAGCGCTGCTATGGCGTGTGGCTTCGGGCGCAGCAGCGGCACCGCGACTGCCTCGATGCTCTCAATTAATTTTGTGCAAGTTACTGATAATTAGAGTTTTTTTATCTTTGTTTGGTGGGGCGGGTCAAAACTTCAGGGCTTTTACCTAACTGACCGTGCGCATACAGTTTTATGCAAAACCGCGAAATGAGACCTTTTTTTCTGGCAAATTTAGGCGTTAAAAATGCTCTCGACAATATCAAGTAAAATCATTGCGTTACTTATCGTTTTGCTGATTGTTTTGATAGGCGTATTCACGGCTTTTTTTGTGATCAATAAGGGACAAATTGCGCTATTAAATGCAAATTTGGATAAATCTGAGCTTGCCCGTTCAGAGCTGCAAAAAAATTTATCCTCGGTGACTTCATCACTCGAATCTGCCGAAACAGACAAGCAAACCTTACTCGGCAGTCTTGATTTGCTGGCCAAGGCCTTGAGCGATCGTGAACGGTCACGAAACGAGATTAAGCGCGAGTTCGAGCAATCCACCAAAGAGTTAACTCAGGTATTCGAAAGGTCCAGCGATGAAAAAACGCTATCTTGGGGCGCTACTGGTATCCCTGATGCTGTTAACAGCGTGCTCGAGCAGTCCGCCAGATGTGCGAACCGTTACCGTAACCAAGATTCAGTATGTTTTTCCGCCCAAGGAACTGATAGGCCATTGCATCGTTCCGCCGTATTCCAGCAAGAAAAACCAAGATCTTTCTGAATACACCAACTCGTTGATGAAAGTAATTTCTCTATGCGATCTCGATTGGCTATCGCTAGAAAAATGGATTACAGAGCAAAAATCGAAACTGTCTACCGAGTAATCGGAGGCCAAACATGAATACTAAAGTCACGGCGATGATTATGGATAAAGCAACGACAACTGGAAGCTATGTCGCTTCAATCTCTACGGCAATAGGCGGCTTTTTGTCACTCAACAATATTGCCTTGTTGCTTGGTATCGCATCAACAATCGCACTCTTCCTTGTTCAATATCGTCGAACTCAAGAAAAGCGTAAGCAGGACAATGAATTTCACGAAGCTCGAATGGCTGCGATAAAAGCTGGCAACCTAAACGTAATCAATATGGATGACGGAAATGAATAAAGTCGTCGTTATCTTCAATGGCAAAATCGTTTCCGTGCCAGCTGTCGAATCTTATATCGACAATGGAGAAAAGAAATTAGTGCCACTGGTACCTGCTGATTGGGTTGAAGTAACTGCATTAAATGCCGCATACCCAACATTTCAGGGTAAAACCACTCCGCCAGTTATTAAGCAAAGCAAGCAAGACGATTTAATAGAGTCAATGCAAGCGCTAACCGCGGCCATTACTGCCCAAACCAACGCCATCAGCCACTTGGTAAATAGTAATCTGGAAATCGTTGATCAGATGATGGCTGTAGAGGACGAAGAACAAAAAACATCAGGCTATCTGGACGGCTCCGGTGAGCTATGAGCCAACCAAGCTGGCGCGATGACAAACGCAAAACCGCTGAGCGTGGTTACGGTGGACGCTGGCAAAAAGCCCGTGAAACCTTCTTAAAGCGCAATCCTCTCTGCTGCTTCTGTCAGCAAAAAAATATTATCACCGCCGCAACGGTAGTGGACCACAAGATCCCCCACAAAGGCGACCAATCCCTATTTTGGGATACCAACAACTGGCAACCGCTGTGCAAGCATTGCCACGATAGCACCAAAAAAGTAATGGAGAGCAGAGGGGTAAAGCTTGGCGCCGATGAAAGCGGCAAGCCAACAGACCCAAATCACCATTGGAACAAGTAGTGAGGTAAAACGTGGCAGTAGGACGAAAAACCACGCCGACCGCGCTCAAGCTCGTTACAGGAAACCCCGGCAAAAGGCCGCTCAATAAAAAAGAGCCAAAGCTAGAAGCGGGGATCCCGCGAATGCCGGCATATCTGAGCCCAAGAGCCAAAGCCGCATGGAAAAAGCTAACAAAACTGCTTAAAGACATGGGCGTACTCACACTGGCCGACGGCATGGCCCTTGAGCGTTTATGTGATGTTTATTCCGAAATCCTCGATCTGAGGGACGAAATAAAACAAAACGGCCGAACTTACCAAAGCATCAAAATCATCGGCGAAAACATCGACGAAGAAACCAAAGAATTTACCCAAGTCGAGCAAATGCTAATGAAGGCAAACCCAGCCGTGCAAATGCTGGCCGATGCCGACAGGCGATTTAAAGCCTATCTCGTAGAATTTGGGCTAACTCCATCGGCCCGTAGCAAAGTACAGGTAACTGATGGCGACAAGAAAAAAGACGACATCGACGAGTTCTTCGGCTGATATAGAAGATCGCGTCACTCGTTGGGCAAAACAAGTCGCATCAGGGGAGTTCCTCGCTGGCCCCGATATCCGCAACGCCTGTAAGCGGCACTTAAAAGATTTAGAAACAGGCCATGAACGTGGTCTTACTTGGGATTTAGCCGCCGCCAACCGCGCCATTAGCTTTTTCCCAAAAGTATTGCGCTTAAGTGGCGGTGACCACGAAGGCAAGCCATTCAATCTTCTAGATTGGCAAGCGTTTATCGTCGGTTCGCTGTTCGGCTGGAAGGATGCCGACGGTACCCGCCGTTTTCGCATGTGCTATGTCGAAAGCGGCAAAGGCTCTGGTAAATCACCGTTAGCCGCAGGTATCGGGCTTTACGGTTTAGTGGCCGATGGTGAGGCCTCCGCCGAAATTTATGCCGCGGCGACCAAAAAAGATCAGGCCATGGTGCTATTCCGCGACGCGGTTTCCATGGTTAACCAATCGCCGCAGCTAAGCTCAAGATTAAAAAAATCAGGTACCGGGCAAAGCGTTTGGAACCTTGCCTATCTCGCTAAAAACTCATTTTTTAGACCAATCAGCTCCGACAACGGCCAATCAGGCCCACGTCCACACATGGCGCTGATTGACGAAGTACACGAACACAAAAATAACAACGTCGTAGAGATGATGCGTGCGGGTACCAAGGGCCGCAAGCAAGCGCTGATCTTCATGATCACCAACTCAGGCCACGACCGCACCAGCGTTTGTTACTCGTACCACGAATACGGCAAAGCCATTTGTGCGGGTACCAAAGAAGATGATTCCTTCTTCGCCTTTATCTGTTCGCTCGATGAAGGTGACGATCCAATCAATGACGAAAGTTGCTGGCAAAAAGCCAACCCATCACTAGGTCACACGTTTACGCATAAATACCTGCGCGAACAGGTAACCCAAGCCAAGGGCATGCCAGCCAAAGAGAGCATTGTCAGGCGCTTAAACTTCTGCCAGTGGGTAGATTCTGCCTCACCTTGGCTATCCGCCGACACATGGATGGATTGCGAAGATGATTTTGATATCAGCGAGCTCTACGGCGAAGAATGTTACGGCGGGCTCGACTTATCCGGTACCCGCGACTTAACCGCCTTGGCGCTTTACTTCCCGCGCGTAAAAACGCTGTTAGTAGACCTTTGGACACCAAAAGACACGCTACTGGATCGCGAGCGCACCGATAACGTGCCGTACTCGGCATGGCTCAGGCAAGGTTTTATTCATGCGCCACCAGGTCACGCAGTGGACTACAGCTTTGTGGCCGAACGCATTGCCGAGCTATCAGCACTGTTTGAGATAAAAAGCATCGGCTTCGACCAATACCGGATCCACTACCTCGAGCCAGAGCTCGCCGAGGCAAACGTATTTATCCCGCTAGTTAAACACGGGCAAGGTTACTACAAAGCATCAGAGTCAAACCTCTGGATGCCGCGCTCAATTGAACTGTTTGAAAAGCTGATCACCAGTAAAGAGATCAGAATAAAAACCAACCCATGCCTAAGGTGGAACGCCGCAAGCGCCGTGCTTGAGGCCGACGCCAAAGACAACCGAATTTTTACCAAGAAAAAATCCACAGGTCGTATCGACGGCGTAGTCGCCGCCGCCATGGCCGTGGGAACGGCTTTAGAGTCTGATGGCGTCGATGATACCGAAGATTGGCTAGCAGCAATTAAGGACCCAATTTACTAATGAATACACCACTTGCTCTATTCATCTTCCTGGCACTAACAGGTTCGTTAATGGCTGTCGCTGGTGTTTATATCCTGTTTGGACTTGGTTGGTCGCTGTTATCTGGTTCGATCCTATCGTTTGCAGGCGCTTCATTTTTACGTAAAGGAATGACAGCGTGAAACAAAAAAACTCACTTGCTTTGGTTATTGCTAAAGCAGCAAGTCAGCCGTTTGCGTCACTCGACAGCTTTATGGGTAAAACCTTAAGGCTAACAGACGGTGATTTTTGGTCGCAATTGATGGCAACGTCTAAAAGCGGAAAAACAGTCAATGTGAATACTGCTATGCAGCTTGCTGCAGTATGGGCCTGTGTACGCCGCATTTCAGAAACTGTTGCAATGCTGCCGCTAGGCTTGTACGAGCGCCAAAGTGATGGTGGCCGGATCCAAGTTCAAAACAGTCTTTCTACTGTATTAAGCATTAAGCCCAATGCAGATATGACTGCCATGCAGTTTTGGGAGGCAGTACTCGCATCATTGCTACTTAAAGGAAATGCGTTTATTGAAATCCACCGCTCTGGCGGCGAGATTATCGCCCTCGATTTTCTTATGCCGCACCGCATGGATATCGACTTGGATGATAGCGGTAGCTTGATCTACTGGTACACGCCAAGAAACGGATCGCGCCGTCAAATCAAAAAGCAAAACATGATGCACATTCCTGCATTCTCGTTAGATGGGTTGATTGGTTTATCCACCATCTCTTACGGTGCCAATGTGTTTGGTGGTGCCATGTCTGCCGAGGATGTGAGCGCAAGTACCTTTAAAAACGGCATGACAAAAACGGTCGCTTTTAAAGTTGATCGCGTAATGAATAAAGAGCAACGCGCAGAATTTCGTGAGTATGTAAAAACGATTACTGGCGCAATGAATGCTGGAAAATCACCCGTACTTGAACAAGGCATCACCCCTGAGTTAATCGGCATTAACCCAATTGATGCCCAGTTACTCGAGTCACGAAACTACAGCGTAGAAGAGATTTGCCGCTGGTTTTTGGTGGACCCGTCACTCATAGGATTTGGCGGTAAAGACAGCAATTGGGGCACTGGACTCGAGCAAAAGATGATCGGCTTTGTCACCTTAACCTTATCGTCTTGGATCCGCCGTATCGAGCAATCAATCTCTATTAATCTGCTCACGCCAGCACAACGGCAAACCCAATACGCACAATATAACCTTGAGGCATTACTGCGGGGCGATAGCGCCTCACGCGCCGAGTTCTACAGCAAAATGACTCAAAACGGCATCTACACCCGTGATGATTGCCGGGTTAAAGAAAACTTACCGCGCCGCGGTGGTAATGCCGATGTCTTAACCGTTCAAACCAACTTAGCCCCCATTGATCAGCTGGGTGCTCAATCAGAATCTGCAAAAGTCCAAGCCGCACTAAACAACTGGCTCAATCAAGATAACTAGGGGTAAACCATGCCTTTTCCAAAAAGCTTCTCGCAGAGCGGAGTGCGCTGCGATATTTCTCCGCGCGCGCAAGAGCTGTGGAACCCAGCTATTAAAGCCGCGGTAGAAAACACCGAATCAACCATTACTGTTTACGGCATCATTGGCGAAGATTGGTACGGCGAAGGCGTCACGCTAAAACGTATCGATGCAGCCTTACGCAGCATCGGTAATGAAAAAGACGTCACCGTTTATATCAATTCCCCAGGCGGCGATATGTTCGAAGGTATAGCTATCTATAACCGTTTGCGCGAGCACAAAGGCAAAGTCACCACTAAAGTACTTGGCCTTGCAGCCTCTGCGGCCTCAGTCATTTATATGGCTGGCGAGGATGATGCGCGATTTGTTGCTAGCTCTGCCTTTCTGATGATCCACAACTGCTGGGTATTTGCCATCGGTAACCGCCATGCCCTACGTAACATCGCCGACGACATGGAAGAGTTTGATGCGGCTATGGTGGATCTATACGTAGAAGGTTGCGGCCAAAGTGAAAAAGTCATTGCCACCATGATGGATGAAGAAACCTTTATCCGTGGCAAAAAAGCAGTAGAGCTAGGTTTTGCAGCGGACACACTCTCAGCCGATGAAATTGGTGAGACCACCGAAAATACCAACGCTAACTCACTGCGTAAAGTGGATGCCGCCATGGCTAAAGCAGGCGTACCTCGCAGCGAACGCCGTCAACTACTTCAAGATTTAAAGTCCAGTACGCCGAGCGCTGCTGGCGGCATCACGCTAAATGCTGATGTGTCCGATACGCAAAACGCTATCGCCCCCGATCTAACCGCGTTAATCAACGCATCAAAAATCATTTTATCTAAATAACTGGAGGCGACTATGCCAAACCCAAATTTTGAAAAGCAAATTGAAGAATTAGGCGTCAATCTAACCAAGATTGGTGATCAAATTAAATCAGCAGCTGAAGAAACCAATAAGCAGATCAAGGCTTCTGGTGAAATGCATGCCGAAACTCGCGATAAAGTCGATAAGCTGCTGTCAGAACAAGGAGCATTGCAAGCTCGTTTGCAAGAAGCTGAGCAAAAGCTGCTTAAAGGCGCCCAAAGCAACCAGCAAGAGCGCGAGCAGTCAATCGGTGAGCGTGTGGTTAACGACAAAGAAATGGAAGGTGTTAGCAGTTCATTCCGTGGTAGCCGTCGAGTTGGTATGCCACGTTCGGCAATCACCTCAGCCACAGGTTCAGGTGCTGGTTTAGTTCGTCCTGATCGCATGGCTGGCATTGTTGCTGGTCCAGAGCGTCGTTTAACTATTCGAGACCTAATTGCTCCAGGTGAAACTGAGAGCAACACCATCGAATACGTTAAAGAGACAGGCTTTACCAATAACGCGGCACCAGTAGCTGAAGGTGCAGCTAAACCTTACTCTGAAATCACATTTGGCCTAGTTAGTGCTGGTGTGCGCACCATTGCACATTTATTTAAAGCTAGTCGCCAAATTTTGGATGACTCAAAACAACTGCAAAGCTTTATCAATGCCCGTGCACGTTACGGCTTAATGCTTAAAGAAGAAGTTCAGCTGTTATACGGCAACAACACTGGCGCCAATCTGCACGGAATTATGTTGCAGGCAAGTGCTTACGTTAAGCCAACAGGTGCAACGGTTGATACCGAGCAGCATATTGACCGTATTCGCTTAGCGTTACTGCAAGCGGCGTTAGCAGAATATGCCGCTGATGGCATTGTGCTCAATCCAATTGATTGGGCCGTAATTGAAACGCTGAAGGATAGCAACAAAAACTACCTGATCGGCAAACCACAAGGACAAACCGTCCCCACACTGTGGAACCGCCCAGTAGTTGAAACCCAATCTATCGTGCAAAACGAGTTCTTAGTCGGCGCATTCCAAATGGGCGCACAGATCTATGACCGCATGGATATCGAAGTTTTAATCTCTACCGAGAACGATAAAGACTTTGAAAACAACATGGTCAGTATCCGTGCAGAAGAGCGCTTAGCGCTGGCCGTTTATCGACCAGAGGCATTTGTTAAGGGTAACTTTACTTTTGCCTAACAGCATAAATCGGTTAACTGATAACTAAACGCACCAAAGGCTGAAACTCGGCCTTTGGTTTTAGTCACACAAATTTTGGAGAAATCCCATGGCTAAATTACTCGCCATTGCACTTAAATCCTTTTATTTGGATAACGAAGTAAAAACTACTTCATCTAAACCGTTTGAAGTAGATGAACATCACTTTAACGAACTAAAACACAATGGCTTGGTTGAACTCGCACCAGAACAAGCAACCGAAGCAGACGCTAAGGCCGATGCTGAAGCCAAGGAAAAAGAAGAAGCAGACGCTAAGGCCGCTGCTGAAGCCAAGGAAAAAGAAGAAGCAGACGCTAAGGCCGCTGCTGCCGCTGCAAAAAAAGCAAAAGCTTAAACCGTTATTCAGGAGTTCTCTGTGAGTATCATCACCATAGAACAAGCAAAGCAAAATCTAAATGTGTTTCACGATGAAGATGATGCAAATTTGCAGCTGCTGCTTGATGGGGCAGAGGACGAAGCAAGCCAATATTTGGGAATGGAATCCCTAAATGCTTTGGTTGATCAGGCAACTGGGAAACTGCCTGCAAGCGTTACCACTGGCGTAATGATCTTGCTGCAATCAAGCTATCAAGCATCTCCAGATGATGCGCTCAAGCTGCGTAATGCCGCAGAAATCAAATTAACGCCTTATCGCATTGGCTGGGGGATTTAATGCTCTCCTATCGTTTACGTCATCGAATCCACCTGCAACAGCCAGTAAAGCAGCAAGATCCGCTCACAGGCGAAACATCAACATCTTGGCAAACCTTCACCTTAGGCAATAAGCCGCTTGATAAGGTTGCCGCAGAGGTATTAACAGGGGCTGGCCGTGAATTTTATGCAGCGGATGCAAAACAAGCTGAAACCAGCGCCAGAATCAACCTTAGATGGTTCCCAATTGATCTCAGCTTGTTTTACCAATGCCGAATTTTATGGGACGGCAGAACCTACGATATTCACTCGATAGAAACAGATTTAACAGGCCGTCAAGAGTGGCGCTTACGCTGCAAAGATGGTGTGAATCATGGAATTTAACCATGAATACACCTCACATTTTCACCATTGGCAATACCAGTGAAATTGGTAAACCCGTTGAGGTGTTTTTAAACGGTAAAAAACTAGACCGCTGCATTTATGCCGATACAAAAAAGGGCAAGGTGGTGTTTTGTCCTCAGCCGCTTAAAGTCCATAAGCATAAAAAGAAAGTGATCTGCAAAACGCGTTACGGTCACGTCACAGTTAAGTACTTAAACAGCCAAAGCAAAGTAGGTTAACCATGGCAACCTCAGATTTCAGCATTCTTGGCTTAAAAGAAGTCAAAGCCAAAATGAACAAGGTTAGCCAAACCGTGCTTGATACTGGCACACGAACAGCGCTACGAAAGGCAGCTGGTATTGTAAAAAAAGCAGCGCAACAAAATGCCTTGGCAGTGGATGACCCAAAAACAGGGCGACGGATCCGCGACAACATCACCCTGCAGTTTGCTAGCCGCCTATTTCAACGCGACGGGGTAATCATGTATCGCGTGGGTGTGGCCACCAATCGAGGCAGGATCCCAACACCTAATGCCGACGAAGGCGCGCGCGGAAATACTCCACACTGGCATTTAGTGGAGTTCGGTACCGAACATGCACAAGCGCAACCCTTTATGCGCCCAGCATTGGCTAACAACATTAACCAAGTGATTGGCCGCTTTACCTTTGAATTTGATAAAGAACTTGATAAGGCACTTTCATGAGCACTGCGCCTATTTTTGTGGTTTGCCGCAATAGTCCAGAGGTAACCGCGCTACTCGGTACCAACCCAACAAGATTATTCCCATTTGGCCAAGCACCGCAGGACGTAGTAAAGCCCTACGCAGTGTGGCAAGTGATCGGCGGTAGCCCTGAAAACTATTTAGCCGGCAGACCAGATACCGATGCATTCACCCTGCAGGTAGATGTATATGCCGACTCAGGCAGCACAGCCTCAGCGGTGGGTGATGCTATCCGTCATGCCATCGAGCTGGATGCCTATACCACCAATTACAACGGTGATGACCGAGATAAAGAAACAGGCAATTACCGCCACAGCTTTGATATTGATTGGCTAGTCACACGTTAGCCACTCTCAAAAATCCCGCACTTAAAACCAAAAGCCTCTGCAACCGCAGGGGCTTTTTTGTATCTGCCGCAAGGCTATTGTTAGGAGCAACAACATGAGTATGAAAACGCAGGGCACCCAGCTCTATGCAATCGATCCGGCAGATGATTCCATTTTAGGCGTCATCGCGGTAACGTCCATTGACGGCATCGACAGCCCAGTCGAACCGATCGAAACCACCCCATTAGAAGCCATGGCCCGTGAGTTTGTGGCAGGGTTAAAGTCGCCAGGTGCCGCAACCTTTGGTATCAACATTGATCCACGTATCGCAAGCCACCTGCGCCTGCACCAAATTAAAACCGCTGGCACGACCATTAAATGGGCAATTGGTTTTAGTGATGCAGTGGGCACCGCGCCAACGGTTACAACTAAAAACTTTACTTTGCCAACCACTCGTACGTGGATCACCTTTGAAGGCTTTATGACTGCTTACCCGTTTACCTTTGGGCAAAACGATGTGGTAAAAAGTACCATTGGCATTCAAGTTTCTGGCGATCCTGTGTTAGTGCCTGCTGCAGTCACCCCGTAGTCAATCCGTTAAACCAACATAAAAAGCCCACCTAACAGTGGGCTTTTTGCTTTGTCATCTTAACTAACTTAATCCTAAGGAATAATCATGGAATTAAGTGTTGCAAACCTTCTTAAGACTGGTTCATATTCGCCAGTCAAGCCAGAACGCCGCGAAATTTCGTGGGTAAATCCAGCAGGCGACACCTGTAAAGCCACCGTTTTCATCCGTAAAAAGTCATTCGCTACCGCTAATATCGAAGCCAACAATTACAACAATGGAGTCGATTCGCTTACGTCTCGCATTGTTTCAAGTGTTGTTGATGAGCAGGGAAACCCTCTATTTGAGATTGACGACATTCTTGGTAATAAGGCCCATGGGCCAATTTGCGACTCATTAGGCATGGCATTAATTGGTGCCATTAACGAGGTTAACGGCATTGGGCTAAAACCAGACCCGGAAACCTTACCGCCGACTCAGAATTCTGGCACGAGCTCGTTCTCGCAGGAGTCGGCGGACGAACCATCGAAGAAGCCCAGCAAAACCTCACTCACCGAGAAGTCATCGACTGGATCGCCTACCGAGCAAAGTTCGGCCCCTTAAGTGTTCAGGCGCGGCAAGAGCGCATTGCCGCAGCGCAAATGCATCATCTCAACACCATCCACGGCGGCAAAGCCAAGTTTGAAGATTTTATGCTTTTCAGTCAGTTAGATGAAAATGAGCAGCCAGAAGCCACCGTTGACGATGTGTTAATGATGCTTAAAGCCAGCGCGATTAAAAAGCAAACAGATTAACAGCAATAAGGCCAAGGACGGCCACCCATCAAGCAGCAAAACCAAATTCGTAAAACTAAGCAGGAATTCCCATGGCGAATAAGTCACTCGGCACACTCACGCTAAACATGGTTGCCGAAACAGGCAGCTTTGTTGAAGGCCAAACTAAGGCAGAACGCGCCTTAGCAAAAACCGAAGCGGCCGCAGCTAAACAAAAAGCTGAACTTAACCGCTTACTTGGGCAAATTGATCCGCTAGTTGCTGAGTACAGCAAGCTCGACAAAATGGAGCAGCAGCTCCGCCGCCACCGTGAATCAGGATCATTACAACAAGCCGAATACGACACCTACAGCAAAAAAATTGCGCAGATGCGCACTGAGGTAGGTAAAGCCGGGGTTGAGTACGATAAAACAGGCATGTCAGCCAAGCAAATGGCGTTTGCTACACGCGGCCTTCCTGCTCAATTCACCGATATCGCCGTATCGCTGCAAGCAGGGCAAAACCCGATGACGGTGTTCTTGCAGCAAGGTGGCCAGCTTAAGGATATGTTTGGCGGGGTTGGCCCTGCTGCTAAAGCCATGGGCGGTTATATTATGGGTTTAATCAACCCATTTACCGTTGCCGCCTCTGCCGCTGGTGTAATGGCACTGGCTTATTATCAGGGCAGTATCGAGGCCGACAGGCTACGCAACGCGCTGATATTAACTGGCAACTCAGCAGGTACAACGACTGACCAATTGATGGAAGCCGCCAAGCGCATTGATGCCATTAGCGGTACCCAACGCCAAGCCTCTGCCGCACTGGCAGAAGTTGCCAACACTGGCAAGTTTACCGCCAGCCAAATTGAGCTAGTCGGCCTTGCCGCCGTAAAAATGGAAAATACCACTGGTAAAGCCGTTGCCGATACGGTGGCGGAATTTGTCAAACTGGCAGATGACCCGGTAAAAGCCGCTGAAGAACTTAACAAAAAGTTTAACTTCCTCAGCGCATCGACCTATGAGCAAATTGTCGCCTTAAAAGAAGCGGGTAAATCAACCGCAGCTGCAGAGCTAGCCTTTAGCGCCTATAGCAATGCCATTGATCAGCGCACCAAGGAGATCACCGGCAACCTTGGTTCAATCGAAAAAGCATGGAAGGCAATTAAATCAGGTGCTGTTGAATCGTGGGATCAAATACTCAATATCGGTCGTGCCGATACGCTCGAACAGCAGTATGCCGCATTATCAAAACGTATCGAAGATCTGCGTCCTAAAACAAAGCAAGGTGAATGGGGTTACGGCCTAGCTAGAGAAGAATTAAAGGCACTGGAAGCTGAGCGTGATTCAGTAATGGCACTGATGAAGACTGAACGTGACCGCAGTGCAGAGCAGGCAAAACGCGCCAAACTAAACCAAGACTCAATCGAAGCTCAACGTGCCATTGCCAAAGTTACCGAAGAAACCCTTACCAACGAGCAAAAACGCAATAAGGCGATTAAGGAATACAACGACAATATCGAGAAGGTGCGCAAAGCCGATCCAAATAGCGCATTGCTCAATGCCGATAAAATCAAACGTGATTTGGCATCGATTGAAGAAAAGTTTAAAGACTCTGCCAAAACCACCAAAGCCTTTGCCGATGATGCTGCAACTAGCTACCTTATGCGCCTGCGTGAAACCCAAGCAGGCTTGCAAGGCCAGTTAGATAGAAACACTAAGCTTACGCAATCACAAAAAGAGCTATTGCAGTTTGAGCAGCAAATTGCCGATATCAAAAACAAAGATGTACTCACCGCCCAGCAAAAAAGCCTGCTGGCTGAGCAATCGGTGATCCGCGCCCAGCTTGAAAAAAACGTGGCCCTCGATGAAGAACTTAAAAAACGTAATGAAGCGCTACGCCTGCAAAGCTACAGCGCCAACCTTGCAGCCAACTTAGCCGCAGAACAACAACGCAATGCCGACAAGCTAGCCAGCTTTGGCTTAGGCGATAAAGCACAACAACGCCTAGGTGATCGCCAAAGCATTGAGCGTGACATCGAACGCGCCCAAGGTAAGGCATTGTCTGACAACCTTGCAGGCCGCACCACCGATGAAGAGTATCAAGCCCAGCTGGTCATGCTTAAGCAAAACCTCAGCGACAGATTAGCCGCGCAGAATGAGTACTACATTGCCCTCGATGCCAAGCAAGCTGACTGGACAAATGGTGCCCGTTCATCAATGCAAAACTACATTGATGCCGCAGCGGATATGGCTGGCCAAACTGAAAAACTCTTTGATAGCGCCTTTGGTGGCATGACTGACGCCTTAACCGACTTTGTAACCACAGGTAAGGCCGACTTTGCCTGGTTAACCAAGTCTATCTTGGCTGACATTGCAAAAATCGCCATGCAAAAAGCGATTGCAGGTATCGCCAGCAGTATTTTTGGGGGATTCTCTGAAGGTGGCGCCGTTGGTTATTCATCCGGTGGTTACACAGGCGCAGGCGGTAAATATGAGCCTGCAGGTATTGTTCATCGCGGCGAGGTGGTTTGGTCACAACGAGATGTAGCCCGTGCCGGTGGCGTGGCCACAGTCGAAGCTATGCGCAAAGGTCATAAAGGTTACGACAATGGCGGCATAGTAGGCGGCGCGGCCTATAACGGCGTACCAGCCTCGGCAACAGCTGGCGCTGGCGTGGTGCATGTTGAGGTGAATATCGATCAAAGTGGTAACGCAACCACCACGGCCGATACGCCAGCATTAAGCCAGTTCGGCAGCGAGCTAGGCAAGTTTGTTGAACAAAAATATCGCCAATTGCTCGCCAATGACCTAAAGCCTAACGGCCAAATTGGTCGCACCATGGCTGGAGGGTATCGCTAATGCCGCAAACATTCACATGGGCACCAGACAACGGCGCCACAGGCGACACCCAATATCGTACTCGCTCTGCACAGTTTGGGGATGGCTACAGTCAATCAGCAGGCGATGGCATTAACAGCAAGGTGCAAAGCTGGCCGCTAACATTCACCAAAAAAATAGCCATGGCCGAAGCCATTATCGGCTTTTTTGATGAACATCAAGGCGCTAAGTCATTTATCTGGACACCACCCCTTGGCACTGCATCGCTATGGCAAGTAAAGCAGGTCACTAATACCCCGTTAGGCGGCGGTATGTATCGCATCGCCGCCACTTTCGAACAAGCATTTCATCCTTAATTCGCTATCGGACCTGATATTTAGGAAAATCACATGGCATTTGAAACGATTAATCTAGGCACCCATCCAGCAGGCACGGGTGGCGATACAGCTCGCTCAGCCTTTGAAAAAACCAACCGTAACTTTTTGGCCGTAGAAGTACTCTCCTCAGCCATGTCACAAGCGCAGTTTGAAGCGAATCGTGCACAAAACAAAGAACGCTATGCAGCGAGTGGTTGGGTTAGCTTTGGTAATCATGAATCAGGCAAGCAAGTTAATGAATGCAAGCCTGGGCTTTATACCGCGCTTACTACACCAAACACCTTGCTTATTGGTAAAGCTGGCGGGGTGGGTGGGTCTAAAACAGATAATGCATCGGTACACATTGACGGTATAGTTTTCAACTTAACTAATCAATTTGTATTAACTCTGCCATCACACCCTACATCAACACTTCCAGAACGTATGGATATGTATGGTATTGAGGCAGAAAAGGTTGAGATAAGCGCAGCATCACCCAATGCCTATCAAGGCGGATTGCGTGGTGTTGGTGCAGCAGTAAACCTATTTACCGCGACAGATCAGCAGAAAAAAGATTTCTTCTCGGCCAATGCCAACACCACATATATCGGCACAGATGGAAAAATCTATCAGTGGCAGTTATACAAGGTTTCATTTTCAGGCACGACTGATGGCGTACCATCACCATCAGAACAGGGATATTCACTCAATGCTTTTGGCGATTTATGGCTGAAAGCAGGTAAAAACCTGCTCTATTTTGGCAATGTGCTGCGGTTAAATGATGGTGGTTATCATCCGTCATTTAACCCGCTAGGCGCAGCTAAATTTGTTGGTGATACTTTCTGGTATAACACTGCCGCAAGTATCACATCAAGAGCAGATTGCTTTAATCCTACAAAGCTGCTTGCTGGCTCTGGTTCTATTGCCACCGGAAAATCTGGACGCCCTGAGACTGGAGGACGCTATTTCGATGCTATTTATGCAGATGGTTTTGGCGGCGTATGTCGTGATATGCGCTACTCGGCTAATGGAGTTGAAAGCTTTGATTATGCAGGAGCAGCCCATAAAGTTTATAATGGTACTTATCGAGGTTTTGAATATTTATCATTTACCAAGGTTAATGATCCAGCCACACAATTAAACACCTTAATTAATGATGGTGCATTATATGTAAATGATTCAAATCAATGGAATATTGGTGATTATTTAACTTTTACATCAAGTAATGGTTCAAAAAAAGACGTTAAAATCTGGGCAAAAGGAAGCGGTGTTGGCGCTGGTGAAAATTGGATTAGATGGGATACTGCTTTATATGGATCTATTACAATCAACAAGGATGAAGTCATTTATCCAATTCAGCGGCGTGAGTTGCCTTATTATGCTGGCGGATCATTTTTAGCTACTGAAATAGCAGGAAGTGCTAATAATATATACTCAACACCTCAACTAAAAAATGGGTGGATAGGTGGTTTAGTTGTTAATGCGGCATCTGTATGGGAAATGTCAAGAAAAACCATTAAAGCAAGCGCTATACAGGTGTACTCACTAAACAATGGTTCTACTTGGAGTGTAGCAAATCTAAATATTGAAGGACCGACAAATGGTACTCCTGCTGGATCGGCTGAGTTGGTGTGGATTTCTCAATACCAAGCATTTGCAAAACAAACTGAAATCGCACCAAATGCTGTGTTAGCTGGCATAGTGCCATATAACGTATTTGCATCATCTGACTATCGTCCAGAAAGCGGTGCTTTACTTGGTGAGTCGTTAATCGGCAAGGTACTAAAAAACAATGCAGGCGTATCAGTTAATAATAAGTCGCTATTATCTTGCGCCATCGATGGATCAGGAAAATTAACCTCTGCATTAAATTTTGATGGAGTAACTCACCAAGCATTAACACTTGGAACGCCAGCAAATAATTCACCGGCATTTAAAGTGGTGAGCTATCTTGCCAACATCAACCAGCAAGCCGTTCCTCATTTCGCTTATACCGAGCTAAAACACAATGGCACTAACTGGGGTGACGATGGCAAGCAAGCCATTGTAGATAACCAATCAACCAAACCCAATGATAATGGTGTGACTGTATCAGTGGGAACGGCTCGCCTGCGTGAGCCGATTGGATGGTTTAAAAATAAGGTGTAACCATGGAAATGTTTTATGAAGAAGTCACCGCTGGCGATAACGGCGCGCAAACATTGCCAGAGAAAGTGATTAAGCAACGCCCTTACGCAGTATCACTCTATGATGTACTGCGAGTAGCTAGAATCCATGCCGCTAATCCAGCAATGCACCATGTGATCGATAAGTTTATCGAGTTGTACGCTGTCACGCTGCAATGGGATTGGTTCGAGCAGTATCAAGCATGGATTGCGCGTAAAGCAGATGCCGAGCTTAATGCGCCAGCGTTAACAATAGATGAGCAAGATCAGCAAGCGATTGAGCAGCCTTTATTTGCAGAGCCTGAGCCTGTTCGCCCTGAACTTAAAACGATTGAGCAATATCGCGCTGAGATATTGATAGATGGCATCAGCATTGATGAATACCTATTTCGCACTCAACGTGCCGCGGCAGTTAATTCGATTACTGTTGAGGTTGATGGGCTGGTGTTTGATGGTGACGAACAATCACAACGCCGTATGTTGGCCGCAATACATGCCTCTGAGGATGCTGGGATTAATTCAACCATTTGGCGTTTAGCAGATAACACTGAAACAGCCGTTACCGTTGATCAAATTCGCCAGGCGCACAGCTTAGCGATTATCGAGCAAGGCAAACTATGGACCAAAGGTGCAGCCGATGCTTAGTGCTGATATTCAAACCCTAGAACCGGGCAATGAGATTATTCTCTATGAAATCGACGGTACCGCCTTTGGTGCGGATATCCTGCGCTTTCATGCTCACAATATCCCATACTCAGAAACCGATCTTAATCAGCCCAATTTACCCGCGCGGATTATCCATTGGCAAGGCGAGCAATACAGCGCATGGCCAGCGCAGTTAGAAGGGGTTGAAGTTAACTCCGATGGCTCGCCAAGTACGCCAACCCTAACTGTGGCAAATATCGATGGCAGTATTAGCGCCTTGTGCCTGTATTTTCAGAATATGGAGCAAGCCAAGGTAACAATACACCGCACGTTGGCAAAATATCTCGATGCGGCCAACTTCCACACTGGCAATAGTGAAGCAGATCCAACCCAAGAAGCGGTTGAGATTTGGTATGTAGATAAAAAGGTCAACGAGGATAATGTCGCCGTTACCTTTGAGCTGTCAAACCCAGCCGACCTTTCAGGTTATAAAATCGGTAGGCAAATGACCGCCTATTGTTATTGGTGCCAACGTGGCGAATATCGCGGCGCGGATTGTGGCTACACGGGCGAGGCCATGTTTACCGACGAAGATCAGCCAACTGATAACCCAGCACTAGACCAGTGCTCAGGCACAATCAAAGGCTGCACCTTACGCTTTGGCGAAAATAACGAATTACCCCACGGCGGCTTCCCAAGCGTGCGGCTAATACGTTAAAAGCATTTTCCCGCCGTCAGCAAAATGGTCTAACACACTAAGCAGGTCCCTATGCACCAAACCATTTTACATGCCTTCAGTCAGCATGCGGCCAGTTGCTACCCTAACGAATGTTGTGGGCTGCTTATCCGGCAGGGCAATAAAGCGCAGTATGTGAAGTGCGAAAATAAGGCGACTAACAAGGCCGATGAATTTGTGATTGATCCGCAGCAATATGCTGATATTGAAGAGTTAGGTGCAATCATTGGCATCTGCCACAGCCACCCAGACGCTAGCAGCAAACCCAGTGATCGCGATCGCGCCATGTGTGAAGCCAGTGGCTTACCTTGGCATATCCTCAGTTGGCCTGATGGCGACTTACGCACCATAGTGCCAACGGGTGAGCGTAAATCACTGCTAAACCGTCCGTTTGTCCATGGTGTTTGGGATTGCTATAGCTGCGTGCGCGATTGGTACAGTGAGGTGCAACAAATCCATTTGCCAGACTTCGCACGGCAAGACGGTTGGTGGGAAGGCGAGCAAGAGCTATACCTCGACAACTTTGCCAAGGCTGGATTTGTAGCGCTGCCAAATATCAACCTAGCCGATCTGCAAATCGGCGATGTTTTCTTAATGCAAATCCAAAGTCAGCGGGTAAACCACGCCGCCGTTTATGTTGGCGAAGGCAAAATACTGCATCACCTCTATGGACGCCTTAGCCGTTACGATATTTACGGTGGATACTGGCAGCGCAACACCCGCTTGATTGTGCGCCATTGCCAATAAACTGAATGATTGAATTTAAGCCACCAAATCGGTGGCTTTTTTATTTCTATAAAACTGTTAATCACTTGCTTAAGGAGGCGATATGCCAAGCAAAGAGATAAAAACCATAGGCACCGATGAATATGTATCAGTTAACCAGCTTTACAATATTCCTGTCGGTACCGCCTTTAATATTCAAGTGCAGTTTATGTATGGTGTTCGTGCGCACTTTGGCGCATCAAAGCCGCCAGTTGAAACCGTCGCTTATCGCATCATACCCGCACTATTAACCGAACTCTATTATGTCGAACAAGGCAGCGAAGAGTTGTTTTTACTGGGCCATGCTGCCCCAGCACACATCCAAGTTGAGGTGTGATCATGGGCGGATCATTTGGGAAAAAAGGCGCGAGTAGCGCCACAGCTGCGCAAGTTCCGTTGGCGACAGAAACCACCCCAGGCTTAATGAGCCCATCAGAAAAGTTAAAACTAAGCACTTTAACAACTTCCATAGCCACCTCAGATTTTTACGCCTCGTATGACTTTATGATGCACAGCATAGGTTTGACATCGGCTAACAATATCAGCCTGCTATCAACTGGCAATATCTCATTACAAAACATCCTCAGCGAAGGCAATCATTTCGGTGTGCAACCCATTGTGTCAAGCACCACAGCAAACGCCAGTTTTCTCGCTGGTATGTTAATGGCCATATTCCCAAAGGAGTCCGAACTAGAAGTTACAGTATATTTTAAGACACCTTCGGCATTTAACCCTGCGCAATTAACAGTCATCGGTTCAACAAGTATCGGGTTAGGTATTAGCGACCGCAGTGGGTTGATTATTGAAAACGGTAATGCATTTGGCGGGATAGTAAAAGCAAGTGCTGCAACTGAAACTGGCTCAACTTACGCCCTATCAACATCAACGTGGTACATCTGCAAATTCAAAATGCTCACTGACGATCGCTTTAAAGTGACCTTGTACAGCGACAGTGGCACCCAGCTTTATAGCTACACCAGCACTGCGGCAATGTTCAGGGCAGATAACGCCACTGCGCATATTGGATTCAAAACCCAATGTAAAACAGCAACCGCCGGAATAAGCCTCATATCAATCGATCTTATCGAGTTTAAAGCCAAGGTATCAGCTACAAGAGCCAAGGTTTAACACTTATTTAAATCAAGTCAATGTAACGCAGGGGTAATCATGTTTAAAAGAAATGTAAAACAAACAATCAACGCAGGTGTGAATTATCTCACGCTCCCAGTTGGTACACACAAAACAGCCGATATTGCTGTGCAAAGTGACGGGGAAGGGTTTCCGCTAAAGTTTACGCATAACGCATCAAACCCTCGCAGACTAGATTTTCCTAGCGCATCCCAACAGCGCAAAGTGATAATTTCAATAACACAGGAGTACCCATTCAACCAAGACCATATTCAGAAATTTGCACCACGCCCATTCACCTTCAACCAATCTTATTTAGCTGGTGAAATGGTCACTGCATATGGTGGGTTATATATTTGTGACCGCGATTATGTGATAGGCGGTGTCGGTTCACCTTTCTCAATACGTGACCTTCGCCCGTTATCATACCCTGTGGGTGCAATTCAGTATTCACCATTGGACACATTGGGTGAAGGCTGGCACCGTTGCGATGGTACTACAATCAATGCACCTCAGAGCCTCTTGCATGGCTACGGTTCCCCTGACTTGCGGGATAAATACGCCACTGGCGGTTATTACAATAATAATATTTCCGTTGGTGGTTCCATGGGTCGTTACATTGGTTCCAATAGTGTAATGATGGATGTTCGTCACTTACCAAACAACAACTTCAATGTGAACATTTCTCGTGACCCTTCTAAAGTTGCGTACCTGAATACAAGCTTGCTATTACCGACAGATACAAACGGTGATCCAGATGGCGCAACAGATACCAATGGTAATTACCCTCGCGCATATTGGAGAGGACGTGAGTGGTTCAATAATGCACTCGTACAAATACCGGAACATGGTCACTCGGCATCGGTTCAGCTTAACTCACAAACACAACTAGCCATGGACAACCGTCCATCATCTACCGTACTCAATGCTTTTATTCGTCTATAAGGTCACCAGAAATGAATTACACAACAGAGTTTAAATTGGGTACAGATGGGCTTGATGTTGTACCAGGTGCAACTAATACATTTGAAATGCCAGAAGGTGTAATCCCATCTGCTAATGCAACAGTATATTTTTATTCAGGTGGAATGCCTGAATCAGCAACTGCGAATTACACTGGTGCGGGTAATTTATGGTCGTTTACGTCAACCAATGGTATTGATAGCTCTGCAGGTGCAATCCGTGTTGAGATAACACAGGGTCGAAATTTCGGTGATGACCCCGGTCTAGTTACCGCTACTGCAACAACTAGAGCGTGGAATGAGCCACCCTTGGTGACTGTTGACCAGTCAGTATCAGGTGAAACCAAGTTTGCGTTTAGTATCCCTGTTGGTAAACCCGGTAATGATGGTATTTCCGCCTACGCACAAGCACATGCTCAAGGGTTTAATGGATCGGTTGATGATTGGTTAGAGTCACTTCGCGGTGCTAATGGTAAATCTGCTTACGAATTAGCAGTTACCCAAGGGTTCCAAGGTTCTTCAGCTGATTGGCTCAATAGTCTGAAAGGTGCGACTGGTAAATCAGCATATGAAGTAGCAGTTGCCCAAGGGTTTACTGGGGCACTGGCCGAGTGGGTGGAATCACTAAAAGGTGTGGCTGGTAAATCAGCATATGATATTGCTTTAGATGCAGGATATAAAGGGTCTCATTTAGACTGGCTAAACAGCCTGAAAGGTGGGAAAGGTGATAAAGGCGATCATGGTAAGTCTGCTTATCAGGTTGCATTTGATGCTGGCTTCTCTGGTACAGAAGCCGAATGGCTCGAATCGTTAAAAGCACCATCAGCCCCTGCTGTTGGTGGCTATAAAGAGTTAGCAAACGGGGTACTCTGGTATTGCCGCCCACGTTACAACACAGGTCGTTGCACTGTACCTGATACTGGCTGGGGTGCTTACGACTATGAGACTGCGGAGCATACAACCAAGTTCGTCATTGAAGATGGTTTGTTTGAAGACCATGGCTGCTATGTTGTACCAGATGCATCTAACCTACCCACCGATGATTTACGCCTGCGCATGACCCGTGGAGTTAATCGCGGTATACATCATGCAGGTCGCATGACTAATCGGTCTGACTTAGTACCTCCGTACTCTGCAACGACAAGTTATTTTATAGATCGCTGGGCGGCTAAGTTCTACGGTTGGTATTATGTGATGTTATCACCACAAGAATCAGCACAATTCCTTGCGGATACCGACCTTGAGAAGATTGAAGTTGACGTGCAGCCTGTTACGTTCAGTGGTGTTGATGTTACTAACTGGGCGCCTGGTGGGACGGAAACCTATTTCTTAGCCAAGGAGCAAGGGCTATTGGTTCCTATCTATAAGGGTGCATCTCGTCACACTGTTAGTGCTACAGGTGAGACGATTGTGGCGCTGTGGTTCCGAGTAGGGGTGTATACCCACCGCAGTAATATAGGTTCAGACAATCATTCGTTTGACGGCATTAACGGTGAGCCTGACGGCTGGAATTTACATGATGTTGATGTCAAGTTCTGGTCAACTAATGTGGCTCAAGGTATGAAGTTCAGCGCAAAAATCAGAAATTAGAAATGGATAAGGCCAAGGATGGCCAGCTATTGCATATTTGCCAGACTTTTAGCGCCAAGACGGCTGGTTGGAAGGCGAGCAAGAGCTATACCTCGATAAATTTGCCAAAGCTGGATTTGTGGTGCTGCCAAATATCAACCTAGCAGATCTACAAATTGGCGATGGCATCTTAATGCAAATCCAAAGTCAGCGAGTTAATCACGCCGCAGTTTATGTTGGCGAAGGCAAGATCCTGCATCATCTATATGGACGCCTTAGCCGCCATGATATTTACGGTGGATACTGGCAGCGCAATACCCGCTTGATTGTGCGTTACGCAGGATAAAACGGCTAAAAACTTTACAGTATGTTAGGTCGTTGGCATAGTGGTGATGCTAAGTAATTTATTTAATAAGGAATTATATGAGAATAATTTTATTGTTTATATTGTGTTGCTGCTCATTTTTTCTAAGCTCACAAGAACTATGGAAAGGTGCAATGTACGGTGATAGTGCTGAAAAAATACTTAGTATGTATCCAAACAGCGTTGATCAAAAAATGACCGATGCGTCAGATATTAAAGATTTATCAAGAGTTATTTCTACTAAAATTGAGCTTGCAAAAAAGCCATTCAATGCAAGTTTTTATTTTAATAATTATGGTCTTAAACAAGTAATTCTGCACTCAGAAAGTTTGTTTGAAGATGTAGAAGCAAGTTCAATTGAGGATCTACTAACAAAATCGCTTGTTGAAAAATACGGGTATGCTTCTGAAACTGCAGACCCAATAGAAACATCACAAAAAAACAAGCAATTTTGGGCTAAGTGGGAAAAAGATTATCTAATCATAAAGTTCTTGTTTCAGCATGAAAAAAATAAAATGATGATCGGTTACAATCTGACAGCAGATGAAAGCGATAGGCTTGATAGGATTGCTGCAGAAAGACTACTTGAAGGAACAAGCGTAAGCAAAGAAGCTGAAAAGCTTTAATAAAATACCATTCAAAATAAGCCACCCAATCGGTGGCTTTTTTATTGCCTCAAATTCATGTTTTCGCGGAAACACCATGAGCACACATACCACTATCAAACTATCAGGATCATTAGCTTCTAGGTTTGGCCGAGTTCACCAGCGCTTACTCGAAACGGGGACCACAACCGAAGCTTTTAGCGCGTTAAAAAATACCCTTCAAGGATTTGAGTTATTTATCAAAGAACAGGCAAAGCTAGGCCTTCGCTATGCGATTTTTCGCAATGGACGCAATACCGGAATGGATGAATTTGAGTTAGCCGGTACCAATGAAATTCGCATTGTGCCTGTTATTAGCGGCAGTAAGCGTGGTGGCATTCTGCAGACGATTTTAGGCGCAGTGATGATCGTTGTTGGGGCTTATTTTGGCCAAGGGTGGCTAGTTCAGGCTGGCGTGGGTTTAGTCGCTGGTGGCGTAGTGCAAATGCTATCACCGCAAGCAAAAGGACTAAATGGCAGAGAAGCTGCTGAGAACGCCCCAAGCTATGCCTTTGGTGGTGCGGTAAATACCACTGCTGCTGGTAATCCTGTTGGTATTGGTTACGGCAAGCGCCGCATTGGTGGCGCCATTATTAGTGCAGGCATTTATGCAGAAGACATCGCAACCAGCAAGCGCCCAATTCAATCCGGTGGCGGTAATGGCAACGGCAATCAACAGGAGCCTTAACTGAATGGGTATTCCAGCATTAAATCAAAAACTCGTTATCCATGGCGCGAAAGCAGGTGAGAGCGAGCAGCGTACTCCGGTTGAATCGCCTGATGATCTGCGCTCAATTGCCAAAGCTAAAATCTTGCTGGCGATCGGAGAAGGTGAATTTGAGGGACAATTATCCGGCAAAAATGTATTTTTAGATGGCACTCCATTGCTTGATGCCAATGGCGCTGAAAACTTCCCAGGTGTGATTTGGGACTTTCGTCATGGCTCTGTGCATCAAACTTATATTCCTGGTGTCCCCGCAGTTGAAAACGAGGTTGCCTTAGGGATTGAATTAAAATCAGAGCAGCCTTACACCCGCGCCATCACAAACTCACTGCTCTCTGCTGTGCGGGTTCGCTTTCGCTGGCCAGCGCTGCAACAGCAATTAGATAACGGTGATGTAAACGGCTATCGCATTGAGTACGCCATTGATCTATCTACTAATGGCGGTAGCTATCAAACGGTATTAAGCACGGCGGTTGACGGCAAAACTACCCAGCCCTATGAGCGCAGCCACCGTATTGATTTACCTGCTGGTAACAGCTGGCAAATACGCATTCGCCGCCTCACGCCAAACCAAAACAACAACCGTGTGGCTGACTTAATGCAAATTGCGGCGATCACCGATGTAATTGACCGCAAACTAAAGTATCCAAATACGGCATTGTTGTACGTGGAATTTGATGCCAGCCAATTCCAGAATATCCCCGTGGTATCGTGCGAACCTTTTATGCGAAAAGTAAAGGTGCCAACAAACTACAATCCACTGACCCGCCAATATACTGGCGTGTGGGATGGTAGCTTTAAAATCGCATGGACAGATAACCCTGCTTGGGTGAGTTACGACATTATCCTTGATGATCGCTTTGGCACAGGAAAGCGCATCAATGCGTCGCTGGTGGACAAATGGGAGCTTTACCGGATTGCCCAGTATTGCGATCAGCTTGTACCAAACGGTAAAGGCGGCATGGAGCCTCGCTATATCTGCAATATCTACATTCAGCAAGCAACAGAAGCGTGGCAAGTGCTACGCGATTTGGCGTCTATCTACCGTGGCATGACGTACTGGTCAAACGGACAAATCTATTCTGTGGCCGATATGCCTCGCGATATGGATTTTATCTACACCAATGCCAACGTGATCGACGGCAAATTTAGCTATTCATCCAGTAGCGAAAAAGTGAAGTACACTCGCGCGTTAATTAGCTGGGATAACCCAGATAACGCCTATGAATCCGATGTTACCTCTGTATCAGATCAAGCATTACAGCGCCGATATGGCGACAATGTAGTCGAATTATCGGCATTAGGTTGCACTCGCGAATCAGAAGCGCAGCGCCGCGGTAAGTGGGCACTTTATACCAATAACAATGACCGCGCGGTTAATTTTAAAGTGGGCATGGATGGAAGCATTCCTTTACCTGGCTTTGTGATTGGAATTGCCGACCAATTGATTGCAGGTAGCCGCATTGGTGGGCGTATCTCGGCGGTTAACGGCAAACAAATCACTTTGGACCGCGCGACCACAATCGCAGTTAATGATCGCCTGATTATCAACTTACCCAGCGGCAAGGCTCAGGCGCGTACCATTGAGGCCGTTAATGGCCGAGTGGTAACGGTAACTACTGAATACAGCGAAACGCCATTACCACAGCTGTTATGGTCGGTTGAGTCAGACGAGCTAAAGCTACAGCAATTTAGAGTGCTGCGTGTCGCCAAAGCCAATAGTGATAGCATTGAGTACGAGATCACCGCAGTTGAGCATAACCCAAGCAAGTACCCATACATTGATACAGGCGCACGGCTAGAAGATCGGCCAATTAGCAAATTGCCTGTGGGTGCGCAGCAAGCACCAGCTACAGTGACAATCAGCCAATCAACATTTACTGAGCAAACACTGTCAGTCACGACTATGACAATTCAGTGGGCCACAGCCAAAAATGCAGTGGCTTACGAAGTGGAATGGCGCAAAGACTCAGGCGAGTGGGTTAAGCTGCCAAAAACTAGCGGCACCTCGGTTGATATTCGTGGCGTTTACACCGGGCAATATATTGCTCGAGTTCGCGCGATCAACTCTGTTGATGTGTCGTCAGTGCCTAAGTCCTCTGATCTGACCAATATCACGGGTAAAACTGGCTTGCCGCCAGCGGTAGCCTCGTTCACCACAACTCCTTTAGTGTTTGGTATTGCGTTAAATTGGTTATTCCCTGCTGGTGCAGAGGATACCTTGCGCACCGAAATTGAGTACGGCCCCAACAATAACGACAACGGTATGATCAAGTTAGGTGATTTTGCCTACCCCATAAACAGCCACACCATGACAGGCCTGAGCGCAGGGGTGAGTTTTTGGTTTAGAGCGCGTTTAGTTGACCGCACAGGCAACGTGGGACCATGGTCTAACTTTGTAAACGGCCAAAGCTCAACCGACCAAACCAAATATGATGAGTACTTCAGCGAGCGCATTACATCATCAGCACTTGGGCAAGAACTACTAGATGAAATTGAGCTAATCCCAGTCATTAAAGCCGAAACCGATAAAATCCCCGATATTGAAAACGATATTGCAGTTGCACAGAGCAAGATCGATCAAATGCAAGCGGATATCGCTGACATCGCTGGGGCGCCAGAGTGGGATAGCAATATCGCCTATTTTAGTGGGCAATTAGTAAAATATCAGGGCAAATTGTACTCGGCTAAGCAAGATGTGCCAGCAGGAACGCTACCAACAAACGCGACTTATTGGGAAAAAATAGGCGAGTACTCAACCATCGGTGAAGCGCTTGCCGCATTAACTGTGCGAGTGGATACAGTTGAAACATCAATTGAAGAGATTGATGGCAAACTGACTGCTGAATCATCACGTATTGATGGAATTTTTGCTCAAGTTAATCCGCCATTGGCTGGCGATACTGGTTGGAATGCCGGATCAACCGTGGTATTTGCTGGCGTTTGGTCGGAGCAATATGCAAGAGCTGCCGCTGATGAGGCATTGGCAAAAAGTATTGAAACTGTTGCCGCTACCATTGATAAAAACGCGGCGGCAATCATCACTGAGCAAATGGCGAGAGCCACTGCAGATGAATCATTGGCAAAACAAATCATCAGTATTTCCGCAACGGTAAACGGCAATGCTGCATTAATTAAACAAGAGCAAACAGCGCGAGCAGATGCTGATAGCGCCTTAGGTCAACGTATCGACACAGTGCAGGCAACAACAGGGGCTAACACTGCCGCAATCCAGCAAGAGCAAACAGCGCGAGCAAATGCTGATAGCGCCTTAGGTCAACGTATCGACACGGTGCAGGCCACAACAGGGGCTAACACTGCCGCAATCCAGCAAGAGCAAACAGCGCGAGCAAATGCTGATAGCGCCTTAGGTCAACGTATCGACACAGTGCAGGCCACAACAGGGGCTAACACTGCAGCAATCCAACAAGAGCAAACCGCCCGTGCTAATGCCGACAGCGCATTAGGCCAACGCATAGATACCGTGCAGGCCACTGCAGGCGCTAACACTGCCGCTGTGCAGCAAACATCAACGGCGTTAGCTGAGTTAGACGGCAAGCTGCAAGCAATGTACTCGATCAAAGTTGGGGTAACTGCAGACGGTAAATATTACGGCGCAGGCATGGCAATCGGTGTGGAGAACACGCCAGAAGGCATGCAATCGCAAGTACTCTTTACTGCAGATAGATTTGCAATTGTGAATAAAATTACTGGAACATCAACTATCACTACGCCTTTTGCTGTCCAAGGTGGTCAGGTATTTATTAACAGCGCTGTTATTGGTGATGGCACAATCACCAACGCTAAGATCGGGGATTATATCGAATCAACAAACTATATTGCACAAAATACTGGCTGGAAACTGGATAAGTCCGGTGTATTTGAAATTAATGGAAACACTGCAGGCGAGGGACGAATGCAAATATCAAATAATCAAATAGATGTTTATGACAATAGCGGTAATTTAGTTTGCAGAATGGGTAAATTAACATGAGTTATGCTCTTGCTGTTTATAACGCTGGCAAAGAGGTGCTTTACGATGCGACACCATACAATTTGTTTTGGTGTTTACGTGTAAAGGACCTTTACCCAGGCGTTCACTCCGTCACGCTGCCATCTAATGGCGTTGGCGGTAAGCTTTCGTTCGTTTGGGGATTAGAGCGTAGCACTCCTGATCAAGAGGTTTCTTTAGGTAGCACTTTCAGAGTAAAAATAAACAGCCTGACTATCACAGGCAATACAGTCACATTTGAACTAGAGCAAGATGCATTTGGGGTAACCATAATCTTGCTTTCATTCTTTTACTCTCGGTGATTTATGTACGGTGTAGAAATTCGCAACAAGGACCTATCGCTATTTTTAGGTACCTATGAAACCACCTTCATGTATTGGGGTTACAAGGACGTAACTCATACCAATGGTACCGATACTTATATCGATCTGTTTGGTATTCCGGTTGGTTACGATATTCAAATTTATACCTACTGCAACACCCAAGGAGAGCAATACCCATATTTAAGAGCATTGCATGTGATCCTTGATGGCACAGGTAGCACATGGAGAGGCTTAGTTAGTTCTTGGATGTATTCCGGTACCGCAAGGATTTATGTCTTTGCCTCGGCTAAAGCAATTAATTTGCCGAAGTATGGCTTAGCCATTTATGACACTGCTGGAAATGTGCGCTTTCACAGCGCAAGGCCTCCGGTATCAATAAAACTGCTTGGAGAAGTAATTTATTCGCAAGGCCAGCACAGAACCAACTGCAGCTTTAAGCCAGCCTGCAAGCCAACCATTGCCAGAGTAGATTCTGAATACGCAGGAACGCCAGGGCAGTACTATGTTGAGTACTCTCGATTTAATGGGTTTTACAACAGTAGTGAGGGCGGCTATCAGCACGGATGGACACTACAAACGCAAGGGCCACGCGGTGGCCCTTCTCGTTATCAACCTGCAGATGTAATGAATTACGCTGTTATTGATGCGTCTTACTATGAGCAGTTCCCAAACTTGGGTAACTTCCCACAGTAGTTATTTACTGATAACGTTCAACTCAGAAATAGGGGTGTTGGGTGGATTATTGTAAATCGTCGCCAAAGCGCTATCAGCCAATGTGCTCTGAGATTTGAGCACTCGATAAGAGTCTTTATCGGTTCGATTTAAACCGAAGATCTTATAGGCCACCAAATCAAAAGTGACATTAGGGCAGGATGCCATGTCACCCACTTCAATTGTATATTGCCAATTACCCATAGGTATCGAAGTCAGACAGCCAACATTTGATGATTTAATGGTGATGTCCGCTTGCTCTATGCCATTTGAATATCGAATTATCTGATAACCGGCTACTTGCTCGATACGTTCTAATGACAACAAGATTTTGTCTATATCAGCAGAGTGAGACTCAACAGCGATAACCAGCGGCAAATCGGCATCACTTGGTCTAACCGTTTTCCCGTCAACTGCATTTGTGCTTGAAATCAAATTTTTGATATCTGCACCAGCATCATCATCCCCGCCACCACCGCATCCTGCGAGTGAAACCATTAAAGCCATCAGCGCTAAACGTTTCATAAAATCCTCACGAAATTTTTCTAATCATTAATTATGCAATTATCAATAAATTACATACCAATCAAACATTAAATTATCACAGTTTTTAATGTTCTGTTGTGTTTCATTTTCATTAAAATAGGGCTCACTGTACGACTAACTGCAATTAACGTATAATTACACCACTTTTGGAACTGTGTACATAGCTGTGTACATGCAAACAAAATATACAGAATGCGAGGTGACAAAATCCTTGTTTTCAAAAAGAATTTTATTGAAGATATAACTAATGAGTGAAAAATTGCAGAAAGTCTTGGCCCGTGCAGGCCATGGCTCCCGTCGTGAGATGGAGGCATGGATTGCTGCAGGCCGAGTTAGTATTGATGGCGTGATTGCCAATCTTGGCGATCGGATCGAAGCCGATGCAAAAGTACGTATCGATGGTCGAGCCATATCGCTTAAGTCCGCCGACGATGTGATTTGCCGCGTGCTGGCCTATCACAAACCCGAAGGTGAGATTTGTAGCCGTAAAGACCCTGAAGGTCGCCCAACTGTGTTTGACCGTTTGCCTAAAGTGCGTGATTCGCGCTGGGTTGCGGTAGGCCGTCTGGATATCAACACTTCAGGCCTATTGCTGTTTACCTCTGATGGTGAATTGGCAAACCGTTTGATGCATCCGTCTAACGAAGTTGAACGTGAATACGCAGTGCGTACCTTTGGTGAAGTGCCAGAGGCTGCGGTACAACGTCTGCGAACTGGCGTAATGTTAGAAGATGGTATGGCGCAATTTGATGCCATTAAAGCTGCGGGTGGTGAAGGCATGAACCAATGGTGGCACGTGTGTTTACGTGAAGGTCGTAACCGCGAAGTACGCCGTTTATGGGAATCACAAGAGGTGCAGGTTAGCCGTCTTATCCGTGTGCGCTACGGTATGGTGGAATTACCTAAATCCTTACCTCGTGGTGGCTGGATTGAATTGCCGATAGAACAAGTTAACTATCTGCGTCAACTGGCGGGCCTTGAGCCTGAAACTCGCACTATGCTGGCTGCTGATAAACACAGCGTGGCCCGTGCACAGGTGAAGAGCGCTAAAATTCGCCGCGCGGTGCGTAAGCATAAAGTCACAGCAACGCCTAAAGCTAAGCCGACACGTCAGCGCAGTTAATATCATTCGAGTGATGTTTAGTTTCTCAGTTAAAAGGCCGCTTGCGGCCTTTTTTGCTTTCTGTAGCTGGTGGTTATGCTATAACAAGCCTATCGATGACGAGGAGATAAGCGATGGAGCTAGTATCAGTCAAGCGAATTTGGGAGCAAGGTGAGCATAATGCCTTTACCGATCTGGTGTTATACCAAGGGACATTATTTTGTGTGTTTCGAGAAGGCTCAGCCCACGTGTCTCCCGATGGTGCATTACGTATTCTTCGCTCCCATGATGCAGGGGAAACTTGGCAAAGTGTGGCGCTGCTGACTTCGGCTCATGCTGATTTACGGGATGGCAAATTAATTGAATTTCGAGGTGAGTTGTTGCTATTGGGTGGCGGTACTCAGCACGATAAATCAGGTTTACAGTCCTATCTTTGGCGCTCAAAGGATGGCGTACATTGGTCCGAACCACAGGCGGTAGCTGATAAAGGTTACTGGTTATGGCGTTTAACTGAGCATCAAGATGCACTCTATGGTGTGGGGTATCGAGCGGGGCCTGATGGGGATACACGCTTATATAAAAGTGATGACAGTGTCGAATTTACGCCTTGGATGCCTGTTTTTAACAATCAGGGCTACGTGAATGAAAGTTCGCTTGTATTTCACCAGGGGAGTTGTTTTTGTTTATTAAGGCGCGATCCCGTGTGGAGTGACGAGTTTTTAGGTTTACTGGGTCACAGCTTGTCACCTTTCAAGCAATGGACTTGGCAAACACTCGATAAACGTATCGGTGGGCCAGTGCTGTTTGTCTATCAATCCCGTTTGATGGCGGTAGTGCGTTTATATGAAGGCGATATCCGCACTGCACTGGTCGAGATTAACCAGGATACAGGCCAGCTCCATGAGTGGCTGACGTTACCTTCCCAAGGGGACACCAGTTATGCAGGTATTGTGCTTGATGGTGACGATCTTTTAGTCAGTTATTACTCCAGCCATGAGCAGGCAATGGTTTCTGATTTGGAGAGAAGTGATACTCAGGACGATAAAGCGCAAGATAAGTTTAAAACCATGATTTACTTTGCCAAAATCAAGCTTGGTCAGAATTAAAAAGAAGGGAGCAATAAGCTCCCTTCTTTTTAGATTAATTCTGTCTCAAAGCTAATGCACTGAAAACGCGATATTTTAAAACAAGCAGCAATTATTGGGCGTTAAATTGTTGACCATTAATCTCGCTAGAATCCTGTCCCATCAAATACAGATAGGTTGGCATAATCTCTTCAGGTGTTTTCAAATCGAATGGATTTTCAGCTGGATAGGCCTTGGCACGCATTTCAGTGCGCGTTGCTCCTGGGTTGATGCTGTTAACGCGTACTGAAGTACCATCGCATTCGTGGGCGAGTACCTGCATCATGCCTTCGGTAGCAAATTTTGAGAAGGCATAAGGGCCCCAGTAGGCGCGGCCCTGACGACCGACACTGCTTGAGGTAAAGATAATCGAGGCGTTAGGGGCTTGACGCAGCACAGGCAGTAATGCCTTGGTCAACATCACTTGCGCGGTGACATTGACTTTAAGAACATCTTCAAGCGAAGGAATATCAATATGTTCAAACGGACCTAGGGCGCCAAGTAAGCTGGCATTATGCAGTAAACCATCTAAATGGCCGAACTGTTCGCTGATTGTGTCAGCCATATCGCGGTAGTTCTGTTCGGTTGCCCCCTTTAAATCCAGCGGCACAATGGCTGGTGTCGGATAACCCGCTAGCTCGATAACATCGTAAACGGCTTCGAGTTTTTTGACCGTTTTACCGAGTAAAATCACGGTGGCACCGTGCTTGGCAAATTCGATAGCTGCCGCACGACCAATGCCAGCTCCTGCGCCAGTGACCAGAATTGTTTTACCTTTGAGTAAATCTTTTGCTGCTTGATATTCCAACATGAGCCTTTTATTCCTCTTGGCGAAAATGCCCGCCACTTCTAGAGTCGCCGAACTGCTAAACGCATGTTTCAAACAAATGAATGAAACTTTGTTATGGGTAGCAAAAATGTTTGTGACAAACTTGTGGCTAACTCAATATTTTTACGTTAACTTGAAATGAGTTAGGGGCTAACATAAGCCCTATTAGTCATAGCTTTGCACTATTGTGACTAATTTCTTGGGGAAAACAAAACTATTACAACAAGATTTGGGGAAAAAAAATGAAAAGACTCATTTTGTGTGTTGCGATTGCATCAGCACTGGGCCTCACAGGATGTGGCGAGGACAGTTATAACGAACTCAAGGATAAGACAGAGCCGCTCATCCCTGAATCCCATATGGTGTTCGACCCAGCGACTTCTAAAGTGCCTTTACCTAATGATCTACTGTTTAGTGGCACTAAGGATGGTACTTTGTCTATTCCGGGTGAAAGCTCGGGGAATTATACCGATCCACAGATTGCACTGGGTGCATTAGATGGTTGGTCGACGACGTCACCTATTTCAATTGATATCGATTTAGCAAAAAATCATGATGGTACCCAACTTAGCTTGCTTGCAGCATCTGTAGCACAACCAGGTGCGGTGAGAATGTTTGAGGCTACCGTGGGGGGCGCCTTGTCCTCTGATCCTGAGTGTAAAGCCAAACCGTCAGTATCGGCTTGTAAGGTCGGTGCAGAGCTTAAGTTTGGCGTCGATTTTGTGTCAACTGCATCGGGTTCAAAAGTCGTTATTCTTCCCCTAAAACCCCTTAAGGCTGGTCAATCTTATATTTATGCGACAACCAATTTGATCCAAGACTCTGAGGGACGCGGCATTGCCTCTTCGACAACCTATGGTACGTTGAAGATGGATATCAATACGTTACCCCTAGAAACGCCAGATCAGCTGATGTTGCAAACCTTAATCAACAGTTATGAAAAGGGCATTGCTGCGGCCCATAATGTTGATACTTCAACCATTTCCTATTCAGGCTTGTTTACCACTCAATCGGTAGCAAACGTCTATGAAACCACAAAGCTGTTGATGGCGCAGGGTGCTCCTTATGCGCCTAGTTTTGCGCAAATGCCGACGCCTACAGGGGTTACAGTGGCACAGGCAGCAGGATTGACACCTACAGATGGTGCTGCTTATGTGGTTTCAAGTTTAGCGGATGTGTATACCGCGAAAATTAAACTGCCGATTTACGGCGAGTGTTCTTCAGTGAGTTGTTTATCTGCTGAAGGTAAACCATTAATCAATGGTCGCTGGAAGGCCCAAGGCGATAGCCCTGTGTCAGTGTTATTAGCACTACAAGCGGGTACCTTGAGTCAGACCAATTTTGGTATGCAAGCTGTTGCCAATGGTATTACTAACCCAGCCGATGCGTTAGCCAATCCCTCGTTAATGGCGGGTAAAACTTGGTTGTTAGACGATGGCACCGCGGTTGATAAAACCAAACATCTAACCAAATTTAACCCTATTCCAGCGGTTAAAGGCTACGAAACGGTTTCTGTGCTGATTTCTATGCCTAATGCGACCAAATTAGCGGCCTTCTATCAGCAGCAAGGTTTGACCTTTACGCCGCCGACGTCAGGCTGGCCAACCACAATTGCACTGCATGGATTAGGTGGCGGTAAGGAAATGTCTTTAGCCTATGCGGGTTCCTATGCCGCTATGGGTGTTGCTACTGTGGCTATCGATATGCCTTTACATGGTGCACGTTCATTTGATGCCAATGGTGATGGTATTTATGAAGTTTCGGCAACCGATCCTTCCTTCGGCGAGGTTATTGGTACACCCGATGCCTTTAAAAATGGTAATCCATTGGTATTTGTGAATATCTCAAGCACGCTGTCCGTGCGCGATAACTTCCGTCAAGCGACCATGGATCACCTAGGCGTGCGTTTAGCCCTAAGCGGATTAGCACAGGGGCTTGCACAGGCTAGTAAACCACAAATTTTTGATGTCACTAAGATTAGCGCGCAGGGCTTAAGCTTAGGTGGCATTGTAGGAACTGACTTTGCGACTTACGCGAGCACGGGTATGAAAAATCCAAGTACGGGCGAAGCGTTACCTAATCCATATGCGATTAATGCGGCCTCTTTGGTTGCCCCTGCGGGTGGTTTAGCAGGTTCTTTCGCGGGTTCTGCCACCTTCGGTCCAGTACTCTTTAATAACGTAACGGCCTCTGCGACGTTCAAAGCCTTAGTGGATAAAGCCAATACCGCGGGATACGAGCCAGGCAGTCCGGAATATGCGGCATTAGTACAAGCGGTGTACGCGCAGTTTATTCCTACCTTTGCCTTTGCGGTCCAAACAGCGGTGGACTCGGCTGACCCAATCAACCATGCAGCTATGTTAAAAGCGACCAAATTACCAGTGCATTTAATTGAAGTTGCAGGTGATGGTAACGGAAACTTGCCAGACCAAGTGCTACCAAATCGCGTGGATAACTTCCCATTGTCGGGCACTGAGCCACTGATCTCTGCAATGGGCTTACCTTGTGTTGATGCAACGACGAAAGGCACTGGTGCCGTGCGTTTTGCTAAAGGTCACCACAGCTCCATTGTTGACCCAAGCGAGAAGAGTTCTACGGACGGTATGGCAGGGGCTGCGACTGTTGAAATGCAAACCCAAGTAGCGACCTATGCATCGACTGCGGGTAAAGGTGAAGCGACTATTTTCGTCACCGATCCAAGCGTGATAGCAACCTGTCCGAACTAATCCAGCGTTAAATCCTAAAAACCCAGCCTGCGCTGGGTTTTTTTATGGCGCTCTAGGCTGTTAGAATAGCGCGCAGTTAACCGGATAAGCTTAGGCCCCAATGGAGAGTACTTTGGAATTTCTATACGAATATGGCATGTTTTTAGCGAAAGCCGTGACGATCGTTGTGGCGATTGTTGCAGTGATTATTGTGGTCTTGGCGTCCACAGTAAAACACAAATCGGATAAGGGTGAGTTAAGGATCACCAATTTTTCTGAAGAATTGGAAGAGCTAAAGCATAGCTTGAAGGAAGAACTGTTGACTAAAAAGCAGTTTAAAGCCTATGAAAAGCAACTCAAAGCAGAAGAGAAGGCGAAGGAAAAGGCAGACGAGGGAGAGAGCAAAGGAAAGGTTTTTGTTGTTGATTTTAAAGGCAGTATTGATGCCGCTGAGGTTGCCTCACTGCGTGAGGAAATTAGCGCAATTTTAACCATTGCTGAAAAGGGCGACGAAGTTGTCGTTAATGTCGAGAGTGGTGGCGGAATGGTGCATGGCTATGGTCTTGCGTCGAGCCAGCTTGACCGTTTACGTCAGGCTGATATTCCTTTAACGGTTTGCGTGGATAAAGTTGCTGCCAGCGGTGGTTACATGATGGCCTGTGTGGCCAATAAAGTGTATGCCGCGCCATTTGCTATAGTTGGTTCTATCGGTGTTGTTGCCCAGTTACCTAACTTCAACCGTTTATTGAAAAAACACGAAATCGATTATGAGCAACATACTGCAGGTGACTTTAAACGCACTTTGACCGTATTTGGTGAAAACACTGACGAGGGCAGACAGAAGTTTCAACAGGAGCTGGAAGAAACCCATGTGCTGTTTAAAGCTTTTGTGAGTAAGTATCGCCCTCAACTCGATTTGGCTAAGGTGGCCACGGGTGAGCATTGGTATGGTCAACAGGCGATTGAACTGGGCCTTATCGATGCGATTTCAACCAGTGATGATGTGTTAATGCATTTAGCTGGCGAACGTACCGTGTATAAGCTGCGTTACCAGGTGCGCAAAAAACTAGCTGATAAAATCGCCCATGGTGCTTCGCTTTCTGTTAATGCCATTTTTAATCGTCTGGTAGAGAAAAATCGTCCTGTGTAGGCGATGATATAGCTTAATACCGCATAAAAACGCCTGCCTTCGAGCAGGCGTTTTTTATTAGATTGGGTATGAAATAAAATAATACATTTTTTAAACATTAAGTTTGGTTTAAGACTATTCAAAATAAGCGAGATCTTATACAACTAATCACCTAGGGAATTAAAAGCTGAACAAATCACATTAAGGATATTCCATGTTACAGCGCGTCGATTACAAGACGAACCTGATGGTAGGTGACCAAACCTACCCTGCATTCGAGCTACGTAATATTCTCGATTTTATTGCCTCGCATTTAGGTGATAAGGCTCTTGAGCAAGTGTGTGCACATATAGGTATTGGACGAGCAGAGCTCACTCATTGCCAGTTTGTGTATGTATGGCAGGTGGAATATGCAATGGAGTTTTTACGTTTACAGGGTGGCGATCCCGATATTGGTACAAAATTAGGGCTGAGTTACCGGGTGAATAGTTTAGATGTCTTATTGCCTCATCTTGCCGAGCTTACCTCATTGCAAGCCTGCTTACAGTTTGTGATTAATCACCCGAGTTTGGTTGGCAGCTTTACTGATTCTCTGATACGCCTAGAAGATGAAAGTGTTTGCATTCGTTGGCTCAATACGGGTCGTATTGATAAAGAACAATATGGTTTTCAGTTCCTCCACAGTATAGGTTCGTTGTTGGGATTGGCGAGGGAGTTAACTGGGGCGGAAATACGCCTGACTCAAATTAATTTAGCCGAGCCCGTACGGGATGGCAGTTTTTTATCGGTGGCAACGGGCGCTAAAGTACAATTTAATTGTGAATATTACGAGTGGAGTATTTCCCTTAATTATCTAGCTCTTGACATCAATTATCCTTTCCCAGAAGGGACTGAGATAACATCTTTAGTCTCTACCACTTCTTTAATTGAAACTGTGCTGAAGGCGATCCGTGCTCAGTTTCCCGATGTGCCACATTTAGATGAAATGGCGGCTCAACTGCATATGAGCGATCGCAGTTTTCGACGAAGGCTCGCGCAATTGGGATCGAGCTATCAGCGTTTAGTCGATCAGGTGCGTTGTCAGCGGGCGGTTGAGTTGATTTTAGCCAATGAGCTAGATATTGAAGCGATTGCTGAAAGCCTAGGTTACAGCGACGTGAGTCATTTTCGTCAATCCTTTAAGCATTGGATAGGCCATCCTCCTGGATATTTTAGCCGACTTAATAGCGGTCAAAGGGGAGATGCAAACAAAGATAAACTGACCATAACAAGTTGATACTGTAATGGAAGATGACAGTATCAACTTATTTTCAACGGCTTCACTTATTTATCCATTAGCCTTGCCTTGTCTAAAGCGCTTAGAACTCCCGCTGCATGAACAGATATTTAATACGATTGGTATAAATCCACCTTGTTACCAGCGCAAACCACAAGTTTGAAGGTCATGACTGGAATTTGCTCTGTGGATTGCATTTATTCATCTCTTAAGCCGAGTTGAGGTTATGTACTAAACACAAGTTCCTAAGCTGGGGGCGAGCGAATCTATCCATTGTCTGATTAATTCAACCCCTTCTTGATGTTCAAGATTACGACCAATGGGTGGCATGCGATCTTTAGGCTCGGAGAGCGTTTGGCGATAGAGTAAAATCGAATGCTCTGCATTGCCGGGGACAATATCGTAATCGAGTCCCTTGGGGCCGCCATCCCACCCTGGAGGCTGCTTGCAGATCCCATATTGATAACTGGTGTGGTCAATATAAAAACCGAGCTGCAATCCAGAGATACTGGCAAAGCCTTTAGCGCTATGGCAGTGGGCGCAGTTTACATCTAAATAGCCCTTAGCGCGGGCGGTTAAATCGGCTTGGCTGTTGTCGATAGCATAGGTTTTGGCCACTAGCTTTACATCAGGTAATTGCGAAAGTTTGCCCTGTTCTGCCCAAAGGCTCAGTTGGTTAACGGTTTGCCCTTGGTAGTCTATCTCGCTGTTCAATAGATGGGCTTTAAGGCCAATCGGAATGATTTGGCTGGTGTTATCTTGGTTTATCTGATGGCAAACTTTACACTCGGCGCGGCTAGGAATGTTGTAATCAAAGCGTTGGCTTTGGCCTTGGTTGATAAGGCTATGGGACACAGTTGCGCCGGCAGTGATTAGTTTTGCCTGACCTTGCTGCCATTGGTAAACCAGACTTGTCCAGCCCTGAGCACGTTTTATCAATAACCGAGTTTCGATTAGCGTTTCATTGGTGGGTCCTGTGATTGCAGTATCCTGTGGCAGCGCAAAGGTTTTGACCAGCACGGCACCGATTGGAAATTCAAATGTTTCCTGCGCTTGGAATTGCATGCTGGTACCCGCGGGCAAGTAGATAAAACGGTATTTATTGGCGTAGTTAGAAAATAGCTGGGTGGCTAACTGATAACTAAACCCCGGTGTTTGAGGTTGTGAGGTAGGGTTAGCTGGATCAACAAATAGTCCGTACTGACTTAACTGTGGGCAGTCTTCAGCCATTAATGCTTGCCAATTGACTTGTCCTGATGTGTTAACACAAAGGCTGGCAGGTGGGGTTGGATCTGTTGGCGGCGGTGTTTGGTTACTATCACTGCTTTGGCTGTCACTACCGCCGCAGGCTGTGAGCAGCGTCGTTAGCAGCAATATAAACGAAAGAGTTTGGCGGTTTTTCATGAGTTATCCGCTCGTGAGTTAATTGAATGAAGCATGAGAAGGCCTTGTGTTGGCCTTCTCTATCTTTAGTTATTATTTATTTCAAACGAGTTTTTACGTCGAGTGACTCGATAAACCACTATTGTGAGCAGTTTGCCGCGGGTAGACGTTTAATCCATTCGCTGATCAGTGCTACACCTTCATCATGGGCTAAGCTACGGCCAATCTCAGGCATACGATCGCCTGGGGACGTGCTTTGCATTCTAAAGTGCATGATGGACTTTGCGGCATTGCCGGGGACCACATCAAAACCGAGGTTTCCACCACCGTAGGCAACGGGTGATTTACAGGTGCCGTGGGAGAAACCCGCATCATCGCTATAACCACGCCAGTATTCGAGTTTTAAGCCAGTATTAGAGGCATTGCCCTCGGGTCTATGGCAGTGGGCACAGTTGATATCTAAGTAACCCTTTGCTGTTTGCATTAAGGCTGAGTCACTTAAACTCGCGACTGTCGTTTCATCCCCATCTTGGTACGCCGGTACTTGTGACACTTGGCTAAGGTTTGGTAATCCTTGCAAAATACCAAGATTTTCCCATTTTAACAGTTGGTTCATCGTGCCATCTTGGTAGCTGTAATTGCGGTTCAAGTGGCGTGCTTTGGGACCAATTGGCACGAACACGGCATTGCTTTTGTCATCGGCTTTAAACTGGTGACACTGTTTACATTGGTTCATGTTGGGAACCACGTAGTTGAAGGTGAGATTTTGACCTTTATGTGTCAGCGTTTGGCTGCTAATGGCTCCAGCTTTTGCCAAGGTAGCATCGGTTCTATCGGCATTCCACACATAGGGCAGGGCACTCCATCCCGTTGGACGATGGATCAGCAGACGCGTTTCTATCAAACTCTCGTTGCTAATACCGCGCTTACTGGTGTCACTGGGTAGGGCAAAGGTTTTTACAATGACGCTTCCCACAGGGAAGTCGAAAGTCTCATTTTCTGAGTAACTGGCTTTTTGTCCAGAAGGCAAATACACAAAGCGATATTTACTGGCGTAGTCGGTAAATAACGGCGTGTTGAGATCATAAGGGACACCACCTGAATTAGCGGCAGCGGTTGGATTTTTAGCATCGCTAAACAGATTGTAATCCGACAGTTTCGGGCAGTTTGCTTTCAATAGTGCATCCCAGCTGACATTTGAGCCAGTGGCTTTGCACAGACTTTGGTCACCATCGCCCACTAGACCGCCTTCGCCTTCACCGATTGTGCCTCCGCCACCGACCAATACGCCGCCATCACAACCTGCAGTATTATCGTCAACTCCACAGCCAAATACTTGGCCTGCAAAGGTGACGGTATGCACTGGTAGACTGACTTGAGTACATTTCAGTAGGGCATTTTGGGTCTTTTCATATTGCACATCGGCGATGCTGATATCCGTGTTGCTGTTGGCATAGAGTCTACCGTAGGACACATCCCCGTTATCGCTAGCACAAACGTTATCGCTACCGTCAGTGGCAAAGGGGGGTTCTTTTAAGCCAAGATAGGCAGCGGTGCCATTATTGGCGAGCATTTCGCCTAGACCGTCATAGAGCACGCCGGGCAAGGTACCGTGGCTTATCACATAGGCGCGAATAATATCTTGAATTAAATAACCTTTTGGCTTAGTGCCATAGTCGGTAATTTTGTTGTCGTGTAAATAAATATTACGCGGTACAGGTCTCCAACCATCGTCAATCGCTTGGCCTGGTTGACCGTAGTTGCCCACAAAGGAGGTCATATCAGGTTCTGCAATAAAGAAGCTGCTGATTGTTACACCTAGGGTGTCGTGGCGGGTAATTTCGTTATTGAAGATTTCCACATCTGCGGTGGATAAAATAATAACTCCAGTGCCCGGCGGCACGATATGCACGCCCGCGGGGTTAGCCGAAGCATTGGCGAAGTTGGGTGTGTTGTTATCATACACTTTGTTGTTGAAAATCCGCACACTAGAGCCGTATCTATGGTTGTTGATGGGTAAGTCGAAGACTAAAATCCCACCGGTATTGCCCATCGCTTCGTTGTTATAAACGTCGGCATATTTAGAGTTTTCGATTTCAATCCCTGCCACGTTTTCTTTGGCGATATTGCGACGTACGACAATATACTGGGATTGGCCGACATAAATCCCCGCATCGGCACTGCCGCGAACATAACTGTCTTCAATCAGAATGTTTTCACATTCAACGGGGTACAGACCGTAGGCGCCATTATCTTTATCGAGTTCGCCTTCCCATACCGCGCCAACACGGCGCAGGATAATGCCGTTAGTATTTTTAAGCTTGATACCGTTGTTTTTCGCTTCATTGACCGACAGATCTTGAATGGTAATGTTGAGTGCGTTTTGAACGAAAATCCCATCTCCCGAGTTGGCTTGAGAGAAATTAAGCACAGTGTCCTTCATCCCATAACCCATGATAGTAACGTTTTTGGCATAGCTGCCATCCCCATCCACGTCACCATCAAACAGCAAGGTCGAGTCAATATTAAAGGTCCCTTTAGGAAGCACTATCACGGCGCCACTTTGCGCATTAATTAAGGCTTCTTGAATGCGAGTCGTGAGGTTATCACCCGCTGGGATTTTTATGGCGCCTTCGGGGAAGGAGGGGCCAGGTTCTGGTGGTTGTACTACGGGTGGCGTGACAACCGGTGCGGGATCATCATCTGAAAAACAACCGGTTAGATTGAAAGCCATCAATAGGGCTACTCCCGTTGGCATCAGCCAATGTGCTCTACGATGAGTCTTGTGATTTTGTTGTGGGGGATGGCCCTGTTTAGCCATCAATCCCTTGCACGTGAGTGGATTTATCGTCTTGTTGAACATAAGTGCTCCTGCTTTTTTGTTATAATTTCGTTAACAGGATGCGCTCCGAGCAGAAAAAGGCAATGTGAAATATGGCCAAAATGGTGCAATGCACTGTGAATAACAGGGATGTGGCCTGCTATGTTCGTTGTGCTTGCATTGGTTTAAGGTATAAAAATGGCCACTTAAGATGTTTATGTTAGTGAGATTTGCGTGGTGAGTATTAAGTGTAATAAAAAAGGGCGCTAGAGCGCCCTTATGCTTTTAATGACAAAACTTAGAGTTGGTAGCTGATATGCTGGTGGAAGCGTGTGACCAGATCTTCGCGCTCGGGATCAAGCCCAATCTCGGCGGCAAAACTTTTCAGTGCGGCTTCAACATTATTCATAAAGCGGCCATAACCTGCATCATCGCAATCCTTCGCGCCAGCGACGATAGTAAAGTGAGCGGCTTCGACTAAATTATCGGCATCCCAGCGGCGGATCACTTGCTGCTCGGTTGCATTGGGGTCAAAACCGATCATTTGAACTTCGGCTTTGCTGTCGAGTTTTTCAAACTTGCTGTTACGCACTAAGGGGGTTAATCCATTGGCAATCATAGCCAACCGCGTCAATTGCTTATTGGCTGCCGCTTTCAGGAAGTTATCCTCCAGGTGTTGATATAAGGGGCTAAAGTCAGTTGCCGACTCAGGTAGTAAACCTTGTTTGAGTTTGCGACTCAGCGGCAGACTGACGGTAACATAGGTCAGTGAACTGACGTTTTCGGGCAGCTCACATTTTCTGGCCTTGTATCGTGGGGCGATGGCTCTGAGTTTATAGCCGTAGGTTTCTTTGTTTCCTTTTGATTTTGCAAATAAATCATAGGATAAATGCTGGTGGTCACGGATCTTCACTTTAAGATCTTTAATCGGCAGCTTCGGCATTAACTCGTTTAAGAATTCTTGCACTCGTGTGTGGAAATTGGCTGAGTTACTGCGGATTTCATCGCCTGTGGCCAAAAATACGATACGTAGTTTACGGGCGCGGTAGTTGTCCGCAGTGAACAGATTTTGTGCCTCGTGATAGGCGGGATTGTAGAAAAATAGAATCTGTTCAGCTGTTTGGAAACAATAGGCCTCTGTATGGTAACGCACGACTGGCAGTTTATCGTTAGTAATTACATGAACATTACGCAGATCGTGTTGTTCTGCCAAGTTAAAAATAATCCGGCTTAAAGTCTGATAACAGCTATGGTAATCGGGGTATTGGTTCAGTAATTCATCCGTGACTTTGATTTCGGCGGTGATGTACTGATTGGTACGAGCTTCCTTGGGTATGTACACTTTTTGCTGATGGCTAAGGGACATATTGACTCCTTGTTGGGTTAACCATTTGCTAACACGAATTTTACTGTTTATCTCAGGTACTAATGTTGAGTTGGAGCATGTTTTTATCGTTTAAATATGAGTTTACATCAGCAAACTGTTTATTAGCTTAAAATTGCAGCGATTTTATTGCGTTAACGCTTTTTCAATCCAAGGTTGCATCCAATTGGCAATTTTATCTTGGGCCTTTTCATTGGGATGAATGCCATCTCTTTGCATCAGTTCAGGGTAGGGAGCGATCTCCTGCATAAAGAAGGGGATCAGCGGGATATCCTCATCCTTGGCAATCTCTTGATACACTTCGGTGAACTTTTGGGTGTAGCGAGGGCCATAGTTAGGCGGTACCATGATTTCGGTCAGTAGCACTTTGGCACCGCTATTTTTGGCTAGGGTAATGATTTGGGTTAGGTTATTTTTAAGTTGCGTCGGGGGGAATCCACGTAAACCATCGTTACCGCCGAGTTCGACTACCACTAAATCGGGTGCAACGGAATCAAGCAGGGCAGGCAAGCGACGCAAACCGCCCGCTGTGGTTTCACCGCTCACCGAACCATTGGTAAAGTCATGCTCGGGTAAGTTTTTTTGCAGCAGCGCCACCCAGCCTAGTTGTTCCGACATGCCGTAGCTTGCACCTAAGCTATCGCCGAGGATCAACACTTTCGCCGCCTGAACTGGCGTGGTAACACACAGACTTAACAGGATGCAGATCACCAAGGCTTTCGCCATTGGCTTGCATCTATGCGATTGACGCAAAAACGATTTGTATAAGAAGGATCCTATGTCTAACGTCGTTTCAAAAAATAGTGCCATCAATGTTGTTAACCTCGAAAAATCGGTGACTACTCAGGAAGGTTCGCTCACTATCCTCAAGGGCATTAACTTAGATGTCAAGCAGGGGGAAAGTGTGGCGATATTAGGGCCATCCGGCTCGGGTAAATCGACGTTACTTGGCTTACTCGCCGCGCTCGACACCCCAACAGCGGGGGAGATTTGGCTCGATGGCGAGGCCCTATCACCGCTCAATGAAGAACAAAAAGCGGCGCTGCGTAAGCAGAAAGTGAGCTTTATTTTTCAATCCTTTATGTTGGTCGACACTTTAACAGCCCTTGAGAATGTGATGCTGCCAGCCGAACTTGCTGGGGTTAAAAATGCTAAGGAAAAGGCCGAGGCTATGCTTGGGCGGGTTGGTTTATCCCACCGTTTGACCCATTTACCCAAGCAGTTGTCCGGTGGCGAGCAGCAAAGGGTCGCGATTGCTCGCGCTTTTATCTGTGAACCCAAAGTGCTGTTTGCCGATGAACCCACGGGCAATTTGGACAGTGTTAATGGCCATAAAATTGCCGATATGTTGTTTGAACTTAACCAAGAGAACCACACAACGCTTATCCTCGTGACCCATGATTTACAACTGGCGAAACGCTGCCAACGGCAACTCGTTATGGATAACGGCCACTTACAGGAGAACGAGCACCCGAATGCGTTGCAATCCAACAGTGCCTGTGAAAGTAACAGCATAACTGCCAGCGCCAAGGAGGCTTAACCCATGGAGCTTAATTTGGCATGGCGCCTGTTTAAGCGAGAGCTGCAACAGGGGCAATTGTTATTAATTATCCTCGCTATTACCTTGGCGGTGCTCTCGGTGAGTGGCCTTGCGCGGGTGAGTGAGCGATTGCAAGTCGCTATCAATGGGCAGGCGACGCAATTTATTGCTGCGGATCGTATTATCGACTCACCCGTGCAAATTGATAGCACTATTCTGGCCAAGGCCGATGAGCTTGGCCTTAAGCATGTCACCAATATGCAATTTAACTCCATGGTGTATGCGGGCGATCAATTTCAGTTAGTCACAGTGCGTGCGGTTGAGTCTGGTTATCCACTTAAGGGAGACATCGAACTTAAAGCGGACAATGGCCAAGATGTAAAAGCCCAAGGCTTGCCCCAGGCCGATGAAATTTGGTTTGAAAGCCGCTTAGGTGGGCTCTTGGGATCCCCCAAAACGCTCGAGCTAGGCAACAGCGAGTTTAGCTTAAGCCAAGAAATCAGCCGCTTACCCGATGCGGGATTTAATCCCTTTGCGTCTTCACCCGTGGTATTAATGCGGATAGAAGATGTTGCCAAGACTGGGGTTATCCAGCCTGGTAGCCGAGTGACTTATCTGTATCAATTTGCCGGTGATGAAACTGCGCTAACTGCCTTTGAAAACAGTGTTAAACCGCTGTTGAATAATACCCAGCGTTGGGTCGATGTACAGTCAGGCGACTCGCCGATTGCTGGTGCGGTAAAGCGGGCGGAGCGATTTTTACTGCTTGCCAGCTTGCTCGGTATTGCCCTTGCTTGCGCTGCCATAGGGATTGCCGCCCAGCGTTATTGTCAGCGTCATTATGATGTGGTGGCGATGCTAAAAACCTTTGGCGCTTCATCGTCACAAATTCGGCGTTTATTCGGGATACATTTATTGCTGGTGACCTTGTTTGGTATTGGACTTGGCTTGATAGGGGGCGCACTGCTCGATTTAGGCATTAATCAGTTGTTACCCCCTGAAATCGCGGCTTATTCGCCACCATTGACGCGTCCGATACTCCTTGGCATCAGCACTGGGCTTATCAGTGCCTTTATGTTTTCCGCTTATCCTTTGATGCGACTGCTCGCCATTCCACCGCTGCGGGTATTGCAACGACAACTCGAAGGGTTACAACTGGGCATGTGGCTGCATTTACTCTTAAGCTTGGGGGCGATGGCGCTCTTGGGATACCTGTATTCCCAAAGTTGGACGCTGACCTTAACCGTTGTGGCGGCGGTATTGTTACTTGGCGTGCTGCTGAGCCTTTTGGGCTTTGTGATGATCCGCCTCGGCCACAGTGTTGGCATGAAAACCACCAATCCCTTGCAACTTGCGCTGGCGGGCTTACGGCGCCGAGCTAGGCAAAATGCGGTGCAATTGGTGGGTTTTAGTGCGGCGCTGGTATTGCTACTGACAATTTTGGCCCTTAGGCAGGATTTACTGAATGAGTGGCAAAAGCAGCTGCCCGAGAATGCCCCTAACTACTTTTTAGTGAATATTGCTCCCGACGATGCTAAGCCATTAAACGACTTTATGGCGCAAAAGGGCATAGCCGCAACAGATATCTACCCCGTTATTCGCGGCCGGCTTACGCAAATTAATGGCGAAACCTTGATCTCCAACGAGCAGGCGGAGGCGGGGGAAAAAGGCCGAGTGGGGATTTCTCGCGAGCTCAATCTCACCTGGCGTAATGCCTTGCCAGCCAATAACGAGTTACTCGAAGGGCAATTTAATCAAGCTGCCGATGAGGTGTCGGTGGAATCGGGTGTCGCCGAGCGTTTAGGAGTTAAATTGGGTGATAAACTGACCTATGTGATTGATAACCAAGAGCTCACGGTTAAGGTCGCCAGTATTCGCGCCGTACACTGGGAAACATTACAACCAAACTTTTTTATGATTTTTACTCAAGAAGCGTTAGCACCGTTTGCCTATACCTCCATGGCAAGTTTCTATTTGGATGAAAAAGGACCTAACAATACGGCGAGCGGCGAGGGTGCACCGAAAAATACGGTGATCCTCGAGTTGATCCAGCAATTTCCAACGGTATCGATTATCGATGTGGGCGCCATGGTGGGACAACTTCGGCAAATTATCGAGCAGGTTTCCCTGTCCTTGACCTTAGTCTTAGTGCTTGTATTGCTGGCAAGTGCATTGGTGCTTATCGCTCAAACTGAAGCGGGGATGGCAACGCGCCAGCGCGAGCTCGCAGTGCTGCGTACCTTTGGTGCTTCTGGTTGGTTATTACGCAGTGCAACTGGGTTTGAGTTTGCTTTGCTTGGCGGGATTGCAGGGGTATTGGCGGTGATCGTTGCCGAATTTGCCTTGTATCTGTTAAAGACCCAAGTATTTGAACTCAATGTGTATATGCACTGGCCTTGGTGGGCCATTGCACCTGTGTCGGGCGCACTGTTAGTCGCATTACTTGGGGTATGGCGCTGCCGCCAATTACTCAATCAATCCTGTGCTGAATTGTTAAAGGCAGGGAGTTAGTCGCTATTGGCTCATGACAAGAACGACATGATGCTAAGTTAACAATAAAAAGCACTGATGCCGCATAAGCTCAGTGCTTTTTTGTTAGGAGTGAGATTATCTGTTTGCGTATTTTTCATCGACTGACCAATGGATGGGAGTTAAGTGTTATCTGATGCGAACTTAGTGCGTTTTAATGAGTCTATCTTAAGTGACTCGCTTATTTTAATTTTCTTACAGATGTTAATGTTAACCTGCTAATGACCGCATAGAGAGGAATCGAATGTTTAAAGGAATAAGAATTTTGCTCAAGGATTACGGCTCTTTTTTGTTGTTTATCAGTTTAATGCTGGTGTTTAGGAGTGCTGTGGCTGATTGGAATACGGTGCCTACTGGTTCAATGTTACCAACCATTGTTGAAGGCGATCGTATCCTCGTTAATAAGATGGCCTACGATGTTAGAGTGCCATTTACGCATATCGCGTTAGTCAAACTGGCAGATCCTGTGCGTGGGGATATTGTCGTATTTGACTCAAAAAATGCGGATAAAAGGCTCATTAAGCGAGTCATAGCTGTCCCCGGAGATACCGTGATGATGCGAGATAATCGCTTGTATTTGAATGGTGAACCGCTTGCCTATAAGCCACAAGCATTAAGTCCTTATGCGCCAGCAGGTGTCGTTGAGATGCAAGAGGATTTACTTGGCATCATGCACAGTATTCGCCTGAATCAGCTACCCTCAAAGCTTGCCAATTTTGGACCTGTCACAGTGCCGGATGAGCATTATTTGGCCCTGGGTGATAATCGCGATAACAGTGCAGATTCTCGGGTAATAGGCTTTGTGCCCCGAGATGAAATTGTGGGCCGTTCAAGTTCGCTGGTTTTCTCACTGGATTATGATAATTATTACTTACCGCGGCCAGAACGTTTAATGCAAGATTTTTAAGTTTTTGCATAGATATAAATAAAAATGGCGCCTCATCTAGGCGCCATTTTTATTATTGTTTGGCTACATGATAAAGCTGAGGTAGCCCTGCAGGACGATTAAATTGACGATATCGATAAAGAACGCGCCCACAATTGGCACCACCATAAAGGCTTGGGGCGATGGGCCGGTGCGCGACACGAGTGCACCCATATTCATTACTGCCGTGGGGGTCGCACCCATACCAAAGCCGCAGTGGCCTCCTGTGATCACCGCCGCATCATAGTTGCTACCCATTACTTTAAAGGTCACAAAGTAGGCAAACACGGCGAGCACAGCGGTTTGTACGACTAGGATGATAAGTAACGGAATGGCGAGATCTAAAATCTCCCACAACTTAAGGTTCATCAAGGCCATAGAGAGGAATAATGACAGTGCCACCGTGCCTATCACATCGATACTCTCAGTATGGGGTTTGTAACCGCGAGTGACTTCAGTGATGTTTGCTATCACTACGCCGAGAAATAACGCATAGACAAAATCCGGCATTTTGAGCCAATTAAGCCCGTATTCGCTGACCAGCACAGTAAACCATTTCGCTCCCGCGACACAAAACAGCAGTACAAACAGGGTTTCAATAATCGTTTTGGCGGTAACTTGGTCTTCTTCGAGCTGATCATAGGTGACCAATTGCGGATGAGTGGCGTGGTGCTTTCGACCAACACCATAGCTTGAAACAAGATTGTGCTTGCTAATTAATCGCTGTGCGACGGGGCCGCCGATGATCCCGCCCATAACGAGTCCAAAGGTTGCCGCCGCCATCGCGAATTCTAAGGTGTTAATGCCATAATTTTCGGCAAAGGTTTGCGACCAAGCGACGCCAGTACCATGCCCGCCTGAAAGGGTAATGGAACCTGCAATAAGGCCAAGAATAGGATCTAACCCTAACAGGCTCGCGAGACTCACGCCGACCGCATTTTGAATAATGATATAAACCGAAGCCACGCCAAGAAAAATAAACACTTTCTTACCGCCACTCAGTAGTAGCTTATAGTTCGCCGATAAACCTATTGTGCTGAAAAACATCAACATTAAAGTATTTTGCATGGGCAAGCTAAAGGCGAGGGTGATGTCTTGGAAATGCAAAAATGCTATGACAGCAGCGACGACAAGCCCACCAACAATAGGCTCTGGAATATTGTATTGTTTAAAAACACGCACATGGCGATTAATGGAATGGCCAATAAACAGCACGAAGATAGCAATTAAGAACGACTCGAGTTCGCCAATTGTGTAAGTGGTGTGCATGATAGTTCCTTACAAATGGTTTGTGTGGGTACATCACTAGACTCAAGGTGAGTTAGGGTGCCCCATCTCGTTATTTAGCACTCGCTAATTCTGAGTGTTAAACGCGCGATCTAAGGACAATCTTAGTCAATCTCCAAGAGTGGAGAAGAAGTATTAAGCGCGAATATGAACCGTATTGGTTAAGTTGATCAGCACTGCCGCTAAGGGCGAATACTGAAGATAATGATCTTGCCAAGGTCGTTAGCCGTGCTTTAATGCGGGCGCTGAGACGACAATATTGACGAGCAAGTGAAGGGGAGTGTAACAGAAAAATGCGTTAATGTCGTCAAATAGTCTTTATAATCATTGTGTTGTGTTTGTGTTTTTAGGCTGTTGTCAAATTGGGTTGATAAATCCGCTTGTAATAAGCTGGCAAATATTCCGTCTCAGTAAGTATTTGTCGCTGATTTTTAAGTCATTTTTGAGCATGCCTACATCGCCTGTTCGTTAGTTTGATAACATTTTTTTGCCAAGCCAGTTACGGGCTATAGCTGGCTCAACATCAAGTTAACTTGCTAGTAGGTCTTTAAGTGCGGGTTCGAGTTGCTCGAAACGGAAGGTAAATCCTGCATCGAGTGCATGTTTGGGGAGCACAAATTGGCCTTCAGTAAGCAGATCCGCCATTTCCCCCATTGCAAGTCGTAAGACTGGTACTGGTGTAGTCATAAAGGCCGGACGATTTAGTACCTTACCAAGGGTTTTAGAAAACTCGGTATTACTGACAGGATAGGGGGCTGTGGCATTAAATATCCCATGGCATTCTTGATGACAAAGCAGAAACTCGATCAGGGCCACCATATCGTGCATGTGTATCCAACTCATCCCTTGACGGCCATGGCCTATTGGCCCACCAATGCCAAGTTTAAAGGGCGGGAGCATTTTGGCCAGCGCGCCACCATGCCCAAGCACAATACCTGTACGTAGAATACAGACGCGGGTTTTGCTCGTAGCTTTAAGGGCTAGTCGTTCCCATTCTTTACAAATGTCATGGCTGAATTCAGAGTGGGGCACGGCGTGCTCATCAATGGGAATGGCGCCTTGACGGCCATAAAAGCCGATAGCAGAGCCACTTATCATCACCTGCGGTGGATTGTTGCTTTGCAAAATAAGTTGGCTAAGTCTTGCGGTGATATTCCAGCGACTATCGCATATGTGCTGTTTTTGCTGTGCACTCCAACGTTTTGCGACTATCGGTTCACCAGCAAGATTGATCACTGCATTGATATGATTTAAATCGTCAATCTCATCTAAGGAGCTCAAATATTGGTGCTGCGGGCCTAATAATTGCCGGATGCTGCCTGGGTGGCGAGTTAGCAATAACAGTTCATGCTGGTTGGCTAAATGGGCCACTAACTGTTGACCGATAAACCCACTTGCTCCTGTTATTAATATCTTCATCGTCAAATCCTTAGCTGAGGTGGTTTTCTTTGATTTCAAACCTTATAAGCAAAATACGATAACGGGCATGTAGGGATCACTTTATTGGTTTTTTTGGTAACACAGTTCCATTGAGACTGAATCGGCAAAACGCAGGGCGTGGGGTTTGTCGATTTCGACACTGGCAAATTCTACCCAAGGATGCTCGCTGGCAATGGCTAAGGTTTGGCTAGTGAGATTTTCAAGCAGTGAAAACCGATTGTTTTCAATTAGCTCGATGATTTTTTTTGTGATAGTACGGTAATTAAGTGCATCATCAACATTATCGCTGTTGCGGGCCTTGGCGGCGCAGTAATGGATGACGACATTGACTATCACGTCCTGCCGATTTTGGATCTCATCGTCTTTTATGCCAATAAAAGTGCGCAGCCTTAAGTTTTTAATGCGTATAATCGCGGTTTCTGGTTTCATAATAACAATCTATTATCTAATACTTAGGTAATTGAGTTTGAGACTTTTCTTGGGCTAGCCTATCAACTTTATCTAAGATCAAGAAGGATTTTTACTCCATGACACGATCCAATACGCCGACTGCCGCCTACAAAGGTTTTGCAGTCATGGCATTTGTGGTGATTATTTTGGCAGGGATAAAGGCCGCAAGCCCGATTGTTGTTCCCTTTGTCTTATCCTGTTTTATTGCGGTGATCTGTAATCCGGCCATTGGCTTGATGACTAAATATCGTGTGCCTAAATGGCTCGCGGTGATTCTATTGATGTGTTTTATCGTGTTGATGGGATTGTGGCTCGCCTCCTTGGTGGGCAGCTCAATCAATGAGTTTTCTAAGCAGTTGCCTCAATACCGAAATCAGCTGGTGGAGCAGTTTTCTTGGGTGTTGCATAAATTACAGGCGCTGAATATTCAAATCTCTAAGGAGCAAGTGCTAGCCTATTTTGACCCCGGCATGGCGCTGTCGATGACCACCAATATGCTGTCCGGTGTAGGCAATGTGATGGCGAATTTATTCCTGATCATTTTGACCATCGTCTTTATGTTATTTGAGGCATCATCTTTACCGAAAAAGTTGCACTTGGCATTGGATGATCCCGATATGCGTTTGCAACAAATTGACCGTTTCCTGCAATCGGTGAATCAATATATGGTGATCAAAACCCTAGTCAGTTTAGCGACGGGTTTAATTGTTGGTGTTGGACTGGCCTTTATCGGCGTGGATTATGCGTTACTTTGGGCGGTAATTGCTTTTTTATTCAACTACATTCCTAATATCGGGTCGATTATTGCCGCCATCCCCGCCGTATTGTTAGCCTTTATTCAGTTAGGCCCTGCGGCCGCTGGTGGGACGACGATGCTATACATAGGCGCTAACATGGTAATGGGTAATGTGGTTGAGCCTAAATTTATGGGCCGAGGATTAGGCCTTTCTACCTTAGTGGTATTTTTATCATTAATTTTTTGGGGGTGGTTACTGGGTTCCGTCGGTATGTTGCTGTCAGTTCCCTTAACTATGGTGGTCAAAATTGCCCTCGAATCGAGTAAAAGTGGTAGTTGGTTAGCGATATTATTATCCGATGATGTGGATGATAAACTGGTCGTTCAATCTTCAAGCGCACATGACTCGACGAATAGGGTCGATACACATTCAACTGATAATAAGTAGTAGATAATGCAGGGTTTTATTGATGCACTGGCGACGATAGAGGTCGGTGAAGATGCGGTTCGATTATTCCATGGCCGCGGTGGACATTACGCTGGTTGCGAACATCTTTGTCTAGATTGGTTCGCGCCAGTATTGTTATTGACTAGCTTCATTCAGCTTGAAGAGGCCGAGTTGGCTGATTGCCAACAGGCTATCACGGCGCGTTGGCAAGCCTTACAGCCAAATCGACCATTAAATTTGGTCTATCAATACCGCTGTGGTGGCGAAACCTTTAGCCAATTACTGACGGGCGAAGTGCCTGAGCAGCATATCGTGACTGAAAACCGTGCCAAGTTTCAGGTGCATTTATTGCGTGGTCAAAACCATGGTTTGTTTCTCGATATGGCCAATGGTCGTGAATGGGTCAGAGCGAATGCACGGCATAAGAAAATACTAAATCTGTTTGCTTATACCTGTGGCTTTTCGGTTGCCGCACTACAGGGCGGCGCCGATGAAGTAGTGAATATGGATATGAGTAAAGGAGCACTAGCGATAGGTAAGCAGAATCATCTGCTTAATGATTTTACGGCTGGCGCGAGGTTTTTAGGGCACGATATTTTTAAATCATGGGGCAAATTACGTAAATTAGGCCCCTATGACATCGTAGTTGCCGATCCACCGAGTAATCAAAAGGGGAGTTTTGTGGCAACTAAGGATTACGTTCGTCTGATCAGACATTTACCCGAGTTGCTGGCCGAGAATGCCGAAGTATTGCTCTGTTTAAATGCGCCTGAACTCGATACTCAATTTTTGCGTCAGCAGGTTGAGGAAGCCGCTCCTGCGCTTGAATACCTCGAACGTTTACCTAACCCCGCAGCCTTTGCAGATGTCTCGCAGGAGAAATCATTAAAGGTACTGCGTTATCGTTTAAAAGCGTAAGCCCAGTTGTCGTCAAGGCCAACTCATTGGCATTGACGACCTTTATGATAGTCTTCATATCGACTTCCTCTTCGCCCCGTTTATGGCTACCAGTTTGCACTCGTCTTACTAGACGCTTTATTTATCAACCACAATTCTTTAGCAGATCCTGCTATACAAATTGAAAGTGTTTCACTTGCTAGTACAGCATTTGGCTTTTTAAGCGGTGAAAGGCTGTTTTTTTCTTTTAAACAGAAACTAAACTGAAAGTTTTCTGTAATTGTTGATTTTGCTTTGGTATACTCGCCGCCACGGAAATTCCCTTTCCTCATGGGCAAAATGTCAGCATAGAACGGCATGCCTTTGCGACCTTACAAAATCGAGCAGGAGTTGTTATGGAAGTTCATGAATACGAAAACGCTTACTACCAAGTAAAAGATGACGTGATGACGTCTTTACCTGAGCAGAGCGAAGAAGAAGCGATCTAAGTGCTGTAAGCGTAATGCTGACAGCACTCATTCTGAGTCGGAAGTAACAAATACAAGCAGAAAAATAGCAACCTTTGGGTTGCTATTTTTCTATTTGCTCTCGAATATCAAACTGATTAAATTGAATTAATCCGTTAACCATTGACCTTACGTTTTTCAGGCAAGATCTCAACAATAATCCATTTGTTTGCTATTTTATGAAGGCGAATGGTTCTGTCATCAATCCAAGGTTGTCCACCCTTTAAGCCCTTCATCTTGACCACAACGATAACGTCTTTGGTGAACTTGCGGAAAAAGTCGATATCAATATCATCAATTTCCATTTCGACATTGGTCATTGAAAGGCTGAGCATATTACGCTGCACTGCGGCGGCGATATGATAATGGCTTAAGACTTCTTGGAGTGGCTTATTTACAAACTGCTTGGCTTTTTCGACATCGCGGTCAACATAAATGGCGCTAAAAAAGCCTAGGCTGACTTCTTCGGGGGTCAACACGGGTTGTGTGTTGGCAGGTTCGCCACAGCCAAACAAAAACAGTAATGAAAGAAAAAATAAGGTTCTCATGGCTTTTAGTTGTCGGAATTTGACATGAGTATCTCGATTTTAGCGACTATGTTCAAGTTTTGTAATAGTGATAAGGGCTGGCGAAAATGGCTTGACTTGAATCTAGCTGCTGTGGCATATCTTAAAGAATTCACCGTTAAGGTTATCCACAGAATCTGTGGAAAAGTATGTTGAAGACTAGATGGATAATTTTTAAGTATATGATATTTTGCTGTTTTATTTGCTGGTTAAAAAGTGACGCCTTTCTGTGAAGCACTAATCCTAGCGTTTACTTGTGGATATTTTACTAAAATTATCCAGTCTATTCACAGCATTTAATTTTTATAAACAGCATTTTATTAGGTTAAGGCGTTAATTTAAGCGTTTAATGCTGTCACATTTTGTGACCATTCCCTCCTGAAAATAAAAAAGCACTGAACCTGTCAGTGCTTTTAGGCTGGGCTTGCGTGTTGTTAGTTTAATCTACGATTTTTTAGCATCGTTTTGTGACGCTTGGATTGCCGTGAGGGCGATAGTGTAGACAATGTCATCCACTAACGCGCCGCGGGATAAGTCGTTCACAGGTTTACGCATGCCTTGCAGCATGGGACCAATACTGATCAAATCAGCACTACGTTGTACAGCCTTGTAAGTAGTGTTACCCGTGTTGAGATCGGGGAAAACAAACACTGTGGCTTGACCCGCTACAGGGCTGTTAGGCGCTTTAGAACGTGCTACATTAGGCATCACTGCGGCGTCGTATTGCAGTGGGCCGTCGATAACGAGATCAGGACGTTTTTCTTTAGCGATACGGGTGGCTTCACGTACTTTATCGACATCAGAGCCTGTACCTGAGTTACCGGTTGAGTAACTGATCATTGCCACTCTTGGTTCGATACCAAAGGCTTTCGCTGATTCCGCTGATTGAATGGCGATATCGGCAAGTTGTTCGGCATTGGGGTCCGGATTAATGGCACAGTCACCGTACACCAGCACTTGATCCGGCATCAACATAAAGAAAATGGAAGAAACAAGGCTTGAACCTGGGGCAGTTTTAATCAGTTGTAGCGGTGGACGAATGGTGTTGGCGGTAGTGTTAACCGCGCCCGAAACAATGCCATCGACTTCGTCTTGTGCCAGCATCATAGTGCCTAGCACCATGTTGTCTTCTAACTGCTCTTTGGCAACGACTTCGGTTAAGCCCTTGCTGCGGCGCAGCTCCAGCATTGGCTCTACATAGCGAGCACGTACTTCATCTGGATCGACAATGACGACGCCTTCACCCAGTACGACGTCTTGCTGAGCCGCAATACGCAGAATTTCATCTTTTTTACCTAAGAGCACGCAACGCGCGATACCACGTTCAGCACAAATGGCTGCGGCTTTGATCGTACGTGGCTCATCACCCTCTGGCAGCACCACGGTCTTGTGGGCGGCACGCGCAAGTTCGGTAAGCTTGTAACGGAATGCTGGCGGTGACAGACGATGTTCCCGCGGAGAGTTTTTAGTGACGCTCTCAATCCACGTTTGGTCGATATGGCTGGCGACATATTCCTGTACTAAATCGATACGTACCGCATCATCGACTGGCACTTCATGGTCGAAGCGTTGGATATTTAAGGAGGTTTGCCAAGTGTTGGTATCAATCAGGAAAACCGGTAAACCCGTCTCAAAAGCTTGCTCACACAGTTTAAGAATTTCAGGCTCAGGCTCGTAACTGCCAGTAAGCAGCAGGGCACCTATCTTCACGCCATTCATGGCGGCAAGACACGCTGACACAATCACATCGGAGCGATCGCCAGAAGTCACCAGTAAAGAGTCTGTTTTAATATGGTTGACCATATTAGGCAAGCTGCGAGCACAGAAGGTCACTTTACGCAAACGGCGAATATTCATCTCACCGGCGTTGAGAATGCGAGCGCGTAAGTGTTTAGCTAAATCAGAGGCGCGTGGTGCGACTAAGTCTAGGTTGTAAGGTACGCTACCTAGAATACGCAGCGGGCTCTTACCCGGCAGTTGGAACATGATAGAGGCATCAGAGCGTTGTACACCTTGATGATCAAACACTTCTGATAAGTCTGGGCGAGCGCGGCCCTCATCGTCAACCGGCGCACCAATCTTGTTGATCACTGCACCAATCAAACGTTTATTATTCTTGCCACCCCAAGAGTTGTAGGCGATTTCGAGGCGGTTCATCAGCCCTGTTGGGGTATCGCTGCCTGGCGTGGCAATAAAAATGACATCGGCATCCATGGCTTTAGCGATAGCGTAGTTAACGTCATCGGCGAAGGGATGGTTACGTGTTGGCACTAAACCTTCAACGATAAGGGTTTCGGTGTTGCTGGCGCATTCTGCGGCGCGCGCAATGATTTGCTCCATCAGCACATCGGTTTGATCTGCGCGGATCAATGCTTCGGCATGGGCCATATCGAAAGGCTCTAACGGATTAACCGTTGGCGATTTGCTTAAAATCGTGGTTGAGCGTTCAGGGCCGTTGTCATTCGGACGAAGTTGTGAAATAGGCTTGAAGAATTGGACTTTCACCCCGTGGCGCTCTAAAGCACGCACCATACCAAGGCTTAGGGAGGTCAGGCCAACTCCGGTGCCGATGGGGATTAACATTATATTTCGGGACATAAAAACCTCTAAGTTCGATGGTTTTTTGCAGAGTAATCTCTGCGGATTTGCTTGTGTTTGTTTAGTTGTAGGTCACGAATAATAAAGCCGTTTGGCAAAGCAAACGGCTTAACGAGTCTGATTATTTAGTAATGAGTTTAATCGAATCTTCAGCGATAACCCATTCTTCATTCGTTGGGATGACCATCGCGACAGTGCTGTTGTCTGCGGTAATAATGCCTTTTTTACCGAAGCGGGCCGCTTTGTTGCGCTCGCTATCAACATGGAAATTGAAGATTTGCAGCATGTTGAGCACTTTTTCACGGATGATATCGGAGTTTTCGCCAATACCGCCAGTAAAAACCACCGCATCTAAACGACCGAGTGGCACAGTATAAGAAGCAATGTATTTCGCCAGACGGTAGCAGAAAATCTCCAGTGCTAAGGTCGCGCCCTTGTGGCCGTCGGCATAACCTTCTTCGATGCCGCGACAATCGTTAGTCAGTTCAGAAATCCCCAGTAGACCACTTTGTTTGTTCATCAGGTTGTTGACTTCTTCAAGCGTGTAACCGAGTTGGTGCACTAAGTGGTAGATGATGGATGGGTCGATATCACCACAGCGTGTGCCCATGACTAAGCCTTCGAGCGGGGTTAGCCCCATTGAAGTGTCAACACTCTTACCGCCTTTAACCGCAGTCACAGAGGCACCGTTGCCTAAATGCGCACAGATCACATTGGTTTCAGCCAAGGGTTTTTTCAGCACTTTGGCAGCTTCGCGGCTGACAAACAGGTGGCTAGTACCGTGCATACCATAACGGCGGATACCATGTTCGCGGTATAGTTTGTAAGGCAGGGCATAGATAAAGGATCTTTCCGGCATACTTTGGTGGAATGCGGTATCAAACACGGCGACTTGTGGCAGTTTAGGGAAAGAAGCCATTGCCGCGCGAATACCGATAAGGTGTGCAGGATTATGCAGTGGCGCTAGGGATGAACACTCTTCAATGCCTTTAATCACGTGCTCATCGATAATCACTGAACGAGTGAATTTTTCACCACCGTGTACGATACGGTGTCCAACGGCTTGAATTTGCGCTGCTAATTCGGGTTGACCTGCGAGGATTTTATTGACGATAAATTCAACGGCTTCACGGTGAGCGGTGAAAGCACCTAAAGAGGACTCATGCTTTTCGCCGTTGATTTTCCATTTGATGCGTGAGTCTTCTAAGCCAAAACACTCGGCTAGGCCAGAGATCTGATCGTCACCTGTTTGCGCGTCAATGACGGCAAATTTGAGTGAAGAGCTACCGCAATTGAGTACTAAAACCAGTTTATTAGACATGTTTAAACCTTTTGCCATTGTGTTTAAGTTAATGATTCGAATTCATGGAAACACTGGAGTATTTGCCATCACAGTCTTGGGGCGCTGTGCCAGATTGTGCTATGGTAAAAGCAGTGTTCCTCTGTTGTAGGTGTCTAAAATTGAGCATCAATATTCTCAAAACCTTAGGTGATGGTCGTCGTTATATGAAGACGTGGCCTATGGTTAGACAACTGGGTTTGTATTTTCCTGAGTATCGGGTGGTACGCGCCACTCAGCTTGCCATTCTGGTGATGCCAGTACTGGCGGTATTGGCGAGTGTGAGCCAGCTCTATACCTATGGCTGGGCTTTTTTACCTCAAGCACTCACGATTGCATTGTTTTTTATTAGCCTGCCGTTGCAGGGCTTGTTGTGGTTAGGTTGGCGTGCGCGCCATCCATTACCGTTATCGCTCTTCGACTGGAGTAATCAGCTGAGTGCGAAATTGACTGCCATGGGCATACATTGCCAATCCCTGGGCGCTAAGGCGTGTTACCTTGATATGGCGCTCATCTTAAAAATAGCCTTTGAGCGCTTAGATGCCAGTTATTGGGAGGAGCTTTAAGATCTCCCTTGGCGTCTTAGTACACCGCATTAATGCCTTGAGAGCTAAATACGGCTTTAATTTTTTCCATAGTTTCGCGGCTGGGAGGCGCGACACCGTCGAGTTGATAGCTTTCTCCCATTGCTTCCCACTTATGTTTGCCAAGTTCGTGGTAAGGCAGGAGTTCCACTTTTTCAATATTCTTCATGGGTTTGATAAACTCGGCGAGCTGTAGAGCTGAGGCCTCATCATCGGTAAACCCACCCACGACCACATAACGTATCCATGTTGGCTGATTGCGCTTGGCGAGATACTCGGCAAATTGCAGCGTTCTGTGGTTACTGACTTTAGTCAGTTCGATGTGTTTATCGTCATTCATTTGCTTGATATCGAGCAAAACCAGATCGGTATGATCGAGTAGCTCATCAATCACAGGCGTATACTTACGCACAAAGCCATTGGTATCTAAACAGGTATGAATGCCTTCTTTTTTACAGGCCTTAAAGAGTTCGGCGACAAACTCAGCTTGTAAAATGGCTTCACCACCGCTGGCGGTAACGCCACCATTGCTGGCATCAAGGAAGGGGCGATAGCTAATGATTTGGCTCATTAACTCATCAACTTGCACTTCCTTACCGCCATCGAGATCCCAGGTATCACGGTTGTGGCAATACTGACAGCGCATTAAACAGCCCTGCATAAAGGCGATAAACCGTATGCCTGGACCATCCACTGTGCCAAAGGATTCCACTGAGTGGATCCGACCGGTAACTGCCATTGTGACTCCTGTTGAAATAAGTGAGGCTGTAGCACATTGTACTACAGCCTTACCTAATTTAGCTTACAGACCTTTTGTGAATGTACGCGTGATCACATCTTGCTGCTGTTCTGGAGTCAGCGAGTTGAAGCGCACTGCATAACCAGAAACACGGATGGTCAGTTGTGGATACTTGTCTGGGTTGACTACCGCATCCTCAAGCATTTCACGGTTCATCACGTTGACGTTCAAGTGTTGACCGCCTTCGTGTCCTTCGTTATGGGCAAAATATCCGTCCATCAGTGCCGCTAAGTTAGTGCGGCGACCATCTTCATCTTTACCTAATGCATTTGGCACGATGGAGAAGGTGTAAGAGATACCGTCCTGTGCGTGGGCGAAAGGCAGCTTAGCCACAGAGGTTAATGAGGCGATTGCACCTTTTTCATCACGGCCATGCATTGGGTTTGCGCCCGGTGCAAATGGTGCACCTGAACGACGACCATCTGGTGTATTACCCGTTTTCTTACCATAAACCACGTTTGAGGTGATGGTGAGAATTGACTGAGTTGGAATCGCGTTGCGGTACATTTTACGGTCGCGAATTTTCGCCATAAAACGTTCAACTAAGTCACAGGCGATATCGTCAACGCGTGGGTCGTTGTTACCAAATTTTGGATAGTCACCACTGATCTCAAAGTCAACGGCGATGCCGTTTTCATCACGTACAGGTTTAACTTGAGCGTACTTGATAGCAGACAGTGAGTCGGCTGCGATTGAAAGTCCAGCAATACCGCAAGCCATAGTACGACGTACGTCTCTGTCGTGCAGCGCCATTAGCGCAGCTTCATAGGAGTACTTGTCGTGCATGTAGTGAATAGCGTTCAGAGAAGTGACATATTGCGTTGCTAACCAATCCATTAAACCGTCTAAGCGATTCATCACATCATCAAAGTTCAGTACTTTGTCAGTGATTGGGTCTGCTTTGGGGGCGATTTGGATCTTCAGTTTTTCGTCCACACCGCCGTTAATCGCGTACAACATGGTTTTGGCGAGGTTGGCACGGGCACCGAAGAACTGCATGTGTTTACCCACAACCATTGGGCTCACGCAGCAAGCGATAGCGTAATCGTCAGATTGGAAATCTGGACGCATTAAGTCATCGTTTTCGTACTGGATTGAGCTGGTGTCGATAGATACTTTTGCGCAGTACTTTTTAAAGCCTACTGGCAGTTTTTCAGACCAGAGCACAGTGATGTTTGGCTCAGGGCTTGGGCCCATGGTGTACAGCGTGTTCAAGAAACGGAAGCTTGATTTAGTCACCAGTGTACGGCCATCTAAGCCCATACCGCCGATAGATTCAGTTGCCCAAATTGGATCGCCTGAGAATAACTCATCGTATTCTGGAGTACGTAGGAAACGCACCATACGCAGTTTCATTACAAAATGGTCAATCATTTCTTGAGCTTGTTGCTCAGTGATGACGCCGTTTTTCAGATCGCGTTCGATATAGATATCAAGGAATGAAGAAGTACGGCCTAAAGACATTGCGGCGCCGTTTTGGCTCTTCACTGCGGCTAAGTAGCCGAAGTAAGTCCACTGGATTGCTTCTTTAGCATTGGATGCTGGGCGAGAAATATCGAAACCATATTTAGCGGCCATTTTCTTCATTTGGCCCAATGCACGGTGCTGCTCAGCAATTTCTTCACGTAGTTGGATAACGTTAGACAAATCTTCACCCGCTTCGAACTGCGCTTGCAGTGAGCTGAATTGAGCGAATTTGTCCTTCATTAAGAAGTCGATACCGTAAAGTGCTACACGGCGATAGTCACCAATGATACGGCCACGGCCATAGGCATCGGGTAAACCGGTTAATACACCGGATTTACGGCAGGCCATGATTTCTGGGGTATAGACGTCGAATACGCCTTGGTTGTGGGTTTTACGCAGTTCTGAATAAATGTATTTAACATCTTCATCTAGCACGCGATCGTAGGCGGCGCATGAGCTTTCCACCATACGAATACCACCGTTAGGTAACATAGCGCGTTTGAGCGGCGCATCAGTTTGTAAACCAACGATAGTTTCTAAATCTTTATTGATATAACCCGCGTCGTGGGAAGTGATGGTAGAAACCATCTTAGTATCGAAATCAACTGGCGCATGGGTACGGTTTTCTTGCTTGATGCCTTCCATCACTTTATCCCACAACTGGGTTGTGGCGTCGGTGGCACCGGCTAGGAATGACTCGTCACCTTCATAGGGAGCGTAGTTTTGTTGAATAAAGTCACGTACATTGACTTCAGATTTCCAATCACCAGGGGTAAAACCTTCCCATGCGTTGGCAAACAGTTCAGTTTTGTCGGTCATCGTACTAATACCTTTTGGTTGAGATAAAGGTCATTGGCGCTCATGGGGCAAACCATGTTGAGTATAGGCCAATCGCTAATTCCTGATTAAAGCTCCCTTCAATATGACGCCCTATGATGGGAACTGGAACTTGGGGATATACATCACGCCAAGTGTCTGTCTATTGATACCCGATAAGATGACAACTATTCGTTTAACGTGGATTATCGGTTATCGATAACTCTTTTATAAATTGGTAAGACCAATTATCCATAAGCATATTAACATAGCTCTTACTGTCTCGCATCTTAAACGGGCGAGTTTGTGCTCAGTTAATCTTAAATTTGCTAGCGAGGTAGCATTTTTTTAGCACAATAAGGATTAAAGCACGCTTTTACTGCTGTTATTCGGCCAGCAATCATCCGTTGTAACCTAGACTGTCGCGCTTTTAACTCACGAAAGCTATCATCGTATCGAATGATTTTTATCGCTCCTTTTGTTTCAGCTCAAAATGCAGCTGTTGTCTTTATTACAGAGGCGTTATTTTAAGGTGTGGCAAGTGATAACAGTCGATCAGTAAAGGACTAAGGTTTCCTTATGTGTTAAATAGTTTTAGGAAGGCGTTATGCAATTAACACTTCACTGTAGTCAAAAAAGCTTCATATAAAAAGGTGATATTTAGCGGTACGTCGAGGTAAAACTAGGTTAAATCTGTTTCATCTTTTGGTAAAACAGGCACGGAACGACGATATTTTAACAGGCTTTACTTTGTAAAAATTGGTATGACCAATTAACCTTTTGTGTTTGTGGCTTCAAAAATTTTACATTTTCCCTGTGAATAGCATCACGCTTTAGTTAACTCTGCATCACAGCTAGCGAGGTTTATATGTTACAAAGCGTGACTTTAGTGAGTCATCATTTAAGCAAATCATAATGTATGTACATTAGTGCGTCATAATGGATGTTTTGATTGGTTTGATTTGCGCTTTGGCGCTGTAGCAGGAGAGACCTATGTTGCAAGTTCGCGTTCGTTTATCTGGTTTAGGAGTTTAGTTATGAAAGACTCACACTCTAACGCCTCACAGGCGTCGGCGAATGGCCATGAGTCAGTGCCGGTTTCTTCACACTTTAGCTGTTATTATCAAGCTGAAATTTATGGCAAAAGCAAAGTGGTTAAAGCGCCTTGGCAATCCTTTGGTTTAGCGGTGTTTGCGGGCGCCTTTATTGCCTTAGCGTTTGTGTTTTACCTGACGGTAACGACGGGCGCAGGTGATAGTGCATGGGGCTTAGTACGTCTTGTGGGCGGGATAGCCTTTAGCTTAGGGTTAATTTTGGTGGTGATTTGCGGCGGTGAGCTGTTTACCAGTTCAGTCTTAAGCAGCGTAGCTTGGGCGCAAAAACAAGTGACCACCAGTGAGTTGCTCAAATGCTGGACGCGAGTTTATCTGGGTAACTTTGTTGGCGCCATGTTGATGGTCGGCTTAATTATGGCTGCGGGGTTATACGAACTCGATGGTGGTAATTGGGGCTTAAATGCATTGAAAGTGGCTCAGCATAAACTGCATCATACTTGGATACAGGCATTTAGCTTAGGTATTTTATGCAACATGCTGGTCTGCCTTGGTATTTGGATGACCTTTGCCAGTCGCGAATCGCTAACCAAAGCGATTTTATTGATCCTTCCTGTGGCCATGTTTGTCAGTAGCGGCTTTGAGCACAGTATTGCAAACCTGTTTATGGTGCCATTTGGGATAACAATTCAAGCTGTGGCAAGTCCTGAGTTTTTTGCCTCCTTGGGTGTTACCCAAGAACAATTTGCCGATTTAACCGTGGCAAACTTCATCTTCAAAAATTTAATTCCGGTGACCTTAGGCAACATCGTCGGCGGTGGGGTGATAGTCGGCCTCGGTTATTGGTGGATTGAGCAGGGTCAAATTGCTTTACCCGATCCGCAAAAATCCCATCAACCCCATTTTTTCGCGTCACCACTGCATACTGAAAAGGTGAAAAAAAGCCAAGAGAGCAAATAGCGACAGCTCTTCACGTTAAAAGCCTAGTGTTTCTTCAATGCCCAGTTTCACTGGGCATTGTTGTTTTATTTTGGCGGGAAGTATTTTGCGTATTTAAGTTGTAAAATTGACTTATTATGCACTGATTTATATAGCACTTTAGTTTATAGTGCGGCCATTTTATGTTGGACAAAAAATGGTGTATCTATGACAACTCCGGCCTCAACAATTCAGTCTTCTAAGGCAGCTCAGACTGCTAACGCACCTTCAATACCTCCCATTCCTTCACAATTCCAAATGTCTGATACTTTAGTTATCATCTTTTTTGTGGCATTGCTTGCGGGATTAATGACTTACATTATTCCTATTGGTTAGTTTCAAGCACTATAAGTGCATTATCTTGCTGAAGGTGTCGATAAAGCTCGCACAGTCGTTGATCCTAATTCCTTTGCCTATCAATTAGATGAATCGGGTGAGCCCCAATTGCAACCCATTGCTTTATTTAAAGGTGAGTGCGGGGTTGGCTTTTTTAACTTTGCGTTTGAAGGCTTAACCTCTGGCTCTAAATGGGGCAGTGCGATTGGTGTCATCATGTTTATGTTTGTAATAGGGGGCTTCGGCGTGGTAATGGCCACAGGCAGTATCGATAACGGCATTTTAAAGTTAATCGATAAAACCCATGGTAATGAAAAGTTATTCATTCCGGTCATCTTTACGCTGTTTTCCTTAGGTGGTGTGGTGTTTGGTATGGGGGAAGAGGCGACTGCTTTTGCTATCATAATCTGCCTATTAATGAGCCGTTTGGGCTATGACGGCATCACTACAGTGATGGTGACCTATGTGGCGACCCAAATTGGTTTTGCCAGTTTTTGAATCCTTTCTGTGTGGCGATTACACAGGGCATTGCGGGAATTTCTGTGCTTTCTGGCAGTGAGTTTCGCTTTCCTATGTGGCTGGGATTCACCTTGCTCTGCATCGTCTTTACCATGCGTTACGCCCATCGCATTCAGCAGCAACCTAGTTATCAGTCCGATGCTTATTTTCGAGAGCATCATGCCAATACGACACTAGGGTCTGTTGATCTTTGCTGTACAAATGTTGTTCAGCAATGCATCGGCAGCCACATTAACATAAACGCCAGTGACACCATACTGGCGTAATTTCTTGCTAGCTTGTCATATCTTGTTGATATTGCTCGATAGTGTTTTATTCTTCCAAAAGCATTCTCCACTAAATGTCGATACCGATATAAGCACCAATCGACTCTTTCTTGAGGTGTATTCTTATAGCGGCGCCTTGGAATAACAGATTTCCCGCCTTTATTGGCGATAAGTTCACGAAAAGCATCGCTGTCATAACCTTTATCTGCAATGACGGTATCAACCTGCTTCAGGTGCTCAATTAAGCTGGGGGCGTGTGTAATATCGTGTTTTTGGCCTTCTGATAATTCGAAATAAATCGGTAATCCTCCGCTGTCGACGGCTAAGTGAATTTTGGTTGAATTACCGCCTCGACTTTTACCAATACTCTCATTACTTAGCGTCGCTGCACCTGCACTGTGCTGGTGAGCTCGCACTATCGAGCCATCAATAAAGACCCATTCTATATCAGCAAGGTTGGCTAAGGCCTTGAATAAATGTGCTAGAACGCCTTTCTTAGACCATAAATGAAACCGTCTAAAGACCGTGCTCCAATGACCGAACTCTTTAGGTAAATCTCGCCAAGGGATACCTGTTCTAAGGCGGTAAAGAATACCTTCGAATGTTTGTCTATGTTCAGGTTTGTCATAAACACGGCCTGTGCTTTTCATTAAATGAAATAGCTTTTCCCAGCGTGCATCGGTTAGCATAAGTCTTGGCATGGCTTGAGGTTATGGTTACTTTTGGCGAAGCAAATTATAACGTCTTGCCATGCTGTCTAAAAATCACTCTCGAAAGATCAACAGACCCTAGAGAGTCGCATACTGGTTTTAGTGTTGTTAGTGCCTACCATGGTGTGGGTGATTTAGGGCGTGGTAATAAACGCGTGGTTTATCCCCGAAATCGCCAGTCAGTTTTTTACCATGGGTATGGTGGCTGGCTTAATTGGTTGCGTATTTAAACTCAATGGATTGACCCTTAACAAGGTGGCCATTAGCTTTAAAGACGACGCTAAAACCATGTTGGGACCTATACTCTTAGTGGGTTGTGCCTCGGGGATTTTACTTTTGCTTGGTGGTGGTTCGCCCACTGAGCCAAGTGTATTGAATACAATTCTTAATCGTGCAGGTGGTCTAATTGGCCATTTGCCTGATGCCTTATCCGCCTGGTTTATGTTGTTATTTCAATCAGTGTTTAATTTTTTTGTGACCTCAGGCTCTGGGCAGGCGGCACTGACTATGCCGCTGATGGCACCATTGTCGGACATCGTTGGTGTGTCACGGCAAGTCGCTGTACTCGCTTTTCAATTAGGTGACGGACTGACCAATATTATTGTGCCTACTTCAGCTTCTGTGATGGCAACCTTTGAGGTGTGTCGTGTTGACTGGGGCAACTGGCTGAAATTTGTTTGGCGTTTTATGTTGCTACTGATGTTGGTATCAAGTGTTTTAGTGATTGGTGCACATTATTTAGGATTTAACTAGGGCGCAGCTAAAATTTGGGAATAACTCTGTTGAGATTTAGCAGAACATAAAAACGGCATCCAAGGATGCCGTTTTTTGAGTTATCTATCTTCCCTGATGGAAATTAGAATTTCACTTTGTATCCTGCGAATACTACGCGACCCAAGATATTGTGGGTATCGGTATCGTATCCTGGGTAACCTAAGCTGTAGTTAACAGCTGGCATAGCATCAAACAGGTTACGAGCACCCACAGTTACGTTGCCGTAGCTGTTGAAGTCGTAGTTAAATGTCAGATCCCAAGTTGTGAACGACGAAAAGTCCTGCTTATTAGTACCGACTTCTTGTTGCTGCGGTGTTTCACCATCATAGGAATCAATGTATTTAGCAATCAAAGATGTAGAGAAGTCATCAATAGCATAGCTAAATGTAGTGTTAAAACGTAGTGGTGGATAACCTTTAGTACCTAACACATCATAACGTTTAGCAATTGGGCTTGCTTGCTCGGTGTATTCCAGAGCATAAGTGCCTTCAACTGCAAATTTAAATGTACCCAAGTCAGCTAAATCAAAGTTTGACGTAAATGATACGTCAAGACCTGAAGTTTGTACGCCATCCATGTTGATGTTGCCAGCACCGATCTCATCGATAGTGCCATCAGCTTTACGTTTAACATAGATGTAGTTAGGGTCATAAGCACCCAAACCACCAATAGCTTCTAGGTCAACGATAGTTTGTGCATCGATGTAGCTTACTTGGTCGGTAATTTCAATGTTGTAGTAATCAACAACGAAATCGATATTCTCAGTAATATTCCACACTGCGCCGAAAGAGTATTGAGCAGATTTCTCTGGTTCTAGCTCTTTATTACCTGAACTCTTACGCAGATATTGGGTATCTTCGCAAGCAGGGTTACCTTTTTGCTGATCTGCTGGCAGACTTTGGCAGAGAGTTGTGTCGGTGACGTAGTCATAGCTGGTTGCTGGTTCACCTAACAAATCATCCAGTGAAGGTGCTCTAAAACCTTGGCCATAAGATGCGCGTAACACTAAGTTATCTAAGGCTTCGTAGCGAACGTTAACGGAGTTAGAAAGCTGGCCTACATCTGGCAAGCTATACTGGTCGTAACGGCTTGCTAGCTTCACATTCAGGTGATCTAATACTGGTAGTTCTAACTCAACGAATGCCGCTTTGTAGCTTCTATCACCTGCAGAATCGCCACCGTAAGTACCTAATACGTTACCTGCTGCTTGTTGCGCGTCACGGGTATCTTTGTATTCAATTTTTTGGTATTCCATACCAACAGCATAACCTAAGTCACCACCAGGTAAGGAAATTGGTGCAAGCGCGGCCCATGACAAGCCAGTACCAGTTGTATTTGAGGTTGCTTTACGAGTTGCTGTGTGTAAGAACGTGTCTAGAGTGGCTTGAGTCGCATTACCACCTTCAACGAATGGGTTATACAAACCTTTATCAACCGCTTCTTGCAGCTTATCTTCGAATACATAAGAGTCAGTTTCAATGTTCACGATTTGATCTGAGTATTGTACATACCAGCTCAGAGAGCCTGCATCTAACTCAAGGTTTAGACCAGTTACTACGTCAACTACATTTGAGTCGAATTCAGTTGTACGATCTGCTACACCTTTCAATCGATGGTAAGCTTGCACTTCTGACGCGTTAGCTGTGCCAAACGTTGGGTTTAATGGGTTATCTGCGGCGATATACAGGTTAGGTGTCCATAATGCGGTAGAAGACGTGATTGATTTGTCACGCATAACAATTGCTTGACCAAACCACTCTAATTCATCAGTAATACGATAAGTCATATTTGAGAAGACAGAATCTTTTGTCTGATCGGGTAAATAGTCTGTTCCGTCAAAGTGATTAAAGCCACAAGCTGAACCTGCTTTGCTGGTGACTATGCGATCCGCAGGACAGTCTTTACCTGGCACTTGTAAACCAGTGTATACAGGATCGCTAAATGTACCATCTGCGCCTTTTATTGGGCGAGAAGCTACTGGACGATATGTTCCTTCAGGTGCATATAAAGCACTGCGACCGTATTTTTCGTCCCAGTTAGCCGTTAAATGAGGACGTTGACCGCCTTCGAGTGGATCAAATTGCTTGTGTTCGATGATTACTAAGCTGCTGCTTTTATCGCTGGTATTACCGAAAGTGACAGAAGCTGATTTTTCATCTCTACCGCCTTGAGTTGGATTACCAAATTTTGCGTCGAATGCTAAACCATCGAAGGTTTTCTTGAGAATAATGTTAATTACACCGCCGATAGCATCTGAACCGTAAATTGCTGATGCACCATCGCGTAATATTTCGATACGCTCAATAGCATCCATTGGGATTAAATTGAGGTTGGTTGCATCGCCACCAAAAGTTGCTGATGGTGCAATTCGACGTCCGTTGATCAGCGTTAAGGTGCGGTTTGAACCTAAACCACGCATACCTGAACTTGCATGGTTACTCGCAGAGCTACCAGCATCACTAATGAAACTACCCGCCGTGTTAAATGGCATCTGCGCTAAAACTGCTGATACATCGCTTAAACCCGTCTTAGCAATATCTTCCGCTGACAACACTGTCACTGGTAGTGCTGATTCCATATCTGTTCTCTGAATACGAGAACCAGTCACTTCAATACGTTCAACCTTAGCGTTATCATCTTCAGCTGCAAAAACTGACATTGTAGATAGAGCCGCTGTAGTGGCACCACCAATTAAAGCAAAGCGAACCGCTTTGGTTAATGTTGAATTAGCGCGCATATCATTCTCCCTTAACACTTGTTATTTGTTTAGTTGTTATTTTAATTAAATACGGAACGTTGTAATAAATAAGTACCTATCTAATTAGTTTTAAGATATAACCACAAGAAAATAACAAGTGCAACAGGCAAAAACATAAGCGTTGCGAGATGCAATACTTTATTGTTAATAAAATGTTTATTATTGGTTTTATTTGTGTATATTTGGAGCGATTTAAGTGGTTTTGAATCGATATCGCTAATGAAAACAGCTTAATATCTAATGCATTGTCAATAAAATGTTTAAAACTTGTAAAAATTGAAAAAGTTTGTAAAAAAATATAATCATACTTTTTTAGTATATCTAAATTTAATTTGAGCAATTTCTATCTTACAGTCTTTTATGCTGTATATAGCATTAGGGTGTTTAGGAAGGTTTTGAAATACAACATGATGTTGTGCGGTTTCGTTGAATTAACTTATTGGGTGTTTTTTACACGGTACATGTTCTTTGGGAATATAAGTTTTTCTTGATGTAACTCGTTTGAAAGTTACTCAGAAAGCTTTTTGGTGTTAAATTTGAATAAATGAAGGAGTGAATATAAATTCACTCCTTCTTCTGGATGATGTGTTGTTTAATTTTAACATTAAGCAATTTAATGAGTTTTACCGAGTTTTATACTCATTATTTAAGTTGAACACTGGTAGTGCTTCCAATATTTTCAACTGGGTTTGGTACATAGTGTGTTAGATAACGAAGTGCTACATAGGCAACTACGATAGTGGCTACGCCGAGTTCAAAATCAGCTAATAATCTTACCCATTCAGTTAGTTCAGCCATTTGACTAAATTGCTCAAGCCAGTGGGCGGTTTTAAAGAGCGCTGTTGCACCGATCACCATTGGGAAGGTAAAAGCCGCATAACCAGGGCTAAAGGGTAATTTTAGTAGATGGAAAAAGGCGAGGTAGATGACGCTAGTCATCAGAATCGCGATGCTCACTAATATCGCCACTACGGCTATGGATGGTTGCTCACACACGGTGAGATAACCTGCAAGGGATAAACTTGCTGGGGCAGCAAGGATTGCAATGGTAGGTTTAGCTGCATCCGGAATAGCTTGGCAGAAGATTAAACGATAGAGCATCAGTGGCAGCATGATTAAATAGGCGAGCATACCGAAGGCTAAAATCGTGTTAACTAACCAAGGCTCACCATTACTAGGGAAAGAAACGGCTGCCACTATGATGCCAATCGGTGGTACGAACCAGCTAGGCACCATATGTTCGAGTTTAAAGTCGATAGCACGGTAGTAGATAAAAGCGCCTAAAAATACAACATGAATTGCAATTGCACCTAACCAAAGAGCTAATCCTGCATGGGGGAAATAGTGACCAAGTAGGTTAGATACCACCATTAATGCCATGGCAAAGGTCGGTATGACGCTGCCGATGACGGGATGGCTAAGTTCATTTTTGAGCACTGTGGGATGCAGTAAAAACTTACCTGTAAGCATCAGTAGCAGGGCTGAGGCAATCATTGCACCGGTTAATTGACCCCAGCCGTTCAATGAAGGCATCACACTTTCCCAGGTCCAACCTAAGCTTGCGATAGCAAGGGCAAGCCCTCCCATGGGGCTAGGTAATTTTGCGGCCTGTGCGGTCCAACGTTTACGTTTTGAAGTCATTTTACTTACCTCTCAATACTGATATTCGTTTGATAGAGAGCCTATTTGATAATCTCAGTGTATGACTAAGTCTAAAGTAAATAAAATTGATTAAATTTATTTAAAGGTTCAAAAAATATTAATCATGGTTTGCGTTTACAACGCAGTAACGTATGCCCGAGCCCAAGGTTGTCTGTGTCCTCATCGACGTATAAACCCGCTTGATGCAGCAAGGCCATTAAGTCCTTAGAGTGATACATTCGGCTATTGCCATTGGCCATAGCGGTAAAGTATAAGCTCGTGGCGTTAACGCAATAAGCAGAGGCGGCTGAAGGTTGTCTATCCCAGAAGGTTTCAACAATGAATAATTGGCTATTTGCTGTCATGGCTTTCGCTGTACGTTGCAAAATGCTTAAAATTTGCGCCTTAGAGAAGCAGTCAAGAAACTGGCTCATCCAATAGGTATCTGCGCCTTCGATAAAGGGGCGCGACTCATCAAGTAGATCGGTAGCAAAGGTGCGGACTCTATCGGTAAAGCCCCGCTTTGCAGCATTTTCTTTCGCAACGGCTAATTGCCCTGGGAAATCCATCAGTGTGACTTCAACCTCTGGATCAAATTCGCAGCAACTCAGGGCCCACTTACCAGTGTTACCACCAATATCGACTAAGTGCTTGGGGCTATGGTCAAAGACTAAGGGCAAGATCTGTGGGAAAGCATGATCAGAATAATAATGGTCGAATGCAAACCAACTCTCTTTCGCATCTTGGGGCAGATCTTTGAGTGCAGGATAGATGGTTTGCCAGTCACCAAATACGCTTAACCCCGCAGGTCGACCATCGAGCAACGCCTTATCGAGTTTAAATAGTCCTTGATAACACACGTCTTGTACAAAATTGAGGTTGATTGCCGCCATATCATCGTGCAGTAAAAAATAACCTGTTTTGTCGAGGACGTAGGCATCTTCGTTGAGCCAGACCAGCCCCATGCTAAGTCCCATATCCAGCAATACACCAAGGGCGTATTCATTCAACATGTTCGTTTGGGCTAATTGCGCTAAGGTCGCCCCTTGGTCACCAGCTTTATCAATGGTGGCTAATACTTCAAATTTGAGTAGACAATGAGCGACTTGAAAACTCACGGGTCCAAAGGCAATTTTCTGTGCCTCAAATTTAGCGTCAAAGGCGCTTAACTCTTTCGGATTTTGGTAGAAGGACATAAAAGACGGACGTTAATCTTGGAGGAGGCTATTTATAGCGAACTGAATTGCTAAAGCTAGTATTGCACGAGAAAACTATGAACTGTGTCCAACTTAATGGATAAATCAGCATCTTGGTTGATGAGTTATCCGTTGGGGAGAGGTTGGATTGCCAACCATTAACTGTCAGGCATAAAAATACCCAGACAGTGCTGGGTATTTTTTATCGATAAGTTATGAGATTACTGGATATTTTCTTCGTCGCCAAATTGGCCTTGGAACAATACTGAAGATAAGTAACGCTCTGCAGCTGAAGGCAGTACTACCACAATGGTTTTATCCGCAAACTCAGGCAGAGCAGCGATACGGTTAGCGGCAACCACGGCAGCTCCTGAAGAAATACCCACTAAAATACCTTCCTCCTGCATCAAGCGGCGCGCCATTTCAATTGCTTCATCGTTGGTGACTGTCTCAACGCGATCGATAAGCTCGATATCAAGGTTACCTGGGATAAAACCTGCGCCAATCCCTTGAATTTTATGTGGGCCAGGTTGTACAGGTAATCCCGCTAAGGTTTGAGTGATAACTGGTGAGTCGGCAGGTTCTACCGCCACCGAGGTAATCGCTTTGCCTGCCACTTTTTTCAAGTAACGGCTGACACCCGTGATAGTACCGCCAGTACCCACACCAGCAACAAACACATCGACAGCGCCATCAGTGTCATTCCAAATTTCTGGACCTGTGGTTTTTTCGTGGATCTCGGGGTTGGCAGGGTTATTAAACTGCTGCAACAAAATATATTTTTCAGGCGCCGATTGACGGATCTCTTCCGCTTTATCAATCGCGCCTTTCATGCCTTTGGCGCCTTCGGTCAGCACCAGATTTGCACCTAAAGCTTTAAGCAACTTACGACGCTCTAAGCTCATAGTATTTGGCATGGTCAGGGTCAGCTTGTAACCACGAGCTGCTGCTACATAGGCTAAAGCGATACCCGTGTTACCGGATGTTGGCTCAATCAGCTCATGATCTTTGGTGAGCAGTCCTTTTTTCTCGGCATCCCAAATCATATTGGCACCGATACGGCATTTGACACTGAAACTGGGATTGCGTGATTCGACTTTCGCCAGCACTTTACCTTGGCTTACTCGGTTTAAACGCACTAACGGGGTGTTGCCAATAGTATATGAATTGTCTTCGAAAATTTTGCTCATGGATTGCTTGCTCCTATGTTTGCACACTTGAATCATAATCACCTGTGGCGCTTTTAGAAGTGATTGTTTGTTCTTCTTTATTCGATTTAGTTATTAAAGCCTGAATGGTTATTCGTAAAGCCCAATTGGCAGTGGGTTTAAGTGTGTTAACCTCTTCCCAACATCAATAAAAAAATTGAAGCATAACAAGAATAACCACTTGATGTTTCAGTGATACAAACGCTTATTGGACTCGGATTTTAACCATTATGAAGCAACAACAAACGGACTTGGGTAAAGATCCAAAAACAATGGTCACCCCTAAGGCATTCACTATTGCTGAATCGGTACTTTATACCCCCCTTGCGACTCCCCTAAAGCGGGCGTTGGCGATGTTAGTCGATGGGTTATTTATCGCACTCTTCGCCGAGCAAATGGATTGGTTGTTTGTGCTGTTGGTGGTGGGGATTATTTATATCGAAAAACGCAGCCGCCAGTTTGGTCGTTTACTTAAATGGGGGCTTTATGCCGCTATGCTAGTGCTAATGTTATTTACCTCTGCAACTAGCTTATGGGATTTCCATATAGCAGAAAAATCCTCCCGAGTTGCATCCAGCTCCCATGAAATTAACGAAGTGATACCGGCTATCCCCGCACTTGTTTCTTTGGGATTGTGCGAAGACGCCAACTGTGCCCGCCAACAAATTCTCTCCTTAACGCGCAGCATGGATAAGGTTGATCCCACTGATATGTCGCCGCTCGAACGTCGCGATATGGTTTTAGCAACGCTTGGTAGCGCAAATGTATCAGAGGTTGATAAGGCGCAGTTACGCAGCGAGACACTTAACGGACCACTTTGGCCTGCGGTTGATGTGTCAATGGTCAAGACGCCGCCCACACTTACTCAAAAAGAGAATATTTCATCGCAGGCGCCGCAGTCTGCCAGTTTGGCATTGCTAAAACCTAACTCTGAACAACAAATTGATAAACAAGGAGAGGAGCAAATAGACGAGCAAGCAATGCTAAGCCAGAGTCAACCGACTCAAATATCCCGAGCATTGAATGACAATCCCGATGAGGATGAAAGTCGCAGTATAGTTGCTTGGATTAAAGGCTTTACGAGCGATATGGGGTTAGGATTTGGTTGGGCAGCATTCTACTTTACGGTGTTTACTGCCAAATTTGATGGTCAGACCTTAGGCAAAAAACTCTTAGGCATTCGCGTTATTCTACTCGATGGCGCTAAAATCAGCCTTTGGGCAGCCTTTGGCCGTTATGGCGGCTATGCAGCGGGCTTTACGACTGGCTTACTTGGCTTTATGCAGATATTTTGGGATGCCAATCGGCAGGGGATCCAAGATAAAATATCTTCCACAGTCGTGATAGACTTAGCGCAAATGCATAAAAAGCAACAATTAGAGCAGCAACAAGCGCAGGCAGAATCAGCATTTGCCGCGGTGTCGACACTGGATAATGCGACGTCTGCTCACCTTACAACAAGTACCCGTTTGGAGCACCTATGAAACAGGTCGTGATTTCTGGCAGCGGTTTATTTACGCCGCCCCATGGTATTTCTAATGAAGCTTTGGTAGAGAGCTTCAATGCCTATGTGGATATGTTTAACCTTGAAAACGCAGGATTGATCGAGCAGGGTCATGTTGAGGCTCTGTCCTATTCCTCCTGCGAATTTATTGAAAAAGCCTCAGGCATCAAGCACAGATATGTGATGGTGAAAGAGGGCATTCTCGATCCTGAAGTTATGATGCCGCTTATTCCGGAGCGCAGCAGTGACGAGTTATCTATGCAGGCCGAAATTGGGGTTGAGGCGGCATTGATGGCACTTAAACAAGCTGAGCTTAAAGCGGAGCAAATCGATTTAGTGATCGTCGCCTGTGCTTATACTCAGCGCGCGTACCCTGCGATGGCAATTGAAATTCAGCGTGCGTTGGGCACCCGTGGCTACGGTTACGATATGCAAGTGGCGTGCTCTTCGGCGACCTTTGCGATTGTGGCTGCAGCGAATGCGATTGCTACAGGTTCGGCCTCACGGGTACTGGTCATTAACCCCGAAATATGTTCAGCGCAGGTAAATTATCGTGACCGTGATAGTCATTTTATCTTTGGTGATGTGGCTACCGCAGTGGTACTTGAAGAGCAAAGTTTAGTGGCGCCTAATAAGGGCTTTACGATTCTCTCAAGCCGCTGCTTTACCGATTATTCGAATAATATCCGCAGTAATTTTGGCTTTTTAAATCGCTGCGATCCGAGCTCGGCACATCAGGCGGATAAGTTGTTCCATCAACAGGGGCGTAAAGTATTTAAAGAGCTGTTGCCGATGATTTATCAGCATTTAGATGAACACTTAGCCGAGCAATCCTTGACGCCGCAGTCCTTTAAGCGTTTATGGTTGCATCAAGCCAACATTAATATGAACCTATTTGTGGTGAAAAAACTGCTGGGGGATGAGGTTGCGCCAGAGCAGGCGCCCGTTGTGCTCGATGAATATGCCAATACGGCTTCGGCAGGTTCTGTGATTGCTTTCCATCAATATTCCGCTGACTTTAACGCGGGAGATTTAGGCCTATTAAGCTCCTTTGGCGCGGGTTACTCTATTGGCAGTGTGATTTTGCAAAAACGCTAAATCGTATCAAAGCTCGATTGCCTGTCGTGGGGTTGAGCTTCCTTGCTCAAGTTTATTGGATCACAGATACGTGCTAATCAGTATCTCTATCTTAAGCCAGCAATCGTTGTTGCGGGCTTAAGTACTAAAGTCTTCAGGTATTATTTGCTGCCTAGAATCTAGAGCAACCAAGCATAGCTTAGCTTCATAAAATAGGTCTTCTCATCCCGAGTGAGCCGCGTGAGCTCATCATCCGAGGATAAACTATCGGAATAGCCCAAATAGAACACACTCTGGGGATTGAGTTTGTAGCCATAGAGGATTTCATTACCTAAGTGTGCCTCTTCGCTGTCGGGTGTCGAATACAAATACTGCGCAAGATTACGCTCGATTTGGGTGTAAATGCTTGATAAGCGAATAAAGCTATGCAAGCTCAACTGCCAGTGGAGGCGCATATCCGTGAGGTTAGCGGTAAATAACGTGTCTTGTTCCACATCCATATGTTGAAATTGGTGAGAAATCTCCATCGATAGACCGTTGGCAATTTTCCAGTTCAATATTGGATTGATTAAGGTGTTTGTGCCTAATCTGTCATTGAGAAAATCAATCTCATCGCCATAGTGGATTTCAAGCTCTAGGCTGAGGGCCGAAATCGGTGTGATGGCACCGTAAAGCCAGCCTTGGGTTTCTTCATATTGATTGCTGTTACCTATCACGGCGAGTTGCGCAGCATCATGGCGAGGGCCAACTCGCTCACGGGTTTCGACCCCAAAGGAAAGCTCACTCTGCTGCGCACCATACATTTCCCAAAAGATTTCAAATTCTTGCTCGAGTTGTTCTCCGGCCTGATTGTGGGTGATATCCCAATCTCCGCCAAATTTTATCTTGTTAAACCACACCTCTGGATACCAAATTAAGCCACCGCCAGCCATAAAGCTGTGATAGTCAATTTTCTCCACAAAGCCTAAATCAGCACGAAAATCGGGGGATACGTCGTGATACTCACTATAGGCGAACCAATCGCGGGTGTTATGCTCATAGGTGAGTTGATACAAGCTGCCGCTAAAATGCTCATCCGATTGGCTACGTAATACTTGCTCATTGACTTGGCATTGACCAAGTTCACAGAGTAATGGCGTCTGGCCACAGGGACGGTTTTCAGTGATTTCCCCTTGCACATCCCCACAAAACTGTCGATACATTGCGGTGGGATAGAGGGTTTGCGAGAGGGCGACCTGAGCTGTAAGGATATCTTGCTCTGTGGGTTGATATTTTGCATCTAAGCTCATGACATAATTATGATCATCATTTTGCGCGGCAACCTCGGTCAGTTGATTATCGGCACTGGCTTTGACCGTTAAAAGGGTGCCCAAAGAGAAGGTTTTATCCATGTCGAAGCGGTAACGTGCTGCCAGATTGAGGCTTTCTTGATTCAATGAGGCCACTTCAGAACTTAAATTACCCGGCATCAAAAAGGTGGTTTGGCTGTCATTGGTTGCCAGCAGTGCTAGGGTATGTTGCTCGGTTTGGCTGGTGAGTTTGAGTCCGTAATTAGGGGAAACAATATTGCGGGTGTGTAGCAGATCCACTTGAGTATCGAAGTAGTCTTTATTATCGAGGAAAAATGGCCGTTTTTCGTCGTAAAACAACGCGAACGTCGTGTTGATATCGAGCTGGCCCTCATCGGATTCCACTTGAGAAAAATCGGGATTAATGGTTGCATTCAGTAAGGTTCGGGCATTAATACCCCAACGTAAATCCAGCCCAGGTTCATAGTCCGTTTCTGCTTGCCAGCCGTTTTCAGTGTTATGTTCATTGCGATTAGCGACAAAAGCGGGAGTGATTTGCAGATCTTGCCCCTGCTTGGCGGACGCTAAACCAGAGGCCACCCCTAACTGGCATAATTGGCAACTGACATTGCGGTCAATTTTATGGGTGGAAATGCGGTGGTTTTCATTGCGTGGATAATAGCGGATCAGTTCAAACCCCCAGGTTTGAATAGACTGCTTATCATCAAAATTAAATAGCCTTAGCGGCAGTTCCACTTCCACCTGATAGCCTTGGTCGGTGATTTTTGCTGCGGTTTTCCAAATACCATCCCAAGCTTCGCTCTCTTCGCCAGTGAGTTCATTCTCCATCGAATCTAATTGCACGCCCAGTGGGTTGATAAAAAACTGGTAGGCTAAACGCGCGTTATTAAAAGTGTCGAGTTTAATCCCCACCAAATCGTCACCCCAAAGATTATCTCTGTCCTTCAGTGTGGCGCGTATTTGCTTGGGCTGGCTATCTTTGGCGATAAAAGCGATAAACAGGCTGGTTTGGGTCGCGTAGATTTTGGCCTCGGTATAAACCGGGGCGGCGGTGTTTTCACCTGGTTGTGTCTCATAGCGTAACTCGGTAAGCGCAGCGTACTGCCAAACTGCCTCATCAAACTCACCATCGATATTCGCAGCGCCATCAAGGGTTGGGATAGTTAACTGAAATTGGCTAGCAAAGCCTGCCATACATGGCGCACTGATAAACACCACACTTGATAACAATAACGGAAGAAACGTCTTCAACGACAAAGCCCCAAATTATGCGAAAATGGTTCGCAGTGTGCCAGAAATGCTGGGTTAACAAGAGTGGGCAATTGTTACAAGAATTGTATTGAATCGAGCGCAAAGGCAAGGTAGCACTGGATGGCTTGCATCCAGTGCCAAAGGTGACTATTCGGGTGACACGAGAGGATTACGGTAAGCTTCGCGGTACTTATCGACCCACATGGCGGTGGCGCCACAAATTGCCACTGGCATCACGATAAAGTTAACCACAGGGATCATCGAAAACAGGGTCACTGTTGCGCCAAAGCTAAAACTGCTGCCTCGGGTTTGGTTTAGGGCAAAGCGCATATCTTTAAAACTGACTTTATGATTATCAAACGGATAGTCGCAATACTGAATCGCCATCATCCAAGCGCTAAATAAAAACCACAAAATAGGCGCTAAGGTTTGCCCAACCATCGGCACTAAAAACAGCAGTAAAAACACCAACGCACGGGGCAGATAGTATTTAAGTTTGATCCATTCACGGCCAAGAATACGAGGGAGGTCTTTAACTACATCCATGCCTGAGCCAGTATTCATCGGCTTACCTGTTAATAGCTGTTCGACCTTTTCGGCAAGTAGTCCATTAAAAGGCGCGGCCAGCCAGTTCATCACCGAACTAAAAACAAAGGCCAACATCACCAGCATCGTTGTGACCGCCAGTGGCCAGAGTAGGAAATTAAGCCAGCTTAAATACTCAGGTAACTGAGCATTCATCCAATTAAACAGCACATCGAGCTGACCTACCGCCACGTAAATTACCGCGGCAAACAATAACAGGTTAATCATTAAGGGAATAAAAACAAAGGTGCGTAGGCCTTTACGTCTGATTAAACCAAAGCCATCGAGAAAATAATTCACACCACTTTTACCCTGTGAGGGCGGGGACAATTTCTGTGTCATATCGTCATTCCAAAAAAGTTGAGATACAGCGTGAGGGACAGATAACTGCGATTGTGATCAACTCATCGCAAGATGACAAGCTAAAAGCCACATGAATTCAATAAAAAGCGTTACAAAATACTGCTCGCTTTGCTAAAGTTGGCCAAGCAATTCTGTTACACCAATAGGGCCGATATAGGCCTGCACTGATATCCGTCAACTTCCCGATGATTTTTAAACTGAGACGCGCTAACTGGCACTATGAGATTAAAACAAATAAAACTTGCCGGCTTTAAGTCGTTTGTCGACCCCACCAAAATTCCGTTTTTACAGGCATTAAGCGCTATTATCGGCCCTAATGGCTGTGGAAAATCAAACGTGATTGATGCCGTGCGTTGGGTGCTGGGCGAAAGCTCGGCTAAACACCTGCGGGGTGACTCCATGAGTGACGTGATTTTTAACGGTTCCAGCGCCCGCAAACCTGTGTCGGTGGCGGGTGTTGAACTGGTGTTTGAAAATAAAGAAGGCCGTCTCGCTGGCCAATATGCCAGTTATGAAGAGATCTCGGTCAAGCGGCAGGTGAGCCGCGATGGCGAATCTTGGTATTTCCTCAATGGGCAAAAATGTCGCCGTAAGGATATTACCGACCTGTTTATGGGCACAGGGCTTGGGCCGCGCAGTTATGCCATTATCGAGCAGGGCACCATCTCGCGACTGATTGAATCAAAACCCCAAGATTTACGCACCTTTATTGAAGAAGCCGCGGGGATTTCTCGCTATAAAGAACGTCGGCGTGAAACTGAAAGTCGCATTCGTCACACCCGTGAAAACTTAGAGCGTCTTGGTGATATTCGCAGTGAATTAGGCAAGCAATTAGACAAACTCAGTCAGCAGGCCAAAGCCGCAACACAATATCGCGAGCTGAAACAGGCGGAGCGCAAAACCCACGCCGAGTTGCTGGTGATGCGCTTCCAAGAATTGCAGAGCCAAATGGCGAGTTTGTCGGAGCAGATTAACTCACTTGAGCTGCAGCAAGCGGCGGCGCAATCCCTAGCGCAAACTAGCGAATTAGAAAGCACTGAGCTGCAAGTTAAACTTTCGCAGTTAGCCGAGCAAGAACAGCACGCGGTGGAGGCCTATTATCTGACGGGCACAGAGATCGCCAAGTTGGAGCAACAATTACAGAGCCAAAAGCAGCGCGATGCCCAGCTGCATACTCAGCTCGAACAGTTGAGCGAGCAGCTCACCCAAAACAAAGCCAAATTAGATACTTATCAGGCAAGTTTTCATGCACTTGAAGCCGAGCTTGGCCAACTTGCACCACAACATGAGTTGCAGCAAGAAATGATGGATGAGCTGCAAGCCCAGTGGGAAATGAGTGTTTCACGTAGTGAAGCTCAGACTGAAGTGGCTAGAACTCAAGCGTCGGCTGTTGCCCAACATAAGCTGCAACTCGAATTACACCGCAGCAAACTTGTTCATCAGCAGCAGTTGAATGCCCATAAAACCCAGTTACACCAAGAACAGCAGCAAGAGTTGTCCTCGCTCACTGAGCATGCTTTGGAGGATACCAGCGCATCCCTTAGTCAAGAAATTGAACTCTTAGAACAAGTAATAACTCAGCAAATTGAAGTGAATCAAGAGCTTGAGTTAGCGCTTGTTGAAAATACTCAAGCGTTAGATCTTGCACGCGGCGAATTTGAGCAGCTGTCACAGCGGTTAACCTCAATGCGAGCACGCTTTGAGCTGGTTGAACAATGGCTGGCAAAGCAAGAAGAATTAAGCGATAAGCCGCAGCTGTGGCAAAGCATTCAAGTGGAAAATGGCTGGGAAGCCGCCGCCGAACTGGCGCTGCAGGGCTTAATGACATTACCCGTTGGCGTTAGTGCAAATGAGCTCGGGTTTTATACAGATGCAAGGTGCTTAGAAAAGATTGATGATCATATCGAAGGCTCGCCCATCAAGTTGCCAGCGGATGTGAATCTTGCACCTTGGCTTAATGGGCTAAAATGGGCAGATAATCTTGCCAGCGCCCAAGCGCAGCTTGCTAGCTTGGCGGCCGATGAGCGGATTGTCACTGCCGATGGTTATCTACTCGGCAAAGGGTTTTTGATTGCTAAACAAGACAATAGCCAATCCCTTGTGCAACTGAGTAAAGAACAAACGCAGTTAAGCGAGGCGATAGCCGAGTGCGTGCAGGCGCGGGCAATACAGCAGTCAAAGCTCGATGAGCTTTCGCAGCAACTCATACAGGTGCGTGACAGCGTAAACCAAGGCACGCAGCGCTTGCATCAGTTACAGCTCGATAAAGCCACTAAATCCACCCAGCTTAATAATGCAGAGGCACTAGCCAAGCAGCGCGAAGCTAAACGGGGACAACTTGAAGACACTGTCGCGCGAACGCATGCTGAGTTAGCAGAGCTTGCCGGGCAGTTAATGCTGCTTGCGGAGCAAGAGGATGAACTCGCTGACGCCTTAGCGCAAAGTATTGATAAACAGCAGCAACAAAGCCAAGACGCCCAAGGGGATTTAGCGCGGCATCAAGCGCTTAAGGCTCAAATAAGCGATACCCAGCGGCGTTTATCAACTCTCAATGCGAGTTTGCAATCGGTGACGACTCGCATGGCGGTCAGCACCGAGCAAATCGAATTACAGCGGGTACGTGTCAATGAATTAGTCCAGTCTCGGGAAACGCTGTCTGCCCAGCTTGCCAGTGTCGCTGAGCTGCATGGCGATCAGCAAACCGCAAAGCTGAGTGAACAATTGGCGCTGTTACTCAATCAACAGCAGAGTCAGCAACAGGCGCTAAAAGCACTTAGGACACAACAAAGTTCGCTCACTGAAACGTTAAACAGTATAGGATTAAAGCAAAAACAAGAGCTTGGTAAGCTTGAGGGCTTGACTCAAAGCCTCAGCACGTTAAAGTTACGTCGTGAGGGATTAAAAGGGCAGGCCGATAGCCAGTTGGCAGCCCTGTCGGAGCAGCAAATTGTGCTCGCTCAGATTATTGATTCTCTGCCTAGCGACGGTCAGCCAGATAAGTGGCAGCGTGATTTAGATCAGATCCGGCAAAAAATTATCCGCTTAGGCGCGATAAACCTCGCGGCGATCGAAGAATTTGAGCAGCAAAGTGAGCGAAAATCCTATTTGGATCATCAGGATGAAGATCTCAATAAAGGACTTGCAACACTCGAAGAAGCCATTCGTAAAATCGATAAGGAGACCCGTACCCGCTTTAAAGCCACATTTGATGCGGTCAATGAGGATTTGGGACGTTTATTCCCCAAGGTGTTCGGTGGTGGACGGGCATACTTAGCGCTGACGGAAGACGATTTATTAGAAACGGGCGTGACCATCATGGCCCAACCCCCAGGTAAGAAGAACAGCACAATCCATCTTCTTTCCGGTGGTGAAAAAGCACTAACCGCTTTATCATTGGTATTTGCGATTTTTAGGTTGAATCCAGCTCCCTTCTGTATGTTAGACGAAGTGGATGCGCCCTTAGACGATGCCAACGTAGAACGTTTCTGTCGATTATTGAAGGAGATGTCGCAGAGCGTACAGTTTATCTATATCAGCCATAACAAAATTACGATGGAGATGGCTGATCAACTTATCGGTGTGACTATGCATGAGCCGGGAGTATCCCGTATAGTCGCAGTAGATTTAGAGCAAGCGGTGGCGATGGCCGACGCGTGATAACTAGAAGAAAGACAGGGTAACCAATGGAAGATTTGCAACTAGTTTTGTTCGTTTTAGGCGCCATAGCCATAGTTGCTGTGCTGGTGCATGGATTTTGGTCTATCAGAAGACAACAACCTAAGTCATTGAAAGATAGTCCAATGGGCAATTTCTACAAAAAGCAGGCCGAGCGAGGTGAAGCTGCACCTGCACCTAAGCGTGTCGATGCCGAAGGGTTCGACTCAGATGGTATTGGCGCCGTAAGAGTCCGTAAGGCGAGTGAATCTCAAACTCCTGAGGCTCCAGCGGTTAATCCTTATTTAAAGCAAGAGGCTAAAGTTGAGCCGCAAATTGAGCCTAAGCCACAGTTTAAGCAAGAACCCAGCATGGCGCAGCCCGACTTTAGTTTGCAATCCCCGAGTGTGGATGAGCCACACCGAGGCACGAAGGCGTCTCGTCAAGAGCCGGTATTGAAAAGCAATACTGCGCACTTAAATCAAGAACACGCAGGTCAATCCCATGCGGCGATGGTGGCGCAAAAGGTGGCTGAAGAGCAACGTGCTCAAGTACAAAAGCCGACACAAACTGCCTTGTTTGATGACGAAGTGTATCAAGAACAGCAGCCTCAAGCGGTTGAAGAAGCTCCGGAAACTGAAGAGAGCTTAGGCGAACCGCGGGATGTATTAGTATTGCATGTCGTTGCTAAAGAAGGTCAGCAACTTAATGGTGCTGAATTATTACCTTGCTTCTTAACGCTGAATTTTAAATATGGCGATATGAATATTTTCCACCGCCATGTCGATAATGCGGGCAATGGTAAGGTGTTGTTCTCGATTGCAAATATGGTTAAACCTGGTGTATTTGACCCTGACAATATGGAGCAATTCAGCACTCTAGGGGTGGTGTTTTTTATGACGCTACCTTGTTATGGCGATGCCTTAATGAATTTTTCTATTATGCTGAACTCGGCGCGGCAACTGGCGGACGATATTGATGCGGTAGTGCTCGATGGTCAGCGCCAACCTTGGGGCGAATTTACCAAACAAGATTATTTGCACCGTATTCGCGCCAACGCCTAATGCAAGCCGCGACACCGCGGTGATAGACAGATGGGGCCGCTAAATGCGGCCTCATTTTTTGCAACTTTTTTATGGCTTAAGAATTCTGGATTATGAATATGCAAGACATTCAACTCGATAAACGCCTTTCTGAACTGCTTTCTCAAGCTGTTACACCACAAACCGCGCAGCCATTGATGCAGGCGCTCAGCCAATCTCTCAATGAACACAATATTCGTTACTATGTGGATGATGCGCCAAGCATTACCGATTCCGAATACGACAGATTAATGCAACAGCTTAAAAAGCTCGAGGCAGAGTATCCTCAGTTTGTCTTAGCCGATTCGCCAACCCAAAGAGTGGGCGGCCTGGCACTGGCCAAGTTTGAGCAGATTACTCATCTTAAACCCATGTTAAGCCTCGATAATGCCTTTGATGAAGCGGACTTTACAGCGTTTCATAAGCGAGTGAGTGATAGAGTGGGTCAAGTGAGCTTTTGCTGTGAGCCTAAACTCGATGGTCTCGCGGTGAGTATTTTATATCGCAACGGTGTGCTTGAGCGCGCCGCTACCCGTGGCGATGGCACTGTGGGCGAGGATATTACCGAAAACGTCAAAACCATTAAATCAATTCCACTTAGGTTGCGTGGCAACAATTATCCCGAATTGGTTGAAGTGCGCGGCGAAGCCTTTATGCCCAAGGCGGCGTTTGAGGCACTAAATGAGCGTGCACGTTTAAAGGATGACAAACAGTTTGTGAATCCACGTAACGCGGCGGCGGGTAGTTTACGCCAGCTCGATAGCAAAATTACCGCCTCGCGAGCGCTGTCGTTTTATGCCTATGCATTAGGTGTAGTTGAACCAAGCTCCCATGAATTAGCCAAGACCCATTATGAGCAATTACAGCAACTTAAATCTTGGGGGCTGCCCGTCAGCAGCGAGATTAAAGTTTGTGATGAACTTAACCAAGTCTTTGCTTATTATAAAGATATTTTGACAAGACGCAGTGATTTACCCTTTGAAATTGACGGCGTGGTGATGAAGGTTAACGATATTGCCCAGCAGCAAACCTTAGGTTTTGTAGCAAAGTCTCCCCGCTGGGCGATTGCCTATAAGTTTCCTGCACAGGAAGAAATGACTCTGCTCGAAGGTGTGGATTTTCAAGTGGGCCGCACCGGCGCCGTTACGCCTGTGGCGCGCTTAAAACCTGTGTTCGTCGGTGGGGTAACTGTGTCTAATGCCACCTTGCACAATGCCGATGAAATCGAGCGTTTAGGCGTAATGGTCGGCGATACTGTGATTATTCGCCGCGCCGGTGATGTGATCCCGCAAATTGTGGCCATTGTACCCGAGCGCCGCTCTGAGGATGCGCAGGCGATTGTGTTTCCACAACATTGCCCTGTGTGTGGCAGCTTGGTCGAGCGTTTAGAGGGGGAAGCGGTAGCCCGTTGCAGTGGCGGCTTATTCTGCGAGGCGCAGCGCAAAGAAGCGATTAAACATTTTGCTTCCCGCAAGGCATTAGATATCGATGGTATGGGCGACAAAATTGTTGAGCAGCTCATTGATAAAGAGCTGGTTCAAAGCCCCGCAGATCTGTTTAAACTCACCGCCTCTATGATGACCATGCTCGACCGTATGGGAATGAAGTCCGCCACCAATTTAGCGCTCGCCATTGAAGCGGCTAAAACCACCACCTTGCCACGTTTCTTGTATGCTTTAGGCATTCGTGAGGTGGGTGAGGCCACTGCGGCAAACCTTGCGGCACACTTTGGTAGCCTAGATGCACTGCGCATCGCCACTATTGAACAATTAATCGAGGTTGAAGATATCGGCGAAGTGGTTGCCCAGCATGTAGCACATTTTTTTGCCCAGCCCCATAACCTTGAGGTAATCGATGCCTTAATTGCGGCGGGGGTAAACTGGCCTGCGATTGAAGCGCCAAGCGCCGACGAGCAACCATTAAAAGGACAAACGTGGGTGTTAACGGGTACCTTAAATCAACTCAACCGTAACGATGCTAAGGCGCAATTACAAGTCTTAGGCGCAAAAGTCGCGGGCAGTGTGTCGAAAAACACCGACTGCTTAGTGGCGGGTGAAGCGGCCGGATCTAAGCTGGCAAAAGCGCAGGAGCTAGGCGTGAAGGTGATTGGCGAAGACGAGCTACTCGCTTTACTTGCGGCTAATCGTTAACAGTTCATTTAATCTCACTGATTAAACGCCTTGCTTAGCAAGGCGTTTTTGTTGGTACTTCAGTTTATTAGGCTCGGTTTTCTGTGATTGGCACGCGGTTTTCTATGTCAGGCATGGTAAACTTTGCCTATTAGCGGATTGCACCGATAGCAATCATTGTGCGCTTGTAAAAGGAAATCCTATGACAGATCTCAGTGATATTCGCCGTGAATATACCCAAGGTGGCCTAAGACGCGCCGATTTACCCAAAAACCCGATGCAGCTATTTGAATTGTGGATGACACAAGCCAGAGATGCACAGCTGAGCGATCCTACTGCTATGTGTGTGGCAACAGTGGATGAGCATGGCCAACCTTTTCAACGAATTGTGTTATTAAAACGCTTCGATGATAGCGGTTTTGTGTTTTTTACTAACTTAGGTAGCCGCAAAGCACTGCAGATTGCGGCCAATAATAAGGTGAGTTTGCATTTTCCTTGGCATCCCATTGAGCGCCAAGTGTCGATTCTGGGTGAAGCGCAGCCGCTTTCTACCGCCGAAGTGCTGAAATACTTTATGACGCGGCCAAAGGAAAGCCAAATTGCGGCTTGGGTATCGCAGCAGTCGAGCAAACTGAGTGCCAGGCAAGTGCTCGAAGGTAAATTTTTTGAAATGAAAGCCAAGTTTGCCAAAGGGGACGTGCCTCTACCTAGCTTTTGGGGAGGGTATTTGGTTAAACCTTCGAGTATTGAATTTTGGCAGGGCGGAGAACACCGATTGCATGATCGTTTTCTCTATACTCGTGAAGCACAAGCATGGCAGATTGATCGTCTAGCACCTTAAGGCGCGAGATGTAAGGAACAAAAGAAGTGGCGAATTATAAAATTTGGGTAGATGCCGATGCCTGCCCAAATCCGATTAAAGAGATTTTATTTCGCGCAGCAGAACGTAAAGCCCTTCCATTGGTGTTGGTGGCAAATCAGATGCTGCGTATTCCGCTTTCACCCTTTATCAGTCAAATTCGCGTTGGTTCGGGCTTTGATGTGGCAGATCAATATATCGTTGACCATGTAGCAGAGAACCATTTAGTGATTACTGCCGATATTCCGCTTGCGGCCCTCGTCATTGAGAAGGGGGCATTAGCCCTTAATCCTCGCGGTGAACTCTATACGACAGACAATATTCGCCAAAAACTCACGATGCGTGATTTTATGGAAGATTTACGTTCATCGGGTGTGCATACAGGCGGGCCTGATGCTTTGTCTGCTGCCGATAAACAGAATTTTGCCAATAGTTTAGACAAATGGCTGGCGCGAGTTAAATGATTGTTCACTGGTCGCTGATCAATTAAAAGAGTATCTTTAGCGAGGGGAGGTGATCTTCGTCACAGTTTCCATGCTAAGAACAGCTGTTAACTCAATGGTTTGGGTTAATGGCCGGATCTTTAATATCAAAATTGAGGATGGATACAATGAATAAATTGATAGGAATCGCGGCATTATCAGTACTGATCAGTTTTAGCAGCTTTGCCCAGTGGCAAGTCACTGAGAAGGGCTCTAGGGTTAGTTTCGTTTCGGTTAAAAAGGGCGATATCGCAGAGGTCCATCATTTTAAGCAACTAAAAGGTATGCTTAATGACAATGGTCAATTTGAACTCACCGTTCCTTTAGTGAGCGTGGCTACGGGTATTGATGTGCGTGATGAGCGTATGCAAAACCTGTTGTTTGAAGTGTCATTGTATCCTGAACTGAAATTGAGCTCCCAAGTGGATAGCAAAATGCTCAAAGAACTTGCTGTTGGTGAGTCAAAGCTTGCTGACATTGACGGCAAAATTGCCCTACATGGAAAACAGCAAACAAAAACTTTTTCGGTAATTGTGACCAAAGTATCTGATAATAAACTGATGGTTAGTAGTTTTCAGCCCATAATAGTCAATGCCAATGAATTTGACTTGGTCGCGGGGGTCGATAAGTTGCGTGATATTGCAGGTTTATCTAGTATTAGCCAAGCCGTTCCTGTGTCGTTTGTACTAACCTTAACAAAGTAACAACGATAAGATTGGTTTAGATCAATACGTCGGCTGCTCTATTTGAGATAGGTTATCGGGTGGCTGACGTTTAATACTCATGTTTACCACTTGATGGGTGGTGTTGAGGATTTTCAGATTTGACAGTGTCCTTGATGGCACTCGATTTAGTTGTTTTAAGGGTTAAAAATGGTCACAGATAAAGACGGTTACATGCATTTGATCCAGTATTTGACTGAGCATCTTGGTTTGTTCGAAACGCCAGATATTCAAAATGTGTCCGACGATACTGTAATGGAATTGTTCGAAGAACAATTATCCGCACAAATTATTATGGTTTGCGGCCAAAATCCCTCACTCTCTTTTGCAGAGCGTAATACCATTATCCGCGAGGTCGATGCGATTGTGTATGACCTCGAGGAAATCCTCGCTTCAGTAGCCAATCATAGGGCAACACCTGAGCAAACCCTGTTTATCACTGAGTTTTCAGGATTAATCAAAAATTTATTCGATCAAGAAATCGCTAAATCTCAAGCCCATGCTTAATGTGACCGCGAAATCTGTGTTTGAGTAAATCGAGTACACCGTCCATACGTGCATAAGTTGTTTTGCCATTGGCTTAGGCATCATCAGAATGTCTCCACTTTGTGTATTTATGGCCATCTAGACATCATGTTCAAGTGGCCGCAGTTTTACTTATTCTCAGCGTTGAGTGCCTCATAGCCTTTTATCTTACTGTTGATGATATGGCTTTGTTTTTAATGTCACTTTTAATATAACCATTCTGCATTGCAGATAAGTCTGGGAACTCCTTAGAAGGTACTTCCTTCTCGATCTGATTCATTGCTTACCATTTTTGGGAGTGCCTCACTTACATCACCGTCTTGCTTGAGGCTGTTTGTCATTCTGTGTCAGGCAAAATCTCACGGTGAGTAAAATAATTTAATGTTTTTCAAGCATATTTATTAACAGAGTGTATCTTTACTCTATAGCCGCATTTTCTGATGCTGTAATAAAGGAGAAGCATAATGTTAACCATCCGTCCTAGTTATGCCGATGATGTGTTGACTATTGTTGTGTCTGGTCAGGTAACCCATGAGGATATCGAAACTTTATTGTTTCCCGCCATTGAAGCAAAGTTACAAGATCATGCCAGTATTCGCTTATGGTACGAGTTTAGCGCTGATTTTATTGGCATTACCGTTGGAGCACTTTGGGATGATGCTTTACTTAGTGTGTTTCATTTTAGTGATTTTTCACGGGTGGTCATGATTGCAGACATGCAAATCCTCGGTGCTATGGTCAATACATTAGCATTTATGTTGCCTTGTCCTGTCAAAGTCTTCGGCGAGAATGAGCGTCAACTGGCCAAGGTATGGTTAGATGAGGCCAAAGTTGTAGAGGCGTAATTGCAGTGAAAAGCACGAATATTGGTACTTTGTTGATTCCTAATGTGCGGGGGAAGTGTGTTTTACACTCGAACTGGTGTTAGGGATGTTTGGAGGGCAAGAGTCCATCAATCGAAATCTTAAGAATCCTTTGGACACGATTTCTGCTGTGTTGTCGTCCGTTTATGCAGAACAACGACACATTACGGACCTTACCTTGCATAAAAGGTAAGCCAAATTGCTGCAAAATAACCCTTAAACGCCAACACGCGCTATTCAAATGACCAATAACGGTTAATTGGTCGCAATCGGATACTGGATACTGTGCTAGTACATGAGCCAAACCGTGGGTTATGTAAAACTCGATAGAGCTAACAAATACTGATTGCATTCAATAGGCAAACATTTATTTAGTCTAAATCCAGTCCTCTAAGCCTTAGATAGCGGCCAATGGCATTCGATACGCGTGCCTTGATTGAGTTCGCTCTTTATATTGAGTTCGCCTTTTAACTCATCCTTTATCCATAGGTTTAGGCTTGATAGCGTGCCTGTGCATTGTTTTTGCTGCATTTCATGTCTTAATTGTTCAAGTTTTGACGCCGATAGTCCAACACCATTGTCCTTAACTAATAGCTGTAGCTCATGACCTTGTTTTTTGAGTTGTAGCAGTAATTCTCGGTGTTGATGATGATCTTTAAATGCATGCTGTAGGGTGTTATTGAGTAATCGATAGAAAAATTGCAGATATTGCCAAGCATCGCCATCGATCACTAATTGTTCATCGCAACTAAGGCTTACTTTGACCTGTGCTTTGAGTAATTGTGGCTGCAACAGGCTCAGTAAATGTTGAAAAAATTGTGCTAAATGAAGCGGTCTTATCTCACTCTGCTGAACAGTAAAGAGTTGCGATATTTGCCTTAGTCTGGCCGCTTGTTGACTCATGAGTTGCACTACGTGGGTATGCTGATCGGCATCTTTGTGTTGGCAAACTTGAGCAAGCAGGCGATCCTGCTCTTGCATCATTTGGTTCATTACGTCAGACAAGAAGTGTTGCATCAGCTTTTGACTTTGTTGCTTATTGCGGTTTAGCTGAGTTTGCAGGTTAATTTCATCATTGGCATCAGTTAACTGCGCCCTTAATTGGGCGATTTCTTGTTGGGCTAACTGGGTTTTATGCTGTTGATCTTTTAGCTGATTCAATTGGTATTGCAGGAGTTTTTCTTGTTCTTTCTCTTGGCGTTTTTTCAGATCCACATTAAATCCAATCGCGCCAACACCGATAGAGTTATCCTCGTCATCTCTGATATCAAACTTAGTCATGTGGTAGATAATTTCGCCACGGGGAGTGGGAATGGGTTCTTCAAAATGCAGAGCATCGTGACTGTTATTTGCCCTTTGATCGTTCTGTTGGTACAGCTCGGCGAGAGGAGGTTGAAAGAGTTCAAAATCCATTGCACCAATAATTTTGCGGCGCTCGATACCAAGCACCTCACAGTATTTGTTGTTGACTAAGGTGTATCTACCATTTAAGTCTTTGATATAAATGATAGTAGATGAATAGTCTAATAAGGATCTTAATTGTTCTTTATGTCTATTTAATTCCTGTTGAAAGTGCTGTTGGCTGAGTAACTGTTGCTCCAGAGCGAGATTGCTGGCATCTAAACTCGACATAGCGATTTCAAGCTGCTGAGTACGTGATAAAAAAGTTTTTGCCAGTAATCCGACTTCATCGTGACGTTCTTTGGCTTTTAGTTCGATGGAGGCTGAGTCATTACGTTTGAGTGCTTTGACCATTTCCATTATGGGCGCCATGATGAGCTTGTGTTGCAGTATAAACAGTAATATAAGGCCAAACATTTGAATGAGTACTAAAGAAAGCCCCACCTTTTCAATCAGTTTTTTCGCTGTATCCTCTAAGGGCGCTACTGGTGTGACGACTAAGATTTTCCAATAGGTATGGGGCATAAGAAAGACTGAGACAAGCGAAGGCCCCTTTAGGATAGGATCCATTGCTAATGACACTAACGCGATACGCTTTGGGGTCGAAAAATGATTTTTGGCATTATCGTTTACTATGGCTGAGAGCATATCCCGCTCGCTATCTTTACTTAAACGAGTGAGATTCTCCATTTGCTCTTGAGTAAATACGCGCTCTGCAATTGCTTGTTCGATAAAGGTGCGATCGGCTAAGTGTAGCGCCGAGGCGATAGGGGTTAATGCTTGCTCGGTTTGAGCAAATGCATCAAAGCTTATTAGGTTATGAGTCGTGTCCGAGTGAGATTGAAGTGTATTATCGCGATTTGGAAAAGCTAGGATTTGATTTTGATGATCGAGTGCCATTACATAGCCACTCACATTCAACATAGCATTACGCAGGAGCTGATTGAGTTTTTCTAGGCTGATATCAGTCGTCGCTGCACCAATGAATTGATGTTCCATCCACATGGCGCTAGATGCTGTGACCATTGGTTCATGGGTTGTAAGGTCAACATAGGATTTAGACCAAAATACTTTACCAGCGGGAAAGAATCGAGTTGGTCGATACCATTCTTCAGTATGGTAACTAGGAAAGTTGTCATCGTTGTAGCTGTCGATGGCCACTAACTCACCGTGAATATTGTGTGACCAAAACAGACTATCACGGAATTTTTGCCGATTAAATGCCCCTGGCTCAGGCCAAATGCCACCACCTGAAATGATGTCTTTTTGACTTTCAATCGAGAGTAATTCGGGAATACTTTTGCTGAGCTGTTCAGGTTCGTGGCGGTAGAGCATGGCGATTTGGCTTATCGCATTGACTTGATTTTCGACTTGAGAGGTCATTTCCTGCAGTTTTGCAATAATAATTTGACCGTGATTTTGATTCAGTAAAGTCTGTTGCTCATTGATTTGTTGTGTCTGAATATTAAGAATGACCCAAGCTGTGCTGAAAATGAGGATGCTGGCGATGAGCAGTTGGATCAACGTGAGTTTGAACGGCAGGCTTTTTTGCCATTGGGTTAACGGGGCTTGTGCCTCAATGTTAGGCCGTTTATCCATGTTATTCAGGTTCCAAGTGCCGCGATAATTGAGCCAGTCTAACGTTTTTTTGCCTATTTGCCATTGGCTTAAATCAAAGTTAAGTCATAGCACTCGCAAAAAAATATCGACAGAGAGAATAAAAAATTAGGCAGATGTTAGGTCTTCTTATTGGAGAGTATTTAGCTTCAACTCGAATTAACCGATGAATAAACACTTATACCCATCCAATCAGTTCATAGCCTCACTGGCATTTCAATCCAAGGCTCGTTACGCAGAAATGGTTACTCCCTTTTACGTTAATACAACACAGGTGTAGGATGTCTTGAGGTTCCCGAAGGGTGGCTGATATTTATCTTCACAGCAGTGCACTTTATACTGGGTTTAAAGCTTTCTATAGTGCACCACTATGCCTTCAAGCCTTCGCCTCAAATGCGTTGCCCCCGCTGAATGAGCAGATATTTAATACTATGGGTATTACACAGCAAAAAATTCACATCCTTAATCTCACTCTTGCATTTTACATTGATACCAAGGCGACGTTAGGCGTCAACAGCGTGTTTATTGCAACTAAATACAATGTCATAGCGCCGCAGCGTGTTGCAAAATAAGCATTTACTATCCCTAAGCTTGGTTATTTATAAAGTGATGGTTTATTTGAACCACTCAGGATTGGCACAATAAAGAGTAATAACACCACGAGGTAACCACTAAAGGCAACGACCATCCATTCAGCCATCGTTACTCCTATAAACTGCCATGGTACATCGGTACACATACCTGTTGGTAACATGATGGCAGGGAACCATTCATGTAGCGGCATCCATGCTGGAAACTCAGGTAAAAACGAGCAAGTTGAAAATGGCGAAGGATTGTTTTGCATATCCACTAAGGCTAACGCCAATTTAAGTCCCCAAGTGGCACTTATCGCCCAGCCAAGTACACCTAAGATGCGAATAATACGGTATTTAGGTGCCGTCATACCGACAAGTCCTGCCGCTAAAATACCGAAGACGGCGAGTCTTTGGTAGATACACATAACGCAGGGATCTAGCTTCATCACATATTGGAAATACAATGCGGCTGCTTCAAGGGCAATCGCAGAGCCTGTCAAAAAAAACCAAGATACACGGGAATGGGCAAAGCGAGTGAATGCTGTCAAAAGTGAACTCCATATCAACAAAAAACGCCCTTGCAGATAGGGCGTTTTTTTGACTGTACTGAACTCATAAAGTTCAGTCAACTCTGATATTTATGTTTTAGTGGCCTGTCGCTGGCGCTAAGGCTTCTTTAACACTGTGGTGTAAAATTGCGTGGGAGTCATAGAAATACTGGGTCATTTGTTCTAAGAATCCGATTTGAATCGCCATGACACCCACAATCGACAGGACGATAGTGTAGGGCAATGCCATCCATACCATTCTGCCATAGGACAAACGGATCAGTGGTGCAAGTGCTGATGTCAATAAGAATAGGAAGGCGGCTTGACCATTGGGGGTTGCAACAGAAGGTAAATTAGTACCTGTGTTAATTGCCACGGCCAGTAGGTCGAATTGATCGCGAGTGATTTGACCATTGAGCAAGGCCGCTTTCACTTCGTTAATGTAGACAGTCCCTACAAACACGTTATCACTGACCATGGAGAGTAAACCGTTAGCAATATAGAAAATCACTAATTGGGTATTACCTTCATGGTTTAGTGCCCATTGGATCACCGGAGCAAACAATTGTTGGTCGATAATCACAGCAACAACGGAAAAGAAAACGGCTAACAGTGCGGTAAAGGGCAGGGCTTCTTCGAAGGCTTTACCCAGCGCATGTTCATCGGTTATGCCGTTAAATGCAGTGGCTAAAATGATGACTGACAGACCAATCAAGCCAACAGAAGCCAAGTGCAGAGCAAGACCAGCAATTAACCAAACTCCAATGAAGGCTTGAACAATAAGCTTCATTTTATCTTTATTGGTTCGACGAGCATCTTCATGCGCATCGTAATCGCACAGAATTTTATGAACAGCATCAGGAAGTTGAGCACCATATCCAAAGATACGGAATTTCTCCACTATGTAGCAGGTTAAGATGCCCGCAATAAAGACTGGTACCGTGACTGGTGACATACGAATCGCAAACTCACCAAACTGCCAGTTAGCTTGTGCCGCAATAATTAAGTTTTGTGGTTCACCCACCATTGTACACACGCCACCTAAAGCAGTACCAACACCGGCGTGCATTAATAAGTTACGTAAGAAGCCACGGAAGGATTCAAGTTCTGCTTCATTGAGTTGGTCTTCACCTTCCTCGTTTTTATTCTCTGAGGTATGGTCATGATCCGCAGAGAAATCTTTACCCGATGCCACTTTGTGATAAATAGAGTAAAAACCAACGGCTACAGTAATAATCACTGCGATAACAGTTAGGGCATCTAAAAAAGCGGATAAGAATGCAGAAGCTAAGCAAAATAACAATGACACTAAGATTTTTGAACGGACTTTGGTGATCATCTTAGTGAACGCGAATAGCAGCAGTTGCTTCATGAAGTAAATGCCAGCAACCATAAATACTAACAATAATAACACTTCAAGGTTGGCTTCAATTTCATGTAGCACCTGACTGGCTGAAGTCATACCAATCGCAACCGCTTCAATGGCTAACAATCCGCCGGGTTGCAATGGATAACATTTTAATGCCATTGCCAAAGTAAAAATAAACTCAAGCACTAATACCCAACCAGCCACAAAGGGGCTGACATAGAAAAAGAGTATTGGATTGATTATTAAAAACGACAGTATTGCGATTTTGTACCACTTAGGAGAGTTCCCTAAGAAGTTTCCAATAAACGCCTGACTCATTGTCATCGGCATGGCATCCTCTCTTCTAATTTTGTTTAAAATTTCACGGGTTATTGTTAGTCACACGTGCCTTAGGATTCAGTCTAGCCTAAAGATAATGCTAATGTAACGAGTTACTGAAACCCAGATTTCAAAAAGCGGAGCTAATCGGCAAAATTGGTACAGTTGCTATTGATTTTTGTCGGTTTATTGAACATTTTTGTGACAATTGTACGCTGATGGTACGGTGAATTTCAGTCAATGGTTTCCATTTTTTACCGCTCTGGTATGATCAGTGACCATTATTAAAGCACAACAACTGGATAAGTGGGCTGATGATTATCAATGCCAAAGGACCTGCAAGTTTTGCAGAGAAGTATATTGTAAGATCGATTTGGGAAAATAAGTTTCCTCCAGGGTCCATTTTACCGGCTGAACGTGAGCTTTCTGAATTGATTGGCGTGACTCGGACTACCTTGCGTGAGGTATTACAGCGCTTAGCCCGTGATGGGTGGTTGAAAATTCAACATGGCAAGCCAACTCGGGTGAATAATTTTTGGGAGACGTCTGGCCTCAATATTCTTGAGACAATCGCCGATCTCAATCCGGAGGGATTCCCTGTACTGGTGGATCAATTACTCTCCGCCCGTACTAATGTCAGTGCGATTTATTTCCGTGGCGCACTGCGTAACAACCCTGACACCGCGATGGAAGTATTAGCGCAAATCCACCAATTAGAGGATACCGCTGAATCTTTTGCTGAGTATGATTATCTGTTACACCACACCTTAGCTTTCTCATCGGGTAATCCACTATATGTATTGATATTGAATGGTTTTAAAGGACTATACAGTCGAGTCGGCCGTTACTATTTTAGTAGCTCAGAGGCGCGTCAGTTAGCACTCAACTTTTATAAAGAGTTAGAATTGCTAGCAAAAGCGAAAAACTATCTCGATGTGCCCGCATTGATGCGTACCTACGGTATCAATAGTGGCAAAATGTGGCTGCAATTGCGCGACGATATGCCGTCTTCAATTGCACAGCAGGACTCCCATTAGTGGTTAACTTTTAGCATTCGTTATCTGAGAGAATTTTGGAATCAGGCGAATAAAATATTAAAGCCGTTTCTTGATGAAACGGCTTTTTTGTAGCTTATCTTGTTATTTAACCTGAACTCGGGGTAACGAGTGTCGAAAAACCTAAATTTAATAAACTAAATCAATGCTATAAATAATTATTTTGAAAAGAAAAATCTATTATCTGGCTGAATGCGCAGATTTTTGCGCATATCAAGGCGCTCTGTCGTATGCCATAGCGAGCTATGGTTAGACAGAGCAACGCAGAGAGGCCCGAAAAGATGCCTATTCAGCGGCTCTGCTTATCCCTAGCTCAGGTTATTTATTATCAGTCAGCTTTAGGCTGCTCAGGGCATTTACTTAACAACGTGACACTGTTATCTGCATTGACTTGCTCTAGGCTGACGCTAAAACCCCAGAGACGGTGCAGATGCTTGAGCACTTCATTGTAGCTGCCAGCAAGAGGGATATCTTTGTTGGGGACGTACCTTAGGGTTAAGGATCGGTCACCGTTTATCTCTACATTATGCACTTGGATATTGGGTTCAATATTAGACAAGTTGTACTGCTGCGATAATAGATTACGAATATCTTGATAGCCCTGTTCATCGTGAATTGCAGACACGGATAAATAGTTCCGCTTTTCATCATCATGGATGCCAAACAGCTTAAATTGACGGATCACCCTCGGCGACAGATATTGGCTAATAAAACTCTCATCCTTAAAATTTTGCATCGCAAAGTGTAAGGTGTCTAACCAGTTACTGCCTGCAATATCAGGAAACCAAATTCGGTCTTCATCGGTAGGCGCTTCACAAATACGTCTAATATCTGTGAACATCGCAAATCCGAGGGCATAGGGATTGATACCACTGTAGTATCGGCTGTTATATTCAGGCTGCGCCACGACGCCCGTATGACTTTGCAAAAACTCCATCATAAAGCGGTCGCTGACTACGCCATCATCGTATAAATGATTCAAAATAGTGTAATGCCAGAAGGTAGCCCAGCCTTCATTCATCACTTGTGTTTGTTTTTGCGGATAAAAATACTGCGCCATTTTACGTACTATTCGAATAATTTCCCGTTGCCAGGGCTCGAGTAGTGGGGCATTTTTTTCGATAAAGTACAGAATGTTTTCCTGCGGCTCAGCAGGAAAGCGCCGTTTAGTCGTTGAGGGTTGCTGTTGTTGATGGGTAGGAATCGTTCGCCACAGGTCGTTTACTTGACTCTGCAGATAGGCTTCGCGATCTTTTTGCCTTGCCTGTTCTTCCCTAAACGAGATTTCTGCAGGTCGTTTATACCTGTCAACGCCATAGTTCATTAAGGCATGGCAGGAGTCAATCACGCTTTCAACTTGCTCAATACCGTATTTTTGCTCGCAATCACTGATATAGTTTTTGGCGAAAACGAGGTAGTCGATAATCGAGCTCGCATCCGTCCATGTTTTAAATAAGTAATTATTTTTAAAGAAGCTATTATGGCCAAAACAGGCGTGAGCCATCACCAGTGCTTGCATGGTAATGGTATTTTCTTCCATTAAATACGCGATACAGGGATTGGAGTTGATCACAATTTCGTAAGCGAGTCCCATTTGCCCGCGCTTGTAGCCTTGCTCGGTTTCAATAAAGCGTTTGCCAAAGGACCAATGGGTGTAACCGATGGGCATCCCAATACCGGCATAGGCATCCATCATCTGTTCTGCGGTGATAATTTCGATTTGATTGGGGTAGGCGTTCAGTTTGTAAATTGCCGCCACCCGTTCAATTTCTTTCAGATAACTTTGTAACAGCTCAAAGCTCCAGTCGGGACCGTCGCTTAAGGCTATGCGTGTTTTTGATTCTTTCATCCCCATAGAGCCCCCTTAAACTGCCTGTTTTTTGAATAATTCTCTAAACACAGGGTAGATATCTTCGGCTTGACGAATGTGTTGCACTGCTATGTTGTCGTAGTGTTGTTGTAGGGATTCGTATTCACGCCACAGGGTTTGATGGGCGCGGTTGGTGATTTCGATATAGCTAAAGTAACGCACTAACGGCAGGATTTTTTGCTCTAATAATTGCTTACAGGTGGGAGAATCATCGGCCCAGTTATCGCCGTCAGAGGCTTGTGCCGCATAGATATTCCACTCATCGGCAGGGTAGCGCGCCTGCTGAATTTCGTGCATTAATTTCAATGCGCTCGAAACGATAGTGCCGCCCGTTTCTTGGGAGTAAAAGAACTCATGTTCATCCACTTCCTTCGCTTGGGTATGGTGACGGATATACACCACTTCAAGGTTTTTGTAGGTGCGGGTGAGGAACAAATACAACAGGATATAAAAACGTTTTGCCATATCTTTTGTGGCTTGATCCATAGAACCTGACACGTCCATTAAGCAGAACATTACCGCTTGGCTTGAAGGCACTTCACGCCTTGAAAAGTTATTGAAGCGTAAGTCAAAGGTATCGATAAACGGTACCTTGGCGATTTTCCGCTTTAACTCTTCAATTTGCGCTTTTAGATCCAAGATAAGCTCAGCTTTTGTCCCTGGAATATTTTCAAGTTCGGCCAGTTCTTGCTCTGACTCTTTGAGTAATTTCTTTTTACTCGCTGACATGGCAATGCGGCGCGCCAATGATGAACGTAAGGAGCGCACAATGTTGATATTGGCGGGAACACCATCATTGGTGAATCCAGCGCGGTAGATTTGATACTCAACGAGCTTGTTGAGGCGATTTTTTTGCAGATTAGGGAGCTCTAAATCCTCAAATAACAATTCAAGGTATTCATCTTTGGATATTTCAAACACAAAGTCATCATTACCTTCACCCGAATCGGAGGCATCACCTTTACCCGCACCGCCGCCAGAGCCTCCCTGAGGCCTATCGATTTTATCGCCGCGGGTGAACTGATCATTTCCAGGGTGAACTCTGTCTCTCACGCCTCCTTTGCCTTGATGGAACATAGGTTCACTGATATCCCGTGTGGGGATACTGATTTTTTCGCCTTTATCTACATCCGTTACACTGCGACGCGTGACGGCATCGCTGACAGCTTTTTTGATTTGTTGCTTGTATCGGTTGATAAAGCGCTGGCGGTTGACTGTGCTTTTTCCTTTCGCATTCAACCGTCTATCGATAAAGTTCGCCATACGCACCTCCCAAACCCCAGCGAAGGCTTTGGCAACACCAAAGCCTCGTTCTTAGTAAGCGCAAGTTAAGAGGATTTACGCACCCGTAAATACCACTCAGACAGGAGTCTGACTTGTTTTTTGGTGTAGCCTTTCTCCATCATTCGATTGACAAAATCATCGTGTTTACGCTGATCATCATTCGAGGTTTTGGCGTTAAAGGAAATGACCGGAAGCAAATCCTCGGTATTAGAGAACATTTTTTTCTCGATCACAGTGCGTAGTTTTTCGTAGCTGGTCCACAGTGGGTTATGTCCCTCATGGCTGGCTCGGGCGCGCAGGACAAAGTTAACGATTTCATTACGAAAATCTTTGGGATTACTGATCCCCGCAGGTTTCTCGATTTTTTCAAGCTCGGCATTAAGTGCTGCGCGGTCAAACAATTGGCCTGTTTCTGGGTCGCGATATTCCTGATCTTGGATCCAAAAATCCGCATAGGTGACATAGCGGTCAAAGATATTTTGACCGTATTCAGAGTAGGACTCTAAATAAGCGGTTTGGATTTCTTTACCGATAAACTCAACGTATTTTGGAATTAAATAGCCTTTTAAAAACTCCAGATAACGTTCGGCGGTATCGCCAGGGAATTGCTCCTGCTCAATTTGACGCTCTAGAACATAGAACAAATGCACTGGGTTGGCGGCAATTTCAGAGTGATCAAAGTTAAATACCCGTGACAGGATCTTAAAGGCAAAACGGGTGGAAAGGCCGTTCATCCCTTCATCGACGCCGGCATAGTCGCGGTACTCTTGATAGGATTTCGCTTTAGGATCGGTATCTTTTAAGCTCTCACCATCGTAGACCCGCATTTTTGAGTAGATAGAAGAGTTTTCAGGAGCTTTGATCCTAGATAGTACGCTAAATTGTGCGAGGGTTTCTATGGTGCCCGGTGCACAAGGGGCTTGAGATAGCTCGGAATTTTGTATGAGTTTTTTATAAATCTGCAATTCTTCCGACACCCGCAAGCAATAGGGCACTTTGACAATATAAACCCTATCGAGGAAGGCTTCGTTGTTCTTGTTGTTTTTGAAGGTTGACCATTCTGACTCGTTTGAGTGCGCCAAAATAATCCCGCTATAGGGCAGGGCAGATAAACCTTCTGTGCCGTTATAGTTACCCTCTTGAGTGGCTGTGAGCAGTGGGTGCAGCACCTTAATCGGGGCCTTAAACATTTCCACAAACTCCATTATACCTTGGTTTGCACGGCATAATGCGCCGGAGTAAGCATAGGCATCGGCATCATCTTGGGAGTAATGTTCCAGTTGACGAATATCGACTTTACCCACTAAGGAGGAAATATCTTGGTTGTTCTCATCCCCTGGTTCGGTTTTGGCAATCGCCAATTGATCGAGAATAGAGGGATAAACTTTGACCACGCGGAATTTGGAAATATCACCACCAAACTCATGCAGGCGTTTTACAGCCCAAGGTGACATGATGGTTTTGAGATAACGACTGGGAATGTTGAACTCATCCCGCAATAGTTGACCATCTTCGTCCACATCGAAGAGACAGAAGGGATGATCATTTACAGGGCTCCTTACCCCATTGGCACTCAGAATATAAATGGGCACTTTTTGCATCAATGATTTAAGTTTTTCTGCCAGTGATGACTTACCGCCACCCACAGGGCCGAGCAAGTACAAAATTTGCTTCGATTCTTCTAAACCTTGAGCTGAATGTTTAAGGTAGGCAACGATTTGTTCAATCGCATCTTCCATACCAAAAAAGTCTTTAAATGCGGGATAGCGAGAGATAAGACGATTCGAAAAGATACGGCTTAGGGTTGGATTTTTAGCCGTATCGATAATTTCGGCTTCGCCGATGGCGAGCAGTAATCGCTCGGATGCTGACATATAAGCACTGCGATCTTCTTTACAGATATCCAGAAATTCCTGCAAAGTGTATTCTTCATCGAGTTTTTGTTCGTAGCGCTTTTGGTAATGCTCGAAAATGCCCATATAAACCCCCTGAAACGCCAGTGATATCATGGAAGGGATAACTGATTTCTCAGCTTCCTACACTAATCTTAGACACAAACTTGTCTGCTGTGTCAAAAAAATATCAAATAAAAACAATAACAAATGATTGCAATTGCAATTGTTGCACTTGTAGATATCGAATTGGATTTATCTCAGCAGTAAGGCGGGGCTTTTTGCATAATAAAAAAGAGCCACTTGGGCTCTTTTCATTATCGACTAAGGAGGTGATTAACCTGCGAAGTTTTGGTTCACGAAGTCCCAGTTTACTAATTGCCAGAAGTGGGCTAAGTAGTCAGGGCGAACATTGCGGTAATCGATGTAGTAAGCGTGTTCCCACACATCCACAGTCAGGATTGGGGTAACAGTGCTGTCAGTCAGAGGTGTTGCAGCATTGCTAGTGTTAACGATAGCGACAGTACCATCGGCTTTTTTCACTAACCAAGTCCAGGCGCTACCGAAGTTGTTGACCGCTGAATCGGTAAATTGGGCTTTGAATGCATCGAATGAACCGAAAGCCGCTTTGATAGCATCAGCCACAGGGCCTGTTGGTTCACCGCCAGCGTTTGGTGCTAAGCAGTTCCAGTAGAAAGTGTGGTTCCAAACTTGAGCTGCGTTGTTAAATACGCCACCTGTAGAAGTTTTGATGATTTCTTCTAAAGATTTACCTGCGAAATCGGTTCCTTCGATTAAACCGTTTAGCTTAACAACGTAGGTGTTGTGATGCTTGCCGTAGTGGTATTCAATGGTTTCTTGAGAAATGTGTGGTTCAAGTGCGTTCTTTGCATATGGTAATGCGGGTAATTCGAAAGCCATTAGTATCTCTCCATGGTCTTAGGTTATCGTTTTTTAAACGTGCTCACTAGGCCCTATTGTACCGATAAAATTTGTGATGTGAATCATTGTTTGGCTAATTGATTAGATAGGCGTCATCGAAAAAATAATTGCAGGCCATAACCTTACAAACTGTGGGATTTTGTTCTGCGCTTAGCTGTCGTACAATAGCGGTATTGAGTCAATGTCATCATACTTAGGAATTAAAATGGAAACAGTAGAGAAAATTAAACAGCAGATCGCTGAAAACCCAATCATTGTATACATGAAGGGTTCTCCTAAATTACCTAGCTGTGGTTTTTCATCTCAGGTAGCCCAAATCATGATTAACTGCGGTGAGCAGTTTGCATTTGTGGATATTCTCCAGCACCCAGATATTCGTGCTGAATTACCTAAGTATGCAAACTGGCCAACCTTCCCCCAACTGTGGATTGAAGGTGAGCTGATTGGCGGCTGTGATATCGTGGTTGATATGTATCAAAAAGGTGAATTACAGCCATTAATCAAAGCGACTGCTGAAAAATATAAAACTGCAGAGTAATCACGGTAAGAGATTGATGAAAGAATAACAAAAAGCCGCTAAGTGAATAACTTAGCGGCTTTTTTATTGGCAAATGCCTACTGAGTAAAAATTTGGCGTTCAGTTCTTGTATGAGCAATTCAAGGGCAAAACTTAGTGTGATGCCACATCTTGTTTGTGGTGTTTGCTCGCAGGTAATAGCAGATTCATGGTAATGGCCACAATACCGCAAAGGCTGATACCTGTCAGGCTGAAGGAGCCAATACCAAAGGCCATACCGCCAATGCCAAAGACTAAGGTGACACCGACAATGCTTAAATTACGCGGCTCGGATAAATCCACGTGGTTGCGGATCAAGGTATTTAGTCCTACAGCTGCGATTGAACCAAATAATAAACACATAATACCGCCCATCACTGGTACTGGAATGGTTTGCATTAATGCACCTAGTTTACCCACAAAGGCTAGCGTAATGGCGGTGATGGCGGTCCATGTCATGATCCTTGGGTCGAAGTTACGGGTTAATGTGACTGCACCAGTGACTTCTGAATAAGTCGTATTTGGTGGTCCACCAAAGGCCGCTGCCGCAATAGTTGCTACACCGTCACCCGTTAACGTGCGATGTAGGCCAGGTTTTTTCATAAAATCCTTACCCGTGACATTGGAAATAGCAAGAATGTCGCCAATATGTTCAACTGCTGGGGCTATGGCTACAGGGATCATAAACGCGATGGCATGCCAGTTAAATTCGGGGGCGACAAATTTTGGAATGGCAATCCAATTCGCAGCTGTCACCACTGAAAAATCAACAATCCCAAAGGCGAGACTCAGGCCATAACCAACGATAATACCAGCTAAAATGGGCATTACCTTAAGTAGCCCCTTGGCAAAAATGGCTACGGCAATAGTAGTACACAGGGATACAAGCGAAATGATTAATGCCGTGTTGGTTGGGACTAAGGCTAAACTGCCGTCGCCACTTTTACCCAGTGCCATATTCACAGCGACTGGCGCTAAACCCAGTCCAATGATAATTATCACAGGACCAACCACCACTGGAGGCAGTAGTTTGTGAATAAAATCGGTGCCGCGTACTTTCACTAAAGCGCCAAGGCACACATACACGACGCCTGCGGCCATAATGCCTCCCATAGTCGATGGGATCCCCCAAGTTTGTACTCCGTAAAGAATAGGGGCGATAAAAGCAAAAGAGGAAGCCAGAAATATGGGCACTTGGCGTTTAGTAATTAATTGAAAGAGTAAAGTACCAATACCTGCGGTAAACAGAGCTACACTAGTGTCGAGTCCGGTTAACAGTGGCATCAGCACGAGGGCACCAAATGCCACAAACAGCATTTGTGCGCCCTGCAGAGGAATGGCAAGTCGTCTCATTTATTATTCTCGTGAATTTAGGGTAAACCGCGAGATGATAACAGTTTGTTGCAGTATGATCTTTATTAAATGGCGTATTTGCAGGCGGCGATCACTGTTTTATGGCCTGCCAGACTGGAGAGCCTCAATCCGAGTGCCGAATAAGGCTAAGACTCGCTAAAGGCGCTAACTATGGTACAATTTGCACTATCTGACGTAACTTCAACTATCCAAAGATGCTGAAATTTCTATTAAAGCCAAGCTTAGTCGCGTTTTTATACTGCCTGTTTACCGTTAATAGCCTGCAAGCTGTTGAAGTGAGCAAATTAGATGAGGCTGACGTACCAGTTACGTCCCGTGCGGTTCCAGAGCGTAATAGCGCACTTAAAACCGCATTAGAAAAAGTGATCATAAAGAATACGGGGACGGCCCGTTCTTTGGATAACAGCGTGATCCAATCGCAATTGGCCAATCCTGAAGCTTTGCTAAGTCAATTTGGTTATGTTGAACAAAATGGCCAGTTGTTGCTGAAAGCAAATTTTGAGCATCGGCGGATTGTGTCTTTACTGCGTCAAGCCCAACTTCCAGTATGGGGCACCCAACGTCCATTAACCCTGTTTTGGGTGGCCATGCCGAGTGAAGGTGACACCATTTTATTGAGTGATTCTTCCTCGTTAGCCGAGCGTAAGGTGTTTAGTACTTTCTCCGATGAACGTGGGATCCCAGTGCTACTCCCTATCCTCGATCTTGATGAATTAATGGGGATTAATCCAAATGATGTCAAAGGGATGTTTGCAGATATCGTTGCCAGTGTCTCAGGTCGTTATCAAGCTGATTTCTTAGCCCTTATGGCCATTGATCCAGAAGGGAGCCGAGTGCGTTATCGTTTAAACCTGTATTCCAAAACCACGATAGATTCATTAACGCCGCCATTATTTACTTTTAATGGTAGCGCCGAAAATAGTGCGCAGGCGATCACAGCAATGATGGCCGCCTTAGGGGATTACTATTTTACTAAGTATGCTATTGCGGATTCCGGTGAGCAGGTTGGGGCCAGCGTAACCTTTGTTAACATTGATAAAATGGCGCAAGTTGTCGAGGTGGAAAAGTATTTAAAGCAACTGAGTGCGGTTAAGAATGCCACTCTGTCGCGTATCCAAGGCAACACAGTGACCTTTACGTTAGATCTATTTGGCTCACAGACTGACTTTGAGCGCTTATTAAGTTTAGAGCCGAGAATTTCGGTGGTGGCGCCTGGAGAGTTTTCCGCCAGCGCGAGCCCAGCTGGTAAAACTGTCTATCAATGGCGTTTACCTTAAACTTCCCTCGTAGAGACAGAGCTATTGTAGCTCAGTCGCGTGGGGTTGATAATTTATTGATATTGAGACGTACGAGTGCCATTAAACTCACCGCTACAACTTTCATTACCGGTTTACCTGCCGGACGATGAAACTTTTAATAGTTATTATCCAGCAGCGGGTAATGATGAACTTATTCAAAAACTGCGCGCCAATGCTGAGGGGCATGGTGAGGCGGCCATTTATGTTTGGGGACCGGTAAAATCGGGTCGCACTCACCTAATGCATGCCGCCTGTGCCCATGCTAATGAACTCGACCGTCGCAGTTTTTATTTGCCACTAGGGATCCATGCGAGTATTTCAACAGCTTTATTGGAAGGCTTGGAACAACTTGATTTGATCTGTATTGATGATGTGGACGACATCGCAGGCCATCCGGTTTGGGAAGAGGCCATTTTTGATCTGTACAATCGCGTTGCCGAAAATAAGCGTTGCGCACTGGTAGTTAGCGGTCGGTCTGCACCAGCGGATGCAGGATTTTTATTGCCCGATTTAGTCTCAAGAATGCAGTGGGGACTTAATTATCAACTGCAGCCGATGGCAGATGATGAAAAACTCGCGGCATTGCAACGCCGTGCCGCCATGCGTGGGCTGCAATTACCAGAAGACGTTGGGCGCTTTTTACTCAATCGTATGGCAAGGGACTTACGTACCTTGTTTGATGTATTAGATAAACTTGATAAGGCATCTTTAGTACATCAGCGTAAACTCACCATTCCTTTTGCAAAAGAAATGCTGCACCTCTGAGCTCATTAGCGGATCCACAAAAAGTCCGTCGAATGATTTCGACGGGCTTTTTGTGTCTTCCAAATGACCTGAAATGCTGAAATCTTGTCCGTCAGATCGCTTAAATTCGAGTGACTACTGCTGCGGATGGCGGTGACGATCGCCACTGAAACGCAGTTCTGGCTCGGTTACGCTATCACCGCTGGCCGTGGTACTTTGTTGTCCTTTCGCGATGGCAGTATTGGGTGACATACCTAAGGTTTGACGCCAGCTTTGGCCTTGGGTCATCTGAATCGGTTCGGGCAAGCGTGTCAGCAAGGTAATACCATCTAACTCCGGTAACATGCCATCGATCACTAAGGCTGCACGGTTTACTAAATCATCCGCACCAATGCGGCCTCTTTGCCCCCAGTTAACGATAATTGTGTCAGCAGTAATTACTTCGGGAGCATTTGTTACTGCCACATCCCGCAGGATTTGATAGCGATAACTCATCATGGCTTCTTCAAATAGCATTGCCGTATCTTCGCGGGTGCTGGAATAGGAATAGAAGTCGTTGGCGATATCGCCGGAGAAAAACGTACTGACATCGGATGGTTGATAGGCTTTTTGGGTAGCAGTGGCTTTCGCACCCAAAAAGCTAACCCCCGCAAGCCCAGTCATTTCAGAGCTAGTCAATGGGTAGCTTCGGCTCACTTGGTCTGAAATCAAACTTTTATTAGCATTTCGGCGACTATAGTCATCCAATAACCTTGGACCGGTGAGCGATGCATGCACGCTTCTTGGGAAGAAGTCATTGGCGTGGGCGAGTTCATGGTACAAAAGTGAGGCGAGGTCAGGATTTATTTGGGCCAGAGTCCGTGTGGCCCGTGTGGTAATGGGGAATCCTTGTGAGGCATATTGGTTATTTTTAACATAGCGCCACGGCATGATGAAATTGAGTTCATTACCAAAGCTGCTGCGATAATCCGGCGCTTCATTGATGGTATCGCGCTGCATCGGTGTGAGCCAGAGATCATTGGGGTCGAGATAAATTGCCCCTGTAACAACCCAATAGAAAGATGGACGCACATCATAACTAATCACCACTGCAGTGACCGATTGTAGCAGTCGAGCAAAGTCACTATTGGGATCCATTTGTTGTAAAAACGCGGCAAAATTATCACCCATCCAATCGTGGGACACTAATACCCGATCAAGAATCGTATCGACATCAAGGTTATCAGAAACTTGGCCTATGAGTGGCAATTGATTGATCGTACAAGCCTCTTTGAGCTGATTGGAATACACACAGCTTGTGAGCGCATTTGCATAAGGAGAGCTTGGATGGTAGGCGTGAGTACGCGCAAGAGGTGTATCAAAGTAACTGGAGCTTATCGCTGGCGCCGCGGTGGTTAATACAAAGGCTTCATCCGTGACCGAGGTGCCGTTAATGCTGGCGCTAGCTCTTAAGCGTATGAGGGTATCTTGCGTAACACTTGGGGCTGTAAACAATGGCCTGAACGGGTCACTAATATCTAAAGTCACCTCTGGGCCTTCGGCAATACACCAATTGATATTGCCGGCACTGAGGCCGGCTTGCTGGCCAATTCGCAAGCTCACATCGTTGCCTTCAACGGCTTGATGATCTTGGCGAATATTCAGCAATCCGCCCATGCTACTATCTGCATTAATGCTGATATCACCGGTAACATTGGTATTGGTGCCAGTGATTTGTAAGCGAAAACGATAGTTACCTGCAGCTGGGGGCTCTAAGGCTAATACTGGACTATTTTGGCTAACGAGTTCAATGCTGGGGCCTTCGAGTTGTTGCCAACGGAAAGTGAGATCCTGCGAATCGCGATTGCTTAGGTTGGCAATAATGGCACTGGATTGTCCCACACTGTATTGAGATTCCGTTTTAAATCGAATTGCACCAGTATCTGTGGTCACTAATGGTGTGACCGACGTGCAGCGTGGCACATTGGTGGTGGGTGGCGTAACTGTACCGCCATCGCTGTTGCTATCACCTCCGCCGCCACAGGCACCCAGTGTTGCTGCTGCTGCGATGATACCTAATCGACGAATTGGACCCCATATTTCCATCATGTCACACTCCAATTAACTCGCTGTTATTGTTTGTTTTTGTCGATTGATACCAATTACATTAATTAACTGTTCATCTTTGCCCACTGCCTAGAGCATAATTGCATTACCCTCAGCGGTTCTTTTATAAATGTATTCCATGCGATGGAGCATTGCTCGACAATATCGTCGTAGCCCTTAAAGCTGCGATTTGCCAGCACATGTTGACGCAGCCATTGCCAGACCTGCTCCATCGGATTCAACTCCGGTGAATATGGGGGGAGTTTGACGATACTTAGGTTATCAAAGTCATCGGCTAAATCTCGTTGATGCCAGCCCGCACCGTCCATGATGACCAGTGCATGTCGTCCAAATTCTGTTGCGGCCGAGATCAATTTTAAGTGTTCATGCATATAATCGCTGTTGGCAAACGGGGCGAGAATGGCTTCCGTGGCGCCTGTTGCCGGACACAGAGCCCCAAATAAATACGCTGATTCAAACTGTTGCTGTTTTACTGCTCGTGGCCGAGTCCCTTTCTCAGCCCAGATACGAGTGGTGGTGTTTTGTTGACCAAATCTGGCTTCATCTTGAAACCAAACATCAATGCGATCGAGTGCAACGTGTCCTGGGGTGTTAAGGATCATTGCCATTGGGAAGTTTTTTAAAAGACTCTTGCACAGCTTCAGATTGCTTCGGATGACGTGCTCTCGTAGTGATCCACGAAAAGCCTAATTGATGTAGTAAACGGTAGAGATTAGTTTGCTTGAAAGTCACGCCAAATTCAGACTGGATAAAGTCGCCGACATCCTTGGCCATTAGTCTGCCACCTTGCTCAGATAGACTTTTGAGCTGGACGAATTCTGCTAGGGTTGCTAGTTGCGAGGAGGACAATTTAGCGGGACGTCCCGGATTTGGCTTGTCATTTAGGCCGGACAGTCCCAAGGAAAGATAAGTGGAGACCCACTTATTCACACTGGTTCTGCTGACCTTCAACATACTGGCGATAGCAGTACGGGAATGACCTTCTGTGAAGTGAAGCAGAGCGAGATAGCGGATCCGTTTACGTGCGCTTTTCTCGGATTTAACTAATGCAGCAATGTCTGGATGGCTCATGAGCTGGAAGCTGAGAACGTGTTGGCTAATTAGATCACATAATTAAGGAGATTGGTATGACTGGCAAAATTCACAGTCATGTACTGGCAAAAAATGACTATAGCACGCTCTTTTGGTTACAAAAAGCGATCAAAGGTAGGTTAAATGTTGTGAATTGTTCGCAAATGATTGCAGTGGATAGGCAGAAAATTCAGTGTGTTGACTAAAAATTGATGCACTAGTGAATATGACTGGTCAGTCTGTTAATAAAAAGCGCGGTGTCATTGAACCGCGCTTTAATATATTGCATTGCAAATATCAGTCTTACTTATCGGATTTTTTCTTCAGGCCAAGCCCTAGTTCACGGCCACGAATACGGGCGTAAAATGGAAAGGCAATCAAGAGTGCGCCAATCAGCAGTACTTCAATAGCGGCAAAGGCCAATGCATCGGTCGTGACATACAGTAAGGTGAGTGCGTGCAGCATGTACAAGCATAAAATAAAGCTGGCCCATGCGTAGGTGTAAGGATTGCCTTTTAAAATACCTTTCATAGGCAGCAACAGAGGTATTACCCATAATAGACTGAATAATAAAGTATATTCCCCATTAATGCCTTGACCAATAAACCAGCCGCCCAGCAGCAGAACAAGGGCAAGGTAGCCTAAGCGGCTGAGGGTCAATAGAGTGTTTGAGGTCATGATTTTCCTAATCTTAACATCTTTGAATGATGATGAAATTGCCTGAACAACATTAGAGAATGTTCAGTACATTTTCCAGTGGCCGACCAATGGCAGCCTGTTGATTTGCCAGTACGATTGGGCGTTCAATTAATTTTGGCGTGTTGACCATTGCTTTTATGAGTGTCTCTTCACTGAGCGTAGGATCGCTAAGACCTAAAGCTTGATACTCGTCTTCCTTAGTGCGTATTAACTCACGGGCACTGAGTTGCAGTTTGGCTAATATCTCGTGGATCTCAGCTGCGCTAGGTGGATTTTCGAGGTATTCCACTACTGTAATATCACAACCTTGTTGTTCGAGTAGGGCTAAGGTTTCGCGGCTTTTTGAACAACGTGGGTTATGGTAAATGGTGACTTTGGTCATAGTGCTCGTGTGGGTCATCGTGCTCATGCTCAATCAGCTAAAATAATGGCGCGGATGATAACAGAAAAAATTGCGCCCCGTCAGAGTGTTTGGGGCGCAATTATTATCGGTTAGCAGACGCGTGAGCCAAGATTACTTCAGCGCATCCATTTCTCTATCCGCTTGTTTAAATTGACGGATCCGCGCTTCAATTCGCGCCAGTTGTAACTGATTACCTTCCGAGGCGCGATAGGCAAAGTTCAGTTGATCGATTGCGCCTTTGTAGTTGGCACCCAAAGCCATCAGCTCGGCATTGGAGAAATACTCCATCCCAGGGTTGCCCAATTTTTTATAGGCCAGGTTAAGCAACTGATAGGGCAATTGATTTTGCTTATCGAGGAAAATCATATCTTCGAGCAGCGGAATGGCTTTGGCGGGTTCACCCGCTTCAATATAAATATTGGCTAAGTTAGCGTTGATCACCTGAGACGTGGGCTTCAAGTTTCGCTGGGCTTCAAGTAACTTAATCGCTTGGGCATAATCCTTGCGCTCATTGAGTAGATCTGTCTTGGTATCGATATAAAACAAGTTGTTATCATCGATTTTTAATAGTTCGTCGACAATCTTTTCGGATTCGTCAAATTTCTTCAATCTAAATAGTGCCAAAGCTTTGCCGTAGAGTGCAGCCTCTTTAAAGCCATAGGTTTGCTTGTTAAGTTGTTTTTCAAACATGCTCAACACTGCATCGTCACTGAAGCTGGAAAAACGCACCTGAATACGGGCTTTGGCAAGCTGGAAGTTCAGATTATCCGGCACATAACGGTGGGGATATTGTTGGGCACGATCCCGCGCCTCGGAGATCCGTGACTCAGGCAAAGGGTGAGTCAATAACATTTGTGGTGGCGTGGTGGTAAAACGGTAGCGACTAGCGAGTTTGCCAAAGAATTCGGCAGAGGCATTAGGATCAAAACCCGCATCGACTAAAATCTGCATGCCGATACGGTCAGCTTCTTTTTCATGCAGGCGGGTGTAGTTGATTTTCGATTGTGTCGCCATGGCTTGGGTCGTTGCCAGCGCAGCCATCCCCGCCTGAGGGACGGCGATTGTTAATAAAATGGCACCGAGTAAACCAGCGACTGTCGCTGGCCCCGTTTTTTGCTGTGCTTCGAGGGAGCGCGCTAAGTGACGTTGGGTCACGTGGGTGATTTCATGGCCTAATACGGAGGCCAGTTCACTTTCGTTATCGGCATTAAGAAATAGCCCTGTGTGCACGGCAACGTGGCCGCCGAAGAAGGCGAAGGCGTTGATTTCATCATTTTGCAGCAAGAAGAAATAAAAGGGCGTTTTTACTCCTGTTGCATGGGCGACCAATTTATTTCCTAATTCAGTAAGATACTGACTCAATACGGGGTCGTTCAACATCGGCGCCGATGATCGAATGACGCGCATATAGGCATCACCATAGATCATTTCTTTTTCTAGGCTGAAGGTATTGACGGCGGCGGTGCCCAAATCGGGCAAGTCGTTGTTGGCAAAACTCTTTGCGGCTCCACCGAGTAACATTAATGCAAGTACACTCGCCGCAAGGGGTTTACATCGGGTCAAAAACGTCAAGTTACGCAAGTGGATCCTTTATTTATTTTAGTTGTTTCAATTAAGGCCCAGAGGGCGCTTAGCTTGTAGTTTGGGTTGCAACTTAGGATAATAGCCCAAGTTTGTTCATAGCAAGTTCATTATGATTTTTATTGATTTAACATCATTTCGCTGCCCAATTCCCTTGGTTAAGGCCAAACTTGCATTAAAGTCCATATCTGTGGGTGACAGCTTGCATATTTTACTCTCAGACCCCGGCTCTCGGCGAGATGTTCCCGCTTTTTTTAAAAATCAGGGGCATCAGGTCATGGCGTTACAAGATGATGCTCGCCAGTTAAGCCTGTTAATCACAAAAGTTGATTTATCACAGCGCTAATTATGCGTAAGCATGGTTCAATGCATAGCTCAAAATACAAGTTAGCAATAAATGACTGCAACAATAAAAATCAATAGTGGTCATAGAAAGCAGTTCGCTGATTTTAAACCATATACACTGTTAATCTGGTGCGATAAGGTTAACTCATAAGTCTCTTTCCGGTGTTTTTGGAAAGCCAACCATCCCTTTGGAATAAATTCATGTTTAGTTTTTTTTCTCGTTGGTATCAAGAGCGGTTTAGTGATCCTCAGGCCGTGACCTTATTGGCTATTTTGGTGGGGTTAGCGCTAGTGCTTTATTTTGCTGGCGGCTTATTAGCGCCACTGCTCGTCGCCCTCGTGTTGGCTTTTTTACTCGAATGGCCAGTAGCGCAAATGCTGAAATTGGGAATTAACCGCACAACTGCGGCTTCCTTAGTGCTAATTATTTTTTTAGGAATAGTCGTGCTGCTCACCTTTGGGCTTATCCCCAGTGTGTGGCGTCAAGGGGTGAGCCTGATGACAGATTTGCCGAGTATGATCGATAAAGGATTGCAAACTGTGCAGGGATTAGCGACCCAATATCCGCAGTTTATCAGTGTCGAGCAGCTCAATTTAATGGTCGCCGAACTCAAAAAACTGCTCGACACCCAACATGTGCTCGATATTGCGAAACAACTGATTGGATACTCTGCGTCGTTACTGGTGCTGATGGTGTACGCGATTTTAGTGCCATTGTTGGTGTTCTTTTTTCTTAAGGATAAAGATCAACTTATCAGTGGCAGTAAACGTTTTTTCCCCACTAATCGACAGTTAGCACGCAAAGTGTGGTTTGAAATGCACCAGCAAATCTTTAACTATATTCGTGGCAAAGTGATCGAAATCGTCATAGTTGGTGTCGCGAGCTATATCTTGTTTGCGTTTATGGGACTGAGCTATTCGGCCTTGTTAGGGGTGTTAACGGGACTGTCGGTGTTAATTCCTTATGTGGGCGCGACGTTAGTGACTTTGCCCATCATGCTGGTGGCGTTTTTCCAATGGGGTTTCAGCTCGGAGTTTGGTTATTTAATGCTAGGTTACGGCATTATTCAGGCCTTGGACGGTAACGTGCTTGTGCCTATCCTGTTTTCCGATGCGGTGGATTTGCATCCGGTGATCATTATTGCTGCCGTGTTGGTCTTTGGCGGTTTATGGGGTGTTTTGGGGGTCTTTTTTGCGATCCCATTAGCGTCTCTAGTTAAAGCCGTGATCAATGCTTGGCCGAAAACCGAGATTGAGCCTAGTGCTTCCGCTCCCCCACAAAAATAATTTTGTTGTAACATGATCGATTAGCGATTAAAAACTGAGCATCACGCTCAGTTTTTGTTTTTCTATAAACTCACTGCTGTAATAAATGATGTTGTGCGGTGGCGGCAAGTGCGCGATAAACCAAGGTCGTTTGTTTGGCTTTGATATTCCAATGTTGCCAATAAAGTGGAACTCGCATGCGTTTTTCTGGGGTGAGCTCAATGAGCACACCTTGATCAATCAAGGGCTTTGCTTGTAAGTGTCCGACTAAGCCATAACCCAGACTTAGGTTAATGGCCTCTAAAAAACTCTCGGATGAAGGAATGGTGTGCTGCCACCATCGGCCTGGTGTCATCTGAAAGTACTGTGCCAGATACTTTTCATGCAGTTTATCTTTGGTTGAAAACACCACGGCGGGAGCCTTTGTTAATTGAGCTTGCGTGAGTTGAGAGCCTGAATCGTTGCTGGTATCTGACCATTCAAAATAGCGCGCCGCAAATTGTGGGGTAGCGACACACATATATTCCATCGTCCCTAAAAACTCACTGCTACAGCCTGCCATCGGATTGGCTGTGGTAGTGACACAGCCCACAGCTTCACCATTTTTAAGCAGGTGATGGGTGTAGGATTCATCATCGACGATCAATTCCAGCAGCCAAGCATGGCGGCTAAACATATCGGCTAGGGCGGGTAAAAACCATGTCGCTAAGCTGTCGGCATTGACTGCAATCCGTACCGTAGTGGGATGGTTTGGGTCATCGGCATCTAATTCGCTCCTGAGCTCACTTTCAAGTAATTGCACCTGCGAATAGTGACGCAATAAACGTTTACCAGTAGGCGTTGCAACCACTGGCGTTGAGCGGATTAATAAGGATTGTCCGACTCTTTCCTCTAATTGCCGCACCCGTTGTGACACCGCCGATTGGGTGATATGTAGCACTTTAGCGGCGCGCTCAAAACCACCTTCTGAGACCACTACGGCCAACGCTTTAAGATTGGCGTATTCCAGCATAATACCCATCCTTATGATTATTAATTTTACTTATGATACATAAAAAACATTAGTTATATTAATTTTATTGTTTTGTCTATGCTAGCACCTTCTTAAGATATGAGAGGTAGTTATGCAAACGGCGTTTATTCAAGGTATGGGCATTGGTGGTAGTTTGATTATTGCCGTAGGGGCGCAAAATGCTTTCGTGCTAAAGCAAGGGATTAAGCGTGCTTACCCTTTGCCGATTGCGCTGCTTTGTTCGATTATCGATGCCTTGATGATTACCGCGGGTGTGGCAGGGCTTGGGCATATTATTGAGACCTTTCCGACCATTAAGCACGTGGCGAGTTTTGGTGGTGCGGCTTTTTTGATTTGGTACGGTGCCAATGCGCTTAAGGCCTCTTTTGTTACCAAGGGGATGGAGATGGATCACGCGCAAAATGCTGATACTCTGCGTAAAGCCATCTTGACCACCCTAGGCATAAGTCTACTCAATCCACACCTTTATTTAGATACTGTGGTGTTGCTTGGTAGTATCAGTACTCAGTTTGAAGATGCTCACCGTCCTTGGTTTGGCGCCGGTGCAGTATTGGCTTCTTTTATTTGGTTCTTTAGCCTAAGTTTTGGTGCACGTTTGTTGGCGCCTATTTTTAGTCGTCCAGCGGCATGGCGTTATTTAGACCGCTTTATTTGGCTGACGATGTGGAGCATTGCTGCGGCCATTATCTGGCCATACCTTGCCGCAATTTAATCAGATTTAGATGAGTTTGGGATTTTTGCTGAAATCAGGTTGAAAATGTTGGAGTATTCGACCTGAGGTTGTTTCAGTTTATGCCCAAGATAGTTTGATAAGGTAAGCAATTAAGGCGTCTATTTAAGCGCCTCGTTGTGGTTTTGTGGCTGGATTAATTTCTCGTTACCATTGAAATTACACTAAGAGACACCATCTAGGATATAAAGGTTACGTTTTTACTAAATGGATTACCGTTGAATTTCAGTCACATCACTTGGCTTGATGATAAAGGCCATATTAAACCGCCGATTTTTTTATATGTGATTTTGGCATTCCTTGCCCGCGGCTGGTGTATTTTTATTGCCTCTCTGACTCAAGCCAATGATAGAGCTGAATTAGTGAGGATCTTTTATCCCGAAAAGTCTGACTTTTTGCTGGCCCTCGCGGCAGGTCTTGGTGCTGTTGTGCTTTATTTCGTGGTACTTGCAGAAAGACGTCGTTCCCCTCAGTGGCTTCGCCCTGTGTTTGTGCGGCTAAAATGGGGATTATGGTTGTTGCTTTTGTTGGATGCGGGCTTACTGACTCAACGCTTAATCCATGGACAATTTCTATTTCATTGGAGCTTGGCTCTTGATGCGCTGGTGTTGTTTTGGTCTTGTTTGTATGTGTATAAGTCAAAAAGGCTTCGTTATTACCTTGCGGATTGGCCAAAGGAGGCAAAAACAGAGATAAAATAGCTGAATTTATCTCTTTGTTATTTCAGTTTTTTATGTGATATTTGACGATGTCGAGGTGATTTTTGTGTTCTATCCCTCAGTTTGATAAGCATTTTTTCGCTGGCAGCTTACTGATTTTATTGAATCATCTATAGTTATGTGTACTTAGCTTAAATGTGCGGCAAAGGGAAGTCATTGTTTGACTTTTTGCGTGCATGAAAGGAGTCGTATTGCGTGGCAAAAGTAGCTCATAAAAAACTATTACTCTCCGAACTTCAGCCTGGTATGCGGGTTAAGTTGCCTTTGTCATGGACGAATCACCCTTTTCTGTTTAACCGAGTGGATATCAATAGTGCGGCACAAATTGAGATGATCCGTGGACTCGGTGTGCCCTTTGTTTATCTTATTTCTGGTAGTAGTGATGATGCCGAAGCGGTAGATGAAGAGGAGGAAATTGAAGAGATTGATGAAATGCCACCTGAGCGGGATCTCAAAGCCGATACCCGTAAATCGATGCGACTAAGCCAAAAACGATTTTTAGAGAGTGTGAATCAATGCCGCAATGTTTTTGGCAAGATAGTGAGCGATCCTGAGGGGGCATATCGTCTGTCAGCAGCTCTAGTTGAAGATTTACTTAGTCATTTACAAGAGGTGCAAAAGCCTTTCTTAACCCTAGTAGGGATGGACGAAAAGGATGTGAGTGTGACTCAGCATGGCGTCTCTGTGGCGGTATTAGCCATGATGATAGGTCATGCTCTTGATTTACCTGCGCGCGAGCTGCGTGATATTGCCCTTGGCAGTTTATTCCATGATATTGGTAAACTAAAAGTCCCCGATGTGATCCGTCGAAAGCGCAGTGCCTTAACTCCCCATGAAGCCAATTACCTACAGATGCACCCTAATTTTGGCTATGACATGCTTAATCGCTCGGGACTTTTCCCTAAAGAAGTGCTGAATATCGTGTTACATCACCATGAGTTTGTTGATGGTTCGGGTTTTCCTGACGGATTAACGGGCCATAAAATCCCTATGGTGACTCAGATTGTTAGCTTAGCGAATGATTACGACCAACAACTCAGTGGCCAGCAAGCGACGTCGCCTCAGGTTGCGCTCGGTTATTTATTTAAAAATAGAGCCAGTAAGCATTCGGAATCGTTAATTTCTGTTTTAGTCAAAATATTAGGTATTTATCCCCCTGGAACCATAGTCAAACTCTCGGATGATAATGTCGCTAAAGTGATTATGACGACCAAAGAGGTAAGCCAGCCACAGGTATGGGCCTGCAAAGAAGATGGCAGCGAAGCGTCGCTCCGCTTTTTAAGTGACGAGGGCGTGACAGTACAAAAGTCCTTGCGAGTCGAGGATTTAACTGAGGGCGCAAAGCGTACATTGCAGGTCGATAAGGGGATTAGTTTTTATTTTAGTTCGTTACAAGCTTGAATCCCTTTGCCTGAGTTCCGTATGCTATTGGCCGAAATATTTTTTAGTGGCAAATAGGTCAAAGAGAATGGAACACACTGAGGCAAATAAAAAGAGTATTGCGGTTGTAGGTTGTGGTTGGTTCGGTTTTGCGCTTGCCAAACAACTTGCTCAAGCAGGTTATCGCGTCACAGGTACTAAAAGGCAGTGTGAGGATCTTCCTGCATTAACGCAATCGGGTATAGGGGCATTCCAACTGCAGCTCGGTGTTGAGGCCGAAGTCGTTCCTGATGCGCAGCTCTTGCAAGCGTTATTTCAGACTGACTTTCTTGTCGTCAATATTCCTCCTCGCCTAAAGCATGGCAATACCGCTTATCTTAAAGAATTGCAGCAACTCATCGAGTTAACTCAAGGTTGGCAATATCAAGGCATAGTGTTTATTAGTTCGACAGGCGTTTATCCTTCCCTTGATAAATCCATGACGGAAGCCGATGCATTGGCAGATTCGCCTTCGGCACAGGTGTTGTTGGATGCTGAAGCTTTGTTTGCTCGTCAATCGAATACGTGTATCGTGCGCTTTGCAGGACTCGTGGGGCCAAAGCGTCATCCGGGACGTTTTTTTGCGGGCAAAACCGATGTGGCGGGCGGGAATGTTGCTGTCAACTTGGTTCATTTACAGGACTGTGTCGATGCGGTGAGATTAATTATCGAAGCTAAAGTTAGAGGAGAGCAGCTTGCGCCTATCTATAACCTCTGCGCGAGCGAGCATCCAAACAGAAGGGATTTTTACACCGCTGCGGCCGAGTCACTCGGATTAACTGCGCCGCAATTTAATTCGCAAACGCAACCGAGTAAAGTCATTTTAGGTGATGCGATAGTAAGAGAACTTGGCTTTCACTATCGGTTTGGCTCACCCCTTGCCATGCTGACCGCCTGTTAGTGTGTTAGCCGTAATCCTTAATAAATATTAAGAATCTACGGGCGTATTTTAAGCTATCTTAATGGTCTGTATTTGTTACAAATAACTTAATATTCAATGTTCTAATAAGAAGAGTAAAAATGAAAAGCCTAATTAATGTTGTTCGACCTTGGGTGGCTATGGCCTGTGGCTTGGTGTTGAGCGCCAGTTTTACGCTGCAAGCGGCAAGTTTTGAGGAAGGTAAAGACTATGTAACGGTGACTGGGATCAGTGAAGCACAAAAACCGATTTTACGAGAGTTTTTTTCCTATAACTGCCCACATTGTTATAAGCAAGAGCCCTTTGTCGCCTCAACGGTGAAACTACTTGGTAAAAATGTTGCCTTTGAGCGCACGCCTGTCGGAGTGGGGCGTCCTGCGTGGGAGTTAAGCCAGTTGGCCTATTATGTGGCGCAAAAGCTTAATATGACCAAACAAGTTCATGAGGCAATTTTTAAACAAATTCATGAAAAGGGTGAACAATTTACTCGCCCTGAGCAGGTGAAGGCCTTTTTTGTTGCTCAAGGTGCTAAAGCTGATGATGTCGATGCGGCGATGAATTCTGTTGACGCTAAATTTTCAATGATGAATTACGATTCTCAAGCTGAGCTAGCGGGGATTAAAGGGGTGCCTTCGTTATTGGTTAATGGCCGTTACTTAGTGACCTCTCAGGTTCATACGCCAGAGGAGTTGGCCGAGCTGGTGAAATACTTAGCTGCAAAATAGTGAGGTTATTTGTGAGGTAAATGTTTTCGCAAAACCAGCCTCACCAATCTTACATAACCCAGCATTGCTGGGTTATTTTTTACAAAATTTCAACTCAGGTTAAGGATGTATAAATCTAACCTACATCGCAAAAATACAACGGCTGCCCCTGAAACTTGCGCTTTGCGCTGATCTCTAGACGCATTGATGTGTCAATAGTGGGGCAGTTGCTAGGGCGTGTTGACGTTTCAGGGTTATTTTTGCAGCAATTTGGCTGGATTTTATGCAAGGCAAAGTCCGTGCAGTGTAGTTATTCTACATAAACGGACGATAACGCGGCAGAAAAGTCAGCCAAATGCTGCCCGAAGGGTTCGTCTGGCCAGCCCTTGCTCTTTGTCACTCGTCATTTGAGTAGAATAACTACACATCATTCCTCGTTTCGCGAGCACAAACTTGCCAGAACGAACAAAATCTAATCTCGAAACGTCAACACGCCCTAGTGTAGTTAACACATTAGATGATATAACATATTGTAAGATAATAATTTATTGTCGGCATTGAGGTGGCTAACCAAAGTATACTTGCTTGGTTCAACATGTCTCTTAAAAATGTCCTGATTGAACTCATGATAATGGCTTAAATCAGCTGCAATTCAGTATTTAGTTTGTACGACAGCCAGTTACTGCTCTCAATTCTGTTCCATCTACCATGAGATTTTGCCTGTTTCTAGCCTGTAGATCTTCGACATTGGTCTAATCCGCTTAAAAATTCACTTTTTTATTACAATGTAAATTCAATGTTAAGTTGTTGATTTTTATTTGTATGCGTTAGTTTTTATTGTGAGTAAGTTCGCAAATTAGACTAAGGTCTTGATTGTGGTCACCCCAGCGATTGCTAGATTTAACAAGACTTAATAATAAAACAGCACAGGGGAGTCGCTATGGCGTTTGAAAATAATGATAAAGCAAAAGGTTACTGGAATGAGAATTTACGTCTTGTTTTAAGCCTATTAGCTATTTGGGCCGCAGTTTCGTTTGGATGCGGCATTCTATTGGTTGATGTACTTAATGAAATCCATTTTATGGGATTTAAATTAGGTTTCTGGTTTGCTCAACAGGGATCGATGTATGTCTTTGTTGCGCTTATTTTTGTCTATGCGGCAAAAGCCAACGCCTTAGATAAAAAATATAACGTACAAGAAGACTAAGGAGCACAGAAATGGGTGTACAAGGATTAACTTATCTGATTGTGGGGCTGTCGTTTGCCCTCTACATTGGGATTGCGCTCTGGACTCGCGCAGGTTCAACTAAAGAGTTTTATGTGGCTGGTGGTGGTGTTCACCCAGTCGTTAACGGTATGGCGACTGCGGCAGACTGGATGTCAGCGGCATCTTTTATTTCGTTGGCGGGCATTGTCTCCTTCGTGGGGTATGACGGCAGTGTTTACCTGATGGGCTGGACAGGTGGCTATGTTTTGTTGGCCCTGTGTATGGCGCCATATTTACGTAAATTTGGTAAGTTTACCGTGCCAGACTTCTTGGGTGAGCGTTATTACTCTCAAGCGGCGCGAACGGTAGCTGTTATCTGTGCGATCTTCATCTGCTTTACCTATATCGCGGGGCAAATGCGTGGCGTGGGCGTGGTGTTTTCACGCTTCCTCGAAGTTGAGGTTGATACTGGCGTGTACATCGGTATGGCCGTGGTGTTCTTTTACTCGGTACTCGGTGGTATGAAGGGCATTACCTATACTCAGGTTGCCCAATACTGCGTGCTGATCTTCGCCTTTATGGTGCCTGCAATTTTCCTCTCTGTGATGATGACTGGCCATATCATTCCTCAAATCGGTTTCGGGGCTCAATTACTCGATGCTGCGGGGAATAACTCTGGCGTTTATCTGTTAGATAAACTGAATAACCTGTCTGTTGATTTAGGCTTTGCACCTTATACCGATGGCTCTAAGAGCATGATTGACGTGCTTTGTATTACCGGCGCTTTAATGGTTGGTACTGCGGGTTTACCTCACGTTATCGTGCGTTTCTTCACTGTACCTAAAGTGAAAGATGCTCGTGTATCAGCAGGTTGGGCACTGGTATTTATCGCCATCATGTATACAACTGTACCTGCATTGGCGGCATTCTCCCGTGTGAATATGATTGAAACCATTAACGGTCCAGATCAAAAAGGGGTTGCCTATGAAACGGCACCTAATTGGATCAAAAACTGGGAAAAAACCGGTCTGATCAAATGGGATGATAAAAATGGTGACGGCAAAATCTACTATGCCACAGGCAAAATAGAAGATGCTGCTAGCACAAACGAAATGAAGATTGACAACGATATTATCGTGTTAGCTACGCCAGAAATCGCAAATCTGCCAGCTTGGGTTATCGCTTTAGTGGCTGCAGGTGGCCTTGCGGCGGCATTATCGACTTCTGCGGGTCTGTTGTTGGTTATCTCAACATCTGTCTCCCATGACTTACTGAAAAAGAACTTGATGCCGAATATTTCTGACAAGAAAGAGCTGATGTATGCCAGACTTGCAGCGGGTATTGGTATCGTGATTGCGGGTTATTTTGGCGTTAACCCTCCAGGATTCGTCGCGGCGGTAGTGGCATTCGCTTTCGGTCTGGCGGCATCATCTCTGTTCCCTGCGATCATCATGGGTATCTTCTCTAAGACCATGAATAAAGAAGGGGCTATTGCCGGTATGATCCTTGGATTATTCTTCACCTCAGGTTATATCGTTTACTTCAAGTTTATCGATCCAACGGCAAACGTGCCTGCAAACTGGTTCCTCGGTATTTCGCCTGAAGGCATTGGTATGGTGGGGATGGTCATTAACTTTGTGGTTGCTGCAATTGTGAGTAAAGTGACTGCTGCAACACCTGTACACGTTCAAGAAATGGTTGAGTCCATCCGTTTCCCGAAAGGTGCTGGTGAGGCCAGCGACCACTAACAAAGACATGCGATTGAGATAAAAGGACGCGCGAGCGTCCTTTTTACTTTTTATGGCTGACTTTAGTCGAATATTGCCAATAAATCGCTCACGTTATAGTGAGTTAAAAATTCACCTAAAAATAAGGTGTTGTTATGAATGCCAGTGAATTACAGCCTGTTGTGCAGTTTTTAACATCCACAGCCCCCTTCGATACTTTTTCTGAAGAGTTTATTCGACGTTGTGCAAAGGCCGTTATTATCGGTTACTACAGTAAAGCCTCAGGTTTTGTGCAATTTGATGCCGAGGCTCCCAAATTGTATTTGGTGCGTAGCGGTGCCTTTGAAGTGCGGGATCCAGAGGGTGTGTTACTCGATAGGGTCGCAGAGGGGGAGTTTTTTGGTTTTTCGACTTTACTGTCAGGGGAAAAAGTCGTTAACCGAGTCGCTATTCTTGAAGATAGTTTGGTGTATCACTTTCCGCAGGCGCTATTTGACCAACTGCGAAGTGAAAGCCGGCATTTCGATAAATTTTTTACCCGAGCTTTTGCTAAGCGTTTACGTCATGAAGCACGTTTTAAGGCTAAAGATCTAGCTACAACGAGCCGCATCAGCACCTTGATGTCATCTTCGCCGATTACGATCGATGCCCATGCCACTGTCACGCAAGCCGCACTCTTGATGCGCAATTCGCGGGTATCTTCTTTATTAGTGACTGATAATCATAAACTTGTTGGCATATTAACCGACAAGGATTTACGCAATCGAGTGCTTGCCTCCGGACTAGATGGCCAAATCGCTGTGCATCAAGCGATGACCACATCGCCGATTTCAATCTCTTCTAATGCACTGATCTTTGAAGCCATGCTATTGATGAGTGAGCACAATATTCATCACCTGCCGATTATTGATGAGCAAAATACCGATGAAGTGAAAGCCATTGGTATGGTGACCAGTACCGATATTCTGCGTGGTCAAGGTTCACAGCCATTACTGCTTATTGGTGAAATCGAGCGCCAACGTGATCTCGCCAGCTTGATTAGTGTCAGTAAACAAATTCCAGTGCTACTACAAAATTTAATCAGTGCCGATGCGAGGGCGGAGGAAATTGGCCGAGTGTTGACCTCGGTGACCGATGCATTAACCCGCCGATTAATCGTACTTAATCAACAGATCCTAGGTGAGGCACCGATGGCCTTTTGTTGGTTAACTTTTGGCTCGCAAGGACGCCAAGATCAGGCCGCGTGTTCAGATCAAGATAATGGTTTGCTGGTGGCAGAAGAAATGGATGATTTTGCAAAGGGCTACTTTGATGCGTTAACCCATGCGGTTTGTGCTGGCCTTGACCAATGTGGCTATATGTTTTGTCCCGGCAATATCATGGCGCAGAATCCTAAGTGGCGAATGTCACTCAACCAATGGCAAAAAGTATTTGAAAAATGGGTCATCACTCCTGAGCCTAAAGCATTGATGCACGCCAGTATTTTCTTCGATATGCGCTCGGTTTATGGTCCGCAATCGTTGTTTGATGCATTGCAGGATAAAGTGCTAGCACAAACCAAAGACAATGATATTTTCCTAGCGGGAATGGCGGGTAACTCACTGATAGAATCACCTCCACTGGGTTTTTTTAGAAAATTTGTATTAGAACGCGATGGTAGCGAGGTTAAAGGCATTGATTTAAAACATAAAGGTAATGCTTTGATCAATGATATCGCCCGAGTGTACGCCTTGTCGGCAGGCATTAGGGAAGTGAATACGGCCAAACGCATTCGCGCGCTAATGGACGCCAATATTCTCAATCGTAAGGATGCACTTAATTTAGCCGATGCCCATGAATTTATTGCCCATATGCGGTTATCGAACCAAGGTTATCAGCATACACAGGGACTGAAGATCAGTAACTATTTATTGCCAGGCCATTTATCCTCTTTAGTGCGTCATCAACTTAGGGATGCCTTTAAGGTTGTCCATGATGCCCAATCGGGCATGAAAATGAAATTTATGCGGAGCTTTTAATGGGAGCTTGGTTGATTCACGCCAAGCTGCAATGGCGAACGCTGCGTTGTCAGCATCAATTATTTAAAGATTACTACCAGTCTTTAATTCCGCTCATTGAGCTGCCTATCAATCAGGCACCTTTGATAGCGATGGATTTGGAGATGACTGGGTTAGATCCTTTTAAGGATCAAATCTTAAGCATTGGCTTAGTCCCTATTGAAAATGGCGCTATTCCATTAAGTCATGCTCAGCAAAAGTTAGTGCAAATTCGGGGCAGTGTTGGTCAAAGTGCCATCATTCATGGGATCCTCGACAACCATTTAACTCAGGCTGTCAGTATTGAGGAGGCTATGGCATGGTTTATGGAGCAAACCCGTGGCCGTGTGTTGGTGGCACATCACTCCCCACTCGATTGTCGTTTTTTACAACAAGATATATTGACTATTTACCATCAAGCGGTTTTGCTCCCCGCCATAGATACCTTAGTGCTTGAGAAACAGCGGTTATTACGCGAGCATTCAGTTCTTAAAGAAGGGAGTTTACGGCTTGGGGCTTGTCGTGAGCGTTATGGCTTACCGATTTACGGTGCCCATAGTGCATTAACCGATGCATTAGCCTGCGCTGAGCTATTATTAGCGCAAGTTGCTGCCATGGGCGGTGGCGCAGATATTTCCGTCGGGGATTTACTTACCTAAGCACATTGAGTTACTTCACAACAAGTATTTTATCGAAGAGGGTGCTTTTCATATTTGATTAATGACCCATTGACTACACTCACTGCTAGCGAGGCATTTGCGGTTGCATAACCTTAACGGTTTACCGTAGCTTCGCATTTGATTAGCTAATTTTTGCCAGAGTGTGTTACCAGCGTAGTTTTGAGCGTTAAGTAAATAGGAGAAGATCATGCCATTACCGTTACTGTGGATTGGCGGCGCAGCGATGGGCGCATTGATGTTGGCCGACGAGCGTGAAAAGCGGCAACAGCTTGAACGCAACCGACTATTAGGCAGAGTTCCTCGCCAAGTAAACGCAAATCAAGCTATGGTTGCCGCGCCGAGTCAATGGCAAAAGGGCTTTAAGCAAGTCACGCCACAACCAGGGAGCATAGTCTGTTGCTATGTGTTTGGGGTGATTGAGCATACAGGAATTTGGTTAGCCGATGATTGCTTAGTTGAGTTGCATGGCTCTGGGCTTGTTCGAGCAGTATCGGTAAAGCGATTCTTAGCGGGCCGTACAGGCAGCCAAATTTTTATTGCCTGTAATCATCTACATCAACCCCTTATCGCAAATACGATTGTTAATCGGGCAGAGCGGGCGATTTATCAGTACCGTGAATATGACCTGTTTGATAATAATTGCCACCGGTTTGTGTGGTCATGTCTTTGCGGTGAAGAGCGAGCGATTAAAAGCTTTAATGAGTTAAATCAAAAACTCGCAGCTTATTTTAAGCAGGGGATTTACTGGGATGAAATGTGTCTCGCGCCAGAGCTTACAGATAAATAAAAGGCCATCCGAGGATGGCCTTCATATGCATAAAGTTACTTACAGAAATAATCCACGGCGCGTTTGACTAACTCAATGCCGGATTGATCGCAAGGCGGTAATTGGGCGTCACTGATTTGCACTGGCGTGACACGCTCACCCCATTGCAATAGCAATGCAGCAGAGGTTAATCCCGCACCAAAGGCGCAAGAAAGAATGGTTTGGTTAGGTTTAATTAACCCTTTTTCGAGTGCATCACAAATCGCGATTGGAATAGTTGCCGCCGATGTATTGCCATAGTTAGCAATATTCACAAAGGCTTTTTCTTTAGGGATCTTCATGCGGCTGACGAGGGTATCAATGATGCGTTCATTCGCTTGGTGTGGGATCACTAAATCGACTTCATCTTTGTCCACACCACATTTTTCGAGCACTTGCGTGCTTAATTTATTCATACCATTAATGGCACGTTTAAAGATTTCTTGGCCATCAAATTGAATATAAAAGTCTAATGAGTCGGCGGAGAATCGATCCATTGCGGTGCCAAACCCCGCTTTTAGGATATCGCGGCCATCGGGATCGTTATTCAGTTCATAGCCTAATACGCCACCTGGGATATCGGTGGCTTCAACCACAACTGCACCAGCACCGTCACCAAACAACACGGCAGTTTCACGGCGTGACCAATCTAGATAAAATGATAAGCGTTCGGCACCCACCACTAATACTTTCTTGCATTGACCACTTTTGATCTGTGAGCTGGCCAGCCCTAAACCATAGAGAAAGCCACTACATGCGGCGTTGATATCAAAGGCTGCGCAGTTTGCGCCAATATTGGCTTGAACGGTCGAGGCGATATTGGGAATTAAGGTGTCAGGGCTGGCACTTGCTAAAATGATCATATCAATTTCGCTACCTTCAATCCCTGCTGCTGCTAGAGCTCGTTTGGCGGCAACTGAGGCTAATTCCGAGGTGTTCACATGGCTGATATGACGTTGACTGATCCCTGTGCGTGATTTAATCCATTCATCGGATGTTTCAATAAAAGTAGCAAGGTCATCGTTAGTCAAAGTGGCGGGTGGAACACATTTTCCCCAGCCAGTGATTGTGGCGTACTGCATGGTGTTTTCTCTCAAATAAAAAAGGCAGAACCTTAAGTGCTGCCTCAAATCGACAACAAAGCTTATCGGTATAACGAATGACAGTCCGTGATCTATACCACCTGTTTGGCGACAAGATCCCGAATTGTCGTTGCGGCATGCAAAATATGATGTCGCAGCAACGCCGTGGCTTTCTCAGTTTCTCTTTGCTTACAATAGTTGAGCAGCTCACGGTGCTCGTGTTCTGCTGCGGGTATCCCTCCTGCGAGCAGCAATTGCAAACGAATATATCTATCGCAGTTGGTATTGAGGCCATGAACAACCTCGAGCGTATGTGGGCGATTAGCTGCTTGGTACAAACAGGTATGAAACTGTGTATTTAGCTCGCTCCAACTGGCAACGGCATCTTCGTGTTTAAAGGCTGATTCCAATTGTTCCAATACGCGTTCAGCTTTTATTAAATCTTCTGCTTGAAGTTGTGGTATGGCTTTAGCGAGCAGATCGGTTTCGATCATTGCACGTAATTCAAACAGCTCGGTGACTTGTGCAACGGATAATTCAGTTGCCGTAGCCCCTTTGTGAGGTTCGAATTTTACCAGCCCTTCAGCTTCAAGTTGCAGCAAGGCCTCCCTTACTGGAATACGGCTAACATGCAAGGCTTCGGCTAAAGCAGTTTGTCTGAGTGGTTCTCCTGCGGCTATCTCACCCGAAAGAATTTTCTCTCTGAGCACTTCTACAACTAATTGGGTGCGGGTTTTATGGACTATAGGCGTAGTTCGACTCATTATGACCGTCTGTTTATAGGTGTATTATTGTTATCCGTGCAAGATTACCGTTAAAAACTGCACAAATAAAGGGAAAGCTCGATTGAACAGCGCATCGATTAGGTTGGAAAAACCGTTATCGGTAGATTCATTCATCTTAAAGTACGCGTTAATAGGTTGTTTATTCGAACCATTACATCCAATGAATAACGAGGGCTGTTTACGTTTCAGAGGATTATTGCAGCAATTTGGCTGGTGTTGATACAAGGCTAAAGTTAGTGCGGTGTAGTGATTCTACATAAAAGGACGATAACGTCTACTCATAAGAGCCGCTCGTCATTTGAGCCAATAACCATACGTCATTCCTTGTGTCGCGAGCACGAGCTTGCCAGTGTGAACATCATTTAATCTCGAAACGTCAACACGCCCTAGAATATGAATTCAGCTCAAATTGCTAAGTGGTATCGCCAACTTCGCGGTGCAATTTCTCGTAATGGATGGAATAATAGTGAAATTACGCATTAAGCGCTGTTTTTCGTGAGTGGAGTAGTACTGTGGGTACAGTCAATCGAGCCGTTTTTTTAGACCGTGATGGTGTGATCAACAAAGATCATGGTTATGTACATCAAGTGGATGACTTTGAATATATCGAAGGTGTATTTGAGGCATGCCTTGCATTGAAGCAACAGGGATATAAGTTGGTGGTGGTTACCAATCAATCGGGTATTGCCCGCGGTATGTATACTGAAGATCAATTCCACAGCCTTACCGAATGGATGGATTGGAACTTTGCCGATAAAGGTGTCGACCTCGATGGCATCTATTATTGTCCACACCATAATGAAAAAGGAATTGGTGAATATAAAGTTGATTGCGACTGCCGCAAGCCAAAACCTGGCATGCTAATCGATGCGGCAAAATTCTTGAAAATTGATTTATCCCAATCAGTAATGGTAGGAGATAAGACTGATGATATGCTCGCGGCAAAAGCGGCAGGTGTGCCAACGCGAATTCTGGTCCGCACGGGCAAAGCTATCGCGGATGAAAGCGACGCATCCGTTGTTTTAGACAGCATCGCCGACGTGCCTGCGTTTTTAAAGAACCATAAGGCCAGTTAATTCGTCTAATTGGATGAAGAATTGCCAAAGGTTGTGTGCGCGAACTTAATCCTGATTAATACCTTTGTACCAGCCTCTGGCTCTTGATATAGTCAAACAGGTGAAAAATACAGCGAAACAACACTAAAAAGGTGGGTTTGGTTTAAAAAATGCGCATCCGATCCACTTTGGGGCATTATTTTACGAAAAGGGCTTGCAGTAAAATCTGACATCCCTATAATGCGCATCCACTGACCCAGCGGGGTCAACGGGTAAAGCTAAATAGCTGATAACCACGCTCTTTAACAATTTATCAAGCAAATCTGTGTGGACACTCACAGGTGTTGAGTTAATCGAAATTACTCTGCCGTTTGGCGAGTAATCAAAGAATTAAATCAATGTTTTCAATCTGCTAAGCAGATGAGTGTTCATAGCAATATGTACAGTTTGTTTTGACTTTTAAGTTGAAACAAAAAAATCAGAATTCATTGAACCGTTTCTTCGGAAACACCAAAACTTTAATTGAAGAGTTTGATCATGGCTCAGATTGAACGCTGGCGGCAGGCCTAACACATGCAAGTCGAGCGGCAGCACAAGTGAGTTTACTCATGAGGTGGCGAGCGGCGGACGGGTGAGTAATGCCTAGGGATCTGCCCAGTCGAGGGGGATAACAGTTGGAAACGACTGCTAATACCGCATACGCCCTACGGGGGAAAGAGGGGGACTTTCGGGCCTCTCGCGATTGGATGAACCTAGGTGGGATTAGCTAGTTGGTGAGGTAATGGCTCACCAAGGCGACGATCCCTAGCTGTTCTGAGAGGATGATCAGCCACACTGGGACTGAGACACGGCCCAGACTCCTACGGGAGGCAGCAGTGGGGAATATTGCACAATGGGGGAAACCCTGATGCAGCCATGCCGCGTGTGTGAAGAAGGCCTTCGGGTTGTAAAGCACTTTCAGTAGGGAGGAAAGGGTAAGTCCTAATACGGCTTATCTGTGACGTTACCTACAGAAGAAGGACCGGCTAACTCCGTGCCAGCAGCCGCGGTAATACGGAGGGTCCGAGCGTTAATCGGAATTACTGGGCGTAAAGCGTGCGCAGGCGGTTTGTTAAGCGAGATGTGAAAGCCCTGGGCTCAACCTAGGAATCGCATTTCGAACTGACCAACTAGAGTCTTGTAGAGGGGGGTAGAATTCCAGGTGTAGCGGTGAAATGCGTAGAGATCTGGAGGAATACCGGTGGCGAAGGCGGCCCCCTGGACAAAGACTGACGCTCATGCACGAAAGCGTGGGGAGCAAACAGGATTAGATACCCTGGTAGTCCACGCCGTAAACGATGTCTACTCGGAGTTTGGTGTCTTGAACACTGGGCTCTCAAGCTAACGCATTAAGTAGACCGCCTGGGGAGTACGGCCGCAAGGTTAAAACTCAAATGAATTGACGGGGGCCCGCACAAGCGGTGGAGCATGTGGTTTAATTCGATGCAACGCGAAGAACCTTACCTACTCTTGACATCCACGGAAGACTGCAGAGATGCGGTTGTGCCTTCGGGAACCGTGAGACAGGTGCTGCATGGCTGTCGTCAGCTCGTGTTGTGAAATGTTGGGTTAAGTCCCGCAACGAGCGCAACCCCTATCCTTATTTGCCAGCACGTAATGGTGGGAACTCTAGGGAGACTGCCGGTGATAAACCGGAGGAAGGTGGGGACGACGTCAAGTCATCATGGCCCTTACGAGTAGGGCTACACACGTGCTACAATGGCGAGTACAGAGGGTTGCAAAGCCGCGAGGTGGAGCTAATCTCACAAAGCTCGTCGTAGTCCGGATTGGAGTCTGCAACTCGACTCCATGAAGTCGGAATCGCTAGTAATCGTGGATCAGAATGCCACGGTGAATACGTTCCCGGGCCTTGTACACACCGCCCGTCACACCATGGGAGTGGGCTGCAAAAGAAGTGGGTAGCTTAACCTTCGGGGGGGCGCTCACCACTTTGTGGTTCATGACTGGGGTGAAGTCGTAACAAGGTAGCCCTAGGGGAACCTGGGGCTGGATCACCTCCTTACCTATACGACTAACTTGATGTTTGTTGAGTGTTCACACAGATTTGCTTGATAGAAGATAGAGTAAAAGATGGGTCTGTAGCTCAGCTGGTTAGAGCGCACCCCTGATAAGGGTGAGGTCGGTGGTTCAAGTCCACTCTGACCCACCAAATCTTCGTTCTCCTTTGTTAAATTAACACTCGTTTAGTGAACTAAACGTCGCGTTAATTTGCCGCGGATAACTCGATTTGGCAAACCAATCCTTTAAGAGGTTTGGAACATCTTATTTACTCGCACTGCATGTAAATGGGGCTATAGCTCAGCTGGGAGAGCGCCTGCCTTGCACGCAGGAGGTCTGCGGTTCGATCCCGCATAGCTCCACCATTTACTGCATTATGGTTAGAGATGCCAAAGATAAACTTAAACATTATCTTTGGCTTTTTTAAGCCCGTTCTTTAACAATTTGGAAAGCTGATAGTAATTAACACAATGATGTCTGTCGTTGTGTTAATACGAAAAAAATTGAGTTCTTAACACACTTTTTAAGTGTCTTGAATATTCAAGTCTAAGGCGAGTCCATCTTCTTGGTCGAAGATGAGACAAGTAAAACCAGCTGGTCGCAACAGCGCAAGTGATGTGAAACTCATTTGGGTTGTATGGTTAAGCGACTAAGCGTATACGGTGGATGCCTTGGCAGTCAGAGGCGATGAAGGACGTAGTAACTTGCGAAAAGCGTTGGCGAGCTAGTAACAAGCATTTGAGCTAACGATGTCCGAATGGGGGAACCCGGCCGCATAAGCGGTCATCATGTGGTGAATACATAGCGACATGAGGCAAACGAGGGGAACTGAAACATCTAAGTACCCTTAGGAAAAGAAATCAACCGAGATTCCCCTAGTAGCGGCGAGCGAACGGGGATTAGCCCTTAAGTCAGAGGGGTGTTAGTGGAATGGTCTGGAAAGTCCAGCGGCACAGGGTGATAGCCCCGTACACGAAAACTAACCTTTGATGAAAACGAGTAAGGCGGGACACGTGATATCCTGTTTGAATATGGGGGGACCATCCTCCAAGGCTAAATACTCCTGACTGACCGATAGTGAACCAGTACCGTGAGGGAAAGGCGAAAAGAACCCCTGTGAGGGGAGTGAAATAGAACCTGAAACCGTATACGTACAAGCAGTGGGAGCGGTACTTGAGACCGTGACTGCGTACCTTTTGTATAATGGGTCAGCGACTTACGTTTTGTAGCGAGGTTAAGCGAATAGCGGAGCCGTAGGGAAACCGAGTGTTAACTGCGCGTTTAGTTGCAAGGCGTAGACCCGAAACCCGGTGATCTAGCCATGGGCAGGTTGAAGGTTGAGTAACATCAACTGGAGGACCGAACCGACTAATGTTGAAAAATTAGCGGATGACTTGTGGCTGGGGGTGAAAGGCCAATCAAACCGGGAGATATCTGGTTCTCCTCGAAAGCTATTTAGGTAGCGCCTCGAGCGAATACCATTGGGGGTAGAGCACTGTTAAGGCTAGGGGGTCATCCCGACTTACCAACCCTTTGCAAACTCCGAATACCAATGAGTACTACTCGGGAGACAGACGGCGGGTGCTAACGTCCGTCGTCAAAAGGGAAACAACCCAGACCGTCAGCTAAGGTCCCAAAGTGTATGTTAAGTGGGAAACGATGTGGGAAGGCTTAGACAGCTAGGATGTTGGCTTAGAAGCAGCCATCATTTAAAGAAAGCGTAATAGCTCACTAGTCGAGTCGGCCTGCGCGGAAGATGTAACGGGGCTAAACATACCACCGAAGCTACGGGTGCAATCCATTAGGGTTGCGCGGTAGAGGAGCGTTCTGTAAGCCGTAGAAGGTGAAGGGGTAACCCACACTGGAGGTATCAGAAGTGCGAATGCTGACATGAGTAACGATAAAGGGGGTGAAAAACCCCCTCGCCGAAAGACCAAGGGTTCCTGTCCAACGTTAATCGGGGCAGGGTGAGTCGACCCCTAAGGTGAGGCCGAAAGGCGTAATCGATGGGAAACAGATTAATATTTCTGTACTTTTGCTAACTGCGATGGAGAGACGGAGAAGGCTAGGCTAGCGCGGCGTTGGTAGTCCGCGTTTAAGGTGGTAGGTGGGTGACTTAGGCAAATCCGGGTCACTATACACTGAGAGCTGATGACGAGTCCCCAAGGGGATGAAGTAGTTGATGCCATGCTTCCAGGAAAATCTTCTAAGCTTCAGGTTAGTAGGAATCGTACCCCAAACCGACACAGGTGGTCGGGTAGAGAATACCAAGGCGCTTGAGAGAACTCGGCTGAAGGAACTAGGCAAAATGGTACCGTAACTTCGGGAGAAGGTACGCTCCTGTTGGTGATGAGACTTGCTCTCTAAGCTGACGGGAGTCGCAGATACCAGGTGGCTGCAACTGTTTATCAAAAACACAGCACTGTGCAAACTCGCAAGAGGAAGTATACGGTGTGACGCCTGCCCGGTGCCGGAAGGTTAATTGATTGGGTTATCGCAAGAGAAGCTCATGATCGAAGCCCCGGTAAACGGCGGCCGTAACTATAACGGTCCTAAGGTAGCGAAATTCCTTGTCGGGTAAGTTCCGACCTGCACGAATGGCGTAATGATGGCCACGCTGTCTCCAGCCGAGACTCAGTGAAGTTGAAATTGCGGTGAAGATGCCGTATACCCGCGGCTAGACGGAAAGACCCCGTGAACCTTTACTATAGCTTGGCACTGAACATTGACCCTACATGTGTAGGATAGGTGGGAGACTTTGAAGTTGGAACGCTAGTTCTGATGGAGTCGTCCTTGAAATACCACCCTTGTAGTGTTGATGTTCTAACTTGGCCCCATTATCTGGGGTAAGGACAGTGCCTGGTGGGTAGTTTGACTGGGGCGGTCTCCTCCCAAAGAGTAACGGAGGAGCACGAAGGTTGGCTAAGTACGGTCGGACATCGTACGGTTAGTGCAATGGCATAAGCCAGCTTAACTGCGAGACAGACACGTCGAGCAGGTACGAAAGTAGGTCATAGTGATCCGGTGGTTCTGAATGGAAGGGCCATCGCTCAACGGATAAAAGGTACTCCGGGGATAACAGGCTGATACCGCCCAAGAGTTCATATCGACGGCGGTGTTTGGCACCTCGATGTCGGCTCATCACATCCTGGGGCTGAAGTCGGTCCCAAGGGTATGGCTGTTCGCCATTTAAAGTGGTACGCGAGCTGGGTTCAGAACGTCGTGAGACAGTTCGGTCCCTATCTGCCGTGGGCGTTGGATGATTGAGGGGAGTTGCTCCTAGTACGAGAGGACCGGAGTGAACGAACCGCTGGTGTTCGGGTTGTCATGCCAATGGCATTGCCCGGTAGCTATGTTCGGAATCGATAACCGCTGAAAGCATCTAAGCGGGAAGCGAGCCCCAAGATGAGTCATCCCTTGGACTTTAAGTCCACTAAAGAGCCGTTCGAGACTAGGACGTTGATAGGTCAGGTGTGTAAGCGTTGTGAGGCGTTGAGCTAACTGATACTAATGACTCGAGAGGCTTAACCATACAACCCAGATGGGTTTTACTGAAAATGTTCCAGACATTTTCCAGTACTTCCTCCTTCCCTGGAGGTCGTACAGTACTTAGACGAATACAAACACTTAAGAAGTGATACTCAATACAGCTTTCTAAATTATTAAATAAGACAAGAGTAGGTTCTAGGACCTAGCAGCACACAGTGCGCTCTCGAGTCTTGTTTAAACCGAATTTGCTTGGTGACAATAGCATTGTGGTCCCACCTGATCCCATCCCGAACTCAGAAGTGAAACGCAATCGCGCCGATGGTAGTGTGGGGTCTCCCCATGTGAGAGTAGGTCATCGCCAAGCGCCTAATTTGATTTCACTTTTAAACGTGAAGACAAACAGTCTCGTAAGAGAGCATAAAGCCAGCTGAATAAGCTGGCTTTTTTGCTTTTGTTATTTCAATTTTTACATTTAAGACTCTTCAACAACACCTTTCCAATCGCCCTAACGCCAAGATGTTGTGGGGTATTCTAGCCCTGTGTCAGTAATGCCAAATCATTTGCTCAAACGATCTGAATAATAGTCATAAGGCCTGTCCAAACACGGATGTACAGAGGCTTCATATCAAACAACTGATGAGAATAACTCAACGGCAGATTTTAATCGTATAGCAATGTACTTGAGGCACAGTCATTATTTAGTCACGAGTCGTTAACTCATTCATGAGCCAGTCATTTTCATCGGTGAAGCTTAAGATAAGCTTAGCTTTATCCTGAACATCAATTTATATAATCACATTGAAAATATGGGTTTTTTTATTTTCTATAAATGTTAGGCTAGTAAAAAATGTGCGCAAGGACACACTTTTTAGAGAGTTAATGGAGATGAGATAATGGGCAATGATGATCTTTCAGCGTGTTTAAATGGTGAATATATCGTTCTAGAGCCTTTGTCGTTATCCCATGTCGCGGCGCTTACCGATGGTGAATTGTGGCGTTTGTGGTTTACCAGTGTGCCTGAGCCGAGTGAGATGAAAGCTTATGTAATGAAAGCCTTAGCGGGCAAATCCCGTGGTGAATGTTTTCCCTTTGCGGTGCGGGACAAAGTTTCTGGTGAGATTGTAGGTTGTACGCGGATTTGCCATTGGGAGAGTGAACATCGCCATTTAGAGATTGGTTACACTTGGTATGCTAAGCGCGCCCAGCGCACAGGTATTAATACCGACGCAAAACTGTTACTGCTCACCTTTGCCTTCGAAACCCTTGAGGCGATCGCGGTGGAGTTTAGAACTCATTGGCACAATCAAGCTTCGCGTCAAGCTATTGCTCGTTTAGGGGCGAAGCAAGATAGGGTTTTACGGAATAATAAAATTCTTAAGGATGGCACCATTCGGGACACAGTAGTCTATTCCATTATTGATTCTGAGTGGGTGACCGTGAAACAGCATTTGCTATTTCGCTTGCAACAGTACCCGTGAGTATATGAGGTCATAGATGTGTAAAGCATATGTGCAATATGAGCAAATGTGGCTTGATAAAACGTCAATACGGATATGGACTGAAGGTTGATTAGGTGATGGCAAATTTAATTCTCCAAGCAAATGAATCCCACTGTCATGATATTGCCCCTCTGTTTAATGAGTATCGGCAGTTTTACGGTTGTAAGGATGATTTAGAGGCGGGCGAGCAATTCATTAGAGCTCGTATGCATGATGGCTCATCGGTGATTTTTTTTGCGCGCTCACCCCAAGGGTTAGGATTGGGTTTTGTGCAGTTATATCCCAGTTTTTCATCACTTCGTTTAGCGCCGATTTTGATTCTTAATGATGTATTTGTCACGCAGCATGCGCGATGTGTCGGGCTTGGTAGGGCACTGGTACAACGGGCTGCAGATTATGCGCGCAGCCAAGAAGCGAGTTATTTAGTGCTTGAAACCCAAAAAGAAAATTTACGAGCTCAGGGCTTTTATGAAGCGTTAGGGTTTATGCGTGAACAACAATTTTTAACCTACGAGCTCGAGCTAACTCCTCAGGCTTAAGTCGCTTACTCTTAATTACCAATAAAAAGGACAATATCAATGTTAAAAGGTTTTGCTATTGCAGGTCTTATGTTGACTGTGAGCCACAGTGTGTTTGCGGATGAAGCCCAAAAAGCTTTGGCTAAAGAAGCCATTGAATGTGCAGCCTATTATCAAATTAGCTCTGAAGCGATTGGCGCCTTGAATGCACCGCAAATGCAAGCGGTAGGTGAACGCTTAAAAGCGTCTAAAGTTGAAGCCGAAACTCTGGCGAAAAAATACCAGTCAGAAGCTGAAGTTACCCAAGCCGTTGCCGATGCAAAAGCTCGCCAAATACAAAGCCTGGGTGGCTCTAGTAATCTCGGGGTATTGATGGGGAAATATAAAGAGGAGTGTAAAAACTTACTGGCTGATCCACAAAAGCGACTCGATTATTGGACAATGGCAACCATGTAACGTGGTTACTATGACTGACCTAAAAACCACCTTCGGGTGGTTTTTAGTTTTTAGCATGCATTGCGATAAGGAGCGAAGAGGTCGAGCATCCACTCGATAAATGCTTGCACTTTTAACGGCAAGCTTGGGGATTTAGGCGTGAGTAGGTAATAAACATATGGGCTGGTAAACGTTGAATGAAAGGGGATGACTAAACTGCCGTTAGCTAATTGTTCTTCAATAAAAAAGCGTGGGATCAGCGCCGCGCCCATGCCACTTGCAGCCGCCTGACTTAACATATAAAAATGCTCAACGCCGAATGTTTGCTCTTGTGTGAGCACTAACCCTACCTTTTCAGCCCAATAATCCCAAAGTTCTGGTCGAGTGGTGTGTTTGAGTAAGGTGACATGATTAATATCCTCAATACATTGCAGTTTTGGGGCTAATGACGGCGCGCAAACTAAGCACAGATCTTCATCCATGAGTTTGATGTAATTGACTCCCTTAGGAAGCTTGGTACTACTGCGGATCGCGATGTCGTAGCGCCCTTGGCTGAAGTCAACGGCAAAGTCACCTATCGAGAGATCCACATATAGATGTGGATAACGCGACTTAAATTGCTCCATACGAGGGATTAACCAGTTAATGGTTAAACTTGGTAATACATTGATGGCTAAGGTTTGTGGCCGGGAACCTTGGCTACGCAAATCGGCGGTTGCGCTCGACAGGGTTTGCAGAGCCGCTTGTACATGGGGAAAGTAACGCTTGGCTTCGTCAGTGAGTTCGACTTTTTTATGGAGCCTAACAAAGAGGGCGAAACCTAAAAAATCTTCTAATACCCTGATTTGTTTACTGATGGCGCCATGGGTGACGTGCAGTTCTTTACTCGCCAGCGTTATACTCTGTAAGCGGGCGGCTGACTCGAATGCCCGTAATGCATTGAGCGGTGGCAAGCTAGTAAACATATTCATATCCAAATCAAGGTGTTTTATTCATATCCAAATCAAGGTGTTTAATAAACGGTTTAGTGTGAGCTTTGCTCACGCTAGCGCGACAATAACTCCTTTGCATTTAAAAGGCAAACGCAGTCTAATGCGAAGCCTTAGCTCCTATAACTCAATTATAAAAATCATGGAATTTGAATTAACTCTACAAGTGGCAGCATTACTGTTTGGCGTGGCGATGGTGGCGGGCTTTATTGACTCCATTGCCGGTGGCGGGGGATTGCTGACCATTCCTGCATTAATGTGGGCAGGGCTGCCGCCAGCGGTCGCCCTTGGTACCAATAAGTTACAGGCCTGTGGCGGCAGCTTTTTTGCCAGTTTGTACTTTGTGCGTAAGGGATTGGTTGATCTTAAAACTGTCAAACTTGCGCTGTTTTGTGCCTTTATCGGCGCGGCATTAGGTACGGTGTTGGTGCAGTTAGTGGATACCAAAATCCTCGAATTAGTATTGCCGTTTTTAATCCTTGCCATTGGTTGTTACTTTTTGTTTTCGAAAAAAGTTTCTGAGGAGGATAGACATCAAGTCTTAACCCCTACCGTCTTTGCTTTTACTGCCGCTTTAGGAGTGGGCTTGTATGATGGCTTTTTTGGTCCGGGGACAGGCAGCTTTTTTGCGCTGGCGTTTGTTACCCTTGCGGGCTTTGGCCTCGCCAAGGCAACGGCTCACGCAAAGGTATTGAATTTTTCAACCAATATTGCCTCGCTGATTTTTTTCGCCCTTGGCGGAAAAGTCATTTGGTTACTCGGCTTAGTGATGTTAGCGGGCCAAGCCATTGGGGCAACCTTGGGATCACGTTTAGTGGTCACTAAGGGCACAAAGATCATTAAACCTCTAGTGGTGACGATGTCGCTGGCCATGAGTTTGAAATTGCTCGCCAGCCAATATCAACTGTTTTGATGATGATTTTTGGTACGGATCAACTTTCTTCAAGCTGAGCACTGACCTAATTTGCGCTAATGGTGAGCTGTTAGCGCAGTCTTCGACCTCTTTGCTGTAAATCTCTTCACTCCCATCGTATTGACTATACTCAGCGGCATTTTTTAGGATAACCTAGCATTTTTTAAAGTGTTTTTAGGGTTTATTGGCGAGCCATTGGGCGACGTTATCCGACAAGCAGCTTCGACAAACAACTTAACGATAAGCATCTCGTGCCATAGAGTTGGCTTAGCATCCATTAAGGTTTAGCAATAATGCGATTTATTCACACCTCAGACTGGCATATTGGCCGTCAGTTACATAATCAATCATTACTGGATGATCAGGCCTATGTACTTGATCAAATTGTTGCATTGGCGCAGCAGCACAGTGTTGATGCGGTGATTATTGCGGGGGACATTTACGATAGATCGATTCCACCCGGCAGTGCCGTCGCTTTGCTTAATGATGTGCTTAATCGCCTTGTTAACCAATTGGGTATACAAGTGCTGATGATTGCTGGTAATCACGATGGCCATGAGCGTTTGGGATTTGCCGCGAAACAAATGGCTGCTAGCGGTTTACATATTATTGGGCCGCTACAAGCCGAATTAGTGCCTATTCGTTTAACCAGTCCCAGTGGCGATGCTTACTTTTATCCGCTTCCTTATGCCGAACCTACCACCGTGCGTCAAGTGTTTGAAACCGATGCCAAGGGCCTTAGCGTATCGAGTCATGAAGAGGCGATGGCGTTATTACTAGAACAGGTCCGCTCCCATGATAGCCAAGGTTTACCTAAAGTAGTGGTGAGTCATTGCTTTTTGGATGGTGGCAGCGAGTCTGAATCCGAACGGCCATTAAGTATCGGCGGTGCGGATAAAATTACCCCACGGCTGTTTAGTGAGTTTGACTATGTCGCTCTTGGGCATTTGCATGGTCCGCAATATAAAGGCTGCGAACAGGTGCGGTACTCAGGCTCAATCCTAAAATATTCCTTTAGTGAGCAACATCAGCATAAGTCTGTCACCTTAGTCGATATCGCTGCGCAATTTCCCGCTCAAATCCAACTCTTACCCTTAACCGCACTGCGCGATCTGCGGATGATTGAAGGGGAATTGGCAAACTTGCTAGAAGAAGGGAGAACCGATGCCAAGCGTGAGGATTATCTGATGGTGAGACTCCTCGATAAACACGCCATTTTAGATGCCATGGGCAAACTGCGCAGTGTTTATCCCAATGTACTGCATTTAGAACGCACCGGATTGATGGCGGGCGATCAAGCGGTTGTGCTCAATCGAGATCATATTAAAAAAGGTGAAATGGCCATGTTCCGTGACTTTTTTGCCCAAGTCTCGGGGGATGAATTAACGCCGGCGCAGCAGGCGGTGATGGAGGATATCCTAACCCAACTTCATCGAGACGGGCTCGAACGCAGCGAAACACATCGTGACGTAAAAGAGGAGCAGGCAGAATGAAGCCACTACAACTTTCCATGTCGGCTTTTGGCCCGTTTGCTTCGACTCAGACAATTGATTTTACTGAACTTGGTGATAATCCGTTATTTTTGATCAACGGGCCAACTGGCGCGGGTAAAACGACTCTGCTCGATGGTATCAGCTTTGCGTTGTATGGAAAAACCACCGGCAATGAACGTGAAGGCAGCCAAATGCGTTGCGATATGGCCGATGACAATCTGCTTACTGAGGTGACCTTTAGTTTTAAATTGGGTAACACCGCGTATCGTATTCGCCGAGTGCCCGAGCAGGACAGACTCAAAAAGAATGGCGAGGGTTCGACAGTCCAAAAGAGCGAGGCGCAGCTGTTTAAGATCGCTCCCGATGGTACTGAAACCCTATTAGTCGCTAGTAAAGTATCAGAGGCAACGGCTGAAATTGAAGCGTTAACGGGCTTAGACGTAGAACAATTTCGTCAGGTTATGGTGCTGCCGCAGGGGAAGTTTCGTGAATTACTCATGGCTGACTCCAAGGCGCGTGAGCAAATTTTTAGTCAATTATTTCAAACCCATATCTATAAACGTATTGAAGATATCTTAAAGGCGAAGGCGGCCGACATCCGCGCCTTGGTAAAAGAGCAGCGTGCGCGTCGCGATGGCATTTTACAAACCGCTGAGCTAGCGAGTGACGACGAACTTGCCGCCGAGTTTAGTCGAATAGAACCCGAATTGGCGGCTGCTATAGTCGCGAAAGAACGTAGCACGGCGGCGCATCTACAGGCGTTAAAACAGCATGACAGTGCGCAGCAACGTTTTGCTGAATTTACCCGTTTAAGTGAATTGGAATCCCAAGCCACTTTGCTTCATGAACAGCAAGCTGATATTGCAGCGCAAACGGCTCGCCTGAATGTGGCAAAGCAAGCGCAGCGTCTAAAGCCCTTATTGGATAATGCGTTATCGAGGGAGCAGGAAGCGACGATTGCTAATGATCAGCGCAGCCGCGCCCAAATGGTACTCGATGCGGCAAAGCTTGCGCTTGCCAAAGCTGAAACCGAAGCGCAAGAGCTTAACGGCCTAGAACCGCGCTTACGAACTCAGGAGCAACTGGCTAACAGCTTAACGTCACTAGCACCGCAATTGGCTGAGTTTGCCGATGTAGAGCAAGCATTGGCTAAGGCAAACATCTTATTGCAACAAACCAAAGTGCAGGGGCAAGAGACTAAGACGGCGCTTGCAAGCTTAGTTGAGCAGCGCAGCACCTATGAAAATCAATTGCCAGCATTACAACAGCAAAGTGAGCGTCAACTCGCGACTGCACAAGCCTTGCAGCAACAGCGCCACTTACTTGAGTTGTTCAAACAATGGCAACAAATCTGCGTCAAAGTCGCCCAAACTGAAGAGGCGCTTGTACTGGCAGGATTACAAGGAAAGACGCTGAACGCGCAGCATCAGGCAGCGCTAAGTGACTATAAGTCTTTACAGCTCAGTTGGTTTCAAGGCCAAGCGGCCATTTTAGCGAGGGAGCTCAAACTCGAAGAACCCTGCCCAGTTTGCGGCAGTATCGAGCATCCTCATCCTGCAACCAGTCATGATAATTTACCAACGGACGCACAGCTACAAGCTGCGCAGAATGCCGAGGTCAATGCACTCGAACAACTCAGCAAAGCGAGGGCGGAGTATCGGGGGTTACAAAAACAGTTAGAAGCACAGCAATTGCAGGCAAATGAACTGGCCTCCTCGCTGGGAGATGCGGTTGAGCTACCACTCGAATCGCATATCCAACAGCTCGAGGAATTAACACGCCACGCAAAACAAGCGGAAGTGGCCACCCAAGCATTGCAGCAGTTACAGCAGCAAATCAAAGCGTTGCAGCAGCAAGAGTTAGGATTGACGCAACAATTAGAGCTTGAGCGTGAGCGGTATCATCAACAAGAAGGCGAAGTGGCGCGTTTATCTGGCCAATTAGCGGAAAAGGCGCTTCGGATCCCTGACGAATACCGCTCGCTTACTGCGTTAAATCAAGCGATTAATGATAATCAGCAGCAGCTTGAGAAGACTCGTGGGCTAATTCATGCCCTTAGAACCGCACAGCAGCAGGCATCCGAGCATTGTGTGGCAGCGCAAACGGCGCTAGAGGCTGCGATACAACGCTGTCATAGCGCAGATGAGCTGCAGGCTCTGGCTTTGGGCGACCTTAACTCACAACTGCATTTAGCGGGTTTTACTGATAGGGACGCATTAGGGGCTGCATTGTTAGCCGATGAGCAAATGCAAGCGCTGGGCGAGCGTATTGAAACCTATCAGCGTCAGTGCGCCCTAAATCAGTCACAGCTTGCTCAGCTAAAAACTCAGCTTAGTGATGTCAGCGTGCCCGATCTCGATGCCCTAGAAGCTATGCTCGCAGAAAAGCGTCAACAACTTAACATCGCGGAAGTGGCATGGAGCCAACTCAATACTCGGTTCTCTTTGCTTAAACAAACTCAAACACAGCTCAGTATCGTCGATCAAAAAGCGAAAGCCCTTGAGGATGAATACGCCATTATTGGCACCTTGGCCGATGTGGCCAATGGGAATACCGGCAACAAGATTTCCCTGCAACGTTTTGTATTAAGTGTCTTACTCGATGATGTATTACTCGCCGCGACGCAGAGATTACACCTGATGAGTAAAGGTCGATATCGATTACTACGCAAAGAAGACAGAGCAAAGGGAAATAAGGCATCAGGGCTTGAACTTGAAGTCGAAGACGCTTACACCGCAAAAGTGCGCCCTGTGGCGACCTTAAGTGGAGGGGAGAGTTTTATGGCAGCCTTATCCATGGCACTGGGTTTATCAGACGTGGTGCAAGCTTACGCGGGGGGCATAAAACTCGATACGTTATTTATCGACGAAGGTTTTGGCAGCCTAGATCAGGACTCCCTCGAGCTGGCAATTCGCACCTTAATGGATTTGCAATCCGCAGGAAGGATGATCGGCGTGATATCTCATGTTTCTGAGATGAAAGAGCAGATAAATACCCGAATTGATCTCTTGAAAACTTCCCATGGGAGTGAAATCAAAGTGATTTTGCCTTAGAAGCATTTATGTGTAGAGTGCGTTTTTTAACTTGTTGTTTTATAAAAATTTTACTTATATTGCTGTAATATTTTACAACTGGATATAGAACGCACAATCAGTTTAAAGTGATAGATGACGCATGTTTTTGCTAAATAGTACTGCAAAAGTGTAAAATAGCGTTTGTCATAATCGGTTTTTTGGGATAAGTTGGGAAAATTCGGGCTTCCCATGTAGGGACTGGTTCAAAAATATAACGCAAAAACGATAACAAAAGGTGAAGGCGTTGCAGACAGGCAAACCCAATTTGGCTAATTTTCCGCAAATCCGTTTGCAGAATTTATCTTCGGCCCATAAAAATATTCTCCTTGTTGGTGGCTTATTAATCGGTGCGGCTATGTTAATGCCGAATACCAATCATGTAGTGCCGACAGCCCAACGCATACCCGTTGCACTCGATATTGAAACCATATTACCTCAGGTTTCTGAAACTGTAGAAACGGCTCCTATTGTTGATAATACCCCTGACTATGAGCGTGTTATCGCATCAGGCGATACCTTAAGCGCTTTGTTTTCTAAGGCGGGTGTCGATCAGCAAACCATGTATAAAGTGTTAGAGGCCGATTTAAACATTCTGGCTCTCGATACTTTATTACCTGGAAACCGTATTCAATTTTGGCTTGATAATGTTGGTCAGCTGCAAAAGTTAGAGCTCTATTTTAACGCCGCACGTCAAGTCGTATTTACCCGTTATGACGATGGTAGCTTTAACGTTGAAGAAATTAACGTTGAGGGCGTTTGGCAAAATCGTATCCTTACGGGTGATATTAAAGGTTCGTTTTACGTCTCGGCTCAAAAGATGGGCCTAGCCGCAGCCGATATTCAGCGGATTGAAGATTTACTCAAAGAAAAAGTGAACTTTGCTCGTGATCTACATGCAGGTGATACATTTTCTGTTTTGGTAAATGATCAATATGTTGAGGGTGAAGCGACAGGTAGTAGCCAAATATTGGGTGTTAGCATTAAAACGGGACGTTCTGAAATTAGCGCCTTTCAACATACCGATGGCAGCTATTACGATGCTAAAGGACGTAGTTTAGTGCGAGCTTTCCAACGTATTCCGTTGGCTAAACAGCCTCGTATGAGTTCTCGCTTCAATCCAGCCCGTAAACATCCTATTACTGGCCGTATTTCTCCCCATAATGGTACTGACTTTTCGGTTCCAATTGGAACTAAAGTTGTTGCTCCTGGTGATGGTGTAGTGAGCTTAGTCACAGATCACCAATTTGCGGGTAAATATATTGTGGTTGAACATGGTGGTAAATATCGCACCCGTTATTTACATCTTTCAAAGGCGTTAGTGCGTAAAGGCCAAAGAGTGACTCGTGGACAAGTGATTGCTTTATCAGGTAATACTGGCCGCTCTACTGGACCGCATTTGCATTATGAATTCCATGTAAACGGTAAGCCCGTAGACCCAATGAGAGCAGATATTCCAATGGCAAACCAGTTAGCAAATCAAGAGTTACGTAGCTTTACTAATATGGTTAAGAGTCGTCAAGCGCTAATGAATTTAGGTTAATTCATTGCCGTAAAAGCATATTGAATATAAAAACGCCGATGAATTATTATTCATCGGCGTTTTTATTTGTATTGATTTTGCCTTCAGGATCGACTCGAGTTGTTGATGTTTTGGCTGATTTGGGTTGTCATACTGTATTTGTATATGAAGTAGATAAGCTGCTTAGAGCAATTTGTTGAAACTTTGCCCTTATGATACGTCTTGAGATAATGGCTCAAGACTATGTAGAGTTTAGCGGTAGCACTGCGATTGATCGCATTAGGCAACTAAGGACGAAAACTCTTTTAGCCATGCTTACTTTGATGTGTCTCTTCAATTTAAAGCAAGATAGCCAAGTAATACTAACTTGCCTGGCGCTTCTGCATTGCTTTTAACGCACATTTACACAGATGTCCCTTTAAGGCCGGACATCCTCCACAGGGGGACTTTTTATAGGGACGAAGTGCAAAGCTTCGCTCTGTTGATAAGGGGGTAATACGTTTGATTACTGCTGAAGATAAAAATTTTGCATCATTTGCGGCATTAAAATGCGCTTTTGCTAATTTTAATTGCTGCTTACGTGAGGCTTTATCGAGATCTTGGATGTGTTGTTTGGCAACATACTCAGCCAATAATTGGCTCAAATGTTTGCGCTGTGCTTTTTTACTTTGAGCACCCATCCTCTGTTTTATTGGTTCCGCGGACAAAGATGATTTAACTGAATATCTCACTGATGTAGCATCAGGCATTTTTGCTTGTTGCTTTTGCAGTTTCTTGGCTTGTTTTTTACACCATTTTTCCAGCTTTTTACCAATATTTTGCTTTTTCATACGACTTAGGTGCGATAACGAATAAGACGAAATTATTCTAAATGAAAACTATTATCAGTCAACTAAAAGTAAAGAAAATAGGTACACAAACTCAGTTTATGGAATTCGTGGCATAGGGGGATTGATTGGCATCGATACATGTCAGCAATAAGCGCAGATCGAATTCAAATTGGTGGTAATCCGGTTCCATATAAGTACACAGATTATAGAAGGCCTTGTTATGATCCTTCTCTTTTAGGTGGGCGAGTTCGTGCACAACTACCATTCGTAGCAAGGGTTCTGGTACACGTTTTAAGCGAGAAGATATGCGAATTTCATTCTTCGCCTTGATTTTGTTCCCTTGCACCCTAGCGACGTAAGAATGTAAGCCAAGTGCATGATGACTCATACTTATTTTGTCATCAAAAATCACTTTTGATAGGGGAGAGGATTGGCGTAAAAATTGATTTTTGATCCCTTGGGTATAGTCGTAAAGGGCCTTATCGCTGCGGATCTCGTGAACTTGGGGATGACGGCGCAGCAATACATCACCTAACTTGCCACTTTCTAAAAGCTGCTGAACCTGACGTTGGATATCTGGGCTATAACCGCTTATATATTTTAAGGTTTGCATGATTCTTGTTGCACAGAAGAGGCTTGGCGCTAAGCGATAGCGCCAAGCAAGAGCGTTTAAGCTTTACCAAAAATATGGCGATTTTGCTGAGCGTAGGCTGCCTCGAAGGCGGGCTGTTGGAAACGTTTTAAATCCAAGGTGTCGAAGTCGACATGTGGTGGATTACGCTTGTTTTGTTCTTTAATCGCAACGGGTGATAACAAGGTCACAGGCACATCGCCCAATTGAATTGCCGCTTCGAGCTTAAAGCTGGTGGCAGAACCTGCCAGCTTGCCTTTTTGCTCACGCTCAATAATCACAATTTCATCGACCTTGTAATCTTCCATTAACTTATGGAAAGCAAAGTGAAATTCACGAATTGCCTCCGTAGATGCCGACTGGGCAATGCTAAAAGACACTTTACGGCAGCTGGGTACATTGAAAGTTTCCCCTTCGTAGCTGAGCAGACTGATGATGGCTTCGCCACCTTTTAATTCAACACCACAAATTCGCATGTTACACCTTTAACTATTTCAAATTGCTTATGTATCGCCGGAAGAATGACTCCAGCGAAACATGGATTTTAAGAGCTCAAGTATGACGGACTTGAGCCATCTTTTGCGTTATTTTCAGATCTCGTCGTCACTCTCTTGCAGCAGCTGTGCCTTAGGTTTTTTGCGCATTGGCGCATCACCGACATCAACACCCGTGATAAAGCGTTTATCACGTGATGGCGCTGCTTTAACGACGTTCGGCTTGGGCTTAGATTTACCCTTTGTGTTTGCCTTGACCACACCTTTAGTCGCGACGGACTTTGGCTTATCTTTTAAACCAGTAAATTTAGCTTCAAGCCCTTTAATTACACTGATTTCAAAGGTTTTTCTTAAGAAAAGTTGTACTTTTTTAAAGCTATCCCAATCTTTTGGACCGACTAAGGATATCGCATCACCTTTTGCGCCTGCACGACCCGTACGGCCAATGCGGTGGACATATTCTTCGGCAAATTTCGGCATGTCGAAGTTGATAACTAAGGAGACATTCAGTAAGTCTAAGCCTCGGGATGCCACATCTGTGGTTACCAGTATTTGCTGTTGGCCACGGGCAAATTGGTCCATGATCTGATTACGTGCCGCTTGTTTTAACTCGCCACTCAAGGCGGCGGTCGCAAAACCTTGAGCCGAGAGTTTTGCGGCTAAACGTTCTGTATCGGCACGGGTGGCGGTAAAAATGATCACTTGTTTGTGTGACTCATCGCTAAGCAAACGACTGAGTAGGGCCTCTTTGTGATCTAAGTGATCGCACAGATAAATCCGCTGCGAAATATCCTGATGTTCAGCGTGAGCAGTGCCAATCGCAACATGTAATGGATTCTTGAGTAACGCTGCCGCAATCTCATTGATTTCACTATGATCTAACGTTGCTGAGAACATTAAGGTCTGACGACGTTTATGATCGGCTGCCTCGTTGATAGCTTTTAACTGTGGCGCAAAGCCTAAATCCAACATGCGGTCGGCTTCATCGAGGATTAATAGTTCTAATCCATTGAGAAATAAATTTTTTTGTTCTAAGTGATCGGCGATTCGCCCTGGCGTTGCCACAATAAAATGCGGCTCTTTTGCTAGCGCTTTGGCTTGATCGTTAAAGTTTTCGCCACCCAATACACTAATTGCCTTATATTGGGTGTTAGCAACCAGTAGACGTAACTGGCTATAAACCTGATGGGCCAATTCGCGGGTCGGTAATAAAATTAATACTCTAGGATCGCGCTTACTGAGGGCGCGGGTGGAGATAACCCTTTGCAATGCGGGCAGCAAAAACGCCAAGGTCTTACCTGACCCGGTCTTTGACGATGCCATTAAATCTTTACCTGCCAAGGCGATAGGTAAGGCTTGTTCCTGGATGGCGGTTGGGGTTGCAATCCCCATATGCTTTAAGCTTTGTAACAGACGCTGGTCCAGAGAAAAATCAGTAAACTGCAAAGGTATATCCCCTAAATCTGAGTGAGGGCAGATTATAGCGCTAAATCACTATGGTCAGCTATCTTGATCAGGCATTATCTTACGGAATCATCTAAATAGCCGCATATTTGTGTGGCATGCATCAATCGATGTATTTGTCCTTGAGATCATCTTTAACTGAATTGACTCTGCACTGAGAGGATAACAAGTGACCTTGTTGTCATTGAACCATGATTTTCAATGCTGATCGTTAAATGTATAAATGAAGGTAATCACTAGGGCGTGTTGATATTTCCAGATTCGGTTGCGTGCGTTAAGACAAGTGCATGCTCGCAAAACGATGAGTGACATGTCGCTATTGCAATCCTATGGCGAGCTGTTGTCGTGAAAGAGAGAATTGACAGATGAACCCTTCGAACTGGTTTTTGGGGCGTTTTACAGTGTTATCTTATCGTTCGTTGATGTCGAATAACCACACAGCACTGACTTTTACTTACATAAACGCTAAAGCCAAATCGCTGTAAAAATACCCTATAAACGTCAATACGTCCTAGTAATAATAATGGATAGTGTTGTCTAATGCCTTCCTGCACTCTGGAAAGTACTTAGTTTCTTCCAATCATCGATTTATTAAGGGAAATTATAATGGGCAAGGGGACTAATCCGACAATCGGCATCGCATTAGGCAGTGGCGCTGCAAAAGGTTGGGCGCATATTGGTGTGCTAAACGGACTTGCGGCGATGGGAATTAAACCTGATAAGGTGGCAGGTTGCTCTGTCGGTGCTTTGGTGGGCGCTGCTTATGCTCATAATCATTTAGCCGAGCTTGAAGAGTGGGTGCGCAGTTTCTCCAGTTGGGATGTATTGGGGCTGATGGATATTCGTTGGCGTAAAGGTGGACTGATTGGCGGTGAAAAAGTGTTCGATGTACTGCAGTCGCGCATTGGTGATGTCAATATTGAGGATTTAGAATATCCCTTTGCTGCAATTGCCACTGATCTTTATTCCGGACAGGAAATCTGGTTCCGTCATGGTGACTTACGCCAAGCTGTTCGGGCTTCTTGCTCTATGCCAGGAATATTAGCGCCAGTTCGCCAAGGTGAACGTTGGTTAGTTGATGGCGCAGTGGTTAACCCTGTTCCCGTTTCAGTGAGCCGAGCAATGGGTGTTGATATTGTGATTGCTGTTGATTTGCATGGTTTTCACTCTGGTCGATTACAGGTTTTACCTGTCAATATGACCAGCCACCGGGCAACAAAAGAAGACACGGAGATGCCCGCGCGCCAAGAAACCGGCTTTATGGATTTATTCGCCCGAGGGCGGGAATATGTCAGTAACTTAACCGACAAGTTTTCCCTCGGGACCAAATCTAACCCAGGCATGATTGCGGTAATGTCACAGTCGATGGGGATTTTAGAACAGCGGCATAAACGTGCGCGTTTAATGGGGGATCCGCCTGATATCTGCATTGTACCTGAAGTCGCGAATATCGGCACAATGGAATTTCACCGAGCTGACGAAGCCATCGCAGCAGGAGAGGCCGCCGTGGCAAAAGTGGCACATTTGATTGAAGCCGCGATTTGGAAAGATTAAATATGGCAGGATGAGTTCATCTGAGAATCACAAAGTATAAAGCTAGCTACTGCTTGATTGGCTTAGTTTTTGCTTTATAAACGCCACTCAGTATTAGACGCCGAATTATTGACGATGAATTCTCTCTTAAATACCCTTAATCTTAATCGCAACAATGCTGCTGAAGCCTATGGCCTTAATAGCAAGAAGACGGATACAGGTAAAACCGAGTCGAGCACGGATGCAAACTCATCCACAAAGGAACCCTCAAAGACTGACACTAAACCGAGTGATGAGATTGCGCTGTCACCTCGGGCAGTGCGGGCACAAAAAATTCAGGCCATGTCGAAGGACTTTTTTGCCGATGGCAAATTTAGTGTGGCGGATATTCCTGCGCTAGTGTCGCGGCTTCAAAAGGACGGCATTCTTTCTGATGCCCAAGTTGAACGCCTTTCGCAAAACGGCATTACTGTGCCGAGTCAAAACCCCAATAAGCAGTCTTTGCAGGATTTTATCGATGATGAGCTAAAGTCCTTGGCTGAAAAGTCGCCAAACAGCCCGATGATTAGTACCTTAGTTGATGCGAAAAATGTGCTAAAAAATATGGATGATGCCCATTCGCCCGTTTTGGCGCAAAAGGCGACTAAAGTGTTTGGTCAATTAACGGATTATTTGAACAGTAATCCCACCATGAGCGACAGCCAAAAACGATTATGGCAAGGTCTCAAATCGACCATGCAAGTGGCTTCATCCATGGGAGTGCAGCAATCGGCGCAGGGCCAATTAAGCAGTTATCTTGCTCTGGCTAAGCGTTAAGCCTATCTATTTTTTCTACGTCAAAACAAAGGGTTTTGATTTTAAGCATCATAGCCCTTTGTGTTGTTAAGTCTCTCCATTTAGCACCGCTATCTTGCTTTCGCGTCGAGGTCAAGGCTTAAAACTGAGATCATTGGGCTTGGCAGCAGTTCTTATTTGTTCTTTTTATCCATCCGATAAATCATGATCTGGATCATGGAATTTTAGGTGTCGATGTCGCCTAATTGCCTACATATTGTGTTTGTTGATTATCAAATCACTATATGTAGTGTTAATTTTAATCAGGATGGAGAGGAACTGAACAATGCCGGTCGTGATCAAGCGGGATGGTTGCCGCACACCTTTTGATGAAACAAGGATAAGAGATGCAGTGATCGCCGCTGCAAACTCGGTTGGGATAGAGGATACAGATTATGCCGCGACGGTAGCTGCTTGTGTGAGCGCGCGAGTGGCGAATATGGCTGAAGTTGAGATCCACCATTTACAGGATGTGGTTGAAAACCTATTGATGGAAGGCCCCTATAAGTCATTGGCACGGGTCTACATTGAATATCGCCACGACAGGGATATTTGCCGCGACGCTACGAGCAAACTCAACTTAGAAATTCGTGGTTTAGTCGAGCAAAGTAATGCCGCACTGTTAAATGAAAACGCCAATAAAGATTCTAAAGTCATCCCTACTCAGCGGGATTTATTAGCGGGTATTGTCGCCAAGCATTACGCCAAGAGCCATATTTTGCCTAAGGATGTCGTGGCCGCCCACGAAATGGGTGAGATCCACTATCACGACCTCGATTACTCGCCGTTTTTCCCGATGTTCAACTGTATGTTGATTGATTTGGCGGGCATGTTGACCCACGGCTTTAAGATGGGCAACGCCGAAATTGAAACCCCTAAATCTATCTCAACGGCCACAGCTGTAACGGCGCAAATTATTGCCCAAGTAGCAAGCCATATTTATGGCGGTACGACCATTAACCGTATTGACGAAGTGTTAGCGCCGTTTGTGGCCAAGAGTTATGACAAGCATTATCAAGTGGCGCTGAATTGGCAGATTAAAGATGCTAAAGCTTACGCCACCGCGCAGACCGAAAAAGAATGCCATGATGCTTTTCAATCCCTTGAATATGAAGTTAATACCTTACATACCGCTAATGGACAAACCCCGTTTGTGACCTTTGGTTTTGGGCTAGGAACCTCGTGGGAGTCGCGTTTAATTCAGCAATCGATGCTGAAAGTACGCATGGCGGGCTTAGGTAAAAATCGTAAGACAGCGGTGTTTCCTAAATTGGTGTTTGCTATCCGTGATGGCATTAACCACAAAGTCGGCGATTGCAATTACGATGTAAAACAACTGGCCCTTAAATGCGCTACGATGCGGATGTATCCGGATATTTTGAACTACGAGCAAGTTGAAAAAGTCACGGGCTCGTTCAAAACCCCTATGGGCTGCCGTAGCTTTTTAGGCTCCTATAAAGAAAACGGTGAACTCGTGCATGAGGGGCGTAATAACCTTGGCGTGGTCAGCTTAAACTTGCCCCGGGTTGCCCTCGAGGCTAAAGGCGATGAGGCTGAGTTTTATCGTATTTTAGATGAGCGCCTATTGCTTGCCCGCCGTGCATTAGACACCCGCATCGAACGGTTAAATGGCGTTAAAGCCAGAGTCGCACCCATTTTATATATGGAAGGCGCCTGTGGCGTGCGCCTGCGTGCCGACGATGATATCGCTCAAATCTTTAAAAATGGTCGTGCATCGATTTCATTAGGCTATATCGGTTTACACGAAACCATTAATGCACTCTATGGCACTGAAACCCATGTGTTTGATAATGCGCAGCTTAGGGAAAAAGCCGTAGCGATAGTTGCGTATCTCAAAGCGGCCACCGACGCATGGAAGGCCGAAACGGGTTATGGTTTTAGCCTTTACAGCACGCCGAGTGAGAGTCTCTGTAGTCGCTTTTGTAAGCTCGATGCACGCCAGTTTGGCGTGGTCACAGGGGTTACCGATAAGGGCTATTACACCAATAGTTTCCACTTGGATGTGGAAAAGCGGGTGAATCCTTACGATAAAATCGATTTTGAGCAGCCATATCCTGCCATCGCCAATGGCGGCTTTATCTGCTACGGCGAATATCCCAATATGCAGCACAATATTGAAGCGCTCGAAAATGTCTGGGATTACAGCTATAGCCGTGTACCTTACTACGGCACTAACACACCGATTGACGAATGTTATGATTGCGGTTTTACCGGTGAATTTAGCTGTACCAGCAAAGGATTTACCTGCCCTAAATGCGGCAACCATGAGCCCAGCCGGGTATCAGTAACCCGCCGTGTGTGTGGTTACTTAGGCAGTCCCGATGCCAGACCCTTTAACCATGGTAAGCAAGAAGAAGTGAAGCGTAGGATCAAACACTTGTAACACTTTTGCCTTGTTACCTTTGTTACACTGATATCAGCACAGTCGCTTATTAGAGGACTGTGCTTTGATTTTTAGCCAGTCTGGCGCTCACTGTATTTTGTATCGGAATTATGCAATGAACTATCAGCAATATTATCCCGTTGATGTGGTTAACGGCCCCGGTACTCGGGCGACCTTGTTTGTTTCTGGTTGTGAACACCAATGCCGTGGTTGCTATAATCAAAGTACTTGGGATGTGCGCTCAGGCCATTTATTTGATAAGGCAATGGAAGATAATATCATTGCGGATTTGCAGGATCTGCGGATTGTGCGCCGTGGTCTATCACTCTCTGGCGGCGATCCACTTTTACCCGCCAATCTTGAGGGGATTTTAGCGCTTGTTAAACGCGTTAAAGCTGAGTGTCCCGGTAAAGATATTTGGCTGTGGACTGGCTATGTATGGGATGAACTGAGCGATGAGCAACGCGCAGTGCTCAAGTATGTTGATGTGCTGGTGGATGGCAAATTTGAGCAAAACCTTGCCGATCCGAGTCTCCCATATCGAGGTAGCAGTAATCAGGTGATCCGTTTCTTATAAAAGCGGTAACGAGGATCGCTAACTTGCTGTTATAATCCCACACCTTGACACAGTGACCCAAACAAACTGACCAAAGAACAGGTTAATATCGACTAGGGTTCACTTTAGTAATTTAAGGTAACATAATGAATTTAAAGCAAGAACTGCAGCAGCTTAACGATAAGTTAGATAAGTTTCGTCGTAAACTGGCGGCGGCAGAGCAACGTGGCGATGTCGTCATTGTGGCGCAGTTTAAACGCGAGATTGAGGCTGTCACTAAGCAAATCAATAGCGTTAAAAACCAGCAGTCACGTTTATTGCAAAAGCAAGGTGTTGATATTCAGCACTTGCCATTTCATCGCGCGTTAACCAAAGCCGAGCAAGCTGATATGGGCCAACTGAAAAAGTCGGTAAAAGGCTTGGTAGTAGTGCACCCAATGACGGCTCTAGGTCGCGAAATGGGCTTAACCGAAGTAACGGGTTTTGCGCCAGCAAAGTTTTAAGTTGTATTGGTAACTCATTCAATAGGTTGCAAAATAGGTCGTTTACCCATTTTGCAGCACTTTGAATCGGCAGATTACAGATTGAGCCAATGTGCTACTTAGCATGATGCTTAGATTTGTAGTTGATTAAATTACTAAAGTATTTCGTGATTGCTGAAAACACTTTAGAATAGGCGCTCCGTAGGCTAAGTGCCTCATCATTGTTTTGTTTATGGATGTTCCTTCCGTCTCATGGAATGAGAGTTGTCGTTAAGGTTAAGTCATGTCGATAAAATATGTCGCGACGTCAAAATTACCCACTCCTTGGGGCGTTTTTGCCATGCACGGTTTTGAAGATACTGAAACAGGCAAAGAGCATGTTGCCCTTACGTTTGGCTCCCTAAGTAGCGATGAACCTGTATTAGGTCGTATTCACTCAGAATGTCTCACCGGCGATGCCTTGTTCAGTTTACGCTGTGATTGTGGATTCCAGCTACAAACCGCAATGCAGAACATTGCTGAAACGGGAAGTGGTTTTATTTTGTATTTACGCCAAGAAGGCCGTGGTATTGGTTTGCTAAACAAGATCCGCGCCTATGAGTTGCAGGATAAAGGTGCCAATACGGTTGAGGCGAATGAGCAGTTAGGTTTTCCGGCGGATATGCGTAAATACGATATGATCCAGCCTATGCTTGAAAAAATTGGTGTGAAGCACGTACGCTTAATGACCAATAATCCTCGCAAAGTCAAAGCGATGAAAGAAATTGGTATTGAGGTAGTTGAACGAGTACCGCTACAAGTGGGTAAAAACCGTTACAATGAAGCTTACCTAAAGACGAAATCCACTGAGCTTGGGCATATGATGTCTGAGTATCATTTTACGGATGAAGAGTAGTTTCAAGGCAATATATTTACCGATTAGGCATAGCAAATTAGGGTGTGTTTGCGTAAATTGAATATCACTTTCAGTCGGTTGCTCGTTAACGTCTATTCCATTTCGGCGCTGTCATTGGGGATTATGTTTCCACTGCTGGCGTCGTCATCTCCTATCTCAAATCAGACCGTATTGGGTACTCAGTCTTCGCAAACGTTTGCGAAGATCAGCCCAGAAATGCCAATTGATGACAAAAATAATCCGAATTCAGTCTATGCCTTTGGCAGCTATCTTGGCACCGGGATATATCGGGCTGCGGAGCAAAATGCCACTATCGTCAGTATTCCTTTAGTATTTGATTTTTTGAAGGAAGAGAGCAGTCAGACCTGGCTGCGCTTACCACTATCCTTTGGTTTTTTTGACTATTTAGCGAAGGATATTACCGATGGTGAATTACCTTCATCGGTTGGCACTATGACGATGACGCCCGGTATTGAACACCATTGGCAGGCAACGATAAATACGCGAATGGAAGCCTATCTTGATGTGGGCTTTGGAACGAATTTTGATACTGACACTAACGTGGCTATTTTAGCTTCAGGTATCAGTACCTTGTATGATTTTACCTTAGCAGGTGAGGACAGTGTTTGGGTTTCAAGACTGCGTTTTGCAGGATATAGCGAGCAAGTCGGTGAGTTAACGGATCAATTTGCCGTGTTGCAAACTGGTGTCGATATTGGGCTCTCGCCACGTTGGCAATGGTTGAATATTCAAATGCAGCCAAGGCTATTTGCCGTCGGCTATTGGTATTTTAATGAGTTGGACTTTAGCCAAGATGCTGAGGATGAAACAATCGTTTCAGGAAGCTATGAGTTTGGTGCCACACTCGCATTTTCTAAGCCCTTGGGCGGTGATTTGCTTGGGGTTGACCGTATCGGGATCAGTTATCGAACTGGCGATGGGTTAAATATCTGGCGTTTGTTGTTTAGTTTCCCTATTTAGTGTGCAGCTTAATGTTAGAGCGGAAATTAAACTTGTTTTAGTGCTAAAGCGATATGATCTTAAGTGTGTTAGCTGGCCGCTTTTTGTGCATCCCGCATTTTATTATCCATTAATACCGCGATTTGATTACCTAGCTGCATAATTTGCTCTTGTAACTGTTTACGTTGCTGTGCTGCAGCTTCGGAATTATCCCCTGCTAGCTTGGTGAGCATTTTTTGCAACGCTTTGATCTCTTCTTTGATACGCTCGATTTGTTCATCAATGATAGATTTGGGTTCCTCATTCTCAGCTCGTTCCGTTTGTTGCCGTTTTTCCGCAGCTTGTCCCCTTAAAGATGCGCCCACTTCGGTGGCGAGCACTTGCTTGCCTTTGCTTGAGATATTGACTGTTTCTTGACTCGTAGACTCTGCAGCTTGATTCGTAGAGCCGTTGATTGCTGGTGTGATTGTGATATGGGCACTGGAAACGGACTTAAAGGCACCACTGATCACGATATTACTCAATCCATTAATATTCACAATAGACTCCTTGAGTGCCTGAATGATCGTTTACAGTGATATCGGCATTGAGATTGAAAACTTAAAAAGATTATGGGTCTATAAAGTTTTTACTAATAATAACAGCCGGTTATTTTCGAGCGTACTAAGGGCTAGCAGATTAGCTTTGCCCTTGGTTGGCGAACCATTATCTGGTGAAGAGCCTGATAGACAGCGCGTATTTATCGTGTGAATTTAGTCGCGCTTTCCCCAAATATGGCTATTGACCTGACCCTCTACAGCTGGCGTTGGTGTAACGACTTTTGTTTGGGTTGGTTTTGAGTTCGGTTTAGGTGCCGACTTTTTTGACGGTTCTTTAGCTGGCGCCTGTATTGATTTTGCAGCTGGCAGCGGCAGTTTATTGGTCTTCAAATATAAATATTCTACTTTTTCCCGGGCCCAATCGGTTTTTCTTAAAAAACGCAGACTTGATTTGATACTTGGAGCTTCGGTAAAACAGCGGATTTTGATGCGAGCGCCAAGTTCTTCCCAGCCATAATGCTCGACGAGTTGCGTGATTATGGTTTCCAGTGTGATGCCATGTAATGGGTTATTGGTTTGAGTCATCTTGTATAAACTGCCGTGAACAATAACGAGATTATACCAGTATTATCGACATTGGCTTAAGGTGATGGATAAAAAAACGGGCACTTATGGGTGCCCGTTGGATTTTTGTCGCGCTAATTCTAGGGCGTGTTGACGTTTCAGGGTTATTTTTGCAGCAATTTGGCTGGCGTTTATGCAAGGCAAAGTCCGTGCTGTGTAGTTATTCTACATAAACGGACGATAACGCAGCAGAAACGTCAGCCAAATGCTGCCCGAAGGGTTCGTCTGGCAAGCCCTTGCTCTTACTTTCTGTCATAAGAGCAGCTCGTCATTTGAGTAGAATAACTACACATCATTCCTCGTTTCGCGAGCACGAGCTTGCCAGAACGAACAAAATTTAATCTCGAAACGTCAGCACGCCCTAGTACATACTGCTAGAAATTAGGCTTCATCAGGTAATTCGCTGTCACTATCAACCTCACCTTTGCCTTTGGTTTTCACAATCAGCAATCCGGTGATCACTAAGGTTGAAATCACGCCTGCAACGGTAGACAAGGTCATAGGTAAGCCTGCGCCTAAGGAGGCAGAGTTCAGCAGGAAGGCGATAACCACAGTCGTCATAAACATGGCTGGAATCGTAGTGATCCAATGCAGTTTATTGTGGCGCAGTAGATAAGCTGAAGCAGTCCAGAGCATTAATACTGCAGTGGCTTAGTTGGCCACACCAAAGTAACGCCAGATCACACCAAAGTCGACTTGAGTGAGTAAGCCACCAATCACAAACAATGGAATAGCCAGCACTAAACGTTTTGGCAAAGTCACCTGTGGCATTTTAAAGAACTCAGCCAAAATCAGACGAGCAGAGCGGAATGCGGTATCGCCAGAGGTAATCGGCAGAATAATCACACCCAGAATCGCCATAAAACCACCCACAGCGCCTAATAAGCCTGTCGATGCTTCATATACCACGTTTGCAGGGTTACCGGCCATGCCTGTGTTTAAACCTTCAACACCATGGAAGTAAGACAGGGCAATAGCACACCACAACAGGGCGATAACGCCTTCACCGATCATGGCGCCAAAGAACACGAAACGGCCGTTCTTTTCATTTTCAACACAACGTGCCATCAGTGGTGATTGTGTAGCGTGAAAGCCTGAAATGGCTCCACAGGCAATGGTGATAAACAGCGCGGGCCAAAGTGGCATATCGTCAGGGTTTAAGTTTTTGAAAAAATCTCCCGCTTGCACATTAGGAAGCAGCGTATGTTCGCTAGAAAACATAATCGCAAAGGCTAAGCCGAATGACATGAAGAATAGCAGTGCGCCGAAGAAGGGGTAGAGGCGGCCAATAATCTTGTCGATAGGCACTACAGTGGCAATCAGGTAGTAAACGAAGATTATACCCACGAAGATACTCACATCTAAGCCCGTCAGCTTACCTAACAAACCTGCTGGTGCAGAGATAAACACTACACCTACCAGCAGCAATAAGACGATAGCGAACACGTTCATAAAGTGTTTAGCACTTTTGCCTAAATACTTGCCCGCAAGGTTTGGGACAGATTGGCCACCATTACGTACTGACAACATACCAGAGAAGTAATCGTGCACCGCTCCGCCGAAGATACAGCCGATCACAATCCAGAGCATAGCTGAAGGGCCGTAGAGCGCACCTAGGATAGGACCGAAGATTGGACCGACACCCGCGATATTCAGTAATTGGATTAAATAGACTTTTCCCTTTGACATCGGAACAAAGTCCACGCCGTCGGTTTGGCTAAATGCCGGTGTTTGACGTTTTTCATTGATACCAAATACTTTTTCAACAAAAGTACCGTAGATAAAGTAGCCGCCGATCAATAGACCGACGCAGAGCAGGAACCACATCATTTTAGTTATCTCCCCATTTTGAGTTGTGCAGAGTGTAAACAAGTTGTTTACATAAAACTGGGCAAACTAGGTGAGAGGTCGATAATGCTGACTCAGCGGCTATAGAATGGGGCAAGCGGTTGCATCCGTCAGTCAATCATCAGTATTAACCGCCTCGAGCGGCCTGTAAGTGACGGTGACTGGTTAACAATCGGACTATTGGAAGCCAAACAATTGTTTAAGGCTTTTGAGATAACGACGGGAAACGGGCACTTTATCCCCGAGTAAGGTGGTCACTTCGGCACCGGTGTCGAGCAGTTCAATTTCGGCAATGGCCTTGGGCGAAATCAAGTATTGGCGATGACAATGCACTAGCGGTGTTTTTTCTTCTAGCACTTTAAGCGTCAGTTGAGTATGAACCTTGCCTTTAGTGCAAGCGACATGAATACCACTTAAATCGCTAAAAACATACTCAACATCTTGAATCGGAATCACTTTTAACTTACTACCGCTGTAACAGGGTAAATGTTCGAGGCTCCTTGGCGCAATCAGATTGACAGCTTGTGGTGTGAGATCCTTGCGAACACGTTTGAGGGTTTTACTTAGGCGGTCGGCATCTATGGGTTTGAGTAGATAATCAAAGGCATGATTGTCAAAAGCTTTGACGGCAAATTCATCAAATGCAGTAACAAACACGATTTTAGGTAAGGTGTCGGGATCGAGCATGGCAATGAGCTCCATGCCCGAAATACGCGGCATTTGGATGTCGAGAAAAACCAATTGAGGTTTCTCTTTGGTGATGGTTTGCAGTGCTTCTATCGCGTTGCTGCATTGGCCAATAATCTCAATATCGGCTTCTTGGCTGAGTGAATCGGCAAGCTCTTCACGGGCAAACAATTCATCATCGACAATTAAACAAGTGATCACGTGCTAGTTTCCGTCTTTTCTATGGGTAAGCGAATGATGACTTTGGTGTATTCATCCGGCTCGCATTCAACTTGGAGCCCGTACTGTTCGCCAAACAGGTTTTGGATCCGTTTATGGACTAGATTCATTCCCAACCCTTCAGAGTCAGTAGAAGGTTGATATAGGCCAGCATTATCAATGACCTCTAACGCCAATACATGTTCATCCAAACGCCCAGTGACCTTGATCTGCCCTTGGTCAATCATATGGGAGGTGCCATGTTTTACCGCATTCTCAATAATAGGCTGTAGGGTAAATGCAGGGACTTTACAGTGATAAAGTGACTCTGGAATGGCAATATTGACTTGTAATTTATTAATAAATCTTGCTTTCTCGATGGTGAGATAGGAGGCGATGTGATCGAGCTCATCCCCAAGTGTGACTAAACCCGTCGTGCGTTTTAAATTGATCCGTAAAAACTGTGATAACTGTTGTAACAGTTGTTTCGACATATCCGGATCGCGCTTAATAATTGCACTAATAGTATTGAGAGCGTTGAATAAAAAGTGTGGATTGACTTGTGCTTGCAGCAATTTTAATTCGGCTTGGGTGAGTAGGTTTTGCTGTTGTTCAAAACGGCCATAAAGAATTTGGTTCGATAATAGCCGAGCGATCCCTTCACCCAAGGTACGGTTAATGTTCAAGAACAGTTTATTTTTAGGTTCGTATAACTTTATGGTGCCAATGACTTCAGTGTCGCTGCGCAGCGGGATAACCAGACTAGAGCCGAGTTTACACTGGCTCGAAATCGAGCAGGAATAGGGGATTTCGACCCCATCGGCAAACATTACTTTGTTTTGATTGATGGCCTCAAGGGTGATTTGGGAGGAAATCGGCGTGCCAGGGATATGGTGGTCGGCGCCAATCCCGATAAAGGCCAAGAGCTTTTCTCTATCCGTAATGGCCACCGCACCAACATTGGTTTCTTCAATCACAATTTGCGCGACCTTACCGCTACTTTCTTCATTAAATCCCTTGGAAAGTAAACCTACACTGCGTTCAGCGATTTTAAGTGCTTTGGTTGAAAAGCTAGATGAGAGCTTATCGAACATGGTTTTTTGGTCGCGGATCATACTCATAAATAGTGCCGCGCCGATGGAGTTGACCAACAACATCGGTGGAGCAATCTGACGAACTAACTCCCAAGCGGCATCAAAGGGGCAAGCGATGAGCAAAATAAGGCTCATCTGCATTATTTCGGCGTAAAAGGTCACTAGACAAACCAAGAGTGGATTGTAGATAAGCTCACTCTTACCTGCGCGGCGCAGGTAAAAACTGATCATTCCCGCCGAGAGCCCTTCGAGTGTTGTCGAGATAGCACAGGCTAAATCGGTAAAGCCGCCCATACTATAGCGGTGTAATCCACCAGTGAGCCCCACCAAAAAACCTGTAACAGGGCCGCCGAGCAATCCGCCTAATACGGCGCCCATGGCACGAGTATTGGCAATAGCCCCCGAGGTTTGCTCACCAAAGTAGGTCGCCATGATACAAAAGCTAGAAAAAACCAGATAAATAAATATCTTGTGAGGCAGGCGCGGTGACGTTTCTGCAAACAGTTTAAAAAGCGGTGTTTTACTGACTAAATAAACGATCACTAAATAGAGTGACATCTGTTGGGTCAGAAGCAAGATCAAGGACATAGTGGCTCACTTTATTGTCACAGCGGTCTGCATAGCTGTTGAAATTGGCAGAATGTGCACAAGATCAGGGTTAACATTCAACAGTTCGGTTATAAAGCTAAATCTTATTTGCATCTTTTGGAGTTACTATGCCCGATTCTGTTCACGGTCATGATGTTATGGCGCTGATGGTAGCGCAAGCCAACCCCGTTTTAAAGCCTGAGTTAATCGCACAGATAGTCCAAACCTTTGGAGAAGCAACGCGTTATCACACCTGTAGCGCTGAAAATCTTACTGCCGAGGAGTTAATCAGTTTGTTGTTAAGTAAAGGAAAAATAACTGAATCAGCACAAGGGCTCTCGCTTGTTGCTGGGCGGCAGTGTCATCATTCCCATCATTGAGTATGACTTATTGCTTGGTTATTAAATGCAGGCTCATATTGAAGGGCGAACCATGGTATGTGCTCGACGACGCGGTGAATAGAAACCTAAGGTTTCTAAGCTTATGAACGACAGCCAGGGATGGCGAACTAGCCGTTAAACACGGATGTTGTTCAAGTCCATCAGTGGATGCATGGCCGCCCCGTCTGATGTGAATGGATTCACAAATGCCGCGATGGCATGGATAATGGAATGGACCCATCCACTTAAAATCGGCCTCGCAATGGGCCACGATGTAGTCGCTAAAACTCATCAGAAAGAGGACGGGTCCACCTATGAAGATTACTACAATCGGTTTAGATATCGCAAAGTCTGTTTTTCATGCTGTTGGCGTCGATAAAGCAGGCAAGTTACTCAAAAAGAAAATGCTTAGACGTAAAGACTTGCTTCCCTTTCTCGCTCAAATAGAGCCGTGTCTGATTGTGATGGAAGCCTGTGGTGGAGCAAATTACGGGCCAGAGAATTTGAGCTGTTGGGCCATAGCGTCAAGTTAATTGCTCCTCAATTTGTAGTGCCTTTTCGGCAAGGTAACAAAAATGACTACAACGATGCGCTAGCCATTGCGGAGGCTGCGCAGCGACCCAACATGCGTTTTGTAAAGCCAAAAGGCGTTGAGCAACAAGATATACAACTCCTTCATCGCATGCGTGAGCGTTTAAACAAACAATCAACCGCCTTAATCAATCAAGTCAGAGGGATGTTAGCGGAATACGGCATTGTGATGACCAAAAGTAAATCGGCTTTTAAAGTACAGTTCCCTGATATTTTGACTAACGAAACCAATGCGCTAACCACCAAAGGTCGGGCGATTTTTTATCAGTTCTATGAAGAGTTTAAGGGCTATCCATTTAGCGCCACCAGTGTCAATATGTAGTAATGAAAACTTCATCGTATTTATTAAAAGCTGGCGTCGATTACCCTACAAATTGGGACGAATTTGTTGATTGGTTTCATGATGAACAATCTTGCACTAGCTACCTTTACGCACTTCGTTGGCCAAACGGATTCATTTGCCCAAGCTGTTCGAGCCATCAATCACCTTATCAGTTAAGTAATGGCAAGTTAAAATGTCATGCTTGCCGTTTTCAGTGTTCAGTAACATCAAGTACACTTTTTGACAAAACAAGAACCCCCATGAAAAGTTGGTTTGCAGCTGTCTGGTTTATTACAAATCAAAAGAATGGGGTCAGCGCTCTTGGAGTCCAAAGGCTATTAGGTCTTGGGAGTTATCAAACTGCTTGGTCTTTAATGCACAAGTTAAGATATGCCATGGTTGACCCTGAAAGAGATAAACTGTCCGGCATCGTAGAGGTTGACGAAACATTAATAGGTGGGGTCATTCCAAAATCATCTATTAAAAATCAACAGGGTAAGCGTAAAGCTATAGTTTTGGTGGCTGTTGAGCTGCTATCACCCTCTGGATTTGGGCGGATACGTTTAAGGCAAGTAGAAAGTGCAACTAAAGAACATATCCATCAATTCATTCAAGATGTAATAGAGCCTGGTAGCACAATTTGTAGTGATGGTTCTCAAGCATACAAGCAAATAGACAAAAAAGGATATAAGCATAATCGGATGGTGCATTTAGGTTCATCTGTACCTGCACATGAAACAATGGCTGGGGTGCATCGAGTCTCATCATTATGTAAAAGATGGCTTTTAGGTACGTATCAAGGTGCGGTAAAGGCTAAGCAACTTGATTATTATTTAGATGAATTTACATTTCGCTTCAACAGAAGAAAGTCAGATTCTCGGGGATTATTATTCTACAGGTTGCTTGAGCAAGCAGTGCGTTCTAAGCCGATAACGTACCAATCAATTAAAAATCGATAACCACAATATATAGTGGTTGGTCGTGCTAAGTGGATAGCCCTTAAGAGTTTAGTGATATAGAAAAACGGCTTAAGGATTGTGATACCCAAGTGCTCACTGAAACTAAAAACAATGTGATTTACCAGCGTTTAGAGACAATCCCAGGCATTGGTCCCGTCACTGCTACTGCCTTTTATGCGGTCGCCGGAGAGGGTAAAGACTTCACTAATGGCAGGCACTTTTCAGCTTGGTGTGGCTTGGTTCCCAAGCAACACAGCAGCGGAGGTAAAGATAACCTCCTTGGGATAAGCAAGCGGGGAAATGCGTATTTACACACCCTGTTCATCCATGGCGCCAGAGCTGTGTTGCAACACAGCCAGAATAAGCAAGATAAGTTTAGTTGCTGGGCAATCCAGTTAGCAGAGCGCCGAGGTTTTAACCGAGCCTGTGTGGCCGTCGCCAATAAGCTCGACAGAATGGCATGGGCTATCGCGGCGCATGACGAAGAATATCAACTTCCAGTATAGTACTGAATAGATTCAATAAACGTTAATAATTAACCAACCAGCAAGTTGCTAAGACACTTGAATTGATGATGAGACAGTCAGACTGATCTACTGAAAACCTTAGCTCGGCATAGGCTCATAATGAAGCCGCAAGGATGATAAGGACAGTAGAAGCAGATATCCATCAGGGCCAGAGGAATACCTCAACAACAGGCCGGATATATGGGTGCAATGAACTCTTCTCAAAATCGCTATCGAATGTCTTGCAAACCGGATGGGTCCATATATGCCAAAGAGCGGCCATGGGGCAGACGGTCGTCTCGCTAATCACCATGGCTCAACTATTTAGCATCGGTGTAGCCTGTTTGTTTTAAAGAAGATATGTGACTCGTTTTTGGGACTAAACCTTGTTAGATAATTCACTCTTATTAGCCTGGTTCGGATTAACAATTCTATTAGTAACGCCTCTTTTGACTGCAAACTAATCAACGCTCGATATAACTAGCCGTAATGGGTATCACAGGGATATGAATCAGTTCTCTATAGATTTGAAAAAACTGCCCCAGAATAGCCGCAAATGAAGTAATAGGGCGGGTTTTAGAGAGTAGCGTGAATCAGTGGTAGTGTTCATAATTCTGTGTCATTTCAGTAAAATATTCAAAAACAGGAATGACACATGACCCAACCTTTTAACTTCGAACAAGCCCTTAAAGATCTGCAATCAGGTAAAAGCCTCACAGGTAAAGACAGCATTCTTGGCCCACTGATCAAGCAACTCACTGAAGCCGCTCTCCAGGCTGAGCTTGAGCAGCATTTAGCGCATGATCCTCAGCCTAATCGTAAAAATGGCAAAACCCCTAAGACCATTAAGCATCCGTCCGGTAACTTTGAGTTAGACGCGCCTAGAGACCGCAATGGCACCTTTGAGCCTCAGTTGATTAAGAAAAATCAAACGACACTAACCGATGAAATCGAACGTAAAGTGTTATCGATGTTCAGTATAGGTATGAGCTATCGCGATATTAATCAACATGTTGAAGATATGTATGGGCTCAATGTGTCTAACGCAACAGTCAGTGCTATCACTGACAAACTCATCCCCGAACTTAAAGCGTGGCAACAGCGCCCATTAGATAGCCATTATCCTATCGTTTGGCTTGATGCGATACATTATAAAGTCAAAGAGGATGGGCGTTACGTCAGTAAAGCCGTTTACACATTGTTAGCGCTTAATATGAAAGGAAAAAAGGAAATTTTAGGGCTTCACTTATCCGAAAATGAAGGCGCTAATTACTGGCTATCCGTACTGACCGATCTTAATAATCGTGGTGTAAAAGATATTCTTATCGCCTGTGTTGACGGCTTGACCGGTTTCCCTGAGGCCATAGCCAGTATCTTTCCTCATACGGAAACACAGCTATGCGTTATCCACCAGATCCGTAACTCAATGAAGTATGTCGCCTCAAAAAATCAGAAAGCGTTTATGGCTGATTTAAAGCCTGTGTATCGAGCCGTGAGTAAAGAAGCCGCAGAGATGGCATTGGACGAACTGGAGGCCAAATGGGGTGATGCTTATCCGCTGGTAATCAACTCTTGGCGTCGCAAATGGCATAATTTGTCCCATTATTTTAAGTACCCAGAACATATCAGGAAAGTGATTTACACGACCAATGCGGTTGAGGCTGTACATCGCCAATTTAGAAAGCTCACCAAAACCAAAGGTGCATTTCCTAATGAAAATAGCTTGTTGAAGCTACTTTACGCAGGCATATTAAACGCCTCAGATAAATGGACTATGCCAATCCACAATTGGAGCCTTTGTTTATCTCAGTTAGCGATTTATTTTGAAGGACGTTTAGATAGCGTGCTAGAAATTTAAAAATTAGCCTGACACAGAATTTTGAACGCCCTCAATCAGTCTGGTGTAGAGTGATTCACGGGCATGATTTTTAGTTAAACAACCATTAGGAAATCTATGGCTAATGCTCGACTCACCGAGCAGGTTTAGTTGATCGCTCTTTAGAAGTGTTTTTTGTACTAAAGCTGACAACTACTATGCTTCTGAATTTATAAATCAACAAATATAGACTCTTCTGAATCTTCAGCATCGGGTAACTTTTGAGCAAGAACTTTATCAACCCTTTTGCCGTCCATATCCATAATCTCGAGTCGCCAACCCGCCACCTCAACAATATCTGTGGTTTGAGGTATTTTGCCTAATTCATACATTAAAAATCCATTTAGCGTTTGATAACGCCCATCCTCTTCATTTGGCAATTGCTTGATACCTAAAGCGTCTTTTAGGTCAAAAATAGGGATTAGACCATCTAGCAATAATGAGCCATCTTCCCTTTTTATCACCATCTGGTCATTCACATCTTCCTGAAAAAACTCACCAGTCAGTGCATCCATCATATCTTGAAGCGTTACCAGCCCTTTCAAATCACCATATTCATCAACAACAAACACCATCTGCGAGCCTGTAGTACGAAAATGCTCAAGTAGCTCCATTCCAGATAAGCTGTTGGGTACAAAGTTACAATTCTTAACGAGATCCACCAGTTCTAAACGTTCACCCGCGATAGACTCTGAAAGGAGTTGTTTAGCTGAAATAATACCCACCATATCATCGACATTGTTACGACAAACAGGAAATCGTGAGTGAGGAGACTGCATAACAGTTCGCAGATTTGCATCAAGAGGCAGGTTTAAGTCAAGAAATACAATATCAGACCGTGGCACCATCAATGAAGAAATAGTACGTTCATCTAATCGAAAAACGTTTTTAACCATAGCATGTTCATTATGCTCAATCACCCCAGCAGATGAACCTTCCTGCAACATTGCCTGAATATCTTCCTGAGTCACATTGTCGTCAAGTCTATGCGAAAATCCCATTAAACGCATAAGAGCATGAGTTGAACCGGATAACATCCATACAAATGGTTTGGTTGCTATTGCTAGAAATACCATTGGTTTAGCCATTATACAGGCAATACTTTCAGCACTGACTTGACCAATTCGCTTGGGAACTAACTCACCAATGACAATTGACACATAAGTGACAATGATAACCACTAGAACGGTTGAAAAGATGTTGGTCACATCTGGACTTAGACCAAAAGTCTGAAGCCAAAGTGACAAAGGTTCGGCGAGGATGGATTCACCAAATATTCCGTTTAAGATCCCTATTGATGTTATGCCTATTTGCACAGTTGACAAGAATTGCGTTGGATCTTCTGCCAGTTTGAGTGCGGCTTTAGCAGTGCTGCTACCGGCATGAGCAAGGGCCGTTAGCCGTGACTTGCGAGCAGTCACAATGGCGATTTCCGACATAGCAAATAAGCCATTTAACACAATCAAACCAATAAGAATAAAAATTTCCATAGTAGTGGCTCTGGGTTCCGCTTTAAGTTGAACGAGAAAAAATGAATAGACAATTTATACTGAAACTCAATGAACTCAGCAAAATATCGAAAGATGACTTAGATACAACTCATGAAATAATCTTCTTAAAAAACAAAAGAATATAACGAAAAGACCTTTCCCAGAATGAGATTGTGGTATGAATTGAAACTCTCAGAACAAACCATCTACTACCAGCTATCAACTTTTTGATTGGCCGTGTATTTGATTGTGTAGAAAGTTGCCTTAACTCATTGAAATGAATGGAAAGACAATTTTTATTGATAATGGCTGCAACAACTGAAGTTATAGCGTATCGTCGGTGAGGATCCATAATCCTACATAAAAAAGTGATTGTAATTCGCATATTAAACGAAAAGAGAGCGTTGTAAACTATTAGTAATAAACATCATTAGTACGGATACTTAAGTTCTGATATAAAAAATATTAACGCTTAAGTGTATGAGTAGCGTAGATTGGTTAGGTCATCAATTGTACGGAGCACTTACGTTTTCACCTTATTTAAGCTGTACTAGCTCAGACCTGATCTGACAGTCGCCCAGAGACTATAAAGTTTTCTGTGTAAGTGGTTGTTTATTATAATGTAGTGGCATAGTGAATTTGGCCACCTAATAAGAAATGTTATGATCCCCTCATAACCCATTTAGGTGACAACATGAATAAAAGTAAACGTGCACGGTATAGCACTGCAATTAAGCTCGAAACCGGAGGCTGTTCATAATTCTGTGTCAGGTTAATTTCACAGATCGATATGGTTTTCTAAGCGCCCCTCAAAATGGATTGAGAGCTGTGATAGCGTCAAATTCCAGTTTTGGATAGGATGAGTCCAGCGCTCAGAGGCCTTCAATATACCTGCGTAAAGCAGTTTGAGTAAACTGTTCTCGTTAGCAAAACCGCCCTTCGGAGGCAGGACTTCGTGAAGGTCACTTTAGTGACTTAATAAGAGGAAGTGAATCACGTAAGCTACGACTAAAGTATGAAAATGCGTGTTAATCAGCGGGCGGCAGCCATATTGTGATGGATTAACAACGCTGTTCTATACAATCAACCTTAACCTCCCTATTGAGTGAACTAACTATGAAGTCGTCGAATAATCTGCAAGGTAAAGTGGCTTTTGTACAAGGTGGTAGTCGTGGTATTGGTGCCGCTATCGTTAAGCGTTTAGCGAGTGAGGGCGCCGCGGTTGCCTTTACTTATGTGTCATCAGAAGCCCAATCCCAATTACTAGTGGATGAGGTGATAGCACAGGGCGGTAAAGCCATTGCTATTAAGGCTGACAGCACAGAGCCGGAGGCTATTCGCCGTGCCATTCGTGAGACCAAAGCGCATTTAGGTGGCTTAGATATTGTGGTCAATAATGCGGGCATCCTGATTTGGGATAGCATCGAAAATCTGACGCTAGAAGACTGGGAGCGAATCGTTAACACTAATGTGCGCAGTGTTTTTGTGGCGAGCCAAGAAGCTGCGTTGCACATGAATGACGGCGGCCGGATTATTAATATTGGTAGCACTAACGCTGAGCGTATTCCGTTTGTAGGAGGGGCAATTTACGGCATGAGTAAATCGGCTTTAGTCGGTTTAGCCAAAGGACTCGCGCGGGATTTAGGCCCACGAGCCATTACGGTGAACAACATCCAGCCAGGCCCTGTGGATACCGATATGAACCCTGATAATGGTGATTCATCAGAGCCAATTAAAGCGATTGGCGTACTGGGGCGTTATGGTAAAGCCGAAGAGATTGCCAGCTTTGTCGCCTTTATCGCTGGCCCAGAAGCGGGCTACATCACAGGGGCGAGTCTGATGATTGATGGTGGGTTTTCAGCTTAAGCTCAGCCTGTAATATCATTTAGGCAAAAAGTGATCTGTACCTGTAGCAATGGACACTTTGCTAAGCACTATTCTTTAATTCAAAGTTATTAGGGCTAAGATAGCCAAGCGAACTATGCCTTCTCGTTTTGTTGTAATCAACCGCTATATATTCAAATATACGCTGGCGCATGCTTTCTCTCGTCATGCTCGGCTCACCCTGCAACGTTTCCACTTTCAGTGAATGAAAGAAACTCTCTGCACAGGCATTATCCCAGCAATTTCCTTTACGACTCATGCTTTGTATCAACTGATGTTTTTTATCAAATATCCATAATCATGCGAGCAGTATTGGCTGCCACGATCACTATGAAGAATCACTTTTTCCGGGAAGCCTCGGCGGAATAATGCCATTTTAAGCGCATCACAAACCAGTTCAGCGGTCATTCTACTGTTCATTGACCAGCCGATAACTGCACCTGAATGTAGGTTAATAATCATCGCCAAATACAGCCAGCCCTCACTCGTCATCAAGTAGGTAATATCACCGACCCACTTTTGATTTGATCTTGTCGCGGTAAAGTCTTGCTCAAGCACATTGGGAGCGATAGGGGACGGGTGATTACTGTCTGTCGTGACCTTAAACCTGCGGGCAGTCTTAGATACTAACCCTTGACGCTTCATGCCCTTGCGTATTGTTTTTATATCAACCTTGTCACCTTGCTCTGCTAAATCAGCTTGAATACGCTTTGCGCCATAGCGTTCTTTCGACGCCCAGAATGCCGCCTTTATCTTACTATCACGTTCAGATCACTTCAGTGCCCTTGAACTCTGAGTCAGAGCCCCCTTACGCCAAGCATAATACCCACTACGCACCAGCACCATTCGCTTAAGAGTGAACAGGTGCTGATGCTCAAGATAAAGGTAGTGTTCATAATTCTGTGTCATTTCAGTAAAATATTCAAAAACAGGAATGACACATGACCCAACCTTTTAACTTCGAACAAGCCCTTAAAGATCTGCAATCAGGTAAAAGCCTCACAGGTAAAGACAGCATTCTTGGCCCACTGATCAAGCAACTCACTGAAGCGGCTCTCCAGGCTGAGCTTGAGCAGCATTTAGCGCATGATCCTCAGCCTAATCGTAAAAATGGCAAAACCCCTAAGACCATTAAGCATCCGTCCGGTAACTTTGAGTTAGACGCTCCTAGAGACCGCAATGGCACCTTTGAGCCTCAGTTGATTAAGAAAAATCAAACTACACTAACCGATGAAATCGAACGTAAAGTGTTGTCGATGTTCAGTATAGGTATGAGCTATCGCGATATTAATCAACATGTTGAAGATATGTATGGGCTCAATGTGTCTAACGCAACAGTCAGTGCTATCACTGACAAACTCATCCCCGAACTTAAAGCGTGGCAACAGCGCCCATTAGATAGCCATTATCCTATCGTTTGGCTTGATGCGATACATTATAAAGTCAAAGAGGATGGGCGTTACGTCAGTAAAGCCGTTTACACATTGTTAGCGCTTAATATGAAAGGAAAAAAGGAAATTTTAGGGCTTCACTTATCCGAAAATGAAGGCGCTAATTACTGGCTATCCGTACTGACCGATCTTAATAATCGTGGTGTAAAAGATATTCTTATCGCCTGTGTTGACGGCTTGACCGGTTTCCCAGAGGCCATAGCCAGTATCTTCCCTCATACGGAAACACAGCTATGCGTTATCCACCAGATCCGCAACTCAATGAAGTATGTCGCCTCAAAAAATCAGAAAGCGTTTATGGCTGATTTAAAGCCTGTGTATCGAGCCGTGAGTAAAGAAGCCGCAGAGATGGCCTTGGACGAACTGGAGGCCAAATGGGGTGATGCTTATCCGTTGGTAATCAACTCTTGGCGTCGCAAATGGCATAATTTGTCCCATTATTTTAAGTACCCAGAACATATCAGGAAAGTGATTTACACGACCAATGCGGTTGAGGCTGTACATCGCCAATTTAGAAAGCTCACCAAAACCAAAGGTGCATTTCCTAATGAAAATAGCTTGTTGAAGCTACTTTACGCAGGCATATTAAACGCCTCAGATAAATGGACTATGCCAATCCACAATTGGAGCCTTTGTTTATCTCAGTTAGCGATTTATTTTGAAGGACGTTTAGATAGCGTGCTAGAAATTTAAAAATTAGCCTGACACAGAATTTTGAACGCCCTCAGGATAAACTCGAATCTGGCTATTTTTGATTCTTCGCGAAGTAGGTAGCCGCCTTTTTAAGATGGCTAAATCTTCTGTTTGCTCTGCTAATTGACGTTTTAAGCGGGCAACTTCTGCGTCCAACTCAACTTCAAGTTCACTGGAAGTTATTTTATGTTCTGATGCACTGCGCCAGTTATATAGCTGTGAGTTATATAACTTGAGTTCTCTGGCCGCTGCGGCCACTCCAATTTTATCGGCGAGGCTTAATGCTTCTACTTTAAATTCAGCAGTATGGATTTTATGTATTTTGTGTGTTGACATGGTTTCACCTTGTTAAATGATTTTACTCACTTATCAATGTGTCCAAAAGTGTTGGTACGGATCATGTCTGATTCAACCTTGAATCGGTAACGTGACTGATTACCTGTTGATTAATCAACCAAAGTTTATATCGTTGTCCAAAAAAGATTAATGCTCATCTTGCTTACTTTTATTTACCACTTCAAATTGCTCTGCAATGGTTTTTTGACTGAATTCATCAATCAGAATACGCAATAAGCGGGACTTGGCGATTTTGGTTTCTTTGGCGAGTCTATCCAATTGAGCAATACTGGTTTCAGTTAAGGTGAAAGTGGCATGGCGATAAATTTTGGCTGACTTTTTATCTAAGCCTGCTGGCTCAGCAGGGGGGATAGCTAAAATACTCGCCTTGCCTGAAGCGTAGTTATTAGCATCTTCGATAAAATCCTCAACAGAAACCGCTTTGATGACTTGTTTAGGTTTCTTGCGTTTAAGATCAGTTAAGCTCATAACTATTTTCTGGAGGTAAGGTGAATAGCTCATCCACTATGGCGCGGATCTCATCAGCCGCTTTGCCATCCGGCTCAATTTCTATCACGGACGAGCCTTTTTCCTCACTGTCATCGTAGATGTTTCGGCAAAAAGTCACCGAGTTGAGTACGCGTAATCCAAAGGATTGGACAACCTCTTTGGCCTCTAAAATACGTTTTACTTGGGTGGGCAGAGCTGGGCATTGGGTTAATACAATGGTCGCGACCATTTTTGGGTTAACCATTTTACAGGTGCTGAGCATATCTTCCATATGAGGTAAGGTTTTTAGATCGCGCCGTTTTGGCCTGAGTGGGATCACAACGTAAGTGGCCACCGACATGGAGGCGCGCATGGCGAGGTTATCTTGACCGCCACAGTCAACAATCACGTAGTCGAAGCGTTCATTCAGGCTGAGTAAATCGTTACGAATTTTGCCGTAGAGTTGAATGCAGTTGATGGCTGGTAAGCTAGGGTCGTTATTTCGCGCTTGGATCCAATCAGATGTGGTTCGTTGTGGGTCACAGTCGACCATTAGTACATTGGCGGCAAATTTTTGCTTAATATAAACTGCAATGTTTTGTGCAAGACAACTCTTGCCGCTACCACCTTTTTCCCCACCCACCAGCAATATCATAGCAATGTCCTTTGTACTAATAGTTCAACTAATTCAGTGTAGAACAGCTAAATCGACCCTGCGTAGCTGGATTGAAATTAAAGCAATTGCATGGCGACATGATAGCTTTGATCATGGCGTTTAGAGCAGCGACAAACTTGACCTTTTACGCTATTTTGCTGGGATGTATCAGGATTAAAGGTCACTCTAACTAAGTCACCCAGTGCAAATGGTTTTTTATAATCAAACAGAATGCCTCTACGGGCGAGATCGATACATACGCCTTCGTCAGCATGTTCAACGCCATTTTTATCTGTCCAATGTAAGAGTACGCGCTCGGCTTCCATATCCACCCGAAGTGAGTTGCGTTTTTCTTCAAATCCAACTGGATGTTCACCCATAACTCAATTGCCCCGTAAATAATTGATCTCAGTACAACTAGCATAATTGCTTTTTGGCAGAATACCAGTGTGAAGCGAGGTCTTTGGTTGGGATTTAAGCGGGGGAGAGTGGCGCCATTGAGCTTGGTTGGCAATGGCGCGCAATAGGGTTAGTTATCGTATTCCTGATTTTTAGGATAGGGCATTTTTAATTGGCCCCAACGGATTACGATTACCGTTGCTGCGAGGATTAAGGTCGAAAGCGATATCGCGGTGATACGCCAGTCATCCATGCTCTTCATATCTAAGATCAAGTAACGGGCAAGGGCGACAATGGCGATATACAGTGGCATGCGTACGGGTAATTTACCCGATTCCGCATAATTGGCCACCATGGCGAGCACTTCGAGATAAATAAACAATAACAACAGATCGGCAAGTGCGACTGCACCGACATTGAATACATGGACAATTTCTTGGCCAATAGCGACCACAGTCGCAATTGCGATGATGATTAATACCAGATGCTCAACTGCTTTTAAGCCTTTGGCACCGTATTGACGATAAAATGGCATGGGTTCTCCCTACTCAATATTTTTGTAAATAGTAACAGTAAAAATACCTTGGGTAGGGAAAAGAGGCGCGATTCTATGTGACTCAATTCACAAGATAGCAAATGGTCATCAGCCACAAGCATGGAGTGATAAAGATTATTCGCATTACTTTGCTTAAACAGGGCGTCCATCGACTCTAACGCGGCAAAGCATAGGCGCATAACAGTAACAGAAACAACCAAAAGCAAGCATCCAACAAATAATCGCAGCGAGCATTAATTCGATAAACCACGCACTAGGTAAACCCGCTAAAACACGCAGCAGCGCAGCGAACAAGATTAATCCAAAAGCCAATGCCATTGGCCGAGCAGGTTTAAGCGGCCTGCCCGTATGGCCGAGCGATACGCGAGACATCATTGCGAGGATCATTCCACCGAGTCCTCCAACGGTAATGGCATGCATTCCTACAGAAAGCGGCAGTCCAGTCGCAATTAGCCCTAAACCAATGGGGATGCATAAGTAACTTAAATGCAGTGACCATAACAGCGGTACGGACCAACTGGCGTGCCATCCCCACCGCGACCAGCGCAGCAATAATACACAGCCCGCGATACCTGCCAAAGAGCGCGTCAATAATAACTGCGTTAAAAAGAGGCTAGCGATGAGCGCTAATAGGCTGGCAAAGCTTAAAAATTCCAGTAATGGAATGGGCATTGGTTTTTGCCATTGGGCTGCGCGTTCGGTAAAGAATGGGATCACTCTGCCGCCAAGCAGAGCGACTATCACGGCAATGAGAATGATTGCGGCATAAAGGCCATTATGAGTCCAATGCAATTGATCCGAGATTAAGCCGTAATAACTCAACCCATTAAAAAGCGTGAGTAAACTGAGTATTGGGATAAACACAAAGTTGCGCCATTGACGTACTTTAATTACTGAAATTGATAATAAAACCGCAGTTAATGGTAAAAACAGCAAGTCGATGATCATGGTTATCACAAACGGAATATCTAGCGGTAAAATAAATAAGAGCCTTGGAAGTAACCAAACAATAAATAATCCAGCGAGTGGTAAGCCTTTTAACCCTGGTTGCCCCGTCCAGTTTTGAACGGCAGTGAGTAAAAAGCCTGCTACGACGGCACACACAAAACCGAAAATCATCTCATGGCCATGCCACCATAACGGATTTATGCTGTTAGGAAGCAAAGCGTTACCGGCAAGAAATCCTCCCCATATCCCTAAACTTAACAGGCTAAACAGGCTCGCGAATAAGAAAAAAGGTCTAAAACCTAAGCGAAAAAGTGGCAGTTTAGGTTGTAAATATGCAGGTTCATCAATATTGAGCATAATCAAGGCATTGTAGTGAATGACGATAAGGTATTTTAAGCTGCAAATTAAATGAATGTATATATCCCCTTATGAGTAAACTCAAAGTAAGCGTTCGAGTTAGGTTTTAGAGTGGGGTGATAAAGGTGGTTTTATCGGTGTGGTTCAATCTGCAGATAAGGTGTTAAGAGATATAAAGAGGGAAATATTTGACACGATTAACGCTGAAGTAACGAGGGTAAACTTGTGCTTAACCTGTTGAATTAAATAAATATGTATTCAATGAAACAAGTTAAGCCTTTGTGCTGAAAATACAAATTATTTGGTCTTACGCTTTTGCCACTTAAACATGATTGAGTATTTCCAAAGATTACTGATCATCAAATACCCTACAGCGGAAAACCCGACGCCTAATACTAAGCAACCCAGCATGAATGCAGGTCCAATCGTGGCTAATGAGGATTCTATCCACTGCCAGCTTGCTTCAAAGGCAAATTCCTGTGGTGCATGGCCCAGAATTTTTGCACCTAACAGATAAGCTCCATAAAACATCACTGGCATAGTGAGGGGATTAGTGATCCAAACTAAAGCAACGGATACAGGAATATTGACATTAAAAAGGATAGCGAAGGCGGCGGCGACCACCATTTGAAAAGGCATTGGGATCCAAGCGACAAACAAACCGATGGCAAAGGCTCCTGGTGCTGAACGTCGATTAAGCGCCCATAGATTAGGGTTATGTAATAAGCGTCCGAAAATGCGTAGGTGTTTGTGCTCACGCAGGGTTTCAGGCTTAGGCATAAATCTTTTTATTAATTTTTTTGGCATAGGCTGAAATTGCTGTCTTAACTTAATTCACTATGAATGGATTAATGTTTGGCTTTAGTGCCACCTTACTGTCAGCGATGTTATGGCCTTCGCTGCTGCCAATTGGTTGTCTACCCTACTTATGCCTTGGGGCTCTCATCTTATTCAAAAAAGCACCTAGCTTATCAGGCGCACTCTTTGCGATGTTTTGGCTAACAGGGTTTTGCTTAGTGTTATCTCGACAGGATCTTCCTTTACCACAACAGCCTACACAGGTGAGGGGCGAAATCATATCACTAGTTAGTCAAAACAGCGACTGGGTTAGCTTTGATATTGTTGTCGATAAACCAAATTTAATCTTGGGTCCAAGGGCTAAGTTGCGGTTAACGTGGCAATCCGAGGCGGCACTACGAGTTGGGCAAGTTTGGGACTTCACCTTTATGCCTAAAAGTATATCGAGTGTACTGAATCAAGGAGGGTATAACGAACAAAAGCAATTGATTAGTCAACATATTGTAGGTAAAGGCCGCGTCATACATGCAACGCTTCACGCGGAATATTTCTCATTAAGAAATCACTTAATTACACAACTTACTCCCAAACTATCTGGGTTAATGCAGGGTGATATTCTGCTGGCGTTAATTCTTGGCGATGAACAACTTATTTCACCAGCAAAGTGGCAGGCACTAAGGCAAACGGGCACGGGTCATCTGGTGTCGATATCAGGATTACATTTATCGGTGATCACCGCTTGGATTTGTGCCAGTGCCTTGTTTTTACTCACGCGTTTAGCACCGCATCCGAGTCGGCGCAATTTGGTGCTTGCACTTATGTTGGCAGGGAGCAGTGCATTGTTTTATAGCTATTTAGCGGGCTTTGCTGTACCAACCCAGCGTGCGTTAGTGATGATTTTATTGATCATGTTATTGAGTTTATTAAGACGCTATTCGAGTGCATGGGACCGTTTACTGTTTGCCTTGTTTGTCGTGTTATTGATTGATCCACTCGCTTGTCTGAGTGCAGGTTTTTGGCTGTCGTTTAGTGCGCTGGCGATTATTTTATATACCTTAGAAAGTGCACAGGTAGCACGGTCTATTGATAGTAACCAGACCTTGTTTGCAACGTCGTGTGTCAGATTAAGACAGTTTTGGGCAATTCAATGGCGCTTAAGCCTGATACTGGGGTTGGTGCAAGCTATCTTTTTTGGGGGAGTGAGTATTCATAGTTTATGGATGAATATGCTGGTTGTGCCTTGGTTCAGTTTGCTTGTTATTCCACTGTCAATGCTCGCGTTTCTTGTTTGGTGGTTAGGTGAGTTGTTTGGCCAATCGTGGATGGTACCGTTCCAACTTGCAGATTTATCACTGATGCCCTTCGGCAAATTACTTGAGGTCAGTGACGAGTTACCTGGTCATTGGCACAGTGTTTCTGACGGTATGTTGGCTTTATGCCTATGCGTGCTATTGGCGTTGACTTTGTGGAGATATATGCCGCATCGGCGCCAATATTGGCAGTGGCATTTGATGGCTGGTCTACTTTGCGTGCCAATGGCAATATTTGTTTTTCAGCGAATTGCTCAAGTGGAAACGGCGCAATGGACACTGCATTTACTCGATGTGGGACAAGGACTGGCTGCGGTGGTTGAAAAGGATACTAGGGCACTTGTCTATGATACGGGAGCTGCATTTGGCGAGGACTTTAGCTATAGCGAACGGGTGATTATCCCTTTTCTTAATACCCGAGGGTTAGCTGATATCGATTTTATTGTGATCAGCCACGGCGATAACGACCATGCGGGAGGCGCTCAAGCGTTGGCAAAAGCGTATCCTCAAGCAAACTGGATTACCGATGTTGACCACTTAAATGGACAGCCTTGTTTACCACAGCAAATTGAGTGGCAACAACTTACCTTACGCTTTATTTCCCCACAAACCCAAGCTGGTGGCAATAATGCCTCCTGTGTGCTGCGAATCGATGATGGTCAGCAAAGTCTATTACTGAGCGGCGATATTGAAAAGGAAACAGAGAGCGTCTTGATTGAACGGGTGAAAGCAGGGGTTATACTTAAAAGTCAGGTGCTTATAGCGCCGCATCATGGTAGCAGAACCTCTTCGACTCAGGCATTTATCGATTCGGTGGCACCGGAGTTAGTATTGTTTCCTGCAGGGTTGAATAATCGTTATGGCTTCCCAAAAGATGATGTTATCGAGCGCTATCAGGCTCGGCAGATCAGACACTTAACGACGGGGATGGAAGGCCAAATTAGCGTCACCTTCGAGCATGGGACACTTGAAGTAAAAACCTATCGACGAGATTTTGCGCCATTTTGGTATAACCGCTTGTTTAGATTTGGTGACTTGATTAATCCAGAGTAGAATGAGCACTTTGCCATAATTTAGTGTTACCAATGACAGCATCTCCTAAAAACGAAATGTGGACCGTATTCAAGCGATTAATGGGCTATCTCAAACCGATGAAGGGCATGTTTTTGCTTTCAGTTGTCGGCCTAATTGTGTATGGGCTTGTTGACGCGGCTTTTATTTCTTTTATCGGACCGTTTATCGATAAAGGCTTTTCCAGCAGCGCGCCTGCGATCAGTAACGGTATCGCACTCCCCACGAGCCAAGGCTTTCATGCCGATAACCAAGTGTTATTAATGGCGCCCATAGTGGTTATTCTCATGTTTTCCCTGCGTGGCTTTGCAAACTTCGTATCCACCTACGGTATCTCTTACATGAGCGCCCGGTTAATCATGGATATGCGCCAGCAAGTGTTTGAACATTATTTGAGTTTACCCGTAAGCTACATGGATAAAGAAAACACGGGGAATTTGATTTCAAAAGTGACCTTCGATACCGAGCAAATAGCCCGGGCATCGGGCAGCGCCTTGATTTCGATTGTTCGAGACAGTGTGACCATCATCGGTATGTTAGGGTTGATGTTTTACAACTCTTGGAAGCTTTCCCTGTGTATTTTAGTGATTGGTCCGATTATGGGAGTCGTGATCACGATTGTGAGTCGACGTTTTCGTAAGGTATCGAAACAAATCCAAACGGCGATGGGGGATGTCAGTGCTGCGACTGAGCAGATGATCAAAGGCCATAAAAACGTACTGGCTTTTGGTGGGCAAGAGACTGAGACCGCGCGTTTTGCCAAAATTAATGATAGAAACCGCCATCAAAATATGAAGCTTGCAGTTGCGCAGGCCGTTAGCCAGCCACTTATTATGGTGATTGGCTCGTTTGCTTTGGCCTTTGTACTCTATGCGGCGAGTCTGGACAGTATGAAAGCTGATCTGACCGCTGGTACCTTTGCGACAATCCTCGGCGCAATGATGGCCATGTTGCAACCCATCAAAAACTTAACCCGAGTTAATGCGGAGTTTCAGCGCGGTATCGCAGCATGTACCACGGTATTTGAACTTTTAGACACTGTGCCCGAATCCGATACTGGTACTTATACTGTCGCCCGTGCTAAGGGAAATTTACGTTTTGACAATGTCTCTTTTAGTTACGAAGGTCAGGAGCGCCGCGCTTTAGAAAAAATTGACTTTGAAGTATCCCAAGGGCAAACCTTAGCCTTAGTTGGCCGTTCAGGGTCGGGTAAGTCCACTATCGCAAGCTTAGTGACACGTTTCTACACCGGATTAGAGTCTGGCGATATTCTGCTTGATGATGTGAGTATTTATGATTACTCACTGAAATCATTACGTAGCCAAGTGGCTTTGGTGTCGCAGCAAGTCACACTGTTTAACGATACGATTGCGAACAACATCGCCTATGCCTATCCGGGAGAAGTGACTCGCGAGCAGATTATTGAGGCGGCGACCTTAGCTCATGCGATGGAATTTATCGAGCAACTGCCCGATGGCTTAGATACGCAAGTCGGTGAAAACGGTGTGCTACTGTCAGGTGGGCAGAGACAGCGGATTGCGATTGCGCGGGCCATGCTGCGCGATGCACCTGTACTTATTCTTGATGAAGCGACATCGGCCCTCGATACTGAATCAGAAAAAGCGATTCAGCAGGGATTAGACAATTTACGCCAAAACCGCACCTCAGTTGTGATTGCTCACCGTTTATCTACGATTGAAAGTGCCGATCAAATCCTCGTGGTCGATCAAGGTCGTATCGTTGAGCGCGGTACCCACAAATCGTTACTCGAACTTGGTGGCATGTATGCCAAGTTATACCAAATGCAGTTTGGTAGCTAAATGCAGGCGTTAGTTAATAAAATTTGGTATCAAGGCCACCCATTGCGGTGGCTGTTATTGCCATTATCAGCCTTATTTGCCTTTATTACTGCGTTTCGCCGTAGTTTATTTCGCTTAGGGATAAAATCGCAAACCACTCTGCCTGTACCTGTGATAGTGGTGGGTAACATTACCGTCGGTGGTAGTGGTAAAACACCCACAGTGATCTATCTGATTGAATTACTGCGTAACCAGGGGTTTAATCCAGGTGTTATCAGCCGGGGTTATGGTGCGCAGTTTCAAGGAGTCAAAGTCGTTACCGTAAAGGATGCTGCAACCGATGTGGGCGATGAGCCAGCCATGATTGTGGCGCGCACAGGCGTGCCTATGGTGGTGGGCGCTAAGCGGGTCGAGACTGCAAAAGCCTTGCTGACGCAGTTCGCCGTGGATGTCATTATCTGTGACGATGGCCTGCAACATTACGCCCTCGGCCGTGATATTGAGCTGGTCGTCATTGATGGTAAACGTGGCTTAGGCAATAGAAACTTGCTGCCCGCTGGGCCATTGCGTGAAGGCGAGTGGCGTCTTAACCAAGTGGATTTTGTGATCGTAAACGGCGGCCCAGCAGTAGCGAATCAATATGAAATGCAGCTTCGTCCTTGTGCCGTGTTACCTGTCAGTCCCGCTGTTACTGCAGAGTTTGACTCCACTCAGCCGCTGGTGGCCATGGCGGGGATTGGGCATCCCGCACGTTTTTTCGAGACGTTAACGCAGCAAGGCTATCAAGTGGCGTTATCCCATAGTTTTGATGATCATCAAGCCTATGATAAACGACAGCTATGCGAGTTGGCTGCATCTCGGCCCTTGATGATGACTGAAAAAGATGCGGTTAAATGTCGCGATTTTGCACAAGAAAACTGGTGGTATTTGGCTGTCGATGCCAAGCTATCGCCACAATTTGATCAACAGTTGCTGAGCCGATTACGCTCAGTGGCTGCAGCTAAAAAAGGAAAATCCCATGGCGTTTGATAAGAAACTGTTAGATATCGTTGCTTGCCCAGTGTGTAAGGGAAAGTTGGAATATGATAAGGTGGCGCAGCAATTGATTTGTAAGGCGGATAAATTAGCTTACCCCATTACCGATGGTATTCCTGTATTATTGGAAAACCGTGCCTTACCATTAACTGAAAGTGTTTGATTTTTTAGGCATAAAACTCAGCGTTATTGAACTTAACGGCTTGAGCTAAATAGTGTACTTGCGATACAACCGTGCATACGTTTAGAGAACAGGGCGATCATCTCGCCCTTTTCATGACTTAAAAGCGCACAAACTTTTGTTTATCCTCCTCGGTGGCACCTTCTTTACATTCGCCACGAATTTCTCCCCGACCCGATTCAATCATTCGGCTCAACTCAAAATAACCTTCACGGCAATAACCTGTCATTTCTAAGGTTTTCTCGAGCCCCAATTCAACTTGTCTACCCCAAATCTCGAGTTCATCTTCTTGCGCTTGGCGAAAACGACGTTGTTCGCGGGGATCCTGCGCGACTTGACGCATGCGTTCTTCATGGGGGAAGGGGCGTTCAGCGACGTCTCTTGCTGTGTATTCCTCCGCTAAACCTGCCTGATAGGTAAAGAGTTTAAGGCCATCTGCGCGGATATCTGTGGTGAGTTTGTCTTTAAATTTACCAGCAAATTCAGTAGGGTCTATTGGGGCGCTGCTGCAAGCGAGTAGAGTGAAGCAGCTTAATAATGTCAGGCTTATCGATCTCAATGGCATATCAAGGATTACTCTTAGATGATTTACTTAGCGAAGAATACCTTAATATGCCGCCCAATATCATGCAATTATGGGGTTTATTGATTAATGCTGGTAAAGAAGCTTATTCGCCCTAAAATATGGGTTAATTTCTCAATTGGGCATCTACTCAGGATCCTTAATGATGTTGGACTTTTTGGCCAAGCGACTTGCTGAAATTGACTGGAATATCAGCCCATTACAGGGTTTAAGTCTGCTACTGCTGGGACTGTGGATTTATGCTATTTGGCCTAAAGAAGAGTTACTGCAGGTTGTTAAGAATAAAGGTTTACAATGGCGGTTGTTATTAACCCTGATCGCGGTAAATACTCTGTGGCTTCTCAATGCCAGTATTCAAGCGGGGATTCATTTACATTTTTTAGGCATCGTCACTTGTCTATTGATGTTTGGTTGGCGTTTAGCGACGGTTGCCTTACTCCTCCCTAGTGCGTTTTTCAGCGTATTTGTCCTAAAGGTGCCGGCTGAGTTTGGTGCGTTTGGCTTGTTTGCAATAGCACTCCCGTTATTTTGCGCGTTTATGCTCTACAGCCGCAGTTACCATGTATTTCCTAAACATCTTTTTGTGTTTATTTTTGTTGGTGCCTTTATTAATGCAGGGCTATCGACTGTTTTCCATCAATTCAGCTGGGCATTTTGGCTTTGGTTGTCGACGGATTATGACTGGAGTATGTTAGTTGATAACTATCTGATGTTAATTCCGTTATTAGCTTTTCCTGAGGCGTTGCTAAATGGTATGGCGGTGACGCTGTTGGTGGTGTATCAACCCCAATGGTTGTTTGATTATTCTGACCGTGAGTATTTGTGGCGCAAATAACAAGCGCGCCGTTGGGCGCGCTTGTTATGCTAGGCAAAACGTTGATCTAAATAGCTGATGATATCCTTAGATTCATATAACCATTGCACTTGACCATTTTCTTCAATTCGTAAACAGGGCACTTGTTGCTTGCCACCTAGGGTGATGAGTTCGTCTTTATGTGGGGATTTTTTTGCATCCAAGGTTTGGATATTCAGCCCTTGACGGCGCATAGCTCGGCGCACTTTGACGCAGAAAGGACAAGCATTGTACTGATATAGCGCCAGTGCTTGAGTTTGCGCATCAATCTTTTGTTGTTCTGCCAGTGGGCGTTTGAGTTTCTTTGGCGCGAACACAAAGTTAAGCAACAAAATGATCCGGCCTAAAATCCAGCGAATAATGAACATAACTACCTCGAGTAAAAGTGTTTTGCTGTGCGAATGGGGGAGAACGTGAAATGTGATTCTGCTCTCATAAAGCCGCGGAGTGTAACCTAACGCCAACTTTAGGCCAAGTAATACAGAGTGGTGATGTTATCCCAATAACCAAAATAAAATGCCCAGTGAGAACTGGGCATTTTATTTTCTAGAGTCTAAGCGGCATATTATTTTGCTTCAATGCTCATATTCACTTGGGCTGCATCTTGATTGAGGCTGACACGACTTTCGAGGAGGAAAATACGTTCAGGGGCGATGCCTTTACTGTCGACAAGGTAGGCTTTGACAGATTTAGCTCTCTCCTGCGCTAAATCCCCCAACATGCCTTGGCTGACCGTTTGCGCTTTTACCGAGAGGTTATAAAGTGCGATATGCCAACGGGTGGTGAGCTCCTCATTACTGAGTGGGGTGTCTTTGGTTTCACTCGCGATATTGGCCTTCACATCCTCTGGATTGGCTTTGACTTCCTGCTCATAGAGTTTGATAAGTGCATTGGCCAGTGGTCCTTGCGATGGAAACTGACTTGGGCTGAGATCCGCTGGCAATTCCGTCGGCTGCATATTCGCTAAGGCAGCCAGCTTGCGTTTCATCATACGCTCCGCAATCACTTGGCTATCGTTTACTGCGTTGACACTGCCCTCAAGGCTAAGTTGCAGCATGGGTCTATCCCCTAATCCTTTGGCGAGTTTATCTAGGCTTGCTTGCTCGCGGGAAGTGAGGGTAAATTGGCCTGCATTAAAGGGGATCTTATCTAAGGTTTCATCTGAGCCAATAAGACCTGCAAGGAAAGAGAAGGGAGCGGTCACGGCTTTAGTAATCACATTGGTGATGGCTGTCATGATGATGCTACCTACGCTAAAGCTTGGAGAGTCTACATCTCCTGACACTTCCATCCCGAGGTCAATCACGCCGTGGCGATCCTGCAATAGGGCGATTGCTAACGTTACCGGCAAACTGGTGGCCAAATCACTGTTACTGCGTTTACCCAGTTTGAGTTGATCAATGACTAAGTGGTTACTGCCCTTGAGCTGGTTTTGCTCAAGTCTGTAGTTAAGTGCTAACGACAATTGGCCTTTATCGATGTAATAACCTGCATAAGTTCCTGAGTAAGGGTTTACTGAAGTTAGCTCAACACTCTTAAAGACGAGGTCTAAGTCAAGATAAGGTTTATCTAACAGAGGGTTAATATCCCCCTTTAACGTGACTGGCGCATAGCGATCAATTTTGCCTTTAATATCGACCGATGCCTTAGTGTTGGGCTTAGAAGATAAGTGGCTAATATGACCTTCGAGCTGTTCGATGCCTGAGGCAAAGTTTGGCGTTAGGGAATTATCGGCAAAAAATGCCGAGCCTTGGTTAAAGCTGATCTTTTGAATATCTAAGCTTAACTCGGGCTGTTTGGGTGCGGTTTTGGATGGCGCAACAGCATTCGTGCTGGTTTGTGCCGTTTGCTCGACGGCGTTAGATGCGTTTATGGCTTGCTGTTCAACAATCAGATTACTGATATTCGTTGTGCGATCCTTCGCGATAACGACCTTGGCGTAAGGCTTTTCAAAGCGTAAATGATCAATCTTGATTTGATTTTGTTGCTGGTCAAAATCAAGCTGATTAATATGCATTTTTTGCCATTTCACCAATGGTGCTTTACGGATATTGTCGAGGATATTCAAATCATCTAGCTCAACACTACCTTGATAAATGGCTTTACCTTTGCCATCGGCGTGAAGCTCCCCATCGCTACTGAATAGACCGCTTTTGAGCTGCATATTCACATAGGGCTCAAGGTAAGGTTGGAATTGGGCTACGGCCAGTTGCTCCACTTTGAGGTTAGCGCTAATCGCTTGTCCGAGCACATCGACTTGTCCCTTGGAGACAAAATGGCCTTTGTCGTTTAGCCCAAAGGAGAGTTGGTATTCAATTGGGGCTTTTAAATCGCTTACTATGGTTTGGGTTGCAAAATCTAATGGATAGACTCGCCATTGCTGCGCCGTTTTGCTGAGCTTTTGCTCCTCTAGCTGAATGTCATAGTTTTCGATACTTAGCCCATCAAGAGTGACAAGCCATCCATTGGCATTTTCAGTAGCACTGTTATCCGCCACAGCTTGCGAAGTGGTGGGGTTAGCGACTATCGCTTCAGATGCTTCAGGGGCAGTTGCTGTACTAGAGGTCGTTGCCATCGATTTGGGCATCAAGAGTGGCACTAAATCGATGCCTTGCTCATCCAGCTTGGCCTTAAGACTTAAGCCTTCACTGTGGATTTGCTTAATATTGATCCGCTGCTTGGCCAGATTGACGTTGATCCCATCCACCGCCAGCAGGGGTAGGGTGATAACCGATTGGTCGCCATTGAGCAAATTCACTTTTTCAACAATCACTTGCCCACGTTCTGCAGTGAGTTGTAATTCACCTTGTTCGGGTAAATCGACTTGGTAATGGGCCTTGATACTGAGCTCACCTGTCCCCAATTTGACATTGAATTGATCGGCAACAAATTGCCAAAGCGGAGCAAGTTTGAGTTTGGCAAGCTGTACATCCCCAACGAGCTTAAAGGGAAACAGCTGAAATTGTCCGGCAAGGCTCACTTCACCTGCGTGGGCATCCTGCAACTGGGCCACAAATTGGTTATGCACGATAGTCGTAGTGGCATTTGCCGCTGATGTTGCTGGAGTGGTATTCGCCGCCGTTGTTACTGGAGTGGCCTTGTTTGTCACTGCATTTTTGGTTGATGACGTCTTAGCTACGCTGGCAGGATTAGGTAACATCAGGTATTCAGTATCTAATTGACTGAGTTTGAAGTTGATATTGGGATAATCAATCAGCGCTTTTGTTATTTTATCGTCAAATTTGAACTTAGCTGCACTGACGTTTAACTCACCTAAGATAATACGCAAAGGACGTGATTGTTCAGTGTTGGTATCTGACTCACTGGGGGTTTTAGCCTGATTGAGCGTGGTAATGATGTCGTCAAAGTTGAACTGGGTTCCTCCAGGAGTTTGAAATCTACTGATATTGGCGAAGGGCGCCTGCAGCTGGATATGATCAATCACTAAGGCTTGATTGAATACTGACTGCCAAAAATGCACTTCAAATTGGAGCTGTGCTAATCCGGCAAAATCCTGATTATTTTTCTCTTTAACGGCGAGTTGGTTGATATTGACGCGGTAGTTAAAAGGATTGATATGCATACCCTGTAAACTGACTGGGCGCCCCAGCACCTGCGAAATCTTCTCAGGGGCGAAGGCGACTATGGCCTTGGGAAGCACTAAACCGAGGGCGATAAGGTAGCTTAAGTAGATAATCGTTAAATAGACGAGAATTCGTTGGTATCGGGGGCGATTAAAAAACGCGAGTTTTAACCGTGATAGCTGAGTTAACATAGTCAGATTAAGGCTCCAATACGCACGCTGGCGCGAAATCTATCAATAAATGTGGTTATTCTAGCGAATAATGCTTATGCGTGCATGAGTTGTTTTAAGTTTTTTTCAATTAAATCTGAGCGTTACCGTATGGCAACCGATGTAAGCCAGAAACCATATTAAGTCATAACCCTTACTTTACGAGGGCAACATTTTGTATTCAAGATGTATTATTTGATTACCACTAAGCATGCTTACACGAGTGACTTAGCTTAAGCTGTGAGATAACTTATTGCTGCGATAATGGCGCCTTGTGGATCTTTTATCCAACAAAAGCGACCCACTTTAGGAATATCTTCTGGGCCAAATAGAATATCGCCACCGAGCTTTTTAGCATTGATCGCGACCAAATCAACATCCGTTACCGTGACATAGCCTGTCCAATGCGAAGGCAATGCTGGTAGCAGATTATCGGTTATACCGCCAATTCCCACACCTTGGTTTTCAATCAAATGGTAGTGACCGTGAGGCATTTTGACCGTTCTAAATTGCCAACCAAACACTTCGCCATAAAAGCGCATGGCCTCTTCGGTGTTGTGGGTCGTGAGTTCATGCCAACCTAAGGCGCCAGCGGTATTAAATGCAGAGTCCATAAGCGCATCCTTATGTTTTACGTTATTGAGCGTTGTGGTGAGGCTGTTGCCATTTTTAGTGTAGACGATGCTTTTCAATAATTCCTAAGCTAAGCAAAAAATGCGTGATTATTTTTTACTGTAAATCATTAAACTAAGTTAATGTTAATTAATTAAATAACTAAAACGTCTTCTTCGTGTTTGCTTTGTTTTTGTCTTATTGTGGCTACAGCGAGTGTTTGCAGAGTTTGCAGATATTTTTCGGTTTATTGATAGGATTGGCATCATTTTACAGCATTAGACCTTGCTCCCCTTCGCTTGCTAAACTAGCGCTATTGACAATCCATGAGATAGCGTACGAGGGGATTAAAGATTGAATAAGAGTTTAGTGACTAATCTGTTGGCTGGCATTTGTGTGATCTTAGGATATGCACTGAGCTTACCTATTCTGTTTAATGTGGGGCTGTTTGCGTTATCTGGCGCCATTACCAACTGGCTTGCGGTGTATATGTTGTTTGAGAAAGTTCCGGGTTTATATGGTTCGGGAGTGGTGCCCTCACGGTTTGAAGAATTTAAGGTCGGCATTGCCCATTTGATGATGAAACAGTTCTTTACCACAGAAAACATCGATCGTTTTCTGTCCGAAAAAGAAGGTATAAGCCAAATCGATTTGGCGCCTGTGATTGAGAAAGTGGATTTGGCGCCGTCATTTGATGCCTTAGTCAATACCGTTGCGCAATCTTCATTTGGTGGCATGTTAGCCATGTTTGGGGGAACTGAGGCGTTAATGCCGTTAAAAGAACCTTTTATTGAGAAGATGAAAGCCTCGTTGATCGACATGGCCGAGAGCGAACAATTCCGCAATCTATTGAAGCAAGAGCTTGAACAGCCAAATATGATGGCCGATCTGCAAAATAAGATTGCTAATATCGTTGAGCAACGCTTAAATGAATTAACACCACAAATGGTAAAACAGATAGTGCAAGAGATGATCCAAACGCACTTAGGCTGGTTAGTCGTTTGGGGGGGCGTATTTGGTGGCGCCATCGGACTTGTCGCCGCCTTAGTGCAAGGTTAATCTGGCACTAGCCACCATTACGAAGGGAGCATCGGCTCCCTTTTTTATTGATAAATTTTTCATTCTGCAGGGAAGGTTATGAATCATCACACAATCAATTATTTAGAAATTCCAACTGCGGATATTGGCCGTTCTAAAGCGTTCTTCAATACTGTATTTGGTTGGCGTTTTGAGGATTATGGCCCACAGTACAGTTGCTTTATTGATGTGGGGATGACGGGTGGTTTTTATCAAGCCGAGGTCAGTTTTACCCTAGAAAAGGGCTGTCCCCTGATTGTGTTATACAGTCATGCCTTGGAGGAAACCTTAGCCGCAGTCATCGCGGCTGGCGGCAGCATTAGCACTGAGATTTTTAGCTTCCCTGGTGGGCGACGCTTCCATTTTATTGAGCCTGCGGGCAATGAATATGCGGTCTGGTCTGAGTAACAGTATCGAGCAGCCCTGTGTCCGACATTGCTGCCTTGATCAGCAGGATATCTGCATGGGGTGTTTTAGGCATCTAGAGGAAATCTTGGCGTGGCGCAGCATGACAGAGGAGCAGCGAAGCGCGTGTTATCAAAAAATGGCTGAGCGTAAAGCGGTTTTTATCGCAAAACGTTGCAGTCAAGGCGAGTAGCTAAAATAGACCTAAACATCGCGGCGCAACTTAGTTAATACCTAAGTAAAAACAGCTGCGCCGCGTTAACAAATTAGGTCGTGTTGACGTTTCGAGATGAGATGTTGTTATGGCAAGCTCATGCTCGCGAAACCACGCCAGCCAAATTGCGGCAAAAATAACCCTGAACAGTCAACTTATCCTAGATAGGATCAACCACAATGTGTTCAAGCTCTATGGCGGCAACGGCGTGTAATGCATCCATCGCCGCGCCCACTAAGCTGATTTTACCTTGGGATGATTCCACCAATACCGCGCGGCGGATCTCTGCAAAATCACGGTTATGCCGAGTCAGATTCGATAGGGCCATTTGCATTGGGAGCATCGATGGGTTAAACGCGGCGTTTTCAGCGTAGCGACCACAGTAGGTTGCGCCATCCGCGGTTTCTAATACAACCGCCGCATAGCTTTGGGTATAAGGCGCGTAGCTTAAGCCCGCATGATCTAAGGCTTCAATCACCATAGGATCGCTGCTATCGAGTGCAAATTCAGTTTCCTGCTTGACTAACAGCGGTGACTGAACATTTAAGTCCTTTGGTCCAAACGCGTAGGGCAGATAATAGGACAGTAAATGGCTATCTTGTGATGGCAAATGGATCTTGATTTGGCCACCATCGACTAATTCATTCATAAACTGACGACAATGACCGCAGGGGCTGGCGTTCACTATCATATCCACAATCTGGCTTTCGCCACTAAGCCACGCGTGACTAATGGCGCTTTGCTCAGCATGTACTGAATGGAAGAGGGCTTCGCCAGGCAGTTCAAGGTTGGCGCCCATATAAATGTCGCCACTTTTTCCTTTGGCAATCGCACCTACATAAAACTCACTAATCGGTGGTTTGGCCAAGGCGGCGGCAATAGGTAACAAAGCCAGTAACACCTCTGATTCGGTCATATTGCTGCTTTTGACTAACTCTGCCAGATGCTGTGCATCGATATGTCCCGCAAAACCTTGATGTAATAAGGGAATTAATGCGTCAGCCAATGGGGTTGGCAGCTGGGTTATGCTTCGGATAAATCTATCTTGCATTTCCCGACTCCTTGTTTGTTAAGTTCATGGAAGAACATTCTAGTAATTTTGTTACAGTATAAATGCGAGTTAGTTCGCGTTTATGGTTCAATTCTGCGCCTGTTAGTTAACATCTGAAAGAAGTTATCAATGATAGGCGCTAAATAAACAATATGTATGGGCTATTTTGTGCCCTACAACCCACGCAGATAGTGGCACAGGGCGGCGAGTAGCTTTTGTTTATGCTCATCGCCTTCGGTATCCTGCAGTAGATTTTCAAGCTTGAGCAGATAATCCTGATCGGCCAAACGCTGTTGGCAAAAGGTGCGCCAGCGATGAGACTCTTGATCATCAAGTAATTCGGGATAATTGCGTGCCCGATAGCGGAACAGCATTTCGGGAATGCGCCCATCATCAAACTGTAAATCGAGCGCGGCTAAATTTTGAGGCAAGGTATGGCGAATGATCTCCATTTTGGCTTTATCGGCAGGGCTGAAAAATCCACCCGAATACAACATTAAGTCAGGATCTGTGGTTGTTGCTTCGCCGTCATGCTCAAACAGTTGCGCCAGCTTCTCTCGTAATTCAGGGTGAGCCTTTAGGCGTTTGTATTGCCCTCTGGCAAAGGCTTTATCAATACTGAGTCTTTCTGCTTGAGCATCATCTAAAATTTTGGCCGAAGTAATAAAGGGGCATTTATTAAGATGCACCTGCTTGACTGGGATGGGTAACTCATCGTCGGCAAGCTCCGCTCTGGGCGTGTACATACGTGTTTTTATCTGCTCTACATCCAGCTCAAACAGCGGGCTTAAATCCATCGCTAAGTTAACGCAAATAATGGCATTTTTGTTACTTGGGTGATGTGCAACGGGGGCAATCAGGGTGGTACAACCGTGCATTGCACTGATTTTTGAACTCACATGTGCAAGCGGTTGCATATTCAGTACGTCGATTTGCGCGCTGACAGCTTGTTTACGGCGCAATTCAAAATAGTACTGATATAACTTAGGTTGTTTTTCTTTAATCAGTTTTGCCATTGCGATGGTGGCGTAAACATCGGACATTGCATCGTGTGCTTTTTCATGGCTTAAACCATTGGCTTGGGTCAGATGTTCCAGCTTAAAACTGGGTGAACCGTCTTCTTTTAATGGCCAATGGATCCCATCTGGCCTAAAGGCATAACAAGCCCTCACTAAATCAATGATATCCCAGCGCGTATTGCCATTTTGCCATTCGCGGGCATAGGGATCGATAAAGTTACGGTAAAAACCATAGCGGGTGACTTCATCGTCAAATCGTAATGAGTTATAGCCTGCGACACAGGTATTCGCCTGGCTAAAGAGAGTATGGATGCGACCCATAAACTCGGTTTCAGGCAAACCTTTTAAATTCGCTAATTGTGGTGTGATCCCTGTAATTAAAATCGCTTCGGGTGAGGGCAGGTAATCCGTTGATTGTTTGCAGTAAAAGGTCTCTGGCTCACTAATAATGTTAAGATCTAAATCGGTGCGGATCCCGGCAAATTGGGCCGGTCTGTCCTTAGCAGGATTGGCGCCGAATGTTTCATAATCGTGCCAAAAAATGCTTGGCTGAGATGCAGTATACATAATTTCAATCAAATGACGGTTTTGTCGAATGATAGCATCATAGCACTTAAACTCACCCCAATTATCATTAGCAAAAATCCTGATTAAGAAATTATATCTAAAAGATAAGCGCTTAACAGGTGATCTTTGCCACGATTGACAGTTACAATCCCCTCTGAAACAGGAGATCTGTCTTATGCATCATCAATATCTCAATGAACCTATGGTACTGAATGTCGCACAGGCATCATCGCTAATATTAACGTTGCCAAGCAATATCAGTGATTTTATTGTGCTTGAGACGATGGGAGCGCCTTTGCTTGAGCTGATTGTGGTTTCGCAAACCCCACTGCCGCAAATTGCTGTGCGCTTTCAACCTGTATTGGAGTTAAAACTGAACTCAGATTCCTTTGCTGATTCTATGTTTAGTTCAACAATATCAAGGGGTTTAGGTCAAGGCGTTAGGCTTTATCATCGCATGGGCACAGCCCCTAAATTTTGTGCGCAAGAGTTACGAGCGGGAATTTCGATTAAAGTTGATGTGAACGATGGTGTGGTGTTGTCTTTACAAGCGGCATCTAAGTTTGAGTTTGCGACACTCGAATCTGATATCAGAGGCTTACATGACCCTAAAGTGCTGATGATGGCTAAGGCTATTCTTGCAAGGGAATATGATTACAGCGCGACATCGGAATCCCTTGCGGTTTATCTTACTGAAATTGAACAAGTAAGACTGGAGTTACAAGCATTTTTACGGGGTGAACTTGGTCAATGTCATACCAGCTTAGCCGAAGAGGCCGTTCGACTTGATCCTTTATTGCAACAAAAGCGCCAGTGGCTATTTCGAACTTATACTCACATGTTTGAGCGCCCAAGCTTTAGCCGCGCGGCAAATGATAGTCAGAACATCGATAAAGCCTTAAGGAAGCTTGAGTGTTTTGAGCTGCTCGCTTCGCCTGAATTACTGCAAATGGTCGAGCGATTAATGGAAGATGAGGCATAAGCCTGACATCCCCTTTTAGATATAGAGTTAATCAATGCAATATATATGTCCTTTGTGCGCGTTACCTCTCGCCCTAACAGAACGAACTTGGGGATGCCCTCAGTCACATAAGTTTGATATGGCGAAAGAAGGTTATGTCAATCTACTTCCCGTACAGAAAAAAAATTCCAAAGATCCGGGTGACAATCAGCAAATGATGTTTGCTCGCAGGGAGTTCTTAAATGCGGGTTATTATCAAAACTTGAGTGATAGAGTAAACCAATTGGCACTCCAATATGCCAGTAGTGCAAAGCAGATCCTTGATATAGGGTGCGGTGAAGGCTATTACAGTCATCGTTTATACAATGCCCTTGTCGCTCATCATTCATGTCATCTGCAGGGCGTCGACATTTCTAAATCGGCGATAAAATATGCAGCCAAGCGTTATCAAAACTTAAGCTTTTGTGTGGCGAGCGCCTATGAAATACCTATTTCATCGAACAGCGTAGATTTAGCGATTCGAATTTACGCACCGTCAAAAGTTGAAGAACTTCAGCGGATCATGGCGCCAGGCGGTATTCTTATCACGGTATCGCCAGGGCCTTTACATCATTTTGCGCTGAAACAACAAATTTATGACCAGCCTAGATTACATCCTGAATCTGAGGCCCGCATTGAAGGATTTGAAAGCTTACATCAAGAGCGACTTAGATCACAACTCGTACTCAATCACAGCCAAGATATCAGCAATTTCCTCGAAATGACCCCCTATGCATGGAAGTTTACTGCCGAGCAGAAGCAGGCCTTTGCTTTGGGGGGATTAAGTTGTGAATTAGACTTCCAGATTGAGGTTTATCGCATTTCAGTCTAGAGGCTGATTTTAACCTATTGAAATAAGCTATTTAAAATGCTTTACTGTCAATGCTTAAGCCGTACGAACATATTGTTCTACGAGCCGGTAGCAAAACCTTAAAAGGCTTTGTTTAAATAAATTTTTCAAAGTGTCGCAGTATGTTGACTTATCTTTAGAATGGTTTATAGTTTTACTAGCTTGAAGGTTGGGCTTATATTTATGTGTTCAATACGACCAGTTCGTCCTGTAAACATAAGTAATACCGGCATTTTCCAGCTCCACCGCCGTTAAGGCTTTAATTTTTTATTTACAGGATTTATATCATGTCTCAAGTTACTGGTGTAGTTAAGTGGTTCAACTCTGACAAAGGTTTTGGTTTCATCGAACAAGAATCTGGTCCAGACGTATTCGTTCACTTCCGTGCAATCAACTCTGACGGTTTCAAAACTCTTGACGAAGGTCAGAAAGTGTCTTTCACTGTGACTCAAGGTCAAAAAGGTCCTCAAGCTGAAAACGTAACCGTAATCGGTTAATTTTCAGTGCCGTTAGCCTAGGTGCTGACAGCAATGGATTTAAGAGCTGTGGTTTTTACCATGGCTCTTTTTATTTGTGCTGTTTTTATCTTTAATACTTTCCTTCGTTGCACTTTGAACATCGCATTTCCGATAAAACTGCTCCTGTTATTCTCACCACAATTTCTGTTCAATTACTATTGCCATCGTACCGATAGATGCCATCGCGCACCAATTAAGGCTGTGACTAATCCCATAATAAAGGCGGTGTAGAGTCCTATCATAGGTTCTACATTGTTGACAAAGGCAAAGGTGACCGCTTCAGGGAGCAGCGCGAGTGCGACGGTTAGCACCGCAAGTATATCGGCTTTGTAGCTAGATGTTTTGTTGCGGAAGAGATCGAACATGAAATCTCTTTTACAGATGTGTAGGCCAAACTAGTAAATAAGCATTTAGCCAAATTTAAATATGCTCGGATTGGCTAAAAATAAAAAAGCCATGCAAGTGCATGGCTTTTTAGGTTGTGGAGAGGAATTATGGTCGAGCCATATCCGATTCTGCACTATTACTGTGTTTAAGCTTAGTCGCTGCTTCAGAGGCAGGGGTATTCTCGTACTCACGGCCTTTAGGCACTTCTACCTGTGCTCTGACTTCTACTGTTGGTTTGGTCATTTCAGATGACACCATAGCACCAAAACGACTAGCGGCTTTGGGTTTGCTCACAACAGCTTCCGATGGTTGAACCGCTGAAGCTTGAGCAACCACAGGTTTAACCTGAGGTTTGACGATAGCTGCGGGTTTTGCCATCGGTGCTGATGCGACAGATTTTACCACTTCTTTCAGTTCAGCTTTTTCAGTCGCTTGTGTCACTTCTTCAGCTTTTGCATCAAAGGTTCTAACGTCCGTTTGCGCTACTACTGTGGTTTGCACTGTGGGTTCTATTACCACAGATGACTCAGCTATAACGTTAGATACCTTAACCGTTTGTGTAGCATTATCATTGACTACAGGTTCAGATGCGATTTCAGTATCGACAACATCCGCTTTAATATCCGTGAGTTGTTCAACTGCAACTGCTGACGTAGCGTCATCTATCGCTTTACTTTCAGAGAAAGTTGCTTCATAGGATGTAGTGACATCGGCCGTGTGTGCAACAGTTGTTGGCTGCGTTGCTACACTTTTCACCTCAACTTCCACTGCGACTGTTTCAGCCACAGCTTGATCTGCGAAGTTAACCGTTTCAACTATTGCCATTGGTGCAGGGTAGTCTTGGTCTTCCCCTAACGCATCATTTGGAATGAACTGCGCTGGAGCCGCGGTGCTTTGCTCATCTTCATCACGGCGGCGACGTTGGCCAGCAGCTCTCAGATGACGAGGGCTTCTACGACTACGACGTTGTCCATCACGGGATTCGCGTTTGGTTTTGTCATCCACGTCGGTGTTGTCTTCGTCAGTGGTTGCTAATTGAGCCTCTGACTTGGGATCAACTTGTATGTCAGCTTGGCTTTCAACGATAGGAGCATCAGCGATGGCATCAATTGGCTTCGCTTCATCAGCAGCATCTGTTGCTGGAGTGTCTGTAGTCTCATTGGCAACCGCGACCTCTTTACGTGGCTGACGACGTGAACGCGGTGCTTTAGCTTCCGGTTGAGCCTCTACAGCAGCATCTGCATTGATTGCAACGATTTCAGCTAATATTGCTTCTTCCTGAATTGACGTTTCAACAACATCAGTGGTGTTGTCCATACGAACTTTGCGGCGCATATTGCGGCGCTGACGACGTTCACGGACGACTTCTTGCTTTGGCGCTTCGTCTTGAACATCTGCAATCACTTCTTTTGGTGCTTGACTACGGTTCTTAGCCTCAGGCTTAGCGCGCTTCGCACTTTCATCCTTTTCACGGATTGGGCGCTCTTGCGCTTGTGGGGCATCGGCCACTTTCTTGGCATTGCGCGCACGTGGCTCGCGTGAGCCTTCTTTGGCTTTTTCAGTGTCTTGGTTATTGCGAGTACGGCGAGTGTCATTACGACGGTTACGACGGTTCGCATTGGTGGCCTGGCTGTCAGACTTTTTGGTTTCGGCGCTTTTTTCTGTTGCAGCGTTATCGCTTGAGCTAAAGAAGGAACCAATTGCACTGAAGAGTTTACTAAATAAACCTGGCTTTGCGGCTTCTACTTTGGCTACAGGCGCAACATCTTGTTCCACTTTCTGTGGTGCAGTAAACCCTTTTAGCGCAGGTGCAGGTGCCGCAGTGCGTTCCAGTTTACGTGGTTCATACAATTTGGCTTCTGGCTGCTCAATACGCTTGTAGCTGGATTCGTCGATTTCATCATCGGTGCGGTGACGGATCACGCGATAATCAGGGGTCATCATATGTGGATCTGGGATCACATAGACTTCCACATCGTGGCGCTGTTCAGTAATACGAATCGCTTTACGTTTCTCGTTAAGCAGGAATGCAGCCACATCGACAGGTACAATGGCTTCGATTTGTGAGGTGTTTTCTTTGATGGCTTCTTCTTCCATCAAACGCAGAATAGACAGCGCTAAAGATTCAGTACTACGGATTGTGCCTTGGCCATGGCAACGAGGGCAGATATGGGCTGCGGACTCTTCCAATGACGGACGTAAACGCTGGCGTGACATTTCCATTAAACCAAAGCGTGAAATACGGCCTAATTGTACACGGGCACGGTCGTGGTGCACGGCATCGCGTAAACGATTTTCGACTTCACGTTGATGACGAACTGGTGTCATATCAATAAAGTCGATAACCACTAAACCACCTAAGTCACGTAGACGTAATTGACGGGCAATTTCATCGGCGGCTTCAAGGTTAGTATTTAATGCAGTTTCTTCAATATCACCGCCTTTCGTGGCTCGGGCAGAGTTGATATCGATAGAGGTTAAGGCTTCTGTCGGGTCGATAACAATTGAACCGCCTGATGGCAAGCGCACTTCACGTTGGAAGGCTGATTCAATTTGTGACTCGATTTGGTAGTGCGTAAACAATGGTACTTCAGCTTCGTAGAGCTTTACTCGCTCAACAAAGTCTGGGCGCACAAGGGCAATGTGTTGTTTGGCTTCTTCGTAAATACGTGGATGGTCGATTAAAATTTCACCCACATCTCGGCGTAAATAGTCACGAATTGCGCGAACAATGACATTACTTTCTTGGTGAATGAGGAAAGGCGCACCTTTGGTTTGCGCTGCTTCAGTGATGGCAGCCCAATGGTGTTGTAGAACTTTTAAGTCCCACTTTAGTTCGGTCGATTCTTTACCCACACCAGCAGTACGGACGATAAGGCCCATTCCAGCAGGGACTTCTAAATCGGCCATGGCTTCTTTTAATTCAGTGCGCTCATCCCCTTCGATACGGCGAGAAATGCCGCCTGCACGAGGGTTGTTCGGCATTAACACTAAATAAGAGCCAGCAAGGCTGATAAAGGTGGTCAGCGCCGCACCTTTGTTGCCGCGTTCTTCTTTGTCAATTTGAACAATGACTTCTTGTCCTTCACTGACCACTTCTTTGATGTTCGGGCGACCTTGGAAAGAATAGCCTTTAGGGAAATATTCTCTGGCGATTTCTTTAAGTGGTAAAAAGCCGTGGCGCTCAGCACCATAGTCAACGAAAGCGGCTTCTAAAGAGGGTTCTACGCGGGTGATCTTACCCTTGTAAATATTAGATTTTTTTTGCTCATGACCAGGACTTTCAATATCGAGGTCGTACAGTTGTTGCCCGTCAACGAGGGCAACACGCAACTCTTCTGATTGAGTTGCATTGATTAACATACGTTTCATGATGACGTCATTCTTCTTTAAATGGAGGTCATCAAACAATCGCGTTTCGTTGCATTACGGGCCTAGCTGTGGTGAACAAAGCCTCTCGGCTGGTGAGCTAGGCAAGGTGCGCATTGCTGTTAGACGCAGTCGCTGCGTGTCGCATCCTATTTATGGCTTATTTTTTAATGATTACAAAAACAAGGAATTCGTTGTAAAACATCAACCAACCCCATAAATTCTTTAATTTCGTTCCGGTAATGCCCAAGTCGAATCGGTTTGTCTGACGACAAGTTAAAATATATTTCGAAATCGGTGAGAAAAACTTTAGATAAACCTTGTTAAAGTAAGGTGAGATTCTCGATTTAATCGTAAAAAAACGCATTTGTGGTATTTTTACTCAGTATACGATCTGCAAATCAATGAGTTGCTATCAAGAAAATCTTTTTTGATCTATAAAGCTTTTCACTTGGGACAGGGACTTTGTGAACACTTTATTCACGGCTTATCCCTAATCGCTGGTGAAATATAGCAATAATCAAAAAATTCAGCAATGGAAAGGCACAATTCTTGTGAGTTGTTGTACAATGACCGCCGTTATAAGTAGATGGCACATCATGAATACAGAATCTCCACAGCAACAGGTGCAGTTGATCACGATTGACGAAGACCACCTCGACCAACGAATCGACAATTTTTTAATCACTGTGCTCAAGGGCGTACCTAAGAGCATGATTTACCGTATCGTGCGTAAGGGCGAAGTGCGGGTGAATAAAAAACGCATTAAGCCAGAATATAAATTACAAATCGGTGACGTGGTACGTGTACCACCCGTGAGAATGGCTGCTCCTGATAACCGTACTGCACCTTCTGCAAACTTGAGTAAAGTGTCACAGCTCGAAGATCGAATTTTGCATGAAGATAATCATCTTATCGTTCTCAATAAACCTGCCGGTATCGCTGTGCATGGTGGCAGTGGTGTTGATTATGGTGTGATTGAAGCGTTACGCTCCTTACGTCCGCAACAGAAGTTTTTAGAATTAGTTCATCGCCTCGATAAAGATACCTCAGGTGTTCTACTAGTGGCTAAAAAACGCAGTGCCCTTAAGCATATGCATGACCAACTGCGTTATAAAAAGATGCAGAAGGATTACTTAGCTTTAGTCAAAGGTGAGTGGTCGGCGCAGGATAAAGTGGTTAAACAACCACTGTTAAAACTGACACTTAAGTCGGGCGAGCGGATTGTGCGAGTCAATGCTGAAGGCAAGCCCTCTGAAACGCGTTTTAAAATTGTGCAGCGTTATCAAGGTTGTACATTAGTGCAGGCGAGTCCGGTCACGGGGCGTACCCATCAAATTCGCGTACATTGTCAATATGTGGGGCATCCTATTGCCTGTGATGATAAGTACAGCGAGCAAGCTTTTGATGACAGTATGCGTTCCCTTGGCTTGAGCAGATTGTTTTTACATGCGGCAGAATTAATGTTTATCCATCCTGAAAACGATGAAGTGATGCGGGTTTGTGCACCACTGGATGATAATCTGCAGCAACTGTTGAATAAGTTAAAGCGGGTTTAATTCCCGCTCCTCTCTATATACCCGTGGATAACCTTGAAGCATGAAGGCTGCCAACCATTCTACCCTGCGTAAATATGATTTAGTGATTTTTGATTGGGATGGCACTTTGATGGATTCCATCGGCAAGATCATTATTTGCATTGAGAATATGGCTAGGGCACTGGCGCTGCCTGTACCCTCAGAGACGGATATTCGTAATGTGATTGGTCTGTCGATGACGCAAGCACTCCAAGAGTGTTATTCCCTTGTGGATTATTGCCTTCACCGCCGCGATTACCAGCGTCTCCTGAGATGGATATACCCGTTAGTGCATCTTCTATTATATGCACTGGTACTGAAGCGTGTTACATCACGATGCGCGCCGAATTTAAGACGCAGTATTTGCACCTTGATACCACGCCAACACCAATCTTCGACCAAGCACCACAATTGCTCGAATCATTATCTGCAAAGGGTTATCAGCTTGCTGTGGCGACGGGTAAGGCGAGAGCAGGTCTGCTGCGCGTGTGGGAGCAATCTGGATTAGGGCATTTCTTTATTGCCTCCCGCTGCGCCGATGAAGCGCAGAGTAAACCCCATCCTGAGATGATCAAAAGCCTATTGCAGGAATTGGACATTCAGCCCGAGCGTGCATTGATGGTCGGTGATTCTTTGCTGGATTTAACCATGGCCGCGAATGCGGGGATTGATAGTATCGGTGTGACCTATGGCGCCCATAGTGAGGCGGTATTACAACAAGCTAAGCCGCTAGCACTGATTGATTCACCGCAGCAGCTCCTTCTGCATTTATAAGACACGAAAGTTACAAGACAGAAAAGTGGCGAACATAAACGTGCTTTCGGCCAACGCTTAATGGTTGCTCCATAATCCCTTTCAGCTGAAAACCTTGTTACGGTTGTCGTTAATCTTACATCGCTTATTTAAAAGGCCGTTATTTTGATAACGGCTTTTATAATCATTAAGCTAATACATCAATGCCTTGGCTGAGCAACATTTCTGTCAGCAGGATCAAAGGCAATCCTACAAGGGTATTAGGATCTCGTCCCTCTAAACGACTAAAGAGGGCAATGCCTAAACCTTCACTTTTGAAACTGCCAGCACAGTAAAACGGTTGTTCTTTATCCACATAAGCACTGATTTGTGATGCTGCCAGGTGTCTAAAATGCACTGTAAAAGGTTCTACTTGGGCATTTATTTCACCCGTTTGAGCATTATAAAGCGCAAGCCCTGTGTAAAAGGTAATGGTTTTGCCTGAAGCTTGACTGAGCTGCTGAATGGCATTGTCGCGATTTAATGGTTTACCGATGATCTTGCTATCAATCACTGCGACTTGGTCGGAACCAATAATCAGTCCATCGGGAAAATATTTTGCGCCAGCCTCCGCTTTGGCCTGCGCTAACCGTAAAACTAAGGCTTGGGCTGACTCATTTGCTATTGGGGTTTCATCAATATTAGGATCGCAGTATTCAAAGGGTAAGCCTAATTTGCGTAGTAGTGCTTGCCGATATACAGAGGTGGAAGCGAGGATTAACTGTGGCGTCATCATTAATAATCCATTAGAAAACTTCACTTATTGTCGCCAATCTGGATGATTGAATGCAAGCCGTGGTAACAGAAGCAGTTACTTTAGGAAGGTAATTAAGGATTCTTTCGGTGAATGCGGCTATTTTAGACGGCTAGCGCTTGTGTGCCGCCCCCTGCTTGGGTAAAATTTCGCTTCCGTTAATTCAATGTTGGGGCTAGAGAATCGCTTAAGTTGCAAACTGGGACTTAAGTAAGAAATTTTTCTTTGACTCTAGCGTTTTCAAACTATAATATGCGCGCCTTATGCAAACAGTAAAGATACCGGTTTCAATTGATCCTATTCGCGCCGCCTCAAGCCGTTCTACCTATGAGGGGATAGTGCCAGGGCAGCAATTGAAAAGATTAAATGAGTTATGTGCCGGCGACTGTTCCGATGTGGCAGTGTCGCTTGAATGTGGCGTAGATTTGCAGGGGATAGTCTACCTGAAAGGGAAGGCTGTGACGGAGCTCACTCTGGTTTGTCAACGTTGCATGACACTATTTACCACTGAGGTTACGGTCGAGTTTTGCTTCGGTCCATGCCGGACTAAGGCAGAAATCGATGAGCTCCCGGATGCGTATGACCCAATTGAGTGCAATGAGATTGGCGAAGTACGTCTGCATCAATTGATCGAAGATGAATTGATAGTCGCTATGCCTATTATTCCGATGCATGAAGAGACTGATTGCAATATCGGATCCATGGACATAGTTGTAGGCGAGATCGAACCCGCTCAAGAGGAGCGTCCAAATCCGTTTGCAGTGTTAGAAAAACTGAAGAGCAAGTAATCTAGGAGACAGGGCCAATGGCTGTACAACAGAATAAAAAATCTCGTTCAAAGCGCGGTATGCGCCGTTCACATGACGCACTGAGCACTGCTCAGCTGTCTGTAGACGCTACCAGCGGTGAAGTCCATATGCGTCACAACGTGACTGCTGATGGTTTCTATCGCGGTAAAAAGGTAATCAACAAGTAATTTGTTGGTTTCCTAATGACGAGTCTGACGCTCGCGTTAGATGCGATGGGCGGCGATCATGGCCCCCACGTCACAGTGCCTGCAGCTTTGCGGGCACTAAAATCTCATTCTTCCCTTAAAATCATTTTAGTCGGTGATAAGACTGAAATAGATGTCTATCTGCACCAAGCAGAACAAGAGTTACTCTCCCGTATTCAAGTTATTCACACCGATGAAGTGGTGAGCATGTCTGACAGGCCCGTGCATGCTTTGCGCACCCGTAAAAATAGTTCGATGCGCCTATCGATTGAACTGGTGCGAGATGGACGTGCTGCTGCGTGCGTGAGTGCGGGAAATACCGGCGCGTTAATGGCGATGGCTAAGGTGTTGTTAAAAACCTTGCCCGGTGTGGACAGACCTGCATTGGTCAGTTGTTTACCTTCAGTGACGCAAAAGCCAGTTTATTTATTGGACTTAGGTGCCAATATTTCCTGCGATTCAGAAACACTTTTCCAATTTGCCGTGATGGGCTCTGTGCTGTGTGAAGCTGTGGATAAGAAATCCCGTCCGAAAGTGGCGCTGCTAAATGTGGGCACAGAAGAAATCAAAGGCAACGATCAGGTGCAACAAGCGGCGCAAATACTGCAAAACACCGAACAGGTTAATTACACCGGCTTTATTGAAGGTGATGAAATCTATTCAGGAAATGTGGATGTGATCGTTTGTGATGGTTTTGTGGGTAACATCACGCTCAAAACCTCTGAAGGCATTGCCAAACTATTGGTACATCAGTTAAAACGGGGCCTAACCCAAGGTTTCTTCGTGCGTTTTTTGGCAAAACTCATCGCCCCTCGCATTCAGGCGGTCCTCAGCCAGATGAACCCCGACCACTATAATGGTGCAAGTCTGATAGGATTGCGCGGCATAGTTGTAAAGAGCCATGGAAATGCGGATGAAGCTGCTTATTTACAAGCAATTAGTTTGGCAGTGACTGAAGCGCAACGTCGACTCCCCGAAATGATAAAAGATCGTTTGGAGTCGATTCTTTTAGATATAAATAACTGATTCCTCCTTATGCATACAAAAATTCTCGGAACTGGTAGTTACGTACCGGTGCAGGTGCGTAGTAATCAAGATTTGGAAAAAATGGTGGAAACCAGTGACCAATGGATTGTGGAACGCACTGGTATTTCAGAGCGTCGCATTGCGGCGCAAGATGAAACAGTCTCAACTATGGGCTATCTGGCGGCATTAAATGCGCTAGAGATGGCCGGCATAGAAGCATCAGATTTAGATATGATCATTTGTGGCACCACCAGTGCGGCAAATGCATTCCCAGCAGCAGCATGCGAAATTCAAGCGATGCTTGGCGTTCATACCATTCCGGCCTTTGATATTGCGGCGGCCTGTTCCGGTTTTGTCTATGCCTTATCTGTAGCAGACCAATTCGTTAAAAATGGTACCGCGAAAAAAGTGCTCGTCATTGGTGCAGACGTATTGTCCCGCCTATGCGAGCCAGAAGATCGCACCACCATTATTCTGTTTGGTGATGGCGCGGGTGCGGCAATTATCGGTGCCTCCGATGAGCCTGGGATTATCTCTACCCATATTTACGCTGATGGTCGTCAAGGTGACTTGCTGAAATGTGCTTTTCCACCGCGTCAAGGAGAAACTTCCGAAGCGGTAGGGTTTATGACCATGAAAGGTAATGACGTCTTTAAAGTGGCTGTCACGCAGTTATCTCATGTCGTGACTGAAACATTACGCCTTAATAATATCGACAAGTCGGAAATCGACTGGTTGGTGCCGCATCAGGCGAATTTCCGCATTATTAATGCCACGGCGAAAAAGCTCGATATGAGCTTAGATAAAGTGGTATTAACACTGGCTAAGCACGGTAACACGTCAGCGGCATCGGTGCCGATTGCCTTGGATGAAGCCGTTCGTGATGGCCGGATCCAACGTGGCCAGTTGTTGCTGCTCGAAGCCTTTGGTGCTGGTTTTGCGTGGGGCAGTGCGCTCGTCCGTTTTTAACTGTATCTGTATACGAATAAATTCCTGACCATCGTTATCTTGGTTTGCTGTCCAAGATAACGGTTTAGTGTTCAATAAATTAAGTTCGCCATAGGTAATTTAATATGGAAAATGTAGCTTTTGTATTCCCAGGCCAAGGGTCACAGGCCTTAGGCATGTTAGCCGAGCTGGCTGCTGTACAGCCGATTGTGGGACAAACCTTTGCCGAAGCGAGTGAGGTTTTAGGATATGACCTATGGGCGTTAGTGCAAGATGGCCCAGTAGAAACCTTAAACGAAACGGATAAAACCCAACCGGCGTTATTAGCGGCAAGTGTTGCCATTTGGCGCGCTTATCTCGCCTCTGGCAAGGCAATGCCTGCGGTGTTAGCGGGTCACAGCCTTGGTGAATATTCCGCATTAGTCTGTGCTGGTGTCATCGATTTTAAAGATGCAATTAAATTAGTTGAGCTGCGTGGTCAATTGATGCAACAAGCCGTGCCTGCTGGTACTGGTGCTATGTATGCGATTATTGGCCTTGATAATGACGGTATTGCCAATGCTTGTATTGAAGCAGCTCAAGGTGAAGTCGTTAGCCCGGTTAACTTTAACAGCCCTGGTCAAGTGGTGATCGCCGGTCAAAAAGACGCGGTTGAACGTGCTGCTGCTGCGTGTAAAGCATCTGGCGCCAAAATGGCGGTGGCGCTGCCTGTCAGCGTGCCATCACACTGTGCATTAATGAAACCTGCCGCTGATAAATTAGCCCTTGCCTTAAACAATGTGCAGTTTAACGCGCCTAGTATTACTGTTATCAATAACGTAGATGTGGCATCGCCAACTGCGGTAGCCGACATTAAAGATGCGCTGGTGCGTCAACTCTATTGCCCAGTGCGCTGGAGCGAAACCGTTGAATTGATGGCGGAAAAAGGCATTACCCAATTAGTTGAGTGTGGCCCAGGTAAAGTGCTGACGGGTCTTACAAAACGCATTAATAAATCGCTTTCTGCCCAAGCAGTTAACGATGTTGCATCCCTTGCGGCGTTAACTGAATAAGGAGTTTGTATGAGTATCAATCTGAGTTTAGCGGGCAAAGTTGCCTTAGTGACAGGTGCGAGCCGTGGTATTGGCCGCGCGATTGCCGAAACCTTAGTCGAAGCGGGTGCGGTTGTAATAGGAACTGCCACAAGTGAGAAGGGCGCCGCAGCAATCCAAGAATATCTGGGTGACAAAGGTTTTGGTTTAGTGCTTAATGTTACCGATAGTCAATCCGTCACCGATTTATTCGACTCGATCAAAGAAAAAGCGGGAGATGTTGATATTCTAGTCAATAACGCGGGTATCACCCGTGATAACTTGCTGATGCGAATGAAAGATGATGAATGGAACGATATCATTGATACCAACCTGACGTCATTGTTCAGACTATCAAAACCTGTGATGCGTACCATGATGAAAAAGCGCTTTGGCCGGATCATCAATATCGGTTCAGTGGTAGGCACTATGGGCAATGCAGGTCAAGTTAACTACTCGGCAGCAAAGGCGGGTTTGATCGGATTTACAAAATCTCTTGCAAGAGAGGTTGCATCTCGTCAAATTACAGTTAATGCTATCGCTCCTGGATTTATCCAGACCGATATGACTGATGAGCTGACCGAAGATCAGCAAAAAGCTATCATGTCTCAGGTACCGATGGAACGATTAGGGCAAGCGCAAGAAATTGCCAATGCAGTGCTCTTTTTGGCGTCGGATTCTGCCGCATATATCACAGGCGAGACTTTGCATGTGAATGGCGGAATGTACATGGTTTAAGGGCGGATGGCAGGGATACTGTCGCAACTGAGTAGTGATCTGTATCAATTGGTCGCTAAATTTCGTGGTTAGACCACGAAAACTAAGCTTGCATTGTCAGCCAAATCTAATAAACTACTCGCAATCTTACGCAAGTGCGTAATTTGAATAGGAAAGAAAACTAATGAGCAACATCGAAGAACGTGTAAAGAAAATCATTGTAGAGCAACTGGGCGTTAAAGAAGAAGACGTTAAACCAGCGGCATCTTTCGTTGACGATCTGGGTGCAGATTCTCTGGACACTGTTGAGTTGGTTATGGCTCTGGAAGAAGAGTTTGATACCGAGATCCCTGATGAAGAAGCTGAAAAGATCACTACTGTTCAAGCAGCGATCGATTACGTTTCTAAGAATCAGTAATTCTGAATTCTAGAGAACAGGCGGCATATATGCCGCCTGTTTTTGTTTTAGCCCCGCCTCATTCTGCAATCGTGCCATTCAATCGTCTCTGGAAGTTGTGTTGAATTTATCCATGAGATGCTCGCCGCAGATTGGCGAAGACTTTTTAATGATAGAACCGCATTTATCTGTCATAACCATATTTATTTAGCATTCAAAAGGTGACTGCCGTGTCTAAACGTCGTGTAGTGGTAACCGGTTTAGGGTTAGTAACGCCCGTGGGCAATACTGTCGACACAACTTGGAAAGCCCTGCTTTCGGGTAAGAGTGGGATTGCGCCCATAACCAAATTTGATGCCAGCGAATTCACCACTCGTTTCAGTGGTTCTGTAAAAGATTTCGATGTTGAGCAGTACTTAACCAAAAAAGACGCCCGCAAAATGGACCTCTTTATTCAGTATGGTATGGCTGCAGGCATCCAAGCTATCCAAGACTCAGGTCTGGATATGAGCAAAGTAAACCCAGGCCGCGTTGGTACCGCTATCGGTGCTGGTATGGGTGGAATGTGGTTGATTGAGCAAAATCACAGTGCGTTAATGAACGGTGGTCCACGTAAAATTTCGCCTTTCTTCGTGCCGAGCACCATCATTAATATGATTGCAGGCCATTTATCGATTATGTACGGAATGACAGGCCCTAACTTTGCCGTCACTACCGCCTGTACAACCGGTGTGCATAATATCGGTTTTGCGGCGCGCACCATCGCCTATGGTGATGCTGACGTAATGGTTGCCGGTGGGGCGGAAGATGTCACGTGCCCATTAGGTGTAGGTGGTTTTGGTGCAGCAAAAGCCCTCTCAACTCGCAATGATGATCCAACTGCAGCGAGCCGTCCATGGGATAAAGACCGTGATGGTTTTGTGATCGGTGATGGCGCTGGTGTAATGGTGATGGAAGAATACGAGCACGCTAAAGCGCGCGGTGCGACCATTTATGGTGAACTCGTTGGCTTTGGTATGAGCGGTGATGCTTTCCATATGACCTCGCCACCAAGTGATGGTGCGGGTGCCGCAGCGGCTATGGTCAATGCCGTTAATGATGCTAAGCTACCACTTGAGAAAATTGGCTATATCAATGCCCATGGCACTTCAACCCCCGCAGGTGATAAAGCGGAAGCGGCGGCGGTTAAGTCGGTCTTTGGTGATCACGCTTATAATCTGCTTGTGAGTTCGACTAAGTCGATGACGGGTCACCTATTAGGTGCTGCGGGCGCGGTGGAGGCGATTTTCACTTTATTGGCACTACGTGACCAAGCGGTACCACCGACCATTAACCTCGATAATCCTGACGAAGGGTGTGATTTAGACTTTGTGGCACACACTGCCCGCGATGTGAAGTTAGATTACGCTCTATGTAACTCCTTCGGCTTTGGTGGAACTAACGGTTCATTACTGTTTAAGAAAGTCTAAAAGGTTATTATCTTCATAAAAATGCGCCAATTGGCGCATTTTTTTATGTTCATCTTGTGCGGAATGTCTCTTTGTAACCTGCTGATATCATGATGGTTAATGTTTTTTCATCAAGCTTGTTTCATCCTTTTTACCGCCGATAATGACAGACATAACTCGCTTTAAAGGCAATCTGTCATGTTAAACCCTATCGTTATCCCACTCGTACCAATGGTGGGGGCTGTAACCGCTAATTTGACCGAACTTATACGTGGTGAATCCAAAACTTGGCATCCTAATATAGATATCGGCATGAAGACCTTCATTTTTGCCATTGCGGCTTATGTGGTGGTCTGGTTCGCGTTGTTAGTCACCGCCATCATTGTTGGTGGTACCGATCATATATCGTCTGGATTGGAGGTCATTGGACTCTTTCTGTTAGGGCTTGGGTTTTACACTTGGGGTAACGGAAGACGCTTTGTCAGCAGTGAGTTGCAGCTGTGGTTATATCGTTTAGCCTTGCCTGGAGTATTATTGTCCTGCGGGGTTATCAGCTACTTTGGTTAAATCGGTTATCTGCGCAGATGCAATCGCAATTATTTTTACGTTATTGACTATTTCTGTCGTAAACTCAACTTATTGCAAAATCATTGAGCCACAGAGGCTGAATAAGTTGAGGTTATATGGCTGGTATCGATAGACAAATTACCCTGAGATTTTTGTCAGAGCCTGCGGATGTGAATTTTGGTGGTAAGGTTCACGGTGGCGCTGTGATGAAATGGATTGACCTTGCAGCCTATGCCTGTGCTGCGGGGTGGAGTGGTAAATATTGTATTACCGCTTACGCAGGTGGTATTCGATTTGTTCAACCGATTTTAGTGGGCAACATTGTCGAAGTTAGCGCGAAGGTGATTTATACCGGTAAAACCTCTATGCATATTGGTATCGATGTGCGGGCCGGCGATCCTAAGGTTTCAGAGCGGCATCTTACGACTCACTGTATTGTCATCATGGTTGCAGTCGATGAACAAGGTCAGCCCACGCCAGTACCTGAGTGGGTGCCACAGACTGAAAATGATATTCACCTTCGAGATTCTGCACTGCGCTTAATGGAGATGCGTAAGAAAATTGGTGCCGAAATGGAAGCCCATGTACAGAAATAATCGTTCGACAGAAACAACAACGGCGCCGAGTGCGCCGTTGTTGTTTCTGTCGAAAACTGCGTTTGCAGCGCTAGGCATTTTAACTCTGACGCTCAAGCAAGCGAATGCTACACTGCCGCCATTGCTTTAGCCGCTTATTCACTCCTAAATTTGAAACACTTGCTCGCATTTTTTTAGTATGGGCAGGAAAGTTTGAGGAGTAACATAAGCGCGCAAAGATACATTTTATGCAAACCTTTCAACTCGTTTATCAAACACTTTGCTTCAAATAAAGGAATTCCTCATGGCAAAAGTCGCATTTATTGGTTTAGGCGTAATGGGTTATCCCATGGCAAGACACTTACTCAACAAGGGCCATGAGGTCACAGTGTATAACCGGACTTTTGCTAAGGCACAAACTTGGGTCGATACCTATGGCGGTCGGTGTTGCCCAACGCCTAAAGAGGCGGCAATAGGTCAAGATATTGTATTTACTTGTGTGGGTAATGATAACGATCTACGTGAAGTGGTGTTAGGGGATGATGGGGTGATCCATGGTATGGCGCTCGGCACTGTATTGGTAGACCATACCACTGCGTCTGCCGATGTGGCCCGTGAGTTACATAAAGTATTAGGTGAAAAGGGGATCGATTTTCTCGATGCACCTGTATCGGGTGGTCAAGCTGGGGCTGAAAATGGTGTGCTCACGGTTATGGTCGGTGGTGAGCAAGCCGTATTTGAGCGTGTTAAACCTGTTATTGAAGCGTTTGCACGCTGCGCCGAGCGTTTAGGTGAAGTAGGCGCTGGGCAGCTCACTAAGATGGTCAACCAAATTTGTATCGCGGGTGTCGTGCAAGGTCTTGCCGAAGCGCTGCAATTTGCCCGTAAAGCTGGGCTTGACGGTGAAAAAGTGGTGGAAGTTATCAGTAAAGGTGCCGCGCAAAGCTGGCAAATGGAAAATCGCTACAAGACCATGTGGGCACAAAACTATGATTTTGGTTTTGCGGTTGATTGGATGCGTAAGGATTTAGGCATTGCCTTAGAAGAAGCCCGCCGCAATGGTTCGCACTTACCCTTAACCGCGTTAGTGGATCAGTTTTACTCAGAAGTTCAAGCCATGGGCGGTAATCGTTGGGATACCTCAAGCTTGTTAGCGCGTTTTGAGAAAAACACTAAGTAGGTGTAGGTTGTTGCCTAATAGATGGCCATCATAAGTTTGATGACATTAAAAAAGCCCAGTCATTCACTGGGCTTTTGCATTGATGGGGTTATCGATAAGAGTCCAATTAGTCTGCCCAGCGAATATGGGTGATAAGGCTGTGGCTTTCACCAGGAGCGAGAGTGAGCTTATCTTCAAGCACATTGGCGGCTTCTAAACACACCATGGTCAGATAGTCATTGTCATTGAAGCGGGCAAGCCGGGTCGATTTTTCAATCCACGGGTTCCACAGCACCGCCGAGCGGCTATTCTCACGGCTTACTTCAATTATACCTTTTGGCGTATGTAAGTGTTGTACTGGGCCTAGGTTGGTGTAAACGCGGTCGGTTTCACGGTCAAATAACACGTCATCTGTGGTTTGCGGGTATGGGCCTTTAGCAAACTCAATATATTGAGCACCGCTAAATCCTGTCGCTTTAAGCTGGTGAATATCTTCAATCGGAAAATAGCTGTGTAGCGCTTGAGTGAGGCTCACGGGTACATCACCAAGGTTGGTATTAATCAAGCTGATACTTAACGTTTCACCTAAGGTAAAGAGTACGTTGACTTGGGTATTGTGCGGCCAAAAGACCTTATCTTCTTCGCTGATGGTTAAGCTGAAACGCAAATCCACCAATTGATTACGCATCTCAACTGATTCTAGCGCCCAAACTCGGGTGCGAGCAAAACCGTGTTGTGGGAAATTGGCTTCACTGCTCATGCCAAACCATGGCCAACATACAGGTACACCACCACGGATCCCATTTCCGGGTTGATAGTCATCGGCGGAGGAAACCCATAACAATGGGGGCTTACCGACAGGTTGAAAATGGTCGATTTGCGCGCCCTGTAAAAAAATTCTCGCTTGGCATAATGCCGTGTTCACTTCGACATAATCGAGCCCGTTTGCGTGTTTTTTGGTGGTAACAGAACCCATAGCAACAATATCCTCAACCTGATGACGTATCAGCAATACCGACACTTAGCTTACAAACTTTTGCGCTTGAGCATAAGCCTTTGTTGCGATCAATTTACGGTTTTGCTGTTCGACTGGGCAAACAAAAGTCACTCAACCCAAGGAGAGATGCTTTCTTTTTCAACAGATTTAGCTAAAGTGGTCAGAGCACTTAGTACATTGCCATAAAACAAGAAAGGGAAGCCATTATGCCAGTCTATCAAGCACCACTGCGTGACTATCAATTTATCCTCGATGAAATGTTGCATATTTATCAGCAAGATGCCCTAAAAGGCTTCGATGAAATCGATCCCGAACTGGTCGATGCTATCCTGCAAGGTATGGCGGATTTCAGCACAGAGGTGATGTTGCCATTAAATAGTATCGGTGATGTGCAAGGCTGCAAATTAGTGGAGGGTAACGTTGTTACCCCAGAAGGCTTTGCCGACGCCTATCAGCAATTTGTCGATAATGGCTGGCCGACATTGACCTGCGATCCCGCATTTGGTGGTCAAGGGCTACCCGAAGTGGTTGGGATTTTCGTCACCGAAATGCAAACCTCGACCAACATGGCCTTTGCTATGTATCCAGGACTTACCCATGGCGCTTACTCAGCCATTCATGCTCACGGTAGTGAGGCATTAAAACAAAAGTATTTACCTAAATTGGTGAGTGGTGAATGGACCGGCACCATGAATTTGACCGAATCCCATGCGGGAACCGACTTAGCACTGCTGCGCACTAAGGCCGTGCCAGCGGCGGACGGCTACTTTGCTATCACCGGCGAGAAGATTTTTATCTCCTCGGGCGATCATCCATTCACCGATAACATAGTCCACCTAGTCTTAGCGCGCTTACCTGATGCTCCCGAAGGCGTGAAGGGGATTTCACTCTTTGCTGTGCCAAAAGTGTTAGTCAACAGTGATGGCAGTTTAGGTCAAGCTAACAGCCTGTATGCCAGTGGTCTTGAACATAAAATGGGCATCCACGGTAACTCAACCTGTGTGATGGTATTTGATGGCGCACTCGGTGAGTTAGTGGGAGAACCGCACCAAGGGCTGCGCGCCATGTTTACCATGATGAATCAAGCTCGCCTTGGGGTAGGGATGCAGGGATTAGGCGTCTCCGAAATCGCTTATCAAAATGCGTTGGCTTACGCCAAGGACAGATTACAGAGCCGTGCTATTAGTGGGGCGAAAGCCCCTGAAAAAGCGGCTGATCCCATTTTGGTACATGGTGATGTGCGCCGAATGTTGTTATCACAAAAGGCCTTTAATGAGGGCGCCCGCGCACTTGTAGGGCAACAGGCGTTGTGGTTGGATGAAGCTGAGCGCCATAGCGATCCTGCAAAAGCCAAAGCGGCCTCGCAATTAGCGGCCTTGTTTACGCCTGTGGTGAAGGGATTTATCACTAACCGAGGCTTTAATGCCTGTGTGGATGCGCAGCAAGTGTTTGGTGGTCATGGCTATATTCACGAATGGGGCATGGAGCAATTTGTGCGTGATAGCCGTATTGCACTGATTTATGAAGGTACAAATGGTATTCAGGCGCTCGATTTAGTCGGCCGTAAACTGCTGAGCGACCGTGGTGCGGCTATGCAGCAATGGTCAACGCTGGTCACTGAATTTATCCAATCACAAGGCAAAGATGCCCAAATGCAGCCCTATGTGAGTGGACTAATGGATTGCGCTACCGATTTACAAAAGGCAAGTGGCTATTTAGCGACCCATGCGGCCAGCAATCCTGATATTATCGGCGCGGCATCGATGGCGTATCTTGAGTTGTTCGGTATTACCGCTTTAGCGTGGATGTGGGCGCGAATGGCGAATATTGCGCTGACTGCACTCGACAATGGCACTGAAGAAGTGGGTTTCTATCAGGCTAAATTGAAAACCGCTGATTTTTATATGGCGTATTGGGCAGTGCAGAGTCGTAGCCTACGTAAGCAATTGGAGCAGGCAAGTGAGATGTTAACTCAATTGGATGAGACTATCTTTTAAGCCTTACGGCGACTCGTGTTAACTTAGTAATATTAAAGCCATCCTAGGATGGCTTTGTCATTTTAACGGCTAATCAATAACTCGCAGCATGTACAGAGCGTACGGCTCGGCCTGATGGGTCGATAATACCCCGTAAACTTTCATCCCAGGCCAGTGCTTCTGGGGTTGAGCAGGCGACCGACTTGCCCCCAGGAACCGTTTCGGCGGCACTTGGCAATGGATAATGCTCCTCAAAGAAACAACGGTAGAAATAGGCTTCTTTGGTTTCTGGCGTGTTATAGGGGAAGCGGAACTTCGCGTTGGCCAGTTGCAAATCGTCTACTTGCTCTGCGGCATGGGCCTTCAAACCATCGATCCAAGAGTAACCCACGCCATCGCTGAATTGTTCCTTTTGGCGCCAGGCGACTTCTTTGGGCAATTTATGCTCAAAGGCTTGACGCAGAATGTGTTTCTCAATCCGGCCATCCTTAGACATTTTTGCCTCAGGGTTGATTCGCATCGCCACATCCATAAATTCCTTATCGAGGAAGGGCACACGGGCTTCGAGTCCCCATGCGGCCATGGCTTTGTTGGCGCGCAGGCAATCGAACAGATGCAGTTTATCCAGCTTACGGACTAATTCCTCATGGAAAGCCTGTGCGTTTGGCGCCTTGTGGAAGTATAAGTAGCCGCCAAAGAGTTCATCAGCGCCTTCGCCAGAGAGCACCATTTTAATGCCCATCGCCTTGATTTTTCGTGCCATTAAATACATTGGTGTGGCCGCACGAATGGTGGTGACATCATAGGTTTCTAAGTGATAAATCACTTCTTTAATCGCATCTAGCCCTTCTTGGAAGGTAAAGTTGATCTCATGGTGAATCGTTCCAATGGCATCAGCAACCTTTTTGGCAGCGATTAAATCCGGTGCGCCTTTTAAACCGACAGCAAAGGAGTGTAGCTGCGGCCACCAAGCGCCCGTTTCACCGTCATCTTCGATGCGACGTTTAGCAAATGTCTGGGTGATAGCCGAGATCACCGATGAGTCTAAACCGCCGGAGAGTAATACCCCGTAAGGTACATCGGACATCAATTGGCGCTTAACTGCAGCTTCTAGAGCTTCACGCAATTCTTCTTGGCTGGCGCCATTATCTTTAACTGCATCATACTGTTGCCAATCGCGAGTGTAGTATTTCACTGCCGCAGCATCGCTTGAGTATAAGTATTGGCCCGGCTGGAATTCTTCCACGGTTTTACACACTGGCATCAGTGCTTTCATTTCAGAGGCGACATAGAGGTTACCTGCCGCATCACGACCCGTGTAGAGCGGGATGATACCCATATGATCGCGACCAATTAGGTAGGCGTCTTTGGCTTTGTCGTAGAGTACGAAGGCGAAAATACCGTTTAATTTATCAAGAAATTCAGTGCCATATTCCTGATACAGCGCCAGAATAACTTCGCAATCTGAGTTGGTTTGATAGCTGTACTTATCGCCTAACTGGGCTTTGAGTTCTTTGTGGTTATAGATTTCACCATTGACTGCGAGGATAAGGCTGCCGTCTTCGGTTAGCAGTGGCTGCGCGCCATGTTCAATATCGACAATGGCCAAGCGTTCGTGGGCCAAAATAGCTTTATCGCTGGCGTAAATGCCTGACCAATCGGGGCCGCGATGGCGCATCAGTTTGGACATTTCTAGTGCGACTTGACGCAGCTCTTTTGCATCGGATTGAATATCTAAAATTGAAAAAATCGAACACATAATCCCACTCCTAAACCACTGCATTTCATTTGAGGATGTCTCAATTGAGTATCAATGTGCCAGCGATTCGGGATTTTGCCAAATTTTATTTTTGATGATTTATTCGTTTTTTGGTGTTTTAGATGAGTTTGTTCTGTCTTTAAAATGACTTTGATTGAATATTATCTAATTAATTTCGCTTTTTTATACATAAAGTGTTTTTGGTTGTGGATTGCAAAGTGGGATATTGGCAAATATGTAATGTTCACTCAAGAAAAACCGTTTTTGAGAAAATCATCATAAATGTGAGCAAGATAGTGATTTAAGAGTAAGCACTGCTGATTTTATAAGCAGCTTGTTGGCAGTCTTGAGCCTAATGCAGCAGTCAAGGTTAATCGCGTTGGTAAAGTGAGGCGGCTCGGTAAAATAATAAGGCACCTTCATGGTGCCTTATACGACTGTTTTAGCATTAACATCGCTCTGCTAGAGCTGTTTAGTTTGCGGCCTTGGCAAGTGGAGTTTTGGCGGGGCGAAGATTGTTAAACTCAGTGCCTGGATAATACCCAGGCCAATCTTGACTATTACCTAACTCGCGAGTCACTTGATAGTAAACTTCCAGATCTTGAATCGCACCACTCAAATCCCAGTCTTCACGGTATTCATCGCAGACATTGTGATAGCAGCCTTTCATGGTTGCTTGCATTTGAGTCTTATAGTCAGCGGTTGCCGCATCGATAGGCTCACTACCGCCTCCGGCAAAGACCGCAGGTACGCCGAGTTTGGCGAAGCTGAAGTGATCAGAGCGGAAGAAACCGCCCGAAGCTGGATTTTTTTCACCTAAAGCAATGCGGTTTTGTTGTTTGGCGGCATCGATTAGGTAGTTCTCAAGCTCAGATTTGCCTTTACCGACTATGGTAAAGTCCTTGGTTTTTCCATAGATATTGGTGCTATCTAGATTGAGTACCGCCACCGTTTTATCAATCGGATAGATAGGATTAGCGGCATAATAACGTGAGCCAAGCAAACCTTGCTCTTCGCCTGTGGTGGCGATAAACGTTACTGAGCGGGCTAAACCGTGGCCTTGTGTGGCATTGTCGGCAAGTTGTCTGGCGATTTCTAAAATGCCGGCAATACCGGAAGCGTTATCCATTGCGCCATTGTAAATTTTATCGCCTTCTTTACTGTCATCTTTGCCAATATGGTCCCAGTGGCCCGTGAACAGGATATGTTCATCGGCTTGCTGCGAACCGGCAAGAGTGGCAACAACGTTATAGCTATTGGCGTATTCTGCTTTGTTTTTAAAGGCAATATTGGCCGTTTGCTCAAGGGGTAAGTTAATTGGGCTATCGGCGGCGCGAGCCATTAGCGTAGGAAGAGATAGGCCGGCCTTTTCAAACAGTTTTGTGGCGGTATCTAAGGTTAACCAACCTTCAACTTGGACGCGGCTATCTTGCTCGGCTTTACTAAGGACTAAATCCTGCTGCGGTCCTGTCCAACTGTTTTCGACCACTGACCAAGGATAAGATGCAGGTTCAGTATCGTGAATGAGTAGCGCGCCGAGCGCACCTTGGCGGCTAGCTTCTTCAAATTTATAACTCCAGCGACCGTAGTAGGTCATGGCTTTGCCATTAAATTTGCCTGAATCTGGACGGGCAAAACCGGGATCGTTCACTAAGATCACCGCTATTTTGCCTTTCATGTCGAGATCTTGGTAATCGTTCCAAGCATATTCAGGTGCATTAACACCGTAGCCAACAAATACCAGTGGCGCGTTCTCAATGTTAACGCCACCGTTATCATGGCGACTGCTGAGCACCAGATCTTGACGGTATTTAAAGGGTAATCCTGCCAACGTGACTTGCTGCGCTTCATCTGCGGTATAGCTCACCATAGGCACAGGTTGTAAAAAGCTGCCTTGGTAGGCACCTTTAAGTCCCATCTCTGTAAAGGCTTTGGATAAATAATCCAAGGTGAGTTTTTCACCCTGAGTGGTCGGCGCACGGCCTTCAAACTCATCGGAGGAAAGGTTTTTAATATCGTTTCTAAAGCGTGCTTCATTCATTTGCACGGGTTTAAGTGCTGCACTGCTGTTGGCATCGGGCTGGGCCGAATTGGGGCTGCAGGCACTGAGCATGGCTAGCGCGCAGACAGGATACAAACGTCGCATAGGTTAATCCTACTGTTGTTTTTAGGGCGTGTTTAACGCGAATATCAAAGGGGTATGTCGCGGGTTATCATGAAGCAAGCGGCAATGGGGTACAAGGGAAGTACAGCGGCAAAAATGTTACTTAATGTTAAAGTCAGTGGCGCTTCTCAGCACGCTAAGGCGCTGAGAAGCGAGCAGTTTGAGGTTTAAACCACGTCAATATCGCCGGCGCAGGCAAACACATGATTTGGGCGGAAGGGTTCTTTATCGATATCTTCAAGCTTACTTACGCCGCTAGTGACTAGAATGGTCTCAAGTCCGCAGAATATCGGTGCGCATATTGTCGCCGATGATCACAGTGTTTTCCGAGTGACCATCAATATGATTGAGCGCGGAGCGGATAATCCACGAGCTGGGTTTGCCTACGTAGAAGGGTTTTTTACCAGTAATTCGTTCAATGGGCGAACACAGCGCGCCGCAGGCAGGGCTGTAAGCGGGGCCATGGGTGTCGGGATTGGTGGCGATAAAACGGGCGCCACGGGCGACGAATCCGGCGGCCTTATGGATCATATCCCAATTGTAGGAGCGGGTTTCGCCAACAATCACAAAATCGGGATTAATGTCGGTTATGAGCAAGCCTGATAAAATGGGTTAACCCTTACAATAACAACAAAAAACAGATGTGTTTAGCAAGGGCTTTAATCGGTATAAAGCTAAAGATTAGCGGGATTTATAGGGTAACCAGCTTCGTGTAGTTCTCTCAATAGGTCTATTTCCCAGTTACTACTTGGTATGTAAACGACACCGTCAATATCGCTGGGTTTTTCTACATAGCCTTCAACAATAGCTGCAACATTTGGTCTACCAATAAGCCCCATCAAGTAACCGTGTTCAAAAACAACGTTTTGACGCGCTCTGGGTTGTAGCTCATGTTGGACAGCCTTAACCTTTGTTTCACCCATGTCATCAGGAGTATATAGGACAATACCGTAACCAACGCCTTCAGCTAAACGTTCAAGCTTTTTAATGATAGTGTCACCTTTACTTGCATTGAGATGCAAAATAATTGGATCAAAACCATGCTTACGAAGAAATGCTTCAGTGCGATATTTTGCTGCTTCATCATGCCCATGCACGATTAACACTTTTTTTGATTTAGCTTCAGGTATAGTCTTCACGTCTTGAACTTCCTTGTTGATTGGGGTGAAATCATAGTCATCATTTTGTATATCAAGAATTAAACTTTCAAGATAGGCATTCATAGCGCTACCATCAGTTTTCCAGAAAAAATCATGGTATGACATACCGTTACGGCGTAGGAATACACCATATGTAGGGTTTGCTTTCTCATTAAAACGTTGGACTTCGTTAGGGATATATTGGTTTAAGAACTTAGTAACGGATTTTTTCCAAGCATTGTAACGTTCATGACCGTAATCAGATGTATTACGGCTATACGCCTGATAAACATCCTCTATAAGCCTATCTTTAAGTTCAACTAACTTTTCAATGATCTCTTGCTTTTCCATCCATGCCTCACAAAACAATGTTATTAGGAGCATTCTATCGCGTTAGCAAGATATGGCAAGAAGTTGGGAGGTAACTAGCTGTTTTAAAATGAGGTTTGTGATGCCGTTCTAGAGGTGTTACTAGCAACTTGATCCACAATTGGAATTTGACACTGTCACAGATTTCAATCCTTTTTAAGGGGCGCTTAGAAAACCACGTTGATTTGTGAAATTAACCTGACACAGGATTATGAACAGCCTCTATTTAGTTTATGGTGCCCAGCGCTTTAAGCACTGGGCACATATTGGGAAATGAGCTTAATTAAATAGAGAAGAGTTAAACCACATCGATATCGCCAGCGCAGGCAAACACATGGTTCGGGCGGAAAGGCTCTTTATCGATATCTTCAAGCTTACTTACACCGCTGGTGACCAGAATGGTTTCAAGTCCTGCTTGAAAGCCCGCCAGAATATCGGTGCGCATATTGTCGCCGATGATCACCGTATTTTCGGAGTGACCATCAATATGATTGAGAGCGGAACGGATAATCCATGAACTTGGTTTGCCTACATAGAAGGGTTTTTTACCAGTAATTCGTTCAATGGGCGAACACAGGGCGCCGCAGGCGGGACTGTAAGCGGGGCCATGGGTGTCGGGATTGGTGGCGATAAAACGGGCGCCACGGGCGACGAATCCGGCGGCTTTATGGATCATATCCCAGTTATAGGAGCGGGTTTCGCCGACAATCACGAAGTCGGGATTAATGTCGGTAATGGTAAAACCGGCTTTATAGAGTTCATGGGTGAGGGCGCCTTCACCGATCACAAAGGCTTTGCTGCCTTCTTGGTGCTTTAAAAAGTCGGCGGTGGCCATCGCCGAGGTGTAAAAACATTCTTCGGGCACGTCGATTCCTGCGGCGCTGAGGCGATTTTGCAGATCTTTGCCCGTTTGCACCGGATAGTTGGTGAGAATAACAAGGGGATTGCCTTGCTCGAGAATGCGCTGAATAAATTTATCGCTGCCGGGGATCAGTTTATTGTCGTGCAGTAGTACACCATCGATATCGCAGATAATATTTTTCATCTAATAATCTCTTGTATGCCGAACAAAATCACTTTTCGTTAGCTTATCTAATGCCACATTTGTTCATAAAACAATGGTTTTGTGATGTCATTGCGAAAAAAAAAGAGACCTTAAAGGTCTCTTTTTCAAATATTCAGAAATTAATCGGGAGCGTAGCCGCTAGGTCCGATAAGCGTGCCATCAAGATAGGCTTGACCATCTTGCATGTTGAGACGTTGATGGCTGAACCATTTCACCACGAGGGGGTAAATGGCGTGCTCTTGCTCGTGGACACGGGCGGCGAGCATCTCTGCTGTATCGTCTTCATAAACGGGCACTTTTGCCTGTAAAACTACCGGGCCGGCATCCAGCTCTGGCGTGACAAAATGCACGCTTGCGCCATGTTCAGTTTCTTTGGCATCAATGGCGCGCTGGTGGGTGTTTAATCCGGTAAATTTGGGCAGCAATGAAGGATGGATATTGATCATACGACCTAAATAGTGATTTACGAAATCATTGGTTAGAATGCGCATAAATCCGGCCAACACAATAAGATCGGGTTGGTATTGTTCAATCGCTGCCAGTAAACGTGCATCGTAATCAGAGCGAGATTCACCTGGGCGAGCTATCACGCAGCTGGTATCAATTTCACTATGATGGGCGCGAACTAGGCCATAGGCATCGGGATTATTACTGATCACTCCGACAACTTCGGCCTGCAAATTATCGTCACAACCGTCGATAACCGCTTGCAGATTACTGCCATTTCCGGAAATTAACACAACTACACGACAGCTTTGGGGCATTACAGGATCTCCACTTGCTCTTCATTGCCTTCACGCGCGGCGATTGCACCGATAAGCCAAGCTTGTTCGCCTTCGGCTGCAAGCAGAGCAAGGGCGGCATCGACTTTATCAGCTGGCAACGCAACAATCATGCCGACACCACAGTTAAAGGTACGGTACATTTCATATTCTGCAATGTTGCCGTTTTCCATTAACCAACTGAAAACCGCAGGCCATTGCCATGAATCACCTTGGATAACGGCTTTGCAGTTTTCAGGTAGTACGCGGGGGATATTTTCCCAGAAACCGCCGCCAGTGATGTGCGCCATGGCGTGCACGTCTGATGCTTCAATCAGCTTAAGCAATGATTTAACGTAAATTTTGGTTGGTTCTAACAGATGTTGGATCAATGGCTTGCCATTGAGATCCTGTTGAGGGTCCGCTTGGCTGACTTCTAATACTTTACGAACTAATGAATAGCCATTTGAATGAGGACCACTTGAAGCTAAGGCGATCAGTGCATCACCCGCAGCGACTTTACTCCCATCAATAATGTCGGCCTTTTCAACCACACCCACACAGAAACCTGCGAGGTCGTAATCTTCGCCTTCATACATGCCTGGCATTTCAGCGGTTTCACCGCCGATTAACGCACAACCAGATTGGAAACAACCTTCGCCGATGCCATTAACAACAGCGGTTGCTGTTTCAACATCGAGCTTGCCTGTTGCATAGTAATCGAGGAAAAACAACGGCTCTGCGCCTTGAACGATTAAGTCGTTCACACACATGGCTACTAAGTCGATACCGACGGTGTCGTGTTTTTTGTAATCGATAGCTAAACGCAATTTAGTACCAACACCATCGGTGCCTGACACTAAAACAGGTTGTTTGTATTTAGTGGGTAATTCACACAATGCGCCAAAACCACCTAAGTTGCCCATAACTTCTGGACGACGGGTACGTTTAACAGCTGCTTTAATGTTATTTACCAGTGCATTACCAGCATCAATATCAACGCCGGCGTCTTTATAGCTCAGTGGGGTAGGAGTGCTCACGGAGGATCCTCTCGGGTACATCGTTATTGGATTTTTATGCGGCCGTATTCTATCAGCTTGTGCTAGGGGTCGAAAGTCATGATTTGGATTTATCAGTATCTACGGAGTTTTTTTAGCTTCACAGGGGGATATTTCACATTTTCTATCCTGTGATTGGTCATAAAATAGTGCGTCAGTGGGCGTATCTTAAGCGATAGGTAACCTTTCTTGGGATATTGCTCACGATTAGATCGAATGGCAAAACTTTATGTTTTACCAAATAAACAAATCATCTAAAATCTGAAAAATTTGCCTAAGATAATTCGCGAACAATAGTAGGAGAGAAAAATGAAAGTTGTCGAGGTTAAACACCCGTTAGTGCGTCACAAAATCGGCTTAATGCGTGAAGGTGACATTAGCACTAAACGTTTCCGTGAGCTAGCCGCTGAAGTGGGCAGCTTATTAACCTATGAAGCTACCGCAGATTTCGAAACCGAAACTGTTACGATTGAAGGTTGGAATGGTCCGGTTGATGTGGATCAGATCAAGGGTAAAAAAGTCACTGTGGTGCCTATTCTACGTGCGGGCTTAGGCATGATGGATGGTGTACTTGAGCATATTCCAAGTGCGCGTATTTCGGTTGTGGGTATCTATCGCGATGAAGAAACCTTAGAGCCAGTGCCTTACTTTGAAAAGCTTGCCAGCGACATGAACGAACGTATCGCACTTATCGTTGACCCCATGCTCGCGACGGGCGGCTCAATGATTGCGACCATCGACTTACTCAAAAAACGTGGTTGTACTTCGATTAAAGCTTTGGTACTTGTGGCAGCTCCAGAAGGAATAAAGGCGCTTGAAGCGGCTCATCCTGATGTAGAGCTTTATACTGCAGCAATTGATAGATGCTTGAACGAGAAGGGCTATATCCTGCCTGGTTTAGGTGATGCTGGTGATAAGATTTTTGGTACTAAATAATATCCTGATGGCTTGAATGCCATCTCTATGTAATCAGGGAGCTTTGGCTCCCTTTTTGTTTTTGGGTAATACCATTTTTGCCGACACGTTCTAAAGTTAACAATAAGATTTATTTCAACATAAGGCGTCGACGGTGCGCAGTTGGTTGCAGTAAATCGAGTTTAACTATGGTAACCATCGGGGATGCTAATGGGCTCAAAACTCAGTTGGCCTTGTGTTCGTCAATCCTGTTTATTGGCAACCTTGGTATTTATTGTACTGCTACTCACCCTTTTGCCCTTAAAAATTGATAAGGAACATAGGGCATTTACAAACTTTGTACGGGCAAAACATGTGGTGCCAAGCTATGTTGAATTGCTGGGTAAGTCATTGTATCTACATGATATTATTGATTTTGATAGTACCCTACTGGCCCCCGTTAAGCTTGACCCATCACGCTTATTACTGCCACCCGGAGGCACCTTGCTGCCGGAAGAAGAGCAGATTATTCGTTATTTTGACTACCTGTATTCGAGCAAGAAAATCGCAGTTAGGGACGCGTTTATTTATATTGGCCTTTACAAAAGCAATGCATTCTATGTTGCAACACCTCTTCCTGAAGAGGTGAAAAGCCGTTTAATGAATAAGCAAAATTCCGCAAATGAGTTTTGTCAGCGCCTAAAATATTGCAGCAAGGATGCTTCGGCTGAATCCTTAGCGGATGATATTGTGTTATCTACGCCTTATCTTGATGAAATAACTGGGGATATTATTTTATCTATGGCAGCACCCATTTCATCCTCCCATGAGCCTGAACACCTTTTAGGGGATGTTATTGCCGATACATCATTCATGGCATCGGATTTTATGCAAGGAAAAGTATTTGAAATCCAACACTCGGGTTATGGCACTGAAATTGTGATTACGGGAGATAGTCTCTGGACGCGGATCACGCCGGATTTTTTGTTTTACGCTATGAGTGATCATTTAGATAATCTGAGTTTTTTAACCTATAAAATCAGTGTGCTACGTTTTGTTATGTTGTATTTTCCCCTATGGTTGTTACTCAGTACAGTTATCATGATTTATCAAATCAAACTTAATAATATTAAACAGTTGCGAGTTGATCGTCAGCGTTTTAGAGAGGCTATGCTGTTAGACCCTTCAACCAAAATCTACAATAAAAAAGTCTATGAAACGCTGATTTTTAAGGCTGTCATTGCTTCGCAGTATGCGGTGATTTGTATTGATGGCGATAAGATCAAAACCATTAACGATAGTTATGGCCATAAACTGGGTGACATGGCGATTATGCAAATTGTAGAAGCCATGCGAGCCGTTTTTCGAGAAAGCGACATACTTATCCGCACAGGAGGTGATGAGTTTGTAGTGATTTTAGCCAACTGTCCTGTTGCTAAAGCGTTACAACTTGCTGATAAATTAAAGGATAATATTGCACAACGACATTTTTTAAATATGCTGACTGTATCTTGCGGTGTCGCGGATTCGACAGACTACTCATCCTTTGATGCGGTATTACAGGCTGCAGACAAAGCGCTCTATGCGGATAAGGCACAAAAAAGAGGTCATGCTGGCGATGATGTCCTGCGGTAAAGCGAAAAGTGAAATCAATAAAATCCAATCATAAAAAAGCGTGGCTTTACCACGCTTTTGCTTAAATCTTTATGTCTTAGAGCACCATGGCGGCAATCCAACCAAAGACTAACAAGGGAATATTGTAGTGAATAAAGGTTGGGATAACGCTATCGCGGATATGATCGTGTTGGCCATCGGCATTTAAGCCGGATGTTGGGCCAAGTGTCGAGTCTGACGCTGGAGAGCCTGCATCTCCCAAAGCAGCAGCTGTACCTACTAGCGCGATGGTTGCGGGTACTGAAAACCCAAAGCTTAGCGCCAAGGGCACATAAATGGTCGCGATAATCGGAATGGTTGAAAATGAAGACCCAATTCCCATCGTGATTAAGAGACCCACGACTAACATCAAAAAGGCGGCGAGGGCTTTATTGTCGCCAATCAACGAGCTTAATGATGAAACCAGCGTACCGACTTCACCGGTTTCTTTCACAACTGCGGCAAAACCCGCGGCGGAGATCATGATAAAACCGATGTTGGCCATCATGCGCACACCCTGAGTAAAGATATCTTGGTCGGCTACGTGTTTTAGAGCGCCCGAGAAACTAAAGATCATAAAGCCGACTAAGGCGCCGAAGATCATTGAATCTGTCTCTAGCTGCACAAACAAGGTGGCAAGGATGGCTAATGCAGCGATAACGATATTGCGCTTATTCAGTTTTTCTTCTGGCTCGGCACTGAGAACTTTAGTTTCATCATATACCCGTGGCTTGCGATAACTGACAAAAACAGCGATCAATAAACCGACCACCATGCCCGCTGCGGGGATCAACATGGCAGGGGGAATTTGGTCACGCACAGCGACTAAGCCATTACTTGTCAGGTTGGATAACAAAATATCATTTAAGAAAATTCCACCAAAACCCACGGGTAAAATCATATAGGTAGTGACAAGACCAAAGGTCAGCACACAGGCGACCAAGCGGCGGTCGATATTCAGTTTGGTCATCACATGCAAGAGTGGTGGCACTAAAATCGGAATGAAGGCGATATGGATTGGCAGGATATTTTGCGATGCCATCGACATTGCCAGCAATGATAATAATAGCAACCAGCGCACCCAATTGGTGTTTGTTGCATTGGGCTCTCGGCCAAGGCTTTTAATGATCGAGTTTGAAATCAGTGTTGTTAAGCCTGAATGGGATAATGCCACCGCAAACGCACCCAGTAAGGCATAGCTGAGGGCGATTTGTGCGCCGCCACCTAATCCCGTGTTAAAGGCATCAATGGTGCGATGCAGATCCATTCCCCCGACTAAACCTGCAACCAGGGCACTGATAGTGAGCGCAACAACCACATTCACCCTTGCTAAACTGAGGGCTAACATTAAACACACAGCAATAACGACTGCATTCATAGACAATTTCTTAATTCTGTAAACCAAAAGGGTTATTTTTGACTGCAAAGGCCATGTCTGTCCAGTTTACCGAGCCTTAATCTGAAAAATATCTGAGAATGTGAATTGGGTGGGTTTTTGCTGTTAGACGAATGTGGCTTACAACGCCTATCTGTGGCAAAGATTGCTCTATCCTTAAGCAGTAATGTCAAAATACCCTTGAAAAATGTGATATTGGTCTTAAATAGGTTGTAAGGCAGAGCACACGACTTATAATGCCTAAAGATTTGATTGGTAAGCGCTCTCAAAAGCACTTGCGTAAATTTGCGCAAGCGTGTTTGGGAGATGTTTTACTTTATAGTTAGTTCAACTCATAGATGGAGATATAAAATGAGCGTATTAGTAGGCCGTCCGGCTCCTGATTTCACTGCTGCAGCTGTATTAGGTTCTGGCGAAATCGTCGATAGCTTTAACTTAACTGCAGCCATCAAAGGCAAGCCTGCGGTTGTATTTTTCTATCCACTTGACTTCACTTTCGTTTGTCCATCAGAGTTGATCGCGTTCGATCACCGCATGGAAGAGTTCACTAAGCGTGGTGTGGTAGTGATCGGTGTATCTATCGATTCTCAATTTACTCACAATGCATGGCGTAACACCCCAGTTGAAAAGGGTGGTATTGGCCAAGTGAAATACACTTTAGTGGCTGACGTTAAACACGACATCTGTAAAGCATATGATGTTGAACACCCAGAAGCAGGTGTTGCGTTCCGTGGTTCATTCCTGATCGACAAAGAAGGTATGGTACGTCACCAAGTGGTTAACGATCTGCCATTAGGCCGTAACGTTGACGAAATGTTGCGTATGATCGATGCACTGCAATTCCACGAAGAGCATGGTGATGTTTGTCCTGCTGGTTGGGAAAAAGGCGACAAAGGTATGAACGCAAGCACTGCTGGTGTGGCGGCTTACCTTGCTGAAAACGCAAGCTCTCTGTAATTTGCGAACCTTTTGATAAAAAGAAAGCTGCCCAATGGCAGCTTTCTTGTTTTAGGCAATTTTTTGTAAAGCTATTCTTCGCTATCCATATCTTCAGATTCGCTGGTGGCTAATAGTGGCCAACCCCCTAAGGTTTTCCAACGGTTGACGATATAACAAAAGAGTTCTGCGGTGCGCTCAGTATCATAGAGTGCAGAATGGGCTTCTTTATTATCGAAGGGAATGCCCGCCATAATGCACGCTTTGGCCAGTACCGTATGGCCAATCGCTAATCCAGCCAAAGTTGCAGTATCAAAAGTCGCAAACGGATGGAAGGGCGATCGCTTTAAGTCACAGCGTTCGATAGCTTTACTGACAAAGCCATGATCGAATGCGGCATTGTGCGCCACAATAATGCTGCGGTGACAATCGGATGCTTTTTGGGCTTTTTTAACGGCTTTAAAAATCTCTAAAAAAGCGTCTTTTTCGCTGACCGCCCCCCTTAACGGATTCGTGGGATCAATACCATTAAAGGCCAGAGCTTCGGGTTCTAGGTTGGCGCCCTCAAAGGGTTCTATATGAAAATGCAGGGTTTTATCAATCCCTAGCAAGCCTTCATCATCCATTTTCAGCAGCGTGACGGCTATTTCCAGCAACGCATCGGTTTGAGAGTTGAAGCCCGCCGTTTCGACATCTATCACTACCGGAAAGTAGCCTCGAAATCGGTGTTTCAATTTGTTTGCGTCGCAAATATCGCTCATTAAAGTACCCAAGAAAAATCACAGGGCGCTATTATGCTAAATGTACTAGGATGTGTCATGTTTGATTGCTGGTTTTATGAGCTAAAGGAACTAAAAAGTTTGCCGATAAAACCTCGTAACCGAATAAACACGAGTAAGGGCTATGTGGCGAAAACTGATATTAGTATCAATTTTATGCGTTCCAGCAACTGCAATGGCAGAGTTGCGTCACTATGTGGCCTCGTTGGGCGAGTCCCAATGGCGAGTCAGTCAAAACAGTCCCATCGTTTGTCGTCTTGAGCATGATATTCCATCCTATGGTAAGGCGATTTTTACCAGTGAAGCGGGTAAGCAATTAAATCTCAACTTCACTTTGGATATGTGGGTAAAACCTGATCAAGTGACCCAAGCTAAACTAATGAGCAGAGCACCGAAATGGCGACCTGGCGTGGTATCTAAAGAAATCACCTCGTTACGTTACCAAAAGTATTTTAATGGTGAAGTGCCTAAGCGCGCAGCTTGGTCAATGCTAAACGAGTTAAGCCGCGGTATGGAGCCTACTTTTTACTATGCAGATTGGTATGACGAGTCTACTAAAATTGCTGTAGGGCTTTCATCGGCCAATTTTGGTCGAAAATATGCCGAGTTTAAGGCCTGTTTATCCCATTTATTACCTTATAGCTTTGAAGATATTGCGTTTACTGTGCTTAATTATGATGAAGGGGGGACAGACTTAACTCGCTTCTCACAGCAACAGCTTTCGCGGATACAAGAATATCTGTCCTACGATCCAGATGTCGAGTTGGTGTTAGTCGATGCCTATACTGACAGTCATGGTGGCCGTTCAGTTAACCAGAAAGTGTCTGATAAGCGCGCTGAATCGGTAAAAGATTTCTTTGTTTCCAGTGGCATTCCTCAAGATAGGATTGTGACTGTTGGTCACGGCGAGCGACGTCATGTGGCTTCAAATGAAGATATTGAGGAAAGGGCGCTAAACCGCAGGGTTGTTGTCCGAATTAGCAAACCGCTCTAAATCAAACCTGAATTCTATCAATGCCAAGTCTGTTGACTTGGCATTGTCTTTTATTGACGCTGTTTGTACTAGCGTCTACATGCGATGGTGCTCTGTAGGTCTGATGACTAAACCTTGGATAGGCGCTACAGAGATTTTTATGTAACAAAAAATGCTGAATGCCGCTAAGTGTTAGCTTGCTGTTTGAATTGGAGTAAAAAAAAGCCCACTTAATCTAAGCGGGCCGCAAAATAATGCATTTGCAATCAACAAATTGAAGGAAGGAAGTCAAGCATAAGAACCAGGGATGAACTGACGTGTTGGGAACACATCAGCCTAAAAGTTCTTTGTTTTCAATATCCGCTGGCGGATATCTCCTGAAAACAAGCACATTTTAGTGTGTAGCCTCGGGGCAAGCAAACGAGAAAAATTGCCTTGATACATTAGCTAAACTAATGATTGGTTAAGTGATCTGCCTCACTTAAGTCACTATTTAGCTTGATTAATAACTTGTCAGTCATAATTAATGCATAAAAATACACTTCAATAAGCTCATCATTGCTAACAATTTGTTAAATTTGACTCAGACCCTAGATAGCTTCATCTTCTGCAACAGCATTGCCATGAAATTTTTTGCTTGTATAGTACTTGCTGCAAAAGATCGTTAAGCCGGAAATCACCAAAAGGACGATAATAAGATGGCATTAAGATTTCGCCTTGCTCAGCAAGGTTTATTAGTGGCCACATTGGGTATGGCGTTGGCCGCCTGCCAGAGTGGGAATACGCCAGAAGAAGCTGCTGCGCAGCAGATCAGCGCAAACAAATTGGTTTACCCTGAGACGGAAAAAGACGCCTTAGTCGAAACCATCCATGGTGTTGCGGTGGCGGATCCTTACCGTCATCTTGAGGAAAATACCCCAGAAACAGAAAGCTGGGTCAAAGAACAACAGGCTTTTGGTCAAGCTTATTTGGCGAAAATCCCAAATAAGCAAGTTGTCGTTGATCGTATTACGGAACTTTGGAATTACGAGAAGATCTCTGCTCCCTTCGAGAATGGCGATAACCAATTTTATTACCGTAATGATGGTTTGCAAGCGCAATCAGTCCTTTATGTAAAAGGCAAAGATGGGGTTGAGAAAGCCGTGCTCGATCCCAATAGTTTTTCCGCCGACGGCACTGTGGCGTTGTCTGGCGTATCGGTGAGTAATGACGGCAAAATTTTAGCTTATGGCGTGTCTAAGTCGGGCTCTGATTGGCAGCAATGGCAGTTTATTGATATTGCAACAGGTAAAAAGCTCAACGATGAACTGAGCTGGATTAAGTTCTCAAGCGCAGTGTGGGATAAGGAAAACCAAGGTGTTTTCTATGCTCGTTATGATGCGCCTGCGGGGGGGGATTTACTGGCTGATGTGAACTTTAATCAAAAAGTTTACTACCATAAATTAGGTACCGATCAGCGCCAAGATTTATTGATTTACGAGCGCCCACAAAATAAAGATTGGGGATTCGGCATTGATGTATCTGAGAAGGGTGAATATTTACTGCTGTCGATTTCGCAAGGTACGGACAAACGTAATCGTTTCTTCTATAAATCGCTATTTGAGCCTAAAGCCCAAGTGGTTGAATTAATCCTCAAGCTCGAAGCAGAGTATGAGTTTTTAGGCAATGACGGTACGGTTTTTTATTTCAAAACCGATTTAGATGCACCTAACGGTAAAGTGATAGCCATCGATACGCGCAATAGCGACAAATCCCAGTGGCAAACCATTATTCCTGAATCGAAAGATCCCATTAATAAAGTCGCCATTATCAATGACCATTTAGTCGTGAGCTATTTACACGATGTATTAGGGCAATTATCGATTTTCAGTATGGGCGGCCAGAAGCGCCAAGAAGTGACTTTACCGGGTAAGGGCAATGTGGCGGGGCCTTTTGGTAAGGCGAGTAAAGACTATTTCTACTATGTCTTTAACAGCTATATTCAACCTGAAACCACCTATAAGTTTGATTTTAAAACCGCAGAGTCGACTGTTGTGGCTAAACCACAGGTGTCATTTAATCCCGATAACTACGTATCTGAGCAAGTGTTCTACACTAGCAAAGACGGTACCCGCGTCCCGATGATGCTGTCCTATAAAAAGGGCTTAGTCAGGAATGGCCAAAATCCAACCTTGCTTTATGCCTACGGTGGTTTTGCGATTTCGATGACGCCGCGTTTTAGCCCTGCCAACATTGCTTGGTTAGATATGGGCGGTATTTACGCCGTACCAAGTCTACGTGGTGGCGCGGACTACGGTGAAAGCTGGCATCAGGCAGGCATGTTCGATAAAAAGCAAAATGTGTTTGATGACTATTTTGCCGCGGCCGAATACCTTATCAACGAAAAATACACCAATAGCACTAAGTTAGGTGCCTATGGTCGCAGTAATGGCGGTTTGTTGATGGGGGCTGCGCTGACGCAAAGGCCTGAACTGTTCGCTGCAGTATTACCCGCAGTTGGCGTGCTCGATATGCTGCGGTTCCACAAGTTTACCATCGGCTGGGCTTGGACCAGTGAGTACGGTAGCGCTGACAATGCTGAGCAGTTCCCTGCATTATTAGCGTATTCGCCTTACCATAACGTCAAAGCGCAGGCTTATCCTGCTACTATGGTGATGACCGCTGACCATGATGACCGTGTGGTACCATTACACAGCTTTAAGTTTGCAGCCATGATGCAAGAAAAGCAGCAGGGTGATAAACCTGTGATTATGCGTATTGAGTCCAATGCAGGTCACGGCGCTGGTAAACCAACGTCGATGAAGATTGACGAGTTTGCCGATATTTACAGCTTTCTGTGGCAAAGCTTTGGTCTCACATTACCGCAAACGCTCGCAAAATAGCTAACTATGTTAATTTAATGGGGTCGTTTGACCCCATTGTCATTTACAAATCCCTCAATTGCGCTCAAACCCGCGCTAACCCTATCTATATCTTCGTTGGGTCATTCACAAGTGTTGTTTCCCTAGGTATAGTAGCGTCAATTTTTCAACCAAAATTTGCTGATTTCAAATGACGTTTAATTGGCCCATTTCAGTCTATTACGAAGATACTGACGCTGGCGGCGTTGTCTATCATTCGAACTATCTCAATTTTTTTGAGCGGGCACGCACCGAGTGGTTAAAAGCCTTAGGCGTAAGTCAGACTGCACTGTTAGCCGATGATACGGCGTTTGTGGTCAAGCGAGCGGAACTTGATTTTAAAAAAGCCGCACGTTTTGAACAGAACCTTATTGTAGAAACTAAGGTCATAGAGTTGAAAAAGGCCTCGTTGGTATTTCACCAACGTCTGGTTGATCATCTGGGTGACTGTTATTGTGAGGGCACAGTGCTGGTGGCCTGTGTTGCGTTATCACGTATGCGTCCCCGAGCAATTCCCTTAAATATTGTGCAGGAGTTTGACAGTGCAAGCTGATATGTCGTTTATCGGGTTATTTTTACAAGCCAGTTTATTAGTGAAATTCGTGATGTTCACTTTACTTGGATTGTCGATTATGTCTTGGACGGTGATTTTGCAACGCCGTAGCTTATTGACAGGTGCAAAAAATAAATCGGCAAAGTTTGAGGATAAATTTTGGTCAGGCGTCGACTTAAACCGCCTGTATAAAGAATTATCGGCGCGCCCAGATAATACGGGCTTAGAGTCATTATTTGTAACGGGCTTTAAAGAATATTCACGTTTAAATAAATTAAACAGCAAAGTGCCTGATGCGGTGATGGATGGAACTTCGCGGGCGATGCGCGTGACTTTATCCCGTGAATTAGAAAAGTTAGAAGCCAACTTACCGTTATTGGCAACCATTGGTTCCACTAGTCCTTATATCGGTTTGTTTGGTACGGTATGGGGGATTATGAATTCATTTATCGCGATTGGTTCAATGGAAAACGCAACCCTAGCCATGGTGGCTCCCGGTATTGCAGAAGCTCTGATCGCAACGGCAATGGGTCTGTTTGCCGCAATCCCAGCTGTTATTGCCTATAACCGTTTTGCGACACAAGTTGAAAAGCTAGAAATTGCCTACGCTAACTTTATGGAAGAGTTTTCTAGCATCCTGCACCGCCAAGCATATAGTGAGAAGGAAGGGGCATAATGCAAGTCGGTTATCAGCGTAAACGTCGTCGCCCCGTTGCTGAAATCAACGTGGTACCCTATATCGACGTCATGCTCGTGCTACTGATCATTTTTATGGTAACAGCACCGATAGTGACACAAGGGGTTAAAGTGGAGCTGCCTCAAGGGGCGGCCGAAGTGTTGCCTGCAGACAGTAAGCCACCAGTTGTGGCGTCTATCGATGCAGATGGTGCTTATTTCCTCAATCAAGGCGGCTCCAATAATGAAGAGATGGAATTGGAAGAGTTAGCGACTGCCGTGGCGGCGATTATGGTGACTGAACCTCAGCGCCCAGTGGTCGTGAAAGCCGATAGAACCATTCCTTATGATAACGTGATCCAATTGATGGTGACCTTGCAACAGGCAGGTGTTCCCTCAGTCGGTTTGATGACGGATTCACCCAAGGAGAAATAGGTGGCGGATAATTCAAATGTTGCATTACCTCTGTCAATTTCAGCAGGTATTCATATTGGCGTGATAATTATTCTGGCCATTGGCATAGATTTCACCCATAAACCTGAACCTGTGCAACAAGTTAGCGCCCCTGCAGTAAAAGCTGTTATGGTTGATCAGCAACAAGTGGCTAATCAAGTTGAAAAGCTTAAGCAGGAAAAGCGCGATACCGAGCGTCGTGAACGTGAACGCCAAGCTGAACTTGAGCGCAAAGCACAGGAAGCGAAGCAGGCTCGCGAGCGTGAACAAGCTCAGCTTAAACAGCTAGCCGAAGAGCGTAAACAGCAGGAAATTGAGACCCAAAAGGCTAATGAAGCTGCAAAAGCCGCTCAATTAAAACAGCAACAGGAAAAGGAAAAAGCGCAAAAAGCCGAAGCCGATCGCAAGCTGAAAGAGCAAGAGCGTAAGCTTGCTGAAGACGCTGCCCAAAAAGCGGCGGAAAAACGCAAAGTAGAAGAAGCTGCTGTTGCAAAAGCCGAGGCTGACCGTAAGCAGAAGGAAGCAGAAGCCAAGGCGAAAGCAGAGGCAGATGCTAAGGCCAAAGCTGATAAAGCCAAGGCTGATGCAGAGGCGAAAGCAAAAGCTGAAGCTAAGGCAAAAGCGGATGCTAAGGCGAAAGCGGATGCTGAAGCTAAAGCACTTGCTCAACAGGAGCAAGAAATGGCCGATGCATTAGCAGCAGAGCAGGCTGCCTTATCGCAAACCATGAATAAGCAAATGCAGACAGAAGTGGGCAAATATACCGCTATGATTAAATCAACGATTCAACGTAACCTGGTGGTTGATGAGTCGATGCGTGGTAAAACTTGTACCGTTTCAGTGCGTTTAGCTAATGATGGTTTTGTGATCAGCAGCCAGACTCAGGGCGGTGATCCTAATGTTTGCCGAGCAACCAAAGCGGCGATTTTAAAAGCAGGCAAGTTACCCGTGTCTCCGGATCCTGCGGTTTATAACTTGATGAAAGAAATTAACTTAATCGTTGAACCAACGTTTAATTAAAGGAGTCCCATGAAAATTTTGGCAAAATGGTTAACATTGGTGGTACTGCTTTGTACCACCCCCGCAAAAGCGGCACTGGATATTGTGATCACTGAAGGTGTGGATGCGGCCCGTCCTATCGCTGTGATGCCATTCCAATGGCAAGGCGCAGGTGCGCCACCGCAGGCAATCGCCGATGTGGTCATGTCTGACTTAGTGCGCAGTGGTACGTTTAAACCCTTAGATGAATTAGGTTTACCGCAACGCGGTATTGGTGCATTAGCGCAGTTTGATGCGAATGCTTGGACTAACGTGAGTGCAGAAGCGTTGGTGGTTGGTTCAGTCAAACCTTATGGTGCGGATCAGTTTCTGGTGAGCTTTGAGCTTATCGATCTGGTTAAAGCGCAAAACCAAGCCCTAAAGGGCTCCGCAAATCCAACGGAATTGTTGATGGATAGTCGCCAGACCGTGATTTCTGCGACGCAGTTTCGTCAATATGGCCATAGGATCAGTGATATTGTCTATGAAAAGCTGACGGGTATTCGTGGTGCCTTCTTGACCCGTATTTCCTACGTGGTGGTGAATCATAGCCAGAAAGCGGCTTATTCACTGATGATCGCTGACTATGACGGTTACAACGAGCAAATGTTACTGCGCTCTCCAGAGCCTTTAATGTCACCCGCTTGGTCACCCGATGGTCGCCGTTTAGCGTATGTGAGTTTTGAAAACAAAAAGGCTGAAATTTTTGTTCAGGATCTTTACACCCAAGTCCGTACTAAGGTGAGTAGTTTCTCTGGCATTAACGGTGCGCCTTCTTTTTCACCTGACGGTAAATCATTGGCCGTGACTCTCTCTAAGGATGGTCAACCCGAAATTTACGTCATTGATATTGCCACTAAGGCAATTAAACGAATTACCAACCACTATTCCATCGATACTGAGCCTTCATGGTATCCCGATGGTAAGTCATTGTTGTTTACCTCCGAGCGTGGTGGTAGACCACAGTTATATCGTGTAGATTTAAATTCAGGCAAAGTGACCCGTGAAACCTTTGAAGGTGAATGGAATTTAGGTGGTTCTATTACCCCTGATGGTCGCAGCATGATTTTTGTGAATCGCACAAATGGTAAATTTAATATTGCACGTATGGATTTAAGTACGCGCTTTATGCAGGTGCTGACATCGACGCGTTTGGATGAATCTCCAAGTGTGGCCCCCAATGGTACTATGGTGATTTATGGCACTACGCATCAAGGCAAACAAGTTTTAGCTGCTGTCTCTACGGACGGACGCTTTAAAGCGAGATTACCGGCAGGTCAGGGCGAGGTGAAATCACCTTCTTGGTCTCCGTTTCTCTAATGTATTAGCTTGATTTATTAACATTTAATTTTATAAGGAACAAGTAATGGATCTGAACAAGTTGTTAAAAGCTATGTTGGTAGCACTTCCAATTATGGCTATTAGTGCGTGTAGCTCAACTTCTGAATCAGAAACTGATGCTATGGGCTCGACTAGCGGTTCTGGTAGTGAACTCAATGGTGGTGTTCAAACCGGCGGTATTGGTGGAATGTTGTCACCTGAAGAGCAACAACGTCAGGAACTCGAGCAGTTGAGAAAAGAGCATATCATTTACTTCGATTTCGACCGCAGTGAAGTTCAAACTGAATATGCAGCGGTACTCGAAGCTCACGGTACTTACTTAGTAGAGCACCCAAGTGTACGAGTATTGATTGAAGGTCATGCCGACGAGCGTGGTACGCCAGAATACAACATCGCACTAGGTGAGCGTCGTGCTAAAGCTGTTGCTAAATACTTACAAGGTATGGGTGTACAACCAAGCCAAATGAGCATCGTAAGCTACGGCGAAGAGAAGCCACTTGACTTTACTCGTACCGATGAAGGTTTTGCTAAAAACCGTCGTGCAGTTTTAGTTTACTAAGATTGAATTACGGAGAGTAACGAGATGAAACGTGCCGTCTTAATTACGGCAATGTTCTTCGGCGCAGGGGCTGCAGTTGCAGCTCCTGCTCCTGTTGAAGACCTTGCTGGTGGTTCAGGTGATGACAGACTCGCTCGTTTAGAGCGCATTGTAAAATCGAGACAACAAAGCGAAATTGATATGCAGCGCCGTCTGGATACTTTGCAGCAAGAAGTTCTCGACTTACGTGGTTTGACTGAACAACAGAATTATCAAATAGAGCAGATGCAGCAACGTCAGCGTCAGCTTTACGATGAAATCGCTAATTTATCCTCTAAAGCGACTGCCACACCAGCCGCTTCTGTCCCCGCAACGCCAGCTGCTGTTGCAGCAACCGCTAATGCGGCCGCAAGTAGCTTAAGTGAAACGGCGAGCTACGAAAGTGCGGTTAACTTAGTGCTGAAAGAGCGCAAGTATGATGATGCTATTCCTGCCTTTCGTGCTTTCATTAAACAGTACCCAGACTCAGTCTATGCGGCCAATGCAAACTATTGGTTAGGACAGTTGTTGTTTAATAAGAGTGAGTTTGCTGAAGCTAAGCAAGTATTCAATACGGTCGTGACCCGTTTTAGTGATTCCAATAAACGTGGCGACAGTTTAGTTAAGCTTGGCATGATCGCAGAGAAAACGGGCGATAAAGCTGGCGCGACTCAATATTACCAACAAGTGGTGAAAGACTACGCCAACAGTGCCGCAGCGCGCATTGCCCAACAACAATTGGCTGCAATTAAAGCGTAATTAACTAAAAAACATACTCTTAGTCTGTTTTTCATGCAAACGACAAAAAATTGGGAATTTACGCTTGCATGGGGAAATGAAAAAGGTATTATAGGCGCCCTCGGAACGGCGAGGTCGTTCGGGGCGCAAAATACCTGTATGTGGGTCGTTAGCTCAGTCGGTAGAGCAGTTGGCTTTTAACCAATTGGTCGAAGGTTCGAATCCTTCACGACCCACCACTTATTTTAATAAATAGAATAAGTTAGCGGTATTTGAAGTGTAGTAAATTAGTTGGGTCGTTAGCTCAGTCGGTAGAGCAGTTGGCTTTTAACCAATTGGTCGAAGGTTCGAATCCTTCACGACCCACCACTTTCTGAAGTGTAAAATCAGAGTCTAATAGATGGGTCGTTAGCTCAGTCGCTTTTTTTATAAAGCTAGGGCAGTTGGCTTTTAACCAATCAGTCGAATGGTTTAAATACTTCACGACCCACCACTTACTGAAGTGTAAAATCAGCATTCACTAGATGGGTCGTTAGCTCAGTCGGTAGAGCAGTTGGCTTTTAACCAATTGGTCGAAGGTTCGAATCCTTCACGACCCACCACTTACTGAAGTGTAAAATCAGCGTTCACTAGATGGGTCGTTAGCTCAGTCGGTAGAGCAGTTGGCTTTTAACCAATTGGTCGAAGGTTCGAATCCTTCACGACCCACCACTTACTGAAGTGTAAAATCAGCATTCACTAGATGGGTCGTTAGCTCAGTCGGTAGAGCAGTTGGCTTTTAACCAATTGGTCGAAGGTTCGAATCCTTCACGACCCACCACTTTCTGAAGTGTAAAATCAGAGTCCAATAGATGGGTCGTTAGCTCAGTCGCTTATGTTATAAAAGCTAGGGCAGTTGGCTTTTAACCAATCAGTCGAATGGTTTTAACCCTTCATGATTCAGCACTTTTCTGAAAGTGTAAAATTCAGAGTTCACCAGATGGGTCGTTAGCTCAGTCGGTAGAGCAGTTGGCTTTTAACCAATTGGTCGAAGGTTCGAATCCTTCACGACCCACCACTTACTGAAGTGTAAAATCAGAGTCCAATAGATGGGTCGTTAGCTCAGTCGGTAGAGCAGTTGGCTTTTAACCAATTGGTCGAAGGTTCGAATCCTTCACGACCCACCAATCTCTTTTACCTGTAAAAATTCCAAATAATTCATACTTTTTGTTAATTCATACTCCTTGTACTGAAAATCTTTTTATGTCGTTCTTCATTTGTACCATAGATTTTTTACTAATGCTTACATCATTAATTGATGGCTTATTAAAACGGACATTTTTCAGCGATCATAGTGATGGTTTGCAAGTTATCGGTAATCCCCCCTCAATTGACCTGTAACAGAGACTGCTCTTTGATTTGGGTGCCAGTATGAAGTGGATTATTCCTATCACGTGACCGTATCTTGTATGTTGACGGCTGATGCAGTTGTATCAATAGGTAATGAAGTCAATATGGTCGTCTATTGTTGCTATATGCTTTATTCGTCCTACAAACCGCTGACTTTGGGGCGATATTGGAATGCGCAGATTAGTCAAAAAAAGGGTGATGATGGTGATTTATGCCGGATTATGTTCTCGGCGAAATACATACTTTAACGGCTGACTTAAATAATGAAAAAGGAGACCTCAGGTCTCCTTTTTATTTCGTATTAGGATTAACCTAATAGATTGTTATCACGAACATATTGTTCGAAATCGGTGCAGCCGCCAACGTGTTTTTCATCCACGAAAATCTGTGGCACAGTTTCAACTGGCTTACCGACGGTTTTTTCGAGATCCGCTTTAGAAATCCCTTCAGCGTGGATATCTACATATCTAAATTTAAAGTCATCACGTTTTTCAACGAGTTGTTCTGACAGTTGTACTGCGCGCACACAATAAGGACAGCCAGGACGGCCAAAAATAACAACGTACATAATAGCTCCTTAGATTTTCTTTAAGCGTTTTATACCATAGCGCTAACCGAATTGATAATGTCAGATGTGTTTATTTTCAGTTTGATAGCGCCCTTGGTAATCGAAATAGCTTTCGAGCAAATCCCAGCCTTTTTTGTGCTTTTTCAGCAGTAAGAGATCCGGCATTTTAAAGGTGGCGCTATCGGCAATCAGCTCTGATACTTGTTTGTATTGCTTAGGTTTAAGGCCCGGTGTGCGACTATGGGGAAAAATAAACAGCGCATATAAGGCACGCCATTGGGCGGGCGTTTGCAGCTTAAAGTGCCGATTAAACTCATTTCCGTCAATGTCTAGATATTGCACCTTAAGATCGCCCGCATCGTCCATTAAGGTCATGTGTTGGCAACGAAATAGATGATGGTGCTGCTTATTCAGCACTTGCTTAAGGCGTTTATCGGGGTCGATTAAGGTTGATTGGCAATGCTGGCAAATGCGTGCGGCAATGTCATTTTCTTGTCCGCAATCAGGGCAGGATTTAGCGCGAAATCGAAAATCACATTGCTGTTTTTTCCCGTGATGCTCAACTATACCCTGACAACGACGGCCAAAGTGCTCGATAATATCGCCGTCATCGTCCGTCAATCCCCAAAAAATATTGGCAAATTGGCAGACAGGGCAGTGTACTTGTACCGGAACCGATTTGCTATTTGGTTTGGCTTGACCGACTTCTGGAAAATACAAATCATAGCCATTAGCCGCGTAATCAATCACTAAGCAATCTTTTTTGCCCTCGCAAATCCTAAGACCACGGCCAATCATTTGCTGAAACAAGCTCACCGATGCGGTGGGGCGTAAAATTGCAATCAAATCCACATGGGGCGCATCGAACCCTGTGGTTAATACCGCTACGTTGACGAGGAACTTAAGCTCTCTTGCCTTAAATCGTTCGATAAGCTCATCACGTTCATTATCTGGGGTTTGTGCGGTGACTATCGCAGTTTGCTCGCGGTGCTCCTTATTAAGTTGACTGACGATTTCTTCTGCATGGCGCACCGTTGCCGCAAAAATAATGATCCCTTGGCGATGATGACTTAGCTCAATCAGTTGTTTAACAATGGCCGTGGTTGCGCGTCCTGCGTGGTTCAGTAAATCATTGACTTGGGCTTCAGGGTATTCACCATTCTTATTGGCTTTTATTTGGCTAAAGTCATATTGGGCACTTAAGCCGTCAAATAAGGTTGGCGCGGTTAAGTAGCCTTGTTTAATTAGCGGCCTAATGGGAAGCTCAAAAATACATTGTTCGAATATTCCAAGCTCGGGGGAGCCGACTTTACCATGGTAGTGGCGTTTGTAAATCCAGCCTGTGCCGAGCCGATAGGGAGTGGCAGTAAGGCCTAATAATTTCAATTGGGGATTACGTTGCTGCAAGTGGCTTAATAGCTGCTGATATTGACTGGTTTTTTCGAGGCTGACCCTGTGGCATTCATCGATAATCACTAGCGAGAAGGGCTCATTGAATTGGCCTAAGGCGCGAGCGGCAGATTGGATACTGGCGACAACGGTTTTGCCGACACTTGATTTTTTATTAAGCCCTGCGGAATAAATACTGGCCTCAGTGGTCAGTAATCCTACCTTTTGTGCGTTTTGCGCCACCAATTCTTTCACATGGGTTAAGACGAGCACTCGTCCTCTTGCAATACGAGCCAGTTCGGCGATGACGATACTTTTCCCCGCCCCAGTAGGCAGGACTAACACGGCGGAATCGGTGCTTTTTTTAAAGTGTACGATGGCGGCATCAACGGCTTGTTGCTGATAGTCCCTGAGGATAACGCTTGGGCTAGAATTAACTGACACGTTATTAGATATCTTGGTTGACCTAAACGAGTCGGCAAGCTTAACACAGAACCAAAAAAATGCCCCTTGGTTGGTGGGGCAAGTAAGAGAAAGGGCAATCGGGTTCTTTCTCAAGATGTCCTAATTCAAACGAAAATATGATCAAATGAATAGGAGATAACGCTGCGCTTAATCGTGACTGTTGACGACTAAGCGCGGGTACTTGGAGTTACTCGTTGCGATTTAAGCGAGTCTCAATCAAGGTTTCAATCACGGCTGGGTCTGCCAGTGTTGATGCATCCCCTAAATTGGTCACTTCGTTAGCGGCAATCTTACGCAGGAAGCGGCGCATGATTTTGCCAGAACGGGTCTTAGGCAATCCTGTCGCCCACTGGATAAGATCCGGTGTGGCTAAGGCGCCAATTTCCTTACGAACCCATTGGCGCAGTTCTTGGCGAAGTTCTTCACTTTCTTCTGTGCCGCGGGTTAAGGTGACATAGGCATAAATCCCTTGGCCTTTAATATCATGGGGATAGCCCACAACTGCGGCCTCAGCGACCAGCTCGTGTGAAACCAGCGCACTTTCGACTTCGGCGGTACCTAATCTGTGGCCAGAGACGTTAATCACATCGTCCACACGGCCTGTGATCCAGTAATAACCATCTTCATCGCGGCGAGCGCCGTCACCAGTGAAATACATGCCGCGGAAGGTTTTAAAATAGGTGAGTACGAATCTTTCATGGTCGCCATACACGGTACGCATTTGGCCTGGCCATGAGTCGAGCAGCACTAAGTTACCTTCGGTTGCACCTTCTAAAATGTTACCCATGTTGTCCACAAGCGCGGGTTGCACGCCAAAGAAGGGGCGAGTCGCCGAGCCTGGTTTGGTATCGGTTGCGCCTGGCAGTGGGGTGATCAAAATACCGCCAGTTTCGGTTTGCCACCAAGTATCGACAATCGGGCAATGCTCGTGGCCGATGACTTCATGGTACCAACGCCAAGCTTCTGGGTTGATTGGTTCACCTACAGAGCCCATGATGCGCAGTGAGCTGCCATTGTACTTATCAAAATGTTGCTTACCTTCGGCCATCAGTGCGCGAATAAGCGTAGGTGCAGTATAGAGAATATTGACTTTATGGCGGTCAATCATCTCGCCTAAACGCGCTGGGCTTGGGTGATTGGGTACCCCTTCGTGGATAAGCACAGTTGCGCCGTTCGCAAGAGGACCATAAACCATGTAAGAGTGACCGGTGATCCAACCTACATCGGCCGTACACCAGTAAATCTCACCGGGTTTGTAATCGAACACATATTCGTGGGTCATGGAGGCATACACCATATAACCGCCAGTAGTGTGCAATACGCCCTTTGGATTACCCGTTGAACCTGAGGTATAGAGTAAGAACAGCGGATCTTCGGCGCCCATTTCTTCGACAGCGCAATGTTCGGATGCGGTTTCAACCAGTGAATGCCACCACACATCCCGACCTTCTACCCAGTCAATCTTGCCGCCAGTACGTTTAAGTACAATGACTTTCTCAACACTGGTTACATCGGGATGTTTTAACGCATCGTCGATGTTGCGTTTGAGCGGAATGGCGCGGCCACCACGCATACCTTCATCGGAGGTGATGACGATTTTGGATTTACCATCGATAACCCGTGAGGCGATAGAATCGGGTGAGAAACCACCAAAAACAACGGAATGCACAGCACCAATGCGAGCACAGGCCAGCATCGCGACGGCGGCTTCTGGCACCATCGGCATATAAATCGTGACGATATCGCCACGGCGTACGCCTTGGCTGCGTAACGCGTTGGCAAACTTACATACTTGAGTGTGCAGCTCACCGTAGGTAATTTTACGTTGTTCGTTGGCGTTATCGCCTTCCCAAATAATGGCGACGCGATCGCTGTGCGCAGCTAGATGGCGATCTAAGCAGTTAGCTGAGGCGTTTAGGGTGCCGTCATAGAACCAGTTAATCGATAAGTTATGATCGTCAAAAGTGGTTTTTTTGATTTTAGTGTATGGCTTTATCCAATCGATCCGTTTGCCGTGCTCTCTCCAGAAACCCTCTGGATTGACAATCGACTCTTGGTACATTGTTTTATATTGATCGTTATTTACAAGTGCATTGGCAGCGATATTGCCGGAGACTTTGTAGAGAGACTGCGAGCTCATAGGGCTTCCCTTTTGAAAAATTGCGTGGCCTGAGTATGGTATGCAAGGGGGCGTCAACTCCATTAGACCTTGGTCTAGTGTTAAAATTTCCTTTATATTTAGGCTGTTGCACTCGAAAGTCTGGCTAGATTTCAGCCATTATTTATCGCACAATAATGGAAAAAAGAGCAAAAATATGAATCTCACCTTAGTCGTCGCCGTTATTGCTATTTGTTATGTATCACTTTTATTCCTTTTAGCGTGGGGAGCAGAGCGCTGGTTTAGCGGCGTCACCAAGAAGCTGCAAGTGGTCATTTATGGCTTAAGTCTGGCGGTTTATTGTTCTTCTTGGAGTTTTTTGGGCACAGTTGGACAATCAGCTAAGGATTTTTGGTCGTTCATTCCGATTTTTGTTGGCCCGATCCTTATCTTCACCTTAGGGTTTGGCATGTTGCGCAAGATGGTTTTAGTGTCAAAAGCGCAAAATATTACCTCTGTCGCCGACTTTATTGCCGCCCGTTACGGCAAGTCGCAAACCTTAGCGGCCATTGTCACCTTAATCGCAATGTTTGGCATTATGCCTTACATTGCCCTGCAACTTAAGGCGATGGTGTTTAGCCTTAACCTGTTTCAACCCGCGGATGACCCCTTAAATGGCGTTACGATTGCGCTACTTATCACCGCGCTATTAGCCATTTTTGCCATTCTTTTTGGCACTCGTAAGCTCGATGCTACCGAGCATAATCCTGGGATGATGCTGGCGATTGCTTTCGAATCCTTAGTTAAACTCGCGGCATTTTTGCTGGTGGGGATTGTGATTAGCTTTGGCGTATTTGACGGGTTTGGCGATATTTGGCAGCAGGCGAGTGATAAATCGTTAATTCATCACCCAAATCCCCGTATTGAAACCTTGATGCCCGAACTGCTTGTCGGTATGGCGGCTTTTTTGTGTATGCCGCGGCAATTCCATGTGATGGTGGTGGAGTGTGCCGATGAGTCGGTGTTGTCTAAGGGACGTTGGTTGTTTCCGCTGTATTTGGCCTTATTTGGCCTATTTGTCGGGCCATTGGCCTTAGCGGGCAAATTGATCTTGGGCGATAGCGTTGCCGCTGACACCTATGTGATTAATTTACCGCTTGCGTTAGATCATCCGCTGCTGGCGGTGATTGCGCTGTTAGGTACCTTATCTGCGGCAACCGGTATGGTGATTGTGGCTGTAGTGACAATAAGTGTCATGGTCAGTAACGAATGGCTCGTCCCTGTGGTGCTGCGTACAGGTAATATCCGCGAGAAAAACTTCAGTCAGTTTTCGCAGATGCTACTAAATGCCCGCCGCCTCGCGATTGTCATCATCCTTGGGCTGGGTTATGGCAGTTATCTGGCGTTGGCCGATAGTGATTCGCTATCACACCTTGGGATGCTGTCCTTTGGCGCATTTGCCCAACTAGCACCGGCGCTCGTCGGTGGGCTTTACTGGAAGCACGGCAATCGTGCGGGGGTGTTTTTAGGCTTAAGTGTCGGTTTTAGCTTGTGGTTTTACATCATGCTCAGTGGCATGACGGGTAACCAAAGCCCTGCGGCATTAATGTCGAGTAATATCGACCTGTTAGATGCCATCACGCCGAATGTGCGCGATGCGCTTACGGCATTATTTGCCAATATTGCCTGTTATGTGTTGGGTTCAATTTGGTTCAGGGCTGGGGTGGCTGAGCGTATTCAGGCCAGTGCTTTTGTTAGCCCGGGAAAGCTTAAAAATAATGCCAGTAAGAAAAGCGGCCCTATCTCGCAGCAGGATTTACTGATCTTAGCCAGTCGCTTTGTGAGTCCAACCCGCGCCTATGAAAGCTTTAGTCGATTCTCTACCGAAGCTGTTAAAAGTGACAGTTGGCATAAGGCTGCGACCCCTGAACTCATCGCCCATACTGAGCGCTTACTCGCTGGTGTGTTAGGCGCTTCGAGTGCTTCTTTAGTGATGGATTCTGTCTTACAAGGGCGTGACTTGGCCTTAGATGAAGTCTTTAGCCTTGTGGATGAGGCTTCATCTAAAATCATGCTCAGCCAAGATATGCTGCGTGGAGCGATTGAGCATGCCTACGAAGGGATGAGTGTTATCGATAGCGATCTTAACTTAGTGGCATGGAACTATAAATATGTTGAGTTATATCAATATCCCGAGGGATTTTTACAGCAAGGTATGCCTATCAGTGAAGTGATCCGCTTTAATGCTGCAAGGGGATATTGCGGCAGCGGCGCTATCGAGCAACAGGTTGAAAAACGTGTGCAGCATATGCGTAATGGCACACCGCATACCTCAGAGCGTCAGCGTAAAGATGGTAAAGTGATTAAAATTCAAGGTAATCCCATGCCCGATGGTGGTTTTGTGATGACTTTTACCGATATTACCCAATATCGCCAGCAGGAACGGGCGTTACTCGAAGCCAATGAAACGCTCGAATCGCGAGTAAAAGAGCGTACTTTTGAATTAGCGATGTTAAACAGTGAGCTGCTTGAGGCCAAAGCACAGGAGGAAATGGCTAACGCCTCTAAGAGCCGCTTTTTAGCGGCGGTGGGGCACGATTTAATGCAGCCACTGAATGCGGCAAGGTTGTTTACCGCCTCTTTATCCCAATATCCGAATTTAGATCGTGAGGCGCGCACCACCTTATCCCATGTGAATAGCTCGCTTAAAACCGCTGGTGAGTTGCTCACCGACTTATTGGATATTTCGAAGTTGGATTCCGGCATGGTGGACGTGAACCGCCGCGACTTTGCGATTTCAGAGCTGCTCAATGGGCTGTCGGTCGAATTTGAGGCGATGGCGGCGGACAATCAAATTCGCTTCAAGATGATCCCCTGTAGCGCGACGGTGAACTCCGATCCTTCTTTGCTTAGGCGTGTGCTGCAAAACTTTTTAACCAATGCCTACCGTTATGCCCGCGGAGGGCGAGTACTTTTTGGTTGCCGTCATCGCGGCAGTGAATTGGAGATCCAAGTGCTTGATACTGGCTGTGGGATTGATGAGCATGAAACACATGAAATCTTTAAAGAATTTAAACGCTTAAATAATCCTCGGAGTAAAAGTGTCAGCGGTTTAGGCTTAGGGTTGGCGATTGCCGATAGGATAAGCCGCGTGCTAAACCACGGTATTCAAGTGTCTTCGCAATTGGGGCGCGGCTCGGTGTTTTCTATTACTGTACCCTTAGGTGAAACCGTGCGTCAGCCGCAGGTGAAGGCATTGCCATCGTTATTACAACCGTTATCCGGGATTAAAGTGCTGTGTATCGACAATGAGGAGGCCATTCTAGCGGGGCTTGAAAGTCTACTGAGTCGTTGGCAATGCGAGGTGATTTGTGCCAAAGACTTAGCCGATGCACGGATTAAATTAGGCCTTAAAGGGGTGGCGCCCGATATCGTGTTAGCAGATTTTCACTTGGATGATGGTCAAAACGGTGTTGATGCGATGGATGGGATCCGCTCACTCTATGGCAAGGATTTACCGGGTATTTTGATTACAGCCAATACCCGCAAAGAGCTGGTGGAAGATGTGCAGCGCCGCGGTTATCACTATATGGCGAAAATGATTAAACCGGCGGCGCTGCGGGCATTGATATCAAGCCTGGTCAAAAAGGCTTAATAACTCACGCCAACGGCGATTAGCCATGGCTGATACTGATGTTTTGATCCGTGTGCCAGCCTTGACTTGCAAGCTCAGGAGTCGTGTTTGGCGGGGTAATGTTTGGCGGGGTAATAGTGGCCGCGACTTGCTTCATCGCTTGGGTGAGTTGGCTGAGCTGCGCCGAACTTATCACATAGGGCGGCATAATATAAATTAGGTTGGCAAAGGGGCGAACCCATACGCCTAGGTCGACAAATTGCTGTTGCAGCGCCGCGGTATTGACCGCTTGGTGCATTTCTAACACCCCAACCGCGCCAAGCACGCGCACTGCTTTTACGCTGGGAATATCGATGGCATCGGCAAGCTCGCGCTGCATTTGCTGCTCGATGGCAGCAACCTGTGCAGGCCACTCCTGCTGATTGATCAAATCTAAGCTGGCGCAGGCGGCGGCGCAGGCGAGGGGATTACCCATAAATGTCGGGCCATGCATAAAGACGCCTGCGGGCGATTGGCTAATGCCTTGGGCGACGTTATCCGTGCACAAGGTGGCGGCAAGGCTAATATAACCACCCGTTAAGGCTTTGCCTAGGCAGAGAATGTCGGGCGTGATGTCGGTATGTTCATAGGCAAATAATTTACCGGTTCGGCCAAAACCCGTGGCGATTTCATCGAGGATAAGCAGCACATTATATTCATCACACAGGGCACGCAGGCCACGTAAATATTCGCTACTGTAGAAGCGCATTCCCCCGGCGCCCTGCATAATCGGTTCGATAATCACGGCGGCAATGTCTTGATGTTGCTCGCGTAAAATACGCTGCATGGGCGCTAAATCGTCTTGGTGTAACGATTCACCAAAGGGCGTTTGCGGCGCGTCGACAAAACACTGTTTAATGACTGCTTCGCCAAACATGGTATGCATGCCACCTTCGGGATCGCAGACACTCATGGCAGCAAAAGTATCGCCATGGTAGCCCTTCTTTACCGTGAGAATGCGCTGTTTTTGGGCCTTTTGCGCTAAAGGTAAATCTTGCCCCTGCCAATATTGCAGCGCCATTTTGATGGCAACCTCAACGGCAATGGATCCTGAGTCGCAGAGGAAGACTTTCGTTAATGGCTCGCAGGTCATCGCCAGTAGTTTTTTGCAAAGTTCAATGGCGGGCTCGTGGGTAATACCACCAAACATGACATGGCTGAGTTGGTGCAATTGCTGCTCCATCGCCGTTAATATCGCCGGATGACCATAGCCATGCACGCAGGCCCACCAAGAACTGGTGCCATCAATAAGTTTACGGCCATCGACCAATTCCAGCTCGCAGCCTTGGGCACTGTGTACCCCGAAAACAGGAAGTGCACGAGTCATGGAGGTATAAGGGTGCCAAATATGGGCGCTATCAAAGTCAAAATCGAGTAAATTGCGCATAAAAGCTCACAGCGTTGATTGAAAATTAATCAGTGGTAAACCTGTATCACTGGTTGGCGTTGACAGTTTAAGGGCTGAGGTTATCCTAGCCAAGGTAAAATACAAAAATAAAAGGGTGTTCAATGTCGCAGTTGCAAGTTCGTCATGATTGGAAGCGGGAAGAAATCGAAGCCTTATTTGCGCTGCCGATGAATGACTTATTATTTAAAGCCCACAGTATCCACCGTGAAGAGTACGATCCTAACGAAGTGCAGATCAGCCGCTTATTGTCGATCAAAACTGGGGCTTGTCCTGAGGATTGTAAATATTGTCCGCAGAGTGCGCGTTACGACACTGGCCTTGAAAAAGAGCGTCTCTTAGCGATGGAAACCGTGCTCACCGAAGCGCGTAGCGCGAAAGCGGCGGGCGCTTCGCGTTTCTGTATGGGCGCCGCTTGGCGTAACCCGAAAGATAAAGATATGCCATACCTCAAGCAAATGGTGCAAGAGGTGAAAGCCCTCGGCATGGAAACCTGTATGACCTTAGGGATGTTAAGTGCCGAGCAAGCCAATGAGTTGGCCGAAGCAGGCCTTGACTATTACAACCACAATTTAGATACCTCGCCTGAATACTACGGCGATGTGATCACCACCCGTACCTATCAAAACCGCTTAGATACCTTAAGCCATGTGCGCGCATCGGGCATGAAAGTTTGCTCTGGCGGCATTGTCGGCATGGGCGAGAAGGCTACTGACAGAGCCGGTTTATTACAACAACTGGCTAATTTACCCCAGCATCCGGATTCTGTGCCGATCAATATGTTAGTCAAAGTAGCGGGTACCCCCTTTGAAAAACTTGATGATTTAGATCCACTCGAGTTTGTCCGAACCATCGCCGTGGCGCGTATTTTAATGCCACTGTCGCGGGTGCGTTTATCCGCAGGCCGTGAAAATATGAGCGATGAACTGCAGGCCATGTGTTTCTTTGCGGGCGCGAACTCGATTTTTTACGGCTGTAAGTTACTGACCACGCCCAACCCCGAAGAAAGTGATGATATGGGGTTGTTCCGTCGCCTGGGTTTACGCCCTGAGCAGGGCGCAGCCGCCTCTATTGATGATGAGCAAGCGGTATTAGCTAAAGCTGCGGCTTATCAAGATAAAGCTTCAGCTCAGTTTTATGATGCGGCGGCACTATAACCAAAACTTATTGCCACAGTTAAACTCGCATCTTTGGACTTGTGCTTCGTTAAGCTGTGAAGCACAAATCCCAAAGTATGATGCGGGTAGTGAGGCTCCGCGAGAATTTGAGCCATCGTTATGCCAAAGACTGAGCGAAAAATGAGTCAAGACGCCGAGTAAGCCAGCAAAGTAAAATGCAGAGCAAGACAAGTTGAGCAAGACAAGTTGAGTAAGAAAAAATGAGTTCATCACTCGAGTCAAAACTGGCTTCAAAAATCCGCGCTCGTCAGCAAGCCTTAGCAGAGCAAGGTTTGCTAAGGCAGCGTCAAGCATTATCAATCGATGCCGTGCTAAGTGACGCTGAGCCGCAGTTTTGCTTTGAGGGGCAAACTTATCTTAATTTCAGCAGTAACGACTACTTAGGGCTTTCTCGTGCGCCCGAATTGATTGCGGCGCTACACCGCGGCGCACAGCAATACGGCGTAGGCAGCGGGGCATCGCCACTGGTGACGGGTTACAGTGAGGCGCATTTAGCGCTAGAAACCAAACTGTGTAAGATAACCGGATTTGAGGCAGCGTTACTGTTTAGCTCAGGGTTTAGCGCTAATACCACGCTCTGTAAAACCCTGTTCGATAAGCAAGATGTCGTGCTGGCGGATAAACTCGTCCATGCATCGATTATTGATGGTTTGCGCGATAGTGGCGCAGATTTTAAACGCTTTTTGCACAACTCAACTGAGAGTGCGGAGCGGCTGTTAGCCAAAAACACGGTTTCAGCGCTGATCACTGAAAGTGTATTTAGCATGGATGGTGATATTGCGCCGATTAAGGCCTTATCTAGCCTTTGCCGCGCGCATAATGTGTGGTTGATTGTCGATGATGCCCATGGCTTTGGCGTGTCTGATATTTTTAATCAGCCAGCAGCCAACCTTATCGATATCCAGATAGTGACTTTTGGCAAGGCATTAGGCTGTCAAGGCGCAGCAATTCTGGGTAGTCGAGAGTTGATTGCGTTTTTAGTGAGTAATGCGCGGGAATATATTTATTCCACTGCACTGTCACCGGCCAATGCTGCGCTAGCTTTGGCCGCAGTTGAACACTGTGAAGCTCAACCTGAACTTAGGCAAAAGTTGCAGCGTAATATCTCGCTGTTCAAACAGTTATGCCAAGATGCTGATATTCCACTTCTTGGTAGTGACACCCCGATTCAACCTCTGATCATTGGCGATGCCAAGCAAACCTTATTGGTTGCGCAAAAGCTAAAAGCCATGGGGATTTGGGTTGGGGCAATTCGTCCGCCAACCGTGCCCGTAGGCTCAGCAAGATTACGTATTACCTTAAGTGCATCCCATAGCGAGGCGGCAATTCGGCGCTGCGTTAACGGCATTACGCAAGTGCTGGCCGAGTGTGTGCTGCCGAGGGTGTCTGAGCGGCCTGAACGGTAAGCCAGTGTTTGATTCAGAATATCCGGTGAATTGCAGAGCACTTCAATGCTCGGGTATTGAGTTGTTGAAAGTGAAGGGCTTGAACCTAAAAGCTCGATGTTAAAGTGAGAATAATCTGTGATGTCTATGCCGCTTGGCGTGAGTGTTAATTCCCATCAATCTGCCAGTCAGGTCGAGCATATTGCCGATCGGTTTTCTGCTGCTGCCAAGCACTATCAAGAGCATAACTGTTTACAGCGTTTAAGCGGTGCGAGTTTGTTGCAGGGATTTGTTGCCAAAGGCGCAATTCTCGATATTGGCGCAGGGCCGGGGACTGATTTCGCTAACCGAGCAATGGGCGAGGAGATGAGGGTTTATGCACTCGATATCGCTTTGGGCATGCTGCAACAGCTTAAAACGATTTACCCTGAGCACCAGTGTGTTTGCGGCAATGCCGAGCAATTACCCTTTGTAGATAGGAGTATCGATTGTATTTACTCCAATTTGGCTCTGCAGTGGTGCCATGATTTTTCAGCGGCAACCAGCGAAATGGCCAGAGTCTTAAAATCGGGTGGAGAAGCTCACCTGAGTATCGTGGCAGCAGGCAGCCTGGCTCAGTTATCTAATCTTGGTTTGAGGGTAAATGGTTTCTTATCTCTTGAAAGCTTACAAGCGGCATTTGACGACACAGATTGGCAATTTCTTGATGTGAAGCTCATGCCAATGACCGTCTATTTTCAAGATCTTAAAGCCTTACTCTATTCCATTAAAGGCGTGGGCGCATCGGTGCAATCCTCAGTACAGACAGTAACTTCTTCTGAATCCGATGCCCATTTTGGTAAATTGCGTGGCCGCCACGATTGGCAGGCTTTACAACAACGAGCAGAGCAATTTCGTGAGGCACAGGGCTTGCCTTTAACCTATCAGATCGCCCAATTTCGTGTGCGTCGCCAAGGCGGCTCGGTATAAATCTCTAGCAACGGTTTGGCGCATAGTTGGCCAACAGATTAACAGGTAAAAGGCATGTTTTTTGTAACAGGAACAGATACCGATAGCGGTAAAACCTTAGTATCGACTGCACTCTTGACCGCATTCAATCGTGACGTTCTGCGCGCAGGGTCTTCGCGCTTAAGTCTTGGGGTGAAGCCTGTTGCCTCAGGCTGTGAAATCACTGAAAAGGGTTTGCGTAACAGTGATGCATTAAAACTGATGTCGGCTTCATCCCTTAAACTGAGCTATGAGCAGGTGAATCCGATTAGTTTTGAACCTGCGATTGCACCGCATATTGCAGCAAAACAGCAGAGAGTTAATTTATCCCCCGAGGCGATTTTAGCTAAGTTGGATAGACAGGCGTGGGCACAAGCTGATTTTTGTTTGATCGAAGGAGCGGGCGGTTGGCGTTTGCCTTTAGGGGAAGGGCGCTACTTATCTGAGTTGGTACAACAGCTTAATTTACCCGTCATTCTTGTGGTGGGAATGAAACTCGGTTGTCTAAATCATGCGTTATTAACTCAAGAAGCGATATTAGCCGATGGCTTAACGGTCGCAGGTTGGGTGGCAAACTGTGTCGATCCCAATATGAGTGTGTTCGATGAAAACTTAGCGTCGCTTAAAGAGATGATGGTATCGCCTTTTCTCGGGTGTATTCCACATCTTAAGCAGGCGGATGCGGAGCATGCCGCCAATTTTATGAATATTCAGCCCTTATTGATGAAATAAGCTTATTCAAATAATAAGTTTGATATAAAAACAGAGGCTATGTCGCCTCTGTTTTTGTTTGCATAGTTTCAAAATATTGTGATTATAACTTAACGCGATAGCCAATATTAAAGGCAATATCGGTGCTGTTATCCATATTGAAATAGTTTTCAACAATAGAGAACTCTATTGCACTGGTATCTAAATAGTAACGGTAGCCGAGTAATATTTCGTTAGAGGCTTTTGAAAAATCATTTTCAGTTTCGAGTAAGCCCTGATAGTGATGTAACTCAAGCAACCAGCCATGGCGACCCGTTAAATATTCATAACCGAGATTGACGGAATAAGCATGATTATCGTAGCTTATCCCCGAAAGAACCTCATTACCCTGCCTAAAACTAACAGCTGCGGTAGAATGAATATGATGTTTTTCATAACGAAAGCTGTAATTAAGCTGTAACGCTTGTTCAAAGCTTTCATCTTCAAAGGGGCCTGAGTCGACATAGTTATAATATAGGCTGCCTCCTAAAGATAAGCCCTGATATTGGTTTTCAAACAATTGGTAGCCAACATAAAGTATGACGACATTGTTGAGGTTTTCGCCTGAGATATTTTGCTGATTAACGCCATCTTTAGAAAATATTTGATTTTGATGTTTAGCGGCATCTTCACGACCATTTTGACTAAAACCAAATGCATCATGAAACCACATAGTTACTGAGTCTAAGTGATTATCGCCACTAAAACGCCAGTGATAACTGGTATCTATCATCCATTTATCATTGACTTGCCAAGTCAGTCCTCCTTCAAGGGTGTTGTGATAGTAATCGGCAAAATAGTCATCGGTTTCAGCCCAAACACTGGCTGCACTTGCGGATAAGTGCAGCTCTTTTTGACCTTCAGGTAACGAAAACCCTGATCTTAACATCGGTGTTAAACTGCCTGCTTGGGCCGGTGATTGCGCATAGGTGCGTAAAGGACCATAGTCACTAAAATCGACGGCAGTTGCCAAGACATTCGGGGGAAACAGTAACGAAAGCGTGAGAACTGATTTCAAGTGTGAAAATGGCATAACATAAATATCCGTCTAGATGATGAGTCAGCTAGATTTGATAGGTTGAAGAAACTTAGCATGATCAAGCGAGATTAATGGATAACATTAAGATAAATGTTAACCTTTATCGCCATATTAGCATCTTGTTTACAAGTTAAATCAGCAAATAGCTGAGTAACACTAAGGCTAGCCAAAATGCTCGTCCAATCATTGGTAATAAATAATATAAGATAAGTAACGTACTTATAATTAAGAATATTGTCGTTGGCTTACGAAAATACGCAGCATTTAATGTAGGTAACTTCATTTTTTCTCTAACATATTGATGATGCGAAAAATAACTAAACACTGAATAGGATGAGCACAACAGGTAGATATCTTATAAAAACGTAGCTTGTGTGAATATTCAGCTTTTTTTGAGAGGCTAATATAACGCCGTAGGATTGGGTTGTAAATGTTATGAGACGCTAAATAGGATTCAAAAACTGGAACTGAAAATCCCTATTTTTGTTAGAGAAAAATAATCCTACTTGTACTGGTCAACCCAAACTGGACACTTTTACTTGAGAATTCTCAAACTCTACAGGTGACAGATCGTTATTAGCAGAATGAAGTCGCTCCAAGTTGTAATATTTGATGTAAGCCGTCACATCTTGCTTCATAAACTCCCTTGTTGGTTGAGCAACTTTAAAAATCCAATCGTGTTTCAAGCTACCAAAGAATCGCTCAACAACGGCATTATCCCAACACGCACCCACATCACCCATGCTGGCTCGGATACCATAGCTCGATAGCAGCCTACCGAATTGTTTACTGGTATATTGCGAGCCTCGGTCACTGTGAAATACCAGCCCTCGCGCTGGTTGTCGCAGGTTGTAGGCTTTTATTAATGCCTTGGATATCAAATCTGTGGTCATGCGTTTGTCTATGCGCCATCCCACAATCCGGCGTGAATATAAATCCATCACCACAGCTAAGTACATCCAGCCTTCACCCGTCTTTAAATAGGTCACGTCACCCGCCCAGACCTGATTAGCCGATACTGGATTAAAGTTCATGTTTAACAGGTTATCAGCCACTGCATCTGAGTGTTTTCGCTGTGTCGTCACCTTGTAAGCACATCGCTGGGTTGCTTTGAGTCGAAGGCGGTGCATAATTTTACGAACGAGATAGCGACCAACCTGGTAGCCTTCCTTGCGCAATTTCTTCACCATTTCACGATTCCCTAAGCTGCCTCGACTTTGCTTAAATAGCTGTCGAACAAGGCGATAAAGCTTCAGTGTTTCAACGCTTATCACGTTTGCAGGGCGTTTATGCCAATCGTAATAGCCTGACTTACTGACACTCATTACTCGACATAACAGTGTTATGGGAAACAGGTGAGATTGCAGTTTGATGAAACGAAATCTTACTTCATTTCTCTCGCAAAGAAGGCGCTTGCCTTTTTTAGAATTTCTTTCTCCATGCGTAATTCTTTGTTTTCTCTACGCAATCGCTTCAACTCATCACGCTCAGACTCTTCTAAGGTGATGCCTTGTTGCAGGGCTTCGTGTTTTTCCTTCCAGTTGTAAAGCAGGCTCGTGCTAACTCCAAGAGACTTTGCCGCATCGGCAACGCTATAACCTTGCTCCAGCACCATCAAGACGGCTTCATCTTTAAATGCCTGCGGATAACTCTTATGTGATTTTTTCAGACTCATATAGACCTCTTAATTTATTGACCATACTGTCTCAAAATTAAGTGTCCGATGGGATTAGACCAGAACAACTTATTCCGAAAAATACTGTGGTAAGTCATCGGAAATATTAAACTGCTTAACTGTAAGGTTATTAGGGTCTGTTGATCTTTGCTGTACAAATGTTCTTCAGCAATACATCGGCAGCCACATTAACATAAACGCCAGTGACACCATACTGGCGTAATTTCTTGCTAGCTTGTCATATCTTGTTGATATTGCTCGATAGTGCTTAATTCTTCCAAAAGCATTCTCCACTAAATGTCGATACCGATATAAGCACCAATCGACTCTTTCTTGAGGTGTATTCTTATAGCGGCGCCTTGGAATAACAGATTTCCCGCCTTTATTGGCGATAAGTTCACGAAAAGCATCGCTGTCATAACCTTTATCTGCAATGACGGTATCAACCTGCTTCAGGTGCTCAATTAAGCTGGGGGCGTGTGTAATATCGTGTTTTTGGCCTTCTGATAATTCGAAATAAATCGGTAATCCTCCGCTGTCGACGGCTAAGTGAATTTTGGTTGAATTACCGCCTCGACTTTTACCAATACTCTCATTACTTAGCGTCGCGGCACCTGCACTGTGCTGGTGAGCCCGCACTATCGAGCCATCAATAAAGACCCATTCTATATCAGCAAGGTTGGCTAAGGCCTTGAATAAATGTGCTAGAACGCCTTTCTTAGACCATAAATGAAACCGTCTAAAGACCGTGCTCCAATGACCGAACTCTTTAGGTAAATCTCGCCAAGGGATACCTGTTCTAAGGCGGTAAAGAATACCTTCGAATGTTTGTCTATGTTCAGGTTTGTCATAAACACGGCCTGTGCTTTTCATTAAATGAAATAGCTTTTCCCAGCGTGCATCGGTTAGCATAAGTCTTGGCATGGCTTGAGGTTATGGTTACTTTTGGCGAAGCAAATTATAACGTCTTGGCATGCTGTCTAAAAATCACTCTCGAAAGATCAACAGACCCTAATGTGAGTGTGGAAATATTGATTTTACCCATAAAAAACGCCGGATTTCCGGCGATTTTTATGGTGTTAAGCAAAAGTCTTAGTTTATCGGCCTAGGGCCAATCATCACTGTTCCAGCGATATAACCAAGTAGCGGCGACAGGTTTTTCATCTTTACGCAATTGAATGCGCAATTCTGCCACATTGGTACTTTCAGGCTCAAACGTAATGAAGATCCGAGCACCATTAATTTCAGGGTGAGCTACTATCCGAGATGAGAGGATTTTACCCTTACTGATACTGGCATCAATTGTAATTTTTTCAATATCTTGTGGCTTGATATTGCTGTAGTCGATAAGGAGTTCTTTACCTTTGGCCTGTTTTTGTCCCTTAGAGCTACGAATTACCCGTGCTTTGTTTGTAAAACTTGGGCTGTCATTAGACGCTGTAATGCGGTAGGAATAGCGATAGGGCTCAGCCTGCTTTAATCCCCCCTGAGGTTCCCAATAGGCGACGATATTATCATTGGTTTCGGCGTTTGATGGAATTTCAAGCAGTATTAATTGCCCTTTACCCCAATCGTTTAATGGTTCAATCCATGCAGAAGGACGTTGTTGGTAGTTCGCACCAAGATCTTGATAGTAGTCGAAGTTACGATGGCGTTGGATTAAGCCAAAACCCTTAATATCTTCGTCACCAAAGGCACTGATTTGCAGTTTGTTTGGGTTATTGAGTGGTCGCCATAAACGCTCACCGTTACCTCGATCAATTTGTAATCCTTCAGAGTTATGTACAGCAGGACGATAATCGGGTTTGTCAGGCGTATCTAAACCACCATAAAGAAACATGGAGGTCAGTGGTGCTAGGCCTACGTGGGCGATATCTCGGCGCGGAAAGAGGGTGACATCGACATCAACACGTGTCGGTGCTCCGGGATAAATACCAAAGCGATAGGCACCTGTAACACTCTGACTATCTAGCAATGCGTGTACCACAATCGCTGTTTGATATTTAGAGGGCCGCTCTATCCAAAAACGTTTAAATAAGGGATATTCTTCACCTTTAGGTTGGGCAACATCAATGGCTAGCCCGCGGTTTGATAATCCATAGGTTTGGCCTTTGGATAATGCACGAAAATAGCTTGCCCCTTGAAACATAATAAACTCGTCTTTGACTTCATCGTCATTGATAGGGTAATGAAGTCGAACGCCTGCATATTGTCCTACCTGCGTGAGCAATTTCTCAATGGTATCATTGGGCACACTAAAGGAAGATTCTGTTAACTCGATAGGAAAAGCTCGGCTGTTTTCAACGACATCAATATCCACCAAATTTTTGTATAAAAAACCGGGCGCAAAAAGTTGCACTGAAAACTTAGTGGGTGTTCCGCCCCAAATCGCAGCGTTTTCTTGATAATTGATCTTGCCATAAGTGGCGTAATCTAAGTCGATCAGTTCCTTCGGAGCCTTTCTAGCTTCTTTGAAGGGTTTTTGAGCCAGTTGCATTGCTAAGTCAATGACGTTGTCATGGGTGAAAGGCTTGGCTTTTTTCTCGTCGCTTACGTTAGCGCCATAGGCGGGCACTACTAAACTGATTATGCTTATAATGCAGGCAAGCATAGAACCAAAAAATAATGTATGTTTGGTGTTTTTTCGACCTGTAGCAGGGGTTGAATGATTGAATGTTAAATGCAGTCGCAAAACGAAAACTCCTCACTTGAATGGACCAAGGGTTAAAAAATACTCCTGTACTTTAGTTAAAACTCCCTAATTTTAAATAACTTAGAAAATTTGTTTCAGAATGTAGCTAGGGGTAAATGCAAAAATTAATCTTGTTTATCAAGGTGTTCGACAACGAAATTAGTGCAGATACTTAAGTGGTGCAAGTTTTTTCTCCCAAGGGTTTTGTGAAGACTTCCGTACTCCGCAAGGATTTTGATATCTGAAGTTGTCAATTATTAGGGCGTGTTGACGTTTCAGGGTTATTTTTGCAGCAATTTGGCTGGCTTTTATGCAAGGCAAAGTCCGTGCAGTGTAGTTATTCTACATAAACGGACGATCACGCGGCAGAAAAGCCAGCCAAATGCTGCCCGAAGGGTTCGTCTGGCAAGCCCTTGCTCTTTGTCGCTCGTCATTTGAGTAGAATAACTACACATCATTCCTCGTTTCGCGAGCACGTACTTGCCAGAGCGAACAAAATCTAATCTCGAAACGTCAACACGCCCTAGTCTTGATATGTTGCAAAATTGACTTACTAAAGGGAGCGACATGTTCACTCCCTATCCGCACTTTTCATCGTTTGTTTGAGTATTGATTTTACCTCATCGCGACAGTCCATGCCGTAAAGCAGATCTTATTTCAATAAATGGGATAAATCGCTGCCCACTGGAATGGGGATCTCTTGTTGTTCACCGCAAAATAAATAAGCCGGATTCTCACCCAATAGTGAAAGTGTCTCACCCTGACGCCATAGTGCACTGCCTTCGACAATACCGATAACCGGCGTGATAGGATCGACACGGGTAAATTCGAGTAATCGTTGGGCACGGGTTTCACCATTATGACCTGGTGCGCGGTAGTTAGAATAATGCGGATTTAATTGAAACGGCAGTATATTTAAGGCTGCAAATGAAGGCGGTTCAATGATCGGCATATCATTCGTAGTGCGAATGCTTAATCCAGAAACGTTTGAACCTGCGCTCCAACCAATGTAAGGCTTACCTTTTAGTACTTCTTCGCGGATAAGTTGCACAAGATCATATTTATAAAGCTCGTGTAATAGATGGAAAGTATTTCCTCCCCCGATAAGTATGCCATCGGCATCTTTGAGCGCTTGGCGTGGATCAGGATGCTGATGAATACCACTGATATCGAGCTTAAGTTCACTTAATCCCGTCACCACAGAGGCTAAATAGGTGTCGTAATTCATACTGACCCCTGCATAAGGAATAAAAATCCATTTCTGTGCATCAGCAGTGAGTGGTTTGATAAAAGGAATCGCATGGGATAGGTAGGGCGTGTCACCAACACGGGAACTACTCAGTAGTAGGGCATTGACTGTCATTTTTTTATCCTGAAATCACGGAATGTGCTGGCATATTAACAAAGTTTAATCGCGATAAACATACAGAAATCCACATGATTTTGGCTGTAACGTCCATAGCTGCTAGATTTAAGTTTGGCTTAATAGACTGTCCCTAGACTCACGAACCATAAAAGGCAGTGTCTAAATTGAGAGGAAAATTAGCGAGTAGAAAAACTCTTATCTTTACCCCTTGAATTTCGATTAATTGGACATATTATGTCTTTGAGCAAAAATAAATGGCATGTTTATGCCGTAAAGGAGCTGATATGAAGCGTATATTTTTATTGATAGTGACCAACCTAGCGGTGTTGCTGGTCGCCTCAATTGTGATGTCAATTTTGGGCGTGAATACGTCTACTATGGGTGGACTCTTAGTGTTCGCTGCGATTTTTGGATTTGGCGGAGCTTTCATCAGCTTAGCGATTTCAAAATGGATGGCGAAAAAAACCATGGGCTGTGAAGTGATCACTACTCCCCGTGATAGCACTGAGCGTTGGTTATTGGATACGGTTGCCCGCCAAGCACAGCAAGCAGGTATTAAAATGCCAGAAGTGGCGATTTATCAGTCGCCAGAGATGAATGCCTTTGCCACAGGTCCAAGCAAAGACAACTCGTTAGTTGCCGTGAGTACCGGTTTGTTGTATGGAATGAGCCAAGATGAAATAGAAGGCGTACTCGCCCATGAAGTCAGCCACGTCGCTAACGGCGATATGGTGACCTTGACCTTAATCCAAGGCGTGGTAAACACCTTTGTGATCTTTGCGGCTCGTGTGGTGGCGGGTATCATCAACAATTTCGTATCGAGCAACGATGAAGAAGGCGAAGGTTTAGGTATGTTTGCCTACATGGCTGTGGTGTTTGTTCTCGATATGTTGTTTGGTATTTTGGCTTCTATTATTGTGGCTTACTTCTCACGCATTCGTGAATATCGCGCCGACGAGGGTGCTGCTCGTTTAGCGGGCAAGAATAAGATGATTGCTGCGCTTGAGCGTTTACGTCAAGGCCCAGAAAGCTCGGCGATGCCAGCGCAAATGTCTGCTTTTGGTATTAACGGTAAGCGTTCAATGGCTGAGCTAATGATGAGCCACCCGCCATTAGAAAAGCGTATTGCGGCACTGCAGTCTCGCTAATCCAATTTATTAGACAGTATGTAAAAGGAGGCTTTGGCCTCCTTTTGTATTTCAGGGCTTTTCTTTTGTGCCGAATTACGCTAGGAGTTTTTTGTGTGTAAGCCTTTGGTTATTCAAATGTAAAACTCTTATATAAGCATGTGGTTACATGATGCAGCGCACATTTTACCTCAGCGTATATTGATAAAGTTACTTTGCATAAGTTTGGGTTGCTTATTACTCAAACCTTAGCTAAGTTAGATCGAGTCGTGCTATTTATATTGGTTGCAAGATGGAAGTCACCCCTGACAAGAATTTCCACTGTCAATCACCATTGGAGGATACAATTGTGAGCAAAAAACTATTAAGTGTGCTTTTCGGGGCAAGTCTTGCAGCGTTAGCGCTGTCGCCAACCGCATTTGCCGCGGATCAAAAATTATCAGACTTCCATGCTGAGTCAGGTGGTTGTGAGAGCTGTCATAAAGATGGTACCCCTTCTGCTGACGGTGCCTTTGAATTTGCACAATGCCAAAGCTGCCACGGTAAGCTTTCTGAAATGGACGCAGTACACAAGCCACACGATGGCAACTTAGTGTGCGCTGACTGCCATGCGGTACATGATATGAATGTAGGCCAAAAACCTACTTGTGAAAGCTGCCATGACGATGGCCGTACTTCTGCGTCTGTTCTGAAGAAGTAATTGCCAAGTCTATTTAGATTAAGCATTGAGCTTTATAAAAAACGCCAGCGAATGCTGGCGTTTTTTATATCTATTGTATTGCTTACTCGTCTTTTGGTTGCCCTTGAATAAGCTTTTTGCCAGAAAACATGGCCGAAATGATACCCGGTTGGCGTTTGACTTCGGTATAAACCACTGCAAAAACGTGCAGCACTATCAGCAACATCAATAAATAAACTGCGTAAACATGTACTTTGCCTGCGAGTCCCTTCATGGATTTCATCGAGTTGGCCTTATCGGTATCGATACCGGTAGCATCGTAGGGCTTTAAACTACTTGGCTCGACATTCGGTGCTGCTAAGTAACTTTGTACAGAATTACCAAAAGGGGGATAGTAAATATCTGTGCCTGCACGGATAAGACCTGTCGACATGATCGTTACTAATAAGAGCATAATGGCTAGTACAGCGAATTTTCCTTTAGGGTTGTGACCTAGGTATTGGGGATTTTTGCCCGCGGCAACTTCAGCTTGATAAGCCTGCAACTCGTTTTTACTGTGGGCATTGGGGAACATATGGTTAAAGCGCGCGTATTTATTGCCGACAAAGCCCCAAACTAGGCGAATGAGTAAATTAATTGCAAATCCATAGCCAATCAAGACGTGCAGTGTCTTGAGGCCAATTTTACCTGAGAGTTCAGATATGCCTAATTCACTTCGAAACATCATCACTCCACCGATGATGAGTAGGGCGAACACGAGCATGACATTGATCCAATGAAATAGGCGAGTGGGTTTGTCCCAAACGGTATAAGATTTCATTTCAGCAGGTAGTGGTTGATGGTTGGACATAGTATTTCCTTATCGTTTTTGTTGCCTAATCTTACGCTTTTGCTTAAAACAATTGCATTAATTTCAGTTAAAATTCAGCCTTCTGATTAATGATGTGGGATCATCAGGTTGTAGAAGCTTTTGATTTGCGTACGGTAAATTTTTTGTCGTAAGTCTTTTGAATATGTTTTATCTAATGCTAATATCGTGTGCAAAGTAGACTTGGATGTCTATTGAACGGATGTTGAAGTGGTATTGAGAGGTATTTCTTCTCTCAAAATAAATAATCGTTAACCAGACAGGGAGTGAGCAGGATGTTCAAAATATTACATTGGATCGTTGTGTCAAGATCGCAAGTATTAATGGAATTGCTTGCAGGACGCTGGCCACAGGAGTTTCTCGTTAAGCTGTCGCAAGTCAGTCCCGATGAGATGTGTGATCAAATCAAAGATAATCAAGCCTCTATGGTGGTGATTGATCTTTCCACCGTTGACCTACAAAAAGCCTATCAATTTCAACGCTTGCTTGCCCGTCAACACCCGAGTGTGCGAGTTGTTTATATTCAATTTCCCAAATTGGTTGATGCCCGTTTCTTGATGCAAGCGCCGACAACGGCAGGGGTGTTCTATTTGGATGCAGGTTTGACTGAAATCAGTCTTGGACTCTCTAATATTTTGCGCGGGCACAGAGTGATCCCGATCCAGTTGGTAAACGGTGTCAATGATGACTTTGGGCTTTATGAAGACACTGAGCCTTTGACCATACGTGAACGTGAAGTATTGCAAGCCTTACTGTCCGGCAGCACTAACCTCGATATCGCGAATCAGTTATTTGTGAGTGAAAGTACCATCAAAACCCACTTGTATCGTGTATTCCGCAAGATTGGGGTATCGAGTCGTGGTCAGGCGATTGCGTGGGCACAAACTTATTTGCATGATGTCGTTGTGTAAGTCGATAAGCCAAATCCAAGCAAAAAGGGCAATCGCTATGTGCAATTGCCTTTTTGTTTTGAGTCGTTAAGGCCTAGCGCCCTAACCAAGCCTTCAGTTTCGTTTTATCGGTGATAGTTAACGCAACGGTATCTTTGGGTGCTGCGGCAATAGTTAGTTCGCCCGTCATGAGTTCATCTCGTCTAAACCAATGTAGGGTCAAGCTTTGTCCGAGCGGATATTGTTGAAGCTGGGCTTCAAATTGGCTTGTCACTTGTAGATTATCTGCAGCAATTAAGATATCTCCGGCGCTTAACCCCGCAAGGTGCGCCGGACTGCCTTGGGCAACTGTGGTGATTTTTAGACCCATTGGTGTCGCTTGTGTTTTAGCACCAAAGGCAATCTCATAACCTTTGATTGTGCCACCGCCCACATCCTGTGCCCCATTGCTCGTGCGTAAGGTAAACTCCACACCAAACTCGGCGAGCAGCGTAGCGAGAGGGATATCGTCGGTATTGTCTAAATAGGCGAACAGGTCCTGACAATCACGCTCCAGTAAGCGCTCAACAATTTTTTGATGACATTCGTCTGTGGTGCCACGATTTTGCAGCGCATATTCCTGCCATAGAATCGTCATCAGATCATCGAGATTGTGCTTACCCAGCGTCTCGCTTCTTAGGGTTAAGTCGAGATACAGGGCAAACAGGGCCCCCTTAGTGTAATAACTGATAATGGCGTTTTGGGCGTTTTCATCCTGCTTGTAGAACTTAGTCCAAGCGTTAAAGCTTGAATCTTTAATACTTTGCTTAAAGCGGCCTTGACTGCGATACACCCTAGTAAAGGTTTCACTTAACATATCCAAGTAGCTTTGCTCATCCACTAATCCTGCGCGGTAGGTGAGGAAGTCATCGTAATAGGAGGTGATACCCTCATAGGCCCATAGCTGTGGGGTATAGGTTTCCGCCTCGAGTTGGTAGGGTAAGAAGCATTCGGGCTTGATGCGCTTGACATTCCAGCTATGGAAATACTCATGGCTGCAGAGCGATAAATAGGTGCGATAGTCGTTATTGAACGGCGCATCCATCGACAGCGGTAAGTCCTTGCGCGAACACATTAATGCGGTCGATGATCGATGTTCTAAACCGCCAAAGCCATTGTCGAGCACTGTGGTCATAAACAGATAACGCTCAAAGGGCGCAGGCGTACCAAACAGCTTGATTTGATATTCGCAAATCGCTTTTAAATCTTGGCAAAGTCTAGGCATATGAGCGCGGTGGCGACCGTTTAACACGATATCGTGTCTGACGCCGCAGGCTTCAAAACTGGCGTGTGTGAACAGACCCATTTCGACTGGATGGTCGATAAGATCGTCATAGCTTTCGGCACAAAAGTCCCCAAAGGCAAATTCATCACCGCTTTGACGTGTCATGCTGGTGGCAAGGCGCCACTCGTTTAAGGCGTGTTCTGTGGGCGCTTGCATTGTGACTCTGTGTAGGCTTGCTTCAAATCCATGGGCGGCCAAAAACACACTGCTGCCGTTAAAGAAGCCGTGGGTCATATCCAGATGCGCGGTGCGAACCGATAAGTCCCAAGCATAGACTTGATAGGTCAGGGTAATTTGCTCGCAGTGCTGGTCGACTGACCAGGTTTGTTTATCAAGCTGAGTGAGTTTAAGCGCCTCTCCATCATTGCCTGTGGCTTTGAGCTCGATAATATTCTTGGCAAAATCCCGCACCATATAACTGCCAGGAAGCCAAGCGGGCAGGCTGAATACTTGGGTGGGTAGGGGCTTTTGCACCGTCATGGTGACGGCAAATAAATGCGCCTTAGGATCGACGGGGATGATGTGATAGTGGATCATAATTTATCCTGTAAAACCGATGCGTTTTAATGGGCGTCATGCTGCCAAAAATACCGACAACAGGCAAATGAAACACAAAATATCTGGAGACACAACGCATTGAATTGCTAGTATACTATCCCAATTAACCCAAGGAGGACTCCCCATGGCCGAAGAAACCATTTTCAGCAAAATTATCCGCCGCGAAATTCCCGCCGACATTCTGTATCAAGACGAGCTGGTGACCGCCTTTAGAGATATTTCACCGAAGGCGCCAACCCATATTCTAATTGTGCCGAATCATTTGATCCCAACCGCAAATGACATGAAAGCCTCGGATGAACCAGCACTTGGCCGGATGATGACAGTGGCAGCCAAACTGGCAACAGAGGCGGGGATTGCTAAAGACGGTTATCGTTTAATCATGAACTGCAACAAACATGGCGGACAGGAAGTGTACCATATCCATATTCACCTCGTCGGCGGAGAGCCGCTGGGACCCATGCTGAGCCAAGGTCAATGAAGGTTAATCCCGATTTTTTTCCGCTAACCCAAATGGCACAGCGGTTTGTCGATCAGTTAGCTCAATGTCGTCGTTTAGGTTTAACCGTGCTCGAAGCCAGTGAGCACCATGTGCTAATTGAGTTACCCTATAGTACTGAGTTAATTGGTTATCCCGATACTGGCGTTATCCACGGCGGTGTGATCACCACCTTGATGGACACCGCCTGTGGTAGTGCCGTAGTGAGTGCGATTTTTCAAAAGTATCAATCCTTAGAGATTTCGCCTACCCTCGATCTACGGGTAGATTATATGAAACCCGCGCAGCCACATAAATCAGTGTATGGCTTTGCAGAGTGCTATAAGTTGTCATCCAATATCGCTTTTACCCGCGCCATTGCCTATCAGGACAGTATCGATGATCCTATCGCACATGCGGTGGGCTCCTTTATGCGGATTAGCCCTGAAATGGTAGGCGATGCCTTTAGACAAGCTTTGATTGGAGAAGCTGTGCCGCCCTTAGGAGAGACAAATGAGCTCAAATAAGACGACCGATGCTATACCAACGGAGTCTAAAATCCTTGATGTACAAGGGATTGTTAAACGGGCGACCGAGCTGAACGACTTTGGTCATCTGCTCGAACATGTGCCTTATGCTAAGTTTATTGGCATGAAGGTGGAGCGGTTTGGCGATGAGTTGATTTTTAAACTTCCCGCCAAGGATGACAATATTGGTAATCCCATTCTGCCCGCCATTCATGGTGGAGTGATTGCTGGTTTTATGGAAATGTCAGCTATCGTGCAGTTAATGGTATTTATGCAAACCGCCAAAGTACCTAAGGTGGTTGATTTCTCGATTGATTACCTGCGTGCGGGCTTACATAAAGACAGCTTTGCCGAGTGCAGGATTACCCGCCAAGGTCGACGGGTCGCTAACGTGAGTATCAATTGCTGGCAAACCAATCGTAAACAGTTGATTGCCACCGCGCGGGCGCATTTTTTAATTGATTAACAACTGCTTTGAGCTGGACTTGCGTGCTCGCGTTAAGCCTAAGTTCAGCTCGATTCGATTAGTGTCATTGCCCATAAGTCGTTTGTCGCTAAGGTTTTTTGAGTGAGGGAAAACAACATGAAATCAATTTACAGTGGATTAATGCTAGCAGCGGCACTGACACTTGGTGCCTGCTCTTCTAATACAGCGGGTATTTCAGTGAGTTCATTGGGTGAAAATCGCGTCGATAGCAAGAGCTTTGCCCGTGATATCAGTGTGCAAGGGGTTGAGGCGCGCCGGGTAGGGGATCTTATCCAAGGTTCGGCGCTGATCGTCAGTAAATCTTCTAGCGATATGCGAGTGCAATACAAGTTTACTTGGTATGACGCCAGCGGTTTTACTATTGAAGATGAAGGTAGCAGTTGGAAATCGGTTAAATTGCACGGTAAACAACAGTTACAAGTGTCGGCAGTCGCGCCTAATGCCCAAGTGGTGAAATTCGACGTTTATGTGCGCAAGACCTATTCAAACTAGTTTACTGCTAGGGCGTGTTGACGTTTCAGGGTTATTTTTGCAGCAATTTGGCTGGCTTTTATGCAAGGCAAAGTCCGTGCAGTGTAGTTATTCTACATAAACGGACGATAACGCAGCAGAAACGTCAGCCAAATGCTGCCCGAAGGGTTCGTCTGGCAAGCCCTTGCTCTTTGTCACTCGTCATTTGAGTAGAATAACTACACATCATTCCTCGTTTCGCGAGCACGAGCTTGCCAGAACGAACAAAATTTAATCTCGAAACGTCAACACGCCCTAGTGAGTTTGTACTGGTTTTTCTGCATTTTTGATAAAAAATATATTCTAATAAGACTTACTCTATTTGCTGAGTAAGTCTTTTTTATTTGTATCAAATACAATGTGTTAAGCCGCTTTTTGTTACTAGGTTTTATTATGCTAAGTGTAAACGTTGCGACAAATTATCCACTTTTAACAAAAAAGGGGTTAAGCAAGAGAAAATCCGGACTTTAGTCCTAAAAATTTTTCGTGTTTGAGCACTACTATCTGCATATTACCACATGAGGATAGACCTATGACGGCTCATATTAATGCTCAACCCACTGATTTTGCTGAAACTGTTATTATGCCAGGCGATCCACTGCGGGCGAAATATATCGCTGAAACCTATCTTACGGATGCCGTAGAAGTGACTAACGTTCGCAATATGCTGGGTTACACAGGCTATTACCAAGGGCAACGTATTTCGGTGATGGGCCATGGCATGGGTATTTCATCTATGGTGCTTTATGGTCATGAGTTAATTAATTTTTTTGGCGTGAAACGCATTATTCGTATCGGTAGTTTAGGGGCGACCCAACAGCATGTCGAAATGCGCGATGTGATTTTAGCTCAAGCCGCAGGCACAGATTCCCCGACGAATGCTAAACGCAGCAGTGGCTACCATATGGCGACCTCAGCCACCTTTTCCTTACTGCACAAAGCCTATACCAAAGCCAATGAAAAAGGCATTAGCGTGAAAGTTGGCAACGTATTTAGTGGCGATCTTTATTATGATCCTGACGAAGATATGATCCCTGCGCTTGAGCGTTTCGGGGTATTAGGTATTGATATGGAAGTGGCTGGACTTTATGGCTTAGCACACCAACAGGGTATTGAATCGTTAGCCATTCTGACGGTGTCGGACCACTGTTTAACGGGTGAAGAAACCACGGCGCAAGAGCGGCAGTTATCTTTCAATAATATGATTGAACTCGCCTTAGAAACCGCACTTAATTAGGGTTAACGCTATCCTTTGTACCCTTAGCATTTCACTGATGGAATGACAATATGAATAATAAAATCACCTTAACCGCGATTAGTTTTCTCGCTAACTTTATTATGGCGGGTTTTGCAACTCAATTTGGGATGCTGATTGAACCTATTGCGGATAAATTTTCAGCAAACGTAAATGACGTTGCCTCCATATTCTCCTTGCTTAATGGTGGCGCATTGGCGGGAACTATTGCTGCTTTTTTCTTTATTGAAAAATTGGGTATCAAGCGAATTACCTTAATTAGTTACAGCCTAGTGGCATTGTGTGCTGTCGCGTTACATCTTACCCCTTCGCTAAAAGTAGTGATGGTCGCCATGACGTTAATTGGTTTTTGTGGCGGTGTAGGCTTATGTATTGCGGGTACGATAGTGGTATCTGTGTGGCAAGAGAAATTACAAAGCACCATGCTCGTCGTTCAAGATGCCACGTTTAATATTGCTGGGGTTATTTTCCCTTTAATCACAACTTACGCACTCACAAGTTCATTGTCATGGAGTTACAGTTACTTAGCCGTAGGTTTAGTCGCGTTAGGAACCGTGATTATTACCTTGTTCACTAATTTTTCGCTATGTGAGCAATCATCGAATACGGAAGATAAGCAACAATCGGAATGGAATTTCGGCATTATTAGCGGTGGCATAGGGCTGTTTTTAGGCATGCTAGCACTCTATACGTTTTTAACGTGGGCCCCTTTATTTGTTAAGCAAAAATTTGATATTCCATTTGAAGAAGCGGGCAATATTATTACCCAATATTGGTCTGCTGCATTGATTGGTGCGTTAATTTCGACGCTGATTGTGACTCGGGTAAAAATTCACCATTTCTTAGTTGGGATTATCGGCCTTGCCATGGTCATCACTTTCATGATTGTGACGACCGATAAGCTTCATTGGATGAGTTATTTAACCTATGGTTATGGCTTTGTGTGTGCAGCCCTTTACAACGCATTTATTGCTTATGGTGTGTCTTTTGTTAAAAAGGCCAGCAGTAAAAATGTGTCCTATATTCTGATTAGTGGCAGTACCGGCGCCATGTTTAGTCCCGCCATTAGCTCATTCTTTGAACGCATTATTGGTTTGCAAACTGTGATGTATGTCATTCCGCTATTATATGTAGCGATATTTATTATGTTGATTGTTTCAGGTCGAATGAAGTCTGCAACGGCATAAAAATCCTTTTGTTACGTAAATGGATTTTGCCCACTCTCACGAGTGGGCTTTTTTAATTTGTTATATCGCAGCTTCAACAAATTGTTTAAGGGCATTGAGATCTTTAATCCTAATCCCTTCTTTGTTTCGTTCAATCAGGCCAAGTTCTTCAAGCAGTTGTAGTGCTCTTCGGTAGACGCGATCGGTTGTACCAAATCGCTCCGCCTCTAAATAGCGTTTACTAAAGCCATCGACAGGTAAATCATTTAAATATTCATGGTAAATATCGTATGCCACGTTATAGCTGATGGGATACAACAGTCGCCGGGTAAAAATATCGACGGTGTCTTGGTAGTCAATGGCAATAGCACTGGCGAAAAATAACGCTAGCTGCGGATGTTGCCCAAGGGAGTGCTGCAGTTTTTCGGCGCTAATGACCATAATTTCTAAGGGCTCATTGGCAATAATATCCAACTGACAGTGATACTGAGTAAAAAACTCCATTTCACCAAAAAGTTGCGAATCACAATCGATAGTCCCTAATTGAAAGCATCGGCCATTTTTGGCGGTATGGCCAAGTGATACGCGCCCTTGTTTTACCAACACCAATGAGGTTATGGCTTCACCTTGTGTCATGAGGTGAGTGCCTTTTTTAAGCATTTTAACTTCGCTGATACAGCTGAGTATCACCGCTTCAATAAGGGGATAGTCTTGCTCCCATCGCTGGCTATAACGTCCTTTGGCTAACGGTTTTAGCTGCATTGAGTATGATCCTCTTATCCTATGTGCAATGGCGGCCTTCTATAACATTATCGTGATAAGCGGTCAAATGGGCCAAAGAATTTTAGCTGCGATGTTTAACATGATGCTTTCAAAGGGTTCATAGACAATGATTTGAGGGCTATTTCAGGGCATCACAGGCAGAAGTGTGTCTACTTTATTATTTTCGTCATGTATACTAAGCGCCGCCAAGGGGTGTTTGCCAAAATTCGGCAGACTGAGATGTCATCAGACGAACCCTTAGAACCTGATCCGGCTAATACCGGCGTAGGAATGGGCCAATCAACAGCACACTTCTGAATCGCTTATTCGTTGCCGGATCTCAAACGTATATTTGAGGTCCTATGTCTAACAAAAAGTCTAACAACAAATCTTCAATCTTCACGATATCGTTAACTCGTGCACCATTAGCGCTGGCCGTCTCTGCGGCTTTAAGTGCGTCGGCATGGGCGCAAACCGATGCTATCGACAAACCTGATCCCAATAATGATATGGAAATCATGGTGGTTACGGCGGATTTTCGCAGTGCCAGTTTAGAAAAAATGCCTTCAAGCATTACCGTTATCGATGCCCAGCAAATTCAAGATGAAAACGCCCAGCACTTTGAAGATGTGATGAACTCCATCGCCAACTTTAACTGGTCAGGTGGTAGTTCTCGCCCCAAGTATTTCCAGATCCGTGGCGTGGGTGAGCAAGAGCAATATCAAGGCGCACCTAACTCATCAGTTGGTTATATTGTTGATGATATTGATTTATCCGGTATCGGCATGGTGTCGAGCATGTACGATCTGCAGCAGGTTGAAGTGTTGCGCGGCCCGCAAGGGACGCGTTACGGTGCCAATGCGTTAGCGGGCTTAATTTACCTTAAGAGTAATGACCCAACCGATGTGTTTGAACATGGCGCCGAGGTTTCTTTAGGTAATGACGATCTGCAAACCTTCAGTGGCTTTAGCTCTGGTCCCTTAAGCGATTCAGGTAAATTGTTATACCGCGTGGCGCTGCAGCAACATCAGCAAAACGGTTATCGTGACAATCTGTATTTAAATAAAGAGGATACCAATGGCCGCGATGAATTTACCGGCCGCGCGAAATTGCGCTGGTATGCAACTGATGATCTGCAACTGGATTTAACCCTGCTACATGCCGATTTTGATAACGGTTATGATGTGTGGAGTTTAACCAACGATCCGACAAACACCATAACTGATCAACCGGGTGTCGATAGCCAGCGCACCACAGGCGCAGGTTTTAAAGCGACTTATTCGGGGGCAGAGCAGTTTGAGTTGACCTCGCTGACTTCATTTGCCAATACCGATCATCATTATAGTTACGATGGCGATTGGGCCAATTCTGAGTATTGGGCATCTAAACAATGTGAAGAGGGCGGTAATGTATCGCCTTGTCAGTATGATTACTTTTGGGACAAAACCGGTCAGCGTAAAACCTTATCCCAAGAGTTTCGTTTGAGCTCGACCGACCAAGGCCGTATTTTTGCAGACTCAACCGATTGGTTGATTGGGGTTTATGCCATGAACCTCAAAGAAGATAACCAATTGTATTCTGAATATAATACCTGGCCTGATGAAGTGTTAGATTCGCAGTATGAAGCCACAAACTATGCGTTATTTGGCCAGCTGGACACCGATTTAGGTGCTGACTATGTGTTATCAGTTGGGCTACGTGTGGAGCGTCGTAATAGTCACTACTCAGACACCAACAATGATAATTTTGACCCGAGTGAAACCATGTGGGGCGGCCATATCGCACTGAGTAAAGTGCTGAATGAGTCCCACAATGTCTACGCCCGAGTGGCGCGAGGTTACAAGGCGGGTGGTTTTAATATGACCTTGCCAGTCGAACTCAATGATAAAAAAGAGTTTGATACCGAAACCCTATACAACTACGAAATCGGTTTAAAATCCCATTGGTTTGAAGGGCTTATCGACACTAATCTGGCGCTGTTCTATATGGATAGACAGGATCAGCAGGTGGCTGCTTCCCAGCAAGATCCTAATAAGCCACAACGGTTTATTCTCTACACTGAAAATGCGGGTAGCTCAAACAACTACGGTGCTGAGCTAGATGCAACTTGGTACGCCACGGATAATCTCCAGTTTTACTCAAGCCTTGGCTGGTTACAGACCGCTTACGGTAATTACCAATATCAAGATAAATACGGTACTGATGTGGATTTAACGGGGCGCGATCTGGCCCATTCACCACACTTAACCTACAGCCTAGGCGGCACCTATCGTGCGAACTCGGGTTGGTTTGCCAACTTGAATATGAGTGGTAAGAGCGAGTTTTACTACTCAGACAGTAACGATTCCCGCTCCGAGCCATATACTGTTGTGAATGCGCGTTTAGGTTATGAGGCAAGTGCGTGGTCGGCGTATTTATGGGGCCGCAATTTATTTGATGAAGAATATGGCGTTCGTGGCTTCTATTTTGGTAATGAGCCCGATAATGGCTGGGCGGAAAAACAATATATCCGCTACGGCGATCCACGCCAAATTGGGGTAACACTGAACGTTAAGTTTATGTAGTACCCAAGTTAGCCGCGCTGTGGAGTGAGACTTGAGGCTTGATGCTATATCGTTTCACGGTGCGGTTATTTTATGATAAGTATTTGAAATAAGGATTGAAGATGAAACTGACCGCCGAAATTAGCATGTATCCTTTTAATGAAAATTACCTCGATCCAATTAAATGGTTTATTCATCGTTTGGACAGTTATCCAACGATTGAGCGCGTGACGAATGCGATGGCGACCCAAGTGTGCGGCGACTATTCGGACGTGATGGCGATGCTGGCCACCGAAATGCAAGCCGCCCATGAAAAATGGGGCAAAGCCGTGTTTGTGTGTAAGTTTATTGGTGGTGAGCTGAATTTAGCCCACAGTGAGTAATGCTTTTAATGTGCTTGGCCACAGCGCGATTTACTGTGGTCAATCTAAGGCTGGCTTACACAGTTACGGCTCAAGTTAACAGATTTTAGAATGCAGTTTATCGTGAGAGTAAGGCAATGACAGATTTATGGTTAACGCTAGTCAATAGTGTTAATGCGGCTCTAGGGGAAGTCCATGTGATGACCGCATGGGAAGCACTCGCTGTAGTACTTGCCATGGCATATTTGCTTTTGGCGATGAAGGCAAGCGTATGGTGCTGGGCAGCGGCGTTTACCAGCACGGCCATTTACACTGTGTTGTTTTGGAAAGTGGCATTGCTGATGGAGTCGATGCTCAATATCTATTATATGGGCATGGCACTTTATGGCTATTGGCTCTGGACCCAAGGTGGCGATAAACATCAAGGTGTTAAGGTGACCACTTGGCCGCTGAAAACCCATTTAAAGTTAATTGCAGCTACGACGCTAGTCTCACTTGGTATTGGTCATGGTATGGCGACCTTTACTCAAGCTTCTTTTCCTTATCTCGATGCTGCGACCACCTGCTTTGCGGTGATGACCACCTATTTAGTCGCTAAAAAGGTGTTGGAGAACTGGTTGTATTGGGTGGTTATCGATCTGGTGTCGATTTATCTTTACCTGAGTAAAGGGCTAATGCTGACATCATTATTATTTGTGCTTTATGTGGGGTTAGCTGTTGTGGGCTATTTCCTATGGCGCACCGCACTGGCTGAGAGTCGTCTCAATCTTAATGGCGAACGTGCCGCTAAGTTACTTGGTTAAGTGATGACAAATACTGATATGTGCCAACTGCCAACACCTAAGATCTTAACTGCAACATCAGTGGTAAGCCGTTAATGCTGCCGTTATCTGCAGAGGAGTTTGCAAGACTGGTACCTATATTACGCCAGGCAGGGCTAAGCCATGTCACGCACATCCACGAGTTGGCGGGTGGGTTAAGTAATCATAACTATCATATTCAAACGCCTACGACACAATACGCGTTACGCCTTAATGCCGAAGCTGCCGACCGATTTTGCTCACGCGAGCAGGAGTTGTTTTATTGGCGTAACCTGGCTAAGGCAAAGCTTGCGCCTGAGCTGATATGGACAAGTTGCGATCATCGTTACTATTTAAGTGCGTTTATCGAATCACAGGACATCGCCAGTTTACTTAATGCATCGCAGATACCGGACATGCTTGGCGATTGGGCGGATGTTCGTGGTGCGCTTAACTGGAAAAATTTAGCATATCAATGCAGTGCGGCTGAATTCACCCTTGGTGAACAGAGACTACAAACGTGGTTGCAAGCGCATGCTGAAAATTTTGAATGCGCATTACACCAGGCTTGTATGCCTCAGTCTTTTGCCGCACAGTTAACACCGCTCGCCTTACTTGAATCTCAGTGCCCAAATCGCGTGCATTCCTTATTGCTGCAATTATTGCAACGGTTACGTTTGCAATCGGCTGGGCCTTATCACATCAGCGTGACTGAGCAGTGGCAGCAATATCATCAACAGTTATTAGCCTTTGCTGCAACCGATAAAGGCAGCGCTTGGCAGACGCGGCTGGACTTATTATTGGGCTTACAACCGCAAATTCACCGTTGGACAACAGTGTTAGCCGATTGTTTAGTGGCGGCGCAATTTTGTCATCGAGACTTAAACCCACATAATTTGCTGCTAAAGGATAATCAGCTGTATTGTATCGACTTTGAATACGCCACAGCCTCCCATCCTTTATGTGAGTTGGCTGTTGTGCTGGCGACCCATAGATTAACGCCTGTGCAGCGGCATATTTTAGTGCGGCAATATCTTGCCGATCATCCAGGCGTTACATCCACGGCGATAACGGCGGTTCCTGCCGCGATTGACATGTATTGGGTGTTTGCGCTTTACTGGGCGCTACTGATAGCAGCGCAAACCGATGCTGAGCGTCAGCAGGAGTATCTTGCTTGGTTTGATAGCTTTTGGTCACTGGTAAGCCAAGACGCTTAAACACAGTCACCTTAGGAGACACTTTAGCGGCAAACATCAGAACTTGAATGGTGTTCAGAACTATGTTGCTGGCGCAACTTTTTGTTAACCTAGGTGTCGTAGGATGACAAAGAGTGAAAGGATGCGAATTGATGAAAAAAACCATGTTGCTGTTGGTAATGCTGTTAGGATTATCCGCCTGTTCGACTAAGTTCAGTTATCATTTTCTGGACTGGGCCATCGGCTGGGAATTAGATGACTATGTCACTTTAAATAAAACCCAGCAAAAAAGTATGGATAAACTTATCGAAAAGTTTGTGCTTTGGCATCAATCTGAAGAGCTTACTCACTATGTGGCTCAGTTAACCGAAGTTGAACATCTCATTCAAACCAATACCTTAACCCCTGCGCTTTGGGCTGAGCATGTCACACTCGCCAAGCGGCATTGGTTTAGGTTATTTGAATTTGCGCTACCTGACATGTTGCCCATCATTGGGTCCTTAACTGAAGCACAGGTAAAGCAAATTCTCGCCCAGTCTCGAAAAGACGAGCAGGAATTGATTAAGGAGTTTGCTGGTAAAACTCCTGAGCAGCTTCAGCAAGATGCTGATGATAATTTGAACGAACAATTCAATGACTGGCTTGGTAGTGTCAGTGATGAGCAAAAACAGCTTATCCATCAATATAATCAACAGCGGTTATCCACCTTGGATATGTGGCTCGACTATCGCCATGAATGGCTACGCCAGTTTGAGATTGCCCTAGGGCAGCGCAGCGATATTCCGCTGCTGACCGAGCGTTTGACTTTGCTGATGACACAGCCAGACGAGCTTAAATCAGAAAAACACCGCGCCATTTTAAGGCAAAATACCGAGGCCTTTGGTGCTTTATTGCTGGCTATCAATGCCAGCTTGTCACCTAAACAGTCCAAACATTTTTATAAGAAGCTGAACAAACTGATCCAAGATCTAAGGGAGTTAAATCAAGAGGGTATCGAAAAGGCGACTATGGCTGTGAAAGATTAATGCAGGTTATAAGGTCTATTGGGCAACGTCATTTTGTTGAAGAGATTGCCCATGTCCTTCGTTACTTTTTACCAAAAATCACTCAATGTTAGCCATTTGTTTGATGGGCTAGCGCCCTTAGCCCTTAGACTTTATCTTGCGCCCGTACTGATGCAGGCGGGGTATAACAAACTTACCCACTTTGACGATACGGTTGCTTGGTTTGCTAATCCCGACTGGGGGCTGGGTCTACCAATGCCGACATTAATGGCCGCGCTGGCGGCGGGCACTGAGTTTTTTGGGGCGATTTTGTTATTACTCGGATTAGCTACGCGACTGATTTCTATCCCGCTGATGATTACAATGCTGGTGGCCGCTTTTACCGTGCATTGGCCGAATGGTTGGTTGGCGATTGCCGATGGCCGTTCATGGCTTGCTAACGATCGCGTACTGGAAGCGGGCGAAAAACTTGCTCAAGCCAAATCTCTGCTGCAGGAGTATGGCAATTACGATTGGCTAACCAGTTCAGGTAACTTGGTTGTATTGAATAACGGAATTGAGTTTGCGGTGACTTATTTTATTATGCTTTTGGCGTTATTGAGTCTGGGAGGAGGGCGATACACGAGCCTTGATTATCTTATCGCTTCGCGTTATGGCGTAAAGTAAGCTTCGGTATCGATTTGAAATCCCGCCTTAGTGCGGGATTTGTTATTTCCCTTTACGTGCAATTTGCTATGCTTTAGCCAATTTAAACGCACTCATTGATAAGAACAGGGATAATCACTTGGACGCTATCGAACTTTTACTCACTCGCCAATCCACCCCAAGATTAACTTCTCCGGCGCCTAACGAGCGCGAGCTAAAAATCATCTTAGATGCTGCGATACGGGTACCGGATCATGGTGCTTTAGCACCCTGGGAATTCATTATTGCCACGGGGAAGGGATTAGACACCTTAGCGGATATCTATGTTTATGCCGCCAAAGCCAGTGGCGGTGACGAGGATTTTATTCATAAAGCCAAAGGGATGCCGATGCGAGCTCCTATGGTGATAACGGTTGTTGCTAAAACGCAGCAACATCCTAAAGTGCCAGTGCTCGAGCAGCAAATTGCTGCGGGCTGCGCTACGATGGCCATGCAGCAGGCCGCATTTGCTTTAGGATTAGGTGCGGTGTGGCGTACTGGGGATTTTGCCTTTGATGCCAATGTGAATGCGGCATTAGGCTTAGCACCAGAGGATCAAATTGTGGGCTTTTTATATGTAGGCACCCCTGCAGTTGCTGCCCCAATTAAACTCCAAAAAGACGGCAGCCAGTACGCCCGTTATTTATAACGACTGCATATCATCCTTTGAATGGGAGCACTTAGTATGCAAGCACTTGGTATGCAAGTTGCCCAAACCCCAAGATTAATCCTTCGGCAGTTAACTCCTGAGGATGCTTCATTTATTTTGGTGCTACTTAATACCCAAGGTTTTATCGATAATATTGGCGATAAGGGTGTGCGCACGCTGCAGGATGCAAAGGATTATATCGCCAATGGTCCAGCCATCAGTTATCGCGAGCATGGTTTTGGCTTGTTTGCGGTGGAACTTGCCGAAAATCGTTTTCCAATTGGGATCTGCGGGTTAATTAAGAGGCCCACGCTGGCGAATGTGGATTTAGGCTATGCTTTTTTGCCCCAGTATTGGGGTAAGGGTTACGCCTTTGAGGCCGCAGCAGCATCCCTTGAGCTGGGTAAAACCCTTGGCATTGAGCGCATTGTGGCCATTGTGAGCCCGCATAACCAAGCCTCGAAAGCTTTACTGAGTAAATTAGGAATGAAGTTTGAGACCCAGTTGCAGCTCACGCCTAATGATGCTCCAGTTGAATTGTTCGGCCAATAAACGCCTATTTATCAAGTAAATAAGCCCCAAATTTGGGGCTTATTGTTACTGCACAAAACCTGTTTGTCTGTTAATTCATGAGCGATTTCAGTTTATCGTTGGAAGGGATAAACGCTGCCTAATTTCATGATTTGAGTCAGTTCATCTAATGCAGTGCGCGATTCGATAACTAATTGTGGGTCTGCTAAATCTTCAGTCGACAAACGGTCGCGGTAGTGTTTTTCAACCCAAGTATTCAAACGGGTAAATAAGGCATCGGTGAGCAGCGTGTGTTGGTTTACTGCGGCAACTTCGCGCTCATTCATGGCGACTCGTAAGCGTAAACAAGCAGGTCCTCCGCCATTTTGCATGCTTTGTTTCACATCGAAATACAGCACTTGTTTGATGGGGGTATTTAAGCTGAGTAGCTCATTTAAATACGCGTAAACGGCTGGATTTTCTTGGCAGTCTGTCGGCGCAATAATCGCCATTTCCCCTGAAGGAAGGGTGATGATTTGGGTATTAAACAGGTAACTCTTCACCGCATCGTTTATCGAGACTTTTGCCGTAGGGACCTCAATAAAATATAACTCGGTATCCAGTTTGCGTTTTATTTCATCTAATTTTGCCTGCGTATTTAAAAACGCTTGCTCGTGGTAAAACAGCACGTTTTGGTTACCCACAGCAATCACATCATTGTGGAATACGCCTTGATCAATCACTGCGGGATTTTGCTGAATAAAGACACAATTATCTTCTTCGAGTTGATGCAGTCTGGCTATTGCCATTGAGGCTTCGAGGGTTTGTCTTGCCGGAAATTTCAGTGGTTTAGGTGCATGAGGATTTGTTGCCTCTTGCCCATAAACGAAGAGTTCCACTCCAGCATGGCCGTATTCTTGGCATAGGCGAGTGTGGTTGGCGGCGCCTTCATCACCGAAGCTATTATGCTCAGGTAAATGATTATGATGATAAAAATAGTGGGGATCATTGAAAGTTGCTGTTAAGATGCGCCCCGTTGTGATGGGCTCGATGCTGCGATGCAACTTATCGACCAGATTGGCGGGCGTAAAATGTAGTTTACCGTCACGGGTGTCAGCACTGGGTGATACAGTTGCCGCATTGGCCGTCCACATGCTTGAAGCACTGCAACAGGCATTGAGCAGTGCTGGGGCCGTTTTAGCCGCTTGTTGTAAAACTTGGGCATCACTGCCAGAAAAACCAATTCGGCGCAGCGTGTTAAGATCGGGGCGCTCTTGTGGCGCTAACATGCCTTGGATCATCCCTAAATCAGCGAGTGCTTTGGCTTTTTGCAAACCTTGCTTAGCGGCGGCTTTAGGATTTGAGACTAAAGCGGCGTTGTTGAGTGAGGCCACATTGCCAAAAGACAAACCGGCATAATTGTGGGTTGGCCCAACGAGTCCGTCGAAATTCGCTTCAAAGTGCTTCATTGCATATCCTTGTGATAGGGAAGGTTATTATTTATTCAAATGGTCCCTGAAGCGACCCAGTATACTGAAGGTTTTTGTGGGCACAAGCGCACGGTTTTGTGCTCAAAGCGACTTTTTCGCGATAAATGCATAACTATTTCTTGCTTGCTGGCAAATAATGAAATATTAGTTTTTAATTACGCAATATTATTTTTTTACATTTTTTCAACTTTGATTAAAAAGTGACTCGCTGGTACATATAAAAGAGGGATTAGCTTGAAACTCTCAGTGCAACCCTCTATATATGGAGCCAATTTCCACCTTCTTGAGATTTTTTGGCGCAAATCAAACTATGGGTAAATCGCTAGTTATTGTCGAATCACCGGCCAAAGCTAAGACCATCAATAAATATCTTGGCAAAGAATTCATCGTTAAATCGAGCGTGGGTCATATCCGTGATCTACCTACATCTTCTATATCTGACGGCACTGAAAAGGTGAAATCCGCCGCCGAAGTGAAGAAGATGTCGCCAGAAGAAAAGGCGCGATACAAAAAGGTGAAAGACCATCAAGCGCTGGTATCGCGTATGGGCGTTAACCCTGAAAAGGGCTGGGCGGCTAAATATCAAATCCTACCGGGTAAAGAGAAAGTCGTTAAAGAGCTGCAAGCCTTAGCGGATTCTGCTGACCAAATTTATCTCGCAACGGACTTAGACCGTGAAGGGGAAGCAATCGCCTGGCATTTGCAAGAGGTGATTGGTGGCGATCCTTCACGGTATCAGCGTGTGGTGTTTAACGAGATCACCAAATCAGCGATTCAAGAAGCCTTTAGCAAGCCTGCATCCCTCGATACCAATATGGTCAATGCTCAGCAAGCACGGCGCTTTTTAGACCGTGTGGTGGGCTTTATGGTGTCACCTTTGTTGTGGAAAAAGGTCGCCCGCGGTTTATCAGCAGGCCGAGTGCAATCGGTTGCTGTGCGCTTAGTGGTTGAACGCGAAAGTGAAATCAAAGCCTTTGTGCCAGAAGAGTTTTGGGATGTACATGCCCAGCTTAATACCCCTAGCAGCGAAGCGCTGCGGATGGAAGTGGTTAAGTATTTAGATTCGGCCTTTGAGCCCACCAATGAGCAGCAAGCGTTAGCCGCAGTGCAAGCTTTATCTTCGGCAAGCTTTAAAGTGATTGCCCGTGAAGATAAAGCGACTCAAAGTAAACCTTCGGCTCCCTTTATTACCTCCACCTTACAGCAAGCAGCCAGTACTCGTTTAGGCTTTGGGGTGAAGAAAACCATGATGATGGCCCAGCGCTTATACGAAGCTGGCCATATCACGTATATGCGTACTGACTCGACTAACCTAAGCCAAGAAGCCTTAGACAGCGTACGTGAGATGATCGGCAAAGAATACGGCGCCAAGTATTTACCTGCCGAGCCAATCCGCTACGGCTCTAAGGAAGGCGCTCAAGAGGCGCACGAAGCGATTCGCCCATCGAACGTAAAAGTAGAAGCCGCGGCATTAACCGATATGGAACGCGATGCCCAGCGCCTATACGAACTGATTTGGCGTCAATTTGTCTCATGCCAGATGACTCCCGCCCTATACGATGCCACTAAATTGACCGTAAAAGCGGCTGACTACGAGCTTAAAGCAACGGGGCGAATTTTGCGTTTTGACGGTTGGACGCGCGTTCAGACCGCAATCAAGAAGAAAAACGAAGAAGATAATACGCTACCCGCGGTGAATGAAGGCGACGTATTATCCCTCGTTGAACTCGAGCCGAAACAGCATTTTACCAAGCCGCCAGCGCGATACAGTGAAGCGTCATTGGTTAAAGAATTAGAAAAACGCGGTATTGGTCGCCCATCGACTTACGCCACTATTATTTCGACTATCCAAGAACGCGGTTATGTCAAAGTTGAAAACCGTCGCTTTTATGCCGAAAAAATGGGCGAAATTGTCAGTGAACGCTTAGTAAATAGTTTTGCCGAGTTGATGAGTTATGACTTCACCGCCAGTATGGAGCAGACTCTAGACGATGTCGCCAAAGGTGAGCTGGATTGGAAAAAAGTCCTTGATGGTTTCTATGCGGATTTCACTAAACAGTTAGAGAAAGCTGAACTTGCACCAGAAGAAGGCGGTATGCGCCTTAATCAAATGGTGATGACCAATATTAAATGTCCGACTTGCGGGCGTCCAATGGGGATCCGTACCGGCACCACAGGGGTTTTCCTTGGTTGTTCTGGCTATGAGCTACCGCCAAAAGAGCGCTGCAAAACCACCATGAACTTAACGCCAGGCATTGAAGCGATAAGCGACAGCGAAGATGCTGAAACCGATGCGTTACGTGCGAAGCACCGCTGTGGCATATGTGGCACTGCGATGGACAGTTACCTTCTTGACGAGAAACGCAAACTGCATGTTTGTGGTAATAACCCAGTTTGTGAAGGTTATGAGGTCGAAGAAGGACAATTTAAGATTAAAGGTTATGAAGGGCCGTTAATCGAATGTGACCGTTGTGGCCATGATATGGAACTGAAAAACGGTCGTTTCGGCAAGTATTTCGGCTGTACTAACGAGGAATGTAAGAATACCCGTAAGTTACTGAAAAATGGCGAAGCTGCGCCTCCAAAAGAAGATCCCATTTATCTGCCTGAGCTGAAATGCAGTAAATCGGATGCGCACTTTGTACTGCGTGATGGTGCCGCGGGGATTTTCTTAGCGGCGAGTACGTTCCCTAAATCGAGGGAAACCCGTGCGCCATTGGTTGAAGAGTTGGTCAAATACCGAGAATTCTTATGGCCTAAGTATCAGTATCTTGCTGATGCGCCTATCGCCGATGATGACGGTAATAAGGCGGTGGTGAAGTTTAGCCGTAAGACCAAAGACCAATATGTGGCGACCGAGGTTGACGGTAAAGCCACTGGATGGTCCGCCCATTATGTCAATGGCAAGTGGGTAAGCGAATCGTCAGCTAAAAAAGCGAAGAAATAAGCTTGCCCTTAAGGGCATGTTTGCAAGTTATCATTTAGGATGAGCACTATTGCCAATATGCCCGATGAGCCGCGCCGCGAAAAATAAGCAAGAAGGACTATTATTTTGAGCAATATATCTTTGCTCAAAATAATAGTCTGATTTTATTTGTTTCTAGCTACTGCTACTTGGAAATAAAGATCGTTATACACTGATAAGGAAGTGATATTTAGGACTACCTCACCAGAAGCACTAACAACAACACCACCAATAATAGTAGAACCGTCGATTTGCATGACAGGAAAAACTGAGCCTTGTATCCCAGAGAAATCAAACCTATCAGGCCATCCGGAACATAAGACATATTGCCCTACTGGAATTGGCTCTACTGTATTTTTAGTTATATAAAAATTTAACAACAATGCATTTCCACTTCTAACAACCGATGACAGGGTAGTAGTTAGTGAGTTTTTAATTGATACAGCAGGAGACAACTGTAAAGGTACTCGATAATCATGATTTCCCAATGTCTGGACTTTGCTAGTACATGATAGCTTCATAGCTTTACCTATCATCTCAAATACCCAAGCATTTCCTCTCTCATTTGGATGACTACCATCAACCCACATACCTAAAACGTTAATCAAATGGTTAGAATCAGCTGGAGAGCCATCATTTTTCAACAGAGAAGATGGCAGATCCACATAAACACCATTAGTTTGAGTCGCTAATTTTTTAAGCAAAACTCTCATCCAATTGTTTTTATCCGCTGACCAACAAAAATCAGGAACTACTACTAACACCTTGTTAGCATTAACTTGCTCTATCAAAAAATCAATTTTAGCAGATACTGAATTTTGATAAGACAAATCGGTTTCGCCATAATCGTTGTGGCCTAAAGCCATGATAAGAGTGTGTGAATTTTCGCAGACGGTTTGTAACACATTATCACCAACATATCTAAGCCGACGGCCTGAGATGCTAAAATTATGGCATACAGTTTCCAAAGACGAACTAAGGTAAGAAATACCAAAAAAATCAACATCATTAGTGCTTGTTGTGGTGATTAAAACCGTGCATGAACCTAAGCCATTATCGGTTAATGCAAACTCTACAGATGAAAATTCATCTAAAACACCATTTGTATCAACGGTGTTTGTAACTACTCCATTTATCGAAACATCAAAAGTACCACCGGTTGGCTTTTTAACAAAATGCAGCTTACCCCGAGGCATAAAAGTAGGTAAATTGAAAGAAATAGTATTTCCACTTGCCTGCGATCTAAAAAACTGCCCAGTTACTACTGACTCAGCATTATTACTATCAAAATTAACCCAACCGGCAGAGATGGATACATTATGTACATCTATGCTTAAATTTGGACCAGTTCCAAGCGTTAAAAACGGAGTAAATCCATAGCTAGATGAGCCATATTCTGCATTAAGTGCTCTTGCAAAAAGCCTAGCCCATCCATTGCTAAATAAATTGCCTGAAAACGCACCATGGGTAATTGAATCCCCTAAAATTGAAGTAGATTTTTTAGAGTTGAAAAATGAAAGTGCCGCAGCAGTGAATTTTGCAGGGACAACACTTGCTGAAAACAATGTCTGTAGTACCTGCTCATTATCACTTACAGTCATGCCTATCTGTTCAAGATAATCCTTAAAGTATGCAAATATGATTTGTAAATGGTCGTCTTTTGTTGGATCAAACGTAACCCCCATCTCAGCCAAGGCATTCTGAAACTCTGCGATCACATGGTTAAACCAATCTGCACCTGGGTAGCTTGGGACGTTGTTATCACCAGACTCAGTGAACCAACCAGCAGTGCCAATTAAAGGCTTTATTGCTGGTCTTGCTGTTGCTTGCGAACCGTTGCGTAAAGGATGCATGGTCTATCTCCTATCAAACTGGGTTTAAACGCTGTTTAAAGCGATTTTTCTGCTAATAAAATTGCCTAAACGGCGTAATAAAACTCGTAATAAAGCCCACCAACTTTGTAGCGATTAAGTGTGCATTCGAGCACTCTGGCATCTGAAGTTAGCAAAGGCGTTAACACATCATCCAAACAGGTCATATAAGCACCTGGGATGCCGTAAACCGTCACTCTTAAGATGTAACGATATTGCGGTGGCCATAGTGGATATGTGCAGGATCTTAAACAGTGGTGAGGAAACGCCTCATCCACTTCAACAGTAAAACCTAAGTCAGTGGCAAGCTTTTGGATGTTCCACGCTTGCAGACCACCTTTACGGTGATACTTCTCAATTACGGCATAGCGGCGGTACTCAATATTCGATACTGGCTCGGCCGCGCACTCAGGTAAGCCTAAGTACTCTTCCCAATCATCCAATAGCTGCAAGGTAGTTTCAGGGCGCATCTCTAACAGCAAAATATCGGCGCTTTGCTCGGCGCGTTCTAGCCGTGGGGCATAGCCTTGGGCGTACTTATATAAGTCGAGCGAGGTTGCGCGCTGCCACAATACCCCGCGTGGCATTTGCGCTAATAAGGCGTTAGTCCACTGTGCTACGGAGTGCCCCATGTAATGGCTCCTAATGCGTGTAGCTCGGTGGTAGTGGCGGTAACATCTGCGGCTAAATCCAAGGTGTAATCAGTCACACCAATGGTTGAACCTATTGCCGTGCGAACTGCGCTTAGTAATAGAGTTGAACCCGGGCTTAAGGTTTTAAAATAACCTTGAATACTCGCGGTTACGCTATCGCGTAAATCGGCATTATCAGGAGTAATAGTGATCGCAAGATTAGTCGTTTTCAGCGTGAGCGGAATATATACCGCCTCAATGCCACCAGGGCGACCAACATCGTCCCCTGTGGCTGGGTCGGGATGGCGATAGATATAATCAGCCATTGCCACTTGGTCTTGATACGTTGGCAAGATATCCACTCGGTCATCAAAAACAAACGCATAACCAACCGTTGCAGGCCCTTGGTAGTAATCAATCGCCCAAGCGCGATTTACGCCTGCCACTTCACGACACCAGCCCACATAGTCATGCACAGAGGACCCTGTTGGCGGTTTGCGCTTACGGAACAATAAACGCTCGAGTACTTTAGCCGGTGTTTCGAGATCGGCACCGCCAATTAAGCCGCCACTAATGCCATTAGGTTGAATGCCTGGCACTGTCGAAATTAGCGTAAGCGTTTCGCCAGCAACAAGGTTGCCTGCGGCACCTGCTGCTTCCGCTTCAACTTGCACCACCACATTGCCGCCTGACGGCGTATTCGATAGCGTTACGCGATATAAGCGGCCATCTGCATGGGTCATCACAGTATCAACAGGGATTACCACATTACCCGCGAACGTCACGGGGCCAGCTGCGCTACTGGCAAGCTTTTGGATCACGCCTTCATAGCGTGCAGTATCAATAATGGTTTGGTCTTCTGACTCATTCGATGGGATGATCTGCCGCACTATCCAGCTTTGGTAATCATATAGGTCGCGCACTGAGGCGCTTACCGAGGTATTCAGCGCCTGCTCAATACCAAACTTAGGCAGAATGGTATCTAACGACGCTTCAATGTCGATTAAACCGCTTTCAATAAGTGATCGTAGCGTTGGTACGTTATACGGCACTTTGCGTCTCCCAACGTTTTGACACAGTAAAAGTAATCACTTCATCATCTGGCTTGGTGATGGTGATATGTAAAGCCAAGGTTTGAAACTGCGGGATAGAACCTGTCACCACCACGCTCTTAGCGGTTACGCCATAACCGTCATCACGTAGCATCCACGCTAACGCATCTTGGGCGTATTTCACGGCTTTATTGCGGGTATCGGTGGTAAGCTTTTCGCGGTACACCAACCACAACTTAGAACCCCAAGGCGAAGCCGAAAAAGTATCACCTGGCCAGCCGCGTAGGTCGGTTGAATTATCGGGTAAAGTGTCGGAGTCATCGGCGCGGGCATCGGTAAACAGTGATATCAAAGCAAGGGTGGAAATCTCACCATCGATTCCACCCTCAACAATAACGCCTGTGTTTTCCAACATCTTAGAAAAGATGGTGCTCATAGCTGACAAACCTATTCAGGTGCGGTTGTCGGCCTGTTCTCTGCGTCTTTATGGATATGACCTAGATAACTAATGTTATTAGCGCTTAAATCAGAACCAGTGATCACACTGTTTGAAGTAATGCCATTAACTGCTGTTATTCCCAAGTCAGTTGAGATATCACCAGTGACGTGTAACGGGCCGTCGATTAATGTTTCTGGTGAGATGATAGTGAACGAACCTGAGGCGTTAAAAATAACGTCGGTTGTTGATATGGTGAAGGAATTCTCGATTTCGAAGATCACATCCTGCGCGGTGAGGATGATTTTGCCGTCTTTGGTTAAGCGTATCTTATGCCCTTCAAGATGGTATAGAAAAACATCACCGCTTTCACCCTTTGGCCTAAATTTTTTATCTTCAACCGCAATTGCCACTAAACCAGATAACGCGCCACCCAATGCCGCAACAATGGCTTCCGCACCCTCTGGCGGGTACGAACTCATCCCATAGTTTTGAAAGCGCTCAATGTTATCTGCTGATTCATCCGCGTGCATTTTTACTTGCAGATTTTGCCGCTGTAGGTCTTCTACAATGCCACTCACTACGGCACGGGTGAGCATGCCAGTAATGCGGCGTCGGATAGGTGCAAGCAGCTTATTTATATAGGTTTCAGTTACCATGTGCTACCGCCTAACTTGGTATCTTTTACGATCTGCGCTGGGATATCCATCGCGTCAGGCCGTACCACACTAATCACCGCTAAGCGGCCTGCATCGTCTTCACTAAAGAGGATCGAGGCAATTAGCATTTCTTCATCCAGCCCCATAATCTCGTCAATCACCGGCACAAGGGTATTAATATTCCAAAGCTTTCCCGTTTGCGGAATACGCCAACCTGTTACCGTGTACTCGGCCATATTGGATTTGCCAATGCTGCGTTGGCGTTCCCACTGGCCGCGCTTAGCAGCGCCCTCTGCGGTGGTCACTTCTTCATTAACGATAATCAACGGGCGATAGCGGCCAATCTCGCTATCAGTTACATCGGCTTTAATGCCGCCAACTGTGGGCAAACCGGCGCTATCCCATTGGCCATGGGCAGCACCTGCGGCTTTAATGGTGAACTTACTAAAGCGCTGACGCCAACTAAAGCGGCCGCGAGCGGCTTTTACGTTATCACCCAAAATCAACGATACCCCCGCCTTAGTCTTGCTGGCACGGGTGATTACTAAATTGCCAAAGGTATCGCTGGTTAGCAGTACACCACGCTGTTTAGCTAAACGCGCGAGCAGCTCATGCGGTGTTTCGCCTTGCTCGATTTGAATACGTTGGAACGGCTCACCCACATCGGTATTAACGATCACCTTAATGCCGAATGGTTTGCACACGATATCTGCAATTTGGGTGAGGGTTTGATTATTAAACTGGCCGCTTGGGTAGTCGATAGAACAATCAACTAAGTCGGCGGTTTTATCGCGGCCACTCACACTGATCGTAATAGTTGACTCGTCGTAGCTTGGTACCCAGTCATCAACGTAGCCGGTGATCACTCGTTCGCCGCCAATATCCACAGTGCAAGCTTGGCCTTGTTTAATCGGCTCAATAAAAGCTTTGTACTGCGCATCGTTACCTAGAAACTTATAGGTCATCTCTAAATCAAATGCGCCTGACATCGCCTCAAGCGAGCGGGTAATGCCGATCTTCGTCCAACCTTGGTAAATCTTGCCACCGGCTTTTAATACAATCTCTTCACTCATTAGCTGATCACCTCTACGGTATCAGTGGGCAAAATAAACGCAGGGTTAGCAAAGCCATTACGCTGCACTATGCTATCGCGGCGCTCGGTATTACCAGTTTGCTGCCATGCCACCAATGCCACAGGCACCGACTGTTTAGCTTGATATAAGCTTACCTGCGGTAATAGCTCAGCGCGTTCGCGGGTATCAGCAAGCACTGCTTGGCGTAGCTTGCGCATTTGTCGCCACACGGCAGAACTGCCAGCCTCAACCGCATCAGCAGCATAAGTGGCTAGAGTGTCGGCAATGCCATAGCCTAGGCTTTTAAGCTGTTGGCCCGTTAAAATAGCGTTGCGTTCTGCACCCGATAAGCTCTCGACGGTTTGCTCGGTATCATCCAGCTTTTGCACTATGTCAGCACTGGCCAAGGCGTAACATTGCGACACTGCCGAACTATGTAATGCTAGGGTTTTAAATGCCTCAGCATTGGCCGCAATCACGGCATTTTTAGAGGGGTTAGCAAACTTAGGTACGGACGAAGCCACGCCGCCTTCACTGGCGATATTGCGCGATAAGCCGCCCGTAATAGCGAGTTCTGCCCGAGCACCTTGCCAACGGCTTTGAACATTGGCGTAAACATCAAGGGCGCGGATCGGGTCTTTTACTACGCTCTTAACGTCTTCTAATAAGCCCATGGTCTCACGCGCTAAATCGCCAGGGTACGCAAGCAGCTCACCTACGCTGTCTTTAGTGCGCATTAAGCGATCCGTCCACTGGCGTAAGTCATCTGGTAATGATGGCAAGCCGCGGGTGAGTTCATCGAGGTCATCTAAAAACTGATCTACCATATCGCCGGCACCGTCTAGAGTGCCTGTATCAAAGTCCCCCTCAAAAGCGTTATTGACTGCATCCTTTGTAGCATCAGCCTCAGTATTAACTTGGTTAGCGGTATCCGATTTAGCAGTAGGAAATAAGTTTTCACCGACTTCGAACACTTCAAAGCTAATAGTGGCGGTACCATCAACCCGATTAATCAGCTTGTGGCTAACCTTGCCAATTTGAACTTTGCGAATACCAAACCAAGGGTGAACTAATTCACCTGGCCCTTGCTTATTTAATGCCTCAAGCAGTGCTTGCAATTGCTCAAAATAGTCGGCACCCACTACACGGCCACTAATACGCTCTTGGGTGAGTACTTTGCCGTTATCTTCGGTGTAACCAATTTCTTTTTTGGGGTACGCGTGGGGGATCGCACGACGGCCGCTTTCACCATCGGCCTCTTCGAGTAAAAATTCAACGCCTCGAAACGAGGCGGTTAAACGGTCTTCGAATGCCATTTAACGCTCCTTTAATTTCGGTTAGTTGGTGCCGGTGTCGGCATCGATCACAATGCCAGGCGGGATAGACTTAGGCTTAACTTTAATGCGGTCATCCGATACCGAGATATCCAGCGCCAACTTGCTGCCAACGGTATTCATTGCATTTACTACATTGGCGGCATCGGGTGAGGGCGAACCCGCAAACCATCTTTTAAAGTCATCGAGCACATCAAGCAGACCAGGTGCAGCGGGGATGCCATGCAATGCCGTAGGATCAAGCTCTGATTTACGGCGTAGATTAAACGGTAACCAGTCATCAGGATTTTGATAAGTCATATTGGCCGCATATCCAACAGTACCTAGAGCCGCAAGATTTTGAAGATTAAAAATACGGGAAGCTTTTGACGCTCCCTTTTTAGTACCTGTTGGATCAACACCATCAGGTAAGCCACCGCCCATACCACCCGCACCCATATTGACTACATAAACAGGCATTACACCTAGGTCAGAAATACCGCCTTTCCCTTTACCACCTAAACCGCCTGTCGCTTTATCAAATACAAAACCACCCGCACCAATTGCACCTTTTAACAATGGAGCACCGATTCGTAGCGCTTTATTTAGCATGTAAACAGATAACAAAATCTTTGCTAAGTTTTCATAACCACCAACAGCATCAGCAATGGCCGAAGCGCCAGAACCAATAGCCTTAAGAATGGGCAATAAATCACGACCTACGTCCCTTAAACCTCTAGCTGCTTCTGCTGCTGTTTTAAATCCTTCGACTAAATCCTTACCTACTTTTTCAACAAGCTTGTCGTACTCGCCTGTTTTCTTCATTTCATCTAATTGTTTTAAAACACCGCCCAATTCAGTTTTTAATACAGTAAATGCGCCACTACTCATTACATCTTTTTTAAATATTGTCCAAGCGTCACCCATATTTGAAATCATGCCATTCCATGATTCCATTTGTTTTTTAGATGAACCCTGTGAAGCGCTACCCATTTCTTTTATAAGCGACTTAATAGCATCACGAGTCAGTAATCCTTTAGATGCCATATCTTGTAATTGTGCTGCTGTATATCCAACACCATTATTTTTACCTAAATCTTTACTCGCTTTAATTAAATAATCCCAAACAGGAACACCGCGCTCTAATAACTGTAATGCTTCTTCACCTTGTAATTTTCCCTTTGTCCAAGCTTGCCCCAATGCTAGCGCTATACCATCAACCGTTTCAGCGGTACCGCCCATCATTGCCGCTTGGTCAGCAATTGCTTGCAGCGAGCCATCCATTGGGTCTAAGCCAAATGCTTTTAAACGAATAAACGAGTTCATCACCTCGTTTACGCCGTAAGGGGTTTCTTGAGTAAACTTCTCGATCCATTCCATGGCTTTTAAGCCGTTGGCCTCAGAGCCTTGCAGCTTATTAAGCATGATTTGATAACGCTCAAATTCAGCAGCTGTTTTGATAAAGGTTCTTTCAAAGGCTATCGCACCAGCACTAACACCTAAAATTGCTCTATTACCAAAGGTATCAATGCCACGGCTAGCGGCGGCGGCAGAAGAGCTAATCATCCCAAACCCGACTTTGCTCTTTTCGCCTAGATTTTTTATTTGATCGCCGTAACGAATGGCTTTTTCAGATAAATTACCCGATAGGTTTAATACAATATCGGTAACAAGCTTTTTAGACATTGGACGATCCCCTTAGTCGTAAACAGAGCAATAACAAATGGCGAATAGGTTTTACTTGCAGCTCACTGACAGGGAATCGCCCACCAAGATTAAAAAGCATCACTTCAAGTGAGTCAGTGAGCTGCTTAATGCTCCCCCCGTTGAGAAATACCATCCAATACTTCTTGCGGGATCATCATTTTATCTAGCTCTTCAGACTTGGCCTGTAATAACTCAAAATCTTTTATGTCTAGCTTTAAAAGTTCTTTGACTGTAAACGGTCCATTAACAGAGCCAATAAATTCAACTTGGCGACACAATAGTTCCATACCAAATTGAGCATTGCTGATATAGGCATATGGGCGATTATCAAGAATAGTCACATGCTCTGAAGCCATTTGCGCATCAAATACATCTTTTGGCGTAAGCTCACGAAGGCCGACTTCAAAGTGGGTGTTCTCACCCACTTGAAAACCTTTTTGTAATTCAAAGGTAAGAACGGCCATTAGATACGCTCGACCTTGTTACCTTGGAACGTGCCTGTAATATCACCGCTATCGCTAACCGTAAAAGGTGCCTGTGGGGCTGCATCTGTCATCATGTAGTCCACACCGTTATCGCCCTCCCACGTTAGGGTTGCGTTGGTGATGTTGTTGATATCGATAACATCAACATCTTCATCAGCCGCAATCACTACCGCAATGGTTGGCACTGTGTACTCGTTAGACTGGCCCCACACACGACCAGGGCCAACATGTGGGGTGCGAGTGTAACCACCTGGGTTTAACGTAGAGCCTTTTTTCGTTTTAAGCTGTTTGCTGTTGGCACGAATAACCACTTCACCTAGGATTTGTCCCATTGTGATCGCTCCCTAATTAGAGTTTGAACTGCATCAACGCAGCAAAGATACGGAACTGGTTAACGATATCAGGCTTGAACACGCAGTTAAGGCGGTTTTGGTCGCTGCTATCGCGATACACTTCAAGCGTCTCTTTAAAGCCGTCAAAGTCTTCCATTAATCCTTTTGGTACCCAGTCATTGTTTGCCAATTCGAGCATAGCGTTACGCATGATCTTAGGCGTGACGACTGGCTGACCTGGGTCAAGTCGTGCGAGCACATCATCACCGGCTAACTTATGGCGCGGGAAACGATTAGTCACCATTACGCGCAGCGAGTAACGCAGGTATCCCAAGGTCGCTGGCGTGGTGATATCCAAGTAACTTGGGTCTGGATCGCCGTAGCTGTTTTCGCGATACATAGACACTTCGCGCTCAATCGCCACTTCACCGCTTGGCGTTACCATATAAGTGGCAATGCCATCACCTAATAACAGATTGCGCTCGGTTGGGTCCCACTGGATTTCTTTTGCTGGCGGTAACAGGCTTGTCATCACCAGCGTTTGCAGTGGACGAGCAGGATCAATACCCAGTGAGTAAGAGGCTTGGCCAGCGTAGGCAGCAGCCCATTCCCATGGTGAGTGGGGCGCTTTGTTTGTACCCATGCAGGTAAACAGGTAGTCATTGCGAGCCACACCAAACGCGCCAGACTCGGCAAAGGTGCCACGGAACGCAGTGTAAGCAATGCCCTCAATCATCTTGAGCGGCCCCCAACGATTGACTAGTTCATCACGCAGCTTGTTCATACTTTGGGTGTCGTTGTATGGCATTACGATATGGTTGTACCACTCGTTTGGAATAGCGGCGATAACGGCATCCATATCTGGCGTTCCGGCACCGCCCGTCATTTCGACCACGGTTAAGGTCACGCCCTGCGGCAACTGCTCGCCGTCGTAGTAGTTGTAACGAATATCGATATCGTTAGTAGTTTGGCCCTTCCACTTAGCGGTAAGCTCTACCGTTTCAGTGGTGGCCGCTTTAAGTGCAGCAGTAACAGGCAAGTTAGTGTTAGCGTTGATCTTAGCAATCATCGCCGTGGCGATCGTCGCAGCAGTTGCCGCTTCATCCACACCCACTTGCACCGACTCACCCGCAATAAGCAAGGCAATCACGCCCGCCTTGGCTGTGGTAGCAGCAATGGTGATTTCACCCTTGGCGGCACTGCCTGCGCTTAAGTCTGCAACCCCCAAGGCATACACATCGGTATAGTCGTTTGACTTGCGGAACATCTTAAGGCTGCGCGCCAGCATCGAGCCTTTGCCAAACAGCGCATCCATTTGGCTTTCGCTGTTAGTAATGCGGTTAAGGGTTAGTGGGCTGGCTGTGCCGGTTCCAAGTTGCTGACCGATCACTAATACCTTTTGCGCCAGTGCAGGTGTACCGCTCAGCGCGTTTGAGTTGTCGATCTCGATATAAACGAGAGGGACTTTAATATCGTTAGGAATGCTACCGAGTGACATGCTTACGCTCCTGCTTTCGCTTTTTTAAGTTCGACTACATCGCCATCGTTTAAGCGACGTACCCAAAATGATGAACGCTCAACCTTTTCGCCATCGGCTTTTAGGTATTCGCCGTTCGGCTTGCGTACTGGTACCGCAGCTTTTGCGGGTTTAATTAAAATCAACATAGGTCAATCCTGTCGGTTATTGTGGTAAATCAACCAAGCCTTCTAACTCTGGCGCACCATCGGCTAGCTGGGCCTTAATGCCAAAGCGGAGGAAGTCGTCTAAGGTGTCTGGATCGATTGGTACATCCAGATACCATTGTTGCGTCCAACTCACTGACCAAATCGCAAGGCCAAGCTCGTCAATTTGAGCGCTATATAAGTTATCTCCCCGCACACCATCGGCGCGGCCATAGGCTGTTGGTAGCGCACCTTTACGCAATAACAGCCCCGCAATGCGGCCAGCAATCACTTCGGCGCGGGTATCTTTTTGGTAGCCAAATTGGTCAGTGGTAAATACATAGGCAGTAAAATTAACCGTGCCAATTAAGCGGCCACCGACGGTTTCGTACTGCGGCACTCTTACCGCCGCAATGCGCACACCGCCATCTCGATTAGCTATCCAGCGTTTTACGTCCGCTGGTGTATCAAACTTGCCAATGTGGCGTTCAACTGTTTGAACGCGATCAATCTGGCGCTCTGTACCTTCAAGCTCGGGCTTTAGGTAAGTGACTATTTGATCACACGCCCACACGGTTGAGCCTGTCGTGTCAAAATCTGGCTTACTCATTGCGCTGCACCTGCCATTAAGTCACCCCAAAAGCTACCTAGCACCGCATACACTTCTTGCTGATTGTCGCGGCTTAAGCCCAAGAACTCGCGCTGAGGGATGTTCATCATCCGAGTAAAGGCGCTTACTTGCTGATACACCGGAAACGCCAATGCTTTACCAAAGGCTTGTGTAATAAGGCGCGTATGTGCATCCACTTGCACTGCACCGCTAAAGCCGTCTTGATGCACTGCGGCGTAAGGCAGTGGGGAACCAATGCGAACTTGATTTTTTTCCACGATGTACTGAATGGAGTCGAGAAGATCTCCGCCTCCTCGTAGCAGCGATTGATTACCATGGCGGGTCTTGGAATAAGCGTCGGACCAAGCAGGCCAACTAGAACCATCAGGCGCAGACTTTTCATCAGCAATACGTCTCCGAGTTTGGCTTTCAACAATGCCGCCCAGGGCATCCAACAATTCGGCCTTGTGCTTTGGGTCGCCAAGGGTATCCATGAGCTGCTGATAACGTTGCAGCTCAACCCCTGACACCTCAACATTGAGCGACATTACAGCACCCCACTCAGGCTTTTACGGGTAAACAAACGCTCGTTATCCTGAACCAGTTCGACTTTGCCTAAGCTGGTTTCGGTGGGCTTATCTGCCTGTGGTAAACCTAAGTCACGCTTACCTGATCCAATTTCTCTTAATGTGGCCAGTGCGTTTTTATAACGCTCTTCAAGTAAGTTGGTGGCTTGCTGGTCACGATCCGCTAGCCAGTAAAATGCAATAGTGATGGCGAGCTTATTCAACATGCTTGGCACTGTGGCCAAGGGCAGCGCGTAGCGGGTCATAAATGAGTTAATCTCATCGTCCGCTTGCTCTAATGCCTGATTGATATAGGTATCGTTTAACTCGCCTGTGGTGCGATCAATTGCAAAGTTCCACAGCATCGACTCATCACGATCAATCAGGTCTTGTTTAGTTGCATAAACTGCCATCACTGCCGCCCTCTTTATTTGCTAGCTTGAGTTATTTGCTAGCTAGGTCAATAACGCTTGCTGGGTCGATAAGGGTTTCGAGGTCAACGTCTTCCACAACCAAGTTCGGCTCACGGTGGACACGCTCAGCCTTTTCACGAGTAAGACACACAACGTGTTTAGCGTCAGGCTCAAGCGTAGATACGTCGTCCGTGCTGACATGATCTCCATCAACCACGAGCACCAGAGTTTCTGTGAGGCGATGGAACTGCACACCAGAGCGCCAAAAGCCTGCGTCCGCTTTAGCGCGTACTGTAAAGGCTCCAACAATGGCGAGATCATTACCGCCAGCGACATTAAGATAAGATGGATTTTTGGATAATGGCTTTTCATTTGAACCGTCCTGATTAGTGGGGTTTAGTTTGTCCTGTTCATCCGCTTTGGCTTTCGCTTCGGCTTCGTCTTTGGCCTGTTGTTCAGCAGCTTGCTTAGCCGCCTGTTCAGCCTGTTCCTTGGCTAACGTGTCTGCTTCAAGCTTGGCTTTGGCTTCTGCGTCAGCTGTTGCTTTATCAGCATCGCTATTAACTACTGTTTGCGATTCGGTTTTCTGCGTTTGCAGCAGGGGATCTTGTGCCACTGTTGCTGTTGTTGACACGCTTTGTCCTGCGTTTTTGCGCGAACGCGTTTGGGTTTTGGCTTGTGGTTCACTCACGTTGAACTCCTTTTAAATCAGGTTTAAATGGGCAGCGATTAGGGTTTAACGCCCCAAAAACTCATGATTGCCGCCGCTGCGCCAGGCAATACTGCTGTTGCTGCTTTTGCAATTAATGAAACTTGGCGACTAGCATCACTGGTGTAATGTCGCCAGCGAAACTTTGCCCCTGCTTGGAAAGAGACCGCCAATGTGTAATCAATTGGCCTGACTTCGTCTTCGATATCTCGCGATAAAGTCAGCTCACGCAAGCTGTCTTGAGCTTTAACCCACGTACCAGAAGCGCTATCAAACACTTCAACAAACACACCCCACAGCGCATCACTGCCACTGCCGCTTTCGCGAATGACAATGCAGTTGAGGCTGGCCATGCCGACATAATCTTTAACGGCAGTGACTTCACCAGTTACCAAATCAACTATTAAATCGGGAGACGGTAACGACAACTTATTGAATAAGATGGTTTGCGGAACGTTACTTGCTGCAAGTGTTTGCTTTAGTGTCGTACCCGATGAAACATAGCTTGAACGCATTAGCAGCGAGTCTACTGGTAAAGGAGAAGCGCTTTGGCTGATTAGTGGCGCACCCTTAAAAAACATGGCTTAACCCTCTGTCACAATCATTGATCCCTGCCCAACCAGCAAACGGGCATAGATGTTTTTAGCGGTAGCGCGTGACCACCCCAAACCGTCTTCATTTTTAAGTTGATGCCCCATTGAGTCAGTGTTGGCTGGCGGCGTATCTTCAACTCGTATTAACGCAACATTGCCAGTCTGGTTTTCCATAAACCCAGCAGCGGCGCTAGATACCAAAACCCAAGAGGTTGTATTAAGTTGCACTGCGATTGTCATAATGGCTCCTTGGGTGGCGCGTCCATGCGCCAAAGTTATCCATGCTGAGGCTTGGTGTTATGCAGTAACTAAAGGCGAAACCACAATCTCAACATCGTTGTAATAGATGTTGGTATCGCCACCTTCGATCAGCATGCGGCTAATCAGTTTCTTCGCCGCGGCTTCGTTGTCAGGGCCAACAACTAACTTAGTGGCACGGGTACCAATTGGTGTACCGTCGACCTTCTTCATCTTTAACAACAGCTTTTTAGCGGCTGCGTAGTTAGCTTCTGTCAATGCTGCTTTAGAGCCGATAGCTAACTGCGGGAAGGAGAAACCAACGTTACAACGGCCATCAACACCCGCTGCATATTTGTTGTTAAACCAGGTGTACTCTTCATTCGGGTTCATGTTTTTGAACACGAATGGGCGACGGTTCTGGAACACAATCGGCTTTAGCACTTTGGTATCGTCAATCAAGAACCAAGGCTCGCCAGTATCTGTTGCTGGATCACCAATCACGTTAGAGAACGTAGTGGCTGGCGTAGTGGCTAATGGGTGGTCAGTATCAAAAAAGTTTTGACCGTCGTAGCACAGGGTTGTGAACCCTGCCTTGAGCAATGGATAGGCCAAGGTATCTGGGAAGTAAGCAACTTGATCGCCATAGTTTTGCGCAATCACGCTGTACTGACCAATTTGATCATCGTCTACGTTGTCGCGAGAAATAGAGATCGAGCTTTCAAAGGTTTTGTTTTCGATTGAATAGCCATGTTTGCCAAGGTTCGCCAACTGGCGGGCACCTGTCCATTCAACAATCCCAGGCAAGTCTTTTAACCAACCGTAAAAGTTTGCCGCACCCGCGCTAGGGACTTCCGTGGCAATCATGTTCCATTGCGGTTTAGCTGCTGACAAACCGCGGGTGTAGGCCGCTGACATCGTGGCCTGCAGTGCTTCTAATACTTGTGCTTCAGTAGCCATTACTCAGCTCCTACGTTCATTTGTTGTTTAGCCGCAAGGAACTCTTCTTTAGAGATTCCCATTTTGCGACACAGGGATAATTCATGCTCTGCAAGCTCAGGAGCATCCTTGCTTGCTGGCACTTTCTTTTGCGCATTAGTGGCAATAACTGGCGCGGTACCTAAAAAGCCTTTGAACTGCTCGATGCCCGCTTGCGTGCTGCACAGGCCGAGATACATTTCTTTGTCCTTTGGCGCGACTTTGCCAGCATCAACACCGCTTTGAACCAAAGCTTCAATTTCAGCCTTGGCAATCTCGCCAAGCTTGGCTTCGGCGGATTCAGCACGGTTAAGTGCCAGCTGATACGTGTTGGTTGGCACATACAAATTGAGATCAACTTGTTTAGCACTGTTCAGGGCAATTTCTTTGTCTTGCTTGATGGCATTGATCGCCACAACGGCTTGCTCTGCGGTGGCGTCTTCGCCAAGGCCGAGCAGATCGGTTAAAAGCTTTGGCAGCTTCATGGGGTCGTCCTCTTGTCGGTTAAGTGCGGGTACATTTAAATTGGGGGAGTTGGTTAGGCCAGCACTCTCTAGGCTGTAAATAACACCTGTGTCTGGATCATGGGCAAACGCGGGGGAGTAGAATGCGTACTTCTTTTCCTCAATCAGTTCGCGGCCTTCGGCATTCCATTCAACAAAGCCCCAAATCTCACCGGCGCGGTTTTCCACTTGGGTAATCCAACCACTGGCGGGGGCTTCTTCGCCTTTGGGTGCTTTGATATGAGTCGCATGCTCAACGTCGAACGGCCGCTTTTTGGTAAACGCCGCAATAATGCCGTCAGGATTAGGGTTCATCCATGAACGGCCATCGACTCCTTGAAAAGTGCCAGCGGGGATCATCGGCAGCCAAATGCCTGGGGCATTAGCTTCTAGTGCCATCATGTTGAAGCAAAGTGCGGTAAGCGCTTTTACTTGCATGGGTAAGAACTCCGTTAAGGGTTACATAGCAACCTCCTGTGTGGGTTGATATGCGAAACTTTTTGCATAAGAAATATGTCGGAGTTCAGATTAAGCGGATAAACCGAGCGAGCTAAAATAACCTCGGTTGTTGATTTTAAAGGTGTTAGAAGAGTGGATGAGGAGGAATTGATAGTCTAAACAAAAAGCGGATGATTACAATCCGCTTTCATTTTGAAGGTTTGATAAAGCAATGGTTAAGTCGTCAATCATGCACTTGATGTTGTACTCAGTGCCACCGCCTTTGATGGCGCGGTCAATTGCTGACTTACTTGGGGCGGCACCGCGAACTGATTCAATCAGCTGTTCGGCTTTGCGAGCCCCGCCAGCTTGAGCAACCAGCGCGGCTAGTTGCTCGGTTTTATTTTCATTATTGATTAGCACAGGCTGCACTCAACAATGTTTCATAAATTGTATTTAGGCATCCTTGGTGCAAAGTTTTATGTTGAATACCACTCTCCAACTCATAGCAGGCTTTCCCGTTTATGGTCCCTACCTTCTTACTGCGTTTGAATTCGATTTTTTGCTCTTTTGCTAACTTGCGACATTCTTTAATCATTTCATTGCTGTTCATGGTCATTATCTCCATTTCGCTTCGCACCATTGCTTAGCTCATGTGATAAATAATACGTCCCGATACGGGACAAGTCAACAACTAAAACCAATATTTTTTATAAAAAGATAAAAATATTTAATCGTCACTAGAAATACTAAACCAAACCATGTTTAAACCATGTTTAAATCGCGTCAGGTTTGTTTAACCTTTTTTGTGAGTAACATCGTAAGGATTTTAAATTAAGAGCCGTTAGCGAGCGTTTGACGCATTCGCGACTCTTTTAAAGCGAGGTCGGCGGCTAACATCTTTTCACGGTTTTTACCTGGGTTATAGTTCCATCCTGGATCAATTCCTTCCGGCAGTACTTCAACTTCGCCGGTGCGACGGTTTACCCATTGCTTGTTTTTGCTGGCGGGTACTGTGGTTTTAACTGTGCCTGCGGCGATAAGTTTATCGGCTTCATACTGTGATACTTGCCGTATCCAACATTTGCAGCCCCAACCGTTGGGCGTCATATGCACATCCCACCATGGATCATCAGCAGGCAACAAGGTGTTATTCCATTTTAAGTGCTCGATGCGGTGCTGCTCGCTTGGCCCCAGTTGATACAGCAAATAAGGCATAGTGCGCTTAGTGCGCTGGATTCGTTCCCACTGGCCAGCGCTGCGAGCGGTGCGCATGTTGGTTTTATAAATGGTTTTGATGCGGCCTTCGCTACCAAGTTGCACTAGCTTGGTTTCGTCGGTTAATGGATCTTGCATGGTCTGCACGCCCCACCAACCCGACTTAACGAGCAGCGGTTTAAGGATATCGCGGAACTGCTCAAAGGTTTGGCCTTGGCCAATGGCATCTTCAACCAGCTGCTTAACCTCAACCAGTAAATCGGCATTTAGCATCTTGGCCACGGTAAACGCATTGGCTTGTTCTTCCTTCCATACATCGCGGTAGTCGAAGCCAGGCTTAATGCCTTTACTTTTAAACCATTCAAGCGCCTCCTTGGGGACTAATGGATCAGCCATCTTGCGCATCTCCTAGGCCACGTAGCTGAAACATATATTGCGCCATTTGCGCAATAAACTGTTCCGCGCCCAGCTGCTGTTGCAACGCTGGTAAACCTGCGGCGAACTCGTCATAGCTAGCTGACTTGTTGGCAAGGTCAATAATCGGGTTCATAAACTCTTCGGCCACTTGCTCCCATTCGCCCATCGCCTCGTTGGCCAGATTATCAATCTCGCGTTCTGCCGTATTGCGCACTTGGTTAATGGCAATCGTTTGGCTGTTGGCGCGGTTTAATGCGGTGGGCATAGCCTGAATACCAACGGTTTGGAACGGTAGCAAAATATCTTCATCAGCATCAACGGTACCCAAGCCAAGCTTATCTGCCATTTCTGAGGCGCTAACTTTAAGCCCACGGTCAATTAATGGAGTCAGACTATTAACCAGCAGCTGTAGATCTTCTGGCTCTGGTACCTTAATTCGTACCTTGGGATAGCGCAGCTGCTCGCCCCAGTTCAGGATGATATAGGGCTTAATCAAGTACTCGTTGATTGAGGCTTCAAGCTGGCGCGCATCCCACTTAGCAATATCGATCCGCACTTCATTGTGAACTGTAGCTTGCGATTGTGAGCTGCCGTTATCGGCGGTCATGGTTTGGCCAAGGACCGCCTTACTGATTTGCTCATCGCACCAACGGGCCATATTTTCAAATAGGGTATCGCCGCCATTGCCCTTGGCAGTTTCGATCAGTTCCAGTTTCATCGACTCGGGGATTACCGCTCCGGCATCACTGGCGATTCGGCCAATCGCATTAATCAAAGTGCTGATATCTGATTCGCTGGCATTGGCGCCATACTTACCTACACGCACCGGCACGCCAAACACTTCGGCAAAGGCCCACCAATCGCGAACCGTAAATGACTTAAGCATATACATCACTGCCACAAGCCGCGCTAAACCATTGCGCCATACGCTGCCAGACTTTGAACGGGGCGTATGAATGATAAATTTATAAGGCTCAAGCTCCGCGCCCATTGGTGCGTCTTCACTGATTAATAAAATCTGTTCAAGCGTTTGTTGGTCTTGGCGTAGGTAGCGCGGGTCTACCCATTTGTAGTCTTGCGGTTTCCATGGGGTTGATTTGGTATCCCACAGGATTTGCACCACGGCTAAGCCTTTGCCTAGGCCATCAAGCAAGTCGAAAAAAAGCTCAGGGATTTGGTCATCGTTGATGATCTCGCGGGCGCGTTCTGCCATCAGTACATCGATGGCATCATCACTGGCCGCTTCAACCGTTGGCGTTATTGCCGCCACGGCAAACTTGCGGGTGCGCAGCTGGGCGGCATAGTGTAAGTCGCGCTCTTCAATTTCCTCTGCCAGCGTCATATAGGCTTCAGGATCGTTACCATCTATAACTGAGCGCAGCACACCCGCCAAACGCTGTGGCGTGATTGTAGATGCCACGCTTGTAGGCCGTGGGTTACGAATGCCCGTGGTATAAGCGCGGGCAATATCCTCACCCATGATCTGCTTATCGGCTTTAAATGGCTTGCCTGTTGATGGGTCAATAATGGCGCTCATAGTCTTATCCCTTTGCCGCGCATATCGTGCGTGGCCATATCATCAAAACGGTTGTTCTCGGCGGCGGTACCAAAAAAGCGGCAATGGTTTTCGTCAACATCAGCTTTAATCGTGTGCAGTTCGTAGCGGGTGATATCGGCTTTAGATGCCAAAAAGGCTAAGAAGATCGCCACCGCGCTATCACCGTGGCGCTTATTGCCATCGCTGCCAGTGGTGCGGCTATCATCGATACTCGGCACACCGCGATAAAGTTGAATTTGCCCAAGGTCGGTAATCACGTCCTCATGCTTGGGTAGCAGCAACTCATTATCTTCAAAGGCGGCTTTAAAGCGCGGCATGTTCTCGCGGTAGAACGCCACCGACAGCATGACCTCCACTACCTCAGCGCCATATTTATAATGGGCTTGCTCGGCTAAGTACTGGCCGTTACCCCGCGCATCGAGGTAGATACCATCACGCCTAGGCAAGCGATCGCAAATGTAATACAGCGCTTGCTCTTGCTGCTTAAACGGTACGTTTTTAAGTTCAACTAAAAACGGTACCGCACGAGTGGTATTGTCATGCACTGTTATGGGCGCATAAACCGTTAAGTCACCACTGCGGGCAAAGTCTTCCCCAAGCGCATGGCGCAAGTTAGTGGGTAGCTCTGAAAGTACTGGGGCAACTTCACGCTCTAGCCATTCTTGCATCTCACCAATTCGCGCAAATTCGCTCGCCTGATTAAATGTGGTAGAGCCATTAAAACGTAGCACTGGCACATTAAGCACAGCTGCTCGTTCACGTAGGCCGCGTGGGATATAGGCCCCACCGCCGCTTTTGGGTACGCAGTAATATTCCTCTAATGCGTCTTCTTCGGTAGCGGTATCTTTAAGTAAGCCTGCTTTCCATTGGTCTTCTTCTGCTTGTGTCCATGTCTTACCCTTGACTTGGCAAATGCGCTTATATAAGCCGTCACGGCAGGCATCATCAAGGGTGATGGTATGGATCGAGTAACGCTTTTTACCTGCACGGGAATCATTAACCAGCTGATTAAATAGGTTCTCAACGCCGTTATGGGTTGAGATTAAGCGCACCTTTGCGCCCCACATGGTTAACGCTAATGCGGCTTTAAGTACTTCGGCTAAGCGCTCGTGGAATGCGGCTTCGTCGATGGTCACATTACCCTGCATACCCCGTAAGTTTGACGGGTTACTGGATAGCGCTTGCACCTTAAAGCCCGAGGCAAAGTACACAACAAAAGTTAGGATCTCTTTGTTGCCATCTTCATCAAGAAACACTTCTTCTTGCACATCTTGGGCAGCATAGTTAAATGCCTTGGCCCACATGGCCACAGCATCAATAAACTCCCGCGCCATTTCTTTATTAGAGCCAACATAAAAATGGTGAGTCCCGCCAGCAGCTTTAGACTTAGATGCTGTTAATGCAGCGTCCGCAGCCTCTGCCCAAGTGATACCTGTACGTCGGCTTTTTTCAGCGATCTTGAGCGGCGATTCATCAGCAATCCAACGCTTTTGATAGGGCAGCAGTACATCTTGTTCGCGGAACTCGTAGTTCATAACTACCTCACCAACAATGCACGAACAGCACAATCTTTAGCTTCAAGCAACTTTCTCATAGCCATTTGGCTTTCTTCATTTTCTGGCAACTCATTAGCTAAGGTCTCAGCAAGCTCAGCAAAAGGTTTACTTACCGCTTGCAAATGAGCTGGTAAATGTTGGTACTTAAAAAATTCAATTGTTGTTGGTTTAAACATTACGCAATCCCCAAGATTTGGTTTTTAATATCAATAGCGGTTTCAGCTGAGATCCCCGCCTGTTTTACAATCTGCTCAACCTTAGTTGCGGCCTCGGCTGCAAAGGCACTGCGGATTTCTTTTTCAACCTTAATACTCGACATGGCTGCGGCTTCAATCCGTTGCACGACCAGCGCCAGTTGCCCAAGGGCTTTGGGTGATATGGGTTCGGCATCCTCTTGGTCTGCGGCGTCCATCATCTTCATCGATGTTTCAAAGGCCATGGTGCGCACGAACTCTTGCAGCAGCTTGCCCACATCAGATGTCGGCGCTTGGCCTAACTTGGCGGTCCAGACCTCGGCCACTTCACGGCTTTGGCGAATACGTTCGCCCACTTGCTCAAACTTTTTCGCAAAGCGATTAAAGCCGGTGCGGCTAAGTTTGGCATCTTCACCAAGGCCAGCTTCGTCAATCATTTGATTAACGGCTTCGAGGATATCCTTTTGATGCATGGTGCCACTGCGCAGCAACGCATGCAGTTGATCGCGGATTTCCTGCGGCAGTAAATTGACCTTTGACTTACGAGTACTTGACACTTGCATACAGCCCCCTTAAGCCCGCGGGCGTTTAACACCTGGCACGGTAGCTTGGCCTGTGGCCACATCTTCACCACGGCCAGTTAAGCGGGCAATTTTGTAATCGTCTAATTTACGAATAGTGATCAGCCCTTGTTCTTCAAGCCAAGCCAAATGGGTGCGTACTTGGTCGCGGCTAATGTTATGGCCGTAGGACTCAAGGCAACAATCTACAATAGACTCGTTGGCTTCATAGGCTGGCATCTCACGCAAAGAGCGTAAGATCACTAGGCGCTGGTCTTCGATTAATAGCTCTTTAAATGACATATAAACCCCTATTTATCATCCTTTAAACGTTGTTCTAATAGCAGTCTTGCGAGGTGTTCGACTGGCTGAATATTTGCCCTGAGTTCTTTAATTTCACCCCGCGTATTAGCTAATTCGATCATAAGATCAGACATTTGTTTTTGTGTGGGTAAGCTGTCCACCTGCGCTTTGAGTTCATCCACTTTTTTTTCAACCTTGGCCAAGTCTTCACGTTTGGCGTAGGTCTTCGACAACAGCGCAAGTATCACCACGCCCGAGGTCGAAAGCCCCGCCCATACCATTGGCCAATACGTCTTAAGCCAAATTTCCATTAGCGTTCCTTAGCCGTTTGGCATTCAACACAACGCACTGCGGTAGGCATAAAAACTAACCTCCTAGCTTCGATAACAACGCCACAATCAAGGCAACAGCGCTCGCCTTTGTTATTAATATCCGGTTGCTCAACTTTGTGTTTACGCTGGCGCGATAAGGCGTTATCCCTAAATTGCTGCTCGACTTCTTGAGCACGATCAAACTGGTCAATCATTAACGTCTCTTAATTAAGTTGCTGCCTAAGCTCACCAATGCGCCAATGGTCTTTTGTCCGCTGCTTTTGGGGTGCGGCGCAAAGCCGTCGAGGGTACGCAAACCGAGATAGGCCCATGCTGGGCTTGAGAGTAAAGCCGCTACTGATACATCTACGCCAACGCCATAGCCAAAGGCATGTAAGGCTTCCATCAAAAAGCAGTACAGCATTACCGCCCACATGGATTGACGCGCCATCAGCGGCCGAGTGATACGAATGTAAGGATTTTCGGCTTTGTCGCCACCGCGAATGGTCTCTTGGGTTTGTAACTGCTCGGCTTGTTTGTCGTTAAGCGTTAGCTCTTGGCGACGGGTGATTTCCTTTTCCATCTCCACCTTAATGCGCTCAAGCTCTACCATGGACTCGGGTGATAGCGTTTGCATTTTACGAGTCAGCGCAATTTCTTTTTGCTCACTGCTTAAGCCAATTACATCATCAACTTGCTCAACCATACCCGCGATTTTTTCAGCAGTTTCACTGCCACCAAAGAGGGATGAAATACCACGGATTGCAGCAGGGCCAACCTGCATAGCCATTTGTGCAACGGCCATAATTAAAGGGAGTGACATGCTCGTAAGCTCCTAAGTTTGGATAGTTTGTCCGTGCCGGTTGGCACAATGTTTTTATCAAGATGAATGCGGATATCGCACTGCGTTACGCCATGCCAACCGCGATTAAAGTACGATTGCATAGTGCCGCAATGGCTAAAGAACGGTGGTTGAGTGACAGGCTCGCCAGTGTGGTATGCGGCCAGCTCAGCATTAAGGCGCATAGCGCGCCCTTTGGTTTTTGCGTATTCCCAGTTGCTGCCCATTATTGCAGCTCCCATGCGGCATTGGTGAGGTTCACTAAGCGGTTATGCCAGCCCTCAATAAAGCGGGTTTGCGAAGTGTCCTTTTTGATGATACGGGCATAAAAACGCGCACGGCGCAAGCCATAACGGGCACACAAATATTCTTTATCAGCGGAGTTAACGGCGTTGCGAGTGGCGGGGCCAACCTTGCCATCGGCTTTGGTGCCAGCGATTTCTTGCAGCATTAATAGCGCATTGGTTACGCCATGCTGTACTGCGGCATCAAAGGTATATAGCGCCACCGATGCGGGCCAATCTTGACAGTAGGCAGGCTTCCAAAAGTAGCGGTGATACAGCGCAACAATGCCATCGAGTGTCAGTGCAGCAATATCGATATTGGGGAAAGCGCGTTTACTAATGCCGCCCTTGGTTTCGCCGCCTTTATCTTTTGGGTCGTTTACATATCCAAGGTTTGGCTTGGGTGTGCCGTCTTGATTAAGTGCGCCTTCTTCAATCAGCACAAAGCGCACTGCATGGCAGAACTCAGGCGAGTAACCCGCAGTCGAAAAACAAAACCCATTGATATAAGAAAGTGCAGAGGATGAAAACATAAAAGCACAACCTGATTAATAACCTAATCGGATTGTGCTTTAATGGTTGAGCTTTATAAAATAACCTTGATTGTTGTTATTGCTTGCCTGCTGACGCTTTAATTTCTTTTACACCTTTACCTGAAAAGCACATTTTCATTGCTTCGCCCGTGGCGTCAAGCGTAACACAAACATTACCATTATCTATTAATGCATCAATAATCATGCTAGTAACACTTTCATCTGGGAAAATAACGGCTTTATTTTTATCTAAGCATTGCAATTTAAAATCTTGATAAGCACCAACAACAATTAAACTCCCAAATGGCTCAGAATAAGATTCAGCAACATAGCATTTTTCATAAGGAAGAAATAACCCAAATCCTAATGTTCCATTACTGCGGGGTTTTATCATTGCGGTAATGTTACCACTAACAATATCAACAGAGGTAAATGCATTTAACTCTTCGTTTTTAACCCAATCAGTTTCACTTGCAACAACTGGTGCAGATAACAATGCCGCCAATAAAAGTAACTTCTTCATACATTCATCCTTAAAACAATTCAGGCTGTATACATTAAAATACATTTTATGCTATCGGGCTTTCGCCCCATAACCAATCTTCTAGTTCTTTTATGCGATTAGTCCAAATTTCAACCTCTTGCATATCACTACTATCTGAAGAGTCTTCAGCACCACAAAGTTGCCTAATCGCCTTTAGCTTACCTAGTGCTTCTTCAGCCATAGATCGCTGAATTGCTATTCGTTCTTTTTTTGTCATCATCTATATCCTCATAAATTTAAAACAATTCAGGCTGTCTATTTTTTATCTCGCGGCTTCGCATCTTAGCAATAACCCGCCAGATATGCTGCATTGATTTATTGTACTTGCGCGCCAGCTCCTCAACGTTATCGCCTTTGAACTCATGCCAAATAGAGAGATTCATAATCTCTATTTCAAGCTGACAACCACGTGGCAAGTAAAATTGCACCCCGCCAAACTCTTTGCAAATGCTATTGAGCAAGCTGATTGCAATCTTAGTATCAACGTCATGCCGCGCTAGATCGCGTTTAAACAATTGGTAAAGTTGGCTCATGGCCACAGGCCAGCGTGATGAATCCTCATCCTCCACTAAACGGGTTACATCTTCTAAGGTCACATTGTCGTAACCAAAAAAGTCGCCGTTCTCTTCGTTAGCAGCATTATGCTTTGCGCTGGTTGGGGTTGAGTTCGCCATGGCCGTCACCTAGGTTAGTTTAAAAGCTGGATAGAAAAACACCCCGCAAGGCGAGGTGTTGTTAGTATACGGCATAGATGATCCCATCTTCATGGGATTGGGTTATTTGCAACGTTCTCTGCCCATGCATACATTAGCGAAGTTTGTTCATCTTCTGACAATCTAGAATCAAAATAAATAGTATGTTTATAACCACGTGGTGTGATCAACACTCGTCGATTGTATCTAACTTTTTCAGACCAATCCAAACCCTCTGGGTTTTTTGGTATATCACAAAATGATGGGTAATTTTCAAAATCATAAACCGGCATGGTTAATCTTTTACCATCAACTGGACCACCTAAAAACAAAAAGTCTACTTCATACATTGCCACAATAATTCTCCTCATAGTATACCGCTAACTTTTCATAGCCTGCTGGTCCTGTCAATTTATCATTAGCAGGAACGCGGCCACCACGGGCAACAATCGCATCGGCCATACAGCGGTAATGCCACTTCTTTAACCCTTCCAATACCTGTACGGCCTTATCTGATGTTAGCCACTCGATACGATCAACGCCTTGGCCATTACTGGTTTTTGTCATCCGCTTAACGTAAGTGTTTAATGCCACCTCGGTTTTGCTGCGCACAAAGCCTTGTTCAAACATCACCAACCAAATAACACGGATCTTAGCGACCTCAGCCGCCCGCGCTTTTGGCTTGCCCTTAGCATTAGCGGCTTTAGGTTTAAAGCCGCGTTGCTTCATGGCATCCACTACTGCATTGAGCTGCGACTCGCTCAAGCCTTTGGCGCTACGTTCGCCGGTGATCTGCTCTAACAAATTTCGGTACATATCATCGTCAAGTTGCAGATCACGTTTACCGATTTGCACCAGCTTAAGGGCGTTAGACATACTTCCCCCTAAGCGGCTTGGTGTTGACGGGCTGAACGATGCAGCAGTTGCAGGGCTTTGCTATAGCCACGGCTTTCTTTGATTTCTGGTTGATATACATCAGTGACAACTTCTAACGCAGAATCTTCCTCACGTAACAGCTGCTGTTTAATCAATCCAGCAACCAAAGTGCTATGCCCAACACATGCCTTTTTAGCCGCGGCATTAACAGATAAACCCTGTTGATAATACTCAATGGCCTTTTGTAGATTAATTGATCTGGCTTTCCTATTTTCCCTAAGAAGACCACGTTTCTTCAAAGCTTTTCCAAGAGTGTCATTACCAATAGCGACTTCTTTTGATGCAGAAAGAATTGATAAACCAGTATTATATAGCTCAATTGCTTTTTCTAATTTTTGGTCTTTAGCTGTTTTTTTATCACGAAGAAAACCTTGTTGTCTTAGTGATTTTGTCAGTGCAGTTTCTGACACACCTGCTGTACATGCACAATTTTTAATTGATAAGTTTTCGTTTTTTAAATACAGCTGAATAGCGTTGTCTAAACGCTCAACAAACTCTTGATTTACTTTAGACATAATAAACTCCTATGCCGCGTTGCGGCGTTCGTTGTCTTTTACTGTACGTTCGCTGCGGCGTTCGTCTTGGCAGGCTTTGCAATGGCATTGCAGGCCATCAGCCTCCCGTGACGATACCGACCAAAACAGCGTGTCTTGCGGCCAAAACTCATGGCAACTGGGGCAAAGCTTTTGCAGGCCAAGCTCGTCGTCAATGATTGCCGTGCCGCGTTCCATTCGGCGCGCTATTAGCATTGGCTTCATTAATGGCGTGTATTCACCAAACATAGTTCACCCCCGTTTAAACCGCGTTTTAACCATATTCAAATATTTAAATTTGAATTTTTAACATCACTTTTTTGATGTAATTTGTTTAAGTGCTGCCAATCCAGCGCCTTAAGTTCTTCGTAGTCTTTGGCAAATTCATTGAGCGTATTGAGTGCTCTATTGAGGTTTTGCTGTTCTACTCCGTGCTTAATCGCGGCATGCTTTTCACGCATACCAAATTGCAAATGCTCATAAATCGCGGCAATGATTTCTGGACTTCTAATGCCCGTCATCTTAAGCATTAGCGTTATGCGCTCTGGTGACTCTGCACCACGTAGTAACATTTTCATGTAAGTTCCTTTGGCTGCTCATCAGTGCTCGGCAACCACGCCGAGCAGACAGGCAAGGCACCTAAGCGCCTTGCTTGTTTCGCTTAAGATGCAATGCGTTGTTGTGATTGGCCGTTTACGCCATGATTAAGAGTCACATCTTTAGCCGATTTATAGCCTTCATATCTGGCATCATCAGCTAATCGACCTGAACCTTTAGCCTCTCTTGCTCCGCCTTTTTCGAGATCGACTTTGTCTTTAAAGGCAATCAATTCAGTTCGCTCTTGTTCTGTTAAGGCGAACTCCTGAATTTTGCTATGCACACCAAAACACCAGCCCTCACAAAATTGATCTGCGCGTTTGGTTTTATTGATACGTTTCATTCTGTTGCTTAACGTATCGATAAACTCTTTACGTGCTTTGGTGAGTTGACGCTCTAAAACATTGAATACATAACCAGCGACCTCTGGCCGTTCGTTATGACCGATATATACAATCCGCATATTTTTAAATGTGGGTTGAAAATAGAACTCACAGCCAAAGGCTTTGGAGATTGAGTAAGCCAGCGTTAATAAATACTTGGTTGGATGTCTGGCCTTAAATAATGCATCTATGGTTGCATCTCTGACGCCAGCAAGCGCAGGATCATCCGTCTCAACCCCATGCTCTTGCATGAGCTTTTGAGCACGAGAAAGCGCTAATGCTGCTTCATGTGGATTGCTTGATTTAGCTAGTCTTAAAAGCTTTTTGATCTTCTCTATAATTTTGTCACTCATCGTCCCATTCCTTCTCGCCGGTATCTTTCACTACTACTCGTTTTGCCTTTGGCGCTTTGCGGTTTCGCCAGTTAGCGCCAAAGTTATCGATGGCCCATTGTTCCGCCTGTTCAGGCTTTTTAAATCGCCCATAGGCCATCACGCTTTTGATCACATCGTTATGGTGTTTGGCCATTGAGCTTGCCCTCTGCGATTAACGCATCAAACTCTTCGCGCATGCTCGATTGCTCGTTACCCAGTACAAAGTTAAGGGCGGCGATATAACCATCCTCAAAGCTTGAATCGGGGTAGGCGGTGCCTTCGGTTTCAATAATGGCCTCGGCCATTTTGATTTCTTTCTCTAACTCACCTCTGCTGTATGGCGCGGTGAACAGCCATTTAAGATCATGTTGCATCGTTGGTTTTGTCCCATCGTTTGTCGTAAACCGTGACAATGTGCTTGTTCACAATCACAAAGTAGGCGCAGTCACATTCCAATATTCGCTTTGGTTGCCAAGGTGCCCGCTTAATGATCCGTCTTAGTTGGCGCTTGCTTGGCCTAGTGGCGTTAGCGATTGCATGTACCATCTCGGCAAAGCTTTTGCCTGTTCGTTGTCGCCAGCGGATAACCGCGTGGCGACTGACGTTTACCTCTCCATATCGGGTAAACAGCTGCATGGTTACAACTTGGCGATATCTAGCGAGATCTGCTTATAGGTGCCATCGTCTTGGCGTTCGTAAACGCGCAAGTAAGGCGTACTTCCCATCACTTGGATTGAGTCAGCTATCGCGTCCATAGCCGAGCGCCAATCTGTGTCATCTATGTCTAACTGGCGCAGGCTCAGCACTTGGTTAATGTCGATATAACCCTGTTTGTTCACCTTAAATGACAGCTCAACTAAGGCTTTGATATGGTCGTTTGAACCTACAGACCAACGCTTAATGCAGTCATCAATTTTTGACTTGGCCGCTTGGATCCGTTCATCAAAAACACGGTGTTCGCCGATGCTGCGCTGGACCTTGTATTTACCGTCGAATGACACCAGCGAGACATTGCCCTTAGTGCCGCCAAACTTAACGCCAAACTCGCTGGCGCTAAGGTCGATAAAGTCAGCTACCGCGCGCATTGAGGTAGCTTTGTAGGTCGCCATGTGGCCTTGCATTTCTTTGGCAGCAGTGACAATTTGCAGCACTAACTCGTCGCGCAGCTTGTCGATCTCTTTGATTTGGCTTTCTGGTACTGCGTGACCGAGAGCATTTAAGCGGAAGCCCTGTGGGGCGGTTTGGTTTGTGGTGTTCATCTATAAGTTCCTTATTAAAAATTCTTAGGCCACACGCTGATTAACTCAGGCGAATATGGGTTTAGGGTGGTGGTAAGTTGTTCGGGTAAATCCAAGCCATCATCTGGCCAGCGCACTAGGCAACCTTGGCAAGTGGCCACACAAATTTTGTTTACAATGCCGCGGTGTACTTCGGTAATATGCGCGGCCTTGCGGCGTAGCCGATCAAAGGGTTTGTCGATATCAATCACTGGTGTTAAGTGGCTGGTATTGATGGTTAACACATGGCAACCATTGAGCTTTAAAACACCCACAGCAGCGAGGGCGATTGCCTGTTTTTCAATAAGTGATCTCATGGTTAAGCCTCCTTCACTTCACGATGCATTTCACGGTAAATCAGCCCAGGTGCAACGATGATTTCGTCATCGCGCATTTGGTCTAAACAAAAGCCGCCGCGTACTTCTACTGCTACACGATCAAATGCAAATGGCTTTCCGTGGCGATTGGTGATAATTAGGTCAACCTCAATGGCTTTACCTTTAAAAATCACGGTTTTTGTTGCGCCGTTTTGTGCTAGTGCTTGCATGGTTTACCCCTTTACTTGGCAGTAGATTTGGCCGTAAACGCGACCATTATTAGCGATCTGATTTAGGTGGCGGTCAGCATCTGCAAACGACAGCGCCCAGATATCAAACGTCATCGTGCGGCCACGTTGGTCGGTGTATTCCACGCCGTACTTAAACCACTTAACGCCGTTGTCATCGGTGTAGGTTTGCTCGCTATCTGGCTCGTCACTAAACAGATTTAGCATGCGACTAACAAAGCCCGCGAGGCAGTAACAGAGGTAAGCGATTACCGCGACACCCGACCAAAAAACGATAAATTGCATAATTGATTCAGTTGCCATCACTCACCATCCTTAGAGGTATCGCGCAGTTTTCCGCCACAAAATGGGCAGTAGTTGAATACCAAACCTTCAGTCAAATGTTCACCTTGCTTAACCTTTACTAAGGTGCCTTTTGACTCACCAGTCATTAGGTTTACTATCGTGTGCTTGTAAATCCCTTTTGATTTTTTAGTAGGGAATACATCCGCAATAGCTGCCATGTGTTCACATAAAGTGGCGGCATAACCACCTTTTTTTTCAGAGCACAGTTCCATACCCACCTCATTCATTGGTTTCGAGTTCGTTAAACGCGGTGCGCAGCAGCGCCTCAGTAATCGCCGCGCCTTTGGCAAACATGGCGGCGAGCTTGAGCGTTTTACTCAGTAGGCGTAGGCCACCTGGTTTCTCGCTGATTTGGATCATCAGGCTTATCTCTGCGTCGTGCTGGAGGTTCCACGCCTTTGCAATGGCGCGAACGTCGGCTTGTTTGGTTTTATTGATGCTGAGTTTTTTAGCAATGCGCGAGAACAGGCGGGCATAGTCTTCGTTACGACGGCCACCGGTTAACTGGGTGTAAACCTTGTTGTTACCCACTAGCGCCATGCCAATGCCAGTTTCCTCTTGCAGGATCCGCAGTTCTTCAAGCGTGGGGTAATCGAGGTGGTCGGCTTCATCCACGATGATTAAGCCTTCGCTGCCCTTAAGGCGCTGGCGAATAACACGGGCTAATGGGCCTTTGGTACGCGGTGCTTGTGCCATGCCTAGCTCCATGGCGATTTCGTACAGCAGCTCGGTAAGGCTTGAACGTGATGGGCTGGCGATAACCTTCCAAACGTTGTTATTGCTGCGCTGGTACTCTTCTAAAGCTCTGCTTTTGCCCACACCTGACGCACCAATAATCACTACTATTGCTTGCGTAATTTGGGCATAAGAAAGGTTATCCATAACTAAATTGGCGGTGGGCGTTAGCACAAAGCCCGGGTCTAGATTTGGGTTAGCCTCGCGCTGCTCACGCATACGCAGCCAGTTATCTAGCTTTTTAACCACTTGCGTGGTGTTAGCCTTGTATTGACCATTAAGCACTTGGCTTAGGGTGGAGGGGGCAACGCTAATCTCTTGCGCTAAATGCGCCGCGACTACGCGCCCTGCTTCAATTAGGGTATTAATTTGCATTACTACATCCGTTTTACGGATTTCAGCTTTGCTATCTTTGGCCGTTAGGCTGTGTACGTTTGACATATTTCGTCCTTTTATTGCTGGTTTAATAGGGGTTTAAACGGGTGTTAAAGTCGGTTTTTAAGCCGTTGCTGCTTCAATAACGCCACGCTTTCGCTAAAGTTGGCGGCGCATTGGGCGCGGTGTTCGGCTTCGGGTTCGTGCTCAATTTCATAGGCCACGGCTGCGGCGGTATTGCCAAAGCTGGCAGGGCGAACCATTTGCACCACTTTGGTTTCGGGGATCACTTCTTCGGCGGCTGGGCGCATCATCGCTGCCAGTTCCAACATATCCACGCTGAGCTTGGCCTCTGCTGCCTGTTTGTTATTTTTGACAAACTGAGTGCGCTTACGCTTGGTCTCACGGGCGGATTGGGTATCGTTAAAGGCATCCTTCTCAATACATTCGGCGGTGCAAATATGGACGCCGTTAAGGGCATAAACTTCGATAGAGTCGTGCAGCTTTTGCGGGTCAAAACGCGCGACCAGTTTTTTACCGACGTAGTTCATTAGCTGCTCGTTGTAATAGCGGTTTTTACGGCCTTTAATGCTGCCGCCTGCATCAAGGGTTAAAGTGCCGTGTTTAGATACCAGCGCGGCCTCGGCTTGCAGCATCATCATGTAAAGCTGTGCCTTGGTCGCTTTGCGGATTTCAGCGGTTTGATAGCTGGCCTCAAAGGCTTGATCAAAGCTCATAAAGCCTTTGCAAGCTTCGGTAGTGCGGCCCACTTTGGCGTTATACATCTCCACGCCTTTGGCGATGGTTTGTATAAATACCTCAGCATCAATGGCTTTGCTGCCGTAGTTGTCTGGCTTGGCGGTTGGGTTTGAACCCGTATAAGCGCCGTGGTTGCTTGGGTGTTTGTCGATATATTCTTCAAGCCCGCCCACACCAAAGGCGCGTTCGATGGGCTTGGCTTGGCCGTGGCCTTTACCGAGGATCACACTCGACCAATGCAGTTTGATACCCATCATGGGGATAAGCCCCAACGGATCATCTTCCTTCACTTTAAAGCGATAGCGGTTTGCTACGCCTCCGGTCATCCATTTGTTAGCCGCGGCGCGGGTGTTATCGATGGTGAGTTCTTGAGGTATGCCATAGGTGCTAAACACATCCATAAGCGATAGGCGAATAGAGTCTGTGTTTTCGCTAATATCACAGCGCCACCCGATAATTTTGCGGCTGTATACATCCTGCCAAAACCATGTTTTAGGGCGTAGGATCTCGCCGTTAAACCATTTTACAAATACGTTGTGTTGGTAGCCGTCGCCGTTAATCCACTGCATAGCATGCATATCTTCAACGCTACGTTCTTGCGGTGGGTATAACTGGTGCAATGCATGCTCGCCTTGGCGCAATAACACCAATTGCTGTGCTGGCACTTCAAAATCCATGCGGCGGCTTAGGCTTTTAAGGCTTGGGATAGCCCAACCTTTATCCTTGGCGATTTCTTTTAAGCGCTCATAGCACACCGTCATAGTGGGCTGCTCAAAACGTAGGTAATCCGTTTTAAAGGCTTCCCAGGCTTCGGGTGTAATAAACGCAAATTGGTTTTTCTTTTTGGCTTGGGCCACTTCAAAGTGCTTAGGCAACAAGGCTGGCGCCCAATCTGCTTCATCAATGCCTTTAACCATGGCGCAGTGACGGCGCAAAGTGCTTAGGCCAACGCCGTATTCTTCGCAAACTGAGGTGTAAGCATCCATCATGCTGATGCCGTTACGCTTAAGCGCATGCACGGCTTGCACTTCGCGCAGCGCTTGCAAGGCTTTGTTGCGGGCGTCTTCGTGGTTTTGGTTCCAACGAGCCCACAGCGCATCACGGCAATAGCTGTGCTGCGGTTTCTTTTTGGGTAAGTCAAGGATCTGATCACCCAATTGGATTTTGCCTTCACGTTTGTAAATGGCGGTTTGGACAGGCAGCGGGAGAACACTTATATGCCATTCAAAAGCCTTGGTACCTTCGCGCTTTCTATACATATCTGGACGGTCTTTAACCATCTTAAATAGTCTAGTTCTGACGTTATTATGATCTGTTGGTAAACCAGCTAGACCAGCGCACTCTTTTGCAGTAACCCACATATGATCACCTCTCACGCGCATTTTTGGCTGTAACGAGAAGGCCAAATAACCTCAGGTTCAACGCCAATTTTTTGCGCAATGATGCGTTCGCATTTTGGGTACTTAAAACGCAGGGCATTACGTAAAGTTGATCCCGCAATGCCATGTTCCTCGGCTAACTTTTCATAGTTAGTTCCGGCTTTTTCTAAAGCCGCTTTGATATCTGCTTTATGCCAATCTCGATCAAATCTTTCCATCGTGATAACCTCATGTGTTACATACATGCGCAACATTAACCGCTTGCGTATTCGTGTAACACATTCTTGATCAGAAAAATGCGCAGGTCAATAGCGTTGCGCATTTTTATGGTAAAGCGTGCGAATTTAAATAAATAATAGGAACTCTTTAGATGTCATATGGTTACGACAAAAATGCGGACGACATTATGAAAAATGCGGATCACATTTTTGAAATTAAAGGAATAATGCGATTTCCAGATAGATTGAAGGAATCAATAGGTGACATTTCAATACGCAGCTTTGCGAAGAAATGTGGACTTTCAGAAGGCGTGATGCGTAATTATCTAGCGGGTAAAACATACCCATCATTAGACAAGCTGGCATTAATGGCTGAGGTTAGTAACAAACCGCTTGATTGGTTGGTTGCTGGCACTGAACACAACTTCAATGAACTGAATGAACCTGGTTCTAAATATGTGATTGGAATTAATCTAGAAGAGTATGCCTTAATCCCTGGCTATCGTGTGCAAGTATCAGCAGGCCATGGCGCGCTCAATTGCGATCAACAAGATCCAGTAAGATATTTAGCATTTAGACGCAAATGGTTGAAGTACAGAGGGTTTGAAGAACATGAGTTAGCCATTGTATGGGCTAAAGGTGACAGCATGGAACCGACGATCCACAGCAACGATACGCTTGTAGTTCACCTTGGCCGTAATAGCCCCGCCGATGGCCACATCTACATTTTTAGAAATGGTGATGACCTATTTGTAAAGCGGTACCAGAACGCCTTCGGCAGCTGGCGCTTGATAAGTGACAACCCAGTCTATGACAAACTGGATATCCCTAAGCATGAGCAACATCAGTTTGAGGTAGTAGGCCAGGTGGTGCATATTGCCAAAGATATCGGCGACTAGGTTTAAACGTTCAAACGTGTTTCGAACAACCATTAAAGCGGTTTTGCCAGTGCTCATTTTAATAGGCTAAAACGTCCAATTTCAAAAGCATTGCTCAAACCATAATGATTCATCAACGCAGCATTTAAAAAGCAACGGGGCCAAGGTACAATCACCTCAGCCCCGCTCTACGCCTAGTTCTCATCAACACTTCGATCCCGTTTACATCCTACAGATCCAATTTGATCCCTAGTCTATGTTTTTGTTCATACCTCTAGTCTCTGTTCACCCGAAGCGGTTTTCGATTAGATTTTCGACCAATAAAAAGCCAAGTCAGTGACTTGGCTTTTTTGTTTATACCATTCCTTGCTAAAGACGGGTCACCATTTCTTTTTCGGCTGAAACAGCATATCGATATCATCTTCTTCATTCTTGGGTTTGGGCGCACTGGGTGCTGAGAGTTTTTGTGCGCCCATAATTTCATCTAACAGCATTTTGGCTTCATCGACTTTACGGGCAATGAAGGGGTCATTAGGCGTCTGTGCTTTAATTGCATGCAAAGTGGCTAATGCCTTAGTTACCATTTGCTTTGAGGAACCATATTGCTTCATAAAGCTTGCAGCCCGGGCGCGGGATAACATCGAATCAACGTTAATTCTGAGTTGTAGACTATCGATACGATTTTCTTCCTGTCCGAACACTGCAGGGTCGACTCTTCCCTTGTTATGCTCTGCGCGTAAAATGGCTTTTAATTTCTTTAAGGTTTGGACTAACACTAAAATTTGTTTGTCGTTATCAGGCAATCTAAAATTCTCAATCGCCGGGACTTGAGGCGGGCTCGATTGTAGTGAATCAATTTGATTTTTGATATCGGCAAGCCGGCGTTGAAAATCCGCTTGTTGTTGACTCGTACTCAATGTCGTTGCCAATTCTAATGCATCCTGAACGCGGCGATAGAGCACTAAAATAATATGTGTGCTGCAAGGTATCATCCCTGTATTAGATAATACGGTTTCAGTTTCATCAAGAATTGCACGTTGACGGGCAAATTCGACCCGACGTTCTGCCTCTGCACGTTCTTTTTGTTGTTGTATTACGTTAATTCCGATAACAAGCAGTAATAGTGCACCGATGAGGATCAGAACCAAGGTGAAAGTCATAGCTGTTCCATTATTTATCCAATTGAGCTAATGCTACAATAAATCAATAAACTAGCATAGTTATCTTAGCCTAGGTTATCATTTCTGTCGTATGAAACTTAAGACTTGTGCGCTATATTCCTATTTGCTTTAATTTTCACTATATACTATAACGATTGATTATAGCTGATACTGAGTGGTGCTATTTTCACCAATCCATTTCAGCCTGTTTGAGACAAGGAAAGAAGATGAAACTGCAACAGCTCAGGTATATTGCTGAGGTCGTAAAGCATAACCTTAACGTATCGGCCACAGCGGAAAATTTATACACATCGCAGCCTGGGATCAGTAAGCAAGTTCGCATGTTGGAAGATGAATTAGGCATTCAAATTTTTGGTCGCAGCGGTAAACACCTAACCCATGTGACGCCTGCAGGACAACAGGTGATTAATATCGCCAACGACATCTTAGGTAAAGTTGAAAGCATTAAAAAAGTGTCCGAGGAATATACTAAACCTGATCAAGGTGAATTGAATATTGCGACAACGGATACCCAAGCTCGTTATGCTTTACCTAACATTATTCGCCAATTTATCGACCGTTATCCAAAAGTTAACCTACACATGCACCAAGGCACGCCATCGCAGATCAGTGAACAGGCGGCCCGTGGCGATGCTGATTTCGCCATCGCTACTGAAGCGATGCATTTGTATTCAGATTTAATTATGTTGCCTTGTTATCATTGGAATCGCTCTGTCGTTGTGCCTAAAGATCACCCCTTAGCGACGCGAACTCAAATTAGCATTGAAGATTTAGCTCGTTTCCCATTAGTGACTTATGTGTTTGGGTTTGATCGCGCCTCAGAAATTGAGAAAGCGTTTAATCGAGCAAACTTGGAGCCGCGGGTCGTGTTTAGTGCCACCAGTGCCGATGTGCTAAAAACCTATGTACGTTTAGGCTTAGGGGTGGGGGTGATTGCTTCTATGGCCATTGACCCTAACATTGATAAAGACTTAGTCGCCATCGATGCCGGTCATTTGTTTGCCCACAGCACAACCAAAATTGGTTTTAGAAAAGGCAGTTTTTTACGTAGTTATATGTATGATTTTATTCAGCATTTTGCGCCACATTTAACTCGTGATGTGGTTGAAAAGGCCGTCGCATTGCGTGATCAACAATTAATTGATGAAATGTTTGCTGATAAGAATCTGCCAATGCGCTGATTAAGCCACTATCTTGTTGAAATCAATAAAAATGCCGCAATTGATGCGGCATTTTTATTGTGTTGAGATTTGAAATGAAAGTAATGACTACAACAAATCCACTTTATCCATTTCAAGCTGCCCTAAAGCGATAACGGCTTGAGTGCGATTGCGAACGCCTAGTTTTCTAAAAATAGCAGTGGCATGTGCTTTAATGGTCGCTTCTGAGACGCCCAAGTCGTAGGCGATTTGTTTATTGAGCAAGCCCTCGGCAAACATTTGCAGTACTTTATATTGCTGCGGCGTCAAATCTGAGAGCTTACTGGCCATCTTATCAGTGCTGTCATCTTCGATAGGTATAATATCTGCGCCTTTGGGCAGCCATATATCTCCATATAATACGGCGGTTAGGGCTTCCTTTAAGGTTTCCATTGACGCCGATTTAGGAATAAAACCGCTACCACCATAGTGTATCGCACGGCTAATGGTGTTGATATCCTCGTGGGCAGAAATCACGATAACAGGCAGATCTGGATAATGGGAGCGCAGGTGGATGAGCGTTGAATAGCCGTGTGAACCGGGCATTTGCAGATCCAAGAGCACTAAGTCGTAACTCACTGTTGGTGAGTCTAATACCGATTGCAACGCATCAGCACTGTCGGCCTCGAACCACTGAGTGTGCTCAAAGGCGCTACTGAGGGCTTGACGTAGTGCATTTCGAAACAATGGATGGTCGTCGGCAATAATAATATTTAAGTTTTCTAGCTTCATGGCTTTTTTGATTATGTTCGTGGCACGTGAAGATTAAACTCAATGTAACAGAAAAGTAATCGATGTTCCTATCGCTTTATGCAGGAAGAAGGACAAAATTTTTATATGTTTCTGGTTGTTATACTTTTGTCTAGCTTAAATCAGCCAATAAAGTAGCCCTAAAACCTTGCTGTTAAAGGGCTGGAGTACGTTATTGTGTTGTGTAAATTTTATTCAGCCGTCCACACTTGTGTTGGATGGCGTTGTTCGTCAACCGCAACAAAGGTGAACACACCCCGAATGGCATGTTCTCGGTGATCTTGATACATGTCTTCGACAAAAATATTCACTTCGACTTTTAACGATGTATTACCGACGTGGATCACGCGGGCTATGAGTTCGGCTAACGTCCCGGCTGGGATCGGTTTTTTAAAGTCGATTCTATCTGAGCTGACAGTGACTAAGGTTTTACGGCAAAAACGAGTAGCAGCAATAAAGGCAGTTTCATCCATCCACGCTAAGGCTTCACCACCAAATAAGGTATTGTGGTGATTGGTAATGGAAGGAAATACGGCTTTAATCACCCGCGCTTCGGATTGATTTATCCGCTGTTCGATGGCATCTGAAAAAGTTGGGCGGGTAGAGTCGAGTGTATGTGGCATTCGGCAACCTGAGGTTATGCATTTTTAAAGAGGCGCAATTATAGTGAGTTTTCAATTTGAATGATAGAAAACGCCTATACCATTAGGTTTTAAGGCTAAACGAATAGTAAAAAGGCTTCCTTTGGAAGCCTTTACAAATCTAAATCGATTTTGGACTTATTTGCCAAGGAGTTCGCGTCTATCGCGTGAGGCGCTGGCAAGATCTCGCAGTAATTTTTCGGAGTCAGCCCAATGTAAGCAGGCATCCGTGATGCTTTGGCCATAACATAGGGGTTGACCTTCAATCACCTTTTGGTTGCCTTCTTGTAAGAAACTTTCGGCCATGATGCCGGCAATGGCCGTACTACCAGCACGCATTTGCGCCATGATATTTTCAGCAACGACCAGTTGTTTTAGGTGATTTTTTTCACTATTTCCGTGGCTAAAATCAACCACCACACGCGGTGTAACATTGACAGACTCAAGTTTTAATCTTGCTTGTTCAATGTCTTGCTCAAAGTAATTGGGTTTTTTACCGCCACGTAAAATGATGTGTCCGTAAGGATTACCATGGGTGCGATAGACAGACATCGCACCATCTTTATCCGGTGAGTAGAAGATATGCGGCACTTTTGCGGCACGTACCGCATCAACGGCGATATTAATATTGCCATCGGTTCCGTTTTTAAAGCCCACAGGGCAAGAAAGGGCTGAGGCCATTTCACGGTGTACTTGGCTTTCGGTGGTGCGAGCACCAATCGCGCCCCAGGTGATTAAATCGGCAATATATTGCCCGTTCACCATATCTAAAAATTCGGTAGCGATGGGCAGCTTAAGCTCAGTGATTTGCTGTAGAAGCTGGCGTGCAATACGCAATCCTTTATTTGGCTCGAAGCTGCCATCTAAGTCAGGATCGGAAATCAACCCCTTCCAACCCACAATCGTGCGCGGCTTTTCAAAATACACTCGCATTAAAATACAGAGGTCGTCCTTTAACTCTTGATGTAGCACTGCTAAGCGGCGGGCGTAATCGAGGGCGGCTTGCGTATCGTGGATAGAGCAAGGGCCAATGATCACCAACAGGCGTTGGTCTTCGCCCATAATGATGGCTTCAACTTCACGACGTTGTTGAACGAGGTAGTCGGCAGCATCTTGGGTTAAGGGGTACTCAGATGCCAGTTGTGCAGGTGAGATGACTTTAGCTAATAAGGAAGTGCGTAATTCGTCTGTTTTAATGGTCATTCAAAATACCGAGCTTGCATGCGGCGCTTTTCGCCAGATTGCCTCGGATTATAACGAATCGAGCAGCGTTGCACAGTGCCAATTGTGTTAATTGTCGGCAACTGTGCGATGAATTTGATTTAAGTTAGACCCATTTAACCTAAATACAGTCAATCGATTGCGCTGTTCGAAATCGTCCTTCTTCAGAACATATGACGTTCTAACCCTGTCACATCCAAAATCTTCGTCGCGATTTCTTCCACCGAGTGATTGGTGGTATCGATATAGGGGATACGTTCACGCTTGAACATCATCTCGACTTCTTTTACCTCTAAACGGCATTGTTTTAATGAAGAATAGCGGCTGTTCTCCATCCGGCTTTGGCGGATTTCATGCAGTCGCACGGGATCGATGGTTAACCCAAACAACTTCTTCTTATTACGTTTTAAAGCTTCGGGCAGTTTAAGGTTATCCATATCGTCTTCGGTGAAGGGATAGTTTGCCGCTTTAATGCCAAATTGCATGGATAAATAAAGGCTAGAGGGGGTTTTGCCACAACGGGATACACCCAGCAGGATTAAATCGGCCTGATCCATATGCTTCATGGTCTGGCCGTCATCGTTATCCATTGCAAAATTGATAGCATCGATACGGGCTTCATAGCCTTGATTGGCTTTTCCGTGGGTGCGGTGTAACACAGGCGATGCACTTACGCCTAAATGTTGTTCAAGTGGAGCGACGAAAGTATTTAAAAAATCGTAATCGAGACCTTCACTCGAATAAATAATGTCGCGAATTTCAGGTTTTACGATGGAATGGAATACTAACGGCCGCTCGCCTGTTGTAATAAAACAATCATTAATTTGACGTTTCACATTCTCAGCTTTTGCCAAAGTTTCAACAAATGGAATGGTAAGTGACTCAAATTCTAGTGGAAATTGCGAGAGGACCGCATGCCCAAAAACCTCAGCAGTGATTGCCGTCCCGTCGGAGATGTAAAATACCTTTGGCGCCATACTGACCTCTTGTAGTAATAAAATTACAAATAAAATTATAGATTTACGCGTCTTCTGCAGGAGTGTAAAATGCCGCTGCCCTCGTGTGAAGGGGCCACTGAAATAAACTTGCGGAGATAGAAACTGTGCAGCAATACGTACTCTGGTATCAGGAATTAGGCATGGGTGACGTCAACTTGGTTGGCGGTAAAAATGCTTCTCTTGGCGAGATGATTAGCAATCTAGCTAATGCCGGTGTTCAAGTACCTGGCGGATTTGCGACTACTTCTTATGCGTTCAATGAGTTTCTTGAACAAAGTGGCGTAAACCAGAAGATTTATGACATTTTAGCCACTCTGGATGTAGATGATGTCAATGCACTGGCAAAAGTAGGTGCACAGATCAGACAATGGGTTATCGATACTCCGTTCCAACCAGCACTCGAACAAGCAATTCGTGAAGCTTACGAAAAACTTGCCGCTGAAACGAGTGATGCATCATTTGCGGTGCGTTCTTCTGCTACCGCTGAAGATATGCCAGATGCTTCATTTGCTGGTCAGCAAGAAACCTTCTTAAACGTAAAGGGATTTGACTCAGTACTCGTGGCGATTAAACACGTGTTTGCGTCACTCTTTAACGACCGTGCAATTTCATACCGTGTTCACCAAGGTTATGAGCACCACGGTGTAGCCTTGTCTGCCGGCGTACAACGCATGGTTCGCTCAGACAAAGCAGCATCAGGTGTGATGTTTACCATGGACACTGAATCAGGCAACAACGATGTGGTGTTTATTACTTCATCTTTTGGTCTGGGTGAAATGGTCGTGCAAGGTGCGGTAAACCCTGACGAATTCTATGTTCACAAACCGATTTTATCTCAAGGCCATAAAGCTGTTGTTCGCCGTAATATCGGTAGCAAGCTCATCCAGATGGTGTATTCCGATGATGCTGCTCACGGCAAACAAGTGAAGATTGAAGACGTTGCAGCTGACAAACGTCGTCAATTCTCCATCAACGATGCCGAAGTGATGGAACTGGCTAAACAAGCGATGGTTATCGAAAAACACTACGGTCGTCCAATGGACATCGAGTGGGCGAAAGACGGTAACGATGGCAAACTTTACATCGTTCAAGCGCGTCCAGAAACGGTTCGTAGCCGTGAAGACGTACAATTGATTGAACGTTACCACTTAAAGAGCCGTGGCGCAGTGATCTCTGAAGGTCGTGCAATCGGTCATAAAGTGGGCTCAGGTGTGGCTAAGGTATTAACCTCTATCGCCGATATGGATCAAATCCAACCAGGCGATGTGTTAGTGACTGACATGACCGACCCAGATTGGGAACCTATCATGAAGCGCGCGAGTGCCATCGTGACTAACCGTGGCGGTCGTACCTGTCACGCGGCGATTATCGCCCGTGAATTAGGTGTACCTGCCGTTGTAGGTTGTGGTGACGTGACTGACCGTATCAAAAATGGCCAATGGGTGACGGTTTCTTGTGCCGAAGGTGACACTGGTTTTATTTACGAAGGCAAACAAGAGTTTGAAGTGGTTTCAAACCGCGTTGATGCACTGCCTGCGTTACCGATGAAGATCATGATGAACGTAGGTAATCCAGACCGTGCATTTGATTTTGCCCGTTTACCTAACGAAGGTGTGGGTTTAGCGCGTTTAGAGTTTATCATCAACCGCATGATCGGCATTCACCCGAAAGCACTGCTTGAATTCAACCAACAAGATGCGGCTTTACAAGAAGAAATCAACGAGATGATCGCAGGTTACGACTCACCCGTTGAGTTCTATATTGCACGCTTAGTTGAAGGCATAGCATCTATCGGTTCGGCCTTCTATCCGAAGAAAGTGATCGTACGTATGTCAGACTTTAAGTCTAACGAATACGCTAACTTAGTCGGTGGTGACCGTTACGAGCCAGAAGAAGAAAACCCAATGCTCGGCTTCCGTGGTGCGAGCCGTTACATCTCTGAATCATTCCGCGATTGTTTCGCGCTTGAGTGTGAGGCGATTAAACGCGTTCGTAATGAAATGGGTCTGAAAAACGTTGAAGTGATGATCCCATTCGTACGTACCGTTAAAGAAGCCGAGCAAGTGATTGAACTGCTCAAGGAGCAGGGCTTAGAGCGTGGTAAAGATGGTCTACGCGTCATCATGATGTGTGAAGTACCGTCAAACGCATTATTAGCAGATCAGTTCCTTGAGCACTTCGATGGTTTCTCTATCGGCTCAAATGACTTAACGCAGTTAACACTGGGTCTTGACCGTGACTCCGGCATCATCAGCCATCTGTTCGATGAGCGTAACGAAGCGGTGAAGATCCTGCTGTCTATGGCCATTAAAGCGGCTAAAGCGAAAGGCGCTTACATTGGTATCTGTGGTCAAGGACCTTCAGATCACGCCGATTTCGCGGCTTGGTTGGTTGAGCAAGGCATCGATACCGTATCGTTAAACCCTGATACAGTGATTGATACTTGGTTATATTTAGCTGAAGCTCACGCTTGATCTAGACCGTAATTTTATCAAGGTGTTAAAAAAGCCGCTTTTTAGCGGCTTTTTTTTGTTTATAATGGGCCGCATAACAATAATTGACTGAAGCCGCTCATGTTACCTCTGTTATCACACCAACAAACCCTAGAACCTGTGTATCTGGCTTATCTTGATGCTTTAGAACAAAGCGCCTACGCCGGTGATATCGATAAACGCTACAGTGCGCGCTTAGTGCAAGCCACGGATAACTCCGTCTATCAATTTTTACCCCAAGCGGTACTTTATCCCAAGCATCAAAAGGATATTGAGATAGCGCTTAAGCTTGCTGCGAAAGCAGAGTTTGTCGGTGTCACTTTTAGTGCCAGAGGCGGCGGTACGGGCACCAATGGCCAGTCGCTGACCCACGGTTTGATCCTCGATGTTTCCCGTTATATGAATCGGGTGCTGGAAGTGAATCCTGAGCAAGGCTGGGTTAGGGTTGAAGCTGGCGTAATTAAAGATGCGCTAAATGATGCGCTGCGTCCCCATGGATTCTTCTTTAGTCCTGATCTATCCACCTCAAACCGCGCCACTATTGGCGGTATGATCAACACCGACGCCTCGGGCGCGGGCTCCTTGGTATACGGTAAAACATCCGACCATGTGCTGGCGCTGCGCAGTGTATTGATAGATGGCAGTGTGTTAGATACTCGTCCCCTCGATGCGGGTGTGTTAGGTGATCCCGATAATGTCAGTGATAATCCACTTGGACAAAAACTGATTTCATCCATTGCACAAGTTTGCCGTGACAAGCGAGAACAGATTGAAAAACAATTCCCTAAGTTAAACCGTTTTTTAACCGGATACGACTTAAAACATGTCTGGAATGCGGGCTTGACCCAGTTCGATCTCTCGCGGATTTTGACAGGTTCCGAGGGCACGCTTGCGGTGATAACCGAAGCTAAGCTCAACATTACGCCATTGCCGAGCGAGCGTGCGATGGTGAATATTAAGTACGACTCCTTTCAATCGGCGCTGCGCCATGCCCCTTCCTTAGTGGCTGCACGGGCAACGGTTGTCGAAACTGTTGATTCTAAAGTGCTTAATCTTGCCCGCGAGGACATTGTCTGGCATTCGGTTTCTGACTTGATTCAAGAAGTGCCGGGTAAGACGATTGATGGCCTCAATATGGTCGAGTTTGCTGGCGATACGGCTGAGGTTGAGCAAAAGCTTGCGAGTCTTGAAGCGGTTTTGACTGAGCAAATTTCCCGCGGTGAGTGTGGTGTGGTCGGTTATCAAGTGACCCAAGATAAGGCCAGTATTGAGAAAATCTACGGCATGCGTAAAAAGGCCGTTGGTTTACTCGGCGCCACTAAAGGGCGTCGTAAACCCATTGCTTTTGCTGAAGATACGGCGGTGCCGCCTGAAAAACTTGCCGATTATATTATGGAGTTTCGCGCACTACTCGATAGCCATAACTTGCAATACGGTATGTTTGGCCATGTGGATGCGGGCGTGTTACACGTTAGGCCCGCGCTCGATATGTGCGATGTGGAAGATGAAAAACTACTTAGGGTGATTTCCGATCAAGTGGCGGCTCTAACGCTTAAGTATGGCGGCCTAATGTGGGGCGAGCACGGCAAAGGCGTGCGTGGTCAATATGGTCCCGCAGTGTTTGGTGATGAGCTTTATGGTGTGCTGCAGGAGATAAAAGGGCTATTTGATCCTGATAACAGGCTTAATCCCGGTAAGTTAGTTGCGCCAAAACAAGTCGGCAGCTTGGCATTTGATGTGGACAGTACCAAGCGCGGTCAGTTTGACAGGCAAATTCCGGTGGCAGTACGTGATGCTTTTCCCGATGTGATGAATTGTAACGGCAATGGCCTGTGTTTTAATTACAGTAGTTACTCGCCCATGTGTCCGTCATTTAAGGTGACTGGTGATAGGGTGCAATCACCCAAGGGCCGTGCGGGCCTAATGCGTGAGTGGTTGCGTTTGCTTGAATCGGAAGGGGTCGATGTGAACGCGCTGGCGAAAGCCAAACCCTTAGGCATTTTGCAGCGCATGCAAAATACGATTAATGCCAAGCGCGATTATGATTATTCCCACGAAGTGATGGAATCGCTTAAGGGCTGCCTTGCGTGTAAGGCTTGTTCGAGTCAGTGTCCGGTTAAAGTAGATGTGCCGAAGTTTAGGGCGCAATTCTTTAATATTTACTATCAACGCTATCTGCGTCCAGCCAAAGATTATCTGGTTGCGGGTATTGAAGACAGTTTGCCAATTATGGCAGCAGCGCCAAAACTCACTAATTTTGCCTCGCAAAATCCGCTCAGTCAGTGGGTAATCAAAAAGGCTATTGGCTATGTAGATGCGCCAGCGTTATCTGTGCCGACCTTAAAACAACGACTCGATGGTCATGCAAGCCGTGGTTATGATTTAGCGGCATTGCAAGCAATACCGGTGGCTGAGCGTTCAAAATTTGTATTAGTGGTACAAGATCCCTTTAACAGTTTTTACGATGCGGGATTGGTGTATCGCTTTATCCAATTGATTGAAACCTTAGGGCTAAAACCCGTGTTATTGCCCTTTAAGCCCAACGGTAAACCCACTCATATCAAAGGCTTTTTGGATAAATTTGCCAAAACAGCTCAATCGAGCGCGGATTTCTTAAACCAAGTACATAAGTTAGGCATGCCGATGATTGGGATCGACCCCGCCTTAGTGCTCTGCTATCGCGATGAGTATAAAGAGGTTTTAGGTGCTAACCGTGGTTCATTTGAAGTGAAATTAGCTAATGAATGGTTACTTGGCATTTTACACCATATCCCGGCCAAGCCCATGCAAGATAAGCAATTTACTTGGTTTAGTCATTGTACTGAATCTACTGCTAAGCCGAATACGGCCAATGAATGGACGAAAATTTTTAGCCATTTTGGTACGAAATTGACGGCGGTGAATTTAGGCTGCTGTGGTATGGCGGGCACCTACGGCCATGAAGCCGAAAACCTTGAACGGTCTAAGGCTTTGTTTGATATGTCATGGAAAAACACATTAAGTAAGATGGATCAGTCACAGGTGCTTGTCTCGGGCTACTCTTGTCGCAGCCAAGTAAAGCGTTTTGCTGGTTATAAGCCAAAACATCCATTAGAGGCTTTATTGGAGCTCGTTAATTCTTAACGCAATTTTGTACTAGGGATTGGATAATCCCTAAGGCAATGCCACACTAAACCAGTCGTCAGGCTGGTTTTTTATTGAGGGACGCTATGGAAAAGCACATGGACAATGTTATTGACACACTACAGGAATTCACTAGCAAGCCAAAGCTGGATGACGTCGTCACACGGCCAACGGAGCTGTGTAGTGAAGTCGCGCTATTTCGTATCCAACTCTCCGGTGACTGGTTATATCAGGGCAGTCCATTACCGACTAAGTTTGCCAAATTGTTTGCCAGTATTTTACATTGTATTGATGGTGAGCATTTTCTGATCACGCCTGTGGAGAAAGTGCGGCTTGAGGTGGAAGATGCGCCACTGCTGATTGTCGATTATCTAAAGCATGCAGAAGCGCCAATGTTAACCTTGAAAACCAGTATTGGCACTGAACATCACCTTACCGATTTCAATCAGCTCAAGCTAACCGACTTTGGGATTTATCTGCCTTTAGAGCGTGGTCTATGGGCAAAATTAAACCGTGCCTGCTACTACAATTTTGTGAATGAATTCAATTTAACCGATGATGATGGTCTCAATGCTTAGCGATTTTGATTGCAATTAGTTGGGGGGGCTGGCTAGTTTATTACGGGTTAAGTGATAGTATTGAAACTGACCTTAACCAATATTTCTCTGGCAGTGGTCAGTGTTGATGGGGCTAACTGTTGTTTTCGGAGGTGCTGTTTGAACCGCTATGAAAGCTTAGGCTATCTTGTTTCCCATTTAAATATTGAGCTACAAAATGAGCTCGATTTGCATTTGAAACGCTATAAGCTTGACATTAAGTTGTGGCCAGTGTTATTTGCGCTTTGGCAGGAGGAGGGGATTACTCAGACCGAGTTGTCTAAACGCTGTGATGTGGCGAACTATACTATGACGCGACTGCTGGATCAGTTGCAGGTGCAGGGTTTGATTACCCGTCATCAGGAACTCGATAACCGCCGTGCATTTCAGATTTTTCTGACCGATGAGGCCAAAGCCTTAGAGCAGGACCTCATCCGAGAGGCCGAGCGCGTCAATGAAAAGTTTCTTGCTAACCTTACTGAAGATGAACGAGTTAATTTTGTTAAGTTATTGAATAAAATCAATAAACTTTATTTTTAATTCAGTGGTCTTATTTGGCTATTTTTGCTGTTTACAGTGGGATTAGCATAAAAAGTAATACTAAACTCGACCCGAGTAATAACCCTTGCTGAAGTATTCGTTGCCGTTGCATTAAGCTATTTTTTCCCTGCTTTAGACTCGTTAATAACTGATCGCGTCTGTAAATACGGCAGGTTAACTCATTTGTAAATGGATCAATAAACAGCTTAAAGAGACACTGCCCACCATCTTTCAATTTGATCAGATGTTCACTTTGGTGGCCAAAATTGAGTTTGCGCGAAACCATTTCACCATTGATATAGACTTTCTCTAATCCAGACCAATCACTTGCTTGCAATTCAAGTGAGTCTTTCCCCAGCTCATATTTGAAACTGACCATAGTGGCACCTTCTCTGTGACTGACGAGTCGTTAATTCAAGCAGAGGGATATCGGCTTTTCCACTACAGAAACGTGAATTTTACGTGGCGTTTTATTATCTGGTTGGTATTGAGAGGAATTTATTTTATAAGATGTGTGAGAGTGTAAGGGGTGACGGACAACAAACCGTTGTCCGTCACTAAGCCGTGTTAGGCTTTGGCCGCTTGGTAAATTGCACGGGCCATTTCGTCAGCTACTGCACCTGTCGTGCGGTTCTCAGCATCGGCTTTAGCAAAAATCTTCAGCAGCGTGTTGTAGATTTCTCTGACCTTAGCTTCTGATTTCGCCGCATCATAGTCTTTTTCGAATGATACGTTAATAATGCCGCCCGCGTTAATCACATAATCTGGCGCATAAAGAATGCCCATTTCTTTTAACTGCTCGCCATGGCGTACTTCGGCTAATTGGTTGTTGGCACAACCTGCAACAATCTTAGCTTTGAGTAGTGGCAGGGTAACATCGTTTAAGGTCGCACCTAGTGCGCATGGGGCGTACACATCGACGTCTTGGGCGTAGATATCCTGTGGTGCAACAACGGTAGCACCAAAGTCGGTAGCCACTTTATCAAGTGACGCCTGATGAATATCGGTAACAATTAGCTGTGCACCTTCTTCATGTAGATGTTTACACAGATAATAACCCACATGGCCAACACCTTGAACGGCGATCTTAAGGCCCTTTAAGCTGTCTAAATCGAGCTTATGTTTAACCGCGGCCTTGATACCTAAATAAGTACCTAGTGCCGTAAACGGAGAAGGATCGCCACTCTTGCCTTCAAGCCCCGCCATATAGGGCGTTTCTTGATGGGCGATCATAATATCAGCTGTCGTGGTGCCAACGTCTTCTGCGGAATAGTAACGTCCACCGAGACTATTGATAAAACGGCCAAAAGCACGGAAGAGGGCTTCGCGGTCAGGGCGCTTAGGATCGGCAATAATCACTGATTTACCACCGCCCATGGTTAAACCAGCGAGCGCGTTTTTGTAAGTCATACCACGGGAGAGGCGTAATACGTCTGTCAGGGCTTCGTCATCGGATTGGTAGTTCCACATCCGGCATCCACCCACAGCAGGGCCTAAATTGGTATTATGGATGGCAATAATGGCTTTTAAGCCACTTTCTTTATCATGACAGAATACGACCTGTTCATGCTCATCAAAGGATACATGATTAAATACAGCCACGTGAAATTCTCCGCTATACACAATAAAACGTCGATAGAACGACTTCCCATCGACCGCTCGTTATATTTATTGCAGAACCATAGCATTTAGCGATACTCTCAACCATGCATAAAGACCGAATAAATTGATTATTTGTGGCAATCTAGCTTTCCACTTTACGTAAACGTAAGGTTTTAAGTGTGAAACCAGTTTCAACTGGTGAAGTTTTCAGATATTAGTATGATTCGCGTGCTGTCCCAAGAATGAGAGCCGCGCTATAACAATAAGATAGGACGGAAGTATGACTGAACAAGCTGTCGATCAAGCTCAACCAACAATCTCTCCTGAAGAAATGGAGAAATTGCGCCAAGAGTGGGTCAGAACACAATTCCAAAAAGCAAACCGTTTTTTAGCGGAAAAAGGGGTGATCCCAAGTAAGATCTTAGCCGATGAAAGCCGTTATCTCGCACCTTATTTAGCGATTTGGAAAATGGAATCTAAACGTCCTACGACCAAAACCTATTGGGTGATGTCAGGTGATTTGCCGTCGGATTTTGTGGATGTCAAAGTGGCGAAAACGGCGCGTGATGCGGTTCGTCATTTCTCGATGATGTGGCAAATGCAGGCTGAAAATTTGATCCGCTCAGGCGCCACCAGACGCGATGCAACCCAGGCAAAATTTGCCCAGTTATTAGTCTCCCGTGCAGAGAGTTTATATCGTATGCACAATGATGAAAAACTGTGGAATACCTAGGCTTAGCCCTGTGTTAAGTCATAAAACCAAAGGCACTCAATCGAGTGCCTTTGTTGTTAAGTCAGTCTAAATCGTCGTGTTTTACGCTGAGCTTACCGTCGATTTCATTCCATATCGACTTAAGGATTACGCTTCTTCTTCATCACTTAAATAGTATAAGCCTTGATTAATCAGAGCCAGTAACAGCTGTTGTACCTCTGCATGTTCGCATAACGCGAGAGCTGTTTCGCAATCAAAGCTGACATGATCACTTAACTGTGCAAGCATGGTTTCTGGCGTATTAGGCAGATCATAGATTTCGCCATTGATAAACAAGCGTGACTGAGCATCTTTCTCTAAACGCAGTACTTTTAAACCGCCAATGCGATTCACGCCTGCGCCTTGTTCAAAGGCATCTTGCAGATCGTCAATACTATAGGCTTCTTCGCCTTCACAAATATCTAATTCAAATCGGTTTTGGCTTAGCAGTTTACCCAGTACGACCTGATAACTCGCAGGATCTTGGGCAAGTTGGCTTAACAGCGACATAATGCCGAGTTGATGATCTTGGCTAATAATGCCTGGATTTGTTGGTTCTGATGCGGAGGTAAAACGCTGTTGGCCCAAATTTTTGTCGAGTAAATAGTCGGCCACTTCGCTGACTAATTCTTGCTGACTTGGTGCACGGTAACCAATTGAATAGCTCAAGGCTAGCGTTAAGGTTTCGCCGCAGTGTGGGAATCCTGGCGGAATATAAAGCATATCGCCTTTCTCTAACACCATATCAATGATGGGGTCAAAGTCTTCCACTAGAGGTGAATTAGGATTACCACCACGGCATTGTTGTGGTGTGTTGTCACCCACGGTCCAGCGGCGCTGACCTTCACCTTGAATAATAAACACATCGTAGTTGTCGATATGGGGACCGACACCGCCGTTTGGGGTGGCAAATGACACCATCAAATCATCGAATCGCCAATCGGGTAGAAAACGAAAGGCTTCAACGAGGGGTTGGGAGTCGGGATACCAATGGTTAACCGCTTGTACCAATAATTGCCAGTGGGTTTCACCGTAATTGTCGTAATCCTCAAAGGGGCCTTGGATCACTTCCCAGTTATCTTTTTGGGTGACGACGATGCGCGAAGTGATTTCTTCTTCGCAGGCAAGGCCGGCAAGCTCATCGGCACTGATTGGATCTTCAAAGTGAGGAAAAGCGCCTTTGATGACCACAGGTTTTTGTTGCCAGTAATCCTTGAGGAACTGGGCGATATCGAGATTGAGTTTATACATAGTGTCAAAAAAGGCGACTACATCGAATGTAACCGCCTTAATCCTTATTTGTGGCTGATAAACAATATCAGCTCGCGAATGTTTGCTATTGATACTTTGTAAGCAAACTCCGCTGAGCTAAAAATATTAGTTAAGCTCGTCGACGAAGGCTTCAGCACGGCCAATATAGTTGGCTGGCGTCATCTTCTTTAGCTCAGCCTTCACGTCTTCTGGCAGGGCTAAACCGTCGATAAACTCGGCAAGTTGCTTAGCATCAATGCGTTTACCGCGTGTCAATTCTTTTAACTTCTCGTATGGCTTTTCAATGCCATAGCGGCGCATTACTGTTTGTACTGGCTCGGCCAATACTTCCCAGTTTTGATCAAGCTCGGCACGTAAATGCTCTTCATTCACTTGTAACTTACTAATACCTTTCAAGGTGGCTTGGTAGGCGATCAGCGAGTGGGCAATACCCACGCCTAAGTTACGCAGTACAGTAGAATCGGTTAAGTCGCGTTGCCATCTTGAAACGGGCAGTTTAGCGGCTAAATGTTGCATCAGCGCATTGGCAATACCTAAGTTACCCTCTGAGTTTTCAAAGTCGATAGGGTTGACCTTGTGCGGCATGGTTGAGGAGCCAATTTCACCGGCAATGGTACGTTGCTTAAAGTGACCTAAGGCAATATAGCCCCAAACGTCACGGTCGAAATCGAGCAGAATAGTGTTGAAACGCGCAATCGCATCGAAGAGCTCTGCAATGTAATCATGCGGTTCGATTTGAGTAGTATATGCGTTCCAGTGCAGGCCAAGGCTTGTCACAAATCGTTCAGACAGTGCATGCCAGTTCACTTCTGGGTATGCTGATATGTGCGCGTTGTAGTTACCCACGGCGCCGTTAATTTTCCCCATGATTTCAACAGCTGCGATTTGCTTGATTTGACGCTCCAAACGCACCGCCACGTTCGCCATTTCTTTACCAAGCGTAGAAGGCGAGGCTGGCTGACCGTGGGTACGTGACATCAAAGGTACTGAGCGGTATTCAACGGCCAGTTTTTTGATTGCGCTGAGCAGTTCATTGCAATAAGGCAGAACCACTTGCTCGCGAGCTTCAGTTAACATTAAGCCATGGCTTAAGTTGTTGATATCTTCAGAAGTACAGGCAAAGTGAACAAATTCACCTACAGCGGCTAATTCTACATTAGCAGCGATTTTTTCTTTGATGAAATATTCAACCGCTTTCACGTCGTGGTTGGTGGTGCTTTCAATGGCTTTCACACGCAGCGCATCTTGCTCACTGAAATTGTCTTTAATGGCATCGAGAAGCGCGATCGCTGACTCGCTTAATGGCGGCACTTCAGTGATTTCAGGGCAATCGGCGAGTAACTTTAACCAGTTGATTTCAACTTGAACACGGTACTTAGTAAGACCGAACTCGCTGAAAATCCCTCGCAATGACGCTGTTTTACTACCGTAACGGCCGTCTACCGGAGAGATAGCAGTTAGTGCGGAAAGATCCATGTGAAGCTCCTTGATGAAAACTTATTTTATTATAGGGTAAGACTTTTCTTCGCCGTGTCTAAGATGGCTTTGCGGGCAAAGACTAAGTGTCGACGTTTGCCGCCCAGTTGTCGCCATAACACTGCGCTGCGCATGGCTGCGAGCAGCAAGGCGCGAATTTTTTGTTGCACTATTGGACGTTGCAAGCACAGCGGATTGCCTGAGATCTGAATCTTAGGTCCAAGATTACTGATAATATCGCTATAAATACTGGCCAGATTGGCAATCACTTGTTCGTCAGTGATCGCAAAGTGATGTAACTGACGATTCACCTGATTGATGCGCTCGGCAAGCATGGATAAGCCACTGTTTGAACGCGCAAGTTTACGTTCAAGGGCTAAAATTCCCACCAAATAACGGGTAATTTCCACATCTTTTTGACTGCTATCCCCCAGTTGGTTTAAAACCAATTGGTAGCCTTTGTGCAGGCCAGCCTTATCTTGGTAAACATCGGCTGGGGTTTCAGGATCGGTCACTAAAATGGTGTGTAAACTGGCTGCCAGCTCATCGGTGTCACTTTCACCGTGACGGGCTAAATACTGAACTTGCGCAATGGCCTGCAGTATTCCTGCAAAGGCCATTGTGCGATTATGGAGCTGTTCGTTCACTGTTTATCCTCGGATCAGTTGATCGATAATCCCGCCACCGAGGCATACTTCGCCATCGTAAAAGACGGCTGACTGCCCGGGCGTTACGGCTGCAACGGGCTCATCAAACACGACTTTGAGCGTATTGTCATCTAGATAGGTGAGGGTACAGGGGATATCCTGCTGACGATAACGGGTTTTCACCACAATCTGGCTGCCATTGATAGGGCCTTTACGATCGACCCAGTGCAGTTGATTGACTAACATGCCATTGGACATCAAGCGCGGGTGGTGACCACCTTGGCCAACAACAAGCACGTTACGTTTGAGATCTTTATCCACCACGTACCATGGGTCGTCGTTGCTGTTTTTCATGCCGCCAATCCCCAAACCTTTACGTTGGCCTAAAGTGTGGTACATCAAACCTTGGTGCGTGCCAATCACTTCACCATCGGCGGTTTCGATATTGCCGGGCTGTGCGGGTAAGTAATTACCTAAAAATTCAGTAAATTTTCGCTCGCCGATAAAGCAAATGCCGGTGCTATCTTTTTTATCATGGGTAATTAATCCCATTTGTTTGGCGATTTCGCGTACTTCGTGTTTTTCGAGTTCACCCACCGGAAACAGACTGCGCGCCACTTGCTCATGGCTTAAGGTGTACAGGAAATAGCTTTGATCTTTATTGTTGTCGACACCGCGCAGCATTTGCGTCGTGCCATCCTCGTTATCGCGGCGGCGCACATAGTGACCCATGGCGATGTAGTCGGCATCGAGAATATCGTCGGCAAACTCTAAAAAGGCCTTAAATTTGATTTCTTTGTTGCACATGATATCGGGATTGGGGGTACGACCCGCCTTGTATTCGGCAAGGAAATACTCAAATACATTGTCCCAATATTCGGCAGCAAAGTTGACCGTGTGGAGTTTGATCCCAAGCTTATCGCAAACGGCTTGAGCATCTTTTAAATCTTCGGCGGCCGCGCAGTACTCGTCGTTGTCATCTTCTTCCCAGTTCTTCATGAAAAGGCCTTCAACCTGATAGCCTTGCTGCATAAGCAAATAGGCTGAAACGGATGAATCAACACCGCCGGACATGCCGACAATGACTTTTTTACCTGTATGAGTGGGTTCGATTGATGTCATAGATCCTAAAAACCATTGAGTATATGTGTTAGCGAGTTGTGGCTTGAACCATCGTCATTCGCGCATGACTCACTTTTAAATCTGCGTTTATTTAGCTGCGTAGTTAGGGCAGGCTTATCGGTGATTCGTTTAGCATCTGAGTTACATCAGCCCAACATCATTAAGTACCAGATGCATGATGCTAAAATACCCCAAATTTTTAACCAAAAAGCGCAGTTAAATGCCTTATCGAATCGCGCATTTACGCGGGGGCATATTCTATCACGCCTTGTTGCTTGGGGCTATCTTTGACATCCCTACAGACGCTGACTATTGAGTAATTCGAGCGAATGAATCAGCCCTTGTTGCAACTGTTTGCGGTAATCGTTGAGGCAATCGAGCACTAATGGACTGCGCAGCTGATGAGCTTTAGCTGCGATCTGCTCAAAGCTCAACCAATGGGCGGCATGAATATCTGCATCCTGTGGCTTAGGTGTGAGTAGCGTATCGACTTGTACTAAAAAGGTAAAACGCACAAAAGCGAGGTCTTGATTGGCGCTAAATTGATAAATCCCGACCAATCCCTGTGGCTTGAGCTGGAGGCCTGTTTCCTCAAATACTTCGCGTTCACAGGCTTGGATAAGGCTTTCATTCGCTTCCAAATGTCCTGCTGGTTGATTAAAACGCTGTTCACCATCAATCCATTCTTCCACTAATAGATATTTATCTTCACTAACGGCATGGATAATACAAACTACTGTTACATTGGGTTTATATCTTGCTTTTACTGTCACAGTGATTACCTTTTAGCGGCTAGATTAGGGATATTGGATTGCTTGTTGGCGCAAGATTATTCTGTCTTTTGAGTCAATAGAATGCACTTATGCTCACCCGTCGCTAAATCATCTAGGCTCCATTGGCCTATTTTATAACGAATGAGTCTTAAGGTTGGAAAACCAATATGCGCCGTCATGCGCCTGACTTGACGATTACGGCCTTCGTGGATCTGAATTTCAAGCCAAGTGGTTGGGATGTTTTTCCGCTCACGGATAGGTGGGTTACGCGGCCACACATTCGGCGTCGCCATGATGCTGACCTTCGCGGGCAGGGTCATGCCATCTTTTAATTCAACCCCTTGACGCAGTTTGACTAAATCCGCTTCCGACGGCTGACCTTCCACTTGTACCCAATAGGTTTTAAAGGTTTTCTTTTTGGGCTCAGTCAGTTTGGCTTGAAGTTGGCCATCATTAGTTAACAGCAACAGCCCCTCGCTGTCGCGATCTAATCGCCCCGCAGCATAAACGCCTGGAATAGGGATGTAATCTTTTAAGGTTTTACGGCCTTGCTCATCGGTAAATTGGCACAGGACATCGAAGGGCTTATTAAATAAGACGATCATCGGTGTGCCTTGGTTGTTAACACGCGTGGCCGAGAAGCGCCTTTGCGGGCGAGGCTTGGCGCCAGCGCGCTCAGAACTATTTCTATTAGAATTAACCCCTTGCTGTAAACTTGGCTTGGTATTTTTGGCGAAGAGGTTGGTTTTATTGGCGCTATTGCGGTTACCCATCTGATTGGGGCGCGCAGTAGCTGCGCTATGGCCGCGAGAGTGAGGGTTGGATGCTGTAGTTGGCGTGCTGTTTTTGTTCATGCTTTGGCTAATAGTTGCTGTAAGCTGACGACCGAACTTAAAAGTTTGAGGACGTGTATCAATAATTTGTACACAGTGTACTTGGCATTCGCCGTTAGTGGAATTTGAATATTATTGTGAATGCTCTATGATGTCGGCCTGAAAATGTGATCTACACCTAAATGTTCAATGAGTCGATTTACCCACGTTGGCGAACGCAAAGAGGATGTTGCAGCGGGTTTATAGGTTTATAGGGGCGTTTACGATTGCCTCGATAGAGAATTCCTTCGTGCCAATGTTTGTTCGTCATGATATAAAATTATTATAAAAATACTAAATTTTACAATAATGTAGGATGTAACATGAAAGATAACTCACCAACAATTATTTATACCGAAACCGATGAAGCGCCAGCACTGGCAACGCTTTCTCTGTTACCTATCATCAAAACCTTTACCAATGCGGCGGATGTGGCGGTTGAAACCCGTGACATTTCTTTATCTGGCCGTGTGATTGCTAACTTCCCTGAAAAACTAACTGACGCGCAAAAGATTGGCGATCATTTAGCTGAGCTTGGCGATCTGGCTAATCAACCTGAAGCCAATATCATCAAGCTGCCTAATATCAGTGCGTCAATCCCCCAGTTAAAAGCCTGTATTTTAGAGCTGCAACAGAAGGGTTATGACATTCCAAACTATCCTGATGAGCCAAAAACTGACGAAGAAAAGTCAATTAAAGCGCGTTATGACAAGATCAAAGGCAGTGCGGTAAACCCAGTACTGCGTGAAGGTAACTCTGATCGCCGCGCGCCGCTATCAGTGAAAAACTTCGCGAAAAAGAACCCACACTCTATGGGTAAATGGGTGAAAGACTCTAAGTCACACGTTGCTCATATGAGCGAAGGTGATTTTTACGGTAGCGAGCTTTCTGTGACGCTCTCTAATGCTGACACTGTCAACATTGTGCTGGCACAAAAAGACGGTCAAGAAGTCGTCCTTAAATCAGGCCTGAAACTGCTAGCGGGTGAAATCATCGACGCGTCAGTGATGAGCAAAAAAGCCTTAGTCAGCTTCTTTGAGCGTGAAATCGCCAATGCCAAGGCTGAAAATGTGCTGTTATCGCTGCACCTTAAAGCCACCATGATGAAAGTGTCTGATCCCATCATGTTCGGTCATGCAGTGAAAGTGTTCTTCAAACCTGTGTTTGATAAACATGCGGCATTATTTGCTGAGTTAGGCGTTGATGTTAACAACGGTTTTGGCGACGTATATGCGAAAATCGCCAGCTTACCTACCGATGTACGCAGCCAAATTGAAGCCGATATCGCGGCGGTCTACGCTGAGGGTCCTGCGCTGGCGATGGTGGATTCTGACAAAGGCATCACCAACTTACACGTTCCAAGCGACATTATTATCGATGCTTCTATGCCAGCGGCTATTCGTTCATCTGGCCAAATGTGGGGCCCTGATGGCAAGTTGCACGATACTAAAGCCCTGATCCCTGACCGTTGCTACGCCGGTGTGTATCAAGAAACTATCGCGTTCTGTAAAGAGCACGGTGCCTTTGATCCAAGCACTATGGGCAGTGTGCCAAACGTGGGTTTAATGGCACAAAAAGCCGAAGAATACGGTAGCCACGATAAAACCTTCGAAATCCCTGCCGATGGCGTAGTTAACGTGATTGATGCCAGTGGCAAAGTATTAATGAGTCACAATGTGGAAGCGGGCGACATTTGGAGAATGTGCCAAGTTAAAGACGCGCCTATCCGTGACTGGGTCAAACTTGCCGTTCGCCGCGCACGTTTAAGCAATACACCAGCGGTATTCTGGTTAGATGCAAATCGTGCCCACGATGCGCAATTGATTGTTAAAGTGAAGCAATATCTACCTGAACATGACACCAGCGGTTTAGACATCAGCATTATGTCGCCAGAAGAAGCAACACGTTTCTCTTTAGCGCGCATCAAAGAAGGTAAAGACACCATTTCAGTTACTGGTAACGTACTGCGTGACTATTTGACTGACTTGTTCCCAATCCTTGAGCTGGGTACCAGTGCCAAAATGTTATCTATCGTGCCATTAATGAATGGTGGCGGTCTGTTCGAAACGGGTGCGGGTGGCAGTGCGCCTAAACACGTACAACAGGTTGAAAAAGAAGGTCACTTACGTTGGGATTCACTCGGTGAATTCTTGGCATTAGCCGCCTCTTTGGAGCATTTAAGCCAAACAGTGGGTAACCCTAAAGCGCAAGTACTGGCGGATACCTTAGATCAAGCCATTGGTCAGTTCTTAGATAGCAACAAGTCACCATCAAGAAGAGTCGGTGAATTGGATAACCGTGGTAGCCATTTCTATCTGGCCATGTATTGGGCACAGGCATTAGCTGTTCAAACAAAAGACGAGCAGCTACAAGCTCACTTTATCCCATTAGCCCACGCTTTAAGCGCAAATGAGCAAGTGATTGTGGCTGAGCTAAACAATGCGCAAGGTGCACCAGTGGATTTAGGTGGTTACTATCGTTTAGATGCTGTTAAGGCTGAAAAAGCCATGCGCCCAAGCGAAACGCTAAACAAGCTATTGATTGCTTAAACAGTATCGATACGCTAAAGGCCTGCATTGCAGGCCTTTTTATTGCGCTAAATTTAGGAGTGGGTCATTAATCAGCTTGGGGTGTTGACGTTTCGAGATTAAGTTTTTCGTTCTGGCAAGCTTGTGCTCGCGAAACGAAGAAGGACGTGTAGACATTCAACTTAAAATAAAAAGGCAGGGATAAATCCCTGCCTTTTAGATCATTGGCCTCACCAAACGTTATTTTGTTGGTGAAATGGCTGAAGCGTGCATTCCTTTTGGACCTTGTTCTACTTCAAATTGAACGGGTTGGCCTGCTTTTAGAGTTCTATAGCCTTCCATTTCAATGGTAGAATAGTGTGCAAAAACGTCCTCGCCACCTTGATCAGGGCAAATAAACCCGAATCCTTTGGCGTTGTTGAACCATTTAACAGTTCCGCTTGCCATACTTCCACTTCCTTCTGTTGTCTACTTACCAGTAAGATAGTAAAACCTGTGTAGACGGGATTATTTCACCGTCTGAGCTACAGAATGTAAGGAGTAAAAGCGGAAGTCAAGCTAAAATTAACAAAGAGGTAACAACTGATTAATTTGAAGATAGCAATTGGAAGAGGACAACACGAGAGGCTAGTATTAAAAAATGGGTAAGACAGGAAACATAGAGCACGTTGAAGAACGTGTGGAATCAGAGTTAATGCCACCTTCGATGTATAAGGTGATCCTCAATAATGACGATTACACGCCAATGGATTTTGTGATTGAAGTACTGCAAATCTTCTTTCGCAAGAATGAGCAGGAAGCCACCGATATCATGTTGACGATTCATCACCAAGGAAAGGGGATCTGCGGTATTTTTCCATTTGGCATCGCAGAAACTAAGGTGATACAAGTAAATCAATTTGCAAGACAAAACCAACATCCGTTACTGTGTTCGTTAGAGAAGGCTTAACAGCGCTTACTCTGTAGTCAGTTGTTAATTTTGGGGGTGCTTATGCTGAACAAAGATCTGGAAGTCACCTTAAATCTGGCGTTTCAGCAAGCCAGAGAAGCTCGTCACGAGTATATGACGGTTGAACATCTGTTATTAGCGCTGATAGACAATCCTGCTGCTCAAGAAGCGCTCATCGCCTGTGGCGCGAATTTAGATAAACTCAGAGATGAAGTCGCAAGCTTTATCCAACAAACTACCCCAATCATTGCGGATATGGATGATGACAAAGAAACCCAGCCAACACTTGGGTTTCAGCGGGTACTGCAACGCGCCGTATTTCATGTTCAGTCTTCAGGCCGCAATGAAGTCACAGGTGCCAACGTGCTGGTGGCGATTTTTAGTGAGCAGGAATCCCAAGCGGTTTATCTGTTGCGCCGCAGCGATATCAGCCGATTAGATGTGGTGAATTTTATTTCCCATGGTTTTTCAAAAAATGAGGATAGCGACGCTCATCAAGATCAAGAGCGTAGCGAAGAGCAAGCCGAGGCTAGCGAGGAACGTAGCATGTTGTCGCAGTTTGCGACCAACTTAAACCAGCTTGCAAAACAAGGTGTGATTGATCCACTGATCGGTCGTGATCAAGAAATCGAACGTGCCATCCAAACCTTATGTCGTCGCCGTAAAAACAATCCACTATTGGTCGGTGAGGCGGGCGTAGGTAAAACCGCGATCGCTGAAGGTTTGGCCTATCGTATCGTTAATCATCAAGTGCCAGAGGTGATGGCGCAGGCGACAGTGTATTCCCTCGATTTAGGCTCTCTACTTGCGGGCACTAAATACCGTGGCGATTTTGAAAAACGCTTTAAAAATTTGCTAAAAGAACTCAGTGCGGACAAACACGCCATTTTATTTATCGATGAAATCCACACCATTATTGGTGCGGGGGCGGCATCGGGTGGGGTGATGGATGCCTCCAATTTGCTTAAGCCTTTATTATCGAGTGGCAATTTACGTTGTATGGGCTCAACCACTTTCCAAGAATACCAAAGTATTTTTGAGAAAGACCGCGCATTGGCTCGTCGTTTCCAAAAGGTCGATATCAACGAACCTTCCGTGGCTGAAACCACTAAAATTCTGATGGGCTTAAAGTCCAAGTACGAAGAATACCACGGTGTGCGTTACACCCAAGCAGCAATCAACAGTGCGGCAGTGCTGTCGGCTAAACATATTAATGACAGACACTTGCCCGATAAAGCTATTGATGTGATCGATGAGGCGGGCGCTCGGATGGCTATGTTGCCACAGAGCAAGCGCAAAAAGACCATAGGTCAGGCTGAAATCGAAACCATAGTGGCAAAAATTGCCCGTATTCCTGAAAAGTCAGTTTCTGCAACCGATAAGGATTTACTGCGTAATCTTGAGCGCAATCTTAAGATGGTGGTGTTTGGTCAAGATAAAGCGATTGAGACCTTAAGCTCGGCGATCCGATTATCACGAAGTGGTTTAGGGACAGATAAGAAACCCGTTGGTAGCTTTTTGTTTGCAGGCCCGACAGGAGTCGGTAAGACAGAAGTGACAAACCAGTTAGCCAATTGCCTTGGTATGAAACTGGTACGTTTTGATATGTCTGAATACATGGAAAGCCATACGGTTTCTCGCTTGATAGGCGCGCCTCCTGGTTATGTAGGATACGATCAAGGTGGTCTATTGACCGATGCTGTGATTAAGAATCCCCATTGTGTTGTGCTGCTCGATGAAATCGAAAAAGCGCATCCTGATGTCTATAACCTGCTGCTGCAGGTGATGGATCACGGCACGCTGACGGATAACAATGGCCGTAAAGCTGACTTTAGACATGTCACCTTAGTGATGACAACAAACGCTGGGGTACAGGAAACGATTCGTAAATCCATTGGATTTACCCAACAGGATCATACCCAAGATGCCCTGTCGGAAATTAATCGGGTGTTTTCACCTGAGTTTCGTAATCGCCTTGACTCCATCATTTGGTTCAACCATTTAGATATGACCATCATTGCCAAAGTGGTGGATAAATTCTTAGTTGAACTTCAGGCACAGCTTGATGCGAAACATGTGGTGTTAGAAGTCAGTGATGAAGCCAGAACGTTACTCGCCCAGAAAGGTTACGATAAGAGCATGGGCGCTCGCCCAATGGCACGAGTGGTGACTGAGCTTATCAAACGCCCATTAGCGGATGAGCTCCTCTTTGGTGAGCTAGAACATGGTGGCATCGCCCATGTGGATGCGAAAGATGGTGAAATCGTTATCCACGCTGAACGCAATGAAAAAACCACCAGCAAGGCTTAACGCCAAGCTAATTTACCCCAATAAAAATGGCTGCAATTGCAGCCATTTTTTCTCTTTCGCCAACAAAAAAACCCGGCCTTGCCGGGTTTTTCAACTAAAGGGGAATATTAGCGTGCGCGGAAGACAATACGACCTTTGGTCAGATCATAAGGGGTCAACTGAACTGTGACTTTGTCACCAGTCAGGATCCGGATGTAGTTTTTGCGCATTTTGCCAGAAATGTGGGCTATCACCACATGACCATTTTCAAGCTCTACGCGAAACATTGTGTTTGGCAAGGTTTCAAGGATAGTGCCTTGCATTTCAATGTTATCTTCTTTCGCCATTAATTGTTTATCCCATTAGCTTTCGAATATAAAAAACGGGCGTATCATGCCGCAAATTCATCTTACTGTAAAGGGGAACTACCTAGCAAACTTGGGAATACTCCCAGCCTTGATGAGTTAAAATCTGGTAAGGGCGGTATAAGCGCTTGTAAGACATTTTGCGATTGGCATCTATTTGATATCCGAGATAAAGGAATGCTTTACCCTGTAATTTAGCTAATCTGCACTGGAGTAAGATCAACAAAACGCCTAGGGAACGTCGTTCTTCATCGGGGTCAAAATAACTGTAAATGGCCGAAAAGCTATTTGGCAGAGTGTCGGTAACTGCAACGGCTACAAGTCGATTATCATCATAGACTTCGATAAATGTGGGTGGCAGCCAATGGCAGAATAAAAATTGCTCATATTGGGCTTTGCTTGGCGGATACATTGGACCATCAAAGTGCCGCTCGCGAATGTATTTCTCATATAAAGCGTATTGGGTTTCGGTATGTTCAGTGGTGATACGCCAAGTTAAATCGCGGTTATGGGCTAAGGTGCGTTTTTGCCGTTTCGAAGGCACAAATTCTTGAATGGGGACTCTAATTGGTTGACAGGCGCTGCAACGAGGGCAGCGGGGTTTATAAATGGCGCTGCCACTGCGGCGAAAGCCTATGGCTAATAGGCGTTCAAATAAAATGGGGTCGAGTGTTTCTTCTTGGATCACTAATAATTGTTCTTGCTGTCCATCAAGGTAACTGCAGGGGAACACTTGGCTGATCCCGATAGCGATCGGGGTGTTATTGGCGTTAGAGTTCAAGAAAGACCTCGCTTGGTATCCAAGCCGCTGGGTTGACTGCGTCATCCCTAAATTGGGTTAAAAGCTGAATAAAATCAGCACGTTTAAGCGCCTTTGCACCGAGGCTTTCGAGGTGGGGGTTCATTACTTGTGCATCGATAAGTTTAAAGTTCATCTTTATTAAATGTTGTTGTAAAACGGCCATGGCGGCTTTAGAAGCATTGGTTTCGCGGTGGAACATGGATTCGCCACAAAACACTTGGCCGATGGCTAAGCCATAAAGTCCACCGATTAACCGTTCGCCTTGCCAAACTTCGATTGAGTGGGCGTGACCATTGTGGTGTAGTTCGCGGTAAGCCATTTGAATCTCATGGGTTATCCAAGTACCTGCTTGTTTACGCCTTGGTTGTGCACAACCCGCCATCACGTCGGTAAAGGCATGATTAATCGTAAAGCGCCAAGGCTGTTTTTTTAAATATTTACGTAGGCTGGTACTGATATTCACTTGCCCAGGAATAAAAATGGCGCGGGGATCGGGTGACCACCACAAAATGGGATCCTCGGCGTTAAACCAAGGAAAAATCCCATGATAATAAGCGGTCAATAAACGGTCTGGGCGTAGGTCACCTCCTATCGCCAGTAAGCCGTTTGGATCGGTTAAGGCGAGTTCGGGTGAAGGAAAAGCTTCAAACTCGTGATTCAGAAAAGACAGTGACTTCACAATTGCGTATGATTCAGTAATAGACCCTTATATTAAGTTAGCGGAAATTCGGATATGTGGAAACCTACACTAGCAAGCTTTATGTTTATTTGTGCTTTTGTGATATCTCCTGTACAGGCGGGGTACGATCGCAATCAGGCCGTGCCAGTTGAAAAAGTGCTTTATGGAGATATTAATTCAGTGCGTAATATCACCGAAACACAATTGATTGAAGACCGAAATCAAGGCTGGAAAACTTTTGGTGGTGCCTTGGCTGGTGGTGTTATCGGTCATCAGTTTGGTGGTGGCTCAGGCCAAGATATCGCGACAGTATTGGGCGCCTTAATTGGTGCTGGCGTTGGTAATCGTTACGGTAGTGGTACGACGGTGCAAACACTCAAGCTGGTGGAGCTGATGATCACGCAGGAAGACGGCAGTCAAGTCATGGTGATCCAAGATTATGATCCCGGCATGATATTTAATGCGGGGGATAGGGTAAGGGTGGTGTACTTGCAAGGTGGTGTGCGCATTGATTTAGCGATGTAATCAAACCTAACTGCCAAAAATCAACAAAGTAAGACGTTAAACGGTGATGGAATGACACGGACAGAACTAACCCAATATTTAGCCGATTTTTTGCGAGTCTCGGCTTTTAAAGATTACGCCCCCAATGGTTTACAGGTTGAAGGCAAGGCTGAGATCCGCACCATAGTGACAGGGGTCACCGCCTGCCAAGCGTTAATTGATGAAGCGATTCGCCTGAAAGCCGATGCTATTTTGGTACACCATGGGTTCTTTTGGAAGAGCGAACCTGAAGTGATCACTGGTATGAAGCAGCGCCGTATCAAAGCGCTGCTCGCCCACGATATCAATCTTTTTGGCTATCACTTACCTTTAGATGCCCACCCAATGTTAGGTAACAATGCGACCTTAGGCCGTAAACTGGGAATTTTAGATGCCGAAGCAGTAGAAGATGTGGCGCAGGGATTAGTGTGGCGTGGCAAGCTTGATTTGCCAATGAGTGCCAGCGAATTTGCGGCGATGTTAGCTGAGGTGCTTGGCAGAGACCCATTGCATATTGGTGAAAGTTCAGATGAAATTCAATACTTAGCTTGGTGTACAGGCGGTGCGCAAGATTATATCGATGTTGCAGCAAGCCTTGGTGTGGATGCGTTTATCAGCGGTGAAGTGTCAGAGCGTACTTACCACAGCGCGGTGGAGCAGGGGATACATTACTATGCTGCGGGTCACCATGCCACTGAGCGTTTTGGTATTGAGGCGCTAGGACGACATCTGGCTCGCGAATTTAATTTAGTGCACCATTTTGTGGATATCACTAACCCAGTGTGACGAGCCTTGTTTAGCGTAAGGGGGTCGACTTAAAACGTGCGTTATTCTCAATAAAATTCATCAGTAAAGGCGAGCGAAGCTCGCCTTTATGTTTTGATGTAATCCTAGCCTTGTTGTTTTTTAAGCTGTATTACCTCAGAGTATTGCTGGATTAGGCAAGGTCTTTAATGGATAAAATCTTTATATATCAATTTTTTAATGGTTTTTTCAGTCTTCCTCATTTTTACCCGCCTTAGATTAATCCAAAAATTGTCAGGATAAAAATACCTAAGGTGCAAGTGAACAGTGAGCAAACAGTGGTCAAGGCGATAATATTGGCCGCAAGCGTGGCATTGGCACCCATGGCCCGCGCCATCACATAACTGGCGGCCGCAGTGGGCGCAGAACTCATTAAAAAGACTAAGGCAAGTTCCACCCCGCGATAGCCAAAAATCAAGGCACCTAAGCTGATAAATAGCGGAGCAAAGATAAGTTTTAAGGCGGTTGAGAACCAAGTGGCATACTTTTCATGCTTAAGCGATCCAATATTGAGTGAACCGCCAGTGCAGAGCAGTGCTAATGGGAGCGTCATATTGGCAAAGTATTGTCCCGCATCGAGGACCATTTTCGGTACAGGTATTGCTAGCAGGTAAAACAACATGCCAAGGATAATGGCAATGATCAGCGGATTTTTGGTGATGGTTTTTATGATCACAGTAAAAGCGTGGCGGCTTGATTCCTCATCCCTCGGACTTAAGCAAACCACGGCTTGAATATTATAGAGCAGCGTCATGGCGGCCACATAAACCGCGGCTAAGGCAACACCTGATTCTCCATAGGCATTAGACACATAGGCTAAGCCGATAATGGCGGTATTGGCCCTAAATCCCCCTTGAATAATAACGCCTTGATCCTTTGGCGCAGGGAAAAATCGTTTCGTCGCGTAGGTCGAGAGGATAAAAAACAGCAGATTAGCCAATAGACCATAGCCTATTAACGGTGCACTGGCGGCAAGATCGTGATGCGAACTAATAATGCTTAAAAACAACAACGCAGGCAGCGTGACATTAAAAACCAGTTTGGAGGCGACATCAATAAAGTGCTCGTCGATCACTTGAGTGCGTTTAAGTATCACGCCTAGGGCTAACATTAAACAGATGGGGCCGGTTATCGAGGCAGAAAACAACAACTGCTCAATGATATTGCCCATAAGGTCTCCTTAAATGATCTCACCGTGTGTTATTGCTTAGCCACAGCCGCGATAGTGTCGCAGTGTGAGCTGCTTGTCGAGACCACCTCAGCTTACGCTCCCTGATAAAGCCTAAAGGGATGTGTACCAATAAATAAGGCCGCATTTAATGCGGCCTTATGTCGATTTACCAGTAGCTTGACTTGTGCGTAGTGTCGATTACTTCACCCGCATACCAGGCTGTGCGCCTTCATGGGGTTCTAAAATCCACAAATCGCTACCACCAGGGCCTGCTGCCAGTACCATGCCTTCTGACATGCCAAAACGCATTTTACGCGGTGCAAGGTTGGCAACCATCACCGTCAGCTTGCCTTCGAGATCCTCTGGCGAGTAGGCCGATTTGATCCCTGCAAACACCTGACGGGTTTCGCCACCGATATCCAATTGTAGTTTTAACAGTTTGTCGGCTTCGGCTACATGTTCAGCTTTGACAATACGCGCAATTCGCAGATCGATTTTAGCGAAATCTTCATAGTTGATAGTGTCGCTAATTGGATCGGTCGCTAATGGGCCTTTAGGTGCTTCCGGCTCGGTTGTGGCTTGCAGGTTTTCCTTAGAGTCAGCCACCATAGCATTGACTTTGTCCAACTCAACACGTTGCATCATGGCTTTAAATGGCGCAATTTCATGGCCAGCCATATCTTGGCCTAACCCATCCCAAGTTAACGTCTGTTGGAAGAAGGCTTCAACGTCTTGTGCTAAGCGTGGTAACACAGGTTTTAAGTACGTCACCAAAATGCGGAACAGGTTCAGGGCGTTCGAGCACACTTGGTGGGCCGCTTCCTGTTGATCGTCATGTTTCACCATTTGCCAAGGCGCAGCATCGGCGACAAAACCGTTGGCGATGTCTGCTAGTGCCATGATTTCACGCATCGCTTTACCGTATTCGCGGGTTTCATAGAACTCAGCGATTTGTTCTTGCTTGGCTAAAAATACCTCGGTTAGCGTGGTATCAGTAATTTTCGCGAGTTTGCCATCGAACCGCTTAGTGATAAAACCTGCGGTGCGCGAGGCTAAATTCACTAGCTTACCGACTAGATCTGAGTTCACGCGCTGGGCGAAATCTTCTAAATTCAGATCTAAATCGTCGATACGGCTACTGAGTTTGGCCGCATAGTAGTAACGTAAATATTCAGGATCTAAGTGATCTAAGTAAGTGCGAGCCTTAATAAAGGTGCCCTTAGATTTGGACATCTTAGCGCCATTGACTGTCACATAGCCGTGGGCGTAAACGCTATTTGGCTGACGATAACCAGAGCCATAAAGCATTGCTGGCCAAAACAGGCTGTGGAAGTAGACAATGTCTTTACCGATAAAGTGGTAAACCTCGGCTTTAGAATCCTTCGCCCAAAATTCATCGAAGCTTAGCTCTGGGCGTTTGTCACACAGATTTTTGAATGAACCCATGTAACCGATAGGCGCATCTAACCACACGTAGAAGTATTTGCCCGGTGCATCAGGGATCTCAAAGCCAAAGTAAGGTGCATCACGGGTGATATCCCACTGCTGCAGGCCTTGCTCGAACCATTCGTCGAGTTTGTTGGCCATTTCGGTTTGCAGTGCGCCGGAGCGAGTCCACTCTTTTAGCATGTCTTCGAAGGCAGGTAAGTCGAAGAAGAAGTGCTCAGTGTCCTTCATCACAGGCGTCGCGCCAGAGACGGCCGATTTGGGGTTAATCAGCTCCGTTGGGCTGTAGGTCGCGCCGCAGGCATCACAGTTATCGCCATATTGATCGGGCGATTTACACTTAGGGCAGGTGCCTTTTACGAAGCGGTCCGGCAAGAACATCGACTGTTCAGGGTCAAATAGCTGAGAAATGCTCTTGCTTTTGATATAGCCGTTTGCGCGCAGTTTTAAGTAAATATCGCTCGCCAGCACGCGGTTCTCTTCACTGTGGGTGCTGTGATAATTATCGAAGGCGATATTAAAATCGGCGAAATCCTGCTGATGCTCTTTGTTGACTTGCGCGATCATTTCTTCAGGCGCCATGCCTAATTGCTGGGCTTTAAGCATGATCGGTGTGCCGTGGGCGTCATCGGCACAAATATAGTGGCACTCATGTCCACGAAGCTTTTGATAACGCGACCAGATATCCGTCTGGATGTATTCCAGCATATGACCTAAATGAATCGGTCCGTTCGCATAGGGAAGTGCGCTGGTCACGAGAATTTTACGTTGTGAAGTTGCCATCTTGTCTCAAATATCGTGGTGGGCCAAAAATAATGGTTGAGATACTAACCGATTACAGGATGATTTTCATCAAAACCTGAGTCAATTGGGTTAAAACTGCGCTAATGTTTTTGTCATTATCTGGTACACTTGGGCAAATTTATTGGTGGGGGTAATTCTTTTGTCTTCAACTCAAACTGATTATCGTCTGAGTGACGATCTTCTCGGGCCAGTTCTGGCCATTCTCGATGCATATATCGACCCGTATTTAGCTAAAGGGTTAGTGAGCGCAGGATGCGTGAATAAATTAGCGATAGAAGGTAAGCGGTTACAGCTTGGCTTAGTCTATCCATATCCTTGTATGACCCAGTATCGCGATACTGTAATGGCGCTGACCAACAAGTTAGCGGTACTCGATGCTATCGATGAAGTCGAATGTGAAATCGATTTCCAACCTAAGGTGTATTCGGCTATTGCCTCTATCGCACCGATTGCCAATGTGAAGCAAGTGATTGCCGTCGCGTCTGGCAAAGGCGGTGTGGGTAAATCGACCACGGCGGTTAACCTTGCCTTAGCGCTGGCCGCTGAGGGCGCGCAGGTCGGGATTTTAGATGCCGATATTTATGGCCCATCAGTCCCATTAATGCTCGGGATCCCTAACTTCAGACCTGTTTCACCCGATGGCAAACATATGACTGCGGCCAGTGCCTATGGCATTGCTGCACAATCGATTGGGTTTATGTTGAGTGGTGATGAAGCCGCCGTGTGGCGTGGTCCAATGGCGGCGGGCGCCTTGGCTCAGCTCCTGAATGAAACCCAATGGCCAGAGCTAGATTATTTAGTCGTCGATATGCCACCTGGCACAGGGGATATTCAATTAACCCTGTCGCAAAAAGTGCCTGTGAGCGGCGCGGTGATTGTCACCACTCCGCAGGATATCGCTCTGGCCGATGCCAAGAAAGGCATCACTATGTTCCAGAAAGTGAACATCCCCGTCCTCGGTATTGTTGAGAATATGAGTTTCCATTTATGCCCAGAATGTGGTCATAAAGAGCACCCCTTTGGTACGCACGGTGGCAGTAAAATGGCCGAGCGTTATCAAGTTCCCCTGTTAGGAGCCTTACCGCTGCATATCAATATCCGTGAAGCCATGGATGTCGGTGCGCCAACGGTGGTAGCCGAGCCAGACAGTGAAGTGGCTGCACTTTATCGGGAAATTGCCCGTAAAGTGGGTGCCGAATTGGCGCTCAAGCAGAGCCAAAAAACAGTTTCTATTAGCGTATCAGATGACGAGTAAGGTTTAAGGGTATGAATTCTCAGCAGTGTGTCATTATAGCAATTGCTGGCGCGTCAGCATCTGGCAAGAGTTTAATTGCCAAGACGATTTTTGACGAACTTCGCCGCGATTTAGGCACAGATCAGATTGGGGTAATTAACGAAGACGCGTACTATCGCGATCAGAGTCATTTATCCATGGATGAGCGGGTGTTAACAAACTACGACCATCCCAAAGCGTTAGACCATCAACTGTTATGCACGCACTTGCAGTTACTTAAGTCTGGCGAAGCTGTTGATATTCCTTGCTATAGCTATACCGAACATACGCGTATGGCCGAAACCGTTAAAATGACACCGAAAAAAGTGATCATTTTAGAGGGCATTCTGCTGTTAACTGATCCTAAATTGCGTGAATTGATGGATGCCAGCGTGTTTATGGATACGCCGCTGGACATTTGTTTCCTGCGCCGTTTAACCCGCGATGTGGCTGAACGTGGCCGTACGATGGAATCGGTGATTTCACAGTACAAGAAAACCGTCCGTCCTATGTTCCTGCAATTTATTGAACCTTCAAAACAATACGCTGATATTATCGTGCCCCGCGGTGGCAAAAACCGTATCGCGACCGATATTTTGAAGACTCGAATCCAACATCTACTGGCAAAATAACGACCAATACTTAGGGAGTAAAAGGCAAGATGCGCTTAACCGATATCGAAATTGAACAGGCCCTTGATAATGGCACAATTGTGATTGAACCTCGCCCAAACAACGATGCAATATCTGGTGTGAGTGTCGATGTGCGATTAGGGGGGCAATTTCGCGTCTTTAAAGATCATACCGCGCCTTTTATCGATCTCAGTGGTCCAAGTGGCGAAGTCCAGGCTGCGCTCGATCGGGTGATGAGTGAAATCATCGAAATCCCCGACGGCGAAGCCTTCTTCCTGCATCCTGGAGAGCTGGCCTTAGCCGTGACCTATGAGAGCGTGACGCTGCCTGCTGATATTGTCGGTTGGCTCGATGGCCGCTCCTCTCTGGCGCGTTTAGGCTTGATGGTACACGTGACCGCGCATCGTATTGATCCGGGCTGGCAGGGTAAAATTGTGCTCGAGTTTTACAACAGTGGTAAGTTGCCTTTAGCACTGCGCCCACGGATGACAATTGGTGCGTTAAATTTTGAACGTTTAAGTGGCCCAGTTGCGCGTCCGTACAACAAGCGCAAAAATGCCAAGTATAAAGATCAACAGGATGCGGTTGCCAGCCGTATTAGCCAGGATTAATACCCTTGATTTGGGTTAATGGGGTATTACAAGCAAGCATTGCCCCAACGGATAGGGGGCTTGCCTATGGTGATGGCCTCTTTGCCACGATGCGAAGTAGCAAGCGTGGCATTTTATTTTTTCAGCAGCACCAAGCACGTTTAGAGACTGGTGCAGCAAGGCTTGGGTTTGACTGGCAAATGAGTCCAGCCCTTGCCGAGCAGCTCGATACACTCGCCGCGCAGTATCCACAGCACTGTATTAAATTGATGGTTACACGTGGGGTTGGGGGCCGAGGCTATGCGCCGCCTGAGCAAGTAAACGTCACGGAAGTCGTTTCTGTTCATCCCATTCCTGCCCATTATGCCGCGTGGCAGCAACAGGGGATTCGTCTTAAAACCTCCGCCGTACAATTGGGGCATCAACCCTTATTGGCAGGGATAAAACACCTTAATCGCCTCGAGCAAGTGCTGATTAAATCCCTGCCCTTGCCGCAGGGGTATGATGATTGGCTTGTACTCGATTGTATGGGTAAGGTGATTGAGTCCTCCATGGCAAATATCTTTTTTATTAAGGATAATCAGGTTGTTACTCCGTCATTGGAGCACTGCGGTGTCGCGGGTGTTATGCGTGAGCAAGTTATGTTAGCCTTACTTGCACTGCAGATGGATATCGATTGTTTGCCGTTTGGCGCCGAGCGTTTAGTGGAGTTTGACTCGGCATTTATCACTAACAGTGTCTTAGGCGTAGTGGATGTACTCGCGATCGATTCGCACAGCTTCAAGCCTTCTCCTTTGACCGCAGATCTTAGACAAACACTTTCACTCTCACTATGAAAAAACTCATTCTGATCGCAAGCTCTACCTTATTGGCCTTGCTGACCTTAGCTTGCTTAGTTGGTTATTGGGGTTACCGTACGATTATTGATTACAGCCAAACGCCTCTAGTCTTAACCGAAGCCAAAGAATTAACCATTGCCCGTGGTACGAGTGTCCACCAGTTGGCACAGCAGCTAGAAACCGATGGCGTGATCCAAGATAAATGGAAACTCAAATGGCTGCTCAAATTACGCCCTGAGCTGGCCAAGATCCGCACCGGTCTTTATGAGATGACCCCTTCGCAGACGCTTGCCGATCTACTCAATGATTTAGTCAATGGCAAGGTGAAAATCTTTAGCGTGACACTCGTTGAAGGCAAAACCATTGCGGAGTGGGAACAACAACTCGCAAACGCGCCCCATTTACAATTGACCTCAGAGGTTTTCAGTGCCGTATTGATGGATCAGGGGGATGATTCGGCGTTGCCGGAAGGCAAGTTTTTCCCTGATACTTATCACTACACCGCAGACAGTGATGCTAGGGAACTGCTTACCCAAAGTTACAAAATGATGGAGCAGGAGCTCGCCAAAGCGTGGGCGGAGCGAGTGCCCGGTTTACCCCTAAAATCGCGTTATCAGATGCTGATCTTGGCTTCGATTGTTGAAAAGGAAACTGGCCAAGCCTTTGAGCGCGATCAAATCGCCGGTGTCTTTATCAATAGACTGAATCTTGGGATGAAGTTGCAAACCGATCCCACGGTGATTTACGGTATGGGAGACAGATTTAAAGGCAATATCACTCGCAAGGATTTAGTCGAAGATACGCCGTTTAATACCTACCGAATTTTCGGTTTACCACCAACGCCGATTGCTGCTCCGAGCAAGGCCTCATTACAGGCTGTATCGAAACCCGCCAAGGTCAGTTATTTGTATTTTGTGTCGCGTAACGACGGCACCCATGTGTTTTCAACCACCTTGGAAGAGCATAACCGCGCCGTGGATATTTATCAGAGAAAGAAAAAATGACCCAAGCATCCGCCAAATTCATCGTAGTTGAAGGACTGGAAGGCGCTGGCAAATCGAGTGCGATTGCCCTTATTCGTGATTTTATTGAAAAACATACCGGCCATGCACCAGTATGCACCCGTGAGCCTGGTGGCACGCCGCTGGCCGAGCGCATTCGTGATTTAGTGAAAATTGCCGACCCAAGCGATCCTTTATGTGACGAGTCCGAATGTTTACTTATCTATGCCGCCAGAGCGCAACTGGTTGCTAATGTGATCAAGCCTGCCTTAGCCCAAGGAAACTGGGTACTTGGAGATAGGCACAATCTATCATCCCTTGCATATCAAGGCGGTGGACGCGGCTTAATGCCTTTAGTGGAGGCCGTAAGTAACGCAACACTAAAAGGGTTTAAACCCGATCTAACCCTCTATCTTGACCTTGACCCTAAACTTGGGCTGCAACGTGCGGCAAAGCGGGGTGAACTTGATAGAATTGAGCAACAAGCCATCGACTTTTTTGAGCGGGCACGAGCAACTTACCTCAAACTTGCCAGTGAAGATGAGTGTATCGTGGTGATTGATGCCAGCCAAACGATGGCCGAAGTGCATAAAGATATTCTGGCCGTGTTACAGGCGATGGCATGGTAGAGCACCGTGGATTTGATGTGTTAAGCCTGCCTTGGCTCGATGTGCCAAGACAGGCGTTTTTAACCCAGTTACAAACCCAAAAAGTCCCCCATGCGCAACTAGTGGGTATCGATTCCGCCTATGGTGGGGAACTCTTGAGTGTGTTTATGGCGCGCGCTGCCATGTGTTCACAACCCACTCACACAGGAGGATGCGGTTTTTGTAAGTCCTGCCAGTTATTTGATGCGGGTAATCATCCTGATTTTTATCAAATCGAGGCCGATGGCCATCAAATCAAAGTCGATCAAATTCGTGAGCTTTGTAGCCGCTTAAGTGCGACTGCCCAGCAAAGTGGCCGCCGTGTAGCCATTATCCACCATAGCGAGCGTTTAAACTCAGCATCTGCGAATGCGCTACTTAAGACACTCGAAGAGCCAGGTAAAGATACTTTACTGCTATTACATTCCGATACGCCTGCACGTTTAATGGCCACGATCAGCAGCCGTTGTCAAAGACTTCCCTTTGTGGCTCCGTCTAAGACCTTGATCAAAAATTGGCTAATTCAGCAATGCCAGATCCAAGAGGATGTGACTTGGTGCTTGAGTGTGGTCGGCGGCCCATTAAAGTTGGCAGAGAGTTTGCAATCAAATAGCACGCAGCCTAGTCGTTATCAAACCTTATTAGGTTTTCGCAAAGATTGGGCGCAAAGTTTGTCGTCGGGCCATCTGTGTGCTAGCTTGTTAATAATAAGTGAACAGCAAATTATTGATGCTCTTAAGGTTTTATACTTACTTTTGAGACAAATTTTATTGAAGAATGGCAACCAAGATGCGTATGTTCAGGCGCAAATAGGGAACTTGGCGGCGAAAGTCATGGGAATGTGTCATAGCTTAAGTGCCATGCCAAGTGTCAATTATTTGGGCTTGTGTCAAAGTTATGTTTTAGAATATAGAGATATAACAAATAAGTAACATGCCATGGTCGATCTTGTCGTTAATTTTGATACCTTACATCAGCTTTATCGAGCCTATATGCCGTTCATTAAGCCGGCAGGGTTGTTTGTTGCCACAGGAGAAACACATTATCTCGGCGAGACCTTAACCATCGCCTATCGTTTACCTGGCGCGACAACGTCTAACGAATTTCGTGGTGTCGTGGTGTGGATTAACCCTTTGGGCGCGTCAGGTGGGCGCCCTGTAGGGATTGGTATCAAGATAGTTTCAGAGCCAGACAGCCACAAACATCATATTGAAAAACTGTTGTCCCGTGAGCTTTCCTCAGGCGATTTAACCTGCACGATGTAACTGTAACGCATAGATCCGCCATCTCAGACTACACTTAGCGATTTAACCTCAACTTGGGTTAAGAGATGGATAAATGCAATCAACACCACAAAAATTTCAATTACTTAATCTCAAATTTGCGCTTTGTGCTGATACAAGGCTTATTTACGCGTTAATAGCGCGCCTTTTCAAGTCAAATAACCCTGTAAGCGTTGCACAACGCTGTTTGATATGTTTTATCCAGATCTGAAGTTATTTTGTACCAAGTGAAACCTTAGCGATATTTGACCTCGATCCCATCGCTGAGTATCCTTGTGCTCCTTTTGTTTCACTGCTTGGAAATTGCTGTGCTTATCGATTCACATTGCCATCTCGATCGCCTTAAAGCGGCGCCTGATCAACCCACCTTAGAACTCATCCTCGCCAACGCTAAAGCGCGTGGTGTCGACTATATGCTCTGTGTGAATGTTCGCCAGCAAGGATTTGAATCGATGCGCGATAAGGTTGCGGGTTTCGAGCAAGTATTTTTATCTTCGGGTGTACACCCATTGGATGTAAAAGAAGGACTCGATGTGGAGCAAATCCGCCGTTTTGCGATGGAGCCTAAAGTGGTCGCGATTGGTGAAACTGGCCTAGATTATTTTTATGCCGATGAAACCAAATCCTTGCAACAACAATGTTTTGAGCAGCAGATTGCCTTAGCCGTTGAGGTCAATAAACCACTTATTGTGCATACCCGCGATGCCCGTGAAGACACCATCAATATGCTAAAAACGGGTCAGGCAGAAAAAGTTGGTGGCGTATTGCACTGCTTTACTGAAAACTGGGAAATGGCTAAAGCTGCGATTGATTTAGGTTTTTATATTTCAGTGTCGGGTATTGTGACCTTTAAAAATGCCGGCGAACTCAGAACGGTGATCCGTAAAGTACCGAAGGAGCGGTTATTGGTGGAAACCGATTCGCCTTATCTTGCGCCTATTCCACATCGCGGGCAGGAAAACCAACCTGCCTATGTGCGTGATGTTGCGGAGTTTGTGGCAGAGCTTAGGGGAGAGCGTTACGAAGATCTTGCACAGTACACGAGTGAGAACTTCTTTAACTTGTTTAAGGATGCGGCACGTCTTATCGGACGTTGATACCTTATTCACCCGCTAAATCTGTAAAAAGCCCATAAAAAAAGGCCCAAAACGAGTCTAGCTGTTTGGGCCTAGGGGAATGGCTCGTTAAAGAGCCGTGCGCTACAGATGAAAGCGCCATATAGCGCGCTTTACAATAGACTCAGTGTAGTTGAGTTTTGAGTGAGTGACACTTTCTCCTTCCCCTTTTTTAGGTTATTTCTCGCTAAAAAATCGCCGAATTATAACCATTATGCCTGCGATGGTAACAATAAGACCTTATCTTTCACTAAGTCTCTGGGTAGATTGTTTTTTAATTTATTGCCTAAATGTTTGGCCATACCTAAGGGAGCACCACCATAACAGACAATGATTTCGCCTTGGGCTTTTGTGGCGGTATCGAGGGCAATATCTCGCCCCATCAAGTATTCTTTGGCCTGTTCATCATTAATCTCGATAATGTTGGCTTGGGTATTTGCTAGTGCAATCACGGCCTCATGGCGGACCTTGAAGCCATGTTTACTGTGATCAGCAAGTTTAAGCCCTATCCTCTGAAAGCGCATTTTGCCAATAAAGTCAGTAAATTCACGCGGGAAGAGCCAAAACTCGTCGTCGCGCACCATGATAAGTTCATCGGGCAGTTCGATACCCAGATCATCGGCAAAATACGCTTGAATGGCTTTCGCTTGTTTAGGACTCGCCTCGGTAAAAGGGAAGTTTTTTTGTAGCTTAGGTTCAAGCTGAAGACGAGGTACCGAGCGGGTTTTAGTCAGTTTCGCGACAAAAAAGCCTTCGCTGTCGTAAATCTGCGGCCAAACGTGTAAAAAGCCCTCAGGTGTGGTGGCTTTGTCAGCACCATCAAACAGTTGGCTTAAGGATTCAAATTGTACTGCATTACCATAAGTTTGCTGCAAATATTCGCACACACCTTGGTTTTCGTGCCGATTGAGGGTGCAAGTGGAATACACCAAACTGCCACCCGGCTTTAACGCTAAAAAGGCCGATTCGATAAGTGCTTTTTGGGTTTCACTAATGGCGATAACCTCATCCAGCGACCAAGATTTTAAGGCGTCAACATCTTTACGGACTGTGCCTTCACCGCCACAGGGCGCATCAATTAATACCGCATCAAAGCTTTCATAGAGATATTCGCCAAATACCCGGCCATCGAAGTGGGTTAGGGCGCAGTGGCTCGCTCCCATGCGCAGCACATTGGCATGAAGCACTTTAACGCGACTTGCGGAATATTCATTGGCAACCAATAAGCCCTGATTGTTCATCAAGGCGGCCATTTGCGTGGTTTTAGAACCGGGGGCTGCTGCTAAGTCCAACACACATTGCCAATCTGCATTGGGGGTAAATAGTGCGGTCGGTGGCAGCATGGAGCTGGCTTCTTGGATATAGAATAAGCCCTGAATATGTTCTAGGGCGTTGCCTAGCTGTTCTTCTTCATCGTAACTTATCCAGAAACCATCCTTACACCAAGGAATGGGCTCAAATGTCCATCCTTTAGGCTGCATTAAACGCTTAAAATCCTCGCTGCTGATCTTTAAGGTATTGACGCGAATAGAACGCCTAAGTGGCCTCGCGCAAGCAGCAATAAATTCGTCCATTGAGAGATGAGCAGGTAATTCTTGGGAAATTGTATTGATAAAATTTGGATTTAATTGAACCATAACGGGATTAGGCTGTGTATCAACTGTGGCAAGTATATCATAATCCCTTACTGGGGCAGGGATTTTATCCTGCGTTTTATGCCGCGCTGTTGGGGTATTTAGTGGCTGGCGTAACCGCTTTGCATTAAGTAAGAGAACGTGTAAAACGAAGGCAAAATAATAAAAAATAAGGTAGGGGCAGAGTGCTGAATCGGGTGTGGTTAGTGTTTTTCCTCATATCGCTGTTGGCGATAGGGGTACAACTCGCGAATGGGCATATCGAAGTGCTCGCTAATGCTGTTGAGGCGCTATTTGCCAGCGCAAAACTGTCAGCCGAAATCGCCTTAGGCTTAGTCGGGGTTTTATCCCTGTGGATGGGCTTGATGCGCATTGGTGAAAAAGCGGGGGTGGTTGGAGCCATAGCATTTATATTTGAGCCATTGCTACGCCGCTTAATGCCCGAAGTGCCTAAGGGGCATCCTGCTTTTGGCAGTATGACCATGAACTTAACGGCTAATGTGTTTGGGCTGGATAATGCCGCAACCCCCTTAGGTTTAAAGGCTATGCAGGATTTGCAGAGTCTTAATCCGGTGACAACCGTTGCTACCAACGCACAAATTCTATTCTTAGTGCTCAATACCTCCTCGGTGACTTTAGTGCCTGTCACGGTGTTTTTGTACCGTGCCCAGCAGGGGGCTGCGGCTCCTGCGGATATTTTTTTGCCGATACTCCTAGCTACCTCAGCATCAACATTAGCGGGATTGCTAACCGTTGCATTTGTCCAGCGACTGTCACTGCTTAATGCCGTGGTACTAGGATATGGCGCGGTGATCCTCTCGGCATTAGTCGCCAGCGGCTTTTATCTGATGACCCTAACGGCCGAAGCGATTGGCACTGTGTCGACCGCCATGGGTAACGGGATATTATTGCTACTGGTATTTAGTTTTGTGCTGGTGGCAGGTGTTCGTAAAGTACCCATTTATGATGAGTTTATTGAAGGGGCGAAGGCGGGTTTTAATCAATCCATTCAACTTATTCCGTACTTGCTAGCTATGCTGCTGGCCATTGGTTTACTGAGGGCTTCGGGGGCATTGGATTACCTACTGCAACTCATCGCTGGCGGAGTGAGCCTTTTCGGGTTGGATACCCGTTTTGTCGATGCTATGCCAACGGCGCTAATGAAACCCTTTAGTGGCTCAGGCGCGCGGGCGATGATGCTCGAAACCATGGCGCATCATGGTGTGGACTCTTTTGCAGGTCGACTGGCAGCGATTTTCCAAGGTAGTACTGAAACCACATTCTATGTGCTGGCGGTCTATTTTGGTTCAGTGGGCATTCGCCACGGCCGTCATGCACTTGCCTGTGGTTTAACGGCGGATTTTGCAGGGATCAGTGCCGCCATTGCGGTTTGTTACTGGTTCTATGGATAAGCAGTATAAGACTGTAAGATGATAAAAAATCAGGCGCATTAGGATTTACCTAGTGCGCCTGATTTTAAAGAGTTAACTATCGCGTTTAGAGACTTTAGCTGTTTTAGCTTAAATCGATAGCACAATTATTTATTGCACAGGAGCTATTGCGCGGGTGCCCATTCCTGCCATTCAGTCTGGGCTTTATGCTGCAGTGTAATCACAGCACCTTGGCTTAAGCGATTGTTTGCTTGTGTTGTTTCCTTGGTAGCGACATTAATGCCGCCCGCCAGTAGGGTTTCAAGTGAACCCGCTTCTATCTGCGCGCCTGAGAAAATCCCTACATCCACTTTGATACCAGAAGCATCCCAGAACTGACTCGTCTTATTTACTAAGTGACGGTATTGCGGCTCAATGTGTGCTTGCATTAACACACTGTTACCTTGAGAAGACAGGCTGTAGCCGTCGATTTGGCCAACCTTAAGACCACGGAAGAAAATAGGCGTGCCGACTTTCATCGAGCCTAGGTTGCTATCCTCTAGGGTAAACTTGAGCGCATCTTCGGCCACATTGGCATAGCTGCTCTCAACGAGTTTAGCTTGGAATTGCGTGGCCTTTTGTTTGCTCTTACCTGGTAACACCCCAATATAAGGCCCTGTGATTAAGGTTTCTGGGGCTTTAATGCCCGCTAAAGAAATTTGTGCTTCGACCATATGATACTCGGCGTCACTGCTGCTGAAATGATCCGCATATTCGCCATAGAGATAGGCGGTGGCCGAGAGGGTATTGAGGTCTGCATTAAGCTTAACCTGAGTCACTTCACCCACTTGGTGCCCTTGATAACGAATCGCTGCTTTAGCGGCCAATTTAGCCGAGGCGGATAGGGTGAGCCTAATAGCTTGCGCTTGGGCTAAGGCTAACTGTTTATTTTCATAAAGTTTGAGCGAAGCAGTAGGATCTGCGAGGGGATTCTCCAATAAGCCTAGGCTGATACTGCCTTTTAGTGCGCCCTGAAGCGGCGCAACGGCGACGTCAATACCCGCTAGGCTGGCGCTGACATCCAGTGCGCTATTACGCCAAAATACTTTCGGTTTTTGCATTAAGGGCTGGAACTGCTTATCGATGGCGATCTTAATCGCAAAGTCTTCAGTTTTACTTTGCCAATTCACCGACTCAACACGACCGATTTGCATTTTTTTATAGTAAATTGGCGAGCCTTGGCTGACATCTGCGCCATCTTGGCTGGTCAACGTAAAATAAAGACGTTGCTGGCGCTCGAAAAACTGCTTCGCTTCCTCAACAGAGCTAAAGAGTGATAAGCGCGCATTGGCTGCAACAGGCGTGTTATTGCTGCCGGGAATAAGACTCACAGCACCTTTGGTTAATGTCGCCAGATCGCGGGTTTTGACAGATACCCCCTCAATGGATGCATCGACACTCAGCGCCGACTCAGGTATAAAATAGCTATCACTACGGACTAAACTGGCAAATTCAGGTTGTAGTTCAAGCTGATATTCTACCGCCGAAAGATCTTTAGTTAACTTCACCGCAAGAACTTGGCCAATAGGCAACTGTTTGTAGCGCACTTCTGCACCAGCGGTTAATCCCATATTTTCTGCTGAGGTGATAGTCAACAGACGTTTTTTGGCTTGCAGTAAATCAGGTGCTGAGGATTGCAGAGCGAAGCTGCTTGGTAGCGCCGTATTGGCATTTGTGCCAGGTAAAAAGTTAATCACGCTACCTGTCAGTAAACGTTCAGGATTTTTGATACCAGACAGTGAAATATCCGCGCCCTCTAACCAAAAACGTCCGTCGCTGGTTAATAAATTGGCATACTCAGGCTCAAACTTGGCAATCGCTGTGACGCCAGTGGTGGTGAGGTTTTTACTTTGAATCGAGCCAACGCTGATACCCCGATATACGATGCGGGTGCCTTTATCAATCCCATTGCCATCGTTCATGGTTAAGCTCACTTCAACTCCGCCTAAAGCACTGGTTTCGGAATCATAGAGGGCAAAACTGTCGCCATTTTGTGCAGCTGCTGCTTTTTCATCGGAACTAAAACTCACCCCACCCGCAAGGATGGAGGCCAAGCTCTCGGTATTGACCTTAATGCCCGCTAAACTGGCGTCGACTTTTACACCAGAGACATTCCAAAAATGGGAATTTTTCTTCACTAAACGCGCGTATTGTTCTTGAATAAACGCACTGATAATGACTCTCGCGTTACCATCTAAGCGGTAACTGACGACACTGCCCACAGGGATCTGGCGAAAGAAAACGGGTGAGCCAACGTCCAATGAACCCAGCTTATCGGCAGTGAGTTCAATCATCACCCCTTCGGAGCCGATTTGCATCGGTGGTGGCTGACGCTCAGCCTCAAAGAACGTTGCGGCATTGCCTTTACCCGGTTGAATGGCAATATAGTTGCCCGAAAACAGCGCATCTAAACCTTCAACGCCTGTGATACTCGCCTTTGGGGTGACTAACCAGAAGAGGGTCTCTTTATTTAAGAAAGGTTTAGCGCGATAGTCCATCATCACTTTCACGTTCACGCCTTTAAGATCATCGTCAATGCCAATGTCTTTCACCTTACCGACGGTTAAACCTTGGTATTTGACTAAGGTTTTGCCCACATCAATTCCCGTTGCACTGGGAAAGTGGATCTGAATTTCAACGCCCGATTCTTTGATGCTTTTAATACCCAGCCAAGCGCCGAGTGCGAGCGCCACAATAGGGAGCAGCCAAATCGGCGAAAAGAGTTTTTTCTTCACAACTTTTGGCGATTCAATTTGTGTCATCTTGATTTTCCAATCGATCCCAGAGTAAACGAGTGTCTAAAACTTTTGCGGCAAGTTGAGTGAGTAAAATCACTAATGCAAACGCCGTGGCCGCAGGAGCCGGCTTCGCATCGAGTAATTGCCCCATATTAACAAGGGCAACCGTTAGTGAGATCACAAACAAATCGAGCATCGACCAGCGGCCGATCCACTCGATAATATGAAATCCCACCATGAGTTTCTTTTTTGAAATGGGCAAATTAAAACTGATTGCACACAGATAAGTAGCAAGACCGATAATTTTCACCCAAGGTACTAAAATACTGGCAATAAACACGATAATGGCGATAGGAAACATATCCGATTGTACTAAATGGATAATACCGGAGAAGATCGTATCGTGACGTACCTTTCCCTGATTGGTGAGCACAGTTATAGGGTAGAGGTTCGCTGGGACCAATAAAATGGCAGCAGTGATCAGCAGCGCCCAGCTTTTTTGTAAGCTGCTATAGTCGCGAACATGTAGTTCTGATCCACAACGACTACAGTGGCTATCATCACTGCCATTGAGTTGCCTGCAAACTGTACATAAACAGAGACCTAAATCTTTTCCTTGCTGCTTCATCTCAGTGACGCTCCTGCATAAGAAGACCCCACATATGCTCAATATCGTATTCACGCTGTAAAAATAGGGTGACTAAAAAAAGCATGGTGAAGCAAAAGGTCCCCATTCCAAAGTAAATATCTGAAAAGTCTGATAATTGAAACGAGGAAACGAGGAAACTAATCACATAAATCTCGAGCATAGTCAGTTGCGACAGGAGTCCCTGAAATTTTAATAATTGTTTGAGGCTATGGCGCCCCAATGGGCTATCAAGCCCCCATTTAACAATTAAGAGTTGGATGAGAATCGACAGGATCAATAAACCTGGGCCTACCACCGCCGCGGCGAGCACGGCTATACCTACAACCCAATACCCTTGGTCGAAGACGGCAAAAGCGCCTTGAAACACAGTCGTAGTGCGAATACTGCCTAGGAAATGAATTTCCAACACAGGGAAAAAATTAGCAGGAAAATAAAATACCAACGCGGTAATGCACAGTGCCAACATGCCATTCACTGAGCAGTATGGTGTGTCATAAAGAGCAGTGTTACAGCGCGGGCACAACGCTCTTACACCCGTCGGTAGGGCGCGTTTCCGAATGGCCAAGTCGCAGGAACGACAGAGGATTACAGAGTTTTCTGCTGTATTTTCATGCATATAAAAATATTATATTAGCCCCAAAGCCATTGAGATAGTGCAAATAATCCGAATTAAACAAATTATAAGGTGAGATACCCAATTTCTTGACTCATCTCGACAACGCAAAACGTTCACATAATATCAGAATAATCAGAACACTTGCATCACTAGTTCACTTTATGTCATTCTGGTTACTGTATATAAAAACAGTGCGAGGGCAGTCATGGCAGTTATTACACAGTTTGTCGTGGTAAGAGAAGGGGTAGAAAAGATGACATTCACATCGAAAAAGGAGGCTGATGCCTACGATAAGATGCTCGATATCGCTGACAACCTCATTCCATTTATTCAAAACGCGCAGCTCGGAATTGATGAAAGTCTGACCGAACAGCTCGCATTCTATTTTGCTAACAATAAAGATGAGCTGACAAACTTGCTTAAAGGCGTCGTTCAAGTTAATAGTACGCCAACAAAACAAAGTGCAGCGAAAAAAGCGTCTAAGAAGGACGACGCTGTCGAATAATTCTTAGGATGCATATGAAACCGCAATTTTATGAATCATTGAATCGTCAAGTGCTGGCGTTACTTGAAGGTGAAGACGATTTAGTGGCTGCCATGGCTAACTTTTCGGCTCTGCTCAACGATAACTTAACTGAGCTAAATTGGGTTGGTTTTTACGTGATGCGCGGCGAACAGTTAGTGTTAGGTCCTTTCCAAGGAAAAGTCGCTTGTACCCGCATTCCTATGGGAAAGGGTGTGTGTGGCACCGCAGCACTGGCTAACCAAACCCAACGTGTTGCCGATGTGCATCAATTTGACGGCCACATTGCCTGTGATGCGGCCAGTAATTCAGAAATTGTTATCCCTGTGCGGGCTGATGGAAAAGTGATCGCTGTGCTGGATATCGATAGTCCTATTTTTGATCACTTCGACGAAGAAGACCAAAAGGGCTTGGAATTATTGGTAAAAAGCTTCGAAAAATGCCTATTTGCTTAATTTGCGTACAATAACGCATAATTCATGGTCGCAATCGGTGGCGTGCGCCTTATAATAGCGCATGTCCTGATAAGGCTTATTTAGGTATGGTCTGAATAAGCCTGATAGGTTTAGCCGTAAAAAATTGTTAACTTATATTTTTTAACTTTAGTTAACTCGGCGAGAATGCTAATTTGTACTTTGGCTCAATTGTGGGCTTAACCAAGATGAACGACACGTAAGAAGCTGATTTATATCACCTCGAATTCGATGTCCCTTTTTAACTGTGGAAGTAATGATGGAATCAACAGATAAGTTGACCGACACCAACGCAATTTTGGCGTATTTGTATGAAACATTTCCTTTGTGCTTTATTGCTGAAGGTGAAACTAAGCCATTAAAAATCGGATTGTTTCAAGATTTGGCTGAAAGGTTGGCTGATGATTCTAAAGTCAGTAAAACGCAACTGCGAGTGGCGTTAAGACGCTACACCAGCAGCTGGCGCTACCTAAAATCGGTAAAGGCCGGTGCACAGCGTGTCGATCTTGATGGTCAGCCTTGTGGTGAGTTAGAGCAAGAGCATATTGATCATGCTCAAGCCATGTTGAAAGAAAGCCAAGAAAAAGCCAAAGCTAAGCGTGCTGCTCAAACACCGAAAGCGGCTCCAGCGGGTAAAGCTCCGGCGAAAAAAGCCCCTAAGAAAGTTGCCGTTCCTGCACGTAAGACTGAGCGCCCAGCAAAAGCGGCTCCAAAGGTCGAACCTGTAGTGAACTTAGTGCAAGCGCAATTGACTGATTTAGCGAAGAAGCAACGTGTCAATGTTAAGTTAGGTATGACGCCAGTAGCCGGCGTGATCACCGACATTAATAAAGAAGACATTCATGTTCAGCTCGATAGCGGCTTAACGATAAAAGTGAAAGCAGAACATATTCTGCTGTAATCATTTAATCTAACGGAGTAACTTGTTGATGCGAAAACTCATTTTGGCTACATCCATCGCCACTGTTTTTGTCGGATTCTCGGCTTGGGCTGTGCCTCCTACAATTCAAATCAGCGAGTTACCCACTCTCAAGCAGGAAGCGCAGCATAAAGTGGCCAGTAAGCGAGTGACGGATTTATATACTCGTTCGCATTACCACCGATTTGCGCTCGATGACGCGTTTTCTGCGCAGATATTTGACCGCTATTTACAGCAACTTGATTACCGTCGCAATGTGCTGACCCAAGCCGATGTCGACAGTTTTAAACCTTATATCAATCAGTTTGACGACATGCTTAGTTCAGGTGAACTCGATCCTGCATACAAAATGTTTGATTTGGTTCAAAAACGTCGCTACGAAGGCTTTGTGTACGCGCTTTCTCTGCTCGATAAAGAAATGGACTTTACCGCCCCTGGTGATGTCTACGATTATGATCGGGAAGATGTTGCTTGGCCGAAAGATCAAGCTGAAATCAATGAACTTTGGCGTCAGCGAGTCAAATATGACGCGTTGAATCTCAAGCTTACTGGCAAAAAATGGCTTGAAATCGTTGATATTCTGCAAAAGCGTTATAACAACGCCATCAAACGTTTGACTCAGACCAATAGCGAAGATGTGTTCCAAGCCGTGATGAACGCGTTTTCACGCAGCATAGAGCCGCACACTAGCTATTTATCCCCCCGTAATGCCGAGCGTTTCCAAATGGAAATGAACTTAAGCCTTGAGGGTATTGGCGCGCAGTTACAGCTCGAAGATGATTACACTGTGATTAAGAGTTTGATCGCGGGTGGTCCTGCGGCTGGCAGTGAGAAACTGTCACCAGAAGATAAGATTGTCGGTGTCGGCCAAGAAGGCGGCGAGATTGTTGATGTTATCGGCTGGCGTTTAGACGATGTGGTCGAACTCATCAAAGGACCTAAGGGCAGTAAAGTCGTTTTGCAGATTTTACCGAAGAAAGGCGGCTCAAATGCTAAGCCGTTTAACGTGACCTTAGTGCGTGACAAAATTCGCTTAGAAGACCGTGCAGCCACTTCAAAGATCATCGAACCTAAAGACGGTGTATACGCCAATCGTAAAGTCGGTGTGATCCAGATCCCTGGATTCTATATGAATTTATCCCAGGATGTTGAAAAGGAACTACTTAAGCTGAATGAAGCCAAAGTCGAAGGTGTGGTTATCGATTTACGTGGTAACGGCGGTGGCGCATTAACTGAAGCTGTGTTACTGACCGGACTCTTTATCGATATGGGACCAGTAGTACAAGTCCGTGATGCCGATGGTCGTGTATCCGCTCACCGTGATAACGATGGTAAGACGACTTACACAGGTCCGTTGACCGTGATGGTTGACCGTTATAGTGCATCAGCTTCTGAGATTTTCGCAGCAGCATTACAGGACTATGACCGTGCACTGATTGTCGGAGAATCCAGTTTCGGTAAGGGTACAGTACAACAGCACAAGAGCCTAGGTCGTATCTACGATATGTACGAGAAGCCAATTGGCCATGTGCAATACACCATTCAGAAGTTTTATCGGATTAACGGTGGTAGTACTCAACTGAAAGGTGTGACACCGAATATTGCTTATCCAAGTGCATTAGAGCCTGGTGAATACGGTGAAGCTGAAGAGAAGAATGCTTTGCCTTGGGACAAAGTCCCGATGGCGCAATATGGCACGCTAAACGATATCACTCCTGAACTGGTGGCGAGTTTAGAGAAAAAGCACCTTGCTCGAATTCAAAACAGTGTTGAATTTAACTATATCAATCAAGATATTGCTGACTTTAAAAAGCATCACAAAGAGAAAACGGTCTCCTTAGTTGAAAGTGAGCGTATTGCATCACGTGAAGCTGATGAGAAGAAAGTGCTCGATAGAACCAATGAGCGTCGTGTTGCCAATGGTTTAGCGCCTGTTAAATCGATGGAAGACATTAAAGACGATGTCGTAGCACCAGATGCATTTTTAGATGAAACGGCGTATATCACCTTAGATATGGTGGATGCGAAAAAGCTAGCTAACGCTGGCACTAAATAGGCGGAGTTTACGCCTGTTTACCTTATCTTAAAACGCGCTTATGGCGCGTTTTTCTTATTTAAATCAGTGTTAAAGGGAACGAAATGACCCAAGCTCAAGCAAAATACCTCAAAGACTACCAAGCTCCCCCGTTCACGATTGAAACCATTGACTTAGATGTTAATCTCGATGGTAAAAACACCCTTGTTAAAGCCGTTAGCAAGGTCAAACGTACCTCAAACCACGCCAATCCTTTAGTGCTCGATGGGGAAAGTTTAACCTTAGTGAGTGTGGTGATTGATGGACAAGCAGCGGTGTATCACGAGAGTGAAGGTCATTTGACTATTGCGACTGGGCTTGATGAGTTTGAGTTATCGATCATCACTCAGCTTGATCCTGAAGCTAACTCGAGTCTTGAAGGGCTTTACATGTCCGATGGTGCCTATTGCACCCAGTGTGAGGCTGAAGGGTTTAGACGTATCACTTATTTCCTTGATCGTCCTGACGTATTGGCTAAATACACAGTGCGTATTGAAGCGGACAAGCTTGCGTTCCCATTCCTGCTGAGTAACGGTAACTTGATTGACAAAGGCGAGCTCGATGGCGGACGCCATTATGTACGCTGGCAAGATCCATTTCCCAAACCTGCCTATCTTTTTGCCCTTGTTGCAGGTGATTTTGACCTGTTACAGGATGAGTTTATTACCCGTAGCCATCGCAAAGTGGTGTTACAGGTCTTTGTTGATAAAGGGAATTTACATAAGGCGCACCACGCGATGGCGTCCCTTAAAAAGTCCATGGCCTGGGATGAATCCCGTTTTGACCTCGAGTATGACTTAGATATCTATATGATCGTTGCCGTCGATTTTTTTAATATGGGTGCGATGGAAAACAAAGGCTTAAATATCTTCAATACTAAATATGTTCTCGCTGATACTTTGACTGCAACAGACGATGATTATCATGGGATTGAATCCGTCGTTGGTCATGAGTACTTCCATAACTGGACTGGAAATAGGGTCACTTGTCGTGATTGGTTCCAACTAAGTCTCAAGGAAGGCTTAACCGTTTTCCGCGATCAAGAATTTAGCTCGGATTTAGACTCTCGCGCTGTGAATCGAATTCACGCAATTAAAGTGATCAAGAATCAGCAATTTGCGGAAGATTCTGGCCCTATGTCCCATCCTATCCGTCCAGAATCTGTCATTGAGATGAATAATTTTTACACTGTGACAGTGTATAACAAGGGCGCTGAAGTCATTCGTATGATGCACACCTTGCTTGGCGAAACGCATTTTCAAGCGGGGATGAAGTTATACTTCAAACGTCACGACGGTCAAGCTGTGACCTGCGATGATTTTGTCGCGGCGATGGAAGATGCCAGTGGTATCGATTTAACCCAATTCCGCTTCTGGTATAGCCAAGCAGGCACCCCGATGGTGACCGCAAGCGATAGTTTCGATGCTGCATCAGGGCGTTATCAGTTAACACTTAAACAGACTTTAGCAGGTTGCTTATCGCCGCTGCATATTCCTTTTAGTCTTGAACTGTTGGATGAGAAGGGGCTGTCGCTGGTTAACCAAGTGCTCAATTTTATCGAAGCCGAACAAGTATTTACTTTTGAAGGACTCAACCATAAACCTGTGGCGTCACTGTTGCAAGATTTCTCTGCGCCGGTTAAATTACATTATCCCTTTGAAGTTGACCAACTTGTTCATCTGATGCGTTTTGCTTCGAGTGAAGTGGCGCGTTGGGAGGCATCAGTCACACTCGTTAGCCAAGCAATTTGGCAAAATGTTGAACATTTACAGCAACATCAGACGATGACCTTAGATGAAAGAGTTAAGGACAGTTTTAAAGGGGCTTTACTCGATGAGAAACTCGATCAAGCACTGAAGGCTGAGATCTTAGCGATTCCATCGGCTTCCGCTTTGGTTGAGCAAACCGATACTGTTGACCTTGATGCATTAGCCTTAGCCCGTGAATTTGTGCTCACCGAGCTTGCAGCATACTGTGAAGATGAGTTAACGGCACTTTATCGCTCATTAGTTAATTTGGATTGCACTAAAGCTCGAGCCCTTAAAAACCAATGTCTAAATTGGCTTAGCCGAGTTAGCAGTGATGCAGAAACCTTTGTGGTTGAACAGTTTGAAAAAGCTAACAACATGACAGACTCTCTTGGTGCCTTGAGTGCAGCCAATACAGGCTCTTTAACTTGCCGTGACCATTTAATGGCTCAGTTTGAGACGCGCTGGCGTGATACGCCGTTAGTCATGGACAAATGGTTTATGTTACAGGCGACCCATGATAGTGATGATGTGATTGATAAGTTACGGCAATTACAACAACATTCGAGTTTTAGTATGGGCAATCCCAATCGCGTTCGCTCGCTTATTGGTAGTTTTGCCGCTGGGAATATTTATCAATTCCACCGTATTGATGGTCAAGGTTATGAGTTTTTAACTGAATGCCTTATCAACTTGAACCAGCTTAACCCACAGGTTGCTGCGCGAATGGTGACACCGCTAATCCAATTCAGTAAATTCGATGAAACACGTCAATCTAAGATTAAAGCCTGTTTAACGCGTTTATTAGACTTGCCTGGACTCTCGAAGGATTTATTCGAGAAAGTGTCTAAAGCCTTAGCGCAGTAGTAATTAACCTGAACTCGAGATAAGCAGAGCCGCTGAATAGGCATCTTTTCGGGCCTCTCTGCGTTGCTCTGTCTAACCATAGCTCGCTATGGTTAGACAGAGCGCCTTGATATGCGCAAAACCTGCGCATTCAGCCAGATAATAGATTTTTCGTTTCACAATAATCATTTATAGCATTGATTTAGTTTATTAAATTTAGGTTTTTCGACACTCGTTACCCCGAGTTTAGGTTAATTAGAGGAGGAGAGCAGCACTTTGCTGCCCTTATCAGTATGGAATTGTATTTTAAGTTAACCCTGAGCTACCAAGATTTTTTACCTTACTATCAGGGGCTGGCCGATAAAGTTGAAGTTCGTGAAAGCCAAGGGCGGATCCTGTGGATTAACGGGCGGCATTTTAGGCGTTTTTTAACTGAAAACGGGATCCATGGGCAATTTAAACTGGTGCTCGATGATAAAGGGCAATTTGTGTCATTAGAGCGATTGTAGAAACAAATTGTTGATTTTAACTTAGAGCAATTACTTTAAACGGTCGACTAATTACAATTCAGAAAATATGATATTTTATCTGTTATTATGTTGATGAAAAATATGATTTTTTATCTTGTTTTTTCCATTCATTCCTATCTTCTACTTTTCTAATTTAAATCCTATCTTTGTACTAGATGACATAAATGTGTCTACGTGCTTAATTCTTTAGAAAATTTTATCTAACTGTGCCTTGCTCATGGGGATTAATTGCTGTAACAATGATGTTACCTGTGAGCTAACAAGATGTTGGTTGTAATTCCTAGAACAAAGAATCCAGCAGGGTACGGAGAGCTAAAATGAAAATTGTTAAAAAAGGTTTTAACAAGTCGGCGCTTGCTTTGGGGGTGGCGTCGGCATTGAGTTTATTGATGGTGTCGAATGTTAATGCAGTTGCATTCGATTGGGGGGCAGTACAAGGTTCTTTTGACTCAACTTGGACCGCTGGTGCCAGTTGGCGTGTGGGTGAGCGCGATTGGGCAGGACAAATCGGTAAGGTTAACCAGCCACAATTTGATTGGTCAAATTATACTGCTTTTGGCAATACCAAATACACTTCTGCTGAGATTTGGGCGCAACCAGGCTCCTATTCAAGCAATAATGACTTAAGTAATTTACTTTATTCTCAAGGTGATACCACTTCAGAGATCGTTAAAGGATTACATGAGCTGTCTCTGAAGTATGAAAACTATGGTTTATTTGCGCGTGGCATGTATTTCTACGATCGTAAATTAAATGATGGTAATTATGACTTCAACGATCCGCTAACAGGGAAAGAATACGATCCTTGTCAAGATAACCGTGCTTCAGAGGTGCAATGTAAGGACATCCGTCTGCTGGATGCCTTCGTCTATGCGAATTTTGATTTGAATGACGGTGCAAATCCTCTGTCTATTCGTGTGGGTAACCAAGTCGTCTCTTGGGGGGAAAGTACGCTTATCGCCCACGGTATCGGTGAGATTAACCCCGTTGATTTGAACATCCTTAATGCTCCCGGTGCTGAACTGAAAGAAGCCTTTAGACCTCAAGGTATGGTTTGGGCCTCTTTAGGGATCACGGAAAATTTATCGGTAGAAGCTTTCTATCAATATGATTGGGAACCAATTTGGGTTCCTACACCCGGTTCAATTTTTGCGACTAACGATTTTGCGGGCTTTGGTGGTTACAACCAAAACGCACAGCTAGGTTTTAACGCCAACCCTGATATTAATTTAGACTTTGTGATGCAAGAATATCAACGTCTTGCAGGAATGATCGCCAGCGGTCAGACAATTCCAACGCAACAGCTCGTTGCGATGGCGTTGGCATATCCAACTAAAGTGACCTTAGTGCAGGATGAGCAATCGCCGAGTAATGATGGGCAATATGGTATCAAGCTAGGTTATTATGCGCCTGAATTGGGCGATACCGAGTTTGGTTTCTACTTTATGAACTACCATAGTCGCCGTCCGCTGATCAGCGGTACTGCAGCCGATTTTAGCACAGGTGCGCTGTTATCCGATTTAGCGGTACTTGGGCAAAATGCCGGGGATATTAATCGCGATTTGCTGCTGAGCTTAAAAAGCTTCTCTAAGGCGCAAATTGTTTATCCTGAAGACATTAAACTCTACGGCTTTAGTTTTAACACTTCACTGGGTGATACCTCAGTCGGTGCTGAAATTGCCCACCGTCAAGATGAACCGTTGCAAATCGATGACGTAGAACTGTTGTTTGCTGGTATGCCACAACAATTAGCTAATGCAGGTATTCGCCCAGATTTCAACGGTATTTCACAAATTGATGGTGTCAAACCTGGTGACACTGTCGACGGTTTTATCCGCCGAGACACCACTCAGGCGCAAGCCACGTTCACTCACTTATTTGGTCCAACACTGGGACTGGATAACTTGACTATGTTGGCTGAAGTCGGTGGGGTGTGGATCCATGATATGCCTGGCTTTGATGAACTGCGTTTAAATGGCCCTGGTACAGCGCGCTCTGGTGGTAATCCTGATATGCCGGGCATTATCCAAGCGTTGCATAACGGCCCTGAAACCAACCCATTCCCAACGGATTTCGCCTGGGGATACCGCCTTGTAGCCAAAGCTGAGTTCAATAACTTGTTTGCCGGTGTGAACATGTCTCCACGAATGATTTTCTCACACGATGTTGATGGTATTACCCCAGATCCTATGTTCCTATTCACTGAAGGACGTAAGTCAGTCGCCTTGGGTCTTAACTTTGAATACCAAAACCGCTGGGGCGCAGATCTGTCCTACAACAATTTCTTTGGTGGTGTAGGTACAACCAACGCGATGGCAGATCGTGATTATATTTCATTCAATATCAAGTATTCGATCTAAAGGACTATAACAATGAAGAAACTGTCGATATTGGCAAGTGCGGTGATTATGGCACTTGTAGCACCAGCAGCGATGGCGAAGATCTCTGAAGCAGAAGCCGCAAAACTGGGTAACGAATTAACTCCATTAGGTGCTGAAAAAGCAGGTAACGCCGATGGTTCAATTCCAGCATGGGATGGTGGTATTACTAAGCCTATAGCGGGTTACACTAAGGGAATGCATCATCCAGATCCTTTCCCTGAGGATAAAATTGAATTCACCATTACCAATGCAAATAAAGCACAATATAAAGATTATTTGACCCCTGGTCAGATGAAACTGTTTGAGCTTTATCCTAATACTTACAAGATGAATGTGTACAAGACTCGTCGTAGTGCGTCTGTACCGCAATTTGTGTACGATGCGACTAAAGTCAATGCAACCCGTGCTGAATTGGTGGCGCAAGGTAATGGAATTTCAGGTGCATCAATTGGTATTCCCTTCCCAATCCCAGCCAATGGCTTAGAAGCAATTTGGAACCATATCCTCCGCTTCCGTGGTATGGATGTAGAGACCTCTCGTAGCCAAGCTGCACCCACAGCAGATGGAAGTTACACCTTAGTGGAAACCGCTGAGGAAATTCGCTTCGAGTACTCTCGCCCAGAGATCACCCTCGATCAGTTAAAAGCCAGTAACACCTTGTTCTACTTCAAACAGGTTGTCACTCAACCCGCGCGCCTCGCAGGAACAGCACTGCTGGTGAAAGAAACCATGGACCAAGAAGCGTTACCGCGCCAAGCATGGACCTATAACACTGGCCAGCGCCGTGTTCGTAAGGCACCAAACGTTGCGTTTGATACACCGGGCACAGTATCCGATGGTCTGCGCACTACGGACGATTTCGACATGTTTAACGGTTCACCCGTGCGTTATAACTGGGAGCTTGTGGGCAAGAAAGAAATCTATATTCCTTACAACGATTACAAATTGCATTCAGATAAGCTGAAATATGATCAGATTTTAAAACCCGGTCATATTAATCCTGAGTTTGTCCGTTGGGAAAAACACCGCGTATGGGAAGTAAAGGCGACACTGAAAGACGGTATGCGCCATATCTACAAAACTCGCGTGATGTATCTTGACGAAGACTCATGGCAAGTATCGATTGCCGATCTGTACGACAACCGTGATGAGCTTTACCGTGTGGCGGTTGCCCATGGTTTGAACTATTACGAAGTTCCAGCGCAGTGGGATACCTTAGAAGTGTTCCACGATCTACAGTCCCGTCGTTACTTGGCCATGGGGTTAGACAACCAGAGCGGCATGTATAACTTTGATGCCAAACTGAGTGAAGCAAACTTTACCCCAGATGCGCTGCGTCGCGAAGGTATCCGTTAATTAGCTACGGTAAAAGGGGCGCTAAGCGCCCCCTCATTAGTTTAAGGAAGTTTGTATGTCGTTTCGCATCCTTCAATGTGTCGCTGCGATAAGTGTTGGTTGTTTATTTTTTTCCCCTTCGTTTTCTGCACAGTCAGAGCATTTCCCTCAAATTCAGCCTCTGGCGGCATCTTCATTAGTGTTAGATATCGCCCATGCTGGCCAGCATTTAGTTGCTGTAGGTGAGCGAGGCCATGTTTTAGTGCTAACGGACAAATGGCAACAAGTCCCGACGCCGACTTCCGTTCAGTTAACAAAGGTTTTCTTTTTAAATGAAAAATTCGGTTGGGCTGTTGGGCACGATGCCACTATTTTGCATACTCAAGATGGCGGCCAGACTTGGTCGTTACAAATGCAGTCGACTGAAATCGAAAAGCCTTTCCTTGATGTATTGTTTTTAAATGAACAAGAAGGTATGGCGATAGGTGCCTACGGACTCTTTTATCGCACCCGCGATGGCGGCGCAAATTGGACTGAGGAATTCCATGAAGAGCTGCTTGCCGAAGAGGACGTCTCCTACCTCGCTGAGTTAAAAAACAGCGATCAAGCAGCCTACCTTACTGAGCGAGCATCTTTATTGCCGCATTTTAATCGGATGATAGCGCTTAAGGATGGGCGTCTATTATTGGTGGGAGAGCTTGGCTTAGTGGCGATGTCGGCAGACAAAGGCCAAAGCTTTACCCGCACGGGGTTTGATTATGATGGCTCTATGTTTAACGCCATTCAGCTGCAGGATGCGGTTTACGTGATGGGGCTAAGAGGGCACGTCTTTAAGGCCGATTTGAGCCTTGCCCAATGGGATGAGATTGATATGCCAGTTAAATCATCTATCAACGGTGTTATGGCAACCTCAGAGACTAGCCTATATCTTGTAGGTAATGCCGGCATTGTTATCCAGTTAAATCAGGATGATAGTTCGAGTATTGTGACTCGTCGCCAAGGGGAAAACTTAGTTTCAATTGCCAAAGATAACCAAGGGAATGTGTGGTTATCGGGTAGCCAAGGGCTACTCACACTTAAGCCATAAATTATAAAACAACAATAACAGGGCCGATAAGATGTTAGAAAAACTGGTCAACGGATTTGAGTCATTTTTGTTCCGCAACCGTGCTTGGGTGGTAAGCATTTTCATTTTGGTAACGGTTTTTTTGGGATACCAAGCCAGCCAATTAAAAATGGATGCGGCATTTATTAAAAATATTCCACTCAACCATAGTTATATGCAAACTTACCTCAAGCACCAAAAGGATTTTGGGGGCGCAAATAGCATTATGGTGGCGGTCGAAGACACCAGCGGTAATATTTTTAATCCTAATTTTTTTGATACCCTTAAAAACGTTCATGATCAGCTGTTTTTTATTCCCGGTGTTGACCGTTCTCAGGTGAAATCGCTGTTTTCTCCTTCGACCCGTTTTACCGAGGTTGTGGAGGATGGTTTTGCTGGCGGTCCTGTGATACCTGCTGATTTTGCTACCACAGAAACAGGGCTGAATACGGTTCGAGATAACATTGAAAAAGCAGGGATTGTTGGCCGATTAATTGCTAACGACTACAGCGCTGCTATGGTATCTGCCCAGTTAATGGATTTTGATCCACAAACGGGTAAACCCTTAGATACCATTGCCTTTGCCGCCCAACTTGAAAAAGAACTGCGTGGCAAATATGAAACCGATAAAGTAAAAATTCATATTATCGGCTTTGCAAAGATGGCTGGTGATGTGGCCGATGGTGCCAAAGGTGTATTACTGTTTTTCGTGATAGCCATTTTAGTCACGGCGGCAATGGTTTATCTGTTCTCTAAATCGATTATTCTGACGCTATTACCTTTAATCTGTAGCTTAGCTGCGGTGATCTGGCAGCTCGGTTTATTGACGGTAATTGGTTTCGGTCTCGATCCGATGTCGATTTTGGTGCCTTTCCTGGTATTTGCGATTGGGGTGAGTCACGGTGTGCAGATCATTAATGCCGTAAAACGCCGTGTCATGGATGGGCAATCTACTAAGGCTGCATCAGCTTCGGCATTTCGTAGCTTACTTGTGCCCGGTGGTGTGGCGTTACTCTCTGATACTGTTGGTTTTATTACGCTATTATTCATTGATATTGGTATTATTCGTGAGCTGGCGATTTCGGCATCCTTGGGCGTAGGTGTGATTATTCTCACCAACCTTATCCTCTTGCCGTTAGTGATTTCCTTTACCGAGATTAACGTTCCACCACAAGGTCAACCAACATCGGATGAAGTGCGTGCCGAGGCGATTTGGCGCTATCTGGCAAAATTTGCCACCCCTAAATACGCGATCGTGGTGATTATAGCGACTATTGCCTTGTATTTTGCTGGGTTAGAAAAGGCAAACCAGATGAAAATTGGTGACCTGCAAGGCGGTGCACCCGCGTTACATCAAGATTCGCGCTATAACTTGGACACTTTCTTTATTACAGATCATTTCTCTATCACGACGGATGTGATGACTGTGATTGTTGAAGCGAGTCCCGAAGCCTGTACTTATCACGATGTGTTGAATCAAATTGATGAGTTTGAATGGTTAGTGCGTAATACTCCTGGTGTTGAATCAACCGTCAGTTTGGCTTCGGTGGCAAAAAAAGTGAACGCTGGCTTTAACGAAGGCAATCCAAGGTGGGAAGTGCTACCGCGTACAACGGCGAGTTTAGTCCAGGCTATTGGTCAAATTCCCACGACTTCAGGTTTATTAAATGGCGATTGTTCGGTCATGCCTGTGTATCTGTTTATGAAAGATCACAAGGCCGAAACCATAGAAACTGTGGTCGCTAAGGTCAAAGCTGTCGCTGCCAAAATGGATAATGATAAGCTGCAATTTAAACTGGCATCGGGTCCTGTTGGTGTGATGGCGGCAACGAATGAAGCCGTAGCCGAAGCGCAATTACCTATGATGATCTATGTGTATGGCGCGGTATTTGTGCTGTGTTTAATCAGCTTCAAATCTTTCAAGGCAACGGTTGCGGTTATCATTCCACTCTATGTGGTATCGACACTGGCACAGGCCTTGATGACAATGCTTAATATTGGCTTAGCTGTCAGTACGTTACCCGTTATTGCTCTGGGTGTGGGAATTGGGGTCGACTATGGTATTTATATCCTGTCGACCATGTCGTCTAAGTTATCAAATGGTATGCCAGTACAGCAGGCTTACTACGAAGCGTTGGTTGAGCGGGGAAGTGCGGTGATTTTTACCGGTTTGACGCTGGCTATCGGAGTAAGCACTTGGTTTTTCTCGGCGCTTAAATTCCAAATGGATATGGGGATCCTGCTCACCTTCATGTTTTTAGTAAATATGTTGGGTGCCATAATTATCCTGCCAGCATTGGCGGCGGTATTCTGGCGACAACCTAAGTAATACCTTGAAATGGGGAGTTTAACTCCCCATTTTTTTTTGCATAGTTAGTCTGTTTTTACGATTGTTTGGTCATTGTTTGCGCTTTAATCGCGCTGCGACTGGATTTCAAGAGGATGTACCACTAAAATTTTCCTCGAAATACAGAGGATTTAGTAATAAACTTCGCGCGACGATCTAGATCACACTCGCTTTTCTCAGATTGTTAAGCCGAAGCATCCAAATAATGAAAAAAAGCGCTGCCATAGACGCTTAAGGAAACAGCAACATGGCCTTGAAAGATGCAATGCCTTCAGTACTACTTGAAAATGTAGTCAGTTTAATTCACGCTAAAGTCCCTAATTCACAAGCCAAGCAAGTTGAACAGTTCGCGACCTGCCTTTATGCCCACATGTCTAAAGACGACCTCAATGCGCGTAATGACAGCGATCTGTACGGTGCCGTCCTCAGTTTATGGAACGCACTGAACAAAACCCCGAAAGGGGAAACTCACCTCAGAGTATTCAATCCAAGTCAGTCAAAACATGGCTGGCAATCAACCCATTCGATCATTGAAGTCATCCAACCAGATATGCCATTTTTGGTAGATTCTGTTGGTATGGCCTTGAATCGTATGGGTATTACGGCTCATGTGATGTTACATACTCCGCTGGCGATTGAGCGTTCAGCGCAAGAAGTGACTAAAGTAACTTATCTGAACCAAAGCCCTGACAGCACTGAACATGTTGCGGTTTTCTTAATTGAAATCGATCGCCAAAGCAGCACTGCGGACATCAAAGCTCTTGAACGCGAAATCCAATCTGTGCTCGCCGATGTTGCCGCATCAGTCAACGATTGGGGTGCGATGTCAGCTAAGTTGAGCGAGACCATTAAAGAGTTACCTAAACGTCCATTTCCCGGTGAGAAGCAAGAGTTAGAAGAAGCGATTAACTTCCTAACTTATCTTAATAATCATCATTTTACCTTACTGGGTTACCGTCAATACGATTTAAAACGTGTTGAAGGGGATGTTGAGCTAGTACCGAATATAGCCTCTAGCTTAGGTTTAATGAACAAACACCATAAGACTCAGCCAGAGCAAGGTTTGTTATTATCAAGCTTCTCTGACAGTGCCCGTAAAGAAGCCTTAGACCACAGTTTACTGATCCTGACGAAGAGCAGTGCCAAGAGCCGCGTGCACCGTCCAGCCTATGTCGACTATATCGGTATTAAACGCTTCGATAAAAAAGGCAATGTGATCGGTGAAGACAGATTTATCGGTTTATACGCCTCAAATGTATATAACCGCAGCCCACGTGAGATCCCGCTGCTGAACGAAAAAGTCCAGCGCGTATTAGACCGTTCAGGTTTAACACCTCGATCTCACGACTATAAAGCCCTACTGAACATTCTCGAAAACTTACCGCGCGATGAGCTAATTCAAGCTAATGTGGATGATTTAGCACACACAGCGCACGGTGTGCTCGAGATGCAAGATAGGGATAAACTGAAGCTCTTTGTTCGCAAAGACGGTTTCGGTCGTTTCTTATCCTGTTTAGTGTATGTATCTAAAGATCGTTACAACACTAAGCTTCGCCAAGATACCCAACGTATTCTGGCTCAACATTTCAACAGTAAAGAAGATGTAGAGTTTACGACGTATTTCTCCGAGTCGACCCTGGCACGTACTCACTACATTGTCAAAGTTGATAACAATAATATGGATGTAGATGTGGCTGCCATAGAGAACAACTTAATAGAAGCGGCACGTTCTTGGGAAGATAAGTTAAATACTGCGCTAAACAACGCCTTAGGTGAAGAAGCCGGTACTCATCTGATGAAGCGTTACGCTAACGCCTTCGAACAAAGCTATAAGGAAGATGTGCTGCCAAGCTCCGCCGTTGTGGATATGCAACAGCTCGAAGCCTTGGACGACGAACACAAACTGGGTATGTTGTTCTATCAACCGCAGGAAGCTGCGCTGAATGACAACAAAGTGCGTTTAAAACTGTTCCATAAAGATGAGCCAATTCATCTTTCTGACGTGCTGCCAATGCTCGAAAACTTTGGTTTGCGTGTGATTAACGAACGCCCTTATGAAGTCACCACCGCAGACGGCTCAACCTTCTGGATTTTAGACTTCTTAATGACAGTGAAAGTTGTCAACACCGACAATATCGCTGATAGCCAAGACAGATTCCAAACAGCACTGTCACAAGTGTGGCAAAAGAAGTTAGAAGATGATGGTTTTAACCGCATTATTCTGGCCTCTGGCTTAACGGGCCGTGAAGTCTCTGTATTGCGCGCGTATGCGAAATATATGCGTCAAATCGATGCGACCTTTAGCCAAGCTTATATTGAAGAAACCTTCGGCCGTTACCCTCAAATCGCTGATTTGTTGGTGAAAATGTTTATTCGTAAGTTCAATCCTAAACTGAAGACCCGTACACTGGGCAAGTTTATGGAGCAAATTAACCTACGTTTAGACGAAGTATCAAGTCTCGATGATGACCGTATCATTCGTCGCTATTTAGACTTGATTAACGCCACACTGCGTACCAACTTTTATCAACTGGATGCCAAAGGCGAATCTAAGAGTTATATCTCGTTTAAATTCATGCCTTCGTTGATCCCTGAAATGCCACGTCCACTGCCGAAATTCGAAATTTTCGTCTATTCGCCACGGGTTGAAGGTGTGCATTTACGTTACGGTAAAGTGGCGCGTGGTGGTCTGCGTTGGTCTGATCGCCGTGAAGACTTCCGTACCGAAGTGCTTGGCTTAGTGAAAGCGCAACAAGTGAAAAACACCGTTATTGTGCCTGTGGGGGCAAAAGGTGGTTTCGTTTGTAAACAACTGCCAACTGAAGGTGGTCGTGAGGCTTTCTTCACCGAAGGCCAAGAATGTTACCGCATCTTCATTCGCGCCTTGCTCGATATTACCGATAACATTTTGAACGGTGAAATCGTGCATCCAGTGGATGTGGTTCGTCACGATGAGGATGACCCTTATTTAGTTGTGGCTGCCGATAAAGGTACTGCGACCTTCTCTGATATCGCGAACTCGATTTCTCTCGAATACAATTTCTGGTTAGGTGATGCGTTCGCATCGGGTGGTAGTAACGGTTACGATCACAAGAAAATGGGTATCACAGCCAAAGGTGGCTGGGAATCTGTTAAGCGCCACTTCCGCGAAGTGGGTATTGATTGTCAAACCACTGACTTTACCTGTTTAGGTATTGGTGACATGGCGGGTGACGTATTCGGTAACGGTATGTTGTTGTCTAAGCACACAAAACTTGTTGCTGCATTCAACCACATGCATATCTTTATCGATCCAAATCCTGATGCTGCTACCAGTTATGAAGAACGTGCTCGTTTATTCGCGCTGCCACGTTCGAGCTGGGAAGACTACAATAGCAAGCTGATTTCTAAGGGCGGCGGTGTTTTCCTGCGTTCATCTAAGTCAATTCCATTGTCTGCTGAAATGAAGCAAATGTTGGGTACTGAGAAAATCTCGATGACCCCAACTGAGATGATGAAAGAACTGCTGAAAATGCCAGTTGATCTGATTTGGAACGGTGGTATTGGTACCTACGTTAAGTCTTCACGGGAAACCAATGCCGAAGTCGGTGACCGCGCTAACGATGCACTGCGCGTCAATGGCCGTGAACTGCGTGCTAAGATCGTCGGTGAGGGTGGTAACTTAGGTTGTACCCAATTAGGTCGTATCGAATATGCTGCTAATGGCGGCCGTATTAACACTGACTTCGTGGATAACGTTGGTGGTGTGGACTGTTCTGATAACGAAGTTAACATCAAGATTTTGCTGAACGCGATGGTGACTGAAGGTGAACTGACGTTGAAACAACGTAACCGTTTACTTGGAGAGATGACCGAAGAAGTCGGCGAAATTGTTCTGCAAGACTGTAAAGACCAAACCCGCACGATTTCTGTTACCCAAGTGCGTGGTGCTGAACAGTTAAAAGAGCAAATCCGCTTCATCCAGTATCTGGAGAAAGAAGGTAAGTTAGACCGCGCGTTAGAATTCTTACCCTCGGAAGAAGAACTGACAGAACGTCTCGCCAATGGCCGTGCATTAACGCGTCCAGAGCTATCAGTCTTGGTTGCTTACGCTAAGATGGTGCTCAAAGAGCAGTTACTGACGCCAGAAATCACTGAAGATACGCTGCTGAGCCAATTGTTGATTGCTTACTTCCCGAAAAAACTTCAGGAACTGTATAGCGCCAGAATGGTTACGCATCCACTGCGTGGTGAAATCATTGCTACCTCACTGGCCAACGAACTGGTCAATGACATGGGTCTGAACTTTGTTCAACGTATGCAAGATGAGACTGGTGCCTCAGTTGCTGATGCGGCAATTTGCTACACTATGGCTCGCGAAGTCTTTGGTTTAGCTGAATTAACTAAATCGATCACTGACTTAAACGGTATTGTACCTGCTGTGGTTCAGGGTGAAATGTTGCACCAGTTACGTCGTAATATGCGTCGTGCATGTCGCTGGTTCTTGCGTCACCGTAACCGTAGTTGGAGTATTGAGCAAACAGTTGCCTTCTTCAAACCGGTATTTGAACAACTCAAAGCGAATGTTCATTCATACTTAGCTGAAGAAGAAGCAGCAGGCATCCAGGCTGAGATCAATGCTCTGATTAAAGAGAATGTGCCTCAGGATGTTGCCTCTACCGTTGCCAATATGAGCACACTGTTCTCTACGCTTGATATTGCGCAAATTGCGCAGGCTGAAGAGAAGACTGTCGCGCTTGTTGCCGAGACTTATTTCAAACTCGGTGCTCGCGTTGAGCTGCACTGGTTCCTAGAACAAATCAGTGCGCAACCAGTGACTAACCATTGGCAAGCACTGGCCCGTGCGGCCTTTAGAGAAGAGCTGGATTGGCAGCAACGTGCGTTAACGTCAGTGGTTTTAAGAACGTGCAGTGCAACCTGTAATGCACAGAGTGTTATTTCCCTGTGGATTGAGACTAATCAAGCCCTGTTGGAAAGATGGTTCCACATGCTAGCTGACTTTAAAACGTCGCAAAATCATGAGTTTGCTAAGTTCTCTGTCGCCCTACGTGAACTTAACCTTCTGATCCTTCACTGTGAAGGGCAAAAGTAAACTTTTATAACAATCAGAAGCCCTGGCGATCGCCGGGGCTTTTTTTAGGTCGAGGAAAGTACATGTTTTATAAAATCGCACAGAAAGTCATGTTTCAGATGGATCCTGAGCGAGCGCATAATTTAGCCATTGGCAGTCTGAGAATGACAGGCAACGGTCCTCTCAATGCTTTTTATGCTCAGAATATTACGCCAGCGCCTGTCAGCTTTATGGGACTGACTTTTCCAAATCCAGTGGGCTTAGCTGCAGGTATGGATAAAGATGGCGAGTCGATAGATGCCTTTCATGCGATGGGATTTGGTCATGTGGAAGTGGGAACGGTTACCCCAAGACCACAACCTGGTAATGATTTACCGCGTTTATTTAGATTAAAACCCGCCAAGGCGATTATCAATCGCATGGGATTTAATAACAAAGGTGTCGATAACCTAGTCAAAAATTTGATCGCGAAAAAGACTGATATTATGGTTGGCGTCAATATTGGTAAAAATAAAGACACCCCAGTAGAACAAGGTAAAGACGATTATTTAATCTGTATGGATAAAGTTTATCTCCATGCGGCTTATATTGCGGTGAATATTTCATCACCTAATACCCCTGGATTACGATCGCTGCAATATGGCGATCTATTAGACGAATTATTAAGTGCCATTAAAGCCAAGCAACTTGAATTGGCCGACAAACATAAAAAATATGTACCTATCGCGCTTAAAATTGCCCCTGATTTAACGATTGAAGAAATCGAAAATATTGCTCAAGCGTTGATTAAAAATCAGTTTGATGGTGCAATTGCGACCAATACCACCTTGACCCGTGACGGTGTTAGTGGGCTTGCCAATGCGAATGAAAGCGGTGGCTTAAGTGGTAAACCTTTAACTGAACTTTCAACAAAAGTGATTAAACAATTAGCCACTTGTTTACAAGGTCAAATTCCAATTATAGGCGTGGGTGGCATTAATAGTGCTGAAGATGCATTAGCGAAGTTTGATGCGGGCGCAACTATGGTGCAGATTTACTCGGGTTTTATTTATCAAGGTCCGAAGTTAATTAAAGAGATTGTTGAAGCTTACCGTTTAAAATAACGATCTTTAGATCTCTCGGAGGATCAAAAAGGAGATCCTCTATGATAACTGCGATCTAAAACGATCATGAGATCGCAGTTATGATCTTAAAACAGATCCACTAAGTAATTGTTAACTAATTTGTATTTTATTATTTTTATTTTGATATTGAATAAAATATCTACTATGATGTGCCAGTGTTCAAATAGTAGGTAAACGTTATGTTATTATTGCCGCAAAAGGATTGGCATTGGAAATATAACGATTCGTATGGTGTATTAAGCGTTTCGTTAGGTTCCGAGATAGAATTTCTGACGGCTTATAAAGCAAAATCATTAATTCCTGATGCCTTATCAAGCATGGAGTTCAATATTTCGCACGCCAAATTCTATATGAGCTTGCTCGATAAGTTACCCAAAACATTAACTCTAACCGATGCTGCGGTAGTGCAAATAGCGCTTAATGCGACAGCGGCGCATTTTATGCTAACACCACAAATGCCAAAATCTTGGTTTTTTGATACCAGTGAAGTGTGTGTTTACAGTGATGTGGGGAAAGTCTTTGAACTTAAATGTCAAAAACAACGTGCATTAGTATTAGTTGTTGAAAATACACTGCAATCGGCGTTAGTGATGTTGTTATCGCCAGAATGTGTTTTATCTGGAGCTAAAACCTTGGGACAGTTTGAGACGATTAAGGTAATGCATAATCGCTTACACCCTCTTCGTGCGCAGCGACATGTCGTTGCGGCCTAGTTGCTAGCCACGATAATAAGTGTAACTTACGCTTAGATACTCTTTATTGCGCTGGCAATGATGAGTCAGTTAATTGTAAAGCTTTGGTCATTGAACGACTATTGATACGCTATTCCTGTTAATTTTTCTAAGCCTGTTAGATAAATCTATAATCCTAAGTTACGTCTTCGTATGAAATCCTATTTCTGTGAATTCAAAAAACAGTCAAATAAAAAGCCAGCCCTGATTAGGACTAGCTTAATGGCTAAAGTTTGAACGAACGAGAGTCAACCAATAAATTGTGAGTTTACTTCTGCGTATTTATCATCTCGATTAGAACTTGATTTACCTGCATTAATCATTATGGCGTTTACCAGAGCGTTTGAGTTTTTCTGCTTCCAACTTCGCGGCCTTCTCGGCCGCTTTTTCGGCAAGAATGCGCTCAACTTCGGCTTTTTCAATCTCTGCCATAGCGGGTGTTTCAAGGGATAATAAGCCGATTTTACCGGAACGATACTCATGCAGCAGTAATTCTGATGCCTTATGTAAATCAATGCGGCCACCGGGGCGAAGTGCGCCGCGTTTACGGCCGATTTCTTCGAGTAACGCCATATCATCTTTAGGTAACTCGCTGATGTTATAACGCTCGCAAATTTCCTTTGGGTAGGCCTTTAAGAAATAGCCCGCGGCAAACAGCGCTACATCTTCGTATTCCATGGCAGTATCTTTAATTGCTCCTGTGACAGCGAGGCGATAGCTGCTGGCTTCGTTGTCAACCTTAGGCCATAAAATCCCTGGAGTGTCCGAGAGCACAATGCCGTTACGTAGATTAATGCGCTGCTGGGTTTTGGTTACGGCGGGTTCGTTACCCGTTTTAGCGATAACGCGACCAGCCAAGGTATTGATAATGGTGGATTTACCGACATTTGGGATCCCCATGATCATCGTGCGAATATCTTTTTCAGTTTTATCTCGACTCGGCACTAATTTACGGCAAAGATCCGGCAGCATCTTCAACATTCCGGGTTGCAGCGTCGTGATTGCAGTGGCTTTAACGCCTTGTTCACGCTCAAGGTATTCAATCCATTGGGCTGTGACTTCAGGATCGGCTAAGTCGGATTTATTCAGCAGCTTAATACAAGGTTTGTCGCCGCGAAGCTTTGACACCATGGGGTTTTCGCTACTGTAGGGAATACGTGCGTCCAGCACCTCAATCACGAGATCGACCTGAGGCATAGCCTCTTCGATCTCTTTGCGTGCCTTGTGCATATGCCCCGGATACCATTGAATTGCCATGATAACGCCTTGTCCTAAATGACTTAAAGACGACTATTCTACCTTGAAGGCGGCGAATGTCATAAAAAAAGCGCCCGAAGGCGCTTAATTGCTCAATCTTGATGCGACTTTGAACTCAACGCTCGTTTCGCTAGCGTAAGCGAAATTAATCAGAGTACGCCAAGTTCGCGCAGTCTTTCCATTAGATAACTGTCAGCTGTATAACGCTCTGACAGTACAACCGAAGGATGTGGGTGCAGGAATAAGGGGAGGGAGATACGAGATTTAGTTTTATCTGTGCCTTCTGGGTTAATCACTCGATGTGAAGTCGATGGGAAATAACCGTCCGAGGCCTCCTGTAACATATCACCAATGTTGATGATAATATTGCCAAAATCACTCGGTACATCTAACCATGAGCCATCTTTCGCCTTAACCTGTAATCCCGGTTCGTTCGCCGTAGGCAGTACAGTGATCAGGTTAATATCCTCATGGGCGGCAGCGCGGATAGCGCCCATTTCTTCATCGCCCGTCATGGGAGGGTAATGCAGAATACGCAGCAGTGTTTTATGGCTGTTGGCGATCATCTCCGGTAGCGGAATGGAAAACTTGGCTTTGATCTCGTCAGGTGAGTAGGTTTCAATCCACTCTAAGAGTTCAGATGCCAGCGTATTAGCTTTTTCATAGTAGGCCAGTATATTGGCGCGCAGTGAGTCAGGGATCCGACCCCAAGGATACACGTGGTAATACTCTTTGATGTCTTTAACTGTGTGGCCTTTTGCGGTTTCTGAAATCGACGCAGGGAAGAAACCATCGTGGGTTTCACGGTTGAACATAAACTCGTTTTTGGCTTCGGAGTTAAAAAATGCTTGCCACTCTGTGTAGATACGCTCAACCAACTCTTTATCAATGGGGTGGTTAGACAGTACCCCAAAGCCTGTTTCGCGTAGGGATTCGACAAAGCGTTTAGCACTATCGGCAGCGCGATAATCAATGGTTTCTAATTTCATATTGTTTCTACTTGTTATAAGTGATTGTTAACCAAACGCTTATCTAAAGATAAAGGTAAGTGGTCATTGCCACTTATCTCATTATTGGTATGGCTTGCTTAGTCCTAGTGTTTAAGCTGGCATATAGAAAGGTTTGGGTAGAGAATTGACCCGCAGCAAGTGTAGCGTTGCGCTGTACTTGGCGCAAACATTCACAACCATGGGTATAAAGCACTGCTGAATTTTCCTTCAGTTATTTAAGCATCTCCTCAATCAGCAGGATTTTATCGCCCAAAGCAGCTACTATGCTAAAAAAGCCAATTCAGGCTGGGGCGAAATAAACCTGAGAGTGAAACGGTCTTATGCAGGCGAATACCTAAGGAGCTAAAGGATACTTTTATGAACAAACTGACTGATTTTGAACGCTATGTCATAGAAGAAAAGGGCACCGAACGCCCCTTTAGTGGCCAGTATTATCAACACGATGCCAAAGGGGTGTATTTGTGCAAAAAATGCCATACGCCTTTGTATCGTTCAGAAGATAAGTTTAATGCCCATTGCGGTTGGCCTGCCTTTGATGATGAAATTCCGGGTGCCGTTAGCCGTCATATCGACGCTGATGGTCGCCGCACCGAAATCGTTTGCAGCCAGTGTGGCGGGCATTTGGGCCATGTTTTTGAAGGGGAGTTTTTAACGCCGAAGAATATTCGCCACTGCGTTAATTCTGTCTCGATGTTGTTTAAAGCCCAGGATGAAGCCGAAGATATTGCCCCAAAACATGCTTTTGCCACCTTTGGCGCTGGCTGTTTTTGGTGTGTTGAAGCGATTTTCAAGAGCCTTAAGGGCGTGCTGAACGTCAGATCAGGTTACTCTGGCGGCGAGGCGAGCGATGCCGACTATAAATCTGTGTGTTCTGGACAAACGGGGCATGCTGAGGTGGTGCACATTGAGTTTGACCCTGAGCAAATCGCCTTTACCACGCTGTTGCAGGTGTTATTTGAGAGTCACGACCCGACCACTTTAAATCGTCAAGGCAATGATAAAGGGCCGCAATATCGCTCCGTGGTTTTTGCCCACGATGCAACTCAGGTTGATGAAGCCAACGCCATGATCGCCAAGTTAACTGAGGCACGGGTATTTGATGCGCCAATCGTCACCCAAGTGGTGGCATTTGAGTCGTTTTATCCTGCTGAAGCGTACCACAATGACTACTTTGCCCTGCATGGCGAGCAGCCCTATTGCCAAATCGTGGTGCGGCCAAAGGTCGAAAAAATCAGAGCATTATTTGCCGAACTGCAAGTTTAACATACTGATTAACTTTCGGATTTTTTGAATTAACCGCCACCGTCAAGGTGGCGTTTTTATTGTCATCCCAAAACCACCGCCTCTGGCGGTGGTGATTGTTCCTTGAGGCTATAGCCTGAATTACGCCCATGCTAAAAGAGACTTCTTATTCACCACAAGTAAGAGGAAACGAAAAGCATGGGCGATTATAGAAGTTCATCACATGTTTATTGGCGTTGCAAATATCATATTGTTTGGACTCCGAAGTACCGTTTTAAAATTTTAAAAGGAAACCTTGGTAAGGAGTTATACAGGTCAATTTATATCCTTTGCAATATGAAGGGTTGTGAGGCTTTAGAATTAAACGTTCAGATCGACCACGTTCACTTGGTAGTCATAATCCCGCCGAAGCTGTCAGTATCAACGTTGATGGGAGTATTGAAAGGAAGAAGTGCGATAAGGCTATTCAATAAATTCCCTCATGTACGTAAAAAGCAATGGGGCAATAGCTTTTGGGCCAGAGGTTATTTTGTAGATACAGTAGGTGTTAATGAAGAAATCATTAGACGATATGTGCGCCACCAAGATAAACAAGATCAGGAACATGAGGCTCAATTGTCGTTGCAGATGATGTAGGTTCTTGGAATAGCCCCTTCCAGGGGCAAGTCAAAGCCGCCTTCTAAGAAGGCGGATTCTTTACTGAATTTCTTAGGTAAAAAGTAGGATACTTAACCTTATTCGCGTAACTCTGCTAACCACTCGGCATATTGTTTAGTGTAATAACTGACAATTAAATCGGCACCAGCCCGTTTTAAACCGATAAAGGTTTCAGTGACAACGGCGCGCTCATCGAGGGCGCCCGCCAGCGCAGCAAATTTAATACCTGCATATTCGCCACCCACTTGATAGGCCGCTAAGGGGAGGTGGGTTTCTTGTCTTAGGCGACTTAATACATCCAAATATGGCGTGCCGGGTTTTACCATCAAAATATCTGCGCCTTCTTCCTCATCGAGCAGTGCTTCGAGCAATGCTTGGCGGCCATTGGCGTAATCGAGCTGATAGCCTTTGCGGTTACCACTGAGTTCACAATCTACAGCGGCCCTAAAAGGCCCGTAGAAAGAGGAGGCGAACTTGGCTGCGTGGGCCAAAATGGCTACGTGTTCAAAGCCTGCTTCATCCAGCCCTTGTCGTATCGCTTTAATTTGACCATCCATCATTGCTGATGGCGCCAACATATCAGCTCCCGCTTTAGCGGCGGTGACGGATTGTTTGACTAAGTTAGCCACGGTTTGGTCGTTACAGACTTCGTCTTGGTGCAACACGCCGCAGTGTCCATGGTCGGTATATTCACAAAAACAAATATCGGGGATCACCATCATCTCTGGCGCGGTGGCTTTTATGGTACGGATCATCCGTGCGAGCAATCCATTGTCATTCCAAGTGTCGCTGCCCTGTGGATCTTTGGTATGGGAAATCCCAAAGGGCATCACATAGCGGATCCCTAAGGCATAGAGCCTTTGGATCTCATCGGCAAGTGCGCTTTCGGGCAGACGGCAAATCCCCGGCAGGGTTGAAATTGGCACAGCTTGGTTAATGTGTTCTTCAATAAAGAGTGGGTGGATCAAGTCGGAGAGTGAGACATGGGTTTCACGTACCAGATCACGCATGGCCTCGGTGCGGCGCAGGCGTCTTAAACGGCGAAGGGGGGCGATGGTATTTTCTCGTGTGCTGCTCATTGAATTTCCTTATTAATACTTTGCAAAGCATAACGCGAAGCTTCGCGCAAAAAGGGGAGACGGAAAAAAATCGATGCTTTGGTATGTGTAGGCAGAATGTTCTGCACTGATTGCTCAGACCTTGAACGCGAGAAAAGTTTCCCACTATTTTGCTAAAGGCTAAGGGAGTTTTTGAGTTAGTGATAGCGATCACAAACTGAGACTCAAGCAAACGTGCCTAATCACTGCCGTTTTTAAGCCTTTGCTTTCGATTATTTGATGTTATCATTTGCGCCAATTTACACTTGGTATGGTGATAGGCATTGCTCGCGATGTCGACCTTTTTCAACCATATCCTCAGCACGGTTTTTATATGACGATACCTCAAGACTCTGTTTGTATTCTCGCCCTAGACACTTGTACCGAAGCCTGTTCGGCAGCCCTGTATTATCAAGGGCAGGTTTATGCTGAGTTAGCTGATGCACCAAGGGAGCATAGCCAGCGCTTGTTACCTATGGTGGAATCCGTGCTAAAACAAGCCGATATCGGCTTAGATAAATTAGATGTCATTGCCTATGGTCGTGGTCCTGGCAGTTTTACCGGTATTCGGATTTGTACTAGCATGACGCAAGGCTTAGCCCTTGGGTTAGATTTGCCCGTGATTGGCATTTCGACCTTAGCGGCCATGGCACAAATGGCGATTGCTGAACATGCTGCCGAGCAAGTGCTTTGCTGTATCGATGCGCGCATGGGGGAAGTCTATTGGGGGCAATTTGTGGCAGTCGATGGTATTGCGACCTTGGTTGGCCAAGAGGTGGTGAGTGCGCCTGAACAGATCCAACTTGCTTTAGAGATGAATAAACCTATTGTGGGCTGCGGTACAGGTTTTGATGCTTATCCTAATTTGTTCAGTTTTGGCAAAGGTATCACCCCATTAGCAGAGGTGAAGTATCCCGATGCACGGGCAATGTTAACGCTGGCTGAAGTGGGGATCAAAGCTGGATTAACGACAAGCGTTGATGAACTTGAGCCAGTATATTTGCGCGATACAGTGACATGGAAAAAGTTACCGGGGCGTGAATAAACTGTTCATTTTTCCCCGTGATACGTTAGAATCTAAAGTAGCTGCATCGCCACTTGAGTTGATGCAAGGCGGTAGGTCTAATCTAGGTACTATCTCAAACAGGGCATTTTAAGCTGAGCATCTCGATGCAGGTAAATTCGCTTCAAACAAGTTTGACACAGGCGGTTGCGAGTAATCGTCCCGCCATCATACAGGGAATGTCGCCCACACAAGCGTCGCGCCCTGTGATTGAGCTTGATGCGGTTTCAGCCTTAGCCTTTGATGATATCGCTGAAGAATCAACACAAAACCTACAATCTAGACTCGGTGCCCAGCTCGAATATGAGCAAAATACCCGAGGCCACCAAGGGGCGATAGCCCAATATCTGCAAACACAACATGCCGCCAAACGTGAAGAAATTCAGCAAATGGTTGGTGTGGATATTTATGCCTGATAAAGCGTCAGTATCGTCCCCATCTCGCTTCGTACCTCATTTAACAGCGGGTCTTCCGAGTCGCGGTTTATTTATTATCGAGCTAATGCTAGCGCTGTTAATTACGCGTATTCCTTATATCAGTGTGCCTTTTAAATGGCTCGAAAGTTATTTTCATGAGTTATCCCATGGGATTGCGACCGTGCTCAGTGGTGGCATCGTCAGCCATATTCAATTATTTCCCAATGGCGCAGGTTTGTGTTTTAGCCAAGGCGGTTCAACAATTATGATTGGATTTGCAGGTTATTTTGGTGCGGCATGTTGGGGGTATATCATTTATTTGTTGGCCACTTGGCCTAGAGGGATTCGTGTCAGTTTTGCTTTTTTAGGAGCATTAGTCGTATTTAGCGGTGTGCTTTGGGGCCGCGATTTGTTAACAATGGCTATCTTAGTCGTGCTGACAATAGTGCTGTTATTGCCTTTGAAACTCAGCAAAAACAAAATACTGACTCAATTTTTACGCATTATCGGCTTGGTGATCATGCTCAATGCACTTGCAAGCCCGACAGTGCTGCTCGGTTTGGATGGTCAGGGCGATGCGGTGTTACTTGCGCAACATTCTTGGATCCCCGCATGGATTTGGGTGGGGATTTGGCTATTTTGCAGCGCCTGTGCCTTGTTTTTTGCATGGCGCCGAATTGATTCTGCTCAGTAACCATAGTGTTAAGGCGCATTTATGCAAATTGCTTAAAACCCATCACAAATATTTACAGCCTTAAACGTTAACTTGTGCGGCTATTTCTTGGATTTTTTAATATAGGCTGTTAGGTTAAGCCTTCGGTATCCAAGGAGAATTATTATGAAAAAAGTTACATTAGTCGCCAGTCTGCTTATTGCTGGTCTCTGCTCAGGTATGGCCAATGCCGATGACGCGTTAGATAAAGCCATTAAGAGCGATTTTCGCCAAGCAAAAAATTCGAGCCGCGATATCTATCGTCACCCCGCTGAAACTCTTACCTTTTTCGGCATTTCCCCAACGCATACCGTCATTGAATTGTGGCCGGGAAATGGTTGGTATAGTGAGATCCTTGCTCCTTACCTTGCACCTAAAGGGCAATATATCGCTGCCAGCTATGAAACTAACCCAAGCACTGACACCCCAGGCAATCGATACCGCGCCAATGCGGGGACTAAGTATGATGCTTGGATGACGGCCAATAAAGCCTTATTGGGAAATGCAAAGGCGGTGACTTTCGATCCTCCACACAAAATGAACTTAGGTGCTGATGCGAGTGCTGATTTAGTGTTAACCTTCCGTAATTTACATAACTGGGCCTCAAGCGATCAGCTCGAAAATGTGTTTTCGGCCTCCTATAAAGTGCTTAAAGATGGTGGGGTATTTGGTGTTGTTGAGCACAGGGCGAATAAAGGTATGAGTATGAGCAGCGGCTATATGGATCAAGCAGAGATGATCGCGCTGGCAGAAAAAGTGGGATTTACCTTAGCTGAGAGCTCAGAAATTAATGCTAACCCAAAAGACACTAAGGATTACGCTAAAGGTGTATGGACACTGCCGCCTTCCTTTGCCTTAGGTGATACAGATAAAGAAAAATACCAAGCAATTGGTGAGAGTGATCGCATGACGCTCAAATTTATCAAAAAATCCCGCTGATCACCTGACATTAGAGGCAATATGTGGCAATCTTTCGCCCCCCAAAATCAAGTCCAGTTTGTGTTACCCCATATCAAGCTGAGTGGTCGATTATGGGGGACGAAAGATAAGCCGTTAATACTCGCGTTGCATGGGTGGTTAGACAATGCCAACAGTTTCGAACCGCTCGCGGACTATTTATCTGATTATCAAATACTTGCTATAGATTGGCCTGGTCATGGTTTTTCTGCGCATCGCCCAGGGCATTACCCATTGCATTGGATTGACTATTTATACGATCTTGATGCGTTATTGGCTGTTTTACCACAAAAGCCACAGGCTATTATGGGGCATTCGTTAGGGGGAATTGTCGCCTCCGCGTATACAGCAGCGTTTCCTGAAAAGGTAAACAAACTGATTTTAATTGAAGCCTTAAGCCCCTTGTTTGAGTCAGCGTCTCAAGCAAAATCACGGTTGAGGAAAAGCTTTTATCAACATGAGAAGTTTTTAGCACAAAAGCATAAGCAGATCAGAGGTTACGATAGTATCAATACCGCGGTTAAGGCCAGAGTGCACTTAACTGGATTGGCCGAGCCTTGGTGCCGCCTGCTACTCGAACGCAATATGCAAGCAACTTCTGATGGAGTTGTTTGGCGCAGTGACCCAAGATTACGACTCGATTCGCCAATGCGACTGACCTTTGAGCAGGTCGATGCCCTTATGCAGAATATTCCAGTGTCAACCTTGCTCATCTGCGGCAAACAAGGCTTTAGCCAATTGCATGCTGCACTGCCTAAGGCTAGGAAATGGTTCAGCAATTTATCTGAGCATATGCTCGAGGGTGACCATCATGTACATATGGATAACGCACAAGCAGTCGGACAATTAATCCAGCGTTTTGTCGATTAATGCTTTTGATCACATAAAAAAGACGCTAGGTTTTTTGTTTTTTTATGTGATGATGATCAAAATTAAAACGCCCGTATGATTTATACGGGTAAATCAATAACAATAACATGTAAGTCGGTATTTTCACTCGTTATTTGTCGAGTATTGACGGTAGTAAGGATACCGTGTCCGCAGTTGTGGGGATTTAGGAGAAAGTAGTGGATCAGCCTTGGATTAGACATTTACCAAAAGATGTGCCTGCTGAGATTAATGTGGATCAGTATTCATCGCTTATCGATATGTTCGAGACCGCGGTGGCTAAGTATGCGGATCAACCTGCATTTATCAACATGGGGGCCACGCTAACTTACCGCAAACTCGAAGAACGCAGTCGCGCGTTTGCTGCTTATTTACAAAATGAATTGAAGCTGCAGAAGGGCGACCGTGTTGCACTCATGATGCCCAATTTATTGCAGTACCCCATTGCGCTCTTCGGTATTTTACGTGCTGGCATGGTGGTGGTTAACGTTAACCCACTATACACCCCTCGCGAATTAAAACACCAGTTAATTGATTCGGGTGCGAAAGCGATTGTGGTGGTGTCGAACTTTGCTCGAACATTAGAAGAAGTGGTCGATCAGACGCCTGTTAAGAGTGTGATTATCACTGGACTTGGGGATCTCTTAAGTGCGCCAAAACGCACTTTAGTGAACTTTGTTGTTAAATACATCAAAAAACTGGTACCAAAATACGATTTACCCCATGCACTTTCAATGCGCGAAACGCTGTCAAGAGGTCGACGTATGCAGTACGTCAAACCTGTTATTACAGGGGATGACCTCGCATTTTTACAGTATACCGGTGGTACGACTGGGGTTTCAAAGGGTGCCATGTTGACCCACAGCAATGTCGTGGCGAACGTATTGCAGGCAAATGGTGCTTATTCGCCTGCGCTGCGAGATGGTAGTGAATTTGTGGTAACAGCATTGCCGCTTTACCATATTTTTGCGTTAACCGTGAACTGCTTGCTGTTTTTACACAAGGGCAGTCAAAACCTATTGATCACTAACCCTCGTGATATCCCTGGTTTTGTGGCTGAACTCAAAAAATACCCCTTTACCGCGCTGACAGGTGTCAACACCTTATTCAATGCTTTAGTTAACAGTAGTGATTTTTCTGAGTTAGATTTCTCTCGTCTAAAACTCTCCATCGGTGGCGGCATGGCAGTGCAAAAAGCCGTGGCCGATAAATGGCAGAACATTACCAAAACTCGTTTACTCGAAGGTTATGGCCTAACAGAAGCTTCACCGTTATTAACCTGTTGTCCATATAATTTAGATGGTTACAACGGTTCTATCGGTTTTCCTGCGCCATCAACCTTGATCCAAGTGCGCGATGATGCGGGTAATGTCTTACCGCAAGGTGAGACTGGTGAGCTGTTCGGTAAAGGCCCACAGATCATGAAAGGGTATTGGCAACGTCCAGAAGAAACCGCCAAAGTGATTGATAATGACGGTTGGCTCGCCACGGGTGATATCGGCTATATGGATGAGCAGGGATTCTTCTATATTGTCGATCGTAAGAAGGACATGATTTTAGTGTCTGGTTTTAACGTATTCCCCAATGAAGTCGAAGAGGTGGTTGCCTTACATCCTAAGGTGATTGAAGTGGCAGCAGTGGGTGTGCCCAATGACGCCAGCGGTGAATTAGTGAAGGTATTTGTGGTGAAAAAAGATAAATCTTTAACCGCTGAAGACATCATTAAGCATTGCCGTGTGCATTTAACGGGATATAAAGTACCGAAGCTGGTAGAATTTAGGGACGAGTTACCTAAAACCAATGTGGGTAAGATCCTGCGACGAGAACTTAGAGACGAAGTTAAGCGTGCGTAAGATTGAAGCCGGCAATAAGCCGGCTTTTGTTTTTATGGATTGTAATTACTCACAGGAACTGGAGAAGAATTTGTCAGTGTTTCAGTATGTGAGTGACGAAGCGAGCCTCAATGCCCTCGTCGCTCAATATCAACAAAGTCCGCTACTTGTGTTAGATACCGAGTTTGTGCGCACTCGTACTTATTACGCTAAGCTTGGCCTCATTCAAGCTTATGATGGTAAAACCTTAGCCTTGATTGACCCTATTGCTTTGCCCGATCTCAGTGCATTTTGGGCTTTGCTGGATAATCCGAATATTATCAAACTGGTGCATTCCTGTAGTGAGGATTTAGAAGTGTTTGCCCACTATGGCCAGCGCCAACCTACTCCCTTATTTGATAGCCAAATCGCCGCTTCGCTATGTGGTATGGGTCATGGCTTAGGTTATGCCAAGTTAGTTGAAACTTGCTTAGGTGAAGTGATTGATAAGGGCGAGTCGCGTACCGACTGGATGCGCCGCCCTTTGACCGATGCCCAGCTCAGTTATGCGGCAAATGATGTGTTATACCTGTACCAACTTTATCCGCAATTAGCTGAAAAGCTTCAAACTCAGGACCGCTTAGACTGGCTCTATGAAGAAGGCGAGCGGATGACCGAAGGGCGTTTAGCCTCGCCTGATGCCGAAACTGCATACCTTAAGGTGAAAAATGCCTTTCAGCTCACCGAGCATCAATTGGCTTACCTTAAAGTGTTAGCCAAATGGCGCTTAGAAAAAGCCTTAGCGCGGGATTTAGCCTTAGGCTTTGTGATTAAAGATCATGGTTTGATTGCGCTAGCGAAAAAACAACCTAAGAGCATGAGTGATTTGCTCAAACTGAACGATTTGACCGAGCAGGAAAAGCGCATCCACGGTAAAGATATTTTACGGGTAATGCAGACTGCCGACTTAAGTAATCCACCAGAGTTAGTTGATGTATTGGCGCTTAAACCCGGTTATAAATCAGCCTTTAAGACCATTAAAACCAGTTTAACAGAACTCTGTGAGCAACATGCCATTCTGATGGAAATGTTAGGTTCAAAGCGTCATATTCATGAGTATTTACAATGGCGTTGGGATAAACAGCAAGGGGAATTGCCGACAGTATTAAGCGGTTGGCGCGGGGAGATTGCGGCCGAGTCATTGGCAAAACTTGAGGTCTAATCTTGAGGGTAATGCTGGCAGAAGGCGATGTTTAAGAGCTTATTTTTAATGAAGTTTAAAAGCAGAGTTGAAAGCTTACATTTAACATCTTAAGGAAAGTCGAGGTCTTGGCAATCGTTGAGGCTGTTATCGAAGCACCAAGGTTTAGCTTATTTAGCTCACCTTATTTCGCCCATGATTCTACAAAACGCACAGCAGAAAACGTCATCCTCACCTGAGGATGACGTCCACGCTCGACTTATCTGTCTGGCAATGTCACGTTAAGTTCGAGTACCGACAAGTTATCGTCGTTCTGATCTAATTGCACTGAAACTTGATCGTCAGAAATCTGCACATATTTGCGGATCACGGCGATGATTTCTTGTTTCATCTGTGGGAAATAGTCAGGAGTGTCCCGTTGTCCACGTTGATGGGCCACAATAATTTGCAGTCGCTCTTTCGCCATTACCGCGGTGCTAGGCTTTTTCTTGCTTTTGAAATAGTCGAGTAAAGACATAATTAGCTACCAAATATCCGTTGTAGGAAACCTTTTTTCTCTTCCGTAATAAAGCGTACTGGGACATCTTCACCCAGTAAACGCGCGACTGTGTCACTGTAAGCGGCACCTGCATCACTTTCTTGATCGATAATCACAGGTACACCAGAGTTAGATGCCTTGAGTACGGATTGTGATTCAGGGATAACGCCAAGTAAATCAATGGCTAAGATTTCTTTCACATCGTCAACACTTAACATTTCGCCTGATTTAACGCGACTTGGAGAATAACGCGTCAACAGTAAGTATTCTTTTATCGGCTCTAAACTAAGTTCTGCGCGACGTGACTTGCTTTGCAGCATACCAAGAATACGGTCAGAGTCACGCACTGAGCTCACTTCTGGGTTGGTTGTCACAATGGCAATATCGGCAAAATACAGTGCCATCATCGCGCCTTGTTCAATGCCAGCAGGCGAGTCACAAATAATAAATTCAAATTCTTTGGCTAAATCGTCAAGGACTCGGCCCACGCCTTCTTTGGTCAGGGCGTCTTTATCGCGGGTTTGAGATGCGGGCAGCACATACAGTTTTTCACAACGTTTGTCTTTGATCAGTGCTTGATTCAGGTTGGCTTCGCCATTGATGACATTGACAAAGTCATAGACCACTCGGCGCTCGCAGCCCATGATAAGATCTAAGTTACGTAAACCTATATCGAAATCGATAACAACAGTTTTATGCCCTTGGATTGCAAGTCCAGTTGCAATCGCCGCACTGGATGTGGTTTTACCAACACCACCTTTACCTGAAGTGACAACAATAATTTGTGCCATGTTTCTCTCTATCCTTTTTGATGCCATTTAGAGGGGCAATGATTCAACGATAAGCGACTCGCCATTTAAGCGAATACAGCCGCTTTTATCTGAGCTATGTTGTTGTAGATTTTCAGCGAGCCAATACTGTCCGGCAATTGAAACCAATTCAGCCTCGAGGGAATGGGCGATGATGACTGCAGTTGTGTCTCCCGCTGCGCCCGCCATGGCTTTTCCCCGTAATGCGCCATAAATATGAATGCTACCATCGGCAATCACTTCTGCGCCATTACCTACCGCACCAAATATGATTAAATCGCCATTTTTTGCATAGACCTGCTGGCCAGAGCGAATATTTTGTTTCAGCACTTTAGTTTGGCGTGGAGCAGGAGGGGGAGACGCAGTTTGTTTACCCGCTTTCACTATGGCTAACCCTAGGGTCTTGGCTTGATTACTCAGGACGGTTGTCGCCCCAGTGATCCCCACGATCACTAACTGACGGGAAAGTAATAATTCTTTTAAGCCACGTAAATTGAAATTGCTATCTTGGATGGCGCTAAGATTGACGACTAAAGGAGCTCCCAGAAAAAATTGGGGGGCTTGTGCCAATTTGCTATCTAATTCAGCCATGACAGCATTTAAATCGCTGCTATTAATATGAAGCACTGAAAGAGTAAAAGTTGCGCCTTTTAACTCTAAGCTAGGTTTTGACATCCCGGCACTATTCTCCAGAAATCATCAGTCGGTTCGCTGATTTTACAATTAAATTACTAGGCGACCATGTTATAGTGTGCCCCATTGACTGGCAAGTTTGAACTATTGGATATTTATACTCTTATGCTATGTGCCGTTTATAAAAGTAGTCGAAAGGCTGACACTTACTTATTTGTAAACAAAAGGGACTGTTTTGATGATGTTCCTCAGGCGTTGTTAGATATGTTTGGGGTTCCTCAGTTAGTGATGGTGTTTCCTATTGTCAAGCGTGAATCTCTCGGTATTGCCGATATTAACAAGGTCAGAGCCGCACTGGAAGAAAAGGGGTTTTATTTACAAATTCCCCCGCCACAAGTGAATTTATTGGCTGAACACAGAGAAAACCTAGGGATTAAGGATTAGCCAAAGCGTTCTTGCATCGCGTAGCAGCATGTACATTGACTCTCTTGCCCTTGATAAGCATTTGTGTGATAGGGCAAGCGATGATTTTCAGCCAAATTCTTCTCAGGCTTAAGCAAGGCAACTTACTCTATGCCGCATTCCCTCAGATGATTGGTTTAAATAAAGCCAATGTTGCAGGTGCTTTGGTTAAATCCTAATCCCCGCGATACCCAATTATGCTGGAGTGTGAATTGAGTTTATCGCAAAGCTGGCGAAGGTGGAGGCAAGATGCCAGTGATCTAGGGCGATTATTTGATGCTATCTGAGGGCATTTATCGGAGAGAATTAAGTATCCCGAGTGAATTGGTGTAAAATGACGGCATGGGCGGTTTTTGATTAGAAGATAAGCGTAAACATGGCATTTTGGCAGAGTAAAACGTTAACAGAGATGACATCCCAAGAGTGGGAGTCCCTCTGTGATGGTTGTGGTAAGTGTTGTTTAAACAAATTAATCGATGATGAAACGGAAGAGCTGTATTACACCAATGCGGCTTGTTTACTGCTCGATCACCAAACAACCAGTTGTCAGCACTACAGTGATCGATTTCGCTATGTACCTCAATGCACTGTGATCACAGCTCAAAATGTCCATGAACTGACATGGCTACCCGATAGCTGCGCCTATCGTCGTTTAGCTGCAGGCAGAGCATTACCGAGCTGGCACCCATTATTGACGGGATCTAAAGATGCCATGCACCTTGCGGGCATGTCGATTCAAGGTAAAGTGGTTGATGAGCGCAGGGTAAAGGATATTGAAGACCATATTGTGCTATGGCCGCTCAAAGATCTGGATTAATGCCATTTAAGCAGCTTTTGTTTGTAATATCAGATAGTAATGAAGAAAAAGGAGCAACTAACCATCTCGGTTGATTGCTCCTTTTTTCTGTTTAGAGTTTAAGACCCAAGATTTATCTATCAAGAATTGAGGCGTTATTGTTGGACCACAACTGAGTAACGCAACACAATACATTGATTAGATAACGTCATTCAATAATCGTCACTTTTTCGATAATGATAGGCTCACGGGGCACATCTTCATGACCTGCTACTCGCGTTGTCTTCACCTCTTCAATTTTTAAAATCACTTCAAGTCCCGCGGTCACCTTACCAAATACCGCATAACCCCAACCGTTATTGGTGGTTGCCGTATGGTCGAGGAATTCATTGTTAGCGGTATTGATAAAAAATTGCGCAGTAGCTGAATGCGGCGCATCTGTGCGCGCCATGGCAATTGTACCAAAGACGTTTGATAACCCTTTGTTAGCTTCGTTAACAATTGGCTCGTGGGTGGGTTTTTCTTTCATTTTAGCGGTAAAGCCACCACCTTGGATCATAAAGCCTTTGATCACACGGTGAAAAATCGTGTGTTCATAAAAACCTTCTTTGCAGTAACGCATAAAGTTTTTGGCGGTCACAGGGGCGTGCTCAACATCAAGTTCGATACTGATATCACCAAAGTTTGTTGTGAAAATAATCATAGTCTGTGCTTCTGTTCAATGATGTTATTTGGTTTTTGGCCCACTGTGCCAAGGATTAAAAGGTTGCGATGTTTCACCTTGTGTGCGCTGCGCTTCCGATCTTTCGTTTACTGGAGGTGGTGTTAACCTTGCCACTTGTTTGGATTGCGGCTTAGCTTTGGCACTGCGGTGCTTTTTAGCCTGAGTTGCCTCAAAGGTGCCGGGTTTCCCACTGGAATAGGGCGATGCTTGATCTTTTACCGCCGCAGTATTGTTGGGCTTATGCGCTGATCTTGAGGCTGATTTAGGCACAAAATCGAGTATTGAAATAGGCACCGCTTTTTTAGGTTCAAACCCCTCGATGTTCTTGCGCTCGATAATATGACCTAAACGGCGCTCAATGGCGCATAGATTTCTAAAATCGTCCTTAGAGACAAAGGATATGGCTTCACCTTGATTGCCGGCACGTCCGGTGCGGCCAATGCGATGGATATAATCATCGGCCTCATCGGGTAAATCGTAGTTAATCACCCGCTCGAGCGCATCGATATCGATACCGCGTGACACAACACCTGTAGCGACTAAAAAGGGCACTTTACCTGCTTTAAAATCGATTAGCAGTTGTTCGCGAATCGCTTGGCTACGACCACTGTGGAAGGCTTCGGCAACAATGCCACGCTTTTCTAATTGGCTAACCAGCTTGGCTGCACCATGTTTGGTTTGGATAAAGATTAATGCCTGCGCCCAGTTATTCTCTTTAATTAAATGGCTTAATAGCGCTGATTTTCGATCTTTATCGACAGTCGTTAACCACTGATCAATTTGCGTTGAAGCGGCATTTTTACGACTGATTTCAATCTCAATGGCATCCGGAATAGCGGTTTTAGCCAGTGCTTTGACCTGTTTTGATAAGGTTGCCGAAAATAACAGGTTTTGCCGCTGCTCAGGCAGCTTTTCAATAATGTTATTAATATCTTCGATAAAACCCATATCTAGCATGCGATCGGCTTCATCCAGCACTAATACGGAGACTTCATCAAAGCGAATGGCTCTTTGAGTATACATATCCAGCAAACGCCCAGGCGTTGCAACGAGCAGATCAACCCCTTCAATCAGACGTTTTTTTTGCGGCGCAGCATCAACGCCGCCGTACATGGCCATGGCCGTTAACGGCAGGTATTTGGCATATTGATTGATGTTTTGTTCAACCTGCAGCGCCAGTTCCCGTGTGGGGGTAAGGATGATGGAGCGCACCCGTTTAGGCCGAATTTTGGGGGCGTCAGCAAATCGATGCAGTAACGGCAATACAAAACTCGCGGTTTTACCCGTACCGGTTTGGGCGGCGGCCAGCACATTTTTCCCCGCCAGAATGCTAGGAATGGCTTGAGTTTGAATTGGCGTAGGGCTTTGGTAACCCAGTTCAGTCACGGCTTTAACAAGCGCGCTGTGTAATCCAAGTTGGGAGAATGGCATTGAGGATCTCAACTAAATGATTTATTGGCAAACTGTTAGCGTGGCGCTAACAGCGAAGCAGGACGCTATTATAGCAGTAGCATTGTTAAAATAGGGGATTATCTCAACCTCTGCGTTGGCTTAGTACAACCCAAACACTGGCTTACAAATTTGTAACTGGGCATGTATTAGACTGCAACATTGCTGCAATTATGCGGCTGATATGATTAACTTAAGTTCTTTTAAATACGCCTGACGAGCTCTATTTCAGGTGTTTATCGTCAAATTAAATAAGCCGCCTAGCATTCGTTTGATCAGGTGCTTAGGTAAAGCCTTACACCAACGCGCTGGTATAAACATAAAAAGGACAATAAAGAATGAAAAAAACCGCCATATCTCTTGCGATCCTGTTATCGCTCACCGGCCTTGCAGGCTGCCAATCTCAATCAAACCAAGCCACGCCAAGTAAAGTGGTCAGTGGTGAAGTTAACGCGGCTTCTTTTGCTCAGTTTAGTAATGCTTTTATCGACGATTTGTGGCAATTATCGCCAACATGGGCGTTATACAGTGGCAAGCATGTTAATGATGGCTATTTAGAAATTCCAGATGAGGCCGGTCGTGTAAAGACACTCGCCTTTGTAAAAGCACAGCAAGCCAAACTTAAGCAGTTTGAGCTTAAGTCGTTGACTTCTAATGAGACCATAGATTATCACTTAATTGATAACTTGCTCAGTAGCATGGCTTGGGATATTACCCGTTTTAAATCTTGGCAATGGGATCCCTCCAGCTATAACGTAGCTGGAGGCTTTGCGCAAATCATCAATGAAAATTTTGCGCCACTCGACGACAGATTACGCTCTGTACTGGCTAGAATGGAGAATATTCCCGCCTATTACGCCGCAGCAAGAGGTAATATTTCACAGCCGACCCTTGAACATACTGAACTTGCTGTGCTGCAAAACCAAGGCGCGTTTTCGGTTTTCTCTGATGATTTATTAAAGCAAGTTGCAGATTCCGGACTGTCTGATGCTGAAAAAGCCTTGTTCAAAACCCGTTTCGATATCGCTAGCAAAGCCATCAATGAGCATATTAGCTGGTTAAATGCACAGGTAAGCCAATTGAAAAAAGAGGGCGCCCGTAGCTTTAGGATCGGTGAAGAATTGTACGAGCAAAAATTTGCCTTTGATATCCAAGCGGGCATGACGGCAAAACAGCTTTATCAAAAGGCCATGGTAGATAAGGACAGAGTCCAAGGTGAAATGGCTAAGATTACCGATAAACTTTGGCCTAAATATTTCACAACGCCAAAACCAAGCGATAATAAAATCGCTATTCGCCAATTAATCGATAAGTTATCTACTAAACACGTTAAACGTGACGATTTTGTTAGTGAAGTTCGCAAACAAATTCCTGAGTTGATTGAGTTTGTGAATCAAAAAAATATAGTAACGTTAGATCCTAAAAAACCGTTAGTGGTTCGTGAAACGCCAGAGTATATGCGCGGTTATGCGGGCGCTTCTATTAGTGCGCCTGGCCCCTATGACAAATTAGGTAATACCTATTATAACGTTACGCCACTCGATGGTATGAGCAATGAATCCGCCGAGAGCTATTTACGTGAATATAATCATTGGATATTACAGATCTTAAATATTCATGAGGCCATTCCAGGGCATTACACTCAATTGGTGTATTCTAATGAATCTCCAAGCCTTGTTAAAAGCTTATTTGGAAATGGTGCGATGGTCGAGGGGTGGGCAGTTTATACCGAACGCATGATGTTAGAAGAAGGCTATGGTAATTTCGAGCCAGAGATGTGGTTAATGTATTACAAGTGGAATTTGCGTGTTATTTGTAACACTATCCTAGACTATAGCATTCATGTAAAAGGTATGACGGAAGAGCAGGCCATCGCGTTGATGATGGATGAGGCCTTCCAACAACGTGCTGAAGCGGAAGGTAAATGGCGCCGAGCAACGCTGAGCCAAGTGCAGCTTACCAGCTATTACTCAGGCTATCGTGAAATTTACGATTTCCGTGAAGAATATAAGCAACTTAAGGGTAAGGATTTTGATCTAAAAGCGTTCCATGAAAAATTCTTAAGCTATGGTAGCGCACCTGTGAAATATATTCGTCAATTAATGCTAGAGAAGTAAAATTGTATAAGTGAAAGGGGGCATTAATTGCCCCTTTATTTAATACGGATTAATTAATTTAATATGTCGTACTAATTAATGGACTGAGATTGAGAATGGCCATTGAACGTTTTGCCATACAGAGTGCTCTGTATGGCCTAATTAAAAGTATGTTTTAATGGGATTAACCCTGTGGTTATTATTTTTTTGCGGGTAACTCTGCCATAACGGCTAATACATCTTCGTAGGAAATGTTAAATTCTCGAGAAAGGTTAATAATTTTGGTTTTATAGGTTTGAATGTTTTCTTGTTGTGAAAGCTGGTGTTTCTTTTCTTCCACTAATTCGTTAACGGTTTCTTGTAATATCAATAGTCGGCGTAAACTGTAATCAAGGGATTTGATATATTTCCCCATTTGTTGCTTATTACGGGCTTGCTCAAGATCCGTTGAGGCTTTTTTCTCATATCCATATTCATCGAGTGCAGCGATAGCGCTTTGCAAATCTAGATCAGTTGTCATTTGGTGTTCACTTTAATTACGAGAAGTTGAGAAGCTAGAAAATGAATCTTTTACCCGACAAAGGTAAAGGGTGTCATAGGCGCTTAACTATCGCAGATTATAATGTCAATGCCAATGCCGACCAAGTATTAAAGTGCTAAAACTAAGTAAAAAGATGGCTTTCTCATAATACTTGTCGACGTCTACAATAATGAGTAGTCTAAACTTTTCACTAAGTGGAGATCCAAATGCTTGATCTATTACCTGATTTGTTTGATCACTATCCATCAAAACTGACCCTGTTGCCGCTAGCATTTCGCGCTTTTGGTGGTAAACGGTTGTTTTGGGGCGAAGTTGTTACAGTCAAATGTTTTGAAGATAACTCCAAAGTGAAAGAAGTATTAGCCCAGCCTGGTCATGGAAAAGTACTTATAGTCGATGGTGGGGGATCATCTCGTCGTGCTCTACTTGGAGATTTAATCGCCCAAAGCGCTATGGATAATGGATGGCAAGGTGTGATTATTAATGGTTATGTTCGTGATGCCGCTAGACTAAGTAGCTTTAATTTAGGGGTTTATGCTTTAGGTGCGATGCCGATGAAGACTGAAAAGTTAGATCAGGGACAAATCAATGTGCCTATTGAGCTTGGCTGTGTGACTGTTAAACCCGGTATGATGGTTTATGTTGACGAGAATGGCATTGCGATCAGTGAGGAATCTTTAAACTTCGCTTTTTTAAACTAAATTTAAAAAAATTCAATATGTTATCGATAAGGATGTTCCCATGACATTCATTAAGTGGCTTCTAGTAATTCTGGTGACCTTCGTTGTTGCTGTCACCTTATATCTCACCGTTTTTTTTGACCCTAATGATTTTAAACCTGAAGTTGTCAACGCCGTTAAAAAACAAACTGGGCGTGAGTTAGTGATAACTGAAGACTTGTCATGGACATTTTTTCCAACGGTAGGGATTAATTTAGGTGGGGTTTCCCTATCTAATCCTGAGGGATTTACGCCTAAGTCGATGCTTGAAGTCCATAAAGCGGTCGCTGAAGTTGAACTTATGCCACTCTTTAGTAAGCAAATTGAAATCGTTCAGCTAAGTCTTGATGGTGCAAAAATCAATTTGGTCACGCGTAAAAACGGTAGCTCAAGCTTCGATGGGTTAACGGGTAGCACGGCTGACAAATCATCGACACCATCTGAGCCAAGTCTCTCACAGGCTAAACTGGCCAGTATTGATGTGGGTGGGGTTTCTATTACCAATACGCAAATCAATTTAATTGATGAAGCCAAGGGGCAAACTCAAACTGTTACCTTAAAGCAGTTTACTTTGGGGGCGTTTTCACTCGATAAATTTGCACCAATTGCCTATGAGTTGACCGCATCTTTGCCCGATATGACACTGAGCAGTAAAGGCGAAGGTCAAATTAAATTAAGTCATGATTTTAATCAGTTGGTGATTGAAAAACTGGATATTGCAACGCAAGTAGAAGGTGACGCCATTCCCCATAAAAAATTGACAGCAGAGGTGAGTGTTAATAGTCAAATCGCGTTAGATAAGAAACAGTTATCGGCGGATATTAATAAGTTTGCGGTGGAAGATATCAGTGCAACGGGTAAGCTGGCCGTTCATTACGCGGGTAAAGTGCCACAAATTAATGCGAATCTACAACTGGGCGATATTGATCTTGATGCCTTGCTGCCAAAATCCGATACGGCAGAAAAACAACCCATTGCATCTACTTCATCCCAAGCCATTGAACCCGATTTAACGGCGCTTAATGGTTTGGATGCGAGGTTAACATTGGCGGTTAAATCCATCAAAGTCGCGAATTTGTCTACGCAAAACTGGTTGATGGATTTAGGCATTAAAAACGGTGTGGTTGATCTTAAGCAGCTCACAGCGGATCTCTATCAAGGTAAGTTGATGCTCAATGCTCAGGTAGATGCTCGCTCAAAAGTAGCTAGTTATCAATTCGATAAGCAAATTTCAGCTGTACAAATCCAACCTTTGCTAAAAGATGCTGCTGAGCTTGAAATCTTGGCTGGGACGGCAAATTTTAGTGTTAAAGGAAAAGGTAAGAGTTTAATTCCTGAACAATTAAAGAAAAATCTCCTCGCCAATGGCCGTTTTGAGATTACCGATGGCGCCCTTTACGGCGTAAATATTCCGCAAATGATCCGTAGTGCTCAGGCAAAATTAAAGGGGGATATGTCAGCTGAAACCCAAGAGGAGCGTAAAACTGACTTCTCAAGTCTGACAGGTAACTTCTCCCTTGAACATGGCGTTGCGGCAAATCCAGATCTAGCCATGTCATCACCTTTGATCAGGCTAGCTGGTAAGGGCAGTGCAAATCTATTGACGGAAACCTTGGATTATCGTTTAACCACCAGTTTAGTGAATTCCCTTAAAGGGCAGGGGGGCAGTGGCAAAGATGCCCTTGCGGGAATTGACATTCCCCTCGCCATAACAGGTACTTTCCAAAAGCCTGAATATGCCTTGGATACACAAGCGTTGTTGAACAATCAGTTGAAGGAAGAGACTGATAAGGCGAAGGAAAAATTAAAGGATTCGTTACTCAAAAAGCTGGGCGGCTTTTAGGAATGGCGAACTTACTTGCTCTGACATTAGCCAAGCCAATATCGACACTGTCACGAATGTGGGGGCATGTAGGTTTAGTACTATTGGCTGGGCAGCTATTGGGCTGTTTTGCTATGGAGGCGCAACCAAGTAATAACGCTGCCGATATTGGCGCTGACGTAGCGAAACACCCCGAAGTTATTTATTCGGCAGATTTGGCCACTAAACTCAAGGGGATAAAGGAGAAACCAAGCTTGAAGGTTGAAAAAGTCTCAACGAATGATTCGAAGAGTCAATTAAAGGGTGAGCTTACCCTCGAATCGTTTGTGGACTTTAAGCAAGCCGTCAACGCCAAGTTGGTGATCCATAATCCAGCGCCTCATGCAATTTCGCTGCGTTATCACTCGGGGATGACGGCGGATTTAGTGCTTACTACAGAACAAGGTCAGCGTCTTTGGGCTTGGTCTGACGATATGATGTTTACCCAAGCACTGCGGGATACACAATTAGCCTCTGGAGAAAGTCTTGTTGTAGCGTTTGCTATTCCGCCAAAAGCTTTAGCGGGTATTCCAATGGAGGGCGCGTACCTAGAGGCGCAATTTTCTGGAATAGCAATACAGAGCGGATTGCCCGTGATGGCGCCAATCGTACTTTTGTTAAAACTCGAATAACTGACGGCGCTAAAACGTGAGGGGCTAAATGAGTGTAGAATAGCTGTGTCATTCATGAGTCTGTTTAGCGTTATAGTGGCGCGTGACAATATATAGCTTAGTATATGATAATAAAACTATATAAAACAGTTGATTGTAATTTTCTGTGTTAAGTTGACTTGCAACAGGCTTGTAACTGACGCGTCAATTCGTTTCGGTATCTGTGCCGATTTGAGGTTACCTAAAGATAAAACAAAAGCTGAGTTAACAAAAAGGCAGCAACCTTTAGTTGCTGCCTTTTTGATACTACGGTTATGACTAACGAGATAATAAAGCCAATTTATCGCTGGTGAAAAACGTTTCACGTTTGAGCATCAGGCAATCAAACTTAAGCATTTAGATTGCTTTCATCCACAACCAACTTTAATACTTGGCCGGGTAGAATGTATTGTGAGGGCGTTAAGCTGTTCCATTCTAGGAGTTCAGCCACGGTCACCTTAAATTTGCTAGCAATTTGAGCAAGTGAATCACCAGACTTCACTTTGTAGCTAACGGTACGGATATGCTCGCTATCGAGTTTTTCCTGTGGTGCAACAATGGTCAGTTTTTGACCCGTTTGCAATTTGCTGTCTTTGCTTAAATGGTTCCAAGCAGTTAACTGTTTGACGCTCACATTATGAGCTTGGGCAATTTGCCACAGAGAATCACCAGATTTCACTTGATAGGTCAGCTTATTACCCGAGGTTGCACCTGCAGCTTTTTTAGGTAATTTTTGACTGGTTGACAGAGCATAGAGCTGCTTATCGTCAGCGGAGACTGGGATAATGAGGTGTCTTCCAGCAACGATATTGTTGCTTTTCATACCATTAGCAGCGCGGATCGCATTCACTGTTGTATGATGTTTTTGGGCAATTGAACCGATACTGTCACCGGATTTTATGGTGTATCTAAGCCAGCTTACTCGAGCTTCGCTTTCGGTTTCTGCGAGTGCTTTTTTAAACTCTTCTGATTTATCAATGGGTAAAACTAATGTGTGCGGTCCCAATGGTGAGGTTGCCCAACGGTTATAACCAGGGTTGAGCTTTGCTAGCTCAGTGGTGGTCATATTGGCGAGACCTGCTGCCATAGCTAAGTCAATTTGACTATCAATATCAACAACTTCGATAGAAGGGCTGTTATTGATCGGTGCCAAAGTGATGCCATATTCATCGGCATGTTTGATCACTTCAGCTAGGGCTAATAACTGTGGCACATAGCGTTTCGTTTCTTTAGGGAGATCGAGTGACCAGAAATCAGTTTTAAGGCCTTTATCTTCATTGCGTTTAATCGCATTGAGTACCTTTGACTCACCCGTATTATAAGCTGCAATCGCATAAAGCCAATTATTATTGGTTTTATTGTACAAATATTCGAGCATATCCAAGGCGGCTGTGGTAGATGCGGGTACATCGCGACGACCGTCGTACCACCAGTTCATTTCTAAACCAAAATGACTCGCCATGGGCGTGGTAAATTGCCAAAGACCAGATGCAGCACTGGCTGATGAGGCGCTCGGATCGAAGGCACTTTCAATAATCGGTAGCAGAGCTATCTCGATCGGTAAATGCCGTTTCTCAAGCTCTTCGACGATCAAATACATGTAAGGCGCCGCACGCTCAGAAATCACTTCGAGGTGTTTAGGGTTGTTAATGTACCAATCGCGATAATAGTTAACGAGTTTTTTGTCAGGAACAGGTAGCTGCATTCCTTGACGAATTCGCTCCCACACATCAGTCACTTGCGCCGATTCAGGTTCGGTTGCGAGATAATACTGTGGGACGGTATTTTCGGTCGTGACGGTTTGTGCTTCAGGTTTGGTCACCTGATGGTTGTCTAACGTCTGGCAACCCGTGAGTAGGGCAAATCCCCCTACTACAACATAAAGTGATACTCTCATGGAAAACGATAGTCCTCTGTTAGTGCATTGCCAACGCACTTTCGTATAATCTAAATTAGCTAATAAATTGATTATTATGTAAATAGTGGCAACACAGAGCGCAAAGTATTCACGCAAAAACGAGCCATTCTATGGGATCTTTTCGATCTTGTCCCTAAAATATCGTACATCAAGTAGGGGGAATTTTGATTTACGTGATCAATACTGGAAAAATCTGTATAAATTTCAGTCACGAATTGATCGTTTTCTTCTAAAAAATATCTTTCCACTGCCTAAGTAGGGTAAAATAAGTGAGTTCATCTACGTTACTCAGATCTTGATCACAAAACTGCTGTTTTATACTGTCCACTATGGTTGGCGTCAGCCCCCGAAGGAAGGGATTAATTGATCGCTCCAATCCTATTGTGGAGGGGATGGTGGCTTTTCCTTGGGCACGAAGGGCTGTTGCTTGTTCATTATAAGCCTTGAGTTTGGCATTGCTTGGGTCGGCCGCTTGGGCAAATTTAAGATTCGCGAGAGTATATTCGTGGGCACAGTACACTCTAGTCTCGGCAGGCAGAGCCGCGAGCAAGCGTAACGAGTGGCACATTTGTGCAGGTGTTCCCTCAAATAGCCGGCCGCATCCTCCACTAAAAAGTGTATCACCACAAAATAGTGCACCATCAACCAGATACGCTATATGCCCCGCCGTATGGCCAGGCACAGACAGTACCTGCACAGGACTATTGAGGAAGGGTAAGTGGAGTATTTGTGTGATTTGTGGCTCAATGGCAATGTTAACACCTTGAATAGCTTCACTTTGTGGACCATAAACTGCTAAGGTGTGGCCTGTTGTTTGTTCAACATAAGCCACAAGTGCGGCAATACCGCCAGTGTGATCCCTATGGTGGTGCGTGATCAAAATTCCAGCAAGCGTCAATTGATGTGCGTTTAAGTAATCGAGTACAACGTTAACATCACCGGGATCAACCACATAAACGGCTTGCTGAGTGTCTTGTTGCAACACCCAGATATAATTGTCATTAAAGGCATTAATCGCTGTTATAGTGAGCATAGTACCGCCAATCGCTGTATTTTGATTTAAAGATAAGGTTATTATCCACAGGTGGATACCCGTTGGCGACTATTGTGATTTTTAAGACACCTAATGACGAATGCTCAATGAAGATCTTAACTCGGTAAAAGTAATAAGATAACGGGACGGGAGGAGACTTGTGTCGTATAACAGTACTGTGCGCAAACCTGAGCAATGGGAAGATTTGCCCAATGGCTGTGCACTCCAGCAAGCTGTTGCCGATAAACTCGCCGATTGGTGGCCAAGGGTTTTTGGTTATCATTTGTTGAAGTTCGGCCCCCTAAGTGCTGAGATTTCAAGTATGGCGTCACCTGTTGCCCATCATTTTTCTTTATGTTCAGCTCCTAATGCTTCGTTAATGGGGGATTTCTGCCATTTGCCCTTACAAAATGGGGTGATTGATGCTGTGGTTATGAGCCTATTGTTGGAATTTGAGGCCGATCCTTACAGGATACTGCGTGAAATTGACCGAGTGTTGATTGCGGGAGGTTACCTGTTTATTGTTGGCTTTAACCCCTTGAGCCCTGTGTTCCTTGGGAAATTATGGCCAAAATATCAAGATGATCTGCCCTGGTGTGGGCGTTTTTTTATGCCATCTCGGGTGCGAGATTGGTTAGGGCTACTCGGATATCAAGTGGTGAGTGATGAGCGTTTGATTTACCACCCACTGATAGGCGAATTGAATAGTGGCCGTTTTTTGCAGCACACCTTAGCTTCATGGCTCCCCAGTGCGGGTAGTTTGTATTTGATTGTGGCACGTAAATTAGAGTCCCCATTAACACCAATCCGCGACAAACGTAAGGTTCGACAACCTAATTGGGCCACCGCGCCAACTGCTGGACGCACGGGGCATTTATCTGAACCTACAAAATAACATTACCCATTAATGAGTCCGTTATGCGAATTACCTTAAGGCAACTTGCTGTTTTTGAAGCCGTCGCACGCAGTGGTCAAGTGGCTAAAGCTGCAGAGCAAGTCAACCTATCCCCCCCTGCAACATCGATGGCATTGGCGGAATTAGAAAAGCAGCTCAACGCCCGCCTGTTTGAAAGAATTGGCAATCGTTTGCAGCTTAATTCGCAGGGCAACCTCTTGTTGCCGCTGGCTGCGGATCTTTTACATCGCGTCGAACAAATTGAGCAAGCCTTTACCCCCCAAGGCGGTGACTTAGTCGGGCAGTTAAGTGTGAGCGCAAGTTCGACGATTGGTAACTATTTACTGGCAAAGGCGGCAGTGGCATTTTGCCAGCAACATACCCAAACCCATGTAGAGGTGGCGATCACTAATACCCAAGATGTGATCCAATCGGTTGCGCAATTTCGTGCCGAAATGGGATTTATTGAAGGGCATTGTACAGATAACCGTCTTCATATCGAGCCATGGCACAAGGATCGATTATTGGTGTTTTGTCACCCCGCCCATCCACTGGCAGGGCAAACGGTTAAATCTTTTGCCGTAAAAGGTCAATCTTGGGTGCTGCGGGAAGAAGGGTCGGGTACGCGGGAATATTTTGTCAATGCAGCCAATGAACTGGGCATGCAACCCGAGTCTAAGTTTTGTTTTACTACACCTGATGCAATTAAATTGGCGGTAAAACAAGGTGCTGGTTTGGGGGTACTTTCAGAGCTAGCACTGGAAAAAGAGATTAGTCGCAAAGAGCTGGCTCTAGTCACTATTGAAGGGTTAGTGCTAGAGCGGCAGTTTTACCGCATCACCCACAAAAGTCGCCAAGCGACCTCATTAGGGCTGGCCTTTGTGCAGTTTTGCAGTAATTTTTTCCATTTATCGCGGGAATGATGAATGACTCTCAGGCGTGAGTTGAGTGTTAAGACTCCGCCTGATAGCCAGTATCTATTTGCGTCGGATTTGCTTCAGCCGCTGCGCGAGCAAGTTGATCACAACGTTCGTTTTCAGCGTGTCCGGCATGGCCTTTTACCCAGCGCCAATCAATTTGGTGGAGTTGGGCGGCTTTGTCTAAACGTTTCCAAAGATCGACATTTTTCACTGGTGTACGATTAGAGGTCATCCAACCTTTTTTCTTCCAGCCGTGGATCCAAGTCATGATCCCTTGGCGCATATATTGGCTATCGCTGGTGAGGATGATTTTACAAGGTTCTTTTAGGGCCTCAAGTGCAACGATTGGGGCTAATAATTCCATACGATTATTGGTCGTCAGGGAAAAACCATCGGACATCTCCTTTGTATGGCCCTTATAATTCATTACAATGCCATAGCCACCGGGGCCAGGATTGCCTAAGCAAGAGCCATCGGTGAAGATGTGGATTAGTTTTAGTTCAGTCATCAAATGGTTACCAAAGGCGTAAATATCGGCCGAGTATAACCAAAAAATGTCATAAGAAGCGCATAAAAGTATGAATATTATCTCAAACGCAAGCCGTCAGGTTATTTTAGATACTGAAACCACGGGTATGAACCAAGGCAGTGGTGCGGTGTATTTAGGGCACAGAATTATTGAGATAGGTTGTGTTGAGGTCATCAACCGCCGTTTAACGGGCCGTTATTATCACCAGTATATAAATCCCGGCCAAGCGATTGATCCAGAAGCGATCGCGGTTCATGGGATCACCGATGAACGTGTTGCGAATGAGCCAAGATTCCATCAAATCGCCCAAGAGTTTATCGATTTTATCAGTGGCGCCGAAATTGTGGCCCATAACGCAAACTTCGACGTGAGCTTTATGGACCATGAGTTTTCCTTACTGCAGCCCTTAGGGCCAAAGACTCGCGACATTTGTGAGATTTTAGACTCCCTCGACATTGCTAAGTTTTTGCACCCCGGACAAAAGAACAACTTAGACGCACTCTGTAAACGTTATGGCATCGACAACTCTCGTCGCCATTACCATGGCGCATTACTCGACGCCGAAATCCTTGCCGATGTCTATTTATCGATGACGGGTGGGCAGACTAAGTTTAATCTCTCTAACGAAGAAGTCGGTCAAGAGGGGGGCGGCATTCAACGCTTTGATCCCACATCACTTAATCTTAAAGTGATCTGCGCATCGGCCGATGAACTCGTTATGCATGAAAAGCGCCTTGATTTAGTCGCAAAATCAGGAAAATGCCTCTGGAGAGGATAATTTATAGCCTATGACGATGTCGCTGCGAAAATCCCTACTGAATACCACGTTAGTGCTCAGCAGCCTTTGGCTGAGCATGCCACTGACTGCGGCCGATACTGAACCCGCAGTAGTTAAGCCCGCAGAGCCGCCCACCAATCTAGCGACTAAGGCTAAAGAGGTGCCGCCGAGTGACGGGAAAGCAAATGAGGCTAAACCAACTGCTGCTGATAACCAAGGTGACGTGAAACCAAGCGTAGATGCTCAGGTAAAATCTCCCAAACCTTCGGCGGGTAAAGTGGTGCCCGTTGATACTGCCTCTGAACTTAAGAACCGTTTTCGGGTGGATCATATGGTCAGCAGCATGACGCTACTGATCCAACGGGAATACGGTTCAGCGCCTGTGGTCATTGTTTTGCCCGATGGCAGTAAGTGGTACGCCAATCGTCATCCAGAAACCGTCAAATGGGTCGATGGTATGACCGGGGATATTATTTATATTGAGTCACCTCAGCCTGGGCCTTGGCAATTGGTGGGTAAAATCGTATCGGGTTCGCAAATCAAACGTGTTTCCAAGCTTGAGATTGAAGTTCAGCATCTACCGCAACCGTTATTTCAAGGCGAGGAGATAAAAGTTGTCGCCCAATTAATGGGGGATGCAGAGCGGGTTCGTATGCCCGGAATGGACTATTTAGTTGAGTGGACAACACATTTTGTGAGTAAACATCGTGCGGGTGATGAAAACTTTGCCGCAGGTGACATTATCGTTGGATCCTACAAAGATAATGGCGAAAAGTTTGATGAAAGACCCGATGATGGCATGTTTACCAGCGATATCAATCTTAAGCAGCCATGGGGTGAGTATGACTTTGTGGTGCTCGCACGTAATAACGTGTTTGAAAGACAAGTTTCATTTCCTTTTACTTTATCCCCACGGCCAGTGAATGCAGAGGTGATAACCCCTGAAGACCCTTTAACGGGTCAATGGAAAATCATGCTTCATGCAGATAGCAGTGTATTACAACTGGCTGAAACCCATTTTTCATTCGAGTTAGTTGGGCCAGCAGGTTTGCAACTACCCCTTGTTCTTCATGGGCTTAGCCAAAGTGATGTTGAATTGGATTTGCCGCCTGTGACTGAATTTGGCAGTTACCGCATTAAGGGTTCTGTCGCAACAACGACAGTATCGGGACGTGAAATTGTGCTCGATTTGCCTGAACTCTTCTTTAACTTAGTGCAACCACCCGAGCCACCACCAAGCGAGGAAGAATTAGCGGCAGTAGCTGCGCAAAAGGCTGCAGAAGAAGAGGCGCTCGCAAAACAGGATGCGATTTTCTGGATCATTACCGTCAACGCCGTGTTGCTACTGTTAGGGATCGTGGGACTGATTGTTTGGCGTAAACGTCAAAGTTTGGCTCAAGCCTTAGCCGCCGCAGAGCAGCGCATAATGGATGACGCTGAGCAGAATAAAGCAGAGGCGCCATCACTCGATGAAATTGATCTAACTATGCCTGATGAGTCCGATAATCGTAGATAAGTAGAGTGATGCAAGCTGGCAACGTTGAGATGAAACTTGCTGATATTTCGTTCATTTATCATAGGGTTTAGTGCATTTTGGCTAAATTTTAACTAAACGATACAATGGAGTGAAAAAAACGGTTGACGCTTCGAACACTCAACCGTATTATTCACCGCAACTTGAGTGGAGCGGTAGTTCAGTTGGTTAGAATACCGGCCTGTCACGCCGGGGGTCGCGGGTTCGAGTCCCGTCCGCTCCGCCAGTCAAGTTGTTGAAAGTTAAAATTATAGTGCTGTTGCAGCGGTATAATAAAAAGTTTGGAGCGGTAGTTCAGTTGGTTAGAATACCGGCCTGTCACGCCGGGGGTCGCGGGTTCGAGTCCCGTCCGCTCCGCCAACATTCAAAAAGCCCCATGCTATTAAATAGCATGGGCTTTTTGTTTTTCTCCGTTTACAATCCCATTCCTCTATTCGTGACTGCGACCATTTCGTGACCACTGCTCACTTTTAACCGAGGGTCAGTTTTTAATGTTTGATAGGTCAACCGCTGGGCCAAGCTATTTCTCCTTTTACTATGTTAGAGACACAATTCATAGTGTCTGTGTTTTTGCCATCGTTAACCACGCATCAAGCGGTTACTTTAATTAATCCTGATGTTAGGCTAACAATTCTCTGGCAGGTTTTATCGTTGTGTCAGCATTTTATCAGTAATTATCACTTCAACTCGACGGTTTTGCTGGCGGCCACTCGCGGATTTATTATTCGCAACTGGGTCGCTTTCACCTTTACCTAGACTAATAAGTCGATTGGATTGAATGCCTTGTCCCTGCAAAAAATAGCTAACACTAGCAGCCCTTCGCTCTGATAAGCCAAGATTGTATACCGCTATACCGACGTTATCGGTATATCCTTCAATGATGGCGCCACGGGGTATTTACCCAGAAAGATAGCTAGGTTCATTAAATGTTGGCTATTAGATGATTTCAAATCTGCTTTACCAGTGTCGAGTAAGATATCGCCCAAGGTTACAACCTAACTGCGTTCTGATTCACAGGCATTGATGCGCAAGCAATGCCTGTGCATCGATTTCCTGGCGAGCATCTGCGGCATCAGCACGGGCTAGACGTGCATCGAGTCGTACATCAGCCCTGGTTTTTGCGAGAACCTTTTGTTGCTCCTCCGCAAAATGACTCTTCGCTTGGACTAAGGCTATGTTGACTTTTCGGTCGGCAACTAAGACAAGATGTCGCGATAGTTGTTCGTTTTTCACTGGTTGCTCAGCGGTAAGTACGGCTTCCTCTGCCTGACTGATTGCTTCAGGTGCAAGGATTGCCAACGCATGGTTTGCTTGCAGTGTGTTCCGTTTTGCACGAATATCGCTAATGCCGTCAGCCATTTTAGGCGCACTGCTACAGGCTGCAACTGTGTGAGCAGTAGGCAGTATGACAGAGATTGACGGCTAAAACAGAAGGATAAAACCGACGAAGCTCTAGGTATTTTCATTGCTGAATTCCTTTTGTACGACGCAACATTTCTTGTTGCAGAATACTGATATTATTCTTCATTTCATCATTGACGCTGTTGGCTTGTGCCAGCTTTGCGCGCGCCTGGGCAAGCTCTGCGTCAAGCGTTGCCTCTATGGCATAACGGTCGGCGCTGACAGTATCTTTTTCTAACAAGGCACTGTTTGCTGCTTGCAGTTTTTGTTTGGCTTGTGATAGTTCATTTGATGCATATTGACCAGCTCTTGCTTGTTCTACGCGGTCGATGGTACGTTCTGCACGCTCCATCTCTGCCGTCTTAGTAAAGGTGAAGAACTGCAGCCGGTCAGCGCTGCGGCAATAACGTTGGCCCACACCACAAGAAGTGCTTGGCTCGAAGTAGACCGGTTGAAGCGCTTGTCATTGATGATATTTGGGGATGTTCATTTGTAACTCCTTTACAAGATACAAACATTACGAATGTGGTCTATCGCCAGTTATTCCACCATTCACCATGTCAGTGAATAGCCTTATTTTTTGGGTGTAGATATTGGCTAGAATGTTAATGATTTTGATATCACACTTTTAACACCACGGATATTTTGTGCAGTTTCGACTGCTAGTGATTGTTCAATTCCGCTGTTAACTTTACCAGTTAGTATCACAACGCCATTGTTGGTGCTAACATCAATGTCAGAACCATTAATATTGTTTGAATACATAAAACTTGATTTTATTTTTGCGGTGATCCAGCTATCTGAGATATTGTGAATTTCTGTTTCATTTTTCCGTTTTTCTTTTTCTTCTTTATTTATCGCAGAGCTCTCAACTTTTAAATTATTGGTGACAGATTTTACGCCACGAGTATTGAGTGCTAGTCGATGAATAACATTTTTTGCATTCTGGTTTTCTGCAATGCCATTTAGGGTGACTCGTCCTGATTTAGTAATAACTTCAGTTACTACATCATCAACATCTTTATTCCATTGCAGTTTTGAACGAATTGCTGCCGTGATATTGGTATCATCAAATTTGTCGCCAAAACTATTTGAATTCGCTTTTGGTATATAATTGGCATCTACGACGATTTTGTTATCGACATCTTTAATGCCTGATACTCCCAGAGCAATTTCACCTGCAAGTTCTTTGCTAATTTTTTCATCTACTTTACCTGTCAACACTGCTTTGCCTTTTTGCACCGTGACTTTTAGATCATTGGCGCGCAAATAGGGACTGAGGGCATAACTTGTCGCAATTTGGCTTTCTTGGCGTACATCATCCATTGCTTTAGTTGCCGTAGCCGCAGTATCAGCGGCCGATACAGGCTGTAGTGCTGAAAGAATGAGTAAGATGGCAGATGTAAAAATAAAGTTGCGATACGAAGAATTCATAATGGTGTTCCCTTTTAGTAAAGTGAGCCAGTGCTGCAATGGCGACACTGGCTTAAGCTAAATACGCTTGCTTTTCAGAACAACCGCAAGGTTTAGCATTTACATTTAGTAATAAAACTCTTTACTTGTTTACTAGACTCTTCATGAGTCAATAAATAATGCTTTTGCACCAGTTCACATAAGTTGGCTTCAATGCCATTTGATTTAGTCAACTCAGTTTCGCTTATTTTACTCCAATTACTTTTGGCGGCATGGATATGGTCTTTCCATTTACCATTAAAAGCGTCTTTGGGCTGTTTTTCTGATTGATGGCTAGAATGAATCTCCGATTTTGATTTATCAGTTGTGCTCGTCTTAGATGCTGGACTATTAGCTGCCGCGACTGGAGAATGGTTTTTGCTGGTTTTAGTATGTTGTGCATCTTTATCGATGGCTTTATTTTGTTCAGTGAATTTATTCATATAATTCATATTGACCTCATTTATAGGTGCAGTGCAGGAATGCATGAACCGTAAATTCAGAATGACCTGTTAAATGTTGTTCGTCTGTGCGTTAGCGCGCATGCGGTCAATGGTTTTAGCATTTATCTGTAGCAGCAGTTTTTACTGGTTTATTTTTAAGTCGTTTATTGAGTAATAAAGAGTAGTGAATCGCTATTATTTTGCTTTGAATGTGTGTTGACAGTATCAGAACTCTCGTAATCCTTGCGTATTGGATTTTGACGACTGCCCACTGTTATTTCAGTGGGACTTAGGCAGCCTTATGATCAGTCATCTGAATGTTGATTCGGTAAATTAAGCTTTATGGCGGTAAAGGTTTATACAGGGTATTTATGACTGAAGTTGCTATGGTATTTGCTATTTTTTCGTGAACTTTTTAAGTGGCATTAAACGTTCTGACTCCTGTTTAACGACCGAGTAACATTCGCAACAGGTTTGTTCAAGCAATTTGCGGTCTAGTACCTCAATATTGCCACGACTGTAATTGATTATTCCTATCCGTTGGAGTTTTCCTGCTGCATCGGTGACACCTTCACGGCGCACGCCAAGCATATTGGCAATTAATTCTTGCGTCATCATGACGCGATCGTCAGGTAGCCTATCGATGGAGAGCAGCAGCCAACGACATAGTTGTTGTTCAATACTGTGGTGGCGATTGCATACTGCTGTTTGGGCCATTTGGGTCAACAATATTTGGCTATAACGAAGCAATAGGTGGAGCAGAGCACCGTGGCGGTTAAATTCATCTTTGAGCCTTTGGCCAAATAACCGATAGGCAACGCCAGCACTTTGTACTATGGCTCGACTTGTAGTGCTTTCTCCGCCCATAAATAATGCGACACCGACCATGCCATCATTACCGACGACTGCAATTTCAGCCGATGCACCATTTTCCATCACATAGAGCAGTGAAATAATGGAGTTCAGTGGAAAATAAACATACCGTACTTTTGAGCCAGCTTCGCAGACTACATCACCAAGCTCTAATTGAACTAGCTCTAGATGAGGAAAAATGCGATGTTTGACTTCATCAGGTAGCTCGTTGAGTAATCTGTTAAATTCGGGAGGAAAATTCGCTTGTTCCTGCACCTGTTGTGACACTACTTTCAGTTGTTGCGTATCCATGACTTAGGGTTGTCCTTGAGCGTGAGTGTCGTGAATGCAGGTTACCGTGCAAAACATCAGAGCTATGTACGATAGCGCACATAATGGCATTTTTGTTGAATTGTGTGGAAGAGATGCTGTTAGGTTTACATTAAATGATAACAACTACAGCAACGGGCTAGCAGGCCTTCTCTGTTGAGTATGTGTATCCATCCTCGGTTATATGAAATGCAGCCGCTGGTCTGCAATTCACCCGCAGCCTCAGTGATACTACTTCGTCTGACCCCCAACATTTCGGATAAAAATTGATGGGTGAGAAACAGCTCATTTGTTTGTATGCGGTCGTGGCTCATTAATAGCCAGCGAGCAAGCCGAGATTCGACGGAGTGAAAATGTGCGCAGACTGCATTTTGTGATAATTGGCATAATAATTGGTAAAGATAAGTTTCCAGTATTCGCCTCAAGTTGTTGCTCCGAGTAAGTAAGTCTTCAAAGCTTGCAATGGGGATACGCCAAGCTTTACCTGAACCTTGGATGATTGCCTCAGAAGGGACTTGCCGTGTATTCAGCAAGATGGTTGCCCCAAGCATGCCTTCAAAACCAATTATGCCCATTTCCAACGCTGGGTGTTTTGGAAGCTTAGCAATCAATGAAATGAACGCGGTTAACGGAAAATAAACGTATTGATATGACTCACCTGACAGGCACAGTAAATCGGCAAAATTAAGTTGGACTAATTTCGCCTGCGATAATAACTCTGCCCGTTCTAGGGCAGGTAGGTGACCGATCAATTTATTCTCAACCTGTGGAACTAGGGCGTTTTGAATGATTGTAGACATTACAATTCCTCGCTCTGGTGGGATTTAACACCAAGAGATCTTGCTGCAAAAAAGAAGAGCCGTAATACCAGAACGGGCTACGGAATGAGTGGTGTGAATTAGCTGCTTATTCGAATACAACGAAGTGCTATATTTAGCTGCTTATCGTTTTTGACTGAAATAACACCAGGAACTTTGGCCGTTAATTTGACTGCAGTATTAATATTTTCACGTAATTTGACAAAGCCGCTTAGCTGAACCACGCCTTTGAATGTTTCAACATTAATCTCAGCTACGCTTAAGCTTTTTTCACTTAGAATTGCTGCTTTAACGTTAGCCGTAACCACGCTGTCGTCGAAATACTCACCAGTACCTTCTTTGTTGTAACTGGGACTACAACTGGCTACGACTACGAGCCCAAGAGTAAGCTGGAATATGCTCAGCACTTTAATGGTTTTCATCTGATTATCCTTTAATAAAAAGCAAAAATAGTAATTGATCATTAGGGCATGTTGACGTTTCGAGATTAGATGTTGTTTTGCACAAGCTTGTGCTCGTGAAACTAGGAATGACGTGTAGAGATTCCTTTATAATGACGAGCGCCTTCGATGAAACAAAGTAAGAGCCGAGGCTTTCGACGACCCCTTCGGGTAGGATTTAATTGTTTTTTAAATGCGTTGTCGTCCTCTTTTATCTTGAATAACGACATCGCACGGGCTTTGCCTTGCATGAACGCTAAGCCAAATCGCTGTAAAAACGAACGTCACCGAGCCTTAGTTGATGCGACCAGTTAACAGCAAAATAATCAACACCAGTAGTGCTATGCCTATTACGCCTCCTGGACGATAGCCCCAGTTGCGACTATGTGGCCAGGTTGGGAGTAGGCCAATAAATAGCAAAAATAAAATAATCAATAAGATAGTGATAATAGACATGGCGAATACTCCTGATGCGGTGCAATTTTTGTAACGGGTAATGCCCAGTTTGGACCGCAACACTGAGTGTGTCGGTACGCTGGCGCACGTTTCAGAAGTGTTGAGCTGGTTAACCTATAACGCTGTTTTAGCTGAACTATGATGGTTTTCACATGGAATGAGTGAGCTTCGTGACTTTTGTTCTGCCTTGGTACCTAAGCGTTTTACTGGTTTATTTCTAGTAAATAGGCATGCCAAATTTAGCTTCTAAATACTTTGCTAAATTTTTATTCTACTTGTCCTTGCCTAACATTGACGCATTCTGAATAACGACTAATATAAGACAAATGAGACATTTTTGAGGTGATGCTATGCCTATCCCGGTCACAATTGCCGATGATTCTTTAATGTCCAGAAAAGCGGTAAGACGTGCATTACCGGAAGACTGGGATGTTGAGATTACTGAAGCATGCAATGGAAAAGAGGCTCTTGAAGCCGCCAATTCTGGCAAGGCTGAAGTATTATTTCTTGACCTTACCATGCCTGAACTTGATGGGTTTGGAGTGCTCAAGTATCTACATGAACAACAGTCAAAAACCGTTGTGATTGTGATCAGTGCAGATATACAGCCAGAAGCTAAATTATTAGTGGATTCCTTAGGTGCCTTTCGTTTCCTTCAAAAACCGTTACAACCCGCACAGTTAAGGGAAGCACTTTTCGATGTGGGGCTAATATGAATATGTTGCTATCTGAAGAACAGCGCGATGCACTGCAGGAATTGATGAATATTTCTATGGGGCAAGCTGCTAATTCACTTGCGCGTTTAATTGAAGCAAAAATTACACTATCCATTCCTAAAATCAGTGATGTCACCCCTGAACAATTTGTGTCTATGTTATCGGACCAGACGATGTGGTATACGCGTCAATCATTCTTAGGCAGCATTAAAGGTGAAGTCATTTCAACCTTATCCAAGCAGGGGTGTGATGCAATTGGTAAATTAATGGATTATCAACCTCCACTAACCCAAGATCGTTTAAATGAATTGTTGTTAGAGCTTGCCAATATTTTAGCTGGCGCATGTTTAACGGGATTTGCTGAGCAACTTTCATTAAATGCAAAGTTAAGTATGCCGACCATGTACAGCGCAACCAGTCAACATTATCACTATAGATGGGCAAGTACCTTGATGATGGAGGTAGAATTTAAAGTGGAAGTGAGTCAGTTTGATTCGAAAATTGTCATTTGTTTGGAGGAAGCATCAGTCCAAACGCTGTTAGCCAAATTGCAGCAATTGTTGGAGTAATGATGAGTCAGTCTCAACTATTACAGAAACTTGCTTCGCGCTTACCGCTAGGAGTCTGTGTGGTTGATGAGCATTATCAAATTATCTACTGGAATGAGTTTTTCACCGATAGATTGCCTACTGCTAAGTCTGATACACAAGAAAATAATTTACTAACATTATTCCCAGAAGCAGCAAAATTTCTTCAGAAGAAGATAAACAGTGTTTTTGTACTTAACAATGCTAGTTTTTCGTATTGGGAACATCGTCCCCACGTGTTTGATTTTAGTAGTAGCAGACCAATTACGGGTGAAGAAACTGCTATGTATCAAAATATTGAGTTTTTTCCGCTCGATATAGAAGATCATCAAGTTAAAACTGTTTGTTTAATTGTACAAGATGTTACAGAGCTTGCTAGTTATTACCAAGCACAAAAATGTCTCTCTGAACAGTTGGAACAAGAGCATACAGCATTAAGCTTACTCAATAAAAAATTAGAAGCTGCTCAAAATCAATTATTACAATCTGAAAAAATGGTTGCCATAGGCCAGTTAGCCGCAGGTGTTGCGCATGAAATCAATAATCCAATTGGATTTGTTAATTCAAATTTACAAAGCTTGCAGGATTACAATAATAAACTATTAAAGTTACTTAATTTTTATCAGAAACTGACCCATAAAATTGGTTCTGTACCTTACTTTACACTTGAACAAGATATGCTCAAACGCTATCAATTTGAATTTATATGTTCAGATCTTCCCGATTTAATTCGTGAATCGATTGAGGGCTTAGATCGCGTTGCTGTAATAGTGAAAAGTCTCAAGTCATTCTCGCATGTCGATAGCAGTGAATGGCAATATGCGAATGTGATAGAGGGTATAGAAAATACATTAAAAATTGCAGCTAACCAAATTAAATACAAAGCAGTTGTTTTACGTAATTTTCAAGATAATTTACCTGAGTTGTATTGTCAGCCTATGCAGCTAAATCAAGTATTCCTTAACTTATTAGTTAATGCTGCACAAGCTATAGAGGAAAGAGGCGAAATTTCGATCGACGTGAGTGCTTCCGACGCTGAATTTATTATCGTGATCCGTGATACGGGTTCAGGTATAGCTGCTAGTGATCTTCGTAAAATATTTGAACCATTTTACACGACTAAACTCGTAGGAACTGGTACCGGTTTAGGCTTGTCGCTGTCCTATAGCATAGTTCAAAAACATAAAGGCGAGATCAAAGTATCTTCAGTATTAGGTGAGGGCACTGCCTTTACGGTTATATTACCTATTCTATCCCCCGAGGATGTTGCTTAGCGGCACTATTAACTCACTCATGCGAAGTGAATAGGTAGCCTAGTCATTTTATTCTTTTTCTTTGAGAGCATTTTTTACAGCCAATGATATGTCATCAAGCTCATTTAGTTTTATCATCCGCTCTTTAAGTAAATTGTGAAGATTTGCAGCACAATGAGAAATAGCAATTAGTCCTAAACAAGCACTTGTTCCTTTCAGTTTATGTAATTCATGTTCTAAATGAGTTCTGTCTTCACATTTAACCAGCTTTTCTAATAATAATAATACATTGGGTAATGTATGTAAGTACTCTATTGTTAACTCATCCTCGTCCTCCTCATTTACCTTTTTTGTAGAGATAGAATTATCAACTATAAAAAGTCTAATTGTCTCTATCAACTGATTTTTAGTGAATGGTTTGGCTATAGTTTTATTAAATGGACTTTTTTGATGGGGTTCTGTATCAAGAATATCGGCACTTAATAGTAATAGTGGGATACTTTTATTAAATTCTCGAATCGCTTTTGCAGCCGTGAATCCATCCATAATAGGCATTTGTTGATCTAAAATGACTAAATCATAATGTGATTTTTCTACTAACTGAATGGCTTGCTGACCATTTTGAGCAAAATCGACAGCAATTTCTGTATCTTTTAGGTAGATATCAATTAACTCTCTAATATCCTCTACATCATCAACAATTAGTACATGGTAATTTTTCCAGTCTGGTGTCGTGTGCTCAATCTTTTTCTCATTTTTAGAAAACTCAGTTAAATTTTTTATGATTTTGCTTTCAGGGAGCGTGACTGAAAAACATGATCCGACTCCTAGCTCGCTTTGCATATGGAGTTTGATAAACATTGCATCAGCTAATTGTTTACTGATGAATAATCCTAAACCTGTACCACCAAAATCTCGACTGGTACTTGAGTCGGCTTGCGTAAAAGCCTCGAATAACGTCGATGCTTGCTGATCTGAAATACCAATTCCTTTATCAATAACAGCTATACATAACTCATCTGCATTCGTTATATTTGCTACCAGTTTTACCGTACCTTTAGGTGTGAATTTTACAGCATTGCTAATAAAGTTTAGCAGTATTTGTTTAAGTCTGAATGGGTCTGTTATTATATGTTCAATATCAGCAATGTCGATATTCAGTTCTGTAGTTAAGTTTTTCGTTCTTGCTAAAAATTTCATAGAATCACTGAGGCTATTCAATAAAGGAATAATGGCAACAGTTTGTTCTGCAATAGTCATTTTCCCTTCATCAATTTTAGCCGCATCCAGAATGTCATTGATAACATTTTGGAGATGTAAAGTATTTTGTTCTATTTTGCAAAGAGCATTATGTACCTCACCTTGAGTGTTGGGTAAAATTTGTTCAGTAAAGCCCTTGATAATAGTAATTGGTGTACGGATTTCATGACTCATATTAGCTAAAAAGCGTGCTTTTACTGCTGCTAGCTGGTTAGCTTTATCGCGTTCTTGTTCTAATTCTTTTGTTCGTTTTTCAACTCTTTCTTCTAATGCTTCATTAAGAAGTTTGACTTCATTCATTGTTGATATAATTGCATGATGAGCACCTGCGACTCTTCGTTGCATGTTGACGAAGCTGTGAGCTAAGGTATCGATTTCGAGTGCTGATTGTGTAAAGTTTAAATTTTTCTTTGTGGTGCTTTTACCATCCCACTGCTGAGTATAATCAACTAATAGTTCTAATGCTTGTGTATAGTGTTTCACAAAGCGCTTTGAAAATTGAACAGATATTTCCAATATTAAAGTAATCAGCAATAATGAAAGTAAATAATAAATTGAAAAGTCTAAAGTTAACTCATCAGTGTCAATAAAAAAATATAGCTTCCAATCTGTTGCACCAACTTGATTACTAATGATAAGATGATGTGCATCTTGGCTAAAAATGATTGGTTCAAGTGGGTTAAATAGACTTTTTTCAAGAAAAGCCTTTTGCATCGGTTCACTGTGTTTTGGGCGAATCCATATACTTCCTACATCTCCGCTGATATTATTTCCCCAAACTTTTTTACCTGAATTATCAATGAGGATTCGGTGAGATATACTATCATTAGGTAAGTTAAATACTTCTAATAGTGAATCTAATTTTATGGCTAATTGTAAAACACCGTTGAACTGATTGTTATCAATAATTGGTGTGCTGACTGCGAATAGTTGGTCCTCTCCTAAGGACCTTCCAGTAAAAGTATCGCTAATATAAGTCGACATTGTTTTCTTTACTTCGTAAAAATAAGCTCTGTCAGCAACGCTCGCCTTGGCAATCCTATCATCGTTAATATCTTTTTTGTAAAATTTATTTACAGTTCCGTTTGTATCGGTGATAAGTGCTGAAATAAATTCTGGCGATTGACTTACAAGTTGCATTAAAATACGTTTAGTTACTTCTATGTCCGTTAGCTTTGCAATGGTTTCAATCTTGTTAGAATAGTTTTTTAATTTTTCTTCTATATTTTTATTGAGTTCGTTAACTTCATTTTGATAATAAGCCATTTGCTTTACTAGATGTAAATTAGTTACTCCATTTAGTCCAAGTGTGATTAATAATGTTGCAGGGATCGCTGTATATAATCCCACTCTATATGATAGTTGGTGCTGTAATGACTGTTTTCTTAATTGCTCATTATTGACATATAAGGAAAGTAGTAAGTTTGTAGCTTTAATGGTCCAAATAAATAATGCAGTTGATAATGATGTAAATGTTAGTAAAGATATTTGATTATCTGTAATAGCTTCTGGTAATAAAAATTTGTTGGCTATAAAGACTATTGCAACGTAAGCTATGGATATTTTAATGATGCTGCTATTTTTTTGATTTATATAGAATCCAAATAGTATTACCTGAACAATAGTAAGAATGATTGCTATATCTGACGGTAGTGGGTACGTTACAAAAGCAAAGCATACTAGAGCCCATAGTGGACCTAAACGGGCTAATATAACCAAGATGGCAACATTACCAACATTTAAAGGGACTGCTATAGGAATAGCTACTACAGATAAATTTGCTAACAAGCCAACAGTAATGCAGTAAAGTAAAAACAATAATCGGTGTCTTTTAATTGATTTGTTATATGTTTTAATCATCGCTAACATGATTAGACTCCGGTAAGCTTATGACAAATTTAGTCCCCTTCAAACCTGTATGAACTAGGGCAATACATCCATTGTGTTGTTCTATTATGGCTCTTGAAATCGATAGGCCTAATCCAGTACCTTGCCCGATTTCTTTTGTTGTAAAAAACGGTTCAAATATATGGGGGATGTCAGTATCGTCAATGCCACAGCCATTGTCCTCGATTTCGATATTTATCCAGTTATTAAACTTGTTGATGCTAATCTCAATTAAACCATGTTGGTGTTTAATGGAGTGATGAGCATTATTTATTAAGTTCAATATAACTTGACTCAGTTGAGTTGCGTTACCTTGAGTGAATGCATGATGCAAATCATGATTTATTTTTATTCTTGCATGTTTTTTAACTTGAGTATTTGCTATCCTTACTGTATCTGTAATAAGCTCTAAAATGTTTATTGTTGATATTGTATTTTCATCTGGATGTGAGAAGTTTCGTAGGTTTTTAATGATGTCTCTTGCTCGTCTTGCACCTGCTAAACTTTCGTTGATAAGTTCGCTGCTGTCTTTTAATATGAAGTCTAAGTTATGTTTATTATAAAGTTTTATTGCATTAGGGTGGGAGTTACATACTTCCATTAAAAAAGTGTTTATATCTTTTAAATACAATTCAAAAGTATTTAAGTTACTGTAAATAAATCCTAATGGGTTATTTAGTTCGTGGGCAACACCCGCTGCAAGTTGTCCTATTGCAGCAAGTTTTCCCTGTCTTGCCATGCTTTGCTCGATGCGTTTTTGTTGCGCAAATAAAGTATCACGCTCAGCGGCAATATGCCGATATTCCATCAGTGTAAGCGTACTCGCGATAAAACTGCTGTAGTTTGACATCACAGATTTAGCTTCGGCATCAAAGCCATTGACTTCATTTATCACTAACACGATGGCATAGCAGCGACTGGCGATCTTCACTGGTTGTATTAATGCAGAGGCAGCATTCGGTAATAATCCTTTTAATGACGCTGGCCACTTTGGTGTTAAATTGAGGTTAAAAAATACTGTTGATTGACTAAATATACTCTGCTCAGGTTTGCTATTAACTGTATCATCTAATTGAAAGTGTCGTCCTATGAGCATTTCATCGGTACTTGATACGATATAAAAACTATCATTTTCATGGTTGCAGGTGATTAACAATTGCACAACGGGTTTTAACTCCTGTGCAATTAATTCAAATAATGAACGAAAGGGCGTTGATTGTTCTTTGTTATTGGTAAATGCTTTCAGGGTTTTTAGCATTAGGTTATTGAGCTTTTTAAACTCTAAAAGCTTTTGATTTTCTACTTTTAATTGCATCAGCAATTCGTGTTGCTGTTCATTTTTACTCATTAGGGTGTCCAAATATGATTGCTGAGATCATCAGATTGCCATGACGATTCACACCGTCGGCAAATCGACCTTGTTCACCGAAGGTGAACCCACCAATAAAGGGGACGTTTCCTAATGCGTTTTCAACACCTTGTCTCACTTGACTCGTTTCATTTTTTATCGCGAGCATGCAACCAGCACAAAAAATCACAATTGCGGCTAACGGTTTACTATCGTATAGATCGTGCAATTGTTGGGTCGCAAAGTGGGTTACCGTTTGCGCGCGTTGGATCAAGAGTGTTTGATTACCATGCATAAATGTCAGTTGCTCCCCTTGGTATACTTCTGAGAACAATTCCATCGTGCCATCCCCATAAATGAAAGCTGGGTGACTGAGTAATGTCATTTGCTCATCATTATCTAAAATAACCCGCCCGAGGGGATTAAAGGTGCTCTGCGCCAGCACTGGACCATTTGCCAGTGTGGGTAATGCCATCATGGTTCGCCATTGATTATAAACACTGGCCGCCGGTTGGTGATTTAATGTGTGTAATTTTCTGCCGCTTGCGGACGTCACAATAGCGGTATGACGGGTTGTTTCATAACCACTGCTAAAAAAATAATTAATCGGTGTTGACGGAAAAAGTACCGCAATAATAAAACCTGTCGTGATAGTTTGTTGACCATCGAACATACACCAGTGGCCAGAAACATCATTATCAGCAGCCGTGCCACCAAATACGGGGACATTGTTGCCAACCAATTGCCGTATTCCTGCAAGTAAACCTTCTTCTAGACCTGGCGATTGGCTACACCAAATAAACGCTGGTAATTCACCGGGTCTGTTTGCGGCGTTTAATGCGAGGGTAAGCGCCTGTTGGCTGTCTTCGATAATGCTATCGATTGAGCTTTGCTTACTTGCAACGCCATAACTTCCTTGTGGATCATAAAATTGCAAAATAGCTAAATGATTTTGGTTGTCTTCAGCAGCGATATCGGAAAATGCTGCAATACAGGAGCTTGTCACTACCCAAGAGGTTGCCAACTGAGTTATTTCAGTTGCCTGTGACAGGTGAACAATGGCGTCTATATTACCGAATGCGATCGCTAAGTTAGCGGGTTCATCCTGTTTAATTGAACGAATGTGTTGCTGCAACATACAAGGATCTGTCGCATTTAAAAAGTGTCGCAGGATTTTCATTCCATGACTCCTTAATGTTTTTCGCCCTCAGTGGTCTCTATTTCCACCAGCAATTGCTCCTTATGTTTTAGCTGATATTTCGATAATTTTTCAAGGGAAGCAGGAGTGAGCACATGGCCTTCTGGTAAGAGAAGGATGTGTTTAAGGTTGTACAGATTTTGCTTTAATTTCATTCCTGCCTTGAGTGCACTGACTTCCAGTCCTCTTCGGGCTCTATTGGCTATGTCTGCATCTTCAGAAGCAACTAAGATAGATAATGCGTTGACTATCGTAGGGTCGTAATAACTCCCTTGATGGAGCTGTATAGCGTCAAATGCATCAATCATACTCATTTTGTTGCCATCGTATCTGCCCTCTACATGTAGCCAAAAATCTCTCGCCACTGCCAATATTCGAGAACCTAGCGGGATATCGTTTCCTGCTTTTTGTGCTGGTTCTCCTCCACCATTGTAACGTTCTAATTGATTGGCAATGATGAGCGACATTTCGCTTAAATGCTGCGCTGGTAATAAAATTTCTTCGGCATGTAGGGGGTGCTCATTAAATAGTCGACGTTCACGATTATAGAGATCGGTATAAGCGGTTTCTGCGATCTTGGTGGGTAGCGCTATTTTGCCTATTTCTGAAAATAGCCCAGCTTTTGTGACGGTATTGACCAGCTCAGAGGGTAATTTCAAGGCTTTTGCGAGATATTCACAGGTGGCACTGATTTTACGGGCCAGTTCACCACTGAGTGGGGGATAACTTACGATGATGTTGTAAAGTACTTCTAAGGTGGCGGCTTCATCCTTTTGCCTTTCACCTGCTAGGTGTTTAAATTTTAAAAGTGTTTGTTTAAGTTGCTCCGTTCGTTTTAGGACAGTTTCCTCGAGGGAACTATTGAGTTCCTTTAACTGCTTATTTTGTGTGGCGACTTTGGCAGTAAGTTGCTTGTTTTGACGAATTAAGTGGCAGAGCGCTAATCCTTCGTCTACCACGGTCAACAACTCTTGATTATCCCAAGGCTTTTGAACGTATCGATGGATCTTTCCAAGATTGATTGCCGAGACAGTGGAGGCAAGGTCGGCATAGCCTGTCATTAAAATGCGGTAGGCATCGGGTTGTAAAATAGCGGCTTTTGCCAGAAATTCTGCACCCGTCATATTCGGCATTCGCATATCGGTGATGATCACATTTACTCTATGCTCTAGCATCAGCTCTAAGGCTTTACTACCGCTATCAGCTAACAAGATCTGCAGATCCTTACCGATAAAGAGTCGCTGTAGCGACTTTAGAATACTGGCTTCATCGTCTACACATAGAATCAATGGCAGAGTGCTTTCAGATGGTGTTGGCATAAAGTCACCTATCGCATTTGTCCTATTTGTCTTATAGATTAAAATTATGCTATAAGTGTTAACTAAGCAAGAATAATCATGAGTACGAGAGCATGAAAACGCTCAAGCCAAGCGATATCGCCCAATATTGCGATGTTCATCAACGCACTGTTAGCCGCTGGATTGCTAAAGGTCAATTAAAGGGGCACAAGTTACCGGGGCGGGGTAATTATCGAGTCTTGGTAGAAGACTTTATTAGTTTCTTACATCAACAAAACATGCCCATGCCAGAGGCATTTTTAGCCTCAAATAATAATGAGTTAACGGTTGATAAAAAGTCTATCCTTATTATTGATGATGAGTTATCAATGAGAAATGCACTTAGGCGGGCATTGCAATCGACGCCTTTTACGATTTTAACGGCACAGGATGGCTTTCAAGCTGGGGTTAAAGTTATTGCTGAAAAACCAGATTTAATCCTTCTTGACTTGTCTTTGCCTGGATTGGATGGTTTTGAGGTAATCCAGTTTATTCGGCAACGACCGGATTTAGCAAAGCTTAAAATTTTAGTGTTATCAGGGCTTTCATCAATTGAGCTAGCGGAGTCAATCAGATTAGGAGCCGATGACGCAATAGCAAAGCCTTTTGATAATCATGATCTATTGGACAGAGTAAATATGCTATTAAGCTAGAGGCCATAATGGATAAATCTTTACTGTTAGTCGATGACGATGTTGGCATTTTAAAGGCTTTAACACGCTTGTTAACTCGTTCAGGCTATTCAGTAAAGACAGCCCAAAGTGGCGAGGAAGCGCTAACCCTATTACTCAATTATGACTGCAAAGTGGTGTTGACCGATTTTAGAATGCCCTATATGGACGGTGGTCAGCTACTTTCTAAAATCAAACGGTTATATCCTGATATAGTGTCGCTGGTGATCAGTGGTTATTCTGATTTTGAGTCGGTTAAATCATTGCTCAATGCGGGAAGCGCATATCGCTTTTTACAAAAACCTTGGGAGGATGATGAACTACTTGGTGAAATCGCCAATGCATTTACCCACTACGCTAAGCACTTGTTTCAACACCAATCTCAAAAAATGCTGCTGGCAAGTCCCGATGCCTTAATCGAAATATCCCATCCTAATCACATTGTGCAAGCCAATATCACGGCCAGAAAACTGTTAGGTTCATCAATGATCGAAGGTCGTTCATTAGATGAGTTTTTGGTTGAAACGGACAGGCAAAGGCTGCAGGAGCAGGCATTGGCTGTTGGCCAAAGTATGTCGATAAGGCTAATAAATCATACTGAATTAGAAGTGAGTTGTCGTTTAGCTGGCCCGTATGGCCTCGTTTTGTGTTTAAATCCCGTGACCGATGGAGAGTTGCTAAACACTGCAGTTGAACTTCCATCTCTATTAAATTATCAACAACTTATCTCTGTTATTGAACAATATCTCGACTCCAACTGTTCTGCAGTGCTTGTTGTCATCAAGATCAGAAGTTTTGAACTTTGGAGTCGAATGATTGGCTATTCGGAAGCACAGCGAACCATTGAAGACATCGCATTGCAGCTACTCAACTCCATGGGCGCGCGAGGGGAGCTTGCGTTACTAGCAAATGAACAATTTGTACTTTGTCTGCCGGATGTTGCATCAGAAATAGATGCTTTACAGAAGGCGGCATCAATCATTGATCCTGTGACAGGCAAAGCCAACCTGATGTCATCTAAGCTGGATTATGCGGTCAGCTATTGCCTTATTCCCGAAGATGGTGATGAGCCTCGTACGGTGTTGAATAATTTATTACTGGGTAATTTGATGATGGCTGAAGACCCAGTGCGAATGTTCATGCGTTATGATCAGCAAGCGATTGAACGGAAAAAACACCAAATCTCTTTAAATCAGGCGTTATTTCATGCGGTGCAACAACGTCAATTGTTCCTCAATTTTCAGCCAAAATTTGATTTTGCCAAATATACTTTGTCTGGGTGCGAAGCCTTGATACGTTGGCAGCATCCTGAATTTGGCATGGTTTCACCGGCGTTATTTATCCCTTTAGCTGAGCAACATGGTCAAATGGTCGACATTGGCTATTGGGTGCTTAAAACGGCTTTTATCACCGCCGCGAAATGGCGTAGTCAAGGCATCCATTTTGGCAAAATGGCCATTAACATCTCTGGCAGACAACTAATGGAGCCCGATTTTATCCACTGGATAAAACACCATATTCAGCTTACGGGTGTTGAGCCAACCGATTTGGAATTTGAGTTAACAGAAACATTTTTGCTAAATAATCTTGATGATTGTGCTATTACCCTTAAAACATTTGCAGAATTAGGCATCAGCATTGCGATAGATGATTTTGGCACAGGTTACTCTTCTTTGAGTTATCTGAATAAACTGCCTATCAATGTGCTAAAAATTGACCGTTCACTCGTGCTCGATATTGAGAGTAACTTGAATACAGAAAGTTTAGTCGCGAATGTGGTTAGGTTGGCACATGATCTGAATATGAAAGTGGTTGTCGAGGGTATTGAAACATTGGATCAACTCAATATTGTCAAAGTCTTAGGTTGTGATGTCGTTCAAGGATACTGCATCTCAAAACCGCAATCTGAAGAGGAGTATTTAGCGCTATTGACTTCTTTTGAAAGTCTTTCAGCAACAATGGGTTAGGGGCGATTTATGTTTAATGTACTCTTTGTTGATGATGACAGTTTTATGCTCAGAGCACTCCTGCGGCTTGCTAAAAGACTCCGACCTGAATGGCAGTTTTGGACTGAGGAAGATGGTTTAAACTGGGCCAAATCCATTCCTCACAACGTAAACATAGATCTTATTGTCTGTGATTATTTAATGCCTGACATCAATGGCGATAGTGTGCTTATTGAGGCGTCAAAGCATTTTCCTTTAGCAATCAGGGCGCTGCTTACGGGTGACACCACGGAGGAGGTAGTATGCAAGGCGGGTAAAGCAGCCCATTTTGTGTTAAGTAAACCATTCAACGAGCAGGATATAGTGCAACTTTTAACCTGTATTGAACGAATTCATAAATTGCCATTCACTCATGAAGTGAGAGCGATGTTAGGTGCAAGTGCTTTGCTTTTGCCGTTGCCCGATATTGTGCAACGTGTCCGTAAGGTGCTGCAGGATGAACAGTCAGAACCTACAGATATTGTTGATCTTATTGCTCATGAGCCCTTAATTACCGCTAAACTACTACAACTGGCAAACTCTGCTTTTCTGGGCTTTAGCCGAGCAACCCTTTCAATTGAAGAAGCGATCATACGCTTAGGGGTAGACTTAATCAGCGCGATTATTAGTTCTATCGCCATTGAGCAGTCGGCTACCTCTATTATCGATAAGTCCGCACAACTTAGAATTAACGAATATGCTTATCAGCTAGCTCTCAACGCTCAAAAAATAGCTAACACGCTGAGTTTACAAAAGAGTAAGCAAGAAGAGTTATTTATTGCAGCATTGATGTCGGTCATCGGGGAATTGATCGTGTCATCACGCATTTGGCAAGATTTGTTTGCGGCTCAATTTGCTGATTGGCCTACAAGAAAACTCATTGTCGCGATATCGGCCTATCTTTTGACATTGTGGGGATATAGCGAATTCTTATGCGATATTATTTTATCCAGTGTTGAGCCTGAGGTCAGTTATACGGATCATAACCTTGCTCTATTACTGTGCTTGGCTAACTACGCCACTAAATATCGCGGTAGTATCCCTGAGGAAATTTTGAATAAATTGCCTGATGAGCAAATAAGGCAAAAATTAGCCCATCTCTAATTCAACGAGTTTGGGGAGTGACAATATCTCCTCATTCACCAACACTATTGAGTGCCACTATTAATTCGACAATTGCTAGTTGGATTGGACAGTTTTTCACTTCAAAGTGTCTTTATATCCATAATTTTAATCAAAATATTACTATTTTTGCTCTTGGATTTGTGTTGCAAAATGAAATTGTCGATGGCTTAAGGTGATTTGTGTAACAGCAGTTCATTTTTTTACTGCTATTGTTATCACCGATAGCTCATTTTTCTGCATGAAAAAAGCGTGTAAGGTTTAATTTCCTATTGCTTATCTTTCCCAACTAAAGGATGTTTTATGGTCGAAAAAATCACTGGGATGCTAGCACTGATCGGCGTGCTATCGTTGTTTTGTCAATGGCTTGGTTGGAAGTTGAGATTGCCGGCAATTCTACCGCTATTAGTCTGTGGTTTGCTGTTAGGCCCTGTATTTGGAATATTAAATCCTGATGCCATATTTGGGGACTTGCTATTTCCCATTATTTCACTAGGTGTTGCAGTTATTTTATTTGAGGGAGCATTAACGCTCAATTTTAAAGAAATAAAAGATCATGGGCGAATGGTGACTCACTTAGTGAGTATCGGCATGCTGATCACATGGGGATGTATCAGTACTGCTACTTATTATCTGTTGGATTTTAGTTGGGAAGTCGCGCTGTTATTCGGGGCATTGGTGGTAGTGACTGGCCCGACTGTGATTGTGCCTATGCTGCGGAGCATTCGACCTAAGTCACAACTGGCGAGTATTTTACGCTGGGAAGGCATAGTGATTGACCCTATTGGCGCACTGTTGGCGGTATTAGTTTTTGAATATATAACTGTCTCAGGTAATCAAACTAGCCACGTGTTGTACGCGTTAGGGTCGATGTTAACGATGGGATTAGGCTTGGGGGCGGCAGCGGGTTATTTGGTTGGCCAAGTGATCAGGCATAATTTGCTCCCCCATTATTTACGTAATACCGCAGTATTAACCCTTATGCTGGGGATCTTCGTCGGCTCAAACCTGCTACAGGAAGAATCGGGATTACTCACGGTCACTGTGATGGGGATTTGGCTGGCGAATATGCGCGGGGTTGATATTGCTGAAATCCTTGAGTTTAAAGAAACTCTCACAGTACTGTTGATTTCCGCATTATTTATCCTACTGGCGGCAAGACTCGACTCCAATGCCATGATGGATTTAGGTTGGGGCGGCGTAGGTGTACTCGCTGTGACCATGCTGATCGCACGGCCGCTCAGTATTTGGGCGTCAGGTATCGGGACGTCACTATCAAAGGCGGATAAATGGTTCCTATGTTGGATTGCCCCGCGGGGCATTGTGGCTGCGGCCGTGTCCTCGTTATTTGCCATAAAGTTAGAAGCGAGTAATGTACAGGGCGCTGATGCGATTGTGCCGTTGGTGTTTTTAATTATCATCGGCACAGTGGTGATCCAAAGTTTAACCGCGGGTCGCTGGGCGAAACACCTTGGCGTCACATCTGGGGCGGCCCAAGGTTTGTTAATTTTCGGCGCCTCTAAGTTTTCCCGTGAGTTGGCAAAAATCTTAAGGGCGAAGGATGTGAAAGTGCTGCTGGCCGATAGTAACTGGGACAACATTCGCCTCGCTCGGATGGATAACATACCTGTCTATTTTGGTAATCCGGCCTCGGAACATGCTGAAACCTATATGGATTTAACCGGTATTGGCCGCGTGCTCATCATGTCCCCCTACAAACAATTAAATCCGTTAGTGACCTTTTATTTTCAAGACGTATTAGGCTCGAAGAAGGTGTTTGGCCTTAACAATGCTGAGCAGGGCAGTGCGCGCCATCAACTGTCAGAGTCTTATAAACAGCGGTTATGTTTATTTGGTGACGCAGTTTCCTATGCCAAAATTGCTAGCCAAATGGCAAAAGGCGCGCAGCTTAAAGTCACTAACTTAACTGAAAACTTCACCTTTGAGCATTTCCGTAAGCGTTATGGTGAAACCGCGTTGCCTTTAGTGTATCTGACTAAAGAAGGTAAAGTTGTCATCGTTTCGGGCAATGAAACCCAATTCCCTAATGGCATCGAGTTAATCAGTTTATTGCCAGTTGAAGCGCTTGAAGAAGCAAAGATTCAACAGATGATTGCCGAGCAAGAGGCGATTGCTGCACAGACCAAGGCGGCAGAAGAAGCAACGCTTGCGAAAGCCAAAGCGGAGGAGAAAGCAGAGGTTGAACGCCAAAGGCTCGATCAACAAGCGCAAATGAAGGCGAAACAATCGCAATCAGAGCATGAACCACAAGACGCTATCGACAGGTCGGATGAAACGCTAGCGAAGGGATAGTGGAGTAGGAATAGTGGAGCAGGGCAAAGAATAGCTAAGGATAAGTTCTTAAAGATGGGACTCGTAGATAAAAAGAGGCACTACATAGGTAGTGCCTCTTTTATTATTTGGATGGGCTTAGCTAGTACAGCTTCGCTATTAAGCGGCGCGTTCCTGTGAAGTGGTAGAAACGACTTCAGGGCGCAGTTCTGCAGGGTCGAAGTCGTCCACATTGATAGACTTCATGCGGCCGATTTCGGCTCTTTCCAACAGTTGTACTTCGCTGTCGCTCAATACGCCTAAGGCTTTACCTTCAGCAGCGACTTTATCTAACCACATGAAAGGTAAACGTTTGCCACTAGCCTTACAGACCTTGTCGAATAAAGGTTCGGCGGCCAGAATATCCTTCAGCGTTTGCTCTTGGATACCCACAGCATTGTGCTCAGAGTTAGTCCAGAACTGACCTTTACCTAAACGATCACGACTTTCACAGGGCGTTTGCATAATCTTGGCGACTTTGTGATCTAACACATCGCTTGGACGTTTTAGTGGACGGCCGAAAGGGAACATGATGGTGCGTAATACGCCGCCCAGACCCATTGGGAAGTTATCCAGTAAATCGTCTAACGAAGCTTGTAACTTATACAGAGCATCTTCAACAGCCCATTGTACCAGTGGTAGATCGTCGGTTTGACGGCCTTCATCTTGATAGCGTTTTAAGGTCGCAGAGGCGAGGTATAACTGGCTTAATAGATCGCCTAAACGGGCTGAAATACGCTCTTTACGTTTTAAGTTACCGCCTAAAGTTGCCATCGCTAAGTCTGACAGCAAGGCAAGGTTAGCACTGAAACGGTTCATATGTTGATAATAACGCTTGGTTTTATCTGAGTAAGGCGCGTTAGAGAAACGGCTTGATGTCAGACCTAACCAGAAGCTACGCACAAAGTTACTGGTCGCAAAACCAATGTGGCCGAAGATGGCCGCATCGAAGTTTGCTAAGCCTTGGCCAGACTGCGTATCAAATGCTGACTCCATTTCGGGCAACACATAAGGATGACAACGGATAGCGCCTTGACCATAGATAATCATCGAGCGAGTCAGAATGTTTGCGCCTTCAACGGTAATCGCAATTGGCGCCGCTTGGTAGCCACGACCTAAGTAGTTGTTAGGGCCTAAGCACACACCTTTACCACCATGAATATCCATGGCGTCGATAACGCATTTCTGCATACGATCGGTCAGGTGATATTTCACGATAGCGGAGATGACAGAAGGTTTTTCTCCTAAGTCGATACCCGTGGTGGTTAATGAGGTCACTGCATCCATTAGGTAGGCGTTACCACCGATGCGTGCCATTGGCTCTTCAATCCCTTCTAACTTACCAATTGGTAGTTTGAATTGACGACGAATACGCGCATAAGCACCCGTTGCCAAAGCTGCGGTTTTCACGCCACCGGCAGAGTTTGATGGCAGAGTAATACCACGACCTACAGACAAACATTCAACCAGCATGCGCCAGCCTTGGCCTGCCATTTTCGGGCCGCCGATGATAAAGCTTAAAGGTACGAATACGTCTTTACCGCGGGTTGGACCGTTTTGGAACATACAGTTCAGCGGGAAGTGGCGACGACCGGTTTCAACACCTTCTACATCCGTTGGGATCAGCGCACAGGTAATCCCCAGCTCTTCTTTATCACCTAATAAATGATCAGGGTCGCGCAATTTAAACGCCAGACCCAATACAGTCGCAACAGGGGCGAGGGTGATGTAACGCTTGTTCCACGTTAATTTCATCCCCAGAACTTCTTCACCTTCCCATTGGCCTTTACACACGATACCAAAGTCAGGGATAGAACCCGCATCGCTACCGGCCTCAGGACTGGTGAGGGCGAAACAGGGAACTTCTAAACCTTTGGCTAAACGGGGTAAATAATAATTTTGTTGCTCTGGTGTACCATAGTGTTGCAGCAGCTCACCAGGGCCTAAAGAGTTAGGAACGCCAACAGTCGAGGCTAATTCACTGCTTAAACCCGCCAGCTTTTGCAGCACGCGGGACTGGGCGTAGGCAGAATACTCTAAACCGCCGTACTTTTTCTTAATGATCATCGCGAAGAAGCCATGATCTTTCAAATATTGCCAAACTTCAGCAGGCAAATCAGCCAGTTGGTGTGACACTTGGTGTTGATTCACCATGCGGCACACTTCTTCAACGGGACCATCTAAGAAGGCTTGTTCATCGGCACTTAAGCGAGCGACTGGGTAGTTGTGCAGTTTTTTCCAGTTTGGGTTCCCCGCAAACAGATCCGCTTCCCACCAAGTAGTACCTGCTTCAATCGCTTCTTTTTCGGTAGAAGACATTTCGGGCATGATGCCACGGTATACCTTCATCAGAGGGCGACTGATTACATTTTGTCTAAAAGCACTAATATTGAGCGGCAGCGCGATCACAAGGAAGATAATCCAAGAGATAGGGCCGACAACATCGAGTGTCCATCCGGCTGTCATCACAACAGCGGGTGCAATAGTGGCAGTGAGCAAAGATACCCGAAGGTAAGCTAGGGCTCCTAGCACTAATATCATGGCGATGAGCCAAAGTAGGGTAGTCACTGTATTTCTCCTTAATCATGACCGAGTGCCAATCACAGGTCATAACGAGTTTTGTTGATTGCGATCACAATTATAGTTTGTGGTCAGACCTGTGTCGCATAGAAAGTTAAACCTAAGGCCGTTTTAATACAAGTATTTTTCAAACAATTGTTTAAATTTTTTGTCACCTTTAGTCATTCCACAAATTTCATCAAATAGTTACAATGCCAAACCGTGGATATTTGGATAAACATAGGCGAGAAATATGTGTGAGTTGCTGGCGATGAGCGCCAATGTGCCAACCGATATAGTGTTTAGTTTTACAGGGTTAGCACAGCGTGGTGGCGTCACGGGTCCCCATGTCGACGGATGGGGTATTACCTTTTACGAAGGCAAAGGCAGTCGAACCTTTAAGGATGCTTGCCCGAGTAGCGAGTCGCATATTGCTAAATTGATCAAATCTTATCCGATTAAAAGCGAGGTGGTGATAAGCCATATTCGTCAGGCCAATCGCGGCTGTGTTTCGCTTGAAAATACCCATCCTTTTACTCGCGAGTTATGGGGGCGCTATTGGACCTATGCCCACAATGGCCAATTGAGTGATTATCTGGCTAAGTTTCAAGTTTCGCGCTATCAGAGCGTTGGCGATACCGACAGCGAACTGGCATTCTGCTGGATTTTAGAGCAGATCGCGGCCAAGTTTGGCGATCGCCGCCCCGACGATATGCAAGCAGTATTTAAATTTGTCGCAACGCTTGCCGAAGAGATCCGCGCCCTTGGGGTGTTTAATATGATCCTAAGCGATGGCGAATATCTGATGAGCTACTGCAGTAATAATCTTTGCTATATCACCCGCAGAGCACCTTTTGGTAAGGCAAAATTAATTGATACCGATGTGGTTATTGATTTTGATAAAGAAACCACACCGCACGACGTTGTAACCGTGATTGCCACTCGGCCACTGACTGAAAATGAAAACTGGCATGTCATGCAACCCGGTAATTGGAAGTTATTCCGCCTTGGCGAGCTAGTTATCGATTTGTAGCTGTTGATTCAATAAGATTGCAAAAGGCCAAACTGAGTTGCTTCAGTTTGGCCTTACTTTTGAAATTACGCTGAATTTGTAAGCGTAATTCATTACTCATCGTGACGAAGGATGAGGCTGTTCAGCATTCTGGGTTAGGTTAATTCGCTCCAGTACCTAAGAGTTTTGGTACTTTTGGCTCAGTGGGTATTTCGCTTTCAAGAGTTGCTGGTGCAACTTCAACAGGCACATTGTCAAAATGATAACTAAGCAGCTTGATATCAAGCTGTTTGCTGCCCTTTTCAAAGTGAGTCAAACGAACGGGTAAGTAAGCCAGATCTGGCGCCATCCAAAAGAAGGTTTGGCGTTTATTATTGTCCCGCACCACCTCGATTTTGACTGTGTCGTAACTGCCGCTTTCGATAGTCATTCGTTCTTTACCAATCACACGGAACTTATATTCATCGAGTTCATTTGATTTAATCATCTTATAATCAAGCACTTCTTTACCCGTGCTGATATCGAGTCGAAACTGTAATTGCACCATCAAAGGATCGAAGATATCGCCCTCGAAGGGGTATTTGCCTTTTTCATCTTTATAACGGGTATGGATAAAGCCCTGTGCCTTAGCAAAGGCGGTTTGCTCGGTAAAAGTCGGGCCGACACCTTGACGGTCATGCAAATAGCGCATCGGCAACAACTGATTACCTTCTTGGCTAAATTCACTCAGTACATGGCGCACGTCGGTCAGTAATAACAGGCTAAGATCGCTATCGAAACGATATTTATAGATACCATCCTCGGCGGCGGGCAAGTGATACTTAGCTTTACCTAGCTCAATATCACCATAATTGACTTGATATTCAGCAGTTTGAGGCGTTAAAGGCGTTGGCGCCGCCATCGCAAATATGCTGTGGGTGAGCGCCGTTAAACTCACTAATAACGTTGGAATTGTGCGCAAGTCATGCTCCTTTATATCGCAAACAGAAAGCGGCTTTTACCACTTATCCTATAGGCTGAGCAATCAACCTTAAGTGTTTATAGCTGAGGTCGTATTGAGTGTAAACAGTCTATAGATCAATATATTAAACTAGAAAGGGATTGACATCACTAAGGTTGCCATATCCGGTTGCCACTCACATTCAGACAAGTCTACCTTGCCACAGTTCACTGTTACGCCCTCAAGGCGCAATAATTCCATCTGTTCCTGAAAGGAGGCTGAATGCTTATCGAAGGAAATTTTCCCTTGACTATTGAGTACCCTATGCCAGGGAAGTGACAAATGTTCAGGTGCTGATTTTAGCGCTTTAGACACATATCTGGCACGACCCGGTAAACCTGCAAAATCGGCAACCTTACCGTAGCTGCTGACTTTACCGAGTGGGATCATCGCGACAATATGCCATATCTTCGCCATCGGCGATAATGCCGCGCCTTGTGTGTGCGGCATATCCAGAGCATCCTCTGGCGAAATGACCAAATCCTGCTCTAAATAACGATAAAGTGGGGATTTATCCTTTGCAAACCGCATGTCAATGCTCAATCAATCTTAAAAAGAGTCAGGCAGTGTAACGTTAAATGTTGTGCTAGTGAAAGTGTGGATTGTTTAAATAGCGGGATTTTAAATCTAAAAAACCGATTGTAATGATTTTTATTAAACTATTTAGTTTTGAATATTGAGAAAACACAGGAATAGTTCATAATAGCGCCAAATTTTTTGACTCACTAAGAGATAAAACAGGCATGGCTGTACTCGATATTCTGACAATTCCCGATGAGCGTCTAAAGCGCAAAGCACAACCCGTAAAAGATATAGAAGCGATTCAGGGATTTATCGACGACTTAATCGAAACCATGTACCACACTGACGATGGTATTGGTCTAGCTTCGACCCAAGTGGGCAGTACAGATGCGGTGATTGTGATCGATTTGTCCGAAACGCGCGATCAACCTCTAGTGCTGGTTAATCCTGAAATTGTTGAAAAATCAGGCGAATACGTGGGTGAAGAAGGCTGTCTTTCAATCCCGGGTTACCGCGCAAAAGTCACTCGTTTTGAAAAGGTCAAAGTCACTGCTTTAGACAGACAGGGTAAAGCGATTGAAATTGAAACCGATGACTTTTTAGCCATTGTTTTACAACACGAAATCGACCATTTACACGGTAAAGTGTTTATCGAGCATCTTTCTACACTCAAGCAGCAAATCGCGCTTAAAAAAGTGCGTAAATACGCTTAAGTGTTTTAATTTGCAACCTTATTAAAGCCGCATTCCGATGCGGCTTTGTTATTTCTAGGCTCCGTTTTATTCCCAATAAAACCAAACAAAAGCTATTTTAAAGGCCGTAATGTGAGGTTAACGGCTTGTTTTTACAGCAATGACTCGCTAAGGTAGCGTCATCAAGCACCGGCTGAATGGGCTGTGCGCAGTAAGGATACGGTAGGGAAACAGATGAAAACAAAGTTAATGATTCTTTTAGGCGCGCTGACATCTATCAGCATGTTGCTTGGCGGTTGCAGTGCGTTTTTTAACGGTAACACCACCGAAAAAAACGTGGTTTCCAGCAGCCTAGTCGAATATCTCTATCCCGACGATAAACAACGTGAGGCGCAGCAGCCCAGTATTCCGGTTTTGCGTCTTCCCATCACGGTCGGCATCGCCTTTTTACCTTCAACTCATTGGCAATATGAAGCCCTCGATAGCAGCTCGCAAATCACTTTGCTCGATAAGGTTAAACAATCCTTTGTTAAATATGACTTTATTGACCGTATCGAATTAATCCCCAGTACTTATCTTAAAAATGGCAAAGGTTTTAGCACCTTGCAGCAGGTTGCCCGCTTACATGATGTCGATGTGATGGCACTGGTGTCTTACGATCAACTGTTACAAAGCAGCGAGAATAAGGCTTCATTACTTTATTGGACCATAGTCGGCATGTATATGGTGCCCGGTAATGAAAACGCAATCCAAACCTTTGTCGATACAGCGGTATTTGATATGCGTAGCCAAAAGATGCTGTTCAGGGCGCCCGGTATCAACCAACTTATCGACAGTTCTACCGCAGTAAGAGTAACGGGTGTACTGCGTGAAAAGTCTGCCGAAGGCTTTGAGCTAGCGGTAAACGATATGATCACTAACTTAGACGCCGAATTAGCCCGCTTTAAAACCCGTGTGAAAGAAGAACATATTGCAACCATCGAACATAAACAAGGCTATAGCGGCGGTGGCAGTTTATCCCTATTAATCCTTTCGCTACTGGGTATATTTGCGCTTCGCCGTTTAACCATCTGCCGAGAATAGTTAAGTTGGGGTTATTTAGTGAGATAGGGAAGGTGAGTTTGTCATCAGGTGAGTAGGATGAATTGTTATTGTTTCCCCAGTGACACCTGCCTCTTTATTTAACAATAAGTATCCCTATAGGCTCGACGGCGGCATCTGCTGTATATGGATATCCGAATGTTGCGATCACATGGCCAATGATGTTCCCGACATCATACTGGCATTTCCCATATCCCTATGGAGCAGATGTGAAGAGCGGTCATGCCACCAACGGTCACTGTTGCAACAATGCCAATCCTAACTAGCCCTCTCGCTGTTCGTTCAGCTAAAAAGATATTGGCTCATTCCGTGTTTTGGCTCGTTAGCTCAATCGAAAATTCCCACTCCTGTTACCATAAAAATTCTTATGTTTTTACCAATGTTTGGTCCTACCATAAATCGGCAAACAATATATGGGTATACAGTCGTATTAAATTTAGGTGTTTTAGTATGATTTTAAGGCAATAACAGTGCGCACTAACTCTAACCGCAATAAATAAAATTCCATAAAATCAATTAACTATAGTGACTTACTTTTAGTTAATAGGTTTGAAAAACGCGCATGCGCGTTTTCCGGGATGGTGTATTTGATAAAAAGCTGATAAGTTCTTTGCATACAGATAGTTAACTGTGCGCGTTTTCACTGGTCTAATGAGGTAAACGCGCATGCGCACGAATAAAATGTTGAACTAAGCCGCTGCGCGGAGCCTAAAGCGAACCGCTGCTCCACACTTACTCCTAGGGATAATCCCTTACCTAGGAGGTCTACCATGTCATCACTTCTGCAACAATTCCATGATGAGATTAGTTTACGTGGTTACTCGGCCCGAACGCGTAACGCTTATTTGTATGCCATCACCCAACTTCAGCACTATGCAAACCAACCGCTCGATAACATTACGGATGAGCAGCTTACGGCTTATTTCCGTTACTTAAATCTTGAGCGGCATCATTCCAGAGCTACTTTAAAGTTACAGCTTAATGGCATTCATTTTTTCTATGAACATGTCCTAAAACGTGACTTTACGATTCAGCTAAGTTTACCGAAACGTCCGCACAAACTGCCGCAATTGCTTAGTTGCCAAGATATCGCGGCACTGCTGTACCACTGTCAAAACCTGAAACAACGCGCTATGTTGGCGCTGTGTTATGGTTGTGGTTTGCGTGTCAGTGAGTTAACCCATATTAAGGTTGCTGATATCGATGGGCAGCGGCAGTTACTCAAAGTGTGTCAAGGCAAGGGTGCCTGCGACCGCTGGGTGATACTCTCACCGACTTTACTCATCCTGTTGCGTCAGTATTGGCAAGCGTATCATCCCGTCGAATGGTTGTTTGCCTCGACCTATCATGATGTGGTTTATCCGCTGCATGAGTCGACCTTTCGTAAAGCGTTAGCGAAGGCGGCCCGCTTAGCGAGTATCACTAAGCCATGCAGTCCACACAGCCTAAGGCATGCTTATGCAACCCATCAATTACAAGCGGGTATGCCACTTCATCAATTACAGGCTCAGCTTGGGCATCACAGTATCAAGTCTACTGAACGCTACTTGCATTGGTCGCCGGAATTAGGTCATCAAGGCTGTGACTTGCTAGCAAGTCTTGGGGGAAATGCATGGCAACCTCCTACCATTTAAGCGATATCCTTCAGCAGCACTTAGCCCACTATCAACAGCAGCATAAACTGACCGAGCAGCAAGCTTTGGTCTGCCAGCATATTCAACAGTGTCGCACGCAAACCTTAGGGATGCAGCACTGGCGTTGTGATACTTGCCAGTATGAGCAGCAGGTGTGTTGCTCCTGTGGTGACCGGCATTGCCCTCGTTGTCAGGGAAGGCAGACGCAAGCGTGGATTGCTACGCAGCAGGCGCAAGTCTTGCCTTGCCGCTATTTCCATTTGGTTTTTACCTTACCCCACGAGTTGAACATCTTGGCGCACTATGCTGCCAAGCCGCTCTATAGCGCGTTGTTTGAATCGGTGTGGCAGACGCTGGCGCAGTTTGGCATGAAACGGAAACACCTTCAGGGTCAATTGGGTTGCACTATGGTGCTGCACACGTGGGGGCAGACCTTGAGTCAACATATCCACTTGCATTGCTTAATCCCTGGTGGGGTGGTGACGTCAGCGGGAGATTGGCATGGCGTGAAAACGGATTATCTGTTTCCGGTTAAAGCCTTGTCCACCGTGTATCGGGCTAAGCTATTACGGGCACTGCGACAACATGAGCTGGCTATTCCAGCGGCTGAAACCTTAATGGCAAAGCCGTGGTGTGTTTACAGCAAAGCGTGTCTAAGCCGCGCCGAAACCGTGGTGGAATACCTTGGGCGTTATACCCGTAAAGGCATGTTGCATGAATCAAGAATTGCAGAAGTGACCGCAGACCATGTCCGTTTTAACTACAAAGACTATCGTGACGGTCAGCAGCATAAGCAAATGTGGCTAAGCTGTGATGAGTTTATCCGCCGTTATTTACTGCATGTGTTGCCCAAAGGGCTGATGCGAGTGAGACATTTTGGTTTTCTTGCCAATGCTTGCCGCCGCAAAAAGCTGGCGCTCATCCTGCGGCAACTACGTAAGCCGCAGGTGGTATTGGCGAGTCCTTTGGTTAAGAAGGACTGTTTGTGGTCATGTCCGCAATGCTAGTTAGGTCATTTGCAGTTTATTGGGTTGATAAGACCGCAGTCGGTAGTGATGATAAACAGCCAAGGTCAGCCAGTACGTATGTCAGGATAACCACGCCCTCAAGACGTAGCGTAACCGACAGCGAAAAGCAGCCAGCCTTATGGGGTTAAGCCGATGAGGGGATAGGGTATGAGTGTCAGCCTGAATCTGGGGCCAAAATGCTGTCAACCAAGGTCAACAATCAGTCAGAAGTGAGTGTAAAAGAATGAGAAAGCAAAAACGATATCAAGTGATTACCCTCCAAACTGTATAAAAAACCGCTACCGCAAAAAAACAAATTCCTATAGCATCATTTATACCAATTGACATGGATGTGGCAGCGGCCAAGTCCAACAAGCGATTTATGCCCTGCAAACAGCGCAGCGCATAAATACTAAGACGTTAGGCATTATGAGAAAACAGTACCACCTCAGAAACAGCAACAAAGGGCTTCAGGCCTGGGATGTTGATAGTCTAATTTGCCTCACAAAAGGACTAGAGGTTACTGAGCATTTACTAAATGACATACGTGAATTAGATGAGCCCTACTGGTATAGCTTGGAAGGTGAGAAGCCAACCTGCAAATCCATTGCAGATCACATCCGTCTAATTGAAGCTACTGACCTTTCCTATCCAATAATTCTCTGCCCTGACGGGCGAGTGATGGACGGTATGCACAGAGTGGTAAAAGCTTTTTTAGAGGGGCGTAAATTCTTACTTGCATATCGTCTGCCAGTTTTGCCAGAACCAGATTATGTGGGGGTTGATCCAGATGACCTACCTTATGAATAAGCCTAACAAATGGTTCAAATCGTTCGCTTCGCTCACTGGGACGGGCTAAAGCCCGCCCCTTAACCAAACGTTAAACCCATAGAAATTTTAATCCGAAACTCAAAAATTAGAGGTGGGAATCTAACGCGTTTTTCTCCCAAATATTGCTGGGTAAGGCTTTTATATCTACTTATTAGCTAATGCCAATTCGTGGTAAATGTGGACTATCATCGTGGTCATATTACCGATACAGTCAATATTTGACTCGCTGAAGACTATGATGATTATTCCTTTATTATTCATTGCATTAGGTATTTTCGCTACTCTTTCGTTCCTTATTTAACGAATACCGTACCAATAGATTGGGTCTGCTAGGTGAAAAGCGGGTCGCTAATTTACTTAAAAAAGGGTTAAAGGGTGAAGAGTATCGACTTTATCGAAACCTCATTTTGCCAATCGAGACTGAGCATCAAAATACGCCGTCTTTAACGGAGGTTGATTTGGTACTATTAACCCATTTCGGGATTTTTGTGATTGAAGTAAAAAATTATTCAGGTTGGATATTTGGTGCTGAGAAACAAGCATTTTGGACGCAGCAGATATTTGCCAAGCGAACGCGTTTTAAAGCAAAACTATAAACATTTTTTAGCCGTAGCTCACTGTTTAGGCGTCGTTGACGGTATCTACTCTGTTATTGTCTTTAGTGATCAGGCTAGCTTTAAAACCCCGCGGCCTGACAATGTGGTGAATGATAGAGCCAACAATTGCAAGTCAATAGTCGCTACAATTATCCCTATCACTTTGGAATGTAATAGCTAAGAGATCTAACTGTAGGTAAGTTGCAGGAAAATACAGCCTGCGCTGCTACCGACACGACAAGTTAACTGACCTAAAGCTAACTTGTCGAGATAATCATGGTCGCAGCGAGAGTGGTGTTATGAGCGTGAGTCTAGATTATTTGTACGCTGGCCAAACTGGCCAAATATTCATCGAACGTCCCTTGGAAATTCACCAGCTTTTTATCCTTAATATCGATAATACGGGTGGCTAAAGAGGAGACAAATTCGCGGTCATGGCTGACAAAAATCAGCGTGCCTTCAAAATCTTTGAGGGCATTATTGAGTGCTTCGATTGCTTCCATATCCATATGGTTAGTCGGTTCGTCCATAATGATGACGTTGATGTCTTGCATCATTAACTTACCGAAAATTAAACGGTTTTTCTCTCCGCCTGAGCAGTTTTTAGCCTTTTTATTGGCATCATCTTCGGTAAACAGCAAACGACCTAACATGGCGCGTACCATCAAATCGTTGTGTTTGGGTTGGCGCCATTGGTCCATCCATTCAATAATAGTCAAGTCATTATCGAAATCGCTGGTGCTGTCCTGAGGACAATAGCCGATAGCGGCATTTTCAGACCACTTAATTGTGCCTTCATTGTGGATTAACTCATTGACTAAACAGCGTAGTAGGGTGGTTTTACCCACTCCGTTCTCGCCGATAATTGCCAGTTTTGCACCTGCTTCGAGAATTAAGTCACCGCCTTCGAATAAGCGTTCGCCATCAAAACCATGGCCAAGATTTTCCAGCACTAGGGCTTGGCGATGCATTTTCTTGCCTGGGGCAAAGCGAATCGACGGGGTAATTCGGCTGGAGGATTTCACTTCATCCAGTTTAATTTTGTCCATGCGTTTGGCACGCGAACTGGCTTGTTTTGCTTTAGAAGCGTTGGCACCAAAGCGGTTAACGAAGTCCTGTAACTCTTCTATCTCGGCGCTCTTTTTAGCGTTGCCGGCTAAGAGTTGTTCACGCAATAACGCCGATTGGGCTAAAAAGTAGTCGTAGTTGCCGGGGTAAATGCGCAGCTCGCCGTAATCGATATCCGCCATATGGGTGCAGACGGCATTAAGGAAATGCCTATCGTGGGAGATGATGATCATGGTGCACTTGCGTTTATTCAGCTCAGTTTCAAGCCAACTAATGGTATGAATATCCAAGTTGTTGGTCGGTTCGTCGAGCAGCAAGATATCAGGGTTAGCAAACAGCGCTTGGGCTAATAACACCCGCAGTTTCCAGCCGGGAGCGACCTGAGACATTGGACCGTAGTGGAAAGACTCTTCGATACCCGCTTCGATCAGGATCTCACCAGCGCGGCTCTCGGCGCTGTAACCATCCATTTCGGCAAATTCGCTTTCAAGATCGCCCACGCGCATACCATCTTCTTCGCTCATATCTGGTTTTGCGTAGATGGCGTCACGTTCTTGTTTAATTTTCCACAGCTGGGTATCACCCATAATCACCGCATCGATAACCGTGTATTGCTCAAAGGCGAATTGATCTTGGCTTAGGGTACCGACCTTTAATCCCGGCGTGATGGACACGTTGCCCGATGTCGGGGCGAGGGCACCACTTAAGATTTTCATAAAGGTGGATTTGCCGCAGCCGTTAGCGCCAATCAAACCATAACGGTTGCCGTTGCCAAATTTTGCCGAGATATTTTCAAATAATGGCTCGGGGCCGAATTGCATGGTGATATTTGCGGTAGAGATCAAGGGTATGTCCTAGGAGTTACGTCTTAATAAAAGGCTTAAACCGGCTGTGTTGCTGACAAATGCCGCTGCAACAATCATGCTGATGTCAGCAAAGTCTTGGCCAGGATAATTTGGCCGCGCAGTATAGCGATTTCACGCAAAAGATGCGAGTTACAAACCAGCATCCTCAAGAATATACCCAAGCTACCTAAAGATACGAGTTTCAGAGTGTTTAGGGTGTTTCAATGCAAAGCACATCAATCAATGTTGAGTTCCTGTTGAAATGATATAACCCTAAACCGAGCCCAAAGGACTCGGTTTAGCAGCTCCATGATGATTTACTGCAGAGCAGACATCATCGCTATTTCAGCGAGATTTTCTCAACAATGCTACTCCAAGGTAACCATTTAAAGGATTGGTTATTATCGGGTAAATGGTTGTGGCCATCTTGCACCACTAACATTCCTTGTTGCCATGCTCCTTTGCCAACACTTAAGTGGGTCACCGCAAGGCCATCGGTCTCGCTGCTGGCGTCGATACTGGTTTCGTGGCCATTTTCAACACCGTTTAAATTCATCCCGATCCTAAAACGTCCTACTTGGGCATAGGGCGGTTTGGCCTGATACAAAATATAACTATTATTGCCTTGGCTTGAGACCACCAGCAGATCCTGTTTTTGGCCTTGGATTTGAGCGCCTAAGTAGAGTGCTATACCTTCAACATCGGCCACTAAATCTCCTTCAGCTTTGATGATAAGCTCGCCTTGAGTATCGGCATTAGGTTTGGCATTAAAGCGCCAAATGCCTTTATCCTCTTCACCGATAAACAATGCATGTTGCGTTTCATCGGCCACACAACCTTCGACTTGGCTGGGGGTATGAATATTACGAAGGAGCTTGATACTCGGGCCATTGGCTTGCCAGTCGACACGGTACTGGGCAATGCGGCCGGATTTTTCATTGGCAAACACATAGAGATTGTCGGCATCTTGATACAAACACATGCCATAAATATCCACCAAGTCAGTGGCTTGGTTGGGATATTCAACAATCTTGCCCTGTGGATTGATTTCATAAAAGGCAAGACTGTCGTTGTCCCTTAAGGTGGCAACAGCGATATCGCGCTTTTTACCACCGAGCATAACCTGTTGACGTAAATCGACATTATTAATGCGTCCTGATGGCAGTGCTTGCACTTGCTCGCCGCGCATATTAAAGCTCAACAGCCCCCAGCGTTTGTTGGTGCCGAGTACAAGACTGTGTTCAGGCTGTGTGGGATGCACCCAAATCGCGGGGTCATCCATGGTATCGCCGGGTCTGTCCGAGGACGCGCTTTCAACCCACGCAGGGATTTCGATGATGTTATCGCTGGGCTTGCTACCTGCTTTAGTCAGGGCTGCAGGCAAGGCAGCTTGGGTTAATAAATACTGATCGGTTTTATCATCATAGAGGGCAAGTTGGATTGCCCTGTTGGTGCTAGTTCCGTTTAGATAACCACTGAACCCTTGTACCTTCCCTAAGTCGTAGTTTGCAATCGCTTGTTTATCTAACGTTATTTCACCTTTTTTATTGCTTAACAGTAACTTGCCATTAATGACCTGCATGCCCGCGATATCATTATCAGGCGAGGCCAAAATCAACTTAGCACTGTTGTCGGCAAAAGGGCTTGCGTCAAATTGCCAAACACCGGCTTCGCCTTCGCTGACGAATAAGGTATCGCCATCAATAGCGCAGCTAGTGCTGTTGACGGGAATCGCTTGGCGGCGCATTTTTTTAGGTACAAAGTGACCCGCATCGCCTAATAACCACTGTTCACTATAGCCATCTTCACTACCAAACCAGACGTAGATATTGCCATCCTGCGGCCTTGGTTGAATACAGATCCAATTGATTTCAAACGAAGCCATTGGCAGCAGCGGCAACACGTTGGTCGCGACATTGCCTTCTATCTGCTTGAGCATTATCGGCCTAATGCGATCGGCGCGGCGATCGAGTGTTAAGGCGTAGGGATCGCTAAAGGCTAACAGCTCAAACTCGCCTTTAACTAAGGTTGCGGCCGCAGGCATTGGCGTATTGTCGGCTGTTGGTAGCGTTTGCAACATCAGCCCTTGCTTTTCACTGACCCAGAGCCAAGCTGGCGTATTTGGGTTTTGTGGTGCTGTGGGTGTCGAACTACCATTGGCGGCGAAGACTAATGGTTGTGCTTGGCTGCCCTTATGAGCTGCGATCGAGTAGGGCGTTTGCGCTAAGCTGCTGGCGTGAATGCCCATGACACCGAACAGCGTTAAGGTGATTTTTTGAATAATCGAGCCGTAATGTTCACGGAAATAAATTAAAGGTTTCGTCATTGTTTTCTTCTTTTATCAATAGAGTATTAGTAGTTGGTATACTGCAGGCCTAATTGGAAAGTGCGTCCATAGGCTTCATATTGGGCGTTATAGGCGCTGTTGCCGGTGTAGCTATAATAGGGCTCATCGGTTAGGTTTACCCCTTTGAAATATAAGGTCACATTGCTGGTCAAATGGGCTTTTGCGACAAAATCCCATTGCAGATGATTGTCTTGGTAGAGATCAAGGCGCTCATCACTTAGCTCGGTGACTTCCTGTAAATATTCAGATTTATAGGCCGCCGATAACCAGACACTGGCGTAGCTATTTTCGTATCCCAGTGAGAGGTTCGCGGTTAGATCCGATTGGCTCGGCATCGGGATATCGCGACTCAGTAACTGGCCGTCCTCAATCCAACTGATGTTGGCACTGGAATCGGTGTAGGTAAGGTTAGAGTTGAGCACCAAGGCATTAAATGGCTCGGGTAAAAAGTGAAACTCCTGCACATAACTGAGTTCTAGCCCGTAGATGTCGGCGCTGTCACCATTAACAAAAGTCACGGCGCTGTGGGCATCCACATAGTCACCGAGGCCGGCTAAATCCGCTTGATAAATAAAGTTTTCGATATCTTTATAGAAAAGACCCGCCGAAATTAATCCTATATTGCCGAAATAGTGCTCAAGGCTTAAGTCAACATTCATTGATTCAAGCGACTTAAGCTGTGGATTACCAAAGGTTAAATCAATATCGCCATCATCTTCTTCGAGCAAATACCCCGGCGCTAATTGGCCGAACGTCGGGCGCACTAAGGTGTTTGTCCACGCGGCGCGCAGCACGGTATTGTCGGTATAACGATAGGTTAGGTGCAGCGCGGGTAGCCAATGATCTTCATCGCTAGAATGATTGATATCGATAAATTCGTCTTTGGCGCCATCATAGCCAGAGCCGGTAGAGTCCCATTGATTTTGCTCGACACGCAGTCCTGTGAGTATCCGCAGCTTTCCGATATCCATATGTCCCATTAGGTAGGCGGCATTAATATCTTCAGTAATGTCAAAATCGTTAATGGTGGACTCGACTTCATCGCGATTATCATCCGCATCGAGGCTATTGACGAGCTCCCACACTGGGGTTGAATCAATACCTGTACCGAAGCGGCCTAAGCTATAGTCGAGTTCATTGCCCGCATATTGGCTTAGCAGCAGGGCATCATCGCTCACACCTTGATCGCCTAAGTCACTGTATATCCAAATATCTTCCCGATTACTTTTATCGCGGCGACTCACTTTCACCCCAGTTTTCACTTCGGCGCTGTAGTCGCCTAGGGTGAGTTGACGGGTAAGATCGACATTCACTGCGTTGATGGTGTCTTCGGCCTTGGAGGCGGCAATTTCAATCTCATCGAGTTCAAAATTTGCGTTTTGGTAATAGTCTTCAGGGGCGATGATTTGTGGCGTCTGTGTATTGCTAAAGCCGGTGTTATCAATCTTGGCCACAAAATCGGCGCCCGCAATATCCCGCGGTTTTTCGGCGCTGGCGCTGCTGTGACTCGCTTGATAGTCAAAGGTCCAGCGGTCAAAGCGGGTTTGGCCGCCGAGCACAAAGGAAGTAATATTTTGATTCTCAGTACGCGATTTGAGCGAGCGGGTGGTTTTACCTTGGCTTAATGCATCTGCCTGCTGCGCTGACTTCCACTTGGTTTTAGCGCTATTGCGGGTTTCTGTGTCATCAAATTCGCTATAAAGTGTGCGTAGATACAAGTCGGTATCATCGCTTGGACGATAATCAAAGTTCACTCCGACACCTAAACGCTCACGATTGATTTCATAATCACGGGCATCAACAGATGCAAGTGCTGCGTCATCAAAGCCGGAATCCTCTGCAAACGCCCAATCGCCACCGGTTTCGACGTTATCAGAGCCAAAGTCGCGGTTATACCAACTGGTCGCGATGGCAATACCCAGATTTTCAGCAATGATATCGCTGTAACTGGCCGCTAATTTGGGGTTGATATTGTCGGTTAAGGTATCTTGGCTCGCCTCAGTGTTGAGATTGAGATAGGTATCATCGCGATCGAAGGCCGACAGGCTTTTTACCTCAATGGCGCCGCCTAGGGCATCAGCATCCATATCTGGGGTTAAGGTTTTACTCACTTCTACCGATTGCAGTAGATCCGATGGCACCACATCAAGGGCGACCGCGCGTCTATCACTTTCGGGGGAGGGTAAGCGTGTACCGTTCATCGATACTGAGTTATAGTCTGGCGCCATACCGCGCACACGCACAAAACGACCTTCGCCCTGATCCCGTTCAATTGATAAGCCTGGCACCCGTTGCAGCGACTCACTGATATTACTGTCGGGGAAATTCCCCAACACATCAGCGCTTACCACACTGAGCACATTATCTGCACCGCGTTGGCGGTTCATCGATTTACTGAGCGCGCCCTGTTGCCCCACAACGCGGATATGCTCCACATCATCTTGGCTGTTTAAACTGATATCTTGCAGTGTGGTTTGTTTGTCACGAATGCTGATCTTATGTTCAGTCGTCATTGCTCCGAGGTAATTGACGACTAAGGTGTAATCGCCATCTTTCACTCCCACAAAAAAGAAGCGGCCATCGCGGCCAGCCTGTTGACTCAGGTTTAGTTCTTTTAAGGTCACAGTCGCGCCCGCAAGGGGTTGCTGGCTGCTGTTATCACGAATTTGCCCTTCAAGTTTGCCCACGGCGAGGGCGTTAGTACTAAAACCTGCGAGCATCATTGCTAAGCTTATCGCCGAAAGGCGTGCCGAAATGGATTTGGATGCTTTTGCGATTAAACGTTCTTTATGTGGTGCAGACGCTGCTGCTTTTAAGGAGGATGTAGCAGATTGCATGTTTTTGTTCCTCTAGTTTTAAGACAGAGTCTTTAGCGATGTTTGGGCAAGCATGGTTGCCATCCGTTAATGGCCGCCAAGTTAGGGGAGCTTAATGTCAGATTTGTGACGGGATTTTGGGGTTGCTGCTTTCGAGGTGATTTAGGCCGTGCAATATGGCATTTTTTGCGCGGTGTTGAGCCAAAATGACTGCAAAAAATGCCGCAAATCAATCGTCAATAACCATACATAAGATCTGATAATGTGAATGTGGGCGTAAGGCGGTTTTTTGCTTAAAACAATTGATTTATAAATGGTTAAATGATTTTTAGCCATGTATGTCGATGAAAGTTGTTATCTGATGATTGATGTATTGCACCACCAACAAACCGCCAAACTAAGGGCAAATGGGGGCGTTATTCTGTACATCAGTGTGTTCATCATGATCTTAAAAAAATGCTTGAGCTAATTTACCGCAGTGTGAGCGGTTTAAGTCTGTTGCAAGGGCTTGCCAGACGAACCCTTCTTGCAGCATTTGGCTGACGTTTCTGCTGCGTTATCGTCCGTTTATGTTGAATAACTACACTACACGGACTTTGCCTTGCATAAACGGTGAGCCAAATAGCTGCAAAAATAACCCTGAAACGTCAACAAGCCCTAGCTTTACTGCTTATTTAAATTCAATTGATTAGCGGGGCAATGTCACTGTGTTGTCATAAAAGCTCGCTAACTTGCAACCCACAGTATTTTCACTGCATGAGCTCCTTTAGGACTTAACATAACAAGGTGTGTATTTTGGGCACTACTGCAAAATCATTACGTTTAGCCAGTGTCTATGGCTTAAGCCTGTTTATTCTCTTCATTGTGCCGCTGTATCTGTGGCAGAGCACTGCGGCCAAAATGATTGCAGAGGTGGATTGGCTTGATGTCGCTACCGAAGGCGCTTTATTTGTGCTCGGGATGTGCTGGTTGATGGTGATAGTGTCTGTTCGCCCTTCAGGGCGAGTGACCAACTTATTAATTGCGGGTTTATCAAGCTATTGTTTAGGTTGTTATTTGGATTTACTGGATGAGATTTTTATTGTCAAAACCCTCCCTATTTATAACTGGTTTGAAAAAATGCCGACGCCAGTAGGGTTACTGGTGCTTACGGGCGGTTTATGGTTATGGCGAGATGAGCAAACCGTGGTTAATCGCCAGCTACAAACGCGAGAGCAATTTCATCGGGAGCATCAATTGACAGATAGTCTGACCTTACTCAATGATGCCAAGGCTTTTGAACATCACTTAGTCAAACAATTATCACAAAATCAATCAGTTGGATTATTAATGCTTGATGTCGATTATTTTCATCGATATAACAAAAATCAAGGCGTTGAAGAGGGGGATAAGCTGTTGTCTCAGTTGGCACTCTGGTTAAGTTCAACCTTACGCAATCAAGATTTAGTCTGCCGCTACGCTGGAGATCGTTTTGTTATCCTGCTTCGTGGGGCGATTCCTTCATTTGTTAGTGTGATGGCAGAGCAGTTGCAGCATGGAATTAAGGCTTTTGATTGTAGCGCGACAGTGGTGTGGACACTGCCGTCACCCAAAATGCTTCCTCTGCAAAATAGTACATGTACAGCCAAAGAAGAGGCGATAGCACTACTGCAAGTATTGAATCAAAAAATGTCACAGCAAAAAGAGCTTCGTGTATCAGAGGCTATCGCTCCATCCCCCTTTAATACGCTGGATAAATCAGCAGCAAGCGAGCTTAACTAATGCGTGCGCTGGCCACTTGGCAGGATAAATGTATCGATAGCCAATTGCTGGTGGCAAGCCTTGTGGGGCTCTTTAAACAACGAGATCTTGATTGCGATAAGTTACTCAGGGGGACGGGCATTTTTATAACGGATATTCGTAAACCCGATCACCTTATCAGCCCCAAGCAGTTAGCTCGTCTGCTGGATAACGCATTAGCGCAATGGCCAAATGGCGATTTGAGTTTTTTGCTCGGCCAGCTGTGGTTTCCGTCACAAAGTGGTGTGCTAACGTCGGGGATGTTTTGTGCGCGGGATGTTAAGGAGCTGATTTATTTTTGGCATAAGTATCATTGGCTCACCCAGCCTTGGTTGCAAACCTGGCGTTGGCAGGGGGAGCATGAGTGGCATTTTTTGTTAAGCCTCGATTTAGGTATGCACAGGCACAAGCAGTTTTTTATTGAGTTAAGTCTGTCGTCATTTATGGCGTGTTTTAAGCAATTACTTGGGCAAGCGTGGCGCGGCAGTATCTGTTTTCCATACCCAGCACCGGATAATTTGGCCCATTACTATAAATATTTTGGTATGGATTTACGCTTTGATGCGCCGCTGTGCAGGATCTCCATGGCGAAAAATTTATTGCGCCAGCCTTCGCTATTTGCCAACCAAAGTCTACTTTATTCCCAACCCGAGAATGTCGATACTCACTGTGCTGAGGATGCTCAGCTGCCATCTGCGTCTCAATCTTGCATTCATGGTGAGGCAGCCTCTCCAGCTCTGGATATTCAACCTCTGCAATTGCCATTAAGGCCGCAACTCAATATGGCAAAGGCGGCTCGCCAAGCATTATTCGCGCAGGAGTTTCGTCTCGGATTAGCAGCGGGCATTCGCCTAAAATTGATGCGAAGAACACTGTCGTTGCCCGAAATGGCGCAGATCCTGGAGATTAGCCCTGCCACACTAAAACGCCGTCTTGGCGAGATGGGATTAAATTATGGGCAACTTGCTGATGAAAGTCGTTTAATCAGGGCGCTGTATTTTTTAGCAGAACCCGAGCAAGACGCCCACAGTATTGCCTCCTCGTTATCCTTTAGTGATGCCAGCAATTTTAGGCGTTCATTTAAGCGATGGACGGGCCAATTACCTGGTTATTTTCGCTATTGGTTAGCTTAGTTTGCGTCTAAAGCAAAGATTTGCCTATTTACTGAGTAAACTCACTGAATTTATGGGGCTTTTGAATTGTCATTCAAAATTTTGCATAAGTGTTAGCAAAATCTCCGGGGTTATACTTTTATTTATGCAAAATCTAGAATAAATATACTAGCCCGGACTTCCGCATTAGGGTAATGCTATAAATGTAATCAGCTTTCACATAGAATGACCTTTATGCATTACTTAACCTACGATTTTAACGGATAGTGTTAATTCATCAGCAATATACCCGCCATGGCCCTGATTATCGCTTTGGTGAGCAAATGACCTTTCTCGATGTGAAACAAACCTTTGGCTTTAGTCATGTGCGCGTAGGGCGTTGGGTTACGCGGGAAGAATCCTTAATTGCCGCTAATTTAGTGTTTGATTCGCTGGCAGACCTTGCCTTTATCCTGCATTTACCGCCCTTAACCTTAGGGCTAAGGCAAAGCTTAAGCCTTGCTTTTGGTCATGGCGGACAAAAGGGCGTGCAGGCTCATTATGCGCCTGCAGCAAGAGAGTTGGCATTGGCAAAAAATGCCGGCGCTGGCGCCTTGGCCCATGAGTTTTGGCATGCGTTTGACCATTATGTGGCGCCTAAGGCGTTTCAACGGGTAACGGGGCGGTTTACGTGCGCCAGCGATTTATGGCTTGCTGATCTGCCGCTCATTGATCATCCGTTAAATCAGCGTTTAGTCGAAATTTTTCGAGTGACATTACTCTCTGAGGACAATCTAGCGCCGAGCGATTATGTCCGCCGCGCAATAGCATTAGATAAACGTTATGGCTCGCAGTATTTTGCTAAACCTACCGAAATGATGGCTCGGGCCTTTGAAGCGTGTATCGAATCCTATCAAGGTATCCAAAATCCCTATCTGGTGTCTGGCACGCGATATTCATCCTTAGCCAAGGAAGGCGCGTATCCCGACGAGCCGCATAGGCAACGCATTTTCAAGGCACTGATTGCCTATTTTGAGCCGCTAGGCATCGCGTTAGGGAAAGCGGGATAAGCGTTCAGTGTTAATCTGCGAGTTGTTGCTGGCAATAGGCGAGCTGGTGGCGAATGGCATCCAGCCATTGTGAGGCTTGGTAATCCATTAAATACCAATGGCTTAGCTGTGTTTCGGGCTGGTGATTAAAAAACAGCGACTCACATGCGATGAGCTTGGCTTTATCTGCACACTGCAACCAAATCGCACTGGGAATGCAGGCTAATTCGGCTAAATGTTGCCGTATTCCTTGCTTAGTATCCTCATTCACACTCTCAACTAGGCGATATTGTCTCAATATATCCAGTTTACTAAAGGGATCTTCACTTTCATTGACGAAGTTTACTTGGTGTGTTGCCTCAGTTGTTTGCTCCCAAGGGGTCAGCGTAAATTCAGCCCAGTCTAAGCGCTCACAGAGCAGGGCTTTAGCGATTCTTCTTTCTCCTAACCAGTTATGAACCATGCAGGGGAGATGAACCGTCTCGGGCAGTTCAACACTCCGCCGTAAGCTGGGCAGTAGCGACATGCGCTGAACTTGTAGTTGTTGTGCCAAGGTCATCATAAGAACGATCGCCGTTAAGCCCGATGATGGCCAGCAACCGAGAGTTGCAGTGAGATCGGTGGCGACTTGGGTCAATGCCTTGGCCAGTTGCAAACTTTGGGGATGACCTTGAACTTCAAAAGCATATTGCGATTCGGCAAAACCGCCATTGGCAATCGTAACTACATGACCATGGGGCGTGAAATGCTGCGGACATTGCGTACCATTAAAAATAAAGGTGAGACCTTTAGCGGCAGGTTGCCATTCCCCTGACGCATTGCCAATGATGGTGGCTTGCTCAAGCTTGAGTTGCTCGGCAAGTGCTTTGAGGGAAATCCTAGGTTGCGGCTTAGCCAATTGACGGTGCATATGCGTATGTGGCTGAGGCACATCGGCTAAGGGCTGTGAATAGGGCATACTCGCAAAGACTCTCTAAAGCAAAGAGGATTAGTGTACTGGATCTTCTGTTTTGACTAAAGAATTATTGCCTGTAAGCTATCGACTTCATAATGAATAAATTTTCATACGTAACAGTACGTTAGACTGTTTTAAATTCTGCTGATTTTTCTTTGAATTGGTTTGTTAGGCATACCGATGGCCGGTTTTATGGCGTGGGAGTACGCCATGTCCGCGCCTTTATCGAGGCTCACAGTACCGATTTTGCTGCAGAGTTGTTTTTCACTGATAGAGTTGGCATCCTCAATATTTTGGTTAGAAGTATAAAAAGGAATGGGCATGGAATTTACTGACGCGGAGCTGGTATTGATTGCGGCAGCGAAACATAAGGTGAAGTGGGTGCAGCGAGTGCGGATTGGCGTGATTATTTTGCTTCTCTTAGGCACGCTGGCGTTGCTTGCTGATCTTTGGAGTCACCCGTATGCCATTTATATCGCTTTCGCGCTGGTGGTGTTTGCGGTGGCTTTGCCGCAGTTTGGCCAAGGGCCAAAATATGAGGAATTGCTTGAGCTATTACTGGAAAAATCTAGTAGTCCGAAAACCAATGTGTGAATAGTAAAGGGCTTTTAGCTTAGGAGTGTCTAGCCTGTAAGCCCTTTAGCTTTTAACACCTTATCCGTGAATTTATTCTTCGGGGTAAACCTTCTCTTTAAAGTGCTTTTATATTCACACAAATCTTCAATAATACAGCTGCCGCAGCGGGGTTTGCGTGCAAGGCAGGTGTAGCGGCCATGCAGAATAAACCAGTGGTGTACATCCACTTTAAATTCGGCGGGAACGACCTTTAACATACGCTCCTCGACTTCGACCACATTTTTACCTGGGGCAAATTTAGTGCGATTAGCGAGGCGAAAGATATGGGTATCGACAGCGATAGTTGGCCAACCAAAGGCGGTATTGAGCACCACATTGGCAGTTTTACGGCCAACACCAGGAAGGGACTCGAGGGCTTCTCTGTCTTCTGGCACTTCACCATTGTATTTTTCAATCAAGATCTCGCAGGCCTTAATCACATTGACGGCCTTGTTGTTATACAGGCCAATCGTCTTGATATATTCCTTTAATCCTTCGACACCTAAGGCATAAATACTGTGGGCAGTATTGGCCACCGGAAACAATTTATCGGTCGCCTTATTCACACTCACATCGGTTGCCTGCGCCGATAACGTTACCGCCACCAGTAATTCAAAAGGGCTGGAGAAATTCAGCTCGGTCTGTGGTTTAGGATTGTTTTCACGTAGGCGGGTGAGGATTTGGATGCGTTTTTGTTGATTCATGGTGATCCTTGTAAGTCAGAGGGTTTAACGCTAAACCCTCCGCCTATTCTGTTATCTCAATGAGTGAGAAGGCTTAACTCACTTTAGTGATCCGTGCCCGTGCGACGCTTGGTTGAACCGCCGTTTCAGGCTGACGCTCTCTAAGCTTTTTATCGATAACGTTTTTAAGAGCGATAAGTAAACCCATGACGATAAAGGCGCCGGGCGGCAACATGGCTAGCAGGAAGGACGTATCAACTTGCCATACCTGAAATGTTAAGGCTTTTGCCCAAGGGCCAAGCAGTTGATCTGCGCCATCAAACAGTGTGCCTTGACCAAGGATTTCTCGCGTGGCGCCAAGTAAGACCAATACCAAGGTAAACCCTAATCCCATCATCAAACCATCGAAGGCGGAGCTAAAGGCATTATTACGGGAAGCAAATGCTTCTGCGCGGCCAATGATAATGCAGTTGGTCACAATCAGCGGTAGGAAGATCCCCAACGACATATAAAGCCCATAGGCATAAGCATTCACCAGAAGTTGCACCGCCGTCACCAGCGCTGCAATGATCATCACAAACACGGGGATACGGATTTCCTTGGGCACATAGTCGCGTACTAACGATATTAAGACGTTAGAGCCTATCAGTACCAGCATAGTGGCGATACCAAGGCCAAGGGCATTGGTGAGGGTTGTTGTGACCGCTAGCAATGGGCAAAGCCCGAGGCGCTGTACTAGACCAGGGTTATTTTTCCACAGCCCTTGCCAAGCAATTTCGCGATAATTAGTCATGTTTGGCCTCACAATTAAGTGGTTGGCTGAAAATTTCTGCTTGATGCTGAGTAAAGTACCATACCGCGCGTTTTACGGCTTTCACATAGGCGCGAGGCGTAATCGTGGCACCGGTAAATTGATCGAAATCGCCGCCGTCTTTTTGCACCTGCCATTGCTTATCATCTTCGGATTTAAGTACTTTTCCGACAAACTTGGTGACCCAATCGGATTTACGTAATTCGATTTTATCTCCAAGCCCAGGGGTTTCTTGGTGGGCAAGGGTGCGCACGCCTAACACTTCACCTTGGGTATTGATGCCCACAATCAGTTTGATATTACCGTTATAGCCATCAGGGGCGATGGCTTCCATAGCGATTGCAACGGGTTTACCGGCTGCGGTGGCAATATAAGCAGGCATGGCATCTTCTGTGCCTAGCGCCTCTTTGTTCTGCAGCAATGTACATTGAGCGGTCAGCTCATTGTCATGGATTTCCTCGGGGATCAGTTGATGTAAGATGCCCATCAGTTCTTTCTGCTGTTGCAGCTTTATTTTATCGAAGGTCTGTTGATTGACCACTGCGACTAAGCCAGTGCAGAGCAGGGCAAACAGGGCGAGTAACAGACCATTTTTAATCATTGGGTTATTCAAATTTTTTCCTCAAGAGTCTTTGTTCAAGCTCGCTTGATTCGCTATTTCACAGGCCTAGCCCGCTGAGTGGCCATAGGTGCGCGGACGCACATAATAGTCAATAAATGGTGCACACAGGTTTGCGAGTAGCACAGCAAAGGCAAACGCATCGGGGTAGCCACCTTGGGTGCGAATGATATACACCAAGACACCAATTAACGCACCGAAAATGATACGGCCACGTGGACTGGTGGCGGCCGTGACGGGATCGGTCGCAATAAAGAAGGCGGCAAGCATGGTGGCACCAGAGAATAAATGAAACAGCGGGCTGGCATGGGTATCGGGCGATAATAAAAAGCCGACGCTAGATGCCACAAATAATCCCGCTAATACCCCCGTACTAATATGCCAGCGGATCGCTTTTAACTTCAGTAGCACTATACCGCCCGCTAAATAGGCTAAATTGACCCAAAACCAACCAACACCTGTGCTGCCATCAAAGATGCTTTTAGCCATACTCTCGGTCGTTGTTAGCCCTAAAGAAAGATCGGTCTTTAAGGTATCCAGCGGTGTTGCCATACTGATGCCATCAATGCCTAGGCGAAATTGCTCCATGCCTACGTGGGCGCCGACATTGAAGATAAGTTGCAGACTATCAACAATACTCGGGGTATTGAGTGCGACGGTACTTGGCGCAATCCAAGTTGTCATCTGCAGCGGAAACGACACCAGTAACAACACATAGGCGGCCATGGCCGGGTTAAACAGGTTATGCCCTAAACCGCCATAGAGATGCTTGACGATAACAATCGCAAAGGCGGTGCCCATGACGATCATCCACCAAGGCGCGAGCGGAGGAATGGCAACCCCAATTAAGATGGCCGTGAGCATGGCGCTATTATCACCAAGGCTCGCTTTGATGCTGCGCTTACGCAGTTTCATCACCGCCGCTTCACAGCTTAAGGCCACGATAATCGCCAGTAATACTTGGATAAGCGTGCCCCAGCCAAAAAAGGCGCATTGCACCACAAGTCCTGGGAGCAAGCATAAAATCACCCGCTGCATCACTGTTGATGTCTGCAAATTACGGGTTACATGGGGTGATGATGCTATTTTAAACGCCATTGTGATCCCTTTTATCTAATCTTGAGTCACTGATTTTTAAGCTACAGATTTTTAAGTCAACTGCGCTATTCATTTGAGTCACTGATCGCATCAGCTTCCCTTGCTGCTTTTTTTGCTTTCGCGCGGGCAACAGCGGCGGCCACTTTGGCCTTTTTCTCATCTTCTGGACTGAGTTGCGCGCTTAGTTCAGGGCTAAGTGGCGCATTACTTGGTTGAGCTGATACTGGCTCGGCCCCAACGATTGGTTGAGCCGGGATATCCTCATTCAATTCGACCTGTTGCGCGGCAGCTTTTTTGGCTTTCGCACGGGCAACGGCTGCAGCCACTTTGGCTTTTTTCTCATCTTCAGGACTAAGTGTTGAATTAGGTGCTGAATTAGGTTCTGAGTTAAGTTCAGGCTTAAGTGTCGCATTGCTTGGCTGAGCTGACTCTGCGACATCACTTGACTGAACTTCAGCAGCGTCATTCGATTCGGTTTGTTGCGCAGCGGCCTTTTTAGCTTTAGCGCGTGCAACCGCAGCGGCCACTTTGGCTTTTTTGTCATCCATCTCAGTGTTAGCTGCGGATGGAATAACAGGCTTATCTGAGTTTATCTCAGCAGTATCTGTACCCTCGTTAGCATCTGAGTCTGCATTCATCGCCGCTTTTTTGGCTTTGGCCCGCGCAATCGCCGCTGCGACTTTATCTTTTTGCGATAAAGACTCGGCTTGTTCAGTAGGCGCTGTTTGCTTAGAAGATTCAGCATCATCTTCTGCTTGAGAAACGTTGGTTGCAGCGGCTTTCTTAGCTTTTGCGCGGGCAATCGCAGCGGCTACAGCCGCTTTACCCTTAGGTGCTTGTGTGCTGACTGCATCAACTTCAGCAGTTGCGATCGTAGCCGTTGCGTCATCGGCGGTGGTTTGTGCTGCTTTCTTCGCGGCAATACGCGCCATGGCCTGTGCAACGGCATCCTTATCCGTTGTGGTCATGGTCGTTTGGCGACGCGCAGCGGCTTCTTTCGCCTTGGCTTCACGGGCGAGTTTTTCTTCTTCAAGACGTTGAAGTCGTGCCTCGAAGCGTAATTTTGCGCGCTCGGCTTGCTGTTTTTCATCTGCGGTTTGTTTTAGTGCTGACTTGGCGATGCGGTAGTATTCCACGAGGGGTATATCACTCGGACATACATAGCTACAACAGCCACATTCGATACAGTCTTTGAGGTTATAGCTGGCTGCTTTGTCGTATTCTTCAGCCTTGGCATGCCAAAACAGTTGCTGTGGTAGCAAGAGTGCAGGGCAGGCATTGGCGCATTCGCCGCAGCGGATACAGGCTTTTTCCTCTGGCGTGGTTCCAATCTCTTGACTGCTCGGGACCAAAATACAGTTAGTGCCTTTTAAAATGGGCACTTGGATCGTTGGCAGCGCATGGCCCATCATCGGGCCGCCAATAATCACCTTTTGATCGGCTGCGGCGTTAAATTCGGTATGGGCGAGCACGTGCTCAACGGGCGTGCCTATGGGTAACCAATAGTTGCCAGGTTTACCGACATTTTGTCCAGTAACGGTAACTACACGTTCAATCAGTGGTTTACCTTGGGTGACAGCTTGGTGAATCGCAAAAGCAGTACCGACGTTATGCACCACAATCCCAAGCTTAGCGGGGATGGCGCCAGAGGGTACTTCACGACCGGTGATGATCTGAATAAGCTGTTTTTCACCGCCAGAAGGATACTTGGTTGGGATCACTGTGACTCGAACACTGCCCGTAGGAAGCGTTGATTGACTCACTGCGTTCTGCATGGCTTGTATTGCTTCGGGCTTATTGTCTTCAATAGCAATCACAATGCGCTTGGGGGCTAAGAGGCGATGGATAATGCCAATGCCCGCCAATATCTCTTGGCTGTATTCACGCATGAGTCGATCGTCGGCACTGATATAAGGCTCGCATTCTACGCCGTTGATAATCACTAATTCGATTTCACTAACGGGATTAAGCTTGATATGGCTTGGAAAGGCTGCGCCGCCCATGCCGGCAATACCTGCCGCATGGATCTTGGTAATTATTTGTTGATTACTCAGACTATCGAGTGAGCCTGATGTGAGTTCACACCAACGATCTTCACCATCGGCGGCAATCACACAGGTATTCACTGGTAGCGCCGAGGCGTGGTTACTGGCTCTTAGCTCAATGGCGACAACAGCGCCGGAGGTTGGCGCATGCACGGGTAAATGCCAAATGGATGTACCTTGAGTTAAGGGCGTACCTTTTAATACTTTGTCGCCCACTTTTACTGCAAGGGTGCAGTTCTCACCGACCTGTGGCACAGGCACGAGGTATTCTCGTGCTAATGGCAGTTGGCTAATCGGCGTAGTATTGGAGAGGAATTTGACTTCGGGTGGATGTATGCCACCGGGTGAGCGCCAAAGGGTTCCTTTATCTAATTGATCTAATAAAGTTAGCACCGCTTATCCTCTCTTCTCTTCGTGCGGGGTCTCTTGGATAAGAGTCACGGGAATCGCATTTAAACGCCAATTCCAGTTTTTCAGATTTTGGGTCACTGGCACCATATCGATACAGTCGACGGGGCAGGGCTCAACACACAGATCGCAACCTGTGCAATCGGCAGTGAGCACGGTATGCATTAATTTACCCGCGCCAATAATGGCATCGACTGGGCAGGCCTGAATACATTTAGTGCAGCCAATACACTCATCTTCACGGATATAAGCGACTTTTTTAACCTGAGACTGCGCCTCAGCATTGAGAGGCTCTGGTTCTACGCCCATTAAACTGGCGAGTTTTTCCATTGTGGCAGTGCCGCCGGGAGGGCACTTATTGACTTTGTCGCCATTGGCAATGGCTTCGGCGTAGGGACGACAGCCGGGATAACCACATTGACCACATTGAGTTTGTGGCAAAATCGCTTCAAGCTCATCAACGATAGGGTTGCCTTCAACCTTGAATTTTAAGGCGGCAAATCCGAGTAATACCCCAAAGAATAATGCCAATAGGGTTAATAAGATAACGGCAATTAACATGGTGGACATTTATTTAACCAATCCTGTGAATCCCATAAAGGCCAAGGACATCAGGCCCGCGGTGATCATGGCGATGGCACCGCCTTTAAAAGGCTCTGGTACATCGGCAGCCGCTAAACGTTCACGCATCGCAGAAAACAGAATTAACACTAAGGAAAACCCTACCGCGGCACCAAATCCGTAGATAGCGGATTGAATAAAATCGTGTTTCTCATTCACGTTTAATAGTGCTACCCCTAATACAGCGCAGTTAGTGGTGATCAGCGGCAGATAAATCCCCAACGCGCGGTGTAGGGCTGCACTGGTTTTTTGCACGACCATCTCGGTAAATTGCACCACCACCGCAATCACTAAAATAAAGCTCATGGTGCGCAGATAACCGAGGTCAAAGGGCAATAGCAGATATTGATTCACGAGGTAACTGAGAATGGATGCCAAAGTCAACACGAAGGTGGTGGCCATAGACATACCGATAGCGGACTCCAATTTGCTGGAGACCCCCATAAATGGACATAAACCTAAGAATTTCACTAAAACGAAATTGTTGACCAATACAGTGCTGATCAACAACAGGAGATATTCACTCATCTCAATACTTGTCTAAACGGATCTTGGCCGTATTATCGACTTTTCCGTTTGCATAAACAACATATAGAATGCAGGGTTAACTATCTTTACTGTAAATTTGCGTGCTAGGTAAACACCGTTTTGGCTTAAATTTGATCAGTTAAGGTAATGCCCTGTGGCTGCGAAATATAATAGCCTTGTAGACCATCGACGAGGAGTTTTTCGAGGGTCAATTTTTCTTCTTGACGTTCAACACTGGTGGCGATCACGCGGATGCCGATACGTCTAGCAACGTCCACCATCATGCGCACGAAGAACTTATTGTTACTATCTTCATCGATAGACGCGGTGTAGCTTCCATCGAGCTTAATGTAGTCTGGGCGCACCTCGCTGAAGAATTTGAACGAAGTAAAGCTCATGCCAAAACGTTCAATCGATACCCTTGAACCCACACTATGAACTTCGCGGACAAACTTATAACTTGCCCCTAAATTGGCTTGCATACCGGATTCGTTGATCTCAAACACTAAGCGAGAGGCAATATATCGATGCTTACCAAGAATATCCCTTAACCAGCCAACAAACAGTTCCTGATGGGCAGAAAATGCACTGATATTGATGCCAAAATTGCCGCTAATGGTGGGATTTTCCTTAAGCATTTTTAATGTACTGATCACCACAAGTTTATCTAACTCAGTGCTCATACCATGACGTTCAGCCATGGCGATGACTGTGGTAGTAGGCAAAAACTTTCCTTCACTGTTGTAGAAGCGCGCGAGTAGCTCGCGATATACCTCAACATCATTGCGGCAGGGTTGAATGGGTTGTTGGAAAAACTTCAGCGCTTGGCGAGTGATTAAGTCATTGATCGCTAATTTCCAACGATCATCACCAAATTGCTCATCACCATTAAGTTTTTCTTGAATATGATAGCTATTGGGACCGAGGGTTTGCGCGATGCTGACTGCCGTATCAGCAAGTGAGAGCAAATTGACTGGATCCGCGCCCTGTTGGTAAGGAACAAGTCCTACATGGGCAGCGGATTCAGTTTTAATCATCTGTTGATATTCATCGAGTAAAATCTTCAGTTGGTCTAAAAACTTAGGTCCATCCTTTAGCACTAAATCAGGTAGAAAAATCGCAAAATCGGCACTGGATACGCGGTAGCACTCTGCATCGGGATATTTTGAGCTGGCCTTGCGAATGCAAGTGGCTAAATTCGATAAATAATCATCCCCTGCTGAGCGACCTTGGAGTTGGTTGATATGGGCCAATTCCGTAGCTTTGACCATGGCCATTAACCCTAGTTGGGGAACTGCGTGATTGCTAATGCTTTCCAATTTAGTCGTAAAACGAGGACGGCTACCGAAGCCTGTAATAGGATCTTGATAGGCTACTTTATGCAGTTTTTGGTTTTCATTTGTGAGGCTATCCATTTGCGATTTTAACTGTGCGCGGCATTCCTCAAGCGCTAATCTGACAGGGGTCATTTCACCATTAAGTTTGGAAGACTCTATGGCTGAAAAGTTCATCTCTGGAATGTGGGTAATATAATCGGCGGCATAACGGATAGCTGCTCTTACTTTGTTGATAAGCAATATAAAAACAACCACCAACACAATATAGGTTAGCAGCAGTACGAGTCCTAACTGCTGAGTGTTGGCAATAGCATTTTCAATGGCTTGGTCGGCAGCTAATTTGACTTGTAAGCGACCCGCTGCCAGTTTTTGGGTATGGGATAAATCTAAGGCAAATAATCCTGCGAGTGGTTGGGAAATTTGAGTGTTGAGTTCGCCTTGTGTGTAATTAAGTTGACCATCGGTATCGTCGATATACTGGAAAAATTGCAATGGGTAGAGTGTTGAGATGCTTTGGTAAAGATCGCTACCATTGCCTTGCCATTGGGAAAAATTAACCATGTATTGTTTGAAATTATTGAGTTCTTGCTGTTGATCTGCCTGTAACTGGTTATTCTCGTTTTGATAACCCCAACCAAACAAGCCTAAAAAAACCAGCAATAAGAAAATGGGATATGATTTAGACATCGCCATAAAAATCCGCTCTCAATATATCAGAGTATATGCAATAAGATATTGCATGATATTTCAAGCAATACCGCTATCTGCGTGATGATACTCGGAATTTTGGTTAACAAATTGCTCACAGTGTAACCGTATTTAACGCAAAACAGCAATGAAAAGCGAGATGACTAAATTTGAAGGGTAGTTTAAGCAGATAAAGTAGAGATTGGCTCCCCTGACTGGACTTGAACCAGTGACATACGGATTAACAGTCCGCCGTTCTACCGACTGAACTACAGGGGAGTAGAGGGTGCGATATTACTATCGACTTTGGCTATTACATTAAATTGGCTCCCCTGACTGGACTTGAACCAGTGACATACGGATTAACAGTCCGCCGTTCTACCGACTGAACTACAGGGGAGTAGAGGGTGCGATATTACTATCGACTTTGGCTATTACATTAAATTGGCTCCCCTGACTGGACTTGAACCAGTGACATACGGATTAACAGTCCGCCGTTCTACCGACTGAACTACAGGGGAATCATTTTAATGCATCAGCGTGTTAACTAAGTGGCTCCCCTGACTGGACTTGAACCAGTGACATACGGATTAACAGTCCGCCGTTCTACCGACTGAACTACAGGGGAATCGTTAGTTACCTAACTGTATTCTCATTGTTTACCGATACTTAGATTTGGCTCCCCTGACTGGACTTGAACCAGTGACATACGGATTAACAGTCCGCCGTTCTACCGACTGAACTACAGGGGAATCGTTTTTCTTGTCTCGATGACTCGTTGAGAACGGAGCGCATAGTAAAACGCTCTGTGGGAGGAGTCAACTCGAGTTACTAAAAAAAGTGTAATTATGCTGTTAAGTGCTTATCTAATGTGCATTCTGGCGTAGAAATCAGCATTTTGATGAAGAAATAACTTAACTTTTCGCAAGATAGCGATGTTCAGCATCATTTAAATTGGTTGATTTTTGAGGGGCAAATGGCCGTTAATGCCTTCAGTTTGCTTTGAGCTGTTTAGTCTATTAACAGGAAACACTTATAGCAGCCTTGCCCTGAATGACTACCCGGCACAAAACATGAGCCAGTGCTGATGCATATATTCTTTTTGGTTGTCGAGGCTCTGTATCAGATAAGAGAACATCCTTTGCGACAGTGCGCCTTGTTTAGTGAGCACCATCCTAGAGTAAACAATGTCATAGGTGGCTAAATCAATTTGAGTTAGAGGCGGTGAAATGAGCTCGTCAATTTTAGAGATAGCTTCAGCAGCAACACAGCGGAGTCTTTACCGCTTGGCTTAGCACTCCTTATGTTTACTATGGGAGCTAAATGTATCGATCGCATAGATGATCGTTTGATGGCTAGAAAATGAAACTTTTTGACTACGGTGATTTAGCGCTCAAACTGGCGCTAAAATGCCCTAAAATTCAGGGGAAATGCAAAATTAATACACAAGAGGGGACTTTCATCTGCTTACAAAATTGCAACTCCAATCTATCCCAAAGAAGATAAGGCTTGCTTTTATCAAATATTTGAAAATTAATAACTAATTTCCTCATCGCCAAAATAGTGCAATTTAAGTCCATTGCCCGTGGCGCAAGGCTTTGCTGCTCGTTTTAAGCCGCAACTCACAGGGTTATCCACAGAATTTGTTGATAAGTCGAAATAAACGAGAAACCATGCGGGATTCAGGACTTTTCTCGTCTGTGACATGCGAAAGGAACTGTTTGTAATTTAATTACATTTGATAAATGTTACTACTTGTTACGCAAAGTTTCTTTCAGCAATGCTTTGATTTAGAGATAACTGCTGGAGCTTAATGGGCGTCTTGATTAGAATGGTTCGACTAACCACAAGGATATGTAAGCGTGTCAGAATCTGTTTTTCAGCTTGAATCCCAATTTGCTCCCGCTGGTGATCAGCCCACAGCCATCGCTAAATTGGTTGATGGCCTCGAATCTGGCCTAGCTTGCCAAACCCTATTAGGGGTGACGGGCTCTGGTAAGACGTTCACCATCGCCAATGTGATAGCCAAGCTTGGGCGACCGACCATTATTATGGCGCCAAACAAAACACTCGCCGCACAGTTATATGGTGAGATGAAAGAATTTTTCCCCAATAATGCGGTGGAATATTTTGTCTCCTATTACGATTACTATCAGCCAGAAGCGTATGTCCCCGCATCCAATACCTTTATTGAAAAAGATGCCTCGGTAAACGCCCATATTGAACAAATGCGGCTCTCGGCCACCAAAGCTTTGCTAGAGCGCAAGGATGTGGTGCTGATTGCCTCGGTGTCGGCGATTTATGGTCTTGGCGATCCCGACTCTTACTTAAAGATGTTATTGCACCTACGCCAGGGCGATACCATGGGGCAGCGGGATATTCTTAAACGGTTAAGTGAATTGCAATACACCCGCAATGATATCGAGTTGCAGCGCGGCACGTTCCGCGTTCGCGGTGAAGTGATTGATATTTTCCCTGCCGATTCAGATCGCTACGCGATTCGAGTGGAGTTATTTGACGATGAGATTGAACGCTTAAGCGAGTTCGATCCGTTAACCGGGCAGATTGTAAAGCGTATCGCCCGCACCACAGTGTACCCTAAGACCCACTATGTGACGCCGCGGGAAAAAATCCTTGAAGCCACCGAGCTGATTAAACAAGAGCTGCGTGAGCGCAAGCAATATCTGCTCGACAATAATAAATTGATTGAAGCGCAGCGGATCCACGAGCGTGTGCAATATGACATTGAAATGATGGTGGAGCTAGGCTATTGCTCCGGCATTGAAAACTACTCCCGTTATTTATCAGGACGCGCCCCCGGCGAGGGGCCGCCAACGCTACTCGATTACTTACCCGCTGATGGTTTATTGGTGATCGACGAATCCCACGTTACCGTGCCACAAATTGGTGCCATGTATAAGGGTGACCGTTCCCGTAAAACGACCTTGGTGGAATATGGCTTTCGTTTGCCCTCGGCGCTGGATAACCGGCCGCTGAAGTTTGAAGAGTTTGAGCAGTTAATGCCGCAGACGATTTATGTGTCGGCGACGCCAAACTCCTATGAATTGGAGAAGAGTGGCGGCGAGATTGTTGAACAAGTTGTGCGGCCTACAGGATTGCTCGATCCTGAGCTTGAGGTGCGCCCCGTCGGTATTCAAGTGGACGATTTGCTCTCGGAAGTCGCTAAACGGGTTGCGGTAAACGAGCGGGTGTTAGTCACCACGTTAACTAAACGTATGTCGGAGGATTTAACTGAATACCTCGATGAACATGGTGTCAAAGTCCGCTACTTACACTCTGATATCGATACCGTAGAGCGGGTAGAGATCATTCGCGATTTGCGCCTCGGTAAGTTTGATGTGCTCGTCGGGATTAACTTGCTCCGCGAAGGCTTAGATATGCCAGAAGTCTCACTCGTCTGTATTTTGGATGCGGATAAGGAAGGCTTTTTACGCTCGGAACGTTCACTGATCCAAACCATTGGCCGTGCGGCGCGCAATGTGAATGGCAAGGTGATCCTCTATGCCGATCGCATCACCAACTCGATGGCAAAGGCGATAGGTGAAACCGAGCGCCGACGTGAGAAACAGCGTCTCTATAACCTTGAGCACGGTATAGTGCCTAAAGGGGTGGTGAAACGCATTACTGATGTGATGGATGTGGATGATGGCAGAGAGGCTGAAAAGGGTCATGGTCAAGCATCCCTTGGCAGAGTTGCTGAGCCTAAAGCGAAACGCTACCATGCTGATGCCGCGCAGCTTAGCCATGATATCGATAAGTTAGAAAAACAAATGCACGAGCATGCGCGTAACTTGGAGTTTGAACAGGCGGCGGCCTTGCGTGATGAGGTGAAACGCTTAAGGGAATTACTGATCAGCGCATAAATGAGTTTCTAGGGCGTGTTGACGTTTCAGGGTTATTTTTGCAGCAATTTGGCAGGCTTTTATGCAAGGCAAAGTCCGTGCAGTGTAGTTATTCTACATAAACGGACGATAACGCGGCAGAAAAGCCAGCCAAATGCTGCCCGAAGGGTTCGCCTGGCAAGCCCTTGCTCTTACTTTCTGTCATAAGAGCCGCTCGTCATTTGAGTAAACTACACATCATTCCTCGTTTCGCGAGCACGTGCTTGCCAGAACGAACAAAATCTAATCTCGAAACGTCAACACGCCCTAGTCTAAACAAGGCGTTAAGACTCGACTCTGTGGTGCTAAAGTTCTGCCACAAAGCTGTTCTACTGAATAAAAAGCCGCTAACACAATGTGTTTTGTGGCTTTTTATTAGATTAGATCATCAAAGAAGAATCAAGTATTTACGCTTTGGCTTTGGTTAGTATCAAGCGTTGGAATACAAAGAATAATAGCGCGCACACTAATCCGCAGATCAAACCAACTAAGTGCGCTTCGGTGGCGACCCGCGCACCGATCATTGCGGTTACATCGTCACTTGCGCCATAGAATTGTTCATGGCCAACTTTGATGATTACCCCGAGCAGTAGCAGATAACCCGAGCGCATTTTGCGGCGAATATCCTGCACTGCGCCATAGGCAAATAGGCCATGTAACATGCCGCTCAGCCCCACATAGCCTAATAATTGTGGATAGCCCAGATACAGACCAATGCCTTCAAACAGGCAAAGTAGGATAAAGAGTACGGTTAATCCCCTAGGCTGATAATGGAAGTGGTGCAAAAATAGCACTACCCATAATCCAGCGAGGTTCATCAGCAAATGCCAATGATTGGTATGTAGCAGGTTACCTGTGACTAGACGCCACCACTGTCCATCACCAATGTCGCTACGACGATAGGCAAGCAGAGTATCTATGCTTGGGGTAAAAAGTCCCGCTACATACAAGAGCGCGCAGAGCACACTGACGATAAACGCCAGCCAATAGGGGCCGAATTTATTTAACGTCAACAGTTTCACGCCTGTGGCTTACCTGTTTCAATTGCTTGTGTGAGCGAGGCCATCACTGCGGATTTGTTTTGCAGATAATCATCCAATCCACGTTGGCGAAGGTGGCAGGCAGGACAGTCACCACAACCATCACCCACAATGCCGTTATAACAGGTCAGAGTATGGTGGCGGACTAAGTCGAGCTGCTGATATTTATCTGCTAGCGCCCAAGTTTGGGCTTTGTTGAGCCACATTAGCGGGGTGATGATGTTAAGTTTTTTATCCATGCCTTGCACGAGTGCCGATTCCATCGCGCGGACAAAGTCGTGGCGACAGTCGGGATAACCGGAAAAATCGGTTTCACACACGCCCGTGATAATCGCCTCGGCCCCTAATTGATAGGCGTAAATGCCTGCTAGGGTTAAAAACAGAATATTACGGCCAGGGACAAAGGTATTGGGCAGGCCATTTTCCATCAACTCGTGGGAGACGGGGATCGCATCACGGGTGAGGGCAGAAATGGCTAATTCGTTGAGTAAACTCACATCCATCACTTTATGGCTGGTGATGTTTAAGCGTTGGGCGAGGGATTTCGCCACGTCAATTTCTTCACGGTGGCGCTGTCCATAATCGAAGGTGATCCCATGGACTTCATCATACTGTGTTAAGGCTTGAATAAGACAAGTTGTTGAGTCTTGCCCACCACTGAATACGACCACGACCTTTGAAACTGATGCTGACATAAGATCCACTTTAGAGTGACACAAAAATAGGGCGTAAGTGTAACTCAGGTGTTAGGGCTTGAAAACTCTTTGCTGGCGCGGCTATGCAGGCATTTATCTGTGTGGCTGCTTAAATGCAAGGCGGTAAAAACTTGCAGCTACCGTTAAAATCCTCTATAACTGCCGCCCCAGAAAAATGGAACGCTAGCATGAATTACCCAGTCAACGAAGTCTTTGAAACCATTCAAGGTGAAGGTGTCTTTACCGGAGTACCCGCCATTTTTGTGCGTTTACAGGGCTGCCCTGTAGGCTGTGCTTGGTGTGATACCAAACAGACTTGGGACTTGCTTGAGACGAATAAAGTCTCACCAGAGCAAGTGATCACCGTTGACGGCACTGTGGGGCGTTGGGCAAATCACACCGCGCAGAGTCTAATCGAGGCATTCCATGCGAAGGGATACACTGCGCGCCATGTGGTGATCACTGGGGGTGAGCCTTGCATGTACGATCTGCATGAATTAACCCACATGCTCCATCGCGCCGGCTTTGCCACTCAAATTGAAACTAGCGGGACCTTTGAGGTGAAATGCGATAAAGATACTTGGGTCACTGTTTCACCCAAGGTGAATATGAAAGGCGGTTATCCGGTGTTAGCGCAGGCCTTGAACCGTGCCAATGAAATTAAACATCCGATTGCGACTCAAAATCATATCGATGAACTTGATGAATTACTTAGCGATATTGATGTATCAGCCAAAACCATCTGTTTACAGCCTATTAGCCAAAAACCAAGGGCGACCGAATTAGCAATGAAGGTGTGTATTGCCCGTAACTGGCGTTTATCGATTCAGACCCATAAGTATCTGAATATCGATTAATGTGTACTTAGCTCAACGCAGAAATATTTCTTACTTAGCTCAACGCAGAAATATTTCTTAGCGCTCCAAATGGGGCGTTTTTTATCAGCAAAATCTACAGGTTAGAGATATAGATTTGAGCGATGAATAATAAGTTTGAATAAGCTGGTGTGCTAGAAAGAAAATTTGGGCAATAACGAGAGATAAAGTTTGATATGAGAAAGAAGTGGTGGAGGGAGAAGGATTCGAACCTTCGAAGGCGGAGCCGTCAGATTTACAGTCTGATCCCTTTGGCCACTCGGGAACCCCTCCACATATTTTCTTTTGACGGTTAAGTGGCAACTAAACGTCATCTTAAATCTTGGCCTGATTTAAGGGTAAAGCAAGTTACAGCAAACTAACACTCTTTGAACCACAGTCAGATAAAAGTGGTGGAGGGAGAAGGATTCGAACCTTCGAAGGCGGAGCCGTCAGATTTACAGTCTGATCCCTTTGGCCACTCGGGAACCCCTCCACAAGTATCTTTTATAGCATCGCTAATTGTTAGTGCAAATGGTGGAGGGAGAAGGATTCGAACCTTCGAAGGCGGAGCCGTCAGATTTACAGTCTGATCCCTTTGGCCACTCGGGAACCCCTCCTCAATTGCGGCCGCCATAGTAGTCAGAAACCTTAGGCATGTAAAGTCTAAATATGAAAATTTTCCTAAAGTTCTTGTTCAACTGGTCGATTAACTAACAACGAGTTGTTTTAACGATGTTTTTTTATGCAAATCGATGTTCCTTTAATCAATGAAGCCCAAATTGGCACCCGCTTAAATGCGGCAATCGAACACAACAGGCGAGGTGAGTTTGCCCTGTTGCTATCGTTATTGTCTGCTGATGCGAGGGACATGGCGCAGTTTCAATGGCAAAAAGAACTCGATGCGGCCGAAAAATTACAACGTCAGTTTGAATTACCACCAAAACAAACGTTAGTGGCGGATTTATCCTCCGACAATCATATTACCGATAATAGTGCTGTGTTTATGCAGCAAGGGGCGAGAGCATTTCAACTGCAACAGGCATTGCGCCCTGAAGCGTTAGTGATCCGAGGTAATGAGCCCATTGCCATGGCCGAAGCTTTAAGTAATTGTGAGTTAACGACTCGCTTGCGGCAGCGAGGACAATTGCCGTCCCCTCAAGTTGAAATCATGCACTTTGCCGATCAACTGGCTATCCAGCGTCATTTGGTACCACGCCTAGCCAGTGCTTAATGGCCTAGACTGAATCTTATCAAGGGGATTGATTTAGGATAATAAGCGTGAGCAATACCTGAGTCTCTTTCATCATAATTCCCTATAATTAGCCGTTAGTGATATTAATGTTGAGTCGCTTATGTTGAGTTTTTAACATGAGTTCATTAAAGAGGATAACCCTATGAAAGGTATCATTGCAGGACAAACCCCCACAGTAAATGACACTTGTACCGATTGCGGCAGCTTTGTGGATATCGGTGCTGTGATTGATGAACAAGATACTGCGCTTGAAATGCAGTTTACTGGGGCCGAAGCAAAAAATGAGGCCGCAAAGATGGTTGAGCGTGCCCAGACACGTTTTCGCCACACGCAAGCGAGCGTTGCTCCGGGTGAAACGGGTGTGACGCTCAAACTGGTATTTGATGTCAGTGTCGAAAAAATGATTTTCCAGTTAGAGAATGGTCTATAGCAAAAAACCTGTGATACAAGTCGAGGTTAATTTGTAATAAAGTGTGGCCGATGTTGCTGTTTTGAATATAGATAGTGTAATCTGCGTCAACAAAAATAATGATAAATCGACTCCATTAACACAGCTCTTTTTGGTGTTAGTTGCAGCAGAATCGTTTTACCCAACACGACGTTTTGTAGGGATCAGAGTGAAGCGACGTCAGCATCAGCACTTATTAGAGTCTTTAGTCCATTCTACGGCAAAGCAACAGGGTGATTTCACTAAGACGGCAGAGTTAGCGACAGAGCTACTCTGTCAGAATTTAGCGGTTTCTTTGGTGTCAATATGGATTTTTTCTGCCGATCAAGGCACGCAATCTCTTGTTGCTCAATTTGGCTCCATGGCGTTGCAGGACACGTATCGTCCCAGTCTGCTGCATACGGTGCCACGTTATTTAAATGAACTCAAAAATTATCGCCATATTGATGCAGGCAATACCCTTATCGACCCGCGATTGACCGAATTAGTCGATAGTTATTTTATTCCACGCCAAATTTTATCCAGTCTTGATGTCGGCATTCGCATCAATGGTCATCTTGAGGGCGTGCTCTGTATTGAACGGGCGCAGGTCACTCATCATTGGCACGATAGTGAAATTCATCTTGCTTGCCAAATGGCCGATCAATTAGCCCTCACCCTCGCCACAAAACATGCTTACGATAAAGAAGAGCGCCTTAGTCTTTTCCGTTGTGCCATAGAACAATCTCGCCAGATGAGTATGCTGATTAACTTGCACACTGAAAAAGTGGAATATGTTAATCAAGCCCATGAGGATATTACTGGGATTGCGCGGGATAAGAGTATAGGCACTAATTTACGCGATTTAACTTTTTTCAGGCAGCACAATGCGTTAGCTGAGCAGACCTTAGCAAAAATTTTCAGAGGGGATCAAGCAAAGGGTGAAGTGCAATTTAGTCGTACAGATGGCAGTCGTTACTGGCTGAAATACATCGTGAGCCAATTTATCACCGATAGAGGCAATCATTACGCTTTAGTGTCGGGTGAAGAAAACTCCGATGAGCATAACTACAAAGCGGAGCTGGAGCGGTTGGCGTGGCGTTGTGGTTTGACAGGGCTTAACAATCGCAGTCACTTTAATCGCGTGCTCGAGCGAACAACCCATGGATTACTCTTGTTGGTCGATTTGGTCGCCTTTAAGCGTTTTAATGATACTTATGGCCATGAAAATGGCGATAGCCTGTTGATTGAGGTCGGTCGGCGCTTAAAACATTTTTCAGAAATTAACAAAGCGACTGAAATCGCCCGCGTTGGTAGTGATGAATTTGCCGTGTTACTCACCGACGATAATGCGGTTTATGATCTCGACTATTTCAGTACCCGCTTATATCAGCATTTAGCTATGCCGATATTAATTGGCCGTGAGCAAGTCGAACCTAAGCCCGCGCTGGCCGTGGTTGATATTGCCTCCGTGGCGAATCTATTTGCGCCACTGACCTGCGCCGATATCGCAGTGCAATACGCAAAGAAGAAAAAAGGTACAGCAATTCAAGTCTTTAACAGTACATTGCTGAGTGCATTTAAGGAAGACGCGCAAATTGAGCGCGATTTACATAGTGCCATTCGTGGTCGCCAGTTTGAACTTTATTATCAACCCTTAAGGGACCTTGAGCAGCAAACCTATATCGGCGCCGAAGCCTTGATCCGCTGGCATCATCCCAAGAAAGGTGTGCTGTATCCCGGCGCATTTATCGATATTGCCGAACAGTCAGGCATGATTAACGCGATAGGCAGTTGGGTGTTAGAGGCGGCGTGTCGGCAATTGAATATTTGGCAGCATCATAATGCCGATCTTAGCATGCACGTTAACGTGTCAGCGCGGCAGTTTTTTAGTGGTAATCTGTATGAGCAAGTGTGGCAGCTTTTGACCCGTTATCGTTTAAAGCCCAAAACCTTAATTTTGGAAATCACTGAGACGGAACTGATGGGGGATATTCGCCATGCCACCTTATTGTGTCAGGAGTTAGCAGAACTGGGGGTTGGCTTAGCTATCGACGATTTCGGCACGGGTTACAGCTCGATGCGTTACCTTAAACAGTTCCCCATCAGCAAGTTAAAAATCGATCGCTCGTTTATCTCTGATTTGACCATTAGCCGCGAAAGTCAGGAAATTGTGTCAGCCATTATTGCGATGGCCAATGCGCTCAATATTTCCTTGACGGCCGAAGGGGTTGAAACCGCTGAACAGGAGGCATTTTTAGCCAAGAGTTTGTGTCATCAAGCGCAGGGATTTTTATACAGCCCAGCCCTGCGAGAACCCGAGTTTGCACAGTTTTTACTGACGGCTAAACAACCGAATCTTATCGCGCACTAAATCTGATGTTGGCATTCGGTGTAATGATAAAAACAAAGGCAATCAATTGATTGCCTTTGTTTTATGAGTCTATGCTGTCATCACGTACAATTAACGTGTTAAGCAACATTGTTTAAATTTCTTACCACTATGACAAACACAAGGATCATTACGCCCTGGACGTTTGGCATGCATTTGTTGCCCTTGAGTGTAATACCAACGCCCCTGTTGAAATACAAACTCAGATCGTTCATAGATAGCATCAATCTCTCCGGCAAGTTTGTACCAAGCCTTGAAGGTGACATTGCCGCGCAAAGTGCCATCGGGATGGGTTTCTTCATTTGCCGCCAATACCTCAAGCGCTAACCAATTCGGATTAGGGCCTTGTTTAAGTTGCTCAAGGGTTAAGCTACCCAGAAAGTCCACATGGTGAGTTTTAATAATGTAATCAAAATTTTTCAACACAAATGCACAGTAGCGAGAACGCATTAACTGCTCGGGACTGGTGGCAACTTGTGCCCCTGAATCAACATTAAGGTGCAATGCTTCACAACAGTTTTGGTAAGATTTTTGGCTGCCACAGGGACAGTGATTTTCTATGGTCATATATGTAAGTTATTAAAAGATAATGAATGACTATTTGGATTTTTTACTGTCAGGCAAGGGAGGAAACTGGCGGCCATAATGAAGATTTGGTACAGGCTTGGCATTCAAATAAAAACTTGGCTCAGCTCGATTGTTCATATCAAGAGTGACATTCCAGCTATGCTGAGTCTCTTTTTGCGTTCCTATCACAAATTTGCCTGCAAATTCACTCACAGGTTCGCCGGTTTCTTCTGCGGGATAAAATCGCACTAAATAATAACCGGTATCAAACGCGCTATCGCCTGATAATTTGCGGTTGAGAACCCGAAAGTCGATGTCGATGCGGGCCTTTTTAGCACGAATTTTATCGAAAAAGCGTTGGTAAATGGCAACGATATTGTCGCGGCCATAGTAGATTTCCTTACTTTGACTTTCAGAGAGATAACTTGCATCTTCAGCATAAATTTTGGCAGTAATATCTTGATTTAGTTCATTAAACGCCTGAGTTAACAAAGGATAATTAGCATTAATCAGCTGATCCGTTGTGGTGGTGGTTTTGGCTTTTGTGGGCGTCGCAAAACTTGGAAGCGATAATAGGCATATCAGGGCTAGCAGCAAAAATCTCATTACATTATTCTAATCAAGCATTCATGGCGCCACTATAATGGAGGCGCCCGCTGAACTAAAGAGTTGAATGTTTACAAAGTGTGTTTCTGTTATAAAAGTGCACACTGAGCGTGAAGAGTGGAGGAGCTTGCCATGCTGGATAATGAATCGGCACTGTTTTTTGAAGAAATGGCGGGAGTTGTGCCACTAAAAGGCGATATTAAAGCGGTGAATTTACAACCCAAGGCACTTACGGTTGAACAAATACAACGTCGTGATGCGCTGCAACGGGAGGCTTATTTAGCCTGTATGCCCTTGGAGTTAAGTTTGATCCCCATCATAGCCCCAGATGATATTGTCAGTTTTAAGCGAGAAGGGGTTCAAGGGGGCGTTTTTAAACGCTTAAGACTAGGGCAATACAGCATTAAGATGGAATTAGATGTGCACGCCTATCGTTTAAGTCAGGCGCGTGAGGCGTTACTCAATTATCTTTTAGCGGCGCTGGCACATGGTGAGCGCTGTGTGATGCTAATTCACGGCAAAGGTCATAATAGTAAACCTGTGGCGGGACTCCTTAAATCTGCTGTATGTCATTGGTTATCTCAGCTTGAAATGGTACTTGCCTATCATTCGGCGAAAACCGAGCAGGGCGGTACGGGCGCTTTGTATGTGATGCTGACCAAATCTGAACAGCTCAAGATTGAAAATAAAGAAGCCAATCGTAAGGGAATGGGCTGGCGCTAAGGATTTGCTCAACGGATTGACTTTACTGATTTCGTTTAACAGAGTGTCGCTAGGGCGTGTTGACCTTTCAGGGTTATTTTTGCAGCTAAATGCTGCCCGAAGGGTTCGTCTGGCAAGCCCTTGCTCTTACTTTCTGTCATAAGAGCCGCTCGTCATTTGAGTAAATTACACATCATTCCTCGTTTCGCGAGCACGAACTTGCCAGAACGAACAAAATTTAATCTCGAAACGTCAACACGCCCTAGTTTTTGTTTTCACAAATGAAGTAAAAAAATGCCCAACTTAGTTGGGCATTTTTGTGGGGTCTGTTTTTTAGTGTAATGGTTCCAAAGGCCAGCGACGCTAGAAACTGATTACCAGCCGCATTGACGATTCGCAGCCTTGTTCTGCTCATCAAGCCAGGTTTTGAGCGGCGCAAAATAATCGAGTACAGCGTTCGCGTCCATGGTTTCAGTGCCTGTTACTTCCTTTAAAGCCATAGGCCATGGCTGACTCGAGCCCAACTCTAACATTCTATTAAGTTTTTCTCCTGCAGCTTGATTGCCGTAAATGCTGCATCTATGCACTGGTCCTTTATCGCCTGCAGTTTCACACAGCGCCTTGTGGAACTGGAATTGCAAAATATGGGCGAGGAAATAACGGGTGTAAGGCACATTGCCAGGTACATGGTATTTTGCACCTGGATCAAAATCGGTCTCACTTCGCGGTGTCGGCGCTTTAACACCTTGATATTTTTCCCTCAGCTCCCACCACGCTTGGTTATATTGGGCAGGGGTGATTTCACCGCTAAATACCTTCCAACGCCATTGGTCGATCATTAGACCAAAAGGCAGAAAAGCGATTTTATCTAAGGCTTGCTTAAGCAATAAACCAATATCCTTTGAAGCGTCGGGTACCTCTTCGAGTAAGCCTATCTGCTTGAGATAACTTGGTGTGATAGACAGCGCGATGGTGTCGCCAATGGCTTCATGGAACCCATCATTGGCGCTGTTTTTAAATAGGAAAGGCTGCTGCTTGTAGGCGCGTTGGTAGAAGTTATGGCCAAGTTCGTGGTGAATGACGGTGAAGTCTTCAGCGGTTTTTTGGATACACATTTTGATGCGGATATCATCGAGGTTATCCAGATCCCATGCCGAGGCATGACACACTACGTCGCGATCTTTGGGTTGTAAGAATAAAGAGCGGCTCCAAAAACTGTCAGGCAGCGGCGCAAAGCCCAAAGAGGTGAAAAAGCTTTCGGCTTGTTTCACCATTCTGTGCTCGTCATAGCCTTTCTGCGCGAGTAGCTCGGTCACATCATAACCAGGGTCAGCATTCTCGGGCGCCACCAGATCATACACATTACCCCATTGCTGAGCCCACATATTCCCTAGTAAGTGTGCCGGAATTGGACCCGTCTTCGGGGCAATGGCATCACCATATTCTTTGTTCAACTCACCACGCACATAACAATGCAAGGATTCGTAAAGTGGTTTAACCTGGCTCCATAAACGGTCTAATTCCTGAGAGAATTCATCAGGTTTCATATCATATTGGCTGCGCCATAACTCAGAAAGGTTAGCGTAACCTAAGTCTTTTGCGCCTTCGTTGGCGAGTTCGACTTCACGTTGAAATAGCGGGCGCATTGGTTTAGCTATTTCACGCCAACCTTTCCAAGCTTCAAGTAATTTGGCGGGATCCCGTGATTCCGCCATGAGGGAAGACAGCTCAGGTTGCGTCATACATTTGCCATCGGCGAAACAGTATTTGCCTTTACCGTAGAGCCCATTGAGCTCAGAACTTATCTGTGCCAGCTCAGCATTTTTGGCGGGGTCAAGTGGCGCCGGTAACACTAATGCGCTACGTAGAATATTTAGTTTGCGGGCATTAGCGGGATCAAGTTCAACATTGGCATACTTTGCGGCTTCAGTGGCGAACTTGACGGACGCAGCGCTGACTTTTTCACCCACTGCGGCCGATAATGCGGCGGTATCTTCGGTGATGAAATTGCTATAAATCCATTCGGCACGATTCGCTTCAATGGATAACTGCGCCATTTGCGCTTCAGCATCTTGAATAAAGGCAATGGCTTGAGCTTTATCAGGTGTACTTGTACTAGCAGGTATAGAAGTCTTAGTTTCTGAAGTATTTTGTTTATTATTACAAGCAGTTAGGTTTAATGTTAACGCTATGGTGAGTGCTAGAGTTGTGGGACGATTCAATAGAATAGCCATGTATTGCAGTCCTTTGTTGTTTTTGTGTTACGCATTCTACCTAAGCACATCGTTTTTTGCACAAAGCTTGATGAGTTTTCATGATTAATTGCAATGGCTGTGAGTGAGCTGTTAAGCCTCGTTATTGTGACGCGGCCTATTTGGCCATTTTTCGTTTGACAACTCCCATACCAATGTTTAATTTAAACGAGTGTTTTAAATTAATTCAAGGTCATGGAATGGCAAGTCGATCTGATACAAAAACGAGAATACTTGATGCTGCGGAGAAACTCTTTGCCGAAAGAGGTTTTTCTGAGACGTCATTACGACTTATTACCAGCAAGGCAGAGGTCAATTTAGCGTCGGTAAATTATCACTTTGGCTCTAAAAAAGAGTTGATCCGTGCAGTGTTAGCCCGCTATTTAGATGTATTTATGCCCGCTGCATCAACGGCGATAAAGCGTCTGCATACAGCGCCATCTCAGGCTTCGTTAGAGGAAATTTTCTCAGCGTTAGTCGATCCGTTATTGGATTTAAATGACTTGCGGACTGAAGGGACCACGATTTTCCTGCAGCTACTTGGAAGAGGCTACATTGAAAGCCAAGGACATCTTCGCTGGTTTATCACCACCCATTACGGACAGCATTTAGATACCTTCGTGAAGGCGGTGTCGGCAAGTGCTCCCCATATACCTCCTGCTGAAATGTTTTGGCGCTTACACTTCACCCTCGGCACAATCGTTTTCACTATGGCGTCCGCTGATGCGTTAAACGATATTGCTGCGGCCGAATTTGGTGAGCACAACGATATTGAAGCCGTGATCCGCAAAGTGATCCCCTACATGGCTGCGGGCGTATCTGTTCCCGTGGCTTCTAAATAAAAGGTCTTGATTATGTTGACGATTATAATTATTGCCCTGATTGCGATTATTGCGCTGTTTGCAGTAAAAAGCCTCAGAATGCAATTTATTACCCAACCTGTTTTTCATTTTTTTAAAAAAGTGTTACCGCCATTGTCTGATACCGAGCGCGAAGCGATGGAAGCGGGCGATGTATGGTGGGAAGGGGAGTTATTCCGCGGTAATCCGAATTGGAATACGCTGCACAGCTACGGCAAGCCAACGCTGACGGCAGAAGAGAAGGACTTTATTGATAATCAGGTCATGACTGCCCTGACAATGATCGACGATTTTGACATTGTCCATAATCGAAAAGATTTGCCGCCAGAGCTGTGGGATTACTTCAAAAAAGAAGGCTTTTTTGCGCTGATCATTCCGAAAAAATTTGGTGGTAAAGCGTTCTCGGCTTATGCCAACTCGACGATTGTGAGCAAGTTAGCCAGTCGTAGCGTGAGTGCGGCGGTAACTGTGATGGTGCCTAACTCATTAGGCCCTGGTGAGCTATTGACTCACTATGGTACTGAAGAGCAAAAAGAACGTTGGCTACCCGCCTTAGCTAAGGGCGATGAAATCCCTTGTTTTGCGTTAACGGGCCCAGAAGCCGGCAGTGACGCGGGCGCAATCCCTGATGTGGGCATTGTGTGCCGTGGCGAGTTTAACGGCGAAGAGGTTTTAGGCCTTAAATTAACCTGGAATAAGCGTTATATCACCTTAGCTCCCGTGGCAACGGTATTGGGTTTAGCGTTCCAGATGCGCGATCCTGACGGTCTATTAGGTGAGAAAAAGAATCTCGGTATTACCTGCGCGTTGATCCCAACTGATCATCCTGGTGTGGTAATTGGTCGTCGTCATAATCCACTTAATATGGCCTTTATGAACGGTACAACCCAAGGCGATGAAGTCTTTATTCCGCTCGATTGGATCATTGGCGGTCCAGAATTTGCGGGCAGAGGCTGGCGCATGCTGGTTGAATGTTTATCGGCGGGGCGGGGTATTTCGCTGCCTGCGCTGGCAACAGCTTCTGGCCATATGGCAACCAAAACCACCACAGCATACAGTTATGTACGCCATCAATTTGGCATGGCAATTGGTCAATTTGAAGGGGTGCAAGAAGCACTGGCTCGGATTATTGCCAATACTTACCAGCTAGAAGCTGCACGTCGTTTAACCACAACGGGCATTGATCTTAAAGTCAAACCTTCTGTGGTGACGGCTATCGCGAAGTTCCATATGACTGAACTTGGTCGCGCAGTCATGAACGATGCGATGGATATTCAGTCGGGTAAGGGGATCCAATTAGGACCTAAAAACTACCTCGGCCATCCTTATATGTCGAATCCGATTTCGATCACCGTAGAAGGCGCGAATATCCTTACCCGCTCGTTGATGATCTTTGGTCAAGGCGCGACCCGTTGTCATCCTTATGTGCTGGCCGAAATGGAAGCAGCGGCAATGGAAAATCAGCACGATGCGCTCACGCGTTTTGACTCGCTGTTAATGGGCCATATGGGTTATGCGACGCGTAACGCGTTTAGTGCGTTATTCAACGCCCTAACAGCTAGTCGTTTTGGTAACGCCCCAGTGAGCGGAGAAACCAAACAGTACTACAAAGATATGTCGCGTTTATCTTCGGCGCTCGCCTTTATGACGGACATTTCAATGTTGATTATGGGCGGCGATTTAAAACGCAAGGAAATGTTGTCTGCACGGATGGGCGATGTATTGAGTCAGTTGTACTTAGGCTCTGCAACGCTAAAACTATTTGAAGACAATGGTCGCCAACAGGATGATTTACCTGCGGTACGTTATGTAATGGCGAATCGCTTACACTTAGCGGCGAAAGCACTAGAGGATGTGATCCGTAACTTCCCGAACCGCCCTGTTGCTTGGTTATTGCGTGCACTCATTTTCCCCATCGGTAATCATTTTAATGCGCCGAGCGATAAAATGGCGACGGAGCTTGTCTCTGGTATGTTAAAACCGAGTCCTGCCCGCGAGCGCATTACCTTCCTTTGTCCTGAGTTTGAAGGCGATGTGGGCGGAATTGCTGAAGTGGAACAGGCGTTTGTGGCACAGTATGCCTGTAAAGAGATTTACAAAAAGCTTAAAAAAGCGCAGCGCAGCGGTGAATTACCTGCAAAAGTACCAAACTTGGTACTGTTTGCTAAAGCGCTAGAGCAGGGCACAATTAGTAACGATGAACATCAAACACTATTGCATGCAGATAAGTTACGTTTAGCTGCCATCAATGTGAATGATTTCGAAGCTTTATAATCGTATTGGTTGAAATGAGTTAACTCAGTTTCTAGGGCGTGTTGACGTTTCAGGGTTATTTTTGCAGCAGTTTGGCTGGCTTTTATGCAAGGCAAAGTCCGTGCAGTGTAGTTATTCTACATAAACGGACGATAACGCGGCAGAAAAGCCAACCAAATGCTGCCCGAAGGGTTCGTCTGGCAAGCCCTTGCTCTTTGTCACTCGTCATTTGAGTAGAATAACTACACATCATTCCTCGTTTCGCGAGCACGTGCTTGCCAGAACGAACAAAATCTAATCTCGAAACGTCAACACGCCCTAGCAATGATAAGCCATAAAAAAACCACCTCAATTGAGGTGGTTTTTGTTTTTAAGCTTAATCACTGTTTAGATTAACGCTAAAACCGAACAGTCAAGATTAAGCGACAATCAGCACTTTACAAGTGTTCGTGCCACCGATGGTTTCCATCGCATCACCTTTGGTCATTAACACTAAGTCACCGCTGTGCAAGTAACCCGCTTTGGTTAATGATTCCAATGCTTTTTGTGCAAGCTCATCGGCTGGATAGATCGTTGAGTCGAAGTAAATCGGTAGTACACCACGGTACAGAGCCATCTTCGCCAGTGTTGTGTCATGGCGAGATAGGCCAAGGATTGGTAAAGATGAACTGATACGCGACATCAGTTTAGGTGTCGCACCTGACTCTGTTAAAGCGATAATCGCTTTAACACCTTCTAGGTGGTTTGCCGCATACATAGTCGATAGGGCGATGGTTTCTTCAACCGACGTGAAACGTGCATCTAATCTGTGCTTAGAAACTTTCACACTTGGGTGAGATTCTGCACCGACACACACATTCGCCATTGCTTTAACAGTTTCTTCTGGGAAGTCACCCGCTGCGGTTTCGGCTGATAACATCACAGCGTCGGTACCATCAAGCACGGCGTTTGCCACGTCCATCACTTCTGCACGGGTTGGCATTGGGCTCGAGATCATCGATTCCATCATTTGGGTCGCGGTGATGACGATTTTATTGAGCTGACGTGAACGGGCGATGAGTTTCTTTTGTACTGCTACCAGTGCAGCATCACCAATCTCAACCCCTAAATCACCGCGGGCAACCATCACAACATCAGAGGCTAAAATCACATCATCCATTGCTTCATCACTGGCAACCGCTTCTGCACGTTCAACCTTCGCGACGATCAGTGCGTTACTGCCAGCCTGCTGCGCTAAAGAGCGTGCATATTCGAGATCTGCACCGCTACGTGGGAATGACACGGCTAAGTAATCCACTTGGATCATAGCTGCGGTGAGAATGTCTGCCTTGTCTTTTTCAGTTAGTGCCGCAGCCGACAAACCACCACCTTGCTTGTTGATCCCTTTATTGTTCGATAAAGGACCTGCAACCGTCACAGTAGTATGGACTTTACGACCTTCAACGCGCTCAACACGCAGTTGTACTCGGCCGTCATCGAGCATCAGGATGTCGCCAACATTCACATCATCAGGCAATTGCTTATAGTCGATACCGACTTGATTCTCATCGCCTTCACCTTTAGCAAGTTCGGCGTCAAGAATATAGGTTTGGCCTAATTTCAGTTGAATTTTCTTGTTGTCTTTAAAGGTAGACACACGGATTTTAGGGCCTTGTAGGTCACCTAAAATAGCAACATGTACACCTAATTCTTTTGCGATTTCGCGAGCTTGAGTAGCGCGTTTGAGATGATCTTCGGGGGAGCCGTGGGAGAAGTTAAGACGAACAACGTTTGCACCTGCCGCAATAATACGGCGTAAGTTATCGTCACGGTCAGTGGCGGGACCCAGTGTGGTGACGATTTTGGTTCTGCGGAACATAAGATACTCCGTTAAAGTTAAAAAAATCTTGTGACTATATTAGCATGCAATTCCAAATTATGTAGTAAAGTTACAATCAAATTGATCTAAAGTTATGTTTCAAAATTGTGAGGTATCGCTGAAATTTGCTTTAAAAAAGGCTAGACGTGGGATTAGCACTAGCCTTTTTTAAGTTAGGAAGTGAATTACAGTATCGGATCTTTATTGATACGAGACTCTTTCAACACTTCTTTTACACGTTTTAAATTATCACGGAAACGTGGGCCGCGGCGTAGCGTAAAACCAGTCGCCAATACATCTATAGTCACCAATTGCGCTAAACGCGAGGCCATTGGTAAATACATATCCGTATCCTCAGGCACTTCCATGGTGACGGGCAGGGTACATTCCATCGATAACGGCGAGTTGCGTGCCGTGATACCAATTACGGCGGCGCCGTTTTCTCTTGCTAAACGTGCTATTTCAATCAAAGACTTAGTGCGGCCAGTGTGGGAAATTAATACCACTACATCGCCTTCATTGCTGTTGATACAGCTCATGCGTTGCATCAGAACATCGTCAAAACAGATGACAGGCACATTAAAACGGAAAAATTTATTTTGCGCGTCATGGGCAACTGAGGCTGATGCCCCTAAGCCAAAGAAGGAAATTGTCTTGGCCTGAGTCAGAATATCAACGGCTTTATTAATGGCGGCAACATCTAAACTTTGACGAGCGGTATCTAAGGAAGCCATTGAGGATTCGAATATTTTTGTTGTATATGACTCTGGTGAATCATCTTCTTCGACATGGCGGCTCACATAAGGTGTGCCGTTTGCGAGACTTTGTGCCAGATGTAACTTAAAATCAGGAAAGCCTTTAGTATCTAAGCGGCGACAGAAACGGTTTACAGTAGGTTCACTCACATCTGCCATCTTAGCTAAAGTGGCGATGCTGGAGTGAATAGCCGTTTGCGGAGAGGCTAAGATGACCTCTGCAACCTTGCGTTCTGACTTACTAAAATGGGTGAGGCTTTTTTGAACCTTTTCTAGGGTATTCATACGCGTACGTCCGCTAAATTGAGTATGTAATTTTATTTTTTTTGTTTAGTGCCACAGATCAGCTTTAGGATCCCACTAATCAACATTGCTTAAGTAAGTTTTAAGTCGGTTTTTGAAATAAGAATTTACTATCATCAGTAATTTAAGCACAAAAAGCATATCAGATTTATGCCTTAGGTGCCTAGTTAGCAAGAATGTTAATTTTGATAAAAATAGATGCATTTAACAAATTCTGTTGTTATATTACAACAAAATGTGGATTTCTTCATTGGCATGAAGGGACACGACATACAAAGGAGAGCGTAACGCAATGGGCAAAACAACATCAGGCGCCAAAGCTTGTGACTTCGTACTCTTTGGTACTAAAGGTGACTTAGCAAGACGTAAGTTATTACCTTCTTTATACCAGTTAGATAAGGCTGAGCTTCTCGATAAAGATACTAAGGTGATAGGTGTCGCAAAAGATGAATTCAGTCAGGATGAATACAGAGACTTAGTCATCCTTGCGTTAAAAACCTTCGTCAAAGAACCCCTCTGCGAAGACACTCTCAACCGATTCGTGTCCCGTTGTTATTATGTAGGCACTAATTTTACCGAATCAGCAGGCTACGGTGCCTTCCATGAATTGCTCAAACCAGAAGAGCGTGTCATGGTCAGTTACTTTGCCACCCCTCCATCGATTTTTGGTGATATCTGCCGCTGTTTACATGAACAAAACCTGATCCACAGTGACTCTCGCGTAGTACTCGAAAAACCCATTGGCTCTGATCTCGCATCTTCCCGTATTATTAACGATCAAGTGTCTGCCTACTTTAAAGAAAGCCAAGTCTACCGTATCGACCATTATCTTGGTAAAGAGACCGTTCAAAACTTGATTGCGCTGCGTTTTGCTAACTCCTTATTTGCCTCTAAATGGGATAACCGGACCATTGACCATGTCCAGATCACGGTTGCGGAAGAAGTCGGTATTGAAGGCCGTTGGGGTTACTTCGATAAAGCCGGTCAAATGCGCGATATGATCCAAAACCACTTGCTACAGGTGCTGACGCTCGTCGCAATGGATCCGCCAGTGAACTTAGATGCTGATAGTATTCGCGATGAAAAGGTGAAAGTGCTTAAGTCGCTGCGGCCGATTAATGCTGACAATGTGTATGAAAACACTGTCCGTGGTCAGTACAGTGCGGGCTTCCTGAAAGGTAGTCCGGTGCCAGGCTATTTAGAGGAAGAGGGCGCGAACGTACAGTCACACACCGAAACTTTTGTGGCGTTGCGGGTCGATATCGATAACTGGCGTTGGGCTGGGGTGCCGTTTTATCTGCGCAGCGGTAAGCGCATGCCGTTTAAGAGTTCTGAAATTGTGGTGTATTTTAAAAATCCTCCGCACAACCTTTACCGCTCTAGCTACCGTAACTTGCCACCTAACAAGTTAACCATCCGTCTGCAACCACACGAAGGGGTTGAGATCCAGATGATGAACAAGGTGCCAGGATTAGAGCAAAAACAACGTTTGCAAACCACTAAGCTCGACTTGAGTTTCTCGGATACCTTTAAAAACGAGCGCATTGCCGATGCCTACGAGCGTTTGTTGCTTGAAGCCATGCTCGGTAATCAAGCTTTGTTCGTGCGCCGAGATGAAGTGGAGCAAGCCTGGACATGGGTGGATGGCATCATCCAAGCATGGGAACAGAGCAATGAGAAACCGAAACCTTATCCTGCGGGCACTTGGGGCCCTGTGGCTTCGGTCGCGCTGATCACCAAAGATGGTCGCTCGTGGGATGAATAGGGGGCTTTGATGATTAAAGAAACCGTATTTAAATCCTTTGATACGCCTGCTGCACTCGAGCAACAGTTAGCGAATAAGATCGCTAGCCAGTTGCAAGAGGCGGTTGATGCCCGTGGCAAGGCCAGTTTAGTGGTCTCCGGTGGTTCAACGCCGCTGAAACTGTTTGAGCTACTTAGCATGAAATCCATCGACTGGAGTGATGTTTACATTACTCTCGCCGATGAGCGTTGGGTCGATGTGGAAGATAGCGCCTCTAACGAGCGTTTAGTGCGCGAGCATTTACTGCAAAACCGTGCCGCCAATGCCAAGTTCCGTGGGCTGAAAAATATGTTTTCCACCGCCGAAGCGGGCGCTGATATGACCTGCGAGTCCTTGTCTAACTTCCCGCGTCCCTTCGATGTGGTGGTGCTGGGGATGGGCAACGATGGTCACACTTGCTCATGGTTCCCTTGCAGTGCTGAGTTAAACGATGCGCTAACCACTCAAGCTTTGTGTGTGGCAACCAATCCAACCACTGCGCCCCATGGCCGGATCACATTATCTAAGAATGCGATCCTTAATAGCCGCCAGATTTATCTGCATTTGGTTGGGGAACAAAAATTATCCGTATATCGTCAAGCCTTAGAAAATGATGATGTTAATGCTATGCCCATCAGAGCCGTATTAGCGCAGCGTAAAACGCCCGTTGACGTGTTCTGGAGCGCTTAAGGAGTCACTCTCATGCACTCAGTCGTTCAATCTGTTACTGACAGAATTATTGCCCGTAGCAAAGCATCTCGTGAAGCATACCTTGCTGCGTTAAACGATGCCCGTAACCATGGTGTACACCGAAGTTCCTTAAGTTGCGGTAACTTAGCCCACGGTTTTGCGGCTTGTAATCCCGATGACAAAAATGCATTGCGTCAATTGACGAAGGCCAATATTGGGATTATCACCGCATTCAACGATATGTTATCTGCACACCAACCCTATGAAACCTATCCTGATTTGCTGAAAAAAGCCTGTCAGGAAGTCGGTAGTGTTGCGCAGGTGGCTGGCGGTGTTCCCGCCATGTGTGACGGCGTGACTCAAGGTCAGCCCGGTATGGAATTGAGCTTACTGAGCCGTGAAGTGATTGCGATGGCAACCGCGGTTGGCTTATCACACAATATGTTTGATGGAGCCTTACTCCTCGGTATTTGCGATAAAATTGTACCGGGTTTACTGATTGGTGCCTTAAGTTTTGGCCATTTACCTATGTTGTTTGTGCCCGCAGGCCCAATGAAATCGGGTATTCCTAATAAGGAAAAAGCTCGCATTCGTCAGCAATTTGCTCAAGGTAAGGTCGATAGAGCACAACTGCTCGAAGCGGAAGCCCAGTCTTACCACAGTGCGGGTACTTGTACCTTCTATGGTACCGCTAACTCGAACCAACTGATGCTCGAAGTGATGGGGCTGCAATTGCCGGGTTCATCTTTTGTGAATCCAGACGATCCACTGCGCGAAGCCTTAAACAAAATGGCGGCCAAGCAGGTTTGTCGTTTAACTGAACTAGGCACTCAATACAGTCCGATTGGTGAAGTCGTTAACGAAAAATCGATAGTGAATGGTATTGTTGCATTGCTCGCGACGGGTGGTTCAACAAACTTAACCATGCACATTGTGGCGGCGGCCCGTGCTGCAGGTATTATCGTCAACTGGGATGACTTTTCGGAATTATCCGATGCGGTGCCTTTGCTGGCACGTGTTTATCCAAACGGTCATGCGGATATTAACCATTTCCACGCTGCGGGTGGTATGGCTTTCCTTATCAAAGAATTACTCGATGCAGGTTTGCTGCATGAGGATGTCAATACTGTCGCGGGTTATGGTCTGCGCCGTTACACCCAAGAGCCTAAACTGCTTGATGGCGAGCTGCGCTGGGTCGATGGCCCAACAGTGAGTTTAGATACCGAAGTATTAACCTCTGTGGCAACACCATTCCAAAACAACGGTGGTTTAAAGCTGCTGAAGGGTAACTTAGGCCGCGCTGTGATTAAAGTGTCTGCCGTTCAGCCACAGCACCGTGTGGTGGAAGCGCCCGCAGTGGTGATTGACGATCAAAACAAACTCGATGCGTTATTTAAATCCGGCGCATTAGACAGGGATTGTGTGGTGGTGGTGAAAGGCCAAGGGCCGAAAGCCAACGGTATGCCAGAGCTGCATAAACTAACGCCGCTGTTAGGTTCATTGCAGGACAAAGGCTTTAAAGTGGCACTGATGACTGATGGTCGTATGTCGGGCGCATCGGGCAAAGTACCTGCGGCGATTCATTTAACCCCTGAAGCGATTGATGGCGGGTTAATTGCAAAGGTACAAGACGGCGATTTAATCCGAGTTGATGCACTGACCGGCGAGCTGAGTTTATTAGTCTCTGACACCGAGCTTGCCACCAGAACTGCCACTGAAATTGATTTACGCCATTCTCGTTATGGCATGGGGCGTGAGTTATTTGGAGTACTGCGTTCAAACTTAAGCAGTCCTGAAACCGGTGCGCGTAGTACTAGCGCCATCGATGAACTTTACTAATCAAAGGAAGAATAACGCAATGCTTGAGAATAACTGGTCATTACAACCACAAGATATTTTTAAACGCAGCCCTATTGTTCCTGTTATGGTGATTAACAAGATTGAACATGCGGTGCCCTTAGCTAAAGCGCTGGTTGCCGGAGGGATAAGCGTGTTGGAAGTGACATTACGCACGCCATGCGCCCTTGAAGCTATCACCAAAATCGCCAAGGAAGTGCCTGAGGCGCTGGTTGGCGCGGGGACTATTTTAAATGAAGCCCAGCTTGGACAGGCTATCGCCGCTGGTGCGCAATTTATTATCACTCCAGGTGCGACAGTTGAGCTGCTCAAAGCGGGCATGCAAGGACCGGTGCCGTTAATTCCGGGCGTTGCCAGTATTTCCGAGGTGATGACGGGCATGGCGCTGGGCTACACTCACTTTAAATTCTTCCCTGCTGAAGCGTCAGGTGGCGTTGATGCGCTTAAGGCTTTCTCTGGGCCGTTAGCAGATATCCGCTTCTGCCCAACAGGTGGAATTACCCCGAGCAGCTATAAAGATTACTTAGCGCTGAAGAATGTCGATTGTATTGGTGGCAGCTGGATTGCTCCTACCGATGCGATGGAGCAGGGCGATTGGGATCGTATCACTCAGCTGTGTAAAGAGGCGATTGGCGGACTTTAATCCGTTTTAGTACCCATTAATGTGTTAATAAAAACCACCTTCGCGGTGGTTTTTTATTACTATATCAAGAGGCTACATTTCTTTACTCAACTCCACGTTCGATCCAGCCTTAGGGTAAAGAGTTGTTGATAGAGTCGTCCGGCAAATTCGTCCGTCATCCCCGAGATATAATCGGCTAATATCCTGTGACTGTTTAAACCCAATTGCTCGCTTGCGCGCCAACGCTCTTGAGTGTTAAGTGGTAACAGGCGCTCGGGATCAGAGGCAAATGCCTCAAATAACCCCATCACAATTTGCTGACCTTTGTATTCGAGCATTTGGATCTCGGGTTTACGGATAACATATTTATACACAAGCTGTTTTAGCACATTAAGCGCATGGGCAAACTCAACTTCAAGGCTGGCATTAAACCGCAACAGCGGCTCTTCAAACACGCCATCATCTGTGATGATAATCGCTGTCACAAAACCGTTGACTAAGGTGCCTATGGCGTCTTTGCGTAGATGGTGTTCGTGGGAGAACAGTTTAGTGCCGATATCGGCCAACTCTTGGCGGATCCAAGGATCATTACTGTGCTCAAATGTTGGCGCCACATCTTGCTGCCATTGTGAGGCCGTCACTATCCCCATTACGATGGCATCTTCGAGATCATGCACTGCGTAAGCAATGTCGTCTGCAAGCTCCATGATCGAACAATCGAAGGATTTAAATTGGGTACGCAGGTGCGGATAGTTAGGCTGAATACTTGGTTGTGCTGAGGTAAAGCGAGTTCTATCTGCCGCTGATAATGGCTCAAGCACCCAGTCGAAGATGTCGTTATCATCGTCGAATATGCCTTTAACAGGCGGCCATTGTGACGGCTTAAGTTGCCTGTGGTTGGTGATTTCATGATGATTGCCTGCGATAAATAGGCTCGATTGTGGCGCGGGATATTTTAAAATTCCCAGCATCGTTCTGCGGCACAAATTCATCCCAAAATCTAAGGTGTAGGGTTCGAGTTTAGAGAGAATACGAAACGTTTGACCATTGCCCTCAAACCCACCGTGATGGCGCATCATATAGTTAAGGGCAACTTCACCGCCATGGCCAAAGGGCGGATGGCCAATATCATGGGCAAGGCATAAGGACTCTAGCAAACTCATTGAGTCTAATAAGGGCTTATGCTCGGGATATTTACGACTAAGCTGAGCGGCGATCCCCGTGCCGATTTGTGACACTTCCAGTGAATGGGTTAAGCGCGTGCGATAGAAGTCATTCATCCCCACGCCAAGCACTTGGGTTTTTGCTTGCAGGCGGCGAAATGCCGCAGAGTGGAGGATCCGCGCTCTGTCCCTTTGGTATGGGCTACGATGATCATTACGTCTTTGTTTATCTTCACCATGGCGGCGTTCTTGCCAAACACTTGAGGTCATAGCTATTCCTTGGGGGAGTGATACATCAGAGCATCTTGTTTATTTCGTCTAAATTCAAGGTAAAACTGGGCACAAAGCAATCCATAAAATATTTTACCGCAGGATTTGGGTTGGATTCGAGCATGGCTTCGAGGCGTTTACGTGCCGTGTTAAATTCAGTATTGCCTGCGCGGTTTTCTTCTAAACATTTTAGATAAGCACAAAGCGTATCGGCGGATTTCACTATGGCTTTGTAGGTTGGGTCGGCGTAATCACTGATAAACAAGCTGCGATAATCCTCTTTAAATTCATCGGGTACCATATCGAGCATTCGCTGCTCTGCAATGGCTTCAATCTTTTTATACTCGGCTTCAATTTCTTTATTGAAATACTTCACCGGTGTGGGTAAATCGCCAGTTAAGATTTCGCTGGCATCATGGAAGATGGCCAGACTCGTCGCTTGATGGGCATCGAGTGTCGTACCAAATTTCCGATTACTGATAATCACCAAGGCGTGTGCCACCATGGCAACTTGTAGTGAGTGTTCTTGGACGTTTTCAGTGCGCACGTTGTACATTAAGGGCCAGCGCTGGATAAGTTTCATTCGGGCGAGGTGGGCAAATAAATGACTCATAAGGCTCCTTTAAATGAAGGCTAAAAGGCGCGTCACTTGACTCTGAAGATAAGGGGAAAGCAAAGTACAAGTACGGCTATTGAGTGTAAGCCTAACACTTATCACAAGGATAAGTGAGTGAAAAGATGGGCAAGTTTGCTGAACAAATGCAAAAAAGCGATCCAAGGGATCGCTTTATCGTCTCGATAAATTATCTTTTTAAACGTTAGGCTTAAATCGACTTACTGCTTGTAGGTTTCAAGGAAGTTGCCAAACTCAGTCAAGGCTTTAGTTAGATCTTCTTTATAGGGTAAAAACACGACTCGGAGATGATCCGGCTCCGGCCAATTAAAGGCGGTACCATGCACTAAAAGGATTTTTTTGTCCCTTAATAAATCGAGTACCAAGCGTTCATCATCCCTTAAATTGAACTTTTTCATATCCAATTTGGGGAAAGCATAAAGTGCGCCTTTGGGCTTTTTCACGCTCACGCCGGGGATTTGGTTGAGCAACTCATAGCAGGTATCTCGCTGCACGGTCAAACGGCCACTAGGTAAAATCAGTTCATTAATGCTTTGATAGCCACCGAGTGCAGTTTGAATGGCATGTTGATTTGGCACGTTAGCGCATAGACGCATAGAGGCTAGCATGTCTAACCCTTCAATATAACTTTTCGCGGCTTTGAGATTACCCGAGAGCATCATCCAGCCTATTCTAAAACCGGCCGCGCGATATGCTTTTGATAATCCATTAAACGTGACCGTTAAAATATCATCGGATAAGCTAGCTGCCGGAATATGTTTGGCTTCATCGTATAAAATCTTATCGTAGATTTCATCGGCAAACAGGATCAAGTTGTGCTCACGGCATAGCTCAACGACTTGTAGTAATAATTCTTTACTGTAGACGGCACCCGTTGGGTTATTGGGGTTAATCAACACAATGCCACGGGTACGCGAAGAGATTTTGCTCTTAATATCATCAAGATCAGGGAACCAATCTGCTTCTTCATCACAGCGATAATGTACGGCTTTACCGCCAGCCAAGTTGGCTGCCGCTGTCCACAGTGGGTAATCGGGGGATGGGATCAGTATTTCGTCCGCGGTGTTTAATAAGCCCTGCATGGCCATCATAATCAGTTCTGACACGCCGTTACCGATATAGACATCCTCGATATCAACGTCATAGATCCCTTGCGCTTGATAATGCTGCACAATTGCCTTGCGGGCAGAGAATAATCCTTTTGACTCACAGTAACCTTGGGCGCTGGGAAGATTAAGGATCACATCGCGCACAATTTCTTCCGGTGCTTCAAAACCGAAAGGTGCAGGGTTACCAATATTGAGTTTAAGGATCCTATGGCCCTCGTCCTCTAAACGTCTGGCTTCCTTGTGCACTGGGCCGCGAATGTCGTAGCAAACAGTATCCAACTTGTTGGACTTGATGATAGGGCGCATTTACACCTCGAAACATGCAGTTAATTTTGGCTTAAGTTTGTGCACCATAACGAAATTATCTGGTTTAAGGAAGGGGCTTTGGGCATAAAAAGTGAGTTTTTTTCATTAAATTTGCTAGTTAAATATGCTTTAACTAAGTGTTAAATAAATTAATATAAGTTTTATCGTCTGAATGGTCGTTATCAATTGGTTTTTTATGCCGCCTCTTGTTGGTGGGCTAGCCTTTGAAACTATCAAACTGACAGCTTTGCATATGCTGGCAGTTCAATAGTGTAAATATTGGCAGCGGCATAAGATATTAATATAGATCAGCGTTAGCTTAATTACTGATTTCACTAATGAGATTTGCGTTAACGTAGCATAATCTTGCCTTCGGTGTTTTTTTGATATTTAGGCAGATTAACTGAATGCTTATTAAGCATGTAGACTCAAGCTAACATTTAACAACATTGCAGTAAAGTTATTTTAAATCAATTGGATGTTAAGTTTTTAAATTCATCGTGAAAAATTATTTAGCGTTAGCATAAATTTATAGTTGACTCGATATTCGATGCGCTTTATTTTCTGCGCGATGTTTTCGGCAGGGCACCTAAGATAACAAGCTTTTAGCAGGTTTTATCAGCGGAGTTAGTCATCATGAAGCAGCAATATTGGCGTGAGATATCGAGGCGATGTCTGGCGCTGTTCTAAAAACTTTTGCCTTTTAGGCGACTTATTTAGAGGACCTAAGTGCATGTCTGAACCGACAGCGTTAAGTCTTATTCCACCCGTGGTGGTATTGGTGTTGGCCATTTGGTTACGCCGCCCCATTTTATCTTTGATTATTGGTGCGGTAACTGGATTTCTGTTACTCGATCCGACGCAAGTTTTAAATAATTTCGCAAGAACCTCATTAAAGGTCATGACCGATGAAACCATCGGTTGGTTGATTTTAGTGTGTGGCTGTTTTGGTGCCTTGATCGCCCTGCTAGTGCGTACCGGTGGTGCATTGGCCTTTGGTCGAAATGCATTGAAATTTGCCAAAGGGCCAAGATCCTCCCTGTTTATGACTTTTATTCTCGGGATTGTGATTTTTATCGATGACTATCTGAATGCGTTAACCGTGGGTGAAACCATGAAGCGTGTTACGGATAAGTTTAAGGTCTCCCGCGAAATGCTGGCTTATGTGGTGGATTCAACGGCGGCGCCAGTGTGTGTGTTAGTGCCACTTTCCACGTGGGCGGTATTTTTTGGTGGCTTGCTGGTCGATAACGGTGTTGCTGCAGAAGGTCAGGGGATCAGCGTTTATATGCAAGCTATTCCCTATATGCTTTACGCTTGGTTAGCCGTCGCCATGGTATTACTCGTTTCACTGGGGATTGTACCTGCGATTGGTCCGATGAAAAAAGCACAACTGCGCGCTGCAAACGGTGAACCCGCAGAGGCACAAGTTGATTTAGACCAAGTGCAAACCTCTGATGAATATGCAATCGCGGCGATTGAAGAAGAGTTTAAGCATGCTGATAATCAAGGCAAGCTGCATAACTTTTTAGTGCCGATTCTGTTACTGGTTGGCTTCACCGTTTATTTTGATATCGATGTCTGGAAAGGGTTATTAGCGACGCTGGTTATCACCCTACCTTATTATGCGGTGCAGCGTTTGATGCCATTATCAGAGATGATGGATCAAATGATTGATGGCTTTAAGAGCATGCTGCCAGCCATTGGTACTGTAATTGCGGCATTTGTGTTTAAAGATGTGTGTGATGCGATGTTGCTACCACAGTATGTTATTGAGTCCTTAAGCCCATTTATGACGCCGCAGTTATTGCCTGCGGTAGTGTTCCTATCGATGGCCATTCTGGCCTTTGCAACGGGTTCTAGCTGGGGGATTTTTGCGGTAACGATTCCCATCGTGATGCCACTGGCGCAATCGGTTGGCGCGGATATTCCATTAGTGATTGGTGCACTGTTATCAGCGTCATCATTTGGTAGCCAAGCCTGCTTCTACTCAGATTCAACCGTGTTAGCCGCCCAAGGCTCGGGTTGTAATTTAGTCAGTCATGCGGTGACTCAGTTGCCCTATGCCTTAATTGCGGCTGTTATTGCATTCTTTGGTTTTATCCTGATAGCTTAATGTTTGACTTTATTAATAAAAAACCAGCTTCGGCTGGTTTTTTTATGCCTGAGTCATCATGAGATGTTAAATTCCTATCGAATTGTGTTGGGTAGTAATTAAGTCTCATACTTAGGCCAACTCGTTTTTGGAGAAAAGCGAGCTATGTTTTGCGCGAAATTATCTTATTTCGGATAAACAAAAATAATCCCAAGCGCTGAGTTGTGAGTCGTGATGAACTTAAGGATGTAACGCTTGGCTTGAGGCTTTACCTTTACACCATTTGCCGCTGTTATGCTGCTTTTTAAATGCGCACATGCTATCCCATCGACCACTTATGCCACTGTATTGACGATGAAACTCTTTGGCTGATGTGAGCCACGCATCGGGTGCAATACCTAATTCATGGAGCAACTTAGGTCGCTGATTATCGATATAGCCTTTCTTATCAAGGTGGATGGCGCGGCCCGCCCAATCAATCAGTTCGAGATAATCGGCAAAATGAAAGGGAATGCCCGCTTGTGCATTCAGGTGTGCTGCTCCATCGAACTGGACCAGAGACTTGTGCAGAATATGAGCTTGATTGGTTGCTGAGTCAGTTTGTGGCACAGGGAGGGTTAATGGATGATTTGGGGTATTTAGCGAGTTAATTCGCTCCTGAATCGATGTAAAATCAGAGGATTGCAAAGAATCGGCAATGCCTGCTCTGATTGGATTTAAATCCACATACATCATACAGGCCAGTAGTGCTTGCTCATCTAACAGCGCTTGCGACTTAAATCGGCCTTCCCAAAAGGCGCCCTTGCACTCATCTTCTCGATTAGCCTTACGGGCGATATCTTCATTTAAACAGCGCATAAACCAGGAGATACTGCTTAATCGCTCATGACACTGGGTAATTAAGCCATCGAGCAACATGCGTTCACTTTCGATTAATGCATCACCATTCATATACTTAGTAGCAATTGCATGACCTTTAGTGATTTGGCACCAACGGCTGATAATGTCTTTTTGCGTTAACGATTTGGCCTTATCGACATCTATTTTAAGCACTAAGTGGTAATGGTTACTCATCACCGCGTAAGCGCAAATATCGATACAAAATATCGCAGACAAGGCTTTGATTTTATCAACAATCCAGCCACGCCGATGCTCGTAACTGCGCCCAGAAAGCTTATCCTCACCGCACAAAAAAGCCCTTCTGACACAGCGATTTATCACATGATAGAAGGGCGTTGCATTAGCATCAATTAACAGTCTTCTGGCCGAAGTCATAGCAAACTCCACACAGACAAAATCAGGATAATTTAAAACCTAGGTGAAGGTACTGAAAAACACAAAAAGATATGGCTGTCCCCGCTTTACTTTAGATTAAATTTTGTTCGTTCTGGCAAGTTCGTGCTCGCGAAACGAGGAATGATGTGTAGTTATTCTACTCAAATGACGAGTGACAAAGAGCAAGGGCTTGCCAGACGAACCCTTCGGGCAGCATTTGGCTGGCTTTTCTGCCGCGTTATCGTCCGTTTATGTAGAATAACTACACTGCACGGACTTTGCCTTGCATAAAAGCCAGCCAAATTGCTGCAAAAATAACTCTGAAACGTCAACACGCCCTAGTAAAAAACCAGCTTCGGCTGGTTTTTTTATGCCTGAGTCATCGTGAGATGTTAAATTCCTGTTGTATTAGTGTAGGAGAATAATAAAGTCTCTATCCTTGAGGTGACTTACTCACCCCTTTATTACTCTCCTACATCTCAAAACGTCAACACACCCTAAATATTTGACATTCAGCGGGAGTGCTACGCACTTTAGATAAGGCGAAGGGGTGAAGGCATTGTGTGATGCTCTGCCAACTGCCTTAAATGTCGTATATTAAAGCGTTATCTTGTAGTGATTATCAGCCGCCCTTTGGGAACCTCACAGGCAGTCTGCATTGTCTTAAAATGCAAAAAAGGCGCTGATGCGCCTTTTTATGGAAAGTGAACCAAAGTTATTTCTTATCTTGCTCATTATCTGCAGGAGTCGACGACTTATCGGGATTTGGCGTTGTGCTTTCAGCTGTTTCAGTTGAAGGACGAGAAGTGGGGCCAGTTTTGAGCTGTTTATCTTTATCGTGTTGACCAAACTGTGGCAGTTTGAATTTGGCACTGTATTTCAGCGCGGCAAGATTGCTGGCAACCACACCAATAACCAAAATAATAATGATCCATACTTCTAAGTCCGACATTACAACTCCTTAGTTAACGCTGACTTGCTTAATCAACGGCTAAACGTTGTTCACACTTACGAATATCTTCCGGGGTGTCAACTTCGATAGAGTCGAAGGCACTGATAGCGACCTTGATTTTATGGCCGTATTCTAGGGCGCGCAGTTGTTCTAACTTTTCCAGATCTTCAAGGCGGCCTAATGGCAGGGCTGCAAAGGCTTGCACAAATCTGCGGGTATAAGCATAAACACCTAAGTGTTTGTAAACCGGATAATCTTTAGTATCGCGACCAAAGGGAATACGCGCGCGGGAGAAGTAGAGCGCATAGTAGTCGTTATCGAAGACCATCTTCACATGCATAGGATCGTCAAGTTCAGCTTTGTTGACAATTTCATAGCCGAGGGTCGCCATTTCAAACTCGCCAGGGTGACGTTCGAATAGGCTGATCACTTGCTCGATGGAGGTTGGGTCGATAAGAGGTTGGTCGCCTTGAAGGTTAATGACTAAATCATCATCCTTCAGTCCTAATTGATTGATTGCATCGTTAATACGATCTGTGCCCGATGCCGCATCTGGGCTAGTCATTACCACTTTGCCACCGAAACCTTCAACGGCGCTTTTAATACGCTCATCATCGGTTGCAACATAAATATTGGTGAGGCCTTTGGCTAACGACGCGCGTTCGTACACGTGTTGGATCATCGGCTTGCCGTTAATCGGGGCTAAAGGTTTGCCCGGGAAGCGGCTAGAACCGTAACGCGCCGGGATTAACAGAGTGACATTCATTAAATTATCCTATTTTATCAAAGATATGCAGTATAGATAGACAAAAGGGCTCACCATGAGCCCTTGTCATCTGCTTGGGAGCTTAAATGCGACGGAACAGGGCAGTCAACATTTCGTCAGTGACTTTCTCTTCCCACGTAGGGCCGTACACGTTTGCCCATAATGGACCCATGCTCTTAGTTACCGCAACCATTTTCGCGATGGTTTCATCTGGCAGATCTTTACAGATGTTTTTCGGCAGGGTGATGTTGTGCTTCTTCATCATCAGACGGAATTCTGCCACGCCTTCAGGATAGAATTCTTCTAACACGTCGAAGGCGATACAGTTACCGATACCATGGTGGTAGCCGAGGATATAAGACAGACCATAAGATACCGCATGGCACGCACCTACTTGGCTGTAAGCGATACTCATACCGCCCATAAATGACGCCATCATCAGCTTGTCGTCTTTTTCTGGGTGATCTTCTAGGTACACTTGGCGGCAAAGGTCCATGGCTTTTTCAGCGTAGGCTTTAGAGAATTCGTTTAAGAAGGTACCTTCTAATGATTCAACGCAGTGGATATAGCAATCCATACCGGTGTAGAACCATTGGTCAGTTTCAACGCCGTCGATTAACTCAGAATCCATAATGATTTGGTCAAATACGGTGTAATCGGAGTTCAGACCTAGCTTACGCACAGGACCACATAATACGGCGGTGCGTGACGCTTCTGCACCTGTACCTGAAATCGTTGGAATACCAATATGGTGAACCGCTGGTTTTTTGATTAAATCCCAACCTTGGTACATAGCTGAACCACCTGGGTTGGTCAGCATTAGCGATACCGCTTTGGCTACGTCCATGGTTGAACCGCCACCTAAACCGACGACGCTTACTGGCAGTTTGCCGTTAAAGGCTTGCACTTGTTCAGTCAGGGCATCGATTTGAATCGTGCTTGGCTCTTCATCAACGTTAACCCAAATCAGTAAGTCTTGGGCTTTGACTGGGATGCGTGCTTCGAGTGGTTTGCCTTGGTGAACGTCATCGACTAAAAATACCACGAAGTCATCATCGGCTTTACGCTGAGCAGCTAAGACGTCGTCTAACTGGACGAAAGAGCCACGACCGAAGATCATTTTTTCAACTACTTTAAAATTTTTAAAACTCATTGCAAAAACTCCCGTTTAATTATTGGGCAAATGCTTTCTTAATGTTTTCAATACGCTCGGCAATCTGAGCATCGGTCCAAGACAATTTAATGAGCATAGAAATAGTACGGCTCATAATGGCATCAGATTTCGGCACAGAAATTTGAGTATAGTCAGGTCGGTCGGCGATTAATGTGATTGGTAACGCAGCAGGGGCCTTAAGCTCCTGAATGTGTTTCCAGTTTTTCAGATAATGCCAGTTGTTTACGTACCAGTAGAAGCAGCCGTCTACACCATTGGCAGCTAATTTTTTGCTGATCTCTTGGGTACGCGCTTCGGTAGGTAACATAAAGCTTAAGAAGCCGGCTGAATCACCTTCAGGATCGGGGATTTCACGGAAGCTAACTTCAGGAATGCTGGCCATAGCATCTTTAATGGCTTTTTTGTTTTTACGTTGAATGTCGATAATGGTATCGAGTTTACGTAACTGGGCTAAACCTAAAGCCGCATTCATTTCAGAAATACGGAAGTTCAGACCCATAATCGGGTGTGACTCTGCACCACGGTCTTTACCAATATGGTCATGGCCATGATCGGAGAACATATGGGCGTTATCGTAGATTTCAGTGTTATTGGTAATAACTGCGCCGCCTTCACCACAGGTGATGGTTTTAACTGAATCGAAAGAGTAACAACCTACATCACCGATAGTGCCGAGGGCTTGACCTTTATAGCTGCCGCCGATGGCTTGGCAAGCATCTTCAAGTAATACGAGGTTGTGCTTTTTGCAGATGGCTTTGATTTCGTCCATTTTGGCCATCGAGCCGCACATGTGCACTAAGTTAATCGCTTTTGTGCGTGGAGTGATTACGGCTTCAATGCCTTCAGGTGATAAACACAGGGTTTCGTCGATTTCGGCAAAAATCGGTACTGCACCCGCCATGAAGATGGCTTCTACTGACGCAACAAAGGTAAATGGTGGCACGATAACTTCATCGCCAGCGCCAATGCCCGCGGCCATCATTGCCGTTTGCAGCGCGGCTGTACCGCTTGATAACAGATGGGCATGCTTAACATTCATTTTCTCGCAGAGCAGTTGCTCCATATCGCGAGTCTTCCAGCGATCATTACGCATATGGTCGAAGTTATAACGGAAGGTAAAGCCGTGCTCCATCACATCGGCGACTTCTTGTTTTTCTTCTGGACCAAATAATTCAAAACCGGGCATGGAAGGTATCTCCTTAGAATTTGTGGCGCATGGTCGCGCTGCAATTAACTGGCGGATTATAACTGGGCAAAAGATCCCTTGCGATGTTTTCTTGATGAAAATAAGGTCATGTTGAGATTTCGAGCTTAGTTTTTGCTCACTTAGCAACATTAGGTGAATGAAATGATAAATGTTGCCCATTGGCAATGATATGAATGGTTAAATTGGCGATGACTCTTCTTTCGGGCTAGCCAATGAGCGAAGGGGAAGGGGGCTTAATGGTATTAGAAGCAAAAACCTGCGCAGTGGCAGGTCTTTGTGGCGGAAGTTGGGCCGTTAATGGCGTATCGTACGATGAAAGACTTACACGACTTGCGCGCGATCCACCGTGACATCAAGATCCGTTAATAGGCCATTATCGATACCGTAAATCCACCCATGGACAGCCAGTTCTTGGCCGCGAGCCCACGCTTCTTGCACGATAGTACTACTGGTGACATTGGAAACCTGTTCAATCACATTGAGTTCACACAGGCGATCAAAACGTTTGGCTTCATCCATTTGCATTAATTCATCATGGTGCAGGCGATAGACATCGCGCAAATGGCCGAGCCAATTATCGATAAGTCCCAGGCGCTGATTTCCCATTGCCGCACGAACACCACCGCAGCCATAGTGACCGACGACCATAATATGTTTCACTTTAAGCACATCGATTGCATATTGCAGTACTGAGAGACAGTTAAGATCGGTATGGATCACCATGTTGGCAATATTACGGTGAACAAAGACTTCACCCGGCATTAAATCGATGATTTGGTTCGAAGGCACTCGACTATCTGAGCAGCCTATCCAGAGGTACTCCGGATTTTGTTGTTTCGCTAATTGCTCAAAAAAATCAGGGTGCTCTTGACTAATACGTCCGGCCCAGCGAAGGTTATTATCGAATAAGGGTTTGAGTAATTTCATTTTAACCTATTGTTTTATAGACATATTGAAATGCCTTTTGCCCTAAGTGATGCAAGCTGCACTTCTTTCTCGCTTGAGTATACCAGTAAATTTGCCGCGGCTGGTCTATCCAATGTCCCTCATAGGCCCATGGTGTATTGGGCCGCGACGGAGTAAAGCTCGCTATCTTCAATATGACACTTGAGATAAGAATTGGCGTAAGCGATCAGTGACAAATTCTGCTTGTTCTAGGCTTGAAATATGGCCAGCGTTTGGAATATGGACTAATTGGCTACCATCGATGGCATCACTCATCAAATAACTTTCTAACACACTGCGAGCCTTGTCTTCTACACCGACCATCACTAGGCAAGGTAAGGTAAATTGTTCGGCAAATTCTAGGGTATCGCGCCGACCAAAAATGATCCGTCCGAGTTTTACAATACTGGGAATGCGTTCGGGCGCTAGCCTAGCTAAATTGGCTTCAAAACCGTGTACTAATTCGGGATTATTTACTTTGGCATTATCAGCAAAAAACAGCGGTGAAATTGCACTGATAAGCTGTGGTGGAATACTGCCTGCGGTTTGGATCATATCTAACATGCCAAAATATTTGGCTCGGGTGATTTCGGGCTCAAAACCAATAAAACTGTCTAGCATGACAAGCGCTTTGACGCGAGTAGGCGCTTTAAGTACCAGTTCTGCGCCCCACATGGCGCCCACGGATAAACCGATGACGGAAAATGTCTCAATCTCAAGGGCGTCCATCAGGGCTAACATATGCTCACTAATGTCTAGCAGACTATGGCAGTTTTCAGGCACGGCTGCTGATTGGCCGTGTCCCCAGAGATCGGGCACGATGCAGCGGTAGCTTTTGCATAAGTTGGCAATCTGTGGCGCCCACATGGCGCTGTCCCATAGATAGCTGTGACCAAATAACAGCGCTGGGCCTGTGCCAATATCAAGGTAACTGAGTTGGCTACCTTCGATGCTGATCTGTTGTCTGTATGATGATAAATCCATAAAACCTACTTAATGTATAAAACAAAAAATGCGAAGTGAAGAAAGCTAAAACGTGGCGTAAAAAAGCCATTAAGGCTGCGCAATCCGATGTACATACTCCGCCACTAACTCGGGTAAACGCGCGAGCACAGCGTCTTTTAGCAACATATCGCTATGCGCGATAATTTGCGTCAATGCTTGCACCTCAAATTGGGGTAATAGGATTTGTGATACGGGAAAATAGCTGATATGCCAAGGCTCTGCACTTACCGCGCTTTGGCCTCGCTGGAACGGAAAATAAAACCCAAAATCCTTGGCGTTAGCCACTAGCCACTGGTGCAATTGTGCGCAGGGGCCGCCATCACGGTATTCCGCCTCCACCAGACGCAGGGATTTGACCTCAATTTTCTCGGCATCAAATACATCGATATCCGTGCCCCAATGGTGACGTGACGCGCCGGGCAATGCCGACCAGAGTAAGATTAAATCGACTAACTCACTCTCGCTGAGCGGCGTGATATCCACGGGCTGTTCATTGATATCTAGGACCACACGTTTACCGCTGGCCTTGGCGTTCCAAATGGCGAGTTGCCGATCGAAGGGGCGATAGGCAGAGCAAATCGCCAGCTTAATACCGTCTTTGGCGGCACTGTCGGCCATCGCCTGAAAGGCAAGGGCGGTTTGTGACTCCAACTTAAACCGCGTTTCTAGCTGATGATAGGGACTGAGTAACTCAACGAGCACTAGGCCGCTCATTGAGTCATTGTCAACATCCGCTGCTAAACCTGTCTCTAACCCTAACTCTAGGTCTAGGCCATAGAGCTGGGCATTTTTTGCCGTAATTGCCATGGTGTTTAACACAGTAATTGTTCCAAAATCACTTCGTAACACAGTGCTAATTGCTCTAGATCGTCGACCTTCACACACTCGTTTACTTTATGGATGGTGGCGTTCACAGGGCCAAGTTCCAACACTTTGGCGCCTGTGGGGGCAATAAAGCGCCCATCGGAGGTGCCGCCGGTGGTTTGCGGATCGGTGTCATAGCCCGTAACTTGACGAATAGCATGGCGGGTAGCGTCTAACAGTGGGCCTTCGCCAGTTAAAAATGGCAGGCCATTGAAAGTCCAACGGATGTCGTAATCCAGTTCATGGGCTGTTAATAAGGTCTCCACGCGCTCGATTAATATCTCGGCGGTCACTTCGGTAGAATAACGGAAGTTAAACATCACCTCTAAGGCGCCAGGGATCACGTTCGATGCGCCCGTACCGCCGTTAATATTGGCGATTTGCATACTGGTTGGCGGGAAGAATGCGTTGCCATTATCCCAATGGGTTTGGCTTAATTCGGCTAAAAAGGGGGCGGCTTTGTGGATGGGATTATCTGCAAGGTGCGGATAGGCCACATGGCCCTGAACGCCTTTAACGGTTAAGTTGGCGGTGAGACTACCACGGCGACCATTTTTAACCACATCACCGAGTTTTAAGGTTGACGAGGGTTCGCCCACCAGCGCCCAAGTGATTTTCTCATTACGGGCTTCTAAGGTATCGATAACTCGAGTGGTGCCATTGATAAACGGGCCTTCTTCATCGCTGGTGATCAAAAAAGCGATCGAACCGGGATGATTAGGGTGTTTAGCCACAAAACGTTCGGTTGCGACGACCATGGCGGCGAGTGAGCCTTTCATATCGGCAGCGCCGCGACCATACAGATAACCGTCAATAATCGTGGGCTCAAAGGGCGGTGTGTGCCAGCGGCTAAGATCGCCTGTCGGTACGACATCGGTATGGCCGGCAAAACAAAATACCGGACCGGTATTCCCACGCCGTGCCCACATGTTGGTGGTGTCTTCAAAGACCATAGCTTCAATATTAAATCCTATGGCGGCAAGACGCTCGGCCATCAGGGTTTGGCAGCCTTCATCCAGCGGGGTGACGGAAGGGCGGGCGATCAACGCTTTAGTCAGTTCGGTTACCGGCCCAGTTTGCGAAGAGTGCGCAGCGTCTGTCATAGGGAAAAGACCTTCTTATATTCTGCTTCATTAAAGCCTAGGAGCACTTGTTCACCCACCACCAGCACTGGGCGTTTAATTAACGTGGGGTGAGTGAGCATCAATTTAATGGCTTTGGCTTGGTCGATATTGGTTTTATCTGCATCACTTAAGGCGCGAAAACTGGTACTGCGTTTATTAAAGACGGTTTCCCATCCGGCAATTTGACACCAATGCTGCAGATCCTTTTCTGCTAATCCATCCTCCCTAAAATCATGAAAATTAACTGGGAGTTGATGAGTTTCAATCCACTTACGGGCTTTACGTACCGTATCGCAATTTTTAATACCATAAAGAGTCAAGATGATGTTCCTATCGAGGGGCGCCGATGGCACGCATTGATTTTGCTCGCATTGTGGCATTGTGTGTTGGATGCTACAAGGGGATATCGGATTGTTCGGCTAAGTATTGAGAAAAAGATGAAGTGAATAAAGGGAATCGAGTTTTGTAAGTCGTGACGTTTAAATCTATTAACTTTTAACTCTATTTACGACGTTTTGCGTTTATCTTTTTGTCCAAATCACATAAATAAATGCCCATCGATGGATGGGCATTTATTACTATGTGAAACAGCCTAAATCAAGCATAAGCTAGGATTTAGAATTTTTGGTTGTAGCGAACATAGTATTCACGGCCAATAGGATCGTACAAGTAGGTGTCATATCCTGGGAAGCCCAAGTTCTCATTCATTGCTGGTTCTTCGTCGAGCAGATTACGAATACCTACATTCACCTTAGCATTCCACGGTAAGTTGTAACCTGCTTGCGCATCTAACAACCACTGGCTTGGTGTTTTGCCATAGTCCTCATCTTCTTGGCTATCAGTATAACGGGCAAACAATGATGCTTCCCATTCACCTTGAGTCCAAGTTGTGCTGAGGTTGGCACGGAATTGTGGTTGACCAACATCACCGATAATATCTTCAAGCTCGGAATAAGGACCATCCTTCGACTCCCAGCTTAATACGTAGTTAGTTTCTGCACCGAAGCGGAACTCACCCACACTGGTTTCAAGCAGGTAACGAATATTGAAGTCAATACCAGAAGTTTTTAATTCACCGAGGTTCATCTTCTGTAGAACAACATAATCAATTTTACCTGTTACAGGGTCTCTAAACAGAACATTTGACATATCAAAGCCATCACGCTCTTGGTTAAGGACGTCTTGGGTTGACATGGTGCTGATCACATTGTCGATTTGAATGTCATAGTATGAGAGTTCAAAATCTAATGCGTCGGTGACGTTCCATACCAAGCCTAAAGAGAGTGAAGTCGACTCTTCGGGTTCTAAGTCATCATTCCCTTGATATTGAGCTTTGAATTGTTCTTGCACGCAACCATTAGGATTACCCGGACATTGCGTCCAGTCTCTAGCCCAAAGATAGGTTTCTGAAGCTGTAGCGTATAAGTCATCAAAGGTCGGAGCTCTAAAACCTGTGCCATAAGACGCACGAACTAACAGCGAATCAACGGGACGGTAACTTAAACCCACTTTAGGATTAAAGGTACTGCCAAAATCACTGTAGTCATCAAAACGTGCAGATAATTCTAAATCAAGTCCATCGATAATCGGGAACATAGTCTCAGCAGAGAAAGATAACACTTCTCGTGATTTACCTTGGATATTGTCGCCACCTGAAGTACCGATAATATTACCTAGGTTTGAACCCGCATCATTAGTCTTGTCGTACTCGGTACGCATAAATTCAAAACCGATGGCTAAGGGGACTGTGCCTGCTGGTAATTCAAATAAATCAAAGCTGGCACCACCATCGATTCCGTAGGTTTGGACGCGACCAGTGAAAATTCCTGTATGGGCGGCTTCTTGCAGTTGCAGCTCGTTTGAGCCTTCAACATAACCTGTACCCGCGGCAAAGTAATCTAATTTACCATTATCCAAAAACTCTTGGATCATATTGGCATTAGCTAAGCCAGTTTGAATGGTGGTGACATCTGAGCGAATCCACTGAGCACCTAAGTTCCAAGCGGTGCCGCCTAAAATATCACTATGACCTTCAAGCGCAGTTAAGAAGTTGATATCGGTATCTTCAACATTAGTAACACGTGGCCCAAGTGGCGTCGTACGCATTTTTAAATTGATGGTGTCACCACCAATTAAGTTACCTTTAGCATCATACTTCAGTTGGTTTTTTAAATAATCGTTGCCATATTTATTAACCGTTGCTAGATAAATATCACTGTTTTCTTTTGTCCAACGTAATTTAGGGCTATAACTGTTTGGTGCGGCGGCATATTGCCCCTCGGTCCAAACGCGGCTCATCATTAAGCGGTTAGTCCAGTTAATATCTTCAGTTAACTCGTGATCTACTTTGACGAAGGTTGAGAATCGTTCTTGTGCCGCCATCGTTGCCGATTCTGCTGCAGCATTATATGAACAAGTTTGATTTCCATCAGGTCCTGTGACTAAAGAGTTTCCCTCACCGCAACGTTTATCTGCAAATGATACTGTTTGATATTTTCCGGTTGGTTTTCCGTCCGCATCTAAAATTGGTTTTGTTTTATCAACATAAGAACCAGTACCAGGCCATCCATGAGCGCTATAAAGGGTATCGCTGTAATCGCGATCCGCATCGTAAAGTGCTGCGCGATTATAGTATTCAACCGAGGCAACCATATTGGTTTTTTCGCTATTGACACCAAAAGTGAAACGAGCATTTGATTTTTCTGCTCCACCATGTTGAGTCGCACCTAAATCTGCATCAAATTCAACACCTTCAAATTCTTTTTTGGTGATAATGTTAATTACACCAGCAACCGCATCAGAACCATAAACCGCTGATGCGCCGTCACGCAGAACTTCAATACGTTCAATCGCTGCCATGGGGACAACGTTGAGGTTTTGTGTACCGCCACCAAAGGCAACTGACGAGCCCATACGACGACCATCGATTAGCACTAAAGTACGTTGCGAACCTAAACCACGCATGCTTACTGTGGATTGTGAAGATTGTCCAGAACCAAAGCCTGATGCTTCGCGGAAAGAGCCAAAGCTGTTTTGCGATAGGTTACGCACAAAATCAGACACAGTAGCAGTACCAGAAGCATCAATTTCTGCGCGGCTGATAACTGTCACTGGAGAAGATGTTTCCATATCGGTACGTTGGATTCTTGATCCGGTTACAGCGATACGTTCAACTTTATTAGCATCTACAGCACCTTGTTCTGCAGCCATCGCAATCGGTGCAATCGAGGTGGATACTAAGGCTAATAAACTAAAACGAACCGCACGAGCTACGGTTGTTTGCGTAGTCATATATTTTCATTCCCTTAACAATGCCGTGATGATCAGGAAGGGTTTCATCAAGGCTTATATTTATTTGCAACCGCCCTCCATAGTCGGAAAACTATCATTAACAACTTTAATATCAATACCTTAATTGTTGTTGTAATATTGCGGGCATGTTGCATTTGTGAAGTTTGAAAGACTAATTAAGGTGGTGCTGAAGTAAATTTCTGAGGTATGGCATGCGAAAACCCTCAGTTGTATCGCAATGTAACGCAACAGTATCTTTACAATATCAGCCTTTAGGTTGAATTCATCATTTTGATGAGTTTTAAATTATGTGATCTTCATCAATTAGCGTTAAAAGGAGCGAATAGAAAGTATCTTATTAGGTGTTGAAATATAGACCATTATTGGCTGTAGTTTAGCGGATTTAACAAATGGAACAGCTCAAGCATATTTTTCATGCTTATGGTTTATTTTACAATCGGGATATGAGTCCATTGGGTGGTATAACGTGGAGAGAGTTGACCGCGCTTCATGCTCCAATCTGTATTAATAAGCCCTTATCCTGCAAATTTAATATTTCCTTTACCGCTGTGATTGATACGATCAAGCAGTTTCATCAATTCTTTACTTTTAGGTTGTGGTTTGGCCTCGTCAAACAATCCTAACTGAAACACGCCTGGCGCATAAAAATCGCCCAGCATGACGCCAGCTTTAGCATAGGCGGGACCTGTACGCCAAAGCCGATGCAATAGTCGCTGCGCTAATTCGATAAAATCACGGGTATTGTCACTGGGAGACACAAGATGTCCAGTCAATGCTTGGCTATATTGGGGCTGATTAACAGCTAAATAACTGGTTCGAATAAACACAGATAAGGTACGCGCAAGCAGGCCTTCTGCTCGCAGTTTTTCACAAGGCCCTAAAGGTATTATAGTCACTGATTGCCTGTTGCATCGCCTCAAAGGTGGGTAATGCGTGATCCAAAGGAGCGAGAGCTGACGATTTGCAGCTTTGTCGCCACAACCTGTTGAATATCATCACAGGTGATAGCGTTTAGCTCAAGCACCGTTCGTTCAACTGTGACGGAAAAACTGTCTCGGATAAGTTTAGGGTGGGTATCTGGATGGAGTATTGCAAGCCAACTTTTTTGAGCAATCTTCCTCACCTTTGGAAATAAAGTTCTGATTCGAATAAAGGCTTAAGTACGCTTGCCTCTGTAGCGGTGGGGCAGCGTTTGGGGCTGCGAGGAGACTAAAGCGGTTGGCATCTTGAGCCGCAAGTTCAGTTTAATGTGCAAACCTTCAATCAGAGTGTTACCAAGGCAGAAAGTAACGTTGGCACTGAGAGTGCGGTAAGTTTTGCTACAAGCACGGCATTAACCTCACGGATTGGGGCGAGATTGTCCAAGACTTGGATGAACGGTGATGAGCAACCTGATTCACTGTGGATAACGCCTAGTGTGATCCATACTCGCGGCGCGGATAGCAAGACTTGCTTTAGCACGCCGAGCCAAGGTAGCGTTGCTTTTAGAGATCAACTTATGGGTACTCGTGCAAGTTTGCAAATAGGGATGGATGGGTATGTCACAGAAAATGTAAGTGTTAATGCCAGGGTGGGAGGAGAAATTAGCCTGTCTGGCGATAGTCAGTCAAGTTATGGTGGTTAGATTGGTGCTAAGGTTGTGTTTTAACAGGAACTGAATAGTCAGACTCACGCGGATTTGAGCTGGTCGTTATCCTAATTGCTAAATTCCAGCAGCGTGGTGCCTCTAGATTAAAAACAGTTCAATTTTATTAGGATGAGGCGAGAACAACATTTGTTGTTCTCGCTATTTAAGCGATGAACCCGATATCACTTTGTATTTCAGCGCCTCTAGGTCGATAGCGGGGCGTAATTTATTGGCTATCATGTTGATGTTAATCTCAAAACTTAAGTTATGCTAAGTGCTTACAAGCCGGCATTAAAGCGGCAACAACACATAGATAAATCATTGATACATCAATCAGACCTAGGGATACTGTGCTGCTTAAAAGCGTATCAAGCGGTTTATCTACAATATACCGTGACATGCTCAATGAAAGATGGATATGACTGCTATCAAAATGCGTTAGCGGAGCGAGTAAACGGTATATTGAAATAGATGTGGCAACTCATAAGCCAGTAACGCCGCAAAAAAGTAAGGCAGATGGGAGCCGATTTATAATCAACGATGCCCCATTTTGCCTTAAAATACAAAACGCCCAATGAGGTTCATCAGGCATTTTAGGTGAAAATAAGTTCAGAATTAGGCCAAGTGAATGAGGAATCAAAGACTATCCCCCTTCACTATCCCGCGAACTTAATTCAACATACAGGCAGCGTAATAGTTGGATGTGCTGCTACTTGTTACTCTTTCTCCACTGTTTAAGTGCACTGAGTAATAGGTTGAGCCTGACAATTTTGTCCAGTATCCGTTCGATGAACCACCACAGCTACTGGCTATCGGCCAGCCATGAGTAGCACACATCGCATTATTTGGTACATAACCTGAATCTGGTGCTGCTGTGGGAGATTGGGTTGCATCAACAAAAAGGGCTTTCATCTCATTGACACTCCCTAGCCGCAATCCCAAATCTGTACAAAAACTATTTGCTTGTGCATAAGATCTCCTTATTTTTTCAGGTTCGGTGAACACATTAATCCATGGCACGGCTTTGGTTTCTACACTAGAGGATATACCATCCAAAGACGCGGATATTGTTGCAATACCACTCGGTCCAGCTTTGATTACACCTGTAGCATTGACACTCATTGCACCAGAGTTGTTAGTGGACCACAGCACTGTATTGGTGATATCTGTATTACTTCCATCAGAATATTGCCCCGTTGCTTTTAGCTGTTTAGTGGCTTGTATATATCTACTTGTTTCCGCAGTGTTACGCCCCAAAGAGAGTGAATCAAGAGAATTTGGAGTAATTGAGATGGCAACCAGAGCAGCATTGGTGACAGTCAGCTGAGCTGTTGCACTGAAAGATATTCCGTTCGTGGTACCTGATGCAGTAACAGTGGCATTGCCAAGGGCAACTCCAGTCGCGATTCCGTTACTGCCTGGTTGATTGCTGCTGATAGTCGCCACACTCGATGGTGCTGTACTCCAACTTAATGTTGGCTCGTTAGTGACATCAATCATTTCACCGTCAGACATAGTGGCTATCGCTGAGAATGGTTTAGTTAAACCTATTGGTACCAATTCAGTCTTTGGTTCGATGGCTAAGGCTGTCACAACAGCATTGGTTACTGTCAGTTGGGCAGTAGCACTAAAGAATGTCCGATTGGCAGATCCTGAGACCGTAATCGTAGCAATTCCGGGAGTGATACCTGTGGCAACACCATTATTTCCCGGTTGATTACTGCTGATAATGGCAACACTTGATGGAGTGCTACTCCAACTAATGGCTGGATCATTAGTAATATCTTGCATTCTGCCGTCAGAAAAAATAGCTGTGGCAATAAATGTTTTAGTTAATCCAACCGGAACGATCTGGGGTGTTGGTGAGATTTCCAAAGCTGTAATCACAGCATCCGTTACTGTTAATTGAGCTGTCGCACTAAAAAACGTCCTGTTCACTGTCCCAGACGCAGTTATTGTTGCAATACCAGTACTCACTCCTGTAGCAAGACCATTGTTATCTGGTTGACTACTGCTGATAGTCGCAATACTCGGCGCATTACTGCTCCAGCTTAGAGTTGGCTCATTTGTAACATCTCGCATTCTGCCATCAGAAAAGGTAGCTATTGCAGTAAACGCTTTTGTCAGTCCAACTGGGACGAATTCCGTTACTGGCGAGACTTCCAAAGCAGTGATAACGGCTTCTGACACTGTAAGCTGAGCTGTAGCACTAATGAACACTCTGTTCACAGTCCCTGATGCTGTTATTGTTGCAGTACCGATACTGACTCCAGTAGCAATACCATTACTATCTGACTGGTTACTGCTGATGGTAACGATATTCAATGCATTACTGCTCCAGCTTAGCGACGGATCATTGGTTACATCCTGTGTGCTGCCATCGGATAAGGTAGCTATTGCCGTAAATTTCTTGGTTAATCCAGCAGGAACGGACTCGGTTGCAGGTGTGACTTGCAAAGCGGTGAGCACCGCTTTAGTAACGTCCAACTGAGCCGTTGCATTGAATAGAGTGCCATCCACATATGCAGTGGCCGTGATGGTTGCTGTGCCGGTAGTCACCCCAGTTGCAATTCCATTGTTGCTGGGCTGGTTGCTGCTGATAGTTGCAATACTTAATGACGAGCTACTCCAGCTTAACGCTGGGTCGTTAGTCAGATCCTGAGTTCGACCATCGGATAGGGTAGCTATTGCTGTAAATGCTTTTGTCAATCCAACCGGAACAGACTCGGTTACTGGTGTGACTTGCAGTGCCGTCACAACGGCATTGGTTACTGTCAGTTGAGCCGTTGCACTAAAGAACGTTCGATTAGCCGTTACAGATGCCGTGATCATTGCTGTTCCGGGAGCAACACCAGTGATAATACCATTGTCTTCAGCCTGATTACTGCTGATGGTGGCAACAGTCGATGGCGTGCTATTCCAGCTAATAGCTGGATCGTTAGTAACATCCAGTGTTCTACCATCGGAAAGGATGGCTATTGCCGTAAATTGCTTGGTTAATCCAGTAGGAACAGACTCGGTTACTGGTGTGACTTGCAAAGCGGTGAGCACCGCTTTAGTAACGTCCAACTGAGCCGTTGCATTGAATAGAGTGCCATCCACATATGCAGTGGCCGTGATGGTTGCTGTGCCAGTAGTCACCCCAGTTGCAATTCCATTGCTGCTGGGCTGGTTGCTGCTGATAGTTGCAATACTTAATGACGAGCTACTCCAGCTTAACGCTGGGTCGTTAGTAACATCAAGTGTTCTACCATCAGACAGGGTGGCTATTGCCGTAAATGGCTTGGTTAATCCAACCGGAACGGGCTCAGTTGTCGGTGTGACTTGCAAGGCTGTTACCACCGCTTGAGTGACGTCCAACTGAGCTGAATAGTGTACCATCCACATATGCGGTGGCCTTGATAGTTGCTGTGCCAGTAGTCACCCCAGTTGCAATTCCATTGTTGCTGGGCTGGTTACTGTTGATAGTTGCAATACTTAATGACGAGCTACTCCAGCTTAACGCTGGGTCGTTGGTCAGATCCTGAGTGCGACCATCGGATAAAGTGGCTATTGCCGTAAATTGCTTGGTTAATCCGACTGGTATTGACTCTGTTACTGGTGTGACTTGCAGTGCCGTCACAACGGCATTGGTTACGGTCAGTTGAGCGGTTGCACTAAAGAACGTTCGATTTGCAGCTAAAGATGCAGTTATCGTTGCAGTTCCGGGAGCTACACCAGTGGTAATACCGTTGTCTTCAGGCTGATTACTGCTGATGGTGACAACACTCGATGGAGTGCTACCCCAGCTAATGGCAGGATCGTTGGTCAGATCCTGAGTGCGACCATCGGATAGGGTAGCTATTGCAGTAAATGGTTTAGTCAATCCAACCGGTACCGAATCAATTGCGGGAGTGATTTGCAAAGCAGTGACCACGGCTTGAGTAACATTTAACTGTGCTGTTGCATTGAAGAATGTGCCATCCACATATGCTGTGGCCGTGATGGTGGTTGAGCCTGTGCTCACACCAGTTGCTAACCCGTTATTATTAGGTTGGCTACTATTAATGGTGGCAATACTTGGTGAATCACTGCTCCAGCTTAGTGCTGGGTCGTTGGTCAGATCCTGAGTTCGGCCATCAGAAAGGGTAGCTATTGCAGTAAATGGTTTAGTCAATCCAACCGGTACCGAATCAATTGCGGGAGTGATTTGCAAAGCAGTGACCACGGCTTGAGTAACATTTAACTGTGCTGTTGCATTGAAGAATGTGCCATCCACATATGCTGTGGCCGTGATGGTGGTTGAGCCTGTGCTCACACCAGTTGCTAACCCGTTATTATTAGGTTGGCTACTATTAATGGTGGCAATACTTGGTGAATCACTGCTCCAGCTTAGTGCTGGGTCGTTGGTCAGATCCTGAGTTCGGCCATCAGAAAGGGTGGCTATTGCAGTAAATAGTTTAGTCAATCCAACCGGTACCGAATCAATTGCGGGAGTGATTTGCAAAGCAGTGACCACGGCTTGAGTAACATCTAACTGTGCTGTTGCATTGAAGAATGTGCCATTCACATATGCTGTGGCCGTGATGGTGGTTGAGCCTGTGCTTACACCAGTTGCTAACCCGTTATTATTAGGCTGGCTACTATTAATGGTGGCAATACTTGGTGAATTACTGCTCCAGCTCAATGCTGGGTCGTTGGTCAGATCCTGAGTGCGACCATCGGATAAGGTAGCAATTGCCGTAAATTGCGTGGTTAATCCGACTGGTACTGATTTCGTTACAGGGGTGGCTTGCAATTGAATAATGACAGCCTCTGTGATCGTCACTTGTGCTGTAGATGTGAATGTTTGACCGTTGGTGGCAATAAACGCACTAATAGTCACATTTCCCGGAGTTATTCCAGTAAGCCTTCCTTTATTGACACCGCTAGTTAAAATCGTGGCAATTGACGGCTCATCAACAGTCCAACTAAGTGCATCATCTTTAGTTACATCAAATACACGCCCATCTGAAAATATGGCTTTGGCATGAAACTGCTGAGATAAACCTGCAGGTAAAGAAGAAACAACAGGCTCTATCTGTAGTCTAGAGACAACTGCATCGGTGACAATTACTTGCACAGATGACTTAAAGGTTTGTCCGTTAGCAACACCAGAAGCAGTAATTGTCACCGTACCGGGAGCGACTCCCGTCAGCAAACCTTGCTTGGTACCGTTACCCACAATTGTTGCCACTTGTGTATTGCTACTGCTCCAACTCAACGCAGCATCAGAAGTTACATCTAAAACTCGGCCATCAGACAGAGTAGCCTGAGCAATTAACTGTTCAGATAAACCAACGGGAATTGATGAGGCAACGGGAGTGACTTGGAGCTTTACTACTACAGCAGGAGTAACAGTAACCTTAGCCGTTGCAGTGAAACTCTGGCCATTAGCAGTACCAGATGCCGTCATTGTTACGACTCCAGTGCTAAGCCCTGTGAACTTCCCTTTATCTGCTTCAGTATTACTAATATTGGCAATCTGTGAAGCACTACTACTCCAAGTCAATGCTGGATCTGTCGTTACATCAATTACTTGTCCATCGGACAGTGTTGCTTGAGCGTGTAATGTTCCGGATAAGCCAATTGGAATTGATGAAACGGCAGGAGTCACCTGAAGTTGGGTAACAACAGAATCAGTTACGGTTAAATTAGCAGTTTGTTCTGGTCTAATCCCATCGGACACTTAATTTTGAGACAGTATGGTCAATAAATTAAGAGGTCTATATGAGTCTGAAAAAATCACATAAGAGTTATCCGCAGGCATTTAAAGATGAAGCCGTCTTGATGGTGCTGGAGCAAGGTTATAGCGTTGCCGATGCGGCAAAGTCTCTTGGAGTTAGCACGAGCCTGCTTTACAACTGGAAGGAAAAACACGAAGCCCTGCAACAAGGCATCACCTTAGAAGAGTCTGAGCGTGATGAGTTGAAGCGATTGCGTAGAGAAAACAAAGAATTACGCATGGAAAAAGAAATTCTAAAAAAGGCAAGCGCCTTCTTTGCGAGAGAAATGAAGTAAGATTTCGTTTCATCAAACTGCAATCTCACCTGTTTCCCATAACACTGTTATGTCGAGTAATGAGTGTCAGTAAGTCAGGCTATTACGATTGGCATAAACGCCCTGCAAACGTGATAAGCGTTGAAACACTGAAGCTTTATCGCCTTGTTCGACAGCTATTTAAGCAAAGTCGAGGCAGCTTAGGGAATCGTGAAATGGTGAAGAAATTGCGCAAGGAAGGCTACCAGGTTGGTCGCTATCTCGTTCGTAAAATTATGCACCGCCTTCGACTCAAAGCAACCCAGCGATGTGCTTACAAGGTGACGACACAGCGAAAACACTCAGATGCAGTGGCTGATAACCTGTTAAACATGAACTTTAATCCAGTATCGGCTAATCAGGTCTGGGCGGGTGACGTGACCTATTTAAAGACGGGTGAAGGCTGGATGTACTTAGCTGTGGTGATGGATTTATATTCACGCCGGATTGTGGGATGGCGCATAGACAAACGCATGACCACAGATTTGATATCCAAGGCATTAATAAAAGCCTACAACCTGCGACAACCAGCGCGAGGGCTGGTATTTCACAGTGACCGAGGCTCGCAATATACCAGTAAACAATTCGGTAGGCTGCTATCGAGCTATGGTATCCGAGCCAGCATGGGTGATGTGGGTGCGTGTTGGGATAATGCCGTTGTTGAGCGATTCTTTGGTAGCTTGAAACACGATTGGATTTTTAAAGTTGCTCAACCAACAAGGGAGTTTATGAAGCAAGATGTGACGGCTTACATCAAATATTACAACTTGGAGCGACTTCATTCTGCTAATAACGATCTGTCACCTGTAGAGTTTGAGAATTCTCAAGTAAAAGTGTCCAGTTTGGGTTGACCAGTACAGTTCCAGAAAAAGACTGATTATTAGCAGTACCAGAAGCTGTGATTTTGACAACACCAGGCGTTAGTCCTGTGGCGATACCATTACTCGCCACGCGAGCAATTTCTTCATTGCTACTACTCCAGATAATTTCTTTATTTTCAGTTACGTTCAAAGCTTGGCCATCAGACAAAAAGACTGTCGCTGTAAAGCCAATGGATAATCCTTTCGGAACATTATCTGAGGCAGGAGTCACTTGTAATGCAGTAACAATAGCAGGGGTGACAGTGAGCGCGGCCGTACCTACAATGCTTTGACCTTTAGTATTTTTAATAGACGCTGTAATAGAGGTTTTTCCGGTTTCTAACGCAACCGTTGTTCCTGAACCATCTATCACTGCGATATTTTTGTTGCTACTTGTCCATGCAATTGAGGGGGAATTTGTCACATCAATAACACTGTCATCACTCATGATCGCCAAAGCAATAAACTGACTAGACAGTCCTACAGGCAACTGTTTAGTCGGTGGTGTAACCTGTAGCGAAACAACGTCAATACCCGGCTCTATGGGGGGGCGGTGTAATGCAACCACAATCCTCCTGACTGCACCCAAAAAACAACAATAAACAGCTGATAACTAACAGCTCTCTGTATAATTTCATCGAATTGTCCCTCAAATTATTAGGGCAGACTTGAACTGACGATTTCCTGTTTATGATCTGTGTTGTTTGTCAGTTTAGCTGACTTTGTTTTCTAAAAGCACAAACGGCTGCGCAGAGACCTCCGGAGCGCTAACACAATGCTTAGACGTTTTGCTTCATCGTTAATTGTTCATCCCATTCAGAATATTATTTTGATTTAAGCCAAATAAACATTGAACTTCTTTATTCGGAAACAAAGTAAGTTAAGCCCTAAGTTAAATTCAATTCGGTCTCAACCTGTTTTTAATCAAATATACATTTTTCCCTTAAATATACAGATACTAAATATAGTTGATAGAGTGAATTTTTTACAAAATATACATTCAGGAATGTTTACTGAGGAAAGTGTGATTCAGCTAGCCTTAACAATCATGTGACGTTTATTACGCCGGATAGGATGCAATGGTGTGAATATGTCATTTGTAAACAATGAGTCTTAATATCGCGCTGCATTTCTGTGCGATAGTGACGATAGTGTTGCCAATCTCATTGGCAACACTATTGTTCGCTTCAAGTTTAATATACTCAGAGTGGAGCTACGCTAGTCGAGTGGCTTGCAATATTTTTCAATTGGAGTCTTGTGATTAACTGCGCTCTTTGCGGCTCAAGCTCATCAAAATGTTGCTGATATGGGGCTAATGATGTGATCCCTGAACAGAGGGCAAATTTACCTAGAGGGTTATACATGAATTGGCTTACTTCAGCCATAAACCAAGGATTTGGGCAAGTATGCAGGGGGGTAGTGCCATCTAAAATAGCCGCGTAGCGGTTCACTGTGTCTTGATGTTGCATTAGAGGCATGAGTAACCACTGAGTCACAGTTGCAGTGATATCTGTATTATCAGTCGTCTGCATTGCTTTGGTCATGCGATTTAGGAAATACCATTCACCCACTTTTGTTTTTTCAAATGCAGTCACCTCGGCAGGGATCGGCGTTTGCCAGCTAATAGGGATTACGTTGCTTAATTGAGAGTGTGACAGTTGACCTAGTATCAATTCACCAAACTTCATGTTTGTTGATATGCCGCTTTTACTGGCGTTTTTTATCAGCAGTGCATGGGTATTTGCCGCCACTCGTTGCCAAAAGAACATATCTTGATTAATTGCTTCGGCAATCTGCTGCGGTGGCATGGTTTGAGCCTGTGCCAGTAAATCAATGAAATAGAGCTTTTGTGCCGTGAGGAGATGTGAAAGTGATGGTGAAGACAAAAATACATTAAATTGGCTGCCTTCTTGCCAAGTAGTTAACTGGATTAATGTTTTATATCGAGTGATTAATTCGGCGTGTGTAGCGAGGAGTTCGTTAAAATATGTTTGCTCTGTCAGTACAGGGAGGCAACTAGACAGAAAATCATCACGGTTAATGCATTCATTGAAAGGTGTTTGAGGTTTTTCTATACGAGCAGTGTTTAGCGTTGGTGCATGCTCCAACATACCAATCTGTTGTATGGTTTGGAGTCGTGATATGCCTTCATCTACTGGCGAGGTGCCACTCTTGGCATCAAAGCCCAGTGCATAGAGATAAGCATTTTGAGTTTGGTTATTTGCCAGCGCCTTATCACTCTCTTGAATTTCAAGTAGATAGGCTTTTGCCTGTTCAGAGGCTGGGCTATCTTTCAGATTGATCACTAGAAGAGCCAGATAAAGCCCAACAGGTACCAATAATATCGTCAGTAAAGTCCATTTTATTGCGATTTTAAAATATTTCATCAACAGTCCTTTCTTGCTAATTGGTTACAATTTGTTTACATGATGTAGCATTTTTGTGCTTTGTGAAAGTAAATTTGTATAAAAACAATAGTGATAAAAGCCAAGTTTTAGGACTGCCTCGCTTTAACAATCATCAAGAGTTTATTGCATCGGGTAGGATGTAATGGTGTTATTTGATATGTCATTCGTTAAAAATGAGAGAAACGACTCAGCCACAGTAGCGAGAACAATATTAGTTGTTTTCGCTGCTATGGCTGAATTCTATATTGAGTTAATTATTTCAACGTCTCCGGGACAATAGGGTAATGATCCCACAGTTGGCCATCATTCATTGAGCGCACTAACTTGATATATTCAGCGTGAGTCCAAGCAAGCGGAGTGGCAGAGTTAGTGCCTTGACCGAGTCGATATTGATAACGTGTGGCGTTACCAACACCATCCCATGCCTGCTCGGGGAGCATCATGCCGGCATTAGCAAAGGTTTCCATACCTTGTACATAGGTATTGATAAGTTGTTGCTTGGTTTGCTGTCCTTTCGTGCCAGTCAATTCCCCCTTTGCACTTGCTAAAGCCAGTTCAAAATGTCCCCGCTCGCCGGTGAAGAAGGGCCATACTCGGCCGCGTTGATTGTCGCTATTACCACCCGATTCAGCGTAGTTCGCGCCAGTGACAGTGTCTTCGCCATAGCCATCGTTACCATAACGCCTAAAGCCCGGAACACTGCTGCCGTCTTTTGCGGTAAAGCTATATTTGAGGCGTAGATTGTCTTCTAGCTTAGTGTTATCTACAAGTGCCAGACTTTGATTGATGAGCTTGTCGGTTGCGCCACGCACGCCATAGCGCACCAGTTCTAAAAAGCCTGCATCGAGGATCTGGCGTTGATCTAATCCCGCTTTACCGTTATTTGCAGCCAGTTTAGTCGCAGTGTTTGGCTCACCATGGGGGCTTAATCGCAGATAATAAGGAGTACTCACGCCTTGGCTATCCGTGAGCAACCCTTGGGTCGTCACTAAGTGTTTTTCAAGCTGTTGATTAAGCGTTTTGGCAGAATCTAAATAGCGCTGGCTGGCATTGAGATCATTCACCGCTTTGGCAATATCACTTGCTGTCACTAAACCTGCGATCACCGCGGCCGTGGTGGAGGGTGAGAAGCCCGCTTGTTCTTCCCAGCGTTCTTGCTGGGTTTTTGGCGGTGTGACTGGCGTGTGGTTCCAGTCAAGATTAACCTCGCCGCCGCTGACTAAAAAGTCCGCCGCGCCTTTTAACATCTCTTGATACCAATAGCTCAGTTCAGTTTGACTTAGCCCACCCGCTTGCCAGAGTTTCCAGCCGAGCATAATGGGCATGGCCGTTTGGTCAAGCTGTACGCCCACCCATTCAATTTGGCCATCCACATGGGTCTTTTGTAAAAACCAGCCGGGCGTGCCGCTAAAGCCTGAGGTTTTATCACTCACTTGCACTTTTTTAAGGTATTCGAAGGCGACTTTGGGGGTTTGGGTATCACCCATGGCCAAAAATGCCATCGCGCATTGATAAAAGTCGCGCGGCCAAACGGCCTTGTAACCTGTACTGGGGGTGATGGCCGAGACGGTATCACCCCAAGGGTTGGATAGTGATGCGATAAGTGCGCCTGCATAGGTTTTATCTTCCTGCGCTTTGAGTACCATGGCGCTGGTGTAGAGCAGTTTGCCATTATCTGTGGTGCTTTTTGCCATCCCTGCGATTGCGGGCAGTGACTGTAAATAACTGCGCCATCCAGCGTTGTATTGACCTAACACAGCATCGTAACCTGCATTTAACGTAGCCTTGGCATTGGTTAAGCTGCTTAACTCATCGTGGCCAAATCCAATCGCTAAATTGATGTTAAGCGGTTGATTTGGTGTTACTTCTGGATAACTCGCGGTAAAGGCGATATTGCCTTGAGTACGATTATCGGGCGCACTTGTGGCGCTATACAGGGTATCCAGTGTGCCGTTGTCGGCTAAATCGGCAAGCCCATCTGAGATACCCTCAAAGCCTGTAGTTGCGCGCACAAAGTTGATATCGGATTTGACCGTCATCACGCTGCTGTGCGGGGCGGCGGTGTAGGCGATAAGCGCTTGATGATCGATTCGGCCTATATCATTGGCTCCCGCATTATCAATATGAGGATTAACGTATAAATGCGGCGTGATACCTGCTTCAAAGGCGGTAAAAGTGACGCGCATCACCAACGTATCGCGGCCTGGATCGGTGAAAATATGTTTTTCTATCTGATACTTACCTTCAACATCACGATTGATTATCTTATAGGCCAAGGATTGCGGTCGGCCATTGGCATCGGTATCTAAATATTCAATACTGCTGATGGTATTGTCTTTTTCGGTATCGACAAAGCCATTGCCGGTGATCACAAATTGCAATTCTTTGAGCTGAGCATTGTGGATAAGGCCGAACATGGTCTCGGTTAAAATCCCCTGCGCAATCGAGAACCACACCCGGCTAATGGGGTTTTGCTGGCTATCTTGATATTGCCCTTGGGTATAAGGCTCATAGGATGTGCCAATACCGGTTTTGCCGGAGAATGCCCAAGTTGGCGCTTTGCCGGGAGCACCGGGGGCAATGTTATAGCTTGCCGTGTTTATCTCGTTATTTGATACGGCATTGGAGGTGGTTGATGAAGCCGATTTATCCGCTATCGGTGAACAGGCGCTCAAACTGGCCAATCCGATAAGGCTGGCTGTGATCGCTAAGGCAATGGGCTTTAAGGTTAAACTGCTACTGTGTTGCTTGAGTTGGCCACAGTCTTGTTTAGGCTGCTCGGTAAATGGCATGTTCATCAAAATCTCCCCAGTCATGATGTTGTTATAATTAATCTTTTTGAAATTTTGGTATTTAAAAGCTAAGTGGCTGAACCATGGCGCTTGATATACGCAAACGCCATGACTCCGTCGGTGGTAGGGTAAATAGCTTATCAATGCGGTGTCAGGGCTTTCGGTTGCTCAACAAAGAGCACGGCAATCCCTGCACAGAGCATAAATACGCCACCAGTGATCAGGGCATAGATGGGTTGACCATCAAATAATCCATTAAGAATTAAGCCTAAAACACTGGCTGCGAGTAGCTGTGGGATCACGATAAAGAAGTTAAAAATGCCCATATACACGCCCATTTTTTTCGGTGGCAAGGTGCCCGATAATATGGCGTAAGGAATCGAGAGAATTGAAGCCCAGGCGATACCCACACCTATCATGGCTAGCCATAACAGGTTGGGATCCTTGATAAAATAAAAACTGATCAAACCAAAACCGCCACAGAACATATTGAAGGTATGAGTGAGTTTGATCCCGATACGTTTGGCAAGTAGCGGAATAAATAGCGCCGCAATAGCAGAAAATCCATTGTAGGAGGCAAAGAGTACACCCACCCAATCAGCACCATCGTTATAGGCTTGGGATAATACATCGCTACTGCCAAAGTGATAGGAGGTCACCGCCGATGTGGTGTAGATCCACATCGCAAACAGTGCAAACCAAGAAAAAAATTGCACTATGGCTAACTGATGCATGGCTTTTGGCATATGGAATAAATCGTCCACCACGTTAAACACCATGCCAAGCTGTGCGCGTTGGCTCGGTTGGGATTGGCTTAAACGAAGCGCGCAATAGAGCTGTAATGGTCCAAAGGCAAATATCCCAATGCTCAAAATATACAACTGTTTATCTAAATCCTGCGCCCAAACGGTAAAGGTAAGCAGGGCGCCTAATCCCATCCAAACGAAGGACGCAAATTGGTAATCCTTGTGTGTGCGGCTGCGTTTACATTGTTCTTCCACATCGGTCTTGGTTTTAGCATGGAAAGCCGCAAGCTCCTCGGGAGAATATTCTTTGGTCGAAATCACGGTCCAAGTCACTGCAAGAAATAGCACTGTGCCGCCAAAATAAAAGGCATAACGCACTGAATCGGCAATTTCCCCTGCGGGCGCTGTATTGGCAACATTAAAAAAGTTGCTGAGTATATAGGGCAGGGCTGAGGCTACAACCGCGCCAATGCCGATAAAAAAGCTTTGCATGGCATAGCCTTGGGTACGCTGGCTGGGGGGTAAATTATCGCCAACAAAAGCTCGAAAGGGTTCCATTGCAATATTTATCGACGCATCCATAATCCACAGCATACCTGCGGCAATCCAGAGTGTTGGAGAATGCGGCATCACAAAAATCGCTAGCGTGGTCAATATGGCGCCGATTAAAAAATAAGGACGGCGGCGACCGAGGCACCCCCACGTGTTATCACTGAGATAACCAATAATGGGTTGCACAAGTAGACCGGTTAATGGTGCGGCAATCCACAGGATCGGAATTTCATCAATGGAAGCGCCAAGGGTTTGGAAGATCCGGCTGACGTTGGCATTTTGCAGAGCAAAGCCGAACTGGATCCCCAAAAAGCCAAAGCACATATTAAATATTTGCCAGAAATTAAGCTCGGGTTGAACGCTATGGGTGGCATGGGAATGCGTCGTTGCTGAGAAACTGTCTAATTGGGTAACCGTGTGATCCGCGGACATGGAACTTCCCTTCAGTTGCGGGCAGCAGAGGGCTGCCTTGAGTCATTTATCGTTATAATTTGAAAGCCTAATCAATGGCTTTTTGCTCAGTTTACGCGTTATTGTGCTAGTTCCCTGTGCTTGCTAAAAAGACGTCCTGCGAGGCTGAAAAAATGGCGAATATACCTCTCCCTCAGAAGCATATTCGCCAATAAATTCATTTTCATACTGTAAGCTAGAAGCTGATGTAAAAGCTAATGAGTAGAAAAGAACCTAAGCCTGACAGCTATCCTCACAGGCAACTACCAGAAACGACCTCACAGCGTTCAACCCCACAAGCAGAGGGTGAAACTAGCGAATTTATAGTAGCCGCAGCGCTAATTGGCACACAACCACTTACATACGTATTCATCATCAATTGATAACTCAGGTTAAACGGTTGCGTAACCTAATTGCGGCTGATTTTACACACCTGTGGGGTTGTGAGTATCCAGTCAGTGGTAAAAGTGTCAGCGGCAGTAAGCAATGGACGCATTTGCTGAGCTTATGCTATTGATACTGCAAGAATAATGGAACAGTATGTCAGCAGATGCTCTCATGTGGTCATTAATTAGCACCTGTGTAAATTTATTATGTTTTTGAATATAAAGGATATCTATGTTTGTTATTAGCTTAACCTACAAAAAGCCACTTGCAGATGTTGAGCTGCATTTAGCGGCGCATATTGCTTATCTTGATGCGTATTACGCCAAGGGCGTTTTTATTGCCTCCGGCCGGAAGGTGCCACGCACGGGTGGCGTGATCTTCGCCAAGGCGGAGTCGCGTGCAGTACTCGAGGCTATTTTGCAGCAAGATCCCTTCTACATTGAAGACGTGGTTGAGTTTGATGTGGTGGAATTTGTACCAACCAAAGCCGCCCCGGGATTAGAACAACTCATTGAGGTGCTTTAGCTATCGTTTGTTAAAGGATCAAATTGCGCATTGTTATTGCTTGATTATAAACACCTTTTTAAAAAATTTAAGTGTTTAGTCTAAACCCCTTGCAAGAGCGATAATATCATCGGCAAGCACAATCATAAGCGCTTGCCGCTTTCTGTGTTGTCACTAAGCCCGACAATTTGAAGCTATCGAGAAAACACAGCATGGCTGACATAGAGGCAATTAGGGCGTGTTGACGTTTCAGGGTTATTTTTGCAGCCAAATGCTGCCTGAAGGGTTCGTCTGGCAAGCCCGTGCTCTTACTTTCTGTCATAAGAGCAGCTCGTCATTTGAGTAGAATAACGACACATCATTCCTCGTTTCGCGAGCACGAGCTTGCCAGAACGAACAAAATTTAATCTCGAAACGTCAACACGCCCTAATATCAATCCTATTAAATCTCTGTTTATGCAACGGGAGTTCAACGCGCTTTAGGCAAGGCGATGACTTCGTAACCTATAATGTGTAAAAATTAACTGTTTACGCCGATGATATTTGCTATAAATGCAATAATTGCGGGTGTTGGCGCGGGAAAGAAAATGAAAACTCGGTCCGATGATTTAGAAATACTGCTTGCCGTCGTCGACAGTGGTGGTTTTTCAGCGGCAGCTGAGCTGTTAGATATTCAAGTTGCTCGCGTGTCTCGAGCGGTGAGCAAGGTTGAAAGCCAAGTTGGTGTTTCAATTTTAAATCGCACGACTCGCCGGCTCGAATTAACCGAGGAAGGCCGCCAATTTGTTGAAACCATCCGGCTTGGCTTATTACAGATCCAGCAAGCTGAAGAGGAGATCATCACTCGTGGAGAGCTACCAAGAGGTCGTTTACGTGTCGATGCCGCCAGTCCCTTTGTGTTTCATCAATTAGTGCCGCTTATCCGGCCATTTAAGCAAACCTATCCCGATATTGAATTGGAACTGACCTCCAACGAAGGTTTTGTCGATTTGCTTGAAAAGAAAACCGATCTCGCGATCCGCATTGGCAACTTAACCGATTCGACTTTGCATGCTAGGCCGCTTGGGAAAAGTTTGCTTTACATTGTGGCCTCACCAGATTACCTATCAAGGCGCGGTTTTCCCAATAAAAGCAGCGATTTAATTCACCACGATTCGCTGGGATTTTCTACCCCTAAAACACTCAATGATTGGCCACTGAAAGGATTTACTCGGCTTACACCTACATTAACCTCGAGTAACGGTGAAACGTTAAGGCAACTTGCGTTAACAGGCAACGGTATTGCCTGCCTATCGGGATTTATGGTGAAAAAGGATATCGCTGAAGGGCGTTTAATCCCCTTATTGGAGAGTGAAAAAATCAGCAATAGCGGCCGAGAGCATATCAATGCGGTGTACTATAAATCTTCTACCGTCGCGAAACGTATCTCAGCCTTTATTGATTTTATTCAGCCTAAGCTAGCACTGTAGGGCTTCAGAACGATATCCATCCTACTGACGTGTCCGTGGGCATTTTTGCATTTACAACAAAAATCATTTGTCTTTATTGCGCTCAATGTCTCTTGTGGAGTTTGCTAGTATGCCTGCAACGAAATGAGAGGGTTATATTATGACGCAATCACTGTTTCAACCGATCACCTTGGGTGCATTAACACTCAAAAACCGCATCGTTATGCCGCCAATGACTCGCTCAAGAGCCAGTCAGCCTGGCGATGTGGCCAATCATATGATGGCAATCTATTATGCTCAGCGCGCGAGTGCAGGACTTATTGTCTCTGAAGGCACACAGATTTCTCCAACTGCAAAAGGCTATGCTTGGACCCCAGGGATTTATACGCCTGAACAGATCGCGGGCTGGCGTATTGTCACTGAAGCCGTACATGCTAAAGGCTGCGCGATTTTCGCTCAGTTATGGCATGTGGGCCGGGTGACTCATCCTGACAATATCGATGGTCAACAACCGATTTCTTCATCAACATTAAAAGCGGAAAACGTAAAAGTGTTTGTCGACAACGGCAGTGATGAACCAGGTTTTGTTGATGTGGCAGTGCCTCGGGCCATGACAAAGGCGGATATTGCGCAAGTGATCGCCGATTATCGTCAAGCGGCGCTCAATGCCATGGAGGCTGGCTTTGATGGCATTGAACTTCACGCCGCTAATGGCTATTTGATCAACCAATTTATTGATTCAGAAGCCAACAACCGCAGCGATGAGTACGGCGGTAGCCTTGAAAATCGCCTACGTTTTCTAGACGAAGTGGTTGCGGCATTGGTCGATGCCATCGGTGCTGAGCGTGTGGGTGTGCGCTTAGCGCCCCTTACGACCCTCAATGGCACTGTGGATGCGGATCCTATTTTGACCTATACCGCTGCCGCTGCGTTACTTAACAAACATCGCATTGTTTATCTGCATATTGCTGAGGTGGATTGGGACGATGCGCCTGATACACCAGTCTCTTTTAAACGTGCCTTACGAGAGGCGTACCAAGGCGTTTTGATTTACGCGGGTCGTTATAATGCGGAAAAAGCGGAGCAGGCTATCAACGATGGTCTAGCTGATATGATTGGTTTTGGACGACCTTTTATTGCCAATCCGGATTTACCCGAGCGGCTACGACACGGCTATCCCTTGGCTGAGCATGTGCCAGCAACGCTGTTTGGTGGTGGCGAAAAGGGGTTAACTGACTATCCAACTTATCAAGCTTAGGAGGAAGTATGTTCAAGGCATTCAAAGGTCATGCATTAGAGACCAAAAACCGTATCGTGATGGCCCCAATGACTCGCTCACGTAGCACCCACCCGGGGGATGTGCCGAACGAGATGATGGCTAACTATTATCGCCAGCGAGCCAGTGCAGGATTGATTATTACCGAAGGCGCGCCTGTATCTGCGGTGGCGCGGGGCTATTCAATGACGCCAGGCATTTATACTCCAGCGCAGATTGAAGGCTGGAAAAAGGTCACTGAAGCGGTGCACCAAGAAGGTGGGAAAATCTTTATCCAACTCTGGCATGTCGGTCGTCGTAGTCATTCGAGCGTGTCTGGCGCTGAGCCTCTTGCGCCATCAGCGATCAAAATTCCAGACCAAGTATTCGGCCCATTGCCTGAAGGTGGCTTTGGCATGATTGAAACGCAGCAGCCAAAGGCGATGAGCGAGCAAGACATCCAAGCGACCATCAGCGATTTTGTCCAAGCAGCACAAAACGCGATGTTAGCCGGTTTTGATGGGGTTGAAGTGCATGCGGCCCATGGCTATTTATTTGATACTTTTTTGCGCTTAGAAAGCAATCAACGGCAAGATCGCTACGGTGGCAGCCAAGAAAATCGGCTGCGTTTTTTAGTCGACACTTTGCAAGCCCTTACACAGACCATTGGATCAGGGAAAGTCGCTGTGCGTATCTCTCCCCATATTGGCGAGGGGTTTACCGGTGATAACCCTGAAATCATCCAATTAACCCTTGCCTTGTTACAAAAGCTGCAACCGATGAATCTTGCCTATGTGCATTTTTCTGAAAACATCTCGCGCTATGTGGAAGTCTCTGACGCATTTCGTCAGCAAGTGCGCCGTGTGTATCAACACCCCATAATGGTGGCGGGGAAATTAACCAAGCAATCTGCTCAGCGTTTACTCGACCAACACTACGCAGACTTTGTGGCATTTGGCACGCCCTTTGTGACGAATCCGGATTTAGTCGCGCGCTTTACCCATGACTGGCCATTAACCGAGTTTGATGCTGATGCTAGGCTTACCTTGTATGGCGGCGGTGAAGCAGGTTATATCGATTATCCTGCCTATCAGGCATAGCGTAAAAAATAATGACCTAGCTTAGGCGCTAAGTGCTCTCTTGGTGCCTAATGTTAAAAAGAGCGTTGTTAAAAATTGTGCTTTGTTTAAAAAGGAATCCCCATGGAGCAACATCAAGTTTGGGCATACCAAACTAAAACCCACAGTGTCACCTTGAATTCTGTGGACATCCCCGCCTTGGCAGCGGATGACATTTTGGTGCAAAACCAAGCCATCGGCATCAATCCTGTGGATTGGAAATTTATCAAGGCTAACCCTATCAATTGGTCGAATGGCCATGTGCCAGGTGTTGATGGTGCGGGTGTCATTGTAAAAGTGGGGGCGAAGGTCGATAGCAAGATGTTGGGTCGGCGAGTGGCCTATCACACCTCGCTAAAACGTCACGGCAGTTTTGCCGAGTTTACGGTTCTCAATACCGATCGAGTGATGACGTTGCCCGATAATCTGTCATTTGAGCGGGCGGCTGCTCTGCCTTGTCCTCTGCTTACCGCATGGCAAGCATTTGAAAAAATACCGCTGACAAAACAGCGCGAGGTGCTGATCGTTGGTTTTGGCGCGGTTAATAATCTGCTGACGCAGATGCTGAACAACGCGGGTTACGTCGTTGATCTCGTGTCTGCAAGCCTAAGCCAAGCACTCGCGGCAAAACGTGGTGTCCGGCATCTTTATCGGGAGCCATCCCAAGTTACGCAAAAATATTTCGCCATTTTTGATGCTGTCAATAGCCAAAATGCCGCGGCACTCGTGCCATCGTTAAAAGCCAATGGACACATTATCTGTATCCAAGACCGCATTCCCGCGCCGATAGATCCGGCATTTACCCGCACGATTTCTTACCATGAAATCGCCCTCGGGGCGTTACATGACTTTGGTGATCGTCAAGATTGGCAGATCCTCATGCAACAAGGGGAAGCACTATTAACGCTTATTGCCCAAGGTAAGATGGAGATCGCTGCGCCTGATATTTTTAGATTTGAGCAAATGATTGAAGCGCTAGACCATAGTGAACAAACCAAATTAAAAACAGTGTTAACCCTAAACGAGTGATAGATCTTTTGCTGGTTAGGGCGTTGTCGACTTGAATCCCTTGCGTGACAAGAAGAGGCTTAAATAACATCGTTAACTGAGTTAGAACACGCCCTAGGGAGTCACTCAAACCGTGGTGCCTATCACATGCAAGGTCAGATATTGGATGTTTGCGGGAATTTATCCGATATTTTGCCACTCAGTTTGCTATCATGCCGTTTTCCTCTTGAGACCTTACGCAGGTTTCCGCTGTTCGAGTCCCACTTTTATGTCTATTCAAACGCTGTTATCGACGGCTTTGGCAAAGCGCCATGGTTTTTTCCTACAAGCAGAACAAGATCATACCGATTGTTTTCGGGTGTTCCATGGCACTGTCGAAGGCATCAGTGGTTTGAATGTCGACCGTTATGGCGATACTTGGTTGGTGCAGAGTTTTCATCAAACCTTGACCGTTGAGGAGTTAGCCGAAATAGTGGCGGTGCTAACTCAAGAGATGGATTTGCCTGTGGTGTATAACGATCGCTCCGCTGGTCATTCCCGCGTGCTAAATGCATTAAGCCCTGAATTGGATGATATTGCCTGTGCCGAGTTGGTCATGCAGGAAAATGGGATTAAATTCACCACTAAGCTGCGCCATGAAGGACAAGATCCTTTGTTATTCCTTGATATGCGTATTGGCCGCGAATATGTGCGGGCACACAGTCAAGATAAAACCGTACTGAATTTATTTTCTTACACCTGTGGCATTGGCACCGCAGCGGCCATGGGCGGCGCCGAACGGGTTGTGAATGTCGACTTTTCTTCTTTTGCACTCGCTGCAGGGCGAACCAATGCCGAATTAAACCAAGTGTCTGAGGTGTGTGAGTTTGTACAGAGTGATGCGTTTCCGGCCCTGCGCCAATTAGCAGGTTTGAGTGTGGGAGGGCGCCGCAATCACAAATTACCCAGTTACCCTAAATTGGCGCAAACCCAATTTGATCTGGTATTTCTTGATCCGCCACGTTATGCCAAGAGCGCCTTCGGTATTGTCGATTTAGTCAATGATTATCAAGGGTTATTTAAACCCGCGTTATTATCAACTAAAACGGGTGGCACTATAGTGTGTTGTAATAATGTGGCTAAAGTGGACCGTCGAGATTGGTTTGATAGCCTAGTACGCTGCGTTGAAAAACAAGGCCGGAGTGTGACTGAATACACTTGGCTTGATCCCCATGAAGATTTCCCTTCTTTTGATGATAATCATCCACTTAAGATTGTTGCCTTGACCTTAAACTAACAGCATTATCAGCGGAATAGGGCGCTTAGATAAGTTGCTCTAGAGTTGATGTCAATTGGCACGAAAGGACATAAGGCTTCTTTGGCGTAAAAAATAACCAAGGAGAGAACTCCTTGGTTGTTTTCGATATTTTGCCATCACTTGCAGAGCAAACAAGCAAACTTAACTTAAAGTACTTTAAAGCGTATTGCCGTGCCGCTACTGCTGGCGAGAGCGAGGTTCAGGCTATCTTTAGCACTCACTTCTTTAGTTTCAATCACATAATCATAGGGATTGGTTTTCCAATCTGCTTTTGCGCCATCGCGATAAATCTGCGCTTGGTAGCGTTTGTGAGGATCGAGAAAATCTAGTTTGACCGTGACCTTACGTGCGGTTTCATCTGTTAGGGCTCCTAAATACCAATCCTTTTGGTCCTTAGCTTGGCGGGCAAACACCACATAGTCACCCACTTCCCCGGCTAAGGCGATACTTTGATACCAGTCTGTTGGCACATCGCGGATAAACTGGAAGGCATCCAAGTGTTTTTGGTAGTTACGTGGTAAGTCGGCCGCCATCTGGATTGGGCTATAGAGCACCACATACAGGGCAAGCTGTTTCATCAAGGTCGTTTGCACGCGATTCTCTGCATCCAACCCCTTGGGCGCTAAGTCAAAAATCCCGGGAGTAAAGTCCATTGGGCCCGCGAGCATACGGGTAAAGGGCAGCATAGCAGTATGTTCAGGGCTGTTTGGTGGACTGCCCCAAGCATTGTACTCTTGGCCGCGGGCACCTTCGCGGGAGATCCAGTTCGGGTAAGTGCGGCGCAGACCGGTATCTTTAATCGGCTCGTGGGTATTAATGCTGATATGGTGCTTTGCGGCTTCAGTGACGTTGTATAGGTATTCACCCACCATAAACTGACCGTCATGCCATTCATGGCGCATGATGCCGTTTTCATCGAACCGTTTGATTTGGCCGCCATCGGCGACATAACCCGTTTTGACTTGGGTGACGCCATGTTTTTCATAGAGGATAAAGGCATCAGCCATTTGTTTGCGGTAATGGGTCACAGAGCCTGCTGTCTCATGATGACCAATTAAACGGACGCCTTTTTTTGCGCCGTAGGCGGTAATGGCCGGCAAATCGAAATCATCATAGGCTTTGGTAAAGCTAAATTGATCGCCATTATGGAACCAGTCGCCATCCCAGCCTTGGTTCCAACCTTCGACCAATACACCATCAAAATGGTATTTGGCAGCAAAATCCATATAACGCTTTGTTTCGCTTGTGGTTGCACCGTGTTTAGGGCCCGAGCCCCAAGTGTTTTTATTGAGGTGCATGCCCCACCAAATGCCGACGTATTTGCCGGGTTTGATCCAAGAGACATCCCCCAGTTTATTCGGCTCATTCAAATTAAGAATAAGGTGGGAGTTAAGCAGTCCTGTGGCCTTGTCGGCGATTTGAATCGTGCGCCAAGGGGTGTAAAAGCCCGCTTGGGTTTTAACGCGAATGCCATCTGACCAAGGGGTGAGATCGGCTTTTAATTTGCCATCACGCTGTTGATCGAGTGTCATTGAGGCAAAGTTGACTAAAGCGGCCTCGTGAATGCTCAAATGGGTACCATCGGCCAATCTAAAAGTGAAGGGCGTATGGGCTCTATCGACTTGATTGAGTGCGCTAGTGCGATAGAGATATTCATAGCGGTTCCATCCACGAGAGGGGATCCACCACGCGGTGGCTTTATTGCTTTGGCCAATATTAAATTCGGTCAACTCATCTGTGATTGATAATGGTGTATCGACTGGCAGAGCGGCTTGCTCGGCTAAGTGATAGCGAAAACCAATACCATCATCAAAGGCATTAAACTCGAGATTTAAGTCTATTTTACCGTCGGTTAATACCACGCTCAGTTGATTGTGTTGATCCTTTATCCACTCTTGCTCACCCCAAGGTTGTTGCCATTTATCATCAGTACTGGTTATATGGCTGCTTTTAATTCGTAATCCTTGTCCTAGTTCGCCAATTGATTGAAAAACTAACCCCAAGCGACTTGGTTCTATGATTGTCTTACCGTGAAAGTCGATTTTATATTCGGCCCGGCCAGTATCGTCACTCAAGCTGATTTGAATGTGTTGATTAGGTGAGCTGAGGGTAACAGTTTGAGCCACAAGGTTAGCACTAAAAAAGCTGCTGACGGTAAGGGCAATACACATAGGGCTTAATCGTCGTTGTGAGCGTAAATTCGACTGAAGCGTAGTTAACTGAATAGCGTTGGCCTTGATGAACATTCCTTGATCCTTGTTTTTATAATGAATGTAACTCACTGCATACTAGTGGCGATGGCTTTTTAACCGCAACGGCTTGCATACGTATTCCACTTGTTCTGAGTAGGTGTGGAGTGCGGCCGGGGCATCAACAAAAGGTGTGGTTTACTTTTGACTCGGGTAAAATGCGCGCCGTCATTATGATTAACAGCGCAATCTAGCGTGTTAAAAGCCGCAGTAGTTAGGTCAAATCGTGAAAATTAGCCAACGTTTACAACAGATAGATCGCATGATCCATGGTCATTACGATCATATTTGGGATTGTTGCTGCGATCATGGTCTACTCGGCATGTTATTACTGCAGAGAAACGCCGCGAAAAAGGTGCATTTTGTTGATTGCGTGATGCCCTTAATGCAGCAACTTTCTATTGAATTACAAAGGTTTTTTCCACAGCATGGGGGAAGTGCTCCGGCGACGCTTGGTGCTAGCATCTGCCAGAGCCAGTGGCAAGTGCATTGCCAAGATGCAGCAGCATTACCACTTGAATCCAGTAACATACAAGCTAACCACTTGGTTATTATTGCAGGCGTCGGTGGGGAGTTATTGGTTGAACTGGTGCGCAGCATTTTGGCGCGCCATAGTCATCGTCGACTCGAGTTTATTTTGTGTCCCGTGCATCATAATTATTATGTGCGCAGTTCACTGGTCGAATTGGGGTTAGTTCTTAAGAGTGAATTGTTACTCGAAGAAAATCAGCGCTTTTACGAAATACTGCATCTAAGGCACGCGAAAGGGTCTTCATCGAAAAAGGAAGACGACATACAGTTGAGTTGCACTGGTTCCATTATGTGGCAGGGACTAAACGAGGATAAAAAGCGGCAGGCTAAGCGTTATCTAATGCAGACGATTGGCCACTATCAGCGTATTCCAAAGAGTCGATTACCCAACAAGTTGCTGATTTTGGCGGCTTATCAACAGATTTTGCAGCAACTGAATGACGGCGGCTAAGCCACAGTCTTGTTAATCCCAAGGCATTGATGTTCACTGCTCACTTAGCGGATGGCTTTGCATAGTAGTTTTATTCTGTGAATCCTTTATTTTGGTTTATGCTAATAGGCCATTAATCTTGAGTCTTATTATGCGTTTATTGAAGTCTACCCAAGCTGCCAATATCGATCTTAAACAGGCACGGATCTTTTATCGCCAAGCGGCCCGTGCCATTGTGCTGTCGGGTGAAGATATTTTGCTGCTCTATACCCAAAAATATCGTGATTACGGCTTACCCGGTGGTGGTGTCGATAAAGGCGAGAGCATCGAGGTTGGCCTTATTCGTGAGTTACAGGAAGAAACGGGCGCAATTGCTGCCCATGTGCTCGCGCCCTTTGGCCGTTATGAGGAATATCGACCTTGGTTTCGTGAAGGCGCCAACGTAGTGCACATGGATTCCTATTGCTACCTGTGTGAAATCGATATGAGTTTAGGTTACCGTGGCTTAGGTGAGCCAAGGCTTGAAGCTCATGAGGTGAAAAATGGCATGCGCCCTGAGTGGATCAATATCCATCAAGCCATTGCCCATAATGAAGAAATTCAGCACACCTTTCCCAATAAAGGCCAATCTATCGACAGAGAAACCTTTTTGCTCAAACAGATAGTTGCAGAATTATTGTAGATAACGCTTGGCTGATAACCTTATCACTTAGCCGTAAAGCGCAGTCTCAAAGCATAGACATAAAAAAGCCACCCAAAAAGGATGGCTTGTGTGACTCAGATTGCGTGAGAGTAAGTCTGTATAGCTAGATCACGGTTAAATAAATACAAAAGAAATGGCTCATGGCGCCTGCTAACACAAACAGATGCCAAATCGCATGATTGTACGGAATGCGTTTGCCAACATAGAAGATCACTCCAAGGGTGTAAAACAGCCCGCCCAACAACAATAAATTAAATCCGAGCGGCGACATTGCTGCGGTCAAATCCCCAATCACCGTCATACAAAGCCAACCCATCGCTAGATACAGCACAAGACTGAGTTTTTTAAACCGGTGAATAAATAAGGTCTTAAAGAGGATCCCACCAATAGCAAGCGACCAAATGGCCGTGAGGATAATCGTCGACAGATTGCCTTGCAGACTGATTAACATTAATGGCGTGTAAGTGCCGGCAATCAAGCAGTAGATCGCACAGTGATCGACGATCTTCAGTTTGTGTTTCCAACCACGATGCGTCACGCTGTGATACAAGGTTGAGCTTAAAAACAACAGAATGAGACTTGCACCGTAAATTATGACGCCTGTAAGTTGAATACTAGAAAGATGATCGACACCTTTGAGGAGCATAAAGATTAATCCCACCGCACCAGCAATCACTCCTAGACCATGACTAATGCTGTTGGCGATCTCTTCACTTAGACTATATGCACTGATATTTAAAGGTTTTTCTTGATGCATTTGCGGCTCTATCAAACTCTGGTTTGCCATAGGGTTGATCCACTCAATAGCGATAATGACGAAGTCTATCAGCAGATAAATCTGAAAGCCATAATTAGCTTACACGTGTACGCTAATTTATTTTTGTGTAGATGGTACCAATGATTTTCACGTGAGTTACACATTTATCCCGTTCCATAATGAACGTGAATCATCCAAGAATACAGTTAAAACGTTGGAACTTTGTTTGTGTCCTTTTCTCTAACTTGCTGTTAATGATGTATGGATTTTATGCATACAGGATTTTTTTAAGTTCAGAGTTTGTGAAGTACAGTTTTTGCAAAGAGATAGGAGATGGATTTTGCCTTTTCGCCCCATTATTGCCTCAAGGAATGACAAAGCCTTTTATACAACCATCTTAGCGGCAGATGATGAAACCGTGCCATTTCGGACGATACCTTTCATCCCGACTAACACGTCCTTGGATAGCGATCTTAGCCTTAAACTGCATGAATTACACGAGACGGGAAACGCTGTTATCTCACTAGAAAAACCTTGCTTAAGTGACAGTCGATTCAATCTCTGGTTATTATTTGGCGTGATATTAGGACATGGTGTATTACTATTTTTATTGTTTTTTTTGTGGCGTAGCCAGTTGAGTCAATTGGGTTTTTCTTTGGCAGAATCGACTAACAACACCAAAGCCTTAAAAGCCTACTTTATTTATGCGCCGCAAACACAAATATTGCCAGAGGAGCCACCAGCAGCAGAAGCTATAATTGCCGCTGAAGCAATGACAGCCTCCCCAAAGCCAGTGGTGTCAACCACTACGATTGAATTACCCGCCACAGAGCCGAAAAAGCCAACAGAAAAACAAGTAAAACAGAGCATTAACGCTTCTGCACTCAGTTCAACTGAAAAGCCCGCCGAGGTTTTGGTAAAAACGCAGACTAAATCAACTCAAAGCCAAACGGCTGCCACTCATCAACCTCAAAGTCTGCCACAACCCCAGACTGAGCAACCAACGACGTCAAGTGTAAGTACAAGTGCGAGCATTGGATTATTTACCCAAGGCTATTTTGAACGTCAGCGTGAGCAAGCGTTGGATAATTTGGTCATTGAACAAACAAATAACTACAGCCGAAAATCGAATTTAACTGAAATGAGTCCCGATATGGAGGTGCTTATTGTCCCCAATGCTGAGGATTTTAGTGGGCCAACCAGTTTAGATTTAGAGCTTGATCCCAATCGAATTGTCCGTCAAGGTGATACCTGCTATCGGATTGTTAAAGTCGGTACCCCAATTAATCCCTATGCCGAGAACTTAGGTTTCCCCTTCGATTGCAGTGGCAAGAAAATGAACCAAGAAATTAACGATGCCATCCAAGCGCAGCTTAATAAAATGATGGTAAAGCGGCCAAAAAGCTAAAAAATAACGATGATAATTTTTCACTCAAAATAATGCTAATTATGATTTTTAAAATTTAATAACGTTAAATGTTTTAATATACAGCTAGTTATAACTTCTTTATTTTTGATTGGTAATTAGGTTTTTATCCTAAAATTACGCTTGTTTGTTCATCCTGCTTCTGCCTATACTTTTGGTCATCTTGTCGGAGTGCCTTTTGGCTGAGACCGTTTATTCGGGATCCGTTGAACCTGATCAGGTTAAAACCTGCGAAGGAAACAAGCATAATAACTTCCATTAAATCGTGTCAGCGGCAATCTTTTCGCCGTCTATTAACCCATCGATTTAGTCGTTATTGGGTCAGCAAACACGACTTACGGTTTGCATGATTCCGCTATCAACACTCAAGTCTCCAGACAAGCAACCCCATTTTTATTTGTTAAAGTGAGATTGCTTATGTCCAGTTTAGAATCGTCCTCAGAATCAATTGCCGTGAACATACTGGGGCAAACGAACCGCCGTGTGGCGCGCGCCCAGGCCCAAGCCTTTATCGATACGCTTAAACCATTACAACATCCTAATTCGCAAAAACTTTATTTGCAGGGAAGCCGTGCGGATTTACGTGTGGGGATGCGGCAAATTCTGCAAACCGATACGCGCATTGGTGGCCGCGCGGCGGCGCCCAACGTTGAGAAAAACCCTCCCATTCCAGTGTACGACTGCGCAGGTCCTTATTCCGATCCCGCAGCCCAAATCAATGTGCGCCAAGGCCTAGCTAAACTCAGATTACCGTGGATTATTGAGCGCCAAGATACTGAAGTGCTTGATTGCACGACCTCAGATTTTACCCAGCAGCGCTTGAAGGATGACGGGCTAGATCACTTGCGTTTTGAAGCAGGTTCAAGCGCGATTATTCGCCCACGCCGCGCCTTACCGGGTAAACGTGTGAGTCAACTACACTATGCCCGCCAAGGGATTATTACCCCTGAAATGGAGTATGTGGCGATTCGTGAAAATATGGCACTTGCCGATGTGCAGGACGAAATCTTAAACCGCCGAGGCCAAGGTGAATCTTTTGGTGCCGTAATTGGTAAACCGATTACCCCTGAGTTTGTCCGTGATGAAATTGCCCGTGGTCGCGCCATTATTCCGTTAAATATCAATCACCCTGAAGCCGAACCTATGACTATTGGCCGTAATTTTTTGGTGAAAGTGAATGCCAATATCGGTAATTCTGCGGTCACGTCCTCCATTGAGGAGGAAGTGGAAAAGTTAGTCTGGTCAACCCGTTGGGGCGCGGACACCGTGATGGACTTGTCCACGGGACGGTATATCCATGAAACCCGCGAATGGATTATCCGCAACTCGCCAGTGCCGATTGGCACAGTACCGATTTATCAAGCACTTGAAAAAGTCAATGGTGTAGCTGAGCACCTTACTTGGGAAGTGTTTCGCGATACTTTGATTGAGCAAGCGGAGCAGGGTGTTGATTACTTTACCATCCACGCGGGCGTGTTATTGCGCTATGTACCGATGACCGCCAAACGGGTGACGGGGATTGTGTCCCGCGGTGGCTCGATTATGGCCAAATGGTGTTTGAGCCATCATCAAGAAAACTTTCTTTATACCCATTTTCGTGAGATTTGCGAGCTATGTGTCGCCTACGATGTATCGCTGTCATTAGGCGACGGAATGCGTCCTGGCTCCATTGCCGATGCCAATGATGAGGCGCAATTTGCTGAGCTTGAAACCTTAGGCGAGCTGGTCAACATCGCCTGGGAATACGATGTGCAGACCATTATCGAAGGGCCTGGGCATATCCCGATGCAGCTTATCAAAGAGAATATGGATAAGCAGCTTATCCACTGCGCCGAGGCGCCGTTTTATACTCTAGGGCCGCAAATTACTGATATTGCGCCGGGTTACGATCATTTCACCTCCGGAATTGGGGCGGCGATGATCGCATGGTATGGCTGCGCCATGCTCTGCTATGTGACGCCTAAAGAGCATTTAGGTTTGCCCAATAAGCAAGATGTCAAACAGGGGTTAATTGCCTACAAGATTGCAGCCCATGCGGCCGATATTGCTAAAGGTCACCCGGGCGCGCAGATCCGCGACAATGCGTTGTCTAAGGCGCGTTTCGAATTCCGCTGGGAAGATCAATATAACCTCGGGCTCGATCCTGACACTGCGCGAGCCTATCACGATGAATCCCTGCCACAGGAATCGGCCAAGGTAGCGCATTTTTGCTCTATGTGTGGCCCTAAGTTTTGCTCGATGAAGATCACCCAAGATGTGCGTGACTATGCAGCAAGCCTTGAAGCGGATGCAAAGGCACAAAGCTTAGCTGCTGAGACTGACGGAGCACTTGCGCCATTAGGTTCCGTTCAGCAAGTGAAATCGGGACATTCTGAATTAAGTCATATCGATGCCGAACTAAATTATATCGCTGTCAAAACCCAAGATGAGTTAACCGCCGCCATGGCGCAAAAGTCGGCTGAGTTTGCGGCCTTGGGCGCTAAGCTGTATCTGCCGCTGGACAACGCCAATGCTGCCAATGAATTGGCCAAGCATAAGGACGGGGCAAAGCTGCAATCTAAGACGCAGGTTGCGAAGGTATGATGATGACCCCGACTAAGCATTTCAACCACTTGGTGCCTAAACCTATCGTCTGGACCATTGCGGGGTCGGACAGTGGTGGCGGCGCGGGGATCCAAGCCGACTTGGCTACCATCAATGATTTGGGCGGTCATGGATGCAGCGTGATCACCACATTAACAGCGCAAAGCTCGGTGGCGGTGGATTTAGTTGAGCCAGTAAGTGAAGCGATGCTACTTACGCAGCTTTCGACCCTATTAGCCGATCTACCGCCTCAGGCGATTAAGATTGGTTTACTTGCGGATCAGCAACAATTGCAATTACTTGCAGATTGGCTCGCGAACTTTAAAACTCACTATCCGCATGTACCCGTTATTCTCGACCCTGTAATGGTAGCAAGCTGTGGGGATGAACTAGGGAATAGGAGTACGCCACTGGATTTTAGCCGCTTTAAGGGCTTGATTAGTTTAATCACACCCAATGTGAAGGAGTTAGCCAGACTCACTTCATTCACTGATGCTCAAACCATTCCGTCAAAAATGACGAAGGCTGATTTTGCCGCTGCGGCAATACAATTAGCAGAGCAATTAGGCTGTAGTGTGCTCGCTAAAGGCGGGGATAATCGTTTTGATCCGCATCTGGCTGAGGACCTGTTGGTGTGCCACGATGTTGCAGGCTGCTCTGAGCTTGATAGTCATGGCCATTTTTGGCTGGTTAGCGATCGTATCGACACCGTTCATAATCATGGCAGTGGCTGCACTTTATCCTCGGCCATAGCCTCAGTGCTGGCCTTTGGCTTTGTATTGCATGATGCGATAGTGGTCGCTAAGGCTTATGTCAATCAAGGGCTAACCCATGCGCGGGGTTTAGGTCATGGCCCAGGGCCTTTGGCTCGCACCACCTGGCCGCATTCACTACTTCAGTACCCCAAAATTGTGGCGGTTTGCGCAGATAAACAACCGCAGCCTTATGCGTTTAAACGGCTTACCACAGATTTAGGGGTTTACCCTGTGGTTAATAACCTGCTGTTACTGGAGCAATTATTGGCTGCTGGCGTAAAAACCATCCAGCTTAGGGTTAAGTCTGACGCAGGAATTACCGCAGCAGAACTTGAAGCGCAAATTCAAACGGCTATCGCCTTAGGCAAGCATTATGATGCTCAGCTTTTTATCAATGATCATTGGCAATTAGCGATAAAGCACGGGGCATTTGGGGTTCATCTTGGCCAAGAAGATCTCGCTATGGCAGATCTAAACGCAATTCATGGCGCGGGGTTGGCGCTGGGCATCTCAAGTCACAGTTATTTTGAGCTGCTGCGTGCTCATCAACATGCGCCATCTTACATTGCCCTTGGGCATATTTTCCCGACGACAACCAAGCAAATGCCATCGGCGCCGCAAGGGTTATTCAAGTTAGCGCATTATGTTGAACTGTTAAAAGCGTACTATCCCTTAGTGGCAATTGGTGGCATAGGGCCTTCGAATCTTGACCAAGTCAACGCGACAGGGGTGAGAAATATTGCCGTGGTGCGCGCAATTACTGAGGCTGATGATCCGATTGCTGCATTGGCCGAGTTGACGCGGGCATGGGAGCAGGGCCGATGAGCGCAACCGCACAAAAATCATCATCACTTAATGATAAAGATTTTATTCGTTACTCACGGCAAATTTTTCTTCCTGAAGTGGGTGAAGCGGGACTGCTACAACTGAAACAGTGCCATGTGGTGATTATCGGCTGTGGCGGACTTGGGCAACTGGCCGCGCAGTATCTCGCTTGTGCGGGCATTGGCTCAATCACACTTGTTGATGACGATAGGGTAGAGTTATCCAATTTACCGCGGCAATTACTGTTTAATGAGGCTGATATTGGTCAGTACAAAGCATGGGTTGCTAAGCAAAAATTGGCCGTGCTTGCACCCGATTGTCAATTATTTGCCTTTGTGCAAATGTTAACCCTTGATTCAGCGGAGAGCTTGCTTGCGCACGTTGCTACTGCTAATCGGCAACAATCAGCTTTACTGCTTGATTGCACCGATAATCTTGCGGCGCGCCACTGTATCAATCAGCTGTGTATTGAGCATGCCTTACCCCTGGTAAGTGCCTCTATTGCCGCCTTTAACGGCCAATTGTTTGCGGTTGATCAGCAGCGATTTCCCGCAGGAGGCTGTTATCACTGTGTTTTTCCAGCCGATACCTACGCACCACAAAATTGCAGCAACCAAGGTGTGCTAGGTCCGAGTGTCGGCGTGATGGCCTCCATGCAGGCATTGCTCGCGATACAATTATTGCTCACAGCCACCGTACCAAATTTAGAGCACTCAACAAAACCACAAGCCGTAGGAGCAGAGCATCTGCTCGGGCGATTTTGGCGCTTTGATGCTAAGTCGCTGCAATGGCATTCAGCACGTTTGACTCGAGATCCTGAGTGCGAGGTGTGTGCACCTTCTTGGAATACAAACACCGACCACGTTCTCAAATCTGTCCATAAAGGAGAGTTGTTGTGATTTTAATTCATCTCAATAATGTTCCCCAGACACTTCAACAACCGCTGAGTTTACAAGCCTTGTTAGAAGCACAAAATATTAGTCAACAATCAGTCGCCTTAGTGCTAAATGAGGCCGTAGTGCCAAGGCATAGATGGTCATCAATCCTCTGTCATCATGAGGATAAAATCGATGTGTTTGCCGTAGTCGCAGGAGGTTAATATGTTAACTGTTGCAGGTGTAGAATTTGAATCGCGATTATTCACTGGCACGGGCAAGTTCAGCTCAAGTCAACTGATGCTTGAGGCGATAAACGCTTCAAAATCGCAACTTGTCACTGTTTCGATGAAAAGAATTGATTTAAAAACAGGAGCCGATGATCTGCTCACGCCGCTTCGACAAGCGGGCGTGCGGCTCTTACCTAATACCTCGGGAGCGCGTAATGCTAAGGAAGCGATATTCGCCGCCGAACTGGCGCGGGAAATGCTGGGAACACAATGGATTAAACTTGAAATTCATCCGGATCCAAAATATCTAATGCCCGATGCGGTCGAGACATTAACAGCGGCCCAAATCCTCTGTGAACGCGGCTTTATTGTGATGCCCTATGTGCATGCCGATCCCGTGCTGTGCCGACGTTTAGAGGATGTCGGCTGCGCAGCTGTGATGCCACTGGCAAGCCCAATTGGCACCAATCAGGGGCTGGTGACTGAGCCTTTTATCAAGATGATTATCGAGCAAGCAAGGGTGCCGGTGGTGATTGATGCGGGAATTGGCGCACCATCCCATGCGGCGCATGCGATGGAGTTAGGTGCTGATGCTGTGCTGGTTAATACTGCCATTGCCAGCAGCGCATCTCCCATTGAAATGGCATTGTGTTTTAGGGATGCGGTGAATTGTGGTCGACGCGCCTTTGAAGCGGGGCTTGGGCGAGTGCAAACTCAGGCGGTGCATACCAGCCCACTAACCGGATTCCTACAGCAATGAGTTTTGTCGACCATTTTGCCCGCATCGAACGGGATAAGTTATTGCTGGCGTTGTATTCATGCACTGCTGCTGATGTTGAACGTGCCCTAGTTCAACCAGAAGGCAACTTACAGAGTCTGCTCGCTTTGCTGTCTCCTGCAGCAGAGCCCTATATCGAAGAGATGGCGCAGCGCTCGGCGGCGCTCACTCGGCAACGCTTTGGGGCCAATATCGGACTGTACTTACCACTGTACTTGTCCAATCTTTGCGCTAACGAATGCGATTACTGTGGCTTTAGCATGAGTAATAAACTGAAGCGTAAAGTACTGAATGAACAGGAACTCGCCGCCGAAATAGCGATTATTAAATCCCGCGGCTTTGATTCTATCTTGCTGGTGTCGGGTGAGCATGAAACTAAGGTCGGGATGGATTACTTTCAGCGGGTTTTACCGTTGGTAAAACAGCAGTTTAGTTATTTAGCCATGGAGGTGCAGCCGCTTGAGGAAAGCCATTATCGTAAGCTCGTCGAGCAGGGACTCGATGCGGTGATGGTGTATCAAGAAACCTATCAAGCCGAGACTTATGCTAAACATCACACCCGAGGTAAAAAACAGGACTTCGCCTATCGGCTTGCCACGCCCGATCGCGTTGCCCGTGCGGGTGTCGATAAGATAGGCCTAGGTGTGTTACTGGGCTTAGATGACTGGCGGTTAGACGCGTTGATGATGGGCTATCATCTTGATTATTTAGAGCGGCACTATTGGCGCACCCGTTTTAGCATTTCGTTACCACGATTGCGACCTTGTACAGGAGGCATTGCACCAAAAGTACATTTAACCGATCTGGGACTCGTGCAAATGATCTGCACCTTTAGACTTTTTAATCAACAACTTGATATCAGTTTATCGACACGCGAGGCGCCATCACTTCGGGATAATTTACTGCCACTTGGGATAACGCAAATGAGTGCGGGTAGTTCAACCCAGCCTGGCGGTTACCAAGTTCCCGACAGTCAGCTCGATCAGTTTGAGATCAGTGATGATCGAACTGTTGAGCAGGTCATTACTCAAATGCGACTTAAGGGTTTTAATCCAGTCTTTAAAGATTGGGAATCCGCTTGGATTGTACCTAAAATGCGAGTTTAAAATGTGTTAAAAACGGCATAAAAAAACCGTTATAACGGCTGATAAACCTGTACATTGCACTAGGTTTGGTCAATAATTAATCGAGAGTCCACTAGATGCAGGGATCCCTTTATGCAAATTCAATCTGCTTATGCTTCCGGTCTGCAAGGCTTACAATCGGCTCAATCTGGGCTAACGCAGGCAACGATTGATGTGGCTAAACCTAGCCCAGCGCAAAGCGCGGCACCGACAGAAACTGCTAAGGCGGTAGATGAACCCGATAAAACCTCGGCGTTACTGTCAGCAAACGAATCATTGAGACAAGGAGAAGCGTCGAGCGAAGTGCTCGAACGTGGATCTGAGACCATAGGTTCGATTATTAATATCAAGGTGTAACTATGTCGGTTATGGCGCTGTCATCTCAGGTTGTGGCGCCATCCTCTTCTTTTGTGGGGGCGGATAAGTCTTTACAACTGAACAGCGGCGCTAAACCTCAAATTGGGCAGACTTATCAAGGTGGTGATGGTAAAGCTGTCACGATGTTTGCCGCTCAAACTGTAGGCCTCAATGCTCCCAAACTCGAAGCGAATGGGGCACTTGAACCATCATTGAACAGCCTTAGCGCTGTGATAAACCAAACTATACCTGCTGGCGCGGTTAAGCCTAGTATACCATTATTGAACGGTGGTAAACTTCCACGTCTTTCTCCTATCAGCACTGATAGCGGACTCGCTCAAACGGCGACAATGGAATTTGATACCAGTTTAAGTTCCTCTGTTCAGCGCTATTCAAACAATGCGAGTTTTAATCTATTAACGGGTCCACGGTCGATTGCAGGAATGAGGGAAGGGCAAATTGCAGCCTTACCGACCACATCAACACAAGGTACTGCAATTTTAAGTGCATCGGATGTGAGCCTCACAGCTTTAGCGGGGGTGAACAGCACAATCGCAGACAGTATTATGTTTGGCAGCTCTATCGGAACAACCATAGGCTCCCCAACAGGGTTAACGAACTCATTTCCAGCCTCTTCGATGGGAGATATTTTACCTTCATTCGTTACGCCTTCTGTAGCTGTAGGCACCTCCAGTACTAATAACGGATCGAGTTCAGTCATGAGTCCTTTTGCGGCAGACATGACGGCGAGCGGAGGCACAGGTATTAATTCAACGGTTAAAACTGTGAATGATGCTACTGGCTCAATCAGTACATCATCTTCTAGTAGTACCACTGAGACCATTTCGCCTGACAGCGGTGAACAATCTAATCTTAAACAACAATTTAATGCCATATTTGGTCAATCTGAAACAATAAATGGCCAAACGGATACTGAGTCTACCTCCGCGGCGCAAACAAAAGATCAGCAAGTTAAGGATGAACAAACCCAGCAAGAAAGAGAAAAGGTCGCACAAGAGCAAAAACAGAAGCAACAAGCCCTAGCCGCAATTTTTGCGAAAGAGACTCAACAATCGCCAGCTCAGCAATCACAGGAGGAAACTAAAACCCGCGAGCAAGAGTTGGCGAAGGAACACATTAAGCAAGCTCAAGAAAAGGCGATTGAACAACATAAAGCGCAAGTGGAAGCATTAAAATCAAGGGATTCAGAAGTGAAAGCCCATGAGCACGCCCATGCGACTGTAGGTGGTCAGTACGCGCAAAGCCCAAGTTTTAAATATGAGAAAGGGGCTGATGGGCAGCGCTACGCGACAGACGGTGAAGTGCAAATTGATGTGTCGATTATTCCAGGTGACCCAATAGCCACCATTAATAAGATGAAGCAAGTGTATGCGGCGGCAATGGCACCAGTCGATCCTTCTTCTGCGGATATTCGTGTGGCCGCAGAAGCGCTTAAAAAAATGAATGAGGCCAGAACCAAGTTAGCTGAGGAGCGTCAGCAGCAGATTGTTGATCAACAAACTACTGAGACGTTGATTGGCGCGGAGGCGCAAATTGAAGGATTGCCACCGCTAAAAGAACGCCAAATTCAAGTGACTGGTGAGGTTGATGCTCAGGGCAATATCGCTGCGCCTCAAGATGAACCTTCATCTCCAGTCACAGATGTGATTGATAAGATTAAACAAGCTATTACGGCGCAGATTGCGTCAAGTAAAACGTCCGATGCTATTAATGGTACAGAAGTTGATACTACCGATACCATTGAGCCACCCACAGCCACGCTTGCAATTGATTTGCCGCAAGCTGCTGAAGATAACAGTGCTCAGTCTTCAACTAATACACTTGCGTTACTAGCTGCTTCGACTTCATATAACCAAGACTTACTGCAAACAGGCCGTTCTGCGATGCGTTTTTATGGCTCGGTTGCTTTAGCCAATCTGACCAATAACGATGGTGTTAATGTGAGTCAGAGCGGAATAAACACTCAAGTCGCCGGAGCGATAACCTATTCAGAAGATAAAGAAAATCAGAGTAATAGCGTTCAATCAAGCAGGCTAACTCTAGAGTCGCTCCATAGCCTAGACACTCGCGGTTTGTTTAATGCTCAAACCTTAGCTTTGCATCGTCCACGCTTTTTAGATGTGAATGTCTGATCTGTCACCTAGCGTTAATTCTAAGTCATTTTCCCTGTTAATTGCCTACGTTAATTCTCCGAACGATTTGGGGTCACTATCCTATTTGACTCCTTTGTCGTTGATTATTAGCTATCCAGAGTAAGCAAAAGTCGTTTACATCTTATTTGGGGCTTTCACTCCATGGTGTTTCAAAATATAGGACGCAAGCAGTTTAGACGCGGGTCCTTGCTGATCGCGGTTTGGGATAATAAGGCTAAGCATAATTCGCCGTTTCTGGCTGCCCTGAAGGTGTAAACGGACTAATTTACCCGCTGCCAATTCTTCTTGAATAAGGAATGATGGTATCCAACAGAAACCAATTCCTTGATTTAAAATGACTTTAGCCTCATGGAAGTTGGACACTGTCCAGCGCTGCTCGGCCTTTAGCCAGCCGATATCAATGTTAGATTGTACGCCGGTGTCTTTTATCACTAATTGCAGATGCTGTGCTAACAGTTTGTCATCATCTAAGATGCCCATGTCAGCTAAGGGATGGCTCGGATGGCAAACGAGATACAACTCTTGTTCACACAGTGGCTCAGGTAAATAACCTTTGGGTGGGATGCCCGCACAGATCGCTATATCGGCTTTATTTTGTAGGATCAGCTCCTGCGTACCAGTGATCACCGAATCGAGCATAATAATGCGGGTGCCGCGGCTATGGGGCAGAAACTCACTCAATGCGCACACAAGACTGTCCATCGGATAGACAATTTCACGGGCAATAGTGAGTGTGGGTTCCCAGCCTTGTTCAAGATTACTAGCCAGTTGCTCTAGTTCATTTACAGATTGAGTGACATGGCGAGAACGTCGCAGTAATACTTCGCCCTGCGTTGTTAAGTAGGCTTTGCGCCCACGGACTTCGAGTAATTCTATCCCTAGTTGATGCTGTAACTTTGCCACGGCGTGGTTTAGGGACGATTGGCTCTTATTGAGTTTTTCTGCCGCCTGCGCATAGCCGCCATAATCAACGACAGCCTGCAAAATACGCCATTGCTCAAGGGTGGATTTAGCGCGAGTCATAGAGATCCTAATATTGACCAACAGGTTTCTAAAAAAACGATAAGTTTCAAGCTATAGTGGCGAGTTATGATCGTTTTTTCAATAAAATCGGTGATTAAGTTGAGAAAACGATAATCTCAGTGTGTGGATCCGAGATTATCGCAGATGCAAGATTGTGATAGGTTAACGTTCGCTAAGTGGCTGCGATAGAGTGTGTAAATCGATAGTATGTGTAAATCGACTATGTTTGTCATCGCGTTAAGCCGCTAAAAACACAAGGCTGAGTGGGATTCTGCGCTCCAGAGACAGGGATAATCCTTTGGATAAGCGATGCCGCATCAACGGGATCGCCAATACTGGCACGCAATTGCTCGCTTAGCGTGAGTGCAGCTTCATTGACCACCAGCAGATTAAAAAGCCCATGTTTATTTTTACAGTCTTGTGTGGATTGATAGATAAGCTTAGCTAATTGCGTTTGCCATAGGGATTGATAATAGAGTGGACCTTCATTGGCGATCGCATTGAAACTATAAGGATAATCAATTGGTTGTTCCCAATTTGCGCCAAAACTCTTATTAAACTCTGCTTTTAGATCGGAATAGCTTTGCTGGTTTAAGGACTGGTAAAAGTTAAGAGCCACTTTAGCGCGAAAGACGCTAAGTTGTTTCCCATAGGCGTTAGCAAGCCTTTCCCTTTGATTCAAAAATTGCGGGGCAAATGGCGAAAACAGTGCTTCGCGTATCACATTGCCCAGCCAAAGGCTTGGCAACTGATTTGAATCCAGACTTGGGCCTAAGGTATTGTTTAGATAAAAATGGCTTCCCCGAGCAAGTGACGTAATGGCATTGGCCAAAGCGTCGGTAAAGCGTTCGATATCTTTGTAATTGTTTAACGTTGGATTAAGTTCGAGCGCCTGCTGGCCAAATTGCTGGCCAATCACACTTTGCCTTAAGGTATGTTGATTGGCTTTAGCGTGTTGATTGCCGATGGCAAGATACACTTCCCCAAGCATTCGCTGCTGGTGGTAAATGCGGATGATCTGCTGCTGCACTTGAGATGCTGCCGGAGTCACTGTTGGTGCAATATGCCAGTCTATTACCTCAACACTCAATCCATACTCACCTAAGATACTAAAGGCTCTTTCGAGCATTTCACGGGTGTTAAGGCTGATATTTTCGGCACTATCTAATTGCGATAATTTGCGGCCAATGTCCCAAGGTGCAACCTGAATCGATTCGGTTTGGCTGTCAAGAAACTGTTTGACCAACGCGGGAGAATAGAGTTGCTGTTTAGCCAAACTGTAACTGGCGAAATCTACAAAGTGGGCATCACTCGCCATTTGTTGGCGCAATGTTGCAATACGATCCAATGCGAGTTGATTCTGCTCGCGGGTACGACCTTGATAGGCTTGCCACAGTATTTGTCGACATTGCGGATCTGGTTGTTTTAGCAGGTAACTGGCGATAGTGTCAGAGAAAGTGGTGCTTGCTGTATCTGCGCTATTGTCAACGGCATTAAGTGCGATATTGGCTGTGCTGTTAGACGTGGTCTCTCGCGGGAGTTGGCACTGAGTCCCTTGGATCGCTAATTGAAACTGCTGACGGCTTAATCCTTGCCGAATGGTGGCCTGCGCCGTGTGCAGCTTCGCTTTATCGAAGGTAGACTGATGTTGCTCAAGTAACGTTGTTAATTGCTCTGCGAGTAAGCGTTGATCTTGGATCAGATGCTCATCGTGATTGTTATTCTTATCAGCCGCGTGGGTAAGCTCATCTGCAAGTTGGCGATATTCTGTTTGGATTATAAGGTGGCTTAGTACATCGGCAAGGCGTAATTGGCATTGCAGTAAGCCTTGGCGCTCTTCCCCCGAGAGTGACAAACCTCGGTAGTAGTTGAGTCTGTCATTAATGTTATTAAGCCCTATGGTTTGTTGCTCAAGCACTAAGGCTTTATCAGAGAGCGTTAAGGCGGGTAAGCCATGCGCATTGGCATAGTGAATGTAGGTACTGGCCAAATCGATATTCGGTTGACGCAAACATTGCTCAGCCAATAGCGGCACAGGGCTTGGCGCAGCATACACTGCACCAATGATAGAGGATAAACACCAGCCAAATAAGCTAGCTGTTAATATCGTTTTTTGCATAGGCAAGAGGTTCTGCAACTGTCATTGATTGGGATGACATGGCTAAGGCATGCCTAAGTGTATCATGCCCTAGCTTAAATCTTGATTGGGCTGATTTTTCACTGCAATGATCGTTGCACGTTTGGGCGCCGGATACCCCTCAACCGTCTTCGTGATATCTTTAGGGTCAAGATATTCAACCAGTGATTCATTTGGCATCCAATCGGTTCGGCGCTGCTCAGCAAGGGCGGTGACATCGGTATCGACACAACGTATATCGGTGAAATCACACTTTTTAAGCCAGAGCATCAGTGCCGCGACGGATGGAATAAACCAAACGTTATTCATTTTGCCATATCTATCTTGCGGGACGAGTACCGCGTTTTCATCACCATCAATGACTAATGTCTCTAGCACTAATTCTCCACCCATGCGTAACTGATCGCGTAATTGCAACAGATGATCAATGGGTGAACGTCTGTGATACAAGACGCCCATGGAGAATACGGTATCAAAGGCATCTAATGGGGGCAGCTCTTCAATGCCAAGTGGTAACAGGTGTACAGGATGATTTTCACCACTTAAGCGTTTTACTGCTTCAAATTGGCATAAAAACAGTGGGGAAGGGTCGATACCTACAACACGCTTAGCACCGGCACCTAACATACGCCACATGTGATAGCCGCTACCGCAACCCACATCGAGCACAGTGCGATTCTGTAGTGGTGAAATATGCGGTTTAACCCGATCCCATTTCCAATCACTGCGCCATTCGGTATCGATATGAATGCCGTGAATATGGAATGGACCTTTACGCCAAGGCATAAAGAGTCGCAGTAAATTCTCGAGTTTTTCCTTTTCACCGGGCGTAAGTTGTTCGCCTGTGCCTATAGTGACACTATCAACCAAATCGACACTGTCAGGACTAGGATAGTGCAGTTTATTAAGCACTTTTTCCCATTTGGGTAAGTTGCCGTGTTTATGTTCTCTTTGCCATTTGCCAAGGATAGCTGGCAAGGTTTCAAGCCAATGCTGTAAATTGGAATCGGCGATTTGTTGATAAAAGGAACTGAAATTAATCACTTGATGGCCACCATAGAGGCAAAATTAAAACATTGGAACCAGGTACTAAAGTGGCTAAACCCTTGGTGGGTTAAGCGCTGCTGGTGGGTACTTAACGTGTCTGGTTTCATGACATTTTCTAGCGCGCTGCGTTTTTGACTGATTTCCAGCTCGCTGTAACCATTGGCGCGTTTAAAGTCCAGATGCAGTTCTTCAAGTACACTTTGAATGGGAGCGTCATCAAAGCGGATTTTCTCCGACAACACTAAGAGCCCACCGGGATTTAAGCCTTGATAAATCTTGGCGATTAGTGCATCTCTGTCCTCAGGTGGTAAAAATTGTAGCGTAAAGTTGAGCACCACTAAGGAGGCGTTTTCAATATGAATATCGCGAATATCGCCGCAGATAAGCTCAACCTCAGTATCACTGACATAGGCGTTGAGGTTTTCTTGGCAGCGGATCACCATAGATTCACTATTGTCTACGGCAACAATTCGACAGTCTCGGCCTTGGATCTGGCGACGAATGCTTAATGTGGCAGCCCCTAAAGAGCATCCTAAGTCGTAAACCTGAGTATTAGGTTTTACAAAACGATCCGCAAAATCGCCTATGGTATTGATGATTTGTGTGTAACCAGGCACTGAGCGGCGGATCATGTCACTAAAGACACCAGCAACACGGCTATCAAACTGGAAATCGCTAATGTGTTCGCTCACTTGAGCGTAGATCGTATCTTGGGAAGCGTTCATTTGGGAATGTCTCGAAAATTCAACCCCGCATTTTAACGAATCCCGTTGACTAGCAGCAAGTCTCGGGCTAGTAATTTGCCAGAAATTTCTGTCTAATATGCAACAAATAACAAAGCGTTTACATTGTACATCAGGTACTAGGGACCTCAATTGAAGTTAGTGCTCCAGCTAATTGTGATCCTGTGTTGTGTTCTCTCGAATAGCACAGTTAACGCCAGTCAGGGACAGACTGAATCGCTTATTGTGGTGATGGGAGAAGACAGCTTTCCCTATCAATTTGTGGATAACGATGGCGAAGCAACTGGGTTATTAGTCGATCTTTGGAAGGAGTGGGGCAAACGCACCCATACACCACTCGTCTTTGTTGCGCGGCACTGGAATGAATCCCTTGCGCAATTGCAGCAGGGAAAAGCGCAAGTGCATATTGGGATGGGCAAAACGCCTGAGCGCGAGCAGCGTTTTGATTTTGCTGACGCTATTGCCAACGTCAGCACCTATTTATATCTGCATAAATCCTTGCAAGGCAAAAAAAATATCAAAGAACTGATCCCCTACCAAGTAGGGATTGTGTCCGGATCTTCCCATGAAGCCGAACTGCGCCGCCTCGAACCTGGGTTGGTGTTTAAATACTACCAAAGCCGTGAAACGCTGCTTGCGGGTGTCGCAGCAGGTGAGACGGTCGTGTTTGCAGGGCTTGATGGTTATCTGCGCGATCCCGCTTCTAACCAAACGATAGCGGTAAATTACCCCCTCAATATTCGCATCCCTATCAAAGCCATGCAATTTGTTCCGGCGGTAATGAAAGGTAATACCGAATTACTGAATAAAATTAAGGCGGGATTTAATGGTTTTGATCCAAAATTTATTCAACAAACTGAGCGACGCTGGTTAGGTTTTAATGGGCAAAAACCGGGCATTGTGGTAGCTATGCAACTGGGAGTTGAGCCCTTTGTTGATTTAGGTGTTGATGGTTTACCCCATGGTTTTTATGTGGATCTTTGGCGACTATGGTCAGCGAAAACGGGCATTGATATTAATTTTATTTCGGGAGATATGAACGGCACAGTTAACGATGTACGCCAAGGTTTAGCCGATGCCCACATTGGTTATCCCGAAAGTGACGACATGAAAACCGGATTAACTCGCGCTTGGCAACTCTATACGGTGAAGAGTCGGCTGTTTTTATATCAGCAGCAATTAACTGACTTACTGAGTTTGAAGGGCAAGCGTATCGGTGTTGTGCCGACGGCACCTTATTTAGTGTCGCTGCGTAAAGCTCTGCCTGATGTGGCATTTCGTTACTACGACAATATGGATGCCATGGTCGCGGCAGCAAGAGCGGGTGAGATCATCGGCTTTGTGGCTGCGGGGGCTTGGACTTCCCATTATTTACTGCAGAACAAAGCATGGGCCGATTTTCATCAATATCCTGAACTGGAGTTTCCCACAGAGATTTATGTATTAACTCGAAGTGATGACCCTGGGTTGACTCAGCGGATAACTAACGGATTTCGCAGCATTAGCATGCAGGAATTTGCTGATGTTGAGCAAAAATGGATGCTTAATCCTAAAGACAGGATCTTCAACCAAGCCGGATTACACGGCATCCAACTTTCAGCCAGTGAGCAAGAGTATCTTGCCAGTATAGAAAGGATAAAGCTGGGTTATCTTAAGCAGTGGTTGCCGATGGAGTTTACCAATGAACAAGGTCAATTTGCCGGGATTAATAGCGATATTATCAATATGCTTTCTGAGCAACTAGGCCTTAAGATTCAGCCCATTGCCTTTGATGATTGGCAGTCGCTTATTGGTGCATTGCGAGCTGGGGACATTGCACTTGCGGGCAGTATTGCCCAAACCGCTGATAGGCAACGGCATATTGTGTTTAGTGATCCCTATTGGCCATCGCCTTGGGGGGTGGTATCACAGCTTGAGCAAGTCTCTGTCTTTAATCTGGCACAATTGGCGGGGCAAAGAGTGGCTGTGGTTGAAGGCTATCATCTTGTTACTCAACTGATGACGCTTCAGCCTTCGCTTAAGCTGGTGCTGGTACCCAACACGCAATCAGGGCTTTTAGCGGTGACTGAAGGCAAAGCTGATGTGTTTATTGATAAGGTTGTGACCTTAGCTTCCGAGTTAAAAACGGGCCAATATTCTTTACTTAAAATGTCATTATTAAGTGATTTAGCTGATCAGCACAGTCATTTTGGTTTGAATCCGCAATTTAGCTCGTTGGCACCATTAATCAACCGAGTATTAGCGCAGATCGACCAGCAAAAACAGCAACAAATTTATTCCCATTGGGTCAGCTTTACTATTGCCACCGACGATGGACAGTACTTGCGTTGGATCCGTTATTTATTGTTTGGGGCACTTGGATTATCTTTGTTCATGGTCGTGGTGTTAGTGGTTAATCGTCGTTTAAAACGTGAGATAACTCGCCGTATTGCCGCTGAAAAACGTTTGCAACACGTTGCGAGCCATGATGTATTAACTCAGTTACCTAATCGAGGCTTACTCGATGATAGATTATCGCAGGCATTATTATCCCATCGACGCGATCAGAGCCATTTTGCACTGCTGTTCATTGATTTAGATGGATTTAAACAAGTTAATGATCAACATGGGCACCCAATAGGTGATGCCTTGCTTTTACGCGTGGCGGGATTACTGACGCAAGCTATTCGCCATTCTGATACGGTGGCACGATTTGGTGGCGATGAATTCGTTATCCTGCTAAATCGTGTGCAAGATCTCGATGCTGCGACCCAAGTTGCTGATAATATTCTGCACTCACTTTCGTCTCCCTTCACTATTGAAGGCGTAACGGTAGAAATTGCTGTGAGCATCGGCGTGGTGATTTATCCCCGCGATGGTGATACGGCGATCGAATTATTAAAAAAAGCGGATCAATTAATGTATCAAGCCAAAACCGTGGGCGGGCGTTGCTACCGCGTGGCTTGATGTTTTTTTGAACGTTTATGCGCAGATAGTGCGTTCGCCTCTAGTCAAGGGCGTAAAACTGTTTGATACTTCACCGCCTAAAAGTGAAGTACTTTGGTAATCGGCATTATTTGACTATAATGCCGCTTTTATCTCGTTTTGATTATTTCCAAAGCACCGGTTTCCGGATAAAGGATAGAGTTAGATGCGCAGTCATTATTGTGGAGACGTCAATAAGTCTCACGTTGGACAAGAAGTTACCTTGGTAGGTTGGGTTAATCGTAGCCGTGATTTGGGTGGCGTTGTCTTTTTAGATTTAAGAGACAGAGAAGGTCTGGTCCAAGTGGTTTATGATCCAGATTTACCAGAGGTGTTCAATGTGGCTAGCACACTGCGCGCTGAGTTTTGTGTGCAGGTAAAAGGTGTGGTTCGTGCCCGTCCTGATAGCCAAGTTAACGCGCAAATGAAAACTGGCGAAATTGAAGTGTTAGGTAAAGCACTGACTATTATCAACAGTTCAGAGCCGTTGCCGCTGAGCTTGGATAACTATCAAAACAACAGTGAAGAGCAGCGTTTAAAATATCGTTATTTAGATTTACGTCGCCCAGAAATGGCGCAGCGCTTAATGTTCCGCGCGAAAGTGACCAGTGCAGTGCGTCGTTTCCTCGACTCAAACGGTTTCTTAGATATAGAAACGCCGATCCTGACCAAGGCAACCCCAGAAGGTGCCCGTGACTATTTAGTGCCGAGTCGTACTTACAAAGGTCAATTTTTTGCCCTGCCACAATCGCCACAGCTATTCAAACAGCTGCTGATGATGTCAGGTTTTGATCGTTACTATCAAATCGTAAAGTGCTTCCGTGACGAAGACTTACGTGCTGATCGTCAGCCAGAATTCACCCAAATCGATATCGAAACCTCATTTATGACGTCTGAGCAAGTGATGAATAAGACCGAAGAAATGATGCGTGGTCTGTTCCTTGAGATGCTGAACGTTGATTTAGGCGAGTTCCCGCGTATGACCTACAACGAAGCCATGCGTCGTTTTGGTTCAGACAAGCCCGATTTACGTAACCCATTAGAGCTGGTGGACGTTGCCGATTTACTCAAAGACGTTGAATTTGCGGTATTCTCAGGTCCAGCCAATGACGAAGAAGGTCGTGTTGCGGCGCTGCGTATTCCTGGCGGTGCAAGCCTGTCTCGTAAGCAAATCGACGATTATACTAAGTTTGTTGGCATCTACGGCGCCAAGGGCTTAGCGTGGATGAAGCTTAACGATCTGACTCAAGGCTTAGAAGGCATTCAATCACCTGTGCTTAAGTTCTTGAATGAGAACATTGTTAACGAAATCATCAACCGCACTGGCGCACAAACTGGCGATATTATCCTGTTTGGTGCAGATCAGGCGACAGTGGTTGCTGAATCGATGGGCGCACTGCGTCTTAAAGCGGGTGAAGACTTTAATCTGCTTGAAGGTCAATGGCGTCCACTATGGGTGGTTGACTTCCCGATGTTTGAGAAGATCAACGGTAGCTTCCACGCGGTTCACCATCCATTTACTGCGCCGCGTGGCGTGACACCTCAAGAGCTAGAAGCCAATCCTGCTAACCGCGTCTCAGATGCCTACGACATGGTATTAAACGGCTGCGAATTAGGCGGTGGTTCGGTACGTATCCACAACCAAGAAATGCAATCTGCGGTATTCCGCATTCTGGGCATTACCGATGAAGAAGCGAAGGAAAAATTCGGCTTCTTACTCGAAGCGCTGCGTTATGGTACACCGCCACATGCAGGTTTAGCCTTTGGTTTAGACCGCATCATCATGTTGATGACGGGCGCAAGCTCAATCCGTGATGTGATGGCGTTCCCGAAAACTACCACAGCTGCATGTCCGTTAACCAATGCCCCAGGTTTTGCTAACCCACAACAATTAGCAGAATTAGGCATTGCAGTGGTAAAAACTGCGAAGACTGAAGACTAATCCTTAGCGATTATCGAGTACCGAGGCGCAAGCCTCGGTCTATTTTTATCCCGTCATTTCATTTCTTATCAATATCTGCATTATCGACGTCACTTAATTTTCCGTCATTCACTGTGTAAAGGAACATTGAATAAAGGAGCATTATTGGAGGCGCCGTCAACGTTACCTTAGGCTATTGATAAGATGTGCAATGGCTATGTGTAGAGGAGTTCTCCCATGGCAGGTCATAGTAAGTGGGCCAATATTAAACACCGCAAAGCAGCACAAGATGCCAAGCGCGGTAAACTTTTCACTAAATTTATCCGTGAATTAACAGTTTCTGCCCGTGAAGGTGGCTCCGATCCCGATTCAAATCCACGCTTGCGTATCGCTATCGATAAGGCGCTGGGTGGCAATATGACCCGCGATACCATTGAGCGCGCGATTAAGCGCGGTGCTGGCGAGCTTGAAGGGCAACAACTCGAAACCATTATTTACGAAGGCTATGGCCCGGGCGGCACCGCGGTGATGGTGGAAACCATGACCGATAACCGTAACCGTACCGTCAGCGGCGTACGTAATGCCTTTAGCAAATCTGGCGGTAACTTAGGTACCGATGGTTCGGTTGCCTATTTGTTCACTAAACGCGGAGTGTTGTCCTATGCACCGGGCACTGATGAAGATGCCTTGATGGATGCGGCGCTCGAAGCGGGCGCTGAAGATGTGGTGAGTTACGATGATGGCGCGATTGATGTATTTACTGAACCAACCGCGTTTTACGAGGTGAAAGATGCCCTCGATGCCGCAGGGTTTGTCAGTGATAACGCTGAAATCGCAATGATCGCCTCGACTAAAGCGGAGCTAGATGCCGAGACTGCGGAGAAGTTTATGCGCCTTATCGATACCCTCGAAGAGCACGATGATGTGCAAGAGGTGTATCATAATGCGGAAATTTCCGATGAGATTATGGAAAGCTTGGGTTAATCCGACTTGAGGAGGCACAAGTGTTTGCAAGCTAGATGCTTGGTAAGACAAAGTGTCTCTTTTGATTGAATGAACTCGAGCAGGTTTTGAGTTGTTCTTGAATGGTTCTTTCATCAGTCATGATTTGGCTGAAAGCATATAAAGATACGAATCGACCGATTGACGTAAGGCGCACGCATAAGGAAACAATGGCAATTATTTTAGGTGTTGACCCGGGATCGCGGATCACAGGTTACGGCGTTATCCAATGCCAAGGGCGGCAGCAACTTTATTTAGGTAGCGGCTGCATTCGTACCTCGGGTGATGATTTGCCGTTAAAATTAAAGCAAATCTTTGATGGTATAAGTGAAATTATTCGCCAATATCAACCCGATGAGTTTGCCATTGAGCGGGTGTTTTTGGCTAAAAATGCCGACTCAGCCTTGAAATTGGGTCAAGCCCGTGGCGCAGCCATTGTCGCTGCAACAGTGGCAAACTTACCTGTCGCAGAATACAGCGCCACCCAGATAAAAAGTGCTGTAGTCGGGACTGGGCGTGCTAAAAAAGAGCAAGTACAACACATGATCCAGCAATTGCTAAAGCTCCCAGCCGCACCACAGGCAGACGCCGCGGATGCGCTTGGCGTTGCAGTATGTCATTATCACACCAATCAAAGTTTGGTTGCCTTAAGCGGCCGAGCGACAACAAGAACATATGGACGGTACAGATGATAGGTCGTTTACGTGGCGTATTAATTGAAAAACAAGCGCCAGAGGTGTTGATTGATGTAAACGGGGTCGGTTACGAATTGCAAATGCCGCTGACCAGCTTTTATGAACTCCCAGAGCTCAATCAACCGACCACGGTTTATACCCATTTTGTGGTGCGTGAAGATGCCCAGCTGCTCTACGGTTTTATCACCAAACAGGAGCGTTCACTGTTTCGCTTATTGATTAAGGCTAACGGTGTTGGTCCAAAACTCGCCTTAACGATTCTTTCTGGCATGACGGCCAGTGAATTTGTGGGCTGTGTTGAGCGTGATGATATAGTAACACTGGTAAAATTACCCGGTGTTGGTAAAAAAACCGCCGAGCGATTGTTGGTGGAAATGCGCGATAAACTCAAGAGCCTGATGGAGGCGTCAGTAGGCTCCGAGCGTGAGTTTGTATTGCAATCCAACTATTCACCGGCTCCTGTGGTGAATAGTGCCGAAGAGGATGCCATTTCTGCATTAATTTCTTTGGGTTACAAACCCCCACAGGCCAGCAAAGCGGTTTCAGCTGCTTTTAAAGAAGGCATGGACAGTGAGACTTTGATTAAGGCCGCGTTAAAATCGATGCTCTAATGATGACGTTTTTCACGGCGTGCTGTGACAACAGGCATAACAGTGTTGAGCGTAGATGATGCTATGCAGCAACAGGAAAAAATAAATGATTGAAGCAGATAGACTGATACAGCCGCAGCTGCAAGGTCAAGATGATGTTATCGATAGGGCAATGCGCCCTAAATTGCTCGATGAATACACTGGGCAGGATGATACTCGTGCTCAATTAAAGGTATTCATTCAAGCGGCGAAGAATCGCGAAGAAGCCTTAGATCATATGTTGATCTACGGCCCTCCGGGGTTAGGTAAAACCACCTTGGCGATGATTGTTGCCAATGAAATGGGCGTGAATATCAAATCGACCTCGGGTCCCGTGCTGGAAAAAGCAGGGGATTTAGCGGCGCTGCTGACTAACCTCGAAGCGGGTGATGTGCTCTTTATCGATGAAATCCATCGGTTAAGTCCGGTGGTTGAGGAGATCCTGTATCCAGCGATGGAAGACTATCAACTGGATATTATGATAGGTGAAGGACCGGCGGCGCGTTCCATTAAGCTCGATTTACCACCTTTTACCTTAGTGGGCGCGACCACGCGCGCAGGAGCATTAACGTCTCCCTTACGGGCACGCTTTGGCATTCCACTGCGACTTGAGTTTTATAATGTCAAAGATCTCAGCACCATTGTGACGCGTTCTGCCCAAGTGATGGGATTAGCGATTGATAGTGAGGGGGCAACGGAAATTGCCAAACGCTCTCGCGGTACACCCAGAATCGCAAACCGATTACTTAGGCGGGTGCGCGATTATGCCGAAGTGCAACACGATGGGGCGGTGACTCAAAACGTTGCTGAGCTGGCGCTCAATTTGCTTGATGTTGATGGCGAAGGCTTTGATTATATGGACCGCAAATTATTGTTGGCCATTATCGATAAGTTTATGGGCGGCCCAGTGGGTCTTGATAACCTCGCAGCGGCAATTGGTGAGGAGCGTGAAACCATTGAAGATGTGCTCGAACCTTTCCTTATTCAACAAGGTTTTATCCAACGTACTCCCCGTGGTCGAATAGCCACAGCGAGGGCATATGTACATTTTGGTATGATAAAACCAGAGTGATCCTCATACCGATTATCTGTTGCTTAATATACTAAAGCGGCCTATGCCGCTTTTTGTTTTTATATTTTTTGGATTTTGTTTTGGGCAAGCAATTGGCTTATCTAAGCGCTGTTTATATGAGTTTATGGGTATTTCACTGGTGAATATCAGTAAAATTATGATAAGTCGCTTTATCGAGATTTGACTTGTTTAACCTATTTTAAAAGTTATTAAAGATAGTTTTAGTCAATTTTTATTTCTCATTTTTCTCAGTATTACCTATTCACTTGTTTGTACTTTTGTAAGCCTGCCGCATCCAATCAAAGGAATATCCTTCTGTGCTAACTTGACAATTAATTGTTGCATTTGTGTTTTATGTGCCTTTGTGGTGCATAAAAATCACAAGTTATTCATTTTGTATCATTTGAGGCATTGAAACTGCTGATGTTTACTCAATCTTTAGCATAGCATTAATTACTTATATGCATATTTTTTCATTATTAGACACCACAACATTCTGTGCGTTAGATAGTTTATCGCTGAAAAAGTGTGATTAAAATCACACTTTTGATTCGTTGATGTGTTGCGTGAATGTTTATTTTTTAACAGTGAAAATCTCTTTAAAATTGGTAAATTCGGTTTATTAATGCTAAATAATCCTATGTGTAAGCATTCAATATTTTGCTGTCACAATTAAACAACACTTGATTATAAATAAATAAACATTTTGTAGTTGTAGGTTAAAAAAATGGACGTTGACTGAATGAAAGTGAATCCTCAGTATCAAGCGCAACAGTAGTACAGCAATTAGTTGTACAAGCTGTAAGCATAAAAATAATAGTAAGATCTAGGGAGCATTCATTCATGATCAAAAGAACCAAAGTGGCGTCGGCTATTAATTTAGCAGTCGTTAGCTCAATTGCTGCGGGTGCCTTTGTTGCATCAAGCGCATTTGCGGCTGAAGAGACAGCAAAAGTTGAACGTATTGAAGTGACGGGTTCACGTATTCAACGTCAAGATATGGAAACAGCTTCTCCTGTTACCGTTATTGATGCTGCAGCAATTAAAGCTGAAGGCTTTACCTCTGTAGACCAAATGCTACAAGTTCAAACCTCAATGGCGGGTGCGGCTGTAGGTTCAACCACCAACAATGGTGCAGACGGTGTTGCGCAGGTTGACCTACGTGGTATGGGTTCTCAACGTACTCTCGTACTATTAAATGGTCGTCGTATGGTGAACTCTGGTTCAGGTGCTGACAGCGCTGTGGACTTAAACTCAATCCCAGTCGCGATGATCGCTCGCGTTGAAATCCTGAAAGATGGCGCTTCAGCAGTATACGGTTCTGATGCGATTGCTGGTGTAGTGAACATCATCACTAAGAAGGACTTTGAAGGCTTCCAGTTTGATATGAACGGTAGCGGAACCGATAAAGGCGATGGTCAAAGCGGTGATGTCAGCGCACTGTATGGTTTTAACACCGATGGTGGTAACTACACATTTGGTGCCGCATATTCTGACCGTCGTGGAGTGATCCAAGGCGACCGTGATTGGTATGACCCACTGGATAACACTAGCTCAATTATTCCAACTGGTACATTAAATCAAAAAGTCATTGATGCCAATGGTAATTGGGTTAAGAGAACAGAGACCTATGACTACTCAAATGACGTCTATTTCCAAACACCGAGTGAACGTCGGAGTTTATTTGCAAATATGACGCAGGAGCTAGGCAATGATGTGGTGCTGACTGCCGACGCTATCTATACCAATCGCCGTTCTAACCAACAACTTGCGGCACAACCTGCTCAAATCAAGCTAAACGTGTGTGGTGACCCAAGAGTCCAAGATCCAACAGCAGGTTGTCTTACCCTTGACCAAGGTATGATTGATGCTGGGATTAAAGCAGATGCTCGTGGACAAGTCCAATACAACAGACGTATGAATGATGTAGGTCCTCGTATTTACAATCAAGACACTGATACTTGGCGTCTATCTGCTGGCTTAGCGGGCTCTTTAGACGTTCATACTGGTATGAATTGGAATGTGGATTACACCTTTGGTAAGAACGAAGCCAAAACTGGTGTTGATAACTCAATTAACGCAACATTAATGGCTAATTCAATCTATGCAGATCCATATGCTTGGTTTGAAGGTTCCCCTTTGACTGATGACATGAAGGATGTTTCTTATCAACAGCAATCAACCGGTGGCAACGAACAACAAACGCTGTCAGCAGGCTTAAATGGTGAGCTATTTGACCTAAGCGCTGGTGCTGTAGGTTTCGCGATTGGTGCAGAATACCGCCGTGAGAGTGGTTTTTATAATCCCGATCCAGTTGTCGTTGCTGGTGATAGTACTGCCGCGCAGCAAGATCCAACAAGTGGTAACTATAATGTTATCTCTATTTTCGAAGAAGTGAGTGTACCGTTTACTGAAAAATTAACGGGTGAATTTGCACTGCGTTTAGATGATTACTCAACCTTCGGTAAAGCAACCACGTGGAAAATTGGTTTAACTTATACAGCAACGGATGAGCTAATGGTCCGTACTGTGGCCGCTACTGGTTTCCGAGCGCCAAGCGTTGCTGAACTCTACGGTGGTAACTCAGGATCTTTTGACTATTTAACGAATCCTTGGTTACCGGCTAGTGAACAAACAGGTCAGATTTTAGTTAATCGTACATCAGATCCAGATTTAAAGCCTGAAGAGTCTGAGTCATACACTGCTGGTTTAGTATATTCTCCAAGTTATATTGATGGCATGTCAATTACTCTTGACTACTGGCGTTTCAAAGTAACTGATGCCATTGCTCGTGCAGACGTGCAAGTTGGATTAGATGCTTGTCATGCTGGTGATGCAGAAGCGTGTAGCACATTCAATATTACTGCGGATGGTGACTTATTCAACTTGACAAGTGCGCTGACTAACGTAGGTTCACAAGACACTAGCGGTATCGACTTCAACTTAGCCTATAACTTCGAGTTATTTGGATTAGATTGGAAAGTGAGTAACGATACTACTTACTTGATTAAGTTCGAGCAGGATGGTGAAAACTATACTGGTACAATCGACGGTAATATGGGAGCTTATGCTCGCGTTCGTAACAACTTCAGCATCTCTGCAGGTCAAGATGATTGGAGCGTAATGTACTTCAACCGCTATATCAGATCGATGACAGATGTTTACACTGATTATGATGCAAACGACAATCCATTCGTTGCTGTAAGAGGTGTTGATTCAATTCTGTATCACAACATTTCTGGCACCTATCATGTATCTGATAACACCACTGTTAGTTTAGGTGTGAAGAACTTGACTGATGAGAAGCCTCTATACGTTACTAACGGTAGTGACGCAGGAACAGTTCCACAAGTTTACGACACAGTTGGTCGTACCATTTATGGTGGTGTGACTGTTAAGTTCTAATCTTCAAGATTTAGCTTATCCTCAAAAGCGCCTTAGGGCGCTTTTCTTTTAGGTACAAAAAGTTTCTCATTGTTATCAATACCTGCCAAACAGATCACAATTAAGTGAAAACTGATTTTTAATCATCTTCTAATGCTAGTGACAAATATTTAGTTATGGTAATATAAATGATATTGATTCTCGTTTGGTGCTTAGAAATGAGTAGAATACTGTTAGTCGATGATGATCCTTTATTCCGAGTGTGGTTAACTGATGTGCTCAAAGCACAAGGACATGAGGTTAAATGTGCAGTAAATGGTGTTGAAGGGCTTACATGCATCCGCTCTTTTGCGCCCGATATCGTTATGCTCGATCTGGTAATGCCGCAAATGGATGGTTTTGAGCTATTGCAGGCAAGGGAGTGTATGACGCCGATAATGATGTTATCAGCCCGCGATAATGAAGAAGACAGGATACGAAGCTATGAACTTGGTGCAGATGATTTTTTGACTAAGCCTTTTAGCATTAAGGAGCTATTGGTACGTTTGCAGGCCATAGAGCGACGGTTAGTGCAGCGGCCCAAGCCGCCAATGGCCGTTGAGCAAGTCGCAACAATTCAATCGGTTAGATTTGACGAAACTGCCTACAAGATTACTATCGGCAAACATGCTGTTGAATTAACCCAAACCGAGTTTAGGTTATTTAAGTATCTCTTTGAACGTAAAGGGCAAGTGATCACTAAGCAGGAGCTGCAAAAGTCGGTATTGCAGAAGGATTTAGGTCGATTTGATCGTAATCTAGATATGCATATCAGTAATACTCGGCGAAAACTGGCCAATACCCGCTTACCGCGTACTTTAATCAACACCGTTCGCGGCCAAGGATACAGTTTTAGCGCTTAAGCGCCCTCTGTGAGTCGATTCACCGAGGCACTGATGAATAAAAGCACGACTGATGGCATCTTAGGCAAAATTGGTCGCTTTCATTTTCCCCTGAAACCGATTTGGTTTATTCTAATGGGCATAAAAGTAGATGCATGTTAAGCATCATTACCCTCACGTGAATAACCAAGTAGGAATCATTATGCGGATCAGTGCCAATTTTGATGGCGGAAATATCCAAGTCATCAATCTTGATAATAAAGACGATATTCAACTGGCGATCCGTCCCGATGCGGGCGGTGAGTTTTATCAATGGTTTAACTTCAGATTCGAAGGTGAGGTGGGTAATCATTACACCTTAAATATCATCAATGCTGGTACGGCTTCCTATCCTAAAGGCTGGCAGGATTACTACGCGGTTGCCAGTTATGATCGTCAACATTGGTTCCGTGTACCAACTCAATATATTGATGGCAAGCTAAGTATTCAGCTCGAACTGGATTGTGATGCGATTCAAATCGCCTACTTTGCGCCGTACAGCTATGAGCGCCATTTAGATTTACTCAGCAACGCGCAATTGCATCCCGATGTGAATCTAGAGCATTTAGGCTTAACCTTGGATGGCCGTGATATCACCTTGATGAAAGTCGGTGATGGCAATCCAGACAAGCGCAATATTTGGATCACAGCAAGACAACATCCCGGCGAGACTATGGCGGAATGGTTAGTTGAAGGGTTGGTTAATCGCCTGCTTGATAATGATTGCCCAACAGCTAAGGCATTGCTTGATAAAGCAAACTTTTTCATTGTACCCAATATGAACCCCGATGGTAGCGTTAGAGGTCATCTACGAACTAATGCGATTGGTGTGAACCTTAACCGCGAATGGCAAACGCCGAGTTTAGAAAGAAGCCCAGAGGTGTACCAAGTCGTGCATAAAATGCAGCAAACCGGCGTGGATTTATTCTACGATGTCCACGGTGACGAAGGTCTGCCTTATGTGTTCCTCGCGGGTTGCGAAGGGGTGCCCGGTTACAGTGACAGATTGGGGCAACTGCAAGCCGATTTTAGTCAGGCATTGACCCTTGCGAGCGCCGATTTCCAAACCGAATTTGGTTACGCCAAAGATGAACCTGGTCAAGCCAACCTAACTGTGGCGTCGAATTGGGTAGCGCAAAACTTCGATTGTTTATCCAATACCCTTGAAATGCCATTTAAAGACAACAACAACCTGCAAGATCCTTTTGTGGGTTGGTCTCCTGAGCGCAGCATTTACTTAGGCGAAGCCTCATTAATTGCCATGCTCGCTGTGGTAGATAAGTTAAGATAGGTGCGACTATGGCATTAATTGAATGTCCAGTATGCCGCAAACGGATGTCGAGCAAAGCACCTGCTTGCCCGCATTGTGAGGCTAAAACCAGTGGTGATAATGGCTCGATTACGCGGATAAGCCATATTCAAAAATCCAGCAGCTTGATGAACCAAAGTTTTATGGCCATGACTTTGTTCATTGCCGGAGTGGTCATTTGGTTTTGGGGGGGAGAGCCCGCCGAAGGATTACGCGCCACCATTGGGGGAATCTGTTTTGTATTTGGTTTTGTGGGTTATTTAATTGCCCGCGTCAGAATCGTATTACATAAGCGAAAGAGTGTATGACCGACATAAATCAAGTGATCGACCAAATGCCTGTTGAAGTCTACGACAGACTGCGCAGCGCAGCAGAATTAGGCAAATGGGAAGATGGCACTGTCTTAACGGAAGCACAACGTGAATCGACATTACAAGTGGTGATGCTATACCAAGCACGCCGCTTAGAGCAGACAGATCATTTCACCATTGGGGCTGGCGGCAAATTAAACGAGTTATCCAAGGCTGAGTTGAAGAAACAGTTTCGTGGTGAGTCGATAGCTGAGTTCAAAGCAGACGACCTGTAATTTCAGTTAGCTTAACCCTATTAAAAAGCCCATATTCATGGGCTTTTTTGTGGGTGCAATAAAGTCTTTTTTAGTCCGGGCTGAGTTCACCCACCAAGTTTTGCAGCATAGCGGTTTTAATCTCAATCGGCTTTAAGTTTTTCGAGAGTAGATAATGCAACTTGGCCAATGCAGCTTCTATTGTCATATCCGCGCCGCTAATCACACCCGCTTTGGCGAGGGCATTTCCTGTCGCATAACCACCCATATTCACTTTGCCTTGAAAACACTGGGTCAAATTAACTAGCACAATGCCACGTTCATCAGCTTGCTTTAGGGTCCTGAGTAACGCAACATCCTGCGGCGCATTTCCCACTCCAAAGGTAAGCAATATTAGCGCTTTAACGGGTTGTTGCAGTATGTTCTCAAAAATTTGAGTTGAAATACCGGGATAGAGAGTGACGACGCCCACGGGCTGAGGGCTGATATTGGCCACTTCCAAGGGGTTATTACTCGGCGTGGCTATTTTGCCTGCACGCAAATTAATTTTGATCCCCGCTTCGAGCAGTAATGGAAAGTTAGGCGAGGCAAATGCATCAAAACCATCAGCATGGGCTTTAGTGGAGCGATTACCGCGGAACAGTTTGTTATTAAAGAATAAACAAACCTCAGCCACAGGATAGTTTGCGGCAATATACAGAGAGTTTAACAGGTTGGTTTGACCGTCAGATCGTAGCTGTGCCAAAGGGATTTGTGAGCCAGTGACAATCACAGGTTTTGATAAACCCTGCAGCATAAATGACAGCGCCGATGCGGTATAGGCCATGGTATCTGTGCCGTGGAGAATGACAAAGCCATCGTACTTATCATAATTGGCGTTTATATCGTCGGCGATCATTTGCCAGTCGGTGGGCGCCATGTTCGATGAGTCGATGAGTGGACAATACTCGTGGATCACAAACTCGGGCATTTCGGCATGGTAGAACTCGGGCATGGATTGTACACATTGGGTGAGAAATCCCGCCACTGGCGCGAAGCCATTATCGGTTTTTTGCATGCCTATGGTGCCGCCTGTGTAGGCGACATAAATGGAGCGTTTAGTCATTCTTGTCGTTATCTTAGCTTCACGTAGGCTAATTATACGATTTTACTGACATAAACCCAATAAAAAAGCCCGAGGGTTCGGGCTTTTATCTGAGGTTTGATCCCTAATATTTAGTTAATTACACAGCTATCACAATACACATACACATGATTTGGATCATTAAATGCGGCGATAGTTTTTAAGCTGCCTGTCCATTGATTCAGCATTTGCTCAAGTAGTGTTGAATGACTGAGTGATGCGGGTAAATAAGCGGAAACTGAAGCAAACATTTGCTGCACAAAACGTTGCTCTGGCGTCAATTCTTGCTCAATGAGGCGGGTATCGAACAGGCTCAAATTCGCCAATTGGGCCGCTTTCGTAACGGCTTGGTCGATATCACCGAGCTCGTCCACTAAGCCTAATTCGAGTGCTTTTTTGCCGCTCCACACTCGGCCTTGGGCGATTTTATCTACTTGCTCTAAGCTGATTTTTCGTTCTTTGGCGACCAGCGAAATAAAGTCTAAGTAGCCACGCTCAATATGGCGCTGAATCACTGACTCGATTTGCGGTGATAGGGTACGGGTTACAGACAGACCCGCCCATTCCGAGGTCGATACGCCGTCGGTATGAATGCCTAAGCTTGCAAGGGAGTCTTCAAAGGTAGTGATCATACCGAAGATGCCGATGGAGCCTGTCAGTGTGGTTGGCGTTGCGAAGATATAATCTGCACTAGCCGAAATCCAATAACCGCCTGAGGCCGCAAGACTGCCCATGCTTACGACAACAGGTTTACCGGCAGCTTTAAGGGCGAGCAATTCTTGGCGAATTTGCTCTGAGGCGAATGCGCTACCGCCAGGGCTGTCAACTCGCAATACCAGTGCTTTGATATGCTTATCAAAGCGAGCCTTACGCAGTAGATCTGCCGTGCTATCACCACCAATCTGGCCAGCAGGTTGGCTACCATTCAGAATAGTACCGCTCGCAACGATAATGCCGACACTGTCTTGCTCAATAAAGCTTGGTAGAGGTGTCACTAAGGTTAAATAATCGTAAAAGCTAACCTGTTTGAAGCTGTCGCCATTGTTCTCTTTGCCCACGGCATCGAGCATGATTTTACGAAACTCTTCATCGGTCGCTAGCGTATCGACCCATTTCATATTGAGGGCCATAGTCGCGGAGTCGCCTTCGGCTTTATCTAACTGAGCCAGATAGCTCGGAGAATCTAGCACTAACGCATTGGCATCGATTTGGCGATTTTTTGCAACCGTTTGGGTATAACTTTGCCATATATCAGCGAGTAGGGCACTGCTGGCTTCTCTGGCTGCATCCGACATATCGTCACGCATATAGGGCTCTACAGCGGATTTAAACGTCCCAACGCGGAAGATATGCGCTTTTATCTTGAGTTTCTCGAGTGCGGATTTGAAGTATTGGTTGTACATACTTAATCCATCAAGGGATACGCTGCCTTGAGGATTGAGGTAAATGGTAGTAGCAAAGCTGGCGAGAAAATATTGGTTTTGTTCGTAATAATTGCCAATGGCAACGACTTTTTTGCCGCTTTCTTTAAAGCGATTAAGGGCATCACCGATAGATTGCAATTTACTGATCCCGGCTCGCTTTAACTCAGCTAAGTCCAAAACGATAGTGCTTATCCTATTATCATGTGTAGCATTATCAATCACATAAATAATATCCGCGAGCAAGATTTCACCGTCGCTGCTGCCGTTATTACCTTGCTTGAGCGCGGCTTCAATCGGATCAACTTGTTGTTTTTGATCGACAATTGAACCTGCAAGATTAAGCACAAGTGCAGAGTTATCTTCGACCTTTATGTCTTCACTGCTGCCAATGGCTATCAGAATAAGTGCTAAGAAACCAAAAAAAATCAGGTTGAGTATAAGTTTACGTGTCCCGTTAAGGACGTTCCAAATGAATAAGCATATTCTCTTGAAAAACGATGGGTTAGCGGACATTAGCCACTCCTTTGCATATCGACTATGCCAATGCTAACTGAAAATCCCCTCACTGGCTAAACACAATTGTAAAGGTTTTTAACTTTTAACCTGCTGGCAACTGTTGAGCTTACATTTGACTCAAGGTATGCTCATTTAAATCACTTGTTTAAAAAGGATGTTTGAATGTCGTTTCCCCATTTATTAGAACCCTTAGATCTGGGATTTACCCAGCTCAAAAACCGAGTGTTGATGGGCTCCATGCACACAGGTTTAGAAGAAGAAAAGGGCGGATTTGAGAAACTGGCAGCGTTTTATAAAGAGCGCGCATTGGGCGGCGTGGGGTTAATTGTTACTGGCGGGATATCGCCAAATCTACGTGGCCGATTAACACCCCATGCCTGTCAGCTCAGTTTCCCCTGGCAAGTTGGCAAACACCGTATTGTGACACAAGCGGTACATGAGGCTGGCGGTAAAATCTGTATGCAAATTCTGCATGCGGGTCGCTATGGTTATCATCCATTTTCACAGGCGCCGAGTAAGATTAAATCACCGATTACGCCTTTTACGCCATCAGCAATGTCGAGCCGTCAAGTGCGTGGCACGATTAAAGACTATGCCAGTTCCGCCGCGTTAGCGAAAAGAGCAGGGTATGACGGGGTTGAAGTCATGGGCTCAGAAGGTTACTTAATCAACCAATTTATCAGTTCGCGCACCAATACCCGCACCGATGAATGGGGCGGCAGTTTTGAAAAACGCGCACAATTCCCAATTGAAATTGTGAATGCCATCCGCGCTAAAGTAGGCAAAGATTTTATCATTATCTTCCGCTTATCTATGCTCGATTTGGTTGACAATGGTTCAACTTGGGATGAAGTGGTACAACTGGCAAAGTGGCTTGAACATGCCGGTGTATCGATTATCAACACCGGGATCGGCTGGCATGAAGCCCGTGTACCCACTATTGCGACCAGTGTTCCGCGTGGCGCCTTTGCTTGGGTGACACAAAAGCTTAAACAGTCGGTTGCTGTGCCGTTAATCGCAACAAACCGTATTAATACCCCTGAAATTGGCGAGCAAATCATTGCCTCTGGCCAAGCGGATATGGTGTCAATGGCACGGCCATTCCTTGCCGATCCTGAGTTTGTGAATAAAGCTGCAGCCAATACGCCTGAACTTATCAATACCTGTATTGGTTGCAATCAGGCCTGTTTAGATCATACGTTTTCGCTTAAACGAGCTACCTGTCTAGTCAACCCTCGTGCCTGTTATGAGACTGAAATTAATTTTTTACCCACCAGTAAAAAAAAGCGTATTGCGGTGATGGGTGCAGGCCCCGCGGGGATGGCATTTTCAGTTTATGCGGCGATGCGCGGTCATGAGGTTGTGCTTTTTGAAGCAAAATCCGAGGTAGGCGGTCAGTTTAACTTGGCGCGTAAAATCCCTGGGAAAGAAGAGTTTAACGAGACTATTCGTTATTTCCTCAATCAAATCAAACTGCATAAAATTGATCTGCGCTTAAATACCCGCTTGGATGCTAAGGTACTGGAAACCGAAAAGTTTGATGAAATCGTCATTGCCTCGGGCGTGGTACCGCGTGAGTTAAGCTTGCCTGGATTTGATAGCCCCAAAGTGGTGGATTATCAACAGGTGCTGACGGGCCAAGCGTTAGTTGGTGGCAAAGTGGCCCTGATTGGAGCTGGCGGTATTGGCTTTGATATGGCGCATTACCTTTGTGAATCGGAGTCGAGCACCCTCAATCCTGATAAATGGTTAAAACAGTGGGGTATCGATAAGCAATATCAGCATGCAGGTGGTTTAACGCAGCCTGAAGTTGAGAATACTGACCACAGACAAGTCTATTTGCTGCAACGCAAAACCTCGAAAATGGGTCAAGGCTTAGGTAAAACCACCGGTTGGATCCATCGCTTGGTGTTAAAGCAGCATGATGTGAAGATGAAAATGGGCGTTAGCTATGAAAAGTTTGATGATGCTGGTCTACATATACGTGTTGGCGAACAAGTCGAAGTGTTGGCTGTGGATAATGTGATTCTCTGCGCTGGACAAGAGTCTAACCGTACTTTAGTGGATGAGATGAAAGCCTCGGGTATTCCCGTGCATTTGATTGGTGGTGTTGATGTCGCCGCAGAACTTGATGCCAAACGGGCCATTCGTCAAGGTGCAGAACTTGCCATGCGTCTTTAGTGCTTTAGTTTGAATCCAATAAAGAGCCTGAGTTAAACTCGGGCTTTTTATATTCTTCAGCAGCACAAATGGAAGATTTACAGTTCTATGTGCTTTGGATTGATTTTTCTTGAATATCGCTTGATGTATACGTGAGTAACATGTTGAGAGTCCATTAGCCGAAGGTCGGTTATATGTGCGTTAACAGGCATTTCATAATGTAATGTTGCCGCACTTTCGAAGTGCCCTATAAATAATATTTGAGTCAGCCCCAAGCTGCTTTAGTGTAACATTTTTTGCATTCTTGGTTATTATCCTAACTTCTGGTATTCGTTGAGCATTGTGGAATTCATCAGAGATAACTACATCCTCAAGTCCAGGTATAGGGTGGATTTTGTCGGATGGGTCAGATATTTGAAAACGAGGCTGTTCATAATTCTGTGTCAGGTTAATTTCACAGATCGATATGGTTTTCTAAGCGCCCCTCAAAATGGATTGAGAGCTGTGATAGCGTCAAATTCCAGTTTTGGATAGGATGAGTCCAGCGCTCTGAGGCCTTCAATATACCCGCGTAAAGCAGTTTGAGTAAACTGTTCTCGTTAGCAAAACCACCTTTGGTTTTAGCTAACTTCCTGAATTGCCTATGTACCGCTTCAACGGCATTGGTGGTGTAGATGGCAGTACGGACATAGTCAGGGTATTTGAAATACACCGATAGCAGCGCCCATTTGTTGCGCCATGATTTAATCACCACGGGGTATTTATCGCCCCATTTCGTCTCCAGCTCATCCAGTGCCATCTCGGCCGCATTCAAGGTGGCAGCCTTATAAACGCACTTTAAATCCGCCATAAAGGCCTTTTGATGCTTAGAGGCAACATACTTTATCGAGTTGCGAATTTGGTGGATGACACACAGTTGCACTTCCGTCTGTGGGTAAATGGTTGCAATCGCTTCAGGAAAGCCTTTAAGGCCATCAACGCAGGCGATGAGGATGTCTTTAACGCCACGGTTATACAGGTCGGTTAGCACGCTTAACCAATGGTGAGCGCCTTCATTATCAGACAGATATAAGCCTAATAGCTCTTTTTTACCGTCGACGTTAAGCGCCAAAATGGTGTAAACCGCTTTGCTAATAAAGCGACCGTTCTCTTTGATTTTATAGTGAATCGCATCGAGCCATATGACGGGGTAAAGCGGCTCTAGTTCGCGTTCGCGCCATGCTTGAAGCTCTGGTAGTAACTTGTCAGTAATGGCGTTTACCGTGCCGTTGGACACCGACATGCCGTACATGTCTTCGATATGCGCGCGAATATCTTGATAGCTGGAGCCTAATGAAAATAAGCCAATGATTTTACGCTCCATTTCATCGGTAAGTTGGGTTTGGTGCTTTTTGACTAATTGAGGTTCGAAGGTGCCCGCCCTGTCTCTGGGCGTGTTCAACTCGAAGTTGCCAAGGGGGCTTTTAATCGTTTTAGTGGTTTTACCGTTTTTACGATTGGCGCCTTCAGTGCTCGTCAAGTGGCTATCCAGCTCAGCCGCCAAGGCCGCTTCAGTAAGTTGCTTAATCAAAGGGGTTAAGATGCCATCCTTGCCGGTGAGGTCTTTACCTTCACGCAGTGCTTGAATGGCAGCATTGATATCAAAAGTAGGTGTGGTCATAAATCATCTCTTTTGGGTATAGCTTAAAGAAATGACACAGAAATTTGAACACTACCAACCAACAAAGATGGCATCTTAATTCAACTTAATCTGGCGGCGTTAGCGGCTGTAATGGCCACTTATCTATCCATTTTTATGGGCGCTTAAAAAAGTATAATCTCTCAGTTAAATTAGCCTGACACAACATTATGAACTGCCTCTTTGGTTCCATTTCTGCTGCATTATCGTTCGTTTATCTTGGCTTAGGCTTTCCTCTATAAATGTTAGCCAAATTGCTGTAAAAAACCTGAAACTTCAACACGCACTTGTTTTCAATCTAGTCTTCAATCGTTTCTTTCACTTGCAATGCGACTGCTTTTAGATTGTGCTTGGGGATTGAGGAGCTTGTTTGCGTCAGAGAAGGTGTTTTACAGCGAGGATAGGCGACGACTGCAGCACCTTCAGGCGATAAGTCGAGCTCTAAATCTTCAGAGGGGATACAGCAGCAGGGCAGGCATTCATCAGCTTTAAGCTTGGCCAGCGGCTCAGTTAAATAGGTGACACTGCCACTTAGCACTTTTGTTTTACAGGCACCGCAAAAACCACTGCGACACTCAGAGAAAATCCTGACCTTTTTAGCTTCGAGTGCTTGCAGTAAAGAGTTGTGCTGCTGAGTAAATAGCAGCACAGGTTGCCCTTGCAGGCGCACAATGGGCGCCTTGGCAAAGGGGCTGTTCAATGGATGGCTCTTGAGCGGATTCAACTTAGTCATTTCGCAATCAAAAGCGACTAGAGATCGAAATCAAGGAATTCATCACTGTCGACGGCCGCATCGATTTGGCCGACCAGATAGGATGAAACTTCCACTTCTTGGGGAGCCACTTGTACCGCATCACTCTCTAACCAGTTTTTCATCCAAGGTAATGGGTTAGTCTGTTCGGCGTAAGGCTGTGGCAGGTTAACTGACTTCATCCGTTGGTTAGTAATGTACTCAACATATTGGCAGAGGATCTGCTCGTTTAGACCGATCATAGAGCCGTCTTTGAACAGGTATTTGGCCCATTCTTTTTCTTGCTCGGCGGCTTTAAGGAACAGGTTGTAGGCTTCCTGTTGGCATTCAATTGCAATCTCGCCCATTTCAGGATCGTCTTTGCCACCCTGCATGATGGTTAAGATGTGCTGGGTGCTGTTTAAGTGCAGCGCTTCATCACGGGCAATAAGGCGAATAATTTTCGCGTTACCTTCCATGAGCTTACGTTCAGCGAAGGCAAATGAGCAGGCAAAGCTCACGTAGAAGCGAATAGCTTCGAGCGCGTTAACTGACATCATGCAAAGGTATAGGGCTTTTTTCAAGGTGCGGGTATTCACCTCTACTGGCTCACCATCAATTACATGGGTGCCTTCACCGAGTAGGTGGTATATCTGGGTCAGTTTGATGAGGTGATCGTAGAACTCTGCAATGTCTGTGGCACGGCGCAGGATCTCATGGTTCACCACGATATCGTCAAAAATCACCGAAGGATCGTTGACGATATTACGAATAATGTGAGTGTATGAGCGCGAATGAATGGTCTCGGAGAATGACCAGGTTTCAATCCAAGTCTCTAACTCAGGTAGTGATACCAGTGGCAAAAAAGCCACGTTTGGCGAACGGCCTTGAATTGAATCGAGCAGCGTTTGATATTTCAGGTTAGAAATAAAAATATGCTTTTCATGATCTGGCAGTGAGTTGTAGTCGATTTTATCGCGGCTCACATCGACTTCCTCTGGGCGCCAGAAGAAAGACAGCTGCTTTTCGATTAGTTTTTCAAACACTTCATATTTTTGTTGGTCATAACGTGCGACGTTTACCGATTGTCCGAAAAACATAGGTTCACGGGTGGCATCGTTGGGTGTTTGGCAAAAAGTAGAGTAGGTCATGTACGAGTATTCCAATAAGTCGGGATCCCATTGGGATCCCGTAACCGTTAACATTGAAGATTAGATTTTGCAAGCGCCGCCAGCACAGCCGTCATCTTCTTTCTCTATGTTGGTAATGTCATCGTGTTGATCCGATGCACCATCGCGAGTGTTATGGTAGTACAGCGTTTTTACACCTAACTTATAGGCATTGAGTAAGTCTTTTAGCAGGGTCTGCATCGGGACTTTACGGCCCTCAAAACGCGCTGGATCATAATTTGTGTTAGCCGAAATCGCTTGATCAACGAACTTTTGCATGATACCCACAAGCTGTAAGTAACCTTCGTTGCTTGGCATTTGCCACAACAGTTCATAGTTATTCTTTAAGGTGTCGAAATCAGGTACCACTTGCTTTAACTGGCCATCTTTACTGGCCTTCACACTGATTAAACCCCGTGGCGGTTCGATACCGTTGGTGGCGTTTGAGATCTGTGATGAGGTTTCAGACGGCATCAGTGCCGACAGTGTCGAGTTACGTAATCCGTACTCTTTAATGTCGCTGCGCAGTGCTTCCCAGTCTAAATGCAATGGCTCACTGCAAATCTTATCTAGGTCACGTTTGTAGGTATCGATAGGTAAAATACCTTGGGCGTAAGTGGTCTCATTAAATAATGGACATGCGCCTTTTTCTTTAGCGAGATTCATAGATGCTTTGAGCAGATAAAACTGAATCGCTTCAAAGGTCTTGTGTGTCAGGTTGTTCGCGCTGCCATCGGAGTACTTCATGCCATTCTTCGCTAAGTAGTTAGCAAAGTTGATGACGCCAATCCCTAAGGTACGACGGTTCATCGATGAAATTTGTGCAGCTTTAATTGGATAATCTTGGTAATCCAGCAGGTTATCTAAGGCTCGCACGGCTAAATCAGCTAATGGCTCCAGTTCCGCTAAATCGGTAATTGTCCCCAGATTTAATGCCGAGAGTGTACAAAGGGCGATTTCACCATTTGGATCGTCAATGTTATTCAATGGCTTGGTTGGCAGCGCGATTTCGAGGCAGAGGTTAGACTGTCTGATCGGTGCAACTTTTGAGTCAAATGGACTGTGGGTGTTACAGTGATCCACGTTTTGAATGTAGATACGGCCCGTTGAAGCACGTTCTTGCATCATCAGTGAGAACAGATCCACCGCTTTTAATGTCTTCTTACGAATACTGCTGTCTTGCTCATATTGCAGATACAAACGCTCAAATTCGGCTTGATCTTCAAAGAAGGCATCGTAAAGACCGGGTACGTCAGATGGGCTGAATAGGCTAATGCTTTCGCCTTTGATCAGACGTTGATACATCAGTTTATTCAGTTGCACGCCATAGTCTAAATGACGGATACGGTTATCTTCAACGCCACGGTTGTTTTTCAGTACCAGCAGAGATTCAACTTCTAAATGCCAAATAGGATAGAAGAGGGTGGCTGCACCGCCGCGCACACCGCCTTGCGAGCAAGACTTCACCGCGGTTTGGAAATACTTGTAGAAAGGTAAGCAACCTGTATGGAAGGCTTCGCCGCCACGGATTGGGCTACCTAACGCACGGATACGACCAGCGTTGATACCGATACCAGCGCGTTGGCTCACGTATTTCACGATAGACGATGCGGTCGCATTGATCGAATCCAAGCTATCGCCACATTCAATCAGCACGCATGAGCTGAACTGACGTGTAGGTGTACGAACGCCTGCCATGATGGGGGTCGGCAGTGAAATCTTAAAGGTTGATACCGCGTCGTAAAAATCTTTAACGTACTGCAGGCGCGTTTCCTTTGGATAACGGGCAAACAAACAAGCCGCCACCAGAATATAAAGGAACTGGGCGCTCTCATAAATCTCGTGGGTCACGCGATTTTGAACCAGATACTTGCCTTCGAGCTGTTTAACGGCTGCGTAGGAGAAATTCATATCGCGCCAATGGTCGATATAAGTATCCATGATATCGAGCTCTTCGCGGGTGTAGTCTTGCAGAATGTGCATATCATACTTACCCAGCTCCACCAGCTTAGTCACATGATCATATAACTTGGGCGGCTCGAACTGACCAAAGGCCTTCTTACGTAAATGGAATACGGCTAAGCGCGCAGCCAGAAACTGATAATCGGGTGACTCTGGGGAAATTAAATCCGCTGCCGATTTGATGATCGTTTCGTGGATAGCTTCGGTTGGGATCCCATCGAAAAACTGTAAATGCGTGCGAAGTTCAACTTCAGAAACAGAAACGTTTTTTAATCCCTTGGCTGCCCAAGTAATTACGCGGTGTATTTTGTCGAGATCGATCGTCTCACGGGCACCACAACGTTTTGTAACTGTCATATTGCTATTCATTGAAGAGAGGCCTTGGTTCTGATATCTATTCAGGTGAACTCAGTCACCGTACGTTTCCTTGTAAAACAATCAACCTGAAAACCCTTAATACTGCTGACTATGGTGAAAATAGTCGATTTAGCGGGGAACTTCTAGTGTGCCTGATTGCTACCTATACACAAGATATGGTGTTTTAAATAAGATGAGATACAAGATAGTGAGGTTTGCCGTCATTTGCAAGTCTCAATTTAGGGGGTATCTTGTGGATATCTTGAGGATAAAGAAAAGCGTTAGTAATGACTAACCTTGTAGCTCAAATTGAGAGTAGCGCGCATCTTTTGTGTCGAATTTTTGTCCAAATCTCACTGTGTGATCGATCGCTAAAATAAGCAGCGATCGCGATCACAGGGGTTGACCCACAGTATGAATTCTACTAATCGCTGGCAGTGCGTACCTGTACCGTTATTGTGAGCTAATTTTGTTGACTTATTTTTGCCAAGGCTTGGCTTAACGCCGTATGAAGACATAAAGGTGAAGGGTAGTGGGCGTAGGCTGGCCAAGTGCTGGGAGTATCGGTTGCACTTAAATATCCCCAAAGTGCCACTCCGCCGAGCATGCCTGCTGCTTGGGCGGCCAGTAAATCCCGCTCGGCATCCCCTAAATAGAGGATCTGATGTGGCTTACATTGCAGTTGCTGGGCGCCCAGTAGCATAGGGGCCGTATGGGGCTTAGCGTAACGGGTCGAATCGCCGCTGATCACTACAGACATACGCGCGGTAAGCTTAAGCTTATTCAACAACGGGCGAGTAAAACGTGCCGGTTTATTGGTGATCACCCCAAATGGCACACTGTGTAATTCGAGCCAGTCAAGCAACGGGGCTATACCTGCAAATAATTGGCAATGCTCGCCATTAATCCGTTGATAATGGATAAGGAGTCCCTGTTGCACTTGGGTTCGTAGCGTCTCATCAGCATCTGGAATGGCGGCATCCACTAAGGCAAAACTACCGTGGGAGGCTGCGCTACGCATCGCCGCTAAGGGTTTAGCGGCGATGCCGACATCGCGTAAACTGAGATTAAGGGCTTCAACCAAATCCGGCGCGGTATCGGCGAGGGTGCCGTCAAGATCGAATAACACCCCTTTAATCTCAGATAAGCTCATTTCAATCAACCTTCTGTGTTGCAATCATATAGTTCACATCAACCTTTGAGGTGTATTTAAAGATCCCTGTTAGCGGGTTATAGGTGATCCCAAGGGCGTCTTTGCAGATGAGCTCGGTGTTATCGACTAAATCAATCAATTCAGAAGGTTTAATAAACTTATTATGGTCATGGGTGCCAATGGGCAGCATCTTCAGTAGATATTCAGCGCCGATAATGGTTTCGACAAAGGATCTTACATTGCGATTAATGGTGGAGAAAAACACAAAACCACCGGGTTTTACCATATCGCAGCAGGCTTGGATTACTGATTGCGGATCGGGAACGTGCTCCAGCATTTCCATACACGTCACCACATCATAGTATTCTCGGTGATCTTCCCTATGGGCCTCGGCGGTGTTTTTCACATAATTGATGCTTACCCCAGTTTCCAGCGCATGCAAACGTGCGACTTCTAACGGTTCTTCACCCATATCAAGGCCATCAACGATTGCGCCGATACGAGCCATGCTTTCGGATAAAATGCCACCACCGCAGCCGACGTCGAGCACTTTTTTACCAAAAATCCCGCCAGCGGTTTGATCGATATAGTTCAAGCGTAGGGGATTTAATAAATGCAGCGGTTTAAACTCGCCATTAAGATCCCACCAGGTTTCGGCCATACGTTCAAACTTTGCGATTTCCTGCGGGTCTACGTTGGTATTCTGTTGCATGCGATTACCTAAAGCGGCTGAATAGTGCGGCTATTATAACGACAAAGGTTGATAAACACAGTATGGGCTGGATCTAAGTCTTTGTGGTTGGTTGAAATTTCAGCAATTATCCGCAGTTCTTTGACAGTTTGTGAGGTAGGGCGGTTTTTAATGCTCATGGATTAATCAATTGTTGGGATTGATTGCTAATCCAACAGGGTATTTTTATGAGTTTAAATGCGTAAATTGACAGTGTTTTCATCTATTAAGCCACATCCTTCGCAATTCGCGCAGGATAGGTCTGGCGACATTAAATAACTGTGTTAGAATGCCAAATCACGTTTTTGGGCCGCTCAATGATACGGATTATACGTTGTCGGCTAATTTTCAGGGGAACGAGCAGTTTATGACTGATCTGGCATCATCTATTTCGCCAATTAATATCGAAGACGAACTAAAGAATTCGTACCTTGATTACGCCATGAGCGTCATCGTGGGACGTGCATTACCAGACGTGCGTGATGGCCTTAAGCCTGTGCATCGCCGCGTGCTGTTTGCCATGAGTGAATTGAAGAACGATTGGAACAAGCCGTACAAAAAGTCTGCCCGTGTGGTCGGTGACGTGATCGGTAAATATCACCCCCATGGTGACTCGGCGGTATACGATACTATCGTACGTATGGCTCAGCCTTTCTCACTGCGTTACACCTTAGTCGATGGTCAAGGAAACTTCGGTTCGGTTGACGGTGACTCAGCAGCGGCAATGCGTTACACCGAAATCCGTATGGATAAGTTAGCGCACCAGCTCCTCGCCGATCTTGAAAAAGAAACCGTTGACTATGTGCCAAACTACGACGGCACCGAACAAATTCCTGCGGTATTACCGACACGCGTCCCTAACCTGTTGATTAACGGTTCATCGGGTATTGCAGTTGGTATGGCAACGAACATCCCACCGCACAACTTAACCGAAGTGGTTAAAGGCTGTTTAGCGCTGATCGCTGATCCTGCGTTGTCGATTGAACAGCTGATGGACTATATTCCAGGCCCCGATTTCCCAACTGCAGCGATTATCAATGGCCGTAAGGGCATTATTGATGCCTATAAAACCGGCCGTGGCCGTGCCATCATGCGTGCACTGGCTGAGGTGGAAACGGAAGAGAATGGCCGTGAACGCATTATCGTCACTGAAATCCCGTATCAAGTAAACAAAGCCCGTTTAATTGAGAAGATTGCCGAGCTGGTTAAAGATAAAAAGCTTGAAGGCATTAGCGGTCTGCGCGACGAGTCTGACAAAGACGGTATGCGCATCGTTATTGAAATTAAACGCGGTGAAGTGGGTGAAGTTGTCCTAAACAACCTCTATGCTCAAACGCAAATGCAGTGCTCTTTTGGTATCAACATGGTGGCGTTGACTAATGGTCAGCCGAAGTTGTTCAACTTAAAAGAAATGCTCGAGTGCTTTATTCTGCACCGCCGTGAAGTGGTAACACGCCGCACCGTATTTGAACTGCGTAAAGCGCGCGAGCGCGCCCATATCCTTGAGGCATTAGCGGTCGCACTGGCCAACATCGATCCGATTATTGCGCTGATCAAAGCCTCGCCAACTCCAGCTGACGCTAAAGTTAAATTGGTTGAACAGGGCTGGGCGCTCGGTCATGTGCAAGGCATGCTTGAAAAAGCCGGTGACGATGCAGCACGTCCTGAGTGGTTAGAGCCAGAATATGGTATCCGCGATGGCTTATATTATCTGACTGAGCAACAGGCTCAGGCGATCCTTGAGCTGCGCTTACACCGTTTAACTGGGCTTGAGCACGATAAGATCATCGCTGAATACGAAGAGCTGCTCGAGTTTATCGCAGGTCTGCTGTTTATTTTGCGCAGCCCTGAGCGTTTAATGGAAGTGATCAAAGAAGAGTTGGAAGAAATTCTAGCTGAATACGGCGATGCCCGCCGCACAGTGATTAACGCCAACGAAATTGATATGAGTCTTGAAGACTTAATCAACGAAGAAGACGTGGTAGTAACCTTGTCACACTTAGGTTATGCCAAGTATCAACCACTGAGCGATTATCAAGCTCAGCGCCGTGGTGGTAAAGGCAAAGTTGCAACGAAAGTGAAAGATGAAGATTTCGTTGAAAAACTGCTGGTTGCCAATACCCACGACACCATTTTGTGCTTCTCTGACTTCGGTAAGATGTACTGGCTCAAAGTCTATCAATTACCGCTGGCGAGCCGCACTTCCCGTGGTCGTCCAATTGTTAACCTGCTGCCGCTGGCTGATGGCGAGCGCATTACTGCGATTCTACCGGTACGCGAATACGCCGAAGATAAATACATCATCATGGCAACCTCTAACGGTACCGTGAAGAAAACTGCATTGACGGCCTACAGCAACCCACGTGCAAACGGTATTATCGCTGTTAACCTCAAAGACGGTGACCAACTGATCGGTGTCGATATCACCAATGGTGATGATGAGATCATGCTGTTCTCGAATGAAGGTAAAGTGGTTCGCTTTAAAGAAGGCGAAGAAGTGGCCGTCCTCGATGAAAACGGCAACCCAGTGCTAGATGAAGAAGGCAACCCACAGATTAACTTCAAGGGCGTGCGTCCAATGGGTCGTGGCGCGACGGGTGTTCGTGGTATCAAGCTTGAAGAAGGTCAAAGAGTGGTGTCTCTTATCGTGCCTAAGGACGATGGCGCTATCTTAACTGTGACCGAAAACGGCTATGGTAAACGTACTGAGCTGTCTGAATATCCATCGAAGAGCCGCGCGACGAAAGGTGTGGTATCGATCAAGGTGAGCGAACGTAACGGTGCTGTCGTTGGTGCGGTACAAGTGGGCGGCAATGACGAAATCATGCTGATCAGCGACAAGGGCACTTTAGTGCGTACGCCAGCTAATGGTGTGTCTATCATTGGCCGTAACACACAAGGCGTGACCATTATTCGTACCGCAAGTGACGAGAAAGTGGTTGGTCTGCAACGTATCGATGAGATCCAAGGCGACGAAGATGAAGTCGAGCTGGATGAAAACGGTATGCCAATCGCCCCAGTTATCGCTGAAGGTGACTCTGTTCAAGAAGAGCCTTTAGAGGAAGAGGATGAGCTGGAAGAATTAGACGAAGACGAAGAGCTTGACGACGAGCAAGACGAAGACTAATTCGAGAGTATGAAAACGAGCGTCCAATTGGACGCTCGTTTTTTTCATGGCAACGTTTTATTTTATGAATTCTAATATCATGGTTTGTAAATAAGGAGAGTGGCAGTGAGCGCGATTTATAATTTCTGTGCAGGTCCTGCGATGTTACCCGCAGCGGTGATGAAAAAAGCACAACAGGAATTACTCGATTGGAATGGGCTAGGTGTCTCCGTGATGGAAGTCAGCCACAGAGGTAAGGAATTTATCGCGCTGACCAAGCAAGCTGAGGCGGATTTACGCGAGCTGATGCATATTCCACAAAACTATCATGTGCTCTTTATGCATGGCGGTGGTCGTGGTCAGTTCTCTGCCGTTGTGAATAATTTTTTAGGCAACCAAGGCCGAGCCCTGTATTTAGTCAGTGGTCAATGGTCTTCTGCAGCATTAGCTGAAGCGCAAAAGCTGGCGGGAGACGCGCAAATTGATAGTCTGAATATTGTTGAAAAACATAATTGCCTCAATGCGGTAGTGCTGCCTGATCTGCATAAGATTGATGCCGATTACCGTTATGTGCACTACTGCCCCAATGAGACAGTTGATGGTATCGAAATTTTTGATGAGTTAGACAGTCCATGGCCAATTGTTGCCGATTTATCGTCAACCATTATGTCGCGTGAAATTGATGTTAGTCGTTATGGTTTAATCTATGCCGGCGCACAAAAGAACATAGGTCCATCGGGCTTATCCATCGTGATCGTGCGCGATGACATGTTAACACTGCCGAGTTTACCGCAATCATCCATTATGGATTATCGTTTAGCGGTGGAGCATGATTCGATGTTTAACACGCCGCCGACCTTTGCCTGGTATTTAGCGGCCGAAGTGTTTGCTTGGCTTAAATCGATTGGTGGTGTGGCGAGTATCGCGAAAATCAATCAGCAAAAAGCGCAAATGCTGTATGCCTGTATCGACGCCAATCCTTTCTATAAAAATGGTGTGGTGGCTGCGAACCGCTCACAGATGAATGTGACCTTTCAACTGGCTGATGAATCCCTTGATGGCGCTTTCTTAAAAGAAGCCGAAGCGGTGGGCTTAGTGGCTTTAAAAGGGCACAGAATCGTCGGTGGTATGCGTGCAAGCCTTTACAATGCAATGCCACTGGAAGGCGTTGCCGCGCTGGTAACATTTATGAACGAGTTTGCGGCTAAACATTACAACATTTAGTCCGCGCTCACCCTATAGCACATAAGTTTTAAGCCGTTATACGCAAAAAGCGAATGCATATATGCATTCGCTTTTTTGTTGGCTGGATTTGGTAAGATGCAACCCAGATAAGCTTGCGGCAATGGCGATTGCACAGAGTAAGCCTGTGAGCCGGCACGCATAACAGATCATATACTTAGCAATCTATTGGGTAAGTTTTATCTTATTGTTTATCATAATTAAACGTTTATATTTTTGATTCTATCCCGAAGATAAATCAACAGGAAACCACTGATGGATTTAGCCAAGCTTTCGCGCATTAGTATGAAGCACTTAATCACTTTGCATGTGATGCTCGATACCTTGAGTGTTACCGCCAGCGCCGAACGTTTATGCTTAAGCCCTTCATCTGTTAGCAAAACCTTAAGTCAGCTTCGAGACAGTTTGAATGATGAACTGTTTTACCGTAATGGTAACTCACTGGTTGCAACGCCTTTAGCCAAACGATTAGGCCCAAGCGTGCAACAAATGATCAATGATATGAATCAGATCATGAGTCAAGATGCATTTACCCCAACAAACTATGAGGGGCATTTTTCGCTTGCGATGCGCGAAAGCACCTTTGAGCTGCTGGCCGCTAAACTCAGCGCCCATATTTTGAGTTTGGCGCCCCATATTCATCTTGATATTTACAGCAAAGACAATATCGGTTTTGATGGACTCATTAATGGCTCGTTAGATTTTGTACTGTTACCCCATGATTTGAGTCAGCCTAATCCTTCGCAAGATGATCTGGTGTGGGAAACCTTGTTCAGTGATGAAATGATTTGCTTAATGAATTCATCCCATCCTTTGGCCAAGCAATCGCATATCAGCTTTGATGACTACCTAAGCTACAGCCATATAGGCATCACTGATACGGATCTGAGTACGCCTTATTTTGATATTTTACTCGCTCAGCAATCTAAAAAACGTGCCGTCCCCATTTCGGTGCCAGACTTTGGCAGCGCGGCGTTAATGTGTCACCACAGTGAGCTGCTATTTACCTGCTCGCGCCGCTGGGCATCCATCGCCAGCCAAGCCAAAGGCTTAACCGTCAAATCTTTACCGATAGAATACGGCAAAGTGGCTTACAGCCTTGTGTGGCATAAACAAAGTATGAAGGATCCCGCGCTACGCTGGCTGTACGAGCAGATCCTGCTTTGTAGCCGTTAAAGGTAGATGGACGGTAACACGATATTTGTTAAACCTCGCTGGGCAAGGGAGGCTGCTAACGCTTCAATATCGGTTTGTGTGCAACTTGGCCAAGTTAACGCCTCATCAACCACGCCATGGTGGTGAAAGGCGTTTAATTTCACCCGCGTATCGGCACCGAGTGTCAGTAAATAGCAAGATAGCGCGTCTATCTCCTGTTCAAAATCCGTAATGCCTGGAATATGCAGCAATCTTACTTCATACAGTTTTTGCTGCTGCGCCAAGAGTTCAATCGATTTGAACACCGCATGGTTATCACGACCGGTAATGTACCTATGGGTATCTCGTTGCCATGCTTTAAGATCCACCATAGCGCCGTCTAAAAAGGGCAGTAGTTTATGCCAGCCCGTGAGGCTCAAACTGCCATTGGTATCGAGCATACAGGTTAACTGTGATAACGACGTTGAGGCCTTAATCGCTTTAAATAATTCAATAATAAATGGCAGTTGTAGACTAGCTTCGCCGCCGCTCACCGTAATGCCATTAATAAAGTGACGCTGATGGTGAAGAATCGCCAAGATCTCTTCAACAGTATATCGGGTGACTTTGGGATTGGCTTGTTGTGGACACACAGCAAGACAAGTATCGCACTGGCTACAACGGTCTTTATCCCAATGGGTCTGATGCTTATTGTTAGCGTTTATCAATGTCAGCGCCTTGTCAGGGCAGGTGGCAATGCAATCGCCACAGCCATCGCATAATCCGATGGTATGTGGGTTATGGCAGTTTTTACATTGATAGTTGCAGCCCTGCAGGAATAACACGAGCCTGCTGCCAGGCCCGTCGACACAGGAAAATGGCAATAGCTGACTAACCATTGCCTGTTTCTTTATGGCCGGTTTATTTAACGACACAAGGGGAGTGCTCATGGGCAATAACGCGTGCTTGGCGTTGCAATATTCCGGTATTCTGTGCTGCTTCAGCCCCTAAACCAGTGGTATTAAGGCGCGAGCCGCATTGTTTAAATGCTTCAATATCAGAGCGTTTTACCATATAGCCAGTGACGCGCATTAAATCGTTAGAGGCCACATTGGCGGTAAATTCCCTAAAGCCTAATTCCAGTGCTGCTTTACACAGTTGGAACATGGCTTGAGGATTGGATTTGACAGTTTCATCTATAGTCAAAATATCGCTAATCCCCGCCGTATAATACTGGTGATGCTGCGCGAGGGCTTGAATATGGGCGATGGGATTCGGTTCTGTGCCATAGGGAATGCGAACGCCTGGCGTCACGCCTTTATCGAGGCTAATACCGCCCTGTGAATGCAGCAGCGCTCGTCCATGGTAGCCATAGGTGACGGGCGTGGATTTTACTATGGTATCGAGGGCGGCAGAAATACGGTAGCCAAGTTGGTTTGCATCCATGCTATGACCATAACCTGTGGGTTTGTTTGATTGAGATGATTTGTCTGTTTCACTTGTCATCTGAGCTTGCAGAATATTTACCGCTTCAGCCATACCGTAAATACCAAACATGGGGGCAAAGCGCGATTCATCAATCAATTGTTCTTTAACTAAAAAGCTATCAAAGAAGTGCGACTCTTGATGTAAAAATGCTGAGCGCGCCTCGATAAGTTCGAAGGTGAGTGAGCAGTAATAGGGCAAAACACGCTCAAAAAAGTCATTGATTGACGTGGCCTTTAATGCCACTTCTTTCAGATTGAGTCTAACCAAGGTGTTAGCGCCGCCCGCTAATGGTAAGGCATTGTAGCAACTGACAATACCAAAGCCGCATGCATCAAACGCACTGGCATGCTGTGGGTAATTGGCGATATGCGGCTTACTGCACTGACAAATATTGGTTGTGGCAATTTGCAATAATTCATCCGGCGTGACGGCGGGGTCATACATAAAGGTCAAATTGGGGGCAACTTGTTTGAGCTCGGCATCAATGCGCAGTAGGGTACGGCAAACAATGTTGTCTGTCGGGCCAAGATTGACGTGCATAAAGGCGTCGGGCAGGGTTCTGTCAAGCATGATCCAGAACAGCTTTAGTTTACGATAAAGGGCATCCGCATCCATACCCTCCACGAAAGGCATCAAAATGTCGTCCAACTGACCTAAATACACGGGGATATTGGTCACCGATGGCACATGGTGATACAGAATCGTTAAGGCATTGAGGGCTTCATCTAAATCCTGTGCAGGTGAAAGCTCTAAATATTCTGAGCCTTGCTGAAGATAACGGGCATAATCTGGCAATACATAGCGCGGTTTAAACGGTGTATGGCCTTCAAACATATCGCAGATAACGCCGTCATTCATCGCCGCATTTACCTCAGTCGATATCGGCATATAGGGTAAACTTGCCTCAGCCTCCAACGCTAAATAATTGGATTTTTGCTTAGGTGAAAGCTGCGGGTTAGTGACAATTTGCACTAATTTATCTTGTAATAACATGGCGGTATATCCACAAGTTTTATGGTAGATAATAATCTACTGGGCGGCTCTGGCTTTAAAAAGTGAAAATAGCCGCAGCCCTGATTGATGAAATGGAAATCCGCTGACCGAGATCACAACTTGCGGCTTATTGCGATAGACCGTGGTGTCAGAATCATTCGAATAGGGTTTTACGATTGAAAATAAATGCTTGTACGGTGAGGATGGCGGGCTTATGAGGTTTTGGGGTGTAGACACGAAAAGGAAGACTCGTTAAGCCAAACTAAACAGAACTCGAGTGTAATATTGATAATCGGTAGATCAACTCTGCTGCATCCTAAATCGCGAGAATACAGCAGAGTAAGCTGTGTAGATAAATTAATAAGTACTAAATAAAGTACTTTTGTTTAAAGCACTTGCACTCAAAGCACTTTGGCGATCGATTGGGCGAGATAATCGACGTTATCTTCACTGATCCCCGCGATACTGATCCGGCTTGAACCCACCATGTAGATGCTAAATTCTTTTTGCAGACGCGCCACTTGCTCAGGATTTACACCAAGGAAAGAGAACATGCCTTTTTGGCGAGCAATAAAGCTAAAGTCGCGAGCAACACCATTGGCTTTGAGTTTTTCAACTAAAATCGCGCGGTTACCATTGATACGGTCGCGCATCACTTTGAGCTCATCAAGCCATTCTTGGGTTAATTCTTTTGATCCTAAAATCGTCTCAACAATCGCCGCGCCATGGGCAGGTGGCATAGAGTAGAGGCAGCGAACCACATAAAGCAGTACAGATTGCGCAATGTTTGCCGTGTTCGCATCCTTTGCAACCACAGAGCAGGAACCGATACGCTCACGGTACAGACCGAAGTTCTTCGAGCAAGAGCTACACAGGATCATATTATCGACCGCTGCAGCCATTTTACGCACGCCGTAGGCATCGATATCGACACCGTCACCAAAACCTTGGTAAGCCATGTCGATAAGCGGGGTAAAACCTTGCTCTTTGGTGAGGGTGACGACTTTATCCCATTGATCAGTGGTCAAATCCATCCCACTTGGGTTATGGCAGCAGGCGTGTAATAACACTACGTCATCAGGACTCACTTGCGATAATGCAGCAAGCATCTCGTCAAATTTCAACGATTTACTATCGTAGTCATAATAGGGATAAGTTTTAACTGTGATCCCAGCAGCTTCGAATAAACCTGTATGATTAGCCCATGTGGGATCGCTTACCCACAACACCGCATTAGGATTGCAACGCTTAATAAAGTCACCCGCAACACGCAGAGCGCCCGTACCGCCAGGTGTGGAAACAGTACGAATACGGTTAGCGATAATCGCGCTATGATCACTGCCAAAGGCTAACTCTGTCATCAGGGTATTAAACTGAGGCGAACCAGTTGGACCGATATAGACCTTTGTCGTCTCGGTTTCTAAACGAAATTTCTCGGCTTTTTTTACACAATTGAGAATGGGGGTGTTTCCCGCGGGATCTTTATAAACGCCGACACCTAAGTCTACTTTCTGTGGATGTGTGTCTTCGCGGTACTGGGTCAACAAGCCAAGGATCGGATCCGCAGGCATTGCGATGAGTGAGTTAAACATAGCTCCATCTACCTTTCTAGTTATTAAGCGACAGCATGAATCACATAGGATGTGCGTGATTTATCGATTGAAACCTAGGATAACGTGAATAGATGAAAACTTTAAAGTAAAAATGGTGTTTAGAGACCAATTAATCTGGCAAAAAAGCCTGCCGAAAAACCGTTTAGTTCACAATTTCACCCATTATATTTAGTATTTTTGTTATTTTTAGACTGACTTGAGTAATTTTCCGGTTTAAAAAGCCATTTTTTAGTAAAAAACGGTTGAATCCTGCGTCACTATCGGTAATTTTATAACGACGAAGCACCAACAAGGCTCCCAATCTCCTTTAATTAGTAACGTAAACTTGACGTCATGTAGTGTGAAGTTGCCATTTTGCCAATTCAGTCCGCGTGATCCTATTGATCATGCCCAAAGAGAAAGAAGATTTATTCATGAAGCAATTACGTCTTGAACCTGTTGTGCAAGTCCGTGGTGAGATTAATATTCCCGGCTCGAAAAGTATTTCAAACCGTGCCTTGCTCTTGGCGACCTTAGCCCAAGGCACGACTACGCTCACCAATTTGCTTGACTCAGATGATATTCGCCATATGCTGGCTTCCCTTAAGCAATTAGGGGTTGAGTATCGTTTATCCCATAACAATACCGTGTGCGAACTGGCCGGATTAGGGGGCGTGATGTCATCGAAGCAGGCGCAAACTCTATTTTTAGGCAATGCCGGTACGGCCATGCGCCCGCTATGCGCCGCATTAACCTTAGGCCAAGGTGAGTTTACCTTAACCGGCGAGCCACGCATGGAAGAACGTCCGATAGGCGATCTGGTCGATGCCTTAAGACAATTGGGTGCTAATATTGTTTATCTTAAAAATGATGGTTTCCCGCCATTAACCATTAATGCGACAGGCCTTAATGGTGGTGATGTGGAAATTGTCGGGGATCTCTCAAGCCAATTTTTAACCGCGTTATTGATGGTCGCGCCGCTTGCTAAGGGTAGTGTGAATATCCATGTCAAAGGCGAGTTAGTCTCTAAACCCTATATTGATATCACGTTGGCGTTGATGGCACAGTTTGGGGTTAAGGTCATCAATCATCATTACGCTCGCTTTGAGATCCCTGCTGGTCAGCATTATGTGTCACCGGGTAAAGTACTGGTTGAAGGGGATGCATCCTCTGCATCGTACTTTTTAGCCGCAGGTGCAATCAAAGGCGGTGAGGTGAAAGTCACAGGTGTGGGGCGTTTAAGCATTCAGGGCGATGTGAAATTTGCCGATGTGCTGGAAAAAATGGGCGCCGATATTGAGTGGGGCGATGACTACATTATTGCCCGCGGTGCACCGTTAACTGCGGTTGATTTAGATATGAACCATATTCCCGATGCGGCCATGACCATTGCAACGGCCGCATTATTTGCTAAAGGCACGACAGTTATTCGCAATATCTACAACTGGCGCATCAAAGAGACTGATCGCTTAGCTGCTATGGCAACTGAGTTGCGTAAAGTCGGCGCTGAGGTAGAAGAAGGCAATGACTACATAAAGATCACTCCGCCTGCGGTACTGAATACTGCGCAGATAGATACCTATAACGACCATCGTATGGCCATGTGCTTCTCCATGCTAGCGTTTGCCGACTGTGGTATCACCATCAATGATCCCGATTGCACCTCAAAAACCTTCCCTGACTATTTTGTTCAATTCGCCAGCCTCAAGGTCTAACGTTTTCTGATAACAGATTGACTTATGGCCATATCAAATAAAAGAAGCCGTATTTGAGCGGCTTCTAAACTTCATGAAAAATCCACGGATTTTATTTGGGTATTATTGTATAATGCGGCGCGCTCATTTTCGGGGCTCTACTTATGAACTCACGGATGATGATTATTTTTTGCGGAGGAATGTATGTCTGAACGGGCTCCTGTAGTCACAATCGACGGCCCAAGTGGTGCTGGTAAAGGAACAATTAGCCAATTACTGGCTAAGCATCTAGGATGGCAACTGCTTGATAGTGGTGCAATTTATCGAGTACTTGCACTGGCGGCCATTCATCACGACGTAGAACTGGAAAATGAAGAATCTATCACATTGCTGGCTTCACACCTCGATGTGAAATTTTTAACAGGCAATGAAAAAGATCCAGTTCAAGTGATTCTAGAAGGTGAAGACGTCACCACTGCGATACGTACCCAAGAATGTTCTAATGCAGCCTCTAAAGTGGCTGCGTTTCCGCGAGTCCGGGAAGCCTTATTGCGTCGCCAACGTGCCTTTAGAACCGCTCCCGGATTGATTGCCGATGGTCGCGATATGGGGACGGTTGTTTTCCCAACCGCATCGGCTAAATTATATTTAACCGCATCTGCACAGGAGCGTGCCCAAAGACGCTATAATCAGTTGCAGGACAAGGGCTTCGATGTTAATATCGAGCGCCTTTTAGCTGAAATTATCGAGCGAGACGACCGCGATATGAATCGTCCAGTGGCGCCATTGGTCCCGGCCGAGAATGCGCTCGTTATCGATACGAGCGATAAAGGTATTGATGAAGTACTTGAGCTTGCGCTCAACTACATCAACCAAAAGTTATCCAGCACTAACTAAATTATTGCTCGGGTAGGTATTCGTATTAAGGATGATACGGATAATTTGACTGACTCCACGTCTAGGATTGACTGTGGTTTATTACATTAAAGTAACTTAAACATGACTGAATCTTTTGCTGATCTATTTGAACAATCCCTTCAAACTCTGGAGTTTCGTCCAGGCTCTATCGTTCGTGGTACTGTAGTTGCTATCGAAAACGGTATGGTTTTGGTTGATGCAGGTCTGAAGTCTGAAAGCCCAATCCCAGCTGAACAATTCAAAAACGCTCAAGGCGTTTTAGAAATCGCTGTTGGTGATGAAGTTGACGTAGCTCTTGACTCTGTTGAAGACGGCTTCGGTGAGACTCAACTGTCTCGCGAAAAAGCGAAACGTCACGAAGCTTGGATCGTTCTGGAAAAAGCTTACGAAGATGCTGAAACTGTAATCGGTATCATCAATGGTAAAGTGAAAGGCGGTTTCACTGTTGAATTAAACGGTATCCGTGCCTTCTTACCAGGTTCTCTAGTTGATGTGCGCCCAGTTCGCGACACCGCTCACTTAGAGTACAAAGAATTAGAATTCAAAGTTATCAAACTAGACCAGAAGCGTAACAACGTTGTTGTTTCTCGTCGTGCAGTTATCGAATCAGAAAGCAGCGCTGAGCGTGATGCACTGTTAGAAAACCTGCAAGAAGGTCAAGCAGTTAAAGGTATCGTTAAGAACCTGACTGACTACGGTGCATTCGTAGATTTAGGTGGCGTTGACGGTCTGTTACATATCACTGATATGGCATGGAAACGCGTTAAGCACCCATCTGAAATCGTAAATGTTGGTGACGAAATCAACGTTAAAGTTCTGAAGTACGATCGTGAGCGCACTCGTGTATCTCTAGGTCTGAAACAACTTGGCGAAGATCCATGGTTAGAAATCAGCAAGCGCTACCCAGAAAACACTAAGTTAACTGGTCGCGTAACTAACCTGACTGACTACGGCTGTTTCGTTGAAATCGAAGAAGGCGTTGAAGGTTTAGTTCACGTTTCTGAAATGGATTGGACTAACAAGAACATCCACCCATCTAAAGTGGTTAACTTAGGTGATGAAGTTGAAGTTCTGGTTCTGGACATCGATGAAGAGCGTCGTCGTATTTCTCTAGGTCTGAAGCAATGTAAGACCAACCCATGGGATGACTTCGCAACTCGTTACAACAAAGGCGACAAGGTTTCTGGTAAGATCAAGTCAATCACTGACTTCGGTATCTTCATCGGTCTTGACGGCGGTATCGATGGTTTAGTTCACCTGTCTGACATTTCTTGGAACGGCACTGGCGAAGACGCAGTATCTGAGTACAAGAAAGGCGACGAAATCCACGCAGTGGTTCTGTCTGTTGACCCAGAGCGTGAGCGTATCAGCTTAGGTGTTAAACAAACTGAAGACGACCCATTCAACGCTTACTTAGCTGACAAGAAGAAAGGTACTATCGTACACGGTACTGTTTCTGCTGTTGATGCTAAAGGTGTGACTGTTGAACTGGCTGACACTGTTGAAGGTTACATCCGTGTAGCTGACATCAGCCGTGAGCGCATCGAAGATGCATCTACTGTTTACTCTGTAGGTGACGCTATCGAAGCTAAGTTCATGGGTGTTGACCGTAAGAACCGTTCTATCAGCCTGTCAATCAAAGCGAAAGACGAAGCTGAAGAAAAAGAAGTGATGGCGACCTTGAATAAACAAGAAGACGCTGTTATTAGTAATGCAATGGCTGAAGCGTTTAAAGCAGCTCGCAAATAATCGCCTGTTGTATGGGGAGTTTTCCTCCCCATTAGGTGACTGTGTTTGGCTTGATAATAGGGGATAGCTAGGATGACAAAATCCGAACTGATCGAAAAACTCGCCACCAGGCAGTCGCAGCTGTCGGCGAAAGAGGTAGAAGGCGCAATCAAAGAGATGTTGGAGCAAATGGCAACGACATTAGAAAGCGGTGATCGTATTGAGATCCGTGGCTTTGGTAGTTTCTCGCTTCATTATCGTGCACCGCGTACTGGCCGCAATCCAAAGACTGGTTCATCAGTCGAATTGGAAGGCAAATACGTCCCGCACTTTAAGCCAGGCAAAGAACTGCGCGAACGCGTTGACGCTGTCAATGTTTAATTGACCGCATTGCAAAAAGCCTCCGCAAGGGGGCTTTTTTATACCTAATGGAAGGCAAAGCTGGTCAGCTCAGTAAATTTCTTGGATAATCAGAAAATTGAAAGGCAGTTAGGGAGTCCGACGTGAAATCTTTTGTAGCGACAGTCCTTGTGGCACTGTTATTTATCGTGGCTTTAGTGTTTGGCGCACGTAATGAACAAGTAGTGACAATCAGCTACTTTGTGGCTCAGGGTGAGTACCGTTTACCCGTCGTGTTAGCGGTGGTTTTCTTTACGGGCTTTATGCTCAGTTGGCTCGTGGCGAGCTATTATATTGTCAGACTCAAATTGGCTTTAGCGGCGACGAGAAAGAAATTAACGCTTCAAACCGCTAAAAAACCTCAAGGTGTAGACGCCTAATATGCTTGAGATCCTCTTCCTGTTGCTCCCAATAGCTGCCGGTTACGGTTGGTATATGGGACGGCGGAGTATAAGGCAAAATCAGAGTAATCAGCGTAAACAATTAAGTCGTGATTATTTCACTGGCTTGAATTTCCTGTTGTCTAACGAGTCGGACAAAGCGGTCGACTTGTTTATCAGTATGCTCGATGTGGACGATGAAACCATCGATACCCATCTGTCCCTCGGTTCTTTATTCCGTAAGCGCGGTGAAGTTGACCGCTCGATTCGTATTCACCAAAACTTAATTGCCCGCCCAACATTGACCAATGAACAGCGCGATATCGCCATGATGGAGCTGGGCAAAGACTATCTTGCAGCGGGATTTTATGATCGCGCCGAGGAAATTTTTCTAAATTTAGTCAGTCAAGATGACCATAGCGAAGAGTCAGAGACACAATTAATTGCGATTTACCAAGTGATTAAGGAATGGCAAAAGGCTATCGATATCACCAAACGTTTAAGCCGTAAACGGCAGCAGGTGCTCAAACCGATTACAGCACATTTTTATTGTCAGCTTGCCGATGAAACCAGCGATGATGCAGAGAAGATCAAGTTACTGCAGCAAGCCCTAAAACAAGATCCCAAATGTGGCCGCGCCTTATTGACCCTTGCCAAGAAATTCCTCGATGCGAAGGATTACAGCCAGTGTAAATCCATGCTTATAGCCTTAAAAAAGGCTGATATTGAGCTTTTTGCCGATGCATTACCGACGGCGAAACAAGTGTATCGCGATACCCAAGATAAAGAGGGCTATCAAGAGTTATTGGCAGGCGCTATGGCTGAAGGCGCTGGTGTATCCGTGGTGGTTGCGCTTGCCCAACATATGATAAGCCTTGATGAGATAAAAGCCGCCGAAAACATGGTGCTGGATGCGCTGTATCGCCATCCTACCATGAAGGGCTTTCAGCACTTAATGCAGATGCATTTACGCCAAGCAGAAGAAGGGCAAGCCAAACAAAGTTTGACTATGCTTGAGCAACTTGTTGAACAACAAATTAAATTCCGTCCAAGCTATCGCTGTAAAGAATGTGGTTTTCCATCCCATACGCTGTATTGGCATTGTCCTTCTTGCAAAAAATGGGGCACCATTAAACGGATACGAGGATTGGACGGTGAATAACCTTTTGAAATACCTAGTTAGTGTAACCCTGTTGGAGAGATGATGACGACTAAACCTATCCTCGTAGCGCTTGATTACGATAATAAAAACCATGCTTTACAATTGATAGATCAACTCGATCCCAACATGTGTCGCCTGAAAGTCGGCAAAGAAATGTTTACCCTGTTTGGCCCACAACTGGTGAAAGATATCCACGAACGTGGCTTTGATCTTTTCCTTGACTTAAAGTTTCACGATATTCCCAATACTGTTGCTAAAGCAGTCACTGCTGCAGCGGAACTTGGCGTGTGGATGACAAACGTCCATGCCAGCGGTGGCTTGGCCATGATGGAAGCGGCAAAAAAGGCTTTGCAGCCATACGGTAAAGAGGCGCCAATGCTGATTGCCGTGACGGTATTAACCTCAATGAGCGATGAAGACCTTAAATTGATAGGTATTGATGTGCCTGCATTTGAGCATGTTCAGCGTTTAGCTAAATTGACTAAACAGGCAGAACTTGATGGTGTTGTCTGTTCGGCCCAAGAGGCGAGCATACTTAAGTCACTATTAGGTCAAGACTTTAAATTGATTACCCCAGGCATTCGACCTGTCGGTAGTGATGTTGGTGACCAACACCGCGTGATGACGCCGCCTGAGGCGCTTGCCGCCGGTGCTGATTATTTAGTGATTGGTCGTCCGATCACTAAGGCGACTGATCCTCTGGCTGCGCTGCAGGCCATTCACCAGTCATTGGTTTAGCGAACTGGTTAGCACCATTTTAGCTGTTAAGGATCATCAGACAATACCGTTCACGGAGAACGTCCATGCTCAATACTACGATGTTTAATTATCAGGGTAAGAATGTTGTCGTTGTCGGTGGGACCAGTGGCATTAATCTCGCAATCGCCATTGCATTTGCCCATGCGGGTGCCAATGTGGCGGTGGCGAGTCGAAGCCAAGATAAGGTCGATGCCGCTGTGTTACAGCTTAAACAAGCTCATCCTGAGGGTATTCACCTTGGGGTGAGTTTTGATGTGAGAGACTTAGTCGCTGTCGAGCAAGGTTTTGAGGCGATCGCCTCTGAGTTTGGCTTTATTGATGTGTTAGTTAGTGGCGCGGCTGGAAACTTCCCTGCAACCGCCGCTAAACTCACTGCAAATGGCTTTAAAGCGGTGATGGATATTGATTTGTTGGGTAGTTTTCAAGTACTGAAAACGGCTTATCCTTTACTGCGTCGCCCACAGGGGAATATTATTCAAATTTCTGCGCCGCAGGCATCTATTGCGATGCCAATGCAGGCCCATGTTTGTGCCGCAAAAGCGGGGGTGGACATGCTGACTCGAACGCTCGCAATTGAATGGGGCTGTGAAGGGATTCGAATTAACTCCATTATTCCAGGCCCGATTACAGGCACAGAAGGCTTTAATCGTTTAGCGCCGAGTGTGGTCCTGCAGCAACAAGTGGCACAATCTGTACCGTTAAAACGAAATGGCGAAGGGCAAGATATTGCCAACGCAGCGTTATTTTTAGGCTCTGAGCTGGCATCCTATATCACGGGTGTTGTACTTCCCGTCGATGGTGGTTGGTCACTGGGCGGTGCCAGTATCGCGATGACTGCCTTAGGTGAATTAGCTGCAAAGGGCAGTAACTAAAATAGTTATAACTCATTTATTTAATAGAAAATCGGGTGAAAATCCATGGCTAATGCATTACAAGAGCAGCTACTGAAAGCTGGACTTGCCAGTAAACAAAAAGTGCGTGATGTGAAAACGCAAAAGCGTCGTGATAAAAAAGCGCGGGTTGATGATGGCTCAAGCGCATTAAAACTCGAGATTGCCGAGCAAAAACGCTTACAAGCAGAAAAAGACAAAGCCCTCAATGAGCAACGCTTTGCAGAGGCAACTGCCCGTGGACAAGTGCGTGGATTAGTGAGTGAATTCACGCAATTTGCCATCAAGATCCCAAGTCATGCCGAGATCAAATTCAACTATACGCTCGATAGTAAAATTTACTCCGTCTATATCGATGAGAAAATTCAATCCGAGTTGCTTAAAGGGCAATTAGGGATTGTTCGATACGAAGATAAGAGCTACTTGGTCCCCCACAAGCTTGCCGAACGTGTGAATCTATTGGTGCCACAATGGTGTGGCTATTTATGGCAGCAGGATGCGGGCAAGGCAATAGAAGTCGAAGATGACCCTTATGCTGATTATGCGATCCCTGACGATTTAATGTGGTAATCGATATGTTAATCGTGAGCTAAGCCGACAATCATCAAGTCAATTCTGGCTATACTATAACCCTTAAGGCAACTTAAGGGTTTTTTATTGTCGGTTATTTACGCTGTTGCTGTTTGCGATGAGAACTTTGCACCAAAGTGTATTTGTAATGAGATTGTTTTCTGTATAGAACTGGTATAAATTAAAACAACTGTTTTAATCCTACGTTTAAGAGTCTACCAATGAATCCTTACCAAGCCCCGTTAGCAGATATGCGTTTCTTACTGGAACAGGTTTTCGATGCCCCCAATACTTGGTCACAATTACCTGATATTGCTGAAATGGTTGATATGGATACGGCCAACGCGATTCTTGAAGAAGCGGCAAAAATCAGCGCGCAATTAATCCATCCGTTAAACCGTGCAGGCGATGAGCAGGGCGTTTTACACCAAGATAATTGTGTGATTACCCCCGAGGGGTATAAAGCGGTTTATGATCAATATTCCCAGGGTGGTTGGGTAGGCTTATGCGGTGAGCCGGAGTTTGGTGGCATGGGCATGCCCAAAATGCTCGGTGTATTAGTGGATGAAATGGCTTATAGCGCCTGTAATGCGTTTACGCTTTATGGCTCGTTAACTGCGGGGGCCGCGTTGTGTATCAATGCCCACGGCAGCGAAGTATTAAAACAAGCCTATTTGCCTAAGTTATATTCTGGCGAATGGGCTGGAGCAATGGATATGACAGAGCCACAGGCTGGCTCGGATCTGCGTAATATTCGCACTCGTGCTGTCCCACAGGAAGATGGAAGTTATGCGATCAGTGGCAGCAAAATCTTTATCACTGGCGGTGATCACGATCTGACCGAGAACGTCATTCACTTAGTGCTCGCAAAATTACCTGAAAGCAAAGGTATTTCACTGTTTCTCGTGCCAAAAATCACCGTCAATAAAGATGGCTGCTTAGGTGGGACTAACGGTGTTAGTGTGGGGTCAATTGAGCACAAAATGGGCCTTAAGGGCTCTGCAACCTGCGTGATGAATTTTGATGAAGCAAAGGGCTATCTGATTGGCGAGCCGAATCGTGGCCTTGTCTGCATGTTCACTATGATGAACTACGAACGTTTAGCCATAGGTATTCAAGGGCTCGGTAGCGCGCAAGCTGCATATCAAATGGCCACTGATTATGCTAAAGAACGTAGTCAAGGCGTTGCCGCCGGTGGCTCGCCCACGGGCTCTGATTCTGATCCGATTATTGTCCATGGCGATGTACGCCGTATGTTACTGACAATCCGTGCGATGACTGAAGCAGGACGCGCACTCTCGGTATTTACTGGTAAGCAACTCGATCTAGCAAAATATGCTCAAGATGACGTAAAAGCCAAAGCTGCCCGTTATGTTGGTTTATTAACGCCTGTCGCTAAAGCGTTTTTAACCGACCGTGGTTTAGATGCCACCATTATGGCGCAGCAAGTCTTTGGTGGGCATGGTTATATTCGCGAAACGGGCGTTGAGCAACTGGTGCGTGATACCCGTATCGCGCAAATCTATGAAGGGACAAACGGTATTCAAGCCATTGACTTCCTCGGTAGAAAAGTCACGGGTGACAACTTAGCGACGCTAAAAGAGTTTGTGGCTGAATTAAAAGCACAAATGCGCGAGTTTACGCAGGTCGACGGTGTAAAAATTGCCGCAGTCTGTGCTCGTTTAGATGCTTTAGTCAATGTGGCCGAATCGGTCAATGAGCAAAAACTGACGCAACCGGCGTTAATCAATGCCTGTGCTGTCGACTTTTTAGATGCCTTTGGTTACAGCGTATATGGTTTTTATTGGTTAGCTATGTTGGATAAAGTCCCTAGTGCAGAGGATCAAAACTTTGCCGAGCAGAAAGCTTATCTTGCGAAATTTTATTTTGATAAGCTACTGCCTAAAGCGGACTATCATTTAGCACAAGTGCGTGCGGGTGATGTCAGCACTATGGCGATGCCAGCTGAATTATTCTAAGTTTGAATAGACTGCAGTAAAAGAGAAAAAGCACTGACTTATCAGTGCTTTTTAGTTTAATCAGTTAATTTTTTTAACCGTGTTAAGTTCTTTGACAGATGTTTGGCTAGTGTGTGCTTGCTGTTCAACTGTGGCCATTAGTCGAGTTAAAAAGTCCGCGCTAAACGCAGGTTTGCGTTGTTTTTTCGTTTCAGGGCTTATGCCATTCTCAAGTACCACAAATAAGATATCCCGCTGTTGTGGTATTCGAATAAAACCAGCTAAATTGGCAACCCCTTGCATTGAACCTGTTTTGGCAAAAACACGGTTTTTGAGTGGTGGTTGAGTGTAACCCTGTCGATATTTTAGCGTACCGCTGACTCCTGCCTCGGGCAAACTATCAATCAAGCTGTGAAAGCGAGCATCTTGATACATGAGTGTAAGCACATCAGCTAATTGCTTAGCACTCAACAAGTTATAGCGAGAAAGCCCAGAACCATCGACGATATTGGCATTGGTTAAGTCAATCCCTAACTCAGTCAGAATATGTCGCATGGCCGCCGCGCCATAAGTAAAACTCCCCTGAGTTTTATAATAGTCTTGCCCTACACGTTTAAACAAACTGTCAGCGATCAGGTTGTCCGACTTAAGTAACATCGTCTTTAATAGCTCGGGCAATGGCGCACTGCGATGGCTGGCAATAAGTTTTGCCTTATCAGGGATATCATGGCCAATTTTAACTTTGCCCGAGAGGGAAATTTTTCCTTTTAGCGTGGCCGTTAAGGTGTCGATGGCAAATTTTTGCGGATCGCTAATCGCGATCGCGAGCGGTATGGCTTCACTGCCGGGATAACAGCCCCGCAGATGATATTGATTTTGGCTTAAGCGGACTAAATCAAGTTGGCAAAAATCATGATTCGCTTGAGGGGAAAAAATTGCATCACTGCTGACGTTAACACCATAACTGTTCGCGCTTAATGTTACCCGAGACGTTTGTTTTGCAGAGCTTGGCACAAACTGCCCATATACACAGTTTTGATTGATGATGTAGCTCGACACTGGTGCCGCAAAACAAATGCCGAGATCGTCCCAAACCCAGCCAGGCGCTTGTAATTGTTCTTGTTTATCTCCAACAAGATATAAGTGCCCCTCAATTCGCTTTATGCCCAGTTTTTGTAGCTGAGCGAATAAAGCCTTCAAATCCTCGTGGGTTAATGTGGGATCGCCGCTAAAGCGTAAATATACACTCCCTTCAACATGTCCCTGGCGGATTGGGGCATCACTCCAAAGATCTGTCACATAGCTAAATTCTGGTCCAAGTGCAGCTAAGGCCGTGACAGCGGTAAGCACTTTTTGGGTGCTGGCAGGGATAAACAAGGTATCGGCTTGCTGGCTGTAAAGCTGCTTGTCGTTCGACATATCATGGGCAAGTAACGCAATTTGCGAATGAGACGGCGCTATATCACTCATTTGTTGGTCAAGCGTAGTATGCTTAATATCTGCGGCAGCTGCCCACACATTACTTGGGAATAGGGCAGTTGCAACTACCGTTAGCAGTAAGCCCGTTGAACGAGGTAAGGTGAATAATCGGGAAAACGTTTCCATGTCTGTTGTTTATTAACTCTCTTTGTTAGCGATCATGACTGCCGTCATCTTTTTCCATAAGGCGATACAGCCTTAGGGTGACAAATAAAACTAACCCGATAAACAGTGGTAAAATGAGTAACCCAAGTTGCGCTTTAAAATGAAAAATTCCCCAAGCTAAGGCTAAGGTAAGAGCAAGGGTAAACAGGATTTTTTTATTCATAGGGTTTGTAATGTTGGCTGAAGACGTTTTAGTTTACGCTAAAACACTCAAGACAAGCACGCTTGCATCCGTAAGAACCAATATTTTGTGATTTAACCACCATTTTGTGATTACCTCAGTGATAGACGCTTATGGCATATAGAACAAAGGCTGAAGGACGCTTGCCAGTGCATATGCATTTAGGCAGAATCAGTGGTAGTGTTCATAATTCTGTGTCATTTCAGTAAAATATTCAAAAACAGGAATGACACATGACCCAACCTTTTAACTTCGAACAAGCCCTTAAAGATCTGCAATCAGGTAAAAGCCTCACAGGTAAAGACAGCATTCTTGGCCCACTGATCAAGCAACTCACTGAAGCCGCTCTCCAGGCTGAGCTTGAGCAGCATTTAGCGCATGATCCTCAGCCTAATCGTAAAAATGGCAAAACCCCTAAGACCATTAAGCATCCGTCCGGTAACTTTGAGTTAGACGCGCCTAGAGACCGCAATGGCACCTTTGAGCCTCAGTTGATTAAGAAAAATCAAACGACACTAACCGATGAAATCGAACGTAAAGTGTTATCGATGTTCAGTATAGGTATGAGCTATCGCGATATTAATCAACATGTTGAAGATATGTATGGGCTCAATGTGTCTAACGCAACAGTCAGTGCTATCACTGACAAACTCATCCCCGAACTTAAAGCGTGGCAACAGCGCCCATTAGATAGCCATTATCCTATCGTTTGGCTTGATGCGATACATTATAAAGTCAAAGAGGATGGGCGTTACGTCAGTAAAGCCGTTTACACATTGTTAGCGCTTAATATGAAAGGAAAAAAGGAAATTTTAGGGCTTCACTTATCCGAAAATGAAGGCGCTAATTACTGGCTATCCGTACTGACCGATCTTAATAATCGTGGTGTAAAAGATATTCTTATCGCCTGTGTTGACGGCTTGACCGGTTTCCCTGAGGCCATAGCCAGTATCTTTCCTCATACGGAAACACAGCTATGCGTTATCCACCAGATCCGTAACTCAATGAAGTATGTCGCCTCAAAAAATCAGAAAGCGTTTATGGCTGATTTAAAGCCTGTGTATCGAGCCGTGAGTAAAGAAGCCGCAGAGATGGCATTGGACGAACTGGAGGCCAAATGGGGTGATGCTTATCCGCTGGTAATCAACTCTTGGCGTCGCAAATGGCATAATTTGTCCCATTATTTTAAGTACCCAGAACATATCAGGAAAGTGATTTACACGACCAATGCGGTTGAGGCTGTACATCGCCAATTTAGAAAGCTCACCAAAACCAAAGGTGCATTTCCTAATGAAAATAGCTTGTTGAAGCTACTTTACGCAGGCATATTAAACGCCTCAGATAAATGGACTATGCCAATCCACAATTGGAGCCTTTGTTTATCTCAGTTAGCGATTTATTTTGAAGGACGTTTAGATAGCGTGCTAGAAATTTAAAAATTAGCCTGACACAGAATTTTGAACGCCCTCGAATCAGTCTAATCTTGCACTTATCATTGGCAATCAATCGTTTCCGGTCAAATTACCAGCAAAATAGGTGTTGCACCGCGCTCTTTTCATCGAAAAGTCTTGCCGAGTTGCAGTGAAGTCGGTAATTTCTACCCCTTACGATTTTAGGATCTCAGGTAACCACTAAAACCATGCCTCATATTAGTATGCGCGGCTTACCCCAGGCAGTCGTTGCAGAGCTTAGCCAAACATTACTGCAGTCTTTGGCGGCTATATGTAAAGGTAAAGCTGAGAGTTTTACATTAGATTGGATACCCAGCATCAGTTACCGTAATGGCAGAATTGATCAGCGCTTTGTCCAAATCGAATTGCTTTGGTTTCCGGTAGACCCTGATATTCATCTTAAAGTAGAACAAACAATCAGGTTGGCAGTGACAGAGGCCTACCCAGAATTAACGCAGATAGCTGTGATGTTTTTGTCACTGACCCCAAGCGCTTCCTATCGGGGTGGTCAGCATGTTTAAAGGAGGATGCCTTGCTAGATAAGCTTGGTGGAATAGCCGTTCAACCCGAGGCTTTAACGTGGTTGCTTACGCCATGCCGATTTAAGGCAGAGTTACTCACTCGCATCGAAAATGCCAAGACCAGCATCTATATCGCTGCACTCTATTTAGAAGATGATGAAGCAGGGCGAGAGATTTTACAGGTATTGATGACGGCGAAGGCTAATAATCCTGCGTTGGATATCAAAGTGTTGGTTGATTTTCACCGTGCGAGACGCGGCTTGATCGGCCATAAGGGTGATAGCGGTAATTATTTGATGTACCGCAAAGTCATGGCTGAGGCGAAGCATCCCATAGAGATTATGGGGGTGCCAGTCAAGTCACGTGAATTTATGGGCGTATTGCACCTTAAAGGCTTTGTGATTGATGATGCTGTGATTTACAGCGGCGCAAGTCTTAATAACATCTATCTACAGCAAAACGATAAATACCGTTTTGACCGCTACCATGTGATTGAGTCGGCAGAGCTTGCGCGCAGCATGCGGGCAATGATCCAGCGTTATATCATTGCCGATCCGGCTGTCACATCGCTCACTCAAGATGCGCAGCAGGAAGTGTTACCGCCTAAAACGGATGTACGCAGCTTTAAATTACGCCTGTCTCAGGCGCAGTACGAGTTTAACGAGACTCGCAGTGGCAATCGTGTGACGCCATTACTTGGGCTAGGCCGTAAACATAACCTATTGAATAAAACGGTTATTGCCATGGTTGAGGAGTCAAAAGATAGGCTGTTTATTTGCACGCCTTACTTCAATCCTCCGTATATTTTGGTCCGTGCCTTAGCTAAACATCTGCGCAAAGGCAAACGGATTGATATTGTCGTCGGGGATAAAACGGCGAATGACTTTTATATTCCGCCTGAGCAAGATTTCTCCACCATCGGTGCCTTGCCTTATTTGTATGAACAATCGCTGCGTAAGTTTGCGAAACGTCAGCAGTGGGCGATTGATAATGGTCAGCTCAATATTCACCTGTGGAAGCATGGGATCAACAGTTATCACCTTAAGGGCATCAGTACCGATGGTCGTAAACATTTGATCACAGGCTCGAATCTAAACCCAAGAGCATGGGCATTGGATCTTGAGAATGGCATACTGATCCACGATGAAACGGGTAGCTGGAAGGCGCAATTTGAGGCCGAGCAAGCCCATATCCTTGAGCATACACAGAGGTTATATCACTACAGTCAAGTAGATACCTTGCAAAGTTATCCCGATCCCGTGAAGAAGATTATGAATCGGATTAGAAGGTTAAAAGCAGACTTTTTGCTAAGACGTATCCTGTAATCGATAAGCATAAGATAAAAACCAAAGCCCACCATAAGTGGGCTTTGTCGTTTAAGCATGGCAACATGGATTAAGTTTTTTGCGGCAATAGCGTTTGATGGGTATCGTTTTGATCCCGCGCATAATGCAAGGCCACAATCACTAAAAGCACCATCACAGCGCTCAGTAAACCGATACTTAACTGACCTCCCATAGGCACGAGCGACATGGTTAATGCCGCCAGTCCTGCCCCAAAGTTTTGTAAACCACCCAGCAAAGCCCCCGCAATTCCCGCTTGACGCGGAAAAGGTTCTAACGCAGCTGAGGTTAATGTAGGGAATAGCATGCCCGCACCACTAAAAAACAGAATCGAACCAACCAATAAGCTCCAGCCGACGACCAGTTGAAACAGCCCAGGGATCAACATAAACAGCGCACCAGCGCCGAGCAAAGCTACACCTTGGAATACCGAGCGTTGTGCTTGTTTTTGTCTACCCGCAATCAGTGCGCCGAGTAAATAGCCTGGGATAGGCGCCACAAAATAACAGCTCACCATAAAGGGCGTTAATTGCAGATATTGGCCATAGAGTACGCCCGCAATGGCTTCAAAGGCGGCAATGCCCGCAAAGGTGGCGATTAATGAAAATAGATATGCCCTAAAGCTGCGATGGCGTAACACATGGCGATAGGAGGCTAATACCGGTTGTTGCTCTCGTTTGTCCTTTGGTAAAGATTCTTTAAAGCCAAAACAAAGCAGTAGCCAAACAAAGACACCGAATCCAAATAAAACCCAATAAACGGCTTGCCAACCGAAGTAAGCTGAAGCGAGGCTGCCTAAAAAGGGCGCTACCAAGGGAAGAAATACCACTGCCATGGACACATAACTGTTAAATTTTAATAAGTTATCACCAAAATAATGATCCCTTGGAATGCTGCGGCACAGGGCGCCCGCACTGGCTGTACCGAGGCCTTGGAGCAGACTTGCGCAAATTAACTGATTAAAGCTTGTGGCTTGTGTGGCCAGTAACGCGCCAATTATAAAGATCCCAATACCAATCAGCAGTGGGAGTTTACGGCCATATCGGTCAGATAATGGGCCATAGATAAATTGAAATAAGCCGTAGGCAAGTAGATAACAGGCCATGACTGCTTGTAGCTTGCTTGCATCAACGGCTAAGCCTTGGGCAATCAGCGGGAGCGCTGGCACAAAAATCGTTTGGGCCATCTGTCCGCAGGCAACCATAAAGACCAGCATAAAGAGCAATCGAGTGGCACTTCCTGCTGATGGAGTTGACGCTTTTGCTGAGATTAAAGACGGTTTTTCGCCTGACATCATAATTCCGTAAAAAAGCACAGTTGAACGATGGCGCGCATCTTACGCCCAAAATCGAGCAGTTCAAGTGTTAATCATCTTGATTTATTGGAATATTTTTTAATCCAACGCATAAGTTTTTCTATGCTTTTATGGCTGTAAAATTAAGCTTACATTTGGTTTTCATCTTGTTAATTAGGTTTGTAAATTGATACAGGCCATACTCTTATGCCAACGAAAAGAAGCTGTTTGTTAACATGGATTTTTAATGCTTAAAGAAAAACATTAGCGATAGATGAATGGGACGGAGAGAAAAACCTCTCCATCTCGGCAAGTGATGCATTGAACTGCAATATTAAGACGCGATATCAGTTTGGGAGCTTTTCTAAGCCAGTTAATATCTGGTATCCCACAGTCACCCGTGGCGGCACAGGATAATTTTTATTACTCAATAACACCATTGCCAGCTTTTTAGCTGGAATATAAGCCACATAGGCGGCAAAACCGCCAGTTGAGCCAGTCTTATTTATCCAGACATTTTGCTGTGGCGATTGGGGTGGTGTGATGGCTTTCACTGGCATGCTGCCAAACACAACGTCTTGAGTATGTCCAGCAAGGAGGTTATCAAGGCTAATCGGATAGGGATAGTGCTCCCAAATCATCTCTTGAGTCATCGGGCCTACATCAAAATAGCCCGTATGGGTGGCATCAATGGCACGTTGCAACCTTGCTGGCACCGAATGCTGCTGCATATTGGTTTCAACAAAGCGGAGTAGATCCACTGCCGTCGTTTTTATTCCGTAGGCCTCATCGGCTAACACACCTGGATTGAGGCGTACTGGCTGATCTTGCTTATTGTAGCCTTGGGCATAATCAGCCATTTTATTCGTTGGAACCATAAGATAGCTGTTTGTCATACCAAGTTGTCGAAAGAGAGTTTGCTCTACTGCCTCAGGAAAGCCTTGACCAAGTTGCTTTGCCGCGATCACACCGAGAAGGCCAATGCTGGGATTGGCATAATTTCGATGTGTACCAGCGGGATAGGCGGGTTGCCAGGCTTTAAAATAGCTTATTAATTCAGTGTTATTGGTGACATTATCGGGCACTTGCATAGGCAGATCGCCCGCAGTATGGGTGGCTAAATTAATGAGATTAATCTGGTCAAAATGGCTACCAGCTAATTCGGGCAGATATTGGCTGACCTTATCTGTCAGCGTCAGTTTACCCTCAAATTGAGCGTATGTTGCGAGGGTCGCGGTAAAGGTTTTACTGATAGAACCAATCTCAAATAGGGTATTTTTACTGACTTTTTCAGCTGTATTTTTTGAACTGACGCCATAGGGAAAGAAGTATTGCTGCCCGTTCATACTGATCCCGAGCACAGCCCCTGGGATCCCATATTCGGCCATCAAGGGGTTAACCGCAGAATCGACAATACTTTTTATTGTCTTAGTGTCTTGGGAGGCGGTTAAGGCATTTTGTGGGGTGGCATGCACCATCAATGGTGCTACAAGCAAAATTAACCCAAGGCTGGTTGAGCCTAACGTATGTGAATTTAATGGAGAGATAGTCATACAATTCCTTTCACTTTTATGGTGATAGTTAGAGTGATGTCGCTAGGGCGTGTTGACGTTTCTGCTGCGTTATCGTCCATAACTACACAGCACGGACTTTGCCTTGCATAAACGCCAGTCAAATTTCTGCAAAATATCCCTGAAACGTCAACACGTTCTCATCAGTTGGGTGAGATATAAAAAATTATCACAACTTAAATCAGATTGACCATCAGATTTCGTCTAAGTGGTTTTATCTGAGTCGACAATCTAATAAAGAGTAAATAATATATAAATCATTGTATTTAAATATTATATTTCGAAATTAGTATGTTTATTTATGCAAATGAAGAGGGTTTAGAGATCATTCAACCACACATTTATTTTCGTCAAGAATAATGCTTTTAGATTAGGCTAATTGCACCTTTATCGGCCAAAGGATACACTGCGCCTCCGCGAAATAATGGCATACGCTTTGTACTGCCTTTTAAAACGAGTTTGATTGAGAATTGGTTGCTATGGCTCTTGCCCCACACGCTGTACATCGCTTATATGAATACCGCAAATCCATTTCGACTAAACCTTTTGGCGCTCGTGGTAAAAAACTCATTCGCTGCCCCTTGTGTTTATTAGGCGAGCAATTTTGTACCTGCTCGCTGCGAAAGCAGTTAACCACTCAGGCTAGCTTTCTGCTTATCATGTATAACGATGAGGTCCTTAAGCCAACAAATAGTGGCCGTTTGATTGCAGATCTTATCCCCGATACCCACGCGTTTCTTTGGTCGCGCACCGATCCTGCTCCAGAGTTACTTGCACTTTTAAGCAGCGACCATTATCAGCCGTTTTTAGTGTTTCCGGCACAATATGCGGACCAAGGCCAAACCGTTTTAAGCCAAGTCCCTATGGCCACGCTTGCCAAAGGTAAACGTCCCTTGCTGATTATGCTCGATGGCAGTTGGCGAGAAGCCATTAAGATGTTTCGTAAGAGTCCTTATTTGCAGGGCTTGCCTATCTTGTCTTTTGATCCTGATACTTTAGCCACTTACGCACTACGTAAGGGGAGTCACGATTTTCAACTGGGAACGGCAGAAGTCGCGTCACTTGCATTGGCTGCGATGGGAGAAGAGGCAAATGGTAAAGCATTAACGGCATGGTTCGACCTGTTTGTGGAGTCATCATTACTGGGGCGAAATCGTCGCTGCCGTGAAGATATTCTCCCGATTAGTGATTTTACCAATGCCTTTGAAGTGGCTTATACCGCTGCAACGCCTTAGGGCGTGTTGACGTTTCGAGATTAAATTTTGTTCGTTCTGGCAAGCTCGTGCTCGCGAAACGAGGAATGATGTGTAGTTATTCTACTCAAATGACGAGCAGCTCTTATGACAGAAAGTAAGAACAAGAGCTTGCCAGACGAACCCTTCGGGCAGCATTTGGCTGGCGTTTCTGCTGCGTTATCGTCCGTTTATGTAGAATAACTACACTTTTGCCTTGCATAAACGTCAGCCAAATTGCTGCAAAAATTACCCAGAAACGTCAACACGCCCTAGCGATGTCATGAAAGAAAAATCCCCTCGAGGGAGGGGATTACCAAGCTTAATCAGATGGTTGACCCGATAGATTAAACGGCGACTTCTTTTCCATCGAGTTTACGGATCACCACAGTGGCAGCACGTGGGCGAAGCACAACACCTGTCGGTGTGACTTCTGCGGCATTGTTTGAATAAGGCCAGTTACCTGGATGCTGAATGTTAGCAAATACCGTTTTGTAATCAGGGCTTATAGCAAAACCTGTGACTTCACAATCGTTTGGACCAACGAAAAAGCGTTTTAACTCCATCTGGTTTTTGGCTGTCACACTGGTTTGTTTATTGGCACTATCAAGCAGTGTCGAAGGGACAATCGCCAGCATTTGATCGTTTGTTTCTTCTGCGACTTCTTCAGCGCCATTATCGGTTTGTACCCATAAAATACCACGCTTATCAAAGGCAAGACCATCTGGGCTAGCAAATTGGTTTAGATCCGTTAAGCCAGAGAGGTTTGTTTCTGCATTACCATCACTTGGCGAGCCAAAGACAAAAATATCCCAGGTAAATTCAGTCTCTTTATCAGCTTCATCCCAACGAATAATATGCCCAAAGTTATTTTTCAGTCTTGGGTTTGCAGGGTTGGCTTCGGTACGTTTCGAGTTATTCGTCAGTGTTAAATACACTGAACCGGTGAATGGATCGACCGCGCACCATTCAGGGCGATCCATTGGGGTCGCACCCAGTAAATCTGCAGCACCCGCCGTATTAAGGATAATATCAGCAAGACTTGCAAAGCTATTACCTAAGGTTTTGCCGTCGGTCGTTTGACTATCTAAAGTCAATGGCAACCAAGCGCCAACACCGTTTTCATTAAACTTAGCAGCATATAATGTACCTTCATTCATATACTTATCACCGATTTCGAGGCGATTGCTGCTGTTGGCATCCTGTGGGTTCCAAGGTGCTGCCGACACGAATTTGTAGAGGTACTCAAAACGCGCATCATGGCCAGAGTAAAATACTACGGGTTGACCTTCACTCAACTTACCGAATGTACAGCCTTCGTGGCGGAAACGCCCTAAGGCTGTGCGCTTAATTGCGCGCGATGTGGGATTGTATGGGTCAATTTCCACGATATAGCCATGACCGTTGGCTTCATTGCGATAATCATCCCGAGCGCTAACTCCCTTAGGCGTCACATCAAAGCGGCTAAACTCATCAAGGCGCTCTTCATCTTGACCAGCAAGATCATCCCAACCATAACGGCTTGACGTTTTACTGATCCCGATTCGAATTTGATCGCGGGTGAGGGTGCTACGGTTTACGAAATACTCAGGCCAATTTTCCTCACATGTGAGGTAAGTCCCCCAAGGCGTATAACCATTGCCGCAGTTATTTAAAGTGCCGCGTGCTTGACTGCCATCGGGAGAATAGCGGGTTTCAAGTAATGGAGAATAGGCGAGAGGTCCAGCGATATCCATCACTGTCGCGCCGGTAAAGCGGCGATTATGTTTGTCGTTATACACAACTTCCCATTGATTATTCGTCAGTTTGATTCTGACAACAGACACACCGTGGGCATTAATTTCCTTACGCACTTCATCGACAATGGTGCGTAAACCCGTCGTTGCATCGACCGTTGGACCATTAGGATGTAAGGCTATTTCATCGATATATTCATGGTTAATACACAATAAACCATCATCACCTGCTTGGTTCAGTGGGAAGAAATGCATGCCATCGTGGTGCATACCCACTGAGTTTGCTTGGTCATCTGCAGTATTGCTGCCATCGGCTTTCCATGGTGCAGCTTTAGCATTTAATGGCGTTCCCCATGGCGCAAGTACTTGAGCGCTATAACCTTCAGGAACGACTACAGCATTTAAGCGTGCACCTTTGACTGAGGTAAAGTTAAGCTTAGCGCTACTTTTGGTTGGTGGTAAAGGTGGTACAGGATCTACTGGGATTGGAGAAGAAGAACTGTCAGAACCACATCCAGTCAACCCCATGCCAGCAAAGGCAGTCATAGCCCCAAGACCTAATCCACTTTTGACAAAATTACGACGAGATAAATGTTTATCCAACACTTGATTAAAAGGTTCGTTATTACTTTTATTATAGCGTGTAGGATCAAAGGTGGCCTTGCTCATATTTTACTCCAGCTAGTACGAAGAATGAGATTTCGTGGCTAAGCCTAAAGTATCAATATGACACTAACGCTGATTTTATATGACAGAAATACTGCAATTAACAATTTTAACGCTCATTAAAATGGAACCTAACTTAGAAAATGCCCCTTGAATTACTGTTATTAATTAAGTAAAAAGTGGATATTAATCTTCTTTCGGTTTTAGATAATGGCGTAAGGAGCGCGGATCAGTATGCCCTGTACGAGCCATGATGTACAATATATCTTTATTATTTTCATGTAGTTGTGTAACACACCCACTTCGTAAACTATGGGCGCCATAATATTGCGCGGGTAATCCAGCTTTTAGACAATATTGTTTAATGATCCGATAAATATCATCTCCATTTAAGAAACCACTATTTCGGCTAAATGTAGATTTGGGCTTACTATTATCGTTTACGTGATACGGTCTTAATGTCTTGCCATCACGGGAAATAGATCGAAATAAATGCCCATCAGTGATCTGACTTTCATTTAACCATGATTTTACTGCATGATAAGCCGCAAAAGGTTCAGAATCGGGTAAACTCTTCCACTCTCTTAACCCTTGCTGATTACTTTTAGAAAAGGGCAGACGCACTTTTAATTTATCCCGCATAAAACTTAAATAATGCACCTTCAAATTTGCTAATTCGGAGCGGCGAAATCCCCCCTGTAAACCGAGTTGAATGATGGCCTTGTCTCTTAGACGAAGTAGGGGATGGGGCTGTTGATCTACAGCTTGGATCAATAATTCAACTTCATCGTACATTATGGGTTGCTGATCATAATCTTGAACTAGACGATGATGATTACGACTCAAACCGCGCATGACTCGAATCACCTGCGGGTGCTCAGTAGGTGTCGGAAAACCTGCTTGAATATGGTAGAAACGAATGGCGGCAATCCGCGTAGTTAAAGTTTGTTTGGAAAGCTGCATCCCAGTGCTAGCTTGCAGTAATTCTTTTTGATGACCGATAAATGAAATAATACTGCGCGGATCGGCTGGTAAAGATTGCAGATTATGTTCGAGGCAATACTGTTCAAAAAAACTAAAGCTAATTCGATATACACGGCGAGTATTGTTGGATATTTCATACTCAGTTTCGGAAGCTGCATTATAAAAGTCAGCATGCACGGATTGAGGAAGTGAACTTTCTTCAAAAAATGTCTTATCACCTTGTGTAAATGGCTTTGTTAAATTCGCGCTTATACCCACCGCTTGATGAGAATGACTGTCATCCGCGGTATAAATTTGAATCGATTTTGACATTAATGTTATTTCACTGCCGATAAAACTGGCTAAATTATACGGAAATAGTCGCCATTACTACCAGTGATAAACGTCATTATCACTGGTAGAAGAATTGTTTGAATTTAAAATAATCAAATTGGTTATAAATAAAACAATTAATGAAGTGATAGGTTAAGGAGCGTGAAATCTTTATATTGTCTAAATATAACCATCGGCAACCCTTTAGAATAACTCCGCTTAAATATTAGCCAATCGCACTGGAGCAATCCAAATTTTGCCGATAAAACACTCAACCTGAATTTTTATGTTTACTACAGAGTGTGGCGAAACTAGCCTATTTTTAAACTATGGTTTAACCATTTTATTGGCTAAGGGGAAGAATGTTTGCATATTGTATTGGTTAGAATTTAGCCTCAAAAAACAGGGGATTAGCCATCACTATCGAAGTGAAGCAGATCCTTTTCTCCTCAGATTTACTTCAATGAAAAGCCATTGCAAAAAACACTAGATAAAATGGTGTAACCATTCTTTTGTATTTCAGCATTTATCGTTATCATGTTGCCTACCAAGGGCTATAATTTTCTACATAAATGACGACAACCTATTTTTGGGAATACCACCATGCCGCACCGACCGCTGGGCGCAAATTATTGTTATTAGATAAAGCGGAATTAGTATTCGCCCTACCATTAATTTATCGCATGGTTCATCCAGATGTTGTAGGGGAGAAGGCCGAATGGTTTAACTTAATAGCGCAAACATCTACGAGTTACACTGAATTAATCGCTAACTTAAATGTGCTAGTTCAATTGCGTAAAAAAAATCAAAATGTTGATCTCCAATTGCAACTGATTAATCGAATGCTGAATCAGTATTTTAGTGATTTAGGCTGGCGCACGGTTCGCAAAGAACTTTCACAAATTAAAAAGCGTCAGAAGAAGTCGCATATTGAAGTGAGCAAGGATATTATTTTACGGTTAAAGCGCTATATGGAACTTGAACGTTTAGACAGTTTTGATCAAGCCATCGATACGTTATTATCTGAGCATGCCGCAGCCGTTTTTATCGCGAATGAAGAACAATCTGCCGACTAATATTCATTTGAGTTAACAACTTTAGGTTTTAAATCGTCGTAACGTGACTTCCTGATTATGTAACGTAAACTAAAGAGAACTAAGCGGTAGCCTATGTTGTTTGATGGGTGTTTAATCGCAAAAAATTTACCAATGCTTCTTACAGGGAAAACCTATGTCAATGCCAAAAAAGCTATCAGTACTTTGCCGAGTTGAACCAGGTTGTCTTGGACCAGATGGTCGCGAACATATTGAAGCTTTTTGCAACTTAGCACAGCAAGCAATGAAGCATTTTGCTGTCGACTTAGTGACGTGGACCTTAGTGCCTCGTTACGATAAAACTTTACCTGAAATGGAATATAGTATTGATAACAAATGGTTATCTCGCTCTCAGGTTTCTATATATTTCAATACATTAGGTCAAGACCTCGACACATTTGAAGAAGTCTTTAATGATAAGCTCACCGCATTTATCAATTTATATTTAGCCAGAAAGTCATAGTGACTAGGTTTATAGCACTCACCATTTCCTCAGTCTTAGACCTTTTCTTGTTGAAGTGTAGGGTAAAAGGGTATCTATATGTCTTATTCAGCGTCTCAGCCTGACGAAGGCTCAGCTTTAATCTCACGATTACAGCAACAATTTGGTTTTTCAGAATTTAGACCGGGCCAAGGTGAGGTTATCACTCAGCTATTAGCGGGCCAATCGAGCCTGGCGATATTTCCAACGGGCTCAGGAAAATCACTCTGTTACCAATTTACCGCGCTTCAGCTTCCCCATTTAACCTTAGTGGTTTCACCTTTGTTGGCCTTGATTAAAGATCAATTGAATTTCTTGCAACAGAAGGGCATTAAAGCGGCAAGTATCGACTCAACTTTAACGCCAGAACAGACCCAACAGGTCATGCGAGAGGCGCGTTCAGGCCAGTTAAAATTGTTGATGGTGTCAGTTGAACGCTTCAAAAATGAACGTTTTCGGCAGTTTATTCAATCTATTCCACTATCAATGCTGGTTGTGGATGAAGCCCACTGTATCTCCGAATGGGGGCATAATTTTCGTCCCGATTATTTGAAATTACCCGATTATTGCCGTGAGTTATCGATTCCGTTAGTGCTGTTACTCACCGCTACCGCAACGCGAAAAGTCAAACAGGATATGGCGATTCGTTTCGATATAAAGCCACAACACATTGTGCAAACAGGTTTTTATCGGTCAAATCTTGATTTAACAGTGCTACCTGTTGCCAGTGAAAATAAATTACGAATACTCAAGCAACAACTACAAAGTTTTGATGGTGCGGGGATTGTCTATGTGACGTTGCAGCATACAGCGGAAGAAGTTGCATCACAACTTTGCAGCATGGGCTTTGTTGCTCAGGCTTACCATGCGGGGTTTGATGATGATAAACGTCAGCAAATTCAGCATGATTTTATGCTAGGTCAGACTCAAATCGTCGTTGCAACCATCGCCTTTGGCATGGGGATTGATAAAAGCAATATCCGTTTTGTGATCCACTATGACTTACCTAAATCCATCGAAAACTACTGCCAAGAAATTGGTCGCGCAGGGCGTGATGGGCAACTTTCCCATTGCGTTACCTTAGCTAATTTGGATGGTATCAACACTGTAGAAAACTTTGTGTATGGCGACACACCGGAGCTAGCAAGTATTGCCACCGTGATTGACAGCATTAGCCAAGAAACCCAAGCTAATTATTGGGAAGTGCAACTGAATCAGTTAGCCAATCAGAGTAATATTAGATTGCTGCCACTTAAGACTCTTCTGGTACAGCTTGAACTTCAGGGCGTGATCAAACCGCTTTATGCCTACTACGCTGATGTTCAATATCGATTTCTCCAACCTCAAGCGCACGTATTAAGTCAGTTTTCACCTGAGCGTCAGGCATTTTTAACCCAAATATTTACGCACACCCAAATGAAACGTGTTTGGGGAAGTTTAGATTTTAATGCGCTTTATCAGGCCACGGGAGCTGAACGCAACCGCGTGTTGGCGGCCTTAGAATACCTTGCAAGTCAGCAACTCATTGAATTAGAAACCAAGCAAATTACCGATGTATATCAGGTGGAAACCGTCAAATTGTCTACGCCCACGTTAGCAAAAGATCTCTATCACTATTTTGCCGATAAGGAAGCCAAAGAAGTGGCTAGGATTGCCCAATTAGTGCGATTCTTTGAGCTAACAACTTGCTTAAATTACAATTTAGCGCGCTATTTTGACGATAATGCAGCACCTAAATCCTGCGGTCATTGCAGTGTTTGTCGCGGTCAAGTGGCCAAACTCACGTATTCCAATACGCCAATTTGGCCAGAGGATCAGCGTATTTGTGCCGATCTTAACGAACTTAACCAACTCGTTAGAAGTAAAGGTATGGTGCCACTTTCCCTTGAAACCCAATGCCGCTTTTTAGCGGGAATGAGTCTGCCGATCTTCACCCGTTTACAAGTGCGTAAACTTGCAGGTTTTGGTCGCTGCGAAAATTTAAGGTATGCCGAAATAAAACAAAGATTACAACATTTGATTTAAAACAAGCAGATACTTAAAGGCATATCCTAAGATATGCCTTTAAAAACGTTGAATTTAAAAACTCACATTTAACAACCTAGATACACTTTGCAGGTTTAGGCAATCCCGCAATTTTTGTCGCCTGTTTAGCAGGGCCTACAGGGAACAGTGTGTAGAGGTATTTGGAGTTGCCTTTTTCGGGTCCGAGTGTTTGGCCAATGGCTTTGACTAATACGCGAATCGCTGGGCTGGTTTTATATTCCAGATAAAAATCTCTAACAAAGTTAATGACTTCCCAATGGGCGCTGGTCAGTTCAATATTTTCTTCTTGGGCTAACAGCGGCGCCATATCGGGGTGCCAGTCGGCGATATTTTTTAAATAGCCTTGATGGTCGCGCTCGATGTCGACACCGTTAAACATAAGCGGATTTACCACGTGATCACCTTATCATGCAAGAGAGATTGCGCCACAAACTCGTTGTAATCAATCTGATTAATATTTTTAAGACGCTCGCCTAAGCCACGGGCGACTACATCGTCTTTAAGTACCATCACCTTAAAGGGTGAAAGTGCCATTGCCCATTGACGCAACAATAGGGCATTAACGCCATCGCTAGAGAGTAAAATCGCATCTTCTTTACAGGCATAACGTAGGCAAAGCTTAAGGGCATTGTCTCGGCTGGGCGACGTTTGAATATGATGTAAAATCATTAGAATACTAAGACCTCATCGACCAACTTTAAATGAGCAGAAATCGCTTCATCATTTAAGATTGTCACCGGTATGGATAATAAACCATGGCTTAATCCATAGTCACCTAAGGACTGTTTACAGGCGAAAACCGTTTCAATATCATAGAGGGGTAAGGCTTTCAGTGTCGCAAGATAATCTTTTCCACCAATAAGCTCAGGTTGTTGATCTTTAAGAAGGTGCAATACACCTTCATCAATAAATACGACACTCACTTCTTGTTCAAAACTAGCACTTAGCAAAGCAAGATCTAAGGCTTCACGGCCTTTTGTCGTGCCATGGGGCGCACTTCGAAACAATATACAGATTTTTTTCATAGGATTTCCGAAGCTTAAAAGCAGATCAACCGATCGGCTGATTCAATACCCGTGACCAGTTCACCCAGCCCACCCATAATGAACGAACTTTGCACATTCCAATGGCTTAGACCGTTTTCTAGTGCTTCCTGCTGTGACACTATGCCACGTCTAAGCGCGGCCGATACACAGTTTACCAATGACACTTGGTGCAGCGCTGCCAGTTGTTTCCACCCCATTACGACATCATATTCGTCGGATGCTGGTAAATTAAAGTCAGTAGAGTTATACACGCCATCCTGATAGAAAAAGACACAGACAACGTCATGTCCGCTTCGAAGCGAGGCTTGGGTGAAACGTAGGGCATTCACACTTGCCGACGAACCATAGGCTGGCCCGTTTACTTGGATAATAAATTTGCTCATCATAAAAAAAATGGCCCTATAAGTAGGGCCATTTTAGCGTAAGTTTCCCTAAAAAGGGATCAATCATCGTTACCAATACCAAGCAAATGCAAAATGGCAATGAACAGGTTTAAAAAGTCCAAGTACAAGGAGATAGTTGCACGGATGTAATTAGTCTCACCGCCATTTACGATTCGGCTAGTATCGAACAGAATAAAGCCTGTCATCAACAATGCCAGACCTGCGTTAATCGCCATAAACGCGACGCTGTTACCGACAAAAATATTAATAATAGCGGCAGCAATCACTACTATCAGTCCTGCAAATAAGAAACCACGCATGAAAGAGAAATCCTTCTTGGTGGTGACGGCATAGGCTGACAGAGCAATAAAAATGACCGATGTTAACCCAAAGGCTTGCATGATCAACTCGGAGCCGTTTGTCATTCCTGCGTAATGGTTAAGCATATAGCCTAATGAGGCGCCTTCCATGCCCGTAAAGGCAAACACCCAGAAAATGCCTGCGGCTGAATCGGCTTTCCGAAGCGTGACAAAAAGCAGCACTAAACCACCGATAGATAAACCAAGTGACATCAGCGGGCTGATATTGAGCGCCATCGCTAAACCTGCACATAATGCAGAGAAGGCTAGGGTCATGGCCAATAATAAATAAGTATTTTTAAGAAGTTTGTTCACTTCTAAAGTTGTTGCACTCGTTGAGTACAGGGTTTGCTGAGTCATATCTTGCTCCATTAGCATTTAATCCAAACTGATCATTTTGACTTTTAACGGTGACAAGAGTTCCCGTTAATATCGTAAATCCAGTAAATCTAAGTGAATATTACCTAAAACCGTGGTTGGCTTAAAGGATTCCTACCACAAATAACAAGTTGTAAATCCTTATTTTTTTGTATTCATTGACGACGCAAGCTTATTCCTTTACATCAGTGCAGCACAGTGACTTTAAAACAAGCTTAATCTGACCACAATACACTAATATTAAGCTAGCCATTCGCGGTGCAGTTTATCCGTATCCCCTAAGTAATCGAGCACCCAAGCAAGAGCGGGTGACATTTTGTCAGCATTCCAAGCAAGACAACAGGGACTTGTCAGTTTGGGGTTTTCAAGCTGCTTCTCAACCAGTGCGCCAGCTTTAATAAACACACTGGCCAAATGCACAGGCATATAGCCGATACCAAGTCCTTCTCTAAAACAGTTAATAGCGCGGATCCAATCGGGAACGACTAGCCTACGTTGGTTTTCCAGTAACCAAGTCATACGTTTAGGAATTTCCCTGGAGGTATCCTCCAAACAAATGGAAGGAAATGGGCGCAGCTCTTCGTCGGTTAAGGGTCTATCAATATTCGCTAAGGGATGGTTTTTACTGACTAAAAACGCCCACTCGATATCACCCATATCTTTGTACTGAAACACACCACCAACAGGAATGGCGGTAGTGGCACCAATTGCAACATCACTGTGTCCGGTCGCAAGGGCTTCCCACACACCGTTAAATACTTCGATACGGATAATTAATTCAATATCATGAAAGTGGCGATAAAAGTCAGCAATCAACACGCTAATACGATCGGCGCGCACAATATTATCCAATGCAATTGATAAAGTCGGTTGCCAACCATTTGCAACCCTCTGGGTACCACGTTTCATTTCATCAATTTGTGTCAACAAGTTTCTCGCTTGCTTAACAAAATGCCCACCCGCGGGGGTTAAAGTCACACTTCGATGGTGCCGCTCGAATAACACAACACCAAGCTCCTCTTCGATTTGTTTAACGGCATAACTGACAGCGGAAGGGACCTTGTGCAACCGATTGGCGGCTGCCGTAAAACTCCCCACTCGGGCCACAATATCAATGAGTTCTAACGCTTGTTCCGAGAGCATAGCTGACATCCATTGTGATGAAAATTATTGATAGTATCTGTCAAAAATAAACGTTTCCAATAAAATTAACAAGTATTTAGACTGCACGCCTTTAGTCTTTTGACATGATTATTTTATGAAAACATCTAGTAACATCTTTGTAAATATGAAGTTTTTTATATTTTTACTCTATTTAGCTCTCTTAAGTATGTTGGGCTTTATTGCCACCGACATGTATTTACCTGCTTTCAAAGCAATTGAAAGTTCGTTAAATTCTTCACCCTCGCAAGTGGCGATGTCGTTGACCTGTTTCCTTGCAGGCTTGGCACTTGGGCAACTTATCTATGGGCCTTTAGTCAGCAAACTCGGCAAGCGTTATGCTCTGCTCATTGGGTTGGCAGTTTTTGCTTTATCGAGCGTAGCCATCGCCAATAGTGACTCGGTAATGATGTTGAATATTGCCCGCTTTTTCCAAGCCATTGGCGCCTGCAGTGCTGGCGTAATTTGGCAAGCTATCGTTGTTGAACAATATGATGCAGAAAAAGCACAGGGGATCTTCAGCAATATTATGCCGTTAGTTGCACTGTCACCCGCGTTAGCACCGATCTTAGGCGCTTATATTCTGAACGAATTTGGATGGCGTGCAATATTTATCTCATTGTGTGTGATTGCTTTTTTACTCGTTTTGATGACCTTGTACTTTGTGCCAGGTAAATCAAAACACCAAGATATCAAGCCTAGCGCTGTTTCCTATGGGCAAATTTTGAAAAATACTCGCTATTTAGGCAATGTGGTGATTTTTGGTGCGTGTTCAGGTGCATTTTTTGCCTACCTGACCGTATGGCCGATTGTGATGGAGCAGCATGGTTATCAAGCAACCGAAATTGGCCTTAGCTTTATCCCACAAACCATTATGTTTATTGTCGGTGGTTATGCGAGTAAGTTATTGATAAAACGCATTGGAGCAGATAAAACCCTTAATGTATTGCTGTCTATTTTTGGGATTTGTGTTGTCTCGATCGTGTTATTTACCTTGCTATTTAAAACAATAACCATTTTCCCACTACTTATTTCATTCTCAATCTTAGCGGCGGCGAACGGAGCTATTTATCCGATAGTGGTGAATAGTGCCTTGCAGCAATTTACCCAGCATGCTTCTAAAGCTGCGGGGTTACAAAACTTTTTGCAGATCACCATCGCTTTCGGGGCCTCTAGTTTAGTGGCCATGTGGGCCAATTTTGGTGAAGTAGCCATAGGTTGGGGCATTCTATGCTGTTCACTGCTGGTTATCCTAGGTTATGTACTTAAAACAGAACAGACATGGGGAGATTTTGCTCATCACTTTACTGCACCAGATCCTGCTCGAGTAGGAATCGTTGCAAATGCGAAGCAAAATCAAGCAGATTGAGTGTAATACGAACAGTTAGCGCATAATTATCAGTTAGTGCTTTACAGTCAGTAAACTTACTTATATGATGCGCTTCGTTCGGAGGGGTGGCAGAGTGGTTTAATGCACCGGTCTTGAAAACCGGCGTGGGTTTATAGCCCACCCAGGGTTCAAATCCCTGCTCCTCCGCCATATTTCACGGAAAAGCCATCAACAATGATGGCTTTTTTGTTTATACAATTTAAACTCTGGATTCCTGATTCTAAACGCAGATCCTCAGGCATATTCAGTCAAAAAGGCCACTAAGCAATTAGCGGCCTTTTTGCATTTATGATCTTCTAAACTCAGTCCTAGCTTGCAAACCATGGTTCTATGTACTGATCCACTGCGCTGCTATTTTGTGTAAATGATGCCTAGGAGGTTAGGGCGCTTGGATATAAGTATGGATGTTACAGATGCTTTTAGGCAGTACTGCGCTTGGTGGTCATGTCTTTATCCTTGAGAAAATGTTTATGTTTTTTGTCTATACACCAGACCTTTAGTGGAATTTCTTGCTGTCACTGAGTTTAGAGAAGAAGGTCTCTTGGCTACAACTTGGAAATATCAGACAGATGAAAGTTATCGACATAAGTCATTACTGCAACTTCAACATAAACTTAGGTTGTCGGTATGTGATTAGCCGAATCATTTAGAAAATGAAGAAATCTTGAATACATAAATAACAAACAAAAGCTCTGACGATCCGTAATATGTGGTGCGTTAGTGTGAGCAATCAATGATTTTAAAAAGGACCACACGCTTGAAATGCTCAGACATCTGATTTAACATAATATACATTGTGCGCAGTTTTGTGTGGGAGGGATCTGGTTAGTATCAACACACTGCTAATCAATACCTTGTAAATGATCTAATGGCTTATTATAAGCGCTTTCGTGTCTTTCGATTTGTGTGGTGTGCAAATATTTTGATGTGGTGTCAATACTCTCATGGCCTGCATCGGCTTGGACATGTGACAACGGTCTACGATTGATATTGATGTCATGGGTGATCCCTGTATGCCTAATATTGTGTGCAGTGAGCTTGCGCATTTGTGCTGCATCTTGGATAAATCCATCGGTTTGAGCTTTATCCGCAGCCAAATTAATAATGGCTTGGATTTCTTCTCGTATCTGACGGATCCCAAGGTTGGCATTCACTAAGCCGACATCTCGTCCACGACCAGCGGCTCTGTGCCGAACAAATAAGGGATGAAGTTCTCCCTGGCTTGGATAATCTGGAAGACCTAAAAATTGTCGATATTTTACTAAACCAGCTAGTAACGCTTTTGAAATTGCAACACTACGTTTTTTGCCACCTTTACTGAGTGGAATGTGAAAACTCCAAATGCCTGTCTGCGTATTTTGCCTAAATTGACCCATAACGGGTGAATAACCAACGCGCGCGGAAACATCCGAAATACGTAAATAGCAAGAATAAGTTAATGAAATCAAAAATAAGCTGCGTTGATGTAATTCTGGTAATATTTCAGCAAGTTGAGTAACAGTAGTCATCACATAGGACCACTGTAACTCCGTGAAGGCCAAGCTATTTTCATCTTCATCAGTTTGATTTTGATATTGTTTATTTAGAGCAAAACGACTGTGATTCAACCAAATTTGCGCAGGATTACGTTCGCAAAATTCTTCACTTATTAAGTAAGTATAAAAAGAAGATAAAATAGCGACCTTGGTTTTTAACGCGTTATCACTCAATGTATGTACTGGTCAACCCAAACTGGACACTTTTACTTGAGAATTCTCAAACTCTACAGGTGACAGATCGTTATTAGCAGAATGAAGTCGCTCCAAGTTGTAATATTTGATGTAAGCCGTCACATCTTGCTTCATAAACTCCCTTGTTGGTTGAGCAACTTTAAAAATCCAATCGTGTTTCAAGCTACCAAAGAATCGCTCAACAACGGCATTATCCCAACACGCACCCACATCACCCATGCTGGCTCGGATACCATAGCTCGATAGCAGCCTACCGAATTGTTTACTGGTATATTGCGAGCCTCGGTCACTGTGAAATACCAGCCCTCGCGCTGGTTGTCGCAGGTTGTAGGCTTTTATTAATGCCTTGGATATCAAATCTGTGGTCATGCGTTTGTCTATGCGCCATCCCACAATCCGGCGTGAATATAAATCCATCACCACAGCTAAGTACATCCAGCCTTCACCCGTCTTTAAATAGGTCACGTCACCCGCCCAGACCTGATTAGCCGATACTGGATTAAAGTTCATGTTTAACAGGTTATCAGCCACTGCATCTGAGTGTTTTCGCTGTGTCGTCACCTTGTAAGCACATCGCTGGGTTGCTTTGAGTCGAAGGCGGTGCATAATTTTACGAACGAGATAGCGACCAACCTGGTAGCCTTCCTTGCGCAATTTCTTCACCATTTCACGATTCCCTAAGCTGCCTCGACTTTGCTTAAATAGCTGTCGAACAAGGCGATAAAGCTTCAGTGTTTCAACGCTTATCACGTTTGCAGGGCGTTTATGCCAATCGTAATAGCCTGACTTACTGACACTCATTACTCGACATAACAGTGTTATGGGAAACAGGTGAGATTGCAGTTTGATGAAACGAAATCTTACTTCATTTCTCTCGCAAAGAAGGCGCTTGCCTTTTTTAGAATTTCTTTCTCCATGCGTAATTCTTTGTTTTCTCTACGCAATCGCTTCAACTCATCACGCTCAGACTCTTCTAAGGTGATGCCTTGTTGCAGGGCTTCGTGTTTTTCCTTCCAGTTGTAAAGCAGGCTCGTGCTAACTCCAAGAGACTTTGCCGCATCGGCAACGCTATAACCTTGCTCCAGCACCATCAAGACGGCTTCATCTTTAAATGCCTGCGGATAACTCTTATGTGATTTTTTCAGACTCATATAGACCTCTTAATTTATTGACCATACTGTCTCAAAATTAAGTGTCCGATGGGATTAGACCAGAACAGTATACGGCTGTACTTGCCCCAGTTGTTTTTTGCCCACAAATGGTCGCCATAGACTGTTAGGCACTCGCTCCCCTTGCAGTTTGTCGAACTTAAACTGAGGCACATTAAAGTAAGCGATAAGCATCAAAGGTGGCGCTAAGCAATAATCCGCATAGCGGCTCATATCTTTTCGCATTACTTGTGTGGGTGATATTTTTGCGATATCAAAACACCAGTGTAGGAATGTTGTGAGTTCGCTTCGGTATGTTTTATAGTTGTTTTCACTGTGTTTTTGTTCAAACAACCAATCTGTTGCGTGCTCCATAACTAAACCTGCATCTGGCACATCCGTGAGGCTAACTTGGGTGATATATTGATTCACCACACTGTTTCCATCTTGTATGAATTCAATTGAATCAAATAAGGGTAATACTGGAGGGAACTGCATATTAACTTTTAAATATAATGGTTTGCTGCATGATAATACTTAAATACAAATGCCGATAACGTTATTTATCGGCATTAATGAGTCGTTCAATTTGTGGACAGCTTGTTTGTGTACATTGATGGCAACTTATACGATTTTGACAACATATTAGACAAAGTTGCCAGACTTTTTGCTTCGACTGATGATCTAGACATGAAAAATCTGCGGCACACAGACTTCCCTTTCGAATGAGTTGCGCAAGTTTCTCCTCTGATATCGATAAATTGATCCTTCCTGTCATGTATGCCATATCTATTCCTAGTTCGTTATCTATTTTGATAATACATTAATGATAACGATTATCAATTGCGTTTTTTGTGAAATTGCGACCTACTCCACTTTGATAATAATTTATTACTGATTTGACAAGCTTCAACTACACTCTACTTGTGCGACGTAAATTTACTGATGAGGTCTCAGATGGTGATTGATCTTACAAATAAAAAGCCGCTCTTCTCAGGAAAAAAAACCACTGAAACTTCTGCATCTTTAGCACCATGGAAAATACTTCTTGTCGATGATGAGCCTGATGTCCACACAGTCACTAAACTTGCACTTTCTCGTTTCAAACTCGATGGACGAGCCCTCTCATTCATCAATGCTTACAGTGCTGAGCAGGCAAAAGAATTCCTAATAAATGAACAAGATCTGGCAATAGCCTTTATTGATGTTGTAATGGAAACAGATCACGCAGGATTAGAATTAGTGAAATGGATCCGTGAAGACCACAAAAACAAAACTATTCGTCTAATTTTGCGTACAGGACAACCGGGCCAAGCTCCGGAAGAAGACGTCATTGTCAACTACGATATCAATGATTATAAAGCAAAATCTGAACTCGATTCTCGCAAGTTAATGACAAGTGTCTACTCTGCCCTGCGTTCTTACCGTGATATTATGGAAATTGAGCAGGCAAGACGTGCGCAAGTTAACCATCGAAAAGGATTAGAACGAGTACTCGAAGCTACCTCAGGATTATTTGAACTGAGAACACTTCATAGATTCGCCGATGGTTTACTTACACAAGTTGCAACTCTACTTAATCTCGATTCTGAAACGCTACTGCTAACCTGCAATGCAATGGATGCGATTAGCGGTCATATGGAATCGACAGATATTAAGATTTTAGCGGGAACAGGGCAATTTGCTGAAACCCCGATAAATAAAGCACTACCCTCGCATATCGACAAGTTATTACGCAGTGCGCTTGCCCATAAACGTTGTTTATACGAAGATAATTGCTTTGTTGGCTATTTTCCCACAAAGAGTGGTCTTATCAACCTGCTTTATATGGATGGTATTGATAAAATTGATGATTTAGATAAAAAACTCATTGATATATTTGCTATAAATGTTGGCGTTGCTTTTGAAAACTTACTGCTTAACCAAGAGGTCGAAGATACCCAATCAGAACTTATCCTACGTTTAGGTGATGTTGTAGAAAGTCGCTCGAAAGAGGCGGCGAACCATGTGAAACGCATGGCTGAGTATTGTGCTCAACTTGCGCTTATTGCTGGATTATCTGAAAGCGAAGCAGATCTGCTGCGTCGAGCATCACCGATGCACGATATTGGTAAAATCGCGATCCCTGATGCGGTGCTACTCAAACCAGGCAAGTTAGATGATCAAGAATGGTCGGTTATGCGCCAACATCCGACGATCGGGTATCAAATCCTTGCTAATTCTGAACGACCCATATTGAAAGCAGCAGCGATTATTGCTCTGCAACACCATGAAAAATATGACGGTTCAGGCTATCCTGCAAATTTAAAGCAAGATCAAATTCACATATTTGCTCGTATTGTTGC